>CBDIAZ010000002.1:0-1285567 GCA_965276585.1 Acidobacteriaceae bacterium | reverse complement strand
TCGCGACGGCAAATGGTCCTGGTCAACTCAACCTGCCGGAACAAGCCTACAACGTAAACGATCAGGAAAATGCCATTCAGGTAAGCGACACCATCGTCGTCAATCCACGCGTCATCAACGAAACCCACTTTCAATGGCGGCGGGTCCGCAATAGCCAGGTCGCCTCCTACTTCACTCCCACAGTTACGGTGCAAGGAGCCTTCACTGACGGGGGAAGCAACTCCGGGGTTGCGAAGGATCACCAGGATATCTTCGAATTGCAAAACTATTCGACCGCCACCGCGGGGAGCCACACCATACGGTTCGGCGCCCGCCTGCGGGCGTATCGCGATGCCAACTACTCCACCGCCGGTGAAAACGGGAATTATCTATTTACCTCGATCGATCAATATCTGGCGCAAACGCCGGCGCAGTATCAGGCGACGGTCGTCCAAAACCCACTGGCACGGGCGCTCTTATTCGATGGGGCGCTTTTTTATCAGGACGACTGGCGGACAAAACCTAACCTTACCCTAAGCTACGGATTGCGATTTGAAACCCAGAATCGTGTTCACGACCACGCTGATTGGGGGCCACGGGTTTCGATGGCCTGGGCACCGCGCCTTGTGGGCAAGACGCCTCCCAAGACAATTGTACGGGCAGGCTATGGCTGGTTCTACGATCGCTTTACCGTGCCTAACTCGTTTTCATCGTCTACCGGCACGCCGTATCTCATGCAGGCGATCCACCAGAATGGAATCAATCAGCAGAGTTACGTGATCACCAACCCCGCCTTTTATGATCCCAGCGCCGCCGCATCACCGGCCGCCCTCGCGGGTGCCGCCGCATCCATCCCATCCTTCTACAATATCGATCCCCACTTTCACGCAGCTCTCAGTATGCAGGGTGGGGTCGGCGTTGATCGGCAGATCACCAAGAAGGTCATGGTCAATGCCACTTATCTCTTCACCCGGGGCGTTCATCAATATCTCACCAATAATGTAACCGCGCCGGCATTCGATCCCTCCACCTACACGGTAGTGGGACCGCCTCCGCCGGTATATAACTACCAATTTCAATCCGGCGGTGTTTATAAGCAACAGCAGCTGGTCGTCACTGCCAACGCGCAGCTCCGCCATATCTCCCTCCATGGTTCCTACACCTTCAGCCAAGCCAATAGCGATACGCAGGGGGTCAACTACGTTCCGTCAGTAGCCCAGAATCCCGGGCTTGATTATGGCCGGGCGACCTTCGGCATCAGAAGCCGTCTTTTCCTGCTTGGCACCTACTCCGCCCCTCATGGGATCATCGTTGCGCCTCTGCTTGCGGCGCAGTCCGGCACACCGTATAACCTGGTGACAGGCAGCGATCTCACTCAGAATAATCAGTTCAACGCGCGTCCCACCTATGGCTCTTGTGGCGCCGCGAACGTGGTTTCCACGGCCTATGGATGTCTGGATACGGATCCAGTTGGCAAGGGAGAGAGAACCATCCCTTATGGCGCCGGGCTTGGCCCAGCAAATTTCGTCATGCATATTCGGGTTAGCAAGGTGATCGGGATCGGCCCACGAATTGAAGGTTCAAAAGGCGCCGGCGGCAACCAGGGAGGAAACGGCAGCGTAAATGGCCGCGGGCTCAGCGGCGGGCAAGCGCAACCGAAGCTGGATGCTCCGGTTTCCCGCAAGTATAGCCTGACCATCGTGGCCGGAGCTGCGAACATCTTTAATATCGTGAATTTGGGCACCCCCAATGGCACGCTGAGTTCACCGCTCTACGGCAAAACACAATCCCTTGCCGGGGGTCCTTTCGGATCGCCGACGCCCGGCAACCGCTCCATCTTTCTGCAAGCCACTTTTACTTTCTAGGAGGCGGCAGAAAAACGCCAAGAAGAGGGAAGGTTCTCACACAGGAAGGCTTGTGATCTCGGCTGGAGTGTGCGCCTCTCTAACAAGAAACAAAGGGATCGGACTTGCTTCTGTCAGGCACGATGCCGATTAAGAGAGCCGCAGATCTCTCCTCTAGGCTACGCCCTCAATATTTTCAGCACTTAGATCGGACACCCCGCGCGTTTGTTCCACAAGCCCCGCGTGAAGTCAGGGAATTTGACCGGAGCACTCCCCTGCGCCAAGGAGGTTTTGCTTAGAGGAGTCGGCACCGACCATGATGCTCCGTCGTACACGTCCATGTCGGGCGCAAGTCCTTCGCGCATGCACTGCAACAAGCGGTAGATCATGATGTAGTCCATGCCGCCATGTCCGCCAGACGCAGTGGCCATGGCGCCTTCTTTGGCCCAGAGCGGGCTCTCATAATCTTTCTTGTATTGATCGAGGGTTCCCCACTGTTCGCCACCGGGCTGCCCATCAATGTAGATTCGCGGCGGATAGTCGTAGAAGAGACCCTTGGTGCCGGCGATCATATTGATACGGCTATAAGGCTGAGGATTGGAAGTATCATGCTTGAGCGTGATGGTCAGGCCGGATGCGGTCTTGATCAAGGATGTATTCATATCCCCATCGATGTATTTCTCTTTCCACTTAGGGTCACCTTGCGGGGTGTGCGCTGCACGGTAGGCAGCCAGGCCGAGGGCCGGCGTGCTCATAGAAACCATGTAGTCGAAGCGGTCGCCGCGGTTGATGTTCATGTAGTTGGCCACCGGACCTAATCCGTGGGTCGGATAAAGGTTGCCATCGCTCAACGTATGGAAGGCGCGGCGCCATAAACCCTCACCCTCGCCGGAGAACATCAGTTCCCGCAGAT
This sequence comes from Acidobacteriaceae bacterium, assembly GCA_965276585.1. Classification (GTDB taxonomy): domain Bacteria; phylum Acidobacteriota; class Terriglobia; order Terriglobales; family Acidobacteriaceae; genus JAKAAZ01. The sequence goes on along the minus strand of CBDIAZ010000002.1, from coordinate 1,282,831 downwards.
CGTGCAAATAGCCGGCTTCTCCATAGAGGGGTTGCCCCAACAAGCCTTTACGCACCATGTTGAGCACCAGGGTCTCGGTGTAGCCGTAGCAACACTCCTCGAGCATGATGCAGTGCCGGCGCGTTGATTCTGAAGTGTCCACCAGCTTCCACAAGTCTTCCACGGTGTAGGCAAGCGGTACCTCAACGGCGGCGTGCTTGCCATTTTCCATACTGGAAAGTGCCATCGGGGTATGCCAGTTCCACGGCGTTGCGATCACCACGAGATCAAGATCGCTTCTTTTGGTGAGGGATTCGTAGTCGTGAGGACCTTTGGTGTAGAGTTCGGGCGCCTTCTGTCCGGCTTTTACTACGATCTGAGCGGCGTTCTCTGCTTTCTCCGGCACAACGTCGCAGATGGCTAACACCTGCGCGTTCTGTGCCACGAACCAACCGAGCAGGTGGGTACCTCTCCCGCCTACACCGATGAAGCCGATGCGCGGATTTTTGGTCGGGGCGAAAGGGGTATCGATCATCGACCGCGAAGACGACGGAGGAACGACATCCGCAAGTGCGCTGTGGTCGAGTTTGAACGCGGCAGTAACCATAGCGCCTAGCTGAAGGAACTGCCGGCGGTTGGGACTAAGCGAGGGCTCGGTTAAGTCGTCTTTCACGGGTCTTCTCTCCTGAGGTGAATTTGGGCCTGCTGCTCCTACAGCCGAGGATGAGCCGAGTTCAGTTCTTCATATGCGAAGGAAGATCTTGCGACGATACATCCAGAAAAGAAACAACCAATCGAGCAACAGAACAGAAGCACCCAGAAGAAGAGGCTGCAGTCCTGAACCAAGAATCAGAAAGGGTTTTTCGCTCAGATTCGTCACTAAATTTTGGGCTAGGAATTCCTGCCATAGGTGGGCGATCAGATAGGCGGCTATTGAATTTGTTCCGACAACAATGAGCGGGAAGGCCCAACGCCGCCACTGTTTCACGTCGATAATCCAGCTGAACGACGCCAAGAACAGGAAGCATATCCCACCGCTGAAAAGGGTCCAGCTGGGAGTCCAGATGCGTTTCACAATGGGGCAAATCCCCGTGACGTGAAAGAGGAGCCCAAGGGCCAGAAGAACAACGCCTGCCGTTACGAAACGGCGGATGGGCTGCTTAGGGGCCGACTCCAGAAACCACTGTCCCGCGAACAAGCCAAGGATCATGGTGCCGAGCGTCGGAATGAAGCTCAAGGTAAGATAGCCGCCGTCGTTGAAGACGAATCGGTGGGCGCGGGGGAACAGGTTCAGGAACCACACATCAAAGGCCTGGCCTAAATTGCTGTTCTTGTTCCAGTGAGCGCGAAATCCGGTGTAAAGATGATGCCAGTCGCTGGGTACGCCGACTGCGGAGTAGTCAAAGCCGGGGCCCGGGGCCGGATAGAGCGCCCAAGCTAGCCAATAGCCAAAAAGAATGGCGCCGAAAGCGATCCACTGATCACGCTTGGGACGAAAGGCCAGCTAAGAAGAGAAACGTGTAGCCCAGGCCGATTTGCGTGAGCGTGTCTTCAAACGTGAAGTAGGTCTGGGTACTGTGGAGCGAGCGGAGGAAGATACCCAGAGCAACAAGGAGCAGTGATCTCCAGATGGTATGGAGCAACATCCGGGGAAACGTAGCTCCCTTACGCAGGCGGCTCCTGATTGAATAAGGGAGGGCTACGCCAACCAGGAAGGAGAAAGGAAGGCTGGATCGTATCGTGCAGCGAACAACCAAACCACTGGGTGTGGGTCTGGTTGAGGGCAAGAAATCTTCCAGAAGAGACTGTGATTGTAATAGGCGGAAACTTTGGAGAACTCCAACACTTCGCCCATCATCAGCAGCATAACCAAGCCACGATACGCGTCCACGGCCAGATTGCGCGCCGGAGGTGGAGACGGGCGGTTGATGGTTGTGGCTAGCACCTTCTAAAGCTTGCTGGTTTTGTCTCCTCAATTTCCAATACCTCGCTCATACGTCAGCTCCGCGATGCGCATCAAACTGCCCTGTCGACACGCGCTATAAACGTATCGTTTTATTTCGAATTATCCAACTAATTCTTTCGACTTGAGCTTCTTCGGGCCCTAAATCGGACTTAGAGCCCGAATGACAGCCGAGGAGAATAGCCGTTGCGGAAGCCCTTAGATAGCTAAAGCAAAGGGCGGTTGAGTATGCGGAAACGTAGCCCTATCTTTCCTTCAAGGACTCGTCCTTCTCGAGGGAAAGATGGCTGAGGAGCGGCGGGCGCAAGGTCTTGCCCGTATAGCAGAGCAAGCGCCCGGTTAAAACGGGGCCGCTCAGGCGAAGCGAGGAAAAGCCGAGCACTTCCTCATGAAGGCAATGCCGCGCATTGCTTAACCGCGCTTTGCGCGTGCCTTTGACCAAAAAACAAAGTTGCCACGATTGGTCGCAGTGATAATCTCGGCCACCCCATCGTGGTCCAGATCCACCGCCGCCAACTGTGAGCCCACACCCGATAAATTGTGGACTAACTCCGGGACGAACTCCGCTCCGCCCGGGGCTTTGGGATTGCGAACGGTGTGGTAGCAATAAAGCACCGCTGGCCCGTTGGGATCTGGAGTGGAATAACCATCCATATGGGACCAATGACGTTTCCCCGTAATGATGTCTGGGATACCGTCGCCATTAATGTCACCGATTGTCAGGGCGTGCAACTCCGAGAATGTGACCCCTCCAGCGTTTTTCGTCGAGAAGTCGTCCATGATCATATGTCGTTCGAAAGAAATGTTTCCGCTTGCGTCCCGCTTCTGTTGGAACCAAGCCAGGCCCCACCCATGTCCTTCCAGGGACGATACGACGTCGTTGAGGCCGTCGCCGTTTACGTCGTAAACGTACATTTGGCCGCCGCCGACTAATCCCGAACGGGGACAGCGCCCGAATGCCACCGGGTGATATTTCCAGGCGTCCCCGGCTGCCGCTGGCTGCTCCCACCATCCGGCCGGCCCGAGAATATCCATTTTTCCATTTCCCGTGATATCTCCCACCCCGACGCCGTGTACGTATCCCATACCGGGCGCCGAGACATTGTGAACAGTCCATGGTTTCGTCGGGTCGGAAGGATCGTATTTTGCGTACATCACCCTGGTTTGGTAAACGTAGACGAGTTCCGGCCTTCCATCCCCGTCGACATCCCCGAGAACGGTGATCTCCGACGATATCTGGGGAACCACCAGGTGGCGCTTCCAGCGCCGGTTCTCTCCTTGGGGATTTACGTAAAGCACCATCTGCCGCATTTCGGTTGCCAGAATGTCCGGCCAGCCGTTTCCGTGGAAGTCGTGGGCGTGGGTCACCATATTTGGCGCGTACTGGTTGCTGGGATTAAAGGACTCGGCAAGATAGATCTCGCGGCGCTCTTTGAAATCCGGTCCCAGATAGTAGTAGGGACCAGCAATCACATCGAGATGGCCGTCATGGTTGAGATCGGCCACCGCTGCACCCCACGAGTAGTAGAACTCATCAAGCCGCTGCATCCGGAAGTTGCTGGAAACCTTCTCTGGTTCGATCGTGGCGAGCCGGAGATCCTTGTAGCAAACATCCTTGAACTGCACCTCATCCGTCCCGCCCACGTAGAGTGCGATCGGTCCGTAACCGGAAGCATCATTCGTCGCGCCTAATTCCATCTGCCAGGCGGTATTGTTCAGAGCTGGCCGGACCAGGTCTGCATCGAAGATGACCTCGACCTTGTTCCACTTATCCTTCCAAATCCCGTTCGGAGGAGGTTCGAGCTCCGGCAGCGGGGTGGGTAGATTGATACCACGCAATGTGGCGGGGCCGGAATAAGCCGCATCACCGCCGGTTGGTCGCGGGCGGCCTCCACCTTCACCAGTTTTTAAAAGCTTCGCGTCAGGAATCTCAGGCTGCGCGGCAGTAAAGGCGAAGCGGGCTTCCCCCGGGCCAGCGGGCAATGGTTCGCGCTGGAGTTCCTTACCGTTCGAGTCCAGCGTAAGCCGGTAGGATTTGAGGTCTCCCTCTCGCAGCGACACGAATATTCCACTCATCCCGGTGTCGGATTTCTCAACCCGCAACAACACGCCTGCGTTGTAATTGCCGGCGCTTTGCATCCTTGTAAAGAACTGGACATCCTGGAGAGACTTGTTCAGCAGGAGCCAGCCGCCACTGGCCTCGGACGGTGTGCCTGTGATCACCCCATTCTCAGCTTTCCACTTGGCGGCACCTATGGGTTGCCAATCCGACAACGAAGAACCCTTGAACGTCCAGTCGGGCATGAAGTCAGGGGACGGACTTAGGATCTGTTGAGACTCAGCAGACGATGCACTGCCAGCGGACCTCTTAGAATTCGTCTTATCGGTCAAGGATTGGGCTTCTGCCGGGTATACAGTCTTTGCGAGAAGTGCTCCCACCGAAAGTCCAGTCGCCGCCAAGCCTACAAATTTGCGTCGGCTTATCCCGTCTTCTTTTTTGAGTTCGGTATTGGATGGGCCACGGTCTTCGACGTTGAACCGCTCTGGTGTATCTTCGGATGTTATTTTCTCAGAACTCATAGTTACCTTCGCTCTTTAAGATGAAACCGTGTAGGCCGCGCTCAACGCTGTCGCGGTACCTGAGCCTGCAAAAAATCTAAGCCTGCCGGCCCATCCGTCATAGGCGACGCGGCCCAGACAATGCAAACCTCGGCCATTCCGGCCCACGTATGCCATATTACAAGGACCCCCGTACTATACCGCAGTAATTCACGATGCTTCGTGCCCTTCGCCGGGTGCGCGCAAATCGGAAGAAGCAGCCTTTCCTGGCGTGTCGCGTTGTGTTTTACCACCGCTACATTCGCGGTTGCTCGATCTCTTGGAGGCGCTGCAGGCAAAGCTGAGTTTTTTCCCGTTGGCGGATGGGTAGAGCGTTCTGCGGTCCTTTTTTTCAACAGCCTGTTTCTTTACTCGATTGCGCGGTAACTTACGATTATATGCGGCGCGGCCAACAACTTCTCAAAAACATCTGGATGACCCGAGCGATAGGAATTCTGCTGGGTCAGCGTAATGGGCATATTCTTCGCCACCAGATCACGCATCTCGATCCCAAGGAGTGGTATCGCCTTCTGGATTGGCTTCTCGATCAACACTCTCGCTGTCGAACTAGGCTGCGTTTCAAGGAGCATCAGCTTCAACTCGAAAGCCAATCGCTACCGGACCGGTAAGGCATGAGGATTGAATTGCTATCGGTGATGGCAGCACGCATCCGTGTACTCTTCGAACTTTCTCGTGCTTCAGCTGTTGCCAATAACGGTTTGAATTCCGGCGATAGGCGATGATGGCCAGCGGCGAAGGTGGACAGGATGTCGGGCTGGAATAACCCCAAAAAAGGCATACGTATTCGGGTCAGCTTCAGCCGGTAGCATCTGTGCTCTGCAAATTGCCGAAGGCTTTAGCGGAACCGGTCAGTTCCTTTTCCCACCTCTCCATTCGCGTCGCCTTGGCGAGCAGAACTCGGTCCAGAAAAGCCTTCCAGCTCATCTTTGCAAATGCCTTGTCCTGGTGCCGCAGATACTGCTTTGCCGCTCGCGCCAGGAGGCGAACGGTGAGGGCAACATTGTCGCGGCGAGACCCATAAAGCACCAGGAAGGCCCCCTCGGCAGCGAGAAAATTGCTATACCGTTCTGGAGTCAACTGGTTCCCGTAATCCGTGATGGAAAGGGAGTGCTCCAGCTGCAAATCGCTCGCGATGTAAACAAACCTGCCATTTCGGTAAAACGCGGCGAATACATAAATGTCAGAAAAATCGAGCCAAAATAAGCCCTCGTCGTACCCTCCGGCTTCGCGCAGCGCACTTACTCGCATCAAGGATTGCGCTGTCACAGGCAAACACCTGCTTTTTGAAACAGGTGTTGTGGCAGGTTCGCGGAACAGGTAGGACGCGGTAGAAACTGCCGAGGCGGTTGGGGGAGATCATCTGGCCACGGCACCATAGCAACGGCACCACAGCAGCCACTTCCCGATCGTGCGCGAATCGCTGACCGTACGCTGCTATTTTGGGTACGAATTCCTCAGGAATGGTTGTGTCCTGATCGAGAAGCAAGAGCCACGGAATCCCCATCTTCTCGGCGAGTTCCATAGCCCCATTGAACGCGCCCGACGTGCCGACGTTTTTGCTCGAGTGAAAATAGTCGGAAGGAAACCCGAGTCGCAGGGCTTGAAAGGGCCGTCGGACTGTTGTCCCAGACAAGCACGTGAAAGGACTTCAGCGCTTCCGGGTGGCGTCCAAACGCCACCCCCAGGCTCACCAAAGTTTGCGATTGCTCCGGGGATCGCTTGTAGAGGGCGATGACAGCTAACACCCTCATGCAAACGCGCGCCCTCTCGCTGCAACGGTCTGCTTCAATAAGTTCGACTATAGACGAGGAAATAGAGATAAAGGTTGCGGTATTTCTAAATATTTTTTAAAGTTGTCCAACGTTCCTTCAATCGCGTCCTGGCTGTTGTTTTCAAGCGGACCTGCCATTTAGTTCTCAGGAGATCGACAAACGCCTCTAATTCCCACTTTCCGACCCTACCAATCAGCAGCAGGAAATCGAGGCTGTAGTGCGAGCGCTGACCGGCGGCTGGCCCGCGCTCGGACCCGTTGTCCGGCAGCTCGAAGCCGAATTTGCGGCCATTTCGAGAAAGAAGTACAACGTCGCGGTGAACAGCTGTACAACGGCCCTTTACCTAGCCGCACGCTGTATCCTCATGCCCAACGACGTGGTCGGGTCCCCGCCATTACGTACGTAAGTAGCGCCTCGGGGCCTGCTCTTCACGGATGCCGCATTGTTTTTGTCGACGTGGATCCGGTAACCCTCCTGATGGATCCGGCCGATCTGCTCCGGAAAGTCGTCCGGGAAGGAATCACAGCCATCGTCCCGGTACATCTGTTTGGCAACGCGGCAACGGCCCTGGAAGATGTGATTCGCCGTTTCAGCTTGAAAGTCATTGAAGATTGCGCTCACGTTACGACGAGCGTCTACGCAGAGAGCATCGCTTGTTTCAGTTTCGAAGCGAAAAAGATTCTTTCCTGCGTCAACGGTGGCATGTTGTCGACCAACAATCCGGGGGTGGCCGCGCGGGCACGGCAACTAAGATTCAACGGGCTTGAAGCCGAGACATATAGTCGTGGACCCTTGCGTTGGGATTACGACGTCCTGGAGCACGGCGTTACGGGCGAACTGGACGATCTTCGAGCGTCCTTGGTTCTGCATCAACTACCGGTACTCGAACAGCGACGGCAAATTAGGAAGCAGAATATCGAGCAATTCCAAGAGGCATCTTCCTTCAATGGCGTTCCTCACCAGGCAGGGAGTAGTTTTTATATGTGCGTCCTTCGGGTTCCAAACCGCGCGCATTTTATGGATTACATGGCGGCGCAAGGGATACGCTGCGGTGTCCACTATAAGCCTCTATACAAGCACAAGATTTTTTTCAGACCAGCGGGCCGATTGCCCCAATGCCGAGAGGGAGTGGCCCTACCTTGTTACGGTGCCAAATCTGATTGACTTTACTCCCACAGAGAGGGCAACAGTATGGCAGGCGCTTAATAGATATGACGAAAACGCTTTCGCCCTAGACGCGACGATCGCGTCCGGAGGCTCGAATCATTCCTCTTGAGTTTGAGGGGAAGGCACGGTGGAACAGCCAAGACGTCCTAGCCGTCCAGAGAGAATGGTAGGCACGAGGAGACTCGAACTCCTGACCTCTACCGTGTCAAGGTAGCGCTCTAACCAACTGAGCTACGCGCCTATGTGTTGCCTCGCATCAGTCAACTCCTGACCTTCCCGGCTTGCCGGGACGCTCTAACCAACTGAGCTACGCGCCTATGTGTTGCCTCGCATCAGTCAACTCCTGACCTTCCCGGCTTGCCGGGACGCTCTAACCAACTGAGCTACGCGCCTATGTGTTGCCTCGCATCAGTCAACTCCTGACCTTCCCGGCTTGCCGGGGCGCTCTAACCAACTGAGCTACGCGCCTATGTGTTGCCTCGCATCAGTCGACTCCTGACCTTCCCGGCTTGCCGGGACGCTCTAACCAACTGAGCTACGCGCCTATGCATTCCACTGAGCGACGCACCTGCGCCGTGCATCTCGCTATCATATCAAAAGCTCATGTACCATCAAGATGCTCTGGGTGCCCCATTCAAGCCCTCTTTGGCTTGAGTGGGCAAGGATGCCGGAGCGCAGCGCAGTTCCTGGCTGCAGCCATGAGGATCGCAACACCTTGCTGAAAGAACTGCGCGCAGCTCCCAACCTGCTCCTTTCCTGCGTCTATGCCTGATACCCTTTCTGGTCATCGCGGTTCTTGAGGCGCACTACCGAACCGCGCTTTGTCTTTTTATCGTTGCCGGGCTGAGCGACGGCCTCGACGGCTGGGCCGCCAGGGTGCTCAAGCAGCAAACCCAGATCGGCCAATACCTCGATCCGGTCGCCGACAAGCTTCTCTTAAGCACCTTGTTTCTGGTACTCATGCATCAGGGCCTCGTGCCGCGTCGGGTGACGATTCTGGTTTTTAGCCGCGACTTGGGCATTCTTATCGTTGCCGCGTTGCTCTATATCAGTTTAGGCATCCGCGATTTCCGCCCCAGCCTCTACGGCAAAGCAAGTACCTGTGCGCAGATCCTCGCGCTACTGGCGGTTCTGCTCTGCCAGATCTTTGCCCCATTGCCCTTGGTCATGCTGCGCACCCTGGCCCTCTATGCCACCGCACTGTTAACCATCGTTTCCGCCCTACATTATGCCTGGCGTACTGCCCGGCGTCTCGCCGTCACCGAAGCTCACTAAATCCCAAGCGTGCGCAAAGGTTTCAAAAAATCACTTTCAATGACAAACTATTGTCAGCACCCGGCTCCCGGTTTAACTTTACTGAAACAGTTCCACACCCGGCCCTGAAGCAACAGTCCCCGGGTCAGAACTGCGGTTTCTACGAAGGCCCCTATGTCTGAGACGATCCAAGCACGAGTTCTTCGAGTGATTGCGACCACCCAGAGAATTCCCGTCGAGAAGGTCAAGCCCGACAGCACCTTCGAAGAGTTGGGCATCGATTCGATGGACAGCATCAACATCCTCTTCGACCTGGAGAGTGAGTTCGACATCGAGATCAAAGACGAAGATGCGAAGAAGATTCAGACCATCCGCGAAATGATCGACGGTGTCACCTACCTGGTCAATTCCAAACAAAATCCCTCTCCCCAAACTGCAACCGAATAAGCCAACTCTATCGGGAATAAGGGGGAGTTTGTTACCCTCGGTCCAGCAATAGTCCTCTATGAAAATGGTGTAGATGCGAGTTGTCATATCAGGAATGGGCGTCATCAGCGCTCTGGGCCTTGACCAGCAAAGTTTCTGGCGTGCACTCGCCAGTGGTCAATCTGGAATCGGACCAATACCAGACGATGTCGGGCCCGTTCCCGAAATGGGCATGAACTCAGGTCCGTTTCAAAAACGGCGCCGCGGTGCTTGGGTATGACGCGGAGACGCTTACTTTCAACCGCAAAGCCCTTAGCTTCATGGACCGCTTTGCGCAGTTTTCCGTTATCGCTGCTCGCGAAGCCGTGACCTCGGCCGGGATCGAATGGACCGAGGAGTTGCGCGAAGGCGCGGCGGTCATCACCGGGTCCTGCATGGGTGGCAGATTTACAGACGAAATCGGCTATTGGGAGCTCTTCCACCATGGGAGGCATCGCGTCCACCCACTCACCATCCCATTGGGAATGAGCAACGCCGGCGCCAGCCATATTTCAATGGAGTTTGGCCTGCATGGCCCCGCCTATACGTTTTCCACCGCCTGTTCCTCGTCGGCTCATGCCATAGGCAACGCCCTGTGGATGGTGCGTTCCGGAGCAGCTCCCCTGGCCATTGCCGGTGGCAGTGAAGCGCCCCTTTTTTTGGGGGGATTGAAGGCCTGGGAAGCGATGCGGGTGGTCAGCCCAGACACCTGCCGCCCTTTTTCTCTGCCAACCGCTCGGGAATGATCCTAGGGAGAAGGCGCCGCCATGTTGGTTCTGGAGCCACTGGAACGTGCGCTTGGCGCGGGGAGCGAAGCCACTTGGCTGAGATCGTGGGCTTCGGCATGTCAGCGGATGCTTGCCACGTCACCCAGCCCTCGGCTGAAGGCGCTGCCCGGGCGATTCGTTCCGCCCTGCGCGACGGTGGGCTAGCTCCCGAGCAGGTTGGCTACATCAATGCCCACGGAACCGCCACCGAGGCCAATGACCGAATGGAAACGGCGGCCATCCATACGGTTTTCGGCAGTCACGCCACCGCCTTGCCGGTCAGTTCCACCAAGTCGATGCACGGCCACACGCTGGGAGCGGCTGGCGCGATAGAAGCGGTTGCTACCGTGTTGGCGTTGCGCAACGGCGTGCTTCCTCCCACCGCAAATTTCAGCGAGGCAGATCCTGAATGCGAGCTGGACGTTATTCCCAATCAAGCTCGCCTAGCAACCGTCGAAGTTGCGCTGTCGCAATCCTTCGCTTTTGGCGGGCTGAATGCCGTGCTGGCATTTCGCGCCTGGCACTGATCGTCACGAACACCAACGTGAGGATTCGCGACCGGATCAAGTCTTAGTTGCGCGCCATTTTTTCGAATACGTCTAGCGCGTATTCCAGGTCAGCCTGAGTGTGGGCGGCGGTGACGCAAAGCCGGAGCCTCGCTGAATCCTGTGGAACGGCCGGAAAGAGCACCGGCGTGGCCAGAATGCCATGGTCGCGAAGCCGTCGGGCGAACAGGCCTGTGGTCGTCTCGTCATTGAGAATGACAGGAATGACCGCCGTCTCCGATAGCCCAGTGTCGTAGCCGAGCGAACAAAGACCGCTGCGCAGAAAATCGGCGTTGTGCTTGATTTTTGCGACACGTTCCGGCTCTTGCTGCAAAATCGCCAAACCTTCACGAATCGCTGCCACCGCCGCGGGGCTCAGAGCTGCGGAAAAGATAAAGGGCGATGCCCCATGTTGCAGATAGATCGCAAGTTCCTGCGAGACCGCCGCAAAACCACCTGTGGATGGAATGGATTTGGCTAGGGAACCAGTCCAAATATCTACTTCGCTGGTGGGTATGCCAAAATGCTCATCGGTGCCCCGGCCGCTGGCTCCGAGCACACCGGAAGCATGCGATTCATCGACAAGAAGGAAAAACCCGAATTCCTTTTTGACTTCAAGGATCTCAGGCAGATGGCAAACGTCTCCGTCCATGGAAAAAACGCCATCGGAGATGACCAGAGTGCGATTCGCCTGAGCTCCGTTCTGCAGCTCCTGTCGCAAAGACGAGGCGTCATTATGCCGGAAACGCTGCAACTGCACGCCGGCAAAGCGGCAGGCATCGGTAAGGCTACGATGGCAGAGCGAATCCATGATCACGCGATCTGCCGGTCCCAGGAGCGCGCCTAGCACGGCAACATTCGCTAAATATCCTGAACTGAAGGTGATGGCGGCTTCGGTGCCTTTGTAGGCAGCCAAGTCCCGCTCCATCTGGACATGCTGGTCGGTGGTGCCGGTAAGCAGGCGAGCGCCGCCTGTGCCCGTGCCGTACTTCCTGATTGCTTCGATGGCAGCAGCGTCAATCCGGGGGTCGCCGATCAGTCCCAGGTAGTCATAGGACGACAACATTAGCATGGAGTGGCCGTCCGCCCAGACCCGGGGACCAGTTCGTCCTTCTAGCGGGATCTGAAAAGGGTAGGCGTCGTTCTCGCAAGCGTAGGCGGTGGTTTCGAAGAGACGCCGGGCGCGGGCGTCGATAAGGTCATTTTTGCGGAATTTGCAGCGTTTTTCAGCGCTGAAGAATCCGTTAAAAGACTTACCGGAGGAGGAGGGAAATCCTACTGTTCCGTGCTGAGCTTGTGGTTTCGTCTCTGTCGGAGTATCCATTGATTTACTGAACTATAGTGCAGGATTGGGGCATTGGGAAGCGCGGAGTTGCTGTCCCGGCACGGTTTAGAGGATTTCCTCCCCCTGCCGATCTCTCCCGGATGGCCGGGCGCCTCCCCAGCGTGAACGCCAAAGACGCAAAAATGCTCTAATTAACATAAGGTTACGGAACACCTGCGTTGCTGGTCCAGGGGCCGGCGTTGCGGCAGGTGCATCCAAGTATTCGGGCGTTGCACATTTGGGAGCGTTTGTCGCATGTCATCCTCTGACCTGCATAGTCCGGCCGCGTTGCTCAACCCGCCAAGGTCCGCGGTCCAGCCATCGGCTCGCCTAAAAGATAAGTTCGGCCGAACCATCACCGATCTTCGCGTTTCCATTACCGACCGCTGCAATTACAAATGCGTGTACTGCCGAACTGGCTCCGAGGGCGCTCAATTTGCCGAACTGGGAATAGAAGATTATCTACGAATGATCCGGGTATTCGTGAAACTAGGTATTCGGAAGGTACGCCTGACCGGCGGTGAGCCGCTGCTGCGGAAGGGCATTGTTTCTCTGGTTGCGCAGCTGTCGGAGCTGCGTAATTCGTTGGGTGAACCGCTGGACCTCGCGATTACCACCAACGGCCATTTGTTGGCCGGAATGGCCGCTCCGCTTGCACTCGCCGGGCTGACCCGGATCACGGTGAGCATGGACGCCGTCGACCCGGCAACTTTTGAACGAATTACGCGAGTACCGGGCAGCTTTGCAAAAGTGTTGGCCGGTGTGCGGGCCGCTCAGGGTGCCGGGCTTGGGCCGGTCAAGGTCAATTGCGTGCTGTTGCGCGGCTTTAACGAGGATCAGATCGTGCCGTTTGCCCGCTTCTCGCGAGACGAGGGCGTCATCGTTCGCTTTATTGAGTTCATGCCGCTTGAAGAGGACCGCTTGTGGACCCCCGATGTGGTGGTTCCGCTGGAGGAGGTCATGGAAAAGCTCAATTGCTTTCGCCCGCTTGTCGGCCTCCCCCCAAAGACCCCGGGGAGACCGCGCGGCGCTATACCTTCGACGACGGCATCGGGGAAATTGGCATTATCGCGCCCGTGACGAATGCCTTTTGCGGCGCCTGCAGCCGCATCCGCCTCACTTCCGATGGCAAGATTCGCACCTGTCTCTTCTCCCACTTCGATCATGATCTTTACGGCGTGCTGGCACGCGGCGGCTCCGATGACGAGTTGGCCGCCTTCATCGAGAGGACAGTCGAAGCCAAGGAGGCGCGCCACCATATTGGCGAGCCCGGTTTCCTGAAACCCTCGCGCAGCATGGTGCACATCGGAGGTTAAGCGGTTCGCTTCTTGAGCGTAAGCGACGGACTGCCGTCCCTAAAGAGAGGCACATCACAAACTCTGCTGCGCAGAGTAGAAGGGAAATGGTCTAAAGCAGCCAGAATCGGGCTCTACCTTGAAATGGTCGATGGATCCTTCCCAGAGCGTCCCCCTTTACCGAAAGACCTGAGGGTCTTTCACGATGTAGCGCGTGCGTTGACTTCCTCGCTCGATCTGGACTCGATCCTAGGCGCCATCATGCAGCAGATGGAGCAGTTTTTTGAACCTGAATCCTGGTCGCTGCTGATCGTTGATGAACAGCAGCAAAACCTCTACTACGCCGTCGCGGCCGGAAAATCATCCGGCGACCGTAATTTGCGAGTAGACTTCGGCGAAGGACTCGCCGGCTGGGTGGCGCAGCACGGCGAAGCGGTGGTTGTGTCAGACCCGGGGAACGATCCGCGTTTCCTAGGGAATTCTCGCTCTGCTCCCGCATCGTCGCTACGCTCCGCAATTTGCATACCCTTGCGCGCGCGCGATCGTACGCTGGGCGTCATCGAGCTGCTCAACTATCGCCCGTCGACCCTTACCGATGAAACCATGGCGTTTCTCAGAGTCCTGTGCGACTACGCTGCGATTGCCATACAGAACGTACACAGCGTGGAACGCATCCAGGAACTGACCATCACCGATGACTGCACCGGATTATTCAATTCGCGGCACTTGTTTTCCGTCACGGAAAGCGAACTCGAGCGTTCCCGACGCTTTAGTATCCCCTTCAGTTTGATCTTTATCGACCTGGATCACTTCAAGCGGGTCAACGATCTATACGGCCACCTGACCGGCAGCCGGCTATTGGCCGAGATCGCCCGGACGATCAAGCATAATGTCAGGGGGATCGATTCGGCCTTTCGTTATGGTGGAGACGAGTTCATCGTGCTGCTGCCGCAGACGGGCAAAGATGCGGCGCTCGAGGTGACCCAGAGGCTTTTACACTCATTGCGCGAGACGCGGTACTTGTTATCGGAGGGGTTGGAGCTGCGGATGATGGCTAGTTTTGGAATCGCAAGTTATCCCGAAGACGGCGGGTCGATCCAGGAGATCATTGGCGCTGCCGACGAGATGATGTACCTGGTGAAGAACTCCTCGCGGGGCAACATTGCCGTCGCGCAACGGGGCTTTTTTCAAGCATAAGTGAGTGACTATTATGAAAACCGTTAAGGGGCCGGCGATCTTCCTGGCCCAGTTTGCCGCTGACCAAAAACCCTTCAACAATTTGGAAGATATTGCCAGATGGGCTGCGAACCTAGGCTTCAAGGGCATACAGATTCCTTCCTGGGATCGGCGGCTCATCGACCTCAAGCAGGCTGCCGAAAACCAGGATTATTGCGAACGGCTCCTTGGTATGCTCCACGGTTTAGACCTTCAATTGACGGAGCTCTCTACCCATCTGCAAGGACAGTTGGTAGCCGTGCATCCTGCCTACGACCTGCAATTCGATGCTTTTGCGCCGCCTGAGATGGCGGGGCGCCCAAAGGAGCGGCAGGAGTGGGCGATACAACAGCTGTTGTTAGCAGCGAGGGCCAGCCAAAATCTGAAACTTACGGCTCACGCTACTTTCTCCGGGGCGCTGGCGTGGCCGTATATGTATCCGTGGCCGCAGCGGCCAGCGGGATTGATCGACGAAGCCTTTGCTGAGTTGGCTCGCCGCTGGCGGCCGATCCTCGATGCTTTTGCGGAGTCAGGCGTTGATTTGTGCTTTGAGATCCATCCCGGAGAAGATTTGCACGATGGAGTAACCTTCGAACGCTTTTTGGACGCAGTCGGGGGGCACCCGCGGGCGAACATCTTGTTTGATCCCAGCCACTTCGTGCTGCAGCAGCTTGATTACCTGGCGTTCCTCGACATCTACCATGAGCGCATACGTGCCTTCCATGTTAAGGATGCGGAGTTCCAT
Organism: Acidobacteriaceae bacterium; assembly: GCA_965276585.1. Lineage (GTDB taxonomy): Bacteria > Acidobacteriota > Terriglobia > Terriglobales > Acidobacteriaceae > JAKAAZ01. Next base: position 1,267,721 of record CBDIAZ010000002.1, on the reverse strand, counting down.
CCCAACGGGCGATCGGGAGTATATGCCGGCTATCAGGACTGGATCGACCGTCCCGGGCGCTTTCGTTCCTTGGGCGATGGGCAAGTGGACTTCCGCGGCATCTTCAGCAAGTTAGCGCAGTATGACTTTCCTGGGTGGGCCGTCATGGAGTGGGAGTGCGCGCTAAAGCACCCCGAAGACGGAGCCCGCGAGGGTTCGCCTTTCATCCGCGATCATATTATTCGGGTTACCGAGCGCGCTTTCGATGACTTCGCGGGTGGGCAGGCTGATCGGGAAACCAACCGGCGACTACTTGGACTTTAATGCCTTTCCAGTCGCGCAAAAAACCATTGCCTCTTGAAGAGGCCGCTCTCTACGAGTATGCAGTCGGCGCACTTACCCGCCAAATGCGCACTGTGACTGAACTCAAACGACTGATGAGGCGCAGGGTCGAACCGGGAGAGGTGGGGGAGACCAAGGTGGCGGCTGTCGTGGCGCGGCTTCTGGATCAGCACTATCTTGACGATCCAACCTTTGCCGCCACCTATACTCGCCTGCGTCAGGAGAACCAGAATCTCGGCAAGCGCCGCGTGCAACAGGAGCTAACCCGCAAGGGCCTGCACGCGGAGTTAATCGCAGGAGCCATCGAGAGCGCCTATGCGCAGGTAAGCGAAGAGGAACTTGCGCGGCGCTATCTTGCCCGAAAGCGGATTAGCAAGCCACAAGATCAAAAACAGACGGCGCGGTTGGTTCGACGTTTGCTGGCCGCCGGTTATTCTTTCCCCACCATCTCCAAGGTGCTCAATAGCTGGGAAATCGATTGCAGCGAAGCTGAGTTGGCGATACCGGAAGAGAACGCTGAGTGAAAAATCCGGGTTAGCAACATAGTGAGATCTGCGTTTTCTCGTCTACTCACACCCATTTACTGCGGTGGAGTGGTCTAGCAAAGCCAGCGATGCTCTAAACTCAGGGAATGCAGTATCGCACTGGTTCTGAAATCCGAGAAACCTTCCTGCGCTTTTTTGAGTCGAAGGGGCACCGTCGTGTTCACTCCTCCTCGCTGGTGCCAGCGAACGACCCTACCTTGCTGTTTACCAATGCGGGGATGAACCAGTTCAAAGATGTCTTTCTCGGCCTCGAGCGCCGTGACTACAGCCGTGCCACGACCTCGCAAAAATGTGTCCGCGCCGGCGGCAAACACAACGATCTCGAGAACGTCGGCTTTACGCGCCGCCACCACACCTTCTTCGAGATGCTGGGCAATTTTAGCTTTGGTGACTATTTCAAGCGCGACGCGATTGCATTCGCCTGGGAGCTGGTCACCTCACCGGAGTGGTTGGCCATCCCGAAGGAGAAGCTCTACGTCACCATTTTCAAGGGCGAACAAGGCGTCCCGCGAGATGAAGAGGCGTATGAGCTGTGGCTTGGCCAAGGTGTTCCCGCAGAGCGGATTCATGAGCTTGGCATGAAGGATAATTTCTGGGCCATGGGCGATACCGGCCCCTGCGGGCCGTGTTCGGAGATTTTCTACGACATGGGCCTGGAAGCCTCGGAGGATGGGGAGGATAAGCCTTTCGGCCAGGACGAAGCCCGGTATGTAGAAATCTGGAATCTGGTCTTCATGCAGTTCGATCGCGATCTGCAAGGCGAGCTTAACCTGCTGCCTAAGCCCTCCATCGACACCGGGGCGGGCCTGGAGCGCTTGGCCGCGGTGCTGCAGGGGAAAATTTCCAATTTCGAGACGGACCTATTTACACCGCTGATCGCCCGCGCGAGTGAGCTGACCCGAACGCAATATAAGGATGGCAACGCCTCCACCGATGCTTCACTGCGCATCATCGCCGATCACTCACGCGCGGCGACATTTCTCATCTCGGACGGAGTGCTTCCGCTGAATGAGGGGCGGGGCTACGTCCTGCGCAAAATCCTGCGTCGCGGTATCCGCCACGGCCGGGTGCTGGGTCAGGAAGACGCTTTCATGTACCGCATGGTCGAGGCGGTTCGGGATGAGATGCAGGGTGCATACCCCGAACTGGCGGAGAGTGCTGGCCGCGTAGCGAGGGTCATCCGTGCCGAAGAAGAGCGTTTTGACAGGATGCTCGCCGTGGCGTCAAAGCAGCTTGACGCGGCCATTCAAGGGGTTCGAAAGGATGCAGGGGAGAAGGTTCCTATGTTGCCAGGTGCAACTGCGTTCCATCTCTACGAAACGTACGGTTTGCCCTTGGACTTCATGGTGGATGCGGCCCGTGACCAAGGTATCGCCTTCGATCTGACCAGCTTTGAACTGGCTCTCAGCGAAGAGAAAGCGCGTGCCAGCGCCTCCTGGAAAGGAGGCGCGAAAGCTTCTGCCAGTCCTGCTTTCCGTTCGCTGCCCAGAACAGTCTTCGAGGGTTATGGTCAACTCAGCTCGCAACATTGCGAGGTGCTCGCCATCGTAAAGGATGGCGCCGGAGTGCCTCAGGCAAACGCCGGCGAGAGCGTCGAGGTCGTTCTCGATCACACCTCCTTTTATGCAGACTCCGGCGGTCAGGTTGGCGATACCGGTTGGCTGTATTCCGACGACCACAATATCGTCATCGCGGATGTTCTAGGATGCGTGCAGCCCATCCAGGGCGTTCGCGCGCATAAGGTTTACCTGCGCCAGCCAATCGGGCTGGGCAGCTATGTGGATACTGTGGTGAATATAGAAACCCGGTCCGCCATTCGCCGAAATCATACCGCCACCCATCTCTTGCACGCCGCTCTACGGGAAGTCCTCGGAAAGCACGTTAAGCAGGCGGGTTCGCGAGTCGATCCTGAACATCTGCGCTTCGATTTCTCCCATTTCACTGGAGTTGCCGAGGAAGAGCTGGCAGACGTGGAAGAAATGATCAACCGCCAGGTGCTCGCCAACAGCCGGGTGGAGACGCTGGAGGATGTTCCCATCGACGTGGCGGTGAACGAGTACCACGCCATGGCACTCTTCGGCGAGAAATACGGGGAAAAGGTCCGAGTGGTGAAAATCGGCGACTTCTCCACTGAGCTTTGTGGGGGTACGCACACCGGAGCCAGTGGAGAGATCGGGGTAGTTAAGCTGCTCAGCGAAGGCGGCGTTTCCTCAGGCGTTCGCCGGGTGGAAGCGGTTACCGGCCTCGGCGCCCTGGGCGAGTTCCGGCGGGATCAACAAGCAGCGCAACTTGCTGGGCAGTTTGCCGGAGAGCATCTGTCTCCCGCGGAAGCGTTGCGCAGCAAGCTTTCGGCCCAAGATCCGGTAAAGATCGACGTGGTCGAGTTGAAGACCGCATTGTTGTTGTAGCTGGTCGTGCTGCCGATGTTGTTGATCTCGGTCAGGATCGATTGATACTCCTGGTTGGCTGCTGCATCCTGGGTACCGTTCAGCGTGCCGTTCGATGCTTCCGTCGCCAGCGTGACTGCGCGGTTAAGCAGGTTGGTGACCTGCGACAGCGCGCCGTCCGCCACCTGCAACAGACCTGCGCCGCTGCTGGCGTTGGTCGCCGACTGGGTAAGGGCCGCCGCATTGGCGCCGAGGCCATCGGCGAGGGAAAGGCCGGCAGCATCGTCGGCGCCGGAGTTGATGCGCGTACCAGAGGAAAGCTGCGTCAGCGTGTTCTGCAGGCTGCTTTGTGTCTGGTTCAGATTGTTTTCTGCGTAAATTGCAGAGATGTTATTTAAGACGCCAAGGGACATGATGTTCGCTCCTGTATTGCGATTTTGAGTTTCCTGTCCCCGGGACTTTTTGAGCGGATCGGCTTGTTGCTGCAAATCCGCTTGCCAAGCGCTCCAACCGGCAGGATCCTCGTGCTCACAGGCTTCATCGGCCACGTGGAAAACCACTTTAGGCGCGAGCGAAAAAATTGGCGCGATTTCTTGCTGACGACAACCGTATATTGCCGCCATTCCTGTCGCCGGTTTTTCTTTCGATAGCAGATCATCCGCTATCAACTTGCGCCTCTCTCTGCCGATAGAAGAGGTGAGGATGGCCGACTGGCCGCAAAACGATACCTATGATTGAACTGACACGACTGAAAGGCGAGCGGTTGATTGTGAATGGCGATCTGATCCGTTATGCCGAAGCAAGCCCGGACACGGTCATCACTCTGATTACCGGCGACAAGATTGTAGTAGCGGAGAGTCTGGAACAGCTGATTGAGCGGGTGATTGCGTTTCGCGCCCGGCTTCTGCAAAGCGCGTTTCCCGACGGCTTCAGCATTTCGGACCCATCCCATGCGGCGGCGATCGCGGCAGCTTCCGGCGCAAAAATGGCGAGCGAAGCGGCCAATCCGGCCTTCAATTCCCAGGCCGAACAGGACGAAAGCTGGCGCCGGCGCCGGCGATTGGATGACTAGCTTCTCAACATTTCTTGAGCATGTGGAGCACGGCAATGGATAAGAGCAGTTTTGGCGGAGTTCTGCTCGCGATCGGCGGCATTCTTGCCGGGATGATGATGGAGGGCGGCAGGATCACGCAGATTCTGCAGCCGACGGCGGCGCTGATCGTACTCGGCGGCACCATTGGCGCCATCATGCTGCAATTCCCGCTGGACACCGTGCTGGCCGCGGGGAAAAGCGTGGTACGCGTTTTCTTCAGTAAAGAGCCGGACGGCAACGCCGTAGTGACCCAGCTCGTCGGCTTTGCCAACAAGGCCAGGCGCAGCGGCCTGGTGTCGCTCGACCAGGACCTGGACAGCGTGACCGATCCTTTCCTGAAGCAGGCGATGATGCTGGCGGTCGATGGAACGGAACCGGCGGAGCTGCGCAAGATTATGGAACTGGACCTCGACAATCATAGCGAGATGGAAGAAAGAATCCCGCAGGTATTCGAGTCCGCGGGAGGATTTTCGCCGACCGTCGGCATCATCGGCGCCGTCCTGGGGCTGATTCAGGTCATGCAGCACCTCGACAACATCAATGAAGTGGGCCGCGGCATTGCAGTCGCGTTCGTCGCGACGATTTACGGGGTCGGGCTGGCCAATCTGGTGTTTCTGCCCTGCGCCGGCAAGCTGAAGCTGCGCCACCGCGAGGAGCAGACGCAGAAAGAATTGATGATTGAGGGCGTCATCGCGATCCTGGAAGGAATGAATCCGCGCATGGTGGAGCTGAAGCTGCGCACCTTCCTTTCCAAGCAGGAAGAAAAGACGAAGAAAGAAGGAAAGCTGGAAAGCGTAAAGGCATGAGTCGGAAGAAAAAACACGAGCATGTGAACCATGAGCGCTGGCTGGTTTCCTACGCGGACTTTATCACTTTGCTGTTTGCTTTTTTTGTCGTGCTGTTCGCTTCCTCGCAATCCGACAAGCAGAAAGTTCAGCAGGTGGAGAAATCCATTCACTCCGCCTTCGACACCATGGGCATTTTTCCCGCTATGAGCACAACTCCCAACCTTGCCAGCGTCGCCGCCGGCCCCGCGCCGTCAATTGGTACCACAGACAACGATCTTGATCTCTCCGCAAAGCAATTGGCCGATCTGAACCGGATGAAGCAGCGGATGGAGCGGCTGCTGGCGGTGCAGATTGCGCAGCACACGGTGGCCATCCGCATGGGACGCGATGGACTGATCATCTCGTTGCGCGAAGCCGGTTTTTTCGAGAGCGGTTCGGCAGACCCGATACCGGCTTCCATGAATACGCTATACGCGATTGCGCGTGCGCTTGCGGAAACCGCCTACGACGTCCGCATCGAAGGCAATACGGACAATATTCCGATTCACAACGATCGCTTCGACTCCAATTGGGAGCTTTCGACGATGCGGGCGACGGTGCTGGCGCGTATCTTTATCGTGAACACGCATATCGCACCCATGCGAATTTCCGCCGCCGGCTATGCGGAATTTCATCCCATCGCCAGCAATGCAAGCGACGCCGGTCGCAGCCGCAATCGGCGTGTGGATATTATTGTGCTGCCAAACGGTCATCATTATGCGGGCACAGTGCGGGCAATGGCGGCGCCGTCCGCCTCGAAACATGCAAAAAACAGATCCGCCGCGTTCCATGAGACATCCATCACGCCGGCGTTGACCGCTACACAGGAATTCGCCCCAATTCTAAAGGCGCTCCATTCCAACCCTCCAACACGAGAGCAGCCGCGTGGGCTGGACGGCGAAATGCGTTGAAGCGAATCTCGATACTTGACTGCTGCGCGCATCGGAGTCATAAATAAGCGAAGGTGAGGCGAACATTGCCTGGCCGAACTTTCCGGACTTCCCATGAGATATGTATTCGACGAAGATGTGCCGGAACCATTGCCTGCCGGAGAATCCCGGCAGTCGGCCCGCTTTGCTGCCGACCTTCGCCGAGAGCTGAGCGAACGAAATATCGCTCATGCGCGGAAAAACGGCTGTGCGCACGAGCTGAGCCTGAGCGCTGTGCCGGCCGTGCTCTATCGGGAGGATGAACGGGGCCATCACGGAAATTTTTATCCGCCGGCGTATTCGCGCATCAAGAAAAATCCGGAATGGAGCCGACGCCTGCAAAAAGTGCATACCAGCGCGCGGAAAGTTCTGCTGAGCCGGGATGCGGGCCGTCGCGAGCTCGACTCCTCGAACAGCTCCGACGCGCTTCTGATGAGCATCTTCTGTGCCCCGCAGGCCTTGCATCGCAGCGGGCGATTGCAGTCGCTGCTGGGTGTCGACGCTGATCCGGTCTTCGGCTATCGGCCTCGCATTCCGCTGCGGAATGGCCGCGCCGACTCCACGGAAATCGATCTGCGGCTGGGCGATCTTTTTGTCGAAGCGAAGCTTACCGAATATGACTTTCAAACCGCACCCTGGCGCATGATCGAGCGCTATCGAGATTGCCAGGAAGTTTTCGATATGGAAGAGCTGCCTCGATTGGGGGACTCCATGCTGTCCTATCAGCTGGTGCGCGGCGCGCTGGCTGCATGCGCGGAACAGGACGCGCGCTTCTGCGTGCTCTGCGATGCGCGCAGGCCCGATCTGATCGCGAGCTGGTATCGCATTCTGCAATGTGTCCGTTGTCCCGGACTGCGCTGCCGCCTGATGCTGGTGACGTGGCAGGAGATTGCGGCCACATGCCCGCAGCCGCTGCAACTGTGGCTCCGCCAGAAATATGGCATCGAGTGAGTTATTTGTGTGCGACCAACTCCAGACGGCCGAAGCGCTCGGGAACATGGAAGGTATCTTTCATCGTAGGCTGCCAGGCAATCAATTCTGTTTGCGGAGCGGCGCCTTCGGTTCGGAACATGTTGGCACGAAAGATCGTTCCCGATCGCGCAGGATGCGGATCAATGGCGGCAAACGGAATTCGCATGGCCCCGTACCATATTTTTTTCCTGCGATCGACGCGCGCGGAGACCAGGAAGCCGGAGTTCCAGGTCCAGTCATGGGGCGGTCGGTCTAGATTGACATCGAGATCGATCCACTCCCCTTGTGGCGATATTTCGAATTCCTTGTAACGACGAATGTTTTGAAAGTCGGAACCGATAAAGATTTCAGCGACATCCCAGTTCCAAAGCTGGTTGGTTTCGTTCTTTGTATCGGGGTCTGGTTTCAGGTTAAGTTCCCGATATGGGCAGATGAAAAGAAGGTATAGATTTTCTTTTGTCCATCGCGAGCGGACCTCCGCAGGACGGGTTGAGATACGATTTCCCATGTTGTCGAAGTTGAGAAATACCGGTTCCGCTTCCCGCCAGAATGCAGACTGGGCGTTCGTTTCCAACGCAACATCGTGCGATGCGCGCACACTTTTGAACGTTGCTGGATTGGAAGATTGCGCAAGAGCCGCATAGCTCGCGAGGAATATCCACAGCAGAACTAGTTTTCTCATCGATAAATTCCCCTCTGCTCCTGGAACTTATCTTACTTTGGCCGACGAACTGTTCGGCTTAGCGGAAATCGACGCTGATCGCGACTGGGTCGCCCTTGATTCCGATCACGTTGCAAAACGTACGATCGTTCTGGCGTTGAAACTCCAATGTAATTCTCGAATTCCCGACGCGGAAATTTTCCATGCGGAGAAAATCCAGAAATTCCGGCAGATGTGGATTGACGATACTCAGTTGGCCGCGGGTTGCATCCGGACGCAGCCCTAGCAATGCCGTCAACAAAAGCAGCGGCGTGCCGGAGGCCCACGCCTGCGGAGAACAAGAGACGGGATATTGGACAGGCTCGTCCCGTTCGCGGCGTTGAATGCCGCAGAAAAGTTCGGGAAGCCGGTAGTCTCGAAAGTGGAGCGCAGCCTCATAGAGCGCCGAAAATACGCGCGAAGCTTCCTTATGAAATCCATACCAGGCCATGCCGTAGGCGATCAGAGAGTTGTCGTGCGGCCACACCGACCCGCGGTGATAGCTCATGGGATTGAATGTGGGCTCGTCGCGCGAAAGAGTACGGATGCCCCATCCGGAAAATAGTCCGGAGTCGAGCAGCGTATCCACCAACTGCTTCGCGCGATGATCCGACAACGCCGCCGCAAACAATAAGTGCCCGGGATTGGAAGCGATCACTTCCAAACGCCGCTTATCTTTGTCGAGCGCCATCGCATAATATTTTTTCTTCTTGATCCAGAACATTGGGTCAAGCAGGCTGCGAATTTTCTCGGAGCGCTCGGCACACTTTGCGGCCAGTTCTTCCATTCCAAGAAAACGCAGCAATCCGGCCGCTTCGGCAAGCGCCCGGATTGCATACCCCTGAACTTCTATCAGCGCGATCGGCGGCTGGGCGATGCTGCCGTCGGTAAACATATTGGCGTCCCCGGAATCTTTCCAGCCTTGATTGAAAAGCCCTTTAGGGGTTTTGCGCTTGTATTCGACCAGACTATCGTGGTCGATCTCCGCGTAGGTCAAAAGCCATTCGACGGCAAGCTGCAGCGGGTTGGCGAGCTCACGCAACAATGCATCGTCGCCGGTCCACCGACGATACTCACTCAGCAAAATGATGAACAGCGGCGTCGCATCGACGGAACCGTAGTTCATGCCGAACGCAACTTCACCCGTCTCCGTCATTTCGCCGGAACGCATCTCGTGCGGAATCTTTCCGGGTTCCTCATCCCGGTCGTCGCGCGTTTCATGCCCCTGATGAGAAGCCAGCACCCGCAGCGTTCCCTGCGCCAGCACGGGGTTCAGTATCAGCGACTGAAACGACGCAATCAGCGAGTCGCGTCCAAAGAGCGCGGCGAACCAGGGCACTCCAGCAGCAACTGCGATGCCGGCCTTGTCGGGCATCTGCAACGCGTAAAAATCTTCCACCGAGGTCGCCAGCATGGAATCGAAAATTTGGTTATCGGAGCGGAAGTGGGTGCAGTCGTCGAGCCAGGCATCGTATTCGCGGCGAAGCAGTTTCAGCGGTTTATGCAGATCGTTTTTTTGTGTGACTTCCGCCCGGGATGGTTTTGCGCGCACAATGCCGGAATCTTCTGCGTCGAGCAACGATTGATGCGGTTCAGAATGCGCGTGGATTGTGGTTGTGATCTGAGCTTTGCCGAGCGGCTCCAGTTCTATCTCCCATCGCGCCGTCTTGTGCTCAATCTTCAACGGCTCCGGACAGAAACGGATGGACGTCGTTCTGATCCGCTCGTCCAACCCCTTGTAGACAAAGTTCATTCGATCCGGTGTTATGACCGGCGCATAGTAGTGGCCGCTCTTGCCGCGGAGAATGCCCCGCACCTGGAAGATATCCATAAAGTCGGCATCGTAATCGATCTCAATCAGCAGCTTCGCATGCTCCTGATAAAAATTTTCAAGGTGAATGACATCGTAGAGAATGTCGCTCTCCAACAGTTGCTCGCGATGAACGTAAATCGTATTCACCGGTAGGTCGAGCCCTGCTGTCTCCACCGTGCCCTTCACCGTCAATTCGATGCGTGCCGCATACGCGCCTTCCGTACTGAAGGAAAGCGGGACCGGGGGGTGGCCATTGATCCGCAAATCAAGTTGACTCAGGTAACGGGTATCGTCGCAAAACAGGCCGATGTGCGGCGCACCCGGCGGCATCAGGTTGCCTTTGTAGTTGGCGGTAAAAAAAGTCTTTCCCCGCACCAATGCGAGAATTTCAATATTTGCCAGGTGTGGCTCCGGATACGCAATCTTCGGTTCCGGTGGCGCCGGTACTTCTTTCAGCTTCGGTGGTTTCGTTTCGACGGGAAAAGAAGGTTCCCGGCTCATGCAGCCGTCTCCTTGGTGGATCGAACCGCACGCTGGCCGCGTTCGATCTTGCGATTCAGAATCGCGCGATATAGATCGACATAACGCTCCACCATCGTTTCGACGGAGAACATCGTCTCCGCCCAATTGCGAACGATGCTCGGCGTGTAGCTTTGACTGGTGACGGCATCAGCCATTTCTTCGACCGAATTGCAAATACAGCCGGAGATTCTGTCCGAAATCACTTCCGCAACCGCGCCGCCGGGAAAAGCAAATACCGGCGTGCCGCATGCCATAGCTTCGATCAGCACCAGGCCGAACGGTTCTTCCCACTGGATGGGAAAGAGCATGCCGATGGCGCCTCCAAGAAGCTGGTTCTTTTCTTCCAGGCCGACTTCTCCGACATATTCGATGAATTTTCCATCGACATACGGCTTCACCATCGTGTCGTAATAACTGCGGAAAATCGGCTGAATTTCTCCAGCGATCTTCAACGGTATTCCCGCGCGCTGCGCAATCTGGACGGCGAGATGCGTTCCTTTGATGGGAGCAATTCGCCCCAGGAAACAGAGATATCCGTCCTTGTCGATCTGCAGCCGATACTTGCGAAAATCAATTCCGTGATGGATGGTGCGCAGATCCAATGTGGGGTGCAAAGATGCCTGATGGTGGCTGATCGCTGTGTAGGCTACGTTCGGATAACGCTCGTAGAAATTTGTCAGCGGCTTTTCATAAGGATGGTGCAGCGTGCAGACGAACGGCTGCGGCACAAGCCGGGAATAGGTGATTGCCGGCGCACTGTTGACATGGATCAGGTCGCAGTCCCGGCTGGCATCCGCAACCGACCAGGCAACATGATCGAGTTCTTTGAACATACCGGAACTCTCCGTGTCGAGAGGCCATTCGGCATCGGGATAACACCAGCGATTTTCGACATCGACGGTCGATTCCCCATTGCTGTAGACCACCACCGGCACGCCGGCGCGCTTCAGGCCTTCAGCAAGATTGGAGATAAATAATTCTGTGCCTCCATATCTGCGAGGCGGAACGGAAATAAAAGGGGAAGAAATTACGGCTATACGCATCGAAGAACCTCATTGAACCAATGGCTACAGGTACTTTGATGCAAAAAAAGCCGACGGGGCGGGTTCCGCAGCGTAGCGACGAGAACAGCACATCGCCCCACATCGCATTGGTCAAAGCGGGCCGCGCGTGTATCGGCGATTATGGCATGCGTCCTTGACGGATAACGACGCCACGAAAATCAGCGTGGAATAGAGCCATTGTCGACAACGACTTCGCCATGCAGCGACAAATCTCTTGACGACGTGCCGGCGAGGACTCCATAGGCTCCGGAAGGAAATTTCCATGCATGCGCGGTGGAATCGTAGATGGCAAATGAGCGTTTCGCCAATGTCAACGTTACATGTTTGGTTTGAGCCGGATGCAAATTCACCTTCGCGAATGCTCGCAGTTGCCGCGGCGGCTCTCCGTTCGCTGCGGGTTGTTCCACATAAATCTGGACGACTTCCGCTCCCGCGCGCTTGCCTGTATTGGCGACATCGAGTTCGGCGCGAACAGTTTCATCTGGCATGCCGACGTTCCAGTCGACATGTTTCGGCGTCACGGAAAAGTGGCTCAGCTTGAATGTCGTATACGATAAGCCAAATCCAAAGGGAAACAACGGAGTTGCATTTTTCGCGTCATACCAGCGATAGCCGACATCCAGCTTTTCGCTATAGGTAGAATTTCCATTCACGCCCGGCCATTGCTCCGCCGTCGCCGTGGGAATTTCGGTCGCCGTGCGCGGAAATGTCAGCGGCAGCTTTCCGGAAGGATCGACATCGCCGTAGAGGATCGCAGCAATGGCGTTGCCGTCTTCCTGCCCGGGATACCATGCCTCGATCAGCCCGCGGATTTTGTCGATCCACGGCATCAGAACGGGACCACCGGTGTCGAGAACAACGATCGTATTTGGATTGGCGCCAGCAACTGCGGCGATCAGCTGGTCCTGATGGTTTGGCAATGCAAGATTGGGCCGGTCACCTCCCTCTGTTTCGTGGGTATTAGCGAACACGATTGCTACTTTCGCCGCGCGCGCAAGTTCGGTCGCGCGCTCAACGTTGCTGCCATCGGCATACGATACTCCGGTTCCGACTGCTGCGCGTTTGCGAATCCCATCGAGCGGGCTGACGACTTGGTTCGCCACCATTCCGGAACTTCCGCCGCCGCTGATCTTGGGTTTGGCGTTTCCTGCCAGGCCGATGACAGCGACGGAAACATGATCGGATATGGGCAGCAGATTGTTTTCGTTCTTCAGCAATACGGTTCCCTGCTCTGCCGCCTCGCGGGCGAAGGCAGTGTGCGCCGCGCTGCGAACGTCTGAGTTCCAGTTGCCGCCCGGTTCTTTATCGAACAAACCGAAGCGAAACATTGTCACCAGAATGCGACGTACATGTTCATCGATGGTAGCTTGCGTGACCTGTCCATTTTTGATCGCGGTCTCAATGGACTGTTCGTTATAAAAATATCCGTTGGGCATCTCCTGATCGAGGCCCGCATTGAGCGAAGCGACGGTGGAATGCGTCCCTCCCCAGTCGCTCATTACCCAGCCTTGGAATCCGAGTTGCTTTTTTAGCAGGTCGTTCAGTACGTACGGGTTTTCGCAGGAATAGACGCCGTTTGTCTTTACATACGCACACATCACCGTGCCGACATGGCCCTGCTCCACCGCCGCCTCGAATGGCGACAGATAGATTTCGTGCAATGTCCTCGCATCGACGATGGAGTTCGCGGTAAATCGCTGGGTCTCCTGGTTCATCGTCAGGTACATATTGGCATTCGCAATCGGACCCTGGCTTTGAATACCCCGAATCTCAGCGACAGCCATGCGACCGTTCATATACGGGTCTTCCCCGTAGCTTTCAAATGTGCGGCCCCACTCCGGCACCCGAACCACATCGATCGTGGGAGCCAACGCGATATTGGTGCCCTTACCCCATTCTTCATTTCCAAGAATTTCTCCAAATCGATTCATCAGGTCGACATCCCAACTGGCAGAGGCGGCAATCGGCACAGGCAGCACGGTTACATTGGTCGCATCATTGCCAACGCCGGCGCGCCCGTCCGCTTCTGTCAGCGCCGGAATCATAAGCCGCGGATTGGGCAGAACATATCCGGCATAGCCGATAACCGGCTCAGGATCGACACCGTGCATGATGGAGATTTTGTCCTGAATCTTCATCGCGTGCAGCAACAGGTCCGCGCGCTGTTCCGGGGTTAGAGATTTATTCATCCATGCGGGAGAAGAGTTGGCAGCCGCAAAAATCGGCAGAGCGCCGAACGCGATTGCAACCGTAGCCAGAAGCAGAAAATAGCTCATCCGCCCCCTCCATGGGAGGGAATGGAGAGGTTCGGGAACGCACAATTCACAATTTTTCATTCGATGCAATTTTGGAGACGCGGAATTGAAATGTCAATGGAGTCAGAAATCATCCATCCTAAGTGCCTCGACGTAAGCAAGATTTCTGTCCCGGAAGCCGCAATTGGTACTATCCAGATATCCGCTTTCATGCCGCTCCGCATAGCCTACAGGCAACGGACATCAGAGGTTAAATATATGACTGCCGAAATCAAATCCAGTAATTGTGCGCAAAGGCGCTTATTTCTTGGCTGCGCGATTTTACTCGCCGCTTTTGGAGTTCCCTCGCTGTGCCGTGCGCAAGCAGCAAAGCAAACGGCCTCAGTTTCCATTCAATGGGATAAGACAATTTTGGTATCGCGGTCTACTCCGACGTTGCAGGTGGTTGTAAATCCCCTGTTGCGGCGCGGGTCTCCGATCCACGATGCGTCTTTCAATGCTGTGCGGCAAATGCATGCGGACTATGTGCGATATGTGCCGTGGCTTCCCTATCCGAAGTTGGCTGTGGCAGAGCTGGAGCCGCCGACAGCAACGACGACTTCGTGGGATTTCACTCTTATCGATCCCATGACGAAGGATTTTCTAAGTGCGACCGCGGGTCATAGCACAGTAATGAACTTCAGCACGATTCCGACGTGGCTGTTTAAAACTCCAAAGCCGATCACCTATCCATCCGATCCAAATCAGGTTGACTGGGACTACACCCAGGGAACGGAATTGCAAGACCCTTCCGGAAAGCAGCTGGGAGACTATTATCGGCGGCTGGTCAGCTGGTATGTCCGCGGAGGATTTACCGATGAAAACGGGAGGCGACATACTTCCGGCTATCACTACCATTTTCCAATATGGGAAGTTTTGAATGAAGTTGATTTTGAGCATAGTACAACGCCGGAGCAATATGCGAAACGATACGACGCGATCGTAAGTGCCATTCATTCCGTCAGCCCGGACACAAAATTCATGGGGCTGGCACTGGCGATGCCCTTCAAAGACCCGCATTGGTTTGAATATTTTCTAGATCATAAGAACCATAAGCCTGGAATTCCGCTCGACTATATCTCCTATCACTTTTATGCCAGCCCATCTGCGGGCGAGACGATCGACGACTGGCAATATACTTTCTTCAACCAGGCGAATGGATTTCTTTCTGACGTTCGATATATCAATGCAATTCGCAATCGCTTATCGCCGGAAACAAAGACCGATACCGACGAACTGGGAGTTATCCTGCCGAACGATAGCAACCAGGTAGCAGATGCCAGCGGCCATATCGCATCCATCCCGACAGCTTACTGGAACGCTGCCGGGGCCTTATATGCCTATCTATATATAGGACTGGCAAAAGAAGGTGTGGATGTCGTCGGCGAGTCGCAGCTTGTCGGCTACCCTTCCCAATTTCCCAGTGTCTCCATGATTGACTGGACGAACGGAAAACCGAATGCACGCTACTGGGTATTGAAACTCCTGAAAGATAATTTTGGACCTGGGGATAAGATCGTCGAAACCAAAATAGAAAACTCCGACGATGTTACTGCGCAGGCTTTTCTAACGCCGGCCGGCAAGAAGCTGCTGCTGGTTAATCAGCGTAACCGCGCAGCGGAGATAGCGCTGCCCGACGCTACCCATGTAGCGAACATATCCACGGTGGATGAATCGACAGGGGAGGGACCAGCCGCCGAATCGGGTGTGGCCAAAACCACGCTCAGGCTTGCGCCGTTCGCGGTTACGGTCGTCCGCTGGCGCTAGTTGTCTATTCAATTAAGGAAACCATGAAGGCTATTTCTATCGACCTGGGCGGCTCCCACGCGGCGCTTGCCATCGTAGAGGACAAAAATATTCTGATCTCGCGGGAAATCCCTGCCGATTCCGCCGCAGGTCTCCGGCCGTTGCTGCCAATTTTTAAAACCATCATTTTCGAGATGTTGTCGCAGACTGGATTGCGTGCGAAAGATTGCATCGGGCTTGCGATGTGTATCGCTGCGATGGCAAATCGCGAACGCGTCGTGGGAACGAATAAAAAATTTGAAGATGCTCCGACTATCGATCTTCCGGCATGGTGTCGGTCGGAATTCGAAATTCCGTTCGTGCTCGAGAACGACGCCCGCGCTGCGCTGGTTGGCGAATGGTATGCGGGCGCGGCGCAGGGCGTGGAAGATGTTGTCATGATGACCCTGGGCACGGGAGTTGGCGGCGCAGCCATGGCCGGAGGAAAAGTCTATCGCACCAAACAAGTGCAGGGTGGATGCCTGGGCGGACACATTCCTGCATTGTTCACCGGCAGAAAATGCACCTGCGGCGGGTACGGATGTATGGAGGCTGAAGCATCCGGATGGGCTCTCCCATTGATCGTGAAAGATTGGCCCGGGTTTGCCGAAAGCCGGTTGGCAAAAGTGGAAACCATCAATTTTCGCGCGCTGTTTGACTTGGCGGAAGATGGCGATCGCGTTGCCATCGAGGTGCGGGATCGTTGCCTGCGCGTTTGGGCGAGCGGGACCGTTGGGCTGATCCACGCGTACGGACCGGAGCGTGTCATCCTTGGCGGAGGCGTCATGCGAAGGGGAGATATTATCATTCCGTATATCCAGAATTACGCGGACAACTACTCCTGGACGCCTAGTGGCCGCGTGCAGATTGTTCCTGCAGCTTTAGGAAACGATGCGGCGTTGCTGGGTGCGGTGCCTCTGCTGACCGGCACTGTATCGTAACGACAACGTGCCGACTCCTGTTGAACTCGACCGTCTCTGCATAGTTCTGGTATCCACGCGCAATCCCTTGAACATCGGCGCGGTCGCGCGGGCTATGTGCAACTTCGGATTCGAGCGGCTGCGCGTCGTGAATCCTTACGAGCCGGCGTTTCGCGATGCGCGCTCCGCGGTAGGCGCAGCCTCGCTGCTGGCAAACGCCGAGGAATTCAAAACAATTGCCGAGGCGATTTCCGACTGCACTCTTGTGGTGGGCACGATTGCTTTAGGCCGCCGCCAGCCACAGCATTCATTGCATACTTTAGCGGCGGGAACGCCGTTGATTCTCGAGGAGCTACGTTCGGTCGATCACAACAAACGGCGAGTCGCGATTCTTTTTGGCTCGGAAAAATTTGGACTTTCGAACGAGGCCCTGAGCCATTGCCACTGGCTCATGCACATTCCGACAGATGCCGAGCAGCCTTCGATGAATCTCGGCCAGGCGGTAGCTGTCTGCCTGTATGAACTGGTGCGTGACCGCGCAGATGCTCCCTCAACAGAGAAACCGGAGCCTGCTTCCACTGGCGATCTGGAGCGGACCACCGCGGTTCTGCTGGATACTCTGCATGCAAGCGGATATATGGGAACGCAGGCCGGCGAGGAAAAAGAAATGGCGGTGCGACGCATGGTTCGCCGCCTGAATCTTTCAGCGGAAGATGCAACGTTATGGTTGGGCATGCTGCGGCAGATTCTGTGGAAGACGCGAAAAAACTAGCGGCCCGCGTTCTTGATTGCGGCATTTCTGTTGCCGCTCCGCATTGGAATCCCCCAACCTGCCAGCAACACCAGCAATATGTAAATGGCTTGCATCGCCAGGCGTACCGGTATGCCTGGCATGTGGAGACCGCCGACTGTTTTGTTCGCCGCATAGATGTTTGCGGGAAAGATGGCGATCATCAGCATGGCGATGCAGACCGCCGCTGTTCTTGTAGTTTTCGGCAGCAGCAATCCGATGGCTCCGGCAAGTTCAAGAATTCCGGTGAAGATGACCCACGCCTGGGGATGCGAAAACTCCGGCGGAACGATGGAGGCAAAGGTTGCGGTGCGGGCGAAGTGGCCAATCGAGGAGACAGCGAGCGGAACGGCTGTGACGATCCGCAGCACCCATTGCGTTCTGCCGAACGACCGGAATTTCCCTTCGGTCACAAAAAAGAATGCAACCAGCACAAATATCAGCAGCGCGATTGAAATAAAGGTGCGCATAGGATTTCCTTTCGCGACATATCGCGTTGATTGGTCGGGTCAACGCGTCATCTGGTAGAACACTTCTTTCTCGATGCTGGAAATCTGAACCGGCTTGATCTTCGCCTTCTGCAGTTCGCGGTTCAATTGTTCAAGCTGTGTTTGTTTCAGCAGGTGCCACTGCTCGACTCGTTGATTCATCGCTTCCTGTGCCTGTCGATACAATTCAAGCGCCTGCGCTGGAACGGCACGATCACCGCTTTCCACAACCGCCAACGCGCCGCTCAGGTTTGCATTCGCATCCTGAAGACCCGAGACTGCTTTATTTCCATTCACGATCTGCGCAATCGATCCCTGTAACCGATCGACACTCGCGAACAGAGATGAATTTCCAGTCGTCTGCGTCTTCCGATTATCCAACTCTTTCTGAACGGATTGAATTTCCGCCATCGCCTGCCGGCTGCGCAGAGAATCCGCATACATGCGCAGACCCGTTTCCTGTTGCGCAAGCAACACATCCGCAGTAGCGGAAGATCGAGGATCCATTGCGACTGTCAGCGGCTGCGTCGATGTCTGTCCATCGACGTTGAGCCGTACTTGATACGTTCCCGGCGCAACACGCGGACCGTGTGGAACCGGATTGTCCTCGTCTCCGCTGTCTGCATCTGCTGCCGGCGCGCCGGAACTCCCCCAGCAAAGATCCCAAAGAAAGCGATGCATACCCGCTGCCGTTTCGAGCCTCTGCGGCTTGGGAAACCATCGTTCCGCAATCGGAACCATCTGCGGCATCGGCGGCACAGGATCTTCGCTGGAAAAATGACGGACAACTTTTCCGTTGGAGTCGAGGATCGTCAGCGTCGCAGTACGGGCGGCGGATTTCAGAACGTAATCGAGCATCGCGCCTGCCGGAGGATTGTTTGCCGTCGGCTCTTCCGGCGGCAGCGGCGTTCCCGGGAAATCGTCGTTGTCGATCCGTATCGTTTTCTGCGGCTTGTAGAGCCAGGCAGACGGAGCACTTTCCGTCGACGCAATCTGCCGCAATGGCGTCATGTCGTCCAGAATCCAGAATGCGCGACCATGCGTGGCCACTACCAGATCGTCCCCATGCACCTCCATATCGCGCACGGAACTCACAGGAAGATTCAATTGCAGCGATTGCCAGTGATCGCCGTCGTCGAAGGAAATATAGATTCCAAATTCGGTGCCTGCGTAAAGCAGATTGGGTTGCTCCGTATCCTCTCGAATCGCATGCAGATAGGAAACTGCCGGAATCCCATTCACGATCAGCTGCCACGTCTTGCCATAATCGCGCGTGTGATAGATGTATGGCTTGTAGTCGTCGAGCCGATGCCGGTCGACCGCAGCGTAAGCCACCCCTGCATCGAAGCGCGAAGCTTCGATCATGGAAATTTTGCTCCATGCAGACAGACCCGGCGGCGTGACATCCTTCCAGGTTGCGCCGCCATCGAGGGTGAGCTGGATGCGTCCGGTGTCGCTGCCGGCCCAGATTTCCTGCGGATGGACGCTCGACGGCGCAATGGTAAAAACGACGCCGTAGCCACGCTGAACGGTGTTCTCTACGGTTGGCGTGGAAGTGGCGCTCGCGGCGGACGCAACCGCGCCGGTTAAATCCGGGCTGATCTTCTGCCAATGCAATCCTCCGTCTACGGTCTTCATCACATATTGCGTGCCCAGATAGAGCGTTTTGTAATCGGAGGAGAACACCAGCACCGGCGTCCAGGGATCGCGATATTTATGCTCGACAATCTCCTTTCCAAACTCCTCCACAGGCCACGGAGAAATGTTCTGGCTGAAGGAAGTTTTGCGATTGAAGCGAATCACCGCGCCAAAGGTGTCCGTCAAATAAATGATGTCAGGATGGTTCGGGTCAAGCGCGATGTACCCGCTCTCACTGCTGCCGGGCAGGAACCAATCGCGAGGCGTGATCTGGCCATGATCCGTTCGGCTGTAAACCGCAGCGCTGCCGCTGTCCTGCTGCGCGCCGTATACCACGTAGGGAAAATGATTGTCTGTGATGACGTGATAGAACTGCGCCGTCGGTTGGTTGTACCAGGTGGTCCATGTTTTGCCGTCGTCCAGGCTGATGGTGGTTCCCTGATCGGTTCCCAGAATCATGCGGTCGGAATTTTTAGGATCGACCCATAGCTCGTGATAATCGTCGCCGCCAGGCGCGCCGCGTAGAACAGAAATTGTCTTGCCGCCATCTTCACTGCGGTAGAGCGCGACATTCGGCACGTACAACACATTGGGATGATTCGGATCGATGGTCACTCGGTTGAAGTACCATCCACGGCTGGTTAAACGCGGATCGCTGTTGACGCGCGTCCATGTCGCGCCGCCATCATCGGAACGATACAGACCCGACTGCTTTTGATCGTCAATGACGGCATAGACGCGCATTCCATCGGGCGAAACCGCAACTCCCACGCGCCCCCAATTGCCGGCCGGAAGACCGTTCCCCACAAGCTGCGACCAGGTTGCTCCGCTGTCGGTCGAACGATACAACCCGCTGCCCGGACCTTCGAGCGGCGCATAGGTGCTCCACGGCGGACGATGCGCGTTCCACGTGGCGGCGAACAGGATATTCGGCTTCGCGATTGCGATGGCCATGTCGGCGATGCCAATGTCCGGACCTTTATCCAACACATGCTGCCAGGTCGCGCCGCCGTCGGTGGATTTGTACACTCCGCGCTCAACGCTGGGGCCGTAGGCGTGGCCGAGAACTCCGACGTACACGACATCTGCATTGCTCGGGTCGATAAGAATGCGGCTGATCTGGCGCGAATTTCGCAACCCCACATTTTTCCAGGTGCGGCCGCCGTCCATCGATTTATAAATGCCATCGCCGGAGGCAAGATCGCTGCGGATGTCCGACTCGCCGGTTCCCGCGTAGAGAATTTTGCTGTCGGAAGGAGCAACAGCCAGCGCGCCGATGGAGGCAACCGACTGGCCATCGAAGACTGGCTTCCACACCGTCCCGGCATCGCTCGTCTTCCAAACTCCGCCATCCACAGAGCCGAAATAAAAATCCGTAGCGCTGCCCGGCACGCCCGCGACCGCGACCACACGGCCGGCGCGAAACGGCCCGATAAGCCGCCAGCGAAGCGCATTGAAATATCGCGCGGGCACCGGCCGGCCTTGAGGTGCGGCTGCCGATTGAGGCTGCGCTGCGGCTGCAAGCGGAAAAACGGCACAGAGCAATGCGATCCGAAATTGGGCGCGATTCAAAGTAGATTCCTCAATGTTTCAGAAGTTTCGCGAGCCGGAGCTATGGCGATTGTCTCGCAGATTTTTGTGCGCGGCCAATGAGACTATGCAGATTCCAATCGCTTATGATGCGTTGACCATTTCATTTGTACGTGTCCGATTGCGCCATCGCATCCAGAAATAGATGGGCAGGCCGGTCGCCACGATCGCGAGGCCGGGCCAGGTTGTTGCAGGTCGAAAAATAAAAAGCACAATCAGGATCACGCTCGCTCCCGCAATGTATATCAGCGGCAGCCAAGGGTACCCCCACACGCGGTACGGACGCGGCGCATTGGGTCGCGTTCTGCGCAATCGCATGACTCCGGCAATCGTCAAAATATAGAAAATCAGCGCGGCGGAAATGACGTAATCGAGCAGGTCGCTGTACAGGTTGCCATAGGTTCCAGAGAGTGGATTGAAGGTGCGCGGAAGCACCAGGAACACCGTCCATATTCCCTGGATCGCCAAGCCCCATCCCGGCACGCGAGCGCGATTGAGCTTG
Source organism: Acidobacteriaceae bacterium (assembly GCA_965276585.1). Taxonomy (GTDB): domain Bacteria; phylum Acidobacteriota; class Terriglobia; order Terriglobales; family Acidobacteriaceae; genus JAKAAZ01. The sequence continues at coordinate 1,246,541 of CBDIAZ010000002.1, read as the reverse complement.
CCGGCGTTCGAAAAAAACAGTCCATCGTGGGCCATCGCATAGAACACGCGCGCTCCGGCCAGCGTCATCGCATTGACAGTGCCGAAGGTGGAAATCATGATGGCGAAGGCCATCAACGCCGCGCCAAAATACGGAAAGATGCTTTCGAGCGCGGCGGTCGCCACACGATCTGCCGGGGCATGCTGAATCGCGATCAATGGAAGAGTGAACAGATAGGCCAGGTTCGCCAGCAGGTAGAGCACAATCACCGATGCGGTTCCAATGCCCAACGCCAGCGGCAGGTTGCGCGAAGGCTGTTTGACTTCCGCCGCAACGAAGGTAATGTCATGCCATGCATCGGCGGCGAACATCGAGCCCGACTGTGCGATGCAGATGGCCAGAAACAGGCCCAGGCCGGTGGATGCATCCATGCCGGCGGCGAAGGAAACCGGATGGCGCACCGTCCAGAAATGATGAAAATTTTCCGCCAGCGCCGCATGATGAATGCCGATGGTACAACCCAGCAGGACCAACCCAATCAGCGCGCCAACCTTGGCGACGGTAAATATATTTTGCAGAATGCGCCCATAGTTCAGGCCGCGGCTGTTGGCATAGCTCAGCAAAACAATGATCGCGATTGCCAGCAGTTGCGTGGTCGACAGCGAGATGGAGTAGCGCCCCACAATATGGATTGGCGCAATCAGATAATGGCTTTCCGAGATTGAAGGAAACAGAACGCCGGAAAAGCGCGCAAAGGCGATGGCGACCGCTGCGATGGTGCCGGTCTGGATGACCATCCATAGCGTCCACCCATATAGAAAGCCCACCAGCGGAGAAAATGCTTCGCGCAGATAAACGTACATCCCGCCGGCTTCCGGCATCATGGCCGCCAACTCTCCATAGGTCAGCCCGGCGGCAACCGTCAGCACACCGGTTACGCCCCAGGCCACCAGCAGCCAACCGGGACTGGCGATCAGCCGGCTCATCTCCGCCGGAACAATAAAAATGCCGGAGCCGATCATGATGCCGACAACCACCATGATGGAATCGAAGAGGCCGAGGCCGCGCTTGAAACCGGCTGCACCGGGTTTCGTCGCGTGCTCTGGAGAAGGATGGACAGGAGTGCGTGGATTCATGGGCACACTGCTTTTCTGGAGCGCTTTGACGCTGTTCGGCTCTGTTGATATTCTCCACCCCCGCTCGAATTGTCATCCCGAGCGAAGTCCGCCTTGGGCGGACGCAGTCGAGGGACCTGCTTTTCGCCCGCTTCGACCGGGAATTAACTTCTTGTGTTCGTCTTTCACAATACAGCCATGCCCTCGAACGCGTTAGAATTTCGAGACCACGATGAAAGAAGCCATCACCATCTCGAAGGAAGATTATCTAAAGGCGGTGCTGGAAGCCGAGTCCGAAGGCCAGACCGTCATCTCTTCTACCCTGGCACATTGGCTTTCCGTTTCTCCGCCCGCGGTAACCATGGCGCTCAAACGCCTGAAACGCGACGGTTACGTCGAAGTGAAAGCGGATGGAGTCGTACGGCTGACGCCCAAGGGCAAAGAAACCGCGTATCGAACCGCTCGTCGCCATCATTTGATTGAACGCATGCTGGCGGAAATGTTCGGTATGGATTGGTACCGCGTTCACGACGAAGCCGAGCGCCTGGAACACGCCGTTTCTCCCGCCTTTGAAGCCAAGCTGATCGAAAAGCTGGGCGAAAAAGGCACCTGCCCGCACGGAAATGCAGTGCTGCCGGAGAGCCCTGCGCAGTTAAAGAAGCGCGGTCTGCTGCCGCTGAATGAGGCGCTGGAAGACGTGCCATACACCGTTGCGAGTCTTTACGAGCGCGACCCAAAGTTGCTGATTTTTCTCCATAAGTCCGGCATCGGCCCCAATACGCCGGTAAAAGTGGTCGCGCGCAACTACGACCAGACGGTCACGGTCGATACTCCCTCCGGAAGTACAACTCTGGGCAAACCGGCAGCAGAAAAGGTCTGGGTCAAGCGCCGGCAAAGAAGATGAGCGTAAATTAACAGCTCTAAGTTAACCGCAATTAACATTCTATGGCATACTGCGGTAAGGAGCTGTTTCCTGCATGCCCAAAAGCGGAGCCACACCTGAACTGGATACGATACGCCGGCCCTCCCTGCCCGATGTATTTTCCAGCGTGCGCGTGTCGAACTCTCCTCAGCTTTGGCGCCGCGCACTGGGCTTCATCGGCCCGGGATTCATCATCTCCGTCGGCTACATGGATCCGGGAAACTGGGCAACCGATCTGGCCGCGGGGTCGCGCTACGGATACACGCTGCTGTTCGCCATCATGGCTTCCAACCTGCTGGCAATCCTGCTGCAGGGGCTCGCGGTCAAGCTGGGCGTGGCGACGGAGATGGACCTCGCGCAGGCCTGCCGCGAGCAGTACAGCAAACCCACTGCCGTCGCGTTGTGGATCTTCGCGGAGATTGCCATCGCCGCCTGCGACTTGGCAGAAGTCATCGGCTCCGCGATCGCGCTGCAATTACTGTTCGGAATTCCGCTTCTTCTCGGCGTGCTCATCACCAGCCTCGATGTCTTGTTAATTCTTCTCCTGCAGAATCGCGGCTTTCGCTATTTTGAAGCGGTGGTCATGGTGCTGATCGGCACCATCGGCGTGCTGTTCGCCGTGGAGATTTTTCTTTCCCGACCGGAATGGAGCGCAATCGCCATCCATCTGTTCGTACCTTCGCGCGAAATAATCGCGAACGGCGACATGCTCTATATCGCCATCGGCATCCTGGGCGCGACGGTCATGCCGCACAATCTGTATCTGCATTCCTCTATCGTGCAGACTCGCGACTATCCCCGCACGACAAAAGGCAAGCGCGAAGCGATCTGGTTGGCCAACCTCGATTCCGCCGCAGCTCTGACTATGGCTCTGTTCGTCAACGCGGCCATCCTGATCGTTGCGGCTGCGGTCTTTCATCGCTCCGGGCATAATCAGGTCGCCGAGATCAGCGATGCGTATAAGCTGCTCACGCCGTTGCTGGGGGTGACCGGAGCCAGCACCATGTTTGCCGTCGCATTGCTCGCTTCCGGCCAGAATTCCACCTTGACAGGCACGCTTGCAGGCCAGGTAGTCATGGAGGGATTTCTCGATCTGCGTCTTCCGCCATGGCAGCGGCGTTTATTGACACGGCTGCTCGCGATTATCCCTACAGTAATCGTGACGGCGCTCTGGGGCCGTTCGGGCACCTCGCGTCTGCTCCTGCTGAGCCAGGTCATCCTCAGCATGCAGTTAAGTTTCGCCGTGTTTCCGCTGGTCGCCTTCACCGGCAACCGCAAAAAGATGGGCGTATTTGTAAATCGTTTATGGCTGCGGATTCTGGGTTGGGGAGCGGCGATCTTGATCGCGGCACTGAACGCATGGCTCCTGGTGCAGATATGCCGCGGCCGCTAAAAGCGCTTCTACGGCAATGGAGCCAACCATTTTCCGCTGAGAGCAATCCACCATCCAGGGATCGAATTAACCGAATGCAGAGAGTGAACCATGAGCGCGCAGGAAAAGGATAAAGTTGAAAATCAGCCGGACACGCGGAAACATGCGGTCCAGCCCTCTGGTTATGATGAAAAAAATCCTGCGACCGCAGGGCCGGGAGAAACATTCGTTCGCAGTCCTACCCCGGAAACGAAAAAAGGGCAGATCAATCCCTCCGCGCCCAACGACGTCAATCGGACTCCCGACCGGAAGTAAATCGCGCCATTCGGGGTCCCCAGCGCACGATCTTTGTGCGCTGGGGTGGAAAGAAGGATCAGGAGAAATGCTCTAGAACCTCCGCGGAAATCGATTGATGTTTGGCGAGCATTTTTTTCCACGGATCATGGCGCAGGCGTGCCTTCCAGTCGTCAAAATCCGCGACTAGAAAACGCGGCACCTTCGGCTCGTCGAGTTCCTTCCAATCGAGCGGCGCAGCTACCGGAGCGCCATGTCGCGCGCGGGGAGAAAATGGCGCGATCGAAGTAGCGCCGCGATCGTTGCGCAGATAGTCGATAAAAATTTTTCCCTTGCGCGCCGCCTTGGTCATCTTCGTCAGGTACAGCTGCTTGTTTTCCGCTTCCATCTGCAGCGCAAATCCGCGCGCGAATTCCTTGACCACAGGCCAATCATGCTCAGGTTCAATGGGGGCAACAATATGCAGCCCCTTGCCGCCGGTGGTTTTCAAGAAGCTTTCAAGCTTGCATTGCTTCAGACGCGAACGCACTTCTCGTGCGCTTTCCGCCAGCGTATTCCAGCCGATCGCTTCGTCCGGATCCAAGTCGAAGATCAGCATGTTCGGCTTTTCAATATCGCTGTTGCTCGATCCCCACGGATGAATTTCCAGCACGCCCATCTGCGCCAATCCAGCCAGGCCGAGCGGCGTCGAAAGGGTAATGTACGATTCGACGACGCCGCTTCTTCGTCCGCGAATATCGATCCCTTCAATTCCCTCCGGCAGGTTGTCCGTCACATGCTTCTGGAAAAAACAGGGCTTGGTGCTTCCCTGTGGACAGCGAACGATGCTCAGCGGCCGCTCCGCAATATAAGGCAGCATGTGTTCACGAACCGCCCAGAAATAATCGGCCAACTCACGCTTCGTCAATTTCGTTTCTGTATCGACTTGCTTGTCCGGATGGGTTAACGCGATGGGAAATTCGTCGTCTCGTGAAACAGATTTTTTGGCGCTCGCCACTTTTTTCACGTGGAGCGCTGAAATCGGCCTCTCCTTTTGAACCCTGGCGGAACGCTTCGACTTGCGGCTCGATTCGCCCGCGGCAGACTCTGCATCCTCCAACTCCACCGGAACCTCGCGTTTCACTTCTTTGGCGGGCTTGTCTTCACGCAGACCTTGAAAAGAAGCCTGGCGGACAAGATTATCCGCAGTCCACGTGGCAAAGTTCACCTCACAGACCAGTTTCGGTTCAACCCACTTGGCTTGGTTGGCCGCACCCGTCGGCAAAGATGCAAATGGAGGCCGCTCGCGTTCCATCTTATCCAACATGGAACGCATGGTTTTCCGCATCTTCTGCGTAAATCCAGTGCCTGTGCGGCCGGCATACACCAGCTCGCCATCCCGGTAATAGCCCAGCAGCAGCGCGCCAATTCCAACGCCGCTTTTCGACGGCGGAGTAAAACCGCCGATGACAAATTCCTGCTGCCGAATGCACTTGATCTTCAGCCAGGTTCCGCTTCGACGAGAGGTATAGGGTGCGGAAGCTCTCTTCGAAACAATTCCTTCCGCACCCAGCTTACAGGCATGTTGAAAGATCTCTTTGCCATGCATGCCAAGATGTTCGCTGAAGCGGACGGTATCCTCGTCATCCAGACCGGCCAGCAATTCCTGCAACAATTTCTTGCGACGCTCCAGCGGAAAACCCTGCAAATTGTGCCCATCAAGGTGCAGCAGGTCGAACGCGACATACGTCAACTGCTGTTTCTTCCCTTCCTGAAACGCCGCCTGCAACAGCGCGAAGCTGGTGCCGCCGTGTTCATCGAACACCACGACTTCTCCATCCAGCAATGCTGTTTTACCCGGCAGCTCTGCCAACGCACGCGCAATATCCGGCATGCGATGGGTCCAATCCAGGCCGCCGCGTGTAATCAGCTTCACCGAGTTGCGTTTGGACTTATCAATCCGCCCCTGGATGCGATACCCATCCAGCTTCAATTCATGAACCCATTCCGCGCCTTCGGGAGCTTCGTTCACCTGCAATGCCATCTGCGGCGGCACAAAATCCGGGAGAGCCTGCCTGGGCGCGGCACGCAGCTCGTCATCCGCATGTGCAATTTTTAAGGAATTCTTCGCGAGCGTTTTATGGGCTGCGTTTCCCGTGCCACCGGTTGATTTTTTTTTTGACGCGGGTGAAGAATGCGGTTCCGTTTTCTCTTCCTGTCGCCGGCTTCCCTGCGAACCCCACACGTGATCCTGGTTCTCTGCAATTGCATCCAGATCGCGTCCGGTGACAACGCTGTCGGGTTCCTCTTCCGTTACCGGCAAATCAGATGCGCCGCGCTCATATTCGTCATGTTCTTTGATCAGCAGCCAGTTGGGCTTCTTCTCCTGCGCGGCTTTGCCGCCCATGCGGATCAGCGCCCAGTCCCCGTGCAGCTTCTTTCCATTGAGCGTAAATTTCAGCCTGCCGTTCGCCAGCCCTTCATCGGCATCTCCGTGCGGCGTCCAGGTGCCTTCGTCCCACAGCATCACGGTTCCGCCCCCGTATTGGCCTTTAGGAATGATGCCTTCAAAGCCGCCATACTCGATGGGATGATCCTCTACCTGGACCGCCAGCCGTTTGTCGCCGGGATAATAACTCGGCCCTTTTGTGACCGCCCAGCTCTTCAAAACGCCGCGCCAGCCCAGGCGAAAATCATAGTGCAACCGCGTCGCCGCATGCTTCTGGATGACAAACGGCAACCCGCTATTCTCTTTTACGGATTTTGTTTCGGAACTGCGACCGGAACCGCCTTTGGGTTCCGCGGTCATCTTGAAATTTCGCATCTCGCGATAGCGCGAAAGCTGCTCATCGATTGCGTCCGCATGACTGGCGGCAGATTTGCGAGCATGGGTCGTGCGTTTTTTTGTTTTCGCTGCCGGCATGGTTATGCCGTCCGCTTCCGGCGTGGCGCCGGTTTCACCAGTTTCAAGCCGCCGGTTTTCGATCGACTCTTATGCTCGGAAACTTCTCTTTTTCTGGTTGTCGTCTTATGGCTGCCGCCCATTTGTTCCTCTTGAGCAACGCTCTTCCGCAAGGCATCCATCAAATTGATAACCTTGGCGCGCTTCGGCGCTTTTTCCTCCTTCGGCAACGGCTGATGCTCGATCTTGGCATCAATCAATTCGCGCAGCGCCACTTCATAATCGTCGACAAATTTCGCGGGGTTGAATTTCGCCGTATTGCGTTTGATCAATTCTTTCGCAAGTGCCAGCTGATCTTTATCGATATCGACATCTTTGATCTCGGAAAAATAATCAGCCGGATCGCGCAGCTCCGCGTCATACCGCATGGTATAGGCCATCAGTCCGCGCGACTTCGGATCGAGCGGCGGCATCAACGCGATCAGATGTTCGCGCCCCGAGAAAGCAGCTTCGCCCAGACCAGCCTTGCCGCTATCGCGCAGCGCTTTCTGGATGACCGCAAACGCCTGCGCCTGCGCGCCGCTCTCCGGGACCACAAAATACGGCTTCTCGAAAAATTCAGGATCGATCTCGTCGATATCGACGAACTGCACAATCTCCAGCGTCTTCTTGCTGGGAATCCTCAAATGCGCAATCTCTTCCGGCTCAATCGTGACATACTCGCCTTTGCGAAATTCATAGCCTTTGATAATGTCGGCGCGATCCACCGCGCCTCGATCTTCAGAGACATTTTTATGCCGAATCCGTTCACCGGTCTTGCGATCGATTTGATGAAATGCAATTTCGCTCTTGGCTTCCGTAGCCGGAAACAGCGAAACGCCAAATGACACTAATGAAATTTGAATATGTCCGGACCAGTACGGGCGCGCCACAGTTCTCTCCTGTGTTCTCAATCGTTTTCCATGGAGTGAGATTCGAGAGGCAGAGAAAAAGGTGCCAGAGAGCTAAGTTTCTTGCGGAATTGCACCGCACCAGTCGCCTGTCGCAGCGATTTCGTTACCAGGCTGAAAACCTGGGTGCCCCACGTCTCGCTTCTGAGACGTGGGTTCGCGCGTTTCCTCCACTAACTTTTTCTCCGCGACAGGCCACTAGTCAACTGTGACGTCCAATCCAGAAACCGGCAACGACCGCCGCAATCCCCACAGCTACCACCGGCAGGGATATTCCAGTTCGTAAAGAAGGTTCGCCCGAAGCCGATTTTCTCTGCCCCGAGCCTGCATCCAGTGCTTGCCCGAACGCCTGCGAAACACTCGCGAGCGTGGCCAGTGTTCGGCGGCTATCCACGCCGGTCAGTCGCTGCAGCGTGTCCCAAAGAGAAGGCGGAGCTGCATCTTTTTCTTCTTTGCGCCGACTTTCCGAAATCGCTTTTGCCGCCGCGTCCAGCAATGCGGGATCGAGTTCACCCAGCAGGCGGGCCATCGCCATCAGGTTGCGCATCAGCCGAATTCCTTCCGGCGTATTGGCATACTCGCTTGCTTTGCCAATCATTGCATCGCCGGCTCCAATGGCGCCGCGAAGCGTATCGAGCACGCCATGATCCTGCGCCTCCTGCAGCAGTTCATACGCAGCCAGCAATGCACCGGCATGATCGCTAGGCGCACTCTCCACCTTGCGGCGCAGTTCCTCGCGCTCGTCACGGTGCGGCGTATAGACGCGAATCGGTTCAGCCATGCGTTTTCTCCTTGAAGGACCAATATCAGAGGCGACTATTCTCGATCTGCACTAGCCGGTCGTCCGCCGCGGTGCCGGGCAAACGATAATCGTCCCGCTGCCATTTGCGCTCCACCTCCACACCATTCTGCGGCGTGGGGTTTCCGAAGCGAAAGTTCGTGCGCGGCAGCGGACTTTGCCCTTGCTCCGGCATGGCGATCATCTGCACCGCGGTTTCCTTGTAGGCAGGCGTGTGCGTCGCGCGGTCAATGCCGCTGCCGGTAAGCCGATTCACCGGCTGATCGATAGAATTCAGCGGCAGATAAAGCTGCTTGCCCTGCACGCGATCCGTCACCAGCACCTGCACCTTCGTCTGGCCATACTTCGAACGCAGGCGAACCCATCGCCCCGTCGTAATACCGCGCTCCGACGCCAGTTCCGGCGAGACTTCCAGGAACTGATGCGGCGTTTCCTGCATGATGCCTTTCGAACGAAAGGTCATATTGCCGGCTTCAAAATGTTCTAGCAGGCGGCCATTGTTCAGATGAAGATCGAACTCCTCATTCCTCTCCTCGCAAGGCTCGATCCATTCCATGCCATACAGCTTGGCCTTGCCATCGGGAAACGGAAATTTCTCCGTAAACAACAGCGGCTGATCGGAGCCATCGACAGCAACCGGCCATTGCAAGGACTTATATCCTTCGAGCCGATCGTAATGCACGCCCGCGAACAGCGGCGCCAGCGAAGCAGCCTCGTCCATCACCTGCGAAGGATGCTCATATTTCCAGTTTGCTCCGAGCGCATTCGCAATCTCCTGAATAATGCGCCAGTCCGGTTTGCTTTCTCCAAGCGGCTCCCACACCTGATACAGCCGTTGAATACGCCGCTCCGTGCTGGTGAACGTGCCTTCTTTTTCCAGACTCGGCGATGCCGGCAGAACCACATCCGCATAACGCGCCGTCTCGCTCAGAATAATGTCCTGCACCACGAAAAATTCCAGCTTCTTGAGAGCTGCCGCCACATCACCCTCATTCGCATCGGAGGTGATCGTGTCCTCGCCCTTCAAATACATGGCCTTTAATTTTCCATTGTGAATGGCGTCGATCATGGCGTGGTTGTCGAGGCCTTTTGAGGTCGGCAGTTTCACCTTCCAGCCCTGCTCAAACCGCGCAATGACGCCAGGGTCTTCCACTTTCTGATAGCCGGGGAGCGTATCGGGCATGGAGCCAAAATCGCTCGCGCCCTGCACATTATTATGGCCGCGCAGCGGATAGGCACCGGTTCCAGGACGCATGTAGTTGCCCGTGATCAGCAGCAGGTTGGAGATTGCCGTGGAGGTATCGGAGCCGCCGCAATGCTGCGTCACCCCCATCGCCCACAAAATGCAGACGCGCTCCGCATTGGCAATTTCCCGCGCCACCTGCTCCAGCGTGGCCGCGGAAATGCCGGTCACGCGCTCGGTAAACTCCAGCGTGAACGGAGCCAGGCTGGCCCGATATTCCGCAAAATCGTTCACCCAGCGCTCGATGAAATCCATCTTCGCCAGATTGTTATCGACAATGTATTTCGCAACAGCGGACAGCCAGACCAGATCCGAGCTCGGATTCGGCCGCAGCAGAATATCGGCGCGCCGCGCCATTTCATGTTCACGCAGATCGGCAACAATCATGCGCTGTCCGCGCAGTTTCTGGGAGCGCTTGATGCGCGTCGCCAGCACAGGATGACTCTCCGAAGTATTGCTGCCGATGATCACCACCAGAGCGGCCTTTTCAATATCGGCAATCGATCCGGAATCGCCGCCATATCCGACCGTGCGCGAAAGTCCCTTGGTCGCCGGCGTCTGGCAATAGCGCGAACAGTTGTCGATGTTGTTCGTACCGATCACCGCGCGCGCCAGCTTCTGCATCAGGTAGCTTTCTTCATTCGTACATTTCGACGATGAGATAAATCCCAGTGCATCGGGTCCGTCGGAATTTTTAATCGCCGTAAACTTCTCCGCAATCAGACTGAGCGCCTCATCCCAGCTCGCCTCGCGAAACGTATCGCCACTGCGGATGAGAGGTTTCGTCAGGCGATCCTCTGCATTCACAAAATCCCAGCCAAACTTTCCCTTCACACAGGTGGAAATCCCATTGGCGCTGCCCTGTTCTGGCTCGATCTTCAGGATGTGCCGGTCTTTCGTCCATACATCGAAGCTGCAGCCGACGCCGCAATAGGTGCAGACCGTCTTCGTCCTGCGCACCCGCTCCTCGCGCATCCGCGCTTCCATCTGCGAAACCGCGAGAATAGGACTGTAGCCAATCTCCGGCTCAATGCCCTTCACCACGTCGATCATGTTGTCGAGAGTTTTTGCCGGCAGCCCGGAAAAAAATCCGGCGTGCCCGATCATCGACTTTTCCATCAGCGCATTGCATGGGCATACGGTTACGCAGTGTCCGCAGGAGACGCAGCTCGATCCCGCAATTGTTTCGCCGCCATCCCACAGCACGCGCGGATGCTCCGCCTCCCAGTCGATCGAAAGCGTCTCGTTCACCTGCACATCCTGGCACGCCTCGACACATCGACCGCAGATAATACACTGATCGGGATCGTATCGATAAAAAGGATTGCTGTTGTCCACCGGATACGGCTTCGGCAGATACGGCCGTTTCTGATGCTTCACATCGAGCAGCGCCGTCGTGTTGTGCACGGTGCAGTTTCCGTTGTTGTTATCGCACACCGTGCAATACAACATGTGATTGCCCAGAATCCGATCGAAGGCTTCACGCTGCGCCACATCCACGCGCTCGCCCTCGGTCGACACCACCATTCCGGAGATTACCGGCGTTCCGCATGCGCGTACAAGGCGTCCATTCACCTCCACCATACAGGTATCGCAAGTCTCAATGGGCCCCAGCTGCGGGTGATAACAGACCTGGGGAATCACGCGGCCGGCGCGGTTCAGCGCATCCACCAGCGGTTCGCCAAGGTTGGCCGAATGACTCACGCCATCCAGCTGAATCCTGCATACGCCGGCTGAACTCTGCTGTCGGGGTGTATTGAGGAGATGCCCATTCTTCATGATCGACGGCTCCCTGAACGCCAATTCCAATTCATTACTATGTGTAAGATGCGAACATCGGAAACGTTGCGTGCTCCTTGTCGCGGGTATTTTCTTCGCTGAACGTGAAGATTGGCATCGCCAGTCTGCCGGGTTTTCCGTTCTGCGCGACTTGTATAATTCACCTTCAATCGACAATGAAAAAACAATTCCGGCAATCGATCCGCTTTCTCAAATTATTTCTGCTCGCAGCCATCGTTCTGATCACATCCGCCGCGAAACCGGCGACCGGACAGACAGGCCTTACTGCTGCATTGCCAAACGACGCCGCCAGCCTGCATTCACCCAACCTGTACGACCCAGTTGCAAATCCCAAGGCTGTCGTCACGTTCGATCACGCGCGCTTCACCGTTCTCACGTCCCGCCTGATCCGGATGGAGTGGGCCGCGGATGGAAACTTTGAAAACCACGCATCGTTTGTCTTCCTGAACCGCAACCTGCCGGTACCGCCGTTCACGCACAATGCCGTAGCGACCAACTCAGGCCATCGCCTCTCCATCGAAACGAAAGACGTGAAGCTCGTCTATACGGTCGCGAACGGCGACAATGGAAAATTCACTCCGGACAATCTTCAGGTCAACTTCAAAATGAATGGCAAGGATATAACCTGGCGCCCCGGCATGCCGGACACGGGAAACCTGCAGGGAACCACCCGCACCCTCGATAACGCGCGCGGCAGTCACACGGGAGAACCCATCGGCCCCGGACTGATCTCCCGCGATGGCTGGGTGGTCGTCGACGACTCAACGCGCCCGCTGTTCGACTCTGCGGATTTTCGCTTCACGCACGGAGAAAACAGTCCGTGGCCCTGGGTCATGGAGCGCCCGGCCGGTGATCGCCAGGATTGGTATTTCTTCGGCTACGGCCATCATTACAAGCAGGCGCTGGGTGCATTTATCGCGGTTGCCGGGCGCATTCCGCTGCCGCCGCGTTTCGTTTTCGGCGCATGGTGGTCTCGCTACTGGGACTATAGCGATCAGGAATTGGACGATCTGATTCGCGGATTCCGCGAGAACGATACGCCGCTCGACGTGCTCGTCATCGACATGGGCTGGCACACATCCCGCGATCAGCTGGAGGCCATGCACGAAACGGATCAGTCCGGCGAGTCCCTTGGCTGGACCGGATTCACTTGGAACAAACTGTTATTTCCCGATCCTTCGGCTTTCCTGAACAAGGTGCATCAGGAAGATCTGAAGGTAACGCTCAACCTGCATCCCGCATCCGGTGTTCAGCCCTGGGAAGCTCGCTATCCTGAAATGGCGCGCGCCATGGGAATCGATCCGGCGACGAAGAAATACATCCCCTTCGATATCACCGATAAGAAATTCGCGACCAATTACATGGACATCATGCTGCATCCGCTGGAGAAGCAGGGCATCGATTTTTGGTGGCTGGACTGGCAACAGGAACCCACCACGAAGTTGCCCGGCGTGACCCCGACCTGGTGGCTGAACTATGTCCATTTCTCGGACCAGGCGCGTGAAGGCAAGCGTCCTTTGCTCTATCACCGCTGGGGCGGTCTCGGGAATCATCGCTACCAGATCGGCTTCTCCGGCGACACCATCTCCGTCTGGCCATCGCTGGCCTTCCAACCCTGGTTCACCGCGACAGCGGCCAATGTCGGCTATGCCTATTGGAGCCACGACATCGGCGGACACATGCCCGGCGTGGTCGATCCGCAATTGCTTACGCGCTGGGTGCAGTTCGGCGCATTCAGCCCGATCCTGCGCACCCACACTACGAAAAATCCCGACGCCGAGCGCCGTATCTGGGCCTATCCCGAGCCATATTCCGGCATCATGCGGAAGACGTATCAGCTGCGCTACGCGATGATTCCCTACATCTACACCGAGGCGCGCAGAACCTACGACACCGGCGTCGCCTTCCTGCGGCCGCTCTATTACAACTGGCCGAATCTCGATGAAGCCTACACCGCGAAAAACGAATACCAGTTCGGCAAGGAAATGATCGTCGCCCCTATCACAGCCGCACTCGATCCAGCGACACAGCTGGCGAGTGAGTCCATCTGGCTGCCGCCCGGAGAATGGATCGAGTGGCAGACCGGCAAGCACTTCACCGGGCCGATCCGTGTCGAGCGTAAGTTTTCCATCCAGCAGACTCCGATCTATATCTCTGCCGGAGCAATCCTGCCCCTGGCCCCTCCCATGCTGCGCAGCAACCAGAAACCGCTCGACCCGCTGATCCTGACTGTGTTCCCGCAAAAGCCGGGTTCTTCGTCGAGTTACACCCTATATGAAGATGCTGGAGACACTCGCGCCTATCAGCAGAATCAGGCAGCGTGGACGCCGATCGCCGCGCAACAATCGAAGAGCGATCTCATCGTTCGCGTCCAGCCTGAGCGCGGAAGTTATCCCGGCATGCTGCGCGCACGCAGTTACGAACTGCGCCTGCCGGCAGATTGGCCTCCGACATCCGTCACAGCGAATGGAAAATCCCTGCCGTACACAACCAAGCCCGGCGCATCCGGCTGGCATTACCAGGGCAACACCCTCACGACAATCGTCAACGTTCCATCGTTGCCCACCTCGAAACAATTGACCGTCGAAGTGCATCGCCCGCAGCGTCTCGTTGAAAGACGTGCGCAGCTCGACGGCTTTGCCGGTTCCATGACTCGCTTGCGGGAAGCCTACGACATGCTCAATCAAACCACTCCGCTGAGCTGGTCGCCCGACCTGCTGACCGATGCCATGCAGACCGGCGACCGGATAAGCTACCATCCCGAGACCATTGAGAAAGAGCTGGCGCATTTTGAGACCGTGCTGCCGCAGGCGATCGCCAGCGTAGACAAGATGCAGCAGGCCGGCACCATGCAGCAGGAAAAGCAGCAGGCGCAGCACCTCCACGGACTCTGGCAACACGCTTCCGCACAAGTGCTGGCGAGATACGACACCAACGTCACAAAAGCCGGCGCTCTGCTGCACGACATCCAGTAAATCGACCTTCAAACAAGGTGCTGGGTGCCCCATTCAAGCCGCGTCTTTTGCGGCTTGAGTGGGATCGGAAGCATCATTTGTTGCCGGCATGAATCTATACCTCTAGCGGCGTCGCAATCGGGAGGATGACTCATGGATCTGCAATTAACCAAAAAAACAGCTTTCGTCAGCGGTTCGACAGCGGGCATCGGCTTCGCCATCGCGCGGGAGCTTGCGCAGGAAGGCGCGCATGTCACCCTCAACGGACGTTCGACGGAACGGGTGCAGCATGCCATCGAGAAGATTCAAGCCGCCAGGCCGAAGGGCAGCGTAGCAGGAATTGCCGCCGACCTCGGAACCGCCGCCGGCGTAAACCATCTGATCGAAAAACTGCCCGAGGTCGACATCCTCATCAACAACCTTGGAATTTTTGAGCCGAAAGAATTCTCGGCCATCACCGATTCCGATTGGCTGCATTTTTTTGAGGTCAATGTTCTCAGCGGCATTCGTCTGTCACGGCATTATCTGCCGGGCATGGTCCATAAAAACTGGGGACGCATCGTTTTCATGTCGAGCGAATCCGCTCTGCAGATTCCCGTCGAGATGATCCACTACGGCATGACCAAAACCGCGCAGCTGGCGGTCGCCCGCGGGCTGGCGGAATCCGTCGCGGGAACCGGCGTCACCGTCAACAGCGTCCTTCCCGGACCGACCCAGTCGGAAGGAGTCGGCGGCTTTGTCGAGGACATGGCGAAACATCGCAACGTGCCGGTCGCGCAGGTGGAGAAGGAATTCTTCGACAACACCCGGCCCTCCTCGCTGCTCAAACGATTCGCCACCGTCGAGGAGGTCGCCGCCATGGTCACCTACCTCGCCAGCCCGCGATCTTCCGCGACCAACGGCGCCGCGCTGCGAGTCGACGGAGGCGTAGTACGTTCCATCGCATAAAGTAGTACGCTCCATCGCATAAATCCTGCGCAGAATTTATCGTGACGCTTCCTGAATCGCAAGCAGCGTTTCCAGCAGTGGACGCAGCAACTTCAAATCCAGCGCATTCGCGCCGTCGGATTTTGCATTCGCCGGATCGTCGTGGACTTCAAGAAAAATTCCGTCCACGCCGGCAGCAACGGCGGCACGCGCCAGCACCGGAATAAATTCCGGCTGGCCGCCGCTCACACTGCCAGCCGCGGAAGGCGTCTGCACGGAATGCGTTCCATCGAAGACCACCGGCGCATAGCGCCGCATAATCGCCAACGAGCGCATATCGACCACCAGGTTGTTGTAGCCAAAACTGGCGCCGCGCTCGGTCAGGAAAACGCGGGCATTGCCGGCCGACTGGATTTTTTCCACCGCATGTTTCATGTCCCCGGGCGCAACAAACTGGCCCTTCTTCACATTCACCGCGCGCCCGGTTTCTGCCGCGGCTACCAGCAAATCCGTCTGCCGGCAAAGGAATGCAGGAATCTGCAGCACATCGACATCCTCCGCAACACGCTCGCAATCGTGCATGTCATGCACGTCCGTCAGCACAGGCAGCCCGGTTGCCTGCGCCAGGCGTCCAAGAATCCCGCAGCCCTCTTCCAGGCCAGGCCCGCGAAAACTTTTCGCGGAGGTGCGGTTCGCCTTGTCGTAACTCGCTTTGAAAATATAAGGAACGTTCAGGTCGCTGGCGATGCGCTGAATAGCATCCGCCATTTTGCGTACATGCGTTTCGCTTTCGATCACGCATGGCCCGGCAATCAAAAATAGCTTGCCCGAGCCCACCGGGACGTTGCCGATTTCAAATTCGCCAATTCCAGATTTATTGTCTCGCGAAGTGGTCACGAAATTATGAGAACACAGCGCCTCTGAATTTTGGAAAAATCCCTCGCCGGAAAACTACTGCCCGAAAAATCTAAAGCATTTCTCCTGAAGGTGTGTAGTGGAAATTTGAAGTCGGCGTGACCGTTCCCCAAAGAACGGTCACACATCGAGAATCTCGCCACATCACAGGATCAGGAGAAATGCTTTAATTGACCGTGACATTCTCAAACCCCAGCCCCAGCAGCATGGAAGTCACAGTCGCGCTGGCATTCTTGTTGGCCGTGGCAAGAATGCCATCCGCCAGCGCCGCCTGTTCGATCTGCTCCTGCGCCTTGGCGCGCACCTGGCTTTCCAGGTTAGGATCTTCCGGCACCAGCAGACCCGTCGTCCGCGAATAGACGCGCGTCTTCGTGTTGTCGAGACTGGTGACAAAAATCTGCGCTGCCGGCAGATGCACCTGAATGGAGCGGCCATCGATCCTAACGTCGCTCGGCTGCAGCTGGCTAAGATCGATCCCCGCGATCACGCTGCCATGCACCACTAGGAGCAACTTATCCCCCACCAGAAAATCCGGCAGGATCGGGCTGGTGCGCTCGCCTTCGACAATCTTATCGAGCGAATAGCTGACCGTCTCCAGCCTCTGCAGCCGCTGAATTTTATTCACAACCGTCGGCAGCGAAGTGTCGATCGAAAGTCCGCGCCCGGTCACAACCGCAGCCAGGCGATCCCATACCCCAGTCTTCGCTTCATGCGTGAACACGACAAACGCAACCAGGCCGATCAATATCCCCGCCAGCAGCGCAGGAAAACAGCTTCGTCTACGTTCGCGGTAGGTGTCGGAACTTCGTGCCGTTCTCATATCGTTTGGCCTCGAATGGGTTTCCTGAATTTCTGTTCGTACTAGATAACGACCGCTTCCTGATACTCGCCGAACACACCACGCAGAGCGCCGGCAATTTCTCCAACCGTAGCATAGCCTTCCACCGCGTCCAGAATCGCCGGCATTAAATTCTTCCCATTGCGCGCGGCCTCTTCAATCTCTCGAATCCCTGCCTGCCACCGCGCAGCATCGCGGCGCACACGAAGCGCCCGCAGCCGCTCCACCTGCTTGCGTTCCAACGCCTCGTCAACCCGCTGCAGCGGAATTCCCGGCTCATCCTCGCGCGTGAAGCGATTGACTCCGACAACAACCGCCTCGCCGGTATCGACGGCGCGCTGATATTCATATGCGGCGTTCTGAATTTCCTGCTGGATAAATCCGCGCTCAATCGCGCGCAGCGTTCCACCCATGGCGGCAATCTTGTCCAGATACTCCGTCGCACCAGCTTCCACCTGATCCGTCAATGCTTCAATACAATACGACCCGGCGAATGGATCGACCGTCTGCGCCACGCTGGACTCGTACGCCAGAATCTGCTGCGTCCGCAGCGCAATGCGCGCAGCCTCTTCCGTCGGCAGCGCCAGCGCTTCATCGTATCCATTGGTATGCAGCGACTGCGTACCGCCCAGCACCGCCGCCATGGCTTCGACAGCCGTGCGCACAATATTGTTCTCCGGTTGCTGCGCCGTCAGCGTGGAACCGGCGGTCTGCGTATGAAAGCGCAGCATCCACGACCGCGGATTCTTGGCATGGAATTCCTCCCGCATGATCCGCGCCCACATGCGCCGCGCCGCGCGAAACTTCGCAATCTCTTCCAGAAAATTGCTGTGCGCGTTAAAGAAAAAAGACAGCCGCGGCGCAAACCGATCGATATCCAGCCCCGCATCCACCGCCGCCTGCACGTATGTCTTTCCATTCGCCAGCGTAAACGCCACTTCCTGCACCGCCGTCGATCCGGCCTCGCGCATGTGATAGCCGGAGATCGAAATCGTGTTCCACTCCGGCGCCTGATCGTTGGCCCACGCGAACATATCGGTGATGATGCGCATCGCATGCTTCACCGGATAGATATAGGTTCCGCGCGCAATGTATTCCTTCAGAATGTCGTTCTGCACCGTGCCGGAAAGCTTCTTCGTGTCGGCCCCCGTACGCCGCGCCACCGCGACATACAGGGCCAGCAGAATGCTCGCCGTCGCATTGATCGTCATCGAAGTGGAAATCTTGTCCAGCGGAATGCCGGCAAACAGCCGCTCCATATCTTCGATCGAATCGATCGCAACCCCTACCTTGCCGACTTCTCCCATCGACATCGGATCGTCCGAGTCGTAACCAATCTGTGTTGGCAGATCGAACGCCACCGACAGTCCCGCCGTGCCGCTGGCCAGCAAAAATTTGTAGCGCCGGTTGCTTTCCTCCGCGTCCCCCATGCCGGCATATTGGCGCATGGTCCACAGCCGCCCGCGATACATCGTCGGCTGAATGCCGCGCGTATAGGGATAGTCGCCGGGATAACCGATCTTCTCTTCCACCCGCGCTGCCTCATTCGAGGACGGCGAATAAACCGGCTCCATCGTCAAACCGGGTGCTCCAATCGCAGAAACCGCATCGTCATTGCGAGTCGTCGAATCCGGCCGGAAACGTTCCGTCATGGAAAAACCCTCTTCAGCGCGCAACGAATCTAGTGCTGCGTCCGGTGTGAACTGACAAACGCCGCAATCGAGAAATATCCGAACACCAGCAGAAAAATCAGATAAGCAAGGAAGCGATGATGCTGCGGGCCGGTCAGCCAGTCGCTGCGCACCTTCCACAGGCTCTGCGCAAAGAACAGCGCAAAAATGGCGAAGAAGACCCCGGTCACTTCATGCCACAACGCCCGCACCGCGCGCATGAAAGGCTTCCAGAATCCGCGTCCAAAACCGCGGCTGCCGCGGATGGCTCCGCGAGTCGCATTGCGTGTCGCTGTGCGCGGATCGATTCGGCTGGCTCGCTTTTCCGCGGGACGCGGCGGCATTTGCTTCTCCGGCTTTACCGCAGGCGCATCGATGTTCGAATTCGACGGCGCTTTCTGCGCGCGATCCCGCAGAATCTTCGCCGCCACCCGCGTGCCGATCCCCAGCTTGCGTCCTAAATTCACATATCCCACAACAGAAAAAGTGTAGCAGCCGCAACCCGCGCGTTGCCCTCTTGCGGAAACCGAAGTATGGTAAGAAAAACGCGACTATTTGGCGCGAGGAGGCTGAACTTGAATCGCAAAATACGCAATCTCATTGAGCAGCTCGGGGAAGCCATCCATGAAACCGTTGCCGAATCCGACCAGATCGCCGGAGTGGTGCGCAATATCCGCGCCGAGGGGTTTGAGGTCATGCTGATGCTGGAGGCCACGATCGGCCTCAATGAAGCCGAGTCGGAAGAGGCGGAAAAGGAAGAAACAGAAGCGCCCGGTTCCGGCCCTTTTACCGCCCAGGACCTGCATTTTCTGCGTTCCCTGCGGATTCGACTGACGGACGAAAGCGGCAGCGCGGAAGCTGCCGACTAAGAAAAGCTGCATCTCAGCATCGTGGTTTTCAATTGAACAAGAGCGGATCGGATGGCCTCGATGAAAGATACGTTAGGGGTTCTTCTAGCGGGCGGAGCAGGCGAACGGCTCTATCCGCTGACCCGCGACCGCGCCAAACCGGCGGTCACTTTCGGCGGCAACTATCGCATCATCGATATCACGCTGTCGAATTGCATCAACTCCGACCTGCGCAGCATTTATATCCTCACGCAATATAAGGCGCTCTCTCTCAACCGCCATATCCGCGAGGGCTGGGGCGCTGTCGTCGCCAACGACCTGGGCGAGTTCATTGAAATCCTGCCGCCCATGCAGCGCGTCAGCGCCAACTGGTACATGGGTACCGCCGACGCCGTGTATCAAAACATCTATTCCATCGGCAGCGAACAGCCTAAGCGCGTCCTCATCCTCTCCGGCGATCACATCTACAAAATGAACTACGGCCGCATGCTGCAACAGCACGTAGACTCCGGCGCCGACGTCACCCTGGCCACGCTGCCCATCGATCCCTCGGAGGTTTCCCGCTTCGGCGTCGTCGAGATATCGCGCACCGGCGAAGTCATGGGCTTTTACGAGAAACCGAAGCAGACCGATATCCGCTCGCCATTCAATCCGGAGAAGGTCGATGCTTCTATGGGCATCTATTTGTTCAATACGGATGTTTTATTGCCCGCTCTGATCCGCGATGCGGAAGACCCGGGTTCCGAACACGACTTCGGCCACAACGTGCTGCCCAACATGCTGGGGCAATACAAGATGTATGCCTTCAACTTTGTCGATGAGAACAAGCAGGAGGCGCTCTACTGGCGCGACGTAGGCACGCTCGATGCCTACTACGACGCCAACATGGATGTAGCCTCTGTCACGCCCATCTTCAATCTCTATGACAAAGGCTGGCCCATGCGCACCCGCCCGCTGCAATATCCGCCGGCAAAGTTCGTCTTCGGCGAGCCGGGACGTACCGGCATGGCCATCAACTCGATCATTTCCGCGGGAAGCATTGTCTCCGGCGCCACCGTGCGCAACAGCGTTCTCTCCCACGATGTCCGCGTCAATTCCTACGGCGAAGTGGACTCCAGCATTCTCTTTTCCCATGTACGAATCGGCCGCCACTGCCGCATTCGCCGCGCCATCATCGACCGCGATGTGCAGATTCCCGAAGGCACCGTCATCGGCTATGACGCCAATGAAGATCGAAAGAATTATCTGGTGACGGAAAGCGGGATCACGGTGGTCAGCCGCGATTATTCGCTGTACGAAAATCCGATCACCTCGGACTTTCTCCCGCAGGACATGTAAGGTTTCCGCAGCCGGTCCATCTATACATCTTCTAAAATGGCCGCCCTCGAAATAAATACACCAGCTCGATCACCAGAATAATCACCACCGCCAGCTCCAGAAAAAATGTTCGGCTCTGGTTGAATTGGTCCACCATGAAGCGATACAGCTCCTCCGCGGTGCGCACTTTCTCGGTCACGAGATTCTTGTAATCCGGTACGCCCACCTTCGACGCCGCCAGCTTGTAAAGCCGCGCGGAAAACATATCGCTCAAAAATTTAATGGCGTTGTCGGCGTGCTCCGTCAGCTCCGCCACATCCAGCAGAACCGTGTGCAGCCGGGTCGCCGACCGGGCCAGCCGCCAGCGCGCCAGAAAACCGGTGCCTTCGTCGAGCAGCTTGTATACACGTTCCAGTTCCTTGGTCAGCAGATCGTCGTAATGGCGAAACTCGAGCAGCTGTGAGTTCGCATATTCCAGCAGCTGGATGGCCGTCTGCGCGCCCAGCGCAGTGTCGTAGACGAACGCGGCATTCCACCCGATCACCGCCAGGTCGTTCGCATAATAGGAAATATGCGATTGCAGCACCTCGTTGCATTCGCTTTCCGCCAGCTTGCCCGTATCTCCGCGCACCAGCTGCGCGATGTGCGATCGGTGCTGCCGAATCAAATCCGGCACCGATGGCGAGCCGGCGATCTCCCGAATATGAAAGATCAGATAGTCTTCGCTCAGCCAGTTCTTATACGGCTTGACCATTGTGGAGCCGGCGCGGTTCAGCCTTCCACGAACGATCTTCGTCGCCTGCGCCGCAAAGTCGACATCCCACATCCAGTGGCTTGCCAGATCAGTCAGGCTTTCCCAACTGCCCGTGAAGGCCAGCTCGAACACCAGGCTCAAAACGCCGTAATCGTAGTATTTGATCTCGCCCTGCAGCCGCTCGCCGCTTTCCAGCACCAGCGTCTCGACCGGTTCGACCACCGGCGGCCTTTGATAGCGCACGTGCCCCAGGGCAGGCAGCTTCGCGCTCGGCAGTTCCACCGTGCGCCCGCGGATCAGCTCCCGCAGTTCGTCCAGGCGGATCGCCTCGCACACGTCGAACTGCAACAGCACCAGCACCGACCCCTGCAGGATCGATTCGTGCAGCATAGTCTCAGTCGATGGCAGCGCAAAGTCTGACATGCTGGAATCTTAGCGCACAGCGTCATCCATAATCGTTAACAGCCCGCGAGCTATCTGGACTTCAGGCGCGCACTCGCATCGTGCCGATTCTGCGCATCTGAA
This sequence comes from Acidobacteriaceae bacterium, assembly GCA_965276585.1. Lineage (GTDB taxonomy): Bacteria > Acidobacteriota > Terriglobia > Terriglobales > Acidobacteriaceae > JAKAAZ01. Next base: position 1,224,438 of record CBDIAZ010000002.1, on the reverse strand, counting down.
CTAGTAAAGATAAATGCGAAGAATCTTTGTCGATGCGCGTTTTGATCGCTGAACACAAGAAAGAATGGGCGGCGGTAAGGTTGTGGTTGAATGGCAGAATTGGAGGCTCAGAGGATTTCGGTGTTGAATGCGCTCTCCCGATTGCCATGCAGGCCGCCCGCAAGCTATCCGGTTAGATCGGCTCGATCCCTGCTGGTGTGCGTGGTCGCACTTTTCTGCACGATCGCTCCGCACATTTCCGCCCAGACCATCCACTATGCCAAGCCCCCGAACGCCAGGAATGGGGCGCGTATCTACAACACCGGGTGCGTCTCCTGCCACGGGCCCACCGGCAGCGGCGCTCCCAAAACCAGCACGGAGTTCAAGCGCCCGGACACCTGGCCGGACTTCTCAAAATGCGGTCAGACAACGCCGGAGACGAACGCCGAATGGAAGGCTGTGGTTCTCTACGGCGGCCCGTCCTACGGATTTTCCGAGATCATGCCGGCTTTCAGCGAGCTGCTGTCCGACACCGAGATCGACGACGTAGTCGCCTACATGCGGACGCTCTGCCACAACACCCACCATTATCCGCGCGGGGAGCTGAACCTGCCGCGCGCCTTCGTCACCGAGAAAGCATTTCCCGAAGACGAGGAGGTCGTAACCACCGCCGCCAATGCAACCGGCGCGCCCTCCTACACAACAGACGTGATCCACGAAGAAACCTTCGCCGGCCGAAACCAGCTCGAAGTGGATGTCCCGGTGAACTACGCCGACCAGAATCACAACTGGACCGCCGGACTGGGCGACATCACGGTCGGTTACAAGCGGGAAATGTTTTCGAGCTTACGCACCGGATCGATCCTCAGCCTGCAAGGCGGCATTCTGCTGCCCACCGGCGACAGCAAGCGTGGCTTCGGCGCCGGGACGACGCAATTCGAGCCCTTCGCCGCCTTCGATCAGCTCTTCAAGGAAAATACCTTTCTACAATTCCAGCTGGGATCGGACCTGCCCGTAGATACCAGCGTCACGCCGCGCAGCATGTTCTGGCGGTCGACGTTTGGCCAGTCGCTGATCGTCGATCACGGCCTCGGGCGGCAGTTCAATCCCATGGTGGAGCTGTTAGGCTCGCGCGACTTCAAACCGGGTCAAAGCAACGACTGGGACGTTCTACCCGAAATACAGGTCACGCTCAGTCCGCGTCAACACGTCCGCGCCGCCATCGGATACAGGAAACCCGTCACCAATACCGGCGGTCGCACCTCCCAGGTGGAGTTTTATGTCCTGTGGGACTGGGCAGATGGCAAGCTCTGGGAAGGCTGGTAGATGAGAATCAGGTTGATTCGCAAAATCATTCTCGGAGCATTGCTGGCAGGATTTCCCCTCGTGCTGCCCGCCCAGCACCAGGACTATAAAACATCCGGGGCTTTGGAATTTCAGCCTTCCCAGCGATGCGTCGCCTGCCACAACGGCATGAAGTCCAGCGACGGCAAGGATGTCTCCATCGGCTTCGAGTGGCGGGCAAGCGTCATGGCCAACGCCTCCCGCGATCCTTATTGGCAGGGCAGCGTACGCCGCGAGTCGATCGACCACCCCGAATCGCAGGCAGCAATCGAAGATGAATGCTCCATCTGCCACATGCCGGAGCTGCATCTGGCCAACCGCGACGCCGGCCGCATGACGCGCATCTTCGCGCACCTCCCTCTGGAGCAGTATCCCAAAGGCAATGTAGCCGCGGCCGATGGTGTCTCCTGCTCCGTGTGCCATCAGGTGGAGGACAAGGGGCTGGGCACCGACGAGACCTTCGTCGGCAACGTGGCCATCGCCCGGCCGGCAAAGCATGCCATCCGGCCCGAGTATGGTCCCTTTGTCGTCGATGGAGGTCATGCCCGCATCATGCAGTCTTCCACCGGCGGCTTCATGCCGGTCGAGGGCGACCAGATTCGCAATGCCGGCCTCTGCGGAAGCTGCCATACGCTCTTCACCACCGCGCGCGGCCCCGGCGGCGTGGCGCTGGGCAAATTTCCTGAGCAGATGCCCTTCCAGGAATGGCAGCACAGCGACTACCCCAAAGCGAATGAAACCTGCCAGTCCTGCCACATGCCGGCGGTGAACAGTCCCGCGCCCATCACCGCGCTCTACGGCCAGCTGCGTCAGGGCGTGCGCCGGCACGTATTCGTCGGCGGAAATTTCCTTCTGCAAGCGTTGCTGCAGGATCACCGCAACGCTCTGGCCACTGAAGCGACGCCGCAGGAGCTCAACGCCGCCGTCAAGCGCACAACAGAATTTCTGCAAACGCAGTCGGCCCGGCTGACCATTCGCGGCATGCAAGCCACCGCCAATGGATTGGCCATAAACGTACAGGTCGAGAATCTCACCGGCCACAAGCTGCCCACCGCCTATCCATCGCGCAGAGTCTGGCTGCACGTCACCGTCCGCAATGGCAACGGGCAAATCGTGTTCGAGTCCGGCAAGTTGAATCCCGACGGCTCCATCGTGGGCAATGCCAACGATGAAGATCCGCTGCGCTACGAGCCGCATTATCGCGAAATCACAAATCCCCAACAGGTCGAAATCTACGAGCCGATCCTCAAGGACGATCGCGGCCACGTCACCACCGGCCTGCTGAATGCCGTGGGATATCTCAAGGACAATCGCCTGCTGCCGCGCGGCTTCGACAAACGCACGGCGGACTGGAACATCGCCGTAATCGGCCAGGCCGCGGACGATCCCGGATTCAACGGCGACGGCAGCACCGTGCGATATGTGGTATCGACCGGCAATGCGCCCGGACCATTCCATGTGAACGTCGAGCTTTGGTACCAGCCCATTGGCTACCGCTGGGCGCATAACTTGGCACCCTATCGAGCCAGCGAGCCGCAACGAATGGTGCGCTACTACGAACAAGCCTCGCGTCACTCCGCCGTCCTGCTGGCCAGCGCGCAAGCAATCCACTAAGCGCATTCTCCGTTTTTCGATCCATGGAATGTGGTGAGTCATTGATTCACTACATAAATTTGTCATCCCGACCGTAGCGGAGCGAAGTGGAGGGACCTGCTTTTTTTCGGATTGCATCGAAAAAAACGCCGAAGTTTACTGAAACGAACTTCTGACTCACCACCATCAGACTGCTGACAAACTCGCCTTCGGTAGACCCCCGGCTTCAGCCGGGGGATAAGCCATCGAAAAATTTTCAAGCGCTTCAGCGTCTGAGGTCCACAATAATCGGTTTATCGACGACAATCCGAGGAACCGAAAGCCTTCCCCTTGCGTATCCACTTGCATGGGATTGTCGGCCTGGCCATTGCCGCGCAACAGCCTGACGCGCTTCACCGTGGAGGACAGCCGCGGTCGCCCCGCCCAGGCGCTACAATCTCAAGTGCAGTCGGTACCCTCGACGAAACAGCGGATGCCCGCGGCCCAAGTGGAAGAGATCAATGCACTCGTACGCCGCTGCCTGCAGGGCGACGGCCACGCCTGGCAGCAAATCGTGGAGTCGCAACACCGTCGCGTCTATAGTCTCTGCTATCGCTTCACCGGCTCCGCCTGCGATGCCGACGACCTTACCCAGGAGGTCTTTCTCAAGGTCTATCGCAGCCTGAAGACCTTCGACGCCGACCGCGGCAACTTCCAGAGCTGGCTTACCGCCCTCACCCGCAATCTGCTGGTCGATCATTTCCGCCGCACCCGAGCCGAACAGACCACGTATTCCCTCGACGCCGGCTGGGATGAGTCCGACGGCATGATCTCGCCCGCCGAAAAAGTGGAAACTCAGGAACTTGACCCCCTGCAACGCTCCATGAACCGCGAGCTGCAGGCGCTGGTGCAGAAAGCCTTGCTCAAGGTTTCGCCGGAACTGCGCGAAGCCGTCATCCTGCGCGATTTGAAAGATATGGACTACAAGGAGATCGCCGAAGTCCTGCGTATCCCGGAAGGTACCGTGAAATCTCGCATCAGCCGCGGACGGATGGAACTTGCCAGGCTGCTCGAACGTAATAGGAAGCAGGTGATGTGATGACGGACCCCCGCCAATCCGGAGCCGGTCCAGGCGCCCGCGGCCAATCTTTCGACTGCGCGACGATTGACTGCGCGACCGTAGACCAGTGGCTGGCCGAGTCGGCCGAGAGCGCCCTGCCCGCCGCCGTCGCCGGGCAGGTGCGCCTGCACGCCGCCGGCTGCTCCGCCTGCACCGAAAAAATCGCCCAGGCCCGCCGCGGCCGCGAATGGCTGCTGGTGCTCAAGCAGGAATCGCTCCACCCGCCCGTCGATCTGGTGGCGAAGATTCTTGCCAGAACCAGCCTCGCCAAGGCAAGCCTTGCCATTGCGGATGTCGATCGCCCGGTCCTGGATTTCCCCAGGCTGAAGCGCACCAATAAAGCTGCCGATGACCATGCCATCCCGCCCGGCACGCAAGATCAACCGCAAAATCAACCGGAAGACCAACCGCAAGATCAATACAGTCCGCGGGAAGATTTCCCCATCCCCGCCTGGCAGCACAGTTCCGTCGTCGTCCTCCGGCGCACCCTGTTCGATCCTCGCCTGGCGCTGGTCGCGGCCATGGCCTTTTTCTCCATCTCGCTCACCCTCAACATGATGGGTTTCCGGCTCACCGGCCTGCGCGCCGCCGACTTCAAGCCGCAGAATATGCATCGCGCCATCGTTCGACAGGTCGCGAGCACCGACGCCAGCGTGGTCCGCTATTACGAGAACCTGCGCATCGTCTACGAAGTCGAAGCGCGCGTCCAGCAGCTGCGCCGGGCCGCGGAAACAACTCCGCCCCCGCAGCAGACAACCAGGCCGCGCAAACAGTCGTTCGATCCCGCAGGCGACTCCAGCGGCAGTTCCAGCAACCCTGCCTCGAACTCCCAGGATTCACAGGACTCGCACGGCCAACGTCTCGCCGCCGGCCCGGACGCCAGGCATGCCCAGCCATCCGATCCACCGGACCCCAGGCCAATCATTACCGGCCCTCGCATGGATGCAGCGTTCCATCTGCCCAGCCTGCAGGCATACCCGGCGAGAGCATTTCTCCTGAAGGTGCGTAGTGGAAATGTGAACTCGGCGTGGCCGTTCCCCAAAGAACGGCCACACATCGAGGATCTCGCCACACCACAGTATCAGGAGAAATGCTCTGTAGGCTGGGTTGAAATCGCGATTGAGCATACACTGGCAACATCCTTCGCATCGCCGTTTCCGCCCGCACCGCAGGCCGCACCGTGCTCGCTCCGTACCATTTGCTCTTCCATGCGTTATTTTTCTACGCGAGAAAGGAGATTGGCATGAACTGTGCGAATCATCCCGAAACTCCGGCTACTGCCTTCTGCCAATACTGCGGGAAACCGCTTTGTGCCCAATGCGTCCATAAGGTGGGCGACATTGTCAGCTGCGAGCCCTGCTTGGCCGCCCGCGTTCAGGGGGCCAGTACAGGCACGTACAACGTCGGCATCCACAACAAGGGTTTTCACTACACGGCCTCCGGTCCGCTTCCGCCGGGCGATATTCCGCCTCAGCCGGTGGGGTCGAATACCTGGATCATCCTGGGTCTTATCAGCTGGATTCCCGGCGTAGGCGCCATGTATAACGGCCAGCTCGCCAAGGGCATCGCCCACGTGATTATCTTTGCGCTCCTGGTCGATCTGACACATTACAACGGCCTCCTGGGACTACTGGTCGCCGCCTGGGTCATCTATCAGGTCTTCGATGCCTACCAGACCGCGGCTGCCCGCCGCGACGGCCTGCCGTTGCCCAATCCGCTCGGCCTGAACGATATCGGCCATTGGTTTGGCGGCCGCGATCATGGGTTCGGCGGCCGCGGCCACGCTCCCTATCCCGGCGTCAATCCCGTCGCTCCCAATCCGCCCGTGCCTCCACCACCGCCCGAAGTCCCGGAGCCGGGCGTCGCCGGTCCCGATCCATTCTCCGGCGGCCCCATGCCCGGCGGCCCCGTATCCGGATTCACCTCCAGCTATGTGCCGCCTCCCTACGGCGCGCCTCCCATTCCCCCCGTGCCGCCCAGCCAGTACGACATGCCCGATCTCTGGCGCCGGCACGGAGGCGGAATTCCCACCGGAGCGATCATTCTGATCGTGCTGGGTGTGCTCTTCCTGCTGGGAAATATCGGCATTCTCAGCGAGCATTGGCTCGATCGCGGCTGGCCCATTCTGTTGATCGCACTCGGTGTGTGGATCGTCATCCGGCGCAGCCACACGCCGCCGCCCATGGGAGGTGCGCGATGAATCGCTGGTATCAAATTCGCCGCATGCGCGGCGCTGCCTACCTCATTCTGATTGGGGTGCTGGCCTTGCTGAACCAATGGCGTATTCTCAGTTGGGACAAAAGCTGGCCGCTGTTTCTCATCGTCGCCGGCCTGCTCGCGCTGGCCGAACGCGCCGCCTGGTCCGCCGACGCTCAAGACCGGCAGGCCGCGCAAGCCTACGGCGCGACTCCCGCGGCACAGGCTTGGGGACAGCCCGGCCAGCCCGCGCCACCCAATCCCGCAAATCCTCCGTACTGGAACGCGCCCCCGCCTGGCGCCACCCATCCCTTCGTCGAGACGCATCCACCGGCTCCGGAAAATCTCCGCAACCTCGAAGATCTCCGCGGTCCCGAAAATACCGCAAGACCCGATAGCTCCAACAGAGAGGATCGCTGAGTCATGGGCATCCCTCCGCAACCTCCGCCGTCCCCCTATCCTCCCTCGCGCCAGCAATGGAAAGACCAGCGGGCGCAATGGAAGATGCAAGCCAAAATGCAGCGTGCCGCCTGGCGCGCCCAATATCGGGGATATTCCCGGGGCTCGTTGTTAGGCCCTCTCTTTCTGATCCTGATCGGCGTATTCGCTCTGCTCGCGACAACTCATCGCCTCAACCTCGCCTGGTTCTGGCAATGGTACGGGCACTGGTGGCCGCTGGTCCTCATCGGCGCCGGCGTCTTGCTGGCGCTCGAATCGGTAGCGTTCGCCAGTCATTCCCGGGTGCGGCTCGGCGGCGGCGTAGTCCTGTTGATGATTTTCCTCGCCATCCTCGGCGTCGCCGCCGCGCACAATCACGTCAATTGGACTGCGGTCGGCGATCAGCTGAATCTCGACACCAATCTGCCCCAGATGTTCGGCGCCAAGCATGAAGCCCAGGAGCAGATCGTTCACGCCCTGCCCGACAACGCCACGCTGGTCATCCAGAATCCACACGGCAGCGTCACCATCGGCGCAGCCGATGCCGGCGCGGGCGACGATCAGATGCACCTTACATTAGACAAGACTGTCTACACCGGCTCCGACTCGGAAGCGCGTCAGCGGCTGCAGGCCCTGGAACCGCTCATTACCTCCAACGGCAGCGTCGTCACCGTTCACGTCCCCTTCAACGTCAATCAAAGCTCGGACATGAACCTCACCCTGCCGGAGAATGTCGCCGTCGATATCCGCGCTGCCCACGGCGATGTCACCGTCAACGGCCGCCACGCAGCGGTTTCCGTCAATGCCGATCATGGCGATGTCGAGCTCAAGGACATCGCCGGCCCCGTCCACGCAGCCATGCATCAGGGAGATTTTTCCGCCAGCAACATTCAGAATGATGTGAATATAACCGGGCACATGAACGACGTCACGCTGTCCCAGGTGACCGGAACCAGCGTTTTGAACGGCGACTTCTTCGGCGATGTGCATCTGGAAAAACTGGACGGCGCGGCCCACCTGCATTCCAGCCGAACCGACATTCAACTGGCGAAAGTCCCCGGCTCCCTATCGCTCGACGGCGACGATCTGACCATCGAAGATGCCGCTGGACCCATCACCATCGGCACCAGCGCCAAGGACGTGGCCCTGCGCCGTGTCAGCGGTGCGCTGCGGATCCGGAATTCCAATGGCAGCGTCGAGGTGAAAGCCCTCAACCCGCTCGGCGCCATAGACATTCAAAACAGCAACGGCTCGGTCGAACTCACGCTGCCCGCCGACGCAAAATTCTCCCTCCAGGCCAACGCCAATGACGGCGAAATCCACACCGACTTCAATCTCACAACGCAAAATAACGGAGACCACAGCAAGCTCTCCGGCGAAGTAGGCAACGGCGGCCCAACCATAAAAATCACCGCCGACAAAGGCGACATCACCCTCCACAAAGATTAGCCAACTGCCCCTCCGAAGCTTTCTTAAATAGCGGTATCGAGTCCCCCGTTAACGTACACTATGTAGGTCTCGGGAGAATGAAACCGCCCGGAACTTCCTCGATAAGGTGGACGGATGTCCCGAACCCTCGCGCCGCGCCGGCGGTCCTTCGCGATTCTCATCTTCGTCCTCCTCCCCGCACTCCTCTGCTTCGTCGGGTTCGCAACCGCCGCAGGGCAAATGTCCCCCTCGCAAGACCAGGCCATCGCCATCGACGGCAATAGCGCCGGCCGGGTCTTCGATGGAGTTGGCGCACTCAGTTCCAGTTCCTCCCTGCTCCTTTACGATTATCCGGAGCCGCAGCGCAGCCAGATCCTCGACTATCTCTTCAAGCCGGACTACGGCGCTTCGCTGCAAATTCTGAAAATCGAAATCGGCAGCGACAGCAATTCGACCGACAATTCCGAACCCAGCCACATGCGCACGCGCGACCACATCGACTGCGATCGCGGCATCGAGTGGTGGCTGATGAAGCAGGCCCTGGCGCGCAATCCAAAAATCAAGTTCTACGGCCTGATGTGGGGCGCTCCCGGATGGATCGACGGAGGCTGGTGGTCTCCCGATCAGATTCTCTATCTCAAGGCGTGGCTGGGATGCGCCAAACAGAATGGCCTGCGCATCGATTATCTGGGAGGCGCCAATGAGCGCTATCGCCCGCCGCCAAAGGCCTCCTTCTTCATCGCGCTGCACAAAATGCTGGCGGCGAATTACCCCGCAGTAAAAATCGTTGCCACCGACGAGCACATCCCTCCCAGCTACTGGCGCGTGGCCGCGCAGATCAACACCGACCCGGCGTATCGTCATGCAGTCGACATCCTCGGCGAGCATGACGTCTGCCACTGGCGTTCGTTGTACCGGCACTGCAACGCAAGTCTGGATGCGCTCAATTCCGGCAAGCCATTGTGGAACAGCGAGCAGAGCACGCAGGATGCCGCTGCCGGCGCGGGTCCGCTGGCAAGAGCCATGAATCGCAACTACATCGATGCTCGGATCACCGCGAACATCAACTTCTCGTCGATTGCCTCCTTCTACGGCAATACGGAAACCGGCGGCACTGGCCTCATGCTCGGCGAATCGCCCTGGTCGGGCCGCTATGAAGTCGATCAACCGATCTGGGTGGACGCTCACACTACGCAGTTTGTCCAGCCCGGCTGGCGCTATCTCGACAGCGCCTGCGGATATCTCACCAACGGCGCCAGCTATGTGACCCTGCGCTCGCCGGACAGCGACGACTACACCGTCGTCATCGAGACCACCGACGCGCCGACTCTCGAAACCGTAAACTTTATTCCCAACGGCGGACTGTCCACCGGACCCGTGTCTGTCTGGTCAACCGATCTCGCCTCACGCGACCCGCGCGATTGGTTCGTCCATCAGCGCACGCAGAACTCCAGCAGCCACGGGGTCGAACTCACGCTTCAACCGAATCATGTCTATACACTCAGCACAACAACCGGGCAGCATAAGGGGTCAGCGTCAGCGGTCCCGATCGGTCCGAACCAGCAGGGCTGGCTCCCATTGCCCTACCGCCAAAACTTTGACCATATTGACGGAACCCGGCGCGCGCCCTATTTTCAGGATTTGGCCGGTGCCTTCGAATCCCAGCCCTGCGGCGGCGGCCGGCACGGTGTCTGCTATCGGCAGGTGATTACGCAGCAGCCTTTCCTCTGGCATGATGGCGGCAAAACGCCGGCCACGCTCGTCGGCGACCCAACCTGGTGGGGCGACTACCAGGTCAGCGCCGATGCCATGCTCGACCAGCCCGGATATCTCGAACTGCTGGGTCGAGTGGAGGGGTACAGTCCCGATGCGATCTCGGGGTATCACTTTCAAATCGCCGATAGCGGCCAATGGCGGTTGTATTCCCAGGGGATAAATGGAAAGGCCATCACGTTGGCATCCGGAACAACATCCTTCGGTGTCGGCAAGTGGCGCCGGCTCAGCTTACGCTTCGACGGCAATCATATCGTCGCGTCGATCGACGGTCGCCCACTGGCGAGTATTGCCGATATGCGCCATACCACCGGCCAGGTCGGCTTCGTGGTAAGCCCGTGGAAACGCGCTGAGTTCGACAATCTGGCCGTCGTCAAGACCCGGCCCTGGCCGCGGTTCGTGCCCTATGCCGGAATGAAAGCAACTGCGACCAGCACGCAGCCCGGCGTCTACCAGCATCTGATTTACACCGCCGATCAGGCGATCGACGGTCGAGTCGAGAGCCGCTGGTCTTCCCAATTCAACCCGCCGCTCCCGCTTCCTCAGGCGATCACGCTCGATCTCGGCCATCCCTACCGGGTCTATGGGCTCACCTGTCAACCGCCCCTCGACAAAGCCAGGGGAGGACGCATCACCGGCTACGTCATCTCCGTCAGTCTCGATGGAAAGACATTTCGCGAAATTGCCCGCGGCACCTGGAGGTCGGACACGGCAACAAAGATCGCGGCGTGGAACGGCGTCGAAGCTCGTTACGTCCGCCTGCAGGCCACCGCGACCACAGGCGCCGGCGCCGCAGCCAGCGAGCTGAATATCGCGACAACGCCAATCGAGTGATGCAAGAGGCCCGGCAATGTCCAGCCTGCGACCCAAATAGTCCCGCTCAGCCGGAAAAGTTCCCGCGCAAACCATGTCCGCCAGCAAAAGCAAAGACCCGGAGACGAAATCTCCGGGCCTTTGCTGTTTTGACCAGGCTTACTTGGCTGCGACCATCACCTGGCCACCGCTGTCGTGTAACTTCACCTCTTCCAGGCGAGTCCTCTTCTCCAACTTGGAAGGAGGAAAATGGATGCTCATCGCGGCGGGTCCGCACAGGACACCCCGCATAAAATACTGGCCGTCGCGTCTGTCGAAATTCAGCGCACAGCCCGCCGACGGGTTGCCGTCGTTGCCGCCCTCAGTCAACACCACAAGACGCACTTTGCGGCTCTCAATCCGCACTGCTGTCCCATGCATAGCCGGAGCGACTGTATACGTGCCTGCCGGAAGCGGTTGGTTTCCGACCGTAAAGTCGAAGGGCACCGTGGCCCGGACTTCCCTGGTCTGCGCTTGCGCAAACGCGCTGCCAACGCCGAGAATGCTTGCGAATGTGAAGAACGCTACTGCCGGTATCCGTTTCATGACCTTGTCTCCTCTTGAGTGGGTGTGCCGGTTTTTGCTCTTCCCAACCGCCACGTTGAGGCGACACTAGGCCCGGGCCACATCAATCGCAATGCATGGAAGGTGGATTGAAAATTGAAGATAGGTCAAAATAATCTCAATCGCTAAGTGGCTGATGCGGCGGAAGTTGGACGGGTTTTCACAGAAGAGATAGAATCCGCGCAACACCCCGCGACGCTTTTTGCGCGGTCGTCTGAGGTTACAGTCTTGGCAGAGTCGGCCCAATTTCCGCAGCAGCGGCTGCGGTTCGGCGCGTACGAAATCGATCTTCGGGCCGGAGAACTGTGGAAGGCCGGGCGAAAGCGCAAGCTCACCGGCCAGCCGTTCCTGGTTCTGGCGATTTTGCTGGAGCGGCCGGGCGAAGTCGTCAGTCGGGAGGAATTGCAGAAACGGCTATGGCCGGACACGTTTGTCGATGCTGACCACAACCTGAATACCGCCATCAACAAGATTCGCGAAGCGCTGAACGATTCCTCGGAGCGCCCGCGTTTTATCGAGACCCTCTCCCGTCGCGGCTATCGATTCATCGCTCCGGTGGAAACCGTCCCGCCCCCCGCGCCGCCGGTCTCGAACGAAGCGGCATCCCCATCCAGCCTCGCGTCTGAAGCCAACAGCGAGGGGACGGCAACTACGACTGTCGCGCCCGTACCTCCGGCGATCGCTCCTGAGGCCGCGCCGCCGCCAACCTCGTATTTGCGATCATCCCAGATGAGGCGCCTGGCCACGTGGTCGGCAATCGCGATTGCGGCTCTCGTCATGGCATATCTCCTGCGGCCAACGGTGCCGCCGCCGCGCCTGATTGGAATGAGGCAGCTCACGCACGATGGAACTGCAAAACTTTTTATGGGACCCTCTGCGACGCCACTGGCAATGTTCACCGATGGGGCGCGAGTCTATTTCGGGGAAGTTGAACCCTCGGGGCTCAAGGTAATGCAGGTCTCCACCCTTGGAGGCGAGTCGGAGCGGGTGCCGGTTCCTTTCGATTTTGTGGGGCTGACGGACCTCTCCGTATCGCAATCGAAACTGCTGCTGCAAACACCGACCAACGCGAGCGTGACCCTGGGAACACTGTGGACAATGCCGTTGCCGGCTGGACAGCCGCAGAGCAATGGGAAACTTGCCGTCTTCGATGCGGCATGGAGTCCGGATGGCGACTGGATCTATTACACGATTGGCTCCGATCTGTGGGTGGCGCGCAACGATGAAAGCCAGCAGCGGAAGCTTCTCAGCGGAAAAGGTCTGCTGAACTGGATTCGTTTTTCGCACGATGGACAGCGGATTCGATTCAGCGCCTTTGATCAGGCGCATAACACGAATGCGCTGTGGCAAGCGAGGACCGACGGAAGCCACCTGCGGCCTGTGCTGCCGGGATGGAATGCGTGCTGTGGCTCATGGACCCCCGACGGAAAGTACTTCGTATTTGCCTCGATGCGCGGTGGCAGCTGGAATCTTTGGGCGATGCGGGAAAAGAGAGAGTGGTGGCGGAGGACCGATCCGGAGCCGGTCCGGCTGACAATCGGGCAGATGAGCTCGATCAGCCCGCTGCCCAGTATCGACGGAAAAACAATCTTTTTTATCGGCTCCATCCCACGCGGTGAGCTGGTGCGCTACGACTTGCGGAAGCGGCTGTTCGTGCCCTATCTGGCGGGGCTGTCCGCGGACGGTCTGGCCTTCTCGCGCGATGGATCGAGAGTAACGTGGACCACAGTGCCGGAGGGCACGCTATGGCAGAGCAAGGCGGACGGCAGTGATCGGCGCCAGCTGACCTTCCCGCCCATGCAGAGTTCCGAGCCGCGCTGGTCGCCGGACGGGACACGGATTGCGTTCGCCGCCCAGGAGCCGGGAAAGACCTCGAAGATATACATCGTGCCCGCAGGAGGAGGGTTTGCGGAGCAGGTAACGGCGGACGAGTCGTATGACGGCGACCCTTCCTGGTCCCCAAGCGGCGATGCGTTAGCCTTTGGCCAGCCCGAACCGAACGATGCCGGCGCCGAGCACCACCCGATTCAGATTGTTGACTTGAGGAGCCGCGCCGTCACGGTGCTGCCAGGATCGAGTCATTACTTCTCCCCGCGCTGGTCGCCAGATGGTCGCTGGCTGCTGGCTCTCGACGACGAGACGTTTGCGCTGGAGTTGTACAACTTCACGACTCAGAAATGGGAGCAACTGACGAATCTGGCCGCTAACTACCCAAACTGGACTTCTGATAGCCAGTGCGTCTTGTTTAACGTGTTGAGCGGTCCATCCGCTGCACAACAGCCGTATTACCGGATTTGTCTTTCGGACCGGAAACCTCAGTTGCTGGTGAATCTGGCGGAAGGCGGGTCGCTGGTGTCGAGTACGTTTGACTTCTGGACTGGGGTAACGCCGGACGGCTCGATCCTGGGCATACGAGATATCAGCATCGAAGAGATCTACGCCCTCGACACCCGTTTTCCTGAGTGACGCCGCAAAAATTCCCCCCACAAACAGGTCCCCTGTATGTGGCCGCTGGGTTGGCTGGCGAAGGCTGGGACTACAGCACCTTTTCCTGTGCAAATAATCCTGCCAACGACAACCAGCCGACACCCCTGGACCCGAACTGATTTACCCAAAAATGGATGTAGTAAAAATTACTATATCCATGCAGGAAAACCGTGTTTTTCGTCAAACAAGTGCCAAAATTGAAATTTGTATCTCACATAGATTCAATAGTTTGCATTTGGAGAAAAACGGAAAAAACACCGGTATTGTCATAGGTTTCCGGTTACACCCAATCGTCCCGAAGAAGAGCCATTTTCATCAGCCCTGAATCGCCCGCAAAATAGGACACAAAAATAGCTTTCATTTATGTGTTCGCAACTCTTCGATTCAGGTCACTTAGCTTGGATTTGGCGATCGGGTTGCGTTCCCCTCGCTTGACGCTTGCAGGTTTCACGCGGAGCATGCCGTCCAATCGGACGATTCGCCATTTTTCGATGACAATTTAGCACAGCGAGAAACGCTGTAAATCGTTGATAAAAAGGGTTATGTCCGTGCCGTTGCGGAAAATTGCCCGGCCGCCGCCACGCCATTCCGGGTCGAGTTCTTTACCGAATACATTGCCGCATCCGCCGCGCGGATTACCGAATGGACATCGACCCCATCGTCGGGAGCGGCCGCAACTCCAAAGCTTGCTTGCAGATGCAGGTTCAGTCCCGCATCCGCCAGAAATTTTTTCTCGCGCAGCCGCTCCATCAGCCGGTACGCCAGGTCGATACCCCGCTGCTTCGACTGGTGCGGCATCAAAACCACAAATTCATCCCCCCCATATCGATAAGCAGTCTCTATCAACCCCAAACTCTCGCGCACCAGTTGACCAACTTCTCCCAGCAGGCGCGTGCCGTTCAGGTGCCCATGGATATCATTGACCCGCTTGAAGTTATCCAGATCGAAAAAGATCAGGCTGGCCGGCTTGCCGGTCCGCTGGCTGCGGCCTAGCGTGTGTTCCAGACGCTCGTAGAGATGACGCGAATTATAGAGCCCTGTACAGTCGTCGGTGATCGTCAACTGCTGGATCTTCTCAAAAGCTCGCGCATTCTGGATTGCGATAGCGGCGTAATCGCACAATGCATGCAGAAAAAATATCTCATGCTTGAGCATCGATTCCGGATGGCAATTGACCAGTTGCAACACGCCATAGGTATGGTTGCGCACACGCAGCGGCAGACAGATGATCGACTCAACCCGTGGGCTGCCTTCGGGAATTTCGTGAGCAAACTCCTGGTCCTCTGGAATGCTGGCCAGGATCATCGGCTCACCGTGCAGCGCCACCCACCCCGGGATGCCTTCGCCCAGCGGAATGCGTTTGCGCAGTAGTTTTTCCGGTTGTCCACCAGAAATCACTCCATAATAAAGCTGCCGCTTGGCCTCATCCAGCACCAGCAGCGACCATGCCAGGGGATTGAAGAAGCGCCGCATCTGCTGCATGATCTGATTCAGAATTCCGTCGAGATCGACTGACGAAGTCAGCGCGCGGGCGACCTCGTGAAATGTCTGAATCTCCAGCGTCGGTTGCCCATCGGGAAATTGAATCGGCTTGGCCAATCGAATCCTCTTCGTGCGAATTGCGTTTGCGTTGAATCGTAAGAAGAAGAATAACCCGTGCGCATGATTTTTTGTGCGGGGAAATCGATACACATCGGTCTCGTTTTAGGACCTGAAAATCTATCCCCCGATGTGCACCATGCTTCGCGACGGCTTTAGAAAATCCGGCTCGCCGATGTGATGCCGCGCCTCTTTCCGATCCACAGTGCGCCGAATAAATTCCGCCAGCGCTGAGTCATCTCCGCGGCGCCGCAAGACGCCATATAAGTCATGGTCGAACTGGGAGAAGAGGCAGGTGCGAATTTTTCCATCGGAGGTAAGCCGCACCCGGCTACAATGCCCGCAGAACGGATGCGACACCGGCGCGATGATTCCCATTTCGCCGATACCGTCTGCAAACGTGTAGCGAAGGGCAGTCTCGCTGGATGCATTGGGAGTTAGCGGCACAACGGGCTGAAAGCGGTTCAACTCCGTCAGAATTTCTTCCATGCGAACCACCACCTCTGGCGTCCAGACACGGTCTTCTTCGAGAGGCATAAATTCGATGAAACGGACAACCACGCCTTCATCACGGGAGAATTTGGCGAACTCGACGATCTGGTCTTCGTTGAAGCCGCGCAGCAGCACACAATTCACCTTGACCGGATCGAGTCCCACACGCCGAGCCGCGCGCACCCCAGCCAGCACCTTATCGAAACTGTCCGGCACGCGCGTAATGCGCGCAAATTTTTCACGATCGACCGCATCCATGCTGACAGTAATGCGACTGAGGCCAGCATCTTTCAGCGGCTCGGCCAAATCTTCCAGCAGATGCCCGTTAGTCGTGAGCGCTATGTCGAGCGGCTTGCCGTCCCCTGCGGCCAATGCAGTCCCATCTGAGCCAAATGCGGTTCGCATCTTCGCCAATTCGGAGACCATCTCCACCAGGCCTTTGCGTAGAAGAGGCTCACCCCCAGTCAGCCGGACCTTCTCAATGCCAAGCGAAACAAAGACTTTCACCATGCGCAGATAATCGGCGATCGGGAGTTCAGCATATTGCGCGCCTTCGGTTCCAGTGCGGCAGTAGACGCACTTGTAATTGCACCTGTCGGTGACGGAAACGCGCAGGTCGGTAATGGCGCGTCCGTGCTTGTCCGTCAAACGGTCGGCAGCCAAAGAAGAAAGGTCGTGCGACTTGGACGCGAGGCTTGGCATATCGACGTTAAGGATTCGATGCGGAAAGGGAGAGCGTAGACGCAGTCAACGCACGAAATACCGTTGCCAGACAGCGCGGCGAGCCGCCTTTCCAATACTCTTCAGTATAGGGATTCACCCAAGCAGCCGCTTATGTGTCACTTCTGATCCCACCAGTAGAGAACTCTACATGCCGTCATAGTTTGGGCCATCGCCGCCCTCAGGTGGGACCCAGGTGATGATCTGGTAGGGGTCCTGAATATCGCAGGTTTTGCAATGCACACAATTGGCGAAATTGATGTGCAGTTTCTTCCCTGTCGCGTCGTTTTCGCCCGATTCCTCAACCATTTCGTACACCGCTGCCGGACAGAAATACTGGCAGGGGTTGCCGAACTCCTTGGTACAGCGGCCATTGCAGATGTCGAGATCATCAATAACAAGATGCGTCGGCTGGTCGTCCTCATGCCGCGTTCCGGAGTGATACACATCCGTCAGCTTGTCGAAGGTCAGCTTGCCATCGCCCTTGGCCGAGCCTAGAAACTGCATGCGATTATCGCCGTAGAAACTCAGGGTATCGATGTGTCGCATGTTCATGTACCCAGGGTGCGATTTTGAGTCTGGACCGAGGTTCGCACCGCGCATCACCTGCTGCAGGCCGGCCTTTGCGATGCCTTCCCACAGGCCATGCTCGAAGGCCTGATGAAAATTCCGCACCGGGTATAGTTCTTCGCGAATCCAGCTGGCATCGACGCGCTCTTTATAGTCGGCCAAGTGAGCAGCTGAAGATTCGCCTCGAAGCATCACGTCGAAAGCAGTCTCGGCAGCGAGCATACCGCTCTTGATGGCGAGATGAATTCCCTTCAGCCGCTGCGCGTTGAGAAATCCCGCTGAATCTCCGGCCAGCATCCAGCCATTGCCGTAAAGCTGCGGGATGGAGTTCCAGCCGCCATACGGCAGGCTCTTCGCGCCATAACGGATCATCTTTCCACCAGCAAGAATATCGCACAGAAATGGATGCTCTTTGAAGGATTGAAACGCGTGGTGCGGATCGGTGCGCGGATCTTCGTAATCGAGGCCGGTGACAAAACCGACCGAGAGCAGCGTGTCGCTAATTCCATAGATCCATGCGCCGCCATATTCTCTCGCCGTGAGCGGATAGGCCATCGTATAGATGACTTCTCCCTTTTTTACGCGGCCAGCCGGGACTTCCCACAGTTCTTTGACGCCTACGCCATAGACCTGCGCGTGTTGTGGATCTTCGATGCGCAGGCGCTGGTTGATCTGTTTGGTGCACGAACCGCGCGGGCCTTCGCAGAAAATCGTCACCTTGGAACGAAGGTCGTATCCCGGCTCAAAATTTGCTTTCGGCTGGCCATTTTTGTCGACGCCCTTGTCGTCCGTTTGCACGCCAATGACCGTGTCCCCCTCCAGCAGAACCTGGCTGGCGGCAAAGCCGGTAAATATCGTGATGCCGGCGGCCTCCACCTTTTGCGCCATCCACTTCACAAATTTATTGATAGAGATGACGTAGTTCCCGTGGTCGCGCATGGGCGGCGGAGTGAATGGAAATTTTTTCTTTCCCGTAGGAGTCAGATAATAGATCGATTCTTTCGTGCACTCTCCATCGATAGGGGCTTCCGATTCAAAGCCGGGCAGCAGTTCCCGCATGGAACGCGGGTCGAGCAGAGCGCCAGAGAGACAATGTTGTCCCGCTTCGCGAGATTTTTCCAGTACGTAGATATTTTCTTTGCTCAGCGGAACATCGGGATGCGTCTTGTTGTGCGCGTCGATCAGTTGCGAAAGCCGTAGTGCGCAGGCCATCCCCGCCGGCCCGCCACCAACGATGACGACATCCGCTTCCATCTGCGGACGTTCGATGCCTTCGATGGGTTTGCGAAAGTGAATCACGAAGGACCTATGCTCCAGCCTTGGCCTTTTTGATTTCTTCAATCAGAGGCGGCACTATGTCAAATAGATTTGCCACTACGCCGACATCGGCGATCTCAAAAATTGGTGCCTCCGCGTCCTTGTTGATCGCGACAATAGTGCGGGAGCCTTTCATGCCGACAATGTGTTGAATGGCTCCGCTAATACCGAGCCCGATGTAAAGCTTTGGCGCAATCGTCTGGCCGGAGCTGCCGACTTGACGGTCGAGCGGCAGCCAGCCGGCGTCGCAGATGGGGCGCGAGGCTGCAATATCGCCGTCCAGTAGCTTGGCCAGCTCTTCGACCATTGCCAGATTTTTCTGTTCTTTAATGCCTCGGCCGACAGCCACAATTACTTCGGACTGTGAAAGATCGACGGCTTGCTTGGCTTCTTTGAAAATCTCATGTGCCTGCACGCGGATGACTCCATCCGGTACGGTCACGTTCAACGTTTCGATCGGCGCTGTTCCCGCTTCGGCCTGGTCGCCGCGAAAGGCGCCGTTCTGGAATGTCGCCATCCACAAAGGCCCGTCGTCTGCGAAAGACACATCCGCGGCAAATTTGCCCTGGAACATCTGTCGGGTGAACAGCAGTTTGCCATTTTCATATTTGTAGCCGATCACGTCCGGGATCACGGTCTTGCCCAACGCCAGCGCCAGGTTGGGAGCAAAATCGCGGACCTGGTAGGTATGCGGCATCAACACCAGCTTCGGCTGGCGTGTGGAAAGAAATTCTTTTAGTACGTGAACAAAAGCGTCAGACGTATAAACCGCTAGCTGCGGAGACTCGATCGCGTAGACTTTCGTAGCCTGCTTGCCCGCCAACTCCGCGGCAATCGCCTCAACATTGTCTCCGAGAACAGCGATTTCAAGCGTCCAGCCAGTATCCCGGGCGATGGCCTGCGCAGCCGCGATGGTTTCAAACGAGACGCGATTCAGCGCGTTCTCCTGCTGATCGACCAGGACAAGAATTGTATCGGCCATATTCCTCGATCCTGCTCAACGACAGTTGCCGACAAGAAGCAGGTTTCTCGATTCCGCTGCGCTCTGCCCGGAATGACGATTAATATGAGATCGCTCTTAGTCGAACTCGGGAGTGCCACGGCGCAAGCGAATTCCGGTCCCAATGCAGATCGTGGAAAGAATCGCCGCCAGGATCATGTAATACCCCATGGGATGAATCCAGCTTGGATCGTAGGTAAAGTCCTGGCCGGCCCACACGGTCAGCAGGATTGCCATGATCGCCAGCTGGCCACCCATCACTTCCAGCATCAATCCGCGAAATCGGCGCCGGTCCAGTGCGACCACCTGCTCGGGGGTCAAGTTACGCTCTTCCGCAGGCAAAATCATGTTCGCCATTGTCGTCGGTTCTCCTCATTCATCTTCGTGCCGAATTCGCAGTAAATCCCTGGCGATCGCACGTGCAACCCTATTAAATCACGCGAGCCTGGTTCCGCAGAAACTCTACAATCTTTTTCGCGACCTCGCCCGGCGACCCCGTCAGCATCTCGGTCTTTTTCTGCTTCATCGGTATATACAGGCGTTCGATCTTCTGCAGGCTGGCTCCGAGTTTTCCTTGCACTTCAGCTCGCGTCACCTGCCGCACCGGCTTGTTCTTCGCCTGTTTGATGCCGATTAGCGTTGCGTAACGCAGCTTGTTGATTCCACTCTGAATGGTCAACACGCACGGGAGCGGCATATCCATATATTGGTAATGTCCGGCCTCCAGCTCGCGCTTCAGGCGAACACCGGTCTCCGATTTTTCGATCCCAATAATGATCGTTGCATGCGGCCAACCGAGCAGCGCCGCCAGCAGGACGCCGGTCTGGGCAAAGCCGTAGTCGTCCGATTGCAGGCCGGTAAAGACCATGTCGAAGCTTTCGCCTTCGATGGCGGCTGCAATCGCGCGCGCGGTGCTCACCGCATCCATAGCGGCAAAGGAGCCATCCATCAGATGGATCGCGCGGTCTGCGCCTTTAGCCAGCGCCTCGCGCAATACCTGTTGGGAACGCGCGGGGCCTGCGGTCAGAACGACGACTTCGCCACCATGCTTTTCCTTCTGGCGAAGAGCTTCTTCCAATGCATACGCATCCGGCTCATTCACTTCATAGGACACGTCTTCCCGAATCCACGTGCCCGCCTCATTCAACTTGAGCGGCGCATCCTTTTGCGGAACCTGTTTGATACAGACCAGAATCTTCATAAATTTGGGGCGACTCGGTAGTGTAACGGACGGCAAGGCTAGCAGTCGAGCGAACAACCAAGCAGGAATATCTTCCTGTGCCTGATTGTTGGAGATTGCATTTAACCTGACAACACGAATGCGCATGTCGAATGCGTATCCTGCTCTCCCAGCCGTCGCGGCTCATGGACGCAATCCATGGCTCCCACTCCCACGAGCGAGAAAACGCGCAGTAGACAGTTTGAATCAATGCGGCCGCAGCATAATGACACGCGCAATGGAAAAGTAAATCACCAACCCAGTCACATCCACCAGTGTGGCCACAAAAGGAGCCGAGGCGCTCGCCGGGTTGAGTCCACATCGCCGCAAAATAAATGGCAGCGTTGCTCCCGCGATGGAGCCGAAGGCCACAACGCCGATTAGACTGCATAAAATTGTCAGCGCCAGGATTGCCGTCTGTGCGCCATAAATATGAAACAGCGCCTGCCAGGCGAAGATTCGCACCAGTCCAATGACGCCGAGGATAGCCCCTAGCGCCAGGCCCACAAAAACCTCGCGGCGGATGACGTGAAACCAGTCGCGCAGTTTTACGTCGCCGGTCGCCATGGCCTGAATCACGAGCGTGGTCGCCTGCGAGCCGGAGTTTCCTCCGCTGCTGATGATCAGCGGCAGAAATAGCGCGAGCACAACCGCACGTTCAATTTCATTTTCAAAAAAACTCATTGCGGTTGCGGTGAACATCTCGCCGACGAATAAAATCATCAGCCAGCCAGCGCGCTTTCTGATCATTTCCAGATACGGCGCGTGCAGGTACGGACCGTCGAGCGCAGTGGTGCCGCCCACATTCTGGATGTCCCGCGAAGCCTCCTCTTCAACCACATCGACGATGTCATCGACCGTGACGATACCGACCATGCGGCCATCCCGGTCAACTACCGGTACGGCCAGCAATCGGCTATCTCGGACGATCGCGGCGACCTTCTTCTGATCCGTCTTCTCTGGAACCGAGATCAAGCTGGAGTGCATTACATCGTGGATTAACTTGTTCGGATCGGCGGAGAAGAGTTCCCGCAGCGAGATCACTCCCTGCAGGTGCTGATCGTGGTCCAGCACATACGCGTAATAAATTGTCTCCAGCGCGCTGGCCTGCCGCCGCAGATAAGTGATTGCTTCATCCACGGTGGAGTCGGGCCGCAGCCGCGCGAAGCGTGGACTCATCAAGCCACCTGCTTCATCTTCCTTGTACGCGAGCAGAGCGCTGACTTCCTTGCGGGTCGGCTCGTCGAGCAACGCGAGCAGGCCGTCGCGGCGTGTCGGGTCAGCTTCCTGAATCAAATCTGCAGCATCGTCCGGCGCGAGGAGACGAATCCACACGTGGCATTGGTCCTGCGGCAGACGTTGCAGCAGATCGCATTGATCGTGCGCACTCAGATCGAGAAAGAAGTCCGCCTTTTCCGCGGTGTGGAGTTCACGAAACTGTTGCAGGCGCTCCGTGTGCGTCAACCGCGGCCAACGGCTGCGGAGTTCTTCAATCGCCGGCATGGTTTGAGTTTCCATATCGATGTCCGTTCCTTCAACTCTTGTACGCTGGTTATAAAAAATCTGTGGAAAATTTCATCGAGAATTTTTTTGACGAATCTCAGCCCGCCGCGATACGCGCTGACATACGGCCCGTAGCGCTCTGGCGATTTCCAACTCGCGTATCAGGATACGATGCATAGGACCGGACATACTGACGAACTCTGCTCAACGTTCTCGATGAGTCGCCGATGCTGCTTGTTTTCCTGCGCCACTTCGGCTGTTCCTTTTGTCGCGAGGCGCTTGATCGTGTATCGAAGGTGCAGGATCAACTGCGCGCGCACGGCGTGCAGCCTGTCTTCGGCCGCTGCGGATAGTCCATCTCCGAAGCCAAAAGCTCTAATGCGCTCCGCGAAATTTTTTGACGATGCCTATATATTTCCGTGCATTCTCCGTGATGATTTCCGTTCGACCTTCCGCGGCGGCGTTGGCATCGACCAGGTCGCTGCCAACGCCGAGGGCAAATGCACCGGCGGAAAGAAATTCTTCGGCTGTGCTCAGAGAAACTCCGCCGGTGGGTATCAGCTGAATCTGCGGGAGCGGACCTTGCAGCGCTTTCAAATATTTCGCTCCGCCGAGAGCGCTCGCCGGAAATACTTTTACCACGTCTGCGCCAGCCTGCCAGGCAGACACAATTTCTGTCGGCGTTAACGCGCCCGGCATCACCGGAGCGCTATAGCGGCGACACAATTCGATGGTCCGCACATCGAGCGCGGGGCTCACGATAAATTGCGCACCTGCCAGAAGACAGTTGCGCGCAGTCTCTGCGTCGAGCACGGTTCCTGCACCGATCAACAATTTGTCGCCGTGATGTTTCACCAGCTGCTCGATCACCTGGATCGCGCCGGGCACCGTCATGGTAATTTCGAGCACGCTCACGCCGCCGGCTATGATTGCATCGGCGATGACGATCGCCTCCTTGGCGGAAGTCGCGCGCAGCACCGGAACCAAGCCGATCTCATGGATGCGTTGGACTATGTTTTCTCTTGTCATTCTTCTCTCCTGTTTTGCGAAACGTGAATTACCGCACCACGCGGGCGCCGGCGCCGCGCATCAGACGTTCTACTTCTCCAAGCGTTGCCATGGTGGTGTCGCCCGGCGTGGTCATTGCCAAAGCGCCGTGCGCACAGCCGCAATCGACCGCCCACTGCGGACCTTTCCCTATCAAGAATCCATAGATCAATCCGGATGCGAACGAGTCTCCACCGCCGACGCGATCGAAAATTTCGAGATCGGGCATCGGACGCGCTTCATAAAATTCGCCATCGGTATAACAGATTGCGCTCCAGTCATTGCGGGTCGCCGTTTTGGCGTGACGCAGTGTTGTTCCCACTACGCGAAAGTTTGGATACTGCGCAATCGCCTGGCGGATCATGGCGCGGAACTGCGCGGTATCGAGCTCGGCGATGTTGTCATCGACGCCTTTGATTTCAAATCCAAGTGCTGCGGAAAAATCCTCTTCGTTGCCCAGCATCACATCGACCAGCCCGGCTAACTCGCGGTTCACTTCGCACGCGCGCTTCTTGCCGCCAATCGATTTCCATAGTGAGTCGCGATAATTGAGATCATAGGAGATGATTGTGCCATGCCGCCGCGCGGATTCCATCGCCTCCCGCGCCACCAGCGGAGCGGTTTCCGATAACGCGCAGAAGATACCGCCGGTGTGAAACCAGCGCGCGCCCTCATGGCGGAAAATTTCATCCCAGTCGATCGTTCCCGGTTGCAGCTGCGAGATGGCGGTATGTCCGCGGTCGGAGCAGCCCAGCGCTGCGCGCACGCCGAATCCTCGTTCGGTAAAGTTCAGTCCATTGCGCACGGTACGGCCCACACCGTCATACGGCATCCAGTGGAGATGTGAAAGATCGACGCCGCCTTGCAACATCATGTCTTCAATCAATCGGCCTACGGGATTGTCGGCGAGCGCCGTCACAACGGCAGTACGTAGGTTGAAGCAGCGCCGCAGACCGCGTGCGACGTTATATTCTCCGCCGCCTTCCCAGGCGCGAAACTGCCGCGTGGTCGCCACACGTTCGTCGCCTGGGTCCAGCCGCAGCATCACTTCTCCCAAGCTGACCAGATCCCATTTACACGACTCCCCGGACCGGACATTCAGCTGCTTGTTTTCTTTCTCCATTTCGATTGCACCCTCCCATTATTCGATCTCTATCCTGTTACATTTTGCACACGGCGAAGTCCGGGCGCCAGGATTAGCAGCATCGCGAACGCCAGCAGGTACGCACTACCCGCGTAGAGAAACAGCGACACATAGCTGCCCGTCCACTGCAACACCTGTCCGGCCACTGTCGACATCACAACACCACCGATCGCGCCAGCCATGCCGCCGAGGCCTACGACGGAGGCTACAGCGCTCGCGGGAAACATATCGGATGCCGTCGTAAACAGATTGGCCATAAACGCCTGGTGCGCCGCCGCCGCCAGGCTCACCACACCCACCGCCGCCCACTCATATTTCGCGTAACCGGCAAACATCACCGGCAGTACGCAAACCGCGCTAATCAGCATGGGAGTCAATCGCGCCCGCGTCGTCGAAATTCCACGGCGCACTAAAAACGCGGGCAGCCAGCCACCGGCCACGCTGCCCAGGTCCGACACCAGATATACAGTGATCAGCGGCAGTCCGATGTGTACGAGATTTACGTGATAGCGGTGCTCCAAGAATTTTGGCAGCCAGTAGAGATAAAACCACCACACCGGATCGATCAAAAATTTGGCAACGGAAAATGCCCATGTTTGTCGCCGTCGCAGCAAAACTCGCCAGGAAGGCCTAATTTTTACGGTTTCGACGTCATCCGCCACTTGCCCGGCGCGGATATATTCATATTCTGCGGCTGAGAGCGCGGGATTTTTTTCCGGTGGACGGTAGCTGACCAACCACCAGGCGAGCCATACCAACCCAAGCGCGCCTGTAAACAGAAATACGACGCGCCACCCGTAATGAATGTCGATCCATGGAACCAGTAGAGCGGCTGCGATGACTCCCAGATTCGTTCCAGCGTTGAAGATACCTGTGGCCAGCGAGCGTTCTTTCTGCGGAAACCATTCTGCTGTCGTCTTAATAGCTGCGGGAAAATTACCGCCTTCGCCCAGGCCAAGAAAAAATCGGCAGACGCCGAATCCCAGCGCGGTTGAGACCAAAGCATGAGCCGCAGAAGCTATGCTCCAGACCAACATCATCAGCGCATAGCCGATGCGGGTGCCTACGCGGTCAATAAACCATCCGGCGAATAGCATTCCCACGGCGTATGCCGCCTGAAACGCGCTGATGATGTAGCCGTATTGCGCCTCGCTCCAGCCGATCTTTGCTTGCAGCTCAGTAGCCAGGATGCCCAATACCTGGCGGTCCATGTAGTTCTTCGACGTGGCGAAAAACAGCATGGCACAGATAATCCAGCGTACATGACCCGCCGCCCGCGATGGCGGACGTTCTATAACCTGGTCATCCAGTTGGCCGGCTGATTCCACTTGTTCTCCACCAAGGGCTTGAACTCATCGCATCATAGCCGACGGTGAACGGAAAATGAAATGCGCGTTTTAGCAGGCGAAATTCATGCGTCTGACATGTTTTTCTTATGAATATTGCATCCTCCCACGGTTTGCGAACGACAGCAAATGAACACCGCGGACCAGAACTGTGAAAAAATTGGAGGAGTTATGATTTCCGTCAGCAATGTCAGCATGCGTTATGGATCGAAGATCCTGTTTGAGGATGTATCCACCACCTTCACGCCCGGCCGCCGCTACGGCCTGACCGGCCCTAACGGAGCAGGAAAAACTACGTTCATGAAAGTTCTGAGCGGCGATCTGGAGCCGCAGAAAGGGGTGGTGACGCGCCCGAGAAAACTGGGCGTCCTGCGCCAGGACCAATACGCTTTTGACGCCTATCGGGTGATCGATACTGTCATTATGGGCAACAAAGGCCTGTGGGCGGCGCTCGAAGAACGCGACCGTATTTACGAGAAGGCCGAGCTCGATGATGCCGATGGTATGCGCCTAGGAGAACTGGAAGGCATCGTCGGCGATGAGGATGGCTATACCGCCGAGAGCGATGCTGCTGTATTGCTGCAGGGCCTGGATATTCCGAATGAAGTACATGAACGCAAGATGAGTGAGCTGCAGGGCGGCCAGAAAGTACGCGTGCTGCTGGCGCAGGCGCTGTTCGGCAATCCACAAGCGCTGCTGCTGGATGAACCGACCAACTATCTCGACCTTGATTCCATCCACTGGCTGGAAGATTTTCTCATCCGCCGTGAAGGCACGCTGATCACGATTTCGCATGACCGCTATTTTCTGAACAATGTATGCACTCACATTGCCGATATCGACTATCAGACGATCATTACCTATACCGGCGGCTACGACGATATGGTGCTGGCCAAGACGCAGGTGCGCACGCGCTTGGAAGCGCAGAATGAAGAACGCGAAAAAAAGATTGCTCAGCTGAACGAATTCATCGCGCGATTTTCCGCCGGCACACGTTCCAGCCAGGTCACATCGCGAAAAAAAGAAGTCGAACGCCTTCAAACCAGCGAACTGGCGCGCTCGAATATCGCACGGCCTTACATCCGGTTCGACCAGTTGCGTCCGTCGGGCAAGCATGTTCTGGAAGTGGAAGACGTCCGCAAAGCTTACGGCGACTACAAAGTCATCAACGGGTTCACGGCATCTATTTCACGCGGAGAAAAGATCTGCCTGATCGGTCGAAACGGCCAGGGGAAAACCACGCTGATCAAAGCGCTGCTGGCGAATGCACCGAATGTCGAACATTTTGCCGGCGACGATCCAAAATCGAACATCGACAGCGGCACGGTTAAATGGGGACATGAAGCGCAGATCGGATACTTTGCGCAGGATCATACCTCGACTATCCAGAAAGGAACGACTGCTGCGGACTGGCTGCATCAGTTCGATCCTAAGGCAACCAAGGAAGACATTCGCGGCGTCCTCGGCCAGATGCTGTTCAGCGGCGAAGAAGGTTTGAAGCCGACCGAAGCGCTATCCGGAGGAGAAGCAGCGCGGCTGCTCTTCTGCCGCCTGATGATGCAGAAGCCGAACTTCCTTGTACTCGATGAACCTACCAACCATCTCGATCTTGAAGCCATCAACGCTCTGAATCAGGCATTGCAGAAATATGAAGGTACCGTCCTGCTGGTCACGCACGATCAGGACCTGATCGATGAGGTCGCGACCCGCATCTGGAACTTCGAGGATCACAAAATTCAGGACGTAAAAGGTCCCTACGCGGAGTTTCTGCAATCTCGCACCGCCGTCTCCCGCTGAGGCGTCGGTGCGTCCGTCTGCTGCTTCGAGCAAGATATGTCAATCGGCAAGAATCCCTTAGGCCCAGCAGGACATCCAACTAACGTCACACTTAAGTGAAGTATGTCGAGCTTGATCGCTACCTTGGATTCCGACCGCAGGCCATTTCCTCCAGCGAAAAATTCTGGTGGAAAATTCTTGAATACGGTGCCTACAGTTGTTGCACGCCCGGGAAGCGTCTTTCGCATGATGCGCCGGCTGATCACCGAGAAACGCATCGGAGATCCTAAACATGCGATCGGTCCCTTCCAAACCGACCCGCGAATTTATAATGGTCTAACGATTAGCGGTTTGCGCATCACATGGATGGGCCACTCCTCTCTGCTGATTGAAATCGATGGCTGCCGCATTCTTACCGACCCTGTCTGGAGCTCGCGAGCATCGCTGGTTACCTTCGCCGGTCCGGAGCGTTTCTATGCGCCTCCTTTGACGCTTGACGCCCTGCCACCGATCGACGCCATCCTTCTTTCGCACGACCATTACGATCATTTGGATCGCGCGACCATTCAGGAATTTCAGGCGATTCATGCTGCGCACGGGGCGCGATTTGTCTGTTCGGTCGGAATTGCTCGTCATCTGGAATCCTGGGGTGTGCGTCGCCAGCAGATCACAGAGTTGAACTGGGGAGAGACTACTTCTCTGCGCAGCCATTCCGTAAAACACCATTTCAGCAACTGTCAGATCACGGCCACTCCCGCACGGCATTTTTCCGGGCGCGGCTTGTGGTCGCGCAATGAAACGTTGTGGTCGTCCTTTGTCATTCGTGGACGCACGCACAATATCTTCTTCGGCGGCGACTCCGGCATGTTCCCCACCTTCGGCGAAATTGGCTATGCATATGGTCCGTTCGACCTTACCATGCTAGAAATCGGCGCGTATGACGAGGACTGGCCCGACGTTCACATGGGTCCAGAAAAAGCATTGGATGCACACCTGGCCCTGCATGGAAAGCTAATGCTGCCGATTCACTGGGGCCTCTTCAATCTCGCATTTCATCCTTGGCGCGAACCCGTTGAGCGGCTAACCGCACTAGCGGAATGGAAAGACATTTCGCTGCTGTTGCCAAAACCAGGCACGCCGACGGAAATCACCGGAGCCAGCTTGAACACCTTCTGGTGGGAAGCATAGTCCCCTTAGAATTTCATCCGGTTTCTCCACATGTAAAAGGAAATCCGGGGGAACCTTTGGTGGACCGGCAACGTTCTGTCCATTTTCATCCTCCTATCCATTAAGGCTAAGGCGGTTGTCACTCGCGACTGCCCGAGGAGAAAAGAAATGTCATCAACGTTAAAAGGAAAAAAGATTGCAATTCTCGCCACAGACGGCGTCGAACAGGTGGAATTAATTGAACCGAGAAAGGCCCTTGAGCGCGCCGGCGCAGAGACGGAAGTGATTGCACCCCATGGCGGAGAAATCAAGAGCTGGGACCACATCGATTGGGGCCGCAATATCAAAGTCGTCCGCGAATTGAATGAGGCTTCTTTCGAAGATTATGACGCCTTACTGCTGCCCGGCGGAGTGATCAATCCCGATAAGCTGCGGATGGATACTCGTGCTGTCGCATTCGTAAAGAAATTTTTCGATGCCGGAAAACCGGTCGCAGCGATCTGTCACGGCCCCTGGATGCTGGCCGAAGCCGACGTTGTGAAGGGTCGCACGCTGACATCGTGGCCTTCACTGCAAACCGATTTACGAAATGCGGGCGCAAGCTGGGTGGATGAAGAGGTTGTCACAGATGGGAACCTGACCACCAGCCGCAAGCCCGACGATATTCCGGCCTTCAACAAGCGAGTGATCGAACAGTTTGCCACCGCCGGCAATCTTGCGGCGAAGAGCGCTTGAAACCTGGCCTGCAGCCTGGATGAAGTAAACTCACCTAGGCAGCGGGGTTAGTTTGATCGTTCTTCCTGTCCGTGCAGATTCGCGAGCTGCATCGAGAATCTGCATCACAATGACATTTGTATCGAGCGCCGTCAAATCGCCTTTTGGCACGAGATGCCCACGCAACACCGCTGCCAGATAATGCAGCGAATTGTCGTTCGGCGCAACCAGCGGCGTTGCGGTAATCGTGATGGATTGCTTCTCCCCCGCATAGCGTACACGAAGCTGATCAGCTTCTTGCGTGATCGCGTAACCCTTGGTTCCATATAGCGCAATGTCCTTTACGGAAAAAGACCAGTCCCATGAGGGCATCAACACGGCCTGCATCTCCGGATAGCGCAGGATCACGGTCGCATCGTCATCGACATGCGGATAGAGTTTCGGCTTGTCGGTTTGCGTAACCGCAGTTACGCTGATCGGTGTTTCTCCATGCGTTAGCCACGTCACCAGGTCCGCGCCGTAGCAGCCGAAATCGAACAACGCGCCCGCGCCGTTTTTCTTCGGATCGGTCAACCACGTTAGAAACTCCGGACCTACGCCAATCTCCGCCGGCCCCTGATGTCCGTCGCGGACGATAACCTTGCGCAGCATGCCCAGCTTGCCCTGCTGCAGCAATCCGTAGGCTGCTTGGTTGCTGGCATACCAGGTAGTCTCATAATTCACCAGCACGTGAATATGGTGTGCGCGTGCTGTTTGCCGAATCGCCAGAGCATCGGCAAGCGTGGTCGCCAACGGTTTCTCCACTATCACGCTTACGCCGTGGTCCGCGGCAATTTCTATTACGCGGCGATGATCGCTAATCGCCGTGTAGACCAGCAGCGCCTGGGGATGCGTCGCTGCAATCATCTGTCCGATCTGCGTAAAGAAAATTTTTGGATCGAGATGAAATTGCCTTTCGTATTTGCCGGCCAGCGCACGATCCGGTTCTTCGATCCCAACCAGTTGAATCTCGGGGTGATTTTTCAGCTGCGGCAGAAAGCCGGCGACGTGGCCATGCACCAGTCCCACGACTGCGACGCGGATGGGCGCCTGGGAGGCTTCGTTGGGAACCTGGGCGAGAGCCGCCGTGCCTGAGAGCAAGAGAAAACAACAGAGTGCAAAGCTACGCAGCTTAAAAAAAATCATCGCGAGTGAAATCCTCCATATCGGCGAAACCGATTCTATCTCTGTCGCACTATTTTAGCTTGGACTCAAGCTCGGTCCAGCGCAGATACAGCGCGTCCACTCGCTCCTCTGCTTCTGTCACAGCGGCAGTTGCTTTCTCCAAAACCGCCGCGTTGCTAGCGATCGCCGGATCTTCCAGCGCGGCTCGACACTGCTCCAGCCGTTGTTCCGCTTCAGCAATATCCTGTTCAATGGTCGAGTATTCGCGGTTTTCCAAGTACGAAAGTTTCTTCCTATTCATAACCATCGAAGGCACGTTTTTCTCTATGCTCTCCGCCGAGCGTGGCGTCAACTCTGAATTCTTCTTCTGCCCTCGCTCCGATTTCCATGCATTCCACTGGGAATAATCCGCAAAGCGCTCCGCGCCGCCGCACCCGTCTAAACCGAGGACGGTGGTTGAGACGCGATCCAGCATAAAGCGATCGTGCGTCACCAGCACCAGCGCTCCGCGAAATTCCAGCAGGCTCTCTTCCAGAATTTCGAGCGTTGGGATATCGAGATCGTTCGTCGGTTCATCGAGCAGCAGCAGGTCGGCCGGCTGCAGCATCAGCTTGGCGATCAGCACCCGCGCCCGCTCGCCGCCGGAGAGCCGCTCCACCGGCTGGTTCAATTGCTCGCTGGTAAATAGAAACCTTTCCGCCCACGACGCAACATGCTGCACGCGATCCTGATAAATCACTGAGTCGCTATCGGGAGCTAAGGCGCGCCGCAGCGTGAGGTTTTCATCGAGCTCGCGGTTTTGATCGAAGTAGACAATTCGCAACGTGGAGGCGCGGCGAATCTCTCCGGCATCCGGCTGCCGCTCTCCGTTCAGTAAGCGCAGCAGTGTCGTCTTGCCGCTGCCATTCGGACCCACTAGACCAAGCCGCATTCCAGCGGTCAAAATAAAATCCAGCTTGTCGAACAGCACCTGATCGCCGATTTTGCAGGAGACGCCTTCGAGTTCCACCAGCCGTTTGGTTTGCCTGCCGGTTGCTGAGAAGTCGATGTTTGCGCTCGCTGTGCGGGTACGCGTCTTCATCTCCGCCAGGTCGCCGATCATGCTGTTGGCGCTGTCGATGCGGGCTTTCGATTTCGTCGTGCGCGCCTTCGGTCCGCGGCGCAGCCATTCAATTTCCGTGCGCACGCGGTTTTCCAGCGACTCCTGGCGTTTGGTTTGTGCGTGCAGGTATTCGTCTTTCTTCTCTAGAAATCCGCTGTAGTTTCCCTGAACCCGCAGAATACCTTCGGCATACATCGGGTTTAGCTCGACCATGGTGTGGGCGATGTTCTCAAGAAAATACCGGTCGTGGCTGACGGCAACAAACGCGAAGGAGGCCGAGCGCAGGAGTTTTTCCAGCCACTCGATGCCGGCCATATCTAGATGATTCGTCGGCTCATCGAGCAGCAACACATCCGGCTGCTGCACCAGCGCTTCGGCAATCGCCAGCCGTTTGCGCCAGCCGCCGGAGAGCGCCGCGGCCGAAACATTGAAATCCTCAAACCCGGCACGGCCCAGCGTCTCCGCCAGCCTCGCTTCCCGCTCCGATTCCGGCGCATGGATGCGAACCAATGCATCTGAAATCACCGAGCGAATCGTGTCGCCCTCGGCAAACTCGGAGTTCTGCGCGATAAAACTTACCCGCGCCAGCTTGCGCCGGGAGAGTTCGCCGGAATCGGGCTCAATCCGTCCGGCAAGAATTTCAAGTAGCGTCGACTTGCCGGAACCATTCGGCCCCACCACACCGATCTGATCACCTTCCGAGACGGTGAAGGAGATGTTGTCGAAAAGCGGCCGCACTCCGTACGCCTTGCGGAGAGATTGTCCATTCAGAATGGGAGGCAAGCGAGGGGTACATCCTTCATCTAAGGTTTACGTTTTCGGATTTGCGTTCTGCGAATAGCGGCGTGCGCGAAAGCGGTATGGTTTCAGGATATCAGCCGTCTACGGGGAGATCCAGCACTTGCCAGACCTCAGCGCACAAACACCAGATAAATTGCCAGTCCAACGCCCAAGGCTGCCAATAACAGGCTGAGTGCAACGGCAATGTTCGATGGCCGGCCCGCAACCCATGTTCCGGCACGCAGCTGCTGCACCTGGCGGAGGTGGGTCCAGGTGGCGCTCAAATTCACCGCGACTCCCAAGGCCACCAGGGCCGTCCCCAGCCAAAGCGAGGTGCCGGTTGAATGCGCGGCAGAGTGCGACTCAATCATACCCAACCTGCGCAGAAACAATCCAAACTTCGCGACCACAAAACCGAAGCCCATCAGCGCCAGGCCTGTCCGAATCCAGGCGAGAAATGTCCGCTCCGCAGCGAAATAAACCCGCGGATCGCGCTCCGAAGAATTCGTGTCGCTGGAGGTCTGACTATTGCTCATAGTGGAGAAAGGCGTGGACCATGCCTGCATTAAGAACAGTTTTATGAATCCAGAAATGCCACTGACTTGATTCCAGCCAGTTCAAACCGCTTGCGGCAACGAATATTTTGGCACGCGACCTGATCTTCGCGCAGCACCATGTAGGATTGCGCCTTGGCAAATCGCGCTCGGTCGCGCTCATCGGCGCGCGGTGGCAGGCTGTTCTTCTTCCGCCGCACCAGCCAGTTCAGTTGATACTCCCCAGCCTGCCGGCAATGCGGGCAGGTAAGCGTGTGCGGACGCTGCTCTGGCTTTTCGTTGTAGAAATCCCGTTCTTCCATCGCATGTCCTCCAATATCCTTTTCCAGTATTGCATCGGAGCCGGTTTCCCCGCGAATCGACCGAGGATTCACCTTTTCGTTACTCTGGCACGATAAAGGCATTGGAGGGATTTATGCTGATCGACCCGACATTTATTACCACCGCGCTGGATCTGCCCGGCTATCGCATCGTCCGCAATTGCGGAGTGGTGCGCGGAATCGTAGTGCGCTCGCGTTCCGTCTTCGGCACTTTTGGCGCCGGATTGCAGACCATCGTCGGCGGCAACATTACGCTCTATTCCCAGATGTGCGAGAAGACGCGGGAAGACGCATTCGAATTGATGCGGCAGCATGCCGCACAGCATGGCGCGAATGCGGTGATCTGCTTCCGCTATGACGCGAATGACATTCAAAGCGGCGTTACCGAGGTGCTGGCCTACGGAACGGCTGTGGTGGTGGAGAGGCTGTAGTCATAAAAAGGGCGAGATCCGTGAGGACTCGCCCTTTTCTCCGGATTCACGAAGAACTGGCTCAGACTACCAGTTTCCACCTTGTGTGACCGCGGGATTACCCGGTCGCGCGAACTCAGCCCGCGTTCCCCTCACTCTTCCGTCATCACTCAGAATCGGACTGCTTCCTTGCTGCCATCCATGTAAAACTTCAGTTGCCTGAAATTTCCTTTGGTTGGCCATAGGTTACTCCTTCTGGAAGATTGCTCTATTTAGTAGGAGCATTTCAACGTATAACCGTGTTGCCCATTTCAACGCTGCTTAGCAGAGTGTGGTCAATGTCACTTCGTGGTTGGAGCGTCCTTTCGCGACAGATACCAGGATTCCACATTCAATCCTTTTTCTTCGGCATTGCCGCGCTTACGGGCTGCTTCGAGGGTCGCTGGTGCCGGCACAATCACCGGCTCGCCTGGCTGCCAGTCGCAGGGGACGGAGACTCCATTCGCGTCCGACATCTGCAGACCGTCGAAGATGCGCAGCAACTCATCCACGCTGCGGCCCAGCTGCATCGGATAATAGAGAATCGCGCGAATCTTTCGCTTGGGATCGATGGCAAACACGGCGCGTACCGTCGCAGTATCGGAGACCGCCTCATGCACCATGCCGTAGAGCTGTGCAATTTGCTGACTCAGGTCCGCGATCACGGGGAAATTAATTTCAATCCCGCTACGTTGTTCCAGGTCGCGTGCCCAGGCAATATGCGAACTGACTCCGTCAATCGAGAGCCCCATCAGCTGCACGTTGCGTTTTTCAAACTCCTGTGCTCGACGAGCAAAGGCCATAAACTCCGTGCTGCAAACTGGCGTAAAGTCTGCCGGGTGGGAAAACAGCATGACCCATTTTCCTTTGTTCGTAAAATCGCTCAGACGCAGAACTCCCTGTGTTGTCTTGGCTTCAAAATCGGGAGCCTCCGTCAGAATGCGGGGCATGTTGCCTACCATCTCTGTGGTCATTGATTCCTGATCTCCTTCTTCTCTAACTCTAAACTCCGGCGAGTTTGCGGTGTACCGTCGAAATAAAATTTCTTGATTTTAATGGATGCGCCCCCATCGGCAAACGATGAAATAGTTTGCCGATGGGCTTTCGGCGGCCACTCTCGCTTCGTCGTATTGCAAACTGAAACAGTCTCTCTTTTTGGCGTGAAATTGAAGTCAATCCGCAGCCCTGTTTGGAGTGCATCCTGACATCTTTTCCGAACGCGATTCACATGCTTTCAACAGGCGTCTCGAAGCGCTCCCCGCGCATTTGCAGTACAAAAGCGGATGCGGTGGAATGTCGGATCAATTTGGGATGAATTTCACCGAATATTCGCCGTTTACTTCTCTCTATTCTCTCCGTACTCTGGGCGAGCGTTCTTCAACAACAGGGACGCGCCTCTTTCGCCGATTTAGATTTACAAAAATTGACTTTGGAGTGGATGGCCTGGCGCAACCGCGACAGTTCGTCGGAATTGGCTCTCCTCGCCTGCAATTACGGGCGGCCTGACCTTTTCCCGAACCCGTGCGGACCGGCAACGATGCGTCACGTCTCCGTTCCCCCGCAGCCCGACTGTACTCATAGCCGGAACGCCACTGTGTGCCGCAGCGACCTGGGATTGCTTTGTCTGAAGCAGACCGGGCCAGCCACGCAGAGGAAGTTCCGTTCTCATTTTGCAGGCGGGCCGCGGCTGAACTCAGGTTTGCCATTCCGTATGCGGAATGGCAGGCGTGTTGCATGTAGGGAGAAGGAATGCGTCCAAAGAAAGTGATTCTGTGCGTCGATGACAATGATCAAGTGCTGTCTGTTCGTAAATTTGTACTGGAAACGCGCGGCTACCGTGTGTTAACAGCCAATAATGCCGAGCAGGCGATTGAACTCTACGACCAGGGCAAGGTGGACCTGGTGATTGCGGACCTTGTAATGCCACATTGTAATGGCAACGATCTGATCCAGCGGCTGAAGGAGATCGCGCCATGGGTGCCAGCGGTGCTGATCAGCGGCAGCATAAAACAGTTTGACCCGACCAGCCGGGCAGATGCCTTTCTACCCAAAGGCGCCAGTTCCCCACAGGAACTGTTAGAGCGAGTACGCGTGTTGCTGGTACGAAAGCGCGGGCCGAAGAAGATGATTCCGGCGGAGCAACTGTCGCTCGCCTCCAGCTCTGTCAATGCGCATATTGCAACGCAGGGAGTAGCCTAGATCGCAGCGGCGCAGAACTCCCCGGTGGATCGAACCGGTACAATAAATCCTGAATGCAGCCCGTTATTGTCGCCGACCATCTCGGCAAGATTTATCACGCTGGAAAAGTCGAAGTCCATGCTCTCCGCGATGTCTCATTCGCAGTAGCGGCCGGAGAGTTTGTCAGTATCGTCGGCCCTTCGGGCAGCGGTAAATCCACACTTTTCTATAATCTCGGCGGCCTGACCCGGCCTTCCTCCGGACGCCTGCTCATCGATGGCGTCGATTTTGCTGCGCTGAGCGATGCCGAACGCACACGGTTGCGCAAACAGAAGATCGGCTTTGTATTTCAGAAATTTAACCTGCTGCCGACGCTAAACGCCATGGACAACATTCTGCTGGCCCATGAAATCGCCAGTGGCGCGATACTCGACCGTGCGTATTTCGATCACCTCACCGATCTGCTGGGCATCCGCGAGCGCCTGCATCACCGGCCTTCCGAACTTTCCGGCGGAGAACAGCAGCGGGTGGCGATTGCGCGCGCATTGATCGCGCGTCCGGCCATCGTGCTTGCCGACGAGCCCACTGGGAACCTCGATTCTCAGAACTCAGAAGCCGTGCTGGCCGTGTTGCGCCGTTCCAGCCAGGAATTGAAACAGACGGTCATGATGATTACGCACAACCCGGAAGCGGCGGCCATCGGCGACCGCATCATGCACATGCGCGACGGACGGTTGCTCGATGCAGAACAGGCGCGCACGCATGCCGCCAGCGAAGCCGGCGCCTGAGGGTCTTTCGGCAATTGTCATCTTGATCGAAGTGTAGCGGAGTGAAGGGCTCTGTATTTTCTCTCTCCACAGCAGTTGGAAAACAGAGCATAGCGCGATAGAGCGATTACGAGGCAGAGCGTTGACCGTGTCACCCGCATCCCGATATACTGCAATCCAGTAAGGGCGGGAGTAGCTCAGTGGTAGAGCGCGACCTTGCCAAGGTCGAAGTCGCGGGTTCGACCCCCGTCTCCCGCTCCAGCGGCAAATTCGCTGCAACCCTCCGACAAAGCCGGCAGCCGCTGTTGCAAGTTATCAATTCGATTTCCCGGGCGCGGTACCCAAGTGGTAAGGGAGAGGTCTGCAAAACCTTTATGCGTCGGTTCGATCCCGACCCGCGCCTCCAACATATCAATTACATACTAAAGAGCGACTAGAAATAATCCCTCGGCAGTTTAGCAAGTGCCGCGTCATAGCTTTTATGGTCGTAATGTCCCTTAGGAAAGGCGTTGCGTTTGCCAGATATGCTCCTGCTCTTTGAGAGCGAGCACGCGGTTCTGCACGGCGCAATGGGAGTAAAGCTCACCCGTTGCTTAAGATATTGATTTAGATATCAGCCCACATGTGAGATAATTCGCATCGCGTCCGCACCGAAAGGACGCACCAAGTCGATAGGCAGCTGTTCCTCATCTACTCTGGTCAGCCATCGAATGTAATTTTGCGGTTCCAACTGGATTTCGATCCGACCTGTTTCTATGGTTCATTGAATAACTTCATAAAATGCAGAAGGAACATCGCCCAGAATATTCCCAGGAGCGAGATTGCCGCAGCAGCCAATAGCCTTGGCCAGAACATTGTTCGCGGTTGGTCTGTCCTTCCATAATCCCAATTTTCATTCATATAGAGACCTTCCTTCTATAGCGTCCTTTCCGAGCTACCGTGGGTATGGAACCACATCGCTTATTAGGGGCTTCAAACCACACTTGGATTATTCCGCATCCCTTTTCGTATCCAGACGGAATAGACTCAAGCCGCACGAATGGCATCTCATGTTTGTATAGGAGAATTCAATGAAACGTAGTATGTGGGTACCGCTTGCAATCAGTGTAGTCTCCGCCTACATCCTATTGGATCGTCGCGCTACAAGGTATGGTGATAAATACAATGACATGGAGACAGTCGCCAGCAGAACATCAGACTGGGGAAGTAAACAACGCTTCACTGGGACAGGCAAAAATCTAGTGGGCAGGTTGAAGGAAGGTTTTGGCCGACTCACCGGAAACCCTGATCTCGCTGAAGAGGGAGTTGCCAATCAGGTCGCAGGTGCGGTGCAGGATACAACTGGCAAAGCCGCCCACTTCGTCAGTGATACCATTCACGATCTCAATCGTTAATCCCCTAGTAAACGCCAACTTAGTGAAAGTCATGTGAATGCAGTTCCAATGAGCCATCAGAGAAAGTTTTAATGGAATGAGCTTTTACATGAATTACGCCGTCCTGATTTTGCAGCAGACCTTCGACCATCAGAAACTTGCTACGTGTCACCAATAGGCGTTCCCGTTCATAGAGATCGGGTGTGATGATGACATTTGCGATTCCAGTTTCGTCTTCCATCGATAGAAATATGAAGCCCTTCGCTGTACCTGGACGCTGGCGGGCGATAATGCAGCCTGCCGTCCGTACATATTCTCCATCCATGCAGCCTCTCAGTTGGTGCGCAGATAAAACTCTTTGATTGCGTAACTCCGCACGCCGGTAGTGCATGGGATGCTTTCCTACGGTCAGGCCGGTTCCGGCATAGTCCGCAACCAATCGCTCCTCTGTGTTCATCTGCTGTAGCGGCAATGTCTCCGCGTCGTCATGTAGCGATTCGTGATTCTGTCGAAACAGTGGGCCTTCCAGCTTGCCAGCGCGTTCCACCTGCCAGAGTGCATCGCGGCGATGTCCGATTCCTTCGAGTTTGTTCAACGCACCAATGCGAGCGAGTAAAGTCACTTCCTTCCGATTGAGTAAAGGAATACGCAGCGCAAGATCGTCTGCTGAACGAAAAAGACCGTACTGCGTGCGCGAGCTTACCATTGCTTCCGCACATTGTTTCCGCAAGCCTTTTGCATAACCGAGACCCATTCGCAATGAAAGCGAACCATCGGATTCATGTTCGAGGGTACAAGCCCGATCTGATAACTGCACATCAATCGGCTTCACGCGCAACCCATGCCGCTGTGCATCCTTCACAAGTACGGCAGGCATGTAAAAGCCCATTGGCTGATTGTTCAAGATGGCACAGGTGAAAGCAGCAAGATATTTCACCTTGAAGTATGCGGAGGCATAGGCGAGCAGAGCGAAACTTGCTGCATGCGACTCTGGAAATCCATATAAAGCAAATGAACTGATGTATTGAACAATATTGTTCTGAGTCGCATTATCAATACCATTCGCTGTCATTCCGGTTCGGAGCTTTCCTTCCAGATTATTCATCCGCTCCCAAGAGCGTCGCATTCCAACAGCTCGCCGCAGCTCTTCTGCTTCCGCGCCTGAGAAATTCGCAACTACCATCGCCATACGGAGCAACTGTTCCTGAAATAACGGCACCCCCAAGGTGCGTCGCAAAGTCTCCTGCAGCGAAGGGTGTGGCCAAGTGATTTCTTCCTTTCCCTGACGACGAAGCATATACGGATTCATCATGTTGCCTACGATGGGACCAGGCCGGATGATCGCCACCTGAACGACAAGGTCGTAGAATTTCTCCGGCTTATTTCGAGGCAGAGATGCCATCTGGGCACGGCTCTCTATTTGGAACATGCCAATTGTATCGGCACGTTTAAGAACCCGATAGACTTCCGGATCATCTTCCGGCAACTGCGCCAGATCGATGGTTTCGCCATAATGCTGAGAGATCAATTCTTGGCAATCTTTCAGTACAGCCATCATGCCCAGACCGAGCAAATCGACTTTGATAATGCCGAGATCGGCGCAATCCTCTTTGTCCCATTGGACGACCGTGCGGCCTGGCATCGATGCCCGCTCCAACGGGACAACACAATTCAATTGTCCTTGGCAGATGACCATACCGCCCGAGTGTTGGCCGAGATGACGCGGCAAATCCTGAATGCGAGTGCACAATTCGATGTATTTGGCGATGCGCGGATGGTGGATGTCGAAGCCGGCGTAGTGGAACGAATGCGCCATCGTGTCGTTCTTGCCTCGCCACTCCCATTGACCCACAAGACCCGATAATCGTCCTAACGATTCCTGATCGAAGCCGAGCGCCTTGCCGACCTCGCGGGCAGCCGACTTACCACGATACGAGATGACGTTCGCCGTCATGGCCGCACCCAGCTCGCCGTACCGCTGGTAGACGTATTGGATGGCCTGCTCCCGCTTCTCTTCGGATGGCAAGTCCAGGTCGATATCCGGCCATTCCCCTCGGCTCTCGCTCAAGAAGCGCTCAAACAGCAAGTCCATGCCGACAGGATCGATTGCAGTAATTTCGAGCGAGTAACAAACAGCGGAATTTGCTGCGCTGCCGCGCCCTTGAATCATACTGTCGTTGTTCTTGCAGAACCGAACAATATCCCAAACGATCAGAAAGTATCCGGCAAAGCCCAACCGTGCAATCAATGAGAGTTCATGATCGACCTGCTTCTTCGCTCGCTCTAACAGGTCACGATTATTCTTTGGGCTATATCGTCGCATGACTCCTTCTGCGACTCGTTTTCGCAAGAAACTGTCCATTGTCTCGCCGTCCGGGACGGGATAGCGGGGAAATTCATACCCAAGATCATTCAGTTCAAATTTGAGACGCGAGGATAGATCCACGGTGTTCTCAATTGCGCCGGGCACATCTCGAAAAAGCGTTGCCATCTCACGCGCTGTCCGCAGATGATGTTCGCTGTTCAAGGAAAGCAGACGCCCGGCATGGTCAAGGTCGGTGTGATGGCGTATTGCCGTAAAGAGATCCAAAACCTCTCGGTCGTATGCGATTGCATAACGAACTCCATTGGTTGCGAGAATCGGCAGATTGAGTGAATGTGCAATCCTGAGCGCCGCTTGATTGCGCCACTCTTCCTCGCGTTCCTGGTGGCGTTGCACTTCGACATAGACATTCTCTCCGCCGAAAATTCTCATCAATCGCTCGACTGTGTCGCGGCCCGCTTCTTCACCGCCATTAACGAGGGCAGCAGCTAATGGCCCTTCGTCTCCACCTGTCAAGCAGACCAAGCCAGTGGCGTATTGCTTCAGATCATCGAATGTGGCTGCACCTTCACACTTCGTCTTCTCCCGCATCTTGAACTGCGTTACGAGCTGGCAGAGGTTTTGATAGCCAGTGCGAGACTCGCACAGCAATGGGAGCCGTGCAGGTTCTACATTGTGTTGATATGGAAGCCATGAAGGCGGTGTGAGACGGGGACCAAAGCTCGATACGGAAATCTCCGCGCCAATGTGCGCCTGCATTCCATTTCGCTTTGCGCTGGTATGGAAGCGAGCTGCCCCATAGACACCATTCCGGTCGAGCAGCGCCATCGCGGGCATTTTTAGTTCGACGGCACGCTGGATCAGCTCTTCCGGCTGCGATGCACCTTCGAGAAAGCTAAACGCACTCGCAGCGTGTAGTTCTATGTAACGCTCAGTCATAAAACGCCACCATCTCCCAGGAGCTTCGTGTCAGATCGTAGGTAACACAACAGCACAGCAAGATCCCATCAAAAGAGCGTGCAATCAAGTCCCATTGCTCATAGTCCCAGTGTGTTGGATTCCACCAGTCGCCGCTTACTTGCCAAGGTCCATAGGCTTGCTCGACAGAGTAACGCTTCTCGCGAAAGAAGAATGTCACAGGTTTCCGATTCCGTAGCGTAATCGATACGCTTTCCGCTGGGCGAAGCTGGCGCATAGCAACTGTAGATCGCGTGGGCGCTGCGGATGAGACTTCTCCCAATGGGACCGTAAAAGGCTCGATTCGGAAGGCATCGGGCTGATGGGTATCTTGGAGAACCGGACGGCCAACGTTGCTCTCGCCAACAATGGCACGAATCCGCGCAAGCGTGACATCCAAGCGCGTTGACTCTGGGAGTTGAGGAAAGAATAAGCCAAGTTGTACTTTGCTGGCGCTGCCGGATTCTGCGGTGAGTTTGAGTGAGAGGATTGGAGCCTTTGGCGGGTGCGTTTCCAGATCGAGATGGAGAAGCTTAATCCAAAGCTGACGGTTATTGGAAGGCAGTGCCGGTCTTACCGTTCGTACATGTGATGTCTTGTCGTCCAGAGATAGCGTAATCGTGACGGAAGCAAGGGCCAATATCCTGCCTGTAGCCCGCACAATGAGTTGATCCAGCATTACACCGATTACGAAGAGCAAAGAATCGAGCAATTCCACTGGCATATCCAGTTCCATGCTCTCTTCAAGTCTGAGTTCGGGTTCTACCGGAACGAATAGATGCGGCAACTCTCCCCGTGCCAACTGGCGAAGACGTTTGCCTTCCTGGCCCATTCGAGCAATTAACGCCTTTTCGGGAAGAACTGCCAGCATTCCGAGGGTATGGAAGCCCCATAGAGAAAATGTCTCTGCCTGTTCGTCTGAAAGATCGAGGACAGTGAGGGGCAACGGAGATAGTGTGGTGCCTTCTTTTCCGAGTGCAATGACTGCGGGATTCTCGCGCCGGGACATTCCCCGGGCAAGACAGATGGCAGCATGGAAGTTGCTGCTTACGGCTATGAACGCCGACACGCTTAAACTTTTCACGTGGTCTAACAGAGTCTTTGCCAATTCTTGTGGTGGGCCGAATAGCTTTTCTGTCCCCGCAATATCAATAACGCATAGAAAGATATGGCTATCGCTCCGGTCTTCCACACGAGGCGAAAAGCTTCCTGCGCATTCGAGTATTGCTGCCTTTGCTGTTACTTCCTCAGCAATGGAGCGTGACAATACCACAACGGAAGGAAACGTTTCTATTTCTACCTGTGTCATGCCGCGAGCAACTCCCAGGCTGTGAGCTCTGGAGTTGAAGGAGCATACCTGTTGTAACGGCGGCTCGCCTTCCATGACAGCACATGGCTTTTCGTAAAACTCCGGTCGCAGACGCAACATGGCTTGCGCCGGAAATTCCTTTACGTAAAGACACGCGTAAAGTGCAGCTTGTTTGCTCATCGACGCCTTGCCCATGAAGCCCGGCTCTGCCAAATTGCAGTCTTTTCTCTTTGTGTGGCCTTTCGCAGCGGAATGACGTTGCTAGGAGCTTGTGCGAATCGCTGCCGGGAAACTTCAACATAATGCTCGATACCTGCGAACACAGTTGATTTCAGCTGTAAAGCATTCCCAACCTGCAAGCGGAGGACGAGTTCAGCGCCGCTCTTTGCACAGGCATGTTGAGTGAGCAGAAGAATGCTTGCCTGAGTTCGCTCCGCAGCCGCTCGATATCGAAACCATGTTGCCATCGGTACACGCAATGCGTATTCCGGGGCGATGCTGCCCATGTCCAGAACAATTGCGCTGAAACCGCCCGCCTGCAGAAGCAGGTCGGTCACTCGAAGTGCTTGCTCGATCCTGGACCACGGCTTACGGGATACTGTTCGGAGAATGCGCTTGGATGGTTGGAATGCAGTGGGTTCAAACTGGTCCCGCTCTGTCCGCATTTTGGGATGCGGTTCGGCACATCGCGGAATCATCATCGCCGGTTTCAAGAAATTGCCAACAGCATCGGAAAGCCCCTTCACTTCGCCGCGTGGATGCGGACCAAAGCCACCACCATGCAAACCCTTTTTAATAGGGGAGGGCATCAAATATTTCTCTGGAAGAGCAAAGCCGTTCTGTGAGGACGGCGGCCCACTAGCCATAGGCGAAGCTCCGCAGCGTACCCAGAGAAGACGCGTTAGATCGACGCCCACCGCCGCTGCGGATTCAGGATAGAACGTATCCGATACGTCGATCCACGCGCATACCTTTGCTGCCTGTGTCATTGAGGCAATGAAGGAAAGTGTTAAGGCTGTCCGACCAGAGCACTCAGAGCCAACCATCTCGGTGATGGCTCCCAACGGTAGGCCACCATCCAACAGCTCATCGACATTGGAGATGCCTATGGCCGCTATCGGTCGAATGATCCGTGGCGCTGGTGTCAGTGCGGAGGGAATTCGGTCTGCCAAGGCAGCTTCGATTTGTTCTCGGATTGCTACGATAGAGGGCATAGGCGAAACTATTCGTCTTATATTCGCCTATCAAGCTAGGGTACTGTCAACTCAGTTTTGCCCTGATTAAGGTGCTAAATAGCGTAAATACACTAAAACAATGGAGTTAAAAATGAAATCTATCTTTGACTGCGTAAATTTATAAGTCTACGTGTGGCCTTTATGCATGGCATTGTCAACATTTAGCCCCTATCCTAGGCTGTTCACGGCGTGACCCGGTTGGATATGTTGGTCGCGCTCTCTTTGGATTGTTTGTGTGACAGCATCAGCCGAAAGGGCCGTGACGGTTGCCATGGCCATGACGAGTTCACTCTTGGGTGTGCCGTTGACGATGCCGAGTATGCCGATGAAGGTTAGTCCAGGCTGGGGCGTCAAGGCTGGCGCATCATTCACTATTCCACAGAAGGGGCATTGCGGCGGCATTACTGGAGCTGGTTAAGCCCCCAAAGTAACAAAGGGCTGACTCGGATTTTTTGGTGCTAATTTATGCTAGCCATCCGGAGAACGTGGACTTTTTCCCATGTTACGGCTATTGAAAAATCGATAACTTGCGTGTTTTCAATAGCCGCGAGCGGGTCGGATCCCGACCGCGCCTCCAAGCTTTATACCAGATCATTCCATGACTACCCGCTGACCTAATCGATTCAGTGCGCCGTCATAGAGCGCGCGGAGCATATATCCCGCTTTGGCTAGCTTCCGATCCTCCGCCAATAGTACCCTCAAGCTGTCCATTATTAAGTCCTTCAACTCTGTGATCGACCATTCCCGGTCCATACGGAAATAGCGTCGGATCAATACGAGTCGATTCCGCGTAATGTAGTAGCGGCGCTTCGGGTTATGATTTGTAATTGTGCCGAGAAGGCGATGTAACGT
The DNA here is from genome assembly GCA_965276585.1 of Acidobacteriaceae bacterium. Taxonomy (GTDB): domain Bacteria; phylum Acidobacteriota; class Terriglobia; order Terriglobales; family Acidobacteriaceae; genus JAKAAZ01. Next base: position 1,179,708 of record CBDIAZ010000002.1, on the reverse strand, counting down.
AATACGACCTAAGGAGTGCAGCAGGATTGCCTTAGGACATTCAATTAGCTCAAAACCCATAAGCCGCATTCGCATGCAGTATTCATAATCGACAAAATCGATAAACAATTGTTCCTCAAACAATCCAACCGATTTAAAGACCGCGGATTCAATCATCGATCCTGAGGTCCAGCACCCGACGGCCTCTCCCTTCGCATTTCGATTCATTGGGATTTCAATCCTCAACTTTTTGTCGAGGTACCGAGGGAACAGTATTCCGATACGCGACCGGTTCTTGGCAGCTGAGATTCCAGAAAACATCGCCTCAACATAACCCTCTGAGATTTGGCTGTCTTGGTCGAAAGTAAGAACCCAGGGGAATCCCAGCCTCATCGCTTCATAGAAACCGATATTCAATGCAGCTGCAATTCCAAGGTTCTTATTGTTGCGGATGACTGTACAGCCTTGTAGTCGCTCCAAATTCATAAGAGCTGGAAATACATCCGAATCCTGGGTGTTGTCCACTACGACAACGTGATCCACTTGCCCGATAAGAAGCGTCACATTCTGGAGAAGTTCCAGAGATGGCTTATACGAAACGACAACTGCGCCAACCAAGTTTCTCATACGATTGAAATCGTCAAAGACAAGCGATGACAATGTCCCTCACTAAAGACTTCCAACCATTTCTAGCCGCGTAGCGTGGATAGTTGGCTGCATTTTGCAAGATGGAACCTATATGTACCAAACGGCTCGAGTAGGAACCTCCGCGCTCTTCATAAAAACGAATTGAGCGCCGGAGGACAGGCAGAACAGCACTGCTTCTAGCGTCATTAGTTGCAGTAAAACGCTTTTCCAACTCCTTCAGTTCTCGCGCCCGAGCTAAGTGCTCGCTCGGTTCTTCACGTTTCGCCATTTCGAGACGTTCCCGCAGATTCGACGGGAGGGTTCGCGTCACGCTTGCAATCCCAGCTTGTTGATTTGCATGAATTCTATACCGGATCAGTGGCTCTTCGATCAACCGAAACTGCGAATAAAGGGCTGTCATCCAAGCGATCCAGCCGTCGTGCACCCAGATGGCCGGTATCGGCAGGAACAAAGCCCTTAAGCTTGCCCGCACCATCACCGTTGCGCCTGTGACCACATTTCTCTTAAGAAGAACATCCGTGGCATGCCCCGCCTGAAATTGTTCCTGGTCTCGATGCAAAAAAAAGATGTTCTCCCAAAGTCGCCTGCCGATGGGTTTCGATCCCGCATCCACCAACTCCGCATCTGAGAATACCCCGCCTAGCGTAGGATTTAGTTCCATCATCTCGGCCTCACACGCCAATCGTTTCGGTAGCCAGATGTCATCCTGGTCGCTCAGCGCAATCAAATGTCCGGTGCATAGGCCGATAGCTTTTTCAAAGTTTTTCGTCGAACCCAAATTTCTTGGGTTCTGAATAAAACGAATCGGAAATGGCACGGTGCGAGAAAACCCTTCGATGATTTCCTGGGTTGTGTCCGTCGAGCCATCGTCGCAGATGATCAACTCGTCTGGCAGCCGAATCTGTGCAGCAATGCTAGCAAGCTGTTCTGGCAAAAATTGACTTCCATTGTAGGTGCACATGGCGATGGAAATTCGCAAGCCATTGCTCAATGTACGAGTCTCCCTGCGACAGAATGATGGCAAACGATCACAACTTAGCCCCAAGCGTTTATTTCCAATCCATGCCAATCAGAGACAGCATCCAAACGAGCACCCGCTTGGTCCCTCGCCTACATGCCTGATATTGGGGCCATAGGTATGCACGAGTAAAATACAGCACACCGAAGTTACTGCGAATAACGCGATAAGACTCGTAGAAGTTACGCTTGTCTTCCGAAATACCATTCCGACGATGATGCGCGACAATCTCCTCGAAAAGCCTTACCGTTTTTCCACTTTTTAACATGCGCTGGTTGAGATCGAAATCAGCATAAATTCGATAGCGCGTGTCATAAACAATGTGCGGCAAGCGTCGATAAAACGTGCCCTGATGATGCCAGGTATTTCGAAACCTTAACGGAAATCCGGTTTCTGGACGAAAGGTTTCTCCACGGTCCGTCGTGACTGCAAAAGAGGCAACGTCCACGTTATCCTTCAGACATGCCGCTAGACTCTCACTTGGGATGGTTTTCAGCGTGTCCCCTGCATTCAGGTGCAGAATATATTCGCCGCGACTCGCCGCAATCCCTTTGTTCATGGCGTCGTAAATTCCAGAATCCGGTTCGCTTAACCAATAGTCGATTTTGTCGTTCCATTCTTTCAGAACCTCAATAGTCCCATCGTCCGAGCCGCCATCGATCACAACCAGCTCATACTCGCGATGGTCGAACGCAGATATATTTTCGAGGAGGCGAATGCATTCCTCGCGATCGCGAAATAAAACGATGACAATAGAGACCATCGGACGTTCTGCATCTACGTCTCCATAGACGCGCCGTCCGCCTTCCAGACGCTTAGGATCATCCGATTGCATTCAACTCTCATCTCCCTAAGCACAAGGCTAATTGAGGCTTGGATATCTCTATCGAGCGGCGATTGCATTTCGAAAATAAGGAAAAACTTGCCTCACAAGTCGTGTAATGGCAGCATAAGGAAACAATGAGTATTCCCGTCGCAAAGCATCATCCATATTTTACGGGCTTCGATTCCAAAATCCTGCGGCGAAGCTTTCGGGGCTTTCCTTCGTTTTTGAGAGACATCCGACGATACAACAGGATGAACTCCAATCCTTCCTTTCGTATCACCTTCAATGATCTATTTCCCATTCTGACAGATAAGGTTGAAGAAGCCGGCACGATCGGCGGACATTATTTCCATCAGGATTTATGGGCGGCCAGGAAAATTTGGCAGAGAAAGCCGGAACAACACATTGACATTGGATCGCGAATCGATGGATTCATCACGCATGTGTTGGTTTTTATGCCGGTAACCGTTGTGGACATTCGCCCAATCCGGAGCACGGTGAGCGGCCTGACCTTTTTGCAGGATGATGCCACTGAACTCGCTCAATTTCCATCTAATAGTGTCCAGTCCCTGTCCAGTCTCCATGTCGCAGAACACTTTGGTCTTGGACGCTATTCCGATCCCATCGATCCCAATGCGTGTTTCAAATTCATGAGGGCATTGGAACGGGTTTTGGCCCCAAACGGCAGACTTTATTTTTCGGTACCTGTCGGCCGCGAAAGGGTAGAGTTCAACGCCAACCGAGTATTCGCGCCTCAAACCATCCTGGATAGCTTCCCAAGCCTTAAGCTCTTGTCACTTTCGGCGGTTGGAGATGACGGCAACTTCTACGAAAATGCCGATCTTGCCGCAGCTGCTAAATATGAGTTGGGTTGCGGGTTATTTGAATTTACGAAGGTAGCTGGCTAAGAATCTTCGAAGACATCTAATCCCACCGGGGAAATGTTTAGAGCCGATGATCTCATGTATACTCAGCGGAAAATGAACACCTCAAGACCAACTAGCGCCACAACCTTACTTGAATTGAAGAAGTCGGGCCGATGGCTCAACGCTTTCGAACAAAACGTCTATTCTCAATCTGGAGAAGACGGAGTTCTCGATAAGGCGCTTGCCGTTATCCCGCAACGTAACCGCTGGTGTGTCGAGTTTGGAGCCTGGGACGGGAAATATCTCAGCAATACCTTCAGGCTGGTTGAGCGCGATAACTACCGTGTGATTTTGATTGAGGGTGACGCCAAAAAATATAATTCCCTGCGCTCCGAATATCCGTTCAAAGAACGGGCAATCTTCGAGCGCAGATTGGTGGGATGGTCGGCAGGCGATGGACTTGACGTGATACTCGAGAAATACCCTATACCTGTGGATTTCGATTTGCTATCGATAGACGTCGACGGAAATGATTATCACATCTGGAAAGCCGTTGAGAAGTTTCGTCCCAAGTTGGTTCTGGTGGAATTCAACCCGACAGCCTCCAACCGTATTGATTTCGTTCAGCCTCCGAATCCAAGGTGCAATAAGAGCAACAGTCCGGCTGCACTTGTCCGTCTAGGTAAAGAAAAGGGCTATGAACTGATATGTGCTACTAGAATTAATCTTCTATTCGTATGTAAAGAATATTATGAGCTATTCGGAATCCAGGACAACTCTCTGGAGGTGATGAGAGATGAGGATGAAGTTACTAGCCTCTTTGTCGGGTTCGACGGGTCAGTCTTACTCGAAGGACCTGCGGGTCTACAGTGGCATCGCGGCGAGAAGATAAAGTTTCAACAACCATTGCCGCGCTTTTTAAGACGGTATCCACCGGCATACAACTTCGTCCAAGACTTCCTGTTCCGTGTTCGTTACCGCGTAAATCGCCTGTTTAGAAATACATGAGTAGTTCGTTGCCAGTCCTCTTCCGTTCAAGGTGGACTCAGACCTTCCTTACGTTATTCGTGTCACGCATGCATCGCCCGATTTAGCCGCCAACTCCGGATCTTAGAGTTCAATAGCTTTCGATCTGCGTCGGTCATACCGACGGTCCAAACCAAAATAGCCGTCAATACAACGATCAGCGCCGGTGGGAGAAATCCGTAGGCGGCAGGATTTCCCTTGGAAAAAAGTAGCAAAGCGAACAGCGGAACAGCGCATACTGCGGGCCTAGCCAAGGACTCCGATACGAAATACGAACGGGATATCGGAATCGAAACAATTGTATATCTCATGGTGTAGAGAATACTTAATCCCAAACCGAAGAAAGCCCCTGCCAAAGTTCCCGCAGCGACCCCGATAGCGCCGAAGTGATACGCAAGTAAGATGCTTACCGTTAAATTTACACCAGCCTCCACGATCGCGGTCACCCATCCGTAACGTTGCAGACCATTACCAAGAACAACGAGGGAATATGGGAGTGCGCATAGGCGAATCATATTGGCGATCGTGAGAATTTCCAGCAGCAGAATACTGTGACGGGCGTAGTCGGCGCCGACCCAGATCGACAGGATCGGATAGCCATACAGCAGCAGCGGCAGGCCGGTGATCACCAACAACAACCCGCAATATCTTGTGGAGCGCAGCGTGAGGGATGCCATCCCAGCGCGGTCGCCGACCGCAGCAAGCTCTGAGGCGGCCGGGAGCAGCGGTCCGAAAACGGCGCTCGCCGTCAAAATAATAAAGTTCGTCAAAGAAGCTGCCACAGCGTAAAAACCGGTCTGCCTGAAATCGAAGTGGCCGACGATTGCGGTGTCGAGACCGCTGATCAGCAGCATGGCAAAAGACCAGACGCTCATGGAAGCGCAATAGGCGAAGATGATCCGAGCGGTCTGGCGGGTAACGAATGCGATGGCAACTTGTATGTGCGCAAGATATTCTCGCCAAGCTATTACCTGGACGAGCCCAGCGAATAGTGTCACGGCTGCTACGCAAGCGCCCATTGCGATCAAGTTCCCATGCAGCAGCACCGCAAGCACAATCACGATGACAGAAAGCGTCTGGGATGCAGCTTGAATCGCCATGGGGATGTTGTTGCGCTGTACTCCCTGAAAACTGCTGGCCAGCGCCGTGGTCGGAAGAGCCAGCGCCGTCGCACCACCGACAAGGAAAATTCCCAGTCGAACCTCATGCATTAGCGCTGGAGTCAACTGCGGGAAAAATCTCGGAACCTGCCAAACGAGAATGACGATGGCAAGCATCGCCAGCGCGGCACTGATACCCAGAAGAACCATTGCTGTGCTAACGACGCTGCTGGTTGCCGGATGGTCTTCGGTAGCCTGATGCTGCGCCACGAATTTGCTGATGGCCGACTGCAGGCCGAGTTCGAAGATGGCTGCGTATGCGCTCAGTTGCAGGATCAGCACCCACGCCGCATACATATCATGCGAAAGGCGGCGGGTGAGAAAGGGCGGCAGCAGCGCAGCAGCAAGAACACCCACGCCAAGCCGTATCAGGTTCGCAAGTGAGTTCTTCGCGATCGTCAGCGAACCCTGGGGTCTCATGTTCTTCGGCTCTGCCTCTCATCCGAGCTGGGATTATTGCCGGAATCGACCATGCATAAAGTGTAGCCAATAGAGGCGCAATCGGCGGTGCAGGTACGCGTATTCTATCCACGATGGCTTACTACCTGGGAATTGACGCTGGCGGCACGAAAACGGAATGCGCTCTCGCATGCGACGATACAGTACTGGCCCGGGCTACCGGCGGCTCCATCAAAGTGATGCATACCTCCGATGAGGACGCGGGCAGGCATCTCGATGAAGTTTTGTGGGCGGTTTCCAAGCAAGCCAAAATCGAGCTTACATCGATCGCCTGCACCTGCGTCGGGCTGTCTGGAATTTCCGTAGCCCGCGTTGCAGATTGGGTGCGCCAGGCGCTTTCCGCGCGGGTAGGCGGCGACGTATTGCTGTGCGGCGACGAGGTCATTGCGCTGGATGCGGCCTTCTTTGGTGGTCCCGGCGTGCTCGTCGTCGCGGGGACGGGATCGAATATTGTGGCGCGATCAATTGTGGGAGAACTCATCCACGTAGGCGGATGGGGTCCGGTGTTGACGGACGAAGGATCGGGAAACTGGATCGGAAAGCAAGCAGTGCGCGCAATTTTCGATTCGCTCGATGAAGGCAAACAGCCGCCGCTATTAGAAGCGGTCAAGCAGGCCTGGGGATTGCCGGATGTGTCCAGCCTTATCGGCCTGGTGAATCAACTGCCGGGACCGAACTTCTCGAAACTCACTCCGTTGATCGTCCGTTGCGCGGAACATGGGGATCGAGATGCTGCGAAAGTATTATGCCGAGCCGGCATGGAACTGGGCAGGCTCGCGGGATTGGCACTGGGCAGGCTGCACGCGCTGGAACCTGCGGACGAGAACACTTTCAACATTGCCTACACGGGGAGTGTCCTCGCTCATATTGCTCCGGTTCGAGAAGCGATGTGCGCAACCATTCGGCAGGAATTTCCTGACGCGCAAATCCAGGGCGAAGCGGTTGATCCGGTGGAAGGCGCGTTATGGCAAGCACGACGTCGCTATCAGAGGTCACGCAATGTTGCCTCGCAATAATCGGTTACTTTGGTTTCAGGGATATCCATCATTCCGAGGCGATTAGTCCTGATCCTACGATATAGTTACCTTTATCAGGAGTGACAAGTGCGGTTTCGAACCGCTCCGGTTCATCTTCGCATTTGTCCTTTTTTCCAGCCGGCATAGATCGTGCGCTTACGACCTGCAGAAGTTTGCTGGAATAGATCGGATTCCGTCGCCCGGAACACCGCACGCGTTCGTCCATCTCCTGGTTTGCGCTGATAGATACTCACTAAGAGCGTGTTCGAGAGTGTACTGTGTCTGCACCGTCATCTACGAAAGGCCTAATTATGAAACGTTTTCGATTTCCAGAAATTCTGATCCTCGCCTTGTTTTCTCCCCTGCTGTTCTCAACCGGATGCGCAGACAATGCGATCAATTCCCTCGGCAATCCGCCGGTTGTCTCCGCACAGCAAACCTATTCCAACGCCAGTCTTTCGGGAACCTATTCGTTCAGTGAGACCGGCGTGACGGGCGCCGAACCCCACGACGGAAGTGGAACATTGCAATTCGACGGGAACGGCAATGTTACCGGCACGATCACGGATTATTACATCGGCTCTACTCCCTGCCAGTTCAGCATCGTCGGAACCTACTCGGTTTCGAGCTCGGCGAGCGGCACCGCCAGCCTGACCACCACCACCACCACATCCACAGGCCAAAATTGTGTGGGAAGCACTGGCACGGTCAACCTCCAGGTAGGCCAGCAAGGACAGTCGCTGGTATATGCCGAAACAGATGGACAGCGACTCACATCCGGAACCGCCCTCAAGCAGTAGTCCAATAACAGCGCGGGAGAGTGGCAAATCTGCCGCCCCCGCGCTTTCCGTAATACCCCTGCCTGAAGCAGCAATCTTAAAGACTTCCAACATCTGCGCCCCGCACCACCAGCTTCCAATCGCACACTCGCCGGGATGCGCCTTAACCCCGCAAGGGTATAGGATTCTCCGCAGACGGTTCCTTATCCACGCAGGTCCATCTTGATACGTTCGAATCCATCCCGGGAAAGTTCTCGCATGTTCGCGCTTTTGGTCACCGTTGTCGTGATCGCGGCGCTGTATCTGGCAAAAATCGTTCTGTTGCCGCTCGCCCTGGCCATGCTCTTCACCTTTTTGCTGGCTCCCGTCGTCACCTGGCTGGAACGCATCCGCATACCGCGTGTGCTGGCCATCCTGCTGGTGATCCTTGCCTTCGGCACCGCCGTCGGCATGGTCGGCTGGACGGTGGCCGGTCAACTAATCGAAGTGACGAATCATCTGCCTGACTATCGTGAGAACATCGCCAATAAAATTGCGGTTTTTCACAAGACGCGGGATACCAGACTTACTCGCGCCCAGCATGAAGTTCAGCACCTGGGGGAACAGCTTGGTATTGCGCAGCCTGAAGGCAATGCTGCCGACGCTCATCGCCGGTACGAACGAGAATTGGGCACTTCCCCGCAACATCCACTCAACGTGCGGGAGGTGGGAAAGTCACCTTCGCCGCTTGATTCGCTTCCAGGAATTTTTCATCCTATGGCGGCGCTGCTGCTGGTCATTGTTTTCACATTCTTTATGCTTCTGCAGCGGGAGGACCTGCGAAACCGGCTCATCCGGCTCACCGGCCGTGGCCACTTGAATCTAATGACTCAAGCGATGGATGAAGCGGGCAACAGGGTCAGCCGCTACTTTCAGCTGCAACTGCTGGTCAACATCTGCTACGGATCGATCATCTTCACCGGGTTGCATTTCATCGGTTTGCCCCATGCCATGCTGTGGGGCGCACTCGCCGGACTGTTGCGGTTCATTCCATACATTGGCGCGCCGATAGCCGCACTTCTGCCCACACTGCTCTCGATGGCGGTATTCAACGGGTGGGAGCACACGCTGATTATCATGGCGATGTTTTTCTGCGTCGAAGTGACGACTGCGAATTTTCTTGAGCCTCATCTTTATGGCAAACATACTGGCCTGTCCTCGCTCGCGATTCTTGTTGCCGCTGTCTTCTGGACTTTGATCTGGGGGCCGATCGGGCTGATCCTGTCCGTTCCCTTGACGGTCTGCCTGGTGGTGGTGGGAGCGCACGTGCCGAACCTGGAATTCCTGAAAGTCCTTCTCGGCGACGAACCCGTGATGAGGCCGGAAGCCCACTATTATCAACGCCTGCTGGCCAACGATGAGCGTGAAGCCAGCGACGTGCTGGAAGGATATTTGAAGGAAAAGTCTCTGGCGGACCTTTACGACTCGGTCTTGATTCCGGCTCTGAATCTTTCCGAGCAGGACCGCCATCGCAATGCTCTCGACGAAGCGACAGCAACATTCATCAATCAGACCACGAGAGAACTGGTGGAAGAGCTGGGGCTTCGCAGCGAGGAGCATCCGACCGCGACTGCACCCACTGAAATCGCACAGGAGGGGGAGCAGGTCTCCGCCGGCGACAGGGCTCCCGCGTCGTCCATCCATGCCATGAACATCGTCTGCGTGCCGGTACGCGACGGTGCCGACGAGATCACCACTGTCATGCTTGCCCAATTATTGGAGCGGGCCGGCCACTTCGCGCAGGCGCTTTCCCTTGGAAGCGTGGAGGAAATCCTGGCGGAGATTGCCAGGGCCAAGCCTGAGCTTGTCTATCTTTCGGCATTGCCGCCCTACGCCATAGCCTATTCGCGCGGCGTTTATAAGAAATTGCACAGCCAGCAGCCTGCGCTGAAAATTGTGATTGGACTGTGGGGCTATGGCGGGGACGCGCTCAAGGCTGCCAAAGAAATCAGCGGCGGCCAACAGGAGACTCTCTGCACAACGTTGGCCCAGGCGGTTGCGCAGGCGGCGGGCTCTGCGCCGGCAATCTCCACGCCGGGAGAAATCTCTGCGGAATCGTCCATGGTGAGCGCCTAATGAGTCAGACCGCTGCCGGAATCGCCGTAGACATTTCCAATTTCAGCGGCGCATTCTAAAACGCGGAAGCGGGCGGTTCGTGCCACAATAAGGTTCAATTTATTGATATTTTCGGGGAAAATTTATTGATATCTTTTTGAAAAAAAGAATATCAGTGCTGGAAATGTTCCACGTGGAACACTAAAGCAATTGAAGGGCCAAGCGCAATTGGAATGCCAAACCTCGACTATGTGGCTTGGATGGAGAGAGTTGCTGAAACGCAAATAAAGGCGATTTTGTGGCGTTTTTTCTCGCGCGTTCAGGGCCGGTCAAAATGAGACCTTCGCGGACTCTGTTTTAGAGTAACCGGGAAGGGCCTGCAATACCGGTGTTTATTTTTATTTTTCCCGATTGCAAGCGATTGATTCCATGCGGGATACATATTTCAAATTTGGCGTTTTTGAAGGGAAAATCGCCGTTTTTCTGTGTGACATCAAGACAATGTTTTTTTACCTTCGATTCAACCCGAAGCTCTATTTCACATATTTTGCTTCGAGTTAGCCCAATCTGTAGCCCATTTTTGTCAAAATCCGATCTCACCCATACATTCACCAAGTTATACATATATATAATTCCGGTTTCAGATGCGGGATGGGTTGGCGGACTGAACAGGTTCCAGGGAAACTCCGTTCAGTTATTCATTACCCGAGTGGCTAAAAGCCACTCCCATTTCAGTGGCTTATCCCCGGCCTGAAGGCCGGGGTCTACCCAAACTTCAGCGAGCGATTCCTGTGTTCGACCGATCTGCGCGGGGAGCGAAAACTGCGCTGCAAAGATAAGGAAGAAACGAACCGGGCAGCGCACGACTGCTGTTTTCTCCTGAACAGGACGTGAATTTTCAGTATCAGGGCAGATTCCCCCATTTTCCGCTGCTGCTTTCCGCTGGGGACTGCAGCTTTCGAGAAAACCTGCGGTCGCCTTGTCTGCACAGGGTTTTCGGACCATACTGGGTTCCGGTGGCACACTTTGGTAATCGGCAACTCTTCCGAATTCGATGACAAAATGCAGACATTGTGATTATCCGATTGAAAAAGTTGCCGGGAAGCGGCAAACTCGTTGTAGCCGCCAGCATCTACATAGGCCAGTGAATCGAATAGCTCGCACCCCGGGGCCGGTTACGCCCGAGGAATGTCGCTCTGCTTCTCGATTTTCCCGGTTCCGATTGTAGGCGTCTGGCAGTGGCCAGCGGCGAACAAGAACGATGCAACGAAACGACAAAGTTTGACGCCTTTCCCTGAAGGAGTGGAACGAAATATGTACCCCAAATGGCGTGGTCTCTGCGGAATCCTAACCCTGGCTCTATCCCTGGCGATCCTGGGATGCGGATCCAGCGGCAACTCGAATATACGTGCGGTCAACGCATCAGCCGGATTTGCGCCCTTCACGTTTCAGACAGGCCAGACCGGATTTGCTGCCGGCCTGCCCTATGGCACGGAAGGGGTGCAGCCCAAAGGCAACTATGTAACCGACGATACCTCGGGAAACTATCGCATTGTGGGTCCCGCGGCCAACCAGTCTTTGAGCACCTACGTGACGCCGGGCAGTACACTTGCAACCTCGACGGTAACGCTGGTGAAAAATGGATACTATACGGCTGTCAGTTTCGGGACTTCGCCAACGATGGGGCTGGCTTTCCTGACCGACAACAACAGCGCGCCGCCGAGCGGCCAGTACAAGCTGCGCTTTGTCAATTATTCCGGATACACCGCAGTCGATGTGTACATCGTTCCTGTAGGAGCGATTCCTTCCGGCAATCCGACGATCGGCAATGTCGGCGTCAACAGTCCAGTTTACTTGCCACTGTCGCCGGGAACACTTTCCATCCTGGTCACCCCGACGGGCGATGCCTCGACGGTGCTGTCGGCGGCGGCATTTTCCCCGGCAGCGGGAAACATTTATTCCGTTTTCTTTGTGAACCCCAACCCGGGAGGCACGGCGCCTCCAAACCCCGGAGTCACCGGCTACGGGATTTTAGTTGTCAACGATCCGGTCTCGGCTACGACGACCAAGTCTTCCGGCATGTAGACGACGAAAACGTTGAAGATAAACAAAAAGCCTTCGCGAAAAGCGAAGGCTTCTTGTTTGTTGACAACCGATCCTTGTCAGCCTCAGGCGCTGAAGCGCTCAAAAAAAATTCAATGACTTATCCCCCGGCTGAAGCCGGGGGTCTACCTAAAAGACTTTTCACAGTGGATGTAGCGCGAAGAAAGCAGGTCCCTCGACTGCGTCATTGCTATGCAATGACTTCGCTCGGGATGACACTCTTTTTAGCGTTACAGTATTTCTGAAGCCGCTATTCCTAAGCCGCTATAAAAGCCAAGGCCTTCGCTTTCGCGAAGGCCTTTTGCTTTGCGGCTGCGATGCGAGCAGGCTATGTTCCTTCCGACCAGCCGGCCAGATATTCTTCCTGTTCGGGGGTGAGGCGGTCGATCTTGCAGCCCATGGAATCGAGCTTCAATTTCGCCACGCGCTTATCGAGCTCCTGCGGAACCGAGTAGACTTTGGGCTTGAGCGTCGAGTGGTTTTCGACCAGATACTGCGCAGCCAAAGCCTGATTGGCGAAGCTCATGTCCATGACGGAGGCGGGGTGGCCTTCGGCGGCGGCGAGATTGATGAGACGACCCTCGCCCAGCAGAAAAATGCGGCGGCCGTCCTTCATCGCATACTCCTCGACGAATTCCCGCGCCTGTTTCCGCGAAGAGGACAACCGCTCCAGGGCGGGGATGTCAATCTCCACATTGAAGTGGCCGGAGTTGGCGACGATGGCGCCGTTCTTCATGTGCTCGAAGTGCTCCTGACGCAGCACGCTCTTGTTGCCGGTGACGGTGACGAAGACATCGCCGATCCTGGCCGCCTCGGCCATGCTCATGACGCGATAGCCATCCATGATGGCTTCAATCGCGCGTAGCGGATCAATCTCGGTCACGATGACATCGGCGCCCATGCCGCGCGCGCGGGAAGCGAGCCCGCGACCGCACCAGCCGTAACCGGCGACGACAAACCTGGAACCGGCGAGCAGCACATTGGTGCAGCGGATGATGCCGTCGAGGGTCGACTGGCCGGTGCCGTAGCGATTGTCGAACATGTGCTTGGTGAGCGCGTCGTTGACGGCGACAACCGGATACTTCAGCACGCCTTCCTTGGCCATGGCGTGCAGACGGATCACGCCGGTCGTGGTTTCCTCGGTCCCGGCCAGCACACCTTCGAGGGCATCCTTACGCTTGGTGTGCAGCAGCGAGACGAGGTCGCAGCCATCGTCCATGGTGAGGTGCGGCTTGTGATCGATGGCGGCCATGATGTGCGAGTAATAGCTCTCGTTGTCCTCGCCCTTGATGGCGAAGGTGGCAATGCCGTAGTCGCGGGCCAGCGACGCGGCCACATCGTCCTGAGTGGATAGAGGGTTGGAAGCGCACAGGGCAATGTCGGCCCCGCCATCGCGCAGGGTGATCATCAGGTTCGCGGTTTCGGTGGTCACGTGCAGGCAGGCGGCCACGCGCATTCCCTTCAACGGCTGGTTCTTGATGAATTCCTTGCGGATGATCTGCAGAACCGGCATCGACTGGTTCGCCCATTCAATGCGGCGCTTGCCCATATCGGCCAGCTCAAGATTTTTTACGTGGGACGGAACAGGAGTGGTTGTGGCCATAGAACCTTTGTATGGAACCCGTTTCTTGGTGGATTTTTTATCCTGCGCAGCAGGCTGTGGAACGTGCGGGACAGCGCGGGCGATGAGAAATATTGAACCCTGGTCCCATCTACAAGGGTACCACTTCTATTTCGTCGCTTAAAGTTCGGGTTCCGTTTCCAGCGCGGGCAATTCCGCCTGCGTTCGATGCCCCGGCGGTAGCCGACGATGGCGCCATTTTTCCGATGGAAAATAATTTTCGGTCGACGATATCTTCTAAACCGACGATATCGTATTGATAAGCTTGTGAATGCACCCACTGGGAAATCGACTGCATCCAATGCCAGTACATTGCTCGATCAATATGCGATGAAAAAGATCTGGCGTTCGATTGAAATTCTGTTTCCTTCGCGGGGCTTTTGAACGTGCCCACATGCATCGAAAAAAGCTCTATTGAGGCGGTTTTCATTGAATTTGAAGGCGAATCGTAATTTTTTGCTCCTCTTTCTGCTGGCAGCCGTGTTGCCGCTCCAATCGCAGCAGACCATGGCCAGCAACCGCGCGGCGGCGGCGCTGCCGGATGCTCCCCAGCCTGAGATTCCGGCCTCCGCCGGGTGGCCGCAAGGATCCAGTTCTTCCTATCCGCAGTCGGATCGGACGGCTTCCCCGGCGGTCGCAGTGCATTATGCCCCGCGGCTGGCCCGGTACATTGAACCAGATGAGCAGACCCGCCGGCTTTCCGCCAAGGAAAAGCTTGAGCTTTCCGTTCGCCAGCAATTCCGCCCCTACGCTGCCAGTACCAAATTTCTGGCCGCCGGATGGGAGCAGCTGCGCGACAGCAATCCCAAATATGGAACGGACTCGGGCGCATTCGGCGAACGGCTGGGCGCCGCGTTTATTCGGCAGGACAGCAACGCGCTTTTTTCCAACGGAGTTTTCCCGGTGCTGCTTCACCAGGACCCCCGCTTTTATCGCTTGGGCTCGGGCACCATTCTTCACCGTGCCGTCTACGCGGCCACTCGCGGGATTATCACCCGGACGGACGACGGCAAGGCAGCGCCAAATTATTCGAATTTTCTGGGCTCTGCCAGCACGTACGCGCTCACCATGACCTATTATCCGGCGGTCAGCGCAACCTGGCCGCAGACATGGGAAGGCTACGGAGTTTCCTTTTTGACCGGCGCGATAGGATTCGAGCTGCATGAATTCGGCCCGGACCTGATTCATCTGGTTCGCCACCGGCATCCTAGCTAACGCATGGCGAAATTTCGGACCGTGAAACTCGCACCCGATCCGATCCTTGAACCTCAGGGCGCTGAAGCGCTCGAAATTTTCAATGAATTGTCTCCCGGCTGACGCCGGGGGTCTACCCAAAGCCAAGTTTGTCATCAGCCTGAGGCAGACTCCGAAGAGCCTGCCTTTTGTTTTTCTGATCGAAAAAAATTATTTCTTTGCCGGAGCAGCATCCTTTGAGGCCTGCTCGCGCAGACTGGCGGCCTTGTCGGTCGCTTCCCAGGTGAACTCTCCATCGGTGCGCCCGAAGTGCCCGTAGGCCGCGGTTTTGCGGTAGATGGGGCGGCGCAGGTTGAGGCTCTCGATAATGTCGCGCGGGGTCAGACGGAAGGTTGACCGCACCAGCTGCTGCAGCTTCGCCGCAGGGATGGTGCCGGTGCCAAAGGTATCGACCAGCACGCTGACCGGCTCGGCCACGCCGATGGCATAGGCCAGCTGCACCTCACAGCGATCTGCCAGGCCGGCAGCGACGATGTTTTTCGCGATGTAGCGGGCCATGTAGGCTGCCGAGCGATCGACCTTGGTCGGGTCCTTGCCGCTGAAGGCGCCGCCGCCGTGACGGCCTGCGCCGCCGTAGGTATCGACGATGATCTTGCGGCCGGTGAGGCCGGTGTCGCCCATGGGTCCGCCGATGACAAAGCGTCCGGTGGGATTGATGTGGTATTTGGTGTCTTCATCGAGCAGGTTGGCGGGGATGGTTGCCTGGATGACGTGCTTCAAAATGTCGGCGCGCAATTGCTCATTCGAGATGGTTTCAGCATGCTGGGTGGAAATCACGACTGCATCCACGCGCACCGGCTTGCCTTTTTCGTCGTATTCGATCGTCACCTGGCTCTTGCCATCGGGGCGCAGATACCCGAGTTGTCCGCTCTTGCGCACATCGGACAAACGCCGGGTGAGCTTGTGCGCCAGCGAGATGGCCATCGGCATCAGCTCCGGCGTCTCATTGGTGGCATAGCCGAACATCATGCCCTGATCGCCGGCACCGCCGGTATCGACACCCATAGCAATGTCGCCGGACTGTTTGTTGATGGTGGAGATGACGGCGCAGGTGTTGCAGTCGAAACCATAGCTGGCATTGTCATACCCGATGGCTCCAACCACGCCGCGCACCAGGGCCGGGAAATCGACATACGCGCTGGTGGTGATTTCGCCGGCGATGACGACCAGGCCGGTGGCGGTGAGGGTTTCGCAGGCGACGCGGCTGAATGGGTCCTGCTCCAGGCAGGCGTCGAGAATGGCGTCGGAAATCTGGTCGGCAATCTTATCGGGATGGCCTTCAGTGACAGATTCCGAGGTAAATAACAAACGGTCGCGTGTGGGCAAAGCTCCTCCTGTTCCGTCTACAGAATTCCATTGCAGCTGTAGAGCGGTGAATCCGATCTGTGAATCCGGCTTGCGATCCGCAAAAGATTTTGCGGCGCAGCCGATTCCAAAACGTTCTCTATAAGGCTAACAAATGTTTGAGTGGCGGGGACAATCGAACAGCAGCCAATGGGTTAGATGCGGGGATGGGATGGGGAATATCGGCGGCAAACGGGGCTTATCGCGAAAGGGATTTTTGACGGGCGGGGGGCGTGGAGGAACCCGAAAGATTGGAGGCGGAATAGTGCGTAGCCGGAGGGCTGGGCAGTGCGGCCACTCGGCTGTGCACGTAGCCCCAGACAATCCAGCCGAAGCCCGCGAGCAGCAGCAGCAGGGCGACAACGCCGGCCCAGCGCAACTTGGTGTCGGTAACCTCGCGGCTGCGAGTGGTGGAAACGTTCAGCGCGAACGATGCCCAGTCGTTTTCCCGGGCCGGGCCGGGTTCTGTTTTCTGTCCGCTGGCGTCGAGGAAGCGCGCCACCCATTCGCCCTCATCGAGGCCGAGAAAGCGAACATAGCTGCGCACGATTCCTTTGCTGAGAATTCCACCGGGAAGCTGATCGAAGGCATCGGACTCGAGCGCCTGCAAACTGCGGACGGTTACCTTCGTCGTCTGGGAAATATCTTCCAGACTGACTGAGCGCCGCTGCCGTTCGCCGCGGAGAGCTTCGCCGAAGTGGCCGGCGCCGTCGATGGATGTGGAATTCGCAGTCAAGGGATTGATCCTGAAATCGATTCTGGATTGATCCTGCCAATTACCTTTATTATTTGGTACTTGCAGACTATGCCTGCACAATTTCCGCGTCAAACACAAAAATCGGTGGAACCGGGCCGGAACAGTCGTCTGCGTATCTCAATAGTAACCAAACCGACAGCCTGAAGTCCCCATTTTTAATCCTATGAAAACGCTTTTCCTGCCAGCCCGCTATACTGAAACCCTTGCTGCGCGGCGGACGCTGCTCTCTATCTGCCGGCGAGCGCTTTGCGAAATTATGAATAAACTCGTCAAATTATGAACAAACTGGTAATAGGGAATCTGGTGCATCGTCCCCTTCGCTCGCTTCTCAGCCTGACCGCCGTGGCGATCGAAGTGTTGATGATCCTTTCCGTCACCGCCATCATGCTGGGCATGCTGAGCGACTCGAAGGCCAGAATCAACGGCATTGGCGCGGACCTGATGGTTCGGCCGGCCAATTCCAGCTTTGTCGTCGGCGTCAGCGGGGCTCCGGTGTCGGCCAAAGTCGCCACGGTGCTGGCGAAGCTGCCGCATGTGACGGTTGCCGCTCCGGTGACCGTGCAATTTATCACCGGCAAATCGCTTGAAAACATCTTCGGCATCGATTACCAAAGCTTTAACGCTCTCAAGCCTTTTGTTTTTCTTTCGGGTACCCCGTTCCAAGGCCCATACGACGTGCTGGTCGACGATGTCTTTGCCAAGAGCGGCCCAGGGGTGAAGGTCGGCGATTCTATCTCCATCCTGAACCACCAGTTCCGCATCTGCGGCATCGTGGAGCACGGCCATGGCGGTCGCAAGTTCGTTCCTCTTTCAACGCTGGATAATCTGATTGGATCGGAAGGAAAGGCGTCGCTCTTTTATCTCAAGCTGGATAACACCAACAACGCAGCGCTGGTCGAGCAGGAGGTCCATAAGACTCCCGGCATGGAAGGCTATCAGGTGCAGACCATTCAGGATGTGGTTTCGCAGATGACGCCGAACCGATTTCCCGGCCTGGAACCCGCGCTCTACACCGTGATCGGCATCGCCTGCATCATTGGGTTCCTAGTGATCTTCCAGTCTATGTACCTGGCGGTGATGGAGCGGACGCGCGAGATTGGAATTTTGAAGGCGCTGGGCGCGTCGAAGACTTATATTGTTTCCGCCATTTTGCGGGAGACAGGATTGCTGGCCATCGGCGGGATTGTTCTGGGCATCATTCTCAGCTACATCGCACGGGCTGGAGTGACGGCAAGATTTCCCACGATTGCGTTTCCGATTACGCTGCAATGGATTGTTACGGCGACGATTCTGTCGCTGGTCGGGGCATTGATTGGCGCGATCTATCCTGCGTTCAAAGCCGCGCGCAAGGATCCGATCGACGCGCTGGCGTATGAATAGCTACGGCGGTAAATCAGAAGTTCGCCGAATAACCTCCAGCGCTCGTTTCGCTGCAGGCTGAAGGAAATGCAGGTTTCTCGACCACGCTACGCTTCGCTCCAAACGACATCTTTATTTGACCGTCACCGCGGTTTCATTACTCAGGCCAGCGGAACTTCGGGGTCGTCTTTCATCTCATAGCGGAATTGCTTCTGTTTCCAACGCGCGATGGGGCCTTCAAAATATTTCCACGACAGCCAGGATACGGCGAGCGAGATTGCGAACGCCACCAACAGCGCCAGGCTGTGGGCGACGTAATTTCTGAGCGCCAGATAGATTGGATAATGCACCACGTACAGGCAGTAGCTGATTCGCCCCAGCCAGCGGAGAACGGGATGGCGCAGCAGGCGAGGCGCGCGGCCCATGCTTCCGGCGACCGCGAGCGTGACCAGCAGCCACAACGACCAGGCGAGCCACAACACGGTGTAATCGGTGGCGTTAAAAATGCGCAGATCGAAGACGCTGCGCTTGGTGATGCCGGTGGCAAAATCGATCCAGATGGCGACGCCGATCAAACCGATGACGCAGCCGTAGAGCCAGCCTGCACGGCGCTCAAGATACGGCCGCCACTTGTTGCCATGATCCCGCCAGAGAATTCCTACCAGGCAGCCGGCGGCGAGCGAATCCATCTGCGCGATGAAAAGCTCCTGGCCGCCTTTGGGGTCGGGATAGAAGAATCGAATCCACGGCGTGAAAAACAGTACGAGCCCGAGAACGGCGAACAGGACCCGCCGATGCGCCCGCGTGAACGCGACCACCGGCGCCCACAGGACGTAAAAATATTCTTCCACCGACAACGACCACAGCACGGCGAAGCCCATCACCACCCAGTCCGGATGCGGCACCAGCGTCAAGTGCGTCACCAATGGAGGGATGAACGCCTGCAGGAAGGTGATGTACAGGAAAACTGTCTTCGCCGATTGCGGCGTGCCCACGCTTGCGGAGGCGACAAAATACACCAGCAGCGCCAGAAAATACAGTGGGAAAATTCGCAGCGTGCGGCGCGCGTAGAACGTCTTGAGGGCGCCGGGATGGGCCGCGAGCCGCAGCAGAATGGAAGTAATCAAAAATCCGGAGAGGACAAAAAAAAGATTGACTCCCATCCATCCCCATTGCGGCCCCAGCAGCAGCAGGCTGGGGTGATGGATGTAATGCCGCATCAAAACCAGAACGATGGCGATGCCGCGCAGTCCATCCAGTTCCAGAATTCGCTGCGCCGGGCTATGGGGATTCGATGCGATTGCGGGCTTCTCCAGAATGGCGGCGGCCATGCGGCAGAATAGCATCCGCGCGCGTTTCGCGGAGAATACAGTTTCGATGTTTGGGTTTCGAGCGCTGCCGGAGGGATGGCGACGCCAAATATCATCGGCAGCAGGATAGACTTGCAGGATAGAACTCGGCCAACACGCATGAGAAAAACAGCAATCATCATCGGCGCCGGACCGGCGGGCCTGACGGCGGCGTTGGAATTGCAGCGCCATTCCGACGTGCATCCGGTCGTGCTGGAAGCGTCGAATGAAATCGGAGGCATCTCCCGCACCATCCGTTACAAGGGCAATCGGATGGATATCGGCGGGCATCGTTTTTTTTCAAAGTCCGACCGCGTGATGGAGTGGTGGCTCGACGTGATGCCTGCCGTTGGCGCAGCGGGCGAGAGTGGTGCTCTGCCCATCAGCTATCAAAACAAGCAGCGGACCATCGAGCGAAAACATGCCCATCTCGACCCGGAACGCGACGATCTGGTGATGCTGGTGCGACCGCGCAAGAGCCGAATTTATTTTCTGCGAAGATTTTTCGACTATCCCATCAAGCTGACGCCGGAGACCCTGCGTGGACTTGGGCTGCCGCGCACGATGAAGGTTGGCTTCAGCTATCTGCGCGCTCGCGGCATTCCTCGCAAGCCGGAGACATCGCTGGAAGATTTCATCGTCAACCGCTTCGGCCGGCAACTATACCAATTGTTCTTCGAGTCGTATACCGAGAAGGTCTGGGGTATTCATCCGCGTCACATCAGCGCGGAGTGGGGAGCGCAGCGGATCAAAGGGCTATCGCTGACCAGCGCGATCCAGCATTTTGTGAAGCAGGCGTTCACCGGCAAGAAAAAATCCAGCGGTGACGTCAGCCAGAAAGGCGTCGAGACTTCGCTGATCGAACGATTTCTATATCCGAAATTCGGGCCTGGGCAACTGTGGGAACATGTCGCGTCCATGGTCCAGCAGAATGGCGGCGAGCTGCACATGCAGCAACGTGTGACCGAGCTGCGTGTCGAGGGCAATCGCATTTCCGAAGTGGTCGCGCTCGATGCAGAAGGCAATACCCATAGCTATGCCGCCGACTACGTGATCTCCACCATGCCGATTCAGCATTTGATCCGCAGCCTGCAATGCCCGGTTCCGCGGGAGGTGAAGGAAGTCAGCGAGGGCCTGATCTATCGCGACTTCATTACCGTCGGACTGCTGGTGAACAAGCTGCTGGTCACGGAGCCCGATGGCAGTCCGCTCAAAGATACCTGGATTTATATCCAGGAGCCGGACGTAACCGTGGGCCGTTTGCAGATCTTCAATAACTGGAGCCCGTGGATGGTCGCCGACCCGACCAAGATGTGGATCGGGCTGGAATATTTCTGCAACGACACCGACCCGCTGTGGACCATGCCGGATGAAGAGATTAAAGAATTCGCCGTCGCGGAAATGGAAAAGATCGGCATCCTGAAACAATCCGACGTGCTGGACGGCCACGTGGTGCGGGTTCCGAAGACATACCCGGCGTACTTCGGCACGTATGACCGCTTCGATGTGATCCAGAAATTTACCGACACATTTGAAAATCTGTTTCTGGTCGGCCGCAACGGCATGCACAAGTACAACAACCAGGACCACTCCATGCTGACCGCCATGGCTGCCGCGGAAAACATCATAAACAATGTGCGCGATAAGCGAAACCTGTGGGCGGTGAATACCGAGCAGGAATATCACGAGGAAAAGCGCGCGTGAAGTTCAGCGCCGCAGGAATGGCCAGCGAAGAACCTCGCGGCCTTTTCGCCAGACGCACAATCGTCATTCTTCTGTTCATCGCGACCGCAGTCCTGCTGGCCCTACGCCTGATTCACATTTACGCCGATTTTCCCGGCTACCATTTTTACGCGCAGGAGCGAGCCAGATTCACCGACGAAGGTTTCTATACCGGGGCAGCGCTCCACACTTTCACGCTGGGCCACGTCTGGATTCCCGGCGGCTGGAATCCGGGAGTGTTCATGCCTGTCTGGCCGCTGCTGGTGGGCATGGTCTTTCACTTCACCGGCGTCAGCGCGGCGGCTGCACGTTCGCTCGCCGTGGTGTGCACCTGGCTTGGCGTTCTGCTGGCCTATTTGATTGCCCGCCAATATCGGTCGCGTATCTTTGCGAGTATCTCTGCATTTCTGATCGCTGCCAATGCGCTTGGATTTTTCTACGGTCGTCTCGCACTCCTTGAACCTGCGCAGGTTCTGTTTGTCCTGCTGGCGATATATTTGGCCGGAAAAGTTCGACCGGGAAATATCTTGTTGGCGGCGGCTGTTGGAATTGTTTTTGTTTTTTTGGCACTCACCAAGACATCGGCTGCGTTTCTTTTGCCGGCAGTGGTCTATCCGATCTGGGGGTGGAATCGAAAGATCGACCGGCGAGCCGCATGGAAGCTGCTGGCCGTGACGCTGGGCACGAGTATCGTGCTGCTGGGTACGGCGAAGCTGATCTGGTTGCATTATTATGCGGCGGACGCGAGTGTCATCCTCTACATGCGCCCGCTGTGGCAGCTCGAAAATTCTCCGCTTCGATTGCTGCGTTTTTTCTTTCGCGGTACATGGATCGATCCCGTACTCTTCCCGCTTGCGCTCGCGGCCTTCGTTGCTGCTGTCACGCGATTGCGGTTCCTGTGGCACGACACATTCTTCACCACGGCGTTTCTGTGGGCAGCCGGCTACGCGGCATTTATCGTCTACCACTACGACGGACCGCCGAGATATTTTGTGACGCTGATTGTGCCCACGGTCTGGCTGGCCCTGGTCCTGATGGAGTGGATGTTGCGCCAGCATCGGCGCGCCGGAATGGTCATCGCCGCCTGCATCGCGCTCTCTGTCGTGTGGAACCTGGCATACATCGCCAATTATCTGTTCTACCCGCGATATACGCTGCGAAACGCGAGCGTGGCCATCCGGCGGACAATTGCCGCGCAGAAGAAAATTCAGCCGGGCTCAAATGAATTATTGATTGGCCGGGGTGCGGAGGAAATTTCGTTGCTGAGCGGCGGCCTGCCCGCAGTCGACAGCGACGGCACCATGCCGCTTGCGGAAAAGCTGGACGTTTATCGCCCCGGCTGGTTCATGGCCTGGAGCAGCGATCCGCCGCTGCGAACAGCCATCGTGGCGGAACATCGACACATGGTCGAACGAGCGAACTTCCCCGGCCTCGACCCATCACGCCATGCAGGAATTATCCTGTATCAGCTGTTTCCAAAATCGCAGAAGTAACTGGATGGAACGCGACGCTCATCTATAAATGAATTACCGCAATTCCATGCTTCCATTGCGCTGCATAGTTGCGTTCAGAACTTTCGAGGAGTTCCATTTGTCTTCCCGCTCCGCAAAATCGATCCTGCTGAACGTCTTTATCCTGGCCATCAGCCTGTCCTACGGTTTTACCGACTGGAATATTTATAAGGAAGCTTTCCTGGGCCATCCTCACGGCTGGATGCTTTATCTTACCGGCGGTATCGAGGCACCTTCGCAATATCGCATTGGTCCGTGGCTTTTGGTCGAGTGGATGCATCGCTGGTTCCGCTGGAAGCCGTACGATACGCAAACGCTGCTCGACGTCGTGTGCCTCGCACTCGCCTTGTGGATCATGCTGCGTGTGCTGCGAAATGGCCATCGCTATCGCACGCTGCCATCCCGCATGCGTTGGATGCCAATTGTGGGAGCGTTATTTCTTGCCGAATACTACCTGGCCTGGGGACATTGGTATCAGACCGGGGTCACCATTCCGTCGATCCTTTTTGTCGCGCTCAGCCTAACGCTGATCGATGGAAAGACCGTGCAGAATCGGCTGGTGGCGAGCCTGCTGCTGATTTTGTTCGGTTGCATCCAGGGATTGATTCGTGCTGACGTCGCCGTTGTGATGCACGCTGGTTTTTTTCTAACGGCGGTGTTCGGTAGAAAAATCAATCTGCCCCTCGGCAGGTTGTGGCAGGCGATTACCAGTCTGGTGACGGCCATCCTCGCGGGCTGCATCCAGCTTTATCTCATGCTCGTAAAATTTCCCCAGGCAAAATATGGGCCCGGCGGAGTTTTTCGTCTTAGCACCAATATCCATCCCGGCATGTGGCTGACGATGCTGCTGGCACTGCTTCCTTTCTGGCTGCTGCTGGCGCTGGTCGCAACCAAACGCTATCGGCTGCAAGGCATGGAAACGGCGCTGTTGACCGCATCTTTGCTGTACCTGGCGGTCTGGGCAACGGTCGGGCTGATCGATGAAGTTCGCATCTTCCTGCCCTTTTCCTTTGCCCTGATCCCGGCAACGGCGATGGCGTTTACCGGAATTCTGCCGGAAGAAACCCACACTGCCAGACATCCATATCCGATCAAATACGATGGCTGACAGCTAGATATGACAGCTGACGGCTCCGCGCTTTTCCAGATATTTCTGGTGGTATTCTTCCGCGGGCCAGAAGGTCTGCGCCGGTACGATCTGAGTCACTATCGGGCGGGGGAATTTCTTCTCCTCCGTCAGTTGAGCAACGGTCGCTTCCGCTGCCTGCTTCTGCTGCGGCGAGTGATAGAAGATCACGGAACGATATTGCGTGCCGTGGTCCGGACCCTGCCGGTTCAACTGCGTCGGGTTGTGCTCCTTGAAAAACGCGTCGAGCAATTGCCGATAGCCAACCATCTCGGGATCGAACGTGATCTGCAGTACTTCCGCATGGCCGGTCCGGTCCGTACAGACGTCGTGATATGTCGGATTCTCGAGCGTGCCGCCCTCATAGCCAACCAGCGTTTCCTGAACCCCCGGGATGCGATCGAATGCCGCCTGCACTCCCCAGAAACATCCCGCTCCAAATGTCGCTTTCTCCATGGCCTGCTCCTTCTATACAGTTAGATTCCGGATTGCGGTTCCACGTTTCAGTATAGAAGTCTGCTCCACGCCAGCTTCACTGCCGCCAGAAACGGAGCAGCACCGTCAACCTCTCTATCCCGTCTCCAGTTCGTATCCGTTTGAGTTGACGATGTAAATGTTGAATTCCGTCCTTCTCAATTTCTTCCGCGTCCTCGCCGTCTTCGGTATCCTCTTCCCGCATTGAGAGAGCTGCTTGAGGTTGGGCAAATTGCTGTATGTTCTGAAGAGCATGACCCAGGGATGAAAACGTCGGGTAGAAGCCAAGATCCTTTTTTCCAAGACGTTTCCTGTGCTTCCAGCGGAGACGCTGAAAAGTAAATGCGCAGGCAAAAAGAAGGAAAAACAGAAATAATCCGCAGCCGATGGCAGCCGTGAAATCCATGGAAAGACCTCCGCAAATCCGTTGTCTCTCGAAAGAGAAATGCCGGACACGCGCAACCTGTCTGGGCCGCGCTGCTTAGCTCAACAGAATTTATGCGAATGCTGGAGGTGGAGGACGTTGAAAACGAGAAGAGCAGATGACGATCTGACGAAAAGCAACCTTACCGATTTGTTCGATCGGCCATAGTGAAAGCGGGAGCTCCACTTTGCCGAACAGAAACACCGGCAGCAGCAAAAAACAAGTGAGTACGATGCCGTGATGATGCGCGAAGTGTGGGACCAACAGCAGAACCAGCGCGATGACAATCGCGAAGGCTGCGATGCTCCTTAAAACGCGCTGTCGATTGTTGCGCATTGCAATACCTGAAGTGTACGTCACCTAAAAATCCGGGCTCTACGATGGTGGCCTTTGAATGGGTCTGCGGATTTTCGATCCTTCTGCAAATTTAACTGCTCCAGCCGATCGGACGCCAGCGCTCTTTCGGGAACCAGATCGTCCGGCTACTTTCGGCGCGGAACCTGTCACCCGTTCGCCGGATCGCTGCGGCATTTTCACTGCGCGATAGAGCGCCTGCACCTCATGCGCGGTCAGCTCGCGATATTCTCCCGGCGGCATGTCCAGCACCAGCGGACCATATTCGATGCGGCGAATTTTTTCGACGTGATGCCCGATCTCCTCGAACATCTTGCGCAGCTGACGATTGCGTCCTTCGGTAATGGTGATCTCATACCAGGGATTTTCTCCCTGACGAAACAGCCGCACCTTCGCCGGCGCGGTGCGCACGCGATTCGAGTCCGGCTCACCGAGCGGAATCGACACGCCACGCCGCAGTGCATCCATGGCGTCTTCCGTTGGCACCCCGCTCACCTTGACCAGGTATGTTTTCGCAACGTGCGAGGAGGCGCGGGTGAGCGCATTCGCCAGTTCGCCATCGTTGGTGACCAGCAGCAGACCTTCGCTGTAATAATCCAGCCTTCCCACGGGAAACATCCGCAGCCGGATGCGCGAAAAAAATTCCATTACTGTCGGGCGGCCCTGCGGATCGCTGGCGGTGGTTACGTATTCCTTAGGCTTGTTCAGCATGTAATAGCGGAATTCGTCCGCCGGATGAATCAGCTTGCCGTCGACGCGAATGTGATCGTTGACCGGATCGGCCTTGCTGCCGAGTTCTGTCACCAGCTGACCGTTGACCTGCACGCGGCCCTGAACGATAAACTCCTCTGCCTTGCGGCGAGACGCGATACCGGCGCTGGCCAGGATTTTTTGCAGGCGGTGCTGCGCGCACGGCGGGCGGCGCTTCGCTTCTTCCGCGAGCGGCTTGCTTTCCGGCTTGTTCATTGGTCGCTCTCCGAAGATATTTCTCCTTCTTCTGCAACGGTTCCGGTCGGATGATGGTCTTCGGAAACTATGCCGGTTATAGAGCTTTCATCGGACTCGGCCATATCCGCCGCCATTTTTTCAAACTCTTCCATGCTCGGCAGCTCGCTGACGTCTTTCAGGCCAAATCGCAGCAGAAATTCCTTGGTCGTTTTATAGAGAATGGGTCGTCCAATCACCTGCTTGCGTCCGGCGGTGGTGATCAGCTTGCGCGCCATCAAACCGCCCAGCACGCCGGAGGTGTCGACCCCGCGAATTTCGCTGATCTCGGGAGCGGTAATCGGCTGCTTATAGGCTACGACGGCCAGGGTTTCGAGCGCCTGCAGGGACAGCTTCATCTGCGGCTTCAGGCTTTTCACAAACGAGCGCACGGCATCGTGATATTCAGCCTTGGTGGCCACGCGGTACCCGCCGGCAATCTCGCGAATCTCCATCCCGCGGTCGCCATCGGCATATTCGGCGATCAGTTCATCGACGATTTTCTCGATGGCCAATCTGGCCTCGCGCTCGCGCATCCGCGTCCGCTTCTTCGCTTCCGCATCCTCCATTGGCAACGCGGGCTGCTCGGCGGCTTCGGGCTGCACATTTTCTTCCACGGGTGCGGCAGCGGGCTCGCTGTTTTCTTCCGCGACATCTTCGAATGGAAGATCACTGGCCGCCAAAACCTCATCGGCAAAGATCGCGGCCAGCTGGGCCAGTGTCACCGGCTCGTCCGCCGCGTAGATAACTGCTTCAATTTTGGCTTTTACGCTCATTGGCTCTCAAGTGAATCTCCAGCATACCGGCTTAAAGCATTTCTCCTGATCCTACAATGCGGCGGGATCCACGATGTGTGTCCGTTCTTTCCACCCCAGCGCACAAGGATCGTGTGCTGGGGACCCCGGATTGGGGAACGGCCACACTGAGTTCAAATTTTCACTCCACACCTTCAGGAGAAATACTTTAACGCTGTTTTCCTATTCCTATGCACCACAGATATTGTCGAAGTGCCGTTTTTGTTGAGAAAAACGGCGTTGAGATTTTCGCTTCGATATACACCTATAGGAAAACATCTTTAGCGCCAGTCGTCGCGGCCTTCGATCATGGTCGACTCAAAATTCTCATGCTTTTTGACGTAGATTTCGCTGAAGCTGCCGGTCTGCCGCAACAGGATCGCCTGCAGCCGCACCAACTCCAAGAGGGCGAGAAAGGTGCAGATCAGCGCCCGCTCCGATTGCACGTTTTGCAATAGACGCCGCAGTCCGATCGGACGATCTTCCATGATCAGCCTACGCCGAACGTAGTCGATCATCTGGGCGACCGTGACTGCATCTTCGTCGACATTCAGCACCGGCCGTTGCCGGGCGCGATCGAGAATCTCGCGGAACACGCGCACCAGGTCCACTGTATCGGCGTCGATCTCCGGCTCTGTTTCGGCATCGTCGCGAAAATCGCGAATCGCAGGATTGCTCCAGGACGACTCTTCCAACATTTGTTTCTGCAGCAGCATCTGCGCCGCGCTTTTGAAGCGCTGGTGCTCCAGCAGCCGCTCCACCAGCTCCCGACGCGGATCCTCTTCCTGCGCGTCGGTGGTTCCGTCGGTACTGCGCGGCAGCAGCATTCTGCTCTTGATATGGATCAGCAGCGACGCCATGTAGATGAACTCGCCTGCGCCATCCACATCCGATTGCTTCAGGGTTTCCACATACTCCAGAAATTGCCCGGTGATTTTCGCAATAGGAATGTCGTAAATATCGATGTCCTGCTTGCGGATCAGATCAAGCAGCAGGTCGAGCGGCCCGTCGTATACCTGGCCGACGGTGACCGCGAACGGAAACGTGTTGGCTTCTTCTTTCGCCGCCTTGCGCTCCGCAGCGCGTTCCTCTGCTCGTTCGGCCGCAGTGGGTGTGCTGGCCTTCGGCTCGGGCGCGAATGGCGGATTGGCCGGCAGATCGAGCTGCTCCGGCGAGCCTGCCTGCGGCGTGTCGGACAATTTGTCCCGCGCTTCTTTCTGCGGACCGTTCTGTGGAGTGTCGGCCATTATTTCGCCGCACCTATGGGTTGGCCGATCTGAACCAGCTGCATGGCATCCCGCACCTGCCGCATGGTTTTTTCCGCTCGCGTCCGCGCTTGCGCCGAACCGGCATGCAGAATTTCCCAAACCTGCTGCGGATTGGCTTCATACTTGCGTCGACGCTCCTGCAGTGGCGCGAGCTCCGCAACTACGCCATCGGCCAGCCAGCTTTTGCATTCGATGCAGCCGATCCCTGCAGTTGTACAACCCTGCCGCGCTTTCTGTTGCGTCTCCGCGGAAGAAAAAATCTTATGCAAATCGAACACCGGGCAGACGTCGGGATTGCCGGGATCGCTGCGCCGAATCCGCGCGGGATCGGTGACCATGGTCTTCAGCTTCTTGCGAATTTCCACTTCGGAATCGGTCAGGAGAATCGTATTGCCATAGCTCTTCGACATCTTGCGGCCATCGGTGCCAGGCAGCTTGGGGGAAGGCGTGAGCAGAACCTGCGGCTCCGGCAAAACTGGCGCTTCCACATTCGTGCCTGGATAAACGAAATTAAACCTGCGCGCTACTTCGCGCGTTAACTCCACATGCGCCACCTGGTCCTGGCCCACGGGAACAAAGTCGGCCTGATAGATCAAGATATCCGCGGACTGCAACAGCGGATAACCCAGGAACCCATACGTGCTCAGATCCCGGCCCTCTAGGTTTTCCTGCTGCTCCTTATAGGTCGGCACGCGTTCCAGCCAGCCGAGCGGCGTAATCATCGAGAACAGCAAATGCAATTCCGCGTGTTGCGGTACCCAGGACTGCACGAACATGGTCGAGCGCTCGGGGTCGAGTCCCGCGCCCAGCCAGTCGAGCGCGACATCCAGAATATTTTCCCGCAGCCGCGACGTGTCCGCATAGTCGGTCGTCAGGGCGTGCCAGTCGGCGATGAAGAAAAAGCATTCATACTGGTGCTGCAGCCGCACCCAGTTATACAGCGCGCCCATGTAGTTGCCCAGGTGCAGCTTTCCCGTGGGGCGCATGCCGCTCAAAACGCGCTTGTGCGCAGGCGTGGATTGGATCGGTTCAGTCATTGTCGGCAGGTGCTTCCCGCATCTTCAGGATTGCAGTTCAAGCTTTGATGGTATCGGAACCGGCCCTTACATGCTGAGCAGAATGTGGTTGAACACACCCAGCAGCGGGCTGACGATTGCGCCGATGAAGCGGCCTCCGAAAAAGAAGATCAGCACCAGGCCGATCATCCCAATCGAGTCGTACGCACGCAGCCAGTTGTACGGCAGCATGTGGCGCAGAACGTGACTGCCATCGAGCGGCGGCAGCGGAATCAGATTGAACGCCATGAGCACCAGGTTCAACAGCACCGCGTAGTAGAGCAGCAGAGTCAGCGGAAACAGCACCGGGCTGCCATTCATCGCTACCTGGCTGACGGCGCCCATCTGCGCCGAGCCCACTGCAGTAAGAACCGTATTAGGATCGACTGCCTTCAGCACCAGAAGAATAATGAGCGCGACTATCGCCGTCAGCAGATTGCTTGCCGGGCCGGCCAGCGTGGTCAAAATATCGTCGCGGCGGATGTTTTTGAAGTTGCGCGTGGTCACCGGCGTGGGCTTCGCCCAACCAATCAGCGGGAAACCAGCGTACACGCACAGCAAAGGAATCAGCAGGGTGCCGAAGGGATCGATGTGCCGCAGCGGATTCAGCGTCACCCGGCCCAGCATGCGCGCGGTGGGGTCGCCCAGCCGCCACGCCATCCAGCCGTGGGCCGCTTCATGCAGGCTGATGGCAAACAGTAAGACTACGATTTGAAAAATGATGAGAACAACGTGCAGATTCATGGGTCTTTGCGATGGTAGCACGCAAGGTTTCCATACCGCGGGAAAGAGTCGAACGGAAAGTGAAGGGCCTACGGCTTCTTCCGCTGGCACCGCTCACCAGCTTTTCTTGAACGTTGTATCGAAACCGAATCCGCCATTCTGGTCGCGCGTGGCGCTGACGGAGACCTTCGGAGAAAGCTTGTATTGGCCCATGATGATCTGATTCTGCGTCGACGCGACATTCGTCGAGAATGTTACGAACAGATTTCCCGTCACCCGCTGCTGAACCGTAACAATTGCGCCGGCCGGGCCCTGCGTGCTGCCGCCCGCGAGCACCGGGTTGATCGAGAGCTGCGAAATCCCGGCGACCTTCGATACCCGGCTTGTGATCTGGCTGCTGACCTGCGACGCCACCAGCGACATCGCCGCCTGGTTTGCCGGCGTGGGATTCGCATTGGAAGCTTCTGTCGTCTCACCAAATGCAAGCAGGTTGATAATATCCGCCGCCGGCAAGGAAGGATCGGACGCATAGTTCGTGCGCAGCTGATCGACGGGCCCATTGAATCGCAGCGAGATGTTGTATTGCTGGATGGTCGTGTTCAGCGCGAGATTGACGACCGGCTGCGTCTCCGCGGGATTCACGAACTCCACCGTTCCACCGGCCAACGTGAAGCGATTGCCGTTGAAGATTACATCGCCATCATTCAGGTTGATGCGGCCCAGGATCACCGGCTGCGCCGCCGTTCCCCGCACCTGCAGGTTGGCCGTTCCATCGATGCTCAAGGTTCTGCTGACCAGGTTGATATTGTTTGTCGAACTCACAGCAAGGTTCAACTGTAGATTCTGGCTGAAGCCCTGCGCCGGCGGCGGCGCAACCCCGCCGGAAAGCTGGCCGATGAAACTCACCAGGTCGAAGTCCGGCGTGAACGATAAATTCTCAATGCGCACCCGTCCGCCGAGCACGGCATTCGTATCGGTGCCGGCCAGCCGCAGATCGGCATTGATCTCCTCGCGCACTCCATCCGGATACAACATGCGAACGTTGTTCGCCGCAGCTCCGAGATCGAACTGTATCGAAGGGCGATACGCGACCCCGCCCTGCGCCGTGACCGTGCCACCGCCAACCGTCGCCTTGAACGACTGCACATTGAGGCGGTCCTTGGTCAGCGTCAACACACCGTTGCCATGCTGCAGTCCAATCGGCAGATCGCCGCCAGCGAAATTCGCATCGACGATCTGCACCTGGCCTTCAACATTGGTGTCTGCGCGGGCACCATACGAATTGATGTTGAATTTCAACTGCCCGGAGCTTCTCACATCCGGATTGAACAACTGCGCCAGTTGCAGATCAACCGTGCCCAACAGCAGCAGCGACACGGGAGCATGGCCTGTCGTGGGTACAGATCCCTGAATTTCTAAATCCGTGTCCGTGCCGCGTATCGCCGCGCGCTGCAGATCGACGACTCCATCTTTGTAGTCCACATGGATCGGCGAGGCAGCCGCCAGTTGAATCGCGGTCCCGTAATTCAATTTCAACATCGGCACCGTTACGTGTGCTTCCAGCAGCTTCCTGTCCTTCAACGGCCCATGCAGCGTGGCGTGGATTTCCGTTTCTCCGGCTAGACCGGCAGCCTGCGATGGCGCATACATCGCCAGGAGCGGCTGCAAGGGAATGGCCTGGGTGTCGAGCTTGGCATCGGCCATATACTCGCCCGTCAGATTTACCTTGGCCGAAGCCTGAATCGATGTATCCACCGCATGCGAACTCAGATTCGCGGTAGCAACATGGTTCGCGACATCCATCTGCAACGCAATGTCTTTGATTTTCTGCTGCTGCACTTCGAGCTGCGGAATTTGCAATGTCGCATTGAATTGCGGATTGTCCCAATTCCCTTGCCCGCTGCCATGCAGGCTTACGACGCCGGTCGCGTCGACGTTGCGGGCCTTCAATGTCTCCACCCGGCCCAGCTGAATCCCCGTCGCGATAAGCTGTGCGTCATAGCTCTTCTGCTGCGGCTGCAGTGTAACCACTCCGTCTATCGTTCCCGCCGCAACGTGGATCGCCAGCTTGCCATGCACCGCATTCTCCGCACCGGTGAACGTAAGGTGCGCCGATTGGACAGGCTCGCCATACACCTTCGCTGCCGTCAACGTGGCGCTGCCCTGTCCCATGGGATTCAACATGGTGCCATGCGCGTCGATACTGGCGGCCAGCGTGCCGCTGGCAGGAATCGACGACCCCACAAGTTTTTCCAGATTTGCAACATCGATCTGCGAGGCATGCAGCTCGATTTGAACGGGGTTCTCTTTTGTCAACGACCATTTCGTGAGGCGCGCACTCGCGTTGAACGTAATGCGCCCGCGCGCCACCGGTTCCAGATCGGCATGCTGCAGTCGAACCATTGAAGGACTCAATTCCACATTGGTCTGCAGTACCTTCCAATTCGTTCCTTTGATCTGCAGATTGGCAGCCGTCAATTCGCCTGTCAAATCCGGAGCCATGGTCGATCCCCGAACTATGCCGTTAAAGGTTGCCGTTCCGGCGAGACCAAGCGGCTGCGCAGGCTCTCCCGGCTTCGGCTTGCTGACCAAATCGGCAACAGTTTCCAATTCGCGCAGATCGTTCGACTTCAACTGAATCGCCAGGCCGGATCGTCTGCCGACTTTGCCGTTCATGGTCAACACCGTCTGCGGCATCTGCAGCGTACTTTGCGCAAGCGCGATTTCTTTCGTCGCGGCGCGATATGTTCCATGAATCACGCCATCGACGGGAATCATCTCCGGCGCTGCGCCAACTCGCGCTACCTTTCCATGAATCGTCGCATCGGTGTGCGCCGCGAGATCGTCCAGCGTCTTGCCCCAGGCTGCATTTGCCGTGGCATTCAAGACTCCGCCCAGCTTCAAATCGCGCGTTGCTGCCGATGCGGGCGCCAGGTGCTGTACATCGGCCAGCGATATTCCCTGCAATGCGGCGCTCAGTTTCGACTGCGAAGCGCCCGCAATATTTTTCATGTTCAGCGTGGCGGTCAACACGCCGCCAAGAATGCGCGCGCGGAAATCCTTCACCGCAAGGTTGCCGTTCGCCAGCGAATACCGCGCTGCGACATCGCTCAACTGGGTGCGAATATTGGAAGCCTGCACTCCGAGCCGGCGACTGTTCAGATTTCCATTCACAACCGCCGAATCGAGCAGAGAAGCTTTTGGATCGTACCGGTATTCAACTGTGCCGCGCGTGTTTACCACTCCAGTAGGGATGGTGGAATTGCGCAGGATGCGACGCAGATCGCCGCCGTTGAGCACGGCTTCATAGCTTCCTTGAATCTGCGGGGCTTCATAATTTTTTAGCGTAGCGGTGAGCACAAATTGCGAAGCGCCGCTGGTAATCTTCGCGTTTGTCAGAGAAAATTCCGTCGGCGTCGCGCTAAATTTCGCATCCACACTATGCGCGATCGGGCTGAACGTGCCGGCCTGCAGATGGCCATTGCGATAACTCAAGTCTCCGGAATATTTCTGCTGCAGGCTATTCAATGCAGCGTGAAAATCGAGGTCGTGCAGGTCCGCTTCGAGATCGCTCTTGCGGTTGTTGTAATAGATTTCGCCGCCTTCCAATACCGCATGGCGCACTCCCAGATCGAACACGCTGGTGTGACTGCTTCCGCCGGTCTTCAATTTCGGAATATTCGAAGCGCCATTCGTCCCGGTAAAAACGCGCACCACTGGATGATCGACGCGAACGTTATCCAGATACCATTTTCGATGCCAGATGGAAACGATCCGCACTCCAACTTCAACATGCTGGACCAGCAGGAGCGGCGGGTTGGGATAGGGCTCCGCTCCATGCACTGTTACGCCGTAAACGTCCAGGCTGAGATTGGAAAGATGAATTGCAAAATTCTCAAGTTTGACCTGCACGCCCAGCGTTTCGCTGGCTTTGTTCTCCGCAAACGTCAGCAGAGTTTTTTGGAATTTTGCACTGTGCAGCAGAATTGCCGCGGCAGCAATACACAACAACACCACGATGACGACGCAGCCCAAGACCCAGGCCGCAATCCTGGCCCAGCGCCCGCGACTCGATCTCGCGGAAGCGTTCGTATCGGAAGATGGCCTCGTGCTGCTCAAAACAGTTCCTCCTAAAATGCCTGGCCGATGCTGATGAAATACTGCGTAGCGCTGATACCGGGAACCGGATCCAGGTTGCGACCGATATCGATGCGGACCGGTCCCACCGGAGTTGCATAGCGCAAACCGGTGCCGATGTTGTTGGAGTAGAGCGATGTGAAGTCATGAAAACCCACGCTCGGAAAAACATTCCCGCCGTCGTAAAACAGCACCATCCCCAGGTTCTTTTTGATCGGCAGCGGAATGCGAAATTCGGAATTCAGCAGCAGCTGTTCGTTGCCGCCGGTGGGAACCTGGATAAACGTGCAGTCGGTGCTCGAACCCGTACTGCAAACCTGAACCTGACGCTGCGGCCCGGCGCTATCTAATGGAAATCCGCGCAGCGTGCTGCCGCCGCCCGTGAAGAACGCCTCGCTCAAAGGCACAAAGCTACCGGCGAACGGCTGCGCCAGCCCAATTCGAATACTGTTCGCCCAGATTACGTTGTCCGGAATCTTCTTGAGTTTTTTGTAATACGCCACCTGGGCGGTCAGCTTGGCAAAGTCGACATTCGATCCCAATTTCGAGGAATTGAAATCCAATTCCACGCTTTGCAGCATGCCTTTGTGCGAGTCGAGCGGATTGTCCCGTGTGTCGCGGGTAAAGCTCGGCGAAATCGTCGACAGACGAATACTGTCGTTGTCTGCCGGGACCAGTGCCGGAATCTCAATCTGGGTCAAATTGGTTTTGCTGAAGCTGTAACGCAGAAACAAAATCTGCGTGCTTTTCTTGTCGAGCGGCCGCTGGATCTGATAGCTGGCCAATTCCTGCTGCGATGTGAAGAGTGGATTTTCCCCATTGTGTTCGACGGTCAGCGCCAGCGTCGATCTCCATTTCGACCAGCGCAAGTTCGGATCGATGTAATACGCTCCTCCGCGCTGATCCAGCCGGCCTGCAAATCCGGTGAGTGAAAGCGTCTCGCCTTTGCCGCGTACATTGTTGCGCGTGTATTGGAACGTTCCTCTGGGTCCGTAGAAGGTCTGCTGGCTGGTCGTGAAATTTCCTGGCAGCCCGATCGGCGGCAGGTTCGGCAACGCCACCGTTCCGCTGGGAATATTTCCTCCGCGATTGATAATCTCGAATCCAAAGCCATACGTGATCTGGTTCTTCTTCGCCTCGTGCACCTTGACCAGAACATCTTCGTTCGTCTGCGTGGTGATCTGCCGCTTGGGATCGACCTCGGCCCAGTCGAAAACGCCGGTGTGATTATATAGATTGCTCTCAGAGGTGAGGAGCTTGGTTTCGGTCAGCGGCTGTCCCGGAACGATTGTGCTCACATCCTGATCGATCAGCCGCTGCTGCGTGTACACGCGGCCCAGGGTCAGCACCTTTGCGGTAATGACACGCGGACCTTCATAGATGTGATAGACGACGTTCACACGATGCGGGTTCTGCTTTGAAACCGACGTCGCTGTCTCGCGAAAATTCGCCGTCAGATATCCCAGCTCCAGGTAGCGAGCCAGAATATTCTTGCGGTCATCCTGGACCAGCTTCTGCGAATACGGCTTGCCTGGCGCCAGCTTCAATCCGCCAGGCGCGTATTGGGCCTGCGGCAGCGTATCCGCGCCTTCAATCTTCAACGCATCGACAATGTCTCGTGGACCTTCGTCGATATGAAATACCACCGATACATTTTTTCCCTTGTTCGCTACCGCCGACGTTACCTTCACATCGCTGAATCCTTCCGACCGATACACTGCGGCGATGTTCTTCGTGCTTGCCCGGACGAGCGCCTGACTGTACTTTCCGCGGGAGAGAAAATGCTTCTGCTGCACTGTGACCTGCGCCATCAACGCGCTGCTGGGCTCTCCTTCGTTGCCGACTATCTTTACCGATTGGACATTATGCTTGTTTCCCTTCGCAATCTGATAAACAATCAAGTCGCCCGATGACTGCTTCTGAAATTTCGAATCCACCTTCACATCGAAATATCCTTTGCCTTCGAAGTAGGAAGCCAGCGCCTGTCGCCCTTCCTGCACCAGCTCCGAATCGACACCGACTCCCTGATATACCGGCAGCAAAGATTTCTTCTTCCAGCTCCATACATGCGCGCCTTCGATTCTCACGTGGATGATCGGACCCGGTTGCACGTCGAAATGGATATCCGCGCGATTCGTCGCCGCAATGTATTCCGCGCCCGTCAATTTGACCTGCGCGGCAAGCCACCCCTGCTTTTCGAGCGCACCCTGCAGGAAGTTGGTGGCGTTTGTAATTGTCTTCAACCGATAATTTTTCCCCGGCCGTATCGCCGAGCCTCGCAGACGGGCCCAGAAGCTCCGCAGGTTCTTCGTCAATTTCGCCGTTTCTGCCGGTGTGGTTCCAAGGATATCGACGTCGCCGAATTTGCTGCGCCGGTTCAGCGCCACATGGAAGATCACATTCGCAAGCTTCTGCCGGGAATCGATCCGCGTCTCCGACCTCACCTGCGCTTCAAAATATCCTTCCTGGCGAAAGAACGTTTGCAACGCCTGCTGCGACCGCTCAATATCGTCAGCGTTATATGCCGCCTCAGGAGGATAGCTGGCTACCTGCACGAGTCTTGAATAGGAAAAATTCTCCGCGCCGGGAAATTTGAAAATGCCGAAATAAATCGCCGGCTGCAGTACCAGGAGAACGCGAACTCCATTTGCCTCCGGCGCGACTTGCAGCTGTATCTGCTTGAATTTTCCGGTTTTTTCGAGCGCCGCTATTGTCGCGTCGACTTTGTCTTTGGAGAATGGCTTATCCATGCGCTGCACAAACAGCGGAAGAAACTCATTCGTCGTCAAATCCGGACGACCGGCAATTTCGATCGACGTGACATTCTGCCCCTCATACGAGGAAAGAATCTGCTCAGTCTGGGGAGAGGTCTTCGGCGCCTGGGTTGCTTTGGAACCTGCGGTTTTTGTCTGCGCGAAAATTTGCCCGGTGGCGGCCGCAAACAGCAGCATCAGCACCAGTGCGGTCTTCCGGGTGAGCTTGAAGTGCCGCGCGCGCCTGTACCCCCAACGTACCCATCCAGAAAACCCAGGCCGAAAAGTGAATCGCTGATTTTGCATACCGCAGCCTATTGGATGCCCCGGTTCAGAGCTGCGGTTTTATCGCATACGGCATCGGCCGCCCAATATCAAATCCGGTTGGAGAGGCTGGCGCTATATTCCCGGGACGTCGATCCATCCTCGCCGGCGATGGCTGTCCAGTTCCGCGCGCAACAGCTGCATGTGCCGCAAACCGTCGATCATCTGCGGATATTCGACCGGACCATCCGGCTCCCGGATGGAAGCATAGAAACGCCGAAATACCTGCTTGAAGGTATCGTCATACCCTTCGCTATGGCCACCGGGCAGATCGGCGTAACTCGCAGCTTGTTTCTGCAAGGACGCCGGATCTTTCAACATGATCTGATTCGCGCCGTTGCGGCGCCCAATCCATAGCTCATCCGGACGTTCCTGGTTCCAACTGACGGAAGCCTCGGTTCCATAAATTTCAATGCTCAGTCGATTCTTTCGTCCGCCGGAAACCTGGCTGGCTGTCATGCTGCCGCGCGCCAGCTCTCCCAGGTGAAAGATCACGGCGCCGAAGTCTTCAGTCTCGATGCGAACTTCCTCTACATCTTCTGGCCGTGATGTCTTTCCGGCGAAGGTCTCGACATTCCGCGTGGGCTTTTTGCGCGTCGGGAAAAATGTCTGCAAATCGGCGCACAAAGAATTCACTCGCAGCCCGGTGACATGTTCCGCCATATCGAACCAGTGCGTGCCCACATCCGCCATGGTGCGCAGCGCGCCGCCCGCGCCGGCATCGATGCGCCAGTTCCAATCCGTGTCGTAGAGCAACCAGTCCTGCGAGTACGTTCCCTGCACGATGAGCACGCGGCCGAGGTCGCCTTCTTCCCGCATGCGGCGCATCTGCTGCACCATCGGGTAATAGCGCAAATTGTGGCAGACGCAATTGCGCAGCTTAAGGTCGCGGGCAAGGTCTACCAGTTCCTCAGCCTCCCCCACCGTCGTCGAGAGCGGCTTTTCGCACAGCACATGTTTGCCGGCCAGCAGAGCATGTTTCGCCATCTGAAAATGCATTGCGTTCGGCGTGCAGATATGCACCGCATCGATGTTGGCGTCGCTAAGAACGCTGCGATAATCCGACTCCGCTCTCTCAATTCCGAAGCCTGCGCCGAGCCGCTGCGCCGACTCCAACTGCCGTCCTACGATGGCGACGACTTCCACGCCTTCCACCCGCCGCAGTGCCTCCAGATGCACGCGGCCCATAAAGCCTGTCCCGAAAATTGCTGTACGAATATTTTTCATCGCGCCTCAAAAAAACATCTTGGTTATATCCACCAGGCTTTTCCCGGTTGCTCCTCGATCACGACGTCCCGTAGAAAATGCGCAGCCTTGGTCAGTCCTTCTTCCGGAGACATCAGACTATCCTCATGCTCGATCGATAGAACGTCGTCATAGCCGAACATCCGCAGCGTGGAAACAAATTCCTTCCACCACTCGGCGCCGTGGCCATAGCCGCAGGTGCGGAATATCCAGCCGCGATTGCGCTCGTCCGTATAGGGCTTGGTGTCGAGTACGCCGGTGCGGGGCAGGTTTGCGGTATACATTTGCGTATCCTTGGCATGCACATGAAAGATTGCGTCGCCAAGAATTCGAATGGCAGCGATGGGATCGATGCCCTGCCAGAACATGTGGCTGGGATCGTAGTTGCAACCTACGGAAGGGCCTGCAATCGCACGCAGCCGCAGCATGGTTTCCGGGCTATACACGACAAACCCCGGATGCATTTCAATCGCGATCCGGACGCCATGCTGGGCCGCGAACGCGCCGTGTTCCAGCCAATATGGAGCGACAACTTCATTCCACTGCCAACCCAGAACTTCCAGATAGTCCGGAGGCCACGGACATGTCACCCAGTTGGGAATTCGCGCATCCAGTGAGTCGCCAGGGCAGCCGGAAAAATCGACTACGGTCGACACGCCTAATTTTTCTGCCAGGAGAATGGTCTGCCGGCTGGTTTCGCGGGCGAGCTGCGCAACATTCTTATCCGGATGCAACGCATTTCCATGGCAGCTGAGCGCGCTGATGCTGACGCCATGCTCATGCAGCGTGCGCTGGAATCGGGCCAGTTCGCTGCTGTTCTCCAGCATGCGCAGGCTGCAATGGGCATCGCCGGGATAATTCCCGGTTGCCAGTTCCACCGTGGTGATTTCGAGCGCCTTCAGCTTTTTCAGCACATCGCTTAGCGACAATTGCGACAGCAGTGGCGTGAATACTCCAACTCTCATCCTGCAATTTTCCTCATCTGCAGGTTAGTCGAAGATGACGCATACTGGCGAATCGAGAGGATATTGCCTGCCGGTCGAGGACAATTTTCCGGTATGAACATTGCACCGGAGAACGACGAGATTATCCGAGTCCTGGTTCGCCACCACCAACCATTTCCCGCTGGGATCGATGGCAAAATGCCGCGGATTGTTGCCCTCGCAGGAAATGCGCTGCATCAGCGTGAGGCGGCCGTGTGCAGAATGAACGGAAAACGCTGTAATGCTGTCATCGCCGCGATTGGATGCATAGAGAAAGTGCCCGCTGGGATGAACCTGGACGGTAGCGGCGGCGGTCGGGCTTTCGTGGTCCATCGGTAAAGTGGAAACATTCTGAAACCGTGTGAGCATGCCCTTTGAGCTGTCCCAGATGAGGCAGTCGAGAGTATTCGCGATTTCATTGATCGAGTAGGCCCACCGCCCGTTGGGATGAAACGCAAGATTGCGCGGGCCGGATCCGGGTATCGCGCTGTAAAACGGCGGATCGTGCGGCGACAGTTTCGCCGTCTTGGGGTCGAAGCGAAAAACCATGATGCGATCCAGTCCGAGATCGTTCACCAGCAGGTATTTATTTTCCGGGGTCACCGTCGTGCAGTGCGTATGCGCGGTTTTCTGCCGCTCCGGGTCGATGCTGCCGCCGGGGAAATAAATATTCGATACCGGCTCGCTCAGCATTCCATCCTGCAAAATCTGGTAGCTGCTCACGCTGCCGCTGTTGTAATTGGCTACGAACAGTGCCTGATCGGTGCGATCCGCGGTCAAGTTGCATGGTCCGCTTCCCCCGGAGGGAACAGAGTTTTTGAACCGCAGCTTTCCCGACAGTGGCGCAACCATATAGCCCGAAACCGACCCATGCCGGGTGGCTACTTCGTTTACCGCATACAGGTCTTTGCGGCTGGGGGAAAGCGCGAGAAAACTGGGATCCTTGGTCTCGGCGGCCAGACCAATCTCCACCATTTCGCCGGTTAGAGGCAACCAGCGATATGCATAAATTCCCTTGCTGGTCTTTTTCGTATACGTGCCGGCAAACAGCAGGCGGCGCGATCGGTCGAGCGGCGACCGTTCCGATCGTTCAGATGACTGAGATCGTTCGGATGAGCGCAGAAATTTGCTGGCAAATGCGGCGACGCCGACACCAATGATTAGTGCACGCCGCGTGAATTTCTTCATGGGAATTGGTAACTCCTGGGGGATAGGAATTCCTTGACAACGCCTATTTTCGCTGGTTAGTTTCTCTCCATTCTAGGCTATCCAGAAGCCCCAACAGGTTTTTTTACGTCTGGCAGGAGGTACCTTCCTGATTCTGGACATTGCGGCCCGGTAGACAGTAGGACCCGGCAAGCCAGCAGCACCTTCGGCGAGATCCCGTACTCTAGCAGAATGAACAGCATAGGCCGCTCAAGCCATATAGAATCTGCGATATCCACAGCATTAGGGACTCCGCCATTGGTCGAAGCGTTTGGCCGGGCAACGATGAAGCGTGCGCTCGCATCCGTGCAAAGCATGGATCCAAACATGTATCAACATTTGCCGCATTGGCTGCGATCTTTCAGGGTGGGTCAATTCCTGCTGGCCGGCACGACAGTGTTCTTTCTGCCATTCCTTTTGAACGCTCAGACCACCCCGGCATCCCAGCCAGGTCCAACCGCTGCGGTGCCCGCTATCCACGACTCTCTCCGTCCAGCGCTGGAACAGGTGGGGCCGGCGCTCAATCAGATACAGGTCGATCGCTGGAAATTATCCCACAATTTGAAAGCCCAGGTGCAAAGCGACATAAGTTCTATCCAGCAGGATCTGACTTCGCAGATCCCAGCGCTGTTTCAGGCAGCGCAACAATCTCCCGCCGCGTTGGAACCTCAGCTGAGTGTCATGCACAATGTCGACGCGCTTTACGACGTGCTGGTTCGAATTACGACGACGGCCAATATTTCCGGCGGGAAAAATGATGCCGCTATCCTCGACAATGCTGTGCAGCGGCTGGAGTCGGCGCGTAAAACCGCCGCCGGCCAACTGATGCAGGCCGCCTCCACGCAGGACCAGCAGATTGCGAGATTCCGGGCCAGCATTCAAGCTGCGCAGGCAGCAGAATCATCCGGCGACGGCCAGCCAAAAACAGTCGTCGTAAATAACAGCGACACACATCGCAAACGGCATCGCAAACCCGCGCCCCGGCACAAAGTTGCGCCTGCCGCGAATACACCGGCTGGAACGGCTACTCCGCCTCCTGCAGTTCCGTAACTCGTTCCATAACTATCGACATCTAATTGCACAGGCGCTCCTGAACCCTGCTCGCCACTATGGATGTCATCAAAGGAATCGTCGGCAACGGGATTCTGCTCGCCGTCATCGCGCATGGCCTGATCGGCATATCGCTGATTTGGGATAAGGTCCTGTTACAGAAAAAGGCTACGAGGAACCTGCTCTCCTACGTCTTCTGGCTCGGAGCCATCAGCATTTTCGGCCTGGTGCTGCTTGGCTTTGGTTTCAAAATGCCCAGTCTGAAATTGGCGGGCATCGGCTTTGCCGCCGGCGTTGTGGACCTGATCGGGTCGTATTTCTATTACGCGGCGCTGAAGGCCGGGCAAGCCTCCGAATCGCTGGCCGCGATGGGCGGCTTTGCTCCTGTCGCAACCGCGTTGATCGCAATTCCGCTGCTCGATCATCCCATCGGCGGAAATTTAGCCGGTTTCAGCGTGATGACCCTCGGCGGTTTCCTGATGTTTTTTGCGGAAAAAGAGCCGCTCAAAAAGATGCTGCCGAAAATTCTTCTGGCCGCGGGCGGCTTCGGGCTGGCCACAGTATTGCAGAAGATCGTTTTCGAAAACACGAACTTTGTTTCCGGCTATGTGTTCTTTACTGCCGGCACCACCGTGGGCGCGCTGGCCATGCTGATTCCGCCTTCCTGGCGGCGGCAGATTTTCGAACACTCCAAGGATGCGCCGCCGAAAAGCAAATTCTGGTACATGTTCAATCGCTTCCTCGCCGGCCTGGGTTCTTTCCTGACTGTGTTCGCGGTCAGCCGGATCAGTCCTGCGCTGGTCTCGGCCATCTCCGGCGTTCGCTATGTCATCATTTTTATCGGCGCTTACGGCATAACGAAACTTCGGCCGCAATGGTTCCAGGAAGACTTTCGCAAGTGGCCGCTGATCGCCAAACTCACCGCTACCCTTCTGGTGATTGCGGGCCTGGTTCTGGTTGGGCTGCATGATGGAAGCACCAGCGTAAGCCCGCGGTAATTGCGAACGGTTGCATCAGATGCCGATATTTCGATTGGATTTGACACATCGCGCCGAAATCGTTCGCATCTCGCGATCCAGATATGTCGTTTCGGCAACCGATAGCGTCTAATGGCAGCAGGGATGAAAAGTTGTGAATGGGTCATCCTAAGGAGAACAAAATGCTCGCACGGCTTGCCCGCTCTCTGCCGCTTCTCATGGTATCGGTCCTGGCTCTCGGCTGCTCCGCCAATGCGGCTACCAATCCGCGCGTACCCGCGCCGACCGTGGACACGCCGCTGGCGCAAAAATCGGGCAAGCAGACCGCTGTCTTCGCAGGCGGCTGCTTCTGGGGAACGCAGGCTGTCTTCGAGCGAGTCAAAGGTGTGCTCTCGACGACCGCGGGATATTCCGGCGGCTCGGCTTCCACCGCGACGTACGCCCAGGTCACGACGGAAACCACCGGACACGCAGAATCTGTCGAAGTGGTTTTCGATCCATCGCGCATTACGTATGGAACGCTGTTGCGTGTCTTCTTTTCCGTGCACGACCCAACAGAGCTAAACCGCCAAGGCCCCGACGTAGGCACATCCTATCGCTCGGCCATCTTTTATTCCAACGATGAGCAGAAGAAAATCGCGGACGCTTACATCGCGCAGCTTGATACAGCGAAGGTGTTTCCAAAGCGGATCGTCACCCAGGTTGTGCCGCTGAAAGGCTTCTACCGCGCCGAAGACTACCACCAGGATTATGCCCTGAACAATCCCGACAATCCCTACATTATGGTCTGCGATCGACCAAAGATCGCAATATTGAAGAAGGAATTTCCCCAGCTGTTTGCCACTTACAACGGGAAGCATTGAATAGAATTTTGAGAACAATGAAAGTTACATTTATGTTCATCAATAGGAGGCGTACTGCAATTTGATGTCTAGTTAGCTTCACCCTCTGACTTTGTTCAAAGATTTCCCGGCTTTGATCTCGCGCGATCCATCGAATCAACTATCCTTAAGATCTGAGATGATGCGAAAAGTCACCTCCACCCATGTTTTTCTGAGACACCGGCTGCACGGCGGCCATCTGGATGCTTTGGCCGCAAGCGGCGCCGAGGGAATTGAAATATTTTCCGCCCGCCAGCATTTCGACTACACCGCGCGCCCGCATGTCACGGAAATCGCCGAATGGTTCCGCGCCAATCCGGTGCAGCCCTGGGCCCTGCATGCGCCGCTCCACTTCGATGTCGACAATGGCCGCAGCGGCGCGCCTGCGGTGAATGTTATTCACGTGGAAAAATCCCGGCGCATCGACTCGATGGACGAGATCAAGCGCGCTCTCGAAAGCGCCGAGCAGATTTCTTTCGCTCACCTGATCCTGCACCTGGGCGAACGCGGCGAAAGCTGGAGCGCTCGCACGCTGGAACACAGCATGACCGCCGTGGAACATCTGCGCGCCTTTGCGCGTCCGCTGGGCGTACAGATACTGCTCGAAAATCTGGATGCCAATGAAGTCGCGCAGCCGGAAAACCTGATGGAGATTCTTTCCGTCGGCCACTTCAACGATATCGGCGTCTGCCTGGACGTGGGACATGCGCACCTGGGCGGCGGCATTTCTTCCGCCATTGCCATTCTCAGCGAGCGCATTCGCTCGACGCACATCCACGACAACGCCGGCGATCGCGATGCGCACCTGTGGCCCGGAGAAGGCACCATCCACTGGCAGGAAGCCATGCAGGCGCTAATGCAACTCAAACAGCCGCCCGCAACCGTGCTCGAAATTTCCTCCAAAGTGGAAGAGAGCGGCGACCGGCTGACGCAAAAACTACGCCACACGTTTGAGCTGCTGAGTATGTCGGCCCAACCCTCGCACCGATAAGCCAGCCCCGAGCGGCCTCTCCGCAACGCCACGAAACCCTTGGACGCACAGCGAACCCTTACAATGGTGGGTTGCCAACACGGCACCCACTTATGTCTGAATCCACTTCGCAAGACCGCGCACCCATCGCTACCATCGCCGAACTCGGCCGCTTTGAAGGCCAGACTGTCA
This sequence comes from Acidobacteriaceae bacterium, assembly GCA_965276585.1. Classification (GTDB taxonomy): domain Bacteria; phylum Acidobacteriota; class Terriglobia; order Terriglobales; family Acidobacteriaceae; genus JAKAAZ01. The sequence goes on along the minus strand of CBDIAZ010000002.1, from coordinate 1,134,897 downwards.
CCCTGCAGGGCTGGCTTTACAACCTGCGAGAAAGCGGCAAGCTGCTCTTTCCAATTTTTCGCGACGGCTCCGGCACCATCCAGGGCATCGTGCCCAAGGCCGCGGTGGCGCCGGAGGTCTTCGAGCGCATCAAGTCGCTCACCCAGGAATCGAGCGTCATCGTCCGCGGCAAAGTTCGCGCCGACAAGCGCGCTCCCGGTGGATTTGAGCTCGACGTAGACGACCTCGAAATCGTCCAGCGCGTCCCCGAGGCTGCGCCGTTCCCTATCTCGCTCAAAGAGCATGGCGTCGACTTTTTAATGGAGCATCGCCATCTCTGGATTCGCACCCCGCGTCAGGCGGCCATCCTGCGGATTCGCGCGGAGATCATGCGCGCCGCGCAGGAACACTTCGACACCCACGGCTTTACCCGCACCGACCCGCCGATCCTGACCCCGGCGGCCTGCGAAGGTACCAGCACGCTGTTCCCCGTCGATTACTTTGGCGATGAAGCCTACCTGACGCAAAGCGGCCAGCTTTATATTGAAAGCACGGCCATGGCGCTGGGCAAGGTCTATTCGTTCGGCCCTACGTTTCGCGCGGAAAAATCGAAGACCCGCCGGCACCTGACCGAGTTCTGGATGATCGAGCCGGAGGTCGCCTACGCCGGTCTGGACGATCTGATGTCGCTGGCCGAAGAGTTTCTCAGCCATATCGTGCAGAGTGTTTTAAAAAATCGCGGCGCGGACCTGAAGATCATCGGCCGCGATGTTGCCAAGCTCGAAGCCATCCAGCCGCCGTTCCCTCGCGTCAGTTACGACGAAGCCGCGAAAATGCTCGAAGAGGCCTACGCACAAGGCAAGCTGGAACAGAAATTCGAATATGGCAACGACTTTGGATCGCCCGACGAAACCTACATCTCTTCACAGTTCGATCGCCCCGTGATGGTGCATCGGTACCCAGCGGACATCAAGGCGTTCTACATGGAACCCGACCCGGAGAATGCGAAGTTTGCTCTGTGCGTGGACGTACTCGCTCCCGAAGGTTATGGGGAAATCGTCGGGGGATCGCAGCGCATCGCATCGTACGATCTGTTGAAGCAGCGCATCGAGCAGCACGGTCTGCCGCTCGCGCCCTTTGAGTGGTATCTCGATCTGCGCCGCTACGGCTCGGTACCGCACTCGGGCTTCGGAATGGGCATCGAACGCGCCGTGGCCTGGATCTGCGGCCTCGACCACGTCCGCGAAACCATCCCCTTCGCGCGCACATTGAATCGTATCTATCCCTAGTTGCCGCGGACTGCGGGAAGGACTGGAAAGCAAGAGAATTTATGGCGACTGCAGACGAAAATCCAATCCCCGAAAAAAATCCCGCCATTCTGCGCGGCCACAATCCCCAGGCCATTGGCGTGCAATCTCTGCCGGGCCGCAATATTCGCATCCTCGGCGTGCCGCTCGACCTTGGGCAGTCGCGCCGCGGTGTCGACATGGGTCCCTCTGCCGTGCGTGTCGCCGGCCTGGAAGCGCGTCTCGAAGCCCTCGGTCATCATGTTGAAGACGGCGGCAACATCGCTGTCGACATCGCGGAAACCCAAAGTGTCGGCGAGCAAAAGGCCAAGTATCTCAAAGCCATCACGGAAACATGCACCCGTGAAGCAGAACAGGTGATCGCCGCGCTGGAAGCGGATCAGACACCGTTAGTTCTCGGCGGCGATCATTCCGTAGCGGCGGGTACAGTGTCCGGCGTGGCGGAATTCTATCGTCGCAAAAAACAGAAGATCGGACTCATCTGGATCGACGCTCACGCCGACATCAACACGCCCGAGACCTCACCCAGCGGCAACGTGCATGGCATGCCGATGGCCGCCGTCATGGGCCTGGGCCCGGAGGCGCTCAAGAATATTTTTGGCTGGTCGCCCAAGGTCGCGCCGGAAAATGTCGTTCTCATCGGCGTGCGCGACATCGACGCGACGGAAAAGGAAAACATCCGCCGAGCGGGAATTACTGAGGTGTACACCATGCGCGACATTGACGAGCGCGGCATGCGCACCGTCATGGAAGAGGCTCTGCGCGCGGCCGGACGCGGCACCGCCGGTTATCACATCTCGCTGGATATGGACTGGATCGATCCGGAAGACGCGCCCGGAGTCGGCACGCCGGTCCGCGGTGGCGCGACATATCGCGAGGCACATCTGGCGATGGAAATTATCGCCGACCACGGCCGCATGCTGAGCTTTGAAATCGTCGAGGTCAACCCTGTCATCGACGAACACAACCGCACCGCCGACCTGGCCGTCGAGCTGATCTCCTCCGCCTTCGGCAAAAAAATCCTCTAGCGGCAATTCGAATCGGTCAGTAATCGAGGAATCTGCGGCTATCCGCTTACAGGAAAACCGGTCTAGTGGTCATGGTTCGGATCGGTGCTGCGCTCGACGTGGCGCGCGCCTTCATCCGTCTTGTGAGCGGCTTTATGGGTGACGTGCTTAGTCGTGCGCTTGGTCGAGTGCCAGGTCTTCTTCGTCCCGCTCTCCACTCCATGGCCGGTATCTCTAGCCGCATTGTGCGTACTGTGTCCCGCGTTCTTCATGTCCTGCTTGAATCCGGGATCGCCGGAGTGGTCCTGCGCCACCAGAGACGGCACACCGATACAACAAACCGCACCAAGAAGAACTGCACTGAACAATTTTGTTTTCATAATTTTTCCTTGGTAAGAGAGATTCCGAAATCTTCCGTCGAGTTGTAGCAGCACGCAAATAAGTCCGCAATGAATGGAGCGAAGCGAGCGGCCGGGGAAAACCAAGCAGGATAAAATTGGGCGGAAAGCGAGGGGTGACATGGAGTATGTAGCGGATACCGGGCGATATGAGAACGCGCAATTTCGGCGATGCGGACGATCGGGGATGGTGCTGCCGCCGATATCGCTGGGTCTGTGGCAGAACTTCGGCGGCTCGGATGTCTTTGAAACCGGCCGGGCGACGATCCGGCGTGCATTTGATCGCGGCGTTACGCATTTCGACCTGGCGAACAATTATGGACCACCGTACGGATCGGCGGAGGAAAATTTCGGTCACATTCTGCGCAAGGATTTTCGCCCCTATCGGAACGAGATGGTCATCTCGTCGAAGGCAGGCTGGGATATGTGGCTGGGACCGTACGGCATCGGCGGATCGCGCAAATATCTGTTGGCTTCGCTCGACGAAAGTCTGGCGCGCATGGGCCTTGAATATGTCGATATCTTCTACTCGCACCGGCCCTCGCCGGAGACGCCACTGGAAGAAACCATGGGCGCGCTGGCGCTGGCCGTGCGGCAAGGCAAGGCGCTCTATGCGGGGATTTCCTCCTACAACCCGGAAGCGACGCGGGAAGCCGCAAGGATTTTGCGCAGCGAAGGCGTTCCGCTACTGATCCATCAGCCGTCGTATTCCATGTTGAACCGTTGGATTGAACGTGGGCTGCTGGCGACGCTAGACGAACTGGGAGTCGGCTGCATTGCATTTTCTCCGCTGGCGCAAGGACTGTTGACGAACAAATACCTGAATGGCGTCCCTGAGAATTCGCGGGCGGCTACGGGGGATTCGTCACTTTCCAAGTCATTCTTAAACGAGGAAAACCTGAAGCGCGTGCGCGGGTTGAACGACCTGGCGCGCGGGCGCGGACAAACGCTGGCGCAGATGGCGATCGCCTGGGTGCTGCGCGATAACAGAGTGACCTCGGCATTGATCGGAGCGCGCAATGTCGAGCAGCTCGACGATTCGCTGGACGCGGTGAAGAAGCTGGAGTTTACCGATGCGGAACTGAAAGCGATTGATGGGTTTGCGCAGGAGAGCGGGATCGACATCTGGAAGGGCGCGCGGGAGGGAACGGAATAGATCGAAAGACCGGGCAACTCAGTCGTTATTCCGCTCGCAGAGCCTGAATGGGATCGATGGAAGCCGCTCGGTGCGCGGGAATCAATGCCGCCACCAAGCCGATGACCGCCAGCAATGCAACCAATGCGCCGATTACGAGGGCATCGCGTTCAAACTGAATCGTCACGACGCCGGCGACGGCGCGGCGCAGCAGAAGGGTTAAGCAGAGGCCCGTTCCCAGACCCATCCCCAGGAGCATCGCAATCCGAGTGAGCATCATCTTTGCAATCCCCGTGCGCGTTGCGCCGAGCGCCATGCGTACGCCGATGTCTCTGGTACGGCTCACCACATCCTGCATCATCAAGCCGTAAATGCCGACAGCCACCAGCAACACCGCGACGCCCGCGAAGATGCCAAAGACCCAGCTTTCCATGCGATTGTTAATCAGCACATCGCTCAGTGCGTCATCCATCGTTTCCGGCGTCTGAAAGGCTATGGTTGGCGCAACATCGTGCAGAGCCTTCCGCAGCTGCGGAACAATGCTCATCGGGGGCACAACCGTGCGTACAAACAGGCACACACTGAAAGATCCCGCATCCTGCTGGTCTTTAAGGCTGAACCTAGAAAATGGGAAATCGATCTCCGGACGTGCGGGTTCCACTCCGTTTTGCCGCGCGTTGCCCACTACACCCACAATCGCGATATTGTTTCCGTCATTTTGCTGAAGGGCCTGCATTAGCGGATCCTGTTTCTTTGCAAGGAACTCCTTCACCCAGGCTTGATTCACCACGGCAACAGGCTGCGAATCGGGTGTATCCTGCGCGGTAAAATTCCGTCCACGCAATATCGGCAGACCCAGCGCAGCATAATATCCCGGCGTAACTGTTCTGCTCTCCGAAACTCGCTCTTGATTCGGCGGTTCAGGCGGCTGTCCGACAATGTTCATTGTGCTTGCGGAACCATAACCAAAAACAGGCGGCTGATCGATGAAGCCTGCCGCCACAACTCCGTGGATGGCATCTACATCGTCCTCCAGCGGACCCATCAGTTCCTTGACGTAATCTCGTCCCTTGTAATCTCCCGCGGGAATGTTCATTCCCAGAATCAGCAAATTTCGCGGATTGAATCCAACATCGGCCTGCAGCATACGCTTGAGGGTAAGCAGCAGAATGCCGGAAAAAACAAGAAGCACGAGGGAGAGCGCCACCTGCGCGGTGACAAAACCCGCCCGCAACCGGTGCTGCTGCCGGGTAGCGCCAGCCGATACTCCCGATTTCAGAGCCTGATTGGGATCGGATTTGGCTGCGCGCCATGCCGGAATGAGTCCGGAAACAATGCTCGAGAGTACGCCTGTTCCCAATGTGATGGCGATGACATCCGGGTTCAAATGGATATTTCCGCCGCGCATAAAGGCATGTGCCAGATATGCTTTCATCGCCGCCAGCAGTGCCGCTGCCAGCAGAAGACCTGCTCCCGCACCCAGCACCCCTAATAACGTATTCTCAACCAGCACCTGGCGAATGAGCCTGCTTCGCGCAGCGCCAATGGCAACGCGCAGAGCCATCTCCCGTTCACGGGCAACGCCGCGCGCAAGCAGCAGGCCCGCTACATTGGCGCAGGCGATCAGCAGCACCGCCAGGACTGCTCCCAGCATCAGGTAAATTTCAGGCAATTCGCTGCTGCCCCGGAGAGATGTGGAAATGGGAATGAGGGTGGAATTTCGACCTTCGTCGGAATCCGGCTTTTCCTGGCCGATTTCCGCCATCACGTGCGCCATGTCCGCGCCGGCCTGACTGAGAGACACACCGGGCTTCATCCGGCCAACCGTCATCAACCAATGGTCTCGCCATGAGCCAATCCAATTCGGTCGAACATGGACCGGTATATAGACGAGGTTCGGTTTGCCAAACGGAAATCGAAAGCCCGCAGGCATTACCCCGATCACGACGTAGGGATCGCCGCTCAGGCTGACAACTCTGCCGACGACGTGGCGGTCGGCGTTGAACGATTGTCGCCACACTTCGTAGCTGAGGACTACGACATTGTTCTTCCCGGGCCGATCTTCGCCGGGAGCAAAGGTTCTGCCCAGCAGCGGGTGGACGCCGAAAACGTTGAAGAAGTTATCTGTCCCCTGATCGACGTTCAGATATTGCGTGCGGTCGCCTACTTTCAGCGTCAATCCCCAGTAGTCTGCCCATCCGGCAAAAGCGGCGAACGTCCGGTTCAGCCTTCGCATTTCGAGATACCCCTGCCAGGAAGCCACTTGCGAGTAGCCGGAAGGCGAATTCATCTGAATGGCGACGATGCGACTCACATTGTTATATGGCAGGGGACGAAGCACAACGGCATCGATCACGCTGAAAATCGCCGCAGTTGCGCCGATGCCGAGCGCCAAGGTCAAAATTGCCGCGGCAGCAAATCCCGGCGATTTGCGGAGTTGGCGGAGAGCGAATTTTATGTCGGCGTAGAAGTTTTCGATCAGCGGCCACATCCAGACTTCGCGGCTGCGCTGTTCGAGCAGGGTGGTGTTGCCGAAACTGCGGCGTGCGGCGTGGACGGCCTCTTCGCGCGGCATTCCATTGGCGACCAGGGCCTCGATCTTTTCTTCGAGGTGCTGGGCGATCTCCTCCGATAGATCGTTGGCCATGCTGCGACGCAGGAAGAATTGTCCGAACCGGTTCATCGCGTTCTCCTCAGGATGGGTCCGGCGCCAGCACCAGCGAGACGCCTTCGAGCATGCGCTCGAACCGCGGCACTTCATCCCGCAGGCGCGTCAAACCCTTTGCGGTGATGCTGTACGTCCGTACGCGGCGATTAGTAGGCGAAGTCTTCCATTCCGCCTTGATCAGGCCGTCTTTCAACATCCGCTGCAGCGCCGGATAGACCGAACCCTCTTCCACCTGCAGCAGCTTATTGGAGCGCTGTTGAATACGCTGCACCAGCGCATACCCATGCATCGGCTGCAAATGGATGGTCTGAAGGATCATCATCTCCAGCGCTCCGGGGAATAAATCGCGCGGTTTAGCTTCCGATTTCGAGATAGGTTTTGGGCTCATAGGCTATTTCCAAACACCCCTAGAGTAAACAGGGGTGTGGCCGCCGTCAATGGGAATCTGAATGCAGCGATTATTTGGACATTTGTGCAGGAATTCGCCGGGTGCGGCGCAATTTTCCATTATCCATCTTTCGTTGACTCTTCCCGCCGTTTTCGTTATTCTTAAGTCCTTGCGCAGTGTTGCGTCTGGCTCCCCTGTACCCTCCGGTATCGCGGCAGATGCAAGCGTCCTTCGGTGATCCGCCCCTCGACGCAGCAATCAGTTTCGTTCTCTGCGCTCCATCGCGTGATTCGCAGCGGATTTTCCGGCAGTTTATGTGCCGGGTGCGCTCTGCGCCGTGAGAATTATTTTTGAGCAGTTTGCTTTTGAGGAGATTTGAGCGATGTCGACTTTTGTGCCGCGCCCGCAGGATATCAATCGCAAGTGGTACGTGCTGGATGCCAGCGGAAAGACCCTGGGGCGGCTGGCGACCGAGGCCGCGCGCGTACTGAGTGGCAAGAACAGCCCGCAGTACACCCCCTATATCGATACCGGCGACCACGTTATTGTGCTGAACGCTGAAAAGATTCGCCTAACCGGGCTGAAAAGCCAGCAGAAAATGTATCGCCGCTACACTGGATTTCCCGGCGGAATGCGGGAAGAATCGTTTGTCCGCCTGATGGCGCGCCGGCCGGACCGCGTGGTGGAGCAGGCAATTCTCGGCATGCTGCCGAAAAATCGCATGGGCCGCCAGATGGGGACGAAACTCAAGGTCTACCGCGGTGCGACCCATCCGCATGACGCGCAGAAGCCGGTTGCAATGGAATTGAACGGCTAGAGATTTTTTAACGAGACACAACGGAAACGAAGGATTGCATGGCAGACATGGTTCAGTACTACGGAACGGGACGGCGCAAGACCAGCATTGCCCGCGTTTTTCTACGGCCGGGCAGCGGCAAGATCACGGTGAATGGCCGCGCCTTTGAGGATTATTTCGTCACCGAGCAGCAGCGCATTGCAGCACGCAGAGTCCTGGTGGCTACCGACCTGGCGGCGACGTTCGATGTGCTGACCACGGTAAAGGGCGGTGGCGTGACCGCGCAGGCAGATGCGGTGAAAATGGGTACGGCTCGCGCACTGCTTGAATACAACGTTGAATTGCGCGCCGCGCTGAAGGAGCAGGGGTTTCTGACCCGCGACTCCCGCATGAAGGAACGCAAGAAGTACGGGCAGAAGGGCGCCCGCAAGCGCTTCCAGTTCTCGAAGCGGTAACGAATGCTTGTCATTCCGAGCGAAGTCGAGGAATCCAGAGAATCCTGGTAGGAGTGCAGCCGTTAGCGGAATCTGGATTCTTCCCCTTCGGCAAGCTCAGGGTCAGAATGACGGACTCATTCAGGTTGGAAATAAAAAATTCCCTGCGGGGATAAATCCAAGCCGGTTTTTCAAGAACCGGCAGGATGCAAATCACAAGGAGGTCGTTTGGCCACTATCACCATGAAGGAATTGCTCGAAGCGGGAGTTCACTTCGGGCATCAGACAAAGCGATGGAACCCGAGGATGAAGGAATATATCTTCGGCGAACGCAATGGAATCTACATCATCGATCTGCAGAAGACCTTGAAGATGTTCAAGGAAGCCAGCAAGTACGTCACCGACCTGGCGCTCGATGGAAAAACGATTCTGTTCGTAGGCACCAAGCGGCAGGCGCAGGACGCCATTGCCGAGGAAGCCACCCGTTGCGGCATGTTCTACATCAACCAGCGCTGGCTCGGCGGATTGCTGACCAACTGGACGACCGTGCAAAAGTCTGTGAAGCGCCTTCAGGAACTGGATGAAATGGCCACCGACGGCCGCTACGACCTGATGACGAAGAAGGAAGTCATCAAGCTGGAACGCGAGCGCAAGCACCTGCAGGCCAACCTGGCCGGCATCAAAAACATGCGCCGTCTGCCCGATGCGCTGTTTGTCGTCGACTCAAACAACGAAACCATTGCCGTAAAGGAAGCCCGCAAGCTCGGCATTCCTGTGGTCGCGGTCGTCGATACGAACTGCGATCCTACGCTGGTGGACTATGTGATCCCCGGAAACGACGATGCTTTACGGGCGATTCGCCTGTTTACGTCGAAGGTCTCCGACTCAATCATTGAAGGCGTTCAGATGGGCGGCGATAAGGAGCAGGCGGAGCTTGCCGGCGTGACCGCCAGCGCAGCTGCCGACGATATTGCCGAGCCTGCGGCGGACGGCTTCAATCCGGCGAAGTACGATCCTGAACTGGCGGACGAAGAGGTCGATCTGGAGCAGGCTCTAGGCGGCGGAATCCGCAAGGCCCCGGTCGCTGTGACTGCAGTACCGGATGAACCCGAAGCCGCTGCCGAGAGCGCGCTCTAGCATCTGCATCTCGCCAGCTACGCTGGATCGGTTCTTAAACCTAGTCAACTGCGCTGAATTTACGCTCTGAATGGCCCAGAAGATCTGCTCGAACAGATATTCTGGGCCGTTTCAAAAATACCCGAAACATCTCAATCTGAGATTAGAAGGATGTACCCTGTGACAGAAACAATCTCTGCTGCAATGGTGAAGGAACTGCGCGAGAAGACCGGCGCTCCCATGATGGACTGCCGCGGCGCCCTGGTGGAAGCCAAGGGCAATCTAGAAGAAGCGGTCGTAGTGCTGCGCAAGAAAGGCATGGCCTCGGCGGCGAAAAAGGCCAGCCGCACGGCCAGCGAAGGCGCTGTTGGAACCTACATCCACGCGGGCGGCAAGATCGGCGTGCTGATTGAGATCAACTGCGAGAGCGATTTCGTTGCCCGCACGGAGGATTTTCAGGAGCTGCTGAAAGACATCGCCATGCACATTGCCGCGACCGATCCGCGCTATATCCGCAAGGAAGACGTGACCGCCGCGGACATGGAGCGCGAGAAGGAAATCTACCGCGCCCAGGCGGCGCAGACGGGCAAGCCTGCGCCGGTGATCGAAAAAATTGTCGAAGGCAAGATGTCGAAGTTCTACGAAGAAGTCTGCCTGCTGGAGCAGCCCTTCATCAAAGAGCAGACCGTCACCATCGGCCAGCTGATTGCCCAGAAGGTCGGCAAATTAGGCGAGAACCTGATGGTCCGCCGCTTCGCGCGTTTCAAGGTAGGCGACGCCAACTGGACTGTCGCGCAGATCAAGACCACAACCGAAGAGACTGCGTAAAAATTCTCGTATACACATGGATCGCCCGGAAGCTATTCTTCCGGGCTTTTCTTTTTTCGGGTACTCCACAATTCGGAACTGAATCTGCAGTACCCACCGTTCGCAAACATCTGCGATACTCAGATACGAATGTATAAACGAGTTCTTCTCAAGCTTTCCGGTGAGGCGCTGGCGGCCGATCGCGGCTTCGGCGTCGATGTAACGCGCGTGCATGAGATTGCCGAAGAAATTGCCGATGTGCACACTATGGGCGTCGAGCTGGCGATCGTTGTCGGCGGCGGCAATTTTTTTCGCGGAGTAGCGGAGCAGGCGCGCAACATGGACCGCGTTTCCGCGGACCACATGGGCATGCTGGCCACCATCATTAACGCGCTGGCGGTGCAGGATGCTCTTGAGAAACAGGACGTGCATTGCCGGGTGATGAGCGCCATCGAAATGAATCAGGTCTCCGAACCCTACATTCGCCGTCGGGCCATCCGACATCTGGAAAAAGGTCGTGTCGTGATCTTTGCAGCTGGAACCGGCAACCCATATTTTTCAACCGATACGGCCGCGTCCTTGCGCGCCATGGAGATCAAAGCTGACGTACTGCTGAAGGCTACGAAAGTCGAAGGCATATATAGCGCCGACCCGGTGACGAACATTGACGCGGTGAAGTTTGACGAGATCAGCTACATGGAAATTCTGCAGCGCAACCTGCGCGTGATGGATATGACGGCGGTGAGCCTGTGCAAGGATAACGACCTGCCGATGATTATCTTCAGCATGAACCAGCGGGGAAATATTCGGCGCGTGATCGCGGGAGAAAAAGTCGGCTCCCTGGTGACGACGTAGCAGATACGTCACGACGGAGGGGTCCGAGGCCGCGACTTGATCTCCGATTTTGTGTTGCAGTCTATCAGCCTGTTGTCCTCTGCATTCCATCTACAGGGAAAATGATTTAGCCCCATGGCACTTGCCACCACCGCCCCGACAGCCGTTACCCGCCGCGCCGTATTGCCAGCATTAACCGGCCTGCGCGCGTTTACCGCAACCAATATCGTCTTCTTTCATTTCTGGAATCCGGAATGGTTCGGGCCCCTGGCGCCGCTGATGGACAACGGCTATGTTGGGGTGAATTTCTTTTTTCTTCTGTCGGGCTTCATCCTTGCCTATAACTATGCGGATCGCCAGGCCGCGGGAAAATTCAGCGCGCGCCAGTTCTGGCGTACCCGCGTATCGCGTCTCTACCCGGTTTATCTACTGGGTCTGCTGATTTCTTTTCCCATTCTCAAGTTGGAATGGACCCATCGTACGCACGGAAATTTCTTTCTCGGGCTATCGCTGACAGCGATTATGCAACAGGGATGGAGTCCGAAGCTGGCGACATTCTGGAACACGCCGGCCTGGACGCTTTCCTGCGAGGTCGCATTTTATCTGCTGTTTCCGCTGCTCCTGATGGTGAAGTGGCCCAAAAAAATACGTAGCCTGCTGTTGATTTTGACACTACTATGGTTAGCTTCGATGGTGCTCCCATTGGTATACATGTGGGTGCGACCGGATGGCATGGCGCCCATCACTCGCATGTCGAATAGCTACTGGCTGCGCGCAGTCAAACTGACACCGCTGCCGCATCTGCCGTCGTTCACCTTTGGCATTGTGCTTTCGCATTTCAACGATCGCATGCAGTTTTCGAACCGCACGCGTTTCTGGCTGGCTCTTGGAGGCATCGCCGCCATTTCGACCGTGATGATGCAGGGTTCGAAAGTTCCCTTCCTACTGATGCACAATGGGCTCATCTCACCCCTGTTCGCGCTTGCCATTCTAGGTTTAGCGGGCCGTCATCTCATCACGCGGGCGCTGGCGTTTCCAGTTTTCGTCGCGATCGGAGAGGCCAGTTATTGCCTCTACATCATGCATTTCAATCTCTGGCGCTGGATTCATGTCAGCGGCATTCTCGTGCGACTACATCTGACCCGCTTCGATCCGTGGATATCCTATTTCATGCTGGAGATCGCCGCCTTCGCCGCCTATCGATTGTTCGAGCGCCCCAGCCGCAACTGGCTGCAAAAAGTTTTGCCTGCGAAAACATAGCAGCCGGATCAATGCGGTCGGCGAGGCGCCGTGCTGTGCCGGAACGGATTGCGGATCGTCAATCCTTGAATCGATTGTCCATGCTGCATGTCTTCGAAGTAGAGCGTAGTGCAGCCGGCTTCGATCGCGACGGCCAGAATCATAGCATCATAAATATGAAAGCCATATTTCCGGGCAATCTGCAGTGCCGCATCATGCGTCTGTGCTGTCAGGGAAATGGCTTCTCCACACAAGACACGAATCTCCGCCACTGTTTTTATAAGTTGATCCCAAGGCATTTTGAGCTTGCGCCGCGCGACTGCGGCAAACTCATTCAATACCTGAACACTGACGATACCGCCCTCGGCGAGAATTTCTTCGGCTACTGCCGTTCGCGGATCGTCCTATGCGGCAACATAGATCAGAATTGTCGTGTCGAAAAATACTTTATCGCTCATGGGTCGCTTCACGATCGAGCGTGAAGCCCGGGGGCAGCGACTTCCGCAATTTTCGCGGTCGATCCATCGCCCGTTTGCGACCGCTATCTCGGCTCACCCTGAATTTGCGGTTGTCTTCCACCAGGACTTCAATTTCGTCCCCTGCTTGAAGCTGGAGCGCATCGACGACCGACGCGGGCAGGCGCACGGCCAGACTGTTTCCCCATTTCGATACCCGCATCGCAACTCTCCTGGATCTACATCTATTAAAGTAGATCCAAACTTAGACATCCGAGCCACTCCCATCTTTTTCGGCATTCAATGGCCGGCGAGCGAAGTAGTACAGAGAACCCATCAGCAGCGCGAACATCACTACGGAAATCCAATCGTGATAGAAGGGATTTTTTGGCGACATTTTTATCAGGTCGAAGTGGCCGGTCGCGGACTCGTACAGCTTGAGCGCCACGCCCAGCAGGCCGACGATGCCGCCGGCGGCAATCAAGCCACTGGCGTAGAGCGAGCCTGGACTGACTTCACTTTCCAATGCACCGGATTCCGCATGCCGCTCTACGGCTCGGTCGATCATCCAGCGCACAATTCCGCCGCAGAAAATCGCCAGCGTGGTGCCGATCGAAAGATAGGCGCCTACGGCAAAGGAAAGCGAGCGCACGCCCAGAAGCTCAACCGCAACGACAAGAAAAACACCCAGCAGGATCAGGCCCCAGGGGAGCTGGCGCGTCAGAATTCCATTGATCACGGTCGCCATCAGACGGGCCTGCGGAGCCGCGGCCTTCTCGCTTCCGATGCCTTCAATCCACTGCACCTCGATGTGCCCGGTCTTCGGGTTGAAAAGATATTTTCCATTGGCCAGCTTGTGTGAGCCCAGCGCATTCAGCAGAACGTAATTCGAGCCGTGATCGATCTGCTCCTTGCCATCCGGCAGCTTCACGCGAAATTCATTGCGAGAGAAATGCTGTTGCTGCACGGTCACACCGTCGTCCGGTGCGGCAAGACTATAGGCTTCGTTCGTCGGGCGAAATTCTTCGAGACCCCGGTTCATTGCCGTCAGCGTAACACCGATGGAAAACGTGGAGATGCAGACGCCGATCAACAAGGCCAGCTGCTGCTTCCACGGAGTCGCTCCGACAAGGTAGCCGGTTTTCAGATCCTGCGATGTGTCGCCCGCGTTGGCCGAGGCGATGCAGACCACGCCGCCAATGGTAATTGCGAGGGCGCCGAAGGCCGGTGCGGTCCATCCTTTCACCAGAAAAATTGCGGACGTCGCCATCAATGTCGCGATGGTCATTCCGGAAATCGGATTGGCGGAACTGCCAATCAACCCCACGATACGCGAGGAGACGGTGACAAATAGAAATCCAAACAGAACCACCAGCAGCGATGCTGCAAGATTTGACAACAGGCTGGTCTGGGCGCCTGGGATGGGTTTGAAGGTGAGAAACAGGAACATCAAAACAATCAGCAGAATCGAGCCGACGACGACGACTGACATGGGAAGATCGCGGTCGGTGCGCTTTTCTGTTACTGGCTCGGCATTCGATTTGCCTATATTTTTCAGCCCTTCGCGAAGCGCGCCAAAGATGGTGGGCATAGTGCGGAGCAGAGTGAGGATGCCCGCCGCCGCCACAGCGCCCGCGCCCATGGGACGCACGTATGCGGCCCACAGATCGCTGGGACTCATCTGCGAAATCGGCTGCGTGCCGGGATAGATGGGCCCGGTGAAATGCGCGCCGAAGAAATGAATTGCGGGCATCAGCACCAGCCAGGAGAAAACTCCGCCGGCAAAAATTACTCCCGCAACTCGCGGCCCGATGATGTAACCGACTCCGAGATATTCCGGCGTCGCGTCGGCGCGGATGGCCGCTCCCGGCAACCAGCGCGGCTCATAGTTCGGCGTGCTGGGCCACGCGCCGAGTAGATTGCCATTTTGAAACAGCGTGTAGACGCCGCCCAATCCCAGGCCCCAGAAAACACGGCTGGCGAAGGAGCCGCCATGTTCCCCCGCCAGCAGAACGTCGGCGCAGGCGGTGCCTTCTGGATAGGTGAGGTTGCCGTGCTCCTTTACGATCAACTGCCGCCGCAGCGGAATCATAAAAAAAACGCCGAGCCATCCGCCGATCAGCGCCAGAACGAAGATGCGGAAATATTCGAGATCGAAGCCGAGAAAGATCAGCGCGGGCAGAGTGAAAATGACGCCAGCAGCGATCGATTGGCCGGCATTTCCGGTGGTCTGGACGATATTGTTTTCGAGAATCGAAGCGCGGCCCAGAGCGCGCAGCACGCTGATCGACAGCACCGCGATGGGAATGGAAGCCGCAACCGTCAGCCCGGCGCGCAAACCTACATATACCGTGACTGCGCCGAACAGGATGCCAAAAATGCAGCCCAGAAAAATCGCGCGAAACGTCAGTTCCCGGCGTGTGTCCTCTGGCTTGACGTAGGGTTCAAACGTTTTCAATGGATCGGTCGGGCGAGCGGCGGTTGGTGGCGTCAAAGTGTTGCCCCCTCAAAAGCATTGCAAACCGTTGAGTGTAGTGCATTCCGTATACGACGGGAAAGCCCTGAATCGGTCGCCCGAACCGCACGCCGAACAAACAAATTTTTCATCATACGATGTTGGTTTCAAAAATTCCGCTTATACTGCACTCAGCCGGCCAATGGTACGTCGGGCACGCGAACGTTGCTCACTCGAATGCAACATGAATCGGGAGGTGCGTCTTCCGCAAGCAGTCTCGGAGTCAGATCGGAGATCGAGCCGGCAATCTTCCGCCTTCGGAGATGACAGCCTGGCGTGCGGTTGCGCGTGTATTACGAAGTCCCCTGGACGCGGTTAGCTGCGCTGCTTTCCCCGGAAATTGCAGGCTATGCAATCAGCCTCTCCTTCACTTTCGACAGACTCCTGTCTGCGCCGAATGCTGGCGCGATCTTGACGAACAATCGGCAACGAATCTCTGCACAATCTGTGGCGAACATCTTGGCTGGGGCGACCTGCGCTTTGCCGTCAGCTCTGAAATCGGCAGGCGCGCGCTCTGCGATATGTGTGAACGCGCGCACCCACCATTCCAACAGGCCGTGGCGTATGGGGTGTATGCAAACACCTTGCGTGCGCTGATCCATTTGCTGAAATATGAACACGTCGCGCCTGTGGCTGGACATTTAGGCGAACTGCTGGCCCAATCCGTCGCTCATTTTAAAAACCTGCCGGACAATCTGACCGTGGTTGCCGTGCCGCTGCATACGACGAAGGAGCGGGAGCGCGGTTTCAACCAAACGATTCTGTTGGCGGAATCCGCTGCGCGCGCGATGCGCCGCATGTATCCGCAAACACAATTCGATTTTGCACCGCGAGCGCTGGGTAGACGACGGCGAACCGACAGTCAATCCGGGTTGACGTCGCGCCAACGCCGGTTGAATCTGCGGGGAGCTTTTTTCGCAGCCGAACCGGATCGCATTGCGGGACGAGCCATTCTGCTGCTGGATGACATTTATACGACCGGAGCGACCGCGCGGGAATGCACGAAGACGCTGCTGGGCGCGGGAGCCGCACAGGTTACTGTGGCGACACTGGCTCGTTCGCAGCGGGAAGGTGTGGCGTTTTGGGATTTCACGGCCGGCAAAACCGCGGTTGAGGTTGCAGGTCGCATGTAAGGCCGTCGGGGGGAAACGGATGTCCATGGGAAGAGCAATGGTGTACGCTCGCAAACAAAAACCGCTAACCCACAAACATGCCGGGAGCCACATCCTTGAGCCGGTGCCGGCGCGGGATTCGATTCCGGAGCCGCGCTCGTTTTCGACCGCTGCCTCCATGCAGACGCCGGTGCTGGTGCTGAACGCCTCCTACGAGCCGATCAATATCTGCGGAGCACGGCGGGCGCTGGTGCTCATCCTGAAAGGCGTCGCCCGTTCTGAAGAAGAGCACGCCACGCAACTGCATGCCGCGCGCGTCCGCGTGCCCATGCCGTCGGTGATCCGACTGCTGGAGTATCGCCGCATTCCGCACCAGACCCGCGCACTGTCGCGGAAAAATATCCTGCTGCGCGACCGCAATACCTGCCAGTATTGCGGCGAATGCCTTCCAGCGGCCGAGTTGACGCTCGACCATGTAATCCCGCGTTCGCGCGGCGGCGTTTCCACCTGGGAAAATCTCGTCGCCTGCTGCCATACATGCAATCGCCGCAAGGGAAATCAGATGATTCATGAGCTCGAAGACATGCAGTTGATGCGCGAGCCGCGACCATTTTCCCTGCATACCAGCCGGCACATCATGCGCATGATCGGCAGTTCGGATTTGCGTTGGCGCAAATATCTATATTATTAGCGAAGCCGAACGGTGGGATCACGGCTGGGACAGCAGCCATAGAAGTGTCGAGGCTGCGCATGCTCTGAAGTAGAATCAGGCATCGCATCGCCTGGAGGGGATCATGCGGCGCCGTCAGTTTCTTTCCAGTTCTCTCGCTTCAGCGGCCCTCGCCATAGCGGGCAGCGTTCCGGCACAGGTCGGCTCAAATGGTTCTCGCGAATATTATCAGCTTCGCCGCTACAACCTGCAGACCGGGCCGCAGACGAAGCTAACGGAGAGTTACTTTGGCGATGCGCTGATTCCGGCATTGGCCCGCATGGGGATGAGCCCAATCGGGGCTTTCCAGTTGAATTTCGGGTCCCAGACGCCGGCGTTCTACGTGTTGATTCCGAGCCCGTCGATTGAAGCCTTGGCGGAGGTGGAACTGCGACTCGCCCGAGACAGCGTATTTTTGAAGGCGGCGGAGCCGTTCTGGAATGCACCGGCGACGGCGCCCGCATTTCTTCGGATGGAAAGTTCGCTACTAGCAGCGTTTGAGGGCTGGCCGCGACTGACGATACCGCCAACCGCACAGGGAAAACGCATTTACCAGCTGCGCACCTACGAGAGCCCGAGCAATCGGGACCATGTCCGCAAGGTGGAGATGTTCCACCACGGTGAATTTGAAATTTTCAGAAATGCCGGTTTTCATCCTGTATTTTTCGGCGACACGCTGATCGGCCCTCGCTTGCCGAATCTGACCTACATGTTGAGTTTCTCCTCCATGGAAGAGCTGAACGCGAACTGGAAGGCATTCGGCTCCGACCCGGCATGGAAGAAGCTTTCGACGGATCCGCGTTATGGGTTTGAGGAGATTGTCAGCAACATATCCAATCTGATCCTAAGCCCGCTCGCAGCATCGCAAATTTGAAGTGCATCTATCTTGCTCGCGCATCCGCACCGGGCGGTTGCGCGGCGATGAGCAACGTTCCGGCGACATATACTGACAATTCCGGTAGCGTTGTGGTTCCGAGTGTCTCACGCGGATGTCGCCGGGCCGGACGAATGCAATGGAAAAATCTCAATTACAGGTCCATGCTCCGGCAGCGCATCGCAACCCGCTATGGGTGCGAGTTTTTTTTGCGTTGCTGACGATTGCGTATGCATTTCTTTTCATCCGGCAGCCCAGCCCATTCTTTGCCGACGATAGTTTTTTCTATCTGCAAGTGGGGCGCAATTTTGCGTTGGGGTATGGCAGCACGTTCAATCGGCTGATGCCGACCAATGGCTATCACCCGCTGTGGATGCTGCTTTGCGCGGCTGTCTATCGCGTGTTTCCGGATCGCATGGTCGGCTTCCACATGGTCGCTGCGTTGATTGTGGTGCTGAACATCATTGTGCTGGGAGTAGCCGCGAAATTACTGCACAAGTTGCATGCCACCGCGTGGGTGGCGTGGACGATCCTGATTCCGTTTCTGTTCGGTCTGCAACTAGGAACCGAATCTTCTTTAAGCGCCGCGATGCTAGCGGCGATGCTGCTGGCGCTGTATTTATTTTTTGAGCGTCCCGATTGGCGAACAGGATTTGCTTTCAATCTGCTGGCGGCGCTGGCTGTGTTGAGCCGGCTGGACTCCATCTTTGTCGTCGCCTGCGTCTGGATCGCGGTACTGGTGTGGAGTCTGCGGGAACGAAAGCCTCGCGCGCTCCCCATCCATTTGTCGTTCGTTCCGTTGTATGCGGTGCTGTGGGGCGCGTACCTTGCCAGCAACCTGATCTGGTTTCACATGCTGATGCCGATCAGCGGGCTGCTGAAATCGGAAAACGGTCACGATCATCTGCTGGGCCGCAACCTGCCGCATACGGCGCTGCTTTCGCTTGCTATCTGCGCTATTTCTTTGCTGATTTTGTGGCGCAGGCAGCGGGACCGCTGGTTTCTGTTTGCCGAACTGCCATTCTTCATCGGGATTCTGTTTCACGCTGCTTACATTACACTGCGGATGACGAGCGAAACGCGTTGGACATGGTATTACGTCAGCTGGGCGCTGCTGGCCGCGCTGACGGCCTCGCGTGCGGCGGCCTGCTTATTTCGCGCGAGCCCCGGGTCCGCACTGCGCGCCGCTGCGATGGCGCTTGCGATTCTGTTCTCCGCGCTGCTGTTCTACAAAATGGGCTGGAAGCATAGCCGCGAGCAGGTGGCGGAAAACACCCGCATCCCCGCCATGCGGCAAACATTGGAAGCCGATAGTGTGCATCGGCTGATTGCCTACGATCAGCCGGGAGGCATGGCCTACTTCACGCCCATTGCCGTGGTGCCGCTCGATGGACTGATGGCCGATCGTGCATTTCAAACCGAGCTGTCGCAGCGCGGCATCGCGGATTTTCTCCGTAAGAACCGGATTGACGGATTTGCAGGTCCTTCGGTGCCGTTCGACAAATGGGGCGAGCGCACGTACTGCGGGCAGCTTTTTCTGGAGAGCACACGATATACCTGCGAGCCCTGGACCGCCGGCCCGCACGGTAAGCCGCAGTGGATGATTACCGGGGTCGAGGTCTACTCGCGGCTGCCGCTGGCTCCGGCGGGCTACATCCCGCTGCCACCTTCCGATATTCTGTGGACGGGGAACAACTACGTGACCGTCTGGAAGATTCCCTCGGAGAACTCCGCGCCTGCACAGTAACTGAAACCAGCGCCTGCTTCCATGCAAGAAATATCCAGGCCGAGAAATATTGGCAACCGCAGCCTTTTCGCCGAATCTAAATAGCTGGAAACCATGTTGGAAAGAATGAAGTTGTCGCAGATCAAACTTGGGTTGGGAGCATTGCTGGCTGCCGTGATTTTTCCGGCGGCAGCGATGGCGCAGACGCTGAGCGCGCCGACTTTGCCTGCGGACTCCATCTCCGGCAGCGTCACCACAGCTCCGCCGACTGCGACCGTTCTGCAGCTCTCCCTTGATGACGCGATTCGCCGCGGCCTGGAGCACAACCTGCAGCTTACCCTGGCCAGCCAGAACCAGCGCGCCGCATCCGGCGAGCGGCTGGTAGCGATCAATGCCCTGATGCCCACCATTACCTGGGAAGCCGAGCGCAGCCGGAATCAGATCAACCTGGCCGCAGAAGGCTTTAGCGTCGGCATTCTTTCCAAGTTTCCACCGGGATTTTTAACTCCCGCAGAGATCGCCAGCTTTCAGCCTTTGGTTACGGTGAACGAGGTGGATGCGCAGGCGACGCTGAAGCAGACGCTGTTCGATCTGCGTTCTTTTGAGCTTTATCGCGCGGCGAAGCAGGAAATCCGCGCGGTGGACTTCAGCTTTCTGTCCGTGCGTGGAGCGGTGATCCAGACCGTGGGCGACTCCTACCTGCTGGCGCTTGCGGATCAGGCGAACGTCGCCAATGCCAAGGGGCTGCTGGCGACCGACGCGGAAATTCTGCGGCAGGCAACCTTGGAACATCAGGCCGGGACGGTTGCCAAGCTCGATGAATTGCGCGCGCGCGTGCAGTATCAGCAGCAGGAACAAACGGTGATTGCGCAGCAGGATGCATTGGAAAAGTCGAAGGTCGCGCTGAACCGGCAGATTGGATTGCCGGCAGATCAGCCTATCCGACTGACGGATGCGACTCCTTACGCCAGGCTGGAGATTATGCCTCTGGCAGATGCGCTGCAGTTGGCATATGCCAATCGGCAGGAATATCTGCGGCTGCAGGCCAAGTTGCGTTCTGCACAGCTACAGAGCCACGCAGCACGCTACGAGCGTCTGCCTACACTTACCTTCGATGGAAATTACGGTGTGACCGGCATCGTCGGCGGCTTATATCACGGAACTTTTTTGGCCCAGGGCAGTTTGAACGTTCCCATCTTCAAAGAGGCGCAATTCCGCGGCGACCGCGATGTTGCGGATGCCCAGAGGGCCAATGCGATGTCGCAGCTGGCCAGCTTCCGGACGGAGATTGAGGCAGAAATTCGCGACAGTATGCTCGATGTCGGGGCGATGGAGCAGTTGGTCACCGTAGCCCGCAGCAATGTCGACCTGGCGCATGCTTCGCTCAGCGATGCGACTGTGCGGTTCCAGAACGGCATCGACGACGATCTGCCCGTGGTGCAGGCTCAGGCTTCGCTGGCGGCTGCGGAGACGCAGCTGGTTAACAGCCTCTATCAATACGACAAAGCGAAGCTGGCGCTGGCGCGCAGTACCGGCATCATCGATCGGCAATATCGTGCGTACCTTGGCCCGGCGGTGTTGCAGACGACGAAATCAAGCGACTTCGGCGATTCGCTCCGCAGCACGCAGGCGCCATCCGAACAGGATCAGCACAATGGTCAATAGCTGCACCGCTGCGGTGAGGACAATGCACGCCGTCCAGCCGCCGAACTTCCATGCATAACCGGGAACGATCCCAGCCGCCGTGCCACCGAGGTAATAGCAGGAAAGATAGAGGCCTGCGGCGGAAACACGCGCGCCCGCCGGAGCAGCCTGACGCAAATAGGCAATGGCCGCAGCCTGGGCGATGAACACACCGCTCGAACAGAGCGCCAGCCCAATAACAATTAGCCACAATGGCGCGCCCAGTGTCAGCAGCACGCCTGCGAGCGACAACACAACTGCCCCCAGAATGCCTTTGCGCAGGTCGATGCCCGTCAACAGCACGCCACCTGCCGGAGTCGCCACCAGCCCGACCAGATACACGGAAAACAACAGACTCAGCGCGGAAGTGGAGAGGCCATACGGCTGCGCTGCCAGGTGGAATGTCACATAGGTAAACGTCGCTACCAGCGCAAAAAGGATATTGAAGCCGATGCCGAAGGTGACCAGCAGGTCGAAGTTGCGCAGATGCCGCAGCATGCGCAACAGATGATGTTCGGCATGGACGATACTGGGTTTGCCCGTGACGTATCCGCCATGCTTTGCATGCGGCAACAACATGGCGACCATGAATGCGCCTACGATGTTGGCCACGCCCAGCACGACAAATGCCAACTGCCAGCCATAGAAATCCGCAATCAGCCCGGCAATCAGTCTGCCTAGAAATCCGCCGAGAACCGTCCCGCTGATGTAGATCGCCATCACCATCGCGACGGTTGTCTCCGCCCATTCTTCGGTTACATACGCGATGGCGGTTGCGAAAATGCCGGGCATCAAAATGCCCTGCAGAAATCTCCAGAACACCAGCTCCGGCAGGCTGCGGGAGGTAGCGGCGAGCATGGTTGGAACCGCCAGCGCGAGGATGGAGCCGACGATTACGTTCTTGCGGTTGTAGCGTTCGGCATAACTGCCCACGAAGGGCGCGGCCACGGCAACTCCCAGCGTGGTGGCGCTCACTGTCAGCCCCGCCGCGGATTTCGATGCATGAAATAGCTGGACGAACATGGGTAGCAGCGGTTGCGTGCTGTACATGTCCACGAACGCGCACACGCCGCAGATGGCGATGGCCGCCACTCCGCCAATTGGCCGCAGCGAGTCGCTCGGAATTTCGTTTCCTGGCTGGCCGAGCATTCTTTCCATGGTCGAGACCCTGCGAAATGTCCAGACTACAGGAGTGCTGAGCGATCTCGATTGCAAAGCGGAAATTCTGCGCGGGGAATATGACAGGATAGAAGAGATGGCGACTTCGCACGATCCTCACCGAGCCGCAGCCGCGTTTGAGTCCCGCGACTTCCGCCGCTATCAGCTGGCGCGCTTGCTCGTCATCGTGGGCGCGGAGGCGCAGGCCGTCGCCGTGGCCTGGCAGATCTACGCGATCACCCATCGCGCCATCGATCTTGGATACACCGGGCTGGCGCTGTTTCTGCCTGGCATTGTTTTTCTTATCGTCAGCGGACATACGGCGGATCGTTACGACCGCCGCCACGTGATTCTGGTCTGCTATAGCCTGCAATGCATCTGCACCGGCATTTTGTTTTATTTATCGTGGATTGGAACGCAGCACGTTGCGCCGTTGTTCGCAGTACTTTTTTTAATCGGCACAGGCCGGGCATTCAGCGGGCCCGCCAGCTCCGCACTGCTGCCGCACCTGGTGCCGAAGGAAGATTTCGTCAATGCCGTCGCCTGGGGGGCATCCGTCTTTCAACTGGCCGACTTCATTGGCCCGGCGCTGGGAGGCCTGCTTTTTACGTTGCCTTTGGCGCGCTGGCTGCGTGCGCCCTTCGGCGCGCATCTGGCTGGCGGAGCCATCGTTTACGCCTTTACGTTGATGATGCTGCTGAGCTTTCTATTTCTGATCGCATCGCTGTCCGTGCGGCCCGGACGCCAGGAGAAGCGCAGCATGTCGGCTGAAACATTGCTGGCGGGCTTCCGCTATATGTGGCGCAAGAAGCTGCTGCTCGGCGTGACCACGCTTGATCTCTTTGCCGTACTGCTGGGTGGCGCGGTCGCATTGCTGCCCATCTTCGCGGAAAATATTCTGCACTCCGGCCCCAGCGGACTGGGGATTCTGCGCGCGGCTCCTGCCTTCGGCGCGCTCACGGTTTCCATTCTGCTGACGACCAGGCCGATGAAGCATCATGCCGGGAAACGCATGCTGATCTGCGTGGCCTTGTTCGGCGCAGCCACGGTAGTCTTCGGTCTGTCGCGCAATATGGCGTTATCCCTGGCGGCACTGTTTGTCGTCGGCGCGGCGGACATGGTCAGCGTGATTGTGCGCTCCTCCATGCTGCAGCTGGCGACACCGGAGTCAATGCGCGGCCGCGTGAGCGCCGTCAACGCATTGTTTATTGGAGCCAGCAATGAGTTTGGCAGCTTTGAGAGCGGTGTGACGGCACAATGGTGGGGCGCGGTGCCTGCGGTGATTGTCGGCGGCGTGGGCGCGATGGTGGTTACCGGAGCCTGGGCGGTGCTGTTCCCATCCTTGCGCCAAGTCGATCGTTTGAGCGCGGACGAACTGCTGGGAATGCAGGAAGAAGTGGCGAGTGCGGAGCCGCAGAATTAAAGCATGAAGGAAAGCCTGTTATAGCGAAAACGCAGATACTGTGCTGTGGCGAATTGGAATGCTGTGCAGCTATTTCTTGGTAGAACCACTACGTCGAGAGCAATCTGCCGGCTTACACCTTTCGTGCTTTTGCTCTAGCGCATGCGCACTGCGAGCAATGACATGGCAGCGTGGTGGCGGCGACGGCGACGGCGTACAGCCGCTCGACGCACGGCATGGGCGGAATAGCGATGCGCATGCCAACTATGCCGTTCTACCGGCTCGCTGACGGTCTGAAGCGTAGGCCGTGCCAAGCCGCCGATGGCGGTGTTTTGCGGCTGTGCAGTTTCCGGGGCCGGTCCATTGCTTGCGACCAGGGTTGCGGGAAGGCTGGTGCGCGGAGCATAGGTTTTGTATACGGAAATGTGAAAGCAAGCCTGCTCGAACTCTTCTTCGACATCGAGCTTGCCGGCGGACTGCAACTGGCCAAGGACGGTGCGCATCCAGGCGATCTCGCGCAGCGACATTCCCTTCTTCCCAATGTCGATCGCCTGCCCGGTCAGATGGGGAGAGGCAGTATCGCCATAGGCGGGAGCGGCGTTGCCGTTATAGTGCGCCAGGTGCAGCTGAAAATCCACCGTACGGACAGCGGAGGTGAGCACCAGCGGATGACCGAAGACACTTTCATGGGCGCGGGAAAGTTCGCTCAAAAATCTGTCGACCCAGGGGCGGCAATATCTGCGGTTGAGCGGCAGGCGCTCATCGACAATCAGCGCGGAGGAAGCCGGCAACGCGACCAGGTCCCCGGAGCGAACCATGGCGCGAAGTTGGGCGTCGTCGTGGATGCGGCTCAGGCCTTCCACGTCGGCGATGATGTTCTGGTGTACCAGCACTTCATGGGAACCGCGCAGCGCCGCGGGCATGTAGCGGGGCATGGAAGCCCCAAAGAATGGCAGGTCGCGGCCTGCGCCGATCGGGGCTAAAGAACCTGCATTGCCATTCGGATCCGGCGAAGCGATCAATGCCGGCGGCCGAGAGGTGTCGATCTGATTGGCAGGCGCGGCTGCCTCTTCTGCATTGACCGCAGGCGTGTCCGCGGGAGGCGTGTGGGTACGGATGTTATCGAGCGCCGCTTCCACCCGGTATCTGCGGGCACGGGTTCTGCGTCCATGCCGGTATGGCCGATGCAGGCGTGCAGATTCCCAGCGCGCGGATTTCCAGTGTGCAGCGGGATGACTGGACCGTGTTCGAGTCGAGGTTCGGGCCAGGCGGCGCCGGTGCGCGCGATGGGACGAAACATGCAGCCGGCGAGCCCGCCGTTCCCGGTTTAGAGTGGCCTGCGTGATTCTCGCGAACCCGGAAACAGGAAGCAACAGCAGAACGGTCAGCAGGGAGAGCCCCGCGAAACGCAGTGCCGACGGCCATTCGGAGCGAAACTGAAAGGGGGATATGCGCATTTCGGCCTTGCATTCAGAATACGCGGTTCGTTCCATCCCGGATAGTATTCGGGATAGTAACGAACCGGGTACAACTTATCCAATTGGCTATCAAACAAGATGGATCGAAGAACAGGATACAGGCAACGAACGCCGCATCTTCTTCTGTTATCGACAACACCGGTGGAGACCGATAGTTGCGAAATGCAGTATTGTTTCCTGAAAGCGAAAACTGTTGCCCGATCGGCTAACCAATTCGCGGGTTGATATTCTAACGACATGAGATTCGACTGTTCCCGGGTGTTTCCGGCTCCGGTGCGATCGGGAACGGTTCTCGAAAGGAAAGCGTCGATGAAATCGAAGATCGTTTTTCGTACCACCTTGCTGTTTGCGCTTGCAGGAATGCTCCTTTGCTGCTCTTCTCTTTCGGCGCAACAGGTGCGGGCCAACTGGAGCAAGCAAGCACCCTTTGCCAGCTACAAGACGTACCAGTGGATTCCGAGCGAGGCGACGAACCATCCCTTCTATCGCGATTTTGTAAATGAATACGCCAACTATGGACTAACCCATAAGAAACATCTGCAACAGGTCTCGGCGTCGCAGAATCCCGACCTGCTGGTGACATACCACTTCACCACCCAGGAAGTGATGGACACCAATACCTACGGCTACGGGTTTGGACCCGGCTGGGGTTGGGGATGGGGCGGCGGTTGGGGGGGATGGGGCGGCGGCTGGGGCGGTATGAATTACTCTCAGACGCAGGCGGTGCCACGCATTATCGGATTTTTGACCCTGGACTTGATCGATGCCCGTACAAAGAAAATCGTGTGGCGCGGCGAAGCCGTTCAGTCCGATGTGACCAAGAGCGGAAACGCGGAAGAGAAGCAGGTGGCGAACTCGATCTACAAAATGTTGAAGCGATATCCGCCGAAAATAAAAAGTTAAAAGCGGTTTTTGTCATCCGGCGAGAAATATCGATCCCACGCCTCGAATATACCCATTCGACACGTCAGGGCAGACTGCGGAGATGGCACCCACGCCATTCTCCACTCGCAGTTTTCATAAATCTCCGAGTTACAATTGTGAAGTTCTAAAACATCCCCCCTGCGGTTATTTTTACGATGCCATTCGTCCGGTTCCGTCTATTTCGGAATTCCAGGATGAGCGAATTGCGTTGTGAGTTTTTTGGGAGATTTCTGTGCTGTCCAAACCATCCATTCTGGTGGTCGACGACGACCCCGCGCATCTCCGCATCTATAGCTGGATTATGAATGCGGCCGGATTCCATGCGGTTACCGCGCAGGTACATTCGAGCGATGTCAGCCTGCCTGCCGACGGATGCTTCGATGTGATTGTGCTGGACTATCGGCTTACCGGCACGCTGACGGCGGTGGAAGCTGCGCAGCAGCTCAAGGGAAAATATCCGAACGCTCCCCTTGTCATTCTCTCCGACGTGTTCGGAATGCCGGACGACGTTGCGCCGTATGCGCAGCGGTTCGTTCGCAAGGGCGACCCGGAAAAGCTGATCGCCACCATCCGCTCTCTGGTGACTTCTGCCGCGGCGGCTGCGGCCGATCCGCAATGATGGCCGATGGCGGCAATCTGCTGCGGCCATACTATCGAGAATTTTTTGGCGTGAATTTTTTGGGCGACAATATCAACCAGCCGGCATTCGACGCATCTACGGGCAGTCTCTGCCGGCTTCCACAAGGGCGCGCACGATGAGAACAGAAACAGGTCACCCGCCGCTTTCGCTCAAGTCTCAAGCAAAATCTGCACCCTGGGTTGTCAGCCGATGCGTTGCATTTCTCACACTGCTCGCTTCCACAGTCCTGTTTCCCGCGAAGGGCGATCCCCAGACGCTGCATGCTTCGCAATCCGATGTCGAAGCCGCGTACCTTTACGACTTCGCCAAGTTCGTTCACTGGCCCGGAGAAGCGCATCTTACCGTAATGAATATTTGCATCCTTGGCCATGATCCTTTCGGCTCCTCGCTGGATCGTATCGTTCGAGGAGAGCGAATCGACAACCACACTCTCACCGTGACTCGATTGAACGAGATGAGCGGCAGTTATTCCTGCGCGATGGTATTCATCGCCAGCTCGGAAGAGCCGCGGCTGACGGAAGAGATGTTGGTACTGGCGGGCTCGCCGGTGATGACGGTCAGCGATATGCCGGGATTCATGGAGCGGGGCGGGATGATCCAGTTTGTCCTCAAAGACGACCGGGTACGCTTCAAGGTGAATCTGAACGCGACGAATAAATGCGGGCTGAAGGTGAGCTCGCAACTGCTGAAAGTGGCCGAGGCGGTCGAGGGCAAGCAGCAGGCGGCAATCCAAAAACCGCGGTCGGCGATCAAAAAGCCGCAAGCGGCGATCGAAAAGCCGCGGGCAGTGATCGAAAAGCCGCCGGCGCTGGAAACGCGATGAGGATATTTCCTGCCTCGGACTCCCTCTCTTCGAAGCTGACCCGCATGAACCTGCTGGTGAGCGCGACGGCGTTGCTGCTGGCATGCCTGGCGTTTTTTTCCTACGATCTGATCTCGTTCCAGCGAAGCTTGATTCGCAGCCTGGCGGCGGAGGCTCACATTGTCGGGTTGAACAGTGTGTCGGCGCTGTTGTTCAACGATAAGGAGTCCGCGCAGGCTACGCTTACCGCGCTGGCCAGTTTGCCGGACATTCTGGACGCGGCCATCGTGACCGAAGACGGGAAAATTTTTGCGGAATATCGGCTGCAGGGCGGCTCGGCTTTGCATTTTCCGCCGATCACCAACGGCACGAATCGGCAGGACTGGGTGTCGGGCAGGCATGTTCTGCTGGCGGAACGGATCGTGTTTCAGGGCAAGCCGGAAGGCACGGTTTACCTTTCAGCGCGACTCGAGGAACTGGGGCGGCGGGCGCGGCGATACCTGCTGATTGCGCTGGCGATCCTGATGTTCTGCCTGATCGCGGCCATGCTGGTGACGGCTGCGTTCCGACGGCTGGTGGCAGAGCCGATCGTTTCGCTGGCGGAAATGTCGCGCGCGGTTTCTCGAGACCGCAACTACTCCTTGCGCGCGCAGTCCAGCAGCGATGGCGATGAGATTGCGGTATTGATCGAATCGTTTAACGAGATGTTGTCGCAGATCGAGCAGCGCGATATTGCTCTACGTCAAGCGCGCGATGAGCTGGAACAGCGCGTGCAGGAACGGACCCTGGAATTGAAGGCGGCGAACCGCGAACTCGAGGCCTTCTCCTATACGGTCGCGCACGATTTGCGCGGGCCGCTGGATGCGATCGGCGGCATCGGGTTTGTGCTGCAGCAGGGGTATGGCGGCAAGCTCGATGCCGAAGGCAGGGAGATGCTGGACCGGCTGCGGCATTCCTCCACCAAGATGGCCGCTCTGATCGACGACCTGCTGAATCTTTCCCGCGCGGGAACCTCGGGCCTGGAGCATTCTACCGTCGACCTGAGCGCGATGGCAGCATCGATTGCGGAAGACCTGAAGGCTGCCGAGCCGGAACGCAATGTGGAATTTGCGATTGCGCCGGGCGCGATTGTGTTGGCAGACGCCGGACTGATGCGGGTGGCTCTCGAAAATCTGATGGGCAATGCCTGGAAGTACAGCTCCCAGCGTTCCCACGCCTGCATCGAGTTTGGATTTCAACGGTCGGGGGTGCAGATCGTCTGTTTCGTGCGGGACAATGGAGCTGGATTCAATCCGGATTTTGCCGATCACTTGTTCAAGCCCTTTCAGCGGCTGCACACGCAGGGAGAATTTGCCGGAACCGGCATCGGCCTGGCGACGGTGCAGCGCATCCTGACCCGGCATGGAGGCAGGGTTTGGGCGGAAGGCGCGCCGGGAAAAGGCGCTACGTTTTATTTTTCGCTGGACGCGTAGGACCGCCGCACCATCTCGAGGCGGAAGCTTCTGCGAGGAAATTGCTACGGGTTGCCCCACAATAACTTATACTTTTTGAAAGCGCGACCAGCGGCTGCGAGTGGGTCCCCTCCACCCGATCGATACGGCAGCCGATACCGGCAACGTTCACCGGGCAATTGGCAACAAGTTGGCGCGAGAACGCTGCGGCACAGTTTTTCCGGCGCTCCCTTGTCGATGCGCTGGAACGGCGATTCTGCCGATGGAATCATGCTGCGTCTGCCTGGCGAAACTGGGGGAGTTCGATGCCACAACAGCAGCCCGCGCGGCGAAAGATGCAATCGTCGAAGATGCCTATCGTTATTCCCGACAAACTGTATTTCCGCATCGGAGATGTGGCGCGTCTGTGCAACCTGCCGGCGTATGTGCTGCGTTTCTGGGAGACGGAGTTTCCGCAGCTGAAGCCCAATAAGGGCGGCACAGGCCAGCGGCTCTATCGCAAGCGCGATGTGGAAATGGTGCTGGAGATTAAACGCCTGCTGTACGACGAGGGCTTCACCATTGCCGGGGCGCGGCGGCTGCTGGGGGAGAAACGGCGAGCGGGTTCGGAAGCGGCTGCGAGTTCACGTGGAGTTTCGGAAGCGCCTCGCGAGAAGCCGATGGCGGCGAAGCTGGTGGAGACGAAGAAAGATGCCAACAAGCCAAAGATAAAAGATCTGCGGCAGGAGATGCGCGACCTGCTGACCTTGCTGGGCTCCGATCCCGCGGAACATAAGCCTGCGGCAGTTTCTACGCGCCGGGAGACAAAAAAATCCCGCCTGGAAGATGAACCTACGCTGTTTTGATTTTTTGTTGAGCTGGAAAAGGCGCCCGCGATTGCGGACGCCTTTTCTTGCACAAGAGAGAGTAGCAAGTTAATTCGGCATCAGGACTGCATTGACAACTTGAATCACACCATTCGACTGATAGACGTTGGGGATGGTGATGGTGGCCTGGCCGCCTTTTTCGTCGGTCAGCATGTATTTGCCGTCCTGCATGGTGACGGTTAGAGTGCCGCCTTGTACGGTCGTCAACTCGGCTTTACCGCCGCCCTTTTTGATCATTCTCTTGAGATCGTGGGTGGACAGTTTGCCGGGGACCACGTGGTAGGTCAGGATCTTCTTCAGGGTATCCAGGTTTTCCGGCTTCAGCAGGGTATCGACGGTGCCTGCGGGCAGGGCGTCAAAGGCTTCGTTGGTAGGCGCGAACACGGTGAACGGACCGGGGCCTTCGAGGGTGCTGACCAGGCCGGCTGCCTTGACGGCGGCGACCAGGGTGGTGTGGTCCTTGGAGTTGACGGCGTTCTCAACGATATTTTTGCTGGGATACATGGCGGCTCCGCCGACCATGGGATCTTTCTGCGCAAAGGCGCTGACAGCGGAGAAGCCGAAGGTCAGAGCCAGGAGGATGGCGAGTATATTTTTTTTCATTTGGAATATTCCTTTCAAACCGAAGGTCTAGCAGTTGGTCTGCACCGGTAGTACGGCACATGACTGCTACCGGATTTCACCGTATCCCGGCTTGAGCGCGTGCGCACATTTGTTTCGACAAGAAAAGGAAGGACTTCCATACAGGGAAAGTTCCTGCGGGATTCGTTCAGGAGACGGAAAAAAGCGGATTACGCTTGAAGGGAGCGCTGCTCGATCAGAAGAGTGCGGATGCGCAGGCGGGCGGAAAGAATTGTTTGCAGAACATCGGCATCGGAGGTTTCGAGCAGGCCGGCGATGCGGGCGGGGTTATAGCCTTCGACATCTTTAAGCAGGAAGCAGAGGCGTTCGCGGGCGGGCAGCTGCCAGAGAGCTTCTTCAAGGTCGGTGCGGCGTACATTCCGACTGCCGAGGCTGACGGTACCGGGTTCCATGGCCGGAACCGGGTCGAGCGACAGTCGCCCATGCAGTTCCGCCATCAACGATCGATCCAGTTGATCGATGGAGGGCTTGGGAGAATGCCTAAATGTCTCAACGAATGTGGAACCGAGGATGGTTTCCGCTTCCCGCTCGTCGCCGGTCATGTAGTAGGCTACGGAGAAGATGTGGTGACGATGGCTTTCAAATACATCGCGCTGTTCGTCAATCGAACTGCAGCGTTGTTCGGACTGGACGATAATAGACGGTGTAGGGAGCGCGAAACACCCGAAGGTCATCCGAATGAAGTTCCTTGCTTTTGAAGTCAGAAGGACAGACACAAAGGTCTATGCACGTTAGTAACCATTTCGATCATTTCTTTTGCACCACGAAATAGGCAGGATAAAGGTCTAATGAGCAGCATGTAGCACACAATTGGCATCTAAATACATCGAATTACAATTAGCATATAAATGCCAAATAGTGGTATCAGAATACCATTACTTTGAAAAAATTCAACTCTGAATCCTGAATGGCTGTGGCTACCCCAACCCGCCAGATTGAATCCAGCTCGCCCATGCCTTTGCTGGCCGGGGGTCGAGTTGTGCTGCTCAGCGACGACGAAAAATCTGCAAACACAATCAGTGGGAAATTGAATGCGTATGATTTTGCAGTTCTGGCGGTCCGCTCTCACAAAGAAGCGATTGAGGCGCTGAACGCGGATTCAGCTGTCGATGTCGTACTGGTAAATACGGGGCGGAATGCGTCTTTTTTTTCCGCGTGGATGCGGCCGCTGCTGGAAGCAATGGCCGAGAAGCGGAATGTGGGCCTGCCGCACCCGGCGGTACTGTTACTGACAGACGCCGATCATGTTCCGTTGGCCGTGGAAGCGGTGGAGGCGGGCAGCTATGACTATCTGGTGAAACCGTTTCCCGACGAACAGCTGGGTGCGGCGGTTCGCCGGGCGGTTGAATACCGGCGGCTCAAAGCGCAGAACGACCTGTTCCGGCATCACCTGGAGCAGCTGATTACGGCGCGCACCAACATGCTGGAACAGAGCATGCGGAATCTGGAACAGTCCTATGACGTGACGCTGGAGGCGCTGGGCAATGCGCTCGATCTGAAAGATGCCGAGACCGAAGGCCATTCCAAACGAGTGACGGCTTACACCCTGGCGCTGGGCCGGGCCATGGGATTGAACGAGCCCCAGCTGCGCATGATCGGGCGCGGCGCATTTCTGCATGACATTGGAAAGATGGCCATTCCAGATGCGATTCTGCGCAAACCGGGCCGGCTGACTGCTGAAGAACAGGAAATAATGCGCACCCACAGCGAGCTGGGCTATCGCATGATCCGCAAGATTCCCTATCTCCGGGAAGCTTCCGAAATTGTCTACGCCCACCAGGAATGTTTCGATGGCTCCGGATATCCGCGCGGTCTGCGCGGGGAGCAGATCCACATCGGCGCGCGCATTTTTGCTTTGGCCGACACTCTGGATGCGATCACGTCCAACCGGCCCTATCGCAAAGCCAATACCATTGTCGAAGCACGCAAGGAAGTGCTACGCTGCGCCGGCACGCAGTTCGACCCGGCGATTGTGGATGTGTTTGTCGCCACGCCGATTTCCATCTGGCAGAACCTGCGCGAAGGAATCATGCGGGACGGACCGGAATTCTCTCCCTTTGGCTATACGTTCGGGGAAATACGCCAGACCGAAGGCTAGGACCGATTCGCGTTGGATGGAATGCAGGCAACCGGCTTTCCGTGTGCATCATCCACGTTGCTGTGCGGGGGGATCGATGACAAAACTTACGGACAGCGAAATCCAAAGGAAGCTGGCGACGCTTCCCGGGTGGAAATACGAGGCAGACGCTCTGGTCCGCGAATACATCTTTGCGGATTTTGTCGCTGCCTTCGCATTCGTCACGCGGCTGGCGCTGATGGCGGAAAAGGCCAATCATCATCCCGATATCGACATCCGCTACAACCGGGTTCGCGTCGGCCTGGTGTCGCATGATTCCGGCGGCGTGACTGCGCGGGATGTGGCGATGGCGGAAGCGATTGGCAAGCTGTAACCTTCCTTATTCTCTGCTAGTCAAAATTTCCTTAAGGAAGCTCCGACTAAGTTATTCAACGCCTCGGTGACATCCCTAATATTCATTGATTTATCCCGGCCTGAAGGCCGGAGTCTACCCAAAGTTCTCGAAACAGCCACTAAATCAGAGTCTCCTTAATATTGGTCGGCTTCGGGAATTACGGGCAGTGCTACCAGGTCCGCCGTCGATGGGTCGTCGCGCAGCTTCAGGTAAAGCGTGGTTCCATTCGGGCGCGGGACTTGCATGGATGTTCCGGCGAAGCCCAGCGGCACTGTTACCGGATGCGTGAACTGCTGCGTGTTGGCGATGGAGTCGATGAGGAAGAGATTGTCGCCGGTCAACGTGCAGGGCTTGGTTGGGGTCTCAGGGCAGTGCACATCTTTTAATGAGGGCAGGCGGACGAGATTCGTCAGGGGCTGCCAGTCTCCGTTGACGCCGTCACCGGTCACCGCTCGAAATCGAATCGGTCCGAAGGCCGAGGGGCCGAAGGCTTTCGCCGGATCGAGCACGGCGAGAACGGTCTGCGCATCCTGCAGCGTGAGGCTGGCGTCGGCGAGCGAGAGCATGGTGTCGAAACCGCCGTTGGTGGCAGAGACTTCAATCTTTTCGTCGCGGGGAAACTCCTGCGGTGCGAGGGACTTGAGGAAGAACGTCATGCGTCCGTACTGCGGCAGATCGTTGTCGTTGCCGAGATGGATGAGCGCGGCGCTGCCGGTGGGGCTGACGGCGATGCTTTTGCTGAGCAGCTGAACCCGCGGCCGCGAGGGCGCAATGGTGACGGGAATGTCGAGAACGCGGCCATCCTTGAGATGAACCTGGGCGGTGACAAATGCTCCAGCAGCGAGCACGGCAGACCCGGTGGTGTTGGTGGTCGTGGTGAGATGCAGTTTCTCTTCCGCGCCGCTTTTGTGCACTTTGCCGGGATGGAACACGACTCCGCCCATCGAGATCGACGTGACTTCATCCAGCCGCGATCCGGTCAGCAATCCTTCGCTGTCGCCGGCATGAACGATGAGGCCGGTGATGACTGCGGAGGGCGGATAGACATGTACCGGGACGGTGTCGGGCTTGCTTTGCCCGTATTGTGCGACTGCAATTTTGAACAGGCCCTCGGAGGATTTGTTCACAGGCATGTCGATCTGGATCATCTTCGGCGGCAGGTGCTTCCATTCTGCCTTGTCGGTATTGCCTTCCGGAACGGTGACGTTGACGCCCTCGACACAGACGATGCTGTCGGCCTGGAGGCGCAGCGTGAGTTTGTCGCTGGCGGTCACGGCGTCCGTCTGGCCGATGGGGAAAGTCCATTTTTCCGGGCGGGAATTGGTAAATGTGAAATTGGGTCCGCTGTAGGAATCGAAGCCCCAGTCCCCGCGCAGTTCTCCGGTTACCCCGCCAGTAAGGGGCGCGCTTTGCAGCGCCTTGGCGTCGACGATGAAGCCCCCACGCTGAGCATCCGCAGTGGCGGGCAAATCGAGGGAACGACCGGAGGCATCCTGAACGCGCAGCACCAGATCATGCGCATAACCGGTTGAAAAAACCAGCGGCGCTCCGTTGACGGCAAGCAGCAACGAGGGTCGTTCGAGGCAGAGCATCTCATCCGGGTGCAACGCGCGCAACATGGGGAACTGCACAGCGGTAACGGGAGGCAGACTGGAGATCATGACCGATTTCGGATTGCTGAACGACGGCGGACTGCTCAATTTGAGATCCAGCTGGTCGGTCCGCATGATCGCAAGCGCAGGGATGTAAGCGTATTGCGCGGTGTGCAGGCTGCCCATGATGCGCACCATGTCCACGATGGCGCCGACATACGGGCTATATAAGCCACCACCCATAGCGGAGGTAGCACTGATCTGATTGATCATATCGGCGGCGGAGCCGGACGTGAGCGCGGTGACCATCGACTGACTCTGCGCATCATTCAACACAATATTGCTGGGGTTCTCGATCAGACAGGCTTCCTGTTGATCTGTCGGCAGGTCAAAACATGCTTTGTTGATCTTCAGATATAACGTCTGCGAGAGCGGGGTGGCCCGTTTTTCCAGGTCGGCGGGATCGGTCGCCGAGATTTTCTTCACCGCGTTCACGTATGCATCCAGCCGCGAGCGAGTCAGGTCGGCGGCGTATAGATCCTGCGCAGCGCGGACGAAAACTCCCGGGCGAGAACGCACGGCGGTGCGGACGGTGGTGAATCCGCCGCCGGTATCGGGGGCCCAGAAGATCAGCGCCTCGAGCGCGCCGTCGGGGACCTGGATATTGACTCCGTCTTTGCGCACCTGCGGCTTCCATGTCTCCACCTTGGTAAACCAGTCTGTCGGCGGAGGATTGAGAGAGCCGCGCAAAAACACCGGGATCAGCAGATAATGAACGGATTCGTCCTCCGGCAGGTCGGGGTGCAGCCACATCTGGTCGCCGGGCTGGAGGTTGGGGACCTGTGAGATCGGCAGGGTACGGCCGGCGCGGGTGATCTTTATCTCAATACGCGGGCCCGGCAGGTCAAACGGGGGCGCCGCGGTTGCCGCAACTAGCGGCGTAGCAGAAAGAAGGAGCAGAAGGGCAGAAATTCCACAGGAAAACCGAGAAAGCAATTTCATGCTTCTATTCTATGGAATCGGGAGCAATCCTTCATCACTGTTCGGGGTAAGAACCGGCGGGTGGGAATATTTATGCGCAATGGGCGCATGATAATTCTGTAACGATGGGCCTTGACGCATACAATAACGCGGGGTGACTGCCGGGATGGAACGCGTCGAAGCACAGGAAATGCTGGACTCCGACCACTGGTCGGCGGAAGAGGTTGCATGCGCGCTGGGAGCAATCCGGCGGGTCAACCTGATCAACGGCGGCGACTGGATGCACAAGCGGCTGTTTCGCCGCGTGGCCGCCCGCCTGCCCCGAAAGGAAATCGACATTCTAGAAGTCGCCTCGGCGCGTGGCGAGGTGGTGCAGGCCGCGGCCCGGATGCTGAAAAAGAAAAACATTTCCCCGCGTATTTCCCTGCTGGACCGCAGCCAGCTGCACTTGCCCGGAACGCTGGACTGGGACCGATCTTTGCCGCCGCCGACGGTGCTGGTAGGGGATGCGCTGGATATACCGCTGGCGGACCGCAGCGTCGATGTTGTTTCCTGCTGTTTGTTTCTTCATCATTTGAGCCAGGAACAGGCTCGCATGTTCCTGAAGGAAGCACTGCGGGTGTCGCGTGTGGCGGTGCTGGTGAACGACGTCGAACGCACGCGGATGAATTATTTTCTATCGCGTCTCTATACCCTGATCGATCCCAGCGAATTGTCGCGGCACGATGGGCCGACTTCCGTGCGACAGGCATATACCTATACGGAACTGAAGAGTCTTTTAGAGGAAACGGGTTGCCGCTTCCAGCTGCAACGGGGATTTTTGTTTCGACTGGGCGGGATCGCCTGGAAGGACGAGGCGCAGGCGTCCGAACGATAAAAAACAAAGCGAGCCGGAAGGACCGGCCCGCTTTGTTTTCGCGCTGTGAATCTTTGCTGGCGATTACATGCTGGTGGAGTGCTTGCCCGGCTTCACTTCCAGTTCATTGACGACCTGCTGGACGTTGGGAGTGTCCTTCGCCAGCTTGTAGGCTTCGCGCTTCTGGGCTTCAGTCTTTACGCTGCCGGTCAGGATAACAGCACCATTCTTCGACTTCACAGAGATGCTTTGATCGTCCAAATTGTGGTTCTCCTTCAACTTCGCCTTGAAGCCGTCCTCAATCGCGTCATCGGTGTCGGAGTTCGCCGATTTGGTTTCGCCTGCGTTCACCGGCGGGACAACTGCGATTTCGTCGGCGACGGTGTAGGTCGGGGCCGCTGTCTTGGCGATGCTTTCCGCCTGCGCCTTCTGGTCATCTGTCGGAACCGTGCCGGTCAGCGTGATCACTCCCTTGTCGCGATCCTGCGCAACATGAATCGCGCCCAGGTTATTTTGCGTCAGCGAATTGTTCACTGCATCTTTTGAATCCGCATATTTCGGGTTGTTGTTGCAGCCACCGATCATCAACACGCCTGCCAAACTCGCCGTCACGATCGCCTTCCATACAATGTTGTTGCCTGTTTGAATCTTTGTCATACATTTACTCCTGGTTTGTTTTGAACGTGAAAAACCTGCCGAAGCCATCATGGACAATTGCCAGGTGGCAACTGGTGTGCCTGGCCTGCGCATGAATCGCCAATACTCTTTAATTAGTTGATAAATATAGGATATATGTTGCCTGGAAGCAGGAGAGATTACCCCTTCGACGGCGGATTTTTCCACAAGGATCGGATAACAGATCGGTACCCGGTTCAACAAAGTGGCATCTTAGTTATCCGAACCATGAACGAATTTCCAGGCATGGTTCCAGCTCGCTGGCGCCAGCCAGGGAAGGAAGATGGAGAATGGTTATGGACACCCCCAAAAAATGTAAACATGCATCCTGCAACTGCAATACTTCCGATGGAAAACCGTATTGCAGCGATGTCTGCAAGAATGCGAAGAATGTTACTGAGCTGACTTGCCAGTGTCATCATCCAGAATGCAGGGGTGAGTCGCTGCGCACGTAGTTGCCGATCGAATACGAGACCTTACTCGACGCGCAGGTGAGATGTGTGTCTGTCTATCCGCTCCATTTGAATACTGGTTATTTCGCCATCCTATCAAGGTGTTGACGATTACGCTCAGACTCTCGAGCTACCCCGCAGATTTTGAGCTCGACATTAAAAATCAATGCCGTGTTTTGATTTCCATTGACACCCCGATTTGGGAATTGTAGGATCGAAGGGTTTCATCAGAGTTTCTCCCCGAACGCAACAACCAGGCTCCCCTCTTGGTTTATTCAATTTCCTAAAAGCCACACTGAACGCGAACAACGTTTGGAACTTTTCTGCCGAGGAGCTGTATTCCCATGAGCACTTCATCGATGCTGCGCCGCAGCCTGATCGTCGCCGGTATGGCTTTGGTTGTTCCAGCTGCCCTGGCCCAGAATGCAATCCAGGTCTTCAGCCCGGTGAATGTTCAATCATCGCCGGACGGCACAGGGTATGGCGCGAATGCGAACACGTTCAACAGTTCTACGTTGAACCTGAATTGCAGCGCTTCGCCGATTACGGCGGTGCTTTCTTCCTCGGCAAATAGCAGCGGAAATGTGCTGGTCGACAATTTCATCAATGTGACGGCTACTTCCGGCACAACGACTACAGGACCGGTCAACGTGTGCCGCGGTGGAACTTCGGATGAGACGCCCGATGGCGGAATATCTCCGAACTGCTTCACGTCCAGCTATCAGGGACCGGCGAGCGCGGGGCAGCTGGATTATGTCGATCCCGATACTTTGGTGGCTACGGGTGGAGTCGCGCCCATCGACATCAGCAGCAGCCTGCAGCCTGGGCCGGTGCAGTTGAAGATCGATTTGGTCGACAATGGAGGCGTATTCGCCAGCTCGACCCTGTATCTGAATACCAACTGCTCGCTGAACGGAGTTACGGGACCGGCAACGATCAGCGGCAATCCGATTCCGCAGACAAACCCGACACCGGCAGAGTTGACGCAAAAATTCTCGTTCAATACGACGACCGGGCAACAGGTCGGGTTCGTTTATGACCTGTCGCAGGCGCAGGCGGCGGGGAGCCTCTCGATTACGCAAGGGACTGCACCTGGAACGAACGATTTGCCAGTTGATCCGACGAAGTTCCAGTCAACCCTGGTTAAGGGTACTTCGTTTGCTACTTCGATCTGCCTGGTTCATACAGGCGAGATGCTGAACGGACAGCCAGCCTGCAAACTGTTCACGCTGGAGTGCACGGTGGGCACAGGCTCCGCGCAAAGCGGAGCGCTATGCCCGGTTTCTTCATTGCCAAATGAAGTTTTCCAGGATGTCTTCGATGGCCCCACTTTCACGCTGTCCGATATCAATACGCCTGATGGGCTGACGTTCCACGAAGGCGTCGGCTTCCTGATGGCGAGCGAGGGCTGGATTGGCGGTCCATGCAGCTTCGATCCTGCATCGGGATTGCAAGATCTTCCCTGCCCGCAAAATCTGCTGTCGAATTTCAGCGGGCCCGGCCTTTACATTGCGACCGGCCATACGTCCCATCCCAACTCGACGTTCATTCCGATCGCGCAAGTGCCGGAGGACCTGACGACGGTGACGGTTGCCGGCCAGCAGCCGGGCGGGTGGATCCATTCTTCCACTGCGAATGTAACGCTATCCAGCCAGCCGCCGGTTCTGGCAGGCACGAATCTTCCCGGTGCAGCTACGTTCGTTGCCGCGCCGATCCAGAGCATCACCTATGGCATTTCGCCGGCGAACAGCGTGCCCACGCCGTCTTCACCGGCCTCGACGGATACGGTTGTCGAAAACACGATTCCGTGTCCGAGTCCATCGAATCCGCTCGATCCGCTGGCCACTGTTTTTGCTACACCGGTGCAGCCGCTGACCGGTCTGGCGGATGGCAATTACCTGCTCCACTACTATGCCGAGGACTGCGCCGGAACAGAGGAGCTGCAATTTACCCAGGATGCGAACGCCAGCTGGTCGACTTCGTACTACACGTTCGCCATCAATGTAGATACGATCGCGCCGGTGGTGGCGTCCGGTCCGGTGCTGTCGCCGGTGCCGGGAAATTCCGGTTACTACACGGTTGGGCAGACGGTTACGGCAACTTATAGCTGCACCGATGAACATTCCGGTGTGGTCAGTTGCGGCAGCTCAACATTTTCGCCGAACGCAGCCGTGCTCAATACAGGCGCGATCACCAGTCCGGTCGATACTTCTTCGCCGGGGGCAAAGACGTACACAGTGACTGCAATCGATGCGGCCGGGAATCAATCCTCCGTCAGCGTCAGCTATACGGTCGCGTCCTCGTATGACAATTCGATCCAGCTCACATTAAGTCAGACGACCGTCACCTATCCCCAGGGCACGAACGTTGTGATTCGCGTTGCTCCCGCGAATGGTCGCACTCCTACCGGCGCGGTACAGCTCTACGATGGAACGGCCCCCTTGCAGAGCGCCAGGCTGCAGGGGAATGGCACCGCTTACCTGTATATTCAGGGGCTCGGTGTGGGGGTTCACTCGCTGAGCGCCACTTACGCGGGCGACGCATTCAACCCCGCGGGCAGTTCCGCTCCGGTGACGCTGACGGTGAATCCGGTGCCGGTACAACTAACTACAGCCTGCTGGAATGCAACGTTCTCTTATGGTCTGGACTATAACTGCGGAGTCTATACCAGCTCCGCTGCTGGACCGCCGAATGGCGTCATCACGTATCAATATGACGGCGGAAGTCCGGTAACTATGCCGCTGCGGATTGGGATCGCGCTATTCACGATACCGAAGCCGCAGGCGGGGATGCACAGCGTCACGATCGGCTATGCGGCACAGACGAATTATGCCGCCGCTAACCCGAGCACAGTTCATTTCACGGTTACGCCGGCGCCGGTCGTCGTGCAGCTGACACCTTCCAGCTGGTATGTGACGGGCGGCAATTTAGCGCTGAACGTCACCATTCAATCGTGGAGCGCCGGACCGCCGAACGGCATTGGGGCAGTCTCTTTTTACGAGGATGGTCGATTGTTAACGACGGTTCCGGTGGGTGCGAATGGAACCGCGGCAACGATGGTGCCTGCTTCTTCGCTGGCCAATGGCAATCATACTTTCCGGGCGAGTTATAGCGGAGGCACGAACTATTCTGCGGGAAGTTCTTCGGTTACCGTTGGGGTTGCGAAACGCTAGACCAATTGCTTTGCGGCCGACTATGCTTCCGCCGCGGTAGGCTCCAGGAAAGGCGCTACCAATGATGTCGTCGATTCTTCTCCCGCTGCCAGGCGAGTGAGAGTCAGGACGGTAATGTCGTCGT
Source organism: Acidobacteriaceae bacterium (assembly GCA_965276585.1). Classification (GTDB taxonomy): domain Bacteria; phylum Acidobacteriota; class Terriglobia; order Terriglobales; family Acidobacteriaceae; genus JAKAAZ01. The sequence continues at coordinate 1,094,028 of CBDIAZ010000002.1, read as the reverse complement.
CCTGACCGAAGGCGATGGCGGCATCGGTTGCCTGCTGCGCTGTGGGTCGCGCGGCCAACAAGCGATGCAGGCGATCGAAGCCATAAAGCTCTCCGGTCTCGCTGCGTGCCTCGACCAGCCCATCGGTATAGAGACTGAGTTGATCTCCGGAATGCAGCGCGATATGGATTTCGTCATATATCGCCGAGGGCAACAGACCGAGAGGCAGCGAGCCCTCCACTTCCAATTCGCGCTGGTTGAGAAACGGCGGCAGATGACCGGCGTTGGCGAGCGTGATATTGCCGTTCGGATGCAGGCGCAGAATGACGGCGGTGACGAAGCCGCCCTGTAGACGCCCATACAAACAGCGGTTCAGCCTTTCCAGCATCTGCACAGGGCTGAACTTCGCGTCGGACATGGAGCGCAGCACGCCGACAATCAGCGATACATTCATCGCCGCTTTCAATCCTTTGCCGCTTACGTCGCCGAGCGCAACAATCGTCGATCCATTGTCTTCGCGGATGATCTGGAAAAAATCTCCGCCAACCTCGAGCGCGGGCCGGTAAGCACTCGTAACGGCGAAGCCCTCGAGGGCCGGCAGCGTTTCCGGAATGAGCACACGCTGAATTTCGCGGGCGCTTTGCATCTCGCGTTCGAGCACACTCTGCCGTGCCTGCTGCTCCGAGCTGTAGCGATAGACGGCATAAAGAATCGATATGAAAAGACCGATCGCCGCAATATTCGCCGCGGTCAGGGTTACGCCGCGGATGACGAACAGCGGTGTGTTGACGGTCGCGAAAAATGTCCAGTGGGTGAAGCGCTGGCCTGCCGCGCTGGCGTCGGCGATGGTATCGATCATCTGCGAGACAAGTGCGCTGAGCGCAAACCACCAGCGCGCGGGATCGAGATGCTGGCGGACTCCCACGGCGATGATCACGAAGGGGAACACTTCAACGACGAGGATGATGGTGGTCAGAATCGCATCGGCTATCTGCATCCCTGGACCTGCACTGCCCCAGAAAAATGCGAGTGCCCCATCCACCACTCCCGCCACTAATGTGCAGATCGCCAGCCCTTCCGTCCAGCGAACCAGCGTGCGATTGCCATTCAGCCGCAGCAGCCACAGCAGCAGGAACCAAAGAGAAATGTGGTTGAGTGCGTAAATCGGCTGATTCAATCCTCTTCCCCAGCCATAGGAAATTGGGATGAGAAACAGACCTTGAATGATTGAGAGCAGCACCGGCGTTGCCGTAAACACGGCCAGCCAGAAGAAGAGTTTTGTTTTGCGGTTTCGGCTCCATAACAGGAGGCTGAGCAGAGTGATAAATCCGTACAGGACGACCAGCGTGTATCCGTAGAAAACCTGCTGCATCGATTGCGAATTGATCGCCGCCAGTTGCGCTGAAATTGTATTCGCATCGCCCAGCAGCGGCGGCCCATACAGGCCGCCCAGTGAATCCGGGTCGACAAACAGAAGGGGACTTTTCCAGACGCGAATCGCAATTGTACCCGAGCCGGCGGAGGGCAAGGAGAAAGTGCGGAACGGTGGGCTATAGTACCAGCGCGGATGCGGCGGAAGTTGCCCATAGCGACCAATCAGATTGCCATTCCAATACACTTCATAGGCGTCGTCTACCTGCGGCATCAGCAGCGCGTAATGTACATCGCCGCCCGCCGCTGGGTCGATTTGCAGTTGCCGGCGATACCAGGCAAAACCTGTATAAGAGGGATGAGTCTGGCTACCCCACGAGCTTGCAGTGCTGATGGATTCCCATGCAGAATCGTCGAACGATGGTGAAGCCCAGCGCAGATCATCTCCCAGGTGGAACTGCCAGTCGCCGCCTAGCTCCACCGCGCCTCGACCAATTCCTTGAACGGTAAGGACCGGTCGCGGTTTGGGAGAATGCGCTTGCGCGAGCAGCGACGCCGTTAAAAAGAAAATCAGCACCACTGTCTTCGCACGCAGTCCCATGCCCCCGAGAATACCACTCTGAAACCGGTGTTTTGTCTGTTCTGTACAGCAGGATGCCGGGAATCAGCTCAGCCATTTATTGCGATCCAGCCTTGTGGAATGCAATGACGGTCACACTTTCATGCGGAAAGACATGGCGCAGCCCAGGGTTGCTGAGTTGCGCTTTCGTTTGCACGGGAACGACGCGATGAGGATCGGTTTCATCGTTTTCATCGTCGATACCGGTTCCGCGCAGAGTCCGGATGTTGGCGGCGATGTGATCGGCACGTTGGCTATCGAACATGGGCAAAGAAGCGGTTCTCAATCTCAGAATCTGCGAAAGCAGCTTAATAAAGGTGCGCAGCCATAAGGGCCGAGCGGAGGAACCGCTCGGCCCTTATTTTTTATTCATTCTATTTCTTTACATTGTTCGTTGCATTTTCAGTTCGGAGTTACAGTGAAGTCGAACAGATCGAACATGTCGCCGATCGCCGGAGTATTGACTGGAACATAAGGATTGTTCCATTCCGGGATCGGGTTGGGATCGTTATCGCGGCTGCGTTTGGTGATCGGACCCAGGCCCCAGTTCCGCTCCACAAACTTGAGGATGGAAACGTGATCCGAATAGGTATGAGAGACGTATCCCGCGTGCGTATATGGCGAAACAACGATCATCGGAATCCGTGTGCCATCGCCGAAATAGTCTAACGGTTGAACGTAGCCGGAGTCATAGTAGCCGCCGCCTTCATCGAAGGTGATGAAGATGGCGGTGTCGCGCCACAGGTTTGGATTGGCCTGAACCGCATTCACTATTTTCTTGGTGAAGCCTTCGAACAGGTCCAGCTTTGAGGAGGATGGATGGCCATCGACCAGCCCGCTGGGCTTGACGATGGAAACGGCCGGCAGCGTTCCATTCTGGATGTCCGAATAAAGATTCGCTGTGTCCTGAATGTGCGCATCGCGAACCGCCGGATTGGACATGATCGACGTATCGTACTGGAATGGATTGCAGATGTTGCAGTACTCATCGGACTTTGCGCCCACCGCACCATAGTTCAGCTGATAGGGATCGTTGACATAGTTATTCCACTGGTCGCCGTAATACTTCCAGGAAATATTGTTGGCAATCAGCTCATCGCCGATGCTGCGCACCGGGGAAGGTGGAACGGTGAACACAGTATTGTCCGGGCTGTTATCCGTATAGGCATCTTTGCCATTGCCGAAGTAGCCGGGGTTGTAGTTATTCAACAGATAGTAGTGGCCCGCCTGGCAATTGCGCTTGATCGGCCGTGGCAGAGACTTGAGATATTTGACGATCGGGGCGACACCCGGCTGCGTGTTATCCGAGCATTCCGAGTAAGAACCGCCACCATAAGAGGCGCTACCGTACGAGCCGCCGCCGTAACCGTCTTCCGTATACCAGTTGTTGGTATCCACCGCCGGGTTGGGGTTTTCCACTTCATCGACGATGCCGGCATTCTTGCTTCCGCTGGCGACTTCCTCGTTGTGCGGAGGAACCGCAGCATTACCCTTACCGTCGCTGAACCAGATCATGTCGCCGTGACCCAGCATAATGTGGTTGGCGCCGGTGCCACCGTTGACCGACTGATGGAAGTTGTCGCTCATCGCGTAGTTGTCCGCAAGGCTCTTAAAGTAAGGAACGTCGCCCTTCTGCATGTTGTAGAAACCCATGGACGCCGAACCTTCTCCGGTTGTCGTCGCATCGGGAGAATATTCCGTGCTGAAGTTTGCCGGTTGTGCAAGACCGTTTGTACCGGCGCCCACGGTGACTTCAACCCAGGGAAACAGGCGGGCGTCGCAACCCGACGGGTAAACCCATGAGGCATGGGCCATGCTGCAATCCAACTGCTGCCACATCTGGTAAAAACGATGGACCGGACTGGCTGCATAGGAGTTATAAGTAAAGCTCCGTCCGTTGGTCAATTGAAACGGGCCGGCAGGCAGGGAATTTACGTCTGTGATGCGGCTATCCGGAGTCGATGAGGTTAGGCCGGTACCGCCGGAAACGAGATATTGGTAATAGTCCGCAGGCAGCCCGTTTTCCGATTGTTCCGCCAGCGTGGGGTTATCGTTGGCGACATAAGAGTCTTTCGGTCCGCCAACAAGAGGAGCCGGCAAAACATTCTTGGAGAAAGAAGACTTGGAGGGGTTCAACAGAAAGGCATCCTGCGCCTTGTCCTTAGCCGCTTGCTGCGTGACGAGTCGAAAGTTCGGTCCGGGAGTACCGTCGGCTTTGATGATTCCCAGCCGAAGCAGGTTCCAGACGTTCTGGTTTCCTTTGGGTACATAGGTGGCGAAAACGTGATCGAAGCTGCGGTTTTCACCGACAATTACAATGACGTGCTTGATCGGCGAAGTGGTATATCCATCGCGCGATGGTTGTGAAGAGGCCTCAGCGGCCCAGGTAGTGCCCACTGCCAACTGGAAAACCGTAAGGAATACCAGTCCAGTGCACATACCATGGAACATTTTCGATGCAATCGACTTCAGCGTCATACTTCCTCCTGAATAGTGGAGCGATTTACCCCACCGCGATGGTTTATAACCTCGCCACATTGCAGGCGGATGTCTGCTTTGTGAATCGGAGAAGAATCTGCGACGAGTTTCAGTGGAAATTTGCGGCAGCCGCGGACACGACTTTTTTCGGACTCGAATCCCGATGCGCATTCGCATTCAAGCTGGGCGGAGTGTCCGCCGGCAAAACCTGAATCATTCCCATCATTCCCTTGTCTTCGTGCTCCAGCAGATGGCAGTGGTACACAAACGTGCCGACGGTGTTGGGATCGCGGAAATCCATGCGCAATCGAACGCTGGGATATTCCAGAGTTCTTCCGTTGTAGTAGGGGACATTGACGGTGTCGCGCAGAAACGGCTCATTCACCGGCTGCCCAAGATAATCGAGCAACATGAAATGCAGTTGGTGAATGTGAAATGCATGCAGCTCATTCGACCGGTTCTCGATGATCCAATCCTCCACCGTTCCCTGCTTGGCTACGATGTTAGGAATGCCGGATTTAGGATCGAACATCTCGGGCTTCTGGCCGTCGACCGTGAGGTAAAACTCCGTCGCGCTGTTGGGGTTGTTGGGATCGAGCAGCTTCTCGGAAAAATACAATCTTCGCGTGCGCACCGGCGCTACGCTGCCCAGCCACGGCTCGATGGACGGCGGGAGCGGCTCGGACGAAGCGGCCAGCTTTGAGCGTGGCTCGGTCGCGGATGGAGAAGCCTCGATCCTCGCAATCGTTCGATTGGGATCGTTTTCGCCGCCAGGCCCGGTATCGACGGTCCGGGTTACCAGCAGCCCCAGGGCTCCGGTTGGAGGACCCTTCACGATAAATTCCACTCGCGCTCCCGGCGGCACTCCAAGATGATTCTGCCAGGCGACAAGGTCCCGCGGCGCGCCGTCCTCATTCAACGGCACACCGTCTAACGCCACCAGGCCTAAGGGTTGCGGAACCTTGTCGAACAGGACCGCAAGGTTCAGATAGGTGATGGCCGATGCATTCAAAACCCGCCATAGCTGCGTTTCCCCAGGCTTCATCGGGATAATTGCGGGCTGATAGTCCGGATAAGGAACCGGAACAAAATTGATAGACAGATCCTTCGCCGGCTTGCCGAAGCCGGTGCCGGTATTGGCGGCATCGCCGTCGCGATCGAAAAACATTTTCGGCACGACGGGTTCGGATTTATTCGGCGGCGCATTCGGATGCAGCAGGTCCTGATCGCGAATGATCAGCACTTGTTCCGGCAGACCTGCCACCGCGCTATCTGCGCGCTCAATACCTTCGACAATCAGTGCGCCGGAGGCTCCGCCCAATACTTCTTTTTTACTGAAACCGTGAATGTGCGGGTGATACCAATACAGCCCGGGAGGCTCATTGTCTGGAATGCGAAACCGATATTCAAACGGCGGATCGCCGGGCTGAATCGATGTCCGTAAAACATCGTCTTCATGACAGCGGGCGGGAACAGTAAGACCGTGGAAATGCAGATTCGTTGAGGTTGCGGTCATCATCATCGGACCGGCGGTACAGGAATTCGCATCCATCGCGGCCCCTGCATGCGCGGAATGAGAGTGAGCCGCGGGCGATCCTGTATCGGAGCCGGCCAAGTCGTTCTTCAAATTTAAGATAAGAAGATCGCCGGGATGGAGCCGCAGTGTCGGCGATTCATGACCGTCCGCGTCGACGTAACAATAGCGGGTCGATCCGTCGGACTCTATGAAGTCATGGATCGTCAGCTCGACCTTCAGGACGCCGTTCTTGCTGCGCAGATCGGCCGGTTCTGAAATCACGCTTCCGGGCAGCGGACGGGCGCAAAAATTCTTCGGCGTTTTCTGGGCACTCAGGTATTGCGGCAATCGCAGGAAACACAGGCCCAGCAGTACAAATAAGACATACTTCTTCAACCCACAACCATCCTGTTTTCGCGCCCGCGTTTCATCCGCGCTTTCAGGCACTCGTATCGATCTCTACGAAACACACTATTCTCCACAAGATCAATTCTTGATGAATGCAGAAATTTTCCCGTTAGCGCGCTCAGAGCTGAAATCGGCATAAATCTGAAATCGCCGAAAATATCATCATTTCTTAATACACCGTTGTTACCGTGGGTCAACGTTGTTCAGGATCGATCGGCGGGGCGAGATCAGTTTTCCTGTAGGTGTAAACCAGCGGAACAAAATCTGGCGCATCTGTTCTCAAAGAACGGATGCACGGATCGATTACCGGCGGTCTATAACAACAGGAAAACTGATCTATCCATAGCCTTGACCAAATGGAAGAGGAACGCTGGATGGGCATTTGTCGCATTGGAGCAACTCGTGGAAAAGCACGCGCTACGGCGATGGTCGCCGGGCTTTTGTTTTTGTCGTTCGCAGTCATCTACTCAGCGGCTCAAACCATTACCGAAACCGGCTCAACTTTAATCTTTCCCTTATTTCAGGCCTGGGTAAGTGCCTACACAAAGGTTGAACCGGGACTTCAAATCGCTACTGGCGCCACGGGTTCGGGAACTGGCATCGCCCAGGCAATCTCGAAGCAGGTACAGATCGGCACATCGGACGCCTATATGTCCGACACGGAAGCAATGCATAACCCGCACATCCTCAATATCCCCCTCGCTATTTCGGCACAAACGGTGAACGCCAATCTGCCGGAGCTGCGAGGCTCGGCACTTAAATTGAGCGGACCGGTGCTGGCCGGCATTTATTCCGGTACGATCCGCGATTGGGACGCGGAGCAGATCGCGACCCTCAATCCGGGTGTCCACCTGCCTCACCATGCCGTCGTGCCGATCCATCGCGCCGATGGCTCGGGCGATACTTTCATCTTCACGCAATTCCTCACCTTCACGACGTGTGCATCGGGTGACAGTGACGACCCATCGTGCCACGGCACCTGGGCAAACAAAATCGGCTACGGCACAACCGTAAGCTGGCCTTCGGTATCGAATGCTGCCACCGCAACCGGCAATCAGGGCATGGTACAGACGATCGCCCGCACACCGTATTCCGTCGGCTATGTGGGTGCGAGCTTTGAGGCCGACACGGAAAAAGCCGGCCTCGCAACGGCAATGCTCGAGAATCAGGAGGGCAATTTCCTCCTTCCAAACGCCGACACGATCACGGCAGCGGCGGCGGTACTTACCCCGCGCACACCTGCGGATGAGCGCCTGACGCTCGTGTTTGCGCCCGGCGGCAATTCCTACCCATTGATCAATTACGAATATGCAATCGTGGCGGACAAGCAGCCGAACCCGCTGATTGCCGCCGCCGTCGGCAGATTTCTGCTCTGGTGCATTTCGCCGGAGGGCGGCTGTGCAGCGAATTTCCTGAATCCCGTTCATTTCATCGCGCTGCCGACAGCGATCCGCGCCCGCAGTGAAATTCAGATTGCCAAAATTCAGTAGACGAGAGGGTTACCGCATGCACCCACTCAATCTGCTGAGCCATCCATAGAGGATATTTCCATGTCGAATGTTGCAAATACGGTCGCCGGCGAACCCCGCACCGTGCAGGACTATATAGACGAAAGGCCGCTCTGGCCAGACGGCACGCATCTCCACACTTTTCCCATGACCACCATGCAGCGGCGCATCTGGATGCTTGCGGCGGCCGGAAAATTTTTTGAGGGCTTCGTAGTATTTATGACCGGTGTCGCCTTGCCGCTTATCGCGCGGCAATTCCATATAAATGCAGCCCAGAACGGCTTTGTCAGCGCGGCCAGTCTCTGTGGCATTCTGATCGGCGCCGTCGGCCTGGGCAGCTTGTCAGATCACTTCGGCCGCAAGTCGATGTTCATTGCGGAAATGATCATCTTCACCGCATTTCTTGCCGCGGCCGTGTTCTGCCAGAATTTCACGTCTCTGGTGATCTGCCTGTTCGGGCTCGGAGTGGCACTGGGTTGCGACTATCCGACCGCGCACATGATTATTTCGGAAAGCATTCCCAGCACCAGCCGCGGCCGCCTGGTGCTGGCTGCGTTCGCCTTCCAGGCTATCGGGGCTCTCGGCGGCACTGCGGTCGGTTATGCAGTACTGGTGAACGTGCCGAATCTCAGCGCATGGCGCTGGATGTTCGCCACCGCGATCATTCCCGCGTTGATCGTTACCGTGGGCCGTTTCTATGTCACCGAAAGCGCGAATTGGCTGTTCTCTCGCGGCGCCACCGAGCGAGCCACCCTCGCGACCCGGCAGTTGCTTCTGCGCAAGCCGCTCTATCCGCAGAACATTACGCTGGTGCCGCAGGCAATCGCTACTCCCGGCGAATCGCATAACGGCGGTTCTTTTCTCTCTTTGTTTAACAAAAAATATCGTCGCGCAACGATTCTCGCCTCCGTGCCCTGGTTCCTGCAGGACCTCAGCACCTATGGCATCGGTATTTTTACGCCGACGATTCTGGCCGCTGCACTCGGCCACAAAGCTGCCCATGTACGCAGTATGAGCGACCTGATCGCGAACGATATCCTGGCTGCGAGAGGAGCGGCCATTATTACGATGCTGCTGATCGTAGGCATTGCTTTTGCCGTTCTGCTGGCCGATAAGCTGGGCAGAATTTCGCTGCAGATTTTCGGATTTTTTGGCTGTGCAGCCGGCCTGTTTCTCGCTTCGCTTTCCGTCGATTTCAGCGGACAGCTGAAGATCGTGCTGATCTTCGCCGGCTTCATGCTATTCAATTTCATGACGAACGTCGGCCCGAACGCCCAGACTTACCTGCTCGCCGGAGAAGTCTTTCCGACAGCGATCCGCGGCAAGGGAGCCGGTTTCGCAGCCGCCTTCGCCAAGATTGGCGCCGTAGCAACCGCATTCCTGTTTCCCATCCTGCTGGTCAGCATCGGCACGCGCTGGCTGCTCTATGGCCTGATCGTCTCCTCTATATTAGGAGCGGTCGTGACCTGGATGTATCGAATTGAAACTACCGGAGTCAACCTCGATCACATCGGCGAGGTAACGAGCGAAGCAGAAGAATCCAAAGTGATTGCCTGATTACCAGCTGCCAGTATCGGCTGCGAAGTTCGTTTTAATGCTGCCTATCCCGCTTTGCCACCTGGGATGGGCAGCATTGTTTTTCCCTTGCATACACAGTCCACACGGAGCTGTCCTATCCTTGTGTTGGTTCAGAGCGGCGATCTCTATTCCTTCGCGCATGAAAGAAGAAGTATCTTGAGCGGGTGAAAGCTATGAAGCTATAGCCCGCCCAAGGTACATTGTTTTCTCTCCTACTGCGTGACGGTGAGGGTGAAGGTGGCGGACTGGCTGAGTCCGGTAGAACCGGCGGGCGCTGTCGAGGTCACAGTCACCGTCGAGGTACCGGCCGGAGTCGTGGTGGTCGAGGAATGCGAACTGCTTCCGCAGCCAGACATCAGCCCCGCCATGGCACCCGTGACCAGCACCAGCAGCAGGATCTGCAGCACTCGTTGCTGCCGCCCGGTTTTCTTTCTTCGACGGAACGCTCCCAATCCAACCAGACTCCCCGGCCACCAGAAGGCCAGTGCCGGAAGAATCGGATTCAACGGACTCCTCTGCTCTCTCATTGCCGCCATCTGCGACACATTCGTCTGGATCGTCAGCGTTACCTGCACCGGCTGATTGTTTCCGCTCAGCATCACCGTACCGTTGCCGCCGCCACTCTGCGAGAACGCGCAGGCGGCATTCGCCGGCAGGTTGGCGCAACTCAATGCCACCGATCCCGTGTACCCTCCCGTCGGCGTCAGCGTCAACATCGCCGTCCCTGTCTGCCCCGCCTTTACGCTCACCGCATTCGGGTTCGCCGCCATCGTGTAACTGCCGGGATTCACGGGAACTACCGCAGCAACTCCTGTTCCTGCCAGCGAAATCGTCTGCTGGGCATTGGCTCCATTCAGGTTGTTGTCTGCCAGAGTAGCCGTTTCGCTCAACGCGCCCGCTGTCGTTGGCAGGAAGCTGTACACAAGAGAACATGAAGCGCCCGAACTCAAAGCGGTACATGTGTTGGTGCCTACAAGCGGGAAATCAGCAGCAGAACCGATACTGGAGATATTGAGATTCTGATTGCCAATGTTGTTGAGGGTTATCGTCGGCTGTGCAGCATTGGTTGCTCCCACATATGTACTGGAGAAGGCAAGTGGCGCTGTCGATGCCGATACCTTTTCGACCAGATTGTTCGTCGAATCGGTGATGTAGAGATTTCCAATTCCATCGATCGCTATACCGGTAGGGTTATTCAATTGCGCGCTGGTGGCGGCCAAACCCGTACTGACAGGCGCAATTGTGCCACCGCCTGCAATCCGCACAATTTGTCCGGCGGGGTTTACCTGATCGATGAAGCCGTTGCTGCCTTCTGCGATGTATACATTGCCGGCTGCATCAACCGTTACGCCAAATGGATTATTCAACGATGCGTCGGTAGCCAGCGTCGGAGTTGTGCTGGGCAAATTGGGGCCAAATCCTGCCAGCACCGAGATCAGGCCCGTGGACACATTCACCTCTTCAACCCGGTCGTCGCCAGCGTCAGCGATGTAGTAGTTGCCCGCTCCATCCACCGCTACATTTGTAGGATCGTAGAATCCGAAAGTGAGTGGAGACTGCGGGGAGGTTTGCGAGAAGCCAGCACCGGCAACCACTACAATTTGCCCCGTTCCCGCGGGTATTTCATCGATCGTGCCATCGCCATATTCGCCAGCTCGGTCTACGATGTACAGGTTTCCGGCTGTATCGACTGCGACCCCAAATGGGTAAATAGCTGCGGAGAGTGCAGGCTCCGGCGTGGTACTCGCGCCATTGCCACCGCTGTTGCCCGCGATTACCACAATCTGGTGGGTGGTTGCGTCCACCTCCTCGACCACATTATTGCCGTAGTCCCCGATGTAGAGATTCCCTGCTCCATCCAATGCGATGCCATAAGGAGTTATGCTCGCGCTGGTGGCGGGTTCCGGCGTGGTGCTTGGAACTGTGGCGCCTCCTCCGGCTACGACTGTGATCTGTCCGGTTGTTGCAGAAATTTCATCCACCATGCCATTGCCGCCGGTGCCGGATACGACATAGAGATTCCCGGCTCCATCGATCGCCTCGCCCAGAGGATTCGCTATCAAGGTGCTGAGAGGCGCCGTGGCTGTCGTGCTTGGAACTGTGGTTCCACCGCCTGCAATTACGGACAGTTCTCCGGGCGACTGCACTAATTCCGGCCCCTGACCTGTGCCATAAACACCAGCCGTTCCTACCACGGTGCTTCCGTTATTTACGGTCAGAGCCCCTGTGCGTAGTCCCGGATATGTCGGGCTGAACGTGACTGGAACGATGCAGACGGTACCCGCGGGATTGCTGGCTCCTCCTACCGCACATCCGGTCACGGTGCCAACCGCGAACTCCTGCGTACCGTTCGCGGCCTTGGATGCTGTGACGCTGCTGATTGCAGTGGCTGCCGACAACTGTATCTGAATATTCTGCGATGCCGAGGTGGATCCAATCGCGGTCGACGGCAGGATTGTCTGGCCCATCTGCAGCCCTTCGATCAGGTTATTGCCTCGATCGGCGATGTAGACGTTCCCATTCGCATCCACTGCGGTACCGGAAGGGTTATTGAGCTTGGCGCTGGTAGCCGTGCCTCCTGTGGAAGTTGGAACCGTGCTACCGCCCCCAGCGAGTAGCACGATAATCTGTCCACCCGAAACTTCTTCAACCAGATTATTGCCCTGGTCCGCAATGTAAAGGTTCCCTTTGGCATCCAAAGCTATGCCGGCAGGACTGTTTAATTGTGCGTTAATTGCGGCGCCCGCTGTGAGGCTCGGAACTGTGCTACCGCCACCGATAACTACAAGAACCTGGCCCGCGGTAAGTTCTTCAATCTCAGAACGGCCCTGGTCGACGATGTAAACGTCCTGGGCTCCATCGACCGCAACTGCGCTGGGGTTGATAAATTCGACGGTGGAAGCATCTCGCGTAAAGGCACTGCTTGGAGTCTTGATTCCTCCACCGGCAATCACCGTGATCTGGCCAGCCGTGACTTCTTCGACCAGATTGTTTCCCTGATCGGCGATATAGACATTTCCGGAGGTATCCACGGCGACGCCGGTAGGATTGTTTAATTGAGCGCTGGTCGCGGCTCCGGAGGTAAAGCTGGGAATCGTACCTCCGCCGCCGGCAACGACAACAATCTGCCCTGCCGGACTCACTTGCTCAACCAGATTGTTGGCGGCGTCCGCGATGTAGACATTCCCGGATGCATCCAGCGCCACGCCGCTGGGATTGCTCAATTTGGCACTGGTCGCGGGCTCCGCTGTCGTGCTTGGAACCGTGCTTCCGCCGCCTGCAATCACAACGATCTGCCCCGCCGGACTCACCTGCTCCACTAGATTATTTGCTACGTCCGCGATGTACAGGTTGCCGGCTGCATTCACCGCAACGGAAGCCGGGCTATGTAACATTGCAGCGGCTGCAGCGGCTGCCGTTGTGCTCGGAACCGTGCTTCCGCCGCCCGCCAACACCGCAAGCGTAGGAGCCACCGTTACCTGGCCCGAAACAGCCGACTGCGCAGCAAGACTCGGGACCATCAGGCCCAGCATGAGCAGCCCAGCAAACATAGATACCGGGCATGATTGTTGGAATGTCGAAAGCCTGCACGCGGAGGAAAATAGTGTCGTTATCTTTTTCATTGTTTTCTCTCCTACTGCGTGACGGTGAGGGTGAAGGTGGCGGACTGGCTGAGTCCGGTAGAACCGGCGGGCGCTGTCGAGGTCACAGTCACCGTCGAGGTACCGGCCGGAGTCGTGGTGGTCGAGGAATGCGAACTGCTTCCGCAGCCAGACATCAGCCCCGCCATGGCACCCGTGACCAGCACCAGCAGCAGGATCTGCAGCACTCGTTGCTGCCGCCCGGTTTTCTTTCTTCGACGGAACGCTCCCAATCCAACCAGACTCCCCGGCCACCAGAAGGCCAGTGCCGGAAGAATCGGATTCAACGGGCTCTTCTGCTCTCTCATTGCCGCCATCTGCGACACATTCGTCTGGATCGTCAACGTGACCTGCACCGGCTGATTGTTTCCGCTCAGCATCACCGTGCCGTTGCCCCCGCCGCTCTGCGAGAACGCGCAGGCGGCATTCGCCGGCAGGTTGGCGCAACTCAATGCCACCGATCCCGTGTACCCTCCCGTCGGCGTCAAAGTCAACATCGCCGTCCCCGTCTGCCCCGCCTTTACGCTCACCGCGCTCGGGTTCGCCGCCATCGTGTAACTGCCCTGAACGAACATAAATTGATCGCTCGCATTCACTGCGCTGGTGCCACTCGGTGTAACAACGGTTATGTCTACCGTACCGGTATCTGCAGGAGAAACCGCCATGATTTGCGTTGCCGAGTTGACGGTCAAACTAGCGGCAGCTGTTCCGCCAAAGTTGACCGCAGTCGCGCCGGTAAAGTTCGTGCCGGTGATGGTCACCGAGGTTCCACCCGCAACCGAACCGCTTGCCGGACTAACACCGGTCACCGTCGGGGGCGATACTACCGCCGCAGGATAGGCAAACTGGTCGGCTGCACTGGTCACGCTGGTGCCGTTGGCCGTCGAGACCGTGACATCCACCGTGCCGACGCCCGCGGGAGAAACCACTGCGATTTGCGTATCCGAGTTGACGGTAAAGCTGGGAGCGACGACGCTGCCGAAATTGACTACAGTGGCGCCGGTGAAACCGGTGCCCGCGATGGTCACCGAAGTTCCGCCCGCTGCCGGACCGCTCGTCGGACTGATTCCTGTCACCGTCGGCAAGGTAGCGGCTGAGACAAATCCAAGGTCCTGGGCCATGGCGATACGCGTCTCGGCATAGTGGTTAGGGTTGTGCGACCACTCTCCTGGACACCCAAATGCACCCGTCGGACCATAGGGGAGACCCAGGCTCGCGGCTGTACAGTCATACCCGTTTCCAAACCCGCCGTTGGGAGAGAAGACTCCCGAAATAAGGTAGTTGGGATCTGCATTTTGCCAGTTCAATGCATTCCAGTTCTGCATTCCGCCGCCGCCCATCGAGTCGATGACCTGGGTGGCCAGTGCAGGATTCTGCTTACGCAGAAGATAGATGTACATGTAGTCTTCATAACCGCGACGCCATTCTTCCATCGTCATCGACGACACCGGGCCGCTGATTCCGTTGCACACGGATAAGTTCGTGCAACCTGTGTTCGCTACGGGATTCGCGGTGAGAATTGTGGCTCCAACCGGCGTGCCCTGGGAATTGGATTGGTAATAGCAACCGACTTCATTTCCCGGATAGAAATAATATCCATTGCCATCCCAACCCTCTCCTCCGGGTCCGTTATAGAACGGGCTGGTGGAACAGTCCGTGACGCTCGAAGCCGCGCCGCCGTCTCCAACCGCCCAGTAGTTGGCATCGAAGTTGAATACTCCGCCAGGAGTTGGCACAGGATTCGGATCGCCCGGGCTGGGTGACGTCTGGTCAAGTCCGTACTTTGCAGCGATCCAGAATAACGTGCGAAGTCCCAGAGCGTCGTTGTTGATCGCGACGTTGGGGGTATATGGATCGCCACCGCCGTACATCCACTTCTCGATCGGAACCGGAGCCGTGGAATTCGCCGCCACCCCATCCATTGTGTAATCCGGATTGTCAGCCGAAGGTCCTGGCTCATAGAACCCGCCGTCCGGACTCCAATCCTCGATCCAGTCGTTCGGCACTCCTCCTACCGAAGGGTAGGAGAGCCCTTCTTGTGCCGTGCATATCGCGCCGGTTTCTACTCCTTCAGTTGCGCCCGGGATGCATCCAGGAGGGGCCGTCAGGAAGAAGCGCAGCGGGTTCATCCACTTATTTGTCGCGTTCGCGCTATTGAGAGCCTGCGCATATTGCTCGATATAGCTATTCAGGTTCGAAACCGATCCCAGCTTGTCGTAGGTCTCATCGAACGTGTAGGCAATAATCTCGGTGTTCCGGCTCCAGGATGCACTTTGCTGCTGGTTGCTCGTGAAGTGCTGGGATATCAAGGTCGAATAACTCGTAAACAGCTGCAATAATCCCGGCGGAGGCGGCGTGTTGTAGGTGTATTCGTAGTTATTCCACGCAAGAGGGCCGTGTTCATAGAATCCGTCGTTGAAGGGACCTCCGCCTCCGGAAAAAGGCGCATCGATCACCCGCAGAGCTGTCCCATCCTGGAAAAGTCCACCTGGTGTCAATGCGGGACCATTCAAGGCGTCATAATTCGTCCAATCAATAGAAGTAATCGCGGTAGCGTATGGGGGATTTCCCGGCGATCCATCTCCCGTGGTTCCAACGGCCGCCGGGGTGAGCGATGGACCAAGCCCGTCCACTTGCGTGTCGAAGTCGTAGTTATGCGCCATCGTCATGTATTCGTGGATGAATGTCCAATCGCAATTCGCCAGGGTAACTTTCGCCGACGATCCTAAACAGTTGAGGCCTTCACTAGATTGAAAGCTCCCTGTCATCGGAATCCAGGCTTTCAGCATGTCGGGATTATTCGGATCATTGAAACGCGGAAGATTGCCGTTCCAGACCGTCACATTCAGCGGGTATGTCACCGTTCCTACACCATTGCCTGTGACAGTGACAGTTCCCGTATAGACCCCGGCCGTCTGGTTGACGGGGATAGCGATATCGACCCACACCCCCTGGGTAGTTCCCACGCCAACGTTAAAGGGAGTAGCCACCGGACCGCTCCCCGGATCATAGGGGTCGTAAAACGGAAGAAGAGGATCGGGGAAATTTCCGCTCACTGGCAGGGCGACGCCGCTCGAATAAGTCTCAGGAATGTAACCTTCAAGATAGCGGGTGATTGCCGAGGTCTGTGTATTGTCCGAAGTGATCGTCGTTCCCGGACCCGTCAAAGGGCTGACATTCACCGACACATTGCTGAGAGCCGTGCTCGCACCGGCGGTGATCATCAGCTGAAATGCGATGGTTTCGCGTCCCGCGCCGGCCACTGCGATTGTGGGCGCGCCCGCCGGGCATGACCAGACTGGATTTAACTGTGTCAGCGGCGCAGGATGCAGCGCATATCCCTGAGGGTTAAATTCACCGGCACCGGTGTAAACCGGAATGGTCGGCTCATTCGTTGCAGGGTCATTGCCCTGCACCACCTTGATGCTGCCTTCAGCCGCCCATATCGTCGGGCCCGTCGTCCAGTTGGGAGTGGAACACGCCTGTCCGAATGCGCCCGGCTTCAGCATCAGCACAACGATAAAGATGGAGAAAACTGAAGAAATAAGCTTTCGATTGAGTTCCATTGCCGCTTGCCCCCTTGAAACTTGTATCTGAGATACGTAGTTACATCCGGTGTATTTTCGTCGCAGAACGGCTGGAGGCAAACCTACAGAGCGTATTTGTAGTGCAGAAATTCTCGCGATTGACAGCGTTGCGATAAGTACCGAAAAATCCCTCGAATTAACTTGCATCGAACTGTATACGATCAAAACGAAATATAAAAGACTTATTTTTAAGATCGATCAATTTGTAACGGTTTTGGCGTAGAGTTTAGCCGGGCATCAGTCGGAAGTAGGCTCTCCAGGGAGACCAATGGCTCCTAAATCGATGGAATACCGCAGAAACACACAGGATCTGGCATCCCCGACCGCCATCGGTCGAAGTTGTCATTGCAGCTGGAAATTTTCACCACTCGATGACGATCAGCGCGTAGGTCCGCACTTCGGGTACCGTAAAAACCGTTCGAGCATCCTGCCGAGTAAATTCGATCTGCCGGCCATCTCGAGCGCTCGGTGAAAGCATCGTCACCTTGGTAGCTGCCTGTTTCCCGGGCAACGCTGCGCTGACTCGGATGGAGGAGATTACGGGGACTTTTTCCGCGTTGTAGTTAATCAGGTGAACAGCCAACCGCCGATGTTGCGGCTGACCGGTATAGTTGGCTACTAGAAACTCCGGCCCATCGACGACAAATGGAATCTGATCTTCCGCGGCCCAATGAACAAGCTCTATAAGTTCCTTCCAATTCTTCGGGCGCTTCCAGAATTCATTCGTAATTGCAAACCCTGGATTGGGAGGGGGCATGGGCCCATCGAACTCTATGGACGATAGATAAGCTACCCTTCCGCGGCCAACCTGCTTCCGAGCTTCCGCGCCAGACTCGCGGCGTTCAGGAGATCCCACGCTTTCCTGATAGGCGATGGCCTGTGCCTGCTTCTCTATCAGCCCGCTCAACCCAGGAGTTACCCGTACCCGCCTCCATTCGTCATACAGGCCCGCCTGCTCGGTCGCCACCAGGCCGCCGCCATTGTCGACGAAGCGACGCAGAATCGATATTTGCTCATCCGAAAGGCATTCAGTATCGGGAAGGATAATAACTTTATACTTTGTTAGATTTTCCAGGCCGTCATCAAAGATAAGGTCAAAAGGAGTACGTGCCTGAATCAGCGCCTGCTCCACCAGGATCGTGCTGAGTTGCACCGCGGCATTGTTGTAGGTCAAGGAAGCATAAGAGCGGAAGACCGCGACATTGGAGATATCTTCACTCTGCTCGTAAATTTCTCGATTTGTTTTGTAAAAATCGATATATTCGCTTGTCTTAGGAAGAATCGGATTGAATCCGACAAATCCCAGCGTATGGTTAAATGCCAGATCTTCCGATAAGGCCAGGGGGTTGTCCGCGACAACAGTCAATAGAACATTGGAATAAGTACGGGCCAACTTATAGCTTCGAATTTTGGAAACTAAGCGGCCATCCGCATGGTATCCCTGCGGATTGTCTTCTTCACTCCAGAACGATCCCGTAAATTTTAGAAGCCTTGAATGATCGACCCCGGATTCCCACGCACGATTCTCACCGGTAATACCCGCCGGATTGATTTCCAGAACGACCTCATTGCTGAGAGAAGCGGCATATTCGAATATCTGCTGCAATGCGTCTGCCATTAACTGGCATCGGAAGTCAGCCCACTCCTGAAACGCCGGGTCATAGATAATCTGCAACTTATCCGGAGGATTGTCCCGATTCCACTGCGGTGGATTGATAAAATCCACATCCTTAAACCCAAATCTCTCTTTCAATTTGGCGGTGCTGTATTTCTTTTTGAGACGATTTCTAAACCCGGCTACACAGAATGGACAATGACAGGAATCCGGCTCCGCATTCAGGTCGAAATTGTCCAGGTGAATAAAATCTGTTTTGACATCCACAATTGCATAATGAATGACTTTTTTTAGATAAGTCAGATATTCCTGATTGGAGAAACAAGGCCGATATCGAAACGATTGCTGATAGCCATAAGGAAGCAGAATAGGAAGTCCGGCAATATCCCGCTGAATCCAATGAGCGGCTTTCGGCTCCTCTGCAAAAAACGTCTCATACATCAAGCTGTTCCACTGAACGTAGGTGTCCGTTTTCATGCCAAGACGGTGAGCACTTTCTACCGCCTTTCGCGTGTCTTCCATTCCCTCTTGTTCGGCTTCCATCCCGAAACCCTTATATAAGTGGGTATGAAAAACCTCGACTCCATCGTCGTGAAGCTGCCGAATCAGCTCCTCGCTTTGCTCGTAATCGACCTGTTGGCGAGCATCCACACTCTGGCCGCCTCGCCGCACGACAAAGATATACGGCTCGTGCGTGCCCCCTGCGTCGATCATGCCTTTTCGTATCCACCGCCCCTGCCCTGCCGAAGGAAAAGAATCCGTGGATGCGAGGCTACTACCCAGAACCTTCGCAGCTGAAGCTGTGGCGATAACTCCGCCGATGAAGTGCCGTCGACTCAGTGACATTTACCTTGACTCCTTAACACACATAAAAATTCCAGCAGATTGTCGACAAGACAATCTGCTGGAATGAGTGAAACATGATCTGCAAGCAGTTAGAACGTGTATACCCCCGAAATTTGCAGCTGTCGTGGCGCGGACACGGTGCTATTGATAAGACCGAATTGAGCATTACCGGCCCGTGCCTGAGGCTGTGCATAGCTGGCTATATTCAATGCATTGTAGGCATCGATACGGAGCTTAAAATACTGATTCCCCACCGTTCGAAATGCCTTGTAGACCGATAGATCCACGTTTTTCCCGCCAGGACCGCGTTCAGAGCCGTTCTTATCGTTTCCGAACTCGTTTTGGGCAGGTACTCCGTAGGCGCAGGGCACGCCATTCGCATTGATGCGGGAGCCAGCTGTTTTACACGGCAGCGCCGATGGATCGGTACCGAACCAGTGCGTCAGCGAACGATTCACGATTTTCAAAGGAAAGTACTGGTTGGCGCGTTGAGCATAATTGTAGTTGTAATTGCTCGCAGCGGCGTTCAGGCTGTCGTTTGGATTGGCACGAATGAGGATAGGGAATCCGCTGACAGCCGTCACATTCGCGGACAATTCCCATCCTCCGAGGACCTCATCCATCAAGCGATTCCAATTGCTCCCATATTTCTTGTCATGGCCGAACGGAAGCTGGTAGACAGCCGTACCGCTGAAATTATTCCGGACGTCGAAGCTCGAAGGACCGTAATCAGCATGTGGATCATACGCATTCTGCCAGTAATTGAAGCCGTTGTTAACTCCAGCGACAGCTAAAAACCCAACCGGGCTATTCGTCATCGAACGAGCCCAGGTATAGTTCAATGTGAACTCCAGCCCATCCGTCTCTCGCTGATGGAGAGTCGTCTGCAAGGCGTTATAGTTCCCATAAGCTTCCGACTGTGTGTCAACGATCTGACTGTTCCCCCCCACCAACGCATAATACGGTGCGACTAAATCCGAGCATGCCGGTACCGAGGTATCGCCCGGACAGGAAGTGGGAGCAAGCGCAATGTACTGGTTCAGGAGCACCGGGACCGCAATATGCTGGGCAACCTGGCCAACATAACCAATCTGAAGAGAGGTTTTGCTGGCAAGCAGATACTGTGTTGTCAGGTTGTATTGCTGCACTACAGCCGGACGGAAATGCGGATCCCAGACATCGTACTGGGCATTTATGGCGCCGGGAGTCACTGACGTAAACCCGTTGGTCACGCTCAATGGGGCTCCTGCATCGGTTCCACCAGGACCTGGTGAGTTTTGTGTAAACGCCACATTGAAGGGGGGGTTCTGGGTCATGCGCAGCCCATCGCCGGTACCTTCCGCGTCATCGGTGATACTGTATCCACCGCGAAGAACTGCGCGGGGATCCATTTGCCATGCGAACCCCACGCGCGGCATAACCTGGCCGTAGAACGGGTTCACCAAGGCGCGGCTATTGCCATTTTTCCCGGCAAATTCCAGCAGAGAGTTAGGATCAGTTCCAACGGGCGCAAAATAGGCCTTCTTCAGATTCACACTGACCATCTTGTCGTGAGCCTCATACATCGGCTGGTCGTAGGCATACCGCAAGCCAAGATTTACGGTCAGACTTGGAAACACCTTCCAATCGTCCTGGACGTAATATGCATCGCGCCACTGCCGCGACCCAAATGCGCCGGTGACCCCGCTGACCTGCGCGAATTGCGATTTATCCAATTCAAAGTCGGCATAGCCCTCGCCGTTGGAACCCGTACCGTTGTAGTTTGCCGTGTATATGCCGGTATAGCCGAAATTCCCCAACAGTCCGCCGAGGTTGCTGGGCTGTACATAATTCTCCTGGTAACGAACGAACTGCACGCCGAACCGGGTGATGTGGTTTCCATGCACCCAGGTCATGTCGTCCCCATAATCGAAGTTATTGTCAATAGCCTTCGTGCCAGCGGCACCATTGGTGCCTACGCTGTTATTATCCGTTTGACTAAGATTCATTAAGCTGAATCCCACGATGGGCTGGTTCAGAAACGGAATTCCGACGATGCTATCGCCGTTCTTCCCGAATACTCCGGTCGGATCCGATGTTTCCGTATCCTCGACGATGCGCGAATATCCGGCACGCAGCTCATTCACCAGCGACGGCGAAAACGTGTGGATCCAGTCGATCACACCCATCGCGAAGGGATAGTCATCGGTGAGCGGGAACAAATCGATGTCGATGGGTTGCTGGGTTGTGAAGTCATGGGCATCTCCGTAGGTACCTTTGACCATCAACGTGTCATGATTGCTGATCGTGTAATCGATGCGTCCGTCGCCCTGATTGTTGATATGCTCTCCAGCTGACAATCCGACATAGTTGGCTTGTGTCACAGTGCCGGGATTCGCTGGATGATTCGGAAGCGGCAAGAGTTCCGGGTGAGCAAAGAGGTAAGTAGCCACCGGGTTCACGACGGCAGGGATCGTATCGTTCGGATACTCAGTTTCAGCGTTTGTCCCACCCGACGTATCCCAGATGGTATATCCTTCGACGGACGCCGGTTCGCTAAAGTTACCTGCACGCTCTAAGGCATCGGGAACGCTTGCTGTCGCCTGACTCGGGGGGCTGATATTCCGAAACCCTTCATAATCGGCGAAGAAAAACAGTTTGTTCCTGAAAATCGGCCCGCCAACGGCTCCGCCAAACTGATGTTGATGGAACTTCGTTTTGGTCAATCCTTGGTAATCGTTGGACCAACTGTTGGCGGCGAAGTTCTGGTTCTCAAAATATTCGAATGCGCTGCCGTGGAATTTATTGGTTCCGCTCTTACTGACCATAATCACTTCCGCGCCATCTACGTTTCCGTACTCGGCGTCGGCATTGCCAGTAATGATCCGCATCTCCTGGAGCGAATACGGGGATGGGTTATAACCGCTTGTGTTGGCGATCGTCTCGTTGATTTCAATGCCGTCCAGAATGAAGTTATTCCCCTGCTGGCGATTGCCATTGAAAGACGGAATCCCAGACGCAGCCCCACCTGAATCTAGAGTATTGCGGTAGGACCCTTGGAGGCCTCCCATGTTAGAAATTGTGGGATTGACCGCGCCAGGTACAAACATCGTGGCGTATAAGGCGTTCAATCCAGGCAACGGCATGCTTTGTAATTGGTTTGCGCTGATGCTGGTTCCTAGCGTGGCATTTTCCGTATTCAGAATTGCGCCCGCGCCCGCCGCTACTTTCACTGTGCTGGAGGCCGTCCCAACGGACAACTTGGCATCGACTTTTGCGATCTGGTCAATTTGCAAGTTGAAGGGGCCGATCGAGGTGGTATTGAAACCGGAGGCCGTCGCGGTGATCGTGTAATTTCCAAGCGTCAAAAACTGAAAGTTATAGAGGCCGCTTTTATCGGTGACCGTGTCGGTTGCAACACCCGTGGCCACATTTGTGGCGGTTACATTGGCACCAGCTACCACAGCACCGCTCGGATCGGTCACTGTTCCACGCACAGACCCTGTAATCGTCTGCGCAAGTAATGTTGTTCCGCTCAATAACAGAATGGCGCAACAGACCCAAATTGCAGCAAAAATTTTCCGCATCAAACTCCCCCTAAAATTAATCCTTAATAGACTCATTCATGTTCTGCCTGCCTCTGCATAAAATCGCAGGCGGACCCGGTCGACCATTTTTTCCGAAACGCTATGCACCACAAAAAAGCGCCGATGGATACATCCCATCCGAGAGAACCGAAGAACGGCCCGCATCATTCTGGCTCGACGAGCCGCGTGCCGCGCAATGCCTGCAAGAGTTCCTTTACGTATTTGTTCTTTGTTGCGACTCTGAATTTATTGCATCGTTTTAATATGTCCCCAATCCTGCACTTCCCTCCTACCGGCTGTCAAGCATAATTCGCAGTTTTCATGAAAAATAATCGTAACTTTTAGTAATCTCGCGAACACAAGCCAGCAAAGTTTCACGGAGAAAGGAAGGCGTATCCGATTCTGCCCGTACGGTCGGCTCCGGGCAAAAGATTTCATTTCTTTCCTCGCGCAATGTTGTTCCTCCGCGCTGTTGACCCACGGGACACCAGCGCAGGCCGCATCAAATGCGGGTCGCTGTAGGGTTGGACCCCGTCCTCTCCATGCTGTTCCAGGTGTTTAAGTACGTATCCTGCGGCATATTCGCCCATTTCACCCATAGGCTGTTGGATTGTCGTCAATCCCGGAGTGCTCAGCGCGGCGGCTGGAATATCGTCGAACCCGATGACCGAGCAGTCCTCCGGCACGCGACGGCCGGCCACCGACAGCGCCCGGATCGCCCCATAGGCGGTCAGATCGTCGAAAGCCAGAATTGCCGTGAATTGCTCTCCCGATTCGATAAGATTGCTTGTCAGCCGCAGTCCCCCGTCGAAACCGGAATCGGAACCCGTAGTGTCCTGCAAGTCGCGAATCAGCGCCGGATTGAGGCGCAGTCCCGCCTCTTTGGCAAAACGCCGGGCGCCTTTCCATCGAACTCGACTGTCGGCCACATCTCGCGGACCGCGCACAAATGCAATGTCGCGATGACCGAGCCCATAGAGATGCTCCATCGCCGCGTATCCTCCCGCCTCATTGTCCACAAGCACGGAGTTGACCGTCGGCGACTCGAGATCGCGTCCCACGACAATGGTGGGAATCCGCCGATCGTCAATATCCTCAATCAGCGTGATGTCGAACAGCAGCCAGCTCGCCACCATAATCAGGGCTTCAATGCGGCGTTCGACCATCAATTCCAGATAGCGCTCCAACTGCTGTGGCTGGTTGTGCGTATCCATCACGATCGGCAAGTAGTCCGTCGGCAGCAGTTTGCGCTCAATTCCCTGCAGAATCAGCGTGCAGAACGGATCTGCCAGATCGATCGCGAGCACGCCGACGGTATGGCTCCGTCGGCTGCGCAGCGAGCGCGCGAACACATCAGGCCGGTAACCCAGATGCTTGGCGGTCTCGCAAATTTTCTGTTTTGTCTTTGCGGCGATGTAACGCGACAGCGGCGCTTCATTCAACACCAGCGAAACGGTGGAGGACGAAAACCCGCTCGCCCGCGCTACGTCTGCCAGCGTTACACGCCTGTGACTGGAACTTATCCTGCTCATTATCCGGTCCCGATTTCCGATTTCCGAAGCCTGGATCTACACAGGAAGCTCAAATTGAAATCCCTCTATGCGAAATACGGCAAGTGCCAGCTTGCATGCCGCTCCGATGCGAGTGGCCGGCTGATCTCGCCCCCCGGACAGGCATGGACACGTCCTCCTTTTCGCATTGCTGCTTTCTGGATGGGTCTGCATGCGAAAGACAAGACTTGTTAATTCGGTTTAATATCAGTTTCCAGGGGCTATGGTCAATAATTTTCTCGCGTAATTGTTAAATTTTCTCGTGATTATGAAAATAGATCGCATCTCGACGCGCCGATTGAATTCCGGCCGCGCTAAAACCTTTGCCCTCGCGTTGACACTCCTTTTCATAAGCGCGTTCGCTTTCGCGAATCAGTCTCCTTCGAAAGGTCCTGGACAATCTCCCGAATCGTTTCAAAGCTTTCATCGATCGACGTTGACCGCGAAAAATGGAAAATTCCTCCAGGATGGCCAGCCCGACCAGATTCTTTCCGGCGAGATCCATTACGCCCGGATTCCAAGGGCCTACTGGCGCGCACGCCTGAAAATGGCGAAGGCCATGGGGTTGAACACGATTTCAACCTATGTCTTCTGGAACCTGCATGAGCCAAAACCCGGCGTCTACGACTTCAGCGGCAACCTCGATGTCACGGAATTTATCCGTATCGCTCAACAGGAAGGGCTCAACGTGATCCTGCGGCCCGGCCCCTACGTTTGCGCAGAGTGGGAACTCGGCGGCTATCCGGCATGGCTGCTCGCCGACCCGAAAATCGTTCTCCGCAGCAACGACCCGCACTTCATGGCTCCAGCCGAACGCTGGATGATGCGGCTCGGCAAGGAACTCGCTCCTCTGCAGATTGGCCGCGGCGGTCCCATCGTCGCCATACAACTGGAAAACGAATACGGCTCTTTCGGCAGCGATAAAGCATATCTCTCTCACATGCGACAGATTTGGCTGCGGGCCGGGTTCACAAATGCATTGATGTACACCGCCGATGGGTCGGATCAATTGTCGGAAGGAACATTGCCGGGAATCTTGGCAGCCGTTAATTTAGGCGCCGGCGGCGCCAAAGACGCGTTCATCGCGTTAAGGAAATTTGAGCCGGGAATGCCCCTGATGAGCGGCGAATACTGGGCCGGCTGGTACGACAAGTGGGGCAGGAAACATGTTACTAAGAATCAAAAACAAATCGCCGAAGAATATGCCTGGATGCTGGCTCAGGGCTATTCCGTGAATATTTATATGTTTCACGGCGGCACGAACTTTGGTTTTATGAATGGCGCCAAGGTCGATCAGGGAGATTACCATCCAGTCGTCACCAGTTATGACTACGATGCTCCGCTCGATGAGAGCGGACGCCCCACAAAGCTTTATTACACCTTGCGCGACATCATCGCCCGCCACAATAAAAATGCAAACGCCCCAGCTCTCCCTGTCCCAGAATTGCCGCCAACAATTTCCATCCCACAATTTTCACTGTCTCAGTCGGCCTCTCTTTGGAAAGCTCTGCCTGCGCCGGTCTCTGTAGCGCAGCCGGTCTCCATGGAAATGCTCGGACAATCCTACGGCTACATTTTGTATCGAACGAAAATCTCCGATCCGGTTCGCGGCGAACTGCTATTCGACCACCAGCAGGATTATGCACAGATTTATCTGAACGGCTCGCTGGCCGGAACACTTGATCGCAGGCTGCATCAGGATCGATTGCCCTTGGACATCCAAACAAAAAATACGCAGCTGGACATCCTGGTCGAGAATTCCGGACGAGCAAATTTCGGCAAAGAAATCCGCACAGAATGGAAAGGAATTCGAGGGCCGGTAACATTGGTTGGCCACGTCCTCACCGGCTGGCAAATCTATCGCCTGCCGATGACCGATCTCAGCGCGCTTCCCTTTTCTACCGCCCGCGCGGATGCTGCGACAGGTCCAACCTTCTACCGCGGAACATTCGATCTATCGAAAACCGGCGACACATTTCTCGATATGCGCTCCATGAAGAAAGGCATCGTCTGGATCAATGGCCACAATCTCGGAAGGTTCTGGAATATCGGCCCGCAGCAAGCGTTATATGTACCCGGCCCCTGGCTCAAATCCGGAAAAAATGCCGTCGTCGTCTTCGACCTGACCAGCCAACCCGGCAGCAAGCTCAACGGATTGCGTTCCCCGCTGTTAGATGGACCGATCACCCGGCAATAATTTGCGGTTGCTCAGGCTGACGGTCCGTAACGGATCAACGCGCACTCACGATTCCGCAGGCTTCCAGTCAACCGGCACGTGAGAAGGTCCGAAGAGAAATACAAAATACCGCGCCCATTGTTTGCTGGTATTGCGGATGGCATAGGTGGTATTGGACGCGACGTATGCCACTGAGCCGGGACCTACTTCCGCGCGTTTCCCGTCGAACTCCACTTCCAGAATCCCCTCGCGCACCAGGAACAACTCATCGCCGACATGACGAATCATGCCGTGAACCAGGCCGCCTGGAGCAAGCGCCGTCTCGTGAAGTTCAACATGCATTCCGGCATACGTGTTGCCTTGAAACATCGGAATATACTGGTGATCTTTATCTCCATCCACAGGCAGTTTTTCCAGATCGTAGATTGCCGAAGGCAGCGCCGGAACATCGGCACTACGATGCTCAGCTGCCTCGCCAGGAACAGCCGCAGCCATCAAGGCAGGCAGCAGGATACAGATTTCTCTTCGTGTAAGCGCCATCGATTCATCTCCGATTCAATCGTTTTTCTTTTCAAAAGAAGTTCTAACTGCGGCTCAGGCCTTTCAGCTGCGGAATCTGCATCCTGCGTCCTTCTCGCAACGCATGTTTTCCAATTGAGCATGTAATGCCGGATCGAAATCCCACATCGGCATTCGCAAATGGCTGCTGTCGGGTACGCACACTTTCAATAAAGGCTTTGCACGCGGTCAGCGTCGGCTCCTCGTCTTTTTGGATATGCAGCCGATCTCCGGGTCCGCGATACGGCATCTCCCAGCTTGTTTTGTAGGAGGAGCCAGTCTTCACTCCACGCTCGACCGCATCGGAATGCGACGCTGCGGTGATCTTCTTTTTTGTCGGGCTGTAAAACGTGGCGTCTTCGAGCGTGATCTGCGCGCTTCCCTCTGTGCCGTAAATGCAGAGCTGATCTCCCAGCTGAGCATTGTCGGTAAGGGAACTGAAAAACATGCGCCTGCCTTTGTAGTACTCCAGGATCGCCTGCACATTGTCCCCTACCGTGCGGCCATCGTTGTACACCGCAATGCTGGTGGAACCGAGAACATGTTGCGGCTGCTCGTTGAAAACCCAGTTGGCGATGTCGATATGATGCGAGCCCAACTCTTCAAACAAACCGCCGGAAGATTCCTGATAGAGCCTCCAGTTGAGCAGGTGCTCCAGCTTTGGATTCGGCACCTCCCGCCGCCAATTGTCCGCACGGTGCCAATACGCATAGACATGCGTGGGCTCTCCAATGTCCCCTTTATGCACGCGCTCGACCGCCTCGCGAATCCAGGACCCATAACGCATTTGATGTCCGATCTGGAAAATCTGGCCAGTACTCGCGACCGCATCCACCGCATTCGCACAATCCTCGGCAGAAAAGCCAAGGGTCTTCTCTCCATACACAGGCCGTCCGCTTTTCATCGCAGCAATTGCATATTCAGCGTGGAATACAGGCGGCGTCGCAATAAAAATTGCATCCAGGTCCTTCCTGGCAAGCAGCTCGCGATAGTCCTGATATGCCGGCACCGTTTTGCCGACAAGTTCATTCACCTCGGCAAAGCGCGGCTCATACACATCGCAGGCAGCTGCAATCTCCACACCCGGCGTGCGCAGCAGTTGCCGTATCAATTCCTGCCCGCGGCTTCCCGGTCCAATCACACCAACATTCACGCGATCGTTGGCAGCAATGGTACGCTGCGGTTCCGGTTTTGTTTCCGCTGTCTGCCCATAGAGAGGCAGCGCAGAAGACAATTTTGCGGATAGCACACTCAGCGACAAACCTTGCAGCAAATCTCTGCGATTCATTTTTCTATTTCTCCTTGGCACTTACCGGCGTGGCGCAATGCTCCTTGGCAACTTCACCGGGCCATCGTATGGCTTCGTGATGCGCATTTTCTAAAACAACCAGAGCAGAATCCTGTAGCCGCTGCTCCATCAACAAAGCCCGGTCTTTCGGCCCGGATACAAACAGCGCGTTCGACATGGCATCGCTATCGATCGCCGAAGAAGAAATTGCCGTCGCCTGCAGCATCCCTTCCACCGGATGCAAGGTGTGCGGGTCCATGATCGCGCCATACAAATGGCCGTTGTCGATGAAATATTTTTCAGAACGATTTGCCGTCGAGAGAGAAGTGTCCTGCAGCATCACCGTCGAGATCGTTCTCACCTCCTGCTCAGAATTGCTGCCAGGAGCAGGCACAACAATCTTCCACCCCGGCTCTCCCCAAGGCGCTCCCAGCGCATAGATCGTGCTGCTGCCGGCGGAGAGCAACGCCGCCGAAATATTCCGCGCACGCAGAATTTTTACCGCGCGATCCACCGCATAGCCTTTGCCTATGCCGCCCGGATCGAGTTCAATTCCGGGTGAGAGAAATCGCACCGTCCGCCGCGCGCTGTCCAGTCGAACCTTTTCCCAGCCGGTCTGGTTGCGAACCGCGGCAATTTTTTCTTCCGCAGGCAGCGCACCGTTCGCTCCAAAAAATCCCCACGTCTTCATCAGCTTGCCGACGGTCATGTCGAATGCGCCCTGCGACCGGGCGCTCCACGCAAACGCCGTTTCCAGAAAGCGGAATGTTTCCGGGTCCGTCGTCACCTCTCCGGCTGCCGCTTCGCGATTGATGCGGGATAATTCGCTGCTCTCGCGATAGTAGCTCAACAAATCTTCTACGCGATCGATTTCCTGAAAGACCGGCTCCGCCATTGCCTTCGCCACTTCCGGCGAACGCGCGTACAGGTGCAGCGAATACTCCGTAGCCATCGCCGGATGCCGCACGCAATAAAGCTGCGCGCTCATCACGGCCTCAGCCACTGATCCAATCCCTCGCGAACAAAATCGTCGTCGTTCAAATCGGGATAGGCCGCATAGACGCGATCGATCTCCTCTTTCTGGCCGGGGCTAAGAGTTTCATTTGCGTCCAGACACCAAAGGCCTTCCAGCAACCCCTGCCGCCGCAACACTTCATGCAAACCCGCAATGCAGCCATGGAAATGATGGCTCGGGTCGAAGAACGCAGCATTCGCATCCGTCACTTCACCGCTTCTGCGGAAAAGTTCCGCCGGAACTCCCGTCTCCCCACTCACCACGTCTTTGCATTCCCGCAACAGCTTTGCCGCGCTGTGAGTCCAGACCGCCCAATGCCCCAACAGTCCTCCCGTCATGCGAATTTCCTGCGTCTCTCCGCGGATAGAAAAGGAATACGGCGTCAGAAGATCCATCACAATATTGTCGTCATTGCCTGTGTAAAGCGGGATCGTTCGCCCGGACTCTGCCACGGCCCGCATCACGTCCAGCGTCTGGTACCGATTGAACGGTGCAATTTTAATGGCGGCGACATTTTCGATCTCCGCAAATTCTCGCCAGAAGCGGTAGGAAAGCAGACGTCCGCCCGCCGCCGGTTGCAGATAGAAGCCCACAATCGGAATTATTTCCGCCACACTGCGGCAATGTCGCAGCAGCGCCGCATCCTCGGCATCTTTCCATGCGCCCAGGCTCAACAGTCCCGCGTGATATCCAAGTTCAGCCAGCAACTGCGCCTCGCCCAGCGCCTGTGCCGCCTCTCCGCAAATGCCGCCAATACGGACCAGCGGTTCCGAACGCGTTGCATCGGCGCGGCTCATTTCTTCCGCCGCAATTTGCAAAACCGGCTCAAACAGCCCAATGCGCGGATCGCGAATGGCAAATTGCGTCGTATGCACGCCAACCGCCAGCCCGCCTGCACCCGCCGCAATATAGTAGCGGCTCAACCCCCGCTGGCGTCGTTCATCCAGCCGGCGCTCCGCGGTCAGCGCCAGCGGATGAGCCGGAATCGCGATACCTCGCGCCAGAATTCCGGCAACATCTGACTCCAATGTCTTTGCCATCGCCTAAAATTTCCCATCGCGGTTTTCAAAATGCGTAGGCTTGGCAAGATTCGCGCCGCCCCGCTCGACCCAGTCCGCAATCCATGTCATCATCTGGCCAACCGGGACCGTGGGATATCCAAATAGCTGGCACGCCTTCTGCGCATTGCACAGCAGCGCATCGCCCGTTTCCAAACCTTCAAAATGCACCGGTGTTTTCCAACGTTCGGCAAAGTCTTCGGCAATGCGCCGCACGCTCAACAGCTCCGGCCCGGCAATGTTCAACACCAGCGGCGGCGTCGACGCATGCGCCAGCGATTGCAGGCTCTGTGCATTCGCGTCCGCCTGCCATATCGCATTCAGATAGCCCGTCGACAAAGGCACCGGCTGCCCGGAAAAAACCATTCGCGCCACATCGACCAGCACTCCATACCGCATCTCCGTCGCGTAATACAGCCGCAGAATCGTCATCTTCGTCTGCTGCGTGCGGCTGAAATGTTCGAATATTCTCTCCCGCCCCAGGCAGCTCTGCGCATATTCTCCGACCGGCCGCAGCGGATCGCCTTCCACCGAACCCGCAATGCTGACAGAAGAAAAACCATAGATATTTCCGGTAGAAAAAACCGCCATGCGGCTGTCGCGATATCGTTCGCTCACCAGCCCGGGCAGAAAAGCATTCATCGCCCAGGTCAGCGACTCCTGGCCGGTCGCTCCGAACTTCATCCCCGCCATGTACACCACATTGGCAGCATCCGGCAGCCTGGAATAAGCAGCGCGATCGAGCAGGTCGCATCGACAGGTTTCGACGCCCCAGGACTGCAATTGTTCTTCGAGACCACCGGCGGAAAATCTGGCGACGCCAATCACACGCCGCGAAACGCCCGCCAGATCGGATGCCTTCTTCGCCATGCGGGCAAGCGTCGGCCCCATTTTTCCGCCAACTCCCAGAATGACAATGTCGCCTTCCAGGGCCGCCATCGCTTTCACCGTCGCAGCCGTCGGCTCGCTTAAAAGATCCTCCAACGCAGCAACATCCCGGATCGAGTTCTTGTTCTGTAAGGCTCGCAATGGCTATCCCCGAAGGTTCGCTGGATCATTCTTTATCAGCCGCTCTTGTTAGCCGGAGAAGCTTTAATTTCGTTTTCTATCCTTCTTGAACTTTTAGAAAGTTCCCTGAGTATATAGAACTTTCATGACAATCGTTTTGATTCCCTGTCGAAGTTTTTTGGATACAGCGATGCACGAAGGCTCGGTTGTCGCGCGAAGCAACGCAAAATTGGATGGTCTCTACTTATTCCAAAGAGGATTCAATTTCCGCCGGAGGCCGAATCAACAGGAACAGAAATACCGTCGCCAGCACCGGTAAAAGTCCGGCGACGATGAAAGCCGGACGATAGGAAAATCGATCGACCAATATACCCACGAGAAATGTAAAGCCGGCGCCGACCAGTCCCGCCGCCAGCCCGCTCAATCCCGTCACCGAGCCCACCACCTGCTCGGGAAAAAGATCGGAAGGCAAAGTCAATCCCATCGTCGACCAGCTCGCATATCCCCAGAGCGCGACGCAAATCAACGCCAGCGCGAGATATACATTCTGTACGCGAGCTGCGGGGATGCCGGCCAGAATCGGCAGACAGCTCACCAGGCAAACCCATTTGCGCGCACGAACCACGGAAACGCCGCGGCGAATGCAGTAGCCGGAGATCCACCCGCCGGTAAAATTTCCGATATCGGCCGCCACAAACGGTATCCAGGCAAACAGCGCGATTCGTTTCAGGCTGAAGCCGCGCGCATCGCTCAGATATTGCGGCAGCCAGAATACATAGAACCACCAGATGGGATCGGTCAGCGAGCGTCCAAGAACAATGCCCCAGAGATTGCGATTCCTCGCCAGCCGACGCCAGCGGGAAAAGCCTTTGTCCATCGGCAGCAGCTTCGCCTCACGGCCCGATTGAATCAGGGCAACTTCCTCCGGCGTCACGCGTGGGTGCTTGTCCAGCGGATGATAAACCCGCAGCCACACCGCCAGCCAAACAAACCCCAACATGCCGGAGGCAGCAAAGGCCCATCGCCATCCCGCCGCCAACGCGATCAATGGAATCGCCAGCGCTGCCACCGCCCCGCCAACGCTGGAGCCGCTGTCGAAGATCGCCACCGCAAGACTTCGCTCTTCACTGGGAAACCATTCCGCAACCACCTTGGTGGCTCCCGGCCAGTTGAAGCCCTCTCCGATTCCCAGCATGAAGCGAAAAAATGCAAAGCCGAAAACTGAGCTGGCAAATCCGGTAAGGATATTCATCACCGACCACCAGATCGCCGCAATCGCCAGGCCCATGCGGCTGCCCACCGCATCCAGAATGATGCCGCCCACCAGCCATGTAATGGCGTAGGAGATCTGAAACGATCCCAGAATTTTCGCCAGATCCGTGTGCGTCAAATGGTATTGCGCCGTAATCATCGGCGACAGCACCGAAAAGCTTTGACGGCTGATGTAGTTGGTGACTGTGGAAAAGAAAAGCGTCCACACAATCCACCAGCGCGTTTTCCCCGCGCGTGCAGTCGGCTTGGACAACCCAACAGCGGCCTGCGCGTTCTTCAATCGTCACCTCAGATAAGGATCGTGCAGCAAACGCGCGCAAACGCTATCCACAGTATGCCTCTTACGGGTCCGATACAACTGTATCGCTCATTATCGGGCCACGATATCTGCCGAGAGTATCCCTTGCAGTTCAGCGGCTGCTTCCTTATCTAAATAGACTGTCGCATCCGGATGCGTGCGAAGAATCGTAGCCGGGCATGCCGTTGAAATCGGCTCATCGACCGTTCGCCGAACGATTTTTGCTTTTCTCGGCCCCGGCACAGACAGGATCAGCTTGGGTACCCGGAACAACGCCGGGATGGTGAGCGTCATGGCCTCTGCGGGGACTTCCTGAATGCTATTGAACCAGCCCTCCGCGGCCTGCTGCTTGCGGCAGACATCGTCCAGCTGTACAACTTTCACGTCGAGAGGATCGTTAAAATCGGCGACGTCAGGATCGTTGAATGCGAGATGCCCGTTTTCTCCGATTCCCAACAGGCAGAGCTGCGGATTGGCCGCACGCAATTTTGCCGCGTACTTTTCGCATTCGCGTTTAGGATCGGGTGCATTCCCGTTGACCTCGGAAAATTCCAGCATCCGCACGCGGTCCATCAGCCTTTCCCGCAGATAGCGGCGGAATGAAGCCGGATGATCCGGGGAGATGCCGATATATTCGTCCATGTGGAAACCGCGAAGACGCTCCCACGGCAACCCTGGAATTTCGGTCAGCGCCCGAAGCATGTCGATTTGTGAGGCCCCGGTCGCAAAAATAA
The DNA here is from genome assembly GCA_965276585.1 of Acidobacteriaceae bacterium. Lineage (GTDB taxonomy): Bacteria > Acidobacteriota > Terriglobia > Terriglobales > Acidobacteriaceae > JAKAAZ01. The sequence goes on along the minus strand of CBDIAZ010000002.1, from coordinate 1,060,359 downwards.
CGGAGATTTCTTCGCTCTTCTCAGCCAGTTCTTCTATCGCCCGTGCCGCTGCCTTAGCCGCCGCCGCGCCCGCAGCCTCCCGCGTGGGATAGACCTCCATATTGAGATTTTCCGCATAAAACAGTTCGACATCCTTCGCTCGATTCTCCATTTTCCCCCCGTTGTTCCATCTTTCGCTCTATGGACATCCAGCCCTTCGCCGTATCCGCTATCCCCATCCGCGCTGCCGTTCCGTGACGCTCGTCCATCCCCGAAACACGTTGAAAAGCCACAAAAAAAATGTCTATATCAGCGAAAGCATGAGATGTTTCCACCCTATACCAGGTAGTATTTCATATTTGACATGAAAATTTTCTTCACTTCCGTTGTATATAGTAAATAAATGTCCGATCAAAAAGATGCAGCGGCTCTCGTGAAATCCTGCGATACTTCCCCAAGAATTGTCATCCCGAGCGCAGCGCAGTCGAGGGACCTGCTTTTTGCCCGATCGCTCAGGATTTCACCGTTCCTAATCGTCTCAACGACCCGGGAATTGAGCGTGTCAACAGAGCCAGATGCAGTCTGCTGTTCCACGGAACAGTCATGCCGCCTATCTTCGATTCAAGGAAAATTTGCGAATTCTGTTCGGATCATGGCGATTCCCGAATGTGGCGATGTCGCCAATCGAGCATACGAACCAGCGAGGAAAACTCTATGAAGCGCGTTGCCACCCTGTCCATATTTCTTATCCTTACTGTGCTTGGCGGAAATTGTCAGCTTGCCTCCTGGCAACCGGATCTGACGCGGCAGCAGACCTATACTGCGCATCGCTCTTCCAGTTCCGATCCCAAAGGAGCCAATGAAGATGCGCGCGCCGTCGCACCCGGCGCGACCTACACCGTGCTGGATACAGATGGGCCTGGTATCGTTTCACACGTCTGGTTCACCATTGCCGACGATGAATCCGTTGCCCTCAAGCGCATCGTGCTCCGCATGTATTGGGATGGCGAGAAGACGCCCAGCGTGGAAACTCCCATCGGAGATTTCTTCGGCCTGGGGCTCGGCCAATATTACGATTGGCAATCGGAGCTGCTTTCTGTCGGCGGCGACCGCGCGCTCAATTCCTTTTTCCCCATGCCGTTCCAGCATCACGCCCGCATTACGGTTACCAATGAAGGAACGCAGCCCATATCCGCCCTCTACTACAACATCGACTATCGAACCTGTTCGCATCCACTGCCGTCCGATACGTTGTACTTCCACGCCCAATATCGCCAGGCACAGCCGAATCGCGGCTGGACAAGCGCCTGGACTTCAAATGGAAATCCCAAAGTCAACGACCGGCCGAATCTGGACGGAAATGGAAATTATGTATGGATGCAGGCGAAGGGGCATGGACAATATGCCGGAGTCACCATGTCCGTTCTGCAAAATCAGAACGGCTGGTGGGGCGAAGGAGACGATATGTTCTTCATCGACGGAGCCAAAGTTCCCAGCATTGCCGGAACCGGGTCTGAGGATTACTTCCTGGGAGCGTGGGGTTTCGGCGACCGTCCATTTTCTTACGCGCTCTATGGCGCTCCCGTATTAGGCGGAGATCAAGCCGGAAGCCGCACCAGCGTCTATCGCTTTCATCTGGACTCGCCGATTCCATTCACTACTTCCTTCAAAGCGACCATCGAACATGGCAACGCCAACCACCGCTCCGATAACTTCTACTCGGTCGCGTATTGGTACCAGGCCGAACCCCACGCCCCATTCCCTCCGCTCCCCCCAGTCGAACAGCGGATCCCAGCGCTGCAATCCGTAGGCGGCCCCGGCAATCCAGGAAGCAATCCAAAATAAGAATTGTAAGAAGCTGCCCGTCTCCGATGCAGCATGCAGTTATATATAAATATAATTTTGCAAAAATATGGGGTGAGGTTGGCCTTCGGCAAATATAGGCTGAATTGAACCAGGTTGAGGCAATATATATGGATAGAGATTCAGTTCCATCCACGCAAGAAAATACTGTATTCCATGTCGCACAATAAATCGGTGTTTTTTTCTCCGAAAAATACGGAATTGAAATTTGCATCTCGAACGGAATCAATGGCTTGCGATCGAGCCTAATAAATAAAAACACCTGCATTGCAGGCCATTGCCGGTTACGCCCGATCGTCTCGGAAAACAGCCCATTTTCCCCGGCCCTGAACACGCTAAGAAAAACGCCAACAAATCGTCTTTATTTGCGTTTTCGCAACTCTCTCGATCCAAGCCACATAGCCGAGGTTTGGCATTCAACGTGCGTTTGGCCCATCAATTGCTTTAGTGTTCCACGTGGAACATTTTGCCAAAACACTACCAACGCCGAATTGTCTATTCGCGAAAACCTCAGGCGGCAAGAAATTCATTTTTTCTCCCGAAAATCAAAAAAATGGAGAAAAATCTAGTGCGATTCGCCCAATATTCCCGGAAACCACTTCACTGCGTTATCGTGATAGATCTTGCGGAGAACCGATTGCGGCAGGGCCAGCCCTTCCACTCTTTTGTCTCTATATAAGATCGTGTCATCCGTGGCCAGATATCTCCACTCGTTCGCATACGTCTTCTGCCAATCTGCAAGAGTAACCCCGGCGTATGGGTCAAATTCATTGTCCGTGCCGTAAATCAGCCGATCCTGGTACTTCGTAATAAATGCGATCATTTGTGCGCGGGGCTGTCTTTCAAAGTAAGGAAACCTTTGCGCTAGATCGACAGCTAGATTCGGATACTTATCCAGATGTTCGCCAAGATCGTTGAAATCCGATTCCATGCTGCCAAGGTGCGCTCCCACCACACGCAGATTCGGATTGCGATCGAGGATGCGATCCCGTGCTTGAAGAATCTCCTCCTTCGTGGGCACGCCCGGCCTTCCATACACATAGAGTTCTGGATGCTTCTGCAAATACTCGTAATCTGGCGCTTCGGTAGTGGGCGCTTCCCACACATAGTTCGGATCCGCCAGGTGAGCAATTAACGTCTTGTGATGGCATTCGATGTCCTGAAAGATCGGTTCAAACACAGGATTGTCCGGCAGGATGTAATGGCCGTTCGCATCCTTGATTTCCATGCCGACATTCTTCCAGATTTTTACCGCGACAGCGCCCTTGGCAAAATCCTGGTTGATTTCGCGGATTGCATTTCGAGAAAAATCCGGTTGGCTGAACTGGTACGGATCAAACGTCGAGCAAAACGCAACCCGCCCGTCGCTGCCCTGGACGACCTTCCACGCATCCGCTTTTTCCCTAGGCAAGTTGTTGAACGACGGCAGGGAGTTGCCTTTCAGTGTGATATCCAGAATATGCAGGTTGAGCTTTTTCAACATCGCATAAAATTCCGGGTTGCTCTGGTAGACATGTGTATGGGTATCGATCGGATCGAGCGCAGCAAATTGCGGCAGTTCCTGGCTGGTGAAAGGTCCGCTGATTGGCGTGCTTTCTGAAGCTGCAGGGTTGGCGGAAATTGGCGTTTTGGAAGTCTCGTACTTGCTGCATCCCACTGCCGTGAACAACAACACCAAAGAGAAAGCAAATATTTTCAAGATTGGTCTCCTGCACATGAAACTGCTTTAGCAATTGGAAACAGCTGCGGTTTTTTTGTGGCATGATGCATGCAAAAGATGAGAGAAACGATTGTTCCGACGAATGCACATGTCGCGAGACATTCGGTTTCTACCTGCCTGTATCGGCGGCGTTGTCACTGTATCGTTGAATCCCGTAAAACTTCTTTGGGTTTGTTGACCTTGGCGGTCTCGAGGCTGCGGCAGGAATCTCTTTTGACGAACTCGGTTGGAATGGTCACGGTCTGTGGGCCTTGGCTAGGTTTGGCGATGCGATTCAGGATCATTTCCACCATCTTCTTTCCAATCTGTTCGGGAAATTCCCGCGTCGTTGTCAACGCCGGATACAACATCGACCCAATTGTGTCATCGCAACCCGCAACGCTGATGTCATCGGGGATTCGCAGGCCAATATCCCGCAGCGCCTTGTAGACGCCTTGTGCCGTGCCATCGTTGCCGGCATAAATAGCTGTCACCTTCTCCCCGCGGCTCAATATCGACTTCGCACCGAGATATCCGATCTCGGCATCGTCTTCGGACTCGATACTGCTTTGGCGCGGTTCCAACCCGGCGGCTTCCATGGCACGTCGGTAGCCGTGAAAGCATCGTGCGAACCACGGCAACCGAGGATTGCCTACGAACCAGATATCGCGATGACCGAGACCAATCAGATACTGAGTCATCTCCTGGCCACCCGAGGTATCGTCGGAAAAGATCACGTCGCTGGTCCCGAAATTTGGTGTACTGCCGAGGATATTGTTCCCCAGCACCACCGATAGAATTCCCTTATGATCCAACAGCTCGATCAGATTACTCGAATTTGTGCCGGCAAGGATCACTGCCCGCACCACGTCGCGACGCTGCACCACTCGGGGCAGATGCAGTTCTTTCCAAGAAACATTGGGAGAATAATTAAAGGATAAAAATAAGATGTCCCAGCTATGCGCGGCGCAAAATTCCTCGGCTCCTAACAGGACTCGCGAGTGGAAGGCATGCAGCGGCGCACGGTTACTCAGCAGAAAAGCCAATGCCTTCGTCTTGTTGCGCTGTGAGAGATCGACATCCAGTGTGGCTGCCGCATCTAGCACCGCTTTTTGAATCGCCGGGTCGACGCGATTGTTCCCATTCAGCACACGGGAGACTGTCGCTACACTCACCTCCGCGGCCGCTGCAATTTCCCGGAGTCCGATCTTACCCTTGAGAGAGTTTGTAGTTTTCATGGTGCTTTTCAACCGATTGCCTGAGAAATTTTCATCATTGGATGCGCTCAACAATCCAACGTGCCAAACTCAGCCGCAATGCGGTTTAAAATCTAGAATATAGAAATATCTCACGCTCAACAAGAAAATATAACCTTCCGTTTCTTTTGGAAATAGCTGACGAAGCGAAGATCCTCCCGCAAACCAATCGGAATGCGCCGCTAAAGCTGCATCTCGTTGGGATAGAAATCGATTTACACGATGGCGGCGGACAAATATCCTGCGATTTGCGCAAATTAATCTTTCCATAGGATAGTTTTCACAATTGCTCTCAGCTCACTCTATTGCACAGTTTCCACATCGATCTGATTTATTTCCGGCGTCAACGATATCTCATTGCCGTTTATCGTGGAACCCCAGCAAATATAGACTTGCTGGGGTTCCATGTGGGTTTATTGCGTTCCGCCGTAAGCGCCAACATTGAAGCCGGTTCCGACCCCGTTGGGAATAGAGTTGCCGTAGTAATCATGAGCGCCCGGAGCAATCCCAAGCGCCTTCCGCAGATTGAGTCCGGTTCCGATCAACGGCGAACCGCTCAACAACTTATACGCCGCAGGACAATTCCTTTGTGGGCCTTTGTTCTCCAGCGAATCTCCCTGGCTGCTGCAGCTCCCCCCATTGCCGGGCTCGCGCAATTCAGGGTTGCTGTCCGTGCTTCCGGCATCCTGGCCGGTTTGAGATTGAAAGGTTGCAAGGCTGCTGTAGTTCACCCCGCCCCAATTCTCGATCAGGAAGTTTCCTGTGCCGTAGTAGTCGTTATTCACGAGTGTGACGGTCGGAGCAGTGGTGACATCGCTATAGATGAAAAGACTGTTGCCGTCTGAGCCTGCCGGCGCATAGAAAATATTGTTCGCGATATACCCGGAAGACGGGTACCCGCCTCCGAAACCTATGCCTGTCCCGCCTGGAATCAGGTAGCAGGTGTTGTTGTAAATGTTCACGCTTCCGGAAGCGTTGTCCATGGCAAAGCAACCGAAGTATCCATTGCCCAGAATGGCGTTATCGTTCTCGCTGATGTTGTAGCGAAAAGTTTTGTCTTGCGAGTCCGTAGTTCCGTAAGCCAAATAACCGGCTCCGAAATTGTCGTGGCTATAGTTGTATTGAACAATCGAATTGGTTACATGCCCATCCAGGTCGAAACCATTCCAATCGCAGCCGGTCGTGTAATGCAAGGGTCGAATGTTATAGGCCTCGTTGTACTGAATAGTGACGTTGTTCGAGCTGTAGGCCCAGACACCGGCATCTCCGCCGCAGCTATTCAAGTTGGCGCCTAAATCGTGGACCACGTTGTATTGCAGCATGCCTCCATCGACTCCATTGGCGACGATGCCGTTGCCGGTATTGCCTATTCCCGCCCGTCCGCCGATGTTGTAAACGGTATTGCCCTGATACACGACATCTGTCAGATTTTCACCATCGCCATAACCGGTCACGGCAAAGTCATCGGTGCTGGTCAGGCCCTGGGCGCCATGGAGCGCGTTATTCAAAATCCGGACATGATTCAGACCGGTGCCGGGATACCCGGTAATGAAAATTTCCGATGAAGTATCCGTGGTCAATGTAGTTGTGAAGCCGCTGATATCGCAGTCCTCCACCGTCATTCCACTTACCGGTAAAGAAGCCGTGGTATTTTCCAGCCAGACCCCGAACTGCGTGGCCGTGCCGGCAGCAGGCGTCAGGATAGCGTCGCTAAGGGTAAATCCGGTGACAGCATTCACCAGGACCGCCGCGGCTCTCAGCCCGCTGCAGTTCGACAACAGGGTAAACTTTCCCTTTCCATACGATCCCACCGTAAACGTCGTGCCCGAAGAAGAATTGATCACGTTGCTGGTTGAAAAGGATAGACAGCCTGTAAACGTCTGGCCTCCCTGAAACAGCACGCTGTCGCCGGCATTGAACGAAGACAGATCGACTTTCGCAACTGTTTGCCACGCGCTCTTCTGAGATAAGCCGTCATTTCCATCGTTGCCGCTGGGCGACACATAGTAGGTTGTTCCCGTCCCACTCTTACCTGCGTTCCCATTCAGCGTGCTGTCCGCCGCGGCAAAGGTGGGAGTGGATGCAACGGTCATCGCGCTGAAGATACCGATCAGCGCCGCCAGCAGGATAGCTTGAATTTTCATAATTCTCTCCTCATCGAATCGGTTGACACATCAATAACAGTACGCATCTCAGTCTGCGCTGCAATGCAATAGCGGTGAGCAGCAAATCAAAGAGTGGCGGCGGTTGCCTGTTGCCTTTCTTTCCCTGAACACTTACTGCGTTCCGCCGTAAGCGCCCAGATTGAAGCCGGTACAAAACCCGTTGGAGATGCTTCGTCCGCGCGGACTGTTCCCGGAGATTGAAGACCCTTGACAGGGATCGGTCGTTGCAAAAGCAGAGGTCAATGCAATGATTGATGCACTGGAAAGGCCTATCGCCATTGCCAACGAGATAACTTGAATTTTCGTGGGTATCCTCAAGAAAACCGGTTGACGATCGTCAGGTTACCTGTAGGCGTAGCCTGAGACGTCGACCGCAATCCGACTGTGCCAGCTACGTAAGGTGGAACACTATCACGCAGAAAAATGACACCAACATCCATCGCTGGATCAGCAGGACATATTTGTGCTCGGTGCCGCGTGGCCGCTAACCCTTATCTTGGGGGCGGTTTTCGTAGCGGTATCCATAGTAAACGTTCGGCGCGGAGAATGGGAATTTTTTCGTAGATTACCCGGTGTTACACATTTACATCAATCAATTACACGGACGCGAGCCTTGCGACCGAATCGATTTTCTTCTTTTCTTCCCACTGCTTTGTCGAAAAGATTGGACGGCCGGGGTCGTTTGGCTGGCTTAGCGTGGAGAATCTAGTTTTGCGGATCCTAGCTGATTAGCAAAGACTGATTGATGTTGTCGCTTCCTATTACGCTCGTGGTTTTTCTTCTGGGCGCCTTTTATTCACTACCCTATCGATTTCGCTATAGGTCTAACTAAGCACGATCTATATGCAACTCGCCCGGCCCTGCTGCGTAAGGCAGTTGGATTTGCAGCAGACCATCGTGCAAAGTTGTAAATGTTACCAGTTCCCCATTCCAAAGCACATGATAGTGCGAATCGGGATGCATGCAGGCAAGCACGCTGAACCATCGATGGGAATCACTGTTTGCTGTTTTGAGTTTTGCCCGAAGCTGCCGATTGGATTGATTGAAATGGTGTTCCTGAATCCATACCTCAAGCCCGCAGGTTAGACGTCCGGGGGTGTACAACGAAGCAAACCACGGCAGCACCGGCGAAGACAGACTGCTGAACTGATGCCACCCCGCACCAAATGGTTGATATGGCATGAAGTGCTCCATGCAATCGTACGAAGCATCGGTCACTTGCTTCCAGATCTTCAGCCCCGTCTGTGCAATGCGGTTTGCAAGGTCCGCGCGGCCAAGGTCCAACATCGTTTTCCAAAGAAACCACTGGTGCGCGAACCAGACGCTGCCATTCCAATAGCCGCTTGGGTTGTAATAAGGTGCGGATTGGTCGACCGTGGTGATTCCGATCTTGGTCCAGAGATGATTAGGGGAAAACAGCCGCTCCACAATCTGATTTTCCTGTTCTGTAGAACAAATGCCAGCTACCAATGGCAAAACGCCATCTAGCCCCATGTTGAAATTCACGCCACCTTCGTCACGCAGGATGCCGGTCGGCTCGCCGTCCGCATCATGGACAACATAGCCGAAGTATCCGGAAGCTGCGTCCCAGGAATATTGCTGAAGAGAGGACGATTGCTCCGCAATGTCTCGGTCATAGCCTGCAATGTCGCCGGTATGGCCCAGGGTCATGGCAGCTTGGCGTAGCAGTTTCGCGCAACGAATGGTGTGCGAGGAGTTGGCCGTCGCCGTGACGCTCGATGTCAGCTTGTGCTGATGGACGAATTTCTGCGGCGGATAATCGTCCCAGCCGCCGGTGTTGTAGAAATAGTCCCAGGTGCAAATCAAATGATCGCGATGACGCCGTGTGGTGGAACTGCCCAGCCGCCCGGCCAGAAATTGGTGATATTGACGGAGGCGTGGATAGAAATATTCCAGCATTTCCTGTGATTGCGTTCGATTCCATAGTTCATGGTAGAGATAAATTTGGACCGGTAACGGTGTGCCGTGATGAATAAATGCGGATTGCGCGCCCGGCGCCGTCGTATAGGCATTCAGATTATCCACGGCGAGCCGGAAGTCAATTTCAAGCAATCCTAGACCAATGAAACCAGAGTCCCAGGTATAAAGGCAGTCCCAGATTTTCCCCGGGGAGTAGTCCCGGATATAGCTCCGTTGCGCATAGAGCGGATATACGAGATTCGTCAACGTCACTGCCGTCATTAACTGCTGGCTGAATTTGAACCCCTCTCCAGCGGGAGTGGAGACTGGATGGAAGGCCTTCTCTCTGGCGGCTAAAACAACGCGCTCATTGGCTGCCGAGTTCGGATCGAATCGAGTAAGACTGCGTCGAACCTGCGTCTCCGATCCCGCGCAGACAATTGCATAAACCAGGTCCCTTGAGTTCGGCGCGACAATGAACGGTTTGGAGTAAGCATGGACAAAGAGCGAGTCGGGATCGCCCGCGCGCTCCCGGACTGGGTCACCGAAGATGCGCTCTTTGGTATCGGGACCAGACTGGTTCCCAAATGCGGCGTCTAACTCGTGCCATTTTAGTTCGCGATGACCGGCCCAAGGTACACCTAACGAGAATCCGTAGAAGTTGGGCACATCCTGGTATTTCAAAATCAATCCGTTTCCTTCCTGGGCAGTCTTGATTTCCGGGACTGGATGCCATGGTCTTTCGGCGAAGTGGATCTGGCATGCTTGTCGGGACTCGACAATGGCGAATCCATTGAGAGCAATAGCAGAGCCTCCGGTGGAGGAAAAACGCAAGTCCAATACACCGGCTTTCAACTCTCCCACCGGCATGGATACAGTGGCAAACTGACCGCTGCCGTGAAATTCGATCTCGCGTTGGACTGTGCCGCCCATCCGCAAAGCGACACTTTCACCTTTGCTCATTCGAAATCGCCAAACCAGCATTGCATTGGAGAAAGGACGTTCCAGCCGCACCCGATAACGCACAGTATCGCCGGCATCTCTACCGAAGCCCTGGGCCACCATCGATCCGTCCACACAATCCTGGCCGCGCTCTTCGGCCCGCCATTTACCATCCGGCACCAGATTGTCGGTTGGCCGCGGTTTGGCAAACTCCAGGCTGACATAGTCGAGTGCATGTACCCAGACCGCGCCCGGCGGCAACTCGACCGCGCATAGCCGAATCGGTTCGGCAGTCAACGCCTTCACTGCAGGAAAGACCAGTTGCGTCAGACAATTCAACGTGACTTCCTGCGGCAACTCCGTTTGATTCACCAATTCCAGTTTGACCAGCCGGCTGTTATGGCTAAGTCGAGAAAAAGATACATCGCAATACAATCGATCCTTCCAGATGGTCTCGAAGCGCAGCGAATAAAATTCGAGATCCGGTGCCGCCTCCCATGGGTGAACACCGGACTTTTCGGTCACGCTGGGCAACTTTATTGGACCATTCGTCAGCAATGGGAAAATGCTCCAATCGAAACTAAGTCCGCAGGGTACATCTGGAATATGCGAGATGCCAAAGTATTTTTTGGAATACGGACCCCAGACCGGCAAAGATACCAAATCGTGCGTCTGCGCGAGCTGCGTAGGCGAAAACTGAGTTTCTGCGTTTTTATCGAACACCGCGGCCAACGCGTTGTTTGTCCAAGACGAAACAGCCGCACCTATGCCGGCCAACTTCAGAAAATTGCGACGCGTCAATAGATTGCTGTATTGGTTGTAAAGATCTTTTCCAGCTACATCGCGCAATTCCATATATTGTTAGACGGGTTCCGCTCTCTTTAATTACCAACTCGCGTCTATACCGGGCGATAGGATGTCCGCAAGCGCTCGACCGGTAAGGCTGGTAATCGTATTGAAAGAATTATTTTCGTCTTTGACTCCCGGGTTGGCGTCATCGTTCAGAAGTCCATACGACTTGCCGTTCTCGGGATTCAAAACAAAGGCATCGAACCGTTGCACTGCTTTTACAATGCGTGGATCGCGGTCCACGTGCTCGTAATACCAGATCAGGTAGTCGACGATTCCGGGGCTGCGCGTTCGGTCCCAGCTCTTCTGGCCCATTTTCGACCAGGTACCGTCCGGAAGCTGGTTTTGTAGCAGAAATTCAATGTTGGGCCGGACGGCCTTCTCGATCCAGGATTTCCAGGCTGGGTTTCCGCAATAGAGATCGAAGGAAAGAAATCCTTCGCCGACATAGGCAGACGTTCCGTAAGTCTGTTTCGTCCACAGCTTCTCAGCGACCTTTGGGTCGCCGCGTTTCGACCAATCGTATCCTTCCATTGCCAGGATATGAGGGATATTGCCATCGCTCTGCATCGTGCCGAGGACCCACCGCAATGCATGATAGGAGATTTCCCTGTATTTATCTTTGTGGGTCATGTGATACATCCAGGTAAAAATCTCGCTACCGGTGAGCGCCGAAGATAACGTGTACTGGTCATAGATCGGATCGATCAATTTGCCATTTTCAACATGCTTCCAGCCGGTGCCGAATGCCCCGTTCGAATGAATCATGCCATCCTTCTGGATTGAGTCGACATAATGCCGGATGGCGTCGAAATACTTCTTCTGACGCTCCTTATCGACATGCTTATAAAGGACGATATACAAGCCGAGCGCACTTCCTGTATCCGCCATATATACGGGGCCATAACCGGTCTCCCAGAAGCCATTCGGCATTTGCTTGGCGAGCAAATAGTCGCCGTAAGCGACGGCGGTATCGAGATAGCGCTGGTCGCCGAATGTCTCATATCCGGCAACCAGCGTCCGCATGTAATATCCGCCAATGTAGATGGTTGGAAATGTGCTTTTATTTTTTACGATATAGTCGCAAATATTCTTCAAGAGCAGCCGGGTTTGACCGCAGCCGGCATCGGAGCAGAAAGGAGTGCTCCGTTGGGGCAGTGTAGAGGCTGCAAGCACGGGAGAAAGAATTATCAAACCCACGGCAATCACGGAACGTCGAAAAAACTTCTTGAGCATTGCAATATTCTCCCGATTCGAACGGCTTTCGACGAATTGTCTGGTATATCTGTTTCTGAAATCGCATGGCATTCGAAACAAATGAACCGCGGATTTTAGAAGCGCAGGATTCCGGCAAATTGTAGCGCTCGTGGCGTACCCGCAGTTCCATTGACCCCGGTGCCTACCGTTCCTGTGACCTCGCCAAAACTCGAACTGGTCAGACTGGTATTTGGGTTGCTGAATACCGGGTGGTTCAATGCGTTGAATGCATCCATGCGAAACTGCAGCGTCATTGAGTTTCGAATCTCGAAGCTACGAAATACCGAAGCATCAAAAGTAAATAGGCCTGGGCCGCTATAGATGTTCTGACCTGTATTTCCCAATGCGGTCCCGGATGGCTGTACAAAAGCGGTTGTATCGAACCAAGGCTTCGACGTACCTATTCCATAGAGTTTCCTGAATGGCTTGATCTCATTTGCAACCTGGCTCGTCCCCGGAGCATTCAGTTGGCTTGCATCTGCGAGAAATGTCAATGGAGTGCCGGTTTGTATATGAAGAATAGTTGCCAATTGCCATCCGCCAGCTGTCTTACTTGCCCAACCACTATGAAACAATAGTTTGTTTTTGCCGAAAGGAAGCTCATAGATGAAACTTTGGGCATACGTATGCTCGCTTGTATAGCTTGATGGTGAGTAGTTGCGACGCAGATCCAAATAAAATCCAATTCCGCCATCGGAAACCGAATTTGAAACCCATCCCATGGCCTTCTGCCACGTATATGCCGAGGTCCACTCGAGCCCGTTCGAATAACGATGCGTCAATCGAGCTTGCAGAGAGTTGTAATTGGAGGTTGTACCGTATGCAAGCAGGTCTGTAGCTGCGGTACGACCAAATGCAGCATACTCCGGCTGCCCCTCCGCGCCGGTACCCGCGACCAGCCCAGCATTCAAGTTGTAGCTGGCAGGAATTTGCCTGCCCAGGTTACCAAGATAAGAGATTGTGCCAACCCATTGTTTTCCAAGATTCTGCTCCAGAGTCAAGTTATAGGACATGACATATGGATCTTTATACTTCGTATTGACCACGTTCCAAGTAGAAGCGATGGGCGCATTCGAAATAATACCGTCGGGCGGGATGGGAACTTGCGAGGCCGGAGGAAACCCCAGGGATAAGCTTTCCGGCTGTCCTGAGTCATTGAGTGCAGGCGTATAGGAGTTAATCGGATTGAACGATATGTTCGTCTGTACCGGATAGTTATACGCATATGCAAGACCCTGGAATGGCGTGTGGCTGATGCCAAAGCCGCCGCGTATCACGCTGGTCGGAGTCGCTCGATATGCAAAGCCGATGCGGGGCTCGAAGTCTTTATGCACGCTGATGCCAAGATCGTTTGGGATATTGCCATATCCGGAAACTTCCAAGCTGTTATTCGAGGGATTGTACTGGGAAAAACCTCCCATCTTTGCTTTTGGGTGTGCAGGGGGAAAGATTGCCAGACGCAGGCCATAGGTTAACGTCAGCTTCGGCGATACCTGCCAGGTGTCCTGGGCAAAAGCGAAATAGAGCGTTTCGCGCCAGGAGGAATCTCCCACATTCACCACTCGGCCGACCAAACTTGGGTCATCGAGTAAAAAGCTCGCGAAAGCATTTCCATAACTTGTCTTTGAGCCGGAAACATTGAGAGCTGTCTGTCCCGTGCCGTAGTCAAATACTCCGCGAGGACTGTATGTCAAACTCTGCACGTGATCCTGGCGGTTACCTCGGATTTCACCGCCGAATTTAATCGAGTGGTTCCCGAGAATCTTTGTCCAGTTGTTCACCGCGTCGATGTTTGTTTCCGACAGTGCCCACGGCATATAGGGACTGTATCCCACCAGAGGCGAGGAAAAATCGGAGACGGCAATGGTTGTCAAGCCGCTGGTAAATGGACTGACATTTGCACCCGGAATTCCAAGCTGTGTCGCGGCATCGGAACCATAGTCGGTTGGATAGGCGTAGTTTGCATAGTGATCCACACCAAGGCGCGCTTCAGTAAGAAAAGCGGACGAAAAGACATGCGTATATTCGCCGGCCGTATTGTATATGTTTTGCGTACCTGTTCCTTGAAAATTCTCCGGACCTCCAGCCAGCCCGAACGTTGGATCCTGGACTGTAGTTACCTGCTGCCAGCCATAGCGATAGGAAAGACGGTCCTTCGCGCCCAGGTTTTGATCGAACTTGGCATCGAGTTGATCGGAGATTTGCCTATAACCTACAGTTGTCTGGTAATTATTTGTAGATCCAGCGCCGGGTATATTCGGCAATGGCACCATCGCGAGAATTTTTTGGGGAATGGCAGCGAGCCGGTTGGGAGGAATAACGTTGGGCATGCCATTGGTTACAAACTGGTGTCGTCCTGACCCGTTCGAATTGCCGGTTTCTGGATCGTAAATCGGAGTAGGGCTAGCACTCAGGTTGCCCGCTCGAAACGCTGCTGTAGGCAGTGTCAACAGTTCAAACGAATCGCTGGTATTCGATGAACGGAGAAAATCCCCGAAAAAAAAGGAATGGCTTTTATAGATCGGTCCGCCAACTGTTCCGCCATAGTAGTTATTTGTGTATCGCGGAAAAATCCCTGTGTTGTTGAAATAGCTGCGGGCAGACGTTGCGCTTACCTGGTTGTATTCATACGCTGAGCCATGAAAGGCGTTTGTGCCGGATTTCAATATGACATTGGTCACTGCGCCGGTGGAACGGCCAAACTCGGGCGCATAGTTGCTGGTTTCAACGTCCACCGTTTGAATCGCTGCAGCAGGGGGAATGTACACCTGAAGCGCGCCGCTGAATTCATTGTCATCGATTCCCTCAATCTGAAGATTGTTCGACATCGGTCCCTGGCCATTCACCTGAAAGGCTTGGGAATTTTGTGCATTGTTGAAGGACGACTGATCGTAAACCGGCAGGCTGACGCCGGGCACGAGCGATTCAAGGGTTTGGAAGTTGTGGGTCGAGCCATTTGGCAAATTCTCAACTTGCATGGAACTGATCTGCGCGTTCACATCGGCGCGGTCGGTTTGCAGCAGTGGCGCCTGGTCAGTGACTGTCACCGTCTGCGATACCGCCCCTGGCTGTAACGCCACATTCACGCGCGCGGTCGTGTTCACGGGAACACGGACATCTTTGATTGTCCCAGTTTGAAAACCGTTCTCCACCCCGGAGACCGTATATATCCCTGGCGGCAGAAATGTGAACTCGTAATTTCCGCTCTTGTTTGTCGTTTGTGTATGAGAGATTCCGGTTTGTTGCTCCGTTATCGTGACCCGGGCATTTCCGATCGCTGCCCCAGTGCTGTCGGTCACCATGCCCACTAGCGTAGCGGTAACAGCCTGCCCAAATGCTTCCTGATTGCTGTAGGGGCCTCCGAATATAAAAATACAGTAAAGGACCAGCGTTACTCCTAAAACCCGCAGTCTTTGCGTTTCTACCTGCCTCCATACAGAGTGCGTCATTTATTTTTCCTTAAAATCATAATAATTTTCTTATATTTTCGATATACATTACAAGAATTTTATCGTAACTATAGTCGTTATTTTCCCGCAATATTGTGAAGTATAAGAGAAAATAAACAGATGTCAATGGTTTTTTTCTTTACAAACAGGTTGTTTTGGAGATAATCAATCTTGAAAAGTACTTGGAAATTCCCACGTCTATCTATGCGCCCCGCGAATCGAACGAGAATGAAGTTCCGCGGTGAATTAACGGTGAGAATGATCTAAAGTTCTTTGATCGGCTCTAACCTATCGAGAACATTCGACAAAGGATAGTAAACGCACATGAAAAATCTATCGCCTCAAAAGGGAAAGACGGGGCTCCGAGAAATTGCATCTGCCGCTCATGTAAGCATTACTACGGTCTCCCGTGTTCTAAATGGAAATAGTCGCGTTGACCCGGCCATCCAAAAAACTGTTCTGGATGCTGCAAAGAAGCTCGACATCGATATTTCGCAGCGGAACAAAGCCAAAGCCCTGGCGTTTCTTCTCAGCAATCGCGCGATGCATGATGCCTTTCACTCGCGCATTCTGAACGGTGCGGAGGCCTACTGCGCCGCACATGGGTGGGACATTGTATTTCTTTCTTTTAATTATTCGCCCAGCATTCCATGGAAAGACCTGCATTTGCCGAAGGTAGTGCAACGCCGGGATGTAGTGCGTGGCGTGATTTTAGCGGGGACAAACTCGACGAACCTGATCGAGTTGTTAGAACACAAGGGCATCACCTTTGTGGTTCTTGGTAATAACGTTATCGGCGAGCCGCAGAATCTGAAGGCAGATGCTACTTTTTCCGATGATACGCAAGGCGGCCATGACATAACCCGATATTTGATCGATTTGGGTCATCGTGACATTTGGTTTGTGGGTAATACCCGCCTGCCATGGTTTGCTCGTTGCTTCACCGGTTACCGCAGCGCGATGGAAGAGGCTGGCTTACCGCCGCGCCAAAGTAGCATTGACTCCGAAGACTTTACTGAAATCGGGTACCTCGGCACCAAATCTCTTCTGGCCAGCGGCCAACCCGTCACAGCTATCTTTGCCGGCAATGATCCAACCGCGCATGGTGTTTATAAGGGACTCCGAGAACGTCGTTTAAGAATTCCTGACGATATCAGTGTTGTGGGCTGTAACGATACGATTGGGGGATTTCTCTATCCGGCATTGACCACAATTCGAGAGTTTCCTGAGCAGCTTGGCAAGCAAATGGTGGAAATGATTTTCAATCGTATTGAGAAACGTGGTCTCGATCTGCAGCGGGTTACGATTCCAACTGAGTTCATCAAACGAGATTCATGCCGCTCGATTCTCACACCCTCCGATGTGACGTCGGACATACTCCTACAAAAAGAAACAATTGCTCGATGATTCGCGCGAAAACTCTAAGGTCGGAACCTTGAATTGCGAGATACATCCCAACGCTAAAACTGCGGGCGAAGCCGCAGCACAGGCTGCGGCACAGACGCTCTGGCGATTAGAAAATCACAGGGAAAGTATTGGGATTGTTTTCGCAACGGGAGCGTCGCAGCTAGACACGCTACACGCCCTGACCACTATTCCCGATCTGCCGTGGAATAAGATTATTGGTTTTCATTTGGACGAATATATGGGAATTGATGAGAATCACCTCGGTTCATTCCGCCACTACTTGCGTAAGAACTTGACAGAACATGTGTCTATGAAGGAATTCTTTGAGATCGATGGTAGTTCCCCCGATCCTGATTTAGTACGCAAAGCATATGTACAAAAGCTGAATTCGTACAATCCCCGGTTATGTCTGCTCGGAATAGGGGAAAATGGGCATCTGGCCTTCAACGATCCTGGCGAGGCGAACTTCAATGATCCCGACGATATGAAGATCGTCACTCTGGACGCTACATGCCGGCAGCAGCAAGCAGCAGAGGGTTGGTTTGAAAATTTCGATGCTGTCCCGAAGCGCGCACTCACTCTAACGATTCCTGCAATATTCCGAATCCCAAAACTCATCCTGTCGGTTCCTGGAAACCGCAAAGCAAAAATTGTCCGGCGCATGCTCGAAGGGCCGATTTCAACCGACTGTCCGGCTACCATTCTCCGCACTCATCCAGACGCGACGATCTATCTGGATGAGGAGTCTGCTGCGGAATTGGATGGAAACGTTGAAGCCGGCTGACTGTCTGATCGCGATTCGGAAAGGAAATAGATAGACATGTCTTCACCTGCAGTGGTGTCTGGAATCACCAGCGCCATCGCCGCCGGAATCATGTGCGGAATCTTTGCCCTACCTATGAAGTACCTCGGTCGCTGGTCCTGGGAGAACGTCTGGGCAATATTTATTCTTGTTTCCTGCGTCGTCATGCCGGTCGGAATTGCCTGGGGGACCATCCCGGAAATTCTTCGCGTTATCGAGATGACGCCTACTCATGCGGTTTCTATAGCTTGCGTTTTCGGCTTCGCCTGGGGATTTGGGGCCATCATGTTCGGTCAGGGAGTGAGTGCAATCGGACTTTCCATGAGCAATACTTTGGTGCTGGCGATCAGCGCGTCTTTAGGATCGTTTCTTCCCATCCTGGTATTGGCTCCTGAGCGATTGCAGCAATCTCAAGGAAAAGCGATTATTTTAGGAACGCTCATCGGCATTGCCGGCATTGTGTGTTGTGGCTATGCGGGCTTCCTGAAAGAAAGAAGCCAGAAGAGTGCGACACAAACTACCCGCGGAGAAATGGTGGGTCTCGCTCGACCTTTTGGTATCGGATTCTTGCTTTGCGTAGGAGCTGGACTACTTTCCGCGGTTTTGAACATTGGCTACAGTTTGGCGCAGCCTTTACTTACCTCCGCCGTTCGTCTCGGGTATAGTTCATTCGCTGGATCAAATATAATTTGGCTGCTGATGCTTATTAGCGGAGCGGTGCCGAATCTATGTTTCTGCGGATACCTTCTCAGTAAAAACGGAACTTGGGCAAAATATGCATCGCCAAATTCCACAGTTCTCTATTCCCTGGCTATTGTGATGGGGCTACTGTGGGGGGGAGATATTTTTCTCTACGGTTTCGCATCTCCTAGAATAGGCCGGCTCGGACCTGCCATCGGATGGCCCCTAAAGCTCACCTCTGGGCTGATTGCGGCTAACCTGGCTGGCTATCTCACCGGTGAATGGAAGCTTACCCATATCAAAGATCGGCAATGGATGACATTGGGCATCGTGGTGTTATTGATTTCAATCGTCACATTAGGGTGGGCCAGCACACTCAGATAGGTAAATACGGAAAATAATGTGGGTTGAGCTTCTAAGTCCTTCGTATTTGACCAAGCAGACACAGTTAAGGATTTTGATGGAACGACGACAGTGTTTGAAGTTAATTGGTAGTGTCGCCGTTTCATCTTTTCTACCGAAAAGCAGCGAGGCTTCGCGCGCGACAGAATGAGCTTCCGATGAGTCTGCGAACGATTCAATACTCTCGGCCAACGTGGGGAGTGGTCACGCTTTGGGAACAGGATTGCTGGGGTGAAAACGTCCATGGCCAACTCAACCAGGCATATAAGAATGTCCTTTAATGCACAGCACTAGCGGCTATAGCTTTTTTGGAATACGACTTATCGCATGCGCGCCGATATTGGGAACGCACGGCCAGACCGGCATCGCATCACCGCATTCAGAAATATATTGGACCTGTTTGTTTGGCCCACGGTTCCAGAAACAGCATTGCGATCCTATATGAACCTGACCGGCAAACCGATCTTGCGGCCGCGATGGGCATTCGAGCCCTGGATGGAAGGCGCAAAGCATGGATGGCCCTACGGCCGTTTCAAAAATGGCGCGGAGTTCGATCTAAATAACGCAAAACGCTTCAAAGAACTCGATATCCCTCACTCGGCCATCTATACAGAGGCGTCAAATGCGGACCCCTGAACTATACGCGGGTTTGAGGGGCACGAATCTCCGTGTGCTGGCGTGGGATTATGCCAGCATGAATATTGAGCGCTCCGCACAAGAAGCTCATGAAACCGGTATTTCGCTAATGCGTCCTATGCCATTTGCATTTCCAGGCGATCCGCGGCTCGTCAATTGCGACGATCAATACCTCTTCGGACCTGACCTTCTGATCGCGCCGATGCTCGGTTCGGGCATGTATCGTACCGTGCTGCTTCCCCCAGGAGAATGGACTGATTTTTGGACCGCGACCACGTATCGAGGGCCACGCTCCATTCGTGTCGCAATGTCTCTGGATCGGATTGGTATCTTCCTGCGAGCAGGTTTGCGTGCATTCCATTGGAACTGGCCCTGTCGCTGGTTCCCGGCGAGAGCATGTCCCAGGGACATGTGACCGCTGTATTAACTGCGTCGTCGACAGCCGATGCTGGATTACGTACCACAGCCTACAGCGCAAGCCACGTTCTGGTATACGGCGGCGGAAAGAAACAAGTATTCACTACTGGCAGCAAACATTGATTTGCAGAAACACAGAGATCGTCACCAAGGAGAAAGAATGGACCGCAGAACTTTCTTGAAGACAACGACCACAGCCGCGGCTGGTCCGCTGTTCCACGTGCTGCCGTTGGAAGCAATGCCGGCATTGCGCCACGAGGGCGCGGAAAGATTTGTTCCGGATAACTCCGGCACAAGCGAGGATCAAAGGATTTTCGCGATCGATAAATCCCTCTTACTTCCCCATATAGGGCTGGCCGGAACCTGGAGTATTCGGCTCGATCCAAAGAGTGAAGGACAAACACAGCGATGGTTTGAGCATCCCTATGATGCTCAACATATGTTTCTTCCGGGCAGCACGGACCAGGCGGGATATGGAAGCAAGACAGAAGGGCTGGCGAGCGGACATCTCTCAAGACCCTATATCTACACAGGTCCAGCATGGTATCAAACAAACTTAACGATTCCCGAACTATGGCGGGGAGACCATGCGACCTTATTCCTGGAGCGCTGCCACTGGCAGACCTCAGTCTGGGTCGATGGCAAGAGTTTTGGAACGCAAAATAGTCTCTCCACGCCTCAGGTATACGACTTAGGCATCGATCTAGAACCAGGTAGGCATCGACTTACCATTTGCGTTGATAACACGATCAAGATTAACGTAGGCGCTTCTGCGAATAGCATCACAGAACAAACCCAGACCAACTGGAATGGCATCATCGGAAAAATCGAGTTACGCTCGACTCCACCGGTATGGATAGAGAACGTGCGTATTTTTCCGGATATTTCCGCAAGACAGGCTCGGCTGGAAATCTTGCTCGACAACCGCACCGGCGTTCCAGTCCAGGGAAAAATCGAAGCTGCTTTACCTGAAACCGGAATTTCATCACAGATCGACTTCTCTTCGTTTACCGGCCAGAAAACAGTTGCGCTAACACTTCCCATGTCCAACCCTATTCATCTCTGGGATGAATATCAGCCATCGATCTATACCGTAGATCTCAGGATGACAGCAACAGCGGATGGGCAGGATTTTGAACATGCTTATACGATGTCGTTCGGAATGCGCGAAATCGGCACGAAGAATACACAGTTCAGTTTGAATGGGCGTCCGATTTTCTTGCGGGGCACAGTAGATAACGCTGAGTTCCCACTGACAGCTTACCCGGCGATGGAGTTAGACCCCTGGCGCCGCATCTTCCGCACTGCGCGTTCTTACGGAATGAACCATCTTCGTTTCCACTCCTGGTGCCCGCCAGAGGCAGCCTTCATCGCGGCGGATGAAGCAGGATTTCTGCTTCATGTCGAATTGCCGGTTTTTTCGCATCATGTCGACACCACGCCCGGACTTAAAGAGTTTATGCGTCAGGAGGGACATCGCATCCTCAGAACCTATGGCAATCATCCATCGTTCACCATGCTCTGCATGGGGAATGAACTGAAAGGCGACTACAATTTCCTGGACGAGCTGGTTGCCGAATTCAAGCAGGCCGATGACCGTCACCTCTATACTTATTCCACCAACAACGGCCGCGAGAATCCAGGCCCGACATCTGAGTATTGGGTAACCGAAGAAACGCTGAAGGGACGGCTGCGGATCGATAAGACACGCTTCGGCGCCACCGGCTCTGGTACCGATTACGATTTTTCGAAAGCCGTTGCCGGCATGAAAGTTCCCGTAGTAGCTCACGAACTCGGCCAGTGGGTTGTCTATCCGAGTTACGCTGAAATTGGAAAATACATCGGCGTTCTCAAACCGCGCAACCTGGAGGTTTTTCGCGAACAGCTTGCCGCGCGTGGAATGATCGACCAGGCAGGTATATTCCAGATCGCATCCGGCCGCTTCTCCGCGCAAATCTATAAAGAAGACATTGAATCCGCGCTTCGAACTCCCCATTTCGGCGGATTTCAATTGCTGCAATTGAATGATTATCCGGGTCAGCAAGAAGCACTGGTAGGCATGCTCGATAGCTTTTGGGATTCAAAAGGTTTGATTAGCCCAGTGGAATATCGGCGCTTCTGTAGCGAAACCGTGCCGCTCCTGCGATTTGGAAAATTTGTTTGGACTTCCGACGAATTATTTCATGGCACAGCGGAATTAGCTCACTATGGGAAGGAAAGGCTGCATCGGTTGCCGGTTATCTGGTCGGCGAAGAACGATCACGGCCACCTTGTCGCTTCCGGGAAACTTTCGCCTGTAAGTGCATCTCCTGGAAGCTTGATTTCGTTGGGAGAAATAAGGTTTCCCCTTTCCGCTATGCACCACGCGCAGCATCTGACAATTACTCTCCGAATTGAAAATATCGATGCGTTTAATACATGGAATATCTGGGTGTATCCCCACACACTAACCATCCAGCAGCCGGAAAAGGTATTGGTCACGAATAAGCTGGATACGATTGCGCTCGATACGCTCCAACGAGGCGGCACGGTATTTCTTTATCTGCCAGGCCAGGAAAAAAACGACCATCTGATGAAACTACGTTTTCTTCCCGTATTCTGGTCTTTCGCCATGTTCAGGAAGCAGCCGGGTGTAGTTGGAGTTTTATGTGATCCCCAACATCCCGCGCTCGCTCATTTTCCCACAGAGATGCATAGCAACTGGCAGTGGTGGGAATTGACAGAAGGCACACGTGCCTTTGTTCTCGATGACACTCCGGCATGTTTTCGCCCGCTGATCCAGGTTATTGATGACTTTCATCGCAACCATAAGTTGGGCCTGGTTTTTGAGGCGCGGGTTGGAGAAGGGAAATTATTAGTCACCTCGCTGGACCTGGGCGGCAATCTCGAAAATAAACCCGTAAGCAGGCAGCTTCTTTACAGTCTGCTGAATTATGCTTCCAGCGAAACTTTTCATCCACAAAACACCCTTACCATTGGGACGATTCGAAAATTGGTGCCGTCAGTGTAGTTCAAAATTGGTTGTGGATGTCCGACACAACCTTATGAATGTGTCAGCTGAGAAGCTCCCGGTCTTGACGCTCTTCCGAACTAACTCACCGTCATGGATGTCGAAAATCCATTTGGGACAGCGGCAGCGATGCCAGTCTTTTTCTTGGCATCGACGCAGTCGTACGTGGCGGCGGCTTAGCTTCGGAACCTCCGGCAACCCGGTCTTGAAGCAGGCTGAGTGAGCTGATTGTAAAAAATTTGAACAAATCCTCGTACAAATCCGAAGCTTAGATATCGTAAGTTGTCCGCGGTGGACTACTTATAATGGTGGAGGCGGCGGGAGTCGAACCCGCGTCCGAAATCCAAGTCAGTAAAGAGACTCCATGCGTAGTCCGGTTCCGATTGATCTCGTGCGATGCGCTCAGAACGGACAAGATACGCATCCCACCAGCCTGTAGATCTCGTCCAGCCAACCCAGGCATTGCGGGCTGGACCAGTCTGCTGAATGACGTTCTTCCCCGATCCGCAGACGAAACCGAAGAGAACGGCTACTTATTTAATTAAGCAGCAAGTGCTAGGTTGTTGTTAGCAATTGTGTTTTTGCAGACGATTACGGGTGCCTACACCCCGGCATGCCTCTTTACCGCAAACGATCCCGTCGAAACCGTGACGCCCCCATGTGGAGCCGTGGCCTTAATGGTCCAAGGCGAAGTTAGGAATGCTTGTGGCACTCAAAGAACTGACTTTATTGTATGCCGAAACCGGATGGGACGCACCGCCGAGCTTTTATAGCAGTAGCTGCACCCTCTTCGTTATTCCAGCGCATACTGCCAGTCGGCGGAGACAATGCGATTCCGTCCTTGCGCCTTGGCCTGATACATGGCGGCATCGCATTGGCACAGCAGATCGGCGATCGTATCCATCTGTCCGAAATAGGTCGCTACGCCGATGCTGGCTGTAACCGTGATTGGCTTTTCGTCCGTCGATTCCATTCTTTTAGGATTGGCAATGGAAAGAGATGCAATGCTATGCCTCAGTCGTTGAGCAACCACCATTGCAGCATGGAAATCGGCTTTGGGAAGAAGCGCGACGAACTCTTCACCGCCCCACCTGCCGACAATGTCGATGTTCCGCACAGAATTTCGCAGCCTCTCCACCACTCCGCACAGAACTGCATCTCCGGCATTGTGGCCATAAAGATCGTTGATCTGTTTAAAGTGGTCCAGATCGAACATGATTAGGGAAAACTGTTCTTCCGTTCGCGTACTCCGCGATAATTCCTTCTCGCACTGCGAAATAAATGACCGGCGATTGTAGATGCCCGTCAGTGGATCGCTGTTCGCCAGGCCCTCCAGCGCGATTCGAATCTGGGTGCTTGTCATCCAGAACACGCCGAAGCCAAGGCCCAGCCCTGTTCCCAGAAAAACATACGCCGTGACTACTTCAAGAGGGTTGGGAAATTGCGGATTCTGAGGGGTTCCCAGGACAAGCACCACAACGGAACGGAAAAGATTGTAGGTTGCAAAAATTGTTAGAAGGGTGACGCCGAACCAGGCCGGAGGGCGCATTTCACCAATAGCATGCCTTTTTAAAAGCATTGCGCTCTGAATGCTCTGCACCGCCAGCAGCAGCCCTAAAGTGACCACGCAGAGCTGCTCCACATTGTGGAAGCAACGAAAGAGCGGATAAGCGGCTGCCTGACCTGCAAGTAATAAAATTCCCGGCTTCGGCACCAATGAAGCGCTTTCGGTCATCTCCAAAATGCATACCTGCAAAAAAACGTATGCCAGCAGAATCAGCGTGTCGGGCAAGATGACCGACACATCGGGACGCAGGGTAAAGAGGATCGCACCAAGAGAGCCCGCGGCGAAGGCTCCGCCTAACCAGCCCAGCCCTTTGAAAAAGGGATTGGTGAGACGGACTGTTATCAGCCCGATACATCCGCAGAAAAATAGAACCGACGAAATAATTAGAATGGCGCGAGTCTGCATGGATCACCAAGACAGAAGCAAAACCGTATTTCAAGAAAAATGTTGCTATATAGCCGCTGATTGGTCTTCGAGTCTACCTTCTTGTATTGATTCAGGCAACGAAAACCAACGTGACGCATGACACTAACACATTATTTTAGTAACCATTTAGGGATTCAATCGGTAAATCCAGATGCTTCCCCTATTCCCAGCTCAACAGCGCCGCGCTACCCGCGGGAATCGACACATTCGCTGAACCATTCGAGACGCGTGCACGCTCGATGCGTTCCGGTTTCCACGCTCCATTGCCGCCCACCTGCCCGCCCGCAAACGTCGTGTCCTGTTCATCCTCAAGTTGCGGCGAAATCAGCCTCTGCACGGAAATACGCTCCGTGTGTGCGTTGCCTTGAACGGTCAGCCGAAGATTCTTCTGCGCGTCTTTGTTGATCACAACCATCTGCAATTTTCCCTGCGCGTTGGTGAGGGCGTAAGAAACAAACAGCGAATTTGTTTCCGCCGCATCCAGATGACTGGCCACCATTTTCCCGCCAACAAGCTGCGACGCCAGCAGCATGGCATAGTACTCCGGCCGCGCGACGAAGCCGTTTTCCAACGTACCCACCACGGGCGCGTACCATCCATAACCGCCCGAATGAAAATTGATGCCGCTGCCGCCGAACGCGCACAGTTGCAGCATCAGATCCAGCGCCCAAAGCGAAGACGCAAAGGTATTGCTCACTCCCGGCTTGCCCCCGCCATAGCAGGAGTTTGTCTCCGAAAGCCGATACGGCAGGTGCGATTCCGCCATGGCCTGACGGATTTTCGGCATTGCATCGTCCCACTTTGGATTCGGACGCAACAACCTGTCGATGTTCATCGAAGGATCGCTGGCCGGACCTTCCGCATAATAATGCGTGGTCAGTAGCATGACATCCTTGCCGAATTCCTGCGCAAACTCATCGACCCATGTTCCGGGACCGGCGGTATCGGGCCCGGCAAACTGTGCGCCTGGAACTCGAGCTTTGACCGCGTCGTGAAACTTACGCCAGTCGCGGGCAAAATCGGCATAGTCATAGCTTCTCGGACGCAAACCATTGTTCCGATACAGATCCGCCTCATTGCCAATCTGGAAACAGATCAGTCGATCACCTAGTGTCTTCGACACGAAGGCAGCCTCATCCGCCGCCTGTGCGGTGGTTCCCTTCCCCAGGTTCAATCCATAGATCGCCCGCCAGCCGATCATGTCGAGAAATTCCCGCAGATTGCGAATCGCCTGCGGCGTGGTCATATAGGTAGGCGAAGGACCATGTCCCGTATCCGGGCCGAAGGTCGCATTTTCTTTCGACTGCGCCATTGCACCAGGCGATGGAGTCCAGATTCCAAACTCGCTGCTATTGCCGCCGATGCGCAGCACACCTGTACCCAGCGTTCGGAAAAATCCTGCCAGCGCGGCGTTCTGCGCGGAAAAAAATTCCGGTTGGGAAAGTTGCCGGGTTTCATAACTCACCCCAAGAAAATCCTTCGCCATCCTGTGTCCCGGCTGGTTAGGCTGCAGGGTAAGCCGCCCCGGAACCGTAGTTTCATCGTCGGCAAGCAGAGCTTTCGGCATAGCCGCGACAGCGGCGGAGGCGGCAGTAGCACGTAAAAATTGTCTGCGATCCATAATCACACCAGTGAAGCATTCAAAGGCCGGCCAATGCAAGGGGATCAAGAAACTATCTCCGATCCGGCAGAGCCGTATTGCCAAAAGGAAATGGCAGTCGGCGTCGAAAAAATCATCGCCGTTCCCAACTCCGGGAGTATAAAAGCTACATCCAGTTCAACGAGGAAATACTTGCTTCAGCGACTGTAGAGGACAGACAAGCGATGACGAAAATGAATAACGAGAAACAACTGATGACAGAAGGTCCCGGCCTATCTCAGGCCGAGCGGGTGGTGGATGCATACACTGCGCCCACAAAAACTTTTGCCGACATTCTCCGCAATGCAAGCTGGTGGCTTCCCTTTGTGCTGGGAATTCTGGTAAGTATCCTCTTCGTCTCTGCAGTCGACCGGCAGATCGGCTTCGACCAGGTGGCCCAGGCCAACATCAATCGCAGCGCGCAACAGCAGCAGCGAATGAGTTCCATGCCGGAAGCGCAGCGGCAGCAGACGACCCATACCATCGCCAAGTTCACTCGTGCGATCAGCTATGCCTGGCCGCTGGTCGGGCTGATTTTCGCGCTGATCGCCGCTGCCATTCTGATGGTGAGCTTCAATTTCGGGCTGGGTGCGAAGGCAAGCTATCAGCAATATCTCGCAGTATGGTTTTATGCCGGCCTGCCATTTCTCATCAAATATGTCCTCGCCGCCATCGCCATCTTAGCCGGAGCCAGCGCGGAGCAGTTCGATATGCAGAATCCCGTCGGCACGAACATCGGCTATTATCTCGGCTCCGATGTGCCGATGTGGGTGCACACGCTGTTTTCTTCGTTCGATGTATTTACAATCTGGGTGGTGGTGTTGCTGGTGATCGGATGCGCGACCGTCGGGCGCGTAAAACGCAGCAGCGCAGCCATCATCGTAGTCGGCTGGTGGCTCCTGACAATCTTTGCCGGCACCATCATGGCCGCATTTCAGGGATGAACATCGAAAAGAGATAGAGAGAGCAGAATGAGCGAGTGGTTGAAGTTGTGCAATCGTGCGGAACTGCCTGCCGAAGGCAACGCGAAGGAATTCACCGTGCAGGGCGCGACCCTGTGCGTGGCCATGATCGACGGCAAGCCGCTGGCGCTCGACAACGTATGTCCGCATCGCGGCGGACCGCTCGCCGAAGGCACGATTGAAGACGGCAAAGTGGTCTGCCCCTGGCACCAGTGGGAGTTCGATCTCGTCACCGGAGCCGCCAGCGATGGTTCCGATACCAAAGCCGTCAGCTATGCGCTTCGCCAGAATGGCGACGACGTGCTGGTCGAAATTTAGTTACCCGCGACCACAAGAGCGGAAGCCCGATGAGCCAACCGTTCACCCTCGACCGCGAACAATGGGTTCCACACCCGCTTCAGGAAGTCTTCGCATTTTTCTCTGAGGCCGGAAACCTCGATCGCCTCACTCCGGCGTGGCTGCATTTTCAGATCCTCACTCCGCAGCCGATCGAGATGAAGCCCGGAGCCATCATCGACTATCGGCTACGCTGGCACGGCGTTCCGCTGCTCTGGAAAACCGAAATCACGCGCTGGCAGCCGCCGCATCATTTTCAGGACCTGCAGCTTAAAGGCCCGTACCATCTGTGGCGGCACACACATATTTTTGAAGCGGCAGATCAAGGCACCCGCATCCGCGACCACGTCGAGTATGCGTTGCCCTTCGGCCTGCTTGGCCGCGCCGTGCATGCTATTTCCGTCCGGCGGAATGTGGAAGAGATTTTCGCCTATCGCGATAAGAAAGTTCGCGATCTTTTCGGCCACCCTTAGCGCCACATTTTCGAAAATCGCTCTAGTGGCCAGCCAGAACTCCCGGACATCTGTTCTGAATCCAGCTCCGGTATGTCTGGTATTTGCGCCGATTGAAATGCTCTCCGGGGCAGACTGGGCAGCCCGCTACCTGCCGCAGCTGATCGCTCCATGATCTTTTCTTATCCGCATCCGGCTCCCACAATTCCTGTGCATTGTCCCCCGGTTGTGTCAGGGAAACATCCAGGTTGGAGCCAACATTCCCCGGCCACTCTGCCGCCGGCTGCTCCAGCCCGCCCCGGTAGCCGCTGTTGGAACTGCTGCAGCCGCCGCTGCCTTTATCGTCACTACAGGTCGCGGTGATGCCGCGCTGCGGCTTCGATTTATTCCCGCCCATCGTCTGCGGCTTCACGGAAGGACCGAACGTGTCCGGCGCCGCACCTCCACCGCCGCCTCCCAGTCCGGGCAACGCGATGCCGACATCGAGCACTGCGTCCGCCTGTTTTGCATCGGGCACAACTGTAAGGCAGGTATCCTGCGTCAACTGGTTCGCTGCGGAGCTCGTCATATCCGCAGAGGCGGAGCGGACATAGATTTTGCGGATCGGACCGCCATTCTCAGCCGTCAAAGTTTTCTCAGCGTGCTTCGCGCACCACGCCGCACTGCAGCAAAAGAACGCGAGACCTACCGCGGCAACCATTCTCCCTTTCATCGGAATCATCCTTTCCCTCATCGCAAAAAACGATCGCGCCACAGTCTACGCCCCCAGCGCAGCCAATGTTTTATCGAGGCTCACCACGCTCTCAACGCTCAGGCTAACCTGCGCGCGATCCAGCTGGCGCATCAATCCACTCAGCACTTTCCCCGGCCCAACTTCAATAAAATGGGATGCGTTCGCTGCCATCAACTGCCGCTCGCATTCCACCCAGCGAACCGCTCCGGTCACTTGGCGAATCAGACCATCGCGTGCAACATCGCCGGTCAAAACCCACTCCGCGTCGACATTCGAAACCACAGGAATACGCGGAGTCTGAAAAATTATTTTGTTCAGATCATCCGCCAGGCGGTCCTGTGCCGGCTGCATCAACGCGCAATGGAATGGCGCACTCACCGGCAGCATCACCGTGCGTTTCGCGCCATGCTCTTTGCACATCGTGGCTGCGGTTTCAACCGCAGCCACGGCCCCGGAGATCACCGTCTGCTCCGGAGAATTGATATTCGCAGCAGCCACCACGGCCCCCGATTGCTGCGCGGCAATCGCGCAAACCTCCGCAACCTGTTCCGCAGAAAGTCCAAGGATCGCCGCCATCGCGCCTTCCCCCGCCGGCACCGCTTCCTGCATATAGCGGCCGCGATTTCCCACTGCGCGCACCGCTTCCGCGAAAGAGAATGTACCCGCGGCAACATGTGCGGAATACTCGCCCAGCGAATGTCCGGCGGCCATCTGGCAATCAACTCCACGTTCGTGAAGCACGCGCAGGGCGGCCACAGAGACGGTCAGAATCGCAGGCTGCGTGTTTTCCGTCAATTTCAGTTGCTCTTCCGGACCCTCGAAGCATAGCTTCGAAATGGAAAATCCAAGCGCGTCATCCGCTTCCTCAAAAACCGCGCGAGCTGCGGGAAAATTCTCCTGCAGTTCGCGGCCCATCCCCACCGCCTGCGAACCCTGACCGGGAAATAGAAATGCAATTTTCTTTTCAAGTGTGCTCATGGCAAAGCTTCATTGGAACGAAGAAGACGAACGATTGCAAGCAGAATTGCTGTACGAAGGAGACTCTAATGAAGTAGCTGTTTCGAGAGTTTTGCGTAGACCCCGGCCTTCAGGCCGGGGATAAGTCGCGGAAATATTCGGGTGGCTTTAAGCCACTGAGGTGCCAAATAATTGAATCAGAGCTTTCAGAACGAATTTGGACGAAACCTATTTCTCGGACAACCTCGCAGGCAACAGGAACCCCCTCTTCAATCATCGAAGCGGGCATGAAATGGATAAGCTGTATCGCAATTATTGGAGTTTTGGAACTCTGCGGCTGTTCTCCTGCCAGTAGAAGCCCCGACGCCATCCGCCAGAATACGGCAAACGTAACCGCGGCGGCAGCTCGCAATACAAAAGCCATCGCGCAAGGGGTGTTCGATGGGTTGAAGGCGAAAGGCCCACTGAACATCAATCGTGCAACGAAGGAGCAACTGAAAACACTGCCGGGAATTGACAACGCAAAGGCAAATAGAATCATTTCTGCGAGGCCTTACAAAAATTCGGCGGAACTGGAGCAACGGCACATACTTTCGAGATCCGAATACAACCGAATCGCGACTCAGGTCAAAGCCCGCTGATATCGATAGGGCTCTCCTGATTTATCGACTTATCTGATCGAAGGACAGAAATAGACGAACGCGGTGCCGTTTCGCCCTTCCTTTTGCTGAAGCTCGTCAGTGTTAATGTGGACTGCCCGGATAATGAGAATCGAGTGCATGGCAACAGTTGTAGGAGGATGAATGGCAGACACTAAGACCATTATTGAGCAGGCGTACTCCGCATTCAACAAGCGGGACATCGACGGTGCATTAGCACTAATGACGCAAGACGTGAGCTGGCCCAAGGCTTCAGAGGGCGGCAAGATTGTCGGAAAAGAAGAGATCAATGCCTATTGGACTCGACAATGGGCTGAGTTCGACCCCCATGTCGAACCGCTCGCAATGACGGAGAAAGACGGAGGCAAGATCTACGTCAAGGTGCACCAACTCGTCAAAAGCCTTCAAGGGGATGTTCTTTCGGACAGCGAGGTTCTCCACGTATTCACTGTGAACAGCGGCCTTATCGCAGCCATGGACCTCGGGGATGAGGCCGGTCAAACCGCTGGTCCGTCTGCCGCATTCGCACATCGATCCTGACTGGCTCTCCGCGATGCTGTGGGAGCAAAACCCCACCTCGAGAATTCTGTGAACGGGCGGCAAACCATCTCTCAGCGCAACCTGATCGCTCCAGTGAAAGTCTGCTGTGTTACCGATCGGTTTCGCTTAGCGTAAAGCAGGCCTCAATTATCGCTAACATGGCCGAGTCACTCGTTGAGCTGCGTTGCTCGCGCTTCTGGATTCCGGGCGTGTTGTCGTAGTTGGGAAATAATATTGGGCTGCGCGAAAGGACCGCTCTTTGGATTCATAACCCAAAGTTGTCTAGAACTGTGGAATTCCAACTGATCTAGCCGGTATTGCCGAGAATGCCGGAATGCAAAAGCTCTTCGCTATACCCAGAAGGTCGTATCTCTCTCTTAGCAATAGGAGAGCTGCTCAAACGTCGATCAGTTTAGTATTTCCTGTAAAGCAAAAAAAGGGCCCCTCGCTTGAGGGGCCAATCTGCCTTGGTTCTCTCTTGTGTGAGAGCTTTTGAGTCAACCTTTTTTATTGGTTATTCATTGGCTGCGACGCAGTCCCATTCGAGGAGGACTGCGCGGTACCGGACTGCGCCGCGCCGGTTGTTGAGGCGCCGGAATTCGACGCGCTCAAGGTTGACAAACTGTTGTGCATCAGTGTGACTTCCACGATGCTGCCGTGACGGCGGGTGCTCGCATCTACGTTTTCCAGCGGAGCATTGCCCAAACCGATCTCGTGAATTTTGTAGAGCGGAACCTGGTGCTGGGTGACCAGATACCGCGTGACTGCCGAAGCCATCCGATGCGATGCCGCGACTCCCGAAGGCCCGCGCATTGCCGAATATCCTTGCACGTCGATAATGTACCCACGCTGACCTTGCAGCTGGCTGACCAGCTGATCCAGCGCCTCTTTAGAACTGCTATGAAGAATGGCATTGCCGGAGCGGAAGCGAATCTCCACACGATTCACCGTTTGATACTGGTCCAGATTGCTGACCGTGGTGCCGATATTCGTCGTCTGCGTATCTGCGTTTTGCGCCAGCTGCTGTGCCTGGTTCGCTGTGTTACCGGCTGTTGTAGCACGCTGGTCAGCCATCTGCGCTTCCTGATTGGCCTTCGAGATGCCGGCCTGGGCACGGGCGTCGACATCTTTGATTTGCTGGGCGTTGCTGGCAGAAATCTGATCCAGCTCATTCAGGCGATCCTTGACAGGATTCACCTGACGATTTACCCATTTCTTGCGGGCCATCGGATTCAGATGTCCCCAGAAGCCCTCGTGAGACTGAGTCGTTAACGGCTGTCCGGTCGCATACATCGATGCGTTTCCGGAAGTCGTGCCGGTCTGAATTTGTGCGTTCTGAGCCTGCGCATCCGCTGACCCAACCGTTTGAGCATTTGCAGTCGAAACAAGGAATGGAGCAATTGCAAATGTAGCTAGCACAGCAGTGGCAATGCGCAACGAATTGTGGGAATCTGTTTTCATAGTTTTTTCCCTGAAGATTTCTGCGCGATGATAGGCGCTGGAATCATCCACAGCCTGACCAAATGCAAGCCGCATGCCAAACCCTCGTCGCCGCTGCGCAGCATTGCAAATCGTTGATTGTAAATAGATATTGCGCGGATAAGGCAGCCAGGCGGTCAAGTCCAGCCCAGTGTTAAGACGCTCGCTATCGAGTAAATCCTGCTTGTGGAGCGCAAAAACTACCTGAATGCATCGAGGTTGCAACAATCCAAAAGAGGCGCGGCCAGCGCTAAGTCGAACTCCTCTATCTCGTTTAAATCAAGAGAGATTCATGCGTGACCGCATTCCGTCCTAGGACGGGGTCGGAGTGATCCATCCGAAGCCTACGGGGCCCCATCCGGTAGCCTGTCGAACGAACGTTCTTGCGTGAGGACGAGAGAAACGACGCAAACGAATCTGTCGACGAAACCGAGCCGACCCAAAAAATGAATGAGAATATAATTTTTATATTACGTGTCACATAAAAAAACGGTGATTTCTTCTGCAAAAATGCAGAATTTTAAAGCTGTATCCTGCATGGAATGAACGACTTGCAACTGATCGCAGCAGAATAAAACACCGGCATTGCAGGCCATTGCCGGTTACATCGAACTGAGGACCGATCTCCCTTAGCCTCGCAAATAAAACAATTCAAACGACATCTACGGCGCGACTGTCGTCAGACTCTGAATCTTCACTACGGGAATCTGTTGATTCCAAAGAGAGGAAACATCGTCAAAGATCAAACGAAAATCCGCGGAAGTTCCTGGTTTTAAAGGTGCTCCGCTGACCGGCTCCGTATCCACGTAAGGCTGACGGGTACGTATTAGATTGAGCGGCACCTGCTCCGTCTGAGGCTGTTCGCCATCGTCATTGGCAAAAAGAACGCGCACGGTAATGCCGGTAACCGTGCGATCGCCATGATTCATAATGGTTCCATCAACATACGTTAGCTGGTCGCCGGCAAAGTTGGTCGCCTGACTCAGCTGGACACTACTGATGGCGAGTTGCGCCGCATACGGATCGACACCAGAAGCCACGCGATTCGCCGCTCGACGGCCACCGAAAACGAAAGCCAGCACCACGATCAAAAGAATCACCACCGCAGCCACAATCCATGGAAGCCAGCTCCGCTCCGGCGACGCACCGGGACGGTTGCCATGCGAGTCTTCCGCAGCAAACAGCAGGGCGTTTTCTCGTGGGATGGAGGACTCGGCGGGTCGCGCTGCGGGGTCATTCATGCGCCGATTGTAACTCCTGAGGGTTTTGCCGATATACGAAATGAGGGTGCCACCGTCTGCTGAATGAATAAAGCAAAAATATATCGAAAGCATCGCATCTCTTCGCCGGGAGAATACGTCTTATAGTCAGTAGCATTCGGCGTTCCCCGCGCGCATCTGCTGAAAACAGGAGAACGATCATGCCGACCCTTTCTAAGCTCGCTGGCAAGCGCACGACGCAGCCGCGACCGCAAGGAGATGTGATGTATCGGGCGGCCGCCGTCGCCGCAGCTCTAGTGGTTTTGGCAACCGCTGCAATCTTCTAAATAAACTTTTTTCTGAACGTTTATTGAAAGCTGGCGCGCCGCACCGTCTGGCGAAAATCGGCGCCATGCATCGCAATCGGTATGCACATTTCCTGCAGACGAGAACGCATGCGCTCTCCTATGCGATCGCCCAGCGTTTCCTCGCGCATAACACGTGCGGCTGCACTCGCCGGTGTCGCGCGGGAAATATCTCTATCGCTCACGGACGCAGGCTGGGTCTGCGCCATCGCCGAGGGCAAATTGGCATAATTCGTAGTGATCAGAGTAGTTTTTTTGTCGTTATAACGGGTATTCAACACATGCGCTACCGTATCCCAGACCCAGTCGGTGGGCTTCACTGCGCCCAGCTCATCGAGCACTAGAATTTCCGCTTCAAAAACCGGGCGCAAGATTTCGAGCTCCGTAGTCGCAACATGCGGGTTGTAGGAATTTTGAATCTCCTTCAGCAGATCGCGGTAATCGCAAAAGATTCCCGTAGCGCCGCGCTGCTCGATCAGTTCGCAGAGAAGCCCGACAGCAAGATGCGTTTTGCCACTGCCTATATTGCCGGTCAAAAGCAGTCCGCGGCCTTCGGTTTCGAGTGGATATCCGTCAGCGAAGCGGCGTGTGGCCATCAGGGCAATTCCAAGCGACGGATCCGCGCCGCGAAAGCCGGTATCGAAGCTTTCAAGCGAGCAATGTGTGTAGCGTTCGGGGATGTGCGCGCGTTTCAGCCGCTGCGCCGCTTTGCGCTCCGTCCGGCAGATGCACTCGGCGGCAAACTGCCGCCCGTCGCGGCGCATCAGCGTCAATCCCAGCCCGCCGCAGCGGGGGCAGACAGCGGATGTGGTTTCTTCCATCGACAAAGAGTCTATCCTTTGAGTCCAGTATCGCAGCCGTTGTGCCAGAGGTATAGAAAATCCACCATTGCGGCCTGTGGGAATCTCGAATAAACTGATTGATAGCGTTTTAGGAAAGGTTTTACTATGCCGAAGCAAGGGATTCATCCAAATTACGAAACGATCACCGTGAAATGCGCGTGTGGCTCTGTTTTCGAGACCCGCTCCACGCATAAGGGCGAGATCCACATGGAAATCTGTTCCGCCTGCCACCCGTTCTTTACCGGCAAGCAGAAGATGATCGACACCGCGGGTCGCGTTGAGCGCTTCCGCCGCAAATATGCGCAGTCGGACTCTGCAAAAGCCGAGACCGCAGCCGCGGCCAAGTAGCGATTCGCACTGGTGGAAAAGACAGGGCCTCCGCCGCGGCGGAGGCCTTTTGATTTTGATTAGTAGTTTAAAAAATCGATGAAAAAGCACTGGGACAACCCGCTCGAACATGCGATGCCCGCGGAGGCACGCGTCCCGGCTTCGTTCCAGATTGGCGCAGTATCGATTGCGCCGGCAACGGTGCTGGCTCCGATGGCCGGGGTAACGGACACGGTCTTCCGGCGGTTTATTCGCAATGCGAGTTTGTTCTCGCGGGAAAGTTCGGCGATCGATCTGGCCGGCGGTGTTGCCGGAGCGATTACGAACCAGCAATCGGGCTGCGGGTTGATCATGACGGAGTTTACCTCCGCCGATGGGCTGGCACGCATGCGCGAGTCGAAGCGCAAACGCTACCTGACATTTTACGAAGACGAGCACCCCATCGCGGCGCAGCTATTTGGCTCGAATCCGGAAACACTTGCCGAAGCAGCGCGGGTGGTGGAGGATGCAGGCTTCGATCTTGTCGACTTGAACCTCGGCTGCCCGGCCAAGCGCGTCGTTAGCTGCAATGGCGGCAGCGGTCTGCTGCGCGACTTGCCGCTGATTGCAAAGATTTTTGAGCGCGTGCGGGCGTCCGTCACCATTCCCTTCACGGTGAAATTCCGCCTGGGATGGAACGACGAAAACATTGTTTGCGTGGAACTGGCAAAGCTGGCGGAGGCGAGCGGTCTGAATGCTGTGTCACTGCATGCGCGGACACGCGAGCAGGGCTATTCCGGCCAAGCGCGATGGGAGTGGATTGGCGCGATCAAGCAGGCAGTCCAAATTCCGGTGATCGGCAACGGAGACATTCGCACGCCAGAGGACGCATGCGCACTAATTGCCGAGACTGGCTGCGATGCGGTGATGATTGGCCGCGCAGCTCCCGCGAACCCGTGGATTTTTCGCCAGATCGCCGAGTACACCGCGCATGGCCGCTACACACAGCCCACGGAGCTCGACCGCTATCACCTGATCCGCGCCTATTTTTCCATGCTGCTCGATGAGGACTTTCCCGATGCCACTGGCAAGATGAAACAGTTTGCTTCCTGGTTTACACACGGCGTTCCCGGAGGAGCGGCATTGCGAAAAGCAATTTACGAAGCGAAGACCGGCGCGGGCGTGTTGGATGCAGTGGAGAATTTTTTTGCACCGCGATTCGTATCGACGCAAGATGAAAATAAGGTTGTGCTGACTCCGGCCTAGAACCCCTAAAAACTTTCCAGAGATTTTATTTCTTCTCGGGGCGCTTGCGAAACACCACGCGCACCTTCTCCCGCCAACGTTCGTCGAGTGCGATCAGTGACCAGTCCACCTCCGGCGAAATATACCGCAGCACGATCTCTGTTGCGGAATGGATGCGCAGCGCGGGCGCAACCAGGTACAGCAACGGAGCATCCGTACGAAGGTGTTTTCCGGGAAAATATCCGAAGCGTTCCAAATCGCTTTTTATTTCCCGGCTCCCACTTGCGTCGGCGATCGGTTGTTGATGGCGGCGCACGCGTACCCAATAATCGAGCGCCTGTAAGGCGAGATGTAGATCTTCATCTGCCTTGATTTCGATCACAACCAGGCGCCCATCGCGCCGCACCGCCAGCAGATCGAGGATGGCGCGGTCGGCGGCGGAAAATGCGGGCACCTGCGCGTAGAGCGGCTGCGGCTCGATCATCGCGTCAATCGCATCGGGCGAGCGGCGCAGCAGCGACTCCAGCCAGCGCTCAGGCTGCTGGCGGTAGAGCGTATCGCGTTTGTCACCGCCGGCCTGCCGCCGAAGAATCAATTGCGCCATCAGCTCGCGCAGTTTTGAAGCAGATTCTTCCGTCAATCGCGTGGCATTTGCGCCGGAGCCGAAGACGATTTCCTCTGACCTCGCAAAATTTTCCGTGACTGCCGTTTCAATACGCGCAAATTCCAGGCCATTCCATAGCAGGGCCACTTCGTTGCCGTTGCGAAAAAGAATCTCCATCTGCGCGGCGGCGCCCGGCGGCAGCAATGCGCGTACGCGTTCGATAGCGAGACGAAAGCGCTCTTCTGCCGCCGAAATGTTCGGCGCGTGAACCAGATGCGAATCCAGATTTCCCTGGTTTTCCGGATCCCGCAAATAAAGCTCTTCGGTTTTTTCGTCGAGTTCGTACAGCTCCCATTTGGCGGCGCGTTGGTTCATCCATCGGATCCGCGCGACGGTAACGGCAGATTTGCCACGCGGCAGGATCAAGCGCAGTCCTTTCACGATGCGGCGTCCTCCGCTCTGTTCGCGGCAATGGTTCAGCCACAGCACGCCCAGCGTGAGCGCGCCATCGATCAGCGCCTGCGACTCTTCTCCGTTGATGGCAAGCACCGCCCAGGCGGAACTGCCGCACACCAGCATTCCGCGCGCGTACGCCGGGCTGAAGCTGCGCTCGAGATCCATCGCAGTACGCAGCGCTTCCACCTTGTGCTCGGGAAAGTAGCGCGGCAGCAAGCGTTCCAGCATCGGGATGAATTTTGTGCGTTTGGTTTGGCGTTGCGAGGGCAGGCGACGCTGCTGCGGCTGCAGTTCTAGCGTCTGCGGCTTCGTCTGGCCCATGCGCAACACATGCAGGCGCAGGCCGATTTTGCGCACGGTGATGTCGACCACGTTGCGAACCAGGTCGCGCTCCTCCGACCAAACATGCAACACGCAATGGCCGTGTTCCGCAGCGACGGTCCTGCTCGCCATGCGCAGGTCGAAAAGGATGCGTCCATTTTCAACCAGGACTGCCGCTGGCTCGTCGTCAAGAAACTTCTGCAACTGCGATGCCAGCTCCTCCGACGTCGCCGATGATTTTTCCGTTACCATCCCTGTCGCTGGCGCAGCGCAGTGATTTGCGCAGTATGGTGGCGGCCATGCCAGGCATAGAGCAGGACAAGCTGTTCCAGCGATTGCTTGCCGTTGATCGGATGCTGGTACCCCCGCCGTTTCCAGTCGGCCTCATCGAGAGAACGATAAAGGGCGGCCCAGCGGGCGTGGAGCGCGTCAAGAAGCTGGAGCGAAACTTCAACCGGAAGGGTGCGGGCGTCAACCAACTCTGCCCACAGATTTTCTTTATATGCCCAGATTGTCGGCCAGTCTTCCGTCAAGGCGAGACGCACGCGGCTGGAAGCTTGCATGTGGCTGTCGGCGGTATGATGCACGGTCTGGCGCACTGTCCATCCATCCTCGCGATACGCGGTGTCGAGTTGCAGGTCGGAGAGTTCGCGCGCAGCGGCGCGCATTTTTTTCGGGACCTCGGCAATCGCTTCGATGGCTGCGTTGCGATCCTGCGGCGAAATGCTGGCAGGCGGCGAAAATCTTCCAATGGGATAGCGCAGGTCTGTATTCAGATCGGTGTTCATGAATTTCACGCTACCATGCGTTCGCTTCGAAATGAAGACAGATTCTCTTCGGTCTTTCCTACAGAATGCGAAGGATTGGGCACCCGCACCCGCTGCACCTTCCAATCCCGGCATGAATCTAAGAGATTAGAATCGAAACAGGCATTTTCCGAGCCTCGTGCCGAATTAGGAGCCATCCAGAATGCAGCCAGCCTCGCCGGACACACGCAAGTTTTTCTATGTACATCTTGGCCTAAACGATCGGCTATTGGAACGCTGTTTGGCAGAGGCCCTTTCGGCCGGCGGAGATTATGCCGATCTCTATTTTGAATATGTTACGGCGAGCTCGCTGGTGGTCGACGAATCGCTGGTCAAGTCTGCAAGCCAGGGGATCAGCGCGGGTTGCGGCCTGCGTGTCGTTTCCGGCGAGCGCACCGGCTATGCGTATACGGACGATCTTTCTCCGGAGCGGCTGCTGCGCGCGGCGCGCACTGCGGCGCTGATTGCAAGCGGGCCCAGCAAGCAGCCGGTACAGGGATTTCGAGAAGCTCCTTCGGCCGGACTGTACACCGTTGACGAAACAGGCTCGGATGCGGAAACCGCGGCAAAGTTGAATCTGATTCAGCGCGCCAATCGTGCGGCCCGCGCGTACGATGCACGCATCGTTCAGGTGCAGGCCAGCTTTGCGGATGAACTGCGGCGGATTCTCGTTTGCGGCTCCGATGGCAGCTTTGCAAGCGATACGCAGCCGCTGGCACGATTGAATGTTTCCGTGATCGCAAAAGAGGGCGACAACATGGCGCGC
Organism: Acidobacteriaceae bacterium; assembly: GCA_965276585.1. Taxonomy (GTDB): domain Bacteria; phylum Acidobacteriota; class Terriglobia; order Terriglobales; family Acidobacteriaceae; genus JAKAAZ01. Next base: position 1,020,965 of record CBDIAZ010000002.1, on the reverse strand, counting down.
GGCAGTTCCGGCGGCGGCGGACGCGTGCTGCTGGATTTTTTCCTGACCGATAAGACTCCGGAATATTTTGCCATCGAGGCATCACGACAGGCGGTGCTGCAACTGGGCGCGGTATCTGCGCCGGCCGGGGAAATGCCAGTAGTGCTGGGTCCTGGCTGGCCGGGAATTCTGCTGCATGAAGCCGTTGGACATGGACTGGAAGCGGATTTCAATCGTAAGAAGACTTCTGCGTTTGCCGGGTTGATCGGCCAGATGGTGGCCAGCCCAAAGGTGACCGTAATCGACAACGGCACCATGCCGAACCGCCGCGGCTCGCTGAACGTAGATGATGAGGGCTCGCCGACACAGCAGACAGTCTTGATTGAAAACGGCGTGCTGAAGGGATACATGAGCGACAAGCTTTCCGCGCGGCTGATGGGCATTGCGGACACCGGCAACGGTCGACGAGAGAGCTATCAGCACATCCCCATGCCCCGCATGACGAATACCTATATGCTAGCCGGGGAAGACGAACCGGAAGACATTCTGCGAAGCGTGAAACGTGGCCTGTACGCGGTGAACTTTGGCGGCGGCCAGGTGGATATTACCAACGGCAAATTTGTTTTCTCCGCATCCGAAGCCTACTTGATCGAGGATGGAAAAATTACTGCCCCGGTGAAGAATGCCACATTGATTGGCAACGGCCCTGAAGCGTTGAAATACGTTTCCATGGTGGGCAACGATCTGAAGCTGGATGAAGGCGTAGGAACGTGCGGCAAGGCTGGACAGAGCGTTCCGGTTGGAGTTGGTATGCCTACGGTAAAGCTGGACAAGATGACAGTAGGCGGAACGAATTAGATCGCCGTGCAGACAGACCTACCAAAGGTTCTTCCACTTCGCTCCAGTCGGAATGACAACATCGTAGTTCTCGAGTCGAGGAATTTTCGTGAATAGCATAGCTACTGTTACAGAAAATGCGATTAGCGCGGACTTTGTCGCCGACATTGTTACGAAAGCACTGCATGCCGGCGCCAGCGATGCGGAGGCAATCTTTGCCGAAGGCGATGAATTCGAGACGCTGGTGCGGCTGGGGCAGGTGGAGCAGCTGAAAGAGGCTGGCTCCCGGGCGATTGGCTTGCGCGTGTTTCAAGGACAGCGGACGGCGTCGACCTCTTCGAGCGATCTGACACGCGAAGGCATTGAGCAGTTGATCTCGGGCGCGATGTCGCTTGTGCGCGTTACTTCCGAAGATCCCTTTGTCGGTCTTCCAGAGCGCGAAGAGTTCGGCAAATTCTCCGGCGATCTCGATCTTTATTATGAAGATGTTTATTCGCTTCCGGTGGCCGAGCGCATTGAGTATGCGCGGCGCACGGAGGCTGCGGCCATGGCTGCGGATGCGCGGATTCAAAACTCTGGCGGCGGCAGCTTCGATGCGGCTACAGGGAGAAAAATTCTGGCGAACTCGCGCGGATTTGTGGGCGAATCGCATCGATCATCCTGCTCGATCAGCGCGCAGCCAATTGCGCAAACGCCCGATGGGAGCATGCAGCGTGATTACTGGTACTCCAGTCAGAGATCGCTGGGACTGCTTGACTCTCCGGAAGCGGTAGGCCAGGAGTCCGCGCGCCGCACAGTGCGAAAGCTCGGCGCGCGCAAGATTCCCACGCAACGTGTGCCGCTGGTGTTTGCACCCGAGGTGGCGCGGTCGATTCTGGGCTCAATTCTCGGCGCGATCAATGGAAATGCCGTATATCGCAATTCATCGTTTCTAGCGGGAAAGTTAGGAGAAACGGTGGGCGGAAAAAATCTCACAATCGTCGACGATGGCACCATGTCGGGCGGCTTTGGCAGTGCGGCCTTCGACGGCGAGGGTCTGCCAACGCGACGTAAGATGGTGCTCGACGCCGGCGTGCTCACAAGCTATCTGCTGAACACGTACGCCGCGCGCAAGCTGGGCTTGCGGTCGACCGGGAATGCTTCGCGTGGGCTTGCCGGCGCACCTGGAATCGGCGCAGGAAATTTTTATCTGGAGCCAGGAACAAGGACGCCGGAGGAAATTCTGATGAGCATTCCCAAGGGGCTGTACGTGACCGATCTCATCGGGCATGGCGTCAACGTGGTGACAGGCGACTATTCCCACGGCGCTTCCGGGTTGTGGATTGAAAACGGCGAACTGACGTATCCGGTGGAAGAGATTACCGTGGCGGGCAATCTGAAGGAGATGCTGCATAATGTTTCGAACGTGGCGAACGATCTGATTTTTCGCAGCTCGATTGCATGCCCGACTCTCTGCATTGAAGGGATGACAATCGCCGGAGAGTAATGCGCCGGTTCTACGCGGCGGCTTCTTCCGGCTGGTCTTCGATCATTTCTTCGTTGTCGATTACTCGGGCTAAATGCACGCCAAACCAGCGATCGGCGTCGTACCAGCTTTGTTCCAGCGCGAAACCGCTCTTCAGAAGAATTTCCTCGACGGCTTTCGGCGTGAACTTATAGCTGCTCTCGGTATGGATCGATTCTCCGCGCTTGAAGGAAAAGCTGCGATCGAGCAATGCAATGCGGACTGTCTGGTCGCGCTTGCTGTCGAGGTGCATCTCCATGCGGCTGGCCTCGGCGTTCCATACGGCGCGATGTTCGAATGCGTCGAGCGCAAAATTCGCGCCCAATTCACGATTCAGGCGCGTCAGGATATTTTTGTTGAATTGGGCCGTCACGCCAGCCTTATCGTTATAGGCCGCTAGCAGCGGCGCAACGTCTTTTACCATATCGGTGCCGAGCAGGAAAGCATCCGCCGGTTGCAATTGCGAACGCAGCCATTCCAGCAGCGCAATCGCTTCTTCAGGGTCGTAGTTGCCGATACTGGAACCGATGTAGAGCGCTAGGCGACGTCCTTCCACTGGCAGCTTTAGCAGCTTATCGTGCGTGATGTCGGCGCAGATCGGCTGGACTTCAACCGTCGGCAGTGCAATGTGAATATTCTTTGCGGCCCATTGCAGCGCGGACTCCGAAACATCGACTGGCACGTAGGTTGCGCGTCCCTGGGCAGCGACCAGCGCGCGCAGTAGCACCAGAGTTTTGCTGGCACTCCCGGCGCCGAGTTCGACGACGGACAGCGGCAGTATTTCCGGACCAGCCGCGGCAGCAATCATTTCCTCGGCGTGGCGGGAAAAGATCGCGTGTTCGCGTGCAGTCAGGTAATACTCGGGTAGCTGAGTGATCTCCTCGAAGAGGCGCGAGCCAGCGGCGTCATAAAACAACCACGGCGGCAGATGCTTCTGCCTCGCCGATAGACCCTCGAGAACCGCGGATGCTTCCGCGGGATGGGTTGCCGGGGATTGCGCGATAGTGATATCCAACACTGACGTTGAATTCACGCGGCGGCTCCGTCATTTGCCAGACGAATTCCGGAGAACTGCCAGCGTGTGGCTGGAGAAAAGAAATTTCGGTAGGTGGCGCGGATGTGCGAAGCCGGCGTAGCCACAGAGCCGCCGCGCAGCACCATCTGGCCGGACATGAACTTGCCGTTGTATTCGCCGAGCGCGCCGCCCGCGGGTTTGTAGCCGGGATAGGCCGTGTAGGCGCTCTGGGTCCACTCCCACACATCGCCGAACATTCGTTGTGGCTGGAGAGGATCGCCTTTGCCGGCGAAATTCTGCGACTGCGGATGAAGTATGCCGCTATCGAGAAGACTTCCTTCGATCGGAAGCTCTCCCGCAGCATGTTCCCACTCGAATTCGGTGGGCAGGCGGAATCCGGCCCAGCGCGCGTATGCATCGGCTTCGTAATAGCTGACGTGGCAAACGGTCGTGGCCAGCAGATCGTCCAGAGATACGTGTCCGTGCATCGTGAACACACTCCATTCGCCATCCGCGCCACATTTCCAGTAGAGCGGCGAGCGCCAGCCCTGCGCCTCGACCGCATCCCAGCCGTCGGAGAGCCACAATTCCGGACGGCGATAGCTGTCATCCTCAATAAATGCAAGGTATTCTGCGCACGTAACCGGGCTGGACGCAAGCTGAAATGGCGCGAGGTAAACGCGGTGACGGGACAGCTCATTATCGAAGGCGAAGCCGTTGACGGCGTGGCCGATTTCGGTTAATCCGCCATTGTACGCGATCCATTGCTGCGCCGATTTTCTATCGGGCTGCGCTGCTGTCAACGGCTGCTCGCTGTAGAACGGCTGCAAGGGATTCGACCAGAACGCGTGCTTGATGTCGGTCGCGATCAGTTCCTGGTGCTGCTGCTCATGGTGCATCCCAAGTTCGATGCGGGCCAGCGCCTCGGCGGATGCACTCTCTTCCAGCATTTGCAGCACAGCGTTTTCGACATGCCGGCGATACGCCAAGACCTGATCGAGGGAGGGACGCGAAAACGATGCCCGCAGGCGCTTCTCGGGATGGCCGCCGAGGGATTTGTAATAGCTGTTGAAGAGCCAGAAGAAATCTTGGTCGAAGGCTCGGTAGCCGGGGACAAATTCCCGCAGAACGAAGGTTTCAAAGAACCATGTGCTGTGCGCCAGGTGCCATTTGACGGGGCTGGCCTCGGCGCAGGATTGCACCATCTGGTCTTCCGGCGTCAGCGGACGCGCGAGCGCATCGGTCATGGCCCGCACGGCCCGGAAGCGGGCTACCAGCTCTATGTTCGCCGCAGTGAGAGGGGGTGTTTCAATTCCTGCCAACGGAATGCTCCTTCCGGAAAGCCGTTCGAACCGCTCTCCAGTTGCTGCCGGGTCTACAGAATTCTTCGCTTTGCATAGGATGACCGTATCCTCAATCGCGAACCATTCCCGTTCAAAAAATAATTTTCTGAAAGATAAAAAACGTTTTTGAGCTATTTGCGGGTTTTTGCGAAAAAAACAGCGGATGTGGGCGTTGGCGGCGATTAGGCGAAATGTTCCACGTGGAACACTAAAGCAATTGAAGGGCCAAACACAATTCGCGTGCCAAACCTCGGTTATCCGGTTTTGAATCGAGGAGTTGCGGAAATACAAATAAAGGCGATTTTGTGGCGTTTTGACTGAAGAGTTCAGGGCCGGTCAAAATGGCGATTTCTTGAGATAATTGGGGTGTAACCGGCAATCGGCTGCAATGCCGGTATCCAATTTCGTTGTACTGAATTGCAAGCTGTTGATTCTGCGCGAGATACGATTTTCAAATTTGGCATTTTTTAATGAAATCGCATCATTTTTCTACAATCGTGTTATATAAATATATAATTTTACCATATTTCTGTTAGCAATATGGTTACGTCTGAGATTCCGTCGGTCCCTGCTCGGGATCGAATCTGCCGACTCGCATGCCAACTCCCATTGGGGCAGAAGCAGGCCGTCGGCTGCAAGATAGTTATCTCGGACAGTCCTTTATTTTTTATTCCGCCAACTATAAATCGGCGATCGCTTTAGAAGCTGGGATGGACGCTGAGGAGGCGGGCCAGGGCGTAGGCGGCCGCCGCTGCCAAACCGCCGATGGAGACAGTTTGAAGGGCGGATTTCCAGGTGCCCCCACCTGTAAGCCGCCCTTTAACCGCGCCGAATACAAAAAGCGCGACTAAAGTAATAACGACGGAAGCCCGCAAAGCGGATGTGGCCTGATCGAGAAGCATGTAGGGCGCGAGGGGAATGAAACCGCCGGCGATGTAGGAAAAGGCAATTACCGCAGCGCTTTGGCGGGCGCGGAAGGCGGCGGGCTCTTCGAGACCCAGTTCAAACCGCATCATAAAATCGACCCAGGCTTTGGGATGGCGCTTGAGCGCCAGCAGCACCGACTCGCTTTCCGGGCGGGTGACACCGTATTGCTCGAAGATCTCGTAGATTTCTTCTTCCTCATCGGTGGTGCGCTCGACGATTTCGCGTTCTTCGCGTTCGCGTTCACTGGCGTAATGCTCCACGTCGCCACGGGCGGCGAGATATCCTCCTAACCCCATGGCGATCGAGCCGGCGGCAATTTCAGCCAGACCGGCCAACACCACGATATGCGACGAACCGACCGCGCCGGAAAGTCCGGCGGCGAGGGCGAAGGGAACGGTTAGACCGTCGGCCATGCCGATGACGACATCGCGCACCAGTTCACTCGACTGAAAATGGGATTCTACATGGGAAGATTTCGATAGATCGTGCATCCGCTGCAGTTTACCGTATCTGATTTGAATTTCGCGCATTGGAAGACGAGTGAAGTTACGAGGTTGTTACGAACTGGGGCGATCCTTCACCGATCGCCATTGAGAACATGCGGCTTGGACATCGCTCACCAAAGTTGCGCGATTGCAGTCAAAGTTTTAATGCGTTCGCGCACCAACCATTTTCATGGAGGTGGTCTCATGTCCAAGCACTTCGCGTTTGCCCTCGCCCTAGCAATCTCCTCAACGGGGCTTGCTCAGTCGTCATCAGTCCAACGCTCCGAGCCCGCAGTCAAACATTACCGGCTGACCTTTGTGGTCGATTCTGGCCAGGGCGAAGCTGGAAAGCAAAGCTTTATGCTTGATGTCCCAGTTGCTTCGGGGAAAACCGGAGTTGCGCAGGCGAGCCTAACTTCCGCGAGTGCCGGGGATGCTCATTCAGTTGTTCAGCAGCTTTTCGAATGCAGTAATGTTCATCCAACCTCTACGGGGTTAGCTCTCACTATCTCAATGCAATCAAACCGGGAAGCTCCGGCAATTCCCGGCCTTATTTCGGCCAGACACCAGCATGGAGAATTCCAACGAGCAGTCGATTTAGAAATTGGCAAGCCGACCGTGGTGACACAGGAGATGCATTTCAGGGTTCTCGGCAATACTGATCCACAATTGGCAGCAAAATTGAGACAACCCGCCCCAACTATTACTGTTACAGCGGAAGCTCTCTAGTTTCCACCGCACTAAGCTGGCTGAGTTCACGGATTGCAGATGAGAAGATGTTTTCGCGAGAGCGAGGGCATCTTCGTTATGACTTATATCCAAGGTGAAGGCCGGGATCTACCCAAAACATCGATTTTATTGGTTGGGTGTTGCCGGTTGGGGCTTGGCCTTTTCCTTTTGCTGATCGGCGAAATCCTTGATCGTCTTCTGAATTTCCGGCATGATGCCGATCAAACGTTGCTGCGCGATGGCGCTCTGCTGCTGCACCAGCATCGGTTCTTTCTCGGCGAACGCCTGGCCGGTGGGCGACTTATAAAAGGCAATCATGTCGTCGATCTGCTTCTCGGTAAATGCATTGGCGTAGAGCTTGATGTAGTCCGGTTCAACATTCTCCCAACTGAGAGCACTGGAAAGGATGGGGAAGAGTTTGCCGGAAAGCTGTTGCATTGCCTGCTGCTGGCCTGGCGGGAGCTGGACACCGGACATGCGTTGCACCATGGCCGGATTGTTCATCATGTCCATGGCCCGCTGCATACTTTGTTTGGATATCTGGTCCAGTTTTTCGAGGCGGAACAGTTCCTGAATTTTGGTCTGTTTGGAAGCGTCATCGGCGTGCGCCATGGGGAGGGTGCAGCATAGCAGCGAGAGAAGAAGTGTGGTTTTGAGGAGCACCTTGTCTATCCAGTCTGCGCGGGGGGCCTGTACATAGGTTCGATTCGCGCGGCGAGCGTGTCTGGCTCTGCTGAGTATCGTAAAGCATTTCTCCTGATCCTGCGGTGTGGCACCTCAGGCGCTAAAGTGCTTGAAAATTTCGATGATTTAGACCGGTTTTCCTATTCCTGTGCGTGGCGAGAAATCTTTCTGTACATCCGTTCTTTGAGGAACGGATGCGTAAACATCATTCCCCGGCCATACACCAATAGGAAAACCGATCTATCCCCCGGCTGAAGCCGGGGGTCTACTTGAAGACTTCTCCGCGGCGGAAGGCCGGTCTACCCAAAAGAAAAATTTGTCATCAGCTTGTTTCCGGTTCCGGGTTTTCCTTTGCGGCGTCGGTTTTGTTGAAACCGTAGGGGCAATGGCGGCATCCGGATTGGCAGCAGTAGCCGCGCTTCCGGTGATAGGCTTCCGTGAATACGAGATAGGGGCCCTCGAAGTAGGAGTCTTCGTCGTCGTCTTGTTCTTCAGGGGACGGGTTTTGCGGGTCGGTCATTTGGGTTTCATTTTGCGAGAGAAAACCCACATCTCAGATTCGAGATGTGGGGCACCCGCAGTTATTTTAGGTGTCGAGAAAAAGCAGGTTCCTCGACTTCTCACCCTAGTGCGCCAAAATCGCGCGCCGGGGACCCCGGTTCGCTCGGAATGACAATCTATTTTTGATCGGGCTTTGAAGCTAGGCTGCGTTCGGGCCGGATCCGCTGAGGGTGTGGCGATGCCATTGCTCGGCTGTGCGGCGGGCGAGAACGGGGATGCCGAAGACGGCGCCGGTCAGCACCGTGGTGGCCAGCACGTCATTGCGATAGAACGGCAGGCCGACGATGTAGCAGGTGGCGAGACCGCCCGCGGTGTGGGGATACATCGGCGAGCCTAACCACACGGCGAAGTTGCTGGCGAGAAAGAACGATGTCGAGGAACCGAGCGCTGCGCCGACGACCCGGCCGGCATTGGCGCGCTTGCGCAGCATGGCATAGCCGATGAAGCAGGCACCAAGATACCAGGCCCAAGTGACCAGATAGTCCTGCACATGGAAGGGGTAATTGTAGGCGAAGACGGTCAGGTAATAGTCCGCGGCGGCAAAGGCCAGTACCGGAAGGATGAAGAATCTGGGCGAGCGGCGGGCTCCGAAGACGAGCAGCGACGCGCCGACGGCGGTGAAGCTGAACCAGGCGGCGTGCGGCAGAATGCGGCTGAAGATCGCCATTAAAACGAAGAAATAACTGAACATTGGACTCCTCTTGCAGGGGAGGATGCGGGTGGATCCCGCACTCCCTCTTGAACTTCCATTGTTTCGAGTGGGACGCAGGCGGTCAAGCTGGATTTGAGGAAATCAAAACAAATATTCCCTCTCTCAACAATCTTCGCCGTGAAGCAGGATCGATCGATCTTCCAACCTCCGCGCTATTTCTGGATGCGTTTGCCCATTCGCATTTCGTCTACTACTCCATTGGGGGCGATGGTTACGGTTCCGCCCAGGGGATTGTCCTGGCGGCCGTGGAGGAAGAGAGCGTTGTAGGCGAAGCGAAGATCCTGAAAGCGGACCCGCGAATAGTGGGCGCCGTTGGGAAGCGTGCCGAAGACGCCGGACCCTTCGACATAGGGGAATTGCGACCAGTCGAGGAAGACGCGGCCGAGCCAGGATTTTTTTGCGGCGAGAATCGCGGGAGTGTCCGGCTGTTTGTAGTAGAGGTCTGTCGGAGCCTGACTGAGGAAGGTGTCGGTGCGCGTGTTGAGGCGGGCGGTCTGGTAGAAATCCTTCGTCTCGACGATGCCGAACCATTCGAAAACATCGCCGGGGTAAGGGTTGACGGTCATGCGGATGGGAGTTTCATTCTGGTAGTTGTGCTGGGCGAGCAGGTGGAGGGCGCGTTCGTGCTCCGCCCACTTCCAGCAGCCCAGCAGCACGGCGACGCATAGGGCGAAGATGGCCCATCCGCGGCCATGAAACCGCTGGCGGCGGACGCCGATTTCGCGGTCGGCGAGGCCGAGGATGGCCGGGATGAGCAGGGCTGCGAGCAGCGCGGCGAATAATACGGGCTCAAAGATGAAGAAGATGTCGCCGGCGTACCAATGCGCATTGAACGGGAAAAATGGACGCAGGCCGTAGTTGTTGGTCCAGTCGAGCAGCAGATGGCTGAAGTCGGCGATGAGGGCGAGGAACCAGATCCAGGCCCAGCGGACTGGCGGGCTTTTCGGATGGAGGCTGGCATTGGTCGTGGAATTTCGCGTTCGCCAGCGATGCCATAGCCAGACCGCTGCCGTAACCAGCAAGGCCATCCATGGCGCGCCGAGAAGAGTGTGGGTGATGCCGCGGTGATGCTCGAAACCGGCGACGGGTCCGCGCAGGCTCCAGAGCACGTCGATGTCCGGCGCCTCGGCTGCCAGTACCATGGCCAGGGTGGCGTAGGCTGTGGTGCGGTTGCAGCCGGCGCGGCCCAGGCAGGCTCCGGTCAGGAAATGGGTGACGGGCTCCATTTAATTTTTGAGCATACACGGCGGCAGAAAAAAGGAAACGCGGAGCCATTCGACTCGCCAAAGATGCTGTTGCACATGATCGATTGCATCAGTCTTCTCTACATCGTTGATGGATTGCACTTAGGGTCTGCAACTGCCCACGCGCAGCTTCTCGGTGGGATGCCGAAAGATTGTTAGAAAAGAAATTTCATCCGGCGCGAAACTGGATTGCCCTAGCCGGGTTTCCAGATGTGTGTCCGATGAGGACGAGGGAATTTCTTCCGCGTCCGGCACAGATGTTCAATTGCTCGATGAGGTGAAAAAACGCATGAAACGATTGCTTGCCGCTATTGCGGCTTTGCCGTTGCTGGCTTTTACGGGGGTGGGCTGCGCTCATCCTGCGCCTCCGCCGTATTACGCACCTCCACCGCCGGGCGCGATCGCGAGCCAGGGATACAACGATGGCGTGAATGCAGCTCGCCGCGACATGGCGCATGGACGGCCGCCGAATGTGAATCGCCATCCGCGCTTCCGCAATCCTCCTGCGCCTCCGGGCCAGCCTGCGCATATCTACCGGGAGAATTTCCGTCGTGGATATGGCTATGTGTACGGCGGCGGACGGTAGCCGAGGAGAGAGCAGTCCCGATGGCCGGTAAAATGATCGTGGAGCTTTCGCGATCATGATCCGTTCTTATCAAGGCAAACTGCCTGTTATCCCCACCACCTGCTATGTCGATGCTTCGGCGCAGGTGGTGGGCGACGTTACGCTGGGCGAGCGTTCGAGCATCTGGATGAATGCCGTGGTGCGCGGCGACGTGCATTCGATCCGCATCGGGGCGAATTCGAACGTGCAGGACTGTTCGGTGCTGCATGGCATGCGACATCGTCATCCGGTGATCGTCGGCGACTGGGTGACGATCGGCCATAACGCCACGGTGCATGGATGCGTGGTAGAAGACGCCTGCCTGATCGGCATGGGCGTGAGAATCCTGAACAATGCGCGGATTGGGGAAGGCTCGATCATTGCTGCCGGCGCGGTGATTCCGGAGAACACGGTGGTTCCTGCGCGCACGCTTTGGGCCGGGGTTCCGGGGAAACAGCGCCGCGAACTCACCGATGCCGACCGCGAGTTGATTCTGCATTACGCGAAGAACTATCTGGATTACACGAAGATTTATCTGGAGGAAGCGAAGTAGCCTGGGCTTTCCTACTCTTCTCTTTGTTCACCCGTACAATTTGAATCAGGAGCAAAACGAGCATGGCACATATGATTCACTGCGCCAAATATAAGGCGGAGATGGAGGGGCTGGATGAGCCGCCTTTCGACAGCGAATTCGGCCAAAAGATTTATAACAACGTATCAAAGAAAGCCTGGGGCGAGTGGGCCGAGCACCAGAAGATGCTGCTGAACGAATATCGCCTGCAGCCGTGGACGCGCGAGGCGCAGGAATTTCTGGTTGAGCAGATGGATCGCTTCTTTTTTGGCGAAGGCGCGGCGGTGCCAAAGGAGTATGTTCCGCCGAGCCACTAGAGTCGAGTCATTTGGGTGGCGCGGGATATTTTTCGTGGACCTGACGACCGTGTAAACTGTGTCAGACCCCGCGTTTTTTGAACGCAGCCGTCGGGACGTGGCTCAGCCTGGTAGAGCACTCGCTTGGGGTGCGAGGGGTCGGCAGTTCAAATCTGCCCGTCCCGACCAGTATTTTGTTTCTCTTTATTGCATTACGGGATAAAGTCCGTTTCAGGACTCGCCGGGGGAGACCCGCCCGGGCACAACAAAATCAATCGAAATTGGCGTCACACGGATTCCCAAATCGTGTAGGTTGTAGACATCGCATCCATCTGAGACGAGGAACGCATTATGGCGTGGGACGAGTCTTTTCTTTGTGACATCTGCGGCAACACGAAGCTGGCGTCGAACCACTGGTGGATGATCTCGCTTGGAGACGTGTTCTGCTTCGAAGAAGGCCAGCCGGCGCGGCATTTCTCGCTGGTGCCATGGGACGAGGGCGAGTCGCGCAATCCCAAGGCGCATCATATTTGCGGGGAGGGCTGCGCTACCAAGGCATTGGAACGGTTCATGTCTTCCGGGACGTTGTCTCATGAAGTGTCCAGAGAAGTTTCTCGCGACACATCGCGCGACGCGTCGAAGCTCAGCATCGCCCGAGCCGGCGCACGCGCGTAGCGGGCCTGTTTACATCACCATCGCCAGTTTTTCCAGCTCCGCCTGAATGCCGTCGATGGAATGTCCGACGCCTTCCACGCGCAGGACAGCATCGCGCGCGCTCTGGCGAGACACGCCGTATCCGCGACCGGACAGAAAGCTGCTGATCAATTCCGCCGCCTGCCAGCTGTCCAGACCGTTTTGCAGCAGCCCTTCGCGCAGCTCCTGCAATTCCATTGTTGGAAACTTCTCGACGTGAGTTCGAAGATGCATGAAATTTGGGTCCCCCTATTCATTGCGCGCCTTAGTTGGCGGCAACGCCCTGCTCACTTATTGAGACTCACATCTGCCCCAATTTGTTGCTAAGGAATCTGACAAAGCACCGGGGCAATTTTCATGTGAGCATTTTTCTTCACATTGATTGCAACGCATCGACGATGCTCTCAGATGGTTTTTCGGCGGATATTAGGATTGCAAGAGGACACTTTGGTTATCGGCAGTGGGTACCGTTGGCTGCACCTTTGCGCAGACGGACAACCGGCAAGTTCAAGCGAGGGTGCATTGTTATTGCACATCGACAAGTAACTACCCGTGGCAGCGTGGATCCGGGCGCAGATGTTGCGCATCCGGTACGATAAAAATTGGTTTCCATGAGCGCATCTACGACTCCCAAAATACTATGGCTCCCAAAATACTGGATGGCAATGCCATCGCCGCCGCGATTCAGGCGGAGGTTGCAAACGATGTGAAGCAGCTGCAGGCGCAGGGCGTGCGGCCCGGCCTTACGGTGGTGATGGTAGGCCATCACGCAGCGTCAGAAATTTATGTCCGCAACAAGGTGAAGACCAGCGCCAAGCTGGGCATTGCCAGCGAGCTGCTGACTCCTCCGGCAACCGTGACCACGGAAGAACTGCTAGCCCTGGTTGCGGAATTGAATGCGCGCGAGGATGTGGATGGAATTCTGATTCAAACGCCACTTCCTGCTCATGTGGATAAGAAGTTGCTTGATCAAGCGGTCGCCTCGGAAAAAGATGTTGATGGTTTCCATCCCGTCAATGTTGGCCATTTGCAGGGCGGGCAGCCGAAACTTGCGCCTTGCACGCCGGCGGGCATTATTCAAATGCTGAAGCGAACGGGAATTCCCATCTCCGGGATGCATGCGGTGGTGGTGGGCCGCAGCGATATCGTCGGCAAGCCGATGGCGATGCTGCTGCTACAGGAAAATGCAACCGTCACCATTTGCCATAGCAAGACGCGCGATCTGGCGAGCATGTGCCGCAGTGCGGATATTCTGGTAGCCGCGATTGGGAAGGCCGGCATGATTTCCGCGGAGATGGTGCGGCCGGGCGCGGTGGTGATCGATGTGGGGATGAATCGGATTACTTCAGCGGCGGATTTTGAACGCTTTTTCGCGGGCGATGCGAAGCGCGAAGCGGCATTCAAGAAGAACGGTTCGGTGCTGATGGGCGATGTCGATCCGCATGCCTTTGCACTGGCCAGCTATTACACTCCGGTGCCGGGTGGAGTGGGGCCGCTGACGATTGCCATGTTGATGGCGAACACTGTGCGGGCTGCGCGACTGCGGCGTGGGCTGCCGGTTTCCTAGTATTTCGCGTGAAGGATCTCTGGAGATATCGCCATGTTGCGCGTGGGTCTGACCGGAGGATTGGGAAGCGGCAAAACGACCGTGGCTCGCATGTTTGCGCAGCACGGCGTGCATGTTCTGGAAGCCGACACCATTGGCCGCGAGCTGATGCAGCCGGGGCAGCCGGTCTATCGGGAACTGATCGCGCACTTTCGCCAATATCCCGACGCTCCGCCGCTCATGCTCGCCGATGGCAGCATCGACCGGGTTGCGCTGGCGAAATATGTCTTCTCTACGCAGCGGCTGGGCGAACTGAACCGAATTGTGCATCCGGCGGTGATCGCGGAGGAGGAGCGGCGCGTGGAGGAGATTTTTTTGCGCGACCCGAAGGCGATTGCGATGGTGGAGTCGGCTCTGATCTTTGAGGCCGACCAGAGCGGCACTGTTCCGGGCTGGCGCAGTCGCTTCGACAAGCTGATATTGGTGACCGCGCCGGAAGAAGTTCGGCTGGTCCGGTATATTGCGCGCGTGACGCAAGGACGACCGCTGCTGGAAGAACAGAGAAAGGCGCTGGAAGAAGATGGGCTACGACGAATCGCCATGCAGATCAAGGATGAGGAGAAAATTCCGTTTTGCGATTTTGTGATTGAGAATTCCGGGGGGATGGAAAAAGTCGAATTCCAAGTGCAACGTATTCTGACGCAGCTACAAACAGGAACGCATTAATTTCCGGGATAGCGCTTTTTCTGACATTTGCGTGGCTCTCTTCAACCTATGCGGTTCAACGAGAGTCGATAAAATAATTGTTATGCGTGACCGGGTGGAATTTTGGTCCGCGGGGTTTTCTTGCTACGAGGGTTGGGGATTAATGAAGGCTCGGTTATTGATTTTGACGATTGCTATTCTGGGCGGATTTTATTTTGTTACCACGCGGATGGCTCCTACGGGGAAGGCGCATCAGTGGCTGACACATCCGTTTATGGATTCTTCGGCGCAGCAGCTTTCCGGTAGCCTGCCGGCCGATATGGAGATGACCCAGGCGCAGGCTGCTCCGGGAGAGTTGTATCCGGGGGAGCAGAACAACATTGCCGTCTATAAGAAGGGGCTGCCTTCGGTCGTCAACGTGACTTCGACGATTGTGACGTTCGACTTTTTCTACGGCGCGGTGCCGGAGCAGGGACAAGGCTCGGGGTTCATCCTCGATAAGCTGGGGCACATCCTGACCAATTACCACGTGGTGTCGAATGCGCCCACAGTGGAAGTGACGCTCTACAACAAGCAGCAGTACAAGGCGAAGGTGTTGTTGCGGGACAAGGCGCATGACCTGGCGCTGCTGCAGATCGATGCGCCGAACCTGCAGCCGGCGACGCTGGCGAGTTCGCGCGGACTGCAGGTGGGGCAGCTGGTGTATGCCATCGGCAATCCATTCGGGTTGAGCGGGACGATGACGCGGGGGATGATCAGCTCCATCCGGTCGGTGCGCGGGCCGATGGGGAATTTGATTTCGGACGCGATCCAGACGGATGCGGCGATCAATCCGGGGAATTCCGGCGGACCGCTGTTGAATTCGCATGGCGATGTGATCGGCATGACGACCATGATCGATACCGGCGGCGGGGCGGACCAGAATGCGG
Source organism: Acidobacteriaceae bacterium (assembly GCA_965276585.1). Classification (GTDB taxonomy): domain Bacteria; phylum Acidobacteriota; class Terriglobia; order Terriglobales; family Acidobacteriaceae; genus JAKAAZ01. Next base: position 1,005,601 of record CBDIAZ010000002.1, on the reverse strand, counting down.
GCATTGGCTTTGCGATTCCGATCGATACGGCGAAGGCGGCGCTGAACGATTTTTCGAAATACGGCAAAGTGTTGCGGCCGACGCTCGGCATTGTGGGACTGCCGATTGGGCCGGATATTGCGAGCCAGATCGGGCTGCCTGGCACCTCCGGCGTGCTGGTGGAGCGCACGGTGAGCGGCGGCCCGGCGGACAAGGCGGGCATTCATGGCGGCACGCAAAAAGCGTATCTCGGGAACACGCCGATCTTTATCGGCGGAGATTTGCTGGTGGCGATCAACGGCGACCAGGTGCGGACGGACCAGGACATTGCCGAAGTGATGGATGGCCATCAGGCGGGCGATACCGTGACTGTTACGATTTATCGCGGGCAAAAGCGGATGGATATCAAAGTGGTGCTGGGGAATGCCGGCGAATCGGAGAATGTGCAGGTGTAACCCGGTTCTGCTGTTGCATGAAGTAGAAAACGCAGGTCCCTCGACTGCGTCATTGCGTTGCAATGACGCCGCTCGGGATGACAAACACTCTTTTGGGTTGGCATCGAAGCGAAGAATCTCTGGACTACGAGAAAAAGCCAAAACAAAGGTTCTTCGCTTCGCTCAGAATGACGAATTTATTACCTACCGTTACGACGCTTTGGCTAATGCTCCGTGCGGATCTAGTACAAATTTTTTTGCCGCACCTTTGTCGAAATCCTTATAGCCTTGCGGCGCGTCATCCAGCTTGATGACGGTTGCGTTGACGATCTTTGCGATGGGAATGCGATCGTGCAGGATTGCCTGCATCAGCATCCGGTTGTATCGCAATACCGGAGTCTGACCGGTGTAGAAGCTGAGTGATTTTGCCCAGCCGAGGCCAAAGCGCATGCGCAGATTTCCTTGCTGCGCGGCTTCATCTTTCGAACCCGGATCTTCGGTGACGTAAAGGCCGGGGATGCCGATGCGTCCGCCGGCGCGGGAGATGGTCATCAACGAATTCAGTACCGTCGCGGGCGCTTCTTCACCATGCTTCGAGCCATGTCCGTGGGCTTCAAAGCCGACGCAATCGATAGCGGCATCCACCTCCGGTTTGCCGACTACAGCGGCGATCAAATCTTCCAGCTTGTCGCTCTTTGATAAATCGACGGGTTCGAAGCCGACTTTCTTTGCGTGAGCAAGACGCTCCTTCTGCATGTCGCCGATCATGACGACCGCTGCGCCGAGAATTTGCGCCGAAGCTGCCGCGGCCAGTCCCACCGGACCTGCGCCAGCGATGTAGACGATCGATCCAACGCCGACGCCTGCGTTGACCGCGCCGTGAAAGCCTGTGGGCAGGATGTCGGAGAGCATGGTGAGATCGCGGATTTTCGACATCGCCTGCGCCTTGTCGGGGAACTTGATAAGGTTGAAATCGGCATACGGGACCATGACGTATTCGGCCTGACCGCCGACCCAGCCGCCCATATCGACATAGCCGTAGGCACCGCCGGCACGGCCGGGATTCACGTTGAGGCAAACGCCTGTCTGTTGCTCGCGGCAGGTGCGGCAGCGTCCGCAGGCTACGTTGAATGGCACGGTGACGAGATCGCCGAGATCGAGATATTCGACATCTTTTCCCTTTTCGATGATCTCGCCGGTGATCTCATGGCCGAGCACGAGGCCGGTGGGAGCGGTGGTGCGGCCGCGGACCATGTGCTGGTCGGAACCGCAAATATTGGTCGAGACAATTTTTAAAATCACGCCGTGGGTAATTTCTTTTCCTTGCGGATTCTTCATTTTTGGATAGTCAATCGACTGCACTTCGACCTTGCCGGGACCGAGAAAAACAACTCCGCGATTTGTCGCCATTGGGATCCTTTCCTAGTAACGGCTGTTTTCATTCAGCTGGTGGTTTTTGGATTCTTCGCTTTTACTCAGAATGACGAGCCTAATTAGTACGCCGCAGCGCCGGCTTCGGCAACCGCCTGATCCTGCGCGCCCATTCCGCCGCTGACTCCAATTGCACCGAGTACTTTGCCGTCGCGTTTGAGCGGAATGCCACCGGCGAAGATCATCACCTTGCCCTCGTTCGAGGCGTGGATACCAAAAAACTGGCCGCCCGACTGGCTATGGGCGGCTAAATCTTTCGTGCTGATATCGAAGGCTCGCGCGGTAAATGCCTTCTTGATGGAAATGTCGATGCTTCCTATCCAGGCTCCATCCATGCGGACATGGGCAACCAGATTTCCGCCTGCATCGGCGACGGCGATGTTCATGGGTTGACCAATTTCGTTGGCTTTCTTTTCCGCGGCGGCGATGATTCTGCGTGCATCTTCAAGTTTTACCATGACGAACCTCTTACGAAAGGTGCGTGTGTCAAGAAGTAAATCCTAAGCAGGATTTCAAAGAATTGCGCGGCGACTAACGCCGTTTGCGCTTTTCTTTTTTCGACCGGACACGCGACTTTTTACTTGGATGCGCGGCGGGCGCACGCGCGGTTTTACCGGAGGGTGGATTTTTCGGTCTGACGGGAATTTCCTGAATCAGCGCGAACTGCAGCTTGTTCTCGACTGCGTCGATTCGGTCGAGAATCACGTGCACGCGATCTCCGACGGAGATGCGATGGCCGCTCGACTCGCCGATGATCTGCCGGCTGTACTCGTTGAAGCGGTAACGGTCGCCCTGGAGCGTAGCCAGCGGCACGAGGCCTTCGACAAAGAGATCGTCGAGCTCGACAAACAGGCCGAATTTGGCCACGTTCAGGACGATGCCGGGAAACTCTTCGCCGATCTTGTCCTGCATGAAACGAACTTTTTTCCATTCGATCAGCTCGCGTTCCGCGTCGGCGGCGCGGCGTTCGGTCTGGCTAATCTCCTGAGCGATGGCGGCGAGTTCTTGTTCTTCGATGGGCGGCGGGATGATTTGATCCCACGTCTCAGAAGCGAGACGTGGGGCACCCCGGTTTTGTTTGGGCACCGGCCTCTCTCCCTCCCACCCTAGCCGCGAAGAACGCGGCGAGGATGGGGCACCCAGGTTCTTCCCGTTTTTATGGTGGCCACTGATGCCCGCTGCCAACAGGGCTTTGGTGATGCGGTGCACGATCAGGTCGGCGTAGCGGCGGATGGGTGAAGTGAAATGTGTATAGCTGACGGTAGCGAGCGCGAAGTGGCCTTCGTTGTGTTCGCTGTAGCGCGCCTGCTTCAGGGAGCGCAGCATCAGGTAGGTGAGGATGCGTTCTTCCGGTTTTCCGGCGAGACGCTCGGTCAGCTTTTGATACATCTGCGGCGTGATGGCAATATCTTCGGCGATCTCGTGCATGCGTTTTTCACCGCCTCGGCGCTGGCGGTCACGCCGATCGCCGCGCAATTCCACGCGCTTGATGGGCAATGCGCCAATTCCGAGCGAGTAGCCGAAGTGGGCGGCGATCTCTTCAAAATTCGCCACGCGTTTGGCGTCCGGTTTTTCGTGGATGCGATAGATGCTGGGCACGCCCAGCGATTCAATCCAGCTGGCTACGGATTCGTTCGCGGCCAGCATGAATTCTTCAATCAGGCGATTGGCCCAGGTGCGTTCGGAGCGCACGATGCCGCGCATCTGGCCGTTTTCGTCAAACTGGATGACGGGTTCGGGCAGATCGAAATCGATGGAGCCGCGCTGTTCGCGGCGGGCATTCATCAACTGCGCCAGCGCAAACATGCGCTCGAACTCCGGCACCAGCGGCGCAAACTCTTCTCGCGTTTCTTCATCGCCTTCAAGGATCGAATGCACCTGCGTGTAGGTCATGCGGCGGGCGGAGCGGATGATGCCTTCGCAAACCTCTGACGATAAAACTTCTCCGTGCGGGCCGAGCTGCATGATGCAGGAGAGCACGAATCTATCTTCGTTGGGGCGCAGGCTGCAGACATCAGTTGACAGCTCCATGGGCAGCATAGGGATGGCACGGTCGGGGAAATACACGGAGTTGCCGCGCAGGCGCGCTTCGAGATCGAGCGCGGCGCCGGTTTGAACGTAATGGGCGACGTCGGCGATGTGGACCTGCAGCTCATAACCGCCGCCGTCCAGCTCGCGAACCAATACGGCATCGTCGAAATCGCGAGCGGTTTCTCCGTCGATGGTGACGATCGGCAAATCGCGAAAATCGCGGCGGCTCAATATTGGCGCTTTTATATCCGCGGGATGCACGGCGACGACGCGAGCTTCTTCCAACACACGTTCAGGAAATGTATGTGGCAAATGATGTTTGCGGATGAGAATTTCAACATCCACGCCGAAAGCGTCGCGATCGCCGAGCACTTCGATGACGCGTCCGCGCGCGGGCCGGGTGGCTGTGGGCCAGTCGGTGATTTCGACATCGACCACCAGGCCTTCTAAATCGGCGTGCTCGGTGAGCCGAATTTTTGCCTCTTCGCCGAGGACGCGATCCATCGTCTCTGGCCGTGGCGGAATTTCCGCGCCGAAGGGAATCAGCACTGCCTCGTTGAGGCGCGCATTCAGCGGCGTAACGTAGTTGCCGGGCATGCGCGCACCGCGGCGACCAGACGGCGCGTAATGGAAGATGCCGACCACGGTCGGATTGTGCCGCTCCAGCACGCGCAGGATGCGGCCGGCGCGGCGGCCATCTCCGCGCGCGGGAAGCAGCTCGACCAGGACCAGATCGCCCTGCATGGCACTTTCCAGCGCAGTCGGCGGGATGAAAATATCTTCCTCGTCGTCTTTGCCGCGAGGTTCAGGACGTACGAATCCATAACCGTCGCGGTGGAGATCAAGACGGCCACTAATCCAGTTATTCCGCTTGCGGGCGGAGGATGGAAGAGCCCAGAATTCTCGATCCGTTTTTACAAGACGGCCTGCGGCGGTCAGCCGATCCAGCTGCTCCAGGAGCAGACGCCGCTCGCGTCCGCCGCCCAGGCCCAGTTCGCGCACGAGCTGTTTATATCCGGCGCGCTGGCCCGGGGCTCGTCCAATGGAACGTTCGATGCGGTCGATCAGATCGTTGTCTGTCATTCGGCAATTTTCATCGCGCACTTTTCTCCGGATTGCACCGGATTTTGCTTCCTGCCCATCGTCCGGAGAGGCCGGGAGGCAGTAATCATGATGTTACCTGTGTTCCCGGAATGTAAATTCTGTCAGGATTCATTCCCTATTTCGCGTTATAGTCGGTAAAATTTGAGTAACTCGACAGGACTGTGCGGCCCGTATGGGCAATTTTCACCCGGCGGGACACGAAATCAAAACCCGAAGCGCCGCTTGCCACGAACAGGTGTCGACAGCGACGATTTGTTCGCAAGCTTGCGGAAAGCAGAATTAGAAAGGATTTATGAGCGCAATGTGGAAACCGAACCAACCCGGCACCAATCCCACAACCCCTTCGGATCCGATACGCCCGCAACCGCCTGTCCCGCTGAATACGGAACCGGCTGCGCAGCGCCCCGCCCCGACACCTTCAGCGGCCACCAGTGAACAGGCGACCATCGGCAAGTCCCTCACCATCAAAGGTGAAATTACCGGCAGTGAAATGCTTTATATCGACGGCCATGTGGAAGGCTCCGTCAGCCTGCCCGGCAATCGCGTAGTCGTGGGCCGCAACGGTCATGTCGCTGCGAATATCTCGGCGCGCGAAGTCGTCGTTCTGGGCAAAGTGAACGGCAACATCAACGCCAGCGACCGGGTGGACATCCGGAATGAAGGCTCGCTGACAGGAGATGTGGTCGCTCAGCGCATCAGCATCGAAGATGGCGCATATTTCAAGGGTGGCATCGACATCCGCAAGCCAAGCGCCGTGACCAAGGAAAACGAATCGGTGAAAGTTGCTGCCGTTTCGACGACTCCAGTCCACGCGTAGTTTCTCTCGCGTCAGTCGACATGGGACGGCTTTGCGCATCCGCGTGAAGCCGTTGCGCTCTTTTGTATCCACTCAGTGCAAACTGAGAAATAGCGCGTTTCCCTCGAATCGGCCCACAGATTCAGCACTGTACCTTTTCATTCTCAAACACATCCAATATGCAGGATGGACTGAGAGGTACATTGATGCTGGACTTTCGTTTGAGCGACGATCGCGGCCATGCCAACCATGGCTGGCTCGACACCCATTACACATTTTCATTTTCCGATTATTACGATCCCGCGCACATGGGATTTCGCGCTCTGCGCGTCATCAATGAGGACATCATTGCTCCAGGCAGAGGATTTGGAACGCATGGCCACCAGGACATGGAGATCCTCTCTTATGTTTTGAGCGGCGAGCTGGGACACAAGGATTCGCTGGGCTCGGGCGGTGTGCTGAAACATGGTGAAGTGCAGTTCATGTCGGCGGGCACGGGCATCCGGCACAGCGAGATGAATCCGTCGAAAGAGACCGCGGTGCACTTGCTGCAGGTCTGGCTGCTGCCGAACCAGGCGGGGCTCGATCCAAATTACGGACAAAAATTTTTCCCGATCGACCGACAGCTGAACCAGATGCATCTGATCGCTTCGCGCAACGGGCGGGAAAATTCATTCCTGATCCATAGCGATGCGGAAATGTATGCGGGCAAGTTGCTTGCAGGCACGGAATTTCGGCAGGCTCTCTCCGGCAGGCATGGCTGGATGCAGGTCGCGTCGGGCGAGATTGCCATCAATGGGCGCGCGCTCAACGCCGGCGATGGCGTGGCGATCACCGAGGAAGATTCCGTGCGGGTCGGCGCGAAAACGGATGCGGAAATTCTTCTGTTCGATCTTGGCTGAGCTCTCGGCCTAGAGATATCGCTGCATAAAGACAGTCGATCGCGCGTAAGGAGACGGCTTTACGTCTTCCGGAGCAAGATGCTGAAAGCCTTCCGAGCGATACAACGCGATTGCGTTCACGAGGGTGTGGTTGGTCTCGAGGTAGAGGCGAGTCGCACCCAGCGCGCGTGCCGTCGCAATCACCCCACGCAATAATTGTCGCCCGATTCCCTGCCCGCGCTGGCTTTCCGCTACCGCCATTTTCCCCACTTCAAAAGTGCCGCGTTCCAGTCGGTACAGTGCGCAGCAGCCGAGGATTTCGCCAGTCGAATGTTCAACCGCGAAATAGATGTGACCGCCCTTGTCGAGAATGGAATGTTGCGGGTCGCCGAGCGTTACGCGATCTTTTTCTTCCAGTTGGAAATAGGCGACGATCCAGGCTTCGTTCAGCGTGCGAAACGCAGTTTCATCGCCGGATTGGAATTCGCGAATCGTGACCTTCATGCGCGGAGAGCGGGAGCGGGCAGAATCTCTTCCACATCGACCCATTTTGTTGGATAGACGCCGGTGTAGCAGGCGGTGCAATAGCCGTTGTGTTCCTCGCCATTGCAGGCCTCGAGCAGGCCCTCGAGCGATAAATACGCGAGCGAATCGGCCTCGATGTACGCGCAAATTTCTTCCGGCGAATAATTGGCAGCAATCAGATCGCGTTTGTTGGGCGTATCGACTCCGTAAAAGCAGGGAGAAATGGTTGGCGGCCCGCTGATACGCAGATGCACTTCCTTTGCGCCTGCGCCGCGCACCATGCGAACAATTTTTCGGCTGGTGGTGCCGCGGATGATGGAATCGTCAATCAAAATGATGCGCTTGCCTTCGAGCAGATTGCGTACCGGGTTCAGCTTAAGCTTGACTCCGAAGTCGCGCACGCGTTGTTCGGGTTCAATAAACGTGCGGCCGACATAATGATTGCGAATGAGGCCGAAGCGGAAAGGGATGCCGGACTCCGCCGCGTAGCCGATCGCGGCCGTCACGCCGGAATCGGGCACGGGCACCACGAGGTCAGCATCGACGCCGGATTCGCGTGCGAGATGGCGGCCCATTTCTTCGCGACTTTCCTGTACCCAGCGGCCAAAGACTTTGCTGTCGGGCCGGGAAAAATATACATGCTCGAACACGCAGCTGGTCTGGGGCACGCCGGTGGAATATTGGCGGGTGGTGACGCCATCGCGCGAAACCATGATGAGCTCGCCGGGTTTCACTTCGCGCTCATAGGTGGCGCGCAATAGATCGAACGCGCAGGTCTCGGAGGCGAAAACAATCGTTTCCGTGCCATCTTCATTGGCGATGCGGCCCATTGACAGAGGCCGGAAGCCATGCGGATCGCGAGCGGCGAAGATGCGATCGCGCATCATCATCACGATGGAAAACGCGCCTTCAATCTGGCCGAGGGATTCGGCTATAGCGTCTACCAGCGTCGGCTGTTTCGAGTGCGCGATCAACTGGACGATGATTTCCGAGTCGCTGGTGGTCTGGAAGATGGCGCCATCGCGTTCGAGGCGTGTGCGCAGATTGCCGAGATGCACCAGATTGCCGTTATGCGCAATCGCGATCAGGCCCTTGGTGGAGTCGACGCGAATCGGCTGCGCGTTCAGCAGGGCCGAGTCGCCTGTGGTCGAGTAGCGTGTGTGGCCGATGGCGAGCGGGCCGGGCAGCTTGTCGATTACGTCGTCGGTGAAGATCTCCGACACCAGGCCCATGCCCTTGATGTTCCACATGTTTTCGTAGTCGGCGGTGGCAATGCCGGCGGACTCCTGCCCGCGATGCTGCAGAGCGTAGAGCGCGAGGTAGGCTTGCCGGGCGGCGTCGGGATGGTTGTGGATGGCGACCACGCCGCACTCTTCGCGCAGCTTGTCGAACGGGATCTCGTCTTCCACGTCTTGTATTTGGCTCGCCTGCATCAATGAACCTCACCAGCCATCATGAATTCAAGAGAAGACGACCATGCGGAACGCAAGTTTGAAATGTTCGTGTCGATCAAAACATCGTTTCCTGTTTTTTTGAAACGTGTGGGAACGGAACCATCTTTCGACACTCGTTCATGTTTGTCGAGTGAAATACGAAACTCGCCGTCGGTTATCACGCCCAACTTAATGATTCCAGGATGACCTTGCGTGAATTTCTGCTGAACGCGGTTAACATTTTCCGGCTTGCAAGCAATGATGACACGTGTGACATCTTCCGCGAAGAGATGAATCCATGCCGGCTCGCAGGGAGGACCGATCAGATCGACATCGACTCCGGTGCCATGGCGAAAGCATCCCTCTGCCAACGCTACCGCGATACCGCCATCGGAGACATCCCGCGCAGCAGTAATCAGGTCTTCCGCAGCAAGTTCCGCCAGTCGACGATGGAGATTCGCTTCCGCTTCCAGATCGAGCCTCGGTGGGATACCCCACAATTCGCCAAGAACCACTTTGGCATACTCTGAGGATCCAAATTGCTGGATCGCCGTGGATTGAGCACCCGCACCTGCATGAATCCACAAAAGCACATCCCCGGGTGTAGTGAAATCCGCAGAAACAGCTTTGCGAACGTCGTCGAGAATTCCAACAATTCCGACAACCGGTGTGGGGTAAATCGCCTCGCCCTTTGTTTCGTTGTAGAGCGAGACATTGCCGCCGGTGATCGGCGTGCCGAGCGCTCTGCAGGCTTCTCCGATGCCGTCGATGGCGTTGGCAAGTTGCGCCATGATTTCCGGCTTCTCGGGATTGCCGAAGTTTAAGCAATTGGTCGCGGCGACCGGAGTGGCTCCGGTGCAGGCGACTTTGCGGGCGGCTTCCGCTACAGCGTGCATCGCGCCAAGCTTGGGATCGAGATAGCACCAGCGGCTATTGCCATCGAGCGCCATGGCGAGGCCGCGCCTGGTTCCCTTGATGCGCATGACGCCGGCTTCGCCACCCGGGCCCTGCGTGGTGTTGGTCTGCACCATGCTGTCGTACTGTTCGTATACCCAACGTTTGGAGCAGATGTTTGAAGATGCGAGCAGCGTTTTCAAATCGGCAGTGAAATCGCGTGGTGCATTCAGTTGGCGCAAAATTTCTGGCGTTGGCTCCGCGGGTACCGGCGCTTTCCATGTGCCGATGGGGCGGTGATAGCGGGGGGCATCATCGGTAAGAGAGGTGTTGGGAATGTCGGCGACCAATACGCCATGATGCAAAATGCGCAGGCGCGGTTCGACGATCACGGTGCCGACGGTGACGGCATCCAATCCCCACTTGGCGAAGACGCGGGTGACTTCTTCCTCGCGACCCTTGTCGGCGACCAGCAGCATGCGTTCCTGCGATTCCGACAACATCATCTCGTACGCCGTCATGCCGGTTTCGCGCTGCGGAATCCGATCGAGTTCCATTTCGATGCCAACGCCGCCGCGCGCGCCCATTTCGCAGGAGGAGGACGTCAGCCCGGCTGCGCCCATGTCCTGTATGCCAACGATGGCGCCGGTCTGCATGGCTTCAAGACATGCCTCCAACAGCAGCTTTTCCATGAAGGGATCGCCCATCTGCACGTTGGGACGCTTCTGCTCCGAGCCTTCGTGAAATTCCTCACTGGCCATTGTCGCGCCGTGAATGCCATCGCGGCCTGTCTTCGCGCCGACATATAAAACCGGATTGCCGATGCCGGTCGCCTTGGCATAAAAAATTTCATCCTTGCGCACCAGACCGAGTGCGAAGGCATTCACCAGAGGATTACCGGAGTAACACGGCTCAAAGCGCGTCTCACCGCCGAGATTGGGCACGCCGAAGCAATTGCCATACCCGGCGATGCCGCTGACAACGCCTTCGAGAATGGTGTGATTCTTGTGGAGCAGCGCAGTGTCGTGTTTTTTGGAATTTTCTGGCACGATCGGCCCGATGCGCAGCGAGTCCATGACGGCCAGCGGTCGCGCGCCCATGGTAAAGATGTCGCGCAGAATTCCGCCGACTCCTGTAGCCGCGCCCTGATAGGGCTCAATGCAGGAAGGATGGTTATGCGATTCAATCTTGAACGCGCAGGCCCAGCCGTCGCCCACGTCGATGATGCCGGCGTTTTCTCCCGGTCCCTGCACCACCCGTGCGCTTTCCGTAGGTAGCCGCTTGAGATGGACGCGTGAGGATTTATAGGAGCAGTGCTCGCTCCACATCACGCTGTAAATGCCCAACTCCGTCAGGCTCGGAGTGCGGCCGAGTGCAGTCAGGATGCGCTGATATTCATCGGGCGTGATGCTGTGCTGCCGAAGCAATTCCGGCGTGATCCGGACCGGTTCCGGGGCCGGCTGAGGGGTCGCAGAGAAGGACGCGGATGTCATCATTTGAGAAATTGGAGACATCTTTATTGTTACACGCCGAAGAACCGGGATGCTGCCGGCAGTCGCACCGGATCCAGCAAACTGCGTTCCTTGCGGGTTTGCCTTCTGGTACACTTTGAACAAACACCGCAGGCTTGGAATTCTTTCCGCCTCCGGTTTCCGCACGGCAATATCGCATACATTCGGGGAGTGGCTCAGCCTGGTAGAGCACCTGGTTCGGGACCAGGGGGTCGGAGGTTCAAATCCTCTCTCCCCGACCAAATTTTTCTCTTCACTCTGCTACTGTTTATGCCAGAACAGAGAAGCAAATTCATTGCTTCGACTTCTGCAGACGTGATGTCAGAAATTGCTGAAAAACGGAGAAGAATTGAGCGCCCGGAACCGGTTGCGGGCCAATCCGCCGACCCAGTTCCTGACAGAGATCCGATTTTGGATTGTAGACGGGCCATGCGGGCAGGCCGGTCCGATTCGGGTTTTCCGTTTTCACAAACTGGACCCAATATCCAATCAAGGCATTCGAGAGCGTCTGGTCGTAGGGCCTCGATATCCAGCTGGTCCAATACTTCCCGCTGAGGAACATATTCTCCTCGCTATGGAATGCACCGAGCGGGGCGAATTTTCCCGCACCGACGTAAGTGAAGCGATACAGAAACGACGGTTGCTCGATCCTCGCCGTATCCGCAGCCAACAGCCGCGCTCCGAAGGCGAAATCGTAATCGCTAAACATTTTTCTGAAGACCTGTGGAACCTGCTGGTCGGACTGCGCGGGATACTCGGCGAAAACTTTCTCCGCGAAATTGCCAAACTCGTGTTGCAGCCATTGGCGGTAGGCGGCAAGCGTTTTCGGACGGTAGGATTTGCCGCCGACAATGGGGCTGGCAAAGATGGAAACTTCATCTTCATTGCTGCCGACGATCACCGCGACCTTCGCTTGTCGCCCATTGTTGAAGGCGACTGCAGGCTGCTCCGGGAAAAACCAGCCATCGACGTTGGGTTCGAGATCGACATGTGGATCGCGGGCAGCCGTCTGAAGAATACGATCCGCGGGGATGGCGCGCAGTTTTTCGAGCGACTGCGGGCCTGACGTCACGTCGAGATCCTTCGCCAACAGCACCCCGTTGGCCTCCGCTTCGCGAGAACTCGGATACACGGAATCGACGCAGACGCCGCTTTGAAGAATGACCCCTTGAAAGAGTCCGCGGGCAAGTGGAGAAGCCATCAGGTTGCAGATATCGAGCGCGCCGGAAGACTGGCCGGCGATGGTGACGCGATTGGGATCGCCTCCGAAGCGGGCTATATTCCGCTGCACCCAACGCAGTGCCGCTACCTGGTCCAGATGACCGTAATTTCCTGAGACGTGATGGTGCGATTCCGCGGAAAGCGCCGGGTAGGCGAAAAATCCAAATGCTCCCAGACGGTAGTTGAAGCTGACGACAACGATCCCTTGGCGGGCAAGCATCGGCCCCAGAGGCGGCCATTCGCCTGAGCCTTCCACATTTCCGCCGCCGTGCACCCAGACCAGGACCGGGAGCTTTGATCCGGCGGACAGCTTGGGAGTCCAGACATTCAGAAACAGGCAGGCTTCATCGGTCGCCATTTTCTGTACGCCCAGCATCTCCGGCAGCCAGGGACTGGGAGTTTGCGGGCAGGCGGGTCCATACTGGATTGACTTTCGTATCCCAGGCCAACGGGAAGGAAGTTGCGGCGCTCTCCAGCGCAGATTTCCGATCGGTTGGGCGGCATAGGGTATGCCAAGAAACGCCGCGCCGTGGGGAAGCCCTGGAAGCTGTGTTCCTTCCACGGCTCCGCTGTCGATGGTTATTCGTGGGGAATATTCACGGGACGCGAGCGTTTGAGGCGGCCACGAAATCAGACAGCACAAGAGGAAGGCCGCGGCTGTGAGCGAGCGTCGCCACGCAGGACAGGCTCTCAAAAAACGAACCTGCCGGTTACCACCATGATGCGACCGGAGCTAGGCGACCCAAAGGAGCCGTAGGGACTGGTTGGGGAGACGACATCGCTGGTAATCAAACCCAGATTTGAAAGCGATGCGTTGTTGTTCGGAGCGGCAAAGTTCGTATGGTTGAAGATATTGAATGCCTGCGCGCCCACTTTCAGATGGGTGCCACCCTTCTGGAAGACGTTCTTGTACAGGCTCAAATCCACGTCGGCGTAATGCGGCCCAAAGAAGGCGTTGCGCGGCACATTGCCGAAATTGGTTTGCGGAGCCTGGTTGGGTTCATTGGGCGGCGGCGCGGGAACGACGTTGTTGTTATTGTCGATCGTGAGTCCCGTTCCGTTAAAAATCCCTGGAGTTTGAAAGCAGGGGTTGGAGTACGAATTGCAGAAGTGATTGAAGTGAGGGGCCAGGACATCAGCCAGCACTGTGCCATTGCCGGTACCGTTCGATAAAGCATTTTCCGCGTTGTTGTTGAGCACGCTGAAGGGCAGGCCCGAGCGCCAGTAGGCCTTGCCGGCGACAGTCCATCCGGCGGCTGCGAACTCCATCAATTTGTTTTGGAAATGATACGGCTCCAGGTAGGTAAGGTCGAGCAGGAAATTGTTGCGGATATCGTAGTCGGCATTGGAATACATCAACTGGGATGGATGGTTGGGTACGATTTGATTGCCGAAACCGTTGTTGTTGAAAACTTCGCCCTGACCAGCATTGGAAATATCATCGATGGCATGCGAATACGTGTAGGAAACGTTCGCTGTCAGGCCGCGCCGGTCGACGTGTTTGTAGATGAAGGAAATGCCGTTATATCCGGCGTGCGCCGAGTCGTTGATTATTCCCATCTGCCCAAATCGCGGATCGGGGGGATTCACGGGGACGCCGTCGAAACTGGTGTATAATGAGGGGCCGACCATGACGTTTCCATTCGAATTGACTGAGCCGGCCAGGCTTTGGTTGATTCCGTAATCGTAGCTGATCAGGTCATAGCCATGATTGCCGACGTAGGAGAGGATCACTGCGTCCGAAGGAGTAAGCTGCTGCTGAAATTGCAGACTCCATTCCAGGTATTTTGCGTTGACCATGTGGTGCGGAGTCAAGTAATGATTGGGCGCGAAAAATGGAACTCCGGCCGGCAGCGACGCTGCCAGCTGGTTGGCACTTAACCCCTGGGAGAATCCGCTTGTGATGGCGTTGTAAGATGCCTGCGCAAAAGCGGGTGCGCTACCCGGACCGAGGGCTACGTTGCCCGCCTCAGCGAATGCGCCGTACGATTCGGGAAATGTCAGGTATTGGTTCTCGATCAGCGCAGCGGGAAAAGTATCGGCAAACAGGCCGACGCCGCCACGCAGGACGGATTTTCCCTCTCCGGTGGTATCCCAGTTAAACCCAAAGCGCGGTTGAATCACCGCCAGTTCCAGCGAATCGAAGGAGTTGCTGTATCCGTTTGCGATGGTTGCATTGTACGGCGTGTCCAGGGTTGCGGTGGGATCGGGAAAATTGCCCAGGTACCGCGAAAAACAATTGGTGGTGCAGAAAGGATTTCCATTGCGATCCACACGAACACCGTAATCCAGTACTAACCTTGGCGTGGCCCGCCATTCATCCTGCGCATAAATGCCGTGGTTATAGCCGGAGAGGTGGACACTCGGTACGTTGTTAAAGGTCTGATTGAAATTGGAACCCGTCGATCCGGGCAGCACGCCGCCAGCAAGATCTCCCAGAGTATTGAAGGTGTAATAGCCCCCGTAGGTATTGACCGTCAGGTATCCGTCGGTGACGTCGTAGCGCTTGAAGTTGGCTCCGAACTTCAGATTGTGATTTCCCTTCAGCCAGGAAATGTCGTCGACAAATTGATATTGGGTGGAGTTTGTGGATGTAGGATGGCTGCCCCAATCGAAACCGACCCGGCTATCTTCACCCAGCCCGGTGGAAAAGTTGGTGCCGCCATCGGAGCCATTATTGAACTGTGCGGGCGAAGCGGCCAGGGTTTGTTGTAAATTCGCGGGGCCGAATGGGAACGAATAGTAAAACGCCGACGCGACAAATTGGTTAGTTACGTTAGGGCCAAAAATGTAGGTGTGGTTCAACTGGCCATTCCAAACCGGTTGATTGCTAACAACGTTTAATAGGGGATTGACTACGCTGATGAAGTTCGGCTGAAATCCTTGATCGTCGCTGATCCGGACAAAGAACTTTTGCTTGTCGTTGATGTTCCAATCGGCGCGGCCAATGATCATATGCTCGGTCAATGCGCCACTCGTCACGCCTGCCGCCGCCGTCATGCACGGGGTATCGACCCCGAAAACCCCGGTGGGCGATCCAAAAACCGGCGTCCCGGCATAGCTGCCGCAGCCTAAAGTTCCAGATTGGTCCTGAAGCGGCCCTGGGCCGGTAGTCACTGGCGTTGCTGTGTTGTAAAACGGCGAGGTTTTCAACAGATTGAACATCTGCGTGTAGAGCGGAACACTCGCTGCCGGAATTGTGTTCAGGACTGTGTTTTGAAATGCGGCGGTGGGGAAATTCACGTAGTTTGTTGAGGGTTGGACGTATCGAATGCCTTCCGTATCGGCGAAAAAGAACAACCGGTTGTGAATGACCGGACCGCCGATCTGCGCTGCGTATTGATGGGAAACGGCCTTTTGGCGCGGGATGCCATTCAGGTTATTGAAGAAGTCGTTGGCATTCAGCCCGTCGCTGTTGTATGTGTAGTTCAACAGACCGTGGACGCGGTTGGCGCCGCCCTTGGTGACGTAGGTTTCAACGCCGCCTGCCTGTCGTCCCCATTCCGTACTGTAGCCATTTTGCACCAGGGAAGCCTGCGCGACTTCCGATGCACCGATGCTGAGCGTGGATGCGCCGGCGGTGGAATCGTTGAAGAACGAGTCCGTCTGGTCGGCGCCGTTCAAGATGATGAGGTTGGAAATGCCGGGCAGACCGTTGGAACTGAAACTGCCGTTATAAGAGCCATGGGCGCCGTTGGTGTTGACCACCACGCCGGGCACGGTGAAGGCAAATGTCGTGATATCGCCGCCGGGATTCGGCAGATTCTCGAATTGCGCGGTGGTAAACGTCGTGGTCAGGTTGGCCGTCTGGGTGTCGATTAACTGCGCATTGTTCGAGTTCACGGTAACCGTCTGGGTACTGCCCGTCGGGGTTACCGTCGGATTGGACACGGACTGTTGGCCAACCAGAATCTGGACGGAAATTGCGTTAGACTGAAGCCCCTTGGCGGACGCCGAGACGGTGTATGATCCCGGCTTGAGAAATGGTGCGGTATAACGGCCCTGGCCGTTCGTCGTGAGAACGCGGGTATCGCCGGTATTGGTTTCAACCACAGTAACGGTAGCGCCCGGGACCACGGCTCCGGCGGAGTCGGTGACGACGCCGTTCAGTCCTCCGGTAACCGCCGTTTGCGCCATGAGAGCGGGCGTTAGATTGAGAAAACCCATCGCCAGGCTGAAGCTTACGGCGAATGCCAGCACAAGTCCAATTCCGCATTTCCACAACAGACGCATCCTGAAATCCTCCCAAAAAAATTCTGAGTCACATCGATCACGTTGCTTGCTCATGCGCGGCAAGCTTTTATAAAAATACACACCGTTTCGCAGCAGCAATGCTGTTGAAGCAAGTTGTACGGGTAGAAATACCCACGCAATGTATTCTGCCTGCGGCCGTCGAACCGGCAAAGTGCAGGATAACCAATCGTAACCGCATCGCCACCGCTTTTCCTACTGAATCGAAAAAATTATTGACCGTATTTGCTGCGCCATGGCTTGCAATTTGTTTTAATTTGGCATTTCCCGCTTAGCCCGATCTCGCAAATCGTCCCGACCTCTAAGAAGCAAAATCCTGAGGGCTGGAATTAGCCGTGGGAGCATAATGCATATCTATGCATATTCCAGGCTCGTGGATTTTATTGATTTTTATCACCGTATCCTCTGCTCTGATTTTGCTCGCGCTGCATTTAACCAAACTTGGCGTGTTGATCCATCAGAGAATTCCGGATCGGCCTCACCGGCGGCTTTTGCTCGCGTCGATCAGCTTCTTCATCACGTTTCTAGCGGTCAGGCTGCTCGTCGCCGCCATCACGCATCACGTAGGGCCCTTCGGGTATGTAGAGATGGGTGGGCGACATATCCATCACCTGGTCTGGGGAATTCTTCTCCTGCTGATTTCCGGCTATGCCGAAATTGCGGATGTAGGGACCGGCGACAGTTCGCTTTCGATTCTTCTTAGCCGGTTGCTGGCGCTAACGTATGGAATCGGCGCCGCTCTCACGCTGGATGAATTTGCACTCTGGCTGAATCTGGATGCGATGGCCTATTGGTCCCGGCAGGGCCGCGAAAGCATCGATGCGGTGGTGTTATTTGGAGCATTTCTCGCAATGGGAACCTGGGGTGCCCCGCTGTTCCGCAGGGCACCCAAGTCCATTCGTTGAAACTCCGGACGGCAGCTCGATACCGGATGCCGCCAGGCACCCTGGACCCCGGTAATGGATGGTGTAAGCCGCCATTTCCGCGCTAGGCTAAAACGTCGGCGCGACTGCCGTGCCTATTGGGCGGCTCCTGTTCCTGCAACCAGTGTCAACACACCGTTTTCGGTACAGACTCATGCGAACACATGGATCTGTACCGGAACAGCGGCTATCCTCTTAACCGTCTTATTAAAAGACGTGGATCAAGTCGTTGCCATCATCCACGATGTAAATGTTGCCGGATCCATCGATGGACAAGAAGTAAGTGGTGTTCATCACTGCCGAGGTGGCGGGTCCGCCCTCCCCGGTGTAAGTTCCACTCGTGCCGCTGGTGCCGGCAACCGTACTGATGTTGCCGCTGGTGCCGATCTTGCGCACCGAGCTGTTGGCGCTATCCGCGAAGTAGACGTTGCCGCTCGCGTCCAGAATGACGCCGATCGGCGCATTCATTTGCGCGGATGTGGCCGACCCGCCGTCTCCGCCGTGGCCCACCGTGGTTGCCGTTCCCGCTGCTGGGCCACCAATCGTCGAAAGAACCGCCGTGGTGCCCGACAACTTCTTTATCTTGTTGGAACTATTGTCCGCGAAGATGAGATCGCCCGCTGAATCTCCGTAGATGCCCAATGGGTTATTGAGAGCGGTGTTGGCCGTGCTGGTAGACCCGTTATACGCAACAGAGCTTCCGCTATCGTGGTCATACGGATATGTTGTGGTGCTCTGGCCGCCGGCGACGATGTAGGTGTAACCCTGTTTCAAGCTCGTGTAACCCTCTGCCGTGAGGACGGTATTGGCGGAGGTTCCGGTGGTGTTGTACACCACCTCGACTAATCCATTTCCAGCGCCATCGGTGAAGAAGACGTTCTCCTTGCTATCCACCCATACGTCTTTGGGGTTGGGAGTCGTTGGCGCAGAGCCGACAACGCTTCCACCATCGGCAATATGGTACAGGTAACCTGCATGCAGACCGTAGTAGGGCCCCACCCCTGCCGAAGGATCGGCTGTAAGGAGAGCATTCGCCGGGTTGGTGCCCTGGGCTGTGACCGTTCCGGCATAAAGCATATAGACTCTGGCGTAGCCGGGGTCCGCTATCAACAGGTTGCCATAGGAGTCGACAAAGAGTCCTGTCGGCTGGTAGGGTCCTGTCTCATTCAAGCCAAGGTTAATGGAATAGACATCCCCCACCACCGGTGAAGAGATTCCGTCGGCAGCCAGGATGGCCTTGGCCGCCGCGCCGCCCTTGTAGATCACATAGGGACCGCTAGATTGGTTGCTATCGAAGTAGACATCTCCGCCCGCCCCGTTAAGAACAGGAGCGACGGCAATGCCAGTCCGATTACTTCCAATGCTGTTGCCGTGTGCGACCGTCCCACTGGTGGGATTGGTGGTTCCTCCCTGAACGCCAGCAATGGTGGTGATGGCCGGCGACAGGCTGATGACGTACGCAGCGGAGCCGACCGCGCTATTGGTATAGCCCGATTTCGCAGCCAAAACCTTAATCGTCTCTGTAGCCGTAACGCCAATCGGAGCCGAGTAAACGGTTGAGGATGTTGTTGGTGTTGTCCCGTTTGTGGTGTAGTACATCGTCACGCCGGAGGTGGCGTCGCTGATGGTCACGCTCTGCGCGGAGGTATAGGTGCCCGCTGCAGGACTGAACGTTGGTGTGGCTGCTTTGAGCGTATAAGCCGCCGAACCGACCGCGCTGTTGGTGTAGCCGGTTTTCACTGCCAGGGCTTTGATCGTTTCCGTAGCGGTAACACTGATCGCAGCGGAGTAGACAGTTGAGGAGGTTGTTGGTGTGGTTCCGTTGGTCGTGTAGTAGATCGTCACACCGGAAGTGGCGTCGCTGATGGTCACCGTTTGTGTCGAGCTATATGTTCCCGCCGCTGGACTGAACGTCGGTGTGGCCACCTTGAGGGTGTAGGCCGCCGAACCGACTGCGCTGTTGGTGTAGCCGCTTGCAATGGCGATGGCCTTGATCGTCTCCGTCGCTGTCACGCTAATCGGAGCCGAGTAGACCGTGGAGGACGCTGTAGGCGTTGAACCATTGGTCGTGTAATGGATCGTTGCACCGGAAGTGGCATCGCTGATCGTTACCGTTTGCGCAGAGCTATATGTTCCTGCGGCCGGACTAAACGTTGGCGTAGCCACCGACCCTAGATTAATGGTGTAGGCAGCCGAGCCGATGGCACTGTTAATGTAGCCAGACTTGACTGCCAATGCTTTAATCGTCTCCGTAGCGGAAACGCTGATGGGAGCCGAATAGACAGTTGAAGACGTTGTTGGCGTCGTCCCGTTGGTGGTGTAGTAGATCGTCGCTCCGGAGGTGGCATCGCTGATCGTCACCGTCTGGGTCGAGGTATAGGTTCCTGCTGCTGGACTGAACGTCGGCGTCGCCGCAGGCGTCGAAGTGTAGGTGAACGATTCCGCATTGCTGGTACCGTTCGATGTCGTTACGGTCACATTCACCGTTCCGCTGCCCGTCGGCGCTATCGCAGTAGCGGTAGTCGATGTGCTGGAGCTCGGAGTAACGGGAGTCGAGCCAAATGTCATCTCCGTCGCTCCGCTCAGGTTGGTTCCCGTCACCGTCACCGAGGTGCCGCTGGCACCGTTCGACGGGCTGATGCCGGTCAACTGCGGGTTGGTTCCCCCAATGGCCGTGCCGGTGAACTGAATCGGCTGGGTTGCGCCGCTGACGTTGAGATTGTTGTCCTTCAACGTGGCGGATTCATTCAGCACGCCGCCCTGGGTGGGATGGAAGGCATAGGACAGGCTGCAGGACGCGCTCGAGGTCAGGGTCTGTCCGCCGGTCGGAGTCACCGTGCAGGTGCCTCCGCTTTGAACAGGAAAGTCTGTCGTCGCGCTCAGGCTAGTAAGGCTCAGCGATTCGTTGCCGATGTTGGTGAGCTTGACCGACTGCGGCACACTGGTCGATCCCACATTGGTGTAGGGGAAGGCGAGCGGCGCCGAAAGCGCGCTCACCTTCTCGATCATGTTGTCGCCGCCGCCGATGTCTTGACCGTCTGCGATGTAGAGATTACCCGCTCCATCCACCTCCACGCCTTCGATCGGACCCAGCTGTGCCGTAGTCGCCGACTGCGGAGTGGCACTCGGAATCGTGATGCCGCCGCCGGCCACTACTACCAGTTGTCCGGCAAGGTTCATCTGCTCGACCAGATTGTTGGAGTAGTCGGCGATATAGAGATCGCCGGCTCCATCCACTGCCAGGCCTGCCGGGTTGTTCAACGCGACGCTGGTCGCCGCCGTCGGAGTCGTGCTTGGAGCGTTGCTGCCGCCGCCGGCCACCGACACGATCTGTCCCGAGGAATTTACTTTCTCGATCACGCTGATGTTCTGGTCGGAGATGTAGAAGTTCCCCGATGCATCCATCACCATGCCGGTCGGTCCATTCAGCGCTGCGCTGGTTGCTGCCTGCGGTGTCGTGCTGACCGGCGTGCTGCCGCCGCCGGCGAATACCACGATCTGCCCGGCCGGAGTTACCTTCTCCACCAGGTTGTTGAAGAAGTCCGAGATGTAAAGATTCCCGGAACCATCCGTGGCCAAACTGTTTATGCCATTCAACAGCGCTGAGGTCGCCGCCATGGGCGTAGTGGTCGGAACTGTGCTGCCGCCTCCAGCCATCACGAAGATCTGCCCGGTAGCTGCCGAAATTTCGTCGACCTCATACGGATAGCCACCGCTGTTCATGACGTTCGCATCGACGATGTAGACATTCCCCGCGCCATCGACCGCGATGGCCTGTGGGCAGACGTTCGAGCCCAGGGCCGGTTCCGGCGTCGTGCTCGGCGTGACCCCGTTGCCGGTAAACAGGTAGTCACCGGCAATGGCGACGATCTGATTGGTTGCCGCCGTCACTTTGTATACCAGGCAGTTGGTGAGATCCGCGATGTAGAGGTTCGCGGCTCCATCCATGGCCAGGGCAGCGCCATTGGCACCATTCTTCTGGTCGCTGAAGGCCGCCGTGGTCACCGACTGCGGCACATTGGTTACGCCCGACGGGCCGCCGCCGATCGCCATCGCCAGGGCTCCAGGGGAAACCGCCACTTGCGGTCCCTGCCCGACACCGGCCAACCCGGCCGTTCCGATCACGTCGCCATCGTTATTCAACGTCAGCGCGCCCATCCGGACACCTGGATACTGCGGGCTGAACTTGACGGCCACCGTGCACACCGTGCCGGCCGCATTGCTGCCACCGCCCACCGTGCAGCCACTCACTGTGCCTACGGTGAATTCCTGCACTCCGTTCTGCGCCTTCGGCACTGTAATGCTGCTGATGGCGCTGGCAGACTTCAATGTCACCGACACGTTTGTCGAAGCCGAGGTCGATCCCACCGCCGTCGTCGGGAAGGTTGCAAAGCTACCGCTATTGACTGCCGAAGTGTAGGAGAACAGGTCCGCATACGTCGGTTCGCTGCCATAGCCGGAGGCTGTTACCGTCACGTCCACCGTGCCGCCGCCGGCCGGCGAAACAGCCGTGATCTGGGTCGCCGAGTTCACCGTATAGCTGGCCGCGTTATCGGCCCCGAACTTCACTGCTGTGGCTCCCGTGAAGTCTGTTCCCGTAATCACCACCGAAGTTCCGCCCGCGGGAGGGCCACTCTTCACGCTCAGCCCGGTCACTGTCACCGGCGAGGTGTAGTTGTACTGATCGAGGCCGTTGATCGAGCTGGTTCCGTTCGTCGTCGTCACCGTGACATCGACAATTCCGCCGCTGCTGGAAGAGCCGTGCGGGGAGACCACCGTCGCGCTGGTCGAGGAGTTCACCGTCACGCTGGTGGCCGCATTGGTCCCGAAGTCCACCGTCATCCCGCTGACAAAGCCGGTTCCGCTGATCGTCACCGTGGTTCCGCCCGCCAGCGTGCCGCTGTTTGGACTTACCCCTGAGACCGTTGGAGGCGCCTCATAGGTATACAAGTTGGAACTGTTAGTCGCGCTCGTGCCCTGTGACGTAGTGACCGTCACATACACGGAACTCGTACCGGCCGGGGCGGTCGCAGTGATCGAGGTTGCCGAGTTGACCACTACGTTTGTGGCCTCGCTGTTGCCGAACATCACGACTGCACCAGCGGCAAAATCCGTTCCCGTAATATTGACCGAATTACCTCCTGCCGCCAATCCGCTCGACGGGCTCAGACTGGTTACCGTCACTGGCGATACAAAGGTGTATAAATCGCTGTCGCTGGGCAGGCTGCCGCCGGCGGGCCCGAAGACCTGCACTTCCACCGTGCCGTTTCCGGCCGGCGTGACCGCAGTAATACTAGTCGACGAGTTGACCACGAAGCTGGTCGCTTCCACCCCGCCGAATTCAATCGCGGTGGCGCCGGTAAAATTAGTTCCGGTAATCCCCACTGAAGTTCCGCCCGTATTCAGGCCGCTCGACGGATTCAGAACAGTTATGGACGGAGTTGTAGCCGGCGCAAAACCAAGCGCCTGCGCTAACTGGAGACGCGCGGCTTCATATGTGGCCGGATCGGGGGAATACAACGGTTCGCAGGCGGCGTAGCCAAGAGCAGAGCCAGAGGAACCTTGCCCGGTCGGTCCGTTGGGCAATCCATTGGGAAGATTGCCGAAGATGGGAGAGCTAATGGGATTGGGGTAAGTGCAGTTGCCGCTGTAAGCAGTTCCTACCGGGGTAACGCCGTATTCGTACCAACCCCCATCTATGTTTTCCCAGTCGTAGCCCTCCCAATCGGCCATTCCCTCGGCGGCCATGGATGCGACAACCGCCTCGGCTGCCGCTCTGCCAGCCTGTTTCCCGTATAGATACAGATACTCATAATCTTCGTATCCACGGCGCCATTGCTCCAATTCCCTGGTCGCTACCGGGCCGCTGATACCATTGCATACGCTGAAGTTATTCGAAGTACAGTTTGTGTTGACCGCCGGGTTCGCCGTCAGAACCGCCTCACCCACCGGGTTCGCCGTGTAATAGCAACCCAATTCGTTCCCAGGGAAGAAATAGGAGTCGCCCTGGTCCTGACCGTTCTCGGTATACGGAGACAGACTGTTGCATGAGCTGGCATTTGCCGTCCCGTTGTACCCGCCCCAGAAGTCGCCGATAAATGACCATAGTCCGCCCGGAGCCGGCGTCGCCGGACTCGGATCGCCGACGCTCGGAATCGTCTCATCCTGTCCGTACTTGTAAGCCGTCCAGTAAGTAGCACGTCGGCTCACGCCGCCAGAACCGCCACCGCCATTGTTATAGCTCCATCTCTCAATGGGGACGGGTGCTGTCGAGAGCGCGGGAACACCCTGGGTTAAGTCCAGGGTGTACTGATACCCCGTGCCGGCAATGATCGTCGGATCGACGCCGTACGACAAGGCTGGCCCCGGCTTGCCGGTCATGAATATCCCCGGGTTGGGGGACCAGGTAGTCACCCAGGAGGTGGTGTAACCCGGGGTCGCTTGCGCGCCTCCGGGGTAAGAAAGATTGAGGTGATCCGCGCAGGCCGCTGGGGTGTAATACGGGGTGTCACCATCCTCCATGCAGGCAGGTTCGTCGGTCATAAAAATGCGAATCGGCGCCGTCGACGCGGCCCAGGTCGCGGACAACGAGGTATTGGACGCATTGATGGCCTGATCTACCTGCGAAATGATCTGATAGACCAGGGGCTGATCGCCCAATTGGTAGCTATGGACGTTGTAGTTCTCGTCAAAGGTATAGGTAAACAAGTCCGGAATTGCCCAGCCCTTGCTGGTGTGGTTGGCCGAAAAATGCTGGGAGATCTGGGTCGCGTAGTTCTGCGTCAGCGACACCAAACCCGCGGGCATCAACGGGGCGTCGGCGCAGTTATACATGCACCAGCTATATCCAGCAGGATATGTCCATGCACCAGCGCCACCATTTGCTATCGGTGAATCGAGGACCCGCATGGCAGTGCCATCCGCGAACAATCCGCCCGGCGTCAGCGACGGACCGAACAGCGCATCGTAAGCTGTCCAGTCGATCGAGCTGGTCGTGCCGTTAGTGGTAAAGCTGGTCGGGTTTGTTGACGGGTAGGCGCCATTAACCGCGGGGGCTATGGGGTCAAATTGCATATCGATGTCATAGTTGTGAGCCATGACCTGGTATTTCTCAAAGATCGGAATGTCTGTCCCGGATACGCCTTCGCCCTGATCTAAATTGTTTTCGTAAAAAGGTACCCACACTTTCAGCATGTCGGCATAGGTAGGGTTGATCGAGCCTGCGTCAAACGCCGGAAGGTTGCCGTTCCAGACCGTCACTTGCAGAGGAATGGACTGGCTGGCAATCCCATTGCCGCTTACCGTCACGGTTCCGTTATAGGTTCCAGCGGCCTGGTTGGCGGGAATCGAGATATCCACCCACACGCCCTGGGTTGTTCCCTGCTGCACATTGAAAGGGGTCGCAACCGCCGGATTTCCCGAGTCGTAAGGATCGTAAAACGGAATCAGAGGATCGGGTATGCTTCCCGTGGCCTGCACGCAACCAATAGCCGTTGCGCCGGTACAGCTATAAGGGACATAGCCTTCGAGATAACGGGTGACATTGGAGGTTCCGGTATTGTTCGAGGTGAGGGTGCCGGGACCGGTCAGAGAAGTGATGTTCACCGAGACGTCACTCAGCGTGGAAGCCGCGGGCGCGGTAATGAAGATCTGGAAGGCGACGGTTTCGCGCCCCGCTCCGGCGATGGCAATCACCGGAGTGCCTGAAGGGCAAGACCAGTTGGTGTTCAACTGCGTGACTGGCAGCGGATGCTGCGTATATCCCCACGGGCTGTAGGTGCCGTCGTACAGCATGATGGGGATCGTCGGCCGGTTGGTCGTCGGATCGTTATTCAGCATCACCGTATCGCTGACGGTAGCGGCCCATACGTTCGGCGTGGCTGCGGCCCAATTCTGGGCCGGGCAGGCCTGCCCCATAGCCGTAGGAGCCCCAGCGGTAAACATGCACACCAGGACGAACATCGCAAATATCGAGGAAACAACCCGCGAGACGAACTTCCGATTCCTGTTCATAAGGCCAACCCCTTCGCCAATCGATTTCTTGATCTTTACCGCAGCATCGTTCGAAACTTAGTGCTTCAAAATTCTTTGGAAACTAGAATGTCGATAATTGCTTCCAGGCCATCCATTGGGGCCGGTTTTGTGCAATGCAGCCAGTCGTCTTTCGCAATCCCATCCGACAGATTGACGTCAATCGCCGAACCGCCAGAAAGTTGAAAGCAACTATGAGCCCAAGGTTTTCACATTGTCAAGAAAAATTTTTTCTTTTTAAGAAAAATATCCCGATTGCCCCATTCTCTGGCTTTTCACCTATAGCGCTCAAGCGCCGGTTCGAGAAAGACGCAGGGATTCGCTTTCGAACAAAATACCGCCAGATGCCCATACAGACCCGGATCTGCGGCAATCGATTAGAGATTATTGAAAGTCTGGTGGCCGGGTTTGAATTGTGTTCCAGGCGAATCCCACGATCCTTGGGAAGTTGGGAATGACCTTCCACCGGTCCTGCGCAAACGCGCCGAAATTGTATTGTGCAACGGTGGCTTGGAGACGCTGAGGGAACCTGCGGGGCATTGATCAGATTGCCAGAACCAAGATCAGCGTCCTGAGGCAGGGTGATCGGGTCGGGTTGGTCGAGCTCTCCGTGCCGAATTCGTTAACCAGTGGGAACTAGAATTAATCCCCGGGGCGGGTCAGTGGTGTGGTCCGCTTTTAGATGACTCCCAAGTAGAATGTATCTGCGTTGAAGGCGGAAGTTGGTGGGGTCACATGTAAAAAACCGAGATCGGCGAGCAGACGTACGACAATCCTATTAGCGGATTTCTGTCGCCATGCCTGGAAACCAGTGCAATGCATTGTCATGAAATATTTTCTTGAGCACTGAGTAAGGCAGACCCAATCCCTGCACTTCGCGTCCCTCATAGTCGAATCGATCCGTGGTTGCAAAATAGCGCCAATCCAACGCGTAATGAGTTTGCCAATCTCTGACGGCGGCCTGCGTATTATCCCGCTTCCCGAATTCCAGGTCGGTCCCATAGAGGATGCGGTCCTGATACTTCAACACGAACCTTCTCACCTTTTCCCTGGGTTGCACTGTCAAATGCGGCACGCGCGCCGCAGTATCGATTGCAAAATTAGGATAGCGATCGAAGCGCTGGGCAATCAGGTTAACATCCGATTCCATGCTCCCCAAATGCGCGCCGACTACCCGGAGATGCGGATTCATTTCGAGTAGATGATCACGCGCCGCAAGGATTGTCTTTTTTGCTGGTGCGCCCGGAACTTTATCCATTCTCCACTGGGGAAACGTGGCATAGTACTGCGTATCGTCAGCAATATCATTGGGCGTATGGATTCCCCAGGAAACGTCGGGCTCGGCCAAATGTGCAATCAGAGTCTTATTGTGTGCCGCTATATCTTTATAGATCGGCTCAAATCGAAGGTCGTCCGGCATTACATACTTGCCAGATGAATCCTTAATTTCCATCCCAATATTTTTCCAGATCTTTGTGGCTACTGCGCCGCGTGCAAAATCCTGGTTCAATCCCGCGATAGCAGATTGCACAAAATCAGGATTAGAAAATTTATATGGGTCGAAGGTCGTGCATAGAACAGCATGGCCGTGGCTTGCATTTATAAATGCAAAAGCATCTTTACGCTGCAGCGCCAGTGATTCCTGTGCCGGATTTTTGTCATCGACCACAAGGATATCTACCAGATGAAGATGCCACCGCAGGAGCATCGCTGTGAACCGAGGATCGGTGCGCAACACGTGTGAATGGGCATCGATCGGCTCCAGTTTTGCCATGGCTTCCAGGAGAGGTTTTTCCTGGTTTTTCAGGGAAGACTGAGCGGATAAAATACCCGCGCCGCTCACCAGTATAAGTGTCACGATGCAGCAGCCTCGACGGAGCCAATTGCCTGAAAGGTATTCCATAATTGTTATCTCCCTTACTCAAGCAAAAATTAGTTTATTTTTTATTTTCCAGGTATCGAATCTTTTGCTGTGGCACAAACTTTGTGGGGATCCTTCCGGTGATCGACAGCGGAAAGGTTTGCTCACCTACGAGATTTCCGACGCCCGTTGTGTGCAATACCACGGTAAAGTCTCCAGCAAGGGTATAGGTGTGAGTTACACTTCTACCTTGCAGGACAACTCCGTCGCCGAAATCCCAACTATAGCGCATTATGGAATCATCCGATTTTGCTCTGAACGTGAGCGGCTTTCCGGCCTGGCCATTCGATACGTGCTCGATCTCCGGCGTGGGCGGACGCGCAACGATGTTCTGATCTACGACTTTCAGTACGCGCACAGAATGGGCGGGCTGTTCGATTTCAATTGTCCCACTTACAACCGGCAATGCAATTTCTCCATCGAGAACACTTGTAACCGCATATTGTCCCTGAGTTCCGAGCCCCAAACTTGAGAGCATAATCCTGTGCGTCCGCATTTGTTCCGTCCAGTTGAAGACAGTCAAGATGGCCTGCCGGGCATCTTCTTTCAAGAAGAAGATACTCGGCTGCAAATCTGCCGGCTCATACGTCATCAGATCCGCCGGAGTGGAAGCACGGCCGAGCTCGATCATGTCCAGCAGATCGCGATTTTTTACCAAGGCCATTCTCTCCGGAGAAGTTCCCAATGTTGGCAGGTCGTCGCCAATCTCAAACATCCCTCCCGAAACCGCGGATAATGCGATCGAGGTCTTCGCCTCATCGAGAGTCAACGGCATGGTACTCTCGTGCCATTCCCCATCGGGAATGGTCTGCTTGGACACCGTGAACGCATCCGGATCGTTTACGAAGAAATTGCGGTTCATGAAATAGCGCGCCGCGACGCCGGTCGCGACTTCTTTTGTTGCGGCAAAAGTGTGGCCCGTATCCTCAGAAATTCTCCCCATATCCACATAGCCGACGGGGTTTAGCATCGGACTGCCGTCCTTGTCCAGCAACACGTTCTCGCCGACTGCATCTCGAATGATTTTCAGACCAATGCGCTGCGCTTCCAGTGCCGTTGTATTAGAGCGGAAATAATGGCCTTCCACTAAACAGGCATCCATAAAGTCCAATTTGATGTAGCGGATGCCCCAGTCGTTCACCAGCTTTGCATAGATCTTGCGCAAATACTCCTGCGCTTCGGGGTTCGTTGTATCCAGAACAAATATGCGATCAGTTTCATTGGCCCCCAATCCCGCATGAATCGAAGTTCCCTGAGCATTGTGCACAAGCCATTCTGGATGTGTTTCGTATATCCAGGAACGCTCCGAAACCTCAAACGGCGCAGTCCATATACCGGGCACGAGCCCCAGTCTAGTCACCTTACGTTCAAGCGCTGTCATGCCGTGCGGGAAGAGTCCGGCGTCCGGCGTCCCGTATTCACCGCGCGCATATTGATAGCCTTCATCGATATGAAAGAAGTTATAGCCGAACGGCTTTAGATTTTGGGAAAGGTATTCTGCATTCGTCAGCGCAGCACCCTCATTCAACCCCGAGTAATACGCGGTCCAGCTCCACCAACCAAGAGCCGGCGGAGCTGTTACGCGGGCATGATGAAGCTCGCGAATAATCTTTCCATAGGTCTCCAATTGCTGGTGGTAGTTATCGCTTACGCTGAAGATGAAACGCTCGGATGAAAGTTCCTTGCCGACCTCGATGGGAAGGTTTAGTTCGACGCGGTCTTCCGGCGGCGAGTCGTGGAGTGAATATTCCGCTGTTAGCTCGGTTGTTCCGGCCGAGTCAACCTGATAGGAGCCGATATGTACACTGCCTGCAGGTCCCGCAGTGCGCAATCTCATTACGCTCAGAAAGCGATTTGAAGTCAGAGCACCGATAAACCAACTTCGATGGCTTTGACGGTTGTAAACCAATTGCGTGCCTACTCCCCGATGCATCTGCTTTTCCGCATTGGCAAGGTCATGGACCGTCATTGCCGGCTCATCTTCACTAAAGCTGCCCGACAGCACTCGATCCTCTATCGGCGGCCCGCCCAGATCGATGATTGATCTTCCATGGGTTGAGCGGTCAACCGCATCGATGAGACGAAACGCTTCTACGTGAAGCATCTTCATACCAGTATTGCATGCTACCGCTTGTATTTCCCCATATGGCACATCTCGATAGATTAGAATTTTGCACACTAACTCCGGATCATCCTTCAGACCCGAATAGATAATCGTCCATTTGTCAGCTTTACCCAGTGTTCCAGCGGTATCTGACCGCGTGACGGTGTGGTTGGGAAAATCGGATGCGTGCAGCCATCGTCCATCCGCACGTACTGCTATACCTGCCGTAAGGATTGGATTCGATTCCCCGGCGATACGGATCGTGTAAATCCCGGTCTTTGGATTGACCATAAATTGCAGCTTGCCATTCACGGCTTCGGCCAAACCGAACGGAGCCAATAGCATTCCCAGCGTCAGAGCCAGAATGCCTCTCAAATAGAAGTGGGTTTGTTGAGTTCTCACGATGGCCTGATTCTCGCACTCTCTAAGCTGCTTTAAACCTATCTTGCCCGATATTTGACTTGATTTCGGCTCTATTCTGCGCGGCGTGTGGCTGGCGAGGGTTGGATGCGCATCGCCAGAGGCCCTAATGGCAAAGTTCACCACAGCATGTATGACGGTATCCTATTGCACGAAGCGGGTCTTGCACAGACGATTGCCGCTCGCGCTCTCGTAGAGCAAGAACAAAATTATGTCTATGTTACCGCGAGGTTACCCCTGAATAAGCCGCGCAATAAAGCGCTGAAGTTCGTCAATAGCTTCTCGTTCACCCAACAAATTCATCAAACAAGCGCATCATGGAGAAATCTACAGCTTGAGATGGAATCCATTTATAAAACAATTTGTAAGGTTCGCTTATCTATATGCACGTTGGCAGCTGCGCCAAACCGCATTGCGGGAAGCTGGATGTTGTTTAATGGTGGCCCGAAAAGCATGGCAGACCTGTCAATTCCGAGTCGCAGAACGCAATTCCCTCTTCGCTTCGTCAAACTTGGCCACCGCAAATTCCAGATCTTTCCGCGTGTGTGCCGCAGATATCTGTGTCCTGATTCGTGCCTTTCCATGCGGGACAACAGGGTGAGAAAATGCAACGGCATAGATGCCTTTGTCCAAAAGCAGCTGGGACATATGCGATGCCGCAACTGCGTCGCCAAACATAACAGGCACGATCGGATGCCCCCCGGGGAGAATGTCGAATCCTGCATTCATCATCTTTTCCCGAAAAAAGCGAGTATTGTCGTGCAGCTTTTCCCGCAAGTCGGAGGATTCCACGACAAGGTCCAGGACCTTCAACGAAGCGGCAACAATCGGTGGGGCTAAGGAGTTCGAGAATAGGTAGGGCCGTGACCGCTGTCGTAATAGATCAACGATCTCTTTGCGCCCGCTGGTATAGCCGCCACTAGCACCGCCCAAAGCTTTGCCCAAAGTGCCTGTGATGATATCGATTCTATCTTCCACTCCGCAGAGTTCCGGCGTTCCTCGTCCGTTTTCGCCGATGAAGCCAACGGCATGAGAGTCATCCACCATGACCATCGCGTCATATTTATCAGCGAGATCACATATCTTCTCCAGTTTGGCAATGTAGCCGTCCATCGAGAAAACGCCATCGGTTGCAATCAGGCGATACCGCATCTTTGCCGCTTCCTGCAGCTTTATTTCGAGATCTTCCATGTCGCCATTGCGGTAGCGGAATTTTGCCGCTTTACAAAGCCGAATGCCGTCAATGATGCTGGCATGATTCAACTCATCCGAAATGACGGCATCTTCCGAATCCAACAGCGTTTCAAATAAACCGCCGTTCGCGTCGAAGCAAGAACCATAGAGGATCGTATCTTCCGTTCTGAGAAAATCGGTCAGGCGCTCTTCCAGTTGTTTGTGAATCGATTGCGTGCCGCAGATGAAACGAACACTGGCCAGTCCATAGCCCCAACTCTCCAAAGCCTGCTGCGCAGCTTGAACCACCGCAGGGTGATTTGCCAGTCCCAGATAGTTGTTCGCGCACAAATTTAAGACAGTATCTCCATTCGCAAGGAAGACGTCTGCCTGCTGGGGACCGAAAAGAACATGTTCTGGCTTGAATAGCCCGGCCTGCTTGATATCCGCCATCTTCTCCCGAAAATGACGCTGCATTTTCCCGTACATCGCGTTCTCCCTATACGAATTCCGTTCTACTATTCGGACAAGTAGTTTAAGCGAGGCTCGTCCAATCCAGGACCACCTTACCTGTTTGCCCTGAAATCATTGCATCGAAGCCTTGCTCGAAATCCTCGTAGGCAAACCGATCCGTGATAACTGGGGATATATCGATCCCCGAATCGATCAGTACTGACATTTTGTACCAGGTTTCATACATCTCTCTACCGTAGATGCCTTTGATGGTCAGCATGTTGAAGATTACCTGCCGCCAATCTATCGGTATTTCTTTAGTTGGAATACCGAGAATAGCGATCTTCCCACCGTGGCTCATGTTGGCGATCAGGTCCAGCAATGCCCCGGAATTGCCCGACATTTCGAGTCCAACGTCGAAACCTTCCAGCATCCCCAACTGTTTTTGCACGGCTGCAATCGGCGTGTCGGTTGGGTTCACGGCCAGCGTCGCACCCATCTTCCTTGCCAACTCCAGCCGGAACGGATTGATATCTGTGATGACTACATGGCGCGCCCCGGCGTGTCGCACAACTGGAATCGCCATGATGCCGATCGGGCCGGCTCCAGTGATTAGTACATCTTCGCCAAGCACCTGAAAGGATAAAGCTGTGTGGACAGCATTGCCGAAGGGATCGAAAATGGCAGCCACTTCCTGATCGATCGTTGGAGCATGCCGCCAAACGTTGGTCATGGGCAACGCAATGAATTCGGCAAAGGCTCCGGGACGGTTTACACCGACGCCCAGCGTGTGTGCGCAAAGATGCCTCCTTCCCGCCAGGCAGTTCCGGCAACGACCGCAGACCACGTGCCCTTCGCCGCTCACAATATCGCCAGGATAGAAGTCGCTGACGTTCGAGCCGACTTCGACGATTTCACCGGAAAACTCATGCCCAATGGCCATCGGCACTGGAATCGTTTTCCGCGCCCAGTCGTCCCATTGGTAAATATGAACATCGGTGCCGCAGATGCCGGTATAGCGAACACGAATCAGCACATCGTTAATGCCTACGGCAGGTTCAGCAATATCCTCCAGCCAAAGACCGCGCTCGGCACGACTCTTTACCAAGGCCTTCATCCCTTATCCTCCAGTTGTCGACGATGATATGCCATAAGAGAAATGTCAGATCCTATCGATCTCCTGATCGCTCGCCGAGTTGTTGGTTCAATCGTAACTGAGCTATGCCTTACGACGCTTGAGCGAAGATACGAAGAATCCGGCGGCAGCGGATTTAGGATGAGACGATAGCCACTCATGGAAGCGACCTACTGCAACTATTGAAGTTTATGCATGATGCTTGTTGATGCTGTAGTAGTCCGATACCGCAAATTGATTGGTGAAGGAGAGTGGCATAGAGGATCGCCTATTACGATGTCTTCCCAGCCTACAAAACGAGATGCCGCATAAAAGCTCTCCGCCAAGTTGAATCCAGAAAAATAGCGATCCAAATCTATAGAAGGAGATGCAATTGCCTGCAACAAAGGTTCATTCGTGTATCCCTTCACTCCAGTGATTCCGTGAGCAATTAAAACAGTAATGAGCGACTGCCCTCCCGATGTCGGCAGAAAGGTCCGTGCACTGGTTGATACAGCGGTATCGCCGATGGAACCAGGTGCAAAAAACAGCGACTGGTAAGCCTGATTCGTAAAATTCGGGTCATTGCTTCCCCAGGAAAAGTAACCCAACAGGTTAGATTGATTCCCAACAAATGTTTTGCTTAGATCCAAATTAACGGATATCGCGGAGGCCCCCAACAGGTCAGATGCATGTACTAAATCCGCATTCCAGGAACTCCAAGCCGATTCCTTTAAAATGTCGCCGGTAACTGGAAAAGGCTGATCAGTTGGTTTGCCTATCCCAAACTTTGGCTGAACGTCAAGCAACACATTTCCATAATGAACGTGACCTGTCTCTGCAGCCAGGGAACGAGCGACTAAAGACATAGCATCCGCCTGAGTATATCCGTCCAGCCTAGTAACCAGGTAGCCGCCAAAAGCTTTGTGTGTAAAGGGGACAGTTGCATTCCAGTATCGGTTTAGCCAGGTGTAACCTGTCGCGCCGGATCCGGTTATGCTAATCTTAGTCGCGCCGGATATCCTTGAATAATCCATCGCCGCCAAATAACTGTCTACTGACGGGTGCAATTGCCCTTTGCTTCCTATGTCTTTCGAACCAGTGCTCCCTCCGTCAATTCGGATAGGAATTCCCTTCGTTAGAACAATAAAATTGATACCTTCATGATGTGCCAAATAGGTTTTGATTGGGGCTGCAATTTTTTTATTGTAGTCAGCTAAGGAGATGGTTTCGTTATTAATACTTACAGCCGAATCGATGCAGTGTAACGTGACAATATTTTCCACGTTACGCTTTTTGGCATAATCACCGGCAATTGCGATGGAAATCGGACTGTTCGCGTTGACAATTAGCAATACTTCTCCGGCAGTATGCTTGGACACACTCGCTACAGCGTAGCATGATACGACCGAGCTTATAGCCAAAGCTATAATGACAAAAAATCGAACCCGTATTTTAGCTGCAAGAGACATCATTAGAATCCCCTTCACAGGATAATCTTTACGATATCTCACTCGCCAACGCGCAGCATATTCCAGAACAATGTCTCTTGCAAGCTCACCATTTACCTATCCTGCGTCTTTTGTGCTGACGTTTTACATGCAATGCGGCACGCCAGCAACGCTTCGCTGTATTCGCGTGTAGGAACTGAGAATTAGAGCGACTTTTAATCCCCGCCGCATGGCAGGCCTGAATGTGCTGACTTACATTTTTGGGTGAATTCTATATATCTAGAAACTCAGCCTGCCGGTAACAACTACCACGCGGCCCGACACGGCCGAGCCAGAGAAGAACCCATAGGGGCTGGCCGGCGCCGCAGTAGTGGTGTTGATGATGCCCAGATTTTGAGAAAGCGATGCATTGTTCTGCGGTGCGGCGAAGTACGGATGGTTCAACACGTTGTATGCCTGGGCTCCCACCTGAAATTGGAATATCTTCCGTTGGATTAGATTTTTATAAATGCTCATATCAACATCCGAGTAATGCGGATCGAACACGGAATTGCGTGGTACGGTGCCGAAATTCGTTTGCGGGCTTTGGCCGGGAGCATTGGCTGGCGTATCGGGAACGACTGCTCCCACATTATTCACAGTGAGGCCGGCACCATTAAGGGTGTTTGGAGTCTGAAGGCAAGGCTTTGAGAATGAATTGTATGAATGGTCGAACTTGTCCGTGAGCGCTGCAGCAAGAACGGTTGAAGGAGCACTTCCGTTGTACAAGGCATTTTGCGCGTTAACATTAAGCACTGTGAAAGACAGGCCAGAACGCCAAAAGGCCTTGCCAGCTACAGCCCATCCGCCAGCAGCCAACTGAATTAAGTTATTTTGAAAGTGATGAGGTTCTACGTAGGTCAAGTCGAGCACCAGATTATGACGAATGTCAAAATCCGATTGGAATACATTAGGCGAGTGGTGCTGCTCGGCGTGATCTGATTGGTGATGGCATTGTTGACAAAAGGCACTCCGGGGCCTGACGATCCAACTGAAACATCGTCCAAAGCGGACGAGTACATATAGGACACGTCCGCTGTCAATCCATGCTGATCAATATACTTATATTGTAGCGAAACTCCGTTGTAATTAGAGCTTGCGCCATTGGAAAACGTTTCAACCTGTTTAAAGCGTGGATCCGGGGGCGCGATCGGAAGTGAATCGAAGCTAGTATACAGAGAGGCGGGAAGATAGGCATCGCCGCCAATATTTTGGTTCGCAGTAGGATTCGCGATTATCAGATCATATCCGTGATTCCTTGCATACGAGACAATCACTGCATCGTAGGAGTAAGCTGCTGCTGCTGCATTTGCAGACTCCATTCCATGTACTTTGGATTCACAAAATTGTTCGGGTTGGTGCTGTAGTTCGGCGGCGAAAATGGCACTCCGGCGGGTAGAGATGCTGCCAATTGATTGGCGCTTTGCCCCTGGGAAAAGCCTGTCTTGATCGCGTTGTAGGACGCCTGAGCAATACTCGGTGCGCCACCTGACGCCTGGGACACCGACCCGGCAAAAACCGACGGAGAAAATACGTTGGGGAACGAATTGTATTTGGGTTCTATAAGTACGGCGCCAAATTCATCGGCGAAGAGACCAAGCCCACCGCGCACGACCGATTTTCCTTGTCCGTTCACGTCCCAGGCAAATCCTGCTCGCGGCTCAATTATCGCGGCTTCCATCGACGGGAAGGCGTTGGCATGGCCAGTAGAAATAGTGGCGTTATACGGTGTGTTCAAAGTCGCGGAGCTATTGGGAAAACCCTTAGATATTCAGAGAAACAATTGCTGTAGCAAAGAGGATTTCCATTTCACTCAACACGAATACCATAATCGATCACTAATTTGGGTGTGGCCTTCCATTCGTCTTGTGCATAGATTCCGTAATTGTATTCAGCGGTGCGGACGATCGGCACCGAGGAAAAGTTCTGGAAGAAAAAAGACTTTGACGATCCTGGCAGGCTGCCGTTAGCAAAGTCTCTCAATGAGTTAAACGTAAAGGTGCCAGCGATAGTACCTTGTTCGTTTTGCTCGTCCACGATGTAGTATCGCTTGAAATTAAAACCGAATTTAAAGTTATGGTTGCCCTTCAGCCACGATAAATCGTCAACCTCGGGCTTGCGGATACCCTATGACGCCATTCAAGAATGACTCGACACTTTCTCGTCACCAACACCGGCAAAGTTGCCGGCGCGGAAGTGGCACAACTCTACCTTGTTTTCCATCAATTGTGGAAGGCAAAGGACCACCGCTTCAGCTCAAACGTTTCAGCAAAATTATGTTGAATTCGTGAGAATCGAAGACTATGGAGCGACACGGCTACCAGGTGACCACGGCAGCGAATGAAGAGCTCGTGGTTGAAGCGGTTCGCGATAATAAAGAGAAGCTCGCAGCCGTAATCCTGGATCTTACGATGCTGGCGATCGGCGGATGGTTATTGCATGGCCAAAACATTTTGCAAGAGACTATCTGCGAGAGAGTGCTTCCCCAGCAGGTTCGCATTTGGAAACTTCTAGCCTTACGAACGTTGTGTTTTCCGAATTGCTTCGCCAAGCGACTCGAGGTCGCGTTCGGCGTGAGATTGGCGAAGATAGAGATCCAATTCCTGATAGCGTCGAACAATATCTTCATTCATAGCCAGAGGGTGAGGGCCGTACGCCCGCGGTAGCCGCCGTAGGATATCTGTGCAGGCCTGTTCGACCAGGTGCCGAAGCGTGAGTGCCCGAACCGTGGCAAGTTCAACATCATTGACTTTCGCGTCTATCTGCTGGCCGGCTTTATCCAGATACGATTCGAGCGCCCAGACCGATGCGTACATCGCGCCAAGATGAGCCAGAGTATGTGGATCACTTCGAGATTGATGAGTGGCATAGTCCAAAAGACCAGCAGCACCGCCCGCCCAGCATGCAGCAGGTCCGCATGCTCCGTGCCAGAACCCAGGACGCTGAAGATACCATTGGGAATCTCCGATGAGGCCTCGTCGACATGCCGTAGCGCCATTGAAAATCACTGAAGCAGTCTTTGTCTCGCGGAAGGCAGACGTCTTCCAATCGGATTCGTTGTATTGAACCGCGTGGGCATTGGCCTTCAGATCCACGTCGACGAGCTGCTGCTCGGGTATGTTGACGGTTACGAGAGCGCGATCCACGATGCCTGCGCCACTACAAAAATCCTTTTTCCCTCGAATTAAATATCTTTCTCCTTGCCAATCCAGTGACAGAGCTTCACCTGGTTTTTCAGAGCCCCACACACCATAGATAGAATTTGGTTCTGGCGTGCGTCCTGCTTCGGCAAGAATTGCCACCGCGTCCCAATGCGCTTCCGCTAAACGAGCTAAAGAAAGATCAATGCGCCCGACTGCCATCAGGCGGCGGTGACGGCAAGCCGTCTCGCCCGCGCCCGGCAGCGGCATGTTTTCCTTGACAAGGGATCGAAGATGTTCGAGTAACTGTTCTTTCCTCATGCGACCAATTCGTTATGTGCGGCGAGCGTTGCAGCAAATCCATTGGGAGCTCGCCCGGCCCGCCGCCCACTCGTGAGCACCGAAATTGCACTGGTTGAAAGTCTTCGCGATCCAGCCTGTGCCAGGCGACTCCAGAGGTCATGGTCTTCTCCGGTCTCAAGGTGGCTCCATCCCCCAACCTTCAGATAAGCATCTGCGCGAACTCCGAGATTGGCGCCATGCACGTGAGGGTGCGAGCCATCGGGATAAATCAAGTACGTGCGGCGGAATTGCAGTTCGACACCGGAGCGATGCTGGCAAAAAGTATCGACATCGACCGTTCCAGCAATCGCTTCCACGTCTTCGGACGCAACGGCAAGTTGATCGAGCAACCAGGTCTCGGGCACGCAGCAGTCCGCATCCGTATTCGCCAACCAGCACCGACGCAATGGCCCCACGTAGCGTCGAAGCGCGGTCTCCGCAGCAGTCGCACGTGCGCGACCTACCGCTCGGGCTTGCATGGTAACTGCGATCCCATAACCAAGGAGCATCCGCTCGGCGATTTCGGAGGTTAGGTCGTTAGAACTGTCGACCGCCACGACCACATCAAAAGTCACCCTGGCCGGAAGTGCACTACAGGCGGCAGCGATAGAGCGAAGACATCGAGGCAGCAATTCTTCCTCATTGCGCGCAGGAATCAGAACACTTATATGCCAAGGATGGGCGATCATCTCCGCTCCCACCTGTCTAAGCGAAACCCGGTATGTCGCTCGGCCAGGTTATGCGTGAGTTCATCTAAACGAGCGATAATTTCATGGACCCGATGGCCGCTGAGTATATGGTCCGGAGATGAGCCCAACCAATGCGCTGCCAGAAGAGTGCCTCGGGCGCACATCCGGCCGACGATTTGATACATGAGGTCGTGCAAAGCTGCTTCTCCAAAGTAATAGCCGACCTCGCTGAAAATTACGAGATCGAAATTTCCGCTGGGAATATGCTGCGGAAGTCCCCCGCATTCGATATGGACATTGACAAATGCTTGACAGCGCTTTTTTGCTTGTAGAACGGCTGTCGGAGAAATATCGATGGCATCAAGCCGTTCGCAGATGGGCGCTAGTTGTTCGGTAAGCACGCCGATAGAACAGCCCGGCTCAAAAGCGTGCCGATAATTGTTTGGTCCGACAGCTCGTAAGATTGTCTTGTAGCGATTGAGCTCATAGCTATCACTCGCGAAGTTCCAGGGGTCGCGCTTCGCGCGGTACAAACTTTCGAAAAATGTTTGGCTCGTCGTATCTAGGCTCATGCGGAGAGATAGATCTCGAAAGGAAGTTGTGCTGGCCATAGCAACGATTCAGGCAGAATCGGCTCTCCACTGGGATGAGCAAGCTGGGAACGATGTTGCCTTAGCGCTTCAAGCTTGACGCATCGCTGAGGATGGGTCAGCGCGAAAGAATGGATTGGTAGACTCTCAAGAAGCGCTGCGGTTCCGCGATGCCATGTCCAAAAGAAGTAAAACGTGAGCCTTCCACCGGCCAGTTCGGCAGCCTGCTGCGCGGCGCGTCCACATGCTTCGTGGTCAGGATGAAAGTCTCCGGGCCACGGCGCTATGAGGTGTGTTTCTTTGGAAATGAGTGGAAGTAGAGCTTCGACCATCTCACTGACATGCTGAGAAACGTGACAATCCGGAAGTCCAAGCCGGATGATGCTTTTAGGATTAACACCGAGTATATGAAGAGCCTTCTCCTGTTCTTGTCGCCTAACAATCGCTAAATCACAGCTATTG
The DNA here is from genome assembly GCA_965276585.1 of Acidobacteriaceae bacterium. Lineage (GTDB taxonomy): Bacteria > Acidobacteriota > Terriglobia > Terriglobales > Acidobacteriaceae > JAKAAZ01. The sequence continues at coordinate 966,258 of CBDIAZ010000002.1, read as the reverse complement.
GAATACGCCATTTCGCCGTCTGTCACAGCGACTACTTTGACATCCAAGCCCTTCGACGTCTGCGATGTTATAAAGCCTCCGGTCGCTAAAGTCTCATCGTCAGGGTGCGGCGCAATGACAATTGTGTCTGCCCGGGGTGGATTCCAAGCGTGAGCCATCGAGAAAACTGATTGCCAGTCGGATTCGCGACTAAGGGGAATAATCATGATTCTTATATAGAAATGCCGCCCGATATTACATCGACATTTTAGATGCTAAGTTTGGGAATTCGGGCTGCCTCTATGGCGCGAGGACCAACCGCAAGTTCCTGTTTATGCCGGGTTCACTCCCGCGGAAACCCGCCAAGCCCTAAAACGCAAGATGGAACCCAGCTATATGGGTACCTTCACCAGTGCAAGACGCCACATTCTCACAACGTTTTCAAACACGCATAGTGCAATGATGAAGAAGCGGGTCGCCCAGTTTATGCTTGGCAAGGAAGAGAGCGCAAGCTGCTGCTGCATCCAGGTCGTACCGGATTCATGTTTGTGATGGATCGCGAAACGGGAGAGGTTCTGGCCGCGGATAAATATGTCCCCGTTACCTGGGCAAATGGATACGACCTGAAGACTGGATTGCCGGATATAAATCTCGATAAACGCACGCACTTCGGGAAATATGCTACCGATATCTGCCCGTCTTCTACCGGCGGTAAGGATTTTATTCCTTCAGCATTTTCTCCGCGGACAGGGTATCCCTATATTCCCGCTCACAACACCTGCATGGATTATGAGGGCACAGCGGTGAACTACATTGCAGGGACGCCTTATCTTGGTGCGAGCGTCCGTATGTATCCGGGTCCCGGTGGATATCAAGGGGAGCTGATCGCATGGGACGTTGCCAATAAGAAACAGATTTGGGGAATCAAAGATCCTGAGTTGCCTGTCTATGCCGGTGTACTGGCGACCGGCGGAGATCTGGTCTTTTACGGAACAATGGAAGGATGGTTCCGCGCCGTAGATGCCCACACAGGAAAGATCCTGTGGCAGGCGAAGACAGCATCAGGAATCATTGGCGATCCAATCACGTTTACTGGGCCGGATGGGAAACAATACATCGCTATCTTCTCTGGAATCGGCGGATGGATGGGAGCGACTGCTTTCCCCTCAATCTCGACCGATGATCCTTACGCCGCACTGGGTGTGGTCGGAGCCATGAAAGCGATTAAAGGAAAGACACAACCCGGGGCCGCTCTATATGTTTTCGGTTTCTAAAACCGCGATATTTTGCATATTGTGCTCCACGACCGCAGCCATCGCCGCGACGCCGAAGCTCCGCCTGTGCGCTGACCCAAACAATATGCCTTTTTCCAACCAAGCTCGTCAGGGATTTGAAAATCGACTGGCGGAGATGGTCGCTAACGATCTTGGAATGCAAGTCTCGTATTTCTGGTTCCCGCAACGGGAGAAGTTTTTTGATAAAACGTTGAATGCGGACCAGTGCGATGTCGTGATGGAAGTACCTTCTGGCATTCCCACCGCTGCAGCGACGATTGGATTGCCATCGGGGGCGTGGCAATTCCGTTTGTAGTTCTCTTCATCCTGTTTGTACTGGGATTGAAACTGCTGGCGAGCTTTCCTATCCAGGATCCTCATCATGCCGACATAAAGCCCGACATCCTGGTGGTTGGACATCAATGGTGTTGGGAGGTTCACTATCTTAATCCTCATCCATATCTGCAGGCCACGACTGCTAATGAAATTCATATTCCGGTCAATCGCCCCATCACGCTGGAACTGGAATCGCAAGATGTCATCCATTCCTTTTGGGTGCCAGCATTGCACGGCAAAGTCGACCTGATTCCGGGACACCCGAACTTGTGCGTATTGAAGCGAGCCGCGCCGGAAATTTCTCCGGGCAATGCGCAGAATACTGCGGGGCGCAACATGCCCACATGCGTCTGCTCGTAGTCGCACAGGAGCCGGATGAATATCAGGCATGGCTCGAGCAACAGAGGAAACCCGGCGTGAAGCCAGCAACTCAGGAAGCGATAGACGGAGAAAAGATTTTTCTGGCCGGGCCTTGCTCCATGTGTCATACAGTCCGCGGAACGGTGGCAGGCGGCAGGGTTGCTCCCGATCTGACTCATATTGGGAGCCGGGAGTACATTGCTTCCAACTCTTTTCCAAATAACGATGCGTATCTAGAGGCGTGGATCACCCACGCGCAATCGTTGAAACCCGAAACACAGATGCCGAATCTGACTCAATTTAACGGACAACAGTTACGAGATCTTGTTGCCTATCTTCGCCAGTTACAGTAAAAATTCGCAGTCTAGGAGCAGTTCCAATGCGCCCATTCATTTTTTACAGATCAAAAATGACCTCGATTTCCTGGCTTTTCGCACTGATGTGCGCAGTTGGAGGTTCTTCTTTCGCCGAGTAAAGCCAAACTGTCCTGATCTGCCGGACGTCGGTCGTCTACGCAGCGTGTTGCAGTCCGTGGTGAAGCAGGGGCCGAGCAAAAAAGGAGGCATGGGAAATCAGGAATGGGCAGTGATTGTTAACAGGGATGGCATTGGTTGCGTCGTCGTTTACAGCGGCACGAGCCGCGCGCAAGAATGGCCCGGTAGTCGCGTGATCGCGGCTTCTAAAGCGAATACCGCAAACGGATTGAGCAATGACAACTATGTGCTGTCCACGGCGAATATGCGGCTTCGCAACCAGGGCAAAGTCTATACAGTCTCGCAACCAGCGGGCCGCCAAATGCACAGGCGGCGTTTGGCAATCCGGTTTCTTTTGGCACAGACAATGACCCAATGGTCGGAAAAGCGGTCGGAGGCATAATTGTTTTTGGAGGAGGTCTACCTCTCTATAACTCAAAGGGGGAAATTGTTGGCGGTATTGGTTTGAGCGGCGATACCTCCTGCACCGATCACATTATTGCCTGGAAAATCCGACATGAGCTCCATTTAGACAACGTGGCGATGGGGCCGAGCCCCGAACACAATGACAATATGATTCTTGATTTTAAAAATGGAAGTAGCCCTAGTGGATTTGGACATCCAACCTGCAAGGGCGGGATGGCTTCAAACTACATTATTCAGAGTCTTTCTAAAGAGTTCCCGACCGGTCCAGGACACATATAGAGCCAATACTTTCGCCTAAAAGGCTATGCGATTTCCAATAGTAGCGGGCCAGTTGCTTCGTTATACCGGTCGCGATTTCACGAAGCGAATTATAAAAAAGCGTCTAAAAGAGCCATAATTGATCCGCTCTCGCGGATTTTTGACTTGGCCCTACGGGATATCCGCTGGGTCTACGGTTCCCTCTTCTCTGCTTGGGCGCTTATCGCCAACAGGCAAGGCTCGCTATAGCTGCAACGTTTCACAAATTACGAAGTATCTTTTTCCCTTCGAGCCGCATTGTTGCTGAAGACTTCGGTCATCTATCGACAAAACGGAACCGAATCGCCGCATCTGCATGAGCTCCAAAACCGGAAACCCCAATCCCGTCTACTGCACCTCACCGGGCAAGGCAATGCATGCTTAACTTCCACCTGAAGCAGCCGAAGAGATTATCAGCAGGGTTCGCTTCGTTCGCAAACAGAAAAAACAATTGGCTTGCGCCAGGAACTCCTGAAGTCTCAGGAAGCGCCTGCGGCGTCGCGGCTACGCAGTTGATGATGAAGAAATTGAGTTAGGCGTCCGCTGCATCGGCGCGCCCGTCTTCGATGAGAATCACATGCCTATCGCTGCCGTCAGCATCTCCGGCCCTTCGACACGGATCCGTCCACAGAACGTTCCGGCTATTGCGGAACAACTCCTCCGCTGCTGCGGGAAATCTCCGCCTCTCTTCGAATACATCGCAGGAAACGGGCGCAGATCATGTCTTCATTTCTGCGCCGGCGAGATAACTGAGCTTACTCGTGATCTTCACGACCAGCGTGCTAAACATCGTTCCCTTCGGAATCGACAATTGATGTGGCGTGCCCGCCGAAACGTGCACCATATCGCCCTTTTGCAATCTTCCGACTGATATCGCCGCGAATCCCTGTGTCCTGGAATGGCAGCATGCGTGAGCGCGCGCGGGTTGTGAGACTGCGAAGCTATGTTGAGTCCGTTCCGCAAAGCAGTCCCTGGCGCAAGAAGCATGGTAGGCTTGGAGCGTTTGCACTCTAAGATCGTGCCGATGCTGACTCTATAATGTCCGGCTCCACGATGAGAAAGCGGGCTCGAGATGAAGAAGCGCGTTGCCTTAATGATCTGTCCTCTTCTGCTTGCTGTTCCATCCTTTGCACAGCGGCAACGACAGCGACCGCCGCAACAAGTTGACCAATGGCATCTTCAACACCATCCATTCGACGATCCGAATTTGCCGACAGAACAGCGCATCGACAACCTACTTTCGCTGATGACGGCCGATGAGAAGATCGACTGCATGGGCACGGAAACAGGTGTACCTCGCCTTGGCGTGCCCAATATTGGCAGCTCTGAGGGTATCCATGGCGTGGTGCAACGTGAGGCTAGATTTGGTCGGCAGCCGATCACCACCACGCAGTTTCCACAACCGCCGGGAATGGGCGAGTCGTGGGACCCGAACATGGTGCGGGCTGCCGCGAATGTGGAAGGCTATGAGGCGCGCTTCATCACGCAGACACCGAAGTACGATCGGCAGATTCTGATGTTGTGGGGACCTCAGTCGGATCTCGACCGCGATCCTCGCTGGGGCCGCAGCGAGGAAGTTTATGGAGAAGACCCTTTCTTCAATGGAACGATGGCGACGGCCTTCGTTCATGGCGTACAGGGCGACAATCCGAAATACTGGCAGGCGGCGGCGTTGTTGAAGCATTTCCTGGCGAATGAGAATGAGAATCTCCGCAACAGCTCGTCTTCGAACTTCGATGATCGGCTGTTTTGGGAGTATTACTCGGTACCGTTCCGGATGGCGTTTCTCGATGGAGACGCGAAGGCGGTGATGGCTTCGTACAACGCATGGAACGGCACGCCTATGGCGGTCAATCCCATTCTGCGCAGCATTGTGATGGATAAGTGGGGCGTGGACGTGGTTTCCAGCGATGGTGGAGCGGTGAAGCTGCTGGTGAGCCCGCGTCATCTTTTTCCAAATCAGGAAGCTGCCGTGGTAGCATGCCTAAAGGCCGGGATCAATCAGTATCTCGATGTTTATAAGAACGAGCTGCACGCGGCTCTGAAAGATAGGTCGATCACCGAGGCCGATATCGACAACGCGCTGCGCCGGAAATTCCGCATCACGATCAAACTTGGACTGCTCGATCCGCCGAACACGGTGCCGTACACGAGCATCAAAGACTCTCCAGAGCCTTGGAACACGGACAAGGACCGCGATGTTTCGCGCAAGATGGCGCTTGAATCCGTTGTGCTGTTGAAGAACGAGAAAAATTTTCTCCCGCTCTACAAGAAAACTATCAAATCCATCGCCGTGATCGGACCGCTGGCGAATGTCGTGCATTGGGACTGGTATGGTGGGACACCTCCGTATGCGGTGACGCCGCTGAAAGGCATTCGGGATGCGGTGGGACCGAATGTGAAAGTGAACTATGCCGCCGACGATATGCCTGACGGGGAAACCGAAGCGATGAAAGCTGCGAGCGAATCGGACGTCGCGGTGGTGGTCGTCGGGAACAATCCGACCTGTGGTGACCAAGCACATGATTGGTACAGCTCGCCGACGGAAGGCGGCGGCATCACGCTTCCTTGTACCGTGCGCAGTGATGGACGCGAGGGGCGCGACCGCGAAACCATCGACCTTTACCAGGAGCAAATCATTAAGCAGGTTTTTATTAAGAATCCGAAGACAGTGGTGATGCTCATCTCCAGCTTTCCGTTCGATATCAACTGGACTGAGGCTAATGTGCCGGCAATTCTGCACATGGCGCAGGCATCGCAGGACGAAGGAACGGCATTGGCGAAGGTGCTGTTTGGCGACTACAACCCCGGAGGCCATCTTGTTGAGACTTGGCCGAAATCGATCGATCAGCTACCGCCGCGCATGGACTACAACATCCGCAACGGCTATACCTATATGTACTTCAAGGGGCTGCCTCTGTATCCGTTCGGATTCGGCCTGAGCTATACGACGTTCAAATTCTCGAACATCAGGACAAGCTCGCCACGGTTATCCAAGGACGGAAAAGTAACGGTGAGCGTGGACGTGAAGAATATAGGCCATCGCCAAGGCGACGAGGTAGTGCAGCTCTACGTGAAGCATCTGCACTCAGCGGTCGAACGTCCGCGCGAAGAGTTGGAAGGCTTCCAGCGGGTGTCGGTTGACGCCGGGCAGACGAAGACGGTGGAGATTCCGCTGCCGGCTTCGCAACTGGCGTACTGGGACGTTAAGGCTAAAGCGTTTCGAGTTGAAGCTGAACCAGTGAACTTACTAGTCGGTGACTCGTCCGCGAATCTGCCGGTGAACACGACGATCAATGTGAAGTAGTCGGAGTCACCATGTTATCCACGTTTCAGCTCCTATCATTCCGAGCATGAGACAATGACCTGCCCCGGATTTTTCACGTTGAACCTTTCCAGGATGAGGCGCGACTTCTCACCACGTGTGTCGGCGTTTTCAATTTGTACGCGGAGAGTTCTGCACTCGCCCGGCATGAGCGCGATGTAGTTGTCGTCGAAGATCACCAGCCGATTAGACGCCGATCTGCTAGTGATTACGTCGCGAGGAATAATGTAAATACCAGACTTCGTTTGATCGCCCGTAAGATGGGGACGATGAAACCTTCCTTTCATATCGGAGGTTCCGCATGGTTGTGCATGTCGCAGAACCTTTTCCACACTCATTGAGCCAGACATCTTATTCTGTGGATCAGTAATCGACAAAGGGATTGTTCCGCGCGTGGCGTCAGCCCTCCGCTATGCGATCTCGATACAGTCTTCCTTCATTGTGTCTTCACCTTAGGGCGGGGCTCTCTCATACTTCTATAGAAAACCTGTGTTTGGCAAGCCTCATTGCTGCTCTTATAGCACAAGGCTTTATTGGCTAGCCTGATATCGCCGATTCTCTGCAGGAGCAAATTGAGTAGGTATTGAACCGATCACAGATAAATTAAACTCATCATTCCCAGCAAGTCCATCGAGACCCTTCGCAGTGAGCTTTATCCGGTAGTTGCCTGCGTACGTGTAGGCATGGCTCACCTGAGCGCCTTGCTGTATCACACCATCCCCAAAATCCCATCAATAAGAAACAGCCGGTATCTCCAAATTTGTTAGGCGGGCAGAGAATTCTATCGTCTCTCCTGCTTGCGCTGAGGATGGATGCTGCGCATGAACCACAGGTGGCTTGGCCGGAATCGCAGTATCGACTATCTTCAATATTCGCATGGAGTGACCAGGTTGATTTTCGATGAACGAATTCAATGCCCGAGGAAGAATTTCCTCCTTATCAAACACATCGTAAATGCTATACGGACCTCTTCCACGCAGGCCCCATCTTGCGAAGAGAGATCGAGTGAGTTCGAGAATGATTTGTCCAATCAAAAATGGTAAGAATACTCTGCCGCGTATCTTCTTTGAGCAGAAAGATACTGGGTTTTTCATCCTCTGGCTAATAGGTCATCAAATCTACCGGTTTAGAAGCCTGGCCCAAGCGTGCCATGTTTATCAAATCTGTATTCTCTACCAATGCAAGCCGCTCCGGTTCATATCCGAGCATGGGCAAATCATCCCCAATCTCATACATGCCACCCGATATAGCTGCAACTGCTATAGAGACTTTGGCTTCATCTAATGTAAGCGGGCGCTGATGTAGAGCACACTTGAGTTTCGTGGATCCTATTGTCAGATCATAGACGTGCTGACGAATCGTGGAAGATCGGCGTCCATGTTTGACCAGCGTTGATGGAAAGGAATACCCGCCGCCATGATCTATATCCACGTCCTCATGTATCCATGCGGTAAGATACAGTCGCTGTGGGTCTTGCGGATCGAAAATGAGCCCAGTGGTCCATCCACTCTCGCAGGAAGATTCATTCTAGCCCAGTGCTCTGCTTTATCTGTGAAGCGATAGAGTGCTCCAGACCCGGAGACCGGCGGATTTCTCCCCTCAGCCTGCGAGTGACGACAAGGTAGAGCGAACCGTTCCTGGCCCGTGAAAGACGTCATGCAGAGGCTGCGCCTCAGTGAGGCCGTTATTCTTGAGAATCCACGATTTTCCGTTATCAATTGATTCGTAGACACCTCGACCAAATTCAGTAGCATAGAGAGGTCGTTTCTCAACCGGACTGCTGAGATCCAACAGAATATCCTTGACTGGTGTTGACGGCATTCCCTGATTGCTTGGTATCCAGTGCCAGCCGCCATCGGTAGATACACCCACACCTTCCATGTAACTTGACAGGCTGCGGCCCCTCCACATCTTAGGGCGAGGAGATCATGCATGCCGCTGAAGGAACCTCACATTAGCACTTTCACCGTAGGATTCGGCTAGGCCGGCCGAGGTATACGCGCTAGTATTGAACAAATCTCCCGGAAGAGAGAAACAGCCCGGACAAGACAAAGTGTCGGCTGAAATTTCTACGCAGAAACTTTCTGGAATGCGACCATCGGCAGATTGCCGGCATAAATTGCGATATTTGGAATGTTCTGGTTTGAGCGAATCAGAGAGGATGACTCTCTGGCGTTGGATGGAGGCTCCAGCGAACCACTCTCCCGAGCCCAATTCCCTGCTAACAGGGAAAATTACACGGAATTTTTCGAATCTGGCTATTAATTCCAAAGGCCGCCCAGTCTATTCTCATAAATCTAGGCATCTTCAGGCCGCTGCACCCTATTTCTACTGTGATACTTAAGGGGAATTATCACCCCGATAACAAGGAATCACATTCCCTGTTAAGCGCCTTGGTGCTTGCGGAGGACGTTATCGCAGGGAGCATCTGGTTTCCTAGTGAGGCCCGCATTGAGCTATGGGTACCAAGTGATTTGTGCAGATGCATCGACATCGCTCTGCTTTCCGGACTTGTAAACCGGAGCTTTCCAACTTTCATACTGAACCGTTCCCAGTACTTCGAAGTGCTTTCTGACATTCTTTGTCACAAATATCTGAAGATCATTCTGTGTTGTACCGCCAGGAATAAAATCTTTGGCGGCCTTTGCGTTCCTATAGGACAACTGTATTTGCTCACTGGGTGACAGGTGATAGGTTAGCCACGCCTGCCCCCCTTTTGATTCGCGGCCGATCCAGTCTCCCATAATGAAGCCTTTATTTGTGTAGCCTTGCTTCTGAACTTGCTCCCAATAAAGGAACTGTCCGCCATGGCTTCGACTTGTTGGTGGGTCCGTATCGGCTGCCTCAATCCGAAAGTCAAGCTGATAAAGTTTAGGGAAATGCGACAAATACAAACCGGGGCGGATACCTGCACGGCGAGGCGCGCTGATCGGACTTACATCATCGTGCGCTAAAGAGTCGGTGTACAGCGTCAGCCATTGACGCATGTAAGGCAAACGATAGAAAAAATCAAAAGTGCCGAAACGTGCACCAGGATCGCTGCGGGAGAGCTTCTCCGCTGCAGACACATCCTGCAGACTGAAAAAACTCCTAAGAAAACTGCCAGTGGTAATCGGAACGTGATTCTTTCCACCCCAGATGACAGTTCGCTCGAATCCAAGTTCAAGATTGACGGTTGGCTTAAAACTGACCTTTTCGACATGCACCCATGGATCATTTGGATCGGTATGCCCTTGCAGACTTCCAACGAAAAATTGATATCGAAACGGACCAGTGATTCGTGATAGTAGAGGAATATCAAGAGGCTCAATACGATCGATTTGGAATGCATAGATGTTTTCAGCGTTATTGCTCCATGCGAAACTTCCCCCCTGGGCGGATCCGAGCCAATGATCACTCTTTCCAAACGAAATTTCATGATTGAGGATTAAGTAGGAAGCATTCGCTTCAACTACGCGGAAATTATTCGTGAAAAGAATCGGCCCTAAGGGAATAGTGTCCTGCTTTGGGTTGGTCGCAAACGGTATTCCGTCATTTTCCGAAAGCATTTCAGCTAGATCGAGTGAATAGCCGAGCGCTGCCGGAGCATGCTGATATTCTCCTCGGAAGTAAAAGTCGAATCGTCCCGCTCCCATGCTGGTACTGAAGCCTTCTAGATTGTTAAATCCATGCTGATAGGGACGGCCGTAGTCGTTGACAATGGTTTGGCCTAGGTGAAAACTATCTCGCAGAGGCGTGCCCGAAATGCCGAGAAAGCGACTATAAACGCTCTCGATTTCTCCATGCGTTCGCCTCGAACCTTCCAGACGATCCATATTCGGTTTGAATTCTTTCTGGAGCGCTTGATAGATGTGGCAGGCGGTACTATCCTCAGCGGTAACGGAGATTTTCTCTGATCCAGCTTCGAGCATGTGTACGATGCTCAATCTTGTCCATGGCCGCATCCCAAGGTAAGCAGTATCCATTTGTCCCAGGGCATGGAGACGAATGATTGCGGAATACATCCAGCTATCCAAAGGGACATAGGCTGATCCCATGGCGCCGGCATATTTGTCATAATTGGGCCAGAGGCTTTCGCACTTAGTATTTGGCTGGCCGAAGGCTGAAGGTAATAGCAGAACGAATAAGGCACAGCAGCAGGCTATCTTCATCACACGCTATCGACTTGTTTATCGGCCTTCCAATTTCGATCTCTTGAAGCCCCAAGATCGACCAATTAATTGTTGGGAATCGAGCAATTATTCCAGCTGACTCAAAATCCTGGAATACCTGGCTCGAAGGGATGGAGAATCTGACGTATTGGCGAGCTGTTCTAGTTCAGCTTTGGAGGGCTTAAACGTAAGAGGCATTTTTTTCCAGTAGTACTTTAGATCGTTAGAGCGCCAACATGCGTATGTCTTTTCCCACGACTTACCAGAATCCCCGGCAAAAGCCAGATTGGCAGGATTCAAGGCTCGGTCATAATCTTGAAATCTACAATCCAGAGAGATTCGGAGTCTGTTTGAGACGTTGGGAGAGGCGGCATGCACCGTCAGACTGTGAAAGATGAGTACATCTCCTGCGTTAACTTGGCCGCCAACCCAATCATCCCCTTGCGCTGTTCCCTCTGGAATTTCTGGAACATGGAGGTTTTCCGTGTTGTGACTTTGAACACCGAAGCGATGAGAGCCATTCAGAATTTGCAATGGGCCTTGATCTGTTGGGCAATCATGAAGAGGAATCCAGACGGTGAAACACTCAGCATCTCCATCCATGAATTGGAAATCTTGATGCGCGTGATTCACGAGACGTTCGCAATGAGGAAAAATCAACCGACCAATTGGTTTGGGATGGATCAGGATTCGCTCACCCACAAGCATGCTCATGACTTGCTTCAGAGCGGGATGATGCGACAAGGTGTGAAACGATTCGAGATTAAAGACTTCCTGGTAGGTCCGTTTGAATGAGGGATCGGGATCGCCGCAAGACGCGCTAGTATCCGCGATGCGTTCGAGCGGATTATGGTCACGCAGCAGCCATCCCGCGGTGGAAAGGACTTGCGTTATCTCGCCGAGCAACAATCGAAGCGCGGCATGGGGCAATAACCCTCTAACCAGCAAATAGCTTCTTGAGGCGATCTCATCCTGCAAAGAGCGCGACACGAGATCACCTGCTTGAATTTCGTGGAAAGGCTTCACCTGTTTCATTTTTCATCCACCTGCGATTGAACCTATCAAAGCCACTGTATTGATTTGTATTGCCGGGACATGTCTCCGAATTGTCTGAAGTTTGTCAATGGATTGTCGTTTGCCGAATTCGACAAAGCAGTGACAATCTCTTTACCGCGACGTGACAATCCGCCGTTGAAGGCTGGCTAGGCTCGACAAAGATTGCTCCTCTTTTTAGGCCGCATTCAACGATTCGGAGAGGATGCACGCCAGCGTCGATGTCCATTACTGCTAACATCACGTCTCCTCCTTTGAGTAAGGAACAGTTGATGCGCGAGGCTGTGTTGTTAACCTTTTGCGATCCTTTACCCCAGCAGTGCGCGGGACTGCACAATCTTTCAGAAAAGGAGTGGAGGAAATTATTAAACTGGCTGGATATCAGCGGTCTGGCGCTGTACTTCCTCGATCGAATGAGGGAAATACAACTGTCCAATGTATTACCGCCCAGTATCCTCACACGTCTCGAACAAAATCTGCGCGACAATGCTGAACGAACACGGGGCATGATTGCTGAATCGGTCGCACTCCAACAGGAGTTTCAGAGAGTTTGCCTTTCCTATGCCACGTTGAAAGGATTTTCATTCTGCCCGTCTTCAGTGCCAACGCCGGAGCTGCGGCACCAATTCGATTTGGATTTTCTCATCGCGGAGAAAGACGTTTTCGAGGCGCAGAGAATTCTTGAACGCAGAGGTTACCGGCTGTACGCAATGAGCGGCCGAAGCTGGGAGTTCAAGATAAACGAAAAACCGGTCATTTCCCCGATGGATCTGTATAAGGACTTGCCGGGCCGATCGGTGGAATTGCATGTTGAGGCCGACACTTCGGGCCGCCCTTCGTTGCTGGGACGTATAGAGAAGCGAGAGTTCCATGGCATAGACATGCCTGTGCTTTCACCCGTCGATTTGTTCTTAGGCCAGGGGCTGCACGTGTTCAAACATATATGCAGCGAATTTTCCCGCACGGCGCACCTCCTCGAATTTCGGCGTCATGTATTGGCTCGTCACAACGATGATGTTTTCTGGGATGAGCTTCGATCTGCAGCTGGGAAAAACCCAAGAGCTTCTATGGGGCTTGGCGTAGTTACGTTGCTGATTACATGTGCAATGGGTGATTTCGCACCGGACGCGTTTACGAACTGGACTGTAGATCGACTTCCGCAGCCCGCAAGACTGTGGGTAGAACTGTATGGACGTCGTGTTGTTTTCGATAATTTTCCGGGCAGCAAGCTGTACCTGCTGCTGCAGCGGGAGCTTGAGTCCGCAGGTGTTCCGGCGAAGCGTTCTCTACAGCAGACGTTGTTGCCGTTGCGTCTGCCGCCAGCTGTTATACGGGCATCCTCCGATGAAATATTGCAGGTGCGGATTCGCCGTTATCGCATCCATCTTCACCTTATTATTTCCCGCCTGTGCTTTCACATTGTGGAAGGGCTTCACTATACATGGGAGTCTTATCGTTGGCGGTTACATATGAATCGGATACTACGATGACGCCTCCTTTACGCCCCGCCGCGCTTGCTTTTGACGCGATCGCACCGATTTTCGATTCTCGCTTCGGCGACTGGGGCAGTGTGACGGCACAACGTCGTGCTGTCCGCGCCGCTTTGTTGCGGGTATTTCCAGCAAGAAGCCACATTTTGGAACTGGGTGGCGGTACTGGTGAAGATGCGACCTATCTGGCAAAGCTTGGATTCGAAATGTTGCTGACCGATCCCTCGCCCGCCATGGTAACGCGGGCAAAGGCCAAGCTTGAGCCACTGGGCGCACGAGCCGAAATCGTTGCTGGGGAAGAAATGGAGGATTTCGCCGCCAGCTATCCTTCAGAAGGTAAGAAAATGTTCGACGGCGCCTTCTCCAACTTTGCGCCGCTGAATTGTATTGCCGACCTGAAGCCTGTGGCACGCGGTCTGGCGCGACTGCTTAAACCCGGCGCACCGGCGATGCTGGTGCTATTCGGTACTTTCTGTCCCGGAGAGATGGTAACGGAAGTGCTGCGCGGGCGACCGCACATGGTGCTGCGGCGTTGCACGCACGGTGAGGCGGCTGCGCGGCTGGGCAAATGTGAATTTCATGTTATCTACCATCGCCATGCCGCGCTGCGGCGCGTTTTCGCTCCTTGGTTTGTGCTGGAAAAGCGTCTGGGCATTGGCGTAACGGTACCGCCTAGCGGCGCCGAACCGTGGATTTCGCGGCAGCCGCGCCTGCTTGCAGCGATGGAGAGACTCGATCACGTCCTTGCCCGTCCGCTGGCTGGCCTTGGCGATCATGTCCTTTATCAATTCCGCCGCACTACCTCGCCGATTCGCACCGCGCCTTCTACAATGCGATGACCATATCGAGACATTCCGGTGACATGTATATGAAAGCGGCACGATACTCTTCACACGGAACGTACAGATTTTTGAGAAATCATCCCCGAGTTGATGAAACTAGAACAAATCGCTGATGTGCGTTTCCCAACCCATTGGGCAGACTTCCGTCTGCTGGCCTTTAGAGGTAAGCATTGCGACAGCGATACGAAAGAAGAACGTCTGGAAACCGCGCTAGCTTTGGTTCTGAGCGATATCCACAGCTCTCCTCCAATCGTCCGCATTCATTCCCAATGCACGACGGGAGATGTTTTCCACTCTTTGCGATGTGACTGTCACGACCAGCTTCACCTGGCCATGCGTGTCATCGCAAATGAAGGAGCGGGGATGGTGCTCTACGAGCATCAGGAGGGCCGAGGCATCGGCCTGATGGGGAAGCTGCGCGCCTATGAACTTCAAGATCGAGGGCTCGACACAATCGAAGCGAATATTCGTCTGGGATACTCGGTCGATTTGCGCGATTACGCACTCGCTGTAGACATTCTTCGGTTCCTGAAGATTCGTTCGCTCCGATTGATGACTAACAACCCTGAGAAGATCGACGCCGTACGGTCATCGGGAATTGAAATCGTCGAGCGTCTAAGCGCCGATGTTCCAGTCAGTCTTCATTCCGCCTACTATCTTAAAACCAAACGCGAAAAGCTCGGTCATCTCTCCAACCCAACAACAATGTTTTTCTAGACTGTTCCGCCGGTAATCAATCCACTCGTGACGCTTTGCAATTCAAAGCAGGCGCGGCCACGCTGATTGGTCTGCCCTATTGGATTGAACCGATTGACTTCAACTCTAGCCGCAAAGAATACGCCTAAAATGGGCACTCGCTACCCTGAAAGACGCTGCGATCCGGCACGCAAAATGATGACATTGAGTTGACAATTTTGAGACAACCGCCTGCCAGGATAGAGCTACTCTACATTTCATAAACGGAGTCCGCCAGTTGTTAGCATCCAAGGCGGCCGGGTGCTGAACTGCCGGCGCGCAGATATCCGAGGTGAACCTTGACACATGTCTTACTCACACATTCGTATCACCTTCCATATGACCCGAAACAACTGCGCAAGATGCAGCCATACACCCCCATCGGCACGCTCTATGCAGCCACGGCGCTACGGGAAAATGGCATCTCAGTTGCAGTGTTCGATTCGATGCTGGAGGAGCCGTCCGCTAACTTCGCTGCAATGCTGGTGAAACACCGGCCGAAGATCGTGGCCGTCTATGAAGATGACTTCAATTTTCTTTCGAAAATGTGTCTCACGCGCATGAGAGAGGTGGCGTGGGAAATGGCGAAAGCCGCCCGGGCAATGGGGGCTATCGCCATCGCACACGGTTCCGATTCGACAGATAACTCTGCTTTGTTCCTAGAGAACGGCTTCGACTATGTGCTTTGTGGAGAGGCGGAGCAGACTCTGGTGCAGCTATGTACTTCCATACTGCAGTCCAAAGAAACACCGGAAATAGACGGCATGGTGAAACTCGATGAACATGGCAGTTCTATCCAGAGTTCGCAGCGGCTCTCAAAGAATCCCGCGTGGGCGGAGCTTTCCGTTCCCTCCCGCGACCTGATCGACCTAGAGCCGTACCGCGCGGCATGGATGAAGGTTCATGGGTATTTTTCAACGAATATGGTATCCAGCCGCGGATGCCCTTATCACTGCAACTGGTGCGCAAAGCCGATCTCTGGCAATAAATTTCACTTACGTCCCGCCGCGGCTGTTGCTGAAGAAATGAACCTGCTGAAGGTGCATGCCGGAGTCCAGCATCTCTGGTTCGGCGACGATGTCTTCGGATTGAATCAACACTGGATACAACAATTTGCCGAGGAAGTTACGAAAAGAGACGCAGCCGTCCCATTCAAAATACAGTCCCGTGCCGACCTGATGAGTGAGCAGACTGTCCAGTACCTGATGGCTGCGGGATGCGCCGAAGTATGGATGGGAGTCGAATCTGGATCGCAGGCCGTGCTGAAGGCGATGGACAAAGGACTGAGTCTTCCTTCCGTGATTGCTGCCCGTCGCCGCCTGAAAAAAGCCGGCATTCGTGCCTGCTATTTTCTGCAATTTGGCTATCCCGGAGAAACATGGGCCGAATTGCAGGAAACCATCGCCTTTGTTCGTGAGACACGCCCGGATGACATTGGAATCTCATTCTCCTATCCGCTGCCGGGCACTGTATTTTATGAGCGGGTACGGATGCAACTCGGGGAAAAGCGCAACTGGACCGACAGCGATGATCTCTGCATCATGTTCAAGGCAGCCTACAATACCGATTTTTATCGTGCTGTACGCGACGCACTTCATGCGGAGGTCGATACCTGGCAAGAGTTGGGAGCGCCATGTAGCACAAACGCTGAGATCGACACCCTTTGGCGCGGAGTCAATGAACTGGAACCAGTGAGCCGAAATGTGGACGCCTTGTCGTCTTCTGACAAAATCGACGCTTTACTTCATCTATGATCGTGCCTGTCGAGCAATTGACGTTGTTCAGGGAACCGTAAATCATATGTTGCCGCATCTGGAGATAGTGTAGCGATGGGCACAGTGCAAAATGGCATTGTCAGTGACTCTCTTCTCCACTTAGACATCCCTATGCAGTGCCCTCGCTGCAAAGCTGCCATAAGCGGACTGGACTGTACGTTATGCGGATTTCAAATGCCAATCCGCCGTGGAATCGTGCATGCCTTGCCGCTGGAGCGACTCACGCGCTATGCACGTTTCATGGAAGACTACGAGCGGATAAGAGCGGCGGAAGGCCGTGGCAGCGAAAGCCAAGATTTTTATCTGGGTCTTCCTTATAAGGACGTTTCTGGAAGGAACAGCGAACAATGGCACATCCGGGCGCGCAGCTATGACTGTCTGATCCAGCATGTGCTGAAGAAAAATCCGCAGGATGGCAGCAGACGAATTCTGGATCTTGGTGCAGGAAACTGCTGGATGAGCTTTCGTCTGGCGCTCGCCGGATACCGACCTTTTGCAGTGGACCTGCTCGTTAACGACCGCGATGGTCTTGGAGCTGCCATGCATTATCAAAAACACTTGCCCGGGCTTTTTCCGCGATTCCGGGCGGAGATTGAACGCCTGCCGTTTCAGGACGAGCAGTTCGATGCTGTCATATTCAATGCCTCCTTCCATTACTCTGAAGACTATGCAGTTACTCTGCGCGAGGCGTTTCGTTGCGTCAGAAAAGGGGGTACGGTAATACTCAGCGATACTCCCTGGTATTCCTGTGAGGAAAGTGGCAGACGAATGGTGTCCGAACGACGCGCCGTTTTTTGTCAACGCTATGGAACCGCTTCTGATTCCATCCGAAGCCTTGAATATCTTACAGACGAGCGGCTGCGCATCCTGGAGGAGCATCTATCGGTCCAGTGGACCATACATTCCCCGCGGTACGGCTTTAAGTGGGCAATGCGTCCTCTCCTAGCGAAGCTCCGCCAGAAGCGCGAGCCCTCTCGGTTTCGCATTTATGCAGCCCGGAAGCACAGCAGGACCAAATGCTAGTCCACGGAGCACGTTGCGCCCTCGGGCCGCGAGAAAGTGTACGCGCTTCAATAGAGATCACCGGCGGCCACGTAACTCGCGTTTTGAGCGGCTCGGCTTTATCGTCCACTGCCAGATCGAGCTGCCCAGAAATCTACCTTCATGGAATCGATCTCAGTGGCTTCCTTATACTGCCCGGCCTTATCAACGCTCACGATCATTTGGAGTTTTCTCTTTTTCCCAGGTTGGCGAATCCGCCCTATCGGAATTATATCGATTGGGGAATGGACATACACAACAAATTTCCCGCTGTTATTGCAAAGCACCGGGGGGTACCAAAAGATTTACGTCTATGGTGGGGCGGCATACGGAACCTTCTTTGCGGAGCAACAACGGTAAGTCATCACAATCCTCTTTGGCCCGAGTTGCAAAAGAAAGATTTTCCAATAAGAGTGGTCCAGGAATACGGCTGGGGGCATTCTTTAGCTCTTGGTGGTGATCTTCGCGCGGCACGTTCAGCCACCCCCGAAGGACGCGCTTTCATTGTGCATGCATGTGAAGGAGTCGATGAAGAAGCGCGGGAGGAGCTTTGGGGGCTTGATCGGCTGGATCTTCTGGATGACAGCGCTGTACTTGTGCATGGACTGGCAATCGATCATGATGGCGTTGCGCTAATGCGGGAGCGCCGGGCTTCGCTGATAGTTTGCCCATCTTCCAACAATTTTATTTTTGGAAAACTCCCAGACTTGTCTCTCCTTGGCGATATTGACAACGTGGCCCTGGGAAGTGACTCTCCATTGACTGCGGAAGGCGATCTGCTGGACGAAATCCGATTTGGAATACGCTTCTGTAGCATCCCGGATCAGGTTGCCTATCGCATGGTAACGGAGGCTCCGGCTGCAATCCTCCGGCTAGAAGGTGGAGAGGGCTCCATAAAAATATCCGGTAGAGGAGACCTGATTGCTGTTCGAGATACAGATCAAGATGCCGCAGGCAGGCTGCGAACGCTCTCAATGATCGATGTAGAGTTCGTGATGATTGGGGGCCGCGTACAACTTGCCTCAGAAGCGATCCTGGAACGGCTTCCATCACCAGTAAGACAAGGACTGGAGTCTTTGTGGATCGACGGAACAATCCGGTGGCTGCGCGCGCCGGTGAAAGAGCTATTGCGAAAAACCGAAGAAGTTCTGGGTAAAGGTGAGTTGCGGCTGGGAGGCAAGACAGTTCGCATTCCGGAAAGGAACGAATGTCACACTTTGGAGTGCTGTCCTATAAAGGCATTGGGCACCTGAACCCACTAATCGCGCTATCTCGACAGTTAATGGCTCATGGAAACAGAGTTACATTTTTTCAAAAACCCGAGCTGGAAACTCGAGTGCGTCAGTCCGGCCTGGAGTTTCGCCCAATTGGCGGGGCCATGTCCTCTGGGGGGCACGGACAACCAGACACACAGCGCAACGCCCTGTCAGGTATTGCTGCTCTGCGCCACAGCATAAGACGCATCGTTGGCGACATGGAAGTGTCTCTCCGGGAAACTCCCGAGGCGCTTACTCAAGCAGGGATAGACGCACTTATCATCGATGAGATAGCCCTGTCTGGCCCCACTTTGGCCCAGATGCTGCACTTACCTTATTTTGTGGTGTCAACCTCCGCGCCTCACAACTTCGGATGGACCGTTCCTTATTGGTTGTCTGGGTGTAGTTACCCAATCTCTTATTTTTCGCAGCTGCAGAACGCGCTGCTACAAGTATCGGTGTTTCGCATGCGCGGGCCGGTATGCTGGAAACTGGATAACTACAGGCGGCAACTAGGCCTGGGGCCGATTCGAGAGATTCATAAAGTATTTCCTGAACTAGCACACATCGCGCAGTTACCACGGTGTCTGGATTTTCCCCGCTCCAAATTACCAAGTAATTTCTATTACACTGGGCCCTTTGTGGATGAAACGGCAAGACCAATTGTGGAGTTTCCCTGGGATCGACTCGATGGACGGCTCTTAATTTATGCATCTTTGGGAACTAGGAAGAATAACCAGTGGGCTGCCTTCCGTTTAATCTCTGAGACCTGCCAGCAGCTTGATCTACAGCTAGTGATCTCGCTTGGAGGCCGTCGAGATCCGGAAATGTTTGATAATTTACCAGGGCATCCTTTGGTAGTGAAAGATGCTCCTCAACTCGAACTCATAAAGAGGGCAGAGATAGTAATTACCCACGGTGGGCTGAACACGGTGCTGGAAACACTACTGGAAGGCAAACCCATGATTGCAATTCCCATGGCTTACGATCAACCCGCGGTAGCAGCTCGGCTAGCTTGGTTGAAAGTCGCCGAAGTTCTTCCGGCAAAGAGCCTTTCTGCAAAACAACTTCGTCTGGCATTATCGAAGCTTCTCAATAATGCAAGTTATTGCGACGCCGCCAGAGAGCTACAAGCCAGGATTCGATCTGCCCGTGGATTGGAAAATGCTGTGGAAGTGATAGAAAAAGCTCTTGAGAAATATACCTGCGAGTATGCTCCAGCCCGTCAGGGCGACACTCGAATGACCGTAGAGTGACAAGCCAGTGACAACCGCGCTCTGTATCCCGACTACGCTGGGGCGTGACCACTTCGCAGGATCATCGAATCGTCTGCTGGGCCGAACGCGGCATTTTCTTCCTGCTTGTTCTTTATCTGTGCATCCACACCATGCCTCGCGCATGGCGCACGCTGAATACAGATTTTCCCAACTACTATATGTCGGCGCGGCTGGCGCATGAGGGCTTTGATACCTCCCGGATGTACGAGTGGACCTGGCTACAGCGCGAGAAGGACCATCGTGCAGTCGATATTCGTGTGATTGGGTTGCCGCCCATAACACCGTTTTCAACGCTGGCCATGTGGCCGCTCACGGGTCTTGCACCGCTTACCGCGAAACACCTCTGGATACTGCTGAATCTTGCTTTTTTAATCCCGATCGGCTGGATGCTGCGGTCGATGACCAGGTTAAGCTATCAGCGAGTCGCACTGGTCTTCGCGCTTAGTTTTCCGTTGCACCGCAATCTGTCGTACGGGCAGTTCTATGTGCTGCTTCTATTGCTGATCGTTGCGGCGTGCTGGGCTTATCTGCGTGGATTTCGCGCGCTGGCCGGCGTACTGGTGGCGGTTGCCGCAGCCTGCAAGATCTTCCCGATTCTGTTCTTCATCTTCTTCCTGCAGCGCAGGGATTGGCGCACAATGGCCTGGGGCGCCGTCACCGGGCTTTCTGCCGCCGCCTTGTCTATCGCGGTCTTCGGCCGGAACGTGCATCGCACTTATCTGCGCGAAATTCTGCCCTGGACTCTACACGGCGAAGCGATGCCGCCGTATGTGGCGAGCGCGTCGATCTCCGGCGTGCTGCATCGTCTGTTTCTCTCCGAGCCGCAGTGGAACCCGCATCCCTGGCACTATTCTCCGCTGTGTTACGCCCTACTGCTTCCTGCGCTGCAAATGGTGGCGCTGGCACCCGCAATCTTGCTGATCCGCAGAGGAGATGCCGGCCGGAACCGGATACTGCTGGAGTGGTCGGCGCTGCTGACCGCGTCGCTGACCATCTCCACCATCCCGGCGCTGTATAACTTCGTGCTGATGGCACTGCCTGTGTGTGTGCTGGCGGCGGTATTGCTTCAACGCAAACGATATGGGTGGCTGGCAGCTTTGCTGGTTGTTTATTTCGGCATCGGTTTCCCAATGCCAAGCCAGCACAGGATGATCGGGCCCGCGATTCTGCTGCCTCTGCTACGACTTCCGTTGATGTTTGCGCTGCTCCTTGGAATCTATGCGCTGCTGTGGCGTGACTGTTCGGCCAAGGGCACTTCGCGGGACTGGACTCGCTATGCATGGGCCGCCGCCCTAGCTGTGGCGGTAGTCTTCAGCGCGCTTTCCACTTTTCATCGGGAACGCGCCGTTCGGCGGGAGTACGCATACCGGTTGCCGCTGCAGGCTCAGGGCTTTCTTAACTCAGGCCCAGAGCAAGCAAGCGCGGGAGTTCGTTACGTTGCATTTACGCTGGACGGATATCACCTGGTGACGGAGAAGCGGAATGAGGTATGGACCGATCCTGCCGCCGATGCTCCGAACGACGATCTTTCATTCACGAGCGGCTTCGGAAATGTCCGGCCCGGGAAAATTCTGGTCGAGCGGGCGTTCGGTCCGCACTCGCGGATCGTCGATATGCAGCTGCCCTCGCGCGTTCTTCTTGATGACGCACGCGAACCGATGCTCTCTACTGACGGCCATAGTCTTGCTTTTGTGCGAGACGATCATGGCCGGGGACGGTTGATGGTGCGAAGGGCCTTTGGGTCCGATACCGCCAGCGAGTCCACTCTCACGCCACCTTCGCTGAATGTCTACGAAGCATCGTTTCTCTCTGCAATGGAATACGCGTCTTCCGCTGTCGAACATGAGCGTCCGCCGCAGATCTATCTGAGTGACGCAACGCATACGAATGCTCCGCTTGCGCTTGGAGAGTCGCGCTATCCGGCGCTTTCTCCCGACGGACGATGGATGGCCTATAGCCATTTCGATCATGGCGTGTGGAATTTGTGGGTTCGCGACCAGAGGAGCGGTGCAACGCGGCGCATTGCCGATGTGCCATGCAATCAGATTCAGCCTGCGTGGGAGGACGATTCAAAAACGCTGCTTTACAGCACTGACTGCGGCCGAAGCCTGTGGTTTACAGCCGTCTCGCGCCGAAGGGCGATCCCGTGAAGAGGGAGCTCCTATATAAGCGGGGAGAAGATAGATGAAAAAGGCGACCGCCGCGGTAAAGATCATGCCTGAGCAAGTGATCCGTAAAGGAAAAAATCGCAATCACTTTGAAAAGGTTCTGCGGAAGTGCGTGCATTCCATGGGAATCGATCTCACGAACGATGTTCTGGTTGTGGGTGGTAACGCCGAGGACGGAAGAACACTGCACAGGATAGGCTTTACCCGGGTTACCCTGTCCAATCTGCTGGACCCCAGGCCCTCCGAGCAGGCTGACCTGGATGACGCAGAGATGCGCACCGTGAGGGTGGATGCAGAAGCGATGGAGTTGGCCAACAACTCATATGATCTAGTGCTGGCACACGAGATGCTACATCACTGCCGATCTCCACATAAAGCTCTTCTCGAAATGCTTCGAGTCAGTCGCGGGCACGTCATTCTGCTCGAGCCGAACAACTCGCTTGCCATGCGGGTACTCCTCAGGTTGCGGTTCTCCTTTCCCTACGAACTGCCGGCGGTGATTGCAAGTGGTTTTCAAACCGGTGGCGTACGCGATAGCAACATTCCAAACTACATCTACAGGTGGAACGCGGTGGACGTGTATCAGACCATCGCATCTTACCTCGCCGAATCCGAATTCGACCTGTACACGCAGAGGTATTGGGACTTCAATGTCGACGAAGCAGAGCTCCGGCGGCGTAGTGAAACAAGAATCGGAAATGTGATGAAGGTACTGAGTCCTCGGGTTTTCCTGGCGGGCCTCCACAGTTTCCAGGCCGTGGCGAATCACATACCGTGGCTGGGCAGGCAAGGCAACAAGTTCTTCGGCTGCATCCGGAAAAAAAGTGAACTAAAGCCGTGGCTGATTCGGAAAGGCGGTGAGATCCAGTTCAATGGCGACTACATCATTGGGCAGAAAGGAAGATGAATTTCTTCGAGCAGTCCCGGGATCGTTTCATAGGTCTCAAGCTAGAAAATCAAGCTGATCGATGCCCTGGTCCAAATCACAATACTGTAGCTCGTATGTAGAAATGCCAGAGAGCATTTCCAATATCTTCTCGTGCTTTGCGCGAATCTCTCCTGCGGAATAGAGTTCTTTCCGCATGCGCTGTGTCGCTGTACCTTCCGGCAAGGGAATGAGCCTGCCCGTTCCTGACGCAGATCGATTCAGATAGACAATGGAATGCACTCTCGCCTCCCTTGCGGTGATGAGGCCGGCCAACTCTGAGGTTGGAATCTCAAGGGAAGGTTTTCCCTCCAGGCGCGGCGTCAGCACACGATCTTCCAACTCCGGAAAGAGAGCCTTTGCGGTCGGACGGAAACGCATTCTGTGCGAGTGTCCAATGACGCGCGGGACATTGGAGTTATTGATCAAATAGCTCGTGTCGTCGGAGGTATAGGTCCATCCGGCACGCGCGCAGGCATACGAGAGCGTCGACTTCCCCGCGCCAGAGTCGCCGCAGAGAAGAATGCCTTTCCCATTCTTGCTGACGCAGGCGGCGTGCAGGTCAGTCACGACTGATGAGCCAAGCAACAAATACACTGTTTTTTCAAGAAAGTTATAGCGAAAATAGAGCTTGTTCTCCACCGCCGCTCTCTTCAACCAGATAAAACCGATACATCTTTTTAGATCAAGCAGCGCCTGATCATCGGCGTCCGCCACCAGGGAATATAGATGGTTATACTGACGCCGAGTCGGTTCGGGCGGACACTCAGAGTCTCCTCCATCACTAACGCCAATGCGTATCGGTAGCGTAGCGCTTGTCCGCGAGAAACGAGCATGGCCGAAGCTCTCGTCCGCGGCCTCCAGAACAGCCGGCTCGTTGGTGATGATCTCAACAGCATAGCCAAGTGGATAGAAGGTGCCGCGAAGGGGCAGATCCATATTGCTAAGAAGCGCTTCTTGCGGTGTCCACGGTTTGGGTACCTCAACCGTCTCTGAGATTACCTGCTGAATTAGCTCGCCGATCATAACTTTGTCCGCCATCGCACATCAGAGCGCCAGTGAATACACGAGCCGCTCCTGCGTCGAGCCCTCAGCAGTCTCTTTCTCCATTTCCATTTTTATCCAGCGATAGGTCTGTTCCAGACCATCGCGGAGCCGGATGGAGGGTTCCCAGCCGAGACGATCCAGAATCATCGAGTTGTCACTATTGCGTCCAGCCACGCCTTTCGGAGCGTTCAGATCGTAGGTGCGCTGGAGCCGAATGCCTGCAATTTCTTCTATGATATCTACCAAGCGGTTGATGGTGACCAGTTCATTGGAGCCGAGATTGATTGGTTTTTCGATGTTGCTGTTCATGATCATCTGTGTACCGCGTATGCAGTCGTCGATAAACATAAAGCTGCGCGTCTGCTCTCCATCTCCCCAGATATTGATTTCATGGATGCCGGACTTTTTGGCCGCAATAACCTTGCGGCAGATTGCCGCGGGCGCCTTTTCACGTCCGCCGGTCCACGTACCGTGCGGACCATACACATTGTGATAGCGGGCCACGCGGCAGATCAGATTGAATTCCTCTTCGAAATGGCGGCACATCCGTTCGCTGAACAACTTCTCCCAGCCATAGCCATCTTCCGGCATAGCTGGATAGGCATCGGATTCCTTAAGGGCAGTCGCATCCGGCCTGGCCTGCTTTTGTGCGTTGTACACGCAGGCGGAAGATGAGTAAAAGAACCTTTTCACTCCAGTTTCCCGGGCCGCCACCAGCATGTTCGTACTGGTCAACACGTTGAGCATGCAAAGCGCTTTATTGTTCTCAATAAATCCCATGCCACCCATGTCCGCGGCGAGTTGATACACATGGTCCGCGCCTCTGGAAGCCATCAGACAGTTCTTCTTCTCTTTTAGATCGAGGGAAAGGTTCTCAACACCCTCCGTTACCTGATGCCAATGTTCCAGGGGTTTTATATCGACTGCCCGAATGACTCGGACTCCACGATCCAAAAGGCCTTTGACGAGATGGCCACCAATAAAGCCGCCCGCTCCGCAAACTACCGCCTGTGGTGGTTGCATATTCATACCCAACTCCGACCCTCCCGGTTGGACGAATGCCTGATCCGAAAGCCTGATCAAGGGCCGACGAACAACCACTATCAGCAATGTATGGTTCCGCCGATTTGGAGTTGTCAACGTACTGTCACTGCATTGTCACAAAGTGGGCGGAGAAGTTATTCCTATTGTTAGTTGCAAGTCCCGGTTGGAAATTATGGAAGCATCGGAGATCAATAGGTGGATTTGGAATCTGTATCGTAGGCACGTCCAAATTTATTGGCATGCGTCAGTGGCCTGTTCCGGGGTATCGGAGCTTTCAACTCACCGAGGTCAACAGTGCGAGAAGTGAGGTGCACAGGGCGGCCTAAGCCATCAAGGGTGGACTGCGGTACCCCTTCGATCCAGACGTGCAGATTGTAATCACCTAGCGGAATATCGCGCAGCACGAACGACTCGTTCGCATCGGCAATCGCGTAAAGCGGCGTCGAGAGAGACAGTACGACGGCGCTCATCTCTGGATGGATGTTGCAAAAAATATAAGAAACACCTTTGCGCGGAAAAGTCACCGACTTGCTCGACCCGGCTTCATATAGTCCCAGGTCGAAGCGTTTGCCCTCAAAAAGCGAGAAGACGTTGTGGAAGAAGGGATCGGCATTTGGAAACTGAACGACACTGCCGACGGGGATTACCTGCAAGTGCGGGATGAATGTGCGATTCTTTTGCAGCAGAGTGTAATGACCGTGAGGCAAGAAAGAAAGAGTGGGCGTTCCGGCCAGTGGTTCCAGCCAAATGACCGCCGGAACAATGCGATGTTTTCCTGGCTGGGATGAAACGATATGGAGGCGTAACTCGGTTACTGGAATCCTGGAAGGTCCATCCTGGGCCCAAATCACTGTCGACGCCGCGGCGACAGTGCAGAGCAGCCATTTGTCGAATCCTCTTTTTCTCATCAGAATTTGTATCCCGCACCCAAGCCGATGATATTGCTTCCAGCAGGGAGACCAACGACTGGGGTGCTCTCCAGATGCCGGTACTCGAGAGAAAACAACAGATATGTACGGGGACTATAGATCGCGTTGCCGGTATAGGTGCGATTTCTGGCAAGATTTTGATCTATGGCGCCACCGGGAACTGCATAAGGCCGCAATTCATCGGCAAATACGTCATCCGATCCGAAAGCGGCGTTCAATTCAATTTGTTCGGTGAGCTTTTCTTTAAGCTGTGCCCATCCACCTACATCGTCAAGCGCGCGGAAATAAAAACCGCCGGAATCCAGGTCGGCACGATACGCGAAATCTTTGTAGGCTCCACCTCCAAGGCCGCCCAACGCCAGCCCGCGATAGAAGCTCCCAGACAGTTGCAAATGAGCCGGCAACAACAGGCGCCCATCAAGAGTGCCTGCCCAGGAATCAAAGTTATGGCCAAGCGAGGTGTGATGGGGAGCAAAATATCCGCCTACGCCGAAATGACTACCATCCTCCTTCAGCTCCGACCCGAGGAGAGCGACACGCGCCTCGACACCAGGCCAGCGGCTTTGCTCCGCGGTGCTGGGCGGCGTCCCTATCGTAGTTGCTGAGACAGAGATCACCGGCGACAGAGGCGCATCGCCGACATCGATCAGCGCAGCCTGCAGCCGCGCATCGCGCGAACCGGCAAACCCCACATCCTGCGTCACTCCCACTTGAGGATTCCAGGTCCAAAGGTTGCCGGACCAGGCGAGCGGCGACACAGCCACGGCCGTCAGCGAAGTTGGCGTATCGGGACTGAAGATCGGACGATTCAGTGATAAATAAGCTTCTGTATGCTCCCATTGCAGGCCAGCGTAAGCGGTGCGGAGTCGCAGCAACGTGGCGTTGGAGTTATAGTAGCCGGAGTAGTTCGTGCTATTGGATTGTGGATTGCCATCGAAATCTACTCGTAAATTGGCATAGCTGCGAGCGCCGAACAGATGCGGACCGCGCGCATCGAAACCGAGTACCGTCTGCCGCAAAGAAGCTCCCGTATTGCCTGAGCCTGATAGCGCGAGCGTTGGCGTCGCTGCCATATCGACCGCATTTGTATTGACAAACCCATTCAGCAGCAACAGACCGGTTATCTTTACCGGATATTTTGATTCGCTTTCAACCTTGGTTTGCTCGTGAGTCGCAATCTGAGACTCCTGCATTGACTGACGCTCACGGAGATCGTCGATCGCCGCTGTTGTCGCCACAGACGAGGATGGAGTCACGGAAGAAGACGGCGCTGGAGCCGTAGAGGCTGGAGTTGCCGTTGTGGATCCACTCTGCGCCAACTGACGCTGCAATGCGGTCAGTTCCATTCGCATCTCGTCTAATTGCCGTTGCGACTGTTCGACTTGAGCTTGTGTGCGCGCCATGGACTCGGTTAATTTCTGGATCTGCTGTGACAGGCTTTCCTGACTCGTGGCCTGCGCACCAAGGATAGGCACCGAGAGTCCGAAAAATACCGTAAAGAGCGGAACCGCTCGCCACGCGCCGCGAAAGCCGGCACGAGAACCCCGTTCTCTTTTACAGCCGTATATTCTCATCCGCGAGCACCTGATCGTGACGTTTGGACTCCGACGCATCCATTGTGTCCTGCACTCGAAGCTCGCGTGCCACCTTCATCTGGAAGATTGTTTCAACCGGACTACTGCTGAGAAGGACTACCTCTCCTCCGTGCTCGACTGCTATGCAGTGGGCGAGGGTAAGGCCAAGCCCGGTCCCCTTGTGTTTCCCTTCGCTCACGAAAGGTTCAAAGAGACTGCCGCGAATGTTTTCCGGAACGCCCGCACCATTGTCGACCACATCAATGACCATCTGTCGATCCTGTGCCTTCAGGGTTATCAGCACATTGGCCTCCCTTCCGTCGACGCGGATGGATTGGCAGGCATTGAGAAGCAGATTGTAAATCGCCCTTTCGATCTGTTTTCCGTCGACAACGGCCTCAGTTTCCGCAGGATCGCTGCAACGCGTCACCACGGTCACGCCCTCCGCATCAGGATGCGCGCGGATCAGCGCTGCCGCGCGTTCGAGCAGTGGCGCCATCAATTCCGGCGATTTTCTGACGCTGCCACCGGTACGGCTGAAGATCAGCAGCGATTCGATCAGATCTGTCGTGCCATGAACAGCCGCGCGGATGTCCGCGAAGATCTCCGCGCGTTCCTTCGTGGAAAGCTGATCGGAGGCGAGAAACTCCGCGTTAGCATAGACCGCGGCGAGGTAGTGACGGAGATCGTGCGATATTGAACTCGCCATTCGGCCGATGGTCGCCAGCCGCTCTGATTCCAGCAAAGCCCGATTGGCCTGCTGAATTTCGTTCCGCATGTCGGCGAATGCCGTAGTTAGCTGCCGCACTTCCCGGGTGCCATATCGTGGGATGTGGTATTCGTCATCACCCACGCCAAACGCTCTCACACTCCTGGAGAGTTCTTCCAGTGGACGAGTCAGAAGGCGAGAAAAACCGATCATCAGAACTGTGCCTAATAAAAGCGCCAGCAAGCCTGCAATCAAGATCATGCGATCGATTCGGTTGATCCGAAACTCCGCCGGCGCGAAGGATTTGAGAACGACCAACCGCAGCGGAGATGTGGCGGCAGCGGAGAGATTTTCCGTAGCAGCAAGAAATCGCTCCTTTCCGAGCGTCACGGTCGCAGGTGCTCGACGCGTGCCAGAAAGCAACCGAGGCTGTATTGACAAATTCGCCTGCATCGCGGGTTCAAGCGTGCTGGCGACGATCTTGCCGTTGCTGAGAAAGGTCGCTTCCACACCGGTGGGTTGACTGATCTGTCGCACCGTTGGATCGATCGAAACACCGCTGATCACATACCCCAGCAAAGTTCCGTGTTCATCACTGCCGAAGTACAACGGACGCACCGAGCAATCATAAAGCGATCCGCCGTCGATCAGATAGTGCTTGCCTGGAACAGTCAGCAGAGTCTTCAGTCCGAGGCTAAGATTGTTGCCGATGGATACCCTCTTCGTATAGGCCGCCACTACCCGGCCGCCCGGATCCGCAAGGGCAAACAAATCGTCGCCGCTGATCTGCCAGAATTCGACAGCGCCATCCTGAATGGTGAGGTCATCCCCGCTGGTCATCAGCGCTTTGAGAGTCGGAAGTTCGGCAAGAAGAGCATTCTCGCGCTCTAGAGCCTCCAGCCGCTCGGCTTGCAAATTTTGGAAGGTAATAACGGAATGATCCAGATCGTGCGATAGGTCGTCCTTCACTTGCGCTAGCAAACGATGACGAATAAGCAGCACACACAGACTTGTCGCGGTTGCGATCACCAGCGCCATGGCAACAACGAGCAGCACATGTGTCCGAATGCCTTGCTTCGCGCGCACTCCTGCTATCCCCAGCTCAGGTTCGTTCTCCAGCCGATAGGCAGCTTTAGGATCATGGGACAAATTTGTACCCTGCGGCGTAGATCGTGAGCAAATGCGTGGGATTCGCCGGATCAGGCTCCAACTTTTGACGCAGCTTCAGGATCTGATTATCCACAGTCCGTGTGGTCGGAAAACAGTTGTATCCCCAGACCTCGTTGAGCAAGACCTCGCGTGTGAGTACGCGCTCAACATTCTCCGTAAAGTACTTCAGCAGCTTGAACTCGTGCGCAGTAAGAACCACAGGGTTCCCACCGCGTCGAGCAGTCATCTTCTTGAAGTCGATTTCACAGTCGGCGAAGCGATAAACGGTCTGTGCCATTGGCTTGCGCTGTCGGCGGATGGCCGCTTGAACCCGGGCTGTAAGCTCCCGTGGGCTAAAAGGTTTCGTCACATAATCGTCAGCGCCCAACTCGAGGAGAAGCACCTTATCTGCCACGTCAGTTATGGCACTCAGCACCACGATCGGAACATCGCTCGCCAGGTTCTTGAATGTCTGGCAAAGTTCCCGCCCGGAGATCTGAGGCAGAATCAGATCGAGCACAACTGCGAGCGGACGTTCACTACGAAATAAATCCAGTCCGGCTTGACCGTCCCCAGCGACAGCGGCGCCGTAGTGTTCCTCGACGAAAATTCTGCGGAGCACCTTCTGCATGCGCGGATCGTCTTCCACGATAAGGATAGTGCCGAGGTTCGCCGCCGGTAGAGGATTGTTTGCGATTTCCACTTGCACTTCCACACTGTTCACCATGATTGAAAAACCTCATCCTTCCATTCTGGCCGATATGAGTCTATTCCCGTTTGCAAGCAAAGCGGAAATTACAAGAAAATGACAATAGTTACAATTGAGTGACAATTCCAACACCGTCTTTGTCAGACGACAGTAAGTCGCAATGGCACAGCTCGTAAAGAAAGCTCCTCTGATATCGGTAAAACTGCCTGGCGCGCACCCGGATGACCACTGACAGATTTTCTGCCAATGCTCTCCGCGAACCATGGAATTGAAAGCTGCAATCCTTGAGAAAGCCTAATTCTGGGCTCCCAGTCAAGCAGTGCCCTTGCCCTCGTTATATCTGGACAACGCTGTCTTGGATCGTCCTGGGGCAACGGACGGAATACCAGCCGGCTATCGGAGCCTGTAGCCGCCAAAATCTCATTCGCGCATTCGAGGATGGTAAACTCCTCCGGATTTCCGACATTCACAGGATAGTGTTCGTCCGAGTGCATGAGACGCAGCAGGCCATCAATCTGATCGGAGACATAACAGAAGCTACGCGTCTGACTGCCATCTCCATAGATAGTAAGGTCTTCCTCGCACAATGCCTGCCGAAGAAAATTCGATATAACCCGTCCATCGTTCAACTGCAGCCGGGGCCCATAAGTATTGAATATTCGCGCAAGCCGCGTGTCCACACCGTAGTACCGGTGATAGGCCATAATCAAGGCTTCAGAAAAACGCTTCGACTCATCGTAAACCGAGCGCGGCCCGATCGGGTTGACATGTCCCCAATACGTCTCCGGCTGCGGATGTATGAGGGGATCACCATAGCATTCCGAGGTTGAACATTGCAGGAACCTGGCTTTATACCGCTTTGCAATATCGAGTGCATTGCGAGTGCCCGATGAACCTACAAGTAAGGTTTCTACTCCATGGATCGTATAGTCTACCGGGCTGGCCGGGCTCGCCATATTGAACACCATGTCCACAGCGCCGAGATCGAGCGGCTCCGAGATATCGTGTCTCAAGAATTCAAAGTGTGGATCTCCCCCGAGGTGCTGTATGTTCTTGACGCGGCCCGTCAGCAAGTTATCGACTCCGATCACGGAATAACCCTCGGCCAGAAGCGCATCGACCATGTGCGACCCGAGAAATCCCGCTGCGCCGGTTACAAGTACCCTCTTCTTTCTCTTCCCGGCTGAGAACACCGGTTTGACTGGGGGAACCCCATCCATCGGGCGGCCAACACAAATATAAGTCAACCCCATTTCTTTCATTACACGGCTGTCAAACATATTGCGACCATCAAGAACGACTGGACGGCTCAGCCTCTGCTTGATCTCAAACATATCCAACTGAGAAAATTCCGCCCAGTCCGTAAGCACTACCAGAGCATCCGCGCCATCCATGGTCTGATATGCGTTCTCGGCAAAAGCTACAGCACCCTCCGGCAATACCTCTTGCGCATTTCTCATGGCCGCCGGATCGTATGCGGTGATGATGCATCCATCGTCTATCAATGAGCGCACCACATGAATGGCGGGCGATTCACGCACGTCGTCTGTACCCCCCTTAAACGACAATCCAAGAACACCCAGCCTCTTGCCTCGCAGTTGCCCTAATGTAAATCGCATCTTATGCAGAAAGTTTGCTCGTTGGAGTTCGTTGATGCGTTCGACCTCATCCAGAAGCTTGAAGTCCACCCCCGCTCTGCTGCTGATTGCATGAAGAGATTTAATGTCTTTCGGAAGGCATGAACCCCCGTAACCCACGCCCGCCGCAAGGAAGCGAGGGCCGATCCGTTGATCCATACCCATGCCTTGCGCAACCTCCGATATATCGGCCTGCACATTGTCGCAAATATTCGCAATGGAATTGATAAAGCTGATTTTCGTCGCAAGAAATGCATTCGATGCATGCTTTATCAACTCAGCGCTTTTTGCATTTGTTCTAAGCAACGGCGCGGGGCAGGAAGCAGACCTTCCGCCTTCGACACTGAAATGCGACTTATAGTATTGGCCAGAAGTTAACGGGCGGTAGATTCGCTCAAGAAGTTTATAGGCATCTTCGCTTGCGGTTCCGACTATGATCCGGTCCGGATGCAGAAAATCTGTAACTCCGGCCCCTTCGCGTAGAAATTCTGGATTGGAGACAACTTCAAACCTATCTCGCGGAACGCCATTCCGCAGCAATACCCGAGTAATTGAATCGCTGGTAGAAACCGGGACCGTACTTTTTTCAACAATGACCTTATATCCGTTTACAAAATCGGCTATTTCGGCGGCAGCCTCTTCAACGGAAGAGATGTCGGCTTCTCCATTTTCAAGCGCTGGCGTTCCGACCGCGATGAAGATCGCTTCGGATTCACGAACGGCATCGCTCAAGCAGGTTGTAAATGAAAGACAGGACGGGCAGTGCCGTTGCAATAACTCCGGCAGCAGGTGCTCATGAATGGGGACTTTCCCCAATCTCAACTCAGTGATCTTCGCCTCATCTTTATCTACGGAAACTACTATATGCCCGATCTCTGCAAAGCACGCGGCTACCACGAGTCCGACATATCCTGCGCCGATAACGGCAATTCTCACGGGTTGGCTTTCCACGACACTCTCTAACGAAGTTCCGTTTCCCCACATAACGACTCCCGGCTTACAAACATTGATGAATTAAACTTTCCAATTTGAGGCAAAGTGTCTAAATAAATAGCGCCAGCTTGTCTCGTGTACAAAGCGCCGATCGCTTCGTCCGTGGCCCTTGCATGCTCTACCAGCAGGCTGATCATGACAATTGCCCACAGTGGAAGCGAAAGATCGAACCTCTCCGTGTCCGCTATTCCCCGCACGAGGACAAAGAGCAGAAAGGCAAGAAAGAATGCCTTAACAGGGCCTGTGGCAAGCCGCCGAATATGCCTGTAGATACTGCTATAAATTCCTATGAACATGCAAATGCCGACCAAGCCGTAGGCATAGAATTGCTGCAGCATCTCATTGTGCGCGTGTGCTGCCTCGAACTGATCGGGTCCGAACGGCGGGATAACCTTCCATGCAGAGTCGAATCCATGCCCTATCCATGGCTGCTGGACAGCTTCTGCTAAGAAATAAGCCCAGATGCCAAGTCTTCCGCTCAATGTCTCCGATTGGTTGCCGGCATTCGTGTAGACGCCATAATAAGAGGCCAACAGTCCCCAAAATGCAGCAAGAATCACGGCGGCGGTAAAGGCAGCGAGGATTTTTGTCCGGCGGCTTATCGACTTGTCTCTTATTAGCAGAAATCCTTCAGCTACAACAAATGCTGCAATCGTGGTCTTACTGAGAGTACGAAGAAGCGTTATTGCAAGCAAAAGAGCTGGCGCGCCCCAGTTCCCCATCTCCTTCCGCATCAGATATTGCGCAAAAAAGAAAGCGAACGCGCAAAGATATCCAATTTGATTGGGTCCAAGAAGTTCTTCATCGCCCAGACGCAAATCGGATTGCGCAGGCATGAGCCACGCAATAAGAGCGACCGTGCATGCGCCCCATATAAAGCCGCTCATTAAGGAGTCGGAGACTTCTGTAAGCGGGCCAGTGCGGAGCAGCATGGCGACGATCGTAAAATCCGTGGCCATCGCGCACCAGTACACAATTGAATTGGGGAGCGATGCCGTACTGCTCCATAATAGGCTGCAGCCGGAGAATCCAAGGAAAAGCAATGCCCACCGGATACCTGGCAATGCCGCCATTTGCCTGAACGAATAGCGAGCGTTGCCAACTGAGCAGAATGCAGTTGCAAGCAAAAGGGAAAAATCGACCGCAATGTTTATTGCAGTCCCAATCTGCGGTTCTGCGCCAAAAACGCGCACTGAAACGAGCACTGCCATAGTTCGGAAAGCAAAATAAAAGCCAACTGCACAAGGCATGGCACCCGTCGGCGACTCGCTCGGGGGGGCATTCTTCAGGTTGCCGACGATTGACGACATGCTTTCCTCAAAGGAATGGATAGCGCACCAAATGAGTTCCTTTCGATGCGTCGATCCGAGTTTAACTTTTCACGGACGTATCCAGTCTGATCCGCCGTATATGATGCATTCATCGCAATCAGTGGGTATACATAACTGGAACCCCCTGGCTGCCGGCTGGAGGCAAATGGCGCAGGAACACTACGATCGACCAGAGTTCATCGTCGCTCAGAGTTCCCTTCGAACCGGGCATTCCCGAGGGCCGAATTCCATAATCGAGAATCCATTTCAGTTGGCCGTCCGTAAATCGCTGCACGTTCGGAGAGGCCAGCGATGGAATCGGAGGCGAGATGTGGTCGATGAAGGGAACTCCAGTGCCCCGCCCATCCATGCCGTGGCAGGCAACACAGTAATGCGAGAATGCTTCTTTGCCGTCAGCCCAGGTCTCTGGCGTGCCAGGCAATGGGTTCTTCTGCTTCTTGTTGCCGATGAAGAAACGACGTTCGGCGGAGGTTATGATTTTTGTCTCCAACTTTCCCGGAGGACTGGCCTTGCAACCGGCCAGCCCTGCAACGAAGATTGCAATCGTCGCCACGATGAGGGATCGCATCTCTAATCCACCACGTGAAATTTCAAGATCAACCTGCCATGACCCGAACCGCAGAAGACGGAACAGTGACCGATAAAATCGCCTGTTTTTCCCGGCGTGAACTGCGCCTCTGCTGTGCCGCCCGCCTTTACCTTGATGTTGACGCCCAGCTCGCGAATGCGCAGCCCGTGCGCTACGTCCAGACTCTTGAGCACGAGCACCACCGGCTCTCCCTTTTTCAAGGTGATTTCACCTGGGTCGTATGAAAACCGCTTGACGGTAATGTCGACCGTTCGGGGCGCCCCTTGAGCCCAGACCATAGGGGTGAAAGACACTGTTGCTGTCAGGACCCCGACCAGCAGAATCATTGGCATAAACTTCCTCTTCATATACCTTCTCCCTGCAATCAAACTAGCGATCGCGTGCGGATGAGTTGTCATGCATCGGTTAATCAATTGTCATCGTCTTGTCTTAGCCGAGCGTTGCGGCGCGGTAGCGGTTCCGATCGAACGCTTGCTGTTCGCGGTCCGCATACGACAGATTGATCGCTGGCTTTCTTGTAGCGCGAGTAGCCGTGGATCCTTAAGACATGCCGTCTATCCGATTACAATTCGTTTACATTTTGGCGACCTAACTCTGACAACTCCGGGGGCCGCACACTGATAGTTTCGGTTCATGTCGATCCGATCGCCAATATGTTCTGTCGATGCAGCGGACAGAAAAGGGCCCTCTAGCTTTTTCAACAATCTCCGTTTGGCGGTTGGGCTGCTTGGAAACCGGCAACGCCTTTCGTTCGCATGGCTGATTGCAGAGAGGGTGGCCGTGGGAATCTGCGATCTGCTGCTCGCCGGCGCGATGTATCTTTTATTCCTTCTCTTGCAAGGCAGATCGCCCTCGCATCATTTCTGGTGGATACCAAAAACCACTCTCTCAACCGCTTCGATCACGTCAGGTATCGTTATTCTTCGAGCGTCGATAGATTTATTGTCGACACGCGCGGTCGTCGGTTATATTCAAAATCTTTATAAAGGTTTTCTTCTTCGGCTCACACACGGCTATGGCCAAATGCGCTGGAGCCGCTTCATCGAATGCAATCGCAGCGAACTCTTGAACCACTCCATTCATACGGTTCGCGAAGCCGCCAATTTCTACCATCAATGCATTGAGTTGACCGCGTCGGCGGCTGTCGTAGCGGTCATGACAGTCGCTATCGTTTATCAAAACCCCGCGGCCGCGTGCGGGCTGGGTGCGGCTGTGGCCCTTTTTTATGGAGTGCACCGATTCCTTATTCGCAGGCAGCTTCAATTGGCTGCGTCGGGGCGCGAGCAGTCTCTGCGCATGTTGCAGAGAAGTTTGGCGGACATGTTCACGTCCGGAAAAGAAATTCGAACATACGGGAACGAAGCCTTCTTTCACGATCGGATCGGCGATCAGGCTGGATGCCTGGCCGTAAACAATCGACGCATCGCTCTTCTGCCGCAGCTCGGGCGAATCCTGGCCGATCAGGGCGTGGTGCTGCTTTTTCTCTGCATTGTCGTCGCGGTTGAACTGCGGCACGGGGACGTACGCCAGTTGCTGTCGCTGCTGGTGTTTTATTTTGTGCTCTCTCGACGCATGCTTCCTCTAATCAGCCAAGTATCGCTACTCGCTGGGCAGATGGAGGGCTCTTATGAGAACGTTCTGATTGTCGATTCCCAACTAAACGAATGTCTTATGCACCGCACGCCCGTATGGACGATGCAATTGCCGCCTTCAGGTTTCGTCCTGGAACTCGATCAAGTAAGCTTTTCGTTCGATGAAGGTCCTCCCATCCTGCGGAACGTGACTCTTCGACTGCGCGAGGGGGAGAGCATTGTGCTTCGCGGCGTTTCCGGCAGCGGCAAGAGCTCCCTCCTGAATCTGATTGCCGGAGTCTCGCAACCTGCAACCGGCATTGTGCGCGTGGACCGTGCAAGTGTCGCATACGTGCCGCAGGAAATCGCCCTTCTGGACGATTCGATACGGAATAACTTGCTCTTCGGACTCCTAGAGAAGAGCGATACGGAATTGATGAATGCGCTGGCCGCCGCCAAGCTAGACGAATTTGTAGCCGCGC
Organism: Acidobacteriaceae bacterium; assembly: GCA_965276585.1. Taxonomy (GTDB): domain Bacteria; phylum Acidobacteriota; class Terriglobia; order Terriglobales; family Acidobacteriaceae; genus JAKAAZ01. The sequence continues at coordinate 929,311 of CBDIAZ010000002.1, read as the reverse complement.
AGCCACTTGGCCTCGAGACCGGCGTCGGTGATAACGGAATTCTGTTTTCTGGAGGGCAACGACAGAGACTGGGGCTGGCTCGAGCGATCCTTCGCGGCGCCCCACTGCTTCTATTGGACGAAGCGACTTCAGCGCTGGATGAAGAGAATGAAGGGCAGATCCTCAAGAACCTGGAAACCGCGGGGATTGCTATCGTACTCACAACTCATCGTGTTCACAAACAGTTTTGCGACCAGCGTGTGTATTGGCTTTTGGAAGGTCATTTAATCGAAGAGTCGGAAGCTCCCTGGATTTCTACTCATGTTTCTGTTGACACGTCGCCTGTGGCCGCCGGCATGAAACTCTGACGGCCGCGGACAAATTCATTTATGGGTTGAAAAAGCGGAGCAACTCTTCTTGATCGTGCTGGCTGAGCGACGCGCGGACGCGCATGTGATGCACGATCGTGCCGGAGATGCGCGGCGAGAAACCTTCCGGAGCCGTGTGGCAACGTGAGCAGTTCTGTTCGAAGACTCGTTGCCCCTCATTCTTAGGCGAATGAGATTTGTGCGTGGCGGCTGTCTGTTTTTTGGCTGCCTGTGCGGCTTGCGGCTTGGCCTGTAAGGTAGCCAATAGAGGTGCGAAAAACGCACCTAGGACGATGGTAGAGGCAAGAAGATATTTTTGGCTCACTGTGATTTTCCTTTCCAGGCTGGGAAGAGAAATCGATAGACGATTCCCGTCTCCCAGATATTTTCATTGCCGGAGGAAGAAAACTGCCGCGAGTAGCTGGTAAGTATTCTGGTGTTGTGCGGCAGGTTGTAGTCGAATCCGAAGTCGGCGCGTTGTGTGTTTACAAGCGGAAGACCGTCGCTGGCAATCGTGTCGCGGCGGAAAGTCTGCTGCATACGGAATACGGGCTCAAAGCGTCCGATCCAGCTGTTTGGACCGCCAAACGCCTGCATGCGGTAGTCAGCTTCAATCCAGTAGCCCTGGGCATGATGACCGCGCGCGAACTCGGAGCGCAGGCGAAAGCCGGTATCCTTGGGCTCCCACCAGACGTGCATGCCATAGAAGTTCTCTCCTCGCGTTCCTTGCTGTCCCTGCAGCAATCTATCGTACGAAAGACCTATTTCCAGGCGGCTGGGGAGCAGGTACAGACCGGTCCGAACTCCGGAGGAGCGCTCGGAGTTGAACTGCTCGTTTCCGCTGCGGGCGGAGAACCATGTCGCGTAGTCGAACGAGTATTTGGGCCGCGAGATGGCGGACCCGCGCAGCATTCCGCCAAGTCCGGTGCCCGTGCCCATTGTTCCCAGACTGGCAATCAACGGACCGTCCTGGAAATTGCCGATCCAGATTTCCGACAGACGCTCATTGTATGTGCCGAAGGGAAGCAGGAAGCTGCCGCCGACGAGGGTGACATGCGGAGATACGAAGTAATCCCCCTCAAGATATACAAGGCTGGCGACGCCGGTGTGGTCGTAACCGGGCTGGCCGTTGCCTTTGGGGAAATAATCCTCGAGCAGGATGGCCCGCGATTCGATGAGAAAGCGATTGCCGATAGGAGCAGCCAGCAGCGGTTGAATGGTCGGCTGATAGCTCGTGTTGCCGCCATTGGTACTGGTAAAGAAGCCGACACCACCGGAGATCAGCGGCGTATTTTGTGCGCTCCCATACGGGACTACGCAAAGCAAGGCCAGAGCGAAGGCGGCAAACCTCGCTGACCATGCAATTTTGGAGAAAGGAAAACTCACTATCGGACGCGACATAAGAGCCACAGTAGCGAAATGCGCTGCCTGATGTGTCTCTGGATCGTCTGCCTTTTGTCAATTGATTGTCACTTAGAGAAAAATATTTTGATCCGATTCAGGATCGGTTCACATGTCAATCGCATCCGAAGTTTCGAACCTCAGCGCCTGAAGGCGCATTGCGGCGGTCTCTCATCCCCGAACTGAAGTCTGGGGTCCACCCGAGTGGGAACACGCCCTAACAAAGCAATGACAATCGCTTTACTTTGACATGACAATCCGCAGTGGAAGACCGGGCTAGAGTCGTGACAACGAGGTCCGTCAATGTTGTCATTTCCTTCTGTCGGCACAACGCTCCAATCTGCGACGTTTCCTTTCGAGGAGAGATTTCATCGAGCTTTGCATGACATGCGCTTGGGACGCCCCATCATTCTTGTGGACGATTTCGATCGCGAGAACGAGGCTGACCTAATCGTTGCGGCAGAGACGATCTCAACACCCACTATGGCCCTTCTCATTCGCGAAGGCAGTGGGATCGTGTGTTTGTGCTTGACCGAAGAGACGCTCACTCGGCTCGAACTGCCCCAGATGGTATCGAACAATGAGAGTTGTTTCCATACCAGCTTCACGGTGACGGTGGACGCACGCCAAGGAGTCACGACCGGTGTTTCGGCACAAGACAGAGTAACGACGATCCGCGCCGCGGTTGAGACTAATGCCCAACCTCGCGACCTGGTTCGCCCGGGCCATGTCTTTCCGCTGAGGGCAGCCCCTGGCGGGGTATTGGCTCGACAAGGCCATACGGAGGGATCCGTGGATTTGGCGAGAATGGCTGGAATGAAACCCGCCGCCGTTCTTTGCGAGATTACCAATCCGAACGGAACCATGGCGAAAGGAGATGAAGTCGTCCAATTTGCGAGACGGCATGACTTCGTTATGTTGAGTATTGCCGAACTGGTCGACCACCGTCATTGCCAAACGGAAACACGCGAGGCAATCATGTCGCGCTAGCGTCGAACCCGGCCGATTTGCTTTTGCCAAGCGAAAATCTCCCTGAAATCAATTTCGGGCACCGCTCTAGCGGATTCTTCAATGCGCAACAAAGGAATGACAATTCCCTGACGAACGCATGACACGTCTGCCATCCGGGTTCTTTAAGTTCAAAAGTGTAAAGCGAATGCCCATGCCACAGCCTTCCACTTTTGCCGGTCCGGTCAGCACGACCCGAAGCCAAATTTTGCGAGTAAACGGCTATTGCGCTCACATGTCGCAAGTGGTATTTTTTGCAGCGGCATCGATGCTGATGTTCTTCTTCATCACGGAAGCCATCGCGAATGGGCAAGCGCCGTATACCTCCGCTCCAACGCAGAGCACTGCCCAGTCCTCAGGAAGCGAGAGCGGTGGTGCGGCGGCAACGACGGACGATAGCGAAAACCAAGGAGAGGATCGCGGCGGCCAGCCAAACACCGGTGGCATGACGACAAGCCCCGGCGGCTTGACGAATCCGGTAGTGCTCTCTACAGAACAAATTATTGACATCCTGCAACAGAACCCCGACTTGGCGGTGGAGTTGAAATCTCAGGTGGCCGATCGCATGCAGGAACAAGGCAAGCAGATCGACGCGAACGACATCTCCGATGAGATGCTCTATGAGCAGATCGCCTCTAACGCCAGCCTTCGCGCAAACATTACAACGTATCTTCGTGCGCGGGGATATATATCCGACGATGATCTTCAGGCTGCAACATCCAGCGTCGGCGATGGAAATGAAAACACCGGTCTGTCGTCCGCTCAGGGTGCTCTCCTGCAGCCCGGAGGCACAAACCCAGGCACACTCTATGCGGGTTCCGGCATAAATACAGGAGGAATCGGTATGGATAGAAGCGGCCTGCCGGGAGCTTCAATTCGATCGATGAGTTCTGCCGGCAATCGCCAGAGCTTTGGGAAAAGAAGACGCCATGAAGAGAGCAACGCATCGACCGATTTGCCGAAAGTCCTTCGGGAACCTGCGCCTTACAACCTGCGATCGATGCGCGATCTTTATACGCAAATTCCCGACCGGACGCCGCGGTTGAAGCGTTTCGGTTCCGAAGTCTTCGTGAACCGCGATATCTATGCAGCGCGCGGAATTTCAGGTCGCGACACTCCACTCGACGTGCCGCTGGGACCGGATTACATCGTCGGCCCGGGGGACACGCTCACGATCAACATGTGGGGCGGTATCACAGAGAGCATCACTCGCGTTGTCGGCCGCGACGGCCGCATCCTCCTGCCTGAAGCGGGATCCCTTCAGATTGCGGGGCTTCGCCTTGAGCAAGCGCAAAGTTTAATCGGAGGGGCGCTCAAACAGCAGTACCGCAATGCGCAGGTCGCAGTCACGGTTTCGAAACTGCGCTCGGTACGTGTGTACGTAGTCGGTGATGTGCAGCGTCCCGGCGGTTACGATATCAGCTCGCTGGCAACTCCTCTGAGTGCACTGTACGCCGCCGGCGGCCCCACATCGGTCGGTTCGCTCCGCACAGTGCGGCAATATCGTGGGCGAGAGCTTGTCGAGGACGTCGATCTCTACGACTTTCTGCTGCATGGAATTCGTAACGGCAGTGCCCGCTTTGAAAGCGGGGACACTCTGCTGGTGCCTCCTGCGGGTCCACAGGTTGCTGTCTCAGGCGCTGTCAAACGGCCGGCGATCTATGAGCTAAAAGCCGGCGAAACGACGCTCGCTACAGCCATCGACGATGCCGGCGGCTTCACGGCTGCAGCCTCACTTGACCACATTACTATCGAACGCATCGATACCAACCGTCAGCGCGAGACACTTACACTGCCTATCGCAGATAAACAAAATCCGCACGCAGACCGCGACGCTATCGCTGCTTTTCAGGTGCAGGACGGAGACCGCATTCGTGTTGAGCCGATCCTGCCGTACAGTGAACGCGCCGTTTATCTCGAAGGCCATGTTGTACGTCCAGGCCGGTTGCCTTATAGAGACGGCATGCGCCTCAGCGATGTGCTGCGCAGCTATCGAGACATGCTGCCCGAGCCCGCCGCCCATGGCGAGATTGTCCGTCTTGTTCCCCCGGATCTTCATGCCGAGACCATCGGCTTCGACGTGCCCGACGTGCTCATCGGGAACGCCAACGTCGATCTCCAGCCATTCGACACCATCAGTATCTTCGGACGTTATGAAGTGGATGCGCCGAAAGTCACGATTCTCGGTGAGGTGCTGCGTCCGGGCAACTATCCGCTGTCGAAAGGCATGACAACCGCGCAACTGGTGCGCATGGCGGGAGGTTTCAAACGCGACGCTCTTCTTGAAAGAGCCGATTTGACCAGCTATGGCGTGACGAATGGCAATCGGATCGTTGAAAGTCTCGCGACCGTGAATATTGGGACAGTTGTCGCTGGAACGGATCCCAATGCTGACGTTGTTCTCAAGCCGGGCGACATCCTGACGATCCATCAGATCACCGGATGGAACGACATCGGCGAGTCGATAACGATTGAAGGTCAGGTCGAATTCCCAGGGAGCTACGGCTTTCACGACGGCGAACGACTCAGCTCCGTTCTGCGCCGCGCCGGAGGCTTTCTTCCGGCCGCCTATCCAAGGGGCGCGGTGCTGGTTCGGCAACAAGTTCGCGATCTCGAACAGAAAAGCCGCGAGCAGCTGATCCGGGAGATCGAGACGAACTCGGCGTCCGCGCGTCTCTCGCCCAATCTGGGAGGAGACACCGGCGCGACGTTGCAGCTTATCAAAGCCCAGGAGGATGAGGTGCTTTCGGACTTGAAGAGCCATCCTCCAACCGGCCGCATGGTCATCCACATCAGCGCCGACATCGATAGCTGGGCCAATACGTCCGCAGATATCGAGCTGCGCCGCGGTGATGTGCTGACCATTCCGAAGCGGCCCGGTTTTGTGCTGGTGACCGGCCAGGTTTACAACGCAACGGCGCTCACATTTGCACCCGGCAAGACCGCGGGTTGGTACCTAAGTCACGCGGGAGGAACGAACTCAACTGCAAACCGCAAGGAGGTCTTCATTATTCGCGCAAACGGTTCCGTCATTGGCCGTCATTCGGGAGGATGGTTCGATCCCAATGTGCTTTCGACCAGGCTCGATCCGGGCGACGTGGTCGTAGTGCCACAGAAAATCATCGGGTCTTCCCTGCTGTGGCGAAATCTGCTGACAACGGCGCAGCTCGCTTCGTCCATTGCCATCACCGCCGCGGTGGCGCACATCTAGAGCCATGTTGACTTCCTACAAGCCGCTCGCAGGGGGAGAGAACGAGGACAAACAATGATCCATCCATCCGTCCTCCCAACATTCGATGAGAATGAGCAAACGCCAGCAGCTCAACAGGCGCACTGGGCTGTCCGCGCGGCGCTGCTTTGGAATCACCGCAGCAGGCTTGCGCGAGTAACGACAATCGCCTTCATCGTGAGTCTCTGCATCGCGCTCGTGATTCCTAAACGTTATAAATCCGTCGCCAGCATTATGCCCCCCGATCAACAGAGTTCGGGGGCTATGATGCTCGCCGCTCTGGCTTCGCACGGCGGAAGCATCGGAGGGTTAGGTAGCCTTGCAGGCAGTTTGCTGGGCGGACACACCACCACCGCGCTCTTCGTCAACCTGCTGCACAGCAGTACCGTAAGCGGCCATCTCATCGACCGCTTCAATCTGCAACACGTGTATCGCAAGCGCTATCGCATCGATACCGCCAAGCGCCTCGCGCACCGTACAAGCATCACGGAGGACAAGAAAAGCGGCGTCATCACGATTGCGGTGGAGGATGAAAGTCCCGTGCGGGCGCGCGATCTGGCCCAGGGATATCTTGACGAACTGAACAAGCTGGTCACACAGACCAACACCTCGACCGCTCATCGGGAACGCATTTTCATCGAGCGCCGCCTTCATTCCGTCCAGGCGGACCTCGAACACGCGCAACTTCAGCTGAGCGAATTCTCGAGCAGAAACAGCACAGTCGATATCAAGGAGCAGACCCGCGCGATGGTCGATGCGGGCGCGCGCGTGCAGGGAGAACTTCTAGTTGCACAGTCTGGACTTCAATCGCTCCGCCAGATTTACGGCGACGGGAATGTGCGCGTCCACGAAACAGAAGCACGCATTGCGAGTCTGCAACGCGATCTCGAAAAAATGACCGGGTCATCTGCTCCTTTGGTCCCGGAAACCGCCGGCGAAAACAATGCGACATCGGACGCGAATGACAAAGGCGAACTCTATCCTCCATTACGGCAGCTTCCACGGCTTGCGGTTCCGTATGCCGATCTTTATCGTCAGGTACGAGTCCAGGAGACGGTCTATGAGCTTCTCACGCAGCAATACGAGCTGGCCCGCATCGAGGAGGCGAAGGACGTTCCGGTTGTCAGCGTGATCGATACTCCCGGAATACCCGAGAAGAAGTCGTTTCCTCATCGTCTGCTGCTCACCCTGGCACTGACGTTTCTCTCATTCGCTGTAGCGGCGGCCCTGATCCTGATGCGAGATCACTGGTCGAAGTTCGATCCGCACGATCCACGCAAAATGCTTGCGGCTGACATTCTCCCGGTATTGCGCAAGCAGAGTCACGCGATTTTTGCGTTATGGCGAGGCGCCGCATGAAGATTTTGCTCGCTGCCGCTTCTTTCTCTTCCCACATCTCCGGGTTGCAACGCCATGCCTTCAATGTAGTGCGATGCCTTTTGCGGCAGCCGGAAATTTCCGCTGTGCATCTTGTCGTCGCACCATGGCAGCGCGAGCTCGTACAGGCCGCGGGCCTCGATCCTGGCGCGAGACTTACCATTCATATCGCCGAAATGAAACCTAGTTCGTTAAGCCGAAATCTCTGGTACTACCGGCAGCTTCCGGCGCTGGCTGCTTCTCTCCACGCCGATGTTGTCCATCTGTCCTACCCCATGCCCGTAAACGCTGCGTCGTTTACTTGTCCAACAGTGGTAACGCTGCATGATCTGTACCCCTATGAGATTCCACTGAACTTTGGTTTCCCAAAGTTCATCTTCAATCGCCTGGTTCTGCGGCAATGCCTTCGCAATGTCGACGCAATTGCCTGCGTCTCCGACGCCACGAGTGTTCGGCTGCGGCAGTATGCGCCGGCTGCTACGTGGCGAAAAGCCGTCCGAATCTACAACTGTGTCGAAGCCGAGCCACACTGTGCCATGGAGTCTCCGATCCCGGGCTGGCGCGGTGAAGCTTTTTTGCTCTGTGTTGCGCAGCATCGTCGCAACAAGAACATCCCACTGCTAATCCGAACCTTCGATCGGTTGTTGCGCTTCGGACAAGTCGATCTAGGTATGAAGCTGATCGTCGTTGGCATCGCTGGACCTGAAACCCGCAGGATCCATCGGCTGGTGTTCAACCGTGGTCTTGCTCGGAGCGTTCATTTCCTTGAAGGACTGTCGGAACCTGAATTGCAATGGTGCTATGCGCGGTGTGAAGCGCTTGTTGTTCCATCCATGACGGAGGGCTTCGGCTTGCCCGTTGCCGAAGCCCTACTCGCCGGCTGCCGAGTCGTCTGTTCGGATATACCAGCCCATCGCGAAGTGGGGGACGGGCATTGCCGGTTCGTATCGTTGCGGAAGAACGCAGGGGAGACGCTTGCGGAAGCCATCGCCACAACGCTCCAAGAGCCGGCGAAAGCGTCTATCGCACTCCCGCAGTTTTCTTCTTCGCTGCTAGCGAAGCAGTACGTCGGCCTTTATCGCAGGCTTGCAGCTTCCGCTGGGCTGCTTCAGAACACGGAATTTTCTACTTCACTCCACGCGGCGTCAGAAAGGCAATGGTTATGAAAGCAACAGAAATCCGCGCTGCGCTCCAGTGCAGAAGGGATGAACATGGCTGCACCTGAGTCCTTCGTGTCGAGTCTCTATAGCGAGACTCTCGCACCCTCCCGCCAGGGGCGGCAGACGATCTCCAGAGAACGGTTCCGAAGCGCGATAACCCTCTGTGAGGTATCGGCGGACTTTCTCACCTGTGCTGCTGGCATATTTGCGACTTATTTTCTTTACATGTCATTGCATATCGGCAGGCAGATTCAATATCCGATGCGGGAGGTGGCAGCCGTAAGTATCGCGTTCGGTCTATTTGTGGTGCTCCTTCAGCAAAGTGATGGCGCGTATCGCGGCGGCGGCAGCTTGCTCCAGATTCGAGAGACGGAACGTGCAATCCGGATTCCCGCTCAGTCGTTGCTCCTCCTGCTGCCATTCAGCTTCCTTTTGAACCTGAACTTTTCCCGTGCGATATTTCCGCTTGCTCTCGTTCTGATTCCGCTTCTGCTGATCTTCCAGAAACAGATATTTTCCTCAATCATCCGGATTCTGCATGTCCGGGAGTATGGCATCGACCGTGTAGTAGTTTATGGCACGGGTGACACAGCAAAGCGCATTGTGTCGACCCTCCTTTATTCATCCCGGCTTGGACTCCGTCCGGTGGCCGTAATCGACGAGTATCCAGCGCTTGCCGGAAACTGCATGTTCGAAATGGGATATCGGCGCGGACGTTCGGTTCCAGTCCAACGTGGACCAGTTACACCAGCGCTGCTGAAGTCTTGCCAGTGCAACATGCTGATGGTGGCAATCCCAAACCTCTCCACCGAAAAGTTGATTGCAGCCGCGGATGCCGCGAAGCAGGCCGGATTGCGGATCGCGTTTCTTCTCGGTTCCCCTCTGCAGGAGCCGCAATGGACGGAATCGACGGACATCGATGGCCTGCTGCTGAGTTCCGCAATTGAGCCGGTCGCACCCTGGCACTATACGGTCCCCAAGCGCATGGCGGACCTGATCGTGTCCTCTCTTCTGCTGGCACTGTTTTCTCCTCTGCTGTTTCTGATTGCACTTCTGATACGGCTGGACTCGCCTGGACCCGCGCTTTTCGTTCAGAAAAGAGTGGGCCGGAATGGAGAGATCTTCAATATGTACAAGTTCCGTTCGATGTATACGAACGCGCCGAAATATGACGTCTCTCCGACTCAATCGTATGACCCCCGAATCACCAGGATTGGAAGGATCCTCCGGCGGATGAGCCTGGACGAACTACCCCAACTGATGAACGTCTTCCTGGGAAATATGTCGCTGGTGGGACCGCGGCCGGAGATGCCTTTCATTGTGCAGCACTATAACTCCCGGCATCGGCAGAGACTTCAGGTGATTCCCGGGATTACAGGCCTGTGGCAACTGAGCGCCGACAGGTCCCTCCCGATCCACGAGAACATCGAGTACGACCTTTACTACATCCGGAACCGCACCTTCTTTATGGATATGGCCGTTCTGATCCATACCCTGATCTTCGCGATGGGCGGAGGAGTATGAGCGATTTTCAAAATGCGTACGCCGATGTGCTGGGTGTAAAGGTCTCCGCCGTCAATATGAAACTGGCAGTCGAGCTGGCCGACCAATGGGTTGTGGCGGGGAATCCTGGTTACATCTGTGTCACCGGAGTCCATGGAGTGATGGAAGCGCAGGCGGATTCCGAGCTTCGCCGAATCCTGAATCGCGCTTTGATCAATGCTCCGGACGGAATGCCGATGTCGTGGATCGGCCATCTTCAGGGCTTCCAGCAGATGGATCGGGTCTTTGGACCGGACTTCATGACGGCCATGTGCCGGCTTTCGGTCGAGCGCGGCTACCGCAATTTTCTATACGGCGGCAAACCCGGCGTCGCGGAACTACTGAGCGAGACGCTGCGGCGAAAATTCCCGGACTTGCAGGTCGTCGGGACGTATACGCCCCCTTTCAGAAACCTGACTCCGGAAGAAGAAGCGGAAATTTTGGCTCAGGTGCGGGAATCGAGGCCGCACATCCTCTGGGTGGGACTCAGCACGCCGAAACAGGAACGATTCATGGCGCAATATGTCGATCGCCTTCAGACGCCATTGTTAGTGGGCGTAGGAGCGGCGTTCGATTATCACACCGGGCACATTCGCGATTGCTCCGAGTGGATCAAGCGCGCTGGCCTGCAGTGGCTACATCGGCTCAGGCAGGATCCTCGACACTTGTGGCGGCGCTACCTTCGTAACAATCCAGCGTTTCTCTGGCATATCGCCTGCCAGATCTCAGGACTGCGGCAATATCCTGGTAGCTGGAAAAGGTAAATTAGGCATCAGGAACAGGTCATCGACCAACAACATATCACGCTTCATCAGCCGGACAGGGGGACAGGGTCTTCCAGTTTGCTCTCAAGCTGACCTTTTAAGAACAGTAGGGGCACTATTGAAGGTTTGGACGAAAGATCTTGTCTCCATCGCCGCTGGCGCCCTTACGTTAAAGGCGGGGTGCTACGAGCCAATGATCCATTCGTGTTTCAGTTCATGCATTTCGTCATTTCTAATTTGCCATTCATGCTCGAAGCGCCACAATCGAATACGACATCACATGTGCAGGTCGAAAATGTGCCGAAAGGGAGTCGATTATGTTTGCAGTTACTGGAGTGACAGGCAAAGTAGGGGAGCAGTGGCCCCGCAGTCTCTTGGCACAGGACAGAAAGTGCGAGCGGTGGTGCGCGATGCCAAGAAGGGAGGCTCCTGGTCGCTCAAGGCTGTGACATCACAATCGCTAGCGTGGAGGATGCAACGGGACTCACAAAAGCTTTTCGTGACGTCGAGGGTGTCTTCTTGATGACACCTCCAAACTACGATCCTGAACCCGGATTTCCTGGAACGCACAAGGCTGCGGCAGCGATTTGGCATGCCATCGAAACAACCCGGCCGGGGAAGATCGTGTTTGCGTTCTCTCGTCACGTCGAATTCGAATGTTGATCTATCTGGACCGACGGTCGACATCGAATTGCCCCGCATAAATCGCGTTATTTCGAATGCGGGATAGCAGGAAACGGAAAGGAAGATTCTTTGGCGGTGGATGGAGGCTCCAACGAATCGCGGCGATTCAGCAACCCTGAAATCACTCCTAGAAGTTATAGTGCAGCGCCACCTGAATAATCCGCTGGGACGAGTTCGTGCTGGTAATCAACCCGAACTGACCAATAGAAGCAGACGTCAGACTATTATTTGGCGCCCCATAACTGGCCAGGTTGAAAGCATTAAAGGCGTCTGCGCGAAGCTGCAGGGTTTGAGATCCGACTAAGGGTCTTCCTAGTGGAAGATATGTCTTCATCAAAAATTCGAAGTATCAGTAATAATATAGTGAAAATAAACAGTAATTAATTGCGGTTGTGGACCTCCCTGTTGACAGGTCTTCGAATAGGTAACCGAGAAGTCTCCAGTAGAAGACCCGATAATCCCATTAGGAATAAACGTCGTGTCGTAATCCACAATAGGGGGGCTGGATGAGATATCCAAATCCGGCGGCGCTTCAACCATTCCCTCAGGCGTATTAACCCCTGCTACTCCATTTTTTTTATATTCCCCGGGCGCATTAGGCCCAACGGCCGAGCATTGTCGCACCTCATCGACGTCGGAAGGGGTTTGAAATGCTACTGTACAGAATATCTGATCGTCGAAGCCGCAGTCAGGATTCTGTGCTGACGCAGCTCCGCAGGCTGCTAATGTTGCGACAACTGCAAGGACAACAGCAATCAAAAAGTATGTTTTCGTATACATGAAGTGATGCCTCCTTAAGGCTAATTTTTTAGCACACTCTTAGAAGTTATAGTGCAACGCCACCTGAATAATCCGCTGGGATGAGTTCGTGTTGGTGATCAACCCGAACTGCCCGATAGAAGCAGCCGTCAAACCGTTACTTGGCGCCCCATAACTGGCCAGGTTGAATGCATTAAAGGCGTCTGCACGCAGCTGAAGCGTCTGCGATCGGATCAGTTGGAAGGTTTTGAACGCCGATAGATCGATCTGCCGGAATCCCGGAGCGCGCTCCGAACCATTATGGGCGTTTCCGAAGGCATTTTCCGATTCAATGCCGTAGGCGCAGGTTCCGTTGTTGATGGTGTTGCCGGCGCTATCGTGGGTCAGGCAGGGTGTCGCGGAAGGGTCGGTACCAAACCAATGCTGGGTCGTCCGATGCACAATGCGCATCGGCTGGAACTGAATGGCGTGCGCGGCGAAGCTGTTGACGTAGTAGTATTCCCCCGAACTCATGGTTACCGGGAAACCGGAGTACAGAATCGCATCGCCGGAAATCTGCCAGCCGCCAATCAGATCATCCGTCAGCCGGTTGCTGTTGCTGCCGAACTTCCTTCCCCGGCCGAAGGGCAAGGGGAAAATTCCGGTGGCGTTCACAGCGTTCCGGGTATCCTCGCCCGCGGGTCCATAGTCTCCCTTGGGATCGAAGACGTTCTGATAAAACGATGAGGATTCGTTAACGCCCTTCACGCCATAGTACCCGGCATTGTCGGTCATCGCCTTCGACCATGTGTAGTTAATGGTGAAATCCAGACCGTTCGAAGACTCATGGTGCAGCGTGGCCTGCATGGCGTTGTAGTTCGAGATGGCCTCCGATTCCGTGATGAACAGATTTCCGTTATTGCCCACCAAACCGCAGAAAGGCGCTGCCGGAGCAATGTTGTTGGTGCAATCGTTGTTGGGCTTGAGGATCGATCCGGTGGCGGGTGTCGACCATTGGTTGACGGCATCCGGCACCACCAGATGCTGGCCGATATTCCCCACGTATGCAAGTTGCGCGGATGTCCGGTCGTTGATCAGGTATTGCGCTGTCAGGTTGAACTGCTGCAGCAAAGCCGGCCGGAAGTTCGGGCGGAAGGTGTTGAAGTTCGTGTAGTCCGTGATGAGATTTGCGGAAGCAAAGGTGAACCCATCCTCCGTACGCAAGGGCGTGCCCCCGCTGCTGGTGGAGGTCGGCGGCGGCGGGGAGTTCGAAAACTGATGCAGGAACGGCGGGTTCTGGGTCAGCCTCTTGGCGGTACCGGTGCCTTCCAGGTCGTCCGTGGTTCCATAGGCGCCGCGCAGCACGATGCGCGGGCTCACCTGCAGGGCGAACCCGATGCGCGGCATAAATCCCCACCAATACGGGTTATACAGGGCGCGGCTGGCGCCGTTCTGTCCCGCATAGATCAGGATTTGCTGCGCTGTCGCCATCGGGTTCGGATTCGCCAGATCGCTGCCGATGACATTGACCTCTTTATTGTTCACCTCGTAGATGGGCTGATCCCAGCCATACCGCAGGCCCAGGTTCAGGGTCAGGTTGGGCAGAATTCTCCAGTCGTCCTGCACGTAGAAGGCATCGCGATACTGGCGCTGTCCGGTCGGCCCGGCGACACCGCCCACCCTGTTCCCGTTGGACTGGTCCAGCACAAAATCGGCAAAACCGTAGCCGCTCTGCCCGACACTGGGGTCCTGTGTGTATGCCCCCGTGTAACTAAAATCTCCCAGTGCGCCCGCCTGTCCCGGATAGAAACTGTTCTGCTGATAGCGCAGGATCTGGGCGCCGAATTTCGTGATGTGGGTGCCGTGTTCCCACACGAAGTCGTCGCCATAGTAAAAATTGTTTTCGTGAAACAGGTTCACCAGCGCCATGGTCCCCAAATTGCTTTCATTGCTATCAGGAAAAGCCATTTGACTGAAGCCAGGGTAAGGCTGATTGGGGAAGGGTATTCCCACCTTGGCATTGCCGCCCGTTCCGAATATGCCGGAGGGATCGGAGGGTATCGCCTGGGAATACACGGTGCGGGAAAATCCCACCCGGAATTCATTCACCAGTGCGGGCGAAAAGGTGTGTACCCAGTTCCCGATAAAGCTCTGGAAAGGATAGTCGTTGGAAGCCGGGAAAATTGCGGGAACGAGATTCACAACCGGAAAATCCAACGCATCGCCGTAGCTATAGCGGCCCATGATTGCGTCCCTGGGGCCGACCGTGTAATCGACACGGATGTCGCCTTGGTTGTTCACGGTCTGGCCCTTGGTAGGTCCACTGTAATTGTCCAGATCTCCTAAACCGGGGATGGGTGCCCGGTTGGGCAGCGGATAGACATTCGGATTGGCAAACAGGAACTTGGCCACGGGGTTGTTGACCGGGATCTTATTGTCGGCATAAGTAGTGGCGTTCGAGAACCCGCCCCCGTTCTGGTTGTTGTACAGTTGGACACCTCCGAACTGCGGAGTCAGCAGTTCCGAGAAGTCTCCCGTGCGCATTTTAACGGTGGCCACCGTGGCCGTGCCTTCCCCGCCGCTGTGATAGCGAAAGCCCAAATAGTCGCCGAAAAAGAACAGCTTGTTCCGTTTGATGGGACCGCCGAAGGTGGCGCCAAACTGGTTCTGTGTAAAAGCAACGGTGGGAAGGCCGGAGAAATTCTGGGACCATGAATTGGCCGCCAGAACATTGCTTTGGAAATACTCGTAGATGCCGCCGTGGTACTGGTTGGTGCCGCCTTTGGTGACGATCAGAATTTCCCCGCCGCTGACGTTCCCATACTCAGCGTCTGCATTGCCGGTGATCACCCGCATCTCCTGGATGGAGGCGGGAGCCGGGTTGTATGCCGAATAGTTATTCAGCGTTTCGTTAATATCGACGCCGTCCATGCTGTAACTATTGTTTTGTCCGCGTGCGCCATTGAACGACGGCGTGCCCCACCAGTCCGCATTGCGCTCATTGCCATCGCCGGAGGCCAAATACGCGAGCGAGGGGAGGACCGCACCGGGTACAAATAAAGTATTGAACTGAAAATTCAGCGCGTTGTTCGGCAGGGTGACCATGCTGCGTCCGGAGATGGTCGTTCCCAGCGTGGCGTTCTGCGTCTGCAGCATCGGGGCGTTCTCACCGGACACATTGACTGTGGTGGAGGCATTTCCCACCCGCAGCTTCAAACTTATCTTGGCGATCTGATCGATCTGCAAGCCGAAAGGGCCGGCAGACGCGGTACTGAATCCCGGCGCAGTCGCTGTGACCGTGTAGGAACCGATCGGCAGAAACTGAATGTTATAAAGGCCGGAATGATCGCTGACGGTGTGCGTTGCGACACCCGTTGCGACATTCGTGGCCGTGACATCGGCGCCCGATACTACAGCCCCGCTCGGGTCCGTGACCGTGCCGCGCACGGAGCCTGTGATCGTTTGCGCAACGGCGGCTGAAGCGCCCAGCAGCATGGCGCACACCAGCAACGCTCCTAGTAGCCGCCAGAAGTCCGCATGAAGTTCACGCGCGGACCTATTTCCCAAAAATCCCCAATAATTTGCATCCACTGTCTCCCTGAATTTTTTCTGCGCTGTGACATCCTCTCATCCAACAGCACGCGAAAAACATGCGTTTCATGTCTAGACCAAACCTTGTATAGACCAGTGGTAATCCCGACCTATAAACTTGTCAAGAAAAAAGATTTGCGTCGCGTCTATTTATCGAGGTATACGCACCATGGCGCGATAGCGGTCGCTGCGATAGCGCGACAGGCAGGCTTCAATGGGCCGCGCTTCGGGCGACTTTACCAGCCGGGTGATGGAGAGAATGCTGAACCCGCGCGGAACGGCGAGCAATCGGGCATCTTCCGCCGTGGCCTTCGATGCCTCGATGACATCTTCCGACCATCCGATGGCGGACCGGTACCGGTTCTGCATAATCGAATACAGCGATTCCCGGGCAAAATCGATGGAGTCGATTCCGGGAAAGTATTTGACCGGCACATAGGAAACTTCAACCGCGATCGGCGTCTCGTCGGCCAGGCGCAGCCTCCGGAGTTTGAGTACCTTCTCTCCGGGTGCCAATTGCAAGCGTTCCAGGATGTCCGCCGAGGGGGCGATAAGCCGCTGCTCGAGGACGGTGGAACTTGGCCGCATGCCGTTTCCCCGCATTTCCTGGGAAAAGCCCTGCAGGCTGATCAGCGTTTTTTCGATTTTGGGAGTGGTGACAAACGTTCCTTTGCGCCGAATGGTGACGACATATCCATTCTGTTTGAGTCCGTGCAATGCCTGCCGGGCTGTCATCCGGCTCACGTTGTAAAATCGCGCCAGATCCTGCTCGGACTGTAGCGGCTCGCCTTCCGAAAGTATCCCTTTCTTGATTTTTTCCATTAAAGACAGCTCGATCTGAGCATACAAAGGCACAATGCTTCGTTTATCGAACGTAGGCGGCGCAGTTGGGGTCATTGTCGAATTCATTTTGTTCTTTTGTGGAAGACGCATGGATTGTTACCGATCCGTGATCTCAGCATAGAATACGCAGGGCAATGGATTTAATGCTGTCTCGACATTTACCATACCAGCCCACGCTAGCGTAAATTATTGATCTGTCCTATAGGAGCCTGTCGCCTTCTACAATCAAGCAGCCGACTATCTCTGTGGAACAGCGGCCCTTCTCCCTTAACAAGAATTTACATTAATTGAACTGGTCTATACTAAACCAGACTGGCGCACTTTAGGGACGGAACTTTCGCGTCACCGGGAAACAGCCAATAAGGAACGACATCACTTTCCTGTACCACGCGGCGGCCCAGCTCGAAAGTGGTCTCCCAAGGCATCCGAGCCTCCGCAATGCAAAGCCTAAACCACATATGCTGCCGCCACGTTCTTCCGGACCGCATGTCCTTTATAGCGATGTATTGATACCATCTTCTTGGTTTATGTGACGGGATCGCTGTGCGTGGTTGTTTGACTTTCGTCTGGATGAAGGTGTCCGCGCTTCAAAGCGTGTTCCTTAATCATGACGAAAAAGATAGGAACCAGAATTAGGACATGAATGGTTGAGGTGATCATGCCCCCAACAATTGGAGCAGCAATCGGCTTCATGACATCGGAGCCGATACCCGTTTCCCATAGAATGGGCGCAAGACTGGCGATGACCGCGATGACCGTCATCAATTTGGGGCGAAGCCGCAACACCGCTCCTTCCATTGCGGCGACTTCTATATCTGCATTGGTGAGCGGCTTTCCCGTTTGCAGACGTTGCTCCAACGCTTCATGGAGATAAACGACCATGACCACGCCGGTCTCAACGGCAACACCCAAGAGCGCAATGTAGCCTACGGCAACAGCGACGCTGAAATTGTAATGCAGTATCCACTGCAGCAGAAGTCCGCCGGTCATCGCATAGATTGTCGGAAATATAAGCACCAGCGCTTCCGTCATAGAATGAAAGACCATGTACAAGAGAATGAAGATCACGAAGAAGACAATCGGCAGGATAAGTTTTAGGCGCTGCTTTGCCTCTAGCTCAAACTGATACTCGCCCGACCATTGAAAGGTGTAGTTCGCGGGCAGCTTGAGTTTGTCGTGAATCTGTTTATCGGCCTGCGCAACGAATCCGCCGTAATCCGTCGTATTCAGGTCGATATAGATATAGCCGGTCAACGCACCGTCTTCATCGCGGATCATCGCTGGGCCTTTGGAGAATGAAATCTTCGCTACCTGTCCAAGAGGGATCTGCGCGCCCGACGGCGTTCCGATGAGGACGCCGCGCATCTGCTCAATGTTGTCCCGAAAGCCTTGTTGATAGCGGACGTTGATCGGATAGCGCTCCCTCCCTTGTATGTTCTCGGCGATGTTCTCGCCGCCGATTCCAGATGCCACTGCAGTCTGGACATCCGCGATGGTCAGTCCGTAGCGCGCGGCTTCCTCTCGATTCACCTGAACGTTGACATAAAAACCCTGCGCCACCTTTTCAGAAAAAATAGAGCGGACTTGCGGCATGGTTGAAAGGACAGTCTGAATCTGTGACGCAAGTTGTTGGATACCGTCCACAGTGGTTCCCTGCACCTTGATGCCGAGCGGTGTTTTGATGCCGGTCAACTCCATGTCCAGCCGGTTCTCCACCGGCATGGTCCAGGTGTTGGAAAGGCCGGGAAACTGTAGTTTGGCATCCATCGCCTGAATGAGCTTTGGATAGGTCATGCCTGCGGGCCATTGACTGCGCGGTGTCAGCATCAGCGTCGTATCGTACATATCAAGCGGAGCATTGTCGGTGGCGCTGTCGGAACGACCTACGGTACCAAAAACGCTGCGCACCTCAGGGAAGCTTCGCAGAATTTTGTCCTGCTCCTGCAGCAATACTTTGGCTTGGCCAATGGAAATTCCCGGCAGCGCCGTGGGCATATATAAAGCCGAGCCTTCAAACAGCGACGGCATGAACTGGCTGCCCAGGCGAAGAGCGAGCGGAATCGTCAGCAGAAGAAAAAGCAGATTTACCGCAATCGTGAGCTTGCGATACCGCAGGCAGAAGCGGAGAATTGGCCGGTAAATGGCCTGCGTAACACGGGAGATCGGATTGGCCCTTTCCGGACGCACCCGCCCACGGATCAGCATCACCATCAGTACCGGAACCAGTGTGATGGCAAGGATGGACGAACAGGCTTCGGAGAGCGTCTTGGTCCATGCCAACGGGCGGAACATGCGTCCCGACTGCGCCTGGAGCATAAAAACCGGCAGGAAGGACACGATGATAATTAGCAGCGAGAAAAACAGCGCCGGACCGACCTGTTTGGCTGCATTGATTAAGACAGTGCGGCGCTCCCGCTCTGTGAGTGGAGTTTCGCTATCCTGCCGCTCCGACAGATGGCGATAGCCATTCTCCACCATCACAATCGACGCATCGACAAGAACTCCGATGGCGAGCGCCAGGCCGCCGAGCGACATAATGTTCGACGTGACGCCGAGAAAGTAAATTGGCAGGAACGACAACAGGACCGCAATCGGCAATGCGATGATCGCGATGAGTGCGGATCGAAAGTGAAACAGAAAAATAATAATGACCAGACTGACAATAATGACTTCTTCCAGCAAATCGCGCTGGAGCGTTTTGATCGATGCTTCGATCAGGCCGGAGCGGTCATAGCCGGACATGATTTCGACACCCGCAGGAAGCGAAGGTGCGATCTCGCGCAGCTTCTTCTTGACGCCTTCGATTACGTTCAGCGCATTTTGCCCCTGACGCATGACGATGATGCCGCCCACCGTCTCGCCTTTTCCATTCCATTCGGCGACACCTTCGCGGATGTCCGGGCCGTAGCTGACGGTGCCGACATCGCGCACCAGCACTGGTGTTCCATTCTTACTTCCGACTGCAACCAATCGGAGATCGTCGAGAGAATTCAGATAGCCGAGCCCGCGGATCATATACTCTGCCCCGCTTTGATCGAGTACCCTTCCGCCCACTTCATTGGTGCTTTGCTTAACCCGATCAATCACGGTAGAGAGTGGAATGCCATAGGCAAGCAGCTTATTCGGATCAAGTTGGACTTGATATTGGCGCACATAGCCGCCGATGGTGGCTACTTCAGCGACCCCGGGCACTGTCTCCAACGCATAGCGCAGATGCCAATCCTGTAAGGTGCGCAGGTCGGCAAGATTCAGATTGTGACTCTTATCTACAATTGCGTATTCGTAAACCCAACCCGCACCGGTCGCATCCGGACCAATCACCGGATGGACGTTAGCCGGAAGCTGGCCGCTGATCTGTTGAAGGTATTCGATTACGCGCGAACGTGCCCAGTAAAGGTCTGTGCCGTCTTTAAAAACCACGTAGACATAGGAGTCGCCGAACATGGTCTGCGCGCGAACGGCTTTCACATGCGGTGCAGCAAGAAAGCTGGTGACAATGGGATAGGTGACCTGATCTTCGATGACATCCGGTGGTTCACCGGCCCAGTTCGTATGAACGATAACCTCGACATCCGAGATGTCCGGCAATGCATCGACAGGAACATGTTTCAGCGACCAGATACCAGCCAGTGTCAGGAACAGCACTGCAGCGAAAACAAGGAAACGACTGCGGGCGCACAGTTCAATGATTTTGGAGATCATGGTTACATGCTCCCTTCAGCGTTCACGCGGAGCAGCCTGGTCACAAGCATTTTTCCGTTCTGCTGCGCGTTAACTGTGACCTGCCAACTGCCGCCGGAGGCAAGGTTGCCTTGGCCTTCATACAAGCCGTTGCCTTTATCGCTAAGCGTGACGGTCATCTTCATTGCGGACATGCCCATTGCGGACATCGCGGGCATATAGAACGTGACAGCAACTTGCGCTCCGCCGATTGGCGCTCCAGATGCATCGGCTAGTTGGACGCGGAAGGTATTGCCGCCTTTATGAGGCGGAGTGGGATCGGTGGTGAAATCGATTTTGACTTGGGCGCCTGGAGTGGAGTTATTAGCCCCCACGCCAGGCGGAGGAGGAGCAAAAGAGCCTGCGGCGGCCTGGAGTTGGCTCTCCGAATCGATGAGGAAGTTTGCCGAGGTAACAATCTTCTGGTGGGCTTTCAGTCCCTTCAGCACCACAAATTCATCTCCAGCGCGTGGCCCAAGGACCACTTCCTTCGGGTCGAGGTTGCCATCGCCTCGATCAAGAAAAACTACCGAGCGAGTTCCCGTTTGGAAGACTGCGGAGGCGGGAACCGTGAGCTGCAGCCCAAGCGGAGACTTCAGATCGACATTCACAAACATGCCGGGCTTCAGCTTCAGACCACGATTGGCGATCACTAGCCGAACCCGCACGGTCCGCGTCGCCAGATCGACCTGCGGAAGGATGTCATCGATCTTCCCTGAGAAGGTCTGTCCCGGATACGAATCTACGGTGATGGAGGTTGGGTCTCCCGGTTTCAACCGGCCAACATCATCCTGAAACACTTGTGCATACACCCAGACGCGGGACAGGTCGGCCACGGTGTAGAGCCGGGTAGAAGGTTCTACATACATATTCGGAAGCGCGTTGTATTCGGTGATGTAACCGGAGACTGGCGAGTTGATAGTGAGGTTGACAATGGGCTTGCCAGTCTTTTTCAGAGTTGCCAATTCGCTCTGTGGAACTTCCCATTGCTGCAAGCGCTGTTCCGCCGCTGCTGATAGCTCGGCCGCTCCTGCCGCGACACCATCGACCGTGCTCGTACTCAAAGCTTTTTGGTTCTGCCGGGCCAGGAGATACTCCTGCTGGGTGGCGACAAGGTCAGGACTGTAAATGGTAAAAAGCGGCTCGCCTTTGCGAACGTATAAGTACGTTGCATTCGCAAAGACTTTGCGGATGTATCCCGGAAAGCGCACCTGCACGGTTGAGACCAGGCGCTCGTCGATATCAACATTGCCCGTGGCGCGCACATCGTTATCGAGCTGCTTATACTCGACCGTCCCCATTGTCACCCCAATACTCTGCATTCGTTGCGGCGTAATTTGTATCGGCGTCAACGGCATCTCCATAGGCGCTGGTGCCGCGGGTGAGGTCGAAGATCCATTCATGCCGGGCATATTTGCCGACTGGGACGATGGAGCGGGCGCCGGGCCTTCCGCCACCGGCTGTTCCTGGTTAGACATCGAGGAGCTCGTTTTTACAGGCGTTGCGGCATGGCGCGAGCGATAGAAAAGCAATCCGGCAATAGCGACCGCAAGAATGCCAATCCATACGAGAGAAGTCCGCACAACATATTTGTTCATCGCAGTGTCGCTCCAGTCAGGGTTTCAAGATGGGCCAGTGCAGTCTCGTGATCGGCGAGTACCTGGGTTTCGTCAAGTTTCAGACTCAGAACATTCTCAAAATAAAGAAGTACATGGGTGAACTGGTCTCGATTCGCGGCATATGCGTTCAAGGTCGAGCGATAGGCTGCGTCCGACTGCGGGATGAGTCCTTCGCGGTACTCCTTTAGCAGCTCGCTGTCACTGGATGCCATCACATATTCCTGCTTTACCTGGGCAAGCTGTTGTTGCAGATGCGCGTCTAGGGTCTCCTTCGACTGTGTCAGATTTTGTGCGGCCTCAGCGATCTCAGCATGCACGCGTCCCCGCCGCGGTAAGCGAACGTTCAAGGTAAACATGTAGTAGTCGGGGTATTTTCGGTCGTTCTGCTCGTACATATATGCGAGGCCGAAATCGGGCTTCCCTTCGCGCTTGGCGGAGGCCAGCGCCGCAGCGTCTTTGTTCACGGAGCTGGAATCGATCTGAACTTGAGGATTGTGCCCGCGAACCATTTGCACGAGTTCCGCTGACGTTCGTAGCAAGGGGCTTTCCGTCAAATTCTCCGTCACGATATCCGGGGAGTCTTGGTCTCGATGCAGCAGCCCTTTGAGATTGGCTTCGAGCTGCCCAATTTGCTCGTGGTGCATGGTGATCTCACGGACGATTTTCGTCCGCTCTACCTGCGCCTGCAGAACGTCTTCCTGCAAGCCTTGCCCTACGCGATAGTGGGCGGTTGCATCCTGGATGAGCTGGTCCATAACATGCCGGTTTTCAACCAGAATGCCGAGCGTCTTTTGCAGGTACGCAAGTTGCAAGTAGTCCGCCTTTACCGCGTCGGCAACGCTGGCCGTGGTTGCATTCACCTCCATGTCCTTAACGTCGACATCTCGTTTAGCGACTTCGCCGCGCAAATGCAGTTTGCCCGGATAGGGCAACTCCTGCGATGCGCCAATCCCGATGTAAGCGAAATTATTCGTCGTGTATCCGGCAAAAGGCTTTGGGCTACCTACGCTGAATCCCTGATACGTGAACGTGGGATCGGGCAGCGTTGTCACCTCGCGTGGAACTTGCTTTGCCGCTTGCCAGGCGTAATCGGCAGCCGTGATCTGTGAGTTGTTTTGCGCGGCCTCGGTCAAAAGCTCGGACAGAGGCGTCGGCTCATTCGACGAACTTTCTTGTCCGAATGCTGCAAGCATCGTCGCAAATAGGAACATTGCGGTCAGAAAACGGACCACGGGCATAGGAAATCTCCAATCTAAAAATCGATTCGTAAAATCGGCATGAGCAGGCTCGCAGCTAGGCGGCGCTCCTGCAAACGAAACGGAAGAAAGAAGATTGCTAGATTCGGAGAACGAAGATTGCGGAAGGTGGCGACTGAGGCAGTGTGCTTCCAGGCCATTGCGCATGATCTGATGCAGGTATAGGAAGCGGCTGGATCATTGCAGAAGATAGCCCAGCAGTTGCGGCCAAATTTATCTGGATATTTGCGGACTGCATCTGAAGTGCGGCATTCCAATGGTCAGCCGTGGGTACTTGCCTTTGGCAACAGCCATAAGAGGCAGGCATGTCCATGCTGCCACATTCGCCTCTCATCTGCTTGCAGCAGGCACGCTCAACCGGACTGAGATGTGCGTTGGGGAGGACGCATGCCATCGTCGGCGCCAGCAGCGGCAACACAACCGCAAGAATCAACGCGAATTGGCGCACCATCTTCATACCGTCCTCAACTTTACATCGAGGTTCCAGAGAGTACAAACCATCGCGGGGTAGCCTGGCAACGTCAGATCGTATTGGCGGCATGGCAAGTGCCAAGCATGCACTATCGTTTGACGCGAAGACCGGCGCTGCCCAAACGAACTCAGGAGGCGCCTCCAGCGGGCACGTTGCGCTCGCCTACACCGGAGCGGCACGAAGTAGACATCAGAAGCACGGAAGATTTGCCGCGCCTTGGTTCTGATATTTCGAACAGACGGTTTCAAAGCCATCAGCAACAACTGCAAGGACTACGTGCCAAGCCGCGGGCCTTCATTCGGCAGGAATGGAATTACACCAATGCTGCTGCCTCGTCGCGACCAAAATCATTGTGAAACGCCCCGAGTGCGTCCGGCGAATCGCGATACCCATCACGTCAATATTGTTATGGCTTCTTCAAGTTTTCGCTCGGAGGCTGTAGCGCTCCTTTGTTAAAGGCTCGGCTGATCCACTGGACACTGTATCCGGTCTCATTTGAGACCCATTCTTTCCATCCGAGTCTTCGTTTTTTCCCGCTCCATTCGGCTATGGCCTTTTGATAGAAGCCGAACGAGAAATCGTGCTCACGGTATTGCCCTCGGCGGTTGTGGAATACAAGATTCACGCCGAGGCTCTTCCCGAGCCAGTCTACGACCATCCTGTTGTGAATCGTGACGCAGCCACCTCGGCCGGGGCGGGTGATGAAATTACCCGAGATGTGCCCTTTGGTTTTCAATGACCTCACGGCCGATCTCGATTTCGTTAATACTTACGATAAGTCCGATAGCAGCATCGAGCAGACGATTATAGTTGACCACCACGGAAACAACCCGAAGGGCGATAACGCGTGCACGCTTCCCGAATCCGCAGGCCAGCGCGTGGTCATTCGTGTACACGCACACGGCCATCCCTCAAATATGTTCGGCGCAGGAGCAGCAGGAGCGGACGGCTATTGCAAAGTTGCGATTACGCTAAAGCTTGCTAGAAGGCAAAAACCTATACCATGGCACTTCAA
This sequence comes from Acidobacteriaceae bacterium, assembly GCA_965276585.1. Classification (GTDB taxonomy): domain Bacteria; phylum Acidobacteriota; class Terriglobia; order Terriglobales; family Acidobacteriaceae; genus JAKAAZ01. The sequence continues at coordinate 904,545 of CBDIAZ010000002.1, read as the reverse complement.
AAATGTTGCTGCTGACAGTGGCACGGTGCTATGGGGAGGTGACGTGGAACTCTTTCCGGAATCAGACCGACCACTTTCGAGTCCGTACCTCGATATTACCGACTACACATTCGACCCGGCACAGCATCGAACCCTTTCTCTGACAGAGAGCTACCGTTCTAAATTCGTGCAAGTCAATAACGGAGCGGAAAGGGTCAGTATTGTCGCTCGCTCTTTGCCTCGCCTCCAGTAGGCTGTCTGAAATAAAAATCGTTCCGCTACTCATAGCTCTTCTGTCCGATCTGTACGCCGTCCATTGGCGACTCCAATTCCGATAAACCGTGCTAACTTGCTGATTCCGGTTCCTTCGTCTCACCACTGTCGCTAGGCACATAAGAGAGATATTCAGCGAAAGCGCCCTGATCTTCCTCCGTTAGACCATCGAACATGCAGACGATTTGGATAGATTCTGCGATCGAGCTGTCCTCCAGGCGATGGAAATCAGATGGGTCAACACGGTAATACTCCTGGTCGGTCGTGCCTAGCACGAGACATAGAGCATCCATGACGGTTGTTTTGCCGCAGTCATTCTCGCTTACGAGGGCGGTCAGTCCGGGGTTGAATTGAAGGGTAAAGCGATGATCGCCAGAACCGAAGGCACGAAAATTTTTGGATGTCCAACTTCGATAGGAACATAATCTCAGCGTCACGGACCTCAGACGGAATGTTACAGGTCAAACCCGATCATAGGGCGAGGGGAAAGTAAAGATTACTACGCAGCTATTTGGTGAACGTAGGCCTGCCGAAAGAGTCCAATGCTTGTACTGGAAAACGTTCTTTTATTGATCAATCGAAAACTTTTCAGGATCCTTTCGAGCACCCGGGACTGAAGAAAGCCCACAGAATTTGGCCAAAACCTCTGACGTGCATGGGCAGAGGTCAAGAATCTCTAATAAATCGGGAAGGTCAGATCGTTCAGAAAATTGGAAACGTGGTTCCACAAATAAGGAATTGGTTGAAGCGGAACACAAAGGCACGTTCAGCCGCCGATCAGGGAAACTCCCATCCGCCAAACTGCGCTGCCTTGGATATGTGTCGCTGATTCAATGAGTCGACGTGACTCCCCTTCAGGAATTGAAAGTTCGTAAACGTCGATCCTAAACTCTCTTGCATCGAAGAATCTCTCGAAAGAACGCAACATGCGAAACAAGACTAAGTATCGGCTGAAAGTTCTACGCAGAGGTTCTCTAGGAGTTGCAAGTACCGACAGATTCGCCGCATAAAACGGTGGCTTTGGCATTGTTTCGGTTTGAACGAATGAGAGAGGCAGACTCTCTGGCGGTGGAGAGAGGCTCCAGCGAACTGCTCTCTCCTGGGCCCAATTCCCTGCTAACAGGGAAATTAACAGGGAATTTGCGAATTTGGCCCACTAAGTTCGGAGGAAAATCGCTCTATTACCCTGAATCTAGAAGGCTTCTGACCGCAGGGCCCACTTGAGCGCGCAAACTTAACAGGGAATTATCAATCCCATATCAGGGAATTACTAGCCGTATCAGGGAAATACTTATCTGTATTAGGGAATTGTATTGGCAAGTATCTAGGTCTTAAGAACGCGTGCCTCCTAAAGCCTGGCCTTTCTTGCCTCCACTGATGCTCGCGGAGGACGAGGCCGGGGCTGGGCTTCTGGGTTTGGACTATGTCGATCGGCACGCCGCGAGGCCACGAGCCATGCAGCGCAGGATCCGCGCGCCCTACCGCCCAACCCCGCACGCGGCAAAAATAGCGAGCCCCCGAAACACACCGGGGCCTGCCCCATTCACAATCGCATCGCCACTTGAGGGCGTTATTGAAACCGCTACACTCGTGGGCCCCAGACTCACAAGAGCATGATCGAGAACGCACGATCTACCTTTGCAAACAGAAAGAGCGACAACGTGCGCGAGATCTAGACTCCACGAGACGAGCAATTGAAGGATGATGGATAACAGAATCGCTCCGACGCGATGAGCTCTCGATGGAGCTGAAACGATTTGCCGCGGACAACAAACTTTCAGACGCCAGCTGCAAGCGCCGCGATGAAAATCAATCCCCATAAGATAACTTGGTCAAGTCCATTCCCCAAGCCGAGCGGCACAAATCAACACTCGGATTTCGTCTAAGCAAACGGCAGGAAACGCAGGTAAGCAATCACGCAAAAAGCAGCCTCATTGTTCGATTCACTTTTGTCGGAAGGCTCTGGGCTGTGACGAATCCCACCTGTCTTTGCATCGTAAGTAGTCTTGATAAGCCACCGCAACGACTGTAACGGTGGTGGATTGGAAAGTGCAGCATCAGCCATCCCAAGCATTGCGATGTTCAGGCTGTAGGATGGCTTCTCCGGCAGCGTTACGATTGAGCCATCCGGTTTCACTTTTGAACGCAACCATTGTGTCGCGGTCCGGTTTTGTTTGGTGTCGCCCCACATCCATGTCAGATAGCCTTGTGAGAAGGCTGCTCCATTTCCATCATCGCTCGCATCCAGTTGTCCGTGCTCATTGATCCCCAAACTGTAGCGATGTTCCTTGGTGAGGAACATCCGTCTTGGAGTTTCCCTTCTGAGAAATTCTGCGATATGCCTATATCTAGGATATCGATAGAGAAGATTGCCCGCATGCATGCCGAGGTATACGTCACCTTGATCCGCAGAATACTTTTCTCTGAACAACATCCATTCTGAGTTCTTACTGCTTAGGAGCCAGGAGCTCTGACTAAACCCGTCTGCGGCGAGGTTGTTGTGGATTACAAAGTCGAGAGCAGCCCGGCCATTCGCCGCATAGGTGTTGATCAGGGTCTTATTACCTGACAACCTTTGGTCCAGGTACAGCAGGTATACGAATAGCGCCGACGTCGCATCCACGCCACGCGCATCCGACATACCAGGCCCCGGAGCAGTTGGTATGTGTTCACCAGACTTCGCTGAGTAAGCGAGATACCAGCTACCTTTCCATCGAGGATCCCTCATCTCCTCCCGGGCAGCGAGCCACTTGATCCCATTTTCTAGACCCTGAAGATACTTTGGATCCTTGGTAGCAGAATATGCAGCTCCCAAACCAATCAGGGCATAATCCATGTTGGAATCTTCGTTGACCCTATTTCCACCGGCTTCGTCTACAATCGCTCCGTCTGCAGTCTGCAAAGATAAAATAAAGTCGGCCATCTTGAGAGCCTCTGGCCATTGCAGCAGACTAACTCCAGTGAGTTTGGCGGTGTGCCGAGAACTATCCTGTGAGATCAACTTTTTTCCCACTCCAAGCAACAGACAGACAAGTAGCAAAGCAATGCTGCTTGTACACTGTTCATGCCCTATTGATCTCGGCATTATCTTTCCTGTACTCCGCTGATTCATTCTCGTAGTTCCTTTCCGACACTATTCTGCCGTGATCGTCGTCTGAATATTCTGGAGCTACCTAATATACATAGTCTTTATTAGAGCGGGCGATTTCCCAACATATAATTGTTGACCCGAATAAACCATCCAGATTCTTGGCAATACCAGGGGTAAGGAAACGCCGGTGTCACATTTACATATTTACTCTGAATTGTATTTATGTATGTATTGACCCGACTGGTGTCCCCCATGACGACTGCTGCAGCGGACACCACAGCCCAAGGGAAAGAATCGGGAAAGTGGAGCGTGTCCCAGTTTGGCCAAGAGCTATTGAACTGTGTATATAGCTGCTGAGATCGAGTACTAGTTGGGGAGATCACGCCATTTAGTATGGGATAGAGCTGAGCTGTTGAATCAGGATACCAGACCGTCCAGTTTGCCGGAACCGAACCGGCATAAGGCAGATAACTATTTGAAGAAGAGTTCCAGAGAGTATTCTGAATACCATTTTTGACTTCCGCGGCTATTGCATTGTAGTAGTTTTGGCTTGTAGTATTGTTAAATGCATAATGCTCTAGATTAGCAAGGTCCGTCACTCCTTTATATACCTCGGCGTTGTCCATCAAATATTCGATTTGATAATCAGGTAATGCCCAGGTCAGGCCATTGGATTGTTGCGTTTGAACAATAACACCGCCAATACAGTCCAACTGATAAGAGAGCGTTTTGATGTATGCCTGTGCATCCGGATCTCCAGTCTGCCAGTACGCCCATGCAAGAGACAGGAAAGTGGCAGCGTATGAGTCGGTTGAGTCGGCGCTATTTGTAGAAGTTTCCGTTGTGCCTGCCACGTTGTAATCGTATACGGTGCAGTACAAACCCCACTTATCTGGATAGTTGAGATGGTTGATATACCATTGCATCCAGGCTTTTACTTGGGAGTAGTATGCTGGGTTTTTAGTCAATCCAATCGCTCCCAAATTGGAGAAGTACGGTTCAATCTCCGTGGATGTGTACAGGATTGCACCGTCAGGTAACGAAGACGCACTCGAAACAGTCCAATTTCCCGTTGCAGTGATGTTGGCTTGATAGTGTGGGGTCTGCGCATTGGATGCCATACAGGTAAGAAGGGATACCGTACACAGCAGGAAACAATAACGGATAATTTGCTTCATTTTGGCGATACCTTTCAACAGTTGATTTTTGATGAAATCTTTATCGTCACTATGCTGCACTGTGAAAAACTCCCTCACTCAGCCCATGGTCATCCAAAAGTGTTGTGTAGATTTCAACGTCACGACTTGCACAACCACCATCTACCACTCGACGCGACCGCCTAGCTGGCCGGTACGGAATCCGTATACACCCGTTACTTGGCCGAAGGTGGGGCTGTTCAGTGTCGTGTCAGGCCCCCCCCAGTGATGACGATTTAGAACGTCAAAGAATTGGGCTTGAACAGAGGCATGGATCTTGCCGGCAGGGCCAAAGGCGAAATGCTTTATGAGACTAAGATCCTCGGAATAAAATGCCCAATTTGTGAGAGCGCTGCTGAGAGCCGGCTGATTGCCAAACTGTCCGTAGGGGGGATTTGAAAATGCTTTGGGATTAAAGAACGTGTTGCTAGGGTCACCGAGGTTATTTAGGTCCAAGCCTTTAAACGGGTTGTGCAGGCTGATGCTAGGGTCGCGATTCGCAAAAACTGCGCGCCATCCGGGGTAGTCGTTGGTTGAGGCAATAGCGTAGAAAGGTGTCCCGCTGTTGTAATGCAATTGCAGCCCGACCGTCCAGCCTCCGATGGCATAGTCGAGCGCTTTCGACGAAGAGAACCAGCGTCCACTACGCCCAAAAGGAAGATCATAATCGAGGTAGCCCTTCACTTGGTGAGTCATGTTGTAGTCCAATACGTCGTGCGCGCGCGAATTGGAATCATAAGGATTTTGGGTATAAGCGGTTCCGGGACCGTCTTGATAGGCACTTCTGTCATCTACATTTCCTTCAGCCCGGGAGAACGTGTAACTCACGTCTGCAGTCAGCCCACCCATCGCACGCGTCTCCACCTCGGCGATGAGAGCCCTATATGCGCTCACTCCGAGAGGTGGGCCTACAAAGTTGAGTTGCTGTCCGGCGGAAGCCAACTGCGGGAGGGGAGCAATTGCCTGATAGGCGTAGCCGCTAAAATTCGCATAAGGGTAGGGCACTCCGGCGGCGGCAGCTTGCGTAGGGTTGGTTACGACGTCGTTAATGTGTCCGGAATTTAACAAAGGTAAATAAGTTTGAAGTGTCGGGTAGTTGTAGGGCTCGAGACTAGCGTCGTGTAACAAACGTCCTGCGTTGCCTAGATAGTTAAGTGAGAATGCGACGTTCCGGCTGAATCCATACTGCAAGCCAACATTCCAGTTTTGAGTCATTCCCATCGTAAGAGAATCAGGCGACACATATACTGCTCCCCCGCTTACGTCAGTCTGCGTAATAACGCGAGCTGGATAGGTGATAATTCCGGGATACCCCTGATCCAGGTTGAAGGCCGGTTCGTTCTGTGAGGGATTGAGGATATTGTTAGTTCCGATGAATCCAACAGAACCGCCAAATCCGCCAAAAGGAACGCCGGTAAACTGGTTTACACCAAGCGGAACATAGAAAATGCCGTAGGCAGCACGGACCACTAATTTGCTTGTTGGTGAATAGTTGAAGCCAACGTGAGGGCCGAATTGGTGGTAATTCTGGCGCGTTTCAAAGGTTGTGTCGCCATTTCGGCCAAATATATAAGCACCCTTTACCGGGCTCCAGACGGGATTCTGCGCTGTAATATCGAAGTTAGTCCAGTGTCCATTAATTTCGTGGAAAGGCTCGTTCACATCCCAGCGCAGCCCGAGATTTACTGTCAAATTGGGTTTTATCTTCCAATCATCTTGAGCGAAAAAAGAAAAGAGTTTGCGACGCCCATGAAGTAAATATTTAGCATTGTTAGAAGAACTCTGCACGTCGCCCAACAGAAAGTTGGCAAAGGCGAATCCTACATAGGGCTGAACCGAAGGATCCGTAGGAGAGTTTGTTGTATTCGAGAAGTTGTAGGTTTGTAGTCCGCCCTCGGTTCTGCTATTGACCTGCTTCGCCGTGAAGTCTCCACCAAACTTGAAGTTGTGCCTTCCGTGGGACCAAGAAACCACATCGTTGAAGACGGTTGCGTCGAAAACGTATCCATCAGCATAGGGGGCACCGATGCTGGACTCTGTAATGCCTTCAGGACTGCCGTTGAAGTTGATCACCGGTAAATTCATTACATTTTGCGTTTGGGTGAAGCCGTACGTAGTTGGATCGACCGGATGGTCTGGCTGATCCGAGGCGGCAGCTTCGTTGTAAGCTAGCGACGCGAAATTGACGAGGTTGGGCGTCAGGATATAAGTATGTTGAACCCGGATTGACCGATTCTCCTGACGTTGAAAGTCTCCAGAATTGAATGGGCCGCCCGTGGTGGTACCGGTTTGCCATGGCCCCCCACTATTCACAATTGGGAGGCTCCACCAATTGAACGAAGACGTAAGGTGCTGGCGACTGGATAAGTTATGGTCCACCTTTAGATCGAAATGTTCGTTGATCGTTGAAGGAATACCAATGAAGGCTGGATAGTTATTCTGTAATGTGTCGTTTGTCGGCTCATAGTTGCTTTTATAAGTTGCGACTATTTTCTGTGCCACTGCGCTGATACGGCCGGGAGGAATTACATTTCCTGGGAATGGACTGTAGCAGGTTGTCCCGCCCACAACTGCCTGTGTAGCCGGATCGAAAATTTGGCCCTGCAGGTACGCAGCCCCGGTACAAGGATTAATGGTCCCACCAGGGATCGGACCGCCCAGTAGCGCACCGAAGTCTCCATTCAGAAAGGCCGTTGTTGGTACTGTGGCTTGCAGCTGCCCATATTCGAGCTGTTGTTGCTTGTATCGCTCAAAATCTCCGAATACAAAGGTGTGGTTCCGCCAGATTGGACCGCCCGCGCTAACTCCCCAATCCTTGAAACTATCCGTTGCACGGCCATAGGATTGGCGGCATGCGGTATCGCCAGGCGCACATTGAGAGAGAAAGTATTTACTATCCCAAGCGTTCGCATTCAAAGCTTTATTTGCGAGGAATCCATAGGCACTGCCGTGGAATTGGTTGGTTCCCGACTTCAGTTCCATAATCAGGACACCTCCCCCAGTGCCACCTGCTTCCGCAGAGATACCGCTTGTCTGGACTTCAAACTCTTGCACGGCTTCCATACCGATCACTTGAACAAAGCCTTGCAAGCCCGCGGATGCATCGGTCCCATCGACGATTACATTTTTAGTGGAGTCTTGTGAACCAGCTATGTGACCGGAGTAGTTGCCGCCTGTGGTAGTCGGAACGATACTATAAGCGAAGGAAGTAACATCGCGCCCACCCGTAACGTCTAATGGAAGATCGGTCATTGCCTTTCCGGTGAGGGTCGTAGCGATAGTCGATCGCTCATTATCGACGAGGGGGACAACATCTGTGACCGTGACCGTTTGCGCGGATGTTCCGACTTCGAGGGTAACGTTGATCGCAACTGCCTGTCCTATCTGGACCTGAATTCCGCGCCGTTCAAAGGTATCAAAGCCAGCATGTTCGAAACGCAACGTGTAATGGCCGAGTGGCAAATTCGTAACTTGATAATTGCCTACATCATTGGAGCGTCCAGGAAATCGCCTGCCTGTTTCGATGCTAGTTGCAGTGACTTGTACACTGGTGACGATTGCGCCGGACGTATCCGTAATGGTGCCATTGATCGTTGCTACGTCGACCTGAGCTCCCAAAGGTAAAACGGAGCAAAAAAAGAGCATCAGCAATAAACTCCGGACACACGAATTCCAAAACATAGACTGCTCCTTGCCATGTCGTATGATCGCCCTGCCGACCGGGGAAAATCGTTTGCTCAGGCAGTTTGGGCGGGGTTCACTTACAAAACGCTTCGTCACCACATTGATATATATGTATAGACAACTTGTCAAGATATTTATCGGTTTAGCTTTGCGACTTTTTATTTCGAGCAAGCGATTGTCTTGATAATCCCTTAGTTTTCCTGCATTTGACGCATTCGGAACGACGCGGAGGCGACTGCGGCAAATTTCCTCGAAATCACACGCCGGCGGTGGCAGCGGGCTGTTCACGACATCCTCGATCGGGGGCGAACTGACGCACGTAAGGACTCGCCGCCCCTTTGCGATGTGCAGATCTAATCATCCAACAGCCAGGGAGCGCTCACCCATGTTTCGATTTTTCCGATAGCTTCAGACTGCTCATCGAATTCGCATAGGATCAGCATACTTAACGCGCGAGGAGCATGAATTTGCAGCGTAAGTGTGTTATCTGAGTCATGGGGCCGGAAACTCTCGTATTGCGCCCATCGCGATCCAGCCACTTCGCCGACGAGCACGACGGGGCGATGCCAGCGACGTGACTTCGGGATGCGAATCTCACCCTCTCCCATGGGCAACAGAAGCAAGCGTCTGGTTGTCAGAAGAGAACTTTTGTCGAATGAGATGGCCATGAAGTGGAGATCGCCGCCGATCAAGAGTTGATTGGCGATTATTACATCGCCAGAACTCTCCACAGCTTGAACTCCGTTCCCGAGTTCTGAGACGATAGCGCCCGGAAAGCGTGGCTGCAATGTTAGCCGCACATCGCCCACTACCGTCGATACAACCGCATCGCGAAGCGTATGAGCCTCGTCGTAGTTGACCAGAACCTTGATCTCGCGGTCATCTTGGGATGGAACACGGAAGCAGTGCACAGAGGCTTGTTCAGGCCCTATCCTCTCGCCTGCCAGATGAAACTTTTCCAGCAGCGCCCGGTAGAAGGAGTGTGCATAAGCATGGTACCTCGGATCTCCGTGGAGTTCGATCGGATCTGCACTAAAGATCACCAATCCTTTGCCCCTTTTGAATTCTGTGACAATTGGGGTTCCATCCTTTCCTTCGAGCAGCAAAGTCGCGCCAACTAGGCGGGTCACGATTCCCGGCGCGGCAAGATAGCTCGGCCAATTTGAGTCCTTGGGCGCAGTTTGCAGGGCGCCGCCGCCATAGTCCAGGTTTGGAAATCGTTCTGTTACGAATTCCAATCCGCAAAGATCTTTGAGCCGATCCGTCCGAGTTCGTTGCCGCTGCGAATCATAGCTCAGATCACCGGAGAGATACAGCTGGCCGCCCTGATCCACGAAATCGATCAGCCGCTTGATGATCTTGTCGTTCGGACAGTAAGAAAGAGGATAGAAGATGGTCTTAACATTTTCGGGAAGTGAATCGATAAAGTCATCTGCGAGGGTGCCGAACCGCAGCCGCTGGTCAAGGAGCAGCCGGATGCCGTTCATTTCCCCGTCGACGACATGTATTCCCTTACCCCCTTTTCGATTGTTGCCCGCCAGCAGGACCAGCACTTCACTATTCTCATAGCGTGGCCGAAGTCGCCGAAACAGAAGACCACTATTGCGATAGAAGGCTCGCACATCGCGCGGAATAAGTTCATTGGAATAATTAATGCCCCACTCAAATGGAAGGTCGGAGGGATACTTCCAGCACCAGTTTTGAATTTTAGAGACACCCAACGCGAATGCGTAGTGCGCAATGGTGAGAAAGTAGGACTGCTCATAAGACTCAGAACGGGACACAAGGTAGTCACTGCTATCCCGCCATGCAGGGTGGGTCTTGACACCAAATTCGCCTACGTTGATGCCCTTACCTCGGATACTTTGGTCAAGGAACTTACACACCTGAGGGAACCGGTAATAGTCTTCGCCGGGAGGGTTAAAGTAGCCGAAATTTGCTAACTCCAGCTGGCCAAGTGCACTTGGCATATCGATTCCGCTGGTGGGAATTTGATAGAATTCCGCTGTCACTGGATGCTGTTCATCAACCTCGCGGATGGAATCGTGCAGGGCATTCAGCCATCGGCGCACAACTTGCGTCCGAAACTCAAAATCATCTAGTGTTCGCACGTCGCGCCAATCGTCTGTGCCTGATCGGATTGCGAGCTGGCCAATCGGCGCCTCTGGCGGCGTTACCATCCACGCTTTCTGGAGTGCCTCATCTGATCCGTATTTCTTCCTGAGATATTGGTTATATAATTTCTGTAAGTCGGGCAAATTGGGATCGTGCAACTCTAAATCGCCATTCAGGTAATACATGATTCCTGGAACAGTTTTGTAGCGATCTGCAAAGGCCCGCACATACGCCTTCTGGTCAGCTAGATCCCTATTACACACGGCGGTATTGGCAAAAACCAACATGCCAGGAAAGAATGCACCCCCAGCCCGCTGTACGCCCAACAACATGGCATCCACCCAACGCCACCAAGTTTCTGTTGGACGGTCCATGGGTCCGCGTAGCCCCATCAAATTTTCGTAGACATCTAGACAGGAATCGCGGCAGCCTCGTGCATCTCCGTACCAAGTAAGCTGGTTTTCATCTTGATCAATGAAAGTATGCAGATAATCGTCGGTTCCCTGCAGAAAGACGCTCCGACCATGTACTTGGAAGTAGTTGTCTTCGAATTTAAATGGCAGGCCTTCTTGAAGTGTTTCGGGCTTCCAGATGATAAATCCGGTTTCGATACGATCTATATCGCTATCTGAATTTGCCAGAGATAGTGTCGCCATGACTCGATATTGTTTGTCGGAAAAGTCTACAGGGTGCCATTCGAATTCGTTTACAACCGTCTGGCCAGGAGCTAGCTTCAGCCGGCGGGTTTCTCCGAATGATTCCCGGTCTGTGTCCACCGGCGTGATGCCACAGCGCACCGCGAGCGACGCGGGATTCCGTCCATAGTTACTAATGAAGACCCGCACACGAACCGTCTCGCCAACCCTATAAGACGCGAACTCTGTTTCGCAGGCGTGCAGAAAGCACTTGGAGATTAGCGCGTGGCCTACCGCGCGTAGTGTGCGCTCTCCAAATTGCATCCCGGACGCAAAAATATCCTGGTTTTCGATTCCAAAGAACGCCCAGCTCCCGCGCGCATAAACACCGCGGATGTGATGTACCAGTGCTCCGGCCGCTCCACGCTTGCGGCCAAGTTGATCCAACGCTTCCAGCAAAGGTATTCTGCGAGACTTGTTCATACCCAGCACGCAGGTGGCAGCGTATCCCTGAAACGAACCCTTCAGTTCCCCAATGTCCTGGACAACACACTGTCCTGCGGCGGCACGAAGGGTGGTCGCCCGCTTGAGATGAAAATCAGCATCGAACATCCCAATCTGACGCGAATTAGTCTGGAGTTCATCCTGCGGAAATCCGCGGGCAGTGTTGATGCGCACGGTGGGTAAACGGTGTTCCAGAGAAATCCGGGTACCCCACAATGTACCGGTTGCATTCTTCAGGCCTAGGCTAACGCGTAGTGTGAGGCAGTTGGGGGCGAGATAGATAAGCCGGCCCAAGTCGTGCCAGTTCTGTGAATCTCGAATCTCTTCAAGAATGACACTAGGACCGTAAATCGACGCTCCCTTGTCATCAAGCTGCTCAATGCCGATATAGGCAGAGCCGTCCGGTGCAGGCTTCACATCCGATGCGCGAATCCACGCTTGGAAAAAGAATTGGGTTCCGTCACCCGTGGCGGGTAATTCGTAGTGCCAGGCAGCATTTCGACCCCAGACGTCTCGCGGGATCTCGATTTTGATCGCCTCTTGTGGGCCAAGCTTCGGGAGCTGAACCATCTCTGTGCTCGTATAGTTTTTTCCGGTAATGCTCCAGCCGGCGCCACGCGGATTCAAAGCAGAGATTAAATTCGGGCCAGCCTCGTGTTGAACCACGTCATCGTAAAATTGCCATCCCGCTCCGTTGCGAACCAGCGGCGATTGGAAGGCATAGCCACCCATACTGAGTAGATTTCCACCTTCCGTTAGGAATCGCTCCACAGAATCGCGTGCTAAAAGCGGAAAGCTCTCGCCATACGGAAGAACAAGTAGGTCGAATCTCAAGGGATTGAGTTCAGATTGATCTGCGATCTGATCCGCCGCAAGAAAGGTCACATCATACATTTCACCTAGGACTTTTGCTATTTGCTCCGGATTAGAGGCAGCGCCCCGGACCGGGATTGCATCTCTAAAAATTGCCGCCGCATGCGTGTTGCGCGATCGATATTTAACGGAGTTCTTCAGCGACTCCTCGTGGGCCCATTGCAGCGCTTGCGAGACGTCAACGACATCACCGAGATCAGCCGCTTCTTCCCCTTCTACAAACGTTAGCTCGGAGAACCACGCGGTGCCTTCAGCCCTGTAGATGCCTACGACGACTTCAAACCACGTCGTGGAAGGAAGACATGTGAAAGTCTGCGAGAACCGGCGCCATTGCATACTTCCCGTAAAATTTCCAAACCGCTTTTCCGGCAGTTGTTTGCCATCGACAGTGAACTCCGTTGGGCGCCCTTGAAATTCAAATTGAGACGCGGCGAAATATGCCCCTGCGAGCTCTTCTTTCTCACGAATCATCTGTGTCTTCACCCAGCCGCTCAAAGTGTATTTCTTGCCGACCTCAGGTTCCAAAACCAAGAATCGTGCATAATCTCCCGAATAGGTTTTCACCTGCACCGCACGATGACCTTTGCGCCTGGAATGGTCGACAACCTGTGCGCCCGCAGTGAATTGCCAACCCCAAGCGGAAGTCTCAAACCCGCCATCGTTCAAAAGGGTGATCTTTTTCCCCGCACTATCAGCGCAACATTTAGCGGCAACTGAGATCATGGCGGTCGATGCGGTGCTACCAAGGACAGAAATCCCTGTCACTCCCATTCCCTTCAAAAAGGTACGCCGGGTCGTTGGGCCAACAACAGAGCTAATTTCTGCGACTATCGACATTCTTCGGATCCCGAAATTAAGATTGGCGTTGAAATAAGTTCTATTCCACCGTCGTTGCGGTAATTCTCAAAACTGCGCGATATCGATCTCCGCGATAGAGCGAGCGTGCAACCTCCACGGGTTTTCCTTCCACACTCCAGAGAACGCGAGAAATTACCAGCAAGCTCGATCGGGGCGCGATGCCGAGAAGTTCGGCTTCCTTCCGGTTCGCGGCGCGCGCTTCCAAAATCTCGTCTGCGATGCCAACCTTTACCTTGTACCGATTTCGTAAGGTCTCGTATAGTGAAACAGTTCCGAAATCGATCTCGTTGATCCCCGGATAACGATCGAGGGAAAGCCAGCTCTCTTCAATTGCAACCGGAATTCCATCGGACGATCGCAGACGTCGCAGCCTAAAGATGGACGAATTTAGCTCGACAAGCAACTGTGATGCAACGTCTGCGGTAGCGGGAATCGTTTCCGACGCAAGCACTTGCGATGTTGCCTTGATACCCAACGCACGCATTTCAGCAGTAAAGCCAGAAAGGTGGGCGATATCTTTTTCTACCTTCGGTTGTAGGACGAAAGTCCCTCGTCCCTTATGGGAGGAGGCGAAACCCTGATGTTTGAGAGATTGCAGGGCTTGCCTTGAAGTCATACGGCTTACGCCATAAATGCGGCTGAGTTCCTCTTCGCTCGGTAAAGAATCTCCAGCATGCAATTGTCCCGAATGGATCATTTGAAGTAACTGCGTCTGGATCTGAAAGTACATCGGAGTAAAACTGCTCTTGTCTAATGGTGCGAGATGCAGACGCAGGAAATCGTGGTCCGTCAACGCTTGCGCTGGCCTGCTTTCGCGGTCTTCTTGTTGCTTCTTTTGCTGCATCAACGTTCCTCCATGGGAGCGGATATACGCAAATCATTTGTAACTTGCCCTGCTAAGTACAACAATCGCGAAGAACAAAATCGCAATGCCAGAATACATCCAGCTTCGCGCACGTCGGGGAGCCTGCCGCCATTCACCAAGAGTAAGACCAATAGCATTTGCAAGGACTAGTCCGGCGGCAAGACTCAGCGGCCATCCGATTGCGGTACCGAGCGAACCAAGGCGTGGCGCGGCCGCTCCGTATACAAAAATGCTGCCTCCCCAGAGCAACCCCATCAGCACTGACAGCGAGTAGAGACGCCGACTCCCAGGTAGCCTGAATTTTCCGAAACTCCGATTCTTAATAAGTAAGTAGAAGCAAAAGCCGAGATTGGTCACCGAACCGGACGCCAGCATAATACACCAGATGAGATTGGTGCTTGAAAACTCACTTAATCCGAAAGCGCGACCATAATCAGCGATAGGTTGGCCCAACGTGAAACCTATATTGAAGACCGCAGAAAGTGCACCAGCACCCACTGCAAGCAACAGCGCTATACCCACGGGACGAGCGCGACCCACCAGGTCGCCGCGCTCTGCTCCTACTCCGGCGGCCTTCTCACGCAGATGCCCTGCCCAGCCGCAAAGCGCAATGGCAAAAACTTCAATCACCACTCCTGCAAGAATCGTTTTGCCTGTGCGCTCAAACAGCTTATGCGGCGCCAACAATAACATAGGCAACAGGGAACCTAATGCTGAACTGATAGCCAGGACGAAGGTATTTGCCAAAGAAATACCAATGGCACTCACGCTCTGCCCAAACATGATGGCTCCAAAACCCCAAGCAAAACCAGTAAAAACTGCAACACGTACCGCATACCCAGGCGCATGGGAAATTACGGTCCAGCTATGCGGTGCTACCGCAAGGACGATTGCGGTTGGCATCAATAAGCAGGAAACTGCGATAAAAAGACTCCACACGTTCTCCCATTCCCAGCGCCCGAGAAAACGCATGGGCAGGGTAAAGGCACCATTCATAATGCCGGACACCATGGCCAGCGCGGTGCCAATCGCAAGCGTGCTCTTCATTTTCTATCCGTTCATCAATCGCCTAGCTTGACCGCTCAGCTTTTGCTAACGCATAACGCGCGACTTCGCTGGAAGCGTTTAGCAGCTCGTGGACTAGTATGGCATACATGCAGACTATACAACAATACAAAATGTATATATATTGTGGAACGAAAGCGATACTGCCCGCAGCGAGAGAAGGACTGAGCGCCGATGTCGACGATACAAGAACGCCTGAAAGGCACTCTCATTGTGTCCTGTCAGGCTGCGCCAGGGGATCCTCTGGAAGATGCAGAAACGATACGCCGCATCGCCCGCGCAGCTGTCGGCGCAGGAGCGGCTGGTTTACGCATCAACGGCACCGAACATATAGCTTCCATTCGCAAGGATTCAGATGTTCCCATCATTGGTATCCAGAAGCGCTATAGCGACGGACAGCTTCTTATCACCCCCGATTTCGCCTCCGCGACGGCCTTAGCCTCGGCCGGCGCCTCCATCATTGCCCTGGACTGCACTGGGCGCCCGTGGTCCGACAGAGAACCGTGGCAGGAGTTGATTCCGCGGATTCATCGAGAACTTAAATTGCTCGTAATGGCGGATGTTGCCACGCTCGAGGAGGCCCATGCGGCGGCGCTTGCCGGAGCCGATTTCATCGGAACAACGCTGAACGGCTATACAGAACAAACTCGCGACAACCACTCCTTCAGCTGGTCTCTTTTGGCCAGTATGATAGAGCAAATTCATGTTCCGATCGTTGCCGAAGGACACATCTCCCTTCCCGAGGAGGCGAGGAGGGCCATTTTGAGGGGTGCATGGTGCGTAGTTGTCGGGTCCGCAATTACACGTCCGGGGACTCTCACGGCGAATTTCGTTCGCGCCATGAAGCGTCTGGAAGCGCAATCGATAGCGATCGGTGTAGATATCGGGGGGACTTCCATTAAGGCGGGCATCGTCGAAGGCAATGGAGAGGTTAGATTTCCCATAAAGGTTCCCACCGACGCAAGCAAGGGAAGAAATGCAATTGCCGCCAGCCTCGTTCAAGCCATCGAACAAGTGATTAAAGTTGCCCATAGTAACGATATCAACCCAGTGGGATTGGGCATCGCGAGTGCCGGAGCAATTAGCGCTCAAGATGGTTCCGTCTTCGCCGCCACCGAGAACCTTCCCGGATGGACAGGCTTCAACCTGCGTGGATTTGTCGAAGAGCACTTCCATCTTCCGACATTTGTGGCAAATGACGCGCACGCAGCAGTCCTTGCGGAACTGCATTTCGGGCTTGGCAGGACGTTGTCAAACTTCGTGGCGATCACGATTGGCACCGGTATAGGAGGTGGTATCGTCTGCAACGGAAAGGTATTGCGCGGTGAGCATGGTTTCGCCGGTACGATCGGTCATCAGGTGATCCGCGCTGACGGCTTACCCTGTAATTGTGGGCGTAAGGGTTGTTTGGAAGCGTATGTGTCTACGACCGCATTACTACGGGAATACAAAACCCGGAATGGAACAGTTAGTAACACCACGGACGTGAATGATCCGACTCTCGCTTTTACAATCAGTCAGCGGGCAATCGCTGGCGATATTGCGGCTCAAAGCGCGTATTCGGCTCTAGCCGGATACCTCTCCGAAGGAATTGCGAACATCTTCAATTTGCTCGATCCGCAGGTTGTGCTTCTCTCGGGTGGTCTTGTTGAAGGGCACTCACACTTTGCCTTTGAGGTCCAGCAACGGACCCTTGAGATTTTGCATTTCGGCACTCGCAGGCAACCGCGCGTGCAGCTCGCTCAAGCAGGACACTACGCCGGAGTGCAGGGCGCGGGAACGTTAGTTTTCGAAGAACAGTTGAGTCGTTCCGATTAGTACGCGCAGGTCACAGGCTAGCTAGCCACAAGTTCGACGGCAACAATTGCACGGAGAAAATTTTCGATAGCAGCGCTAAGCAGATACAAATCGGAGTCATGATGAAGTTTCCCGGCTGGTTGAATGGTTTGCTGTTTATCGGAATTACATTAACGCCTGCATTCGGGCAGAAACAGGTTACCCGGCTCGAACTAATTCCTCCTTCTCCGGTTACCGACAAGATCGTTCTGGACATCCGGGGCGCTGTGGAAAACAATTGCGACCGAAATCGCCAGTATACAGTTCGGATGTACCTCGATCGGGTGAGACCTAGTGGGCTGGTTAAGTCTGAAAAGCTTCTTGTTCCCCCTCACGAGAGTCGGGGCATCTATTACCGTCGATCCACAGCCGACTGGGTTGGTAAACACCGCGTCATTCTCATCGTTTCAAGTATTCATGGCAACCTTCGAATTGAGCAAATAGTGGAGGTGCTCCACTCCGCGATCCGTTCCACCCGCACGATCGACGGTGCTTGGGTTGGTGTCGCCCACTGGAGCGATCAAGAAGCCCGTTACTGGAACGCAGACATCCGGAAGCTAACGGAGGACGGTTGGCGTCAGCAGATTCGTGGCATGCATGGTCTCGGTATGAACACGGTAGTTATTCAGCAGGTTTTTCAGAATCAGGACTATTACGGAAGAAATAGCATCGCAACTACGGGTTACAAAGGATTAGCCTATTACCCATCTACTCTATTCCAAGGACGCGCGCAGATAGCATCCCACGATCCGCTCGAAGCGATACTATCAGAAGCTGACAAATTGAACATGCATGTCTTTGTGGGAGTCGGCATGTATGCCTGGTTTGATTACAGCGCAGCTTCGCTTGATTGGCACAAAAAAGTTGCCACTGAGTTGTGGCGCCGTTACGGCCATCATCCCTCCTTTTATGGTTGGTATGTGTCGGAAGAAGTGTATGGAAGTCTGATCCCAGACCAGGGAGACCAGGCGAAGGATCTGTACCGACGGGAGATCATCACATTTTTTAGCGAGTTTCAGGCCTACTGTCGCAGACTTGCACCCGAGAAACCGATAATGCTTGCACCCAACGCGCACGGCTTGCTCAAATCTGAAAGCGTTTGGCCGATGGTCCTGAAGCATGTGGACATCATTTGCCCATTCGGTTTCGACCGCATGCCCAGTGGGGACATCACTGGCAAGCAATCGGCCGCGGTCTGGGAGAAAATGTCCAATCAGACTGGCACACACTTATGGATGGATCTTGAGGCGTTTACATTTGAGGGCGAAGCTTTGATCCCACGTCCCATCGACGGATTGATTCATGATCTGCTGGATTTCCCGGGCTTCGAGAAGATACTCTGTTATCAGTATTCTGGGATCTTCAACTCACCTGGATCAAAGATCAAGCCTGGTGGACCGAGGACCGTAGTCCTCTATCGTGCTTACCAGCAGTATCTTCGGACAATAAATCAGGATATTCGTCCAAAAATCAGATAGCCTCTGACCATCTTGTAATCACCGCTCCTTTTTCATTTGTGCAGCGTCGGAATATCGTTTGGCTGGGCTGTAAAACCAGAAACCTCTCTTTCAATTCCGCATGTGGGCGCGTCCACGTCAAAATACTTCGAGGGTTGACGGCGTGTCAGATAAATGGGCCGCCAACACGAACTGACGCAAATTCAGAACATGGAATACCGCTAATCGAAAACTGCGCAGTGGATCTGCAGGATTCGCACAAAGGCGATCTATCTATCAAGCTTGCTGCGATCTGAAACATCCTTCGCGGCAAGGGAGGTGTAGATTTGGATCTCGGCTGCGGACTTGTCTTTCTGGCCTTCATGTCTATATATCTGAGCAAGAATCATGTGCAGTCGGATACGCTCTGGCGCAAGTTTAATCGCAATTTCGACTTCATTCTCCGCCGCTTGCAAATCACCGACTGCCTTATATGCCTGTCCCAACTCTGTATGGGCTTCCCAATCTCCAGGGGAAATAGACACCGCTTGCGTGAGGTTCTCGATTGACTCAGTCAGACGACCCGCTCTTCGCAAGTAGCTCCCGTAATGCAAGAGGGGAAGCCAGGACTTGTCTGGACGTTTCGAGTTCCAAAGGATTGCCATTCGATACTCGCTGGCTGCTCTTTCACTTTGTCCCTGCGCTTCATGAGATCTCGCAAGACCATCTTCTGCTAAAACATTTTTTGAATCAAGAACTAGGCACTCCTGAAACGCAGATGCTGCTTCCGCAGGATGCTCTTCACTGTATTCGACACCACCGAGGTATCGCCAGGTCCGCCAATCTTTATTTTCCTTTTTGATAGACGCCTTCAGCCAGCGTTCAGCGCTAGATAGGTCGTGCAGCTTCACGTAATCTAGCGCAACTATTCTAAGGTCATCCGCGTCAATATTGCCGTATTTAGCCGCCAAAGAGTATTCATCAAGAGACTTGTCTGCTTCTCCTTCTCTGAATTTCACTAAGCCCAGGAGGGCATGGGCCTGCGCCGAGGCTGGTGCCCCCAATAGATATTGCCGTAGTATCAGTTCTGCACCTTCTTGGCATCCAGCTTGCGTCATAGCCTTGACATTGTCGAGCTGAATCACTTGCAGGTTGGTTGGTTTATTTTTGAGAACGGATTGCAGGAGAGGCTGACCGAGCGCAAGTGGGACTAGCGGTAATCCTGATCCGGTAATGAGTAGAAAGAAGACCAGCGTTCCGCTAAGCCGATGCTTTGGTCGGAGCCCAGGATGTGCGGTAGCGGCAAATCCGCGAACTGGATTACCGCAGAAAGAAATGATGTTTGCCAAGTGCGCTACAATCCGCGCTGAGTGTGTTACAGGCCAATCCACACAAGTGCCGCCAATTCGGCATAATTGACTGGAGCCTAGGCAGTCCACATGGTGTTGGATCGAAAGTTCGGGGATCATTTCTTTCGGACCGAAATAACTGAGGCGGTGTAGCGGTCGCTCCTTAATAAGGAGACACTATATTCGATGGGTATATTTCTACCATCGTAGGTAGTCTCTTTAATGACGAGAAGAGCGCTTCCTATCTTTGCTTGAAGAAATTTCGCTTCGCTTTCTTCCGCCGCGATTGCACCTATCAGCTCTTCAGCTCGCTGCAGTTTTCGACTATATATGTTTTCTATGACATCATAGAGGGATCTTTTCTCGAAATCATATTTGTCGATGCCCTCAAAGATATGGGCTGGAAGGTAGCTGGTTACTACGGCGACGGGTTCTGCATTAACGAAGCGAAGGCGTTTAAGTCGATAGACTGGCTCTTCTTGGGTAAGCCTCAGTGTTTGAGCTATTAGGAGTTCAGGTTCGACGAGGTCCATGCCCAAGACCTTTGCAGATGGCACTAATCCCTTTCGACGCATCTCTTCGCTAAAGCCGCGTAGCTGTTGAAAATTCCAGGGCAATAGTCCCGAACCGATAAGCGGTTTTTTTCCCCGCTCGATAACGAGCAAACCTTCCCAGCGAAGCTTTTGAAAGGCCTGCCGAACGGGCATCTTGCTAATCCCGAGCTCCCGGGCGATCTCTCCCTCTGAAAAAAAAGTCTGGCCGGATGTCAGTTTACCGGAGCGAATGAGTGTACGGATTTGTTCCGTAATTTGCTCATAAAACGGCACATAGCTACCGCTTTCAAGTGTCAGACCAACATCTAGCGTGACTGGATCTGGTGGCGCTTCAGGGCCCGGGGAATTCAATAACCTCACGTTCATATTGTTCCTGGTCAAGTATACATATTAGCGGGATTTCTGTAGGTTATTGAGCCTCGCGTGGACGGGAGATGCCATGCATTTCCAGGCGGATGGAAGCGACGGCTCCATAAGCTTCGATGGGTGGAATGCTGCAAGTTCAAACTCCAGCCAGGACCCTGCCGGATTGTTGATTGGCTTCTTACAACGGTAACTCTTAGCGATTTAAATTCCGGAAAAATCGCACCTAAATATTCGGCTGGATGATAACTCCTTCTCCTTTGTTCTGGTGTCCAAACGCGCTTTTAAACTGCTAGAGTATTTCCGCCGATGCTGGACGTTGTGAGAGTTGCGAAGTGTAGTGCTCTTCGGCGAAGCGGCTACCCCGACCAACATGACTACGCTATACATCACGTGGACTCTAATCAAACGGTAGAAACCCTAGCAGACTTGCAGAACAAAAACCGGCTACGTTGTCGTATTCTATGCGGTCACCCGATTTCAAGCTGTCGTAAACGCCCCCGGTGCCCGCAACATAAGTATTATTGACCAACCATGTAAAGGAGGTGACGGGAGCAGGCGCGGCCAGTCCATTATCCCCCAGGCCCAACATCGCCACATTCAAGCTGTATGCTGGCGCATTCGTTTTGGTAATAACCGATCCGTTGCTATGTACTTTGGTGCGCAACCAGGCCATCCCCGCTTGGTCTTGAGTGGTATTTCCCCAGATCCAGGACAGGTATCCCTGCGCAAATCCCTCGCTGTAACCATTGGTGCTGTTGTCCAATGTTCCGTCGCTATTCAACCCAATGGCGTATCTATTTTGTGTTGTATTGAAATTGCTAACGGGTGTTTTCGTCATCAACGTGGTGGCTATAGGACCGTACTTCGCTTGGTTATACAAAAGGGCACCTGCGTGCATGCCGAGGTAAACATCGCCTTGATCTGCCGAGTACTTTTCTAGATACAGCTGCCACTGTTTCGGCACAGAGTAGTACAGCCATGAACTCCAACTTAGGCCATCCGTATCAAGATTACGGTTGATGACAAAATCCAGCGCGGCTTGAGCGTTGCTAGAGTAGGTCTGGGCCAGCGCGCCGCTGCCCGTTAACCGCTGGTCGAGATATAGCAAGTAGGCAAACAGCGCGGAGGTGGCATCCACGCCCCGCACGTTGGTTGTCCCGGGCCCGCCAGATACCGGAAGTTCATTGTATGGAGGAGTTGCTGAATATTGGAGATACCAGCTACCTTTCCAAATCGGGTCGGTCATTTCTTCGCGAGCAGCAAGCCACGCGATACCGTTTTCGAGCCCGGTAAGATATTTGGCACTGCTGGTATAGGAATAGGCCGCGCCCAGAGCAATTAACGCGTACTCCATATTGGAGTCATTATTGGCAGAAGCCGCGCCTGGGCTGTCAGCGATCGCTCCATCAGCGTTCTGGAGAGAGAGGATGAAATCGGCCATCTTTAGTGCTTGCGCGGTGTCCTGCGGGAATGTCTGAGCGTACAGCGCCTGGGGAATTAGAAATATCCCGGACAAACCAACGATCAGCGCAGTAATTCCCAGCCGGGTAATGGTTCGAGTCTTCCGATTGATAGCAGAACGGTTCATAACTTTTCGTTCCTCCAATTCATGTTTTTGTGCCTTAGCGATGGCGTCCGCTCTCGATGGCCAGAATGGAGATCACCAAAGGAAATGCTCCTTGCTGCGCGAACGAGCAGTCGTGAACACTGAAATTCTCAAGAGTAGTGTCACATCTACGATGTGATACTATGTATACATACTGCTGTCAATACTAATAATTGATTATAGCCTAGTAATTAGGGGCGGGGGGTTGGTGCATCTGTGCTGAATGGTTTAATTTATGTTCTGTTTTCAATGGTTTAGACAACGGAGGTGGACGTTAGACTAAGGATGCAACTTCCTTGCCTTCATTGTAATCTTTAGGAATTTCTGTTTTTCAGCGTCATAGTATGATATGTCTACACGATGTAGCTGCTATTGGCGTCCAAAAACGAAGGCGCTATTATTCACAGCGGATGGCGCTATTGTGCTGGGGGTGTATTGCGCAATGATCCAATCCGCTGCATAGTTTCGGACAGAGGATTTCAAGTTTGATTACGCGTCGATTCGCATCCTTCTGCAGCGTGGCTAACTCGCCATCGACGTCCAGGTTCAATTTCCAACACAGAATGCGCGCCATTTGTAGCTTGCGGAGGTTAGGGATGAGAAGTTTTCGCCTCGTGCCGTTCTTGGGCCAATCGTTCGTATGGCTCTCTGCCATTCTGTTCGCGATACAGTGCGCCAGCAGCGGTTACAGTCAAATATTGAAGAAGCAGAATGGCGAAACTCCCGCGATAATCCCGCTTCCATACGTCACGCTGTCCGGAAATTACTTTGCCAGGGATGGAAAAAGCTTCATTCCCGTCGGTGTAAATTGGGTACCTGCAAAGGCAGCGATGCAGTGGCCATACCGTTGGGATCCGGGGGCGATCGAAGCCGATTTTGAACAAATGCATCAACTTGGGGTCAATACTGTACGCCTCGACCTGGTGTGGGCGTGGTTTGAGCCTCGGCCAGGCGACTACAACCCCGAGGCATTTACACAATTCCACTTCTTGCTCACGCTGGCAAATCGCTATCACATCTATCTGCAACCGTGCCTGTTGATCGGCGGTGAAGTAGGGGAAGCCTACTGGGACGTGCCCTACCGGCAGGGCCGAAATCCTCAGGCTGATCCGGAGATGCTCCGCCTTGAGACAGATTTCGCAGCGGAGATCGCTCGCCGCTTTGGAAAGGAGAGCGCGATTTTGTCCTGGGACCTCACGGATGAGCCACCTTTTTGGATCGTGTCGCATAGCACTACCGATGCAATGGCGATTAACTGGACGCGGCTTATTTCGGGAGCGATCCGACACTATGATAGCTTGCATCCGCTGGTCGCCGGCACCAGCACAGAAGATATAGGGCATGGCCCTTTTCGGCCCGACAACCTGCGCGAAGAGATGGATTTTTTTAGTGTGCATCCATACTCCATCTACGCCCAGAAGCTGTTTCCGGATTCTATGCTGTCGGTGCGCGGCACCTACGGGGGAGCCTTTGAAACTGCGCTCTCCAGCGGCGCAGGACGTCCAGTCATGATTCAAGAGCTTGGAGCGTCATCCGCCCAATATAGTCCTGAGAAAATCGCTCTTTATTTGCAGGCCGTGATGTATTCAGGTCTCGCGGCAGGCGCCAACGGTTTTCTCACTTGGTGCTATACCGATACTGCGCCGGAACAGTATGGGCGGGTGCCCTATCTGCGTTCTCCACATGAAACCCAATTCGGACTGGTGACTTGGGACCATAAGCAGCGCCCTGCAGCTAAGATGTTTTCGCAATTTGCAAGGACCTTAGGGGCACTGGACCTCACGGGAATCGAGCCGGCCCCGGCTGAAGCAGCCATCCTCGTCCCCAACGAATGGGCAAAACCACTCGGAGATCAATCTCACTTCGGTCTCATTGGTCCTGAGATCGTTCCATACACGTCGCTGGATGATACGGAAGCAGCCGATGGGCAATCCGCATCAGAAAGGAGCGAGGGCAACGCGCGCATCACAGGTGCGTGGCTCTCCACATACATACTGGCGCACCAGGCCGGGATGAAATCGGATCTGCCCCGCGAATACGGTGCTTGGCAGAAGCATCCGATGGTGTTGCTGCCTTCCCCGCTCACCAGCACGGATAACGTGCTCGTGCACTTACACAGCGATTTTTGGGCGAGTGCGCGCAAATATGTTGAAAATGGAGGCGCACTCTATGCCTCCGTAAGTTCCGATGCAGCCATCCCAGAAATGCAGGAGATTTTCGGCGCCCGCCTTTCCGATCACGTTGCCGTGAGGAACGTTACGCTGACTATGGTCTCGCCGTTTGGCGATTTGAAACCCGGCGATAGCTTCCACTATGAGGCCGATCCTGGTTCGCCATCCCAATGGGCGGCAACACTTGAAGTGGGGGACGGCAAAGTGCTGGCGGTCGATCAGGATGGGAAACCGGCTCTTGTACTACATCAATTGGGCCGGGGATCTACGCTGTTGTGCGCCTATCCGATTGAGTCTTATCTCGCGAATACGCCCTCTGCCTTCGACAAAAACGAGGACACTTATCGCATTTACACCGCTTTTCGCGATGCCGTCCATCTACAGCCGCTGATACATACCGACGATCCATCTGTCGAAGCGTCCGCGTTGGATGGAAAGAACCACGGTTACATCGTGATCGTTAATCACGCTGCAAGCATCAAGCATGTGTCCCTCAGCGGTTCGCTCCCCATTCACTCGCTGACGCGCCTACCAGGTGGGGAGGGTCGACAAGTCGCCGGGGGTGGGACTCGATGGACGCTCGATTTGAAGCCATATGAAGGTACGGTACTTGAATGGCGATAGTCCGAAGTAGCCCCAGTTCTGCCGATGATAGAAAGCGGATGATTGCCGGCATCGACATTGGCGGGACGAAGATCGCGGTTGGGCTAGTGGGCGCGGGCGGCATCGTAATAACACGGACTGAGACGCCGATCCAGGTCGAGCGCGGATTTGCCGCCGCAATGGACCGCGTTTCCGAACTCCTCAAGACACAGCTGGAGAGTCACGAAGCGGAGCTTCAAGGCATCGGCATCGGGTGCACCGGTCCGGTTGAGCCGTTTTCCGGCGAGTTGGGGGACGTGAATACACTGCCAGGATGGCAGGGGTCTAGTCCTGTAGCGGTTCTTTCTACCAGATTTGACGTGTCTGCCGCCATGGAAAATGACGCGGATGCCGCGGCGTTAGGCGAAGTGGCGTGGGGTTCAGGAAAGGGGCTGAATACCATGATCTGCATCACCGTCGGCACCGGTATTGGCTCCGGCGTCATCCTCAACGGAGAAATTTATCGTGGCGCAGGCGAGTCCCATCCGGAGCTGGGCCATCATATCCTCGATGCTTCCGGACCGGTTTGCACCTGCGGAGCTCGTGGCTGCTGGGAGGCCTTCGCCTCCGGACCGGCTATCGAACATTGGATGGCAATGCATGCGCCTCCACTGCAGCAGGGATTCGCTTCAGCAAAGGAAATTTGCGAACTCGCCCGTCAGGGAGACGCTCTCGCCCAACGGGCGGTGGCGCATACCGGCAGATATCTGGCCATGGGGCTGGCTAATATCGTCACGCTATTCATGCCACAAGCCATCGTTCTAGGTGGCAGTGTGATGCAAAGCGCAGACCTATTTCTTGGCACAGTTCGCGCAACAATCCGGCAGAACTGTTGCCTCGTTCCATACGAAAAATGTGAAATAAAACTTTGCTCGCTTGGCACCGATGTAGGCATCCTCGGTGCCGCGGAGGTATGGAATCATCGCTTCCATCATCGAGAAATAAATCGTGAATCTTAAGACATACAGCATCGTTGAAGGCCAATATCTGCAAGACATTCTCAACCAGCCACGCGCGCTGGAGGATACGCTGCGTTATGCGCGGCCAATAAACGGATTAGATGCCATCGTGCAGCGGCTGCAGCAGGGAGAATTCCGACAAGTCATTCTCACGGGAATGGGGTCGTCATTTCACGTCCTTTATCCGCTCTATTTAAGGCTGAATGCGCACGGCGTGACTACGCTTAAAATCGAAACTTCTGAGTTGGTGCATTATCTACCGGAATTCCTGCAATCTTCTTCTTTGATTATTGCAGTATCGCAATCGGGACACAGCGCGGAGATGATCCGACTTATCGAGATGAATGGCAGGGGGGCAACCCTGATTGCGGTCACGAACACAGCGGAAAGCCCATTGGCCCGAGGGGCGGATGCTGTGATTCTGACGCATGCCGGTCCTGAATATTCCGTGTCTGCCAAAACTTATGTAACTGCGCTGATGGTGCTCGAACGCCTGGCGACAATTTTGTGTGGCGGAGAAGATTCGATGACGGACATGGCGCACCTCCCAGAGGTCGTCGGAGCTTACCTAGACGGCTGGCGGAATCATGTAGCCGAAATTGCGGAGACTCTCGGAGACATCCGTCATCTATTTCTTGTCGGCCGCGGCCGTTCGCTCGCCGCTGTTAACACCGGAGCTTTGATTCTAAAAGAAGCCACCCGTTTCCATGCCGAGGGAATGAGCAGCGCGGCGTTCCGCCATGGCCCCATGGAAATGCTGACGCACGACACCTTTGTCACTATTTTTCAGGGCGATCCGCCAACCCGCGATCTGAATCAGAATCTCGGCGATGATGTCATCGATCGGCTTGGCAGATCGGAACAAATCGGACAAATATCCGACATTGCAGCGTTCTGTTTGCCAGCCTCGTCTCCGGTTTTTTTGCCGATTCTTGAAATTCTTCCGGTACAGATGATGACGCTTGCGCTAACTGCGCAAGCTGGCGTGGAAGCTGGCAAGTTTTCATTGACAACTAAAATCACCACGATTGAATAACACACCTGAGTCGAGCGGCCAACAATGAGAAGTCGGTACATGCTTGTCGTGGTCTTCACAATTTTCTTTGTTGTATCGTTCGTTACAAATATTCTGGGAGCAATCGTTCCCGATATCATCGTAAGCTACCGCTTGAGCCTGACAGCCGCAGCTCTCTTGCCGTTTTCCTTCTTTATCGCGTATGGCGTGTTGTCCATCCCCGCGGGGTTCATGGTCGAGCGTTGGGGTGAAAAGAAGATCATTATCGTATCCTTCGCAATCGCTTTCGCCGCATCGTCCTTTTTTTCCTTGATGCCGGCCTATGGAGTTGCGATTGCTTCGTTGTTTTTTATAGGTGGCTGCATGGCAGCTATTCAAGTTGCGGTGAACCCTCTCTTGCGCACCGTTGGTGGAGAGGACCGCTTCGCATTCAATGCAGCATTGGGACAGCTCGTGTTTGGATTAGCATCCTTCATGAGCCCCCAACTGTACGCCTATATCGTCAGCAATATGGGCCGCCGGAACAATCCGTTTACTGCGACGCTGGCCCGTTTTGTGCCGGTGAGTCTACCGTGGGTTTCCATGTATTGGGTCTTCGCTATGATTTTGTTAGCAATCACGTTTGCGGTCGCTGCTTCCGGCTTCCCCATTGTCGAGCGCACTCAAGACGAAGCAGTTGGCACGGCCGGAATGTACCGCGACCTTCTGCGAAAACCGGTAGTGTGGCTTTTCTTTGTCAGCGTGTTTCTCTACGTGGGCTCTGAGCAAGGCACCGCGAATTGGATTTCCGAATTCTTAGAAAAATATCACGGCTATAGCCCCCACACGGTAGGGGCAGCTGCGGTTGCTTGGTTTTGGGGATTATTGACTATTGGTTGCTTTCTCGGCCTATTTTTGCTGCGGCTGTTTGACAGTCGAACCGTGTTGCGGGGCTTCAGCCTTGTTGCATTGCTCAGCTTGACGGCAGCGCTTTTTGGTTCAGGTCCTATATCGAAGCTAGCTTTTCCCTGCGTCGGACTCAGCGCATCCGTCATGTGGCCCATTTTGATTTCGCTCGCGCTCAATTCAGTAAAAGATCATCAAGGGCCGCTTACGGGTATTCTTTGTTCTGGAATCGTAGGGGGGGCCTTTTTTCCTCTTCTCATCGGAAGAATCGGAGATACCGCGGGCTTGCGGATAGGTCTTTGCCTCCTCTACTTAAGTTTTGGCTGGATTCTAGGAGTATCTTTCTGGGCGCGGCCACTTGTTACCAACAAAACCATCCGATCGAAAAAGAACTGTGCGGCTTATTAACCATTTTCCGGTATGCCGCTTATGTTCCAGTTCTGTACCAAAAACCCTCCCAACGCAAACCCTACGATCCCTATGATGACGAGAATGATTCCGACGCCTGTGATTGTTTCCTTTGATTCGCCTCTTGACTTCGTAGATTTATTGTATCTGTCAATCTGTATCCGATGCGGTTGTATTCACGTCGCCCGGGCCGCCTTTGCCGGGCAGGAACGATTCTGTTTCGCAGCGAGCAGTTGGCCACTTTTCCACCCACCTGTCTCGTACGCACTTCTGGAGGGGTGAAACTTTGCCCTCCCTCTCTGCCCAACGGTTTCCCTCGTTCGATATAGCCGTGTTCGGACTATTAGGCCGCCAAGAATGGATTGGACGAGTGGGTTTTACGGACGCGGTCATGTCGGCACGCAGAAACGAGCCCAGGAGAAGTAAGTCAGAGCTGGCGCGGGTTTGGCCGATCTTTTGCACCGGCTCACATATCATCAAGCTGGGCGAACAGGAAGTCCTTAGGCAAGATTCGCTTGACCACCCCAAGATCAGATGAGTAGAACCTAGGGAGAATTCTTCACCGGTTCATTGAGTTCCCCACTCTTCACTGCGCGCGTGAGCCAATGTATGCTGATTTGGGTTCGGTCGGATACCCATTCTTTCCATCCCTTACGGGTCGTCGTTTTGGACCATTTCTCTAAGAATAGTTTGGCCGTCGCGAGCTTATCTTGATGCTCTTCTTCTCGTCGCTTTTTGACAGCGTTCTTTGATGTTTGCATGAGACCGCACCGCTTGGAGCAATAGACCTTTTGTCGCTTAGTCTTCTTCACGTAATATTTGCCGCAAAGCTTGCAAGGCCCGCCCAGCTTCTCGTTATAGGGGTTCAACAGGAAAAAAAAGAAGAGTCCAAGTGCTATGTCAAGGGGATCGCCAGGTTTGAGACCGGTATCCGGACTATCCATGTAAACCAACTGAGCACGACCACTGCGGGTCGGCGTGATGTACGCGCGGCCAATGGACGTTATTCGGGCAAGAACGGGATTCTCCTTAAACAGCTTTGCAACATTGGGGCCTGAGTCAAACCATGCTTGAACGAGGCTACGCAACTCCTTTTTTACAGGACGGTAATCCCCTCGAAGCGTTATCCGCGCACCTTCGAACGGAGCACGCAAAACAAAGGATTCAGTATTCAGCGCGCCCACGAACATTTTCAGAGTGTATTCGTCGGGCGGGGCAAAGAGAACCGACTCCTGTTTGGAACTAGTAGTTCTTA
This sequence comes from Acidobacteriaceae bacterium, assembly GCA_965276585.1. Classification (GTDB taxonomy): domain Bacteria; phylum Acidobacteriota; class Terriglobia; order Terriglobales; family Acidobacteriaceae; genus JAKAAZ01. The sequence continues at coordinate 874,925 of CBDIAZ010000002.1, read as the reverse complement.
TTGTCATTTACTGATAGTATAAACAATATTATTTTCTACTGTACATACTTGGATTGAATAATTCGAACTCTCAGGGCACCCTATCCCTGAGGTGTTCACCCATGACTTCAACTCAGTCTCAGGCAACAACGAACAAGAACAACACGCTTTGCGTTGAATACAAGCCCTTGTCGGATCTGCTCCCCTACTCCTCGAATGCCCGTACGCATTCCAAGCATCAGATTCGCCAGATCGCTGAAAGCATCCGCGTGTTTGGCTTCACGAATCCCGTTCTGATCGATTCGGAGAACCGTATTATTGCCGGCCATGGCAGGGTGCAAGCGGCCAAGCTCCGGGGGCTAAGCCAGGTACCAACCATTCGTCTCGAAAATCTCACCGAAGAGCAGGTCCGGGCGTATGTCCTTGCGGACAACAAGCTGGCCGAGAACGCGGGATGGGACAGCGAAATTCTAGCTATCGAATTGCAGCACCTGCTCACGCTCGATTGCGGGAGCTTCGACGTGACAATCACAGGCTTCGAGATTCCCGAAATCGATCTGCTGCTCTCTCCTGGATATGACGCTCCGGATGCTGATGATCTTGTCAAATTTGAGGAAAGCTCACAGTCGATAACACAACCAGGAGATATCTGGCGGCTCGGCAAACATAAGATCCTATGCGGAAACGCGATTGAAGAGATTTCCTATTCGAGCCTGCTGGGTACAACCCACGCTGGAGTGGTGTTCATCGATCCTCCGTATAACGTGCCGATCGAGGGAAACGTCAGCGGCAAAGGCGCCATACAACATCGCGAATTTCCGATGGCATCGGGTGAGATGAGCGAAGCCGAATTCACCTCCTTTCTGACCTCAAGCTTTCAGCTGTTAGCTCGCTATAGCACGCCTGGTTCCGTGCACTTCGCCTGTATGGATTTTCGGCACATGACCGAGATCCACACGGCGGGCAAGCAGGTGTATGACACCCTTCTCAATGTGTGTGTCTGGGTGAAAAACGTCGGAGGCATGGGGTCGCTCTACAGGTCGCGACATGAATTGGTGTTTGTCTTCCGGAACGGCAAAGCAAAACATCGCAATAACGTTCAACTTGGCCAATACGGCCGCAACAGAACGAACGTCTGGGAATATCCATCCATCAACGGCAGCTCGAAAACCGGAGACGAAGGTACTCTTCTCGCCCTGCATCCGACCGTGAAGCCGGTGCGGTTGATCGCGGACGCGCTCCTCGATTGCTCGGCCCGCGGTGACTTGGTGCTCGATGCATTCCTGGGCTCTGGTTCCACCTTGATTGCAGCCGAACGCACAGGGCGCATCTGCTACGGAATCGAACTTGACCCTGGATACGTTGACACCGCGATCCAACGCTGGCAGCGTCACACGGGCGACCACGCCATTCATACTATCAGCGGTAAACGATTTGACGAGATTGCAAACGGGTGCTCGGAGTCCGCCCATGACTGAGAAAGAGTCGGAGTTCTCGGTCGGGTACCGGAAACCGCCACGCGACAAACAATTCAAACCGGGCCAATCGGGCAATCCCAGTGGAAGACCAAAGAAGAAAGCCAGCACCTTTGCTGAAACGTTTGCGATGGAATTAAACTCGCAAATCACGGTCAATGAAGGCGGCAAGCAACGAAAGATCACGAAACTGCAGGCAATCGCGAAGCAACAAACGATTAAAGCGGTTAACGGTGATCCCAAGGCGACAGCACTTGTGATGAGAGCTGTCGAGCCGCGAGAGGTGGACCAGCCGGACAATCTCTCCCCGGTACTGCATGCCATGCGAGCCCTTCATGCAAGGCACGAGATCACCCAGCAAAACCATACGCCAGCAACAGCTGTTTCTCTTCGGAGTGACAATGTGGCGGACAACGGCTGGCGCGTGGACAATGATCCAGCTTAATTATGGTCCGCGTGCGGAACGGTTTGCGATGCGGCCACCCGAGGAGGACCGGCCCATCAGTATCCTCGAAGGCGCGGTACGAAGTGGCAAGACGTGGTGCCTACATCCGAAGGCACTCTATGGCTGTGCCTACAATGTCAGTGGCCGCAAACTGTTCACTGGCGTCTCCAAGCAGAGCGTTTACAACAATGTGTTGACGGACTTGTTCGATTTGGTAGGCCCAGGGAATTACAGCTACAACCGTAACACCGGCCAGTTAAAACTTTACGGTGCGGAATGGCTGGTGATTGGCGCCAAAGACGAAGGGTCGGAAAGGTATATTCGTGGCTTAACCGTTGGAATCGCACTGTGCGATGAAATTAGCCTGATGCCGCAGAGCTTTTTTCAGATGCTACTTACCCGTATGTCACCTGAAGGTGCTCGTCTTTACGGTACGACCAATCCAGATAACCCCTACCACTGGCTCAAGACCGACTATCTCGACAACGTTGATCTAAGAGCCAAGAACCTTCTGTGGTCCGACCATTTCACGATGGCCGACAACCCGAATCTGACGTCTGAGTTTGTGGAAGCGCAGAAACGGTTATACCGGGGATTCTTTCACAAACGATTTATCGAAGGCCTTTGGGTCATCGCAGAAGGGGCAATTTACAAGGACTCCTGGTCCGACGACCTGCTCTACGACCAACAAGACCAGCCGATTGGACTGCGGGGCCGAGGCGGATATCAGCAGAGAATTATCGCCGTAGATTATGGAACCACCAATCCGATGGTGTTCCTGGATATCTACGATGATGGTCACCTGTTTTGGGTGACACGCGAATATTACTGGGATTCAGTCGCCGAGATGCGACAGAAAACCGATGCTGAGTACGCAGATGATCTCGTCCAGTTCATCGGCCCCAACGGTGGTGCAAAGGTAATCATCGATCCGTCGGCAGCATCCTTTAAAACCGAGATGCTCAAGCGCGGTATTTGGTATGCAGATGCCGATAACGAGGTCAACGAGGGTATTCGCATTACTTCCATGCTTCTGAATCAGCGGCTCGTGCGGTTTTGTCGCGAGACCACTCCGAGGACAATACAACAGATGCAGACCTACGCCTGGGATGCGAAGGCAGTCCAGAAGGGCGAAGAGAAACCTTTAAAACTCCACGATCACTGCCCCGATGCTTTTCGATACTTCGCTAAAAGCGAAGTTCCCTACTGGAGATTAGCCTCCGACTAGACAGTGGGTAGGCACACTCAGACCTAGACCATGCCAAGGCACAGTTTTCCGTTTCGCGGAAAGGAGCTGGGAAGAATCTTTTGCCGCGCTCCTGATTTGCTAAGCCGCTTTCTCCGAGGTGAGGTTCGCATCGCTTTCTAGACTGGTTCATCCAATATGTATGGATACAGGATTAGCCATTTCAGTGTTGGATCTTGTGGGCATGCGAGCCGGCGAATCCGCGGGTAGTGCAATTGCCAGGTCGGTGGATTTGGCACAGCACGTAGAGCAGATGGGATATAAGCGCTACTGGCTGGCAGAACATCATTCAATTCCTGGACTCGCTTGCTCAGCCACGCCAGTTTTGATTGGGCATATTGCAGCGGCAACGAAAACGATTCGGGTTGGCAGCGGTGGGGTCATGCTGCCAAATCATGCACCACTGGTGGTTGCGGAACAGTTCGGAACACTCGAAGCGCTGTATCCAGGAAGAATCGATCTGGGTCTGGGCCGAGCTCCAGGTGGCGACTTCGCCACGATGCGGGCACTGCGGCGGGATTTGAGCCAGAGTGGAGAGGATTTTCCGGCGTTGCTGCAAGAACTGCGGACATACCTGGGCCCAGAGCATCCGGGGCAAGTGGTAAAAGCAATTCCCGGACAGGGGAGCAATGTTCCGGTTACCTTACTCGGTTCGAGTCTCTTTAGCGCACAGTTGGCCGCGGTCCTGGGATTGCCGTTTGCGTTCGCGGCACACTTTGCTCCGGAACATCTTTACCGAGCGGCACAGCAATATCGAGAGCAATTTCAGCCGAGTGAAGTTCTGCAAAAGCCCTATCTGATAATCGGAGTACAAGTGATTGCAGCGGAGACGGATGCTGCTGCCAAAAGATTGTTCACAACACCACAACAGCGCTTTCTACAGCTGATCCGAAATAGGCCGGTGGAGTTGTTGCCACCCGTGGATTCTATAGAGTCCCTCTGGCAAGACTGGGAACGCGCTACCGTAGAAGAAAAACTGGATGCGGCGATCGTGGGATCGGACGCAACTGTGAGAGCAGGACTCGAGAAACTGGTGAGGGACACAGGCGCAGACGAGGTGATTGTTGTGACAGATACCTATGAGCATCGAGACCGGCTGGAGTCGTATCAACGGGTTGCTGGAATTCGCATCGCTTGATTTCTCAGATCAGCGTCTGCCGCGGAATTGGGCGATTTCACGGCGGTCGCGTTTCGATGGCCTACCAGCTGCCGCGGCGTCGAAATGAGGCATCGCCTTACGCTCCTCTGCCAACTTGAGCCGCAACTTCTGGCTAGCCTCCGTTTCTCGATAGAGTGTTTGAGCGACAGCCGCCGGCCCGCGCACCTCACTGAGAAGCAGGACTTCCACTTGAAAATCACCGCTATCATTTTTCACCTGTAACAGATCGCCGACTCGAACATCCCGCGAGGCCTTAGCCGGTTGTCCGTTAGAGGTTATCCTGCCAAGATCACATGCCCGCGCAGCAAATGCACGTGTCTTGAAGAATCTGGCTGCCCAGAGCCACTTGTCCATGCGCACACAGGTCACGATCTATTCTCCCATCCGCGAACTGGATGCTTGCGGGAGAAAGCGAGAAAATTTGCTGGCGATAGACGTCTGGCATATGAACTCAAACGGAAGCCAAATTGAGGTCGAGATAAGACTTGACTGTCTGCCCAGGTAGAGCGTCACTGTGTGTGCCGGCTTTTTCTCGAAAAAGAATGACCTCCGCAGGATGCCTACTTGGACAAAAATCTAGCTGACAGAATCTCGGATTTACCAGCCCTCAATAAGGCACAATTGCTCCTTGTCTGGTGTGAGAATTTCTCCAAAGCCCCACCACCCAAACTGCGCAAAGAGCTGATGGTTCCGATTCTCGCCTATCGCATGCAGGAGAAAGAATACGGTGGATTATCCCATTCAGCTCGCAAACGGCTGCGCGAGATTGCGAAATCGATCGCGTCCGAGAAGCGGCCACAGAAGGAGATTCCGGTAGGTTCCGAGAAGGGCACCCGTCTGCTTCGCTCCTGGCATGGCGAAGTGCACGAAGTCATCGTAACCGATGCCGGCTACGTCTACCGTGGATCTACATTTTCCAGCCTGTCAAAGATCGCGAGAGAGATCACCGGAACCCAGTGGTCCGGCCCTCTCTTCTTTGGGACGAGGAAAAAAGCATGACCACTCTTTCCCGCATCCGCTGCGCCATCTACACCCGCAAATCCTCGGAAGAAGGTCTCGAACAATCCTTCAATTCACTCGACGCCCAGCGGGAAGCCTGCGAAGCCTATATCGTGAGCCAGCGGCATGAAGGCTGGCAGCTGATCCACACCCAGTATGACGATGGCGGCTTCTCCGGCGGCAATATGGAACGACCGGCGCTGAAACGCCTGCTCGAAGATATCGCAGCCAAACGAGTCGATAATGTAGTCGTCTATAAGGTCGACCGGCTGACACGCTCTTTGGCTGACTTTGCCAAAATCGTTGAGCAATTCGATAAACAGGGCATCAGCTTTGTCTCGGTCACCCAGCAGTTCAACACCACTACATCGATGGGACGGCTGACGCTGAACGTTCTTCTCTCCTTTGCGCAGTTTGAGCGGGAAGTGACCGGAGAGCGTATCCGGGACAAGATCGCCGCCTCGAAGCGTAAGGGTATGTGGATGGGCGGCGTCGTTCCGCTTGGCTACGACCTTGAAGACCGGCATCTGGTTCTCAATACCGCCGAAGCGGAACTGGTGCGAGAGATCTACCGGACCTGCCTCAAATTGGGCTGCGTCACCAAGCTGCGAGAACATCTAGAACAAGCGGGCATTCGCAGTAAGGAACGAGTGAGTCGCACCGGGCGAGCATCGGGAAATTCAATCTTTTCTCGGGGTGCGCTGTACAAGATACTGCACAACCGGATTTATATGGGTGAAATCACTCACAAGAAAGCATCCTACCCTGGCCAACACGCCGCCATCATCGATCGAAAGATGTGGGACCAAGTGCAAGCGCAGTTCCAGTCTAATCTGCAGGCGCCCCGGAAACGGCCGAGAGCGACCGAACAGAGTCTCTTGATGGGCCTGCTCTACGACGAGCAAGGCAATCGATTCACGCCGTCGCATGCGACAAAGAACGGCCGACGTTATCGTTATTACACTTCTCAAGCTGTCATCAAGAAATCCAGGGGCAATCACACTGGCCCAGTACGAATTCCAGCGTTGGAGATCGAGGAGCTGGTGCTGTCGCAACTGAGCTTGCTGCTGCGATCACCGCATCGAATGCTAGACATTCTTGTAGGCACAAACGCCTCGCCGGCAGAAGTGCATGCTGTGACAGAAGCATCTCGAGAGTGGAATACGGCAACGACTGACAAGATTCAAAGCCTGCTGCAGTCGGCAGTGCAAAGAATCGTTGTTCGCAATAACCGAATCGAGATCGAGATCAACAAGTCGGCCCTTCGCCTAACTGTGTCGGGGGTGTCTGACGATCCAGTGCTGGCTGGCGACAATCTGGACGACCTGATCACCATTCAAGCTGATGCCCAGCTAAAGCGATGCGGCGGTGAAGTGCGTCTGGTCCTGCCGCCCGATTCTCCGGGCACCCAACATCATGCTGTTCCCTCTCTGGTCCGAGCAATTTCAAGAGCGCATGATTGGATCGATCGCATTCTACGGGGCGAGACCGACAATCAGCGGTCCATTGCGAAAGAGACCGGCCTCGATGAACGTTATATCAGCCGGGTCATCCCGCTCGCGTTTCTCGCCCCAGATCTGACGGAAGCGATCATCGAAGGAAGGCAGCCCGCTCATCTGTCACTCGATACATGTCTGGGAAACATCCCGGACGACTGGAACAAGCAACGAACACAATTATTACGTTAGCGAAGGGGCCCCGCTCTAATCCAGGCCTCCCAGCAGCTCCTCGACTTCACTACCGCGTCCTCAACTATCAGGAGAAATCTGTCGCCCAGATTCCCTTTACCGGCTTCTCTTCGGATTATGTTCTTCGCGAAACCCAGCGTTCCCACGCCCGCCTCGCCGGCACCAACACTCTTCTCTGGTCCGGCATCGACGTCGACATCCCCACCGAGCCCACCCACAGCAAGTGCTCTCCCGACGGCGTCCGCGATGCCGTCCTCGCCGCCTTCCACGGCAATGCCGACGGCATCATCCTCTCCCGCAAATATTCCGAGATGAAACTCACCGACCTCCGAGGCGCCCGCGCCGCCCTCCACCACCTCCCCACATAAGCCTGATCAGTGATCTGTGCGCCCCATGTCTGGCCTCTGAGACATGGGATAAAAACAAATTTTGACATGCTTAATTTTCAGACCGATCAGCGTTACTGCAGCTCCCACCGGTGAGAGCGCATTTTGCGTTTCGAGGGCAGTCACGTATTCTCTGAGTAACGTTAAATAACGAAATCACGATTACGTCTTTTCGTTATTTTTTCTATGCTCACCAGCGAATGATTCAAACCAGAAAAACCAGCCCCAAAATCATTGGGGAGGGGGCTGACACGCATGACAAAACGGGCTCCGTCGAAACGCGCAAGAAGGACTTCGACCCCTCTGCTAGCAAGCGATACACATAGCAGAGCAAAGACAGAGGTTGCCGTGCTCACCCCTTTGAATTTTAAGGTTCCCGCAGAGTTTCACCGTGACTTCAAAACATTCGCGGCTCAACACAGCAAGAAAATGGTTGAGGTCCTGCAAGAAGCATTCACACTCTTGAAGGAATCGAATGGCCGTTAGGTCTGGAAAAACAATCAAAAACAACGTCAATCGAACGGAAAGCACAGGCATGGAGCAAGCAGCGATACAGCCAACCCAGAGTAAGTTGGCGCTCATAATTCAACAGGGGAAAGTTCTCGACTTCATCGACGGCAAGACTCAGCGCAACGAGACGCCCGAGGAGTATGTTCGTCAGGAGATTGCTAAATCACTGGTACGAGAATATCGCTATGACAAAGCCAGCGTAGAGGTCGAGTTTACAATCCGTGTCGGCAGCCGCAAACCCCGCGCGGATTTGGTGATCTTCCCGCTTGCCACGGCACATACACAGGAGAATGCCCTGATCATCGTGGAGTGCAAGGCATCCACGGTGAAATCTGCGGACAAGAAGGATGGCGTCGGCCAGCTCCAGAGCTATATGGCTGCCAGCCCTAACGTGTCGTGTGGCATGTGGACCAACGGCATAGAGCGATTCTGTTATCGCCGCATTGTCAAAGGAGGAACAGTCAGCACCGAGGAAGTTCCCGATCTGCCGGTTTTTGGTCGGGCTGAGGAGGAACAGGATAGGCCGCGTTTCGATCAGCTCAAGCCCGCCACATCCGACGCCTTGCTGTTTGCGTTTCGGCGGTGCCACAACTACATCGCGGGTAATCAGGGGCTCCAGAAGCCACAAGCGTTTTGGGAATTGCTAAAGCTTATCTTCTGCAAAATTCATGACGAGCGGCAGAACGACGAAGTGCAGTTCTTCACCGCCGCGAATGAGCGCCACGGCGTCAATGGGCCGCTCAAGGTTCAAAAGCGGATTGAGGCACTGTTCACACAGGTGAAAGCCGACTATCCCACGATTTTCCGACAGACAGAGAGCATTGAGCTAAAGCCCGTTGTACTGGCCTACCTTGTAACTCAGCTCCAGATGTATTCCCTGCTGGAGAGCGACATTGACGTGAAGGGCCGTGCCTACGAGGAGATTGTCGGATCGAATCTACGCGGGGATCGCGGCGAGTTCTTTACGCCTCGCAACGTCTGCCAGATGGCCGTTTCGATGCTTGATCCGTCCGAGAAAGAGCTGATTCTCGATCCCGCGTGCGGGACCGGCGGCTTTCTCATTACAGCCATGAACCATGTTATCGAGAAAATTCGTACGGCAGAAATGGCGAAGTGGGGCAACAATGTAAAGCGCGCCGAAGATGCGGCGCAAGGACGCATTCGGAAGTTCGCTGAGAAGTACATCATCGGGATGGATTTCAATCCCGAGTTGGTGAAGGCCTCAAAGATGAACATGGTCATGAATAACGACGGGGCGGGAGGCCTGTTTCAGGCAAACTCCCTAGAATCTCCCGTCATGTGGGACCCGGAGCTATTCGAGCGGAACATCTTAGGGCATGTGGACATCTTGATTACGAACCCACCATTTGGGTCAAAGATACCTGTCACGGATACAGCCATCTTGGAAAAGTATGATCTCGGGCATTCCTGGAACTACGACAAAGATAATGATCGCTGGACAAAAACAGACGCGGTACAGAAGTCCCAACCCCCGGAAATCTTATTCATTGAACGGTGCGTTAAATTCCTGAGGCCTGGCACAGGCCGTGCCGCCATCGTGCTGCCGGATGGCATCTTGGGCTCGCCCGGCCTCGGCTACGTGCGAGAGTGGATTTTGCGGAACACAAGGGTCCTGGCAAGCCTCGACCTCCACCCCGACACGTTCCAGCCGGATGTCAGCATACAAACGAGCATCCTGGTTCTCCAGCGCAAGCCCGTCGATCTGGTTGCCGTCGAGACGGCGGCAGGTCGCATTAATGACTATTCCGTTTTCATGGCTATAGCCAATCATGTGGGCCATGATAAGCGTGGCAATAAGAATTATGTGAGAGATCGCAAAGGCAATGAGGTCATTGAGGTCATCGAGGAGCTAGTGAAGGAATGGGATGGCGATACTCCCATGTATCAGCGCCAAACGACGAGCCGCAAGGTGATCGACGATAACACTCAACAAATTGCTCAGGAGTTTCGTAGATGGCTCTCAGAGCAAGATTAGTAGCACCACCACCCATCCCCGATAAGACGTGGCAGTGGCATGTTCTTAAATCCGCGACTATTCCGGCATCGGTGCTGTTTCTAGGAGATCGACGGATGGAGGCCGAAACTTATCTTTCATCAGGGTATGGCTTGCGCATCTCCATTGAAAGCAAGACTGCAGGATGGAAACGTTTAGGGAACCTAGCTCGTTCTTGGCAGCCGAGCCGGTTGAAGGGTATTCGTGTCTCCCCCGACTTTGGGACGCCGTTCCTTGCCGCGACTCAGGTTTATGACGTTCGCCCAATTCCCCGTAAGTGGCTGTCGCTTGATCGTACCGACGACGTGATTAATCGTTTTGTACATCCTGGAATGATCCTGGTTACTTGTTCTGGCTCAGTGGGGCGTCCCACACTGGCCTATTCTGCGCATGAAAACATGCTCATTTCCCATGATCTTTTACGTGTGGAAGCTAATGACAAGCGGGACTGGGGCTGGATATACGCCTATCTTCACGCTCCACAGACTCGAGCCATGGCAAAGGGTGCCCAATACGGACACATCATAAAGCACTTGGAGACTTCTCACCTGGATGCGTTGCCAGTTCCAACCGTGGACGATGATACAGCAAACGATTTCACCAAAAGAGTTCGCCGAATACTGGAGTTTCGTGATGAAAGCCACCGCCTAACCATAGAAGCCGAGACTCGCTTTGAGATCGCAGTAGGTGGAGTGTCCGTCAAGGACTGGGGCGAGTCTGGATTTTCAGTTAAAGCTTCAAAAGCATTCCTTTCAGGACGAAAGAGGTTGGATGCTTCAGTGCACAACCCAGGTGTTGCTGCGATCAAGCGGCATTTGGCGAAGCATGGAAATGGATTTACAAGCTTCGGCGAGGCTGGCTACGATATTTGGGTGCCGGGCAGATATAAGAGAATTCCCGCAGAGGACGGCGTTGTCTACCGAGACAGTGCTGATCTCTTGGAAGTCTCACCTGATTTAGCCAAACGCTTCGCTGACTGTAGATTTGGAGACGATTTCAAAGGGCGAGTAAAGAGCGGATGGATTCTGATTCCATGCTCGGGGCAGGTCTATGGCATCATTGGCACGGCAACGCTCGCTACGGATGCACTCGAAGACCAGGTTGTTTCGAACCATGTCGTGCGGGCGGCTCCGAAGAAGGGCAGCGTTTCCGTAGGGTATGTTCTGACGGTACTCGCTCACCCTATATTTGGGCGAGCAATCGTGAAGGCACTCGCCTTTGGATCGAGTGTCCCAGAACTCGCCCCTGACGATCTCGCAGCTCTCGAACTCGTTCGGCTCGACCCACGCGAGGAATCTGCTATCGCGGAGCTCGCAGAGGCATCAGCGAAGGCCCGCGCGGCTGCCGATGTCCTAGAACGCGAAATCTCAGCTGACGCGGGAGCCATAGTGGATAGATTTATTTCAGGCACCGGTAGCTGAAGCTTCTACCTAGAGATCTTCTGCGGTTACAATATCGTCGAATTCTCCAAGTAAATCAGAGCATTGTGATTGTTTTGGATTTAATAAGTCGGAGAGGTTGGCTCTGTGGCGGAGCAGATACACATCTCACATTTGCATCAATTGGGCGCCTCTTCCGGTAGAAGGCGCTGCACTTCGCGTTTTACCAGCGGAGAGAGGGCTGATTCTCGCCAAAGCCGGGCATTATCAATCAACCAGCTCCTAACTGCGGCCTGAGAAAGTGAGTCGGATGCAATCAACTCTGAAAGTTTGATAGTTGAAGTTCTGGATAGCCCAGCAGTAATGAGCGAAATCTGTGTCTGCTGTGCAACGCCATACTCTAGCAATAACGAAAGATCGGGATATTCAGCGACAAGATCTTGGCGCCCTTGTTCAAGCAGGACGAACTGGAGCAGATCTCGATAGCAACTCATCAAGCGCGGCGCCTGGAATCGCGCAACTTGCTCAACATCCACCATTACCCCTCTGATGGCTTCTGCAATATTCACCTCTGCATTCCTTCTCAGATACGCGCTTATCCTGTCCGAAATCAGTCGCGAGAGCGGATAGCCCCGCATCCAATGTGCAACTAGCAGGGCGAGGCTGAAATGCCGCTTAGGGACCTGTCCTATGGAAGGGGAAATCGTTCGGGCACACCGCGCAAAAATCCGGACATAGCTATCCACAGCATCGTTGCTCCCGGGACTCGCCGGTACAAAGCTGTCGATTCGGCCCGTACGCGTCCGAAATTCAGCGAGTAGCTTATCCATTGCAAACGGGCTTACCCCGGGATTTCTCTCAACTATTAAGCCGGGAGTCTGGATTGCTGTCCTTGCATCTCTCATAACCCCGTCTAGACGTGAGATGTCCCCGGCGGAATACCTGTTCGCCCACGGTCCCAACCCAACTGAGCCATATCGTTCCTGCAAACTGAAAAGATAGGAGAAAGTGGCTTCGAACCGAGCGGACGACGTCATGGTCTCCGGTGGAGCCCCATTCTCCACATACCGAACGAAGGCATCGAGGTGTCCCATGCTGACATCGGTCGCCCGTCGAATGAGATATTTTGATTTTGTTCTGGGAGCCCCAGTCTCGCCCCAAACGCCGGCATCGGTGGCGTCGACGCAGACAATATTTCCTTGGAATTCCTTGCCCCATCGTCCCGCGCGCCCAGCTAGATTCCAAAAATCCTCCTGGGTCATCGGATGTGCCTTGCCTCGCCTTGGTCCTCGGATAAAGATGTTGCGGCATGACATATTGACACCCTCAACGAGGGTGGAAGTGCAAATCAGGAACTTAATCATCCCGGAAGTGAAGAGCCGCTCGATCTCCTCCCTCAAGATCAGTGGTAAGTTCCCATAGTGGAACGCGATGCCTCTGCGGAGGACTTTCTGAAGCAAGAACTCTGGGTGAATAATCTGCGTGCTGAGTTCGATAAGATTGTCCAATTCCTGGGATACTACGTCCTCGCTTACCAAATCGTAGAGCTGTGTAGCCGCCTTTTCTGCTTCGGCAGCGCCGTTCACATAGATGACGTTTCCGTATGAATGCCCGCCCAAAGCTGCGGCAACAAAAGGCAAACGCTTCGACGCAGGCACAGGGTCTGCGGCTAGCCGAAACGTTCCGAGATCTAATACAGCGTCAGTAAGGCACAATTGAGCGCTCCACTCCTTCGGTTTGCGAGGAACCTGGCTGACCCAGATGAGGTTCTGGCTGACTGTGACGTCGTCGCTAATGAGTGAACCTGCGCTTCTTCCATGTGCGTCCGATACAAGAGCTTCCGGGTTGCTGCTCATCGGGCTTGCGAAAATGACCTTCAAGCGGGGATTGTGAACAGCTATTCCCTCGATGACTTGCTGAAGGAGTACACCCCTCGTCGCATCCCCGATCCTATGCGCTTCGTCTACGACGAGTGCATCAACCTTTAGCTCGGGGTCAGCGGCCATTAGGATGTGCAGACGCTCCTGTGTGAAAACAAGAACCGTTCGCGCGTCGTCTTTTATGTAGGACCTGACCGGAGCGGAAATGACCTCTCCGTTTGTGATACCTTCTCGTACCAGCATCGCCCGGATGTCACGCTCGACCTGACTAATAAGAGCACGGGTTGGGACGATGTAGATGACCAGACTGTGGGAGGTTCTTCCGAGCAAACGCGTGACCCATTGACCGATGATGAATGATTTACCGGAGGAGGTGGGGGCGGACACGCTCAACCAATCGTGTGCGTCAGCATCGCGCCAGAATTTCCGTTGAAATCTGTTTACCCGCAAACGTCGTTCGCCGATTGCAATCGTGTCATCAATGCTGCGCCGTGTCCACTCGATTCGAAATGGAAGCGAAAGCCTCTCTCTGAGGCCAGGCCGCAACAATTCCCGTGAAAGTGCCAGCTCCATAGCCGGATGATTGGCGAGCGTATCGAGCAGGAGTGCCGCAGCATCTTTTCTTGCAGGGCTCGTTTGTTCATTCGTAAGGCACGACTGTGCAATGCGCAGCGCCGCTGCTTGACACGGCCCCTCGGCGGAAGTTGCCAGAAAACTGCCACACAGCAGTAGGTAGGACCAATCAGCGCTCAGATTGGAGATGGCCTCGGCTCGTTCGAAGCCCGGTCCGAGGTCTTCTGCAACCGCATCAGCCGTGAGCGTCCCCAGCTGTGACAAAAAAGATGGGTTCTGCATCAGCCAAGGGCCAATGTCCGAAAGTGGCATTATTTCAGTCCCAATTGAACCAGCAGTTTTGAACGGAAGTCTTCGACCGAAGGAAATGGCACACAGATCACATGGAAACCAAAGCCGATCAGACCTTCTGCATTGAGCCGCCGCATTATGGAAGTTTTCAGATTTGGGATCTGTTTCGTAATTGCGGCCAAAAGCCTCCCGTGATCGCCTAATTCGTTTGGTTGCGGATACGCTTCGGAGTCGTAGCCGACAAGGCAAAGGCCACAAAACTCAAGCTTGTTGAAATTTTCATGCCGTGGGTCGAGAAACGTTTTGATTGCCTGCGTCAAGTTCTCATCTGCAAGGTCTGCGTGGCGCCCAAGAAGCTGCATATCCCTCTCACCTTGGCCAGACTCTCCGGTTGAATTAAGCATTGGACCAATGGATCCAAAACACTCACGAATCGCATCCGTCGGATTTGCGTATAGCTTCGATTCTCCCCAGTACAAGAGTAAGTGGCCAGACGCCGGATCCACACCGGCGTGCAGGCCGTCCGCGCCATGGACATGCATCCTTGCATTCGTTTTCAATCCCATTTTGCAGAGGAGCTGAGGAAGCCTGAGTACAGACTCGGCAAGCACATAAAGGAGCAGTTCGCCACCCTCCCCGCTTTGCTCCAAATCCGTAAAAAGGCCAGCAGCTTCATTGCGTAGATGAATCAAGAGAGCTGTGGCCCCGGTCCTCTGATAGGCTTCGTGCGCTTGCATGATCGCACTTCTGGGAACCGCAAAGTCGAGAACATGGTCCGAAATCGCCGAAACCAAATCATCAATGCGCGGACGGTTATTGCCATCGAACTTCAGGCAATGGCAGTGAAAGGCCACTCGCGTCCCGTCGATGTTTGCATGCTTTTCGATGTCATGGAGTAAAGCCGAAAGCTCTTTTGATGTTCCGCGAGCACGTCGAAGAAGGGCTTCCCCGATCGGACCAATGGCATCGAAGTCTGCGGCATCTGGCATAGGGTAAGACGACTACTTGGGAGCTTGCTTACCAAGGACTGGATTCTTCAACGATCCTAATTCACCAATGCGGCGACTAGGCAACTTTCTTTATCGGCATTTGGGCAGCGTATGCCATTCGTAAATCTTCCATACTTCTTGCCCAAATCGGGTGCCGTCTGCACCTCCTTTGTTTTTCTACTGCACTCGAAGCTCATCCGATTATCCCGAGGTTAGCACTAAAACTCGCCCTCTTGTTGACCAACGCCTGCTCCAAGGCCGTTGCTGGATCTCAGCACTCTCTTGCGCACCCTCGACCGCTCCCTTAGTTATTTGTCATCGGCCCCAACAAATCAACATGGCCCCGCAAAGGGATTGAAGTTACTCAAGGTCGGGCCCGAATCGCTATTGTGTCGAATAATCTCTCGCAAGAACGCAACGTGCGAAACATCGTCGACTCTTGGCCGAAAGTTCTACCGAGAAATTCTCTGAGATAGCGAGTGGTGGCATTGACCCGCATAAATGGCGGCAGTTCGATTGTCTTGGGATGGGCGAATCGGAGAGGCAGACTGCCTGGCGGAGAGAGAGGGATTCGAACCCTCGATAGAGCTTTTGGCCCTATAACGGTTTAGCAAACCGCCGCCTTCAGCCTCTCGGCCATCTCTCCGCGCTCCTGCATTATAGCGAATTGAGAGCCCGGGAAGATATCGCGAAAAATTCCCATAGCGATTGAATCTAAAAAGATTGGTTTTTCAGCATCAAGATTCACCAGCTTCAGCCGAAGAGAACCTTGCGGATTGGGTCAAGCTGGCGCGCAACCAAGCAGGTTGACAAGTTGGCGACTGCGTCGCGTCGTGTAAACTAACATTAGTTTGCCTGTGGGCCTGTGGCGCAGCTGGGAGCGCGCTTCCATGGCATGGAAGAGGTCATCGGTTCGATCCCGATCAGGTCCACCATACAGTCTTCGGTCTTTTTGAATCTGCAAATACAAGCCAACAATTCTCCGATATCCCCGCAAAATCGGTGCCTTTTTGCTCCTGAAGGACACAGGAGAGGATTCTCCGCGTACTGAAATCTGCTGCTAAACAGAGCCACTCTCTGATCGGGAAATGCCGAGTGTCCTCCGGAAAGTAGGATTGTCGTGGACGCGCAGATTTGAAGCACCTCGCAAGCAATCTGATATGAGACGAATGAATGGCTCGCTGAAAATCGAATGTCGAATTGACCAAAGTTTTTTGACAATCCGGACACCATGGCCGAGATGGGAAGCGGGTTCCGATCCATTCAGATCCAGCAGATACGCTGACCTCTCGCGCATGGCCACAAATCTCCGATTAACCTCCAAAACTGCAGCATCGCTTCAATGAGTGACTCGACCTGTTATCGCCAAGTGAGATTTCGCTTCACTAGCGATCAGTAGAGACAGGCCGACTTAGCGTTGCAGACGAGTTTTCTATAAATACATCGAAGGTTCAATACTCCTTGGGCGTCTTCATCGAACACGATTTTCTGTTCATCGTCGAACCGCGTAATTAGGCAATCTCGATTTATTCCCGCCATCCCAGTTTGTTCGCTTCCTCGGAACTGAGATAGAGAAGATAAAGAAAGCCATCTGGATTTTCAATGTGGCTGATAACGTTTCGGACATCGGAGCCCTCTGAGAGCAGGGGATTAATGGTTTCAATGAGTTCATATTCGTCTGTGAAGACACGTTCGTGGGTCTTGGTGTGAACGCTGCTGCCGGATGTCCATAGCTGAATGCGAGCGACATAGCGGCAGGCACGATCGCCTGCATCGTGCAAGCAGCACAGATGAATCAGGTAACGTCGCCTGCGAGGCCTTGGATGGAGTTTCTGTGTAGATCGGGTCATAGGTGGACCGGAGTGCGGCACCCAATGCGGACGAGACGGTTAAGTACGAAACGGTTATAGCGCTGCACCAGGATGCAGGGCAGGTTGACGGCGAGGGCGTAGGCGGTCATCACCCAACGCGCCCACAGCGGATTCCAAATAAAGAAAATGGGTAGGCAGCCGATCATGCACCAATGCGCGATTTCGGCTCGGCGGGTCTCGATAAGAAATCGTGCGAGAGCGGTGGGGTTGCGCTCGACGAGCTGCTTTTTCGCGACGCCGCCAAGCCATGGGCCGCCGTCGGGGAGCAGGGTTTTCCATCTCCGGATGGCCAGCCAGTCGCGATACAGATACCCATCTCGTTCCCAGGAACGCGGGGCGGTGACCCATGTGTCGCGTGCGAAGACGTGAGACGGGACGCGGAGAGCAATGAAGCCGATGGTGAGTTGAATGATCGGCCAGCCAAGGATGTTCGCCCCACACACCAGTGCGATCATACTTCGCGTCCTCGCCAGACGGTTTTGCGGTGCAGAGCGCGGCGCAGAGCGGAGCGACCGAATATGGCGCAGTAGTATGCGAGCGGCAACGGATACAGCAGGCAGGTGAGGAAAAGGTAGCTGCCAAGCTGCCGCGCCAGCCAGACAAGCTGCAAGCTCAACAGCAGATAAACGACGGCCAGACCTAAACGGCCATAATCATGCGGCAGGACCAGCAGTAGCGCAGTGGACCACAGAGCGGAGATCCACACGATTGCCGACGCAAGAACAAAGGCTCCCGAGGCAGTGGCTCCGTGAGTGAAACCTTTTGTCCAGCTATCGGACATCTGGCGGAGGCCTTCTGGAAACATACGCATGTGGAGAGTGCCGCGACCGCCAAAGCAGAGGATGCGCGCGCCAGAGGCGCGGATGAGGTGGGCGAGATTGAGATTCTCGAGAATGAAGCCGCGAACAGCAGCGTGACCGCCAACAGCGAAGTAGGTTTCTTTGGCGATAAGAAGAGACTGGCCAAAGAGCCGCGGTTTAGAAACGCCACCGAATCCCCCGGCACCCGCTGCCATGAGGACATTAAAAAAGAGCGACAACTGCTCGTATGTGGCGCTCATGGCATGGTAAGGCAGCAGGGATAGGACTAGGCTTGGATTGCGCTCT
Source organism: Acidobacteriaceae bacterium (assembly GCA_965276585.1). Taxonomy (GTDB): domain Bacteria; phylum Acidobacteriota; class Terriglobia; order Terriglobales; family Acidobacteriaceae; genus JAKAAZ01. Next base: position 856,935 of record CBDIAZ010000002.1, on the reverse strand, counting down.
GTGAGCCAACGTGCGAGGAGACGGTGCAGGCCCCTGTCGAGAAAGAACGTATCCGCATCCAGGAAAAGCAGATGACTGCCGATGGCAAGCTGGGCTCCCTGATGACACGCCCACGCCTTGCCAGTCCAACCTGCAGGTAGCGCGGCCGACGTGATAACGGTCGCACCAAGACTTCGCGCAATAGGGCCAGTGTTGTCGGTAGAGGCATCATCAACGACTAGAATCTCGGTCGGCCGCACTTCGGATACCGCGATCGATTGCAAAAGACGAGGAAGATTGTCTTCCTCGTTTCGTGCCGGAATGACAATAGAGAGACTTGTCGCATCATGCGATTGAGCGGGCTGGCATACGGGAACGCGGCGAATGAGCAGAAAGCCGGCAGGAAGTCCGGCGGCGCAGAGCAGAGCTGGCAGGATCATGGCTTTCCTTTGGCGGCTTCTTGCTCGAGAATCATCCGAGCGACGTGTTGGCCGCCAAGCGTGACCATGGGCATGCCCGCTCCGGGATTGACGCTGCCGCCAACGAAGAACAGATTGTGGAACTGAGGGCTTTGCTTTGGCGCTTTGAAAGCGAAGTTACTGCGGCGATCGCAGACCACACCGTAGATGGAGCCTCGATTAGAGGCGTAGCGAGTCTCGATGTCGAATGGGGTCCAGAAGTCCTCAACGACGATGTGTTGCCGCAGATCGGTGAGGCCCATACGCTCAAGCTTGTCGAGGCAGAGTTCTTTAAGGGAAATGTAATCTTCGCGTGTGTAGGGATCACGGTCGTTGATGGATGGAATGTGCGGGAGGATCTTGATGTTGTCGCAGCCGGGTGGTGCCTGCAATGGATCGGTGCGGGTAGGGGCGACGACATAGATGGTTGGGTCGTCCGGCAATTTCTTGTCGCGAAAGACGCGGCGGAAGTGCTCGTGCAGATTAGCAGAATAGAAGAAGTTGTGATGTGCGAGCTGCGGATAGACCCGATCCAGTCCGAGGTGCAGAATGATACCGGAGCAGGATGGTTCGAAGCGACGGAGCTTCTTCATGGTGGAAGCGGGCGAATGCAGCAACCGCTGCATAGCGGGGATAACTTCCATGTTGGAGACGACGTAATCGGCGGGCAGAGTGCGAAGATCGCCATTGGAATTGCGGACCTGCACGCCGGTGGCGGTGCTGCCGGAATAGTCGATGCGCTGAACCTCATGCTCCAGGCACAGCGCCACACCGGTCTCTTCAAGACGTCTGCGGAACGCGTGGCCCAGCTGATACAGACCGCCAGCAACATACCATAGGCCGAAATCCATCTGGATGGTCGGCATCAGGTTCATGAAAGCGGGCGAGTCGAGTGCGCTGGAGCCGACATACTTGATGAAATACTCGAAGATATCGCGAAGATAACGATTGCTCAGACGCTTATAAATGCTGCCGGACATCGAGTGCAGGTAGTCGAGGTCGCGGGCCTCCTTCAAGCCGTAAAAGCGGAAAAATTGTAAGAGAGTATCGAGACCGTGGCGGAGATAGCCGCGTTCAAGAACTTCATATTGCAGGCGTGAGTAAGCGAGGAAGTCCTTGTACTCGCCGAAGACCTGCGGACCAAAACGCTCAAGCTCCGTGCGCATTCTTTCGGGGTCTTCCCAGAGGTCGACTACGACTCCGTCTTCAAAGAAATTGCGCCACTGCGGATCGACGCGCTGCAGGGTTATATAGTCTTCAAGTCGCTTGCCGCCACCTTCAAAGATGGGACGAAAAATCTCAGGAAGTGTGAAGATCGAGGGTCCAAGATCGAAGCTGAATCCTTTGGTCAGCAATTGATTGAGTTTGCCGCCGACCTGCGCGTTCTTCTCAAGGATGGTCACCTGGAAGCCATTGCTCGCTAGCATTATGGCCGCGGACATGCCGCCGAGCCCAGCTCCGATGACGATCACACGTTTGTTTCTTTCAATAGGGCTCATGATGCGTGTACCAAGGTGATAGTGATGGTTTGAGCGGTGTCTCCAAGGTGGAATGAACACTCATCGAAGTGCGGAGGACCAAAACGCGCAGGTGGGTTGTTCGAGACGCCGACCGGCTCGCGCGGTATGCCGAGGAGATTGTGATCGAGCTTGTGGTTGCCGTTCAGGTCTTCGTAAACAGTGACAGCATAGCTGCCCGGCGGGAGATCGGTATCAATGCGGAGGTGCTGCGCGTTCGAGGGGATGGGAAGAAATCCGTGGCGGATTGCCTTATCGCGGTCACCAGGAAATCCGGAGGGTGAGGCAAAGACGAGATAGGCTAACTCGCCGTGTGCCTGCTGCGTGAGAGCGACGTCAATGGTGAGATGCGTCTCCGTTTTGGATTGCGCAGCAAGGGTGAGTGGAAGTACCGCACTAACCAGGAGAAGCAGGAGCAGACGACTGAGGCGTCCCAGGAGACCGGTCGCTCCGTGTCGGAATCTGATCAGGCTGGCAAGTTGATGCCTGGTGCGGCTATTGAATGGGAACCAGCTGATTTCGCGAGTGCGGCGATGGCTGGCGACCATGACGGTCCTCATGCGCGAGAAAGAGTGCAGACCTTCGGGGCCATGATAGCGGCCGTAACCGCTCAGACGATTTCCACCAAATGCAGCATGAGGATTTGCAATGTTACGGATGACGTCATTGATGCTGCAACTTCCGGCAGAGAGCTGGGCAGCGACGCGACGGGCACGCGCTTGATTGTGAGTCCAGATGCTGCTGCTGAGCGCGAAGGGGCTCGCGTTAGCAAGTGCAATGGCTTCGGCCTCGTCTCGGAATGAAGCCATACACAGCACCGGGCCGAAGGACTCGTCGGTAAGGATGCGGGCCTCGGCGGGAACGCCAGTAAGGAGCGTCGGCGCATGCGCGGCCGTGGCACGATCTTGCGGCCAGTGCAGCGTGGCTCCGCAGGAGAGTGCGTCTTCGACCTGGGCACGAACATCAGATTGCGCGTCCTCAGTCAGCGGGAAGAAGTCTGCGTCTGGATCAGTATTAACGCGAAGCATCGAGATGCGATGCTTTAGGCGGGCAAGAAACTCGTCATGGATGGACGCTTCAACATAGACACGTTTAACTGCAACGCACACGCGTCCCGCATTGGAAAAGGCGCCGTAGGTAATCCCTTCAACAGCTCGGTCTAAATGGCAATCCGCAAAGACGAGGCTTGCATCCTTCCCTCCTAGCTCAAGGACCAGTGGGATGAGATGCTTCGCAGCGCGTTCTGCGACCTGCTGCCCGTTACGGCTGCTGCCGGTGAAGAAGATGAAGTCAGGACGAGCATCAATGAGTGCAGCAGATTGTTCGGGACCGTCATGCAACACCTGCACCAGTCTGGCTGGAAAATTTGCCTTTGTGCATAGACCCGCGATCAGAGCTGCTGTTTCGGGAGTGCGCTCGGAACACTTGAGCACCACTGCATTGCCCGCAGCGAGCGCAGTGATGAGAGGAATTACCGATAGCTGGAGAGGATAATTCGACGGACAGAAGATCAGAGCCACGCCGTGCGGTTCGAAATATGTTTCGAAGCGCGCACTACCGAAGAAGAACGAGGGCTTGCCGATGCGGCGCGGACGCAAAATTCGCGCGGCATTGGACTCGTAATAGCGAAGATGCTCTAGAGTGACGAGCACGTCGCCGGAGAGTGCGTCCAGCAATGGTTTCGAAGTTTCGCCCGCGATGGTATTGGCGATTGATTCGCACTGAAGGGCGATCTCACGCCGCAAATTGCCCAGGATGGCACACCGGCGTGAGATGTGAAGTGCGGCCCAGGCAGGCTGCGCCGCACGGGCGTGGGCAAGAATCTGGTCTGAAGTTGGCGCATTCATGCGAGAGCCGGCTCCAGCGGCCTCGCAACGGGATATGGGACCTCATATTGCTCGCAGATAAGGTTGGCCGAGATACGTGCCGACTCAAAGATGGTGGGCAGTCCGCTGCCGGGATGCGTGCCGCCACCTACCAGGTAACAATTGGAGAACTCTTCGAACTTGTTGTGTGGGCGCAGGTAGAGCATCTGATCCCAGCTATGCGACATGTTGAAGGTGGCGCCCAGAAAGACGGAGTGGTGCTTCTCCCAATCCTCAGGCGTGATGATCAGCTCGCGGCGAATATGCGGCGTGACATCACCATAAGGCGTACGTTCGCGCAGGATGCGCAGCACGTTGTCGCGACATTGCTGCCTGTATTCCTGCCAGTTGATCCCGCTAGTGTTGTTGGCTACTGGGGCTAGGATGTATAGCGCGGCGTGGCCAGCGGGTGCACTGGACGGGTCTGTTTTGCCTGAGTTTCGGATGTAAAGCGACATGTCTTCAGAGGTCGCGCGACCCTGCGTGATGTCCTCAATGTTCTTTTTGTAGTTGTCTGCGAAGACGATCGTGTGGTGCTCGACATCATATTCGCGATCGAGGCCGAGGTACATCATGAACGTCGAACATGAGAACTTTCGCTTGCGAAGGTTCGCTGGTTTATGGCGGCGAAGATCCTTCTCATCGAACAGCATGCTCATGGCATGACCGAAGTCGGCGTTGAGTACGACGTCGTCACAGTAGATCTTTTCGCCGTTCGCAAGCTCGACGCCGCAGGCGCGCCGGCCATCAAGAAGAACTCGAGCGACCGGTGTAGAGGTGTGAATCTCAGCGCCCTCTTCACGGGCAACGTCTGCAAGGGCCTGGCTAATTCGGCAAAGGCCGCCCATGACGTGATACACGCCATGGGCGTGTTCCGTGTACGGAATCATGGTGAAGAGACCGGGGCAGTCCCACGGCGACATCCCGAGATATTTCGACTGGAACGTAAAGGCGAGGCGGAGCTCTTCTGAGCGGAAATAGTCGGCGAGCACGTTGTGCAGCGAACGTCCTGCGGCAATATGAGGTGCGGCTGCGAACAATGTGGGACTGATCAGGCTGGCGAGAGTGCCATACGGTTGCTGCAGACACGGATAGAGCTTTTCAAAACGAAGGCTTTCACGCTTGAGGAAGCGATCAAAGCCAGCGCTTTCGCCAGGGAAATGCTTTTCAATCTCCGCCTTCATAGCATCCGGATCAGAGCGCGCAAGCATTGTCTTGTCCGGAAAATTGAGCGAGTACATCGGATCGAGCCGTTGGAATTGCAGGTAGTCGCTCGAGCGGCGCCCTCCTTCAACAAAGAGCTCATCGAGCAGAAACTTCATCATTAGGAACGTCGGCCCTAGATCGAAGCTATACTCGCCAAGGCGGAGTTCTGCATTGCGGCCACCGATCACATCCTGCTTTTCGAAGACTTGAACCCGGAAGCCCCGCTGCGCCAGAAGCATCGCTGTGGCAAGTCCGCCGGGTCCGGCTCCCACGATAGCGATGTGTCTTTTTCTATCGCTCGGATCAAAGCTCATATTCCAACCATAGGGATCCCCGGTGAGGTACGGCGGGAGTTGAGCTCTCAAAATGGAATCATTTGCTTCACAAGCAAAGAAGTTAGCTTTGATTGCTGATCCGTAAACATGTCCAACTTTGCATGCGCAGCATGCTCTTCTATATGGAAGACCCCGTAGTGACCACGATCGCGGTGCAGGGCTTTTTGACCAGACTTCGATAGGCATGTTTCTGCAGCGAATCGAAGTAGACAGAATCCCCGGCGGAGAGCTGGAATTTTTCAACACCGATCGTCATCTCCAGTTCTCCCTCCATTAGGTACAGCAACTCTACGCCTGGATGAAAATGCAGTGCGATCTTCTGCTCCGGCAATGAATGGAAGTGCGCCAGGTAGCCATTCAGCTTTCGCTCGGTTGCACGGAAGTCCAGGCTTTCGAAGGACCACGAGCTGGAAGTTGATTTCGGATCGGATGGAAATACCTTGCGCTCATTGCGCCGTGAAACGGCCACAACATGACGCTTCCGCGGATCAGTGAAGAAATAGTCGAGCCCAACGCCGAAGACCAATGCAATGCGCGTTAGGGTAGGCAAAGTCGGTAACAGTCGGCCATTCTCGAGGCGTGACAACATAGCAGGTGAAAATCCGGAGTGTTCTGCGAGCTGCGCGAGCCCCATGCTGCGGCGCAAGCGCAAGGTGCGCAGCTTGTCGGCAATTGCATAAGGCCGAATCGACTCTTCCACGGTGGTAGCGTCGGTAGCTCTTGAATTATGTTTCTTCTTTTTACGCGGGTTAGACGCCTGTTTCATACGCCAGTGGTCAATTGAATCTGCATCGACACTTTACTCACACTCAATTATTTTTGCCTTATTGTCAAGAATATCTTGGGTCCACAGGAATCATCTTTAGAGGCAAGCTCACATGTGCGATTAGTTGGTTCAAAGAAACGCGTTTTTCTTCACGAACCCTCCTCACTGGGTGCTCAATCGCCAATGCGCTCAGTGACACATTCTGGCCGCATAACCGGTAATAGGAGATTGGACCAGTTTGGGCTCAAATTGGGGTTGTGACGGGATTCGGCGGTGGAGAATGGTTCGCTCTCGACTTGGTCCACCATACAGTCTTAAGTCTTTCTAAATCTGCAACTTACAACCAACAATCCCCAAACATCCCCGCAAAATGAGTGCCTTTTGTTCCTGAAGGACACAGGAGAGGATTCTCCGCGTACTGAAATCTGTTTCCAAACAGAGCCATTCTCTGATCGGCAACTGCCGAGTGTCCTTCGGAAGTAGGAGTGTCGCGGACGCGCAGATTTGAACCGCCTCGCAAGCAATCAGATATGAGATGAATGAATGGCTCGCTGGAAATCGAATGTCGAATTGATCCAAAATTTTTCGAAATCCGGACAACACGACCGAGATGGGAAGTGGGTTTTCGATCCATTGAGATCCAGCGGATACGCTGACCTTCGACGCATGGCCACAAATCTCTGATTAGCCCAGAATACGGCCGCAACGCGTGAATGAGTGACTCGCCTTGCTCGCAACAACTATGCTCAAGCTGAGCGGTGCTGTCTGGTGCCGCTTAAAGCCAGCGTTGTGTTCAGAGGTTAGGAGATATATGAATGGAAGAAATCATTGTTCGTCGGAACGAGCTGTACGACCAGGTCTGGAAGGAACCCATGTCGAGCCTTGCCCGGCGCTACAATATCTCCGATGTTGGGCTCGCGAAGGTGTGCCGGAAACTGAATGTTCCCATTCCTCCGCGTGGGTATTGGGCGAAAGTTCAAAGCGGGCAGAAACGATCAAACCAGAATTACCAAAACTCTCCCAAGGCACACCACAGACGGCAACGATCTCCCCGGTGGTATCACCATTACGAGATTTGCCGGAGGCAGTGCGGCTTCAGCGTTCTTTCGAAGCGGATCCCGCCCATCGCATCGTCGTGAATTCAGACCGGATACTGCACCCATATAGTACAAGCCACAAAAACGGTTGTCTCAGCCCATCATCAGAGTGGGTCATCCACGTTTCCACTGAATATTCGCGTCAGCGAAGGCATCCGCGATAGGGCACTCCTTCTGATGAGTGCCCTGATCTATGCGCTCGAGGAACGAGGCTTCTCGGCGGAGGCCGCAGGCGAGAAGTGCGGTTCCGCCTTGATCATCAAAGGTGAACTGCTGGAATTTTCCCTGTGGGAACGGACGACAAGAGTTAACGTACTCCAGTCGGAGAAGCAGCACTCTTGGGAATCGGATTATAGATTTGACCCAACGGGGAAGCTGACATTTCAGATTCAGGAATATGGAGCGTCAGGGCATCGAAAAAGCTGGTCTGACGGCGAGAAGCGGTCCCTGGAAGAACAACTAAACCACATGATTCCTAAGTTGGTCGACATAAGCTTGATCATCCGCGAAGAGCGGTTGGAACGGGAGCGCCGGTGGGCCCAAATCGAAGAGGAGGGCCGGTTGCGTCGGCTGGCTGAATCTCGATGGGCTCGGCTACAACAGGATCAGCGAAAGTGGGAATCGGCTTTTCACCTCCGTACGCTCATCGAAAAGGTATCAGAGATGGAATCCGCTGAGGAAAGCAACAAACCCGAGGTGGAGCGCTGGCTGAAATGGGCGAATCGGGTTCTGGCCTCGCTTGATCCACTCGCTGACGGCCTCGGGGCCTTCCTGAAGAATTATGAATTCTGATTATGCCCTGGAGATGCAATATCGCGCTTCTCAGCAGGCTTGGCGGGTTCTAGCTCTGCGTCTGAGCCGACATAATGGGAGATTGGACCAGTTTGGGTCCGAGTTGGGTTTGTTGACGGAATTCGGCAGTGGAGAATAGTTCGCTCACGACTTGGTCCACCAAACAGTCTTGGGTCTTTTAAATTTGTAAATTACAGCCAACAATCCCCAAACTTTCCCTCAAAAATGAGTGCCTTTTGCTCCTGAAGGACACAGGAGAGGATTCTCCGCGTACTGAAATCTGTTCCTAAACAGAGCCGTTCTCTGATCGGGAATGCCGAGTGTCCTCCGGACTGGGAAATCTCTGGCGATTTCCGGCTTCAATGCCAATATCGGAATGCTGGGCGCCTTGCCGACTGGCACATACCCCCTTAGAGCTGGCGCCAAGCCGGCTTACTAGCATGAATACGACGTCTGCCCATGCGCGGCAGAGGTTTCGCCAGGAAACTAGGAATTTTCATCGAATCTAGGTGCCAAAAAGGGTGCTGAGCTGTCACTGATTGATCAACACAACGGGGTCTCCGGGGACTAATCACGAACAGACGGAGAGGGTTGCGAGGGCTCTCAGCGAAGGATGCAGTTAAGAGTAGTCGAAAACTATAATTCAAACATGGCGGCCAAGAAATCGAAGACAACACGTGGTTTATTCATAATTGAGTCTCTTGAGCGCGACCAAGAAGAATTTATGCGCGAAGGGATCATTATCCGGCAGATTCTCGAATTGGGACGATCCCTGCCGGTCAAATATTTATATATTCGGACTGAAGCGGAACTATCCATGGCGCTGGAGGAGTTCAAAGACTCCTCATTCCGGTATCTACATATCTCCTGCCACGGCTCAAAGGACTCCATATCTCTGACCCTTGATCAACTGCTATTCGAGGATTTTGTACCGATTATTTCGCCGTATCTCAAGCAACGGCGTCTGTTCTTTTCCGCCTGCAGTGTTGTAAACGAGAATCTGGCAGAAGCTCTGATGAAGAAATCCGGCTGCTATTCCGTCATTGGTCCCTGTCGCAAGATCAATTTCGATGACGCCTCGATGATGTGGGCGTCGTTCTATCATTTGGCGTTCCGCGACGAAGGAGAACTCCGCCTTCTTGGGGGCAAGATACGTTGGGCACTCCGTCGGATACAGCGCTCTTTCGGGGAAGAATTTCACTACTATCGTAAGGCTAGAAATGGGTGGAAGCGGGAGGATATCGAGAAACGATAAGCGTGAACACGGTGATCGATCCCGAGAAAGTCAGCTTCTCGTCAGCAATCAGGCTGGCAGCCATCGGTGCGTTTCATAACAAGCTTGTTTCCAGCTCCTACACCTTTCCCGTTTGTTGCGTGCGGCGCTCGCTTCCGAAAGCCATGTTTAGCAGGATCCACCCCTAGTCGTGTATGGTTATCAAACACCGAAAAGCTCCATGGGAACCACGCCAGCGCCAAAAGCGAACACCTACACCAGTCCCGCGCCCCCAAGAGTCTTCCCTTCCGTCGAGGAAGCCACGCCTTCGGAAGAGGGAGGGCCGATTGCGCGTACAGGCTTCAACTACCAAGATGAGATTGCGATGGGCTTCTTGCTCGACATGCTGGAAGAACCTTCCATTCTGAAGGTGCATTGCGAGACCCACGACGACGTCATTCTGGTGAGCCAGAGTTCATTGACTCAAGTTGTCGCGGAGTACGTGCAGGTAAAAGGAAGCGAGGAGGACAAATACTGGTCCGTAGCTGATTTGTGCGTCAAGGTGAAGGGCAAGGCAGGCTCCTCCATCTATGAGACTTCGCTTGAGAGAGAGACAAACATTGCGAGCAGTCTCGCTTTAGAATCGTCACGCTTCGCCCGGTCAATCAGGATCTGAAAATCCTGACCTATGACCGTGAGGCTTCGAATAGAACCGGCGATTCGACGAAGACTACTGAGCTGATCACTGTGATTGAAGAAAAGTGCAAAGACGCCAAGTCCGAGAAGGGAAATGGGGCTGACTTCTGGGTCCACAACTGTTTGTGGGAAGAACGACAGAGCGAGGAGCAAAACCGTCAAATCAATCTGCTTCGGGTCATCACGATAACCTCGAAGGAAGGGCGTGCTCTATTGCCCGAGCAAGCCGAAACCATCTTGCAAGAGCTGAGGCAGAAAGCCAAGGATGCTGGCGACGCGAAATGGGCGGACGGCAAAGGCAAGAAGATTATCGAACGAGCCCAACTGCGTGTGTGGTGGAATGCCCGCGTTCAGGCATTGATAGATGGGTCCTCCGCGATCTCTGGAGGAAAACTTGAAGCGAAGATGACAACGGCGCGGCTGCCTGAGCCGATCATCGGTCTTGCTAAAGAACTCCGTAGAGACTATGCCGCAGTCTCTCGGACCTCGAAGTACAGCTCTTCGGGGGAAGACGAAACACTTCGTTCAAGAGTCAAGTCCACCGTTCAATCGCTTCAATCGTCCCTCCATTTGGGAGAACTGAACCTCAACGGGAAAGAGTTCCACACCTTGTGCCTGACGCGGATGGATCAAATCAACGAAAACCGTCCTGAAGGGATGCCTGACCGATCCGCATTCCTAAAGGGGTGCATGTACGACATCGCCGATAGATGTCTGCTTCGTTTCGAGAGGTCGAATTCATGAGATCGTTGAATCGCATCGCCGCTCGGTCAATCGCTTTGCCATTATCGGCAGACGACATCATAGAGTTCCACCTTGCAAGGCTCCTCCTTCTTCTGAAGTTTTGTGGGACGGCTGGACGCATCGATGGCCTCACGAAGATGGCCAAACTGGACTTCTTCGCCAGATACCCGGATTTCTTCTCCGTAGCCAAGGCTGCAGTTGTGAAGGAAGAGGGTGAACCGGAACGTCTATCTCCATCCGCCACGCACATTGTTGAATCGGCCATGGTAAGGCACCACTACGGTCCTTGGGACAAGCGGTACTACCAGGTGCTTTCCGTCTTGGAAGCAAAAGGTTTGATCGTGGTCGTAAAGGAAGGGAAATCTTATCGCATCACATTGACCGATTTGGGTAACGACCGGGCTCGTGCACTCTCCACGAAGAGTTCCTTCGCTGATCTCGTCACCAGGATGAAAGACATCAAGAAGACCTTCGGATCAATGAACGGCAACAAGATCAAGCAGCTTATCTATGAAGTTTTCGACGCAGAAGTCGGCCAGCGCGCAAGAGGCGAGGTAATCGAAGCCTTAGGTTTCATGAGGCCCTGGCTCCGAAAGCGAGCTGTACCAGTCAATGTTTCGCGTGTAGTACATGGCAGAGGCTAAGGTCAGGAAGCTGGCAATTGCACCGACGAGTAATGCGTTGTCTTCCAAGCGCAGCAACATATAGATAAGGGCATACAGCATTGTGAAGATCACTAGAGCCCGCGCGCCTTGTCTCCGACTTGCGAAAACCCATTCCGCGTTGGCTGAAAGCAGCAGAACCGTAGCAGCGCCGGCAATCAAAAAGCTGAAATCGAAACCGATCCTTTCAGATAGAGAGAGCAGGAGCAGATAAAAGATGATTTGAGCGATGCCAACCAGAATGTATTGCGCTGGGTGGACTCGCGTTCCAGTGGTGACCTCGAAGACGAAGTAAGAAAGGAAAAGCAGTCCCAGGAAAAGAAGGACATATTTTAGGGAGCGGCTGACGGACTGGTACGGGTCCGCTACCTCGATAAATGAGACACCGAGAGATGTTGCTTCGAGACCGGTGATGGAATCCGCCGATCCTTCCGCGCGAACGCCGCGGGCGATAAAGGGTACCGACCACTCCGCAGAGAAGCCTTGTTTTGACACACTACGCTTGACCGGCAAGAACCCGCCATCAAATCCCGGGCTTGGCCAATCGCTCTGAGCAAAGACTTGCGTAGTTTTCCCATACGAAAGCACTGCAATTCGCTGTGCCCCGGAGAATCGTAGTGCTGACGTTACATTGAACTCTGCGCCTGGCTTGGCAAAGGCGGCAGCGGGTGTTCCGATCAGCGTCAAATAGATTGGCAGTCCTTTGTCGACTCCGATCGAAATACTCGGAACAATCTGCGCCGGAACCAGCGTCGAGGTCTTTCCGGCAACCGTCAGCGTTACATTCGACAATGCCCCTCGTGTATCGCTGACTCCAATAATCATCTCGGCGCGGTTCCAATCGAGAACGGCGCCTTGCGACAACGCGTCCGGTACGCCCGTTAAGTTGAAGCTCGCGTCAAGGCTGACGTCGGCCTGGAAAACTGGAACCTTGAAAAGGGAACGGCGGCGCTCTCCAGTTGTTGTCTTGAGCACGGCGTTGGCTCGTGCAGGGAACACAAGATATATTCCGTGCTCTGCCGGGTCACTAGGAGTCTTCGGTGCAATACTGTAAGGAATTGCGAGGGTTGGCCCCAAGAAGGTTTGCTGGCCGCCTACCTGCTGACTGATGTCCCGGATTACATCGCCGGCGCGGTTGGTCCTGTCCTGAACCAGTTCTCTGACAAATAGCGATGGAATCATCATGAGCAGGGCCAGCCCGCACACAACGATGAGCTTCATGCCCATCGATCGAGATCTGATCCTGGTGGGTAGGCCTGATTGCAATGGCGACAAATCGTTCATGTGAAGTTTCTCCGTTTCTAATTAGCTTTACGATGCAAAGTAGATGGGCAAAATAATTGATGGCCTGAGTACGATTGCACGTGCAAAATGCACTTTACAGTGCAAAGTTATTGAGCAAAAAAATTAGATCCGCGACGGAGTCAGGGCATGTGCCAACTTCGATGCGGGCTCAGTTTTACTGACTCTAGCCGCATCTCGAACCACTTGTTCCAGGGTAGAAAGATATTCGAGATATCGCTTGCGACCCGAAGCAGTGATGCGGCAGAGCGTTTGAGGGCGATTGCGATCATGGCCTTTCATGATCTCTACCATCTTTGATTTCTCCAGCACCTGTAGATGCCGGCTCAAATTGCCGTCGGTTAGAGCGCAAAGTTGTTTCAAATCGCCGAAGGTTAATCCTTTGGGGTTGGAGATCAGCGAAGTCAGCACGCTTAACCGGGCGCGCTCATGGATCACGCGATCGAGTCCTTCATACGCGAACGGCGCTTCGTCGGACCTAGATTTCGCTGTCATCTCGGCTCTTTTCCGCTGTGAAATATAAGATCCCCGCAACGAAAAACTGCCCGACTCCATAGGCAACGCCCATTGTCCAGGGTGAAAGCGCACGGCCAGGTCCAAGTGCAATCGAAGCGAGCCCGGCGGAAAGGTACCAGACGCCAACTGCAACCATGGGCCGTGGCAAGAAACGGCATGATGCGAATACTCCCAGGCTGAAGATGATTTGCCAAAGTCCTGGAAGCATCCACAGAACCGAAGGGACAGAGCGTAACAATAAGAGCGTAAGAAGAGCACCGGCGGCGACTGACGGCAAAAACTGTTCGACAGCCATGTGGATCATCTCATCGGCTAAGCCCGAATGGATCCGACGGGTTCGCGTCACCGTTTGAACGCCGATGAGGGCAGCCGACGCTACGGCGGCCAAAACCCAGATACTCACGTAAATAAGAATGTGCTTGGCTGCATCCGGCAGCCAAAGCGCCTGGGCGGTCGCGGCTACCAGAGCCAGGAGTCCGGTGGCAGCAAGCGTTACAGGCCCGTAGCCGTGGAATTCCGTAGTCTGCGCCATCTGCTGGCGTATGTTCCGGATGTCTCCCAGCGCTCTGTTCAGGTCATTCATACGCAAATCACTTTACAATGCAAAGTAATCCCGTGACCGGCTGTTGTCAAGAGTAGCTTTCGTAGACCGTTCGATTGAGAGAATGAAAATCTGCTTTCCGGCGACAGCAAACGGGCTATTTCAGATCTTTGATACTGCGGTAGTCGGTGTAGGAATTCCTGGTGCAGTTCGATATCGAGTCAGGGATTTCACGCCCTCAGTGCTCGCGGATTAACGGGGCAAACTCGGCACGACAAACCTCAATTTCCAAAGTCTGTTGGAAATCCGACATTCACGAGCGCGCTCTTGGTGTAGGAAACCAACGGCAACCACTTGCTTGATTGACCGGCCGATTGGGACTCGGTCAATCCTCCGTCGTCTCGAGGGTTGCCTTTGGTGTACTCATTGCGCGTGGCAGATATCGTTCGCTCGGCGTCTTCCATGTACGAAAAAAGTCTAATGGGTCCTGCGTGCCAATAAAGTGCCGAGCCAGTTGAAGGCGATCCATGACAGCTTTTCTCTGTTCTTCGGAGAGGTCACTAGCCCGTTCCTGAACTCCCTTGAAGAACTGCTCGATGCCTACAGCTGTTGCCCAGGATTTGATCACCTGGTCCAATTCCTCCCGGCTTTCCTTGATGGATTGAGCAATCTGCCGCCGATCCTCTTCGATGAGCCATCGCGCATGCTGCGCCTCTTGCTCTTGCCGCTGCACTTCGGCTCGGCGTTCCGCCTCGGCGATCTCCTTCCGTAACAATTCGGTGGAGCCCTCAATTGACTTCACGATCTTCTTGATATCTTCGGTCAGCGTTCGCGTCTTGGTCTCTTGAAACGACATTGACCACGAGACATCATGCCGACCCGAGTAGATGACGATTCGCAAACGGCCGCAAGGGAGATCGTTCGTTGTCGACCAAGTGTGATCGGCGTACCCACGTGATGTCTTAGGCGGCTTGTAATCCGATTCGCGGATGTATTTGCCGTTCACATAACGCATCACAACAGACTCGGTCATTTCGATCACTGTTAAGCCGAACGGGATCGTGTCTACGTAAACGACGGTGCTACGATCGGGCGCCCAAAGATGACGACCACATTCCGGATATTCCTGGCGTCGTGGTTTCGGCTCCTCGTGTTCGTCAATGTGTGCCCGATAAAACCGCTCGCTCGAGGGCGCAAGGCACACCCGGTGACCGGCAGATTCCAATGCGTTAAACAGATCATTTGCGAAGGAGAGTGCCTTATCCAGGCTAGCAAGCGACGCAACTACATCAATGAGCATTCGTTTATATGGCCGCAGTAATTGGCCGTTTTCTACCTTGTAGCCCCTTTCGTAATGTTGTTTCGCGCCGCGGATCAGTCCGTGTGTTCCAGTAACAATGCGCCGTGCTCGCGATGCCACTGGGTTTGGTGAGGCGATTGCAACCCCGCGTGTGGCTAGGGGCAAATCGCCATCTTGCGACCAGATAAGTTGATCGCCCGGCAACGCTTCGGGCAAAGCAGGACGAGCTGGCGCTTTTCCCACATTCAGCTTCGCCCAGTAGCCAAGTTGCGGGCGCGGAACTCGAAGAGCTGAACACACTCGCGCCATGTAGCTTCCGGATACCGAGAACTTCTCAGCTACTTTCGTCATGGGCATCGACCAAACAAGTTCGTACAGCTGCTCTCTCGAAACCAAGTCCCCCTCCAGGCACGGCAATTCTCTCGCTTTGCGAATTAGGAATAGTCTCGGCGCGAACAATCAAGTCCGGTCCTCGCCTGCAGTAGTGTTCGCGGCGGTTGTCAGCGATTAATTTACAGTGGTTGGCGTTTAAGCTTCAAATCCACGAGGGGAAATGTCTCTCCGCGCACGAGCACTCCATCTGACCTCCCCGGAGTGCCTCTGCTGTCCATGGGAAAATATCGATTCACAAGGTTTGACCACTACCCCGTTTCAGCTAGCGCCGCTCGTGTTCCGCGTTTGTCATGCTCCAAATTTTGGGCTCGATCCTAATGGACAGATGAGCAACTGCCGGACGATCCCCCGCATTCACGAGCAACCTATTTTCTTAGAATGCCGGCGCATCGAGTTGCTCGGCGATTTCGTGTTCAGTCTGCTTTTCCGTGACAAACCGTGTGTAGTTCTGAGACTCATTGATTTGCTGTCAGAGTCATTTTGAAGCCTGTGAGGTCCCACGGTTCCGGATAACGGTGAATCATGCGGTGGCAGTTCGCACACAACACCGCAAAATCGGTGTTCGGATTCCGAGCTACCTTCTTTCCCTTTAGTTCAGCTATCGGTATTAAATGATGTGCTTCAATGTAGAGGGATTTCTGTATCCCCGGGTAGGCTTCCGAGAACGAAAATCCGCAAGCCTCGCAATCAAACCCATGGGCGTCCTTTACCTTTTTAGCGATTCGCGGATTACGTTCAATTGCCCTATGTAGTCGGAATGCGCTGTGATCTTCAATTAGTACGTTCTCTTGCTCTTCTGGTTCCAGCGCGGTTCCCAACGTGATCGCGGCGGAAGAGATTAGCAGTTCATATTTCCGAACCATCTTCACGAGGTCAGCGACCAAGAGTTCATTACTGGGCAGAGCATCCGCAGCATAGAAAATGCCAGCGATATTTCCAGCTTCGTAATCTGCAGAAAAAGTCCCTGTATTTGCCGGCCGCAAATCGATCTCCGGAAGCATTCCTTGCAATTCATCTTTCCCAAGCCTGTTACGAAAATCGACAGCCCTGCTCCTGAGAGCGTCCTTCCGATTGGTTTTGTATTGCTCTCGGACGTCCGTTACACCCTGATTTAGACTTAGATACACTCCGGTGAAGTCCTCACGGAACAAATAAACGGGATAGAAGCCACGCTCTGCGGAGTCGGTGATCACAGGATCGAGGATCGCGCACCACGGGCACCTAACCCAATTCCCAGCTCCTGGACTTCCTTTGACAAGGTAATCATCCGCTGCGTCAGCAAATGCACTGCGCAGCGCTCCGCGCACTGCTTCGGGCAAGTCTTCTCTCACGAAAGCCGCAACAGGATTGCCTTTGAAGTCCGTGCTAGTTGCAGCCTTATATTCCTCGAGAACTAACTCTAGCGAGGTTCTAAGCAGCATTACTGAGTTCCTCAAAAGCTGAGAGTTTTTCGATGATGATTATCAATCATACGGCGATAACCGAAGGTCTCACCTGAAAAATATTGTTGAGAAGCATGGCGTCACGTCCGTAGTAGACGCTCTCGTCTGCGTCCTGGAACCGTCCCCAACGGTTCACGTTATAGACGAGGAGCGCAGTGAAGTTGGTTTTGGCCTCGACATTAACCATGAGCAGGTTGAGAACGTCGCGGCCCGCGATGTTCAGTTCACTACGGCCATGGCCGGAGTATTCCTGAACGATCTCCATGTTGTGGGCCGCTGCGTACGAGCGGATAATCTCGAGCTAGTTTTCCAGAGAATACTGCTGATGCTCGGTCACATGCGGACGTACTGGGCTGCGCGAGACGGCGACGGCGCGGTCACGTGTAATGAAGCAAGGTTCATTGCTGGCCACCAGTTTAGGTTCCGGCTTTTCGTGAAGGCCGAACTTAAAAATTGCGCTACTTATCTAGTGGGGGATATGGGGCGGTTCGCGCGACATGGTCACAAAAAACTGAACAAACTTTCGCTGCTCGAACCCGTAACAGGGAATTTAAGTTCCCTGATGTATCGAGAAAATTCCCTGTTACTTTTGCGCTTCGATGGCCTGTCAGCGCGGCTAAACATAGTGAATTGTGCCGCATGCCTCGCGGCTCATGCCTGAACGACAGCTCAAAATTTCGAGATTTCCCTGTTAAATTCCCTGTTAGCAGGGAAATGCAGTGAGAGACCGGATTGCTCGAGACTGCCTGCACCACCAAACAACCCCCAAAATCACGCAGCGAACCTCAGTTTTTGAGTCAGACGCACCCCTCTTCCGCCTCGAGAGTTTGATGAGGGCATCTGGCCGTCGGACACTCCAACACTCAAAATTGCTCCACTATTTGATGAATAATTCTCAGCTATTCGGGCTTGGTTCAGCGTATAGCAAAGATAAGGGAACGGTCTCTTATGAGAGACATCAACATGCAAGGATGAAATTATTCTGTCAATGCAGTTTACTGTTGAATAGAAAAATTGCCATGAATAGAGGATTTTTTTATAGGCTTGATTTAAGGTTCATATCTTCAAGGTCAAATCTCAAACTCTACAATTTTATTAGAATATATTTTTTATTCTTGACGCGTCTTGAGTGCGAAAAGTATATATATAAATAATATTGAGAGATCGGTCTCCCAGGAAATTTCCATATCGAAATGAGAATGTATTTGCATGTCAACCTGGGTGGATATGCCGGCGCCGCGGGATGAACTATAGCCGATTTTACCGAAATAGTTTTCGCTGGAATGTGAGGGCACATTGACTAAGGGAAACGAACTGAAACCGATCTTGCCTGTAAATACTCTTTTCTCGATCTTTTCAGCAGCCCGGCGGGAACGGGTAAAACCCCTTACCAGCAGCCTGATTTGCACCATTGCGATCCTCTGTTTCTGTTTTGCAGTCGTTCCTGGCAAATCGGAAGCGCAGCCGTGGAAATCCGGCCAGGGCTCTCCAGTGCACGATTCGGATCGTCTGATTCCATTGAGTGGAAAGAGTATTTCGATCGAAGACGCGGATGTTCGACTATCGTTCGATCGGAGTTCCGGAGCGTTGATCGAATTCCTCTCGAAAAAAACCGGCTGGAAACTTCAGACAAAACCTGAGCTGGCGGAATCTTTTTCTCTCTTTGCGCCAACCGCTGAACGTTCTTACAATCCAGTTCTCGGCGCGCGCAACATGGCGGCCTCGATGACAAAGTCGCCGGATGGCCGCAGCCTGACCATTGTCTGGCGCAATCTCGAGAGTGAATACACTGGCAAGCTGGACATCGTGCTGACCGGAAAAGTTACGCTCCAGGAGGGCAACGCCTCGTTCAACATGGAGGTTGTCAACCATTCCAAATACACGGTCGCGACGGTCGAATGGCCGATCATTGGAGATCTTTCCACGCCGGCTGCCTCCGACTCCCTGAAACGATTTGGTTTAGGTTATGGAACGGGAGCAGTAACAAACCTTTCCCCGGATTTTGATAATGACCATGGCTACTATGGCACCAACTATCCTATGCAATTGGCCGCAGGCAGTTATTCCATTGTCCTGGCGAAATCCCAGGGACTGTACATCGGCACACAGGATACAACTTCAAAAGAGATCACGCGCTATCTTTATGAGTTGAAGCCAGGCTACGGCAATTCCTTTGATAGTCGCATTCCGGAGGGAACGAAGATCAGCGGGCATCCGGTGCGAATTTCCGCCGGGGTGGAGCACTATCCCTTTGCCGCGCCGGGTGAGAGCTTTGCACTGTCCACCATCGTTCTTAGCCCCTTCCAGGGGGACTGGCACCATGGCGTGGATATCTATCGCAAGTGGCATGACACCTGGTTTCGTCGGCCCATTACCCCGACCTGGGCCGAGGGCGTGCATTCATGGCAGCAGATTCAGATCAACTCCGCCGAAGACGATCTGCGCACGCAATACCGCGACCTGCCGCGGCGCGCGGAAGGAGCGGCAAAAAACGGCATCAGCGCCATTCAGCTCGTGGGATGGAACCGCGGCGGCCAGGACCGCGGCAATCCTTCGCATGACACCGATCCTCGCCTGGGAAGCTATCAGGACCTGAAGGATGCAATCGCCAGAATTCAGAAGATGGGCGTGCATGTCATTCTCTTCAACAAGTACACCTGGGCCGACACCAGCACTCCCCAGTACAAGGCGGAGTTGCACAAGCACATGGCTGTAGACCCCAACGGCGAAACGTACATCTATCACGGTTATGAGTATCAGACGCCCGAACAGCTTGCCGACATCAACACGCGCCGGCTGGCCGTCGCCTGCCTGAATGACAAGTACTGGCTCGATCTGTCGGCGAAAGAATTCAGAAAGAGCATTGACCTTGGCGCCAGTGGAATTCTGTATGACGAAGTCCAGCACCACGGCGGCGCGGACTATTGTTTTTCACCGGACCATGGGCATCGCGTGCCAACGACGCTGTGGTCGGGAGACGCAAAGCTGGGCAATATGTTTCGCGGTATCGTCCATGACAGTGTAGGAGAAAAGAACTTCCTGATGTCGGGCGAGGCGGCCTACGATCTGGAGACGCTCAACTATTCTCTGATTTACATCCGCATATGGACCGGCCATATCCCCCTGGTACGCTATGAAAATCCTTCGCTGCCGATCATGATCGCCGTAACGGGTTTCGACGACCGGAAGATGATCAATGAGGCATTGCGGTATCGCTATATCATGAGTTATGAGCCCTTCAACTTCAAAGGGAACCTGGATGATTTTCCTCTAACGTTGGCCTACGGCAAAAAGATGGACGCGTTGCGCAAGCAATACCGCGAATACCTGTGGGATGCGGAGTTCCGCGACACTCAGGATGCAATCGTGACGACAGCAGGCAAAAACTATGCCGACTATTCCGTCTTTCGGCGGGCAAATGGCAAACGCGCGGTCGTTGTTGTGAATACGACAAAAGCGCCGCTCGTTGCGCATATTGCCCTTCAAGATGGAAGCGGTCATCTGGTCTGGGTTAGCCCGGAGGCTCCGGAGCCGCACTCCTCTACAGGAACGGTACAGGTGCCCGTGCGATCTGTCGTTGTGTTGATGGAACATTGAAGGCAGCGTAAAGCGAGACTAGCCGTCATAACTGAACGCGGCTATTTGTTGGTGGCGCTGGTCAGGCGCATGGTGATTGTTCCCCAGAAGAGGCGGGCGCGCACTTGTACTGGGAGATGGCGGGCGTCGTCGGTATACCAGATGAGGATACTGCCTCGATTTTTGACGACGCCGGCGGCGGCGGTGGGCTGGACGCGGATGGTGGAGAAGGTTCCTGCCGGGGTGATGACGGTTTCTTTGGCTTCTATCTTCATGGTGACAGCGACGACTTTGCCGCCATCGGCCAATGGGAAATGCAGGTCATGGCCGATTTGCAGAGGTTGAGTGGCGACGTAGAAAATTCCCGATAGAACATCGGTGACGCATCCGGAAATTGGGGATGTCTGGTGCTTCGATGTTCCGGTGACGTAATTCTTTTCGCTCAATATCTGCAGGCGGTGCGCGTAGTCGAGTTGCATGAGGCCGGTGAGATGGCGGCGGCCTTCCTGGATTTGCTTGCGATATTCGTAGGAGCAGCCTGAATGCCGGTCGAAGACGCTGTCATATCGATCTGCCACGGGAAAAAGAAGATTCACGGTGCCGATGGAGGCTGCCGTGGCGGTCACATGCTCGTTGGCGCCCTCTGCCTGGAGATGAAAGGTAGCGGTACCGGCCGGAAACACGCGCCAGTCGACTGCATAAGTAAGTGTCTGGCTCCCAGGGATGGGAAACTGCGGGTTGGGCGGCGGAAGAGCCGACGTTTGCGCACGCGCGGTCGACGATAGAACCGCCAGCAGCAAGATGAATACGGGCATGAACGGCGCGGGCATGGGGAGCGCTAAAAATTTCGGCATCATTCGTGTCAAATGAGAACCCATTAAGCCGAACCGCCGCCGATAGCTACCAATGCCAAAGAAAAATGCGGGCGATCAGCGCAAGATAAATACAAAAAGTGCCCAGAAGCGAATTGTACTCGCGATGCTTGCGATAAAGCTCCAAGGAAAAATTTCCACCGGAGATATTTTTATTCGTAATCAACCTGGGCAACAGCCGGGGAACACGGCGGGCGTAGTCGTCATACTCGGCGAAGTGCGCGCGCAGATACTCTTCCTCGCCCAGGATGACAGGCCAGTAAATCAAAATAAAAAGCACGGCCAGGGCGAGGGCGATCCAAATACTGCGCGCGGCCACTGCGAAGCCGAAGGCGATGAAGATGGAACCGAGATAGAGCGGGTTGCGCGTGTAAGCGTATGGGCCTGTGGTGGCGAGCTCGGCATTCTTTTTTACGTACCCTGAAGCGTAGCTGCGCAGGAGAATGCCGGGAATGACCAGCACGAGGCTTATCGGCAGCGATTGCGGCGAAGGTTTTGCGAGCCAGAAATAAAAGAGAATGAAGAGAAAACCGAGCGGTACGCGAATGCGCCGGGAGACCTGCTTCCATCTTTGTAGAAAGGGCTGGCTCATGCGAGTTTGCATGCCTCCGGCGATTCCGATCGCGGCGACAAAAGTTCGCGCGCTGCTTCGAGGACATTGTCTACAGTGATCGTCAATAATCCAGCCTCAGGTTCCGCTCTCCGCGTGTGATCGCGTTTGCTTTCCGGATGGCGCAGAATTTTTGCGCGGGTTTGAAAAGGACCGTTACGCGCCGGATCGGTGGGACCGTAAATACCGACCACAGGAATTTTCAATGCGGCGGCGAGATGCAGTGGACCCGTATCGCCGCCAAGAAAAAGGCTGGCGCGGTGAGTGCAGGCGATGAGTTGACCGATGCTGCCGGTCATGGCGAAAACGCGCGGATTGCCGGAAGAAATCACTTCCGTCAACTGGAACTCACCCGGCCCTGTATTCACGATGGTTGCATACCCCAGATGTGCAAGCGCTGCGGCGACAGCGGCGTAGCGGTCCGCGGGCCAACGCTTGGCACCCCAGCCGGCGCCGGGATTCATGAGCACAAATTTTTCCACGCTACGTTCGCGGAGCCAGTCGTTACACCAGCGCTCCGCGTCCGCATCCATCGGAAGAGCAGCGGAGCAATTTGGAAGAGCTGCGTGCTTATATTCTTTCAGCGCGGCCGCGACGACCTCCTGCGCCTGCTCGATGACGTGGACGCCGGTGGTTTCGACGCGCTGATGGAAAAGCCAGCGGGCCAGCGGCTCGCGCGGATCGGCTTCGCCGATGACGGGAGCAGACGCCATGCGTCCGATCCATGCGGAGCGAACGGCGCCTTGCAGATCGATGCAAAGATCGTAATGTTCGCCGCGCAGAGCATGCCGGACCGCTTTGATCTGAGCAAGCGTTGCCAGCGAAACGGGATGCCGCGCCCAATGCTTGGCTGGAACAGAATGGAGGAGATCCGTGACCGGCATTTGCGGGCCGCGTACAGGCGGCTGGGCTGCCGATGCGGCGCACAGCAGCGGTGTCCACTGCGGCTCAATCGCCCAGCCGATCCAGCTTGCAGGCAGTGCGGTGCGCAGCGCGGTTACCGCCGGCAGAGCGTGGAGAATGTCTCCCATCGCGCCCAGGCGCACGATCAGAATCCGCAGAGCTTGTGGTTGGTTCGGCAAACATTCATCATCGCACGTTGGGAGGAAGAACTTGAAGCCGCGCAGCCAGCAGAGACTCCAAGGTGACCATCGCATTGACCTCATTGCGGAGAGAGACTTCCAGTCCGGCGATGACGAGCGGGAATTCTTTTTCCAGATCGGTGCGGAGGTCGCGGGTGAGACGCACTGCATCTTTTTCCGTTGTAATAAAACATTCCGCGTCGCAGGTTCGCGCAACAGACTTCAATCGATCGATATCGTTCTGCGTGTAAGCATGATGATCGCGAAAGGATATTTCTTTTTCGACTTTGATTGCGGCGCTTCGGAGGCCTGCGAAAAAGCTATGCGGATCGCCAATAGCGCAAAATGCGAGCGCCTTGGGAACAGGCTGCGTTGGAAATGTCATTTGGCGCTCCACGATCCATACTCGCGCGGGATCGCGCTGGCGCATGAGGCGCAGAACGCGTTCAGTTAAGCCGGCATCCTCAGCACGCAGGACGCAGATGTCGGCGCGTTCCAACGCGCAGAGAGGTTCTCTCAGGCGGCCGAGCGGCAGCATGTCGTCCGCGAGATCGGCGCGCTGCAGGAGAACGATATCGATAGCGCGGGACAATCTGCGATGTTGAAAGCCGTCGTCGAGAATATGTAGACCGCGCGGAGAATTGCTTTCGGCCAACGATTCCCTTTCCGCCAGTAGTCCGGATTGATAACGATCGGCTCCGACATAGACAGTCGCACCGCGATGGGCAATCAACAGCGGTTCATCGCCGTATATCTCTGGAGTTCCCTGGGAATCGACGCGAGCGACTTGCTGGCTGTTACGGCCGTAGCCGCGGCTGAGCACATCAACCTGCCAGCCGCGGGATCGAAGCAGGACTGCGAACAGCATAACTACGGGGGTCTTCCCTGTTCCGCCGACGGAGAGATTGCCGACGCTGATGACCGGCCAGGACAAATGCCGCGGCTTCAACAAAGAAAGATCATACGCGGCATTCTTCAGCCGGATCACGATTGCGTAGAGAAGGACGAAAGGCCACGCCAGCGGCGAGAGCATCCGCCAGAAAAACGATCGCTCGCGCACCGGTTTCATTGAGAACCTGCCGCGAGAATTTTTTGGATAGCAGCGAAGCAATGTTCGGATGCTCCGGCATGCTCCTCGAACACCTGCCGAGCCCGTGTGCCCATCTGCGGGCTGAGTGGGGAGGAGATCAGTTCGCCCAACGCAGCGGCGAGACGTTCCGGCGGAGTAATGCGAATAGCCTCCTTGCTGAGCAGTACGGCGACTATGCCACGAAAATTTTCCGTGTACGGACCCATCAAGATGGGAATGGAGAATTGTGCCGGCTCCAATGGATTATGGCCGCCGGCGGGGATGAGACTGCCACCGACGAAGGCGACCGAAGCTAACGAATATACCGACGCCAGCTCTCCGATGGAATCCAGCAGGAAGATGCTGCCGGGCGGGATCGGCTGCGTCGTCCAGCTTGATCGCCGAATGCAGAGGAGCTGCGATTGCCGAATCATTTCTTCAACCGCGCGAAAGCGTTCGGGATGGCGGGGCGCGAGGATCAGGATGAGTTGGGGAGATTGTGCGAGCAGTTCGCGAAAGGCCTCGAACAGACTGTTTTCTTCTCCGTCGAGGGTGCTGCCGGCGACGATGATCTTTGCGTCCGGCGGCAGATGCGTGCGCAGTTCTCTCGTGATCTTCGACTCACCCACAGTGCGTACGTCGTACTTTAGATTGCCCGCGGTTTCGACAATTGCTGTCGGAACGCCGATGGCGATGAAACGTTTTCTATCCTGCTCCGTCTGCGCCAGCACTCGCGTCAACTTGCGGAGAAATGGCCGCCATAGCCGCTGCAGCGCGCGATACCGCGGCAGCGATCGGTCGGATACGCGGCCATTTACCACGACGACAGGGATGTTTGCGCGATGGGCTTCGACAATCATGCGCGGCCAGAGTTCGCTTTCCATCAACACGAGAATGCGCGGCCGGAGCGCGCGTAGATAGCGTCGTACGATCCAGGCAAAATCGAGCGGGTAATAAAAGACCCTGGTGTCGCCGAAACGCTGTTGCGCCAGTTTTTGCCCGGTGCGGGTGGTGGTGGAAATAACGACCGGAAAATTCGGGTCGATAGTGTCGAGCAGTTCGATCAAGCGGCTGGCTGCGATGACTTCTCCCACGGAGACGGCATGAATCCAGATCGTACGACGATGGCCAACGAATTCTCGTAACGCCTGCGGCACAGTACCCAGCCGCTGGCCGATGCCGTCGCGATAACGGCCACTCCACACCATGCGGAGCAACCAATAGGGAGATGCGAGGATGATGGCCGCGAGCAGGCCCAGGCTATAGAGCAGCATGGTGGAAAAGAATTCTCATTGCGAACGATTTTTCCCTCGCGTTGGCATGATCCGTTCTTCCAATTGCACATGCACGGTGTCGCCCGCTTCTTTCCCGATAATTCGGCGAATATCGGCTTTCACCGGCAGCATATGCACGCCATCCCCCATCGCCATGAACGAACTTTCAAACCGACAGCCGTCGATCTTTCCCCGCACCTTGACCGCGCCATGAGTTCCAAAAAATTTACCTGAATCGGGCCATACTACATAGGTCCAGCCGCCTTTGTTGCGGCTTTTTTGCAATATTGCAGCGAAGGATTTATTGAGCATATCGCACATCCCTTTCGCAACGAGCTACCAAGTTAACGTCGAGATTCTCTTTTACCTTACTCCTGTTTTTCAGTGCTCCAATCATAGGAAGCGATGCGCGACCGGTACCATGAAACCAGGCGAGTATTTGGATGACGGAAATGATTCCACGAATTCGTATTCTGGGCGCGGGGCTGGCTGGGCCGGAAGCCGCATTGCAGGCGGCGCGGCGCGGCTGTGAGGTCGACCTGTATGAAATGCGCCCGGTGCGTTCGACGGAGGCGCACCAAACCGGAGATTTTGCCGAGCTGGTCTGTTCGAACTCTTTGAAGTCGGAAAGTGAGCACACCGCGCCGTGGCTGTTGAAGCAGGAGATGCGCCGGGCTGGGTCTATGCTGATTGCTGCCGCGGATGCGAGCGCGGTTCCAGCCGGACATGCGCTGGCGGTCGACCGCGTCGAGTTTTCGCGGCTGGTTGCGGAAGCGATTGCCGCCGAGCCGAGCATTACGGTGCATCGTGAAGAAGTGACAGATCTCGATGCGAACGATGGCTGGACGATTGTTGCGTCGGGGCCGCTGACTTCGCCGGCCCTGTCGCGCTCGATCGCCGCGCTGACCGGCAGCGAGCATCTGGCGTTTTACGATTCGATTAGCCCGATTGTCGAGGCGGAGAGCATCGACATGGAGCGAGTGTATTTTGCCGCGCGCTGGGATAAGGGCACAGCAGACTACATCAACTGCCCGATGACGCGCGAGGAGTACGACTGCTTTTACGATGCGCTGGTGGCGGCGGAATCTGTCGGTGAAAAGGGGTGGGAGAAGCTGACGTACTTTGAAGGCTGCCTGCCGATCGAGGAGCTGGCGCGACGCGGGCGCGATACGCCGCGATTTGGGCCGATGAAACCGGTGGGATTGCGCGATCCGCGAACGGGGAAAAATCCCTGGGCAGTGGTGCAGTTGCGCTGTGAAAATCTGCGAGCGGATTCGTACAATCTGGTCGGGTTTCAAAATCATTTGAAATACAGCGAACAGGCGCGTGTGCTGCGATTAATTCCGGGCCTGGAGAATGCGAAGTTTCTGCGCTACGGACAGATTCATCGCAATACTTACATCAATGCGCCCGCGCTGCTGACGGAGACGATGCAACTACGCGATCACCCGAGAATTCTTTTTGCCGGGCAGATTTCCGGCGTCGAAGGCTACACGGAGTCGATTGCAACTGGAATGCTGGCCGGGATATATGCTGCCGCTCTGGCGCATGGATCGCAGCCGGTGGCGATTCCGCGAGCAACCGGACTGGGATCGCTGGTGCACTATATTACGTATGCCGATCCAAAACATTTCCAGCCTGCAAATATTACATTCGATCTGCTGGAGCCGCTGGAGGAAGAATTGCGGCGGAAAATTCGCGACAAGCGCGAGCGTCACAAATTGCAGTGCGAGCGCTCGCTGGCGGCGTTTGATGACTGGTGGCAGGGACAGCAAGAAAGAAAACCGGGCTCTCTGAAAATCTCTATCGCTGCGAGCGGGGCTTTCTTGCGCGAATTTTGAAGCGTATGGGCGAGCCTTCAAAACCGAAGGCATCGCGAATCTGATTTTCTAAAAACCGCTCGTAGGAAAAATGCAGCTTTACGTCTTTGTCGGTAAATAGAACAAAGGTCGGTGGGGCGACGCCAGCTTGCGTCATGTAAAGAATGCGCATTCTGCGCGACATCGGCACGGGCGCGCGATCGAAATCGACTCGCTCGATGAAGCGATTCATCTGACCGGTGCCGATGCGCTTCTCGCGCTCGGCGGCTACGCGGACGACGGTGGCGAAGACCTCGCCGATGTTTTGGCCTTCGGCGGCGGAGACAAAAATGACCGGCACATAGCTAAGAAATTTGAGCGCGTGACGTAGTTGCTGTTCAAAAACTTTGCGGTCAGCGGGCGGCTTTCCATCGGTTCGCTTCGTGGTGACGAGATCCCACTTGTTCACCACGATGACCATCGACCGCCCGCTCTCATGCGCGTAGCCGCCGATGGTTGCATCGCCTGCAAGAACTCCAACTGTGGCATCGATAACCAGCAGGGATACGTCGGCGGCTTCGAGATGCTTGCGGGCCATCAGAACGGAAAGCTTTTCCGCCATCTCGTGCGTCTTGCCTTTGCGGCGAATCCCCGCCGTATCGATGAAACGAAATTTTTGGCCGTCACGCTCGACCAGTTCATCGACGGCATCGCGGGTGGTTCCGGCGATGGGGGAAACGATGGCGCGGGAAGTCCCTGTTAGCGCATTCAGCAGCGTGCTTTTGCCGACGTTCGGTCTGCCGATGATAGCTACTTTCACCTCATCCGGTGCGTGCGCGGGAATCTCAGGCCTAACCTCATCGGAATTGGCGTTCCAGACAGGTTCGCTTTCGGGACTGGCATCTTCTTCTGCCGGAGAGTCATCTTCCGGAAGAACGGCGAACACAGCGTCGAGCAAATCTCCGATGCCGAGGCCATGTTCGGCGGAGACAGGCAGCATTTCTTTCAGGCCGAGGCGACGGAAATTTTCTGCCTGCGCCAACAGCGATTCAGCATCCATTTTGTTCACGGCGAGGAACAATGGTTTGCCGAGGCGCAGCAGCAGGCGAGCAAGTTCCATGTCGGGCGCGGCGAGTTCCGTGCGGCCATCGACGACCATGATGATGGCCGCTGCCTCGTCGAACGCGACCTTGGCCTGGCGAAAAATTTCTGCCGGAATAAATTCCTGCTCCGAAGGAAGAACTCCTCCGGTATCGACCAGTCGCGCATGGCGGCCTTCCCAGTCGACGACGCCGTAGATGCGGTCGCGGGTAATGCCCGGCTCATCGCCAACGATCGAGCGGCGGGTCCGGGTCAAGCGGTTGAAGAGGGTCGACTTGCCCACATTCGGACGGCCAACGATGGCAATGAGCGGCCAGCGCGCATCGGCGGAAGGTTTACGGCGACCGCGATTGCGCGTGCCGCCCTGCGTGCTGTTTTTTGTGGGAGTCATAATTCGAAAAAGCGCGTTGCATCCCTATTATAGGAACAAGCAGAAACTTGAGATTATAGGAACAGGCGAAAAATGGAGCGCCGCCATTCTTGTCCCCCGAGCAACTCACGGAACAATCTGCGCAACGAAAACTGCCGCGGCTGGAAGAATTTTTTTCACCTGGCGGGATATTGTCGCGCTCCGGTCTGCCCTATGAATATCGCCCGGGACAGCTGGAGATGGCGCGCGCGATGGAACGGGCCTTCTCGGAAAAACGCCATCTGATTGTGGAGGCGGGCACGGGCACGGGCAAAACGCTGGCCTATCTTTTACCTGCGCTGCGGCTGGGGCAGCGCGTGATTATCTCGACGGGAACGCGCAATCTGCAAGAGCAGATTTTCTTCAAGGACATTCCATTTCTTGAGTCGCTGCTGGGGCCGCTGAATGTAAGTTACATGAAAGGCCGCAGCAATTATCTCTGTCGACATAAGCTGTATGCGCTGCGCGATCAGCCGATTCTGACCGGCGTAGACATGGTCGACCAATACAGCGCGATCAGCAAATGGGAACAGACGACGGAGCATGGCGATCGCGCCGAGTTGTCGTCGCTGCCGGAGAACAGTCCGTTGTGGAGCCGGCTGGACGCGCGCGGCGAGGCGTGCCTGGGTTCGTCCTGTCCGAACTACGAGCCTTGTTTTATTACGCAAATGCGGCGGCGCGCGCTGGAGAGCGACATCGTCATCGTGAATCACCATCTCTTTTTTGCCGACCTGGCGCTACGGCGGCAAGCGCAAAACGCGCCCGATGTGGGCGTGTTGCCCGAAGCGGCTGCGGTGGTCTTCGACGAAGCCCATGAGCTGGAAGAGATTGCCTCGAATTATTTCGGCGTCAGCATCAGCAATCTGCGGTTTGAAGAGCTGGCGCGCGACGTGGAGATTCTGCTGCGCGCCAAGCAATCTCTTTCCGCTGCGCTGACGGCTGCCGCGGAGCTGGTCCGCGAGCGCTCACGCATGTTTTTTGCGGCGCTGCCGGAGCCGAAGGGCGCGGAGGGCCGCATGCCGTTTGCCGATCGCGAGGAATTCCTGGAGCAATCCGGCGATGTGTACCTAGGCGTATTGAACGCGCTGGACCGCTTAACCGGCGAGCTGGAGCGATTGCGTGGAGTCGAGGAAGCGAGCGGCCTGAAAAAGCGCGCGGCGGAGTTGCGCACGCAGCTGGAATTTTTGATGCAGTCGACAGATCGCGGATTTGTGTTCTGGATTGAGCGGCGCAGCTCGACAGGCATGCGGCATACGGGGAGCAATACCTGGCTGCAGGCGACACCGATTGAGATCGCATCGCTGCTGACGAGCGATTTATTTGAAACTGTGCCCTCGGTGGTACTGACTTCGGCGACGCTGACGGTGCAGGGAAACTTCGATCACATTCGCAATCGCCTCGGCATGACCGCGGCGCGGGAGCTGGTAGTGCCCTCGCATTTTCGCTATGGCGAACAGGCGCTGCTGTACCTGCCGCCGGAGATGCCCGATCCGCGCGAGGCGAACTTTACTCATACCGCTGTCGAAAAAATCTGCGAGCTGCTGGAGATTACCCAGGGCCGCGCCTTCTGTCTGTTCACCAGCTACAGTCAGATGCGGCAGGTGCATGAGCAGCTGTTGATGCGCGTAGGGTTTCCGCTGCTGCTGCAGGGCACGGCTCCGCGCAATGCGCTGCTGGAGGAATTTCGTATTACGCCGAATGCGGTGTTGCTGGGAACATCTTCTTTCTGGCAGGGAGTCGATGTACAGGGCGAGCAGCTCAGCTGTGTCATCGTCGATAAGCTGCCGTTCGCGGTGCCGAGCGATCCCGTAGTGGCAGCGCGGATGAAAGCGATTGAGGCCGAGGGCGGAAATGCATTTGCCGAGTATCAAATTCCAACGGCGGTAATTGCGTTGAAGCAGGGATTTGGGCGACTGATCCGTTCATTGAACGATCGCGGCGTACTGGTGTTGCTGGATTCGCGGCTGCAACGACAACGCTACGGGCGAGTATTTCTGGAAAGCCTGCCGCCCTATCGCGTAACGCAGAAGATTGCGGATGTGGAAGCGTTCTTTCAGCCAGCCCCGCTAAACTAATTGCAGCGGGATCGTTCCAACGCACGTCCCGGAATTTCCATATTTTTATGTCCCGGAATCTCTACATTCTCGCGGCTGCGCTGCTGGTCTTGGGCGCGGCTTCCTTTGGTATGTCTTTGACGCCGGGGGCGCACCAGCCGGGGCTTCCCGGCGAGGCAGTGATGTGGCGCACCATGGCCCTGATCCTTTTCCTGCTGGGCACCATTTCCTGCCTGATCGGTACGGTTACGAATTTATTTGAGCAAGCCAGCCGCCGGCACGAGGAACGCGAGCTTCGCAAAAGGCGCAGGTCGATCTGATACAACCCCTCAGTCGATGAAATCTGCATCTATTCCAGCAGTCGAAGTTCGGCAGGCAAAGGGGAGGGATGGCCGATGCACTTTCAGATTTTTCCGGGATCGCAAAACTATATTGATTGGGGCTTGCTGCTGCTTCGGATCATTACCGGGGTGGTTTTTCTGTGGAGCGGATGGAGCCACGTAAAGTCGCCGCGTGAGCGAGCCAAAAGCCTGGGGCTAAGCGTCGGCTTTACGATTTTTCTTGGCTGGGCGGAGATTCTTGGAAGCCTGGGAATCATCTTCGGCGTGCTGACGCAGCTTGCGGCGCTGGGGCTGATTCTGATCATGTTCGGCGCGATCTACATGAAGGCCGCGAAATGGAAGACTGGCTTCTGGGGAGAGAAATCTTCCGGCTGGCACTATGACTTGATCTTCGTCATCACCAACCTGGTAATTCTTCTGACCGATGGCGGGCGGCTGACATTGATGAACTTATTCGGATGAACTTGTTCGGGTGATCGCACGCTGACCCGCTACCCCTCTTGAAAACCGCCGCAGTCGATACAATAGAAGGAGCCGCTGGATGGAATGCGGCGCTCTAGGAGCGGCATGTACGAAGTCACCGTGGAAGCGGGATTTTCTGCAGGGCATTACCTGCGCAATTACCGGGGAAAGTGCGAAAACCCGCACGGGCATAACTATAAAGTGCGCATCACCTTGCGCGGGCGCCAGTTGGATGCCGCCGGACTGCTGCTGGACTTCAAACAGTTGAAGCATGTCATGCGGCCGGTGATTGATCGTCTGGACCACCAGATGATCAACGACATCGCGCCGTTTACAGAGCTGAATCCTTCGGCCGAAAACCTGGCGCATTATTTCTACGACGAAACCAATCATCAGCTGCGAGAGATGACGGACGGGCGTGTCAGCGTGAAGGATTGCACCATCTTCGAAACCGATACCACCACCGCAACCTATTACGAGTAGGCCTGTGCACCTGATCGAACTGTATGCCTCCGTGCAGGGGGAGTCGAGTTTCGCCGGACTGCCGTGTATTTTTGTGCGGCTCGCAGGATGCAACCTGCGCTGCTCCTGGTGCGATTCGGAATACACATTTACTGGCGGCGAGAAGCATTCGCTGGAACAGGTGGAGCAAAAAATTGCCACGCTGGCTCCCATCAAGTTGGTGGAGTTTACCGGCGGCGAGCCGATGCTGCAGGAGCGCGAACTGCTGCCGTTGATGGATCGCCTGCTGGCGCAGGGCTATACGCTGATGATCGAAACCAGCGGCGAACGGCCTTTGGCGGGCATTCCGAAGAGCGTGCATAAGATCATGGATGTGAAGTGTCCGGCATCTGGCGAGAGCGGGCGTTTTCACTTGCCAAATCTGGAAGCGCTGACTACGCGGGATGAAGTGAAGTTCGTCTTGTCCGACCGCGCGGACTATGAATTTGCGCGCGACTTTCTTCGCGAGCATGACCTGGCGGCGCGCTGCGGGCAGGTGCTGTTGTCGCCGGCCTTCAGCAAGACGCCCACGCCGGAGCGCAGCGCGGAGAATTGTGCGCTCGATCCTCGCGTGCTGGTGGAATGGATGCTGGCCGATCAGTTGCCCGCGCGGCTGAGTTTGCAGATTCACAAGTTCATCTGGGAGCCTCTGAAAAAAGGGGTGTAGTCCCAAAGAAATGGATTCGACATGGAACTGACTCCGCCGAAAGCGCCGGACAATTTGAGCGACGCCGATGCCGCGCTCAGGCCGGTCGTGGTTGGGCATTGCTCTACGCTGAACGAGGCACAGATGGTGGTTAGCCTCTTGGCTTCGTTTGGAATTGAGGCTGCGATCGATTCGGAAAATTATTATCGGATGCTGGGCAGCATGGTACCGGGGCTGAGCGGCATACGGGTGAGGGTGCGGCAATTGGACGCAGAGGCGGCGCTGGAAATTTTAGAGGAAAATCCGGGAGTGGAACAGCAGGACGATGACAACTCCGATCGATAGCTTGCATTCTTCATCCAATTCGAGACGCGGACGCGCAGTTGTCTCGCTTTCCGGCGGTATGGATTCGGCAGTCTGCCTCGCCCTGGCGGCGCGTGAATATGACGTCTACGCAATGCACTTCAGCTATGGGCAGCGCACGGAGCGCCGGGAGCTGACAAGTGCGCGCGCAGTGGCGGAAGCCGTCGGCGTGCAGCAGTTTCTGCCGCTGCGGATGGATTTGTTTCGACTGATTGGCGGCTCCGCGCTGACAGACGTGAACATTGCCGTGCCGGATGCGCCGGCGGCGGAACAGATCGGCACGGAAATTCCTGTCACTTATGTTCCCTTCCGCAATGCGCATTTCCTCTCTGCGGCGGTAAGTTGGGCGGAGGTGCTGGGCGCAAAGAAAATTTTTATCGGCGCGGTCGAGCAGGATAGTTCCGGCTACCCCGATTGCCGCCCGGCGTACTATGCCGCGTTTCAACAGCTGATTCGCACGGGGACGCGGGAGGGCGACATTGAAGTCGTAACGCCATTGATCCAACTGAGAAAAAGCGAAATTGTCCGGATGGGAATGGAATTGAAGGCGCCGTTTGACGCGACCTGGTCCTGCTATTCCGGCGAGGAGCGTGCGTGCGGCGTCTGCGATAGTTGCGTGCTGCGGCTGCGGGCTTTTGCGGAGGCGGGCGCCAACGATCCCATCCCGTATGAGGCAGCGGCCTCGCGCGCGTAATTTTGCATCGTATCTTACGGGCCTGCCGAGCCTGCTGGAAAGCGGAACAGGCCACTAATTGCTTTGTGGCTTTAGAATACGTTTCAGGCTGAATGCCTCGAAAAGACTTGTCCGGAGTAAGAAACAGTTTGTAGATTGCGAGGAGAGAAGAAAATGAAGAAGATCCGGTTTGCGGAAATTTCGATGTCCGCAATAATTTCGGCGGCGCTTTGCGCGGCAATGTGCGTCACCATCGGCAGCATGGCAGCGGCGACTCCAGCGCGGGCGCAGGCGGCGACGGCCAGCATTCATGGCCATGCGCAGGATCCACTGTCCCAGCCTATTGCAAACACGAAGGTCGAGGTTACGACGGACGGCAAAACGCCTCTCAACACCTTTACGACGGACGCGAGCGGAGACTACAAAGGATCGGGCATCAAGCCGGGTACCTATACCATGGTTCTTTTTGGAGAAATCAAGGACAAGGACGGCAAGTCCACCCAAGGCATCATCGATTACCAGAAAGATGTGAAATTTGCGGCGGGCGCGGATGTCCAGGTGGACTTCGATTTGAGCCGTGAGGCATATATCAAAGCACTGCCGCCGGACATGCAGAAGAAGATTGCGGAACTCCGCAAGGCGAACGCAGGGGCGCAGGCACAGAACGCCAAGATCAAGAACGTCAACAAGCTGATTACCGACGCGCGCGCCGCACGCAAGGCCGGCAACTTTGACCAGGCGATCGCCATGGATACGCAAGCGACGCAGGCGAAGCCGGATGTTGGGCTGACCTGGTACGAACTGGGCGACAGCGATCTGGCGGCCAAGAAATACGACGATGCGGTCACCAACTACAAAAAAGCGTTGTCGATCATGGCGACGGCTACCAAGCCGGATCCTGGGGTTATGGCGGCGGCAAACAACAATCTCGGCGAGGCGCTGGCCAAGTCGGGCAAGGTAAACGATGCGGTGGCCGCGTATGAAGCGGCAGCCAAGGCCGATCCCACGCAAGCGGGAAAATACTACGGGAACGAAGCGATTGTGCTGTTCAAGACGGGTCAGGGAGATGCCGCAGGGGCAGCCGCCGATAAAGCGATTGCCGCCGATCCGAACCAGCCGATCCCGTACTACATCAAAGGCTGGTCGCTGGTGCAGCATGCAACGGTCGACCCGAAGACGAGCAAGATTGTGCTGCCGCCGGGTTGCGCGGACGCATATCATAAATTTCTCTCCATGAGTCCTACAGGGCCGCTGGCCGACGATGCCCACAGCATTCTGCAGCAGTCTGGAGAGACGGTGGAGAAGTCGTACAAGAAACATTGATTTTTTAGAACTGATGCAGCGTACTGAAATAAACAGCGGCTCCTGAATTCCAGGAGCCGCTGTTTCAGCTCTGTTGACATCTGCATATCCTCTTAACCAGGTGGACGATATATATGGGTGAGCGAATATAAGAGGCAAGGTTGAGTTATATATTAATATAACTGGTTCTGAGGTGGAGATTATAGCTAAGTCAAAGAAAATATAGAGATTAGAGGTAGAATTGAATCGGAGGAAAATAATTTCTGGGTTCATGTCACACAGAAAAACGGTGCTTTTCCCTCTCAAAATGCGAATTTTGAAATATGTATCCAACGTGGAATCACCAGCTTGCAATCGAGCACAATAAAAATAAACACCTGCATTGCAGGCAAATGCCGGTTACGCCCGATCTTCTCAAAAATAGGTCCATTTTCCCCGGCCCTGAATCGCTCAGAAAAAACGCCACAATAACGTATTTATTTGCGATTTCGCAACCGTCTCGATTCAAGCCAGATAGGCGAGTTTTGGCATTCCAATTGCGTTTGGCCCTTCAATTGCTTTAGTGTTCCACGTGGAACATTTCGCCAAATCACCGCCATCGCCGCGATCGCTGTTTTCGCGAAAACTCGCAAACGGCACAAAAATTCATTTTTTTCACTAACACAACAAAACAAACCACCATCTAGTTGTTAGGGCGCGATGAGACAGGACCAGACACAGCAGGGCTCGTGGCCGCAAGCCTCGTCCACGCCGATTGCGTTCGACGAAGCTCTGGCCATTATCCTGACCAAATCGGCGGAAATCCTCGCGGGATCGGCCGGCGAATCGCAGGAATGTGGACTTTCCGATGCTTTGGGTAGGGTGTTGGCCTCAGAGGTGGTTGCAGCTCGCGATCAGCCGCCATTTGATCGAGTGACACGCGATGGATTTGCGGTGCGGGCGCGGGATGTTGCCGCGGGTATGCCTTTGCGGCTGGTGGGCCAGCTTCGCGCTGGAGAGCCTTGGCCGGCGACGCGATCGGCGCTGCTGGCGGGTGAGGCTGTCGAAATCATGACCGGGGCCGCACTGCCGCCGGGAGCAGATGCGGTGCTGATGATCGAGCACGCCTCCCTCGACGAAGGCAAGCTGCTCGCGCGTGCTGGGCGAACATTGTCTGCGGGGGAAAATGTAGTTCCCCGTGGCAGCGAAGCGGGGCGTGGAGATGTTCTGCTACAGGCGGGAACGCGATTGCGTCCCAAGGAGATTGCGCTGGCGGCGGCATGCGGGCGGCGCTCTGTATCTGTGCATGCGCGTCCGAAGGTCGCGATTCTCGCTACAGGGGATGAATTGCTGGAGCCGTCAGGCTCCAACGCAGAAGTGGCGATTTTGCCGCACCAGATTTATGACTCGAACAGCTATTCCCTGGCTGCGCTGGTGCGTGAGGCGCATGCGGTCCCAATGCGTCTGCGAACGGCACGAGATCAACAAGAGAACCTGATCGCATCGATCCAGGAAGGCTTGAGAGCGGCGCCGCTGTTGCTGCTGACAGGCGGCGTTTCGATGGGGCGCTATGACTTGGTGGAAGAGGCGCTCGGCAGTCTGGGCGCCGAATTCTTCTTTACCGGCGTGAAGATGCAGCCGGGCAAACCGGTGGTCTTTGGCCGCGTGCCCGCAGAAGGTGACCGACCGGAGCGGTTTTTCTTTGGTCTGCCGGGCAATCCCGTTTCGACGATGGTTACGTTCCGCGTTTTTGTGCAGCCGCTTCTGGCAGCGCTCGCGAGGGAGCGGGATTGGCAGCCGCGGATTGCGTTGGCGATTCTGGCTTGCGATGTGCCATCGAAGCCTGGATTGACACGTTTTCTTCCGGCCCATTTGGATACCGGGCAATACGAGCCGACGGTAACTCCAATAAAAAACCAGGGTTCGGGCGATGTCGCCGCGCATGCCCGCGCGAATTGTTCCCTGATGATCCCTGGGGATTGCGAGCTTCTTCATGCCGGGCAGACAGTGCGCGTGCTGCTCGATTAGCAGGAGCAGATTTGTTTTCGATCTGCTCCTGCTAGGCTGTTGGCATGAGCAAACTATCGCATTTCGATTCGGCCGGGAACGCGCGAATGGTGGATGTGAGCGGCAAGGCCGTGACTCGCCGCGAGGCGGAGGCGACTGCCTTTGTTGCGCTTTCCGCCGAGGTGCTGGCTGCGCTGCCGGAGAACCCCAAAGGCAATCCGCTGGAGGTGGCGCGCTTTGCCGGCATTCAGGCGGCCAAACGGACGGCGGAGTTGATTCCGATGTGCCATCCGCTTGCGCTGAGCTTTGTGGATGTAACGGCGGAAATGCGCCCAAATGGGGTGCTGATCCGCGCCGTGGTTTCGACTTCCGGACCGACGGGCGTGGAGATGGAAGCGATGACGGCAGCCTCGATCACAGCGTTAACAATTTACGACATGTGCAAGGCACTGGATAAGGGAATTGCCATCCGCGAAATTGCGTTGACACGAAAATCCGGCGGCAAGAGCGGCAACTATCGCCGAAGCACCGGCTGAATCGGGCGCATGGTGACTTCTCTGCCCGTGAGAATGAATGTCAGCAGCAACGTTAGAATTCATTTGTGAGAGCGCGGTTTGGTCAACGTGCGGAACGTAGTGAACGCATTCGCAATAATGATGATCCCGCTGATCTGGATGATGATGGCCGTGAGATGACCGGCTTGGGTGGTGCGCAGTGTGAAGATGGAAAACTCTACGGCTACGCAAAATGCCATCGCAATGACGATTGCAATTCCGGCGATTCGATTCGCGCGATACCAGAGAGCACGGTTGGAATACGTGCTTCGATTGCGAAAACCATAGAGTGGGTTCGGACCGATCCATCCAAAGATGAGCGGCAGCGAATACAGCGTCGCGACAACTGGAAAAAATAAAAGTAGAAACATAAGCTGCTGTTTCTGAGGTGTTTACAAACGAAAAGGCCACCCGGCAACAGGGCGGCCTTTTCTTCAAGGGAGAATAGTTCCAACGGAGGCAAAGCCATCAGAACTTTCTGAGCGTCATACTATGAGCCGCGCCGGAGGGTGTCAAGGCAATTTCAGAATTAAAATAAACCTTTTATTATCAATTGTTTATATGGAAATCATCGATTCCATTGGATCACTTTGCTCTTCTCCTAACTTTCGCCCATAGATTGGGGGTGTCACTGCAAATCATTTATTCCTGACAAGTTAGTCCTAAATTGCACTAAACGGGGGTCAACTTTCTGTAATCACTCGGCAATTTCGCTGGCCGCAAATCTCTTCCTTTGTCCAAATGAAAATTAATCTTTCAGATTCAGACGAATAAATTCCGCCGATTCTTCCTGTGGCGAACCAGGCTTAGCGCGCATTCTTCTCCACAGCACGCGGCCTCCTCCGAGTGAAACGCCGGCGACGATTGCGATCAGCGCAAAAATTCCAACGAGGAACGCGACACTCAAAATAATCTGCGCGACCTTGGTGGTATCGGGAACATATTTCGAGCGATTGCCCATCGTCATATTCACTTCATAATGGACATTCTGCAATAGCTGCTGTGCGGCATCTGCGGAGAAGCTGCCCGACGTGATGGCGACCAGAGGACCCGAGCGGCGGGATTGCAGCGCCGCGGGATTGCTGTCGGACAGCGCGGTTGTCCAGGAGTTCTGTTGCGTTCCACCATGAGAGGCGAAAAATGCCTGAATCGCGCGTTGACGGTCGATGGCAATTTCCGGCGTTGGGTAGTTGATGATCGTCAGCGCGCCGGTGCCATTGAGCGCGTTGTATTGTGCAGTGACGACTTCGGCGCTGCGGTTGAAGTCAACCAGCGTAGCAGGGAGAACGCCTCCGCTCTGCCGGTAAGCCTGCGGACCAATCGCATATTGAACGGTGTTCGCCAGCAGATGCTGGGGCGGCAGGTACGTGGGCAGCGTGGGGAGCACGCTCTGGTTTCCCATGGGCCGCGGTAATTGCGTGGCGAGATCGCGTAGCTCCGAGACAGACATCGGCGTCAGACGAGAGAACTTCGCGTCGACCAGGACGGTTCCGTTCCAGAAGAGTACGCGGGTTCCGTCGAATGCGGCGTCTTTGCCGATCTGTTCCGGCACTATGTTGGGGCGGCGGTAGAAAGTGAAGGCGCCAAAGGCTCCAGTGGCGTCGCCGAACTGCATGGCTTTCACGATAAGGGCATCGCCGTCGCGGGTATAGCTGACAGCCTCATATCGAGTGAATCCATATTCCTGCAATACCGGGGCTTCGGCTGCATCGGCGGCCTGAGGATTAGTCGATTGCTGGGGTGTGCCGGCGATCTGCCATCCGGCGAATGTTTCCGGAAGCAGCGATGTGGATGCGGGCTGCGCGGTTGCAGACGGCGTGGCTGCGTTGCTGGTGGTTGCGGCAGAAGTGGTACGCGAGAGAGCGGGGACTACAAGAACGGACGCGAGGAGCAACGGAACGAGCGGACGGACTGCAAAAGAGGGCCGAAGCATGGTTTCGACCTCAGACTATCACTCGGCGGGCAATGGCATCGCTTCCGGCAGCGCGGTTTTCGCCACACGAACACCGCTCATGCCATCAACATATTCAGCGACACCGCGATAGAGCGATTCTGCCAGCCTCTCACGATAGGTCGGTCGTGCGAGTTCGCCGGCATCTTCCGGATTCGTGAGAAAGGAAATTTCGGCGAGGATCGATGGCATGTGGGCGCCGATCAGGACTACAAAGGGCGCTTGCTTGACTCCGCGATTTCTGAAATCCGGATTGCCTAGGACTAGTCCACTGTAAAGAGACTGTTGCAGGTCGGCGGCGAACTCGCGCGACTCGTCGATCTTGTCGCTGAGGGTGATCTGGCGCACGAGGTTGGAGAGGTCATGTACGGAACGGTTGGAGATAGCGTTCTCGCGTGCGGCGACCTGTAGCGCGTCCGGAGAGGCGGTGAAGTTCAGGAAGTAAGTTTCCACGCCGCGCACGTCCGGATCGGAGCTGGAGTTGGCGTGGATGGAGAGGAACAGATCGGCGTGAGCACGGTTGGCGATGACGGTGCGTTCTTCGAGCGGGATGAATTTATCGGTGCTGCGGGTATAGATGACGTCTGCGCCCAGGCGCCGATGCAGAAGACGCCCCAGGCGTAGCGCGACATCGAGCGCGACATCTTTTTCTTCCAGACCATCGGGGCCGATAGTGCCGGAATCGTGTCCGCCGTGGCCGGCGTCAATGACGATGCGGCGGACTTGTAGGCCGAGCACGCGGGCCATGGAACGCTGACCGTCCGCGTTCGGCTGGGCTGAGATTGCCGGTTCGGCCAGTGCGGCAGCGGGCACAATAATTTCGCTGGACGTTTGTACGATAGCAGTTTTGGCGGTTCGAGGATGCAGAGAAACGTTGGCCTTCACGGGAACTTCTGCCGGCGTTTTTGGATGGGGTGTGGAGGTTAAGGCCGGGAAATAATTCTTCTGGGCGGCAGTGCGTATATCCTGTTTTGCGGCTTGCACATTGAGGATCAGTCTGTCAGGATTCGACAACACAAAGGTGGAAAAGCTGGCTGCGCGGTTCAACTCCAATACAAGCTCTGCCTGATCGCCGGTCAACATCATTGCGCGGATTGAGCGGAGGTTGGCGTCCTGCTGCACTAAAATCGAATGACCGATTAATGAGGTGGACGGGTGTGCGCCAAAAAAGATCAGCGTGATCTGTTTGCCGTTTGGCGCAAGAAACGCGTGGTAGGGAACGGCGCGATTGAGATCGATGGCGAGCCGGGTTGCATTGCCCTCTGCCCAATAACGGACTGCCTGAATGCTTGCTGTGGGTGCGCTGGAGGAGGTTAACGTTCGCACCGGACGGGAAACGAGATGTGCTTGAATAAAGGCTGCCCGTGAGTCTGTGGTGGACCGGGGGGCTTCCGCCTGGGGCACACGTCGAGCGAATTCTACGCCAGCTGCAGGCGGGCGCTCGAAATTTTTTCCCCTCGGTGGAACATTCTCGCTACGCACAGATTGCGCTGTGTCGTACAAAGCGGCGCGCGCCTTTGCCGCCAGAGGATCGCGCGGATAGTGCAGCATAAAGCTGCGATCGATTTTTTTCGCCGCGACGCGATCATGCAGGTCATTTTGTTCGACCAACGCTTCTTGAAACAGGGCGAACTGTCGCAAGGGACTGCCTGGATATTGGTTGCGCAGAAATTCCCACTGAGCGACTGCGTCGTGCGAGAGCTTCGCATCGTGAAAGCAGCGGCCTTCGCCGGCTAGCAGATCGGCAACTGCGGCAATGCTGAGGGCCGCATCCGGCGAGGCTGGATCGGCATGATAGACGGCGCGATAGGCGTCGAGTGCTCGTTCGTAATCCTCACGCGTGCGCACAGTGAAAGGCTTTGCCTCCAGATGGCGCTGAAGGCTTTTCGCGCGAGCGTAGGCGATTTCACTTTCACGATGGGAGATTGATGCAGAGGCTGGACAGGAGAAGAGGATGATCGCGATGCTCAACGCCATTCCAGACGCAAGGCTACGATGGCGAAAGAATCGCCGGTTGCGCAGGAACCGATGGCAGAAGAAAGGAGGCATGCGTCTCGAGTAGCAGAGAACACGCCAGAGCCCCTTCAGTATAGATTTTCACGCTTGCGACCGGCAATGAAAAATGCGCAGCGGAATGGATGGAACCCGGCGCGACAACCGCGTAGATTCCAAATTGGAACTCGCGATATTTCAGCTGAGAAGAGCTTGCACTACCTGCGGCGCGCTGCGCAGTGCGGCGTCGAGTTGATTTGCGTCTTTGCCGCCGGCTTCTGCCATGTCGGGGCGTCCGCCGCCGGAGCCGCCAACCTTCTGAGCGAGCTGCGCGATAATTTTTCCCGCCTGCACGCGGCTCGTCAGGTCTTTGGTCACGCCGACGGTCAGCGCAACTTTGCCGTCCTCCTGCACGCCACCGAGAACGACGACGCCGGAGCCGAGTTTCGTCCGTAGATTGTCGACCAGCGTTCGGACCTGTCCGCGATCGAGCGCATCGACGCGCTGCACCAGCACTTTAATGCCGGAGACCTCCACCGCTTCCGCGGCAGCATTGCTGACACGACCGGCGGCGGATTTCATGCGCGATTCGTCGAGTTCGCGCCGCAGACGCTTCAATTCATCTTCCTGCGCGGAGAGCTTTTGCTGCAGGGCAGCGGCTGGAGTCCGCGCTTCCGGTTTTCCTGCTGCGGCGCTTTTACCGGCGATCTGGTCGACCAGTTTTGTTACGGCAAAGCCGCGGCGAAATTCTTCGAGCGCGCCGGTACCGGTGATGGCCTCGATGCGGCGCACGCCGGAGGAGACGCTGCCCTCATTGACGATTTTGACCACGCCGATTTCGCCGGTGGCTCCGGCGTGGGTGCCTCCGCAAAGTTCGGTTGAAAAATCGCCGATGCGGACCACGCGCACGCGATCACCGTATTTTTCGCCGAAGAGTGCCATCGCATGATACTCGTTGACAGCTACGTCGATAGGAACGTCTTCCAACGTTTCGACGCGGGTGTTCGCAAGAACATTTTTATTGATCAGGTCTTCAACGTCCTGAAGTTCTTCATCCGCAACTTGGGTGAAATGGGAAAAATCGAAGCGCAGCCGTGTCGGATCGTTGAGGGAACCGGCCTGTTTGACGTGGGTGCCCAATGTTTCCCGCAGTGCAGCATGCAGCAGATGCGTGCCGGTGTGGTTGCGCACGGTAGCGGCGCGGAATTCCGAGTCGACGACGGTCTTAAGTTTGTCTCCGAGATGGATCGGCTGCTTCGCGACAACTTTATGGGCGAAGATTCCCTGCACTGGCTTGGTGCAGCCCTGGACCTCGGCGACGATTACGTTGCCATCTTCGGAGTAGAGCCAGCCGTGATCGCCAACCTGCCCGCCGGAGTCGGCGTAGAAGCTGGTGTGGTCGAGGACGACTTCCGCAGAATCGCCGGCTTTGATTTGCTGCGCGCCGACGCCATCTTTTACCAGCGCGAGAACTTCGCAATTTGCGGAGACGAGTTGGCGGTAGCCTTCGAAGATTGTCTTGGGTAGCTCGCGATAGGCTGGGCTGGCCGATGCTTTCGCGCCACCTTTCCAGGATGCGCGGGCGCGGGCCTGCTCTTCCGCGCGAGCGCGCTCGAAGCCATTGAGATCAAACGCGATTCCTAAGTCATGCGCCGCATCGACCATAAAATCGAGCGGTAGACCATAAGTTTCGTAGAGATGAAATCCCGTTTTTCCAGAAAACTCAACGTTCTCTCCGTCATCAGTGGCCATCCGCACAAGGGCTGAACCCCAAGTTGTTGCCTCGGTTCGTAGCGAGTGAGCTTCTCCCGTCTCCAGGATTTGGCGAAGTAGGCCGCCATTGTTTGACTGCCCTACCAGCGCATTCACGCTCTCAGTCGGCAGCGTGTCGATCTTGCGTCCGACTTCTAACGCGAATTCTGATTCGAGTCGGTTCGTTCCTTCTCTGAGAACTCGATCGAATTGCCGCTCTTCCGCTAGAACTACTTTCGCTACACGTTCCGCAGTATCGTTCAATTCCGGATAGGCATCCTGCATTTCATCGCGGACGGCGTAGACCATCTCGTGCATGAAGGGATTTTCCTGGCCGAGCAGGCGGCCGTGGCGGATTCCGCGGCGAAGGATTTTTCTGAGCACGTAGCCGCGTCCTTCATTCGCCGGATGGACGCCGTCGGAAATCAGAAACGTTGCGGCGCGGGCGTGGTCGGCGATGATGCGCAGGGAGGCATCGGATTTTGCAGCGCCATCGTGAAATTTCATGCCGGTCAACTCTGACGCTTTCTGGATTAGCGGCACAAACAAGTCGGTCTCGAAATTCGAGATGACGTTCTGCTTGACGGCGGCGAGGCGTTCCAGGCCGGCGCCGGTATCGACGCAGGGTTTGGGCAGCGGAGTCAATGTTCCATCGGCGCTGCGGTCGAATTGCATGAAAACCAGATTCCAGATTTCTACATAGCGGGCATCATCTTCGCCGAAGGGCAGGTCTTTGCCCACTTCTGAAGCTGCCAGGCCCATGTCGTAAAAGATTTCACTGCAGGGGCCGCAAGGGCCGGTGTCGCCCATCTGCCAGAAATTGTCTTTCGCGCCGAACTCAAAGATGCGATCTTTTGGAACGCCGATATCGTGCCAAAACCGATAGGCCTCGTCGTCACGAGCGACGCCGTTTTCTCCTTTAAAGATGGTGACGTAGAGTTTTTCTTTTGACAGCCCGAACCATTCCGGCGATGTGACCAATTCCCATGCGTAGGCGATGGCGTCGCGCTTGAAGTAATCGCCAAAGCTGAAGTTGCCCAGCATTTCAAAGAACGTGTGGTGGCGGCGGGTGAAACCTACGTTTTCGAGATCGTTATGTTTGCCGCCGGCGCGGACGCATTTTTGCGCGGTGGTCGCGCGATTGTACGGGCGTTTTTCCAGGCCGAGAAAAACGTCTTTGAACTGGTTCATGCCTGCGTTGGTGAACAGCAGGGTGGGATCGTTCTGCGGAACCAGAGAAGAGGAGTGAACGCGGGTATG
The DNA here is from genome assembly GCA_965276585.1 of Acidobacteriaceae bacterium. Lineage (GTDB taxonomy): Bacteria > Acidobacteriota > Terriglobia > Terriglobales > Acidobacteriaceae > JAKAAZ01. Next base: position 812,482 of record CBDIAZ010000002.1, on the reverse strand, counting down.
TCCTTTGCTTTCAAAAAAGCGGAGGAACATCTCGCGAACTTCAGAACCGGACATCGTATGCATACAGGTTCAGTTTAGCAATCGATTGCTGCCACCATTGACTAACTGCATAAACGAGGAACTTAGGTTGATTCGCCTTCGGGTACGTTTTCGTCGAGGCTTTCGATGGCGGAAAGCGCTTCTTCGTCGATGTTCCAGGCTTTCAGCAGGGGGAAAATTGTGCCTAGAGAGAATCCGGCGCGTACCAGGCTGCGGACTACGCGAGCGGTTTCTTTTTCGTTGGTTGGTTTGCGCAGGCGCTTGCGTTCGATGTAGCGGCGCGCGAGTTCCGACTCCGGCAGATCGGCATAGGCGGCGTCGAGGGTTTTGCCGACGATCTCCTCATGAACACCGCGACGATTGAGTTCCTGCTGCACGCGGCGGCGTCCGAAACGCTCGTTCTCCTGGCGCATGCGGGTGTAGTCGGCGGCGTAGCGGATGTCGTTGAGATATTGATGCTCGATCAGCCGGGCGACGACGGCGTTCATTTTCGCTTCACCAGGCTCACCGGGTTCGACGCGCAGGCGCATGAGGCGCTTCAGCTCGGCGACAGTACGCATTTTTCGGCCCAGGCTGCGCACGGCGTAGGTATAAAGCGCGGCTTCATCGAGCGGCTCTTTGTTTCGAGTTTTCGCAGCTCTGGATTGCCTGCCGAATGCCATGCGATTTTTCCGCCTGCTGTGATCCTAACGCGCGGAAACTTTATCGACTCAGGGGAGTTCCGCTTTGGGTTTCGGCTGTAAGCTGTTGACCAATTATGAACCTTGGTAACCAGATTGCTGCCTAAAGCATCCTTCTGTGAGCTTTGATCCTCTATGGTGATTAGGAGAAGGCTCCAGTATGTCTGGCAGTCTCTTCGAGGTTGCTGTGATTTCTTCCGATCAGGTTTCTGTGCCGCTCAGGGCTGCAATTCCCGGATCGCGTTCCTGCTATGGCCGGAGTGCGATATGGTTGTGCGTGCCTGGACGGTTCCGGTTGACTGCCATTTGCCTGGCGTGGTGCGCCGTGATTGGGGTATCGTCCGCTTCTCGTGCTCAGACGCCTTCACCATCTCAAACTTCCAGATCGATACGGCAGGTGCAGGGGTTTACTCCTGCACCGCTGGATTCCGGATTCAGCCCGCTCGATGCTTCGCGCCCTGTAGGGATTTCTTCGGCGGAAATTATCCGGCGTTTCGCGTCCAAGGAAAGCCAGTTCAAGCGGGCACTGGAAAACTACACCTATCGCCGCACAGTGAAGGTCGACACGATCGACGATGACGGCAGCGTGGATGGGGAATATCTGCAGGTGGACGACATCGTGTTCAGTTCCACCGGGCGCAAGCGGGAACTCGTAGTCTATGCGCCGAACAACACGTTGAAACGCATTGCGATGAGCCCGGCGGACTACGACGACATTGAACATCGGCTGCCTTTTACGCTCACTGCGGAAGACATTGGACAATACCGGTTGAACTATATCGGCAAGCAGAATGTAGACCAGGTAGCGACGTACGTGTTCGACGTGGCGCCGAAGCAGATGGAAAACGGTCGCCGATATTTTTCCGGACGTATCTGGGTGGACGCGCACGATTATCAGATTGTGGTGACGAATGGGAAAAATATTCCGGACGACACCCGGCCCAACCAGGAAGATCTTTCCGTCCCTTTCACGACCTATCGGCAGCAGATCGATGGCAAATACTGGTTTCCTGTCTATACACGGGCGGACGGCGTACTGCACTTTACCAACTGCAAAGAATGCCTGCCGGAAGACGATCATATTCGCGAGATCGTGAAGTATGGCGAGTACAAACGTTTCGGCTCCGATGTTCACATGATCTATGACGGGGTCGACATTGCGGAAAAAACTCAGCCGGCGCCAAACTCCGGCAGCCCGCAAACGGCCAGTTATTCGTCCGGCGGCTCCCAGCCGCAGAGCGCGACGAAGGAATAGGCGGATCTTTCCGCTCGCTCCTCAATCAAATTTATCGATGATATTTTTCTGAAGAAAAAATGAATTTTCTTGCTGTTTTGCGGGTTTTGCGAAAGCAGCGGATATGGCGTGGGCGGCGATTTGGCGAAATGTTCCACGTGGAACATTTCGTGAATTGAAGGTCTGGAATGCCAAACCTCTGCTATGTAGTTTGAATGGAGAGAGTTGCGGAAACGCAAATATAGTTTATTTTTTGGCGTTATGGCTGAGGAGTTCAGGGCCGGTCAAAATGGCGAGTTATCGAGACAATCGGGTGCAACCGGCAATAGATTGCGATACCGGTGTTTTCTTCCGTTTTGCTCAAATGCAAACCATTGATTCCATGCAGGATACGATTTCCAATTTCTGCATTTTGACAAAAAAACCACCGTTTTTTCGCAATAAATTATGCATGAATATAGTAATTATTACTATATTCATTTTGGGCACTTTTGCACCAGAAATTGGGCTATTTTGAAGCGAATTCTTCCAATAAATGGCGGGTTTATTTTGCTGTGGTGAGAGTGGAGGTTTTCTCGGCCGCGGCTTTCTTTCCGTCCTGAAAGCGGTGCATGGAGGCGACGATGGCTTCGCGCGCCTGGGAGGCATCGTGCCATCCCTTGACTTCTACGCGCTTGCCTTCGAGGTCCTTATATATGGAGAAGAAGTGGGTGATCTCCCGCAGCATGTGGGGATAGATCTCGGTGTAATTCCAGACATCGGCATAACGCGGATTGCTGCGGCCGACGGCGAGCACCTTTTCATCGGGAATGCCCTGGTCAAGCATTTTCAGCACGCCGATGGGGCGCACGTCCATGACGCAGCCGGCGAAACTGGGGGAGTCGACCAGCACCAGCACGTCAAGCGGGTCGCCGTCTTCGCTTAGCGTGCTGGGAATGAAACCATAATCCCCGGGGTAATGGACGGGGGAATAGAGGTTGCGGTCGAGGCGGAAGACGTGAAGGACCTTGTCATATTCATACTTGTTGACTGCGCCGTCCGGGATTTCGATGACCGCGTTGATGACTTCCGGAGCTTTCTGTCCGGTGGGAAGTTCCAGATAATTCGTCATGCAGTTTTTTCCTGACTGCGGGCGGGCCTCTCGAAAACCTGCCTGCCACTACGTATAATCACCTACGATGAAAGCCCATGTCTATGTGATGCTTCGCAATACAGTGCTGGACCCGCAGGGCAAGACCATTCACGGAGCCCTGCACAAGATGCAGTACCAGGGCGTTGAAGACGTCCGCCAAGGGAAATATTTCCTGCTGACGCTGAACGACACGCTGGAGTTGCCGGCGGCGCAGCGCGAGGTGGAGCGCATCGCCCGCGAAGTGCTGGTCAATCCCGTAATTGAAGAGTACACGTACCGACTGGAACCGTAGGTGAAAACGCAAAGCCAGCCGGCGAATCGAATGCGATTTCCGGAGAGCCGACTCTGCACCCGTCTGCACAGTGGGACACTTCGCTAACCTGGTTTGCAGGATGGAAAATTGGCACTGACGTTACAGCCGGGAACCCTTATTGTCGCCTCCGCGTTTCCCGATCCGCCGTTCGAGCTGATGGAAGACGGCTCGCCCACAGGCTTCGATATCGCGATGATGCAAGCGATTTCGGCACAGCTTGGACTCACATTACAACGTATTTCTTATTCCGGCGCCGACTTCAATAACATTTTCGATGGCCTGGCAAAAGGAAAGTACGATGCTGTAAGTTCGGGAACGACGATCACTCCAGAACGAGCTGAGATCGTGCTTTTCTCCGATCCATACCTGGAATTCAACCAAGGCGTTGCCATCAATCGCGAACGGACACCGAATATATCTTCGGCTGCCGACCTTCGCGGTCTCACCGCCGGAATTCAGAGCGGAAACACTTCGGAATTTGTCGCGCAGCGCTGGCTTGCCGCGGGCCTGATCGCAGACATTCGATACTATCCGTACGACGGCATCGCGGATGCGCTGAACGATCTCAGGGCGGGGCACATTGGGTTGGTGGTGAAGCTGTTTCCTGTAATCTCGTGGCTGGTGAAGGTCGACGCGACGCTGTCGGTTGCGTTTCAGGTTCCGACGCACGAGCAGCTCGGCATCGCTTTCGCCAAGAGCAATCCGGAGTTGTGCAAGGCGGTCAACGATACGCTGCATACCCTGCAATCGAACGGCGAAATGACAAAACTGCAGTCCCAGTGGTTTCCTTCCAATTCCGCGCCTTCCGCGCCGCAAAGGTGATCTTTCCATGTTGCATGCATTTAAGCTGTACACCGGGCCGGATGGAGGCTCGCACGTGCTGGAAGGGGGAGTTGCTCAAGATGTCCGCACGGACGTGGTTGCGGCGCATTTCAAGGAGTCTCCTGCACACGCGTCTCTGGAATGGCATGATGCGCCGGAACTGCAATATGTCATTACCCTTTCGGGGACGTTGAAGTTCACCACGCGCGATGGCGAAACCTTTGTCTTGCGGCCTGGAGACGTATTGGTCGCGGAAGACAATGCCGGAAGCGGACATACGTGGAAGCTGATCGACGACCAACCCTGGCGGCGGATGTACGTGGTGCTGAAGCCGGGGGCGAAGGATCTTTTCGTACCCAAATAATAGCGCGCCGTTCGCGGTAAGGAATGCCATAACAGCACGTACAATAAGCTTCTATGTGCGGCATTGTCGGTTATGTTGGCAGCAAGGATCCGCTGCCGGTCATCCTCGAAGGTCTGCGGCGGCTGGAGTATCGCGGATACGATTCCGCCGGTATTGCCGTGGCTGGGGGAGCGAATGGGCTGGAGCTTCGGCGCGCTTCGGGAAAACTAAAAAACCTGGAAGAAGTTCTGCGCCTGCAACCGCTGGTGGGAAGCTATGGCATTGGCCATACGCGGTGGGCGACGCATGGACGACCGACGGAAGAAAATGCGCATCCGCATCGCGACTGCACCGGACGGCTGGTGGTGGTGCATAATGGCATTGTTGAAAACTATCTGCAACTGAAACGGGAGTTGGTTGCCAGCGGCCACAAATTTGTAACTGAGACAGATACAGAAGTGATCGCGCACCTGATTGAAGCGGAATTAGCCACAGGGGAGAAAGAACGGAAGTCGATTTCGCTGGAAGAAGCGGTTCGACGCGCGATCCGTCACCTGACCGGCGCCTTCGCGATCGGCGTTGTCTCCGCCAATCATCCGCAGAAGATTGTTGCTGCGCGCAACGGGGCGCCCGCGGTGGTGGGGCTGGGCGACGGAGAATTTTTTATCGCTTCGGATGTGCCGGGAATTCTCCACCATACACGCGATTTATATTTTCTGGCCGATGGCGATATGGCGGTTCTGACACCGCAGGGAGTCACGCTCAGCGACTTCAACGGCAAAAGAATTGAACGCAAGGTACAGCGCATCTTGTGGGACCCGATCCAGGCGGAAAAGGGCGGGTATAAGCATTTCATGCTCAAGGAAATTTTTGAGCAGGCGCGGGCGGTTCGCGATACTACACTGGGCCGTGTCTCTCCGGAAACGGGCAAAGTTTTTCTGGATGAGATGCAGATCACGGAAGCGGAATTTCGCGCGGCTACCAAGATCAACATCGCCGCCTGCGGAACCAGCTGGCACGCAGGGCTGGTGGGGAAATACATGATCGAGCGGCTGGCGCGGCTGCCGGTTGAGGTCGATTACGCCAGCGAATATCGCTATCGCGATCCGATTGCCGATCCGAAGGCAATTGGCCTTTTGATCACGCAGTCCGGTGAAACCGCCGATACGATCGCGGCGCAGCGGGAAATTGCGTCCAAGGGGTCCAGGACGCTGGCGATCTGCAATGTAGTTGGGGCGGCGATTGCGCGCGATGCCGACGGAACGATCTATACGCATGCCGGGCCGGAGATCGGCGTTGCCTCCACCAAGGCGTTTACCGCGCAACTGACTGCATTGTTTGTGCTGGCACTCTATCTGGCGCAACAACGCCGGACGATTGAGGACGCCGCCAGCCTGGCACTGGTGGAAGAGTTGAACAAAATTCCGGTAAAGATCGAAGAAGTTCTGAAGCAATGCGATGCGCCTTGCGAGGCCCTGGCAAAGATCTATTCCAACGCACAGGATTTTCTATTTCTTGGCCGCGGCATTCACTATCCCATTGCGCTCGAAGGCGCGCTCAAGCTGAAGGAAATTTCTTATATCCATGCCGAGGGTTATCCGGCGGGCGAGATGAAGCACGGCCCGAATGCGCTGATCGATGAGACGCTGCCGGTGGTGGTGCTGGCGACAAAGGATGAAAACGATCCTGAATCGAAGCTGCGTTATGAAAAAACCCTGTCGAATATTCAGGAAGTCACGGCGCGCTCCGGCCAAGTGATTGCCGTGGCGATCGAAGGGGATAAGGAAATTGCGCAGCTGGTCGACCATGTTGTGTACATTCCGCACGCGCCGGAATTGCTGTTGCCGTTGCTGGAAGTGGTGCCGCTGCAATTGCTGGCCTATCACATCGCGGTACGCCGCGGATGCGATGTAGATCAACCACGCAACCTGGCCAAATCTGTGACGGTGGAATAGCTGGACAACAATTTCTCTAGCTGGCTGTGGTGACGAATAACAATTCCGTGAACTGACAACAATTTCGTGAACGGGTAAATCCGGCTGGAAATCTGAATTTCTTTCGGAGATCTTATGGCTGGCTTTGCGAGCTTGCGCCAGTATCGGAGCCGGAAGGAGCAGAAGCATTTCCTGGGCCACCAACCGGCTGCAGGGCAGGCAGTCTCTGATCAACTGGCGGCAGCGGCGGAAACGGCGCGTGCGGCTCGGCCTGGTACCAGTAGGCGACTGAGTAATAGTTGTCCGAGCGGTGATTTGCGTGACCGTGCTCGATGGTTGCGCGGATGGATTGGGTGAAGGGAATCGGCGAGTCGAGATGGAAGCGGTAAACGCTGGATCGGCTGCCTGCGAGCTCCTTGCCTACAACGGGCGCGCCATATAGATCGTAAGAAAACGGCTTGCCTCCGAAATCCCATGCGCCGAGGAAGTAATCCTCCGTTCCAGTTCCTGCGATGGACGGTTTTTTTGCGCCATCAATAAAAAACATGTCGTCTCCTTCGCCCCACCACATGTCCTGATTCTGCAATACGGACATGGTCACGCCGACATATTGCCCTTGTCCTTTGGCGTCGAGCCAGACATAGTTTCCTTTGCCATCCAGGTTCGACTTGTCGTTCACCAGTGGGCTCTGATTGCTGGTCCAGTTGTCGGTCCAGCCGTGGTTGGGCTGCGCCTGGCGATATTCGGCGTGAAAATACAGGGTGTCAGCGGGTAACGGATGCGAATAAGTGCGGTAGTCGACGTTGTAGTAAAAACTGCCGATGGGCTGCTTGCCTTCATTGGTGATGGTTATTCGCGCATGGTGTCGGAATGGCATGGGGAAAAAGCAGTTCAGCGCCCGGATGCTGCCGACCGACAGCAATTCAGAATGCCAGTTGTGATACTCGCCGAGTCCCAAGCCGAAGAAGTCTCCGATGGGAGTTTCGACGCTGGGCGATGCTTCTCCATCCCAGTACATGCGCAGCACGATGCGCTTCAGGTTGTAGGGCTCGCCATCATTGATGGTGAACCAGATGTGCGAGATCGTGCCCGGGCCCTCTGCATCCAGTACCGTCAGTGTCGCGCCAGGAGCGACCACGCGAAAGTCCGCATTCGCGCCGGTTGGATCGGCACTAGAAGCGCGATGCGGCACATACGTCTGCTGGCGGGTCAGATCGGGTTGCCAGCTCGGGCTTTGCGCATGGACGACCGCTGCAAGGCCGACCATAAGAACGAAGAGAACAGCGAATCTTTTCATAACCGGTTCCTTCTAAAACGAAAGTGTTGCTACTCGATACCGAAGCTGTGCTGCATTTGTTCCAAGGAGATATTGCTGGTTTCCGGGTAATAGAAAAGAACGAGAAAGAAATCGAGCACCATCATCACCGCGAAAAATATAAATGGGTACGCGCCGGAAGACATGGCCATCATAGGAAACACGAGAGAGATGATGGCATTTGTAACCCAGTGCGAGGAACTGCCCAGGCTTTGACCTTTGGCGCGAACGCTGGTGGGAAATACTTCGCTGATGTACACCCAGACCACGGCGCCCTGCGAGACCGCAAAGCAGGCGATATAAGCCATTAGCAGCCAGACCAGCCAGCCGAGATGTTTGTGAGTGAAGAAAACCGCCGAAATTGCCGCGAGACACACGGTTAGACCCACGGTCCCGATCAAGAGCAGCTTCCTGCGGCCAATACGATCGATCACTGCCATCGCCAGCAGTGTCGCTACCAGATTCGTCGCGCCAACCGCGACAGCCTGCAGATCTCCAGAGACTTTTGAAGCTCCGGCAAGCGCAAAAATATCATTCAGGTAATAAAGGATCGCATTGATTCCGGACAGCTGGCAGAACATTCCTACCGTAATCGCAAGAATCACCGGCTTGCGGTATTTCCGGGAAAACAGCGGCTCGGCAGCGGCGGACCGCTCCAGATGGATGGAGGCGACAATCTCTTTCAGTTCCTGCTCCGGTTTTGGAATACCGGTCAGCCGCAGCACGTCGAGGGCTTCGCCGAGTTGTGCCTGCATGGCCAGCCAGCGCGGGCTGCGTGGAATGCCGAACAGCGCAATCAGAAAAAGAATCGCTGGAACTCCGGAGATGCCAAGCTGCCAGCGCCACTCATGCGCGCCGAGATGGAGGCTGCCAATCCAGTAATTCGACATATACGCCAGCAGAATGCCGACGACAATGTTGACCTGGAAAAAGCCCACCAGGCGCCCGCGCCACTCCGTCGGCGCGATTTCGGCAATGTACATGGGACCGAGAACGGACGAGCCGCCGATGCCGACGCCGCCGATGAATCGAAAAACGATCAGCGCGGGCCAGTTCCACGCAAAGGCGCAACCCAGCGCGGAGATCACATAGAAGACGGCCATCACGCGCAAGCTGTCGCGGCGGCCAAACCGTTGCCCGGGAATTCCTGCTGTCATGGCGGCGACGACGGTGCCGATCAGAGCGCTTGAAACGGTGACGCCCAGCAACGTAGGCGAAAGACGATATGTCTGCGTCAGCGCTTGCGTGGTCCCTGAGATGACGGCCGTATCGAAGCCGAACAACAGACCGCCCAGCGCGCCGACTACTGTGCTCTTAACGACATGTGAGTTAATGGTCACGAAATCTCCAAGGCTTGAGTGCAATTTGCAATCTGACGCAGAGCGGGCAGGATGTGCCCGATACGCGCGGGCTGCGCATCCGGCGATCCGAGAGAAAAATAAAGCTCGCGGTATAGCGCGTAGAGCTTGTCATAGACCGCCGATTCACGCGGATCAGGCAGGTACGTCGTATAGGGTGGGCATAGCGCGTCCTGGGCCTGTTCCACCGAAGCAAAGTCACCGCTTGCCACAAATGCGAAGATCGCGGAACCCAGGCTGGTGACATCGCCGGAGGGAACCAGCACCGGTTTGTTCAGCGCGTTGGCATACACGCGATTGAGTGCGCCGTTCTTCCGCGGAATTCCGCCGCCGTTGACGATTCTCCGGACCGGCGCGCCTCGCTCTTCCATCCGTTCAAGGATGATGCGCGTGTGGAGCGCGGTACCCTCAATCGCCGCGAACAGTTCGTCCTGGGCGCTGCTCCCAATATTCCAACCAAACGTGACGCCACCCAGATTGGGATTCACCAGGACGGTTCGATCTCCGTTGTCCCAGGTCATGCGCAGCAATCCGGTCTGCCCTGCGCGATAAGTTTCCAGACCTTTGCTTAAGGCGGAAACATCCGATCCGGCCCGGCGCGCGATTCCGTCGAAGAGGTCGCCCACCGCGGACAGGCCAGCCTCAATGCCGACATACCCGGGCAGCACGGAACCGGGAACGACGCCGCACACGCCCGGCACCAGCGTCTGCTGTTCACTCACGCCGATGATGCAAGTCGATGTGCCAATGACGTTCACCACATCGCCGAGGCGGATGTTCGCGCCGATGGCATCCCAATGCGCATCGAGCGCACCGACAGGAATTGGAATTCCGCTACGCAGGCCAAGCTGCGAGGCCCACGCCGAGCTGAGGGTGCCCGCAATTTTCTCTGAAGTTTCATAGCGCCCGCCGAGCTTTTCTCTTATGTCCAGAAAGAGCGGATCGACCGAGGTGAGGAATTCCTGCGAGGGCAGGCCGCCCCATTTCGCGTTCCACATCCATTTGTGGCCCATCGCGCAGACGCTGCGCGGCAGATCGGCAACGGTGGTTATGCCGCAGAGCGTAGCCACCACCATGTCGCAGTTTTCCAACGCGGTAACGAGTCGGCCGCGCTTCTCCGGGTTATGGCGCAGCCAATGCAGCAGCTTTGAAAATCCCCACTCCGAAGAGTAAGCGCCTCCACACCATTCGATCGCTTCCAGTCCTTGAGCATGGGCGGAGGCAGTGATCTCCTGCGCCTCTTTCCAAGCCCTGTGATCGCACCACAGATAATAGTCGTCGAGCGGTTGCAGATTCTCTCCGACCGGAATAACGCTGGAGCCCGTGGCATCCACCGCGAGCGCCTTTACTTCGCTGCCGTTCACATTGCCGGCCTGAAGCGCCTTGCGCATCGCGCCTGCCAGGGCGTTCATTTGTGCGGCGTGACTCTGCGTGGCGAAGTTTCGATCGTGCGTCGAGCGGTTCAGCGGATACTCTGCCATACCCGATCCCAGCCGCCCTCGCTCTTTATCGAAGAGCGACACGCGCACGCTTAACGTTCCAAAATCGACCCCGGCGACGATGCTCAAAAGGACACTCCTGCTGAACGACTTCCGCGGCCAGCGACAGGATTATTCAAAGTTCACCCCGCACAGATGCACATGCACGCCGAGCCCATGGAACATCGCGGATTTTACGGCGAGCGCTTTACGGGCAGTCTGCGCATCGGGAGCGTAGGCGATATTGACGTGGTTGGCACGATGACGCGCCATGAAAGAATTCCGCGAGACGCCGTCGAATGTCGCACTCACCATGGGCCACTGGATCGTCGTTTGCTTCCATCGGCGCTCGGTCTCTTCATCGGACAACTTGACGACCGAGCCTAACCCTATGTCCACGTGCAAGGCGTCCCCCTCCACAAAGACACGGCTCCAGACGATCTTTCCCGGCTTGCCCACGCCTTTCAGAGTGCCGCCTCCAAGTGGGAAGTACATCGGGGGCTGGCGCTGACTGGATGCGCCGCGGTAGCCATCGACAAAGTGGCTTGCCGGAGCGGCTCCGGAAATCTGCAATACCCAGACAAAATCGTCGATTTCATTGCCCGTGTAGTGCTCGCCCCAGCGCACATCATGCAATGTCGTCGAAGGATCGAGATCGAGCGCTGTCCAACAGCGGTTCGTCACCAATGCATCCAAGCCGGCGCACTCATCCACTTCGTTGAAATGCGGCAAAGGTCTGCCCCTATACAATTCCTCGCCGGAACGTTCATCGTATACAGGAGGCCGGTCGGAATTGTTCAGCAGGCCTTCCGTCAAGTCCGACGCGGGTACCAGATCCTTCAACCCTTGCTGGTATTGGATTCCAATCGCATCGCAGCCGAATTCATCCGCCATGCGGACCGCCGCAATATACATCTTGCATTGCCCGAGAACTTGCGCGTCCGTCAGTTCCGTTTTTTCATCCGCGCCAGTGTGAAAACTCATCCCTTTTTCATCCAGCCATCGCCGCACTCCTTTTGCTTCGTCGTCGGAAACGCTCCTCATCCCAGCTACCAGCGCGGACTGGCTGAGCCGCTCTTTGAAAACGCCCGCCGGATTCAGAAGCTCATCGTCGACGATGGCGTTGTACATGCCCATGCAGCCTTCATCAAAGACACCCAGGATCGCCTTGCGACGTTGCAGGATTTCCGCCAGCTTTTGTCCGACGTCACAGGCGTCCTTTGGGAGCCTATCCCGGTCCAAGTCGCGCACATGGGTCGTGTCGTGTGTCACCGTTCGCTGTTGAATCCACTCCCGCAATCCGCGAAGAAAATATTCGTCATTGAAGCGTTCGCTCCATAGCGTGCTGAATTTGACGCCCGCCTTGACCAGAGAGCCATTCAGGTTCAACAATCCGACGAGTCCGGGCCACTGTCCCGACCAGTTGGCGACCGTTAGAATCGGTCCCCGATGGCTGCGCATGCCGGGCAGTACATGATGGCTGTACTGCCACGCTGCCGTGGCGAAGACGAGATTGGCGTTCGGATCGATGCCCATAAAGATGTCCATCCCCATGCGCTGGCTGGAAATAAAACCGTGTCCCACGCGCTCATCTACCGGAAAAGCGCGCCGGACAGCGACGCCCTGGTCGAGAAAGCATTGCGTGAGTTTGCGCTCCAGCTCTTCCTGCGCAGGCCAGCACACCTTATTTGCAGATTGCCGCAAGTCTCCACTGGTGATCAGCACTACTTCCTTCATCGGCAAATCCGAATTCGAAACTGACATACTCGAAACGCTCCTTATCTTGTATACGTTGGATATTTTTACAATGCCGGTTCCAATTTCAGGCTCTATGTGCGGCTCGTGAACATCTCTTCGCGTTGGTATTTAAAATCGCCAGACCAGCCAGCACAGTCACCGTGCAACATTCAGCTTGAAATCATCTCCCGAGAAAAATACATGCAATGTGCCATCCTCCGAGTTGAGCCTCCAGCCAGCCTTGCGGGTCTGATTGCCCGCGTCATTCAGCTCATTCAGCGGCTTCCCGGCAACTGTTACTGCACGAGGGATTTTGGTTATCGGCAAAACCAACTCGTACTGTCGAACAAATGGAGAGTGTTCTACATATACGCTGATCTCGGACGGACTTTGACGAGCCACAGCCATCGTACCGTCGTAGAGAGTGAAGTTGCCCTGTGCGAGACCGGAAGCTGGAAAAACCCTCCAGGTCAAATTGCGGATGAGAGAACTGTTATCGTCGGGTTGGTTCTGTACCAGCGTCTGGGTTTCCGGACTGATCAACGGCAGGATGCTGCCGGACCGCACCAGGATCGGAATCTGCTCCAGCGGAGCGGGAATGGTGACCTGCTGGCCTCCTTCGACAATTTTTCCGGTCCAATAATTGACCCAGGAACCTTTTGGGAGATAAAGAGAACGGCTGGAAACACCTTGCTGTACCACGGGCGCGACCAGAATTTTTTCTCCCAGCATATACTCCGCTTCGGTATTGTAAGCTTTCGGATCATCCGGAAATTCCAGAAAGGGATGGCGCATGATGGGCAATCCATCCTTCGTGGCTTCATGCGCATACGTATAGAAATATGGGAACAGCGAGACGTGCAGCCCTGCATAACGTCGAAAAGTATCGATCGTTTGCGCGTCATACCAGAGATCCACGGCGCCGTATGGCTTGTTCCACAAATGATTGCGCATGATCGGGGTCAGCGCTCCAAACTCCACCCAGCGAGTCCACAGTTCTTTGGAGTAGCCGTTGCCGGCGATATCGGGTCCCCAGACCGCGAACCCCGACAGACCCGTGGTGATTCCGCCACGTACGACTGAAGGAAGCCCATAATCCTGAGTCCAATTCGGAAACTGGTCGCCACCCCAGATCACGCGAGTGTAACCCTGGGAGCCGGCATAGCCGGAGCGGTCGAATTCCACTACATCCGGTTTGTATTTGCGAGAAATCTCATAGGTGATCTTGTGATAAAAAAGCGGATTCAGGTTTGTCATCTTCCGTCCGGTTACGCCGGCGGCAAAGCGGTCGGTGTCGTTGACGTACTCACCGTAATCTTCCATCCAGCCATCGAAGTTATCGTCCACCAGGATTGTTTTTAGCTTCTTCTGCCACCAATCCACGTTATTGGCGCTGGTGAAGTCGATGTTTCCATCGACGAAAGGCTCAAACGTGGGGCCAGTTGGTTTTCCATCTGCGTTGAGGACGAAAAGACCGGTCTGCGTGCCGCGCTCAAACGAAGGGTTCGGTAAGTTATACGGATCTAGCACCGAGCGTAGATACGGATGCACATAGGTCAAGACCTTGAATCCCATGCCGTGAAGCTGGTCCGTTAAATGCCGCGGATTGGGATAGTAGCCGGTCCACCACAGCGGCCAGCCCATGATGTCCCCCTGTCCCATGACATCGAAGGTCCATATCGCACTCGAGGGAATCTTCTCTTTTCTCAGCCTTCGCGCATCCTCCAGCACCTGCTGCGGGCCTTGATAGGAACAGATCCATACTCCAAACGCCCACGGTGGGGGCAGAGGCGTGCGACCGGTCAACGTTGTGTAGTCCTCGACGATACTCTTCGGGCTGCCTACGAAAAAGTAACAATCGACCGATGGACGATCGAACTGAATCGAGAATCGCTGCCGCATAGCGTCGCTGAGGTCGAACGTAGTGACCGCCGCGGTGTCCAGATAAAGACCCAAGCCGCGCGGAGTAAAGAGAAAGGGTATGGGAATGTACGTCCAGTTATGTCCAGGCTTGCCCAATAAGTCTTCCGGACGCAAGATTGTCTTTAATCCGTCGAGCTTGACTCGGTCAAACCTTTCGCCCAGGCCAAAGAACGGTCCCGCACCGGTGAAATTCAGTTTCATTTGGGCGTTATTGCCAAGTTGCGGCGCTCGAACGGAAAGGCGAATCACAGTTGGAGAGAGGATTGCAAGCTGCATGGCCACGGGTTCACTGGAACCTTCCACCTTGACCTGCATCCGCCAACTGTTTCCACTTCGTTCGATATGCTCGATTTTCGTGGGCTGCAGTGTGGCCGTTTCGCCAGAGCCTCGTGTCCAACTCAGGCCTTCTGAATTCGCCAACCTCCACGTTAGGCCCGTTTCTTTGTTGGTCAGCGCCATGCCCCAGCGATCCTTCGATATCTCCAGGCGCCAGGCACCCGTTTCCAGATGCAGCGCCGCTGCCGTTTCCTCCGCTTTTATGGGTACAGTTGCCGGCGCGGCAGATGAGAGAAGCGTGCCCGAACTTATACGGCTAGGCTCGACCTGCTGACGATGCAGTTCCTCAAGCATCGACCGATACTCCGCAGTGGAGGAAAATGGTTGCGTCTGGGCGGAGAGGCTCCAAGGAAAAAAGATCGATGCAAGT
The DNA here is from genome assembly GCA_965276585.1 of Acidobacteriaceae bacterium. GTDB lineage: Bacteria > Acidobacteriota > Terriglobia > Terriglobales > Acidobacteriaceae > JAKAAZ01. Next base: position 797,468 of record CBDIAZ010000002.1, on the reverse strand, counting down.
GCGAAAAGCGCAAGTTGCAACCACCCGGTGCGGAGGAAGTTCGGCTTTTGTCCCATCGCCAGTTGACCTGCGTCACCAGTGAAAACAATCCCGGCCAACATCCTGTCCTTTAGTGAATCTGCCATATTCTCCTGTCTTAATGAAGCGATTGCCGGACTATGTGAAAGCTTTAACTCAATTTCGCTCACGTTTACGTCTTACGCTCTCAAGAATATTCACACTGAAATTATTGTCGGGCGGCTACCGGGGTCTGTTCCACAAGTTGGTATAGCCTGGGACTTTTTGCGCTCTTCTGCGCCTCTGTATTGCGAGCGGTCATCAATCGCTTTACCAGCACGGAAACTTCGACTTTGGAGCCGGTCCCTCGTGTGGCGAGGATCAAATGGTACAGCGCCTGCTGGTCGTCAGGATCGACTTGCAGCGATGCCCGGGATTGTTGAATAGCCAGATCGGGTTTTCCGGCTGCAATATAGATGGTTGCGAGCAGGTCGTGCGCCTGCAACAATTTCGGATCGAGCTTTACAGCAAGAGTCGCAGCATCGATCTCTTCCCTATATTCGGGACTTCCCTCCGGTTTGGTTTCCCTCGACAGCGCCTCCGCCAAGAGATATTGCGTCAGAGAGTTATGCGGATGACGCCTGGCTTCTGCTCGAAAGGTTGCCAGGGCTTCGGCGGAGTTATGCTGCTGAGATTCGGCAATCCCTTCAGCAACGGTGGCAAACGGCAGCGCTGGATTGAGGCGATTTGCGGTTTCGAAATCGGAGATGCCTTTTCCCGCTTCGCCGAGCTTACAGTAGAGAATTCCACGGTAGAGATAAAGATCGGCATCCCGAGGCAGCTGCGTCAAACCCGTGTTCAACATATCGATTCCTACTTGAAACGAACCGTGGTTGTAGGAAAGATTCGCAAAGTCCAGATAAGCTTCCTGTTCATTGGGATAGGCCAGAATCGCCTTGCGCAGCAGATCGAGAGCTGTTTGCGTATCTCCCTTTGACTCATGAATGTCGGCTGCAAGTGTTAGAACAAATGCCGGAGGGGCTGCACTCTGCAAAAGCGGCGCAAGTGTCTGAATCGCATCGTCCGCGTGATCCGCATCCCATTCGTCGAGCGCGAGATTATAGCGTGCAACCGGATTCTCAGGAGAAAGATCGACCACCTGTTGCAGCACGGGAGTAGCGTCGGAAAAACGCTTGAGGGACACCAGACACGAGCCATATTCCATCAAAACGTCCGGTTGATTTGTAAATAGAGCCTCGGCCTGCTGAAAATTTTGGACTGCGCCTGCGCAATTTTTTGCCTTGTAATCGACCACCGCAAGCATCGCATGGGCTGTCGTATCCTCGGGATGCAGTTTAAGGATCCGCAGCAAGAAAGGTTTTGCACGGCTGCCATCCTTTGCATATTCCAGTTGGGCCGCGCTTTCCAGGGCGGGCAAATAATCGGGAGAAACTTTCAATACCTGTCGATAATCCGCGAACGCAGCGTCGGGTTTGCCCAGGCTCGAATATGTCATTCCCCGGAGAGTCAGCAACCGCTTATCGCCGGGACTTTGCTTCAGCGCCGCATTGGAAAGCCTTAGCGCACGATCGAAATCATGGCTGCGTAACGCGGTTGTAATCTTCATTACCGCATCGTTAACGGGAATGGATATCGACTGCGGCCTGCCGTTTGCGCAAGCAAGTGAACACAGTAGAAGTATTGCCGCATATGCGCTTATGTTGTTCTTCAGAAATAAAAAACAAAACGCCATGTCTCAAGCTTCCCATGAAGACGGTGAACCTACGTATGTGAGCAGATACGGCGTGAGCATACCCACGGTCTTTCACTACCTGCAGCTAGAGGTCCTCCTTTACATGCACCCTGTGAGCCTCTACTCTCAACCGTCGTTTCCTAAAAGAAATGGCGGTTGAGAGTGGAAGCTTTTGGTTTACGCACGAAGGAGAGCCGTTAAAACCTCAGTGTAGCTCCCACCTGCAGGTAGCGTGGGGTATGCGTGCTGGTTGCCTGACCATAGGTCCCATCTTGTGCGTTGCCATCGACCCCATAGAAGTTCACTTGGTTAAACAGGTTGAACACGTCGGCGCGCAGTTCCAGATTGAGGTCGCCCTTGATTGTCGTGGCCTTCTTTAGTGTGAGGTCGGTCTCAGCAAAACTGGGATTGCGCCACTGGCCGCTGACCGTTTCGTTGCCCTCCTGCCCGAACGCCGGGAAAGTGAACGGACCGCAGTTGTTGATGTTCGATCCTGTCGTGGCTACGCAGTTGGGGAAGACGCCTGTTTTGTAAGCGCTACGGCTATGCGGGATGTGATAATGCGGCGCCACATTCGGGTAGTCGTAGTCATAACCATCTGCGTTAAAGTCGCCGCTGTCGGGCCGATACTTCAGGTTTGTGGCGGAAGGCGGCAGCGCCGGGTTGATTAGTTGCGCGTCGAACAGCGCGTTGGTGAAGACAAATATGGGCGACCCTGACTGCAAGGTAACTGTGCCGGCAAGATTCCAACCGCCCGCCAAGCGGCCCACCCATCCATGTCCGTCGTTCAAGCCGGCGAACTCGTAGCCGCCCCCCAGTGAAAAGCGGTTGGGAAAGTCAAAAGCAGAATTGCCATAGAGACTATTCAGGCTGACCCCAGGCGTGTAATAGGTTGCATTGTCCTTCGAAACGGAACGCGTATAAGAGGCGACCACGAATCCACGCCGATGGAAGCGTCCGCGTACGCTCGCAATGAAAGCATCGTAGTTGGCTCGCGCGGCATTGTATGCGTAATAGATTGCGCCGAAGCTTGTATTCAACCGCGTCTGCACGCCGCTACAAATGGTTCCTTGTGGGTTGCAGAACGCGTGCTGGATCAAATCTCCATTGTAATCATTGACATCATAGCCAAATTGATAGGAGCCTCCGGCAGTGCTACCAAGAACGACGCCGCTCGAGTGCGATCCTTCGTATCCCACGCTGCCTACCAGGTTGCTGGCCAGCGGATGCTCAAGAGCAGCGGACCAGTTATAAGTTATCGGCGTATGGACGTTGACATCGAGCGAGCTGATAGCGATCTGCGAGCCCGCAATGCCGCCCTTTGAATCGAGAGGCTCACCCTGGAAAGCGGGGTACGGGTACCCGAAAGGATATGTGTTCGATGTTCCATAGGCGAAGATCGGTGCGGCAGTCGAGCCGTTATTATAAAAAGTCGGTATTACATAATTGGGCGGATTGGCACTTTCGAGAGATGCGGTCCCCACTGTGATTTGATCGTGATAGACCCCAAAGCCCCCATGGACTACCCATTGACCGTTGCCGAACAGGTCCCATGCCGCTCCAACGCGAGGATCGAAATTCCAGTTCATATCATGATTCAACAGGGGCGATTGCTGCTTGATATAGCCATTTGCTATCTGTTCATTGAACGTCGATCCGGCGCCACGGAAAAACGGCGCGCCAACGGTTCCGGCAAGCGATGGATAGGGATTTCCGAAATTGTCGTAGCGCAAACCATAGTTCACGGTCAGCGTTTTCGTTGCCTTCCATGTGTCTTCCGCAAAGCCTCCGAAGGTGGTTATGGAGAAGCTGAAATCTCCAGGTTGCGGCTTGCCCGTTACAGGGTTGTAGGAAAGGCTGGTCTCGTTATAAGGATCGTTGTTGATCAAATTGATAATGTTCGTGAAGTAGAAAACTGGCAGCGAAGCCGATGGGGCAAAGTACGCGGGATTATGTCCATGAAAGCCTTCCCAGCCAAACTTGAAGCTATGCGATCCGTGAATATAGCTGAGAACGTCGCGCCAGTGATATTGAAACTGAATGTAATTGTTGAGCGCGAAAGAGTCGCCAAAGCCGTTTCCGAGCCCGCCCACATTTACGACCGGGACAGTGAATGTGCCTGTCGCCGGCGAAATCCCCTGGATGCGGTTATAACCAAAAAACGCCTCGTTCAGCATGTTCGGATTGAAGGTGTGAGTTTCGTTGCCCTGTAAAGAAAATACGTAATACTTGCTGGTTGTGCTGAAAGCCGGGCGAGCGGTGGCGCCAAACGGGGTATCGGTGTCCCGTATGAAATTTCCAAAGAGCCGGTCTTTATTGAAATATTTGTCGATGCGGACATTGTATTGTTTTGCATCCGTGTAACTTGCAAAGTTGAATTGTTTGAGATCGAAAACTGGAGTGTCGCAAGGAATATTGTCTGTGCTTGGCGTGGCGCAGCCGGAATTGCTTGCTGGATTGGAAGGCCCGAAGGCCTGCAGTGCGTTTTGAAAGACCCCTCCTCCAGTCACCGGCCCGACAGGATACTTCTCAAGCAATTGAAGTTCCGGACTGTTCGGCTGTGCTTGTTGCGCGAACGCGGTAAAAGCAGGATCTTCAAAACTGACATTTCCGTAATTCGATCCTTCCGTGTGGTACGGCTGGAACGAAGCGAAAAAGAACAGTTTCTGTTTGCGCAGGATGGGACCGCCCACCGCGAATGCCAGGTTGTTTGTGTGATATGGCGGTCGTGTGGGCGCTTCGGCATAAGTGGGTCCGAATTCTCCTCGCGCGGCCCAATTTTGGTAGGTGTAATATTCGCTGGCAACACCGTGAAATTGGTTCGTTCCGGACTTGGTAGTCATCAGGGTTTCAATGCCGCTGCCGCGTCCGTACAGTACGCTGTAGGTGTTCGTCTGGACGCTGACTTCCTGGACGATATCGGCGCCCGGTATCACGTTGACAACTCCTGGGCGCACGTTACTGGTGACGTCCAGGCCGTCCACAACATACATATTGCTGTTTTCACCGCGTCCGCCCGCGCTGGCGTCGAAGTAAGTTTCCGGGTTGAAGTTAGTGTTACCTTGTACGTCCAAAGCGCCGGTGACTCCGGGCGTGATACCGATGACGGAGAGCGGGTCGCGAGAAGCAAGGGGAAGTTGCTGCAGAGCCTCGGCATCGATCGTGTATTGGCTGCGACTATCGGCTGTATCGAGCAGCGGCGCCTGGCTGGTTACGGTGACTTTCGTCGTCGCATTTCCCACCGGAAGCTTTAGCGGCACGTCGCGGTTCTGCCCGCCGGTCAGGGTGAAAGAAACTTGTGCGGCGGAAAAGCCCTGGGCAACAGCCGAAACCTCGTAGGGGCCCGGGGCCAGGCTGACAAACTTGTATACCCCCGCGGCATCGCTCTTCGCCGACTGGGTGACTTGTGTGCCGGTATTCACCAGGGTGACGGTTGCATCCGGAATGGCGGCGCCGGAAGGATCCAGCACATTGCCTTGAACGGCGCTTGAGAATTGCGCGAAACAAGTTGCGCCCGCAAACAGAAAGAAGAAAAGGATGAAACTACCGATAAAGCGAGCACAAAGATTTTTCATGTTGCTGCCTCCGAATGTCATGCCGATCTTTTACAGTGAAAATTAAACGCTTAACTGCAAGCCCGCTTATTCAAGCACAGCGAACTAAACGCTGTCAATATTTTTTATTGTGGTTTTTGTCTGGAGCAGCTCATGCGGATAAAAGGGGCATTGGGAACTGCCTGTGACAGCTTGCGATCATTTGGCTCTTGTCGATTCGCGTACCACCAATGTAGGCACAATTCGCACAGCCAGAGGTTCCGGCGCCAGTTTGCCTTCGATCCGGTCCATCAGAATAGTCGCGGCGCGTGCGCCGATCTCATAGCTGGGCTGCACAACGGCAGTCAAGTGCGGGTGAAAAGAATGGTCCAACGTCAGATCGTCGAATGTCGCCAGAGCAATATCCTCGGGGCATCGCACCCCAGTCTCTTCCAGTGTTTTCAAGACCCCTAGAGTCATCACGCCATTGCAAACGAATATGGCGGAAGGTTTGCGACGTCTGAGCAGCATTTCTTTACTCAAGCGATAGCCTGACTCCTCGCGGAAATCGCCTTCGAAAATCAAATCGGGGTCTATTTCAATCCCTGCTTCTCGAAGCGCATTTTTATAGCCGCTGAGACGTTCCCGCCCGGTTTGCAATTTCAACGGACCTGTAATGACAGCGATCCTGCGATGCCCGGTCTGTATCAGGTGGCGTACACATTCGTGTCCCCCACGCACATTGTCCAGCAATACGGCATCTGTCTCAATTCCTGAAACGGACCTGTCTAGGCATACGATTGAGATCCCCGCCTGAATTGTGCTCCGAATATGGCTCGCGTCTTTTCCCGGTGCAGATGCCAGAAGAATTCCGTCAATACGATACGAACGGAGTGCCGAGACGATCCGGCGCTCGCGTCCGATCTGCTCATCCGTATTCGCCGTGATGAGGAAATACCCGCGCTCGAACGCGCGATCCTCTGCCCCCCGGATGATCTCCGGAAAAAAAGGATTGGTGATGTCCGGCAGCACCATGGCAAGCATTCGGGTCTGCCTGACTTTCAAACTGCGCGCCAGTTCATTCGGAGAATAATCCAGGTCCCGAATCGCCGCCTTTACACGCTCTTGCAGGATCGGACTGACTCGCTTGGTTCCCCGGATCACGTTGGAAACTGTGGCGATGGATACTCGGGCGCGTTTGGCTACTTCCATCATTGTCGGCATACGAAATCAATCCCTGATCCTAGCGATTCATTTAGCGGCGCTCTAGCGCATGGAAAAGCCACAGACAAAGCGGTCGTCCCTAAAGACATTCACCAGACATCTGGCGAATGTACAGAGATGCACGCGAACTCCGATTATCCTACAGTGCTTCGCGCATTCCAAATCTTGGAATCACAGCAGAACTGCCAAAGCATTCCATATACAAGGCCCGTTGTCATGTAAAAAATAACCGGACGGGGACGAGAATTTGACAGTTATCTGCATTTGAGGTTTTCATGATTGGCAGAGTTAAACGTTTTTACCGAACAATCTATCCGGGTACAACCTATGCTGCCGAATGTTCTCAATCAACGCCTAGCCATCGAAAATTCCTTGACAAACTGTGGCCATCGATTGCGCCGAACATTTCTTTCCCGGTTTCCGGAAGCTATGCGAAGACTGCTGTCTGGACAGTTCGCCACGATTTTCAGCACTTATCTTCGTGTCGAGCTCGGCATTTTGGCTTCGATGTCTCCTCTCTTTCTCGTCCCCGGGTGTCCCGCGCAAACCGCGATGAGGCATCCTCAGGCAATGGCGACATTTTTTTCTGCCGCGCCGCCTCAGAGCAGGTTCTTCTCAACCGCCGCAGAGGAATCCTATTCGACCTACCAATTGCCTGGCGATGGCGACCTTTGGCCATCCTGCTGGGCCGACGATGGCAATCTTTATACCGCGAATGGAGATGGCACTGCATTCACTACAGCCAAGAAACGCTATGACCTGGCCGTAAGCGTGATTAGTGGAATGCCTCCTGATTTGCACGGCCGCACGGTGTCGACGGACATTGGCACCAACTGGAGTGGGACGCGCTATAATCGCAAACCGACTGGGATGCTCTGCATCCATAACTCCATCTACCTGGCTTTTCAGAATTTAAGGCTAAATTTTTACGATGCGCCTGCAGCTTCGATCGCCAAATCCACCGATCATGGACTGACCTGGACGTGGGATACGGCTGCTCCCATGTTCGGAACGCCCATGGATCCCAGCAACCCTCTGGCCTACAAATTCACAACCATATTCTTTCTCGATTACGGCAAAAACTCCGGGGATGCAATCGATGGATATGTATACGCCTATGGGATGGATACAAATTGGCGGGCGCAGCAGACTTTGTATCTCGCGCGCGTTCCGAACGAAAAGATACAGACCCGATCCGCCTGGGAATTCTATACAGGCACCAACAGCAACGGCGATCCAACATGGTCTGGCGACATAACTCAAAAGGCGGCAGTACTCACCGACAACCGGCTGCTCTATCCGCGTGTGTTGGGTGGCGGTTGTGAAGCGGATGCACATGTAATTGGACAGGGAGGCGTCGTATACGATGCACCGCTGCATCGCTATATCTTCACGTCATGGTCGTGCGCAACCCATGAATTTTACGAGGCACCCAAACCATGGGGGCCCTGGAGACATTTTTTATCGAACGATTTCGGCCCACTCAGGCTGCCGCACAATTATGGGCAATATGGGACGAATATTCCTTCGAAATTCATCAGCGCCGACGGCAAGACGCTATACCTGCAAAGCAATGTATGGGTCCACGCATACACATTTGCATTGCGCAAGCTCTATTTGGAGCCCTACACTTCCGCATCGCCCGCGAACACCCTGGCGAACTCGAACCTTGCGTTAGCTCCTGGAACACGAGCCATCAGCAAAAGTACCCACTTCGGCTCGCTGTGCGGACTCGATTGTTCGGACCAATTGAATAGCGGCAATCTGAAAGGCAATGAAGACGATTTCGATGAAGAGTTGAAGACCACGGACTGGTGGGGCTACACCTGGCCTCGGCCCTACAACATTAACCAGGTCGTCTATCAGACGGGCGACGTCTCACCGGATGGCGGTTGGTACGCAGGCAATCTACGCGTGCAGGTGCGACAGCATTTCCAATGGATCGATGTTGCTGGAGCCGCCATTTCTCCGATCTATCCATATTCCATCCATGCCGGGGCGTACACCACGTACACATTCAAACTGCCCGATACATGGGGCGACGGCGTGCGCATCCTCGGAACTCCCGGCGGCATGTCCCATTTCAGCTCCATTAGCCAACTCGCCGTTTACTATCGCCGGAGATAAATCTTCGCGGGTTCGAAAGATCTTCACCCGTTCCTCCAGCCGGCATCGTGCAAGCAAGCCATAGAACTCAATATTTGCGTACGCTGCTGGCTCCACGATGGGAGATTGTCGTTGCTTCCGTTATGGAAATCCGCTGGCTATTGACGATTCTTTTATGTCCATGCTGTAATTAGCAGCGGTTTGAATATAATCGTTTAACTAAGAAATGACTTTTGATCCGTGCATTCAAGTGGAGGGGTTTGAAATGGCCGATGTAGGGAAAGCGATCCGCCTGAGGCGGATCCTGAGAAAGAGAAAACAGAAGGCACTGATTGTCGCTTTCGACCACGCTCTGATGGTGGGGGGCCTTCCGGGAATGTCCGATCCTGCGTTACAAGTGAAGCGATTTACCGAGGCTGGAGTTGACGGCATTGTCCTGAACCTGGGCATTCTGAAGCACTGCGCGGATTCGCTGTACAGCGGTGCCCCTCCCGCGGTCATCCTCCGTCTTGATTGGACAAATGTGTGGCAGCAAAACAATGACCGCGCATTCAGCAAACTTGTGGCGAGTGTCGAAGACGCCATGCGTCTGGGCGCGGATGCGGTGATGACGTATTTGGTGCTGGGCAGCGGAGATGCGGAATTCGAGGCAAACGAAATCTCGAAGAATGCTGCCGTCACCCGAGAATGCGAACGCCTGGGAATGCCACATATAATCGAATCGCTTGCGCGGGGAAAAAATGTCAAGGACTCGAGCGATCCCCAATGGATCATGGCACATACGCGGATGGCATGCGAATTGGGGGCGGATCTGATCAAGACAGATTACACACGCGATGCCAAATCCATGAGGGCTGTTGTGGACAACTGCCACACTCCCATTTTAGTTTTGGGGGGAGCCAGACAGTCTTCGGATGAAGCGACGCTTGCCACGATTCGCGAGATCGCGTCGACACCTGTAGCCGGAATCGTTTTCGGTCGAAGTATTTTTCAAGCGGAGAACATGGCCCCGTTATTGATGGAAGCGCGAAGTCTCCTAACGAACGTATAGCAGACATGAATCCAAAGGTCAGGTGTCTCCTGCATGAAGAAGCTAATCAACAACCCGGATGACGTTGCTTCCGAGACTATGGAAGGTCTTGTCCTGGCTTTTCCCGAGTCGGTGAGAAGTCTGGACGGTGTCCGTGCAATCGTTCGGCGCGATGCTCCAATCCAAGGCAAGGTAGCCGTCGTCACGGGCGGTGGAAGTGGACACGAACCGATGTGGTGGTGTTATGTCGGCCGGGGCATGCCGGACGCCAGCATTGCCGGAAACATTTTTGCCGCGCCTCCGCCCGGTCCCATTTATCAGACAGCGAAGGCTGTCGACGGCGGTCGCGGAGTTCTATTCGTTTATGCGAACTATTCCGGAGATGTGCTTAATTTCGACGCCGCGATTGAAATGCTGGAAGCAGAGAACGTGCCCGTGGCTATCGTGCGCACCACAGATGATGTCGCCTCTGCGCCACCCGATCGGATGAACGACCGGCGCGGCACTGCAGGGTCGTTTTTCACCCTCAAAGTTGCTGCCGCGCGAGCAGAAGAAAGGGTCGAACTGGAGGAGGTAGCGGCAACTGCGAAAAGAGCCAATTCCTCAACACGGACTATATCTCTCGCACTAAGTTCCTGCACGATTCCGGCATCCGGAAGGCCCACTTTCCAAATAGCTGAAGACGAATTGGAAATCGGAATGGGAGGTCATGGTGAGCCCGGCGTCTACCATGGCCCGATGCGCCCCGCGGATGATCTGGCGCAACTCATGATGAGCAACATTCTCGCTGACGGGGCAATTAAGCCTGGGGATGAAGTTGCCGTGCTTGTAAATGGCTTAGGAGCCACGCCGCTGGGAGAACTCCTGATCATGTATCGAGCCGTCGATAAGCTCCTCAAAAAGGAGAAAGTTACAATTTGCCGCTCTTTCGTCGGAAACTACAGCACCACTCTCGATATGGCCGGGTGTTCCGTATCGTTGATGCGGCTGGACGACGAATTGAAACGACTGCTGCTTGCTCCGGCGCATTCGCCATGTTTCACGCAGGGATAAGAGATGAAGGAAACGACGATAGGACCTATAGAGTTACGAGAGATTCTGCGATTCGTGTCCGAGACGGTCACGAAAGAGGAGAGTCGTCTCAACGCTCTAGATGCTGCCATTGGAGATGGCGATCACGGAATCACGGTGAGGGTGGGTTTCCAAGCGGTAAGAAAAGCTGTTGAGAATACTCCAAATGGCTTGGATATTTCCACAATTCTCGGCAATGCCGGAAGGGCATTCATGGATTCGACTGGAGGGGCGATCGGAATCATTCTTGGACGAACGTTACTCTGCGGTCAGAAGGTTTTAAAGGGCCGAGAGACGCTCGGTACCGATGAGTTGAAGTGCTGGCTGGATGCGATGGAGTCCACGATCGCCGCTGTAGGCGGCGCGAAGCCGGGAGACAAGACTATTGTGGATGCCGTGCACGCCGCAAGAATTGCAGTTTCCAAATCCATCTCACAAGGCGATAACATCATCGAGGCATTCTCGGCAGCCAGCCAGGCCGCCGACCGCGCTGCCCGCGACACAGCAGCCATGCTCTGTAGGGTAGGGCGGGCCAGCCGATTGGGTGAACGAGTCCTCGGCCACCCGGATCCCGGCGCAGTTACTTTCTCCATTGTTATGGATTCTTTCTATCGATGGCTAAAAGAACACGCCCACGAATGCAATGGACCTAAACCCCCTCACTGTCAAGTCTGAGGGAATGAGCGGCTGCCTCGAAGAGTTCAAGCTAAGAGTCAGCCGACGGACGACTTTAACGTAAGTAGCTGACCGCGGCATGTCGGCTGGGAGCGTGGCGATGTACCAGCCCGAGACTTATGGAATCGCGCTTCTGCTTATGTTGATCAGCATGGTTTGTTGGGGATCCTGGCCTGTCACGATGAAGTTCACTCCGGGGTGGCGATTCCAACTTTATTATTGGGATTTTGTTCCTGGCACAGTCTTAACAAGCCTCCTGCTCGGATTGACTCTGGGGAGCAGTAGAGGTGGGCCATCGAGTTTCATCCCCAATTTGCGACAAGCCGATAGTCGCCATATTCTTTGGGCCTTCCTGGCGGGAGTTGTATTTGATATAGCTAACTTGCTGCTAGCGGCAGCTATCGAGTTTGCCGGTTTATCGGTAGCTTTTCCAATAGGAGTTGGTGTTGCGCTTGTCGAAGGCGTCCTGCTGAACTACTTCTTAGCGCCGAAAGGCAATGCGATCTTACTGTTTGGCGGAGTATTTCTAGTTTTGATTGCCATAGTCTTTGACGCTCGCGCTTATCGCATGAGAGAGAAAGGACGACCCAAAACCAGCGGAAAGGGCATCGCCATCAGTTTGACCTGCGGTCTATTGCTTGGCCTGTTCTACCCATTGGCAACAAAATCATTCACCGGCGTGAATGCTCTCGGCCCATATACGCTTGTTTTTGTAAGCAGTTTGGGAGCTCTGCTGTGCAATATCCCAATGAACTATTTCTTGATGAAGCGGCCACTCGACACTAACCCGCCGCTTGCCAAGGAGGATTATTTCAAAGGGCGCGCTTCTTTTCATTGGCTCGGCCTGCTGGGCGGCTTCGTCTGGTGCCTGGGAACGGTGCTGAGTCTGGTTGCAGCCAACGCTCATATTGTCGGCTCAGCCGTTTCGTACGCTGTCGGACAAGGATGCACGATGGTTTCTGCAGTCTGGGGCGTTTTCGTCTGGCATGAGTTTGCCCAAGCGCCAGCTGGGACACGCACCCAACTAGCCTTAATGTTTCTTTTCTTTGTACTGGGACTGGCTGCGGTTGCGCTCGCCCCAGTCGTTAACCATGGCCTGGGCCACTGCTCCGCCATCATAACGGGACCGTTAACCTGTCGAATGGTCTAAATGCAGTTTGTCGACATTATGGATTATGTGCAGGCGCTGGTTCAGCTTCTTCATCGCTCCGCTGTTCGGCACTGTGGTTCTGGGGATTTTGTTGAAACGGGCAACGATGCTGACGATCGGATTAGTGAATTATGTAATATTTGCGCCCGCGCAAAGACGATAACGAGGAGAAAACTGAATGAGTGGTCGAGGGATGACATTTGGAGTAATTGTGGGGAACCGGGGATTTTTCCCGGATCATTTGGCCAGGGAGGGTCGAGAGGAGATGCTGCAGGTGCTCGCCGGAGCGGGCATCCGGGCGATTGCGCTGACGCCGGAAGAATCGAAATACGGCGCTATCGAAACCCATGAGGAAGCGCGCCGTTGCGGCGATCTGTTCCGCCGGCATCGCGATGAGATCGATGGGGTTATCGTCACACTGCCTAACTTCGGCGACGAGCGGGCCATCGCCGACGCCATGCGCTACTCCACGTTGAAGGTGCCGGTGCTGATGCAGGCCACACCCGATAAAACTTCGAAGATGTCGATCGCCTTTCGCCGCGACAGCTTTTGCGGGAAGATGTCGGCCTGCAACAATCTGATGCAATACGGCATTCCCTATTCGTTGACCACGCTGCACACGGTTTCACCCAGTTGCGATGGATTCAAAAAAGATCTGGCCTGGTTCGCCGCCGTCTGCCGGGTGGTGCGCGGGTTGACGAACCTGCGTATCGGCTCGATCGGCGCACGGCCGGCGGCCTTCAACACCGTCCGCTACAGCGAGAAGCTGCTTGAAGCCAGCGGCATCTCGGTCGAGCCCATCGATCTATCGGAGATTCTGGGCCGCATCGAGCGGTTGAAAAGCGGCGACAGCAATGTTGAAGCCAAACTGGCCGCCATCAAAAATTATGTAAAGACCGGAGACGTTCCCGAGTCCGCGCTGGTCAAGATGGCCAAGCTGGGCTGGGTGATCGAACAGTGGATGCAGCAGACGCAAACGACGATCAGCGCGGTGCAATGCTGGACCTCGCTCGAAGAATATTTCGGCGTGGTGCCCTGCACCATCATGAGCATGATGAGCGAGAACCTGATTCCCTCGGCCTGCGAAGTGGACGTGGTGGGCACGCTGAGCATGCACGCGCTGGCGCTGGCTTCGGAGACGCCGAGCGCGCTGCTGGACTGGAACAACAACTACGGCGAGGATCCGGACAAGGCGGTCTGCTTCCACTGCTCCAACCTGCCCAAACATTTTTTCAACGATGTGGTGATGGATTTTCAGGCGATCATCGCCGGCACCGTCGGCAAGGAGAACACCTTCGGAGCCTGCGTGGGCCGCGTCAAAGCCGGCGCCATGAGCTATGCCCGCTTCTCGACCGACGACCGCAACGGCGAGATGCGCGGCTATGTTGGCCGGGGAAAATTCACCAACGATCCGCTGGAAACCTTCGGCGGCGCCGGCGTTGTCGAAATTCCGCAAATGCAGCGCCTGTTACGCTTCATCTGCCAGGAAGGCTTCGAGCACCACGTCGCCGCCAACTTCTCCGACGCCGCCAGCCCCGTCTACCAAGCCGCCAGCAACTATCTCAACTGGAATATGTACTTCCATGATGAGGAAAACTGAGCAGAATGTTTTTAGGAATCGGAGCGTCTCGTTCTGGGCGGCTTCTTTGTTCACGAAATTCTCGATTAGGCCTCGCTGTGATACCTTTTAGGATCAGTCGCTTACAGATGGAGCAGTTCACGGAATTATTAGCGGGCTCCAAGAGCGCCATGCTTTGCTGAGGTTGAGATCTTCGGCAGAAGCTTGCCCTTCGACCGACAATCCTGGGATGAGAACTCTATTGAGTGCCTTCCATCCTTCTCTGTTCGTGCAGGAATACCAGTTCCGAACTCATAGGGATCGAAAGATCCACGACTAATCCTTTTTGCATCAGATCGCGTCCGGAGACAATACGGTCCGGACTGCTGTGATCATGAAACTGCAACTGATACATTTTTCCTGCTGAAAGCCCTCGCATCCGGAACGTGTGTCGATTCTCTCCGGCAACAGATCCCCGAAAGGCATACACCACTCCCTGGCCGTCTGTTGGGCTGAAGTATTCGATGCCGTCCCAGTGCACGCCATCAGGCCGCGGCGAGATGTGATAAAGATTGGCGTCGCGAATCAGTGGTCGTAGAAATTTCTTGTATGTCGCAAACTGTTCCCTGGCCACCGCATGTTGTTGCGCAGTCCAGGCGTTCGTGTCCTGCATAATGGTTAGCCATCCCATCATGCCGCTGCGCAGCATGTAGAGAAAATTCTCAATCCGCGGTGCCGGCCACTTCTGTTCGTAATCCTCGAGCATCGCAGCAGGCAGCAAGTGGCTGGCGTCGTAGAATGCCTGTCGGTTTGACAATGGATCATAGCTGTCGGTGATGGAGAAATAATCTCCGTGCGCTGCGCTGCCGAAGTCCACCATGCGCCCGCCGTTGTCGCAAATCTCCAGCAGCAAATCCGGATGTGCTCTGCGAAGCCGCGAGTAGATATCGTAATACGAGCGCGCAGCATGGTAGCTCACATCTGTGGAAGAGGCATTGACGGGCAACTCTACTCCACTAACGGCTGACAGCACCGTGGTTGCATAAGAGCCGGGCGCGTGCGGATGATCCGTGCGCACGCAACTCTTCGCCACCACATAGCCATCATGCTCCAGCATGTCCAGTCGATCGTCGTGGACAATCCTCTGTATTTCCCGCTCGGCATAATCATGCACCGCCGGCACGCCCAGATCAACTGTGCGCCCCACAAACGGCTCCGGCTTCCAATCGGACGGTACATCGGCAACAAGCCAGTTCCGAGTCGCGGCATTATAGACATTCAACGCTCCCGGAGTTTTGTCGATTCCGGCCTCCGCCCAGTTGGTCCAGAGGCCGAACTTCAAGCCGTGCGCATGCGCATCGTCCGAGATCGCCGCCAGTCCATCCGGAAACTTCTTCGGGTCGGGATACCAGTCGCCCACGCCGCGGAACCATCCCGCATCCAAATGAAACATCTCCAGCCCCAGTTCCGCCGAGTCCCGGATCATCCGCTTTGCAATCGTCTCATCCACTTCCATGCCGCTGCCCCAGCTGTTGTTCACCAGAAGCGGATAGTCCGGGTTCTTCCAAGTCACTGGATTCATAAGTACCTTCCGTACCCACGGACGCAGCATGTTGCCCAGGCCATCGGCGCCGCCGGTAAACGCGCCAAGAAACACTGTCGGAGTGTCAAAACTTTCCCCCGGCTCCACACGCGTGCGAAACGGACCCGGATCGGGATTCAGCCCTATCTCTCCATGGACGGTGCTGCTGTCCCTCTGCAACGTAATGCGCGTCCGCCCGCTGAATTCGATGCCCGCATACCAGCCGCTCTCGAATCGCGGCTGCTCCACCATCACCCACGGAATGATCTCCTGCGACGGCGCATCGGTGGCGTAGGTGCTTGACGTTCCAAGCCATCGATAGCCGACAGGAATCTCGACCTCATGCGTTCCAATCTGTGTCGGGCGTCCCGAACCTTTGTCGATATACATTCCGCGCAGGCTCCTGCCAGCATCCATCCGCCAGGAAAATCGCAGGCTGTCCTGCATTGAAATCCAGACATCGCCGGAGCTGAGATTCTCGATACGAATGCGATGCTCGATGGGTCCGGTATCGGCACGCGCCTGCCATATCCATGTCAGCCGCAGATCGACTGGCATCGATTCATAAACAAAGCGCACAGTGCCAGACTCGCTTCGGCTCGCCGCCAGGTTCAGCTTCCAGCGCAAGGGGATCCGCTTATTATTCCGCCAGACAAAGGGCAGCAGCGGTTCGCTGGTGCGGTTGACCCAGATCTGTCCATCGCTCCCTTTCATGGAAACCACTTTGGGAGCAGCCGAAGAGGCTTCGAGAACGATCGATGTCTGCCGGGTTCGGAGATGTGCGCGGATTTGGGCGAATCCCGAAGCGCTCGTTACGATGCAGCCGGCAAGTAAGTAACGGAAGATATGTGAAGCAGACACTTTGAATTCCATGATAGAAAAGCGGGCTGCAGTCGTCGAGTTTCACAAGATTAGCAGAAGCACCTAATTCGCAGAAGCTCTGTTCGGGCGCAGACCACTGCTAATTTGTTATCGTTCTCTTCGCATATAAGTGGCAGATCCAGACTAATTACTAAGTTTCTGCATTGTAGATAATTGCTACCATGCGCGACTTTACAAGATGTCCTCAGGCAGGTCGTATCTGTGCTTTACGCACTGCTTGCTCCTGCAGGACATGACTCTACAGCGCGACCATACGGATCGGTAAATGTCAGAGGGCTCCCACTCACATACATATCGCGATTGAAGTTCCGTGGGTTGCACAGTCATAGCTGCCGTTGTCGGGATTGGGGCTTAACCAGCGGGCCGGAACCGTTTCATAATCCCGATACCGGGCAGCGTATGGGCCTTCGATCCGCCAATAATTGCCCGGCTATGCCCCTCGGCTGGAGATATGCTAGGTTTGTTACGAAGCGAGGACGACAAAATTGCCTAAGCCGGCACACAAACGACTGTATCTGATACCTACCCTCTCAAGGGCATTCGATATTATTGATCTTCTTGAAGGCGAAAAGGACCCTCTTTCTCTTGAAGCAATTTACCAGCGTCTCAAAGTGCCAAAGACTACGGTGTTCCGTATTCTCAAGACACTAGTCCACCGTGGACAGGTTGTGCAAACCCAGGATGGCCTGTATCGCCTGGTATCGCGTCCCAAGAAAATGCGCTTTGGATTTGCCGGACAGTCTTCCGAAATGCCCTTCTCCGAGGCTGTAACCGAAAGCCTCAAATTGGCGGCCTCTTCCTTTGGCATCGATCTGCTGGTACTGGACAATCGATACGACGCAGTGAGCGCTGTCCGCAATGCAGAACAATTCGTACAGCAGCGAGTCGATCTGGTAATCGAGTTCCAGGTTGAACAAAACGTCGCCGCGGTCATCGCGGACAAGATCTCTGCAGCCGGCATTCCCTTGATCGCCGTGGATATACCGCATCCGCACGCCACATATTTCGGCGCAGACAACTATCGCGTTGGATACGCCGCGGGCGAACTGTTGGCGCAACACGCGATCGATCACTGGAAGTCCAAGGTGAACTGGGTGATCGGACTGGATCTGGAAGAGGCCGGCCCTTTTGTGCAAACGCGCACTACCGGCGCCTTCGACGGCATCCGCGCGCATCTCGATAAGCTTCCCATCGAATCGTTTGTGCGCGTGGACAGCCGTGGACTGCGCGATAAGGCGAACAAGATCGTAGCGGATTTCCTTCGCCGGCACCCAAACGACAAGCACATACTTATATGCGCGCACAACGATACGGTGGCTCTGGGCACTCTCGAAGCCGTACGGGAACTGAAACGTGAAAAGCACGTAGCCATCGTCGGACAGGATTGCATTCCGGAAGCGCTGGAGGAAATTTCCATTTCCGACAGCCCCTTTGTAGGATCCATTTCGCACGAGGCAGCCAGCTATGGCCCAAGCTTGTTGAGACTGGGCGTTGCCATTCTCCGCGGCGAAGTCGTTCCTCCTTACAATTACGTGGAGTACAAGGTAATTACCCGGGATTCAATTCCCCAGCAATAACGCCTTCCAAGCGGCAGACGCCCAACACTCGATAGACAACTTGGCCCCAAGCAGTCATGGCTGTTAGCCAGGGGCGAAATTGACAGCTGCATCATCTTATTGTCATGCATGAGACATCGCACAGCTGCAAGCCGCATATTTTATATATGAAATAATTCACTTTTGTCTAAAATAACTGCTATTATCTCCGTTGAATCCGGAGTCCATTTTATGTCTGATTCTTCTGCTAACGCAGTTGCTGCGGCACTGAACGACTTTGCAATTGAGCTGCCTTCCTGGGGTTTTTCCGACACTGGTACCCGTTTTGGCAGATATCTGCAGGAAAGCGCTGCTACGAATATTGAGGAGAGGTTCGCCGACGCCGCTCAGGTGCATGGATTAACGGGCGCCTGCCCCACCCTGGCCCTCCACGTCGAATGGGACGTTCCGCAGGGTACGGATCTTTCTTTCATTCGCAGCCTCAGCGCCCAACATGGCATCCGTCCTGGCGCGATCAATCCCAACACATTTCAAGACCAACGATTCAAGCATGGATCGTTATGCAACGAGCAGCCTGAGATACGCTCGAAGGCTTCCAATGACATCGCATATTCCATACAGGCTGCTGCCGAGTTGGGAAATCTGGACATTTCCCTATGGTTTGCGGATGGCTCCAATTATCCAGGCATGGCGAATATAAGAAAACGTAAAACCTGGCTTGCGGAAGGCTTGAAGCATGCGCATGCGCAGTTAAATCCATCGCAGAAGCTGCTGATCGAATATAAGCCGTTTGAGCCGGCTTTTTATCACACCGACGTTGCCGATTGGGGCATGGCGTTGCTGCTCGCCCGGCATGCAGGGCCGCAGGCGCGCGTGCTGGTCGACACGGGCCACCACTACCAATCGCAGAATATTGAACAGATCGTAGCGTGGCTGCTCAACGAAGAGATGCTCGGCGGATTTCATTTCAACGACCGGCGATATGCCGACGACGATCTTACTCTCGGATCGATCGATCCCTACCAGATTTTTCGGATCTTTGCGGAGATACGTCACTGGGAATGGGAAGAAAATCGAAAGGCGGACATCGTCTACGTCATAGATCAAAGCCACAACGTAAAGAACAAGATTGAGGCGATGATCCAGACCGTAACAGCAGCGCAGGAACTGTATGCCAAAGCTGCCCTGCTGGACCATCAGGCGCTGGAGTGTCATCGCAACCGCCAGGAAATCATCGATGCCGAAAACATCTATAAGGAAGCGTTTGCGACCGATGTACGCCCTATGCTCAAACAGTGGAGAAGAGATCTTGCTCTACCGGAAGAACCGTTACAGGCATTCCGTGCTAGCGGATACCTCGAAGCGATTACTCGAGAGCGTAGCGGAAGATCCAAAAAAACGGTGACTTACGCCTAGGCCATGCTATGAAAAAGCTCATTCTGCTGTTTGGACTGATATTGATAACCTGCCCTGTTCGTGCCCAGCAGACAGGCGCGGCGTTGCTGCGCAGGCTGGGATACCCACCCGACTCCAAACTCCTTATCATCCATGCCGATGATGTTGGCATGTCGCACTCGGTAGATATGGCCTCCTTCAAAGCGCTGGAGAACGGCTGGGTATCCTCCGCGAGCATCATGGTGCCTTGCCCCTGGTTCGAGGAGACGGCCGAATTCGCGCGTACGCATCCTGATCTGGACTTCGGCCTGCACCTTACGTTGACCAGCGAGTGGCGCAATTATCGCTGGGGACCGGTGAATCGCGGCGCCACGTCCACTCTTCTGGATTCGCAGGGTTACTTTCCACGCGATAGCAGCGCGGTGGGCAAATCTGACTCTCCTGCACAAGTTGCTGCTGAACTCCATGCGCAAGTTGAAAAAGCGCGTGCGGCGGGAATCCACTTCAGCCATCTCGACAATCACATGGGTGCGGTATCGCAAAACGCCAGATTGTACGCGGTGTACTTGAGGACTGCTCGGAATGCAGGAGTTCCCAGCTTCGTTTCCACCGGCGAGATTAAAGCGTATGGCAGGCTTTTTGCGAATTACAAAAATCTACCTGCGCCAATTTATATTGGACCGGCCCCGGCGAGCAATCCTATGGACGGCTGGAAGCAGACGCTTTCCACGCTTGCTCCCGGTGTCTATATCACCATCGTGCATCTTGGTTACGACAATCCGGAGTTAGAGGCAATCATGCTGAAGGACGCCGGAGGAGCCGCTGAAAGGCAAGCAGCTTTTAATCTCGTCAGCAGTCCTCAATTCCGCCAGATGCTGCAGGACAATAAAGTAAAGCTAGTCTCCTGGAGAGACGTCGCGAAAGCACTTCCTGCCCCAGCGAGCCGTTGATTCGATCCGCGGTGAAACGCAGGAAGCATGCTCTGTGGGTCAGCCATTCTTTCCGCTATCGGTTAGGATTTTGTATCCATGTGCGGGTATTTGCATTCCTGCATGACTCTGCGGCTCATTGGCGAAATTGACGATGATGCTTTGTCCATTGGAAAAAAATGTCTGCTCCAGACTGAAGTCGCTAGTCAGGAATCGGTGGTCGAACATATCCGCGGTGCCGATCTGACGAAACCATGCATCGACCTGCTGTTTCTCGGCCATTCTATGCAACGCGGCATCTCGCTGAGCATAATCCTGAATATGCGACATCACCGCATATCCCCATAGCATGTCTTCCAGCCAACCAGGATACAGGCCGCGCGGCACAATTCCTCCGGCCCACGTGGCTCCATCGTCATCCGCGGTGTACCTGCTGGCGACCACGGCATCATGAAAGACCAATGGCCAGAGCGGTACCGATTCACCCGGCTGCCGCATATGCCGATTTTCATTCCAGTCCAGATACGGAACAGCGAAATCGGCTCCTTCTTCACTGCCTAAAACCACGCCTTGCGATTTGAAGAAGCGCAGCATCTCCACCTTATTGGTGAGGTCCTGACTGCGCGTCAGTGTGTCTCCCGACTTATAAGACTGATACATCTGCACCGCCGAAGTGGTATCGACATAGTACGCGCGCAGATCAAGCTGCCGGAGCGAACGCCAATTCCGTCGAGCATATTCGAGGCCATCTCGCGCGTTCACAATGTAAGCCTGACCGCCCGCCCAGTAGCCGCCCGGCATGCGTTCACCATTGCGTTCACGGATGACGCCGTGCGGCCAACTTTTGCTCTGCATGTAGATGTCCTGATAGTTGTCATGCAGGCCCACCGTAAACCCGCCCGAGGCATCGCAAAGATGCTTCAGGTCTTCAATCGTGCCCAGCTTCGGTTCCGGAGGCCAGACATCGGGATGAGAATCGTCATACCCACCGGGAAGCCAGCCGCGAACTACCACCAGGGCGCGTTCAACTCCGGCAGCCGGAAGAGCCTGCACACACTGGAGCGCCTGATGGTGCGTGAAGCTAACTTGCGGACCGCTGCCCAGCAGCGGGTCGCCCTGCCATGGACGCATCACATCCTCGTCATATTCCTTACCATGTCTTGGAGTCGCTTCGACCATCGACACTAAACGGCCCTGTGTAAGATTTGCGAGCGCCGGGGTTCGTACTAATTTGGACTTCAAATCGCGGTGAAGTCCCTTTTCCATCGCCCAGTCTCGATAGGTGCGCGCCAGACTGACATAGTTGCCCGCCACAAACCTGTATCGAATCGTGCGTGGCTGCGCCCATCGGCCACACTGCTTCAACCATGTTGGGGCAACGCTCATCTCCGTCAGCATTACGCCGGAATCGACAAAGTTCTCATCGGGAAAAACTGCAATCCAGCCATGATCCTTATCGAGTCCGCCAAACCATCGCATATTCAACTGTGAAAAGAACGTGTAGAAGAACCGGCTTTCGACTGGCTTTTGAATCCACCGGCCAAGGTGCATGGGAAGTACCAGGCTCGCAGACTCGATCGATGGCGGAAAACTCAGACTGGGCAACTGCTCATCGATCTGGAGCAAGCGAAATTCAACCCATGGTCCATCCAGAGCAATCTGGACCAGAAACGATCCCTTAGGCTGCATCTCCCGGCCCATCACCCAGAAGCGAATATTTTTCCCTTCTCTGCTTCCCCGAAACCTGGCCGGATATTGTTCGCAGATCGATCGCTCAGTACGAACCCAGACCGCACCCACATCGATCTCGGACTCATCCTGAAGAGCGACAGGGCCCATACGCCACTGCGCGACCTGTTTGCGATCGACGATCATAGCGGTGGCATCCGGAAAAACCGAAATGGAGATAAACTCATTCTCTAGTTGAAGAAGAGAATCGGATGACTGGCGTATCAAGTCGGAAGGAAATGGATGCGATGGTTCGAGATCGCCTGCGAGCGCGTGCGACGACTGTAAGGTCACCGCTCCAGCGGCAGCAACCGCCTGAAGAAAGTTTCTTCGGTTCACGGACCCAACTCCCTGGATCACAGATGTTTTATGAATGATACTATTCTTCCTAAGAAATTCTCATTCGTATGTAGGTGATGAAAAGTCAGCTTTTGGAGAAAACCTGTGAACCTGAAGAAACTGTCCTGCTGGTTTTGCTTCCTCTCAATCGCATTTATCTTGTCACCGAATGCAGGTGCGCAAAGCGCGGCGTCGCAATCCTCCAATTTTTCTCTTCACAATGGAGATCGGGTGACGTTTTATGGAGACAGCATTACTGAGCAGCGAGAATATACGGAAGACGTTGAAGAGTACGTTCTGACACGCTTCCCAGCATGGAAAGTATCGTTTCATAACGCCGGCGTCGGTGGCGATAAGGTAAGTGGCGGAGCGGCAGGCCCCATCGATCTACGTCTTGATCGTGATGTATTCGCATGGCAGCCTACAGTAATTACGATCATGCTGGGAATGAACGATGGCTATTATCGCGCCAGCCAGCCGGGAATTTTGTCGACCTATACCGCAGGCTATCGACACATTGTCGATTCGATGCAGCAGCATCTTCCCCAGGCTAGAATCACGCTCATTCAGCCCTCCCCTTTTGACGACGTGACCCATGCGCCGCAGTTTCCCGGCGGTTATAACGGCGTGATGCTCGAAGACAGCGCGTTCCTCGCGCAGTTAAGCCGTGAAAAGAATACAGCTCTAGCGGATTTCAATACCCCGGTCACTGATTTTTTGAAGATATTGAACCAGCAGGATCCAAACCTGGCGCAGCAGCTGATTCCCGGTCGAGTCCATCCTCAACAAGGCGGTCACTGGTTAATGGCTGAGAGTCTTTTGAAGACATGGCATGCACCGGCCCTGGTGAGCGGGGTTGCAATCGATGCGACGGCGAAGAAACCCGTCGTAACTGCGCAGAATGCATCCGTTACCGACCTGCGTAAGTCGAAAGATAGTTTGCAGTGGAATGAGACCGATCAGGCATTGCCTTTACCGTTTCCGCCTGCGGCATTGGATCCCGTTCTCGGGCTGACCCTCAAACTCTCCGACTTAGTTACCGCGCTCGATCAGGAAACGCTTCAGGTGCGCGGATTGCCGGCGGGTGATTATGAGTTATCGATCGATAGCCGCAAAGTCCAGACCTTCTCAAACGATCAACTGAACACAGGAGTCAACCTGGCGACGCTCGATACGCCTATGCTGGCGCAGGCACGGCTGGTCGGCTACGACACGGAGAGAAAGAACAACCTGGAGGCGGCTCGTTTCGAGATCATCAATAAGACTCTCGCCGCGGAATCTTCTCCGACCGCGGCGGCGCTGGCGCAGGCCATGCCGGCAGCGGAAGCGCGCCAAAATGCCGATGCCCAGCCGTGGCCGCATCATTTTGAACTTAGCCGCCAAAATGGCGCCGCACACGAATAACAACGGCGTATTTCTAAAATTCAGACGAGCTCAAGGCTTAACGAGTGAGCGCCGTTCACCGCCGTTTTTATTTGCGCATAATGAGAGGAGCGGACGATTGCAGGCTGGAATTTCACTTCCTTTTCATCCATGAGCGCCCGCTTCACCGTCGTCCCTTCCGGCAGAAGAATTCTTAGATCCATCTCCTGCGCGCTGCCCGTAAATTCCAGCGAAATTTTCTTCGTTTCGGGATGGTACACGTACTTGTAGCTAACATAGCCACGAGAGGCAGGATAGCGGACACTGACCTGGGCGTGATTTGTGCCTGCCGCAATCCAACGTGGAGCAAGCCCCGCGCGATCGAAGGCCACTCCCGTATCTTTGACGCCGCAAAGTCCTTCCAGCAGCGCAAACACCAGAGCCGCTGCACCCCAGTTATTAGGCATGCCGGTCGAAACATCGGTCCACGGCGGCAAAAATACCGGCGCATTGGAAAGCGTGACTGCCAGCACCATCCATTTCGCGCTCGTGTCCATGGATTCAAATTGAAGGGAGGCGATTGTCTTTTCAGGATGGCGATTCTCAAATCCCACCACGTAGACGCCGACATTGCCGAATTTCTTGTTCCCTCCCCGCCAGGCGACCTGCATGGTTTCCGGGCGTCCCGGGCCGTAGCGCAAATCCCATTCGGAATCCGTCGGCGCCCACCAGTGACTGATATTTTTTCCTTCTTCGATGGTTTCGAAATAGGATGATCCGTCTGCATAGCGGACCGTCAGCTTGCCCGCAAGATTATCGCCTCCCTTGGCATGAAGCAGATAAAACGACCGCGCGGTTGCATCGACAGGCAAGCTGGCCTTCGATTTATAGCCTGGGGCTGAGGAGATACCCAGACAGGCGCGCTTTCCATTCGATGCCGGATCGATCACGTCAAACGGCACTTCGCGGAATACCTGATTTCCAACCGGCATCGCGGCAAGATCGTTTCCCGGCTCGCTCGTCCAACCGGGCACGCCCGGCCCACCGGCGCCAAAATCCGCATTCACGATGGCTCGCATATCCATTTTGTGAAACGTCCGCGGCGGCGGCTCTGGAACCTTGCCCCGAAGAATGCCTGGGACAAAACCTTGATGCTGATCCGCGATTGTTTTCTGGCGGCGCAGAATATCCACGCCATACTCTTCAAAACCATTTTCAAACGCGCCATGCGCCAGCTCGCCTGCGGTGCAGGACATCACGCCGCCGTTCATGTACTCCCATTTATAGCTTTCATCACCCCAGCCGCGCTCGAACGGCGGATAGATCGCATAGAACTCGCCAGGCGACGTTTTCGGCATCTCTTTGCGAATGCGCTGGTATGTCTCGATGATGGCGACACATTGTTGATGCGAGATGCCGCGATTCAAGGAATATGCATTCGAAAGTGCGACTTGGCGGTCGATGTCCACGCCCATGTCGAATTTCAAATCGCGGTCTTCCGGAATCCAATGGACAAAAAACTCTCCGTTCCAGGAGAGCGCATTCAGCCGTTTCTCCATCTCGTCGGCCAGGGTGCGAAACTCGCCAGACTCATTCGAGCGATGCACATAGTCCAGCATCTCGGCCAATCGACGCAGACCGGCAATCATGTTGGCGTTGTCGCCAAAGAAGACGCCAAAATGCGTGACATCCAGTTTCACCACCATGATGTCGCCGCCTACCAGGGCCGCTTCGCTGTCGCACAGAAAATCCCAGGTATCGATGGTGAAGCCGCGCTTCAGCAGCTGGTATTTCGTCGACCATCTGTAAGGATCGGTGGTCGCATAGCGGACCGCGCGAATGGCGCGATCGAGCTTGGCGGCCATCCACGGCGTATCGCCGCTTGCCTTCCAGGAGTAATAGATCGCTTCCAGAAAAAAAAGTTCTACGTGGTTTTCAACCGGAGCGCGGCGTAGCAGCAGAAATCCATTTTCAGCCTTGCGCGTGAAATCTCCATAATTGAAACGCCGCTCCCAATCCGTTTCCGGCGGCGTGCAGCTCTCGAAGTTTTCAAAAACCATGCCGTCTTCACGCTGGGAGTTGGCGTAGAAATCGACGTTCGATTTCACTTCCGGCCAGAAATACTTCATGCCCTTTAAGGTGTTGGTATTGTCCTGCAACCAAGAGACCCAATAATTGAAGATTTCGCCCTTATAGCGCTGCGCGCCGACTGGGCCGTCGGTCTGCATCGTCCACAGCAGGTTTCCGAGCAGGCTGTTGAATGCGCCACCGCCATCGGACACCTGCGTCTTGCAATCCACCTCAAAGGTTCGATGACCGAGTAACTGCCCATCCACCGACACCAAGGAGATACTATGGGTGCCGAGGGCGCCGCCGACAACAACCTCGGCACTCTTGCGGAAATCGATTTCGTAATACACGCGCTGATTGCCATCGCGCACAATCAGCCGTCCGGGCGTGGAACTCTCGACGCGAATGCGGCTCAATGGCGACAGGCTTGCACGCGGTTCGGGCTGGATCGTGATGGTAGCCGGCAAAGGCTCGTTTTCCGGGGTTGAGCCTACTGCAAACGTGCCGGCGGACAGGGGCGAGGTGGCAGCCACGCCCAGCACGGGCAATAACTTCAAGATGTCGCGTCTGGTACTGCTCATCGCTTCAGAACCTCAGGCAGAGTGGCGGGCAAACAGGAAACCGACGGCAACCGGCTGTCTTTTCAAACGGATGCACGTTTCTAATTTGAAATAATTTTACTCTTCTTGCTGACACAAGAAAATGGAAAATGTGGAGCGGCCATAGGTGACCGCTCCACATTGAACTGCTTTCAGGTTTCTATCCTGCATAGCTAGAAATCTATCTAGCCAGCAAGTGTGATGGTTGCGGAGGACGATCCGGATGCGTAGTTCGCGCCGCCAGTATAGGTTGCAGTGATGGTATGTTTGCCAGCGGCCAGACCCGCGGTTGAGAAGGTCGCTTGTCCGCTACTGTTCACAGGTACCGACCCCAGCAATTTCGTGCCGTCGTAAAACGAGACTGAGCCGGTTGCGTTCGGAGTGCCGGCGCTCCACGAGCTAATCGCCGTCGCAAAGGAGATGTTGGTACCCGGCGCCGTATAGTAAGTAGACGGCGTTAAGGCCACAACCACGGGCGCGGGAGTAACGGTGAACGATTCGGTCTTTGGAGCTACGGCGGCATAGTTGGTCTGTTGTGCATAGGCGATCATAACCTGATGAGTTCCAGCCGTTGGCTTGGTAATGGTAAATTGCGCATTGCCATTGCTCAGTGGCACGCTTACAGCCGCACCGCCGTCAAGGCTATACGTGATAACCCCTAGTGCTGAACCGGCATTGGAGCTCGCGCTCACAGTGCATTGATAGTTCACTCCGTACGCGAAGGATGCGTTCCAGCAAGAGGGGCTCATATTCACCGTAACTGGAGACACGGTGACGGTGCTCGCGGCCGAGGTTCCGGATGAATTGTTCTTATCGCCGGAGTAAGCGGCTGTCAGCACATGCGTGCCGGCTGCCAGGCCGGGCGAGATATACCAATACACGCAGCCGTTGCCTTGCAGAGTTTGCGTGGTCAGCACCGTGGTCCCATCCAATACTTTCACCGTGCCGGTAGCTGTTGCACTCTTGGCCGGAGCAACGCAAGCTGTCACATTGGTTGCTCCTGGATAGACCAGCTGCGTGCTCGAAAGCTGCAGGCTGATCGATGCATCGCTGACATTGAGCGTCAGGCTGCCAGAGCTGGCCAGATTAGCCTTGTCTCCCTGATATTGTGCTGTTATCGTCGTGGCGCCCGAGGTGGAAGGAGTAAAGACGCATGTCGCCATTCCGCTCGGGGTCAACGTCACACTGCACAGTGTTGTCGCGCCGGAACTGAACACGACTGTGCCGGTGGGGGTACCTCCGCTGCCAGTGACCGTTGCGGTCAATGTATCGGCGGACCCGGTTGCAGGCGACGGATTCGTCGCACTCATGCTCAACGACGACGCAGAAGCCGCTTGCGAGCTCAAAACCAGCGGACCCATTAGAGAAGGATTGTCATAGGTATCGTTTACGGTTCCCCACCATCCCAGCTTGCCGAGGAGGGTCCCCTGGACGACCGAGTTGTCGATCATTACGTCGAAACCGTATTGCTGGTTTGCGACAGGAGTTGTTCCCAGACTCGTCCACGGGAGCGCCATGGCCATCTGGTAGCCGCCCGTGATGGTCTGTTGTCCAAAGAGCACTCCGGTGAGCGAATTGGGACTATGATACGTTTCGCTCACAACCGCACCTCCGTTGCCATACGGGAAGAAATATTGAAAGTCTGTAGGGCCATAGGTCGTGCTCTTGGTGTCGGTTCCGGAGAAGTACAACTCGACACTCTCGCCGTTGTAGAGGTTAGCCTGCGTGGGAGCAACCAACGTGCCGTCCTGTACGGAAACCAGAACATAGAGATAATTGTTGTCCCATAACGTCTTGTATGTGGCTTTATCAGTCGCGTTTCCGTCAAAGTAGTGAGTCAATGGAACGGCAGTAACGTTCGCCCATGCCCCGGTGTTGGAGCCATCCAGCGGCGGCTGCGTGTTGGTCATCGCGGAGTCTTCGACATTCGGCGTCGCGCTGGCCTGTGGCGAGTACCCGCTGGCGCCGCCGGTGTTGGTAGCAGCTACAACATAGTAGTAGGTCGTTCCATTGGTAACAGTTGTGTCCGTGTAAGCGATCTGGCTGGTCGTGCCGATCGAATTATAGGGACCGCCGTTGGCAGTTCCACGCAGAACGTTATAGCCGGTTGCGCCGTTGGCCTCTGCCCATGTCAACGTAACCGAGCCATTGTTTGCAGAAGCCGAGAGGCTCGGCGGGGCGCTGGGAGCAGGCACCGCGGTGCTCCACGTACCAGCCAAGGGAACCTGGAAGAGATACATCGATCCAGGAGGCATGTTGAAGGTATAGTTCGCGGTGACAGCCACCTGCGTGCTGCCGATAGGAATATTCATGGCTGTGTTGTTGTCGAGCCGTGGATCTCCGGTAAGTGTGTACAGTTGCGCATAACCGGTTGGCGTTGCGGGGAAATGGAGCGTGACAGGAGTCTGATTGTTGAGATCGCGCGAGATCACCACGACATCGGCCTGATTCGCTACCTTTGCATCCTGGAACGTATATACCGCAATCAACGGATAGTTGTTCCCATCGGTGCTGGTAGGAACGCTATTTGTATTGGTCAGGACCATCGGACCGCTGCAATAGTTGTTCCGCATCTGCAGAGCTTCCCATATAGGATGCGGACGGAAGCCATTGGCAAAGTTCGTGTGCGACGTGAAGGGTCCCGTACCGATTTGATACATGTAGAGGTTCTGAGGACCAAAACCGTTCTGCGACGCATACAGGTTGACATCGATAGCGCCGATTGCGGCGGCCAACGTGTTGTCTCCGCTCGACTGGCTCCCCGAATCCGCTCCTGGACCCTCCTCATACGCCGCGAGACTGTAGACTCTTCCGCCCGCCGCATCCAATTGCTGCTGCGCAACAATGGCATTGATGATGGGACCATTGGTCGCGGGAACCTGAACCAGATCCGATTGATAGTAGGCATCTCCACTCAGCGCAGTATTGCCGCTGGAGTAAAGGGCGTTATCGACGACCGAAGCTTCCGGCGCTGCTGCTATGGCGGCAGAGCCAAAGTTGGGTTCGAGATAGAACCCATTCAACACAAACTGGATCTGCTTGGGATTGAAGTACGACTTGCCGGCGATAGCCTGGCTGATCATGAAGTGCGCCCACTGACCATAGGCTGTATCGGCCGGCACCTGCTGCGTACCCCACTCCTCATTGCCGACTTCAAGATAGATATTGCTGAAATCCGCGGTGTAAGGTCCAGGATGGTTGGCAGGGCGCTTGGCGGCATAGCCGACACCCGCCGGAGCGCTCAGGTAATCGATCAACTCACCCCACTCTGCTTGCGACAATGCCATATTGACAATTAACCATGGATTTGCACCCAGGGTTTTCACATTGGCCAGCGCATCCGGCAGATGCTCCAGCTCAGCGGGCACTTCATATTCATTGCCAATGCCGGGAGTATTGATCGTCTTGATTTCCGGAGTCAACCAGCTATCCAGGCTGAGGAAAGAATAGTTCTGACTGGAGTTCCCGAAATTGCTCCAGATGCGGACGGTTCCCGGATGATAGTCGGTCCACGCCTGCATCACTTGTGGATTCACGGTATTCGGAGCCCAGCCGGTATCGTAAAGCTGGAAGTTATCCATATACAGCGTACCTGGAGCATTGAAATCCAGATGAGCGCTGGGTTGAGTCGAGTTCGCCGGTAGCCCCGGAACCGCCGGGAATGTCCACGTGAAATGCTGCCAACTCCCCGTCAACCCGGTAAATGTGTGCGTGATGTTCAACCCCTGTATAGAGAACGTAGCACTACTGTTCCCGATACCGGTTTGCTTTAGCCAGACATCGACTTCATAGGTGTGGCCAGCCTGAAATTCCTCGTCCGTCGGACCGACGAATGCGCTTTGCACATACTGCCAGATTCCATTGGTCTCCGTAGTGGGGTCTGTAAGTTCCAGACTGTACCCACCGGGATCCGATGCAGGAACGTCGGTGCTCAGTGTGTACGGCCAGGGAGTCGTATTGCCGCGAGTCATGCCTCTTTGCGACTCGGTCGCCCAGTTCGGGTAGTAAATCGTAAACCGCGGATCGAGCTGCGCGATGTTCGGGATGGCCGCGACATTATCCATGTCGAGCCAGGTGATATCGCCGGACAATATTTGCGGCCCGGAACTGGCAAAGGTGATGGTATTGTCGGACGGCGCAGTGCTGGCTGAGTTGGCGGTATATCCGCTGACCGTGTCGGTGCGCAGCAGAGACCATGCGCCCTTGGTGTAGCGATAGGTATACGCGGTCGCTCCCACAAAATAGCCGGAGGCAATGCTCGAATAGAAGGAAGTCCCGCCGCCACCGGTAGCAATGAAAGTAGTTGCCGAGCCATCCTGACTGGCGGTAAAGCTCATGCGGGAGATATAAGGCGAAAATCCGCCATCTGCCAGCCATGCATTTTCTGTAAGATTCGTTCCCGCAGCGGGCTGCATGTTGAAGCCGGCCGGAACCGGATTGGACGCAACAACCTGGGAATAGATACTGAAATCCGCGGGTGCGTTGGTTCCCTCTACCGGCGCAGCGGGCGTGGCGCTGGCTTGATTGGAAAACCCACTGGTGCCATATGTATTGACTGCGGCGACCGTGAAGTAATATGCCTGACCATCCGTCAGGGCGGTGACCATATAAGTGGTTCCGGTAACTCCGGTAGCAATTGGCGTCGAGCTTTCCCCGCCTGCCGTGGTGCCCCGGTAGATGTTATAGGTGCTCGCTCCTGGAACCGCGGACCAGGATAACGTGGCCGAACTGTCGCCGGCAGCTGCGGTCAGACCGGTCGGAGCGGCGGGAATTCCGAGGCTGGCAGAGGGCGTTGCCGTAGCTTCGTTGGAAACCGAGCCGACTCCCGAGGAGTCCACTGCCGCAACCGTGAAGTAGTACGGCGTTCCATTGGTCAGGCCGGTCACATTGAATGAATTTGCCGTGATCCCGGTAGCCACCGGCGTCGTGCCTTCCCCTCCCGACGTAGTTCCCTGGTAGATGTCGTAGGAGGTTGCCCCGGAAACTGCCGTCCAGGATAATGCAGCCTGCTCATAACCTGCGGTCGCAGTCAGGTTATTGGGAGCCGGCAGCATGACGATCCCTTCTCCCTGAGCCTGGGTTAAGCGAACATTATCGAAGTAGGCATTACGGCCATACGGTCCAGTGTAGGTATATACCAGCGCCACGGTAATGTTCTGTCCTACGACCTGCGGCTGTCCGACGGTGCTGTAGGTAAGACTGAAGTCGCTCAAGCCATTGCCTTGCACCAAAGCTCCCGGCCCGGTAGTGGGAGCAACGAAGTTCGCCACCACCACGCCGTTAGCCAGCAACTGGAACCCGATCGCCTTGGAGCTGAGCACGTTATCGTTCGGTGCACCCAGTGCAACCGTCAGTACGTATTGCGTGTTGGCGGCAAAAGTTCCGAGCGAGGCAGCCGTCGTCAGCGTACTCGTTTCCGATCCGTACGGCGCCGATGCCTCCCCGAAATCATTTGGCTCCCAGAAGTAGGTTCCAGTTACACCACTCATCGGAGTGTTCGCCGTGCTGTCGACATACGGCGCAGCCGTATTGGAATTGGCAGCGTCTCCGCTGGGGGTGGATATCGTGGTCGTATAGTTCCAGGCCTGCGGCGTGATATAGCCCGTCTGCTGGTCTAACTCAAACGAGTTATTCGGGACCGCAATCGGAACCGGCGTCCCATATGAAATCACACTCTCATTCAGAGTGTTGGAAGTGCTGGCAGCAAACTCCGTGGAACCTTGATAGGTAGCTGAAATCGTCCAGCTACCCGCTGCAGGAACAGTGCCGGTGTAGGTTGCCGTACCCGTGCCGTCCAGGGTGGCCGATTGTTGCGTCGAGCCGATGTTAAAGATAACGTTGCCGCTGGGTGTACCCGAGCCTCCAGACGGAGTAACAACTGCCGTAAGCGTATAGCTTGAGCCGCTCACTAGCGTACCGGTTGGGCTGATAGACAGTGCGGTCGTTGTCGGAGCCTGCGTTGCTCCGGCCTGAGCCTGAGTTAGGCGAACATTGTCGAAGTAGGCATCGCGGCCATATTGTCCGGTGTAGGTGTATACCAGAGCGACGGTAATGTTCTGTCCTACGATCTGCGGCTGCCCGACGGTGCTGTAAGTAAGACTGAAGTCGCTCATGCCATTGCCTTGCACCAGAGCACCCGGCCCCGTCGTGGGAGCGACAAAGCTCGCCACCACCACGCCATTGGCCAACAACTGGAAGCCGATCGCCTTGGAACTGAGCGCGTTATCGTTCGGAGCACCTAGTGCCACGGTCAGCGTGTATTGCGAGTTGGCGGCAAAGGTCCCGAGCGAGGCAGCCGTCGTCAGCGTAGCTATTTCCGATCCGAATGGCGCCGATTGCTCGCCAAAATCGTTAGGATCCCAGTAATAGCTTCCGGTTATACCGGTGACCGGGTTATTCGTCGCGCTGTTGACATACTGCACCGCGGTGTTGGAATTTGCAGCGTCACCGCTGGGGGTGGATATCGCGGTCGTGAAGTTCCAGTTCTGCGGCACGATATAACCCGTCTGCTGATCTAACTCGAACGAGTTATTCGGAACAGTAATCGGAACCGGCGCCCCATACGAAGTTCCCGGCGTAGAGATTGCTTCGTTTGAGAATCCGCTGTTCCCGGCGGAATCTACCGCCGCGACCGTGAAGTAATATGGCGTTCCATTCGTCAGGCCGGTCACCGTATACGTGGTGCCTGTAACTCCCGTAGCAATCGGAGTCGCGTTTTCTCCTCCTGACGCGGTGCCATCATAGACGTTGTAGGAGGTTGCTCCGGAAACTGCCGTCCAGGACAATGCGACCTGGCCCTCGCCGGATGTCGCAGTCAAACCCGTTGGAGAGCCCGGTACAACGGCTACCGCTGGAGTTGCGGAGGCGGCGACAGAAGGGTTGCTCGTGCCCGCGCTATTGCTCGCCGTGACATAGGCGGTGTATTTCGTGCCGTTGGTCAGCCCCGTCAGGGTGTAGCTGGTACCGGTAACCGCTGCGGCAGCTTCACCATAATTGCCGCCGGTGGTGTACCAGACCTGGTAATTGGTGGCGCTCGTGGAAGCGTTCCATGCAAGTTGAATCTGCCCGTTGCCCGCCGTTGCGGTCAGGCCGGTCGGGGCTGCTGGTGCGGCTACGGTAGGCGTGGGAGTGACAGCGGCGAAGCTTGTGCCGATGCGGAGTTCGTCCAGTGAACTTTGATCGGTGCTATTGCCGCCGTAGTAAGTAAGACTCTCGAAAGCAAGATTAGTCGCCGTCGAGTAGGTCGCGCTCGGCGTGGTGGGAGCGGCTCCGCCAAGCGACGTGGGGTTGACATAGAGATTGACCTGATTCTGCGTGCTTCCGAAGGTGACCTCAAGAACAAGCAGAGCAGGCTGGCCGGCAACTACGGGAACGTTCGACAGTGCCGACCCAACCACAATGCCGGATGACGAAGTGAGTTGCACGCCCCACATCGGATTTCCGCTGGCATTGTTGGAGGCAGAGCCAAAGTAGCCGACCGCAATGTTCGGATACTCCACCCAGTAGGCGTATGTGCCGCCGTTGGAGTTGAGGCTCACCCAAAAGGGCTGCCCGCTCGCGTCCTGACGAAGCAGGAAACTGAGCCATATCGTTGTTCCGGGCGCGCCGATCATCGAGGTCGGCGATCCATTGGACATCCCGGTACCCAGATACGAGCTGAACGGACCGCTGGCGCTTACATTCAGTTGTCTGCCAATCGTGCTATAGCCATTGCCGCCAATCGCATAGTTTCCGTTTGTCGCCAGGTTGGAATACGTCAACGGGGTGGCCGAAGCAAAGTCATACCCAGGTACGGCGCCGCCGGCAGTCTCATCCATCCATCCCGCAGCCCAGCCGGAATCTTCGCTCCCGCTAGTTCCACTCAT
This sequence comes from Acidobacteriaceae bacterium, assembly GCA_965276585.1. Taxonomy (GTDB): domain Bacteria; phylum Acidobacteriota; class Terriglobia; order Terriglobales; family Acidobacteriaceae; genus JAKAAZ01. The sequence continues at coordinate 763,064 of CBDIAZ010000002.1, read as the reverse complement.
CACGCCGGAAGCAGCCTCCGCAAAGGGTTCGTAGGCTAGAAGACCGCTTGGAGGCGGGGCAGTTGAGGGCGTAGCCGTTGCTTCATTGGAGAATCCGCTGGCGCCGGATGAGTTGACTGCCGCAACAGTAAAGTAATAGGCAGTTCCGTCCGTTAGCCCGGTTACCGTATATGTGGCCGCTGTAATTCCCGTGGCAATCGGGGTTGCATTTTCGCCGCCCGCAGCGGTGCCCTGGTAGACGTTGTAGGAAGCTGCTCCGGTTACTGCCGTCCAGCTCAACGCGGCCTGGCTACCGCCAGCTGTCGCGGTTAAACCCACAGGAGCTACCGGAGGACCGGCGGGAATAACTGAAGCTTCGTTGGAGTTAACGCCGGTACCGAGAGAATTCACTGCCGCAACCACAAAGTAATAGGTCGAGCCGTTGGTTAAATCCGGTACGGTATAAGACGTCGTAACGATCCCCGTGGCAATCGGAGTCGCGCTCTCGCCGCCAGCTGTGGTGCCCTGGTAGACGTTGTACGAGGTTGCTCCCGCGGGAGCCGTCCAGGTGAGCGTGGCTTGTCCGCTGCCCGCTGCTGCCGTCAGCGTTGGGGCAGAGGGAGCCGTGGCCTGGGGAATTGCACTCGCCTCATTGGAAGGCACGCTCTCGCCTTTACTATTCACCCCTGTGACTACGTAATAATAGGTGGTCCCGTTGGTCACGGCGGTATCCGAGTATGTGGGAGAAGAGACAGTGGCCAGCGTTGTGTAGGGTCCCCCTGAAGCCAGGCCGCGTTTCACGTTATAGTTCGCCGCGCCCGGCACAGCCTCCCAGCTTAGCGCCACGGTCTGGTTCCCGGCACTGGCAATCAGGTCGCCGGGAGCAAGAGGAGCCCCGGTTCCCGTATATCCCGTCAAGTTGACCAAAGCGTTGTATTTTGCCGTTGTCAGGTTGCGATAGTCGTCCGTTGCGCCGTAGTCTCCGTACCGGCTATATGCAGTCGACAATGCAAAATAGCCGAAATTGCTGCCGCCCTGACCAAACCAGTTGTTGCGGATGTGGTCTTGTACCAGCGTATTCATCCCGGGATCGCGATTGGCCAGAATTTGCACCCCGACATTCGTGGTGCTTTGGCTACCTCCGTTGCTATTGTCCGGGCCGCCTTCATAGACATAGAGCGGAAGCCCATACTGCTTCGCTGTGGCCAGGTTTTGCTGCACATACGTTACACTCGCGTTGCTGGACGCCTGCATATCGGACAAGACATCGGGAATGGTCGTGTCGTTGGCATAATTTGTAGCTGTGAAATAGTCTCCCTGAGCCATGGCGTAGAAATAGTTGCTGGGCGGACCGTAGGTGTTCTTAAACCAGGCCAACGCATTGGCGGCGTTCGATCCCGATCCTTCATCGAGCTGCCACCACGTATAGACCGGGCGAATGGTCGTATTCAGCGAACCTGCTCCAAAGACCGATTGGAATATCTGCGCGATCTCATATATCCGCTTGATGTGGCGACGATACGCCCAGTCATACTGATTGGTATCTCCGTCGTTGTTGAGCACCGAGCCGCCCTTGGCTACTTCATCCTCGGCCGCCAGTAAATTCCATGTGTACTGCAGAAAGCTGGGGTTCCAGACCTCGTTGCTATGCTCCAGATAGATATGCAAACCGGGATTCAAGCCCACATTGCCGGTAAATGCATCCCCGTTCTTGAGGAGGGTTGCCAGGTTGTAAATGTAACTGGAAGTATCCGGCGAAGCGACATAGGTCGGATCGAGAGAATCGGACCCTCCAGTGGCGCTGATCGGAACGTTGATCCAGATGTCCTTGTTGGTGGCGTTCGCCAGCAGGATGACGTATTCCCAGGAAACTCCCCAGGCGCCTGGCTTGACGTTGGCGTTGGTGGAAATGTTGCCGCCGACACCCTGATAGAAGTCAGTCGGAAGGCTGCGCACGCTCCAGGAGAGCAGATGATGGCCGGTATCGCCATAGTACCCGGGGCTGGTGTTCGTACCCAGCCAACCCATGAAACGCAGATACCCGAAAGGAGCAAACGCATTCACAAAAGCGGGATCGAATACCTGCGACGCGGTAAACCCGGGCCGGATCGCCTGCAGGCTGGCGATTCCGGTGTTCGTGGCGCTGCCGGGCGTAAGTTGCGTATTTGTGAAACTGATGACCATCAGCGATGGTTGACCTGACGGAAGAGTCACGTTCACGGTCGTTGTATTGGTCGTCGGATTGTAGGCCTGATTGGCAAATGTAAGCGTGGGGTTGCCCGCGACGCTGGATAGTGTCGCCTGTCCCTGAAATGAGATCACGTAGGTGCCGCTGCAGTCCGGCTGGTATGCGGCAGGGTCATCGGAATAGCCTAACCATTCCGGAACGGCGCGGTTGTCGAAGATGACCGCAGTGCCGTCGGATAGGGGGTTCCCATTCGCATCCGTGGGAACGGGGTTGCCGCTGGAATCGATGAAGAGCCGGCCCTGGTCTTTAAAAGCGTCCACAAAGCCGGTAGGACGGTCAGATACTTCTACGCCGATCTGACCTGGGTAGGTAGTCTGGCTCCAAAGAGTGGAAGAACCTATCATGACTGCCAAGGCTAAGAAGATAAAACTTGCGATACGGACCCATCGGCTCTCTAACGGTTTCATACGTGCTCCGGTGCAATTTGTATTGTGAGCAGCGATTCAAATGGATGACCAACTGCTTTGTCAAGCAAAAAAAATTATTTCCATAGTGGAACATTTGTGAGTATCCACACCTCCACCTCAACTGTTCAGCTATTTGCACTGCTAAAAGCATCCCGGCTGAAGTAGATTCCCTAACGACGAGGTTAAGCGGTTCTACAGTTTGATAGGAGGGTTAGGGACAGTCATGAGCGACTGCCCCATGAAATGTTCTTTATTCTGAAGAACGATCAGATGCGGGGAATAACGACAACTGTAGCGGAGTAGGCCGGAAAGCTACCGGAGAATCCCTGAACAGCAAAGTCTTTCTTTGACAGTTTAATGTCCGGCTGGCTCACAATCGAGGTAAGATTCGCTCCACTGTACGTGTAGACTTTTGCCTTATTTGCTAGAGATAAGTAGTTTGAAATCGCGACAAAGCAGGCAAGAGGATTCGCCGTCTTGTTAATTACGATCATGGTCAACGCCAGATCGGTGAGTCGTTGGGACCCATAAATTGCAAGCTGGGTCTGATCGCTGCTGACGGACTTGACCCAGACGTCGCCGTACTGGCTGCCCTTGCCATCATAGTTTCGGAAGAGAAGAAAGCTGTATGCAACGGGAGTGTTGGGGGCGGGCACGTCCCATAAGTTCGCGAAATCCAGCCCTTCGCGACCAAAAATGCCGAGCGTGTCTGCCTCAGTGAGTGCATCGTAGATATTGTCTCCCGTCGTCATACTATATTCAGAAAACGATAGCTTCGTTCCCGGGTAATATTGTTTGATCCAGGACTTGAAGCGGGGTATGAGTTGCATGGGACCATCGAAATCATACTGTTCCACCCAGGTACCGGAGTTATAGGTCGGATCCCAGAGGGCGCGCGTAGTCTGGATTTCCGTCGGATCGCTGCCGCCATTGCCGTAGAAATGCTCGTCGAAATAGTCAAGGCTTCGCGATCCATTTTGCTTGTCGTATGCCGCGAACTGCTGCAGATAGTATTGGCCGGCCCAGAGCCCGTCTTGCTGGCTGGGAGTGCCGACCCAGCCGCCGAGCGTGAAATCGGATGGCCCTAGAACTTTAGCACTTGGGTCGACTTCCTTGATACCGCTGGCGTATTGCTCTCCGAGAGAGACAATCTCGGGATATGGGGGCTCATTCGGTTCAATGTCACGGTGCGTGTTACTCCACCCGCCAGGCTCGTTATCTAGCTGAAAATAGTGGATGGCTCCGTTACCTCGGGTCCCGAACTTATCCACCAGGTGCTGCACCCATGCCTGCTGAGTTGCAACGGCGTTGTCCGTATTGTTGTAGTAAATGTTTGTGTCGATGATGTTGGTTCCAGTTAGCGTAACTCCATTGCCGCACTGGTCGTTATTGGGCGGGACGGTAGTATATGGGTCGTACGATTGCTGAGGTCCATAAATGGATTCTCTATAGCTACATGTGTACTGACTGGTGCTGTTGATGTATGGAATGATGGGAATCGTAATCAGCAGATTTGTACCGATGGGCTTGAAAGTATTGATTATGGTATCGACCTGGCCGCTTGGGGTAGGGTTCGAGATTCCACTGCCTCCCAGAAAGTAAAAATCGGCACCGGAGTTGCTGGAATCGACCCTCCAGTTGTACCGCGTGGTACCATCGCCGCCCCAGCGAATATTCGGCAGCTTGAGCTCTTGAGCAAACTGAACGCCTCCGGTGTCCTGCTGCAATCCATATACGGCCATTCCGTAAATATTCGGATCGATATAGTGGAAATCCGCGCCGGCATCGACCGAAAGGGTCACGCCGGTGGTTTGAGCGATGGCTGCGCAGCCCAGCATCAGCGGAACTGCGGCAATAGCGAAGGTAGATATTTTTCGAAGAATTCGCATAACTGCTCCTTGAAATAGTTTGGGGGTAACAATTTGTCTACAAGGAATTTCCCCACTATGTATTGACCCACTGTGGAATTTCATGCCTTGGCGGCGATTCAGTCCAGGTTTTCAACTCATAAAAAGACCGCAACTTGTCTGCGGCCAGATACTAGCTTCGGATATCATCGCTGTCAATGATTAAAAATAATTTCATGGGAAGAATTCTAAAAATCTGAAATTTGCAGGGAGCTATTGGGCTTGTTGGCCTTTAACTATTAGATTCACTTGGGTTTACGTCTCAAAGAGACTTCATTCAGATTGCGCAAGACGTCCGCGGCGGCTTTCTGCTCCATGGCGATTACGGCGTGGTGAAGTCGAATGTTCGACGGTCCTGCCAAGAGGCGTCTCTCTGGATTTCTCTGATAAAACTATTTACGTCTAGGTACCGACTTTAAAGGAGTCCCTCATTAGCTGCTTAGGTTGGCTTTCTCCGGCGTTCTCCATTCTGTGTTTGCGAGTGAAGAAGATCGCGGTAGCGACAATACTGCTTTCTTTAACTATCCCGTTCGCATCTGCTCAGGTGCTGCCGCAACAGCGCGCACACTGGACAGCGCAGTGGATCTCGCATCCTACCGCTTCTCTGCGCGATCCGGCTGTCTTTCATTTTCGGAAAGCGATCCATCTGGATCGCAAGCCGGCGCATTTCAACGTGGATGTCAGCGCGGATAACCGCTTCCTCTTATTTGTGAACGGCTCCCGCATTGCCGACGGGCCAGCCCGCGGCGACCTGGCGCACTGGCGATATGAATCGTTTGACCTTGCGCCCTTCTTACATTCCGGCGACAACGTGATCGCCGCAACGGTCTGGAATTTTGGAATTTATGCGCCGCTGGGTCAGTTGAGCAATCGCTCAGCTTTCCTGATGCAAGGAGATACTCCGGCGGAAGCAATGGTAAATACCGATTCCAGCTGGCAGGTTGAAACAGAGCCTGGCTTGAGTTTTATTCCTCGCGTCGCCAATGGGTTCTGGTTTTACTGGGCTGCGGACCCCGGTGAAAAGCTGGACGCCCATCCATACGATTGGAACTGGATGCAGCAAAATACCGATGCCTCATCGCATTGGGTGGCCGCCGCACCAGCGATGCGAGAATCCATCTACCCTCAGACCAGCATCGCCAATTCGCAGTATCAGGGTTTCACCAATCCATGGGCGCTGGTCCCCGACACTCTTCCGCAAATGGAGTTTCACTCCGTCTTTGCCGGGAAAATCGTCCGCACCAACTTACCCACTACGCAGAATTTTCCAGGAAAGCCGATCACTATTGCTCCCCATACCAGCACGGAAATTCTTCTCGATCGCGGAACGATGGTTACCGCGTATCCCACGCTTCAGGTCAGCGGAGGAAGCGATGCACACATCACGCTTACCTACACCGAGGCGCTCTACGATGCGCAACAGCGGCGCGGCAACCGCAACGCGGTAGGCAATCGCGTTGCACTCGGCTTGTCGGATGAATTCCTGCCCGACGGTGCCGATCATCGCGAATTTACACCCTTGCGGTTCCGCACCTGGCGATACCTTGACCTGAACATCACGACCGGCAATGTCCCGCTCACGCTGGAAGGTCTGCACGTAAATTTCACCGCGTTCCCTTTTGTGGAGCGCGCAGCCTTCACATCGAACGATCCTGAACTCGAAAAGATCTGGCAGATATGCTGGCGCAGCGCCAGGCTCGATGCCCACGACACCTACATGGACACGCCGTTCTGGGAGCAGTTGCAGTACATCGACGACACTCGCATCCAGGCATTGATTTCCTATACCGTGGCCGGCGATGACCGGCTGGCACGACAGGCGCTTCACGCCTTCGATGACTCCAGAGTCCCCGAAGGTCTTACGCAAAGCCGCTATCCAAGCCTGTTGCCGCAGTTCATTCCAAATTTCTCGCTCAGCTACATCGACATGCTGCACGACTACTGGATGTATCGGCCGGACAACGCGATTCTGTCCGAACTTCTCCCCGGCACGCGGCCAATCCTGCAATGGTTTTTGGAGAAGCAATATCCCGATGGCTTTCTAAAGCGTCTTCCCTACTGGAACGCAATCGACTCCCCAGGGGGCGTCAAGAAGTTTCCGCGGATCGATCGTGACGGACGTTCGACCCTGGTGACGCTGCTCTTTGTCAAAGCCTTGCAGGACGCAGCGGACCTGGAAGATGCCTTCGGCGAAAAATATCTTGCCGTCCAGTATCGTGATATGGCGGACAAGGCTGCGAACACAGTGTACCGCCGTTGCTGGAATCCGAAGCTAGGGCTGCTCGCCGACACTCCGGAGCAAGACAGTTACAGCCAGCATACGAATATCTTCGGCGTTCTGACCAATGCCATTCCACGGCCAGAGCAAGCCGGCGTAATGCGTAAGTTAATCGCAGCGCAACTCGGTGAAACTGCGGCCGCCGGTACAAAAACGGCAATGGTCAGCTATCACTACCAGTTCTATCTCTCACAGGCGATCGATAAGTCCGGACTTGGGCAAAGTTATCTCGATACGCTCGGCCCCTGGCATAGAATGCTGAGTCTAGGTTTGACGACGACTCCGGAGTTCGCCGATCCCACGCGGTCGGATACCCACGCATGGAGCGCCCACCCCATCTATCACCTGCTCACTATCGTAGCCGGCATCCATCCGGCTGCACCCGGTTTTGCCGCTGTGAGGATTGCCCCCATGCCCGGCGTTTTACAGAAATTCGATGCTTCCATGCCCCACCCGAATGGCACAATCCGCGTTCAATACCATCACGATGGTCCCTGGGCGGATTTTGTCATCACTGTGCCCGCCAACCTGACGGGATTTCTGGAGTGGAATGGCGAACGCCATGCGCTTCACGACGGCAAGCAGACATTTCGCTTGCCAGCCAACCCCTCAACCTGAACTGAGATGAGAGCGAAATGCCCGTTACATCGGAATCTTCTACGGAGATAAAAAATGGACAGAAGGACATTCAATAAATTAGCCGGCCTTGGTGCCTTAGGTGCGATGACCGCAAGAGAAGAGATCGATGGACAGAGCAAGCAAGTGTCGCCACAGCCACCTGCGATTCAAGGGTGTGGATTTCAAGAACCTGCGCCCATGGACTTCAACGACCATGCAGGATTTGTTCAGATCTTTGACGGACAGACCCTGAAGCGCTGGGACGGCAATCCGGATATCTGGCGCGTGCAAGATGGCACAATCGTCGGCACATCGACGGTAGAGAAACCATCGGGCAACACCTTCATTGTGTACCACGGCACGGACGCGAAGGATTTCGATCTGAAACTTGAGATCAAGGTAGAGAACGGTGGCGGCAGCGGCGTGCAATACAGGAGCCACACGGGTATGCCGCCGCCCGGCGGCACTGGCTACCGTGGCCGTCCTGGCGGACCGCTTGCGCCGCCGGCAACCGCACAATGGACAATGGCTGGACCCCAGGCGGACTTCTGGTATCCGGTAAACCCCTGCGCCACCATCTACACAGGCCAGCTTTACTCGCAGAACACAGGACGCGGTGTGATCGCGTGGCGAGGCCAGGTGGTGAATGCATTGCCCGGCAAAAAGCCACAGCTGGTGGGAAATATCGGCGACCGGGTCGCACTGGGGAGTTACGTGAAAACAGCCGAATGGAATCAGTACAACATTATGGTCCGAGGCTGCACGTTCCTTCACATCTTGAATGGGCAGTTGATGGCGGTATTGATCGACGATGATCCCGCATCTTCAAACAATGTGCGGGGCTTGTTTGGATTACAGATCGAAGGCTTCCCCTCAAAGATATCGCTTCGCGATATTTGGCTGAAAAAGATTTCTTGATTTCTCTTCGACATCGTCGGACTTACACCAGCAACCCATGCGACAGGGACGGAAGAGTATTTTCAAGTTTCAATGTGAGGCTCAAACATGTCCAAGTTGATCGCTGAGAAAAACAATGCATGCAGTTCCGGTTTCCATTGTCTTCGCTCCTTGGTTCTTCTTTCCGTTTTGACAGGCGTGTGTGCCATTCTCCTGCCGGCGTGCGGCCGGACACAAATTACAACGCAGGCCGCAGCCTCGAACCCTGCCGTGGCTGCAATGCCTGCCGTATCCAAACTGGCGTTGGTACCGATGCCCCGCGAAATCCATGAACGAACCATCCTCTCGCTCGAACATGGCATCAGTGTGTCGACTTCCAGTCACAATGCGGAAGATAAATTTACCGTAGCCGACTTAGTTGCCACGCTAACGCATCGTGGCATCCGCGCGCAGGAAGGCGACAAGGATAAAGTAAAAATAATCCTGCTGTGCCAAGATACAAAAAGAGCAACGGACCTTCTGGCGCAGGCGCATGTAAGCTTCGATTCCGCAATGCAAGATGAAGGGTATGTCCTGCTCACGGACGGAAACACAACCTACGATATCGCAGCCACCAGCGCGGGCCTTTACTATGGGGCTCAGACCATCAAGCAGCTGGTGGTCGGCGGCCGCACAAGTCCCGGCTCGAATGCCGTGTTGCATGGTGTATTGATCCGCGACTGGCCTGCCATGAAATATCGCGGCCTGGATGACGATCTATCGCGCGGCCCAATGCCGACGCTCAAATTCCAGGAACATCAGATCCGCGTGCTGTCGGAGTACAAGGTCAATATCTACTCTCCGTACTTTGAGAACACTCTGGCCTATACATCGAATCCGCTGTCAGCCCCTCCGGGAGGCGCAATGACGCGCTCCGATGTCGAGATGCTGGTGCGTTATGCGCGACAGTATCACGTCACCATCATTCCCGAGCAGGAGGCCTTCGGGCATGTCCACCACCTGCTGATGTTCGATACCTATTCCAAATTGGCGGAGACGCCGCTTGGCAACGTCCTTGCTCCCGGCCAGCCCGGATCGATCGAACTGATCCAGCAATGGTTCACGGAGATTGCCGCCATGTTCCCCGGACCGTTCATCCATATCGGCGCGGACGAAACATTCGACCTGGGAAAGGGGCAGACGAAAGCGCTGGTTCAGCAAGAGGGGTTGGGTAAGGCCTATATGGACTTTCTCATCCAGGTCTATAACGCGCTGCAGCCACTGCACAAAAAGATTTTGTTCTGGGGCGACATTGCCATGAAAGACCCGCAGCTCGTCAAGACGCTACCCAAAGATATGATCGCGATCGCATGGGTATACGATCCCGAGCCGGGCGGCTACGAGAAATGGCTGCGTCCGTTTATCGATGCCGGATTGGAAACCTGGGTCGCTCCCGGGGTGAATAATTGGAGCCGCGTGTATCCGGATAACAATGATGCGCTCGAGAACATTCAGCGTTTTGTAAGCGACGGCCAAAGGTTAGGCTCTACCGGAGAATTGAACACCGCATGGAATGACGATGGGGAGGGATTGTTTAACCAGGATTGGTATGGAGTATTGTTCGGCGCAGCCGCGGGCTGGCAGCCTGGATCGAGCAGTGTTCCGCAGTTCCAGAACAGCTTTGGGCAGGTCTTTCACGGCGACCTGTCGGGCAAGATCGATCAGGCGCAGATTGGATTGATGGCTGCGCAGGAGACACTGAAAAGTGCCAAGCTGCCATTTACCAGCGACGATCTGTTCTGGGTCGATCCATGGAGTGCTATGGGCCAGGTAATTTCCGTCAAGCTGCTGCCCGTGACGCATACCTTGCGTGTGCAGGCCGAGCAAGCCATCACCTTGATCGAGCAGGCGCGCAACGCCGGCCCGTTGCGAGAAGCCGACGCTCTGGACGCAATGGAAATGGGTGCGCGGCGAATGGATTTTCTTGGACTCAAGTTTGAGATGGCCCAATTGATTGCTCAGGAATACGACTTCGCGTATCGGAAGCAGAACGATCCTGCCAACAGAGAAAAGGTCGCGAGAATTCTGTTCAACATCTCCAATGGCACCGGCCTATGCCAGGACATGCGCGATGGCTATGGACTGACGCGCGATCTCTATCGCCAGGCATGGCTCCAGGAAAATCGCCCGTATTGGCTGGATAATGTGTCGGCTCGTTACGACGTCGCGATGCAGCTCTGGATACGACGGGGAATGCGCTTTGATCAGGCACAAAACCAGTGGTATCGAACGAACACGCTGCCCAAGCCGGAAGATATTGGAATGCCGCCCATCGCAGCCGCTCCCACAGGAAATGCAGGGACAGCTGCCGGCCCGGCGAACTGAGGCGCACCGCTTAATCTGTGTTTACTTTTTTCATTCAAGGGGACGCTGTTGAAACGTACATTGCTTCTGATCTTCCTTGGAACTCTAATGTCCACGATCGGCTTCGGGCAGGCCAACTCCCTTGTCACAGACGAAGTAGATCCCTTCATTGGAATTGCAGCGGGTGGAAATACAGTTCCCGGTCCCTCTCTGCCCTTCGGCATGGTCAAACCGGGCCCCGACATCGGAGCGAATGACACGAATTCCGGCTGGGCGCCCACCGGCGATATTAATGGGTTCAGCCAGACGCATGTCAGTGGCACCGGCGGCGGCGCATCGGCAGGAAATATTCTGATTCAGGCCACAACCGGCAAACCACAGGCAACTGGCTATGGCTCTCCTAGAGAAAATGAGCATGGCTCGCTAGGCTTCTACGGCGTAACCCTGAAGCGATATGGGATCAAAGTAGATCTGACGACCGCGGCACGCGCCACCCTGTATCGCTTCACCTATCCCGCTGCCTCCCAAGCCAATTTGCTATTGGATGCCGGACACTGTTTGAGCTCCGGAGCACGTGCCGGAGAGAACCAGAGTATTGTCGCTTCCTCGATAAAGATTGTCTCTCCGACCGAAATCAGCGGATATAGCAGCGTCAAAGGCGGGTGGAATAAGCAACCGGTTCCCTATACAGTTTACTTCTACGCGATCACGGACACGCCGGCAACTTCATGGGGAACATGGCATGGTACATCGCTCATGCCCGGCAACAAAATCGAAAAACCCGGAAACGGAAACAAGTCCGGCGCATGGCTCAGCTTTCAAACACAACCTGGCCAGCAAGTCTCCGTAAAAATTGGCATCTCGTATATAGGTGTGGAGCAAGCGCGAGAGAACGCGATCGAAGAAATCCACGGTTTTGATTTTGAACGGACGCATCAGGCTGCAATCGATGCGTGGAACCGAATCCTCAGCAGGGTAACGATTCAGGGCGCCAGCCCGGAACAACGGCGCATTTTCTACACAGCGCTCTATCATTCCATGCTGATCCCTATGGACCTCACAGGAGAAAATCCGCTCTGGCATTCGAACGAACCGTATTTCGACGCCTTCTACACCATCTGGGATACCTTTCGTTCCGACAATCCACTTATTACCGTAATCGCGCCCCAGCAGGAAACCAGAATTGTGCGTTCCCTGATCGATATCTATCGCCACGAAGGATGGATTCCAGATGGCCGATTCGGCTTTTACAACGGACGCACCCAGGGTGGAAGCAATGGGGACATTGTCATCGCGGACGCTTTTGTAAAAGGTTTGCAGGGGATCGATTGGCAAACCGCGTATGCAGGATTGAAAAAAGATGCTGAAATCCCGCCGGTCGATCAATTTAAAGAAGGCCGGGGCGGGCTCGATGACTGGCGTCGGCTAGGCTATCTCAGCGTAGAGGGAGTCGACCGGCCTGCGTCGAAACAAATGGAATATGCCTATGACGATTTCGCCGTCGCAACCCTCGCAAAAGGCCTGGGCAAAACCGACGATTACCAGAAATATCTAGCTCGTTCCGAAAATTGGAAAAATCTTTGGGATCCAAATTTTGAAAGCGAAGGCTTTCAAGGTTTTATCCGTCCGCGTCACCGGGATGGTACCTGGAAAGATCCATTCAGCGCCAAAGATAACTGCAGCTGGGGCGGAGACTCTTTCTATGAAGGGACAACCTGGACCTATTCGCTGTTTGTACCCCAGGATGTTCGAGAACTCGCAAAGATGAGTGGAGGAAACAGCCAGTTCACAGCGCGGCTGGATCGCTTTTTCAAAAGCTGGTATGACCCGACGGATGAACCCGGCTTTCTGTCGCCCTATCTTTATCTATGGTCGAACCAGCCCTATAAAACCGCTTTGCAAGCGAGAGAGGTTCTTTCCGGGAAATATCATGATCGTCGCGACGGCCTGCCGGGGAATGATGATTCCGGCGCCATGTCATCGTGGTATGTCTTTAGCGCGATGGGCTTTTTTCCGAACGCTGGTCAGGATGTTTATCTCATCGGCAGTCCTCTTTTCCAGTCGGTTTCCATCCAGTTGTCGAATCGGCGGACATTTACAGTAGAAGCCAAAAATGTATCTTCAGAAAACAAGTACGTTGTCGCGGCAACACTCAATGGTAAGCCGCTGGGCCGGGCATGGTTTCGCCATGCTGATCTCATCCAGGGCGGAACGCTCGTTCTAACCATGGCGGCAACTCCCAGCAAGTGGCCAACCGGCCAGCCACCTCCATCGATCTCGGATGATGCACAAATAAGAACGGATCGAAAATAACTGCGTTGCCGTTATAGCTCACCGAGCGTTGAAAGCTAGATTCCCGATCGCCGGTGCCAAGGCTAGGTGTCGCAATACCCAGGCAGAAGCTGCCTGCCTGGGCATGCCCGAAAATTCACCCTAGTGCTCGATCGCAGCTACCGCATTTAGACGCAGATCGCGCGACGATTCCCCGACATACACTCGCCGCGGACCTGGAACAGTTGACCAGCGATCCGATGCGATCGACCAATACTGCAAGCTCCGGAGCGGCACGTGTATAGCAACGGCCTTCGATTCTCCTGCATTTAGATGAACGCGATCGAAGCCACACAGGGCGCGAACGGCAAATTCCGCATTCGCCGGTCTATGCTCCGGCTCCCCTATATAAATCTGAGGAATTTCATTCCCGGCAACACTTCCTGTATTTTTCAGGTTGAAGCTGACATCCAGCCCGCCGTCGGTAGCGTGGGCGATGTGTAGTCCGGAGTAAGAGAACCTGGAATACGACAAGCCAAAGCCAAATGGAAACAGCGGATCTGTCTTTTTCTTGTCGAACCAGCGATAGCCGACAAAAATTCCCTCGGAAAAGGTCGTCTTTCCGTCGACTCCTTTCCCGGTACGCTCCGGGTGCGCGGGGTCTTCTGCTGCTTCATCCTCCAGCTTCTTCGGCCACGTAAAGGGTAAACGGCCTGCTGGATTTACTTTGCCCAGCAGCACGTTCGCCGTAGCCCAGCCGCCTTCATCTCCAGTCCACCACATCTGTAAAATGCCCTTCACCTGATGGATCCAAGGTATCGCAACGGGCTGGCTCACATTCATCACAACAATTGTGTTTGGATTGACTGCCGCAATCTCCTCGATCAGCTTATCCTGATCGCCCGGTAAGGCGAACAGCGGTGAATCGCGACTCCACACAAAGACGATTGCAGTTTTTGCTGCGCGCGCCGCCGCAATCGCCCGATCGTGATTCGACTTCTGCTGCTCCGGCGTAACCCAGTTCAAGCGAACCTGTACGGGATTGTTCGATGTATCCGGAGTTACGTCCACGGATAGTTGGTGAGGTCCGGCTGCCAAATCGAGCGCGACGCGAAGGTTGTCGAGACCATCCGTCGTCGGCAACACATCATCCTGACCGGTTTGCGTGATGTCGCCGTGGATTATCATCTTGTAGTTCATCGCGACACGTTTGCCATCAACGCGCAGATTCGAGAAGCAGCCCATTATTTGCAGATACAAGCGGTATTCGCCTGAGACAGGAACCGTAAGTGTACCTGTCCATGTAGCGGTAGTATTTGCAGGAAGAGCTTTGCCATTTGACCTGGTGAAATTGAGCTGTGGATCTATCCGGGTGGAATTGCCGCTGCCAACGCGTTCTAACCCCGGCTGGCCAGAGTGTGAGAGGAACTTAGCCGGCACAGGTATTCCAGTCAAATCGTTTTCGACGGCATATACAATGTGAGCGTCTGGGACAAGCTTTCTGATGGTATATACGGTGCCGATTTCGTGTTCAGGCAAGCCCACAGCCTTCTCGGTCGTCCGCCCCACTGCTATAGTTTGCCCGGCGCCGGGCCCAATCATCGCCAGCGATTGCAGATCGCTTTTCTTGAGTGGGAGAACATGATCTTCATCCTTCAGCAACACGGCTGAATCTTCGCTCGTTTTCTGAATGATTTTCGCGTGCGCTGCAATATCCGACGGAGTAATATCATGCTTCGATTTCCCGTCGAGCAAACCGAACTTATCCATCTGGTCAAGTACCCGTTCTGCCGCGCGCGTGATCGTTTCTTCACTTACCTGGCCGGACTTGACCTCTTCCATCAAATTGGTTGTCGGCCACGGTTCAGGATTATCGTGCCAGGGTTCCCCCGGCGGCTCTTCCGGTAACGCATTCCTGAATGCATCGATGGAGCGGGTCTCTTTTTTTTGTGGTTCCCGAGGAATGCCGGGGACAAAGTACGACACTTGACCTGGGAGGATGGGTCCTGGCATTTCCATGTCCAAGCCGTCATTGATAAAGTCGGTAGCATGGGTGGCGCCCCAATCCGAAGTTACGAATCCTTGGAAGCCCACTTCACCTTTCAAAATTTTATTCAATGTATCCGGATTGCCGCAGGCATACTTACCATTGATCTTGTTGTACGAACACATAACAGAGGAAACGCCGGCTTCTGAAGCTGCGGCAAAAGGCGCAACATACACCTCATGCAGCGCCTGTTGACCGATAAAAACGTTGGTGCCATCGGTGTCGTATCCAACATAGTGCTTCGCCTGAGACATAATTCCCTGCCCTTGAATGCCGCAAATTTCTGCCGCACCCATCTGGCCGGTCAGAAAGGGGTCTTCGCCAAATGTGTTGTATCCACGGCCAAAAGCAATATCGCGATCGATATTGATAAAAGGTTGCAGAACTACGTCGATACCACGGGAGCGCGCCTCGCCGGCAATTACAACTCCATTTTGCTTTGCATCCTCCGTGCTGAATGTGGCAGCCAGACCCATCGTCGATGTCGGCGCCATTGCGGGAACGCGAGTCAACACACCGGGAGGGCCATCCGCCAGCCGAAGAGAAGGAATATGCAGCCGAGGTATGCCGGCCACATAACCCGCCTGCCCCTGAAAGGTGGCTGCAGGTTCAATGGCGCCGTGGATCATGGTGATCTTTTCCTTGAGCGTCATCTGGTGTAACAGGCTATCTACCTTTGCGTCCCGGTTCATCGCTGGGGCGCTCTGTGCGGAAGCAACCGGTGTTATGTTCGGAATAATAAATGCAGCCACTATCAGGAACGGAAGTTGCGCAAATACAGCTCGGTTACGACACTGTTTTCTCTCTGCTTTCATCTATGGTTATCTCGTTTCGCTGAAGCTTTTTATCTACTCCTGCTACCACGCAGGCCGACGTCACACCACTGCTGGCCCCAATCCAACGCATCCATTGCAGCTGACTGTCGGATAAAAAACGGCTCTGCTGTGGCGACGATATCTGCGCCAGTACAGCGAACACAGGCATATCGCCATCAGAATTATGCCAAACGATCAATTCATGTATGGGTAATCAGCGCAATCAGATCGCGCTGACGATCTTCCGGAAGTTTTCCTACAAATGTTTTGCGGATCTTTCCAGTCGAATCGACGATAAAAACGGTTGGCGTACCGGACACGCTGATTGTACTGAGCGGGATGGATTCAATTCCATCCGTAGGAACTTGGTTGTCTGCCAGATACTTCTGCGTAATTTCCTTCGACTCGGGCGAGACTGCCACAATTTGAAATTGCCCTGGCGCCTTGCTTTCTAACGCAGCCAGCTGACGATAGAAACTAAGGCTTTCGTGGCAGAAATGGCATTCCGAAGTAAGCGCAATCACCACGGAATAGCGTGCATTCCTCCAGGTTGGGCCGTTCAGCGGAATCTGTTTACCGAGCAGCGCCTCCGCTGACTGCGGCGCCTGCAAGGGCGGGTGGATAAAGTGTTGGTCGATGATGGTATAGCTGGCAAGCAGCGCAGCAATCGTAAGACTGATATAGGCTGCGTATTCAAAGAATTTTTTCATGATCGGCTCTTCGGCTATCCAGCAGGCCGCCTGCAGATTCGCGAACAACCCGCCTGGATAGAGAATTGATGGGAAGATGGTTGCATTCGGCTACTATGTTATGCACCCGGATACGTTTCCTCGCACTCGGCCACTGTGCCACCGCAGTTGGCTTTCACTCCGCATAGACAATCGCAAAGCAAATTACCCTCTGGCGTGCCGGAGTGACAACTCTGCATGCATGTCTCGAATTCGGAAACATTGCAGCCGCTTTGTGCTCGTGCCTTTGGAGTAGCGGCAAAAAACATAAGCACGGCAGTTAGACTAGCCAGGCCGAGCAGCCGGACGCTGGCAGGGATTTTCTTCAAGCTGGACGAAACAATAGCAGCTCTTCGATTCAACATCGCGAACCTCCTTGGTGCTGGGCGTCATAATTGGCGCATTGGTTGTTAGAAATACGCCCGGGTTTTCCTGGGCGGACTACCAAGGCAGAAAGCTAATGAGGAATTTGATTGCACGTGCCTGCTGGCACACCGCAGTATCGCACCGCACATAAACAATCGCAGTAAGGCATATTGGCTCCGGCTCCGGAGCATTGACTAAATTCGCATTGCTGCAAAGCGGCAGTGCAGTCACTTTGCGCTTGTGCCTTTGGAGCAGCGGCAAAAAACGTAAGGACAGCGGTTAGGCTAGCAAGACATAGCAGCCGGGCGCTGACGGGGATTTTATTCAAGCTGGACGAGACAACAGCAGTTTCTCGATTCAACATCGCGAACCTCCTTGATGCTCGATACACGCATTGGTTGTTAGGAAGACGGCCAGGTTTCTCTGGCCGCACACCGAAACAGAAAAACTACTGGGGAACTGTACTGCAGTCGCTTGCTGGAATACAGCCGGCTTGCACTGCGCATTCACACTCGCAATAAGCAAAATCGTGTACGGGATTGGGTCCGCCAGCCCCGCAACCGACTTGTATGCAAGTACCATAAGCGGTTTGATTGCAGCTACCTTGGGCCTGTGCATTCGGAATAATGGCAAAAAAGGTAAGAGCAGCAGTAACACCAGCCAGACAAAACAGCCGCGTGCTGACAGGAATCTTCTTCAAACCGGACGAAACAATAACAGCTCTTCGATTCAACATCACGAACCTCCTAGGTGCTGGCTACCAATATTTAAAACGCATTGGTTGTTGGGAAGGCGGTCAGTTTCTCCACCGGCCGCCGCCTAGTTAGAACTCAAACCGCCCGCCGATTTGTAGATACCGGGCCTGATTGGCGGCCGTTACCTTTCCAAAATTGCTATCGCCTAATACGTTATCGATGGCTTCAAAATTGGTATGGTTTAGCAGGTTCACGGCCTCTCCGCGAAGGATGAACTGTGTCGCCGTCCCCAGCCGCGGGACATGCAGAAAGAATCCTTTGGACAGGCTGGCATCCACGTTGAAGTACCCCGGATTACGGAACGTATTGACACCCTGCTGATTCGGAGAAAGCGGGACGACGCCATACCCGGCGGGAACCACGAATTGCGAAGTGGTGAACGCTCCGTTGAGCAGTTCGCTGCGGGAGAACCCGCTGCGCCTCGTGCCCGTGTACTGGGGAAGCGACGGCTCATGGCCATCAGGATTGCCGTCAAGCTGGTAACTGCCGCTGGTGACGACGCTGGTGCCATCCCCAACCGTAGTGTTGTTGTACACGGAAAAAGGCGTGCCGCTCTGAGCGATAATCAGCGCTCCAACTTGCCACCCGGCAGCGGCCAGATTCACCAGCTTGTTGCCGGTCGAAAACTTCGGAACTTCATAGCTCCCGCCGAAAGAAAAGGCCTTGGGAATATCGTTTCCGTTGGGGCCGTAGAATGCGTTGGCATCGTACACCTCCGGCCACAAGTTAAATCCAGCGACAGGCGGCGCAGTCTGCCGGGAGTGCGACCAGGTATAGCTGGCCTGGTAGGACAGGCTCTTATAATTCTGGCGCAGCGTTACGATCAGGCCGTTGTAGTTGCTCCGCAGCCCGTTGCGGGTGTACTCGATAGCCCCCCATCCGTACGGCGAAGGACGTGTGGTCGAGCCCTCTACCTGGTTCCAGTCGCCGTTGTAATCCAGATCGAATCCATGGCTGCCGGCATAGGTCAGGCCGAAGACGGCGTTCGCCGGCAACTGCTGTTCCATGCCGAAGGAATAATTCACCGCCTTTTCCGGCTTGATGTCGCGCGCATAGGCGTTGAGGCTCGAGGCATAGAGCGTGGTTTGCTGCGGGTTCGAATATGCGTTCCCGCTCGGCGCGAAGCCGTACGTGGGAGTGGCGGGATAGTTATAACCATACGGCGCGGATGCCGTGCTGAAATCGCCGAATGGAAGCGGTCCACTCTCCGTGAGAGCAAGCCGGTTCGGGACCTGTGTCGGCAGATTGACGGTGACCTCGAAAGGCGTCAGCGCATTCTCGTACAATCCGACGCCGCCGCGAAACAGCGTCTTCTTGTTGTCATGGAGCGGCGTCCAGGCAAATCCCGCGCGCGGCTGGAAGTTGGGCTGCATGGAGGACGCGAAAGCCCTGGTGGCAATTTTCGTCGTGCTCAGCAATGCCTGCTGCTGGAATGTGGACCCGGCGCCGGGAAAAACCGGCACGAACGGCAATGTCCCGGCGCCGTACTGCGTGGGATTGCCGAAATTATCGTACCGGATGCCGTAGTCGACGGTAAGATTAGGCGTCACCTTCCAGCTGTCCTGCGCAAAAATGCCGTTGTACATGCCGGTGGCGCCATAGATTTGCGGCTGAAATTTTCCATTTCCGCCGATGGTATAAAGCCCCCATCCACCATATGCAGGTTGGGCGCCGGTAGCAAAACCAATTGCATCGTTGCCCTCGTAGAAGTTTTCGGGTCTGGCTAAAAAGATTGTATTGTCTTCGTAAACATCGCCACGATACCACTGGTACCCGCCGCTCAATGCATGGTTTCCGGCAGTATAGAAAACCGTGTCGCGGAAAGCATACGTATGCTCTTTGGTTGTCGTCCCGGCGTACGGTACCGACCCGAAGGGTTGAACGAATTGGCCGCCGTAATCGACATCACCATAGGAGGGGCCAAACGGAACGCCGGCGGCTAAAACATTGACAAACGTACTGGGATAAAATGCCCGCAGATTGCCGAAATGGGCCTCGTTCAGCAGATGCGGGCTGAAGATATGCGTGTAGTTCACAGCAAAATACTTATTCTGGCTTGGAGTTACCGCGTCCAGTGCCGGGAGATCGGACAGATATCCCAACTTCTGATCGACGCGTTGGTATTGACCGTACACGCGGTCCGCCCCGCCGCGGAAGTTCTGGTCCAGCCGCACGTTCCATTGCAGACCATTAAACGGTTGTGCCTGGTTCGTAAACGAACCGTTGGTATACACCACCGTATCGCAGGGAAGAACATAGGTATATCCATTGGATGTCTGGGTAGTACCGCAGGTCGTCGGATAAACGGCAGAGGCCAAGACCGGCGTGCCACCGCTATTGCGTGTCCCCTCGCTGTACGCGTACTTCAAAGCGGCAGCGGGGCGCGACCCAGGGAAGGTCTGCACCGCGTAAGCGGCAAACTGAGGAGAGTAGAGTAAACCGTTGAGTCCACTGCCGGAAGTCGCGGAATTCAGTTTCTCGATGGAGCCGAAGAAAAATGTGTGGTTTTTATAAATCGGACCGCCCAGCGAACCGAGAAAAAGGTTGCGATGAAAAGCATTTATCTGGGCCAGCGGCTGCTTTGCAGCTCCGACATTCGGCGAGGCGTAGGTGTAATCCGCGTCGCCATGAAAGGCGTTGGTACCGGATTTGGTGGTATACGCCGTCTGGATGGACGCCGAAGTGCCGTTTTCCAGCGAATAGGTCTGGGTCTGCAGCGCCACTTCCTGGATCATGTCCGCGTTTGGCACAATCAGCGCGCTACCCTGTGTATTGGCGGACATGACCGGAAGGTCGTCAATCTCAAACAAATTGGCATTGGTGCCCAGTCCATTGGCGGAAAAGGGTGGCACAGTATTCGGCTGGAAAATACCGGCACTAACACCACCAGTATTGCCGTCGTACCCGCCGTTCGCCGCCTCATTAATAAACCCCACCACACCCGGCGTCAAAGCGCCCAGCAGCTGCACGTCCCGGTTGGGCAGCGGCAGCTTGCTGATCTCGCTGGCCGTAAGCGTCGTCTGGATGCGGGTCTCATCCGGGTTGAGTGCCGAGGCAACGCTATGGACTTCCACCCGGTTGGCGCCCTTGGAAACCTGAAGCGTAACATCCACGCCGCGCGTTTCTGCGGTGGTCACCGAAACCGCAACCGACGCCGCGCCAAAGCCGCCCGAGTTCACCACAACGTTGTAGTTACCTGGCGCGACAGAACTGAACCGGTAAAATCCGGAATGGTTGGTTGCGCCGTGAATATCGATTCCCGTATCCACGTTATGCAAGGTCACATTCGCATGCGGCACCACCGCTCCGGCCGGGTCGCTCACCATTCCCTGCACGTTGGCGCTAAACTGCGCGTGTCCCATTGTGGTGATCCCGACCGCCAGCAACAGCACGATAGCGGACCACCAGATTTTTTTCGTCAAGATCATATATGCACTCCTAGAAGTTTTTCGTAAAGTTTTGTCTTTGCTTTTATCCCTGGAGTCTTAGCTAGCAAGCTCCTAAGCCGGTCGAAAGCGGGATAAGAGCGAAACTCCTGCAATACCCAACTGCGTAACTACCGTAGATGAAACGCCTCAACCCCCATCCACCAACCCATGCGCCAAAACATCTCGCCTGCCGATTCGATTGGCGAACTTTTTCATGGCTGAACATTGTGGCTGTGGTCGTTATGCACCGCGATCGATTACATGCAGCCGGAAATCTGCATTTGGAAGTCAGCACGAAATTATCTGATATAGAGACTGACGTCAATGTTTTTTTGAACTTATTTTCAGTGTGAAATGTGTTTGCCGGTGGTTGCCACGCAAAGCCCGGTGCCCCACGAAGCGATCTCTGCCACTTAATTCCCACTCTCTTGGAGAAAGAGGTCCTCTCGAATAAGCAGAATCGCTGGAGGTATGCATGAGGTAAGCGCGCAATGCGACCTGCAGTCTGTCCTTGCGCTTGCCTGCAACAAACAGGCTTCTTCGGTTCCTTCGATCTGGCACGTGCGGACCCTCGCGCTTCCCTTCGTACCGAACAAAAACCCGTGCCTTGACGAGAAATCCTTCTCAATTCGCCCGATTCCATGGGAGAACTACTGAGCTCGGTTCGGAGACTTGCGCTGTAATGGCGTCGGGGCGCTGCGGGAAAGTCGCTGTTTGTTTCAATGAGGAAATCGACTGAGGCTCTTTATAAGCCCATTTTTTCAGCTCCCACAGCTGTATGAAATACTCCTACAAAATCCGCATCCGCGTGTGTCTTGCCAGAAATTCATTCCGGGCTGGAACGTTCTGGAATCCACAGATTCCGCCTTCTGACATCGTTGAATAAGCTCCGCACGCGTTGCCGAATTCGAGACACTCTTCGATACCGGCCCCGTGCGTCCAGGAATGCAGAAAGCCGGCGTTGAAACTATCGCCAGCACCCACCGTATCGACGGTGGAGACTTTTAAGCCTGGCGCCTCATACCGTCTTCCGCCAGCCAAAGTAAATGCGCCACGATCTCCCAATTTCACCACCACGGTGGGGACATTTCTGGCGAGCTCCTGTGCGGCATCTTCAACATTGTCTTTGCGTGCAATGCGGCAGGCCTCATTGGCGTTGGGCATGAAGATGTCAACGTGCTGCAATACTTCAACCAGCGGCTCTCCCCACTGGCTTGAAGGATCGTCGTTGGTATCGAGCGATGTCGTGAGACCAGCCTTCTGCATTGCGGACAGCAGCCGGGATGCGTCGGGGCGCAGCGCGCTTTGAAGGAAAAACGACGATAGATGGAAATGGCGCGAAGAGGACAGGTAGTCGAGATCGAGATCCTCGAATTTCAGTTCGCTGATCGTACCTGCATGCGTAAATGCCTGCCGCAGATTTCCGTGCTGCAGAAAAACGGTGATGCCGCTGCCAAGGTTCGGCCGGGGAGGCACTACCCGGCTCAGGTCCACCCCGGCCTTGTTTAAATCGCGCAGACAAAATTCAGCCCAGGGATCATCTCCTGCCTGGGTAATGAAACCTGTTTTGCTGCCGAGAGCAGCTAAATTATGTGCTGTAATCGCAGCTGATCCGCCCATTAAAGTAGAAAGACTGGTGGCCAGCAATTCCCGCTCCATGGGAAGTTCATCCGGAAGCCCATAGAAGACCATATCCAGGTTCGCTTCGCCGGCCAGAGTTATATCGAACTGGGGCATTTCTCCTGCTTTCTAAAGAAATCGAAATAACTCGTCGAACCGTAAATGCTGGTCAGCATATTTCCGGATATAACTTTCGAGGGAGGAGCATAGAGAGTATCGCCCTTCTATTCTGTGTTGGAAATTTTATGTATATCGTTCCTAACTTGCAGAGTAACTGGATCTGTGTTCCAACCAGTAACCAGGATTGTCGAAGCTTCCCCTGAGTAGTTCTCCGGTAACGATGCGGACAAATTCCGACTCTCACCTGGCATCAGTTCGATAAAATCGTCGGTCCATAATATTGGGATGACCGGTTTGCCGTCTTTTCCATTCGCTGCCAACTGAATCTGAAAAGCCAGAGCTTTGGTCGTATTTTCGAGATGAACTTTCAGCTCTCTTCCTGTCAAGGTCGCCGATCCTTTAAGGCGAGCTCTGGGAAGATTGCGCAAGGCCTGCATATTCTCGAACTCTATCGCTGGTGTATAGGCATAGTTCGTTTTGCCCCAATCGAATCGGGTTAGCTTTGAAGGAATCCAATAGAAATTCCGACTAACCACCTCACCGGATTGACGAGTTAATTTCAAACGTACAAAGTGGATGGATTGCTGCGGCTCAAAGATTCTGGACGGTATATCCAGCACGCGCTGAGAATCATCCGCCGAAAGGTCGACCGTTTTCTTTTGATTGAATACCGAATGCAGTTGAAGATCGAATACCTCTGCATGGACCGTAAGTGCCGGGGTAGTTACAGGGAGACTGCTGACCACATAAATACTATGATCATCGTACGAGTACTGCACGTGTATGGGCTCGCAAGCTTTCTTGGTGCCGAAATAGCCTCCTCCGGTTTGTAGATAATAGTCGTATAGGTGCCAAATGATTGAGGGCCACGCATTATTCAACATCCATTGGATAACTCCTGTCGACGTGTACTTATTGCGCGTGTATGCCTCAAACATAGCGCGCTCTCCGTCATACGCCATGGTCTGGGCGCTGCGTGAGTACGCAGGCATCGAGTCTGGCCATCCATAGGTCGCGCGCATTCCAGCATTGAACGCATCCAGGTTCATGAAGCCGCCGCCGCCCGCGTGATAGTTCCATACTTTGTTTATGGGCCATAGATCCTGCGGAGGTATGAATTTGCGCAAGCTATCTGGTTGTGGAATTGCCGGGCCTGGACTTGTTTCTGTGTTGAAGCCGAACGCACCTCCATATTTCTTGTCGACCAGCCAATAGGAGGGAGAAACGTAGTCGTACGGACCGAACATCTTTACGCTGCTCGGACCGGTGAACATGGCAGGCTTGGCAGAGGCTGATGAGAGAACAGGATTCGGCCACTGCGTTTCCTGTTCAACTTTTAGATATGACTGTTCTACATCGGCGGGTGGAGGATTGTCGCTGCCATTCAGCCACACGAGCAGAGAAGCATGATGGCGAAGACGCAACATCTGTGAACGCAGCGAAGCGTTGGCAACCTGATGATTTTCCGCTGTCCAGTTCTTCCAGTGTTCCCACTGGTCGCAACAACACCAGCCAGCCAAGACCAGGATGCCATTCTCGTCCGTCAGTCGATAAAAGGCGTCTCCTTCGAGTTTTCCCTCCTGGCGAATGGTATTCAGATGCAAGTCCTTTACCATGCGAATCTGCTGCGGCAGATTTTCGTGATCCTCCCGCATCATCAAATCCTGAGACCATCCACCTCCGCGAATCAGGATCGGCTTGCCATTGATGAGGAATAGACGAGCACCCTTATCGGTCAGCTTCGATGTGATCTCCCGAATGCCGACACGAGCCTGGGCCGTATCGGATACATCACCATGGATGGCAAAGCTGACAATTAAATTTTCCAATGGGTGCGTACCCATCTCTGCCGGCCACCAAATAGGCGGATGCTTCAGTTTTAACTGTGGAAATTGCTCCGACGTGAAGCTGACGCTTTTCGATTCGCCTGCAGTTAGCTCGACGGGCTGCTGAAATTGTTGTCCCGCAAGCGTGCCCGACAAAATTCCACTTAACGAATGATCGGTCGCATTTTTGAGCTGGGCAGTTACGGTAATATTTGCGATCTGCAGGCTACTATCTTCAAAATGTGCCGCAATAAACGGATAGCGGATGGCCACTGGACCCGTTGTCACTATTTCTACAGGTCCCCACAAGCCCATGTCTTTATCGGGCGGCGAAGGGTTCCAATCCACCCAGTTGATGCCAAGATCGAGTGGTCCCGGCGCAAATGTCTCGATGGCAATAGCAGCGGGCTTCCCGGGAGTAACTACATTGGTGATGTCTAGGTTGTATATGCGGTAAGCGCCGGCAATTCGGTCTTTGCCGGCAATCAATTGGCCGTTCACCCATACGTCTGCGCGGTAGTTAATGCCTGCGAAATGTAACCAGATTCTTTTGCCCTGCGAACCGGCGGGAACCTGAAATTGTTTGCGGTACCACCAGCCACAACGATAGGGACTATCGTTGGGAATGGGAAAATCCGAAAACTTCGTGCCAATAGGATATGTCGTGCCGGGAATCTTGCGCAGATTCATACCGTAGTAGGGGTCTTTATAGATACCGGCTGCTACCTGGGCGGCAAGCACCGTAGTTGGAACTGTCGCCTGAATCCACCCCGATGTACGATATTGAGTCGTTGATAGCTGTGCGCCTTGGGCGTTGACCTTGCAGGCCGACTGGATGCTCCATCCCTGTCGCAGGGGAATGGAGCGTGGGTTTGATGGGCGGCTCATAGACTGCCCATAACAGGCAGAGAGCGGAAAAACTGCCAACGTCGCCAGCAAAAAGACTGAGCGCTGCGCTATATGAAATTTCATTGAAGCTTTGCCCTCTACCTTATGCCGGCGATAATCGCCGAGAACTACAAACAAATTCGTAAAAGCTATATATCAAGCCATGCTACAGAATCCGGTTTAGACCTGCGCATCCATCTTTCAGCTGTCAATGCCAAGAGCGTAGTCGACACCTTAAACGTGAATGGGTAAGAAATGGGTCTTGTCCGGTATGGTTCGTCATGAATATCGCCTCGCAAATTTCCAGAGCGTACCGTGAAATAATGCAGCCTATCAGGCGATCGTTTACCTGATTTGAATCACCTCAACTCCTAGTTGAAACGGTCTATTATTGAATCGTTTGAATATTAGTTTTTATGGCTTTAAGCTGTCAAGCTTTTTGTTTAATTGCCATCTTTTTCGCCGTAAACGCACTGTTTTTGTGACCAAAGCTCTCGATACATCCGTATGTTACGTATAGAGTTTTTCAATCGCTTTCCGATGCACGATATGCGGCACTCGAAAACACAATTGAGGCCCAAAGAGGTTGTAAGGTGGTCGATAGTAGTTAACCTGCCACATACTTTAAAAGGCAGCGAGCTGTCGAAAATTTCAAAAAAATAGAAATATGGAAGAACAATTATGGCCATCGAAACGGAAGTCGAAAAATTTCAGGTCGGCATGCTGAAGCTGGAGATTCACGCTAATGCAGAAGCTGCGTGCGAAGCCGCTGCCAAAGCGGTGGCGGCATCTTTGGTGGACAAAGGCAACCGTGACGGCGACATTGGTGTAATTTTTGCAACCGGAACGTCCCAGATTCCGCTGCTGCGTGTGTTAACCGCCATCCACGACCTGCCATGGAGCCGAGTGCTTGGCTTCCACCTGGATGAATATATTGGTATCGAAGCAAATCATCCCGCTTCTTTCCGCCATTATTTGAGGGTGAATCTCACTGAGCGGGTCAACATGCGTGAGTTTTTCGAGATCGACGGAAGCTCGCCGGACCCGGCAGCGGTGTGCCGCGAGTATGCGCAGCGGCTGCGTGCGGCCAGCCCACAGATTTGCATGCTGGGCGTGGGAGAGAACGGCCATCTTGCATTCAATGACCCTGGAGAAGCGGATTTTGCGGATCCGGAAGACGTGAAGATCGTCGAGCTCGACGCAACCTCCCGGCAACAGCAGGCTTCCGAGGGGTGGTTCAAGAGTATCGACGAGGTTCCGAAACGCGCCATTACAGTGACAATTCCCGCACTGTTCCGGGTGCCGAAGCTTATCGTGACGATTCTCGGCAGCCGAAAGGCGCACATTCTAAAGCGTGTACTTGCCGATGAAATTTCGCCGGATTGCCCAGCTACAATTCTTCGAACACACCCTGACGCGACAGCTTACCTGGATCGCGCGGCGGCGAAGGAACTGGATGCTGAACTGCTGTCCCGTTGATTTGAAGTTGCCTTAAATCATCTCGAGTTGGCATTGCATTCTTACCTGATCATGATGTGCGAATGCGGCGCGTTTCAACGAGACGCAGATCTCCGGGAAGGTCTACATCGAGTTCAGCTGCGGGCAACGGGAGAATTCCAGCTTCGACTTTGTGGCGCTCGATTACGGCGCGCGCGCCTTGGTCGCCAGTTATGGCCATCAGTTCCTGTAGCAGATTGCGGTGGAATATCGCCGGAACCCCCAGCCGGCCGGCATAGCTCGCGGCAGTCACCTGTCTGCTTTCGGATGTATGAATCGCAAGCAGCTCGCGCAGATCGTCTGCTCCAATCTGGGGCTGATCACAGACCAGCAGCAGCACGTTTGCATTTTGGATTGCCGAGCCGCTCCATGCTGCAAGACCGGCTTGTAGAGAGGAGGCCATCCCAGTGGACCATGCTGGATTGCGGACGATCCGAACACTGCGTCCGGTGAGCGTGCTCGTCATGTGGTCCGCGTCATAACCGAGCACCACAATAATAGGCAAACATCCTGCTTCCTCCGCAATCCGCACCGTGCGCGCCAGCAGAGTTTCTTCGCCACAGCATACGAGCTGCTTTGGCTGCCCCAGGCGCGACGAGTTCCCCGCCGCGAGGATGACGGCGCCGCATTTCAGGTTCATATCGCGACTTTCCATCAGGCGGTCAGCATTGCGCTCAGTGCCGCTACGCTGCGGCGTTGGACCTTCTCGTGTCTTGCGAGGACACTCTGAATTTCGGCGATGATGGAAAGTGCGATCGCGGCCGGACCTTCCGCGCCCAGGTCGAGGCCAGCAGGGGTGTGCAGCATTTCTCTCCATCCGCGTTTCGCGGCAATATCCTGCACGAGCCAATCTGTGCGGTGCCTGGGACCCAATATGCCCAGATATGCCGGTTCGATAGCGATGATATGCTGTAGCACATTGCGATCCTGCTGATAGCTATGGCTCATTACGATGACAGCGTCGCGCGGGCCAATTTCCAGGCGATGCAGCGCCTCTTCGCCGGGCTGTAGCAAGCAAACGGAATGGGCCAGCGGAAAACGTGTTCGGATCGCAAGATGCGAACGGCCATCGACGACTGTAACCTGCCATCCCAGCGCATGAGCAAACTGCACCATGGGCTGCGCGTCGTCGCCGGCACCGAATACGAACAATCGCTGCGGAGGCGGCATGTATTCCGCGAATACCAATCCGTCGGGAGCTTCAATACACTGGGACATCTGCATCTCCAACGTCTGCCGTGCTAGTTGAATCCATCGATCTTGTTTTGATTCTGAGCCAACGAGCAATTGGCAATCCTGACGCAGGACAATTTTCGTGCCGATGTTGTCATCGAGTAAACAAATAAAGGCGACATCCATGCGACGCTCAACGCAGTCGGCGATGGCTTGCAATACACGTGAGGCCCGATCGCCACGTTCGAGAAGCACCCAAATCGTGCCTCCGCAGGCGAGGCCATAGGGTATTTCGGCATCTCCATCGAACGAGCTCGAGTAGCGCTCGACGACCGGACCATTGGCACAGAGCCACCAGGCTTTTTTCTGTATTTCCGCTTCCAGACAGCCTCCGCTGATGGTGCCCGCGCGATGGCCGCTGCGGGTGAGGAGCATGCGCGCACCCGGCTTGCGGTACGAGGAGCCTTCCGTCCGGACGACAGTCGCCAGGCAAACTTCTTCCTTCGCTGCCTGCGCCTGCTTCCACAATTCCAGAATTTGTCTTTGCTCGGACATACCAATTCCTGCTCTAAGAGTTGGATGCGTTTCCGCTGTGACAATTTGGCGGCACCACAAAGAGATATCGATCCAAAGCCACCAAAATCTAAATAATTCGATCCAAACTTAAAGAAAATGCGCACGTCCGGAGGGTTAAATGGCCGAAGAAGAAAATGGACGGAAAGAAAGTCCTCTCGATGCTTTCGCAAACGAAGAGAATGACGAGACAGACTGGACTGTGTCGCGGCGCGATTTTGTCAAAGGCGCAAGTGCGGTTACAGGCGCGGCGATGCTGGAGTGGACGGTTTTTCCCGGCGTCTTGCAGGCCCAGGCCCACTTGGATGCGCCGGTAAAGAAAATCCCGATCACCATCACCATCAACGGCGAGCGAAAAAATCTGTCGATCGACCCACGCATCAGCCTGCTCGATCTAATTCGCGAAGACCTGAAGATGACGGGCACGAAAAAGGGCTGCGACCACGGACAATGCGGCGCGTGCACGGTGCTGCTGAATAATCGAAGGGTGAATAGCTGCCTGGCGCTGGCCGTATTGCATCAGGGAGAAAACATTACGACGATTGAGGGTATCGCACAGGGCGAGGCTCTCGATCCGATACAGCAGGCATTTCTGGAGCATGACGGATATCAATGCGGGTATTGCACGCCGGGACAGATTTGCTCCGCCGCTGGCATGATTGCCGAAGCGCGCAAGGGCAGTCCCAGTTATGTGACCGCCGACCTGACAAAAACGGGCGCTGTCGATTTGACGCCGCAGGAAATTCGCGAACGCATGAGCGGAAACATTTGCCGATGCGGCGCTTATCCGGGAATCGTAGCCGCCGTTCAGCAAGCATATAAAAGTTAGGAGACGCTGTGCAGCCATTTGAATATCAGCGCGCTGAAGATCCGAAAGATGCGATCCGTGCTCTCGCTCAGTCTCCGCATGCAAAGGTGATTGCGGGAGGAACGAATCTTGTCGACCTGATGAAGCAGGATGTAGAAAAGCCCTCGCATCTTGTGGATGTGAACCATCTGGAGCTGGCGGCGATTGAAGAGTTGCCGGATGGCGGCTTGCGGCTGGGCGCGCTGGCGCGAAATTCCGATACGGCTGACCATCCGCTGGTGCGCAAAAATTATCCGATGCTGGCGCAGGCGATTTTGTCCGGCGCTTCGCCGCAGCTGAGAAACATGGCGACCAATGGCGGCAATTTGCTGCAGCGCACGCGATGCTATTACTTCTACGATCCGGCGTTCGAGAAATGCAATAAGCGCAATCCAGGAAGCGGTTGCGATGCAATTCATGGGTTCAATCGCATCCACGCGATCCTGGGCGCGAGCCCGGAATGCATTGCGACCCATCCCTCGGACATGTGCGTCGCGCTAAGTGCGCTGGGAGCTACGATTCGGGTGCGGGGCTCCCGGGGGGAGCGGACGATTCCTTTCACCGAGTTTCATCGACTCCCGGGAAACACTCCGGAAATCGATACGAATTTGCGACCTGACGAGTTGATCCTTTCAATCGATCTTCCAGAGTCGCCTTACGCAGCGCACTCGACCTATATAAAGGTACGCGATCGCGCGAGCTATGCGTTTGCCCTGGTTTCCGTGGCCGCGGCGCTCGATCTCGATGGCGGAACGATTCGCAGTGCGCGGCTGGCGATGGGCGGCGTGGCGCATAAACCCTGGCGAGCGGAAAATGCGGAGCGGGTGCTTGCGGGCAAGCCGATGAATGCGGAGAACTTCCGCACGGCTGCGAACGAAGCGCTTACCGGCGCACACGGCTATGAGCACAACACCTTCAAAATCGAAATGGCGAAGCAGACGATTGTGCGCGCCTTCACTGTCGCGGGAGGACAGGCATGATCACCATCGGAGAGCCAATCGTACGGGTGGATGGGAAAGCCAAGGTTACGGGTGCGGCAAAATATGCGGCAGAATTCGACGTGCCGAATGTCGCGAATGCAGTGATGGTCTTGAGCACGATTGGGAACGGGCGCATCGTGAAGATGGATATCAGCGATGCTCAGCATGCCGCGGGCGTGGTCGCGATCCTGACACCATTCAATGCGCCGAAATTACCGAAAGGCGGAAGAGCGGGAGTTAACCCTCCAGCCGGACGGGTGTTATCCCTGCTGCAGGACGATCAGGTCCACTACAACAATCAGCCGATTGCATTGGTGATTGCCGAGACGCTGAACCAGGCGCTGTATGCAGGATCGTTGATAAAAGTCCGTTATGAAACTGCTCCGACGAAGTTGAACTTCGAGGCTGGGTTTGCTGAGGCGCATCCTGCCGGACATGGAAAAGATGGGCCGAGCATTGGGGTCGGTAACATTGATAGAGGAATTGCCGCCGCGGATGTAACAGTCGATGAAATCTATCGGACGCCGAAGCAGAACCACAATCCCATGGAGCCGCATGCGACGATCGCGCAATGGGATGGAGCGAAGCTGACGCTGCACGATGCCACGCAATATATCTCCGGAGTGAAGGAGACTGTGGCGAAAACACTTGGAATTCCGGATGACAACGTTCGCGTGATTTGCCCGTTTACCGGCGGCGGCTTCGGTTGCAAAGGCTCTACATGGTCGCATGTGGTGCTGGCGGCGATGGCGGCGAGGGTTGTCAAGCGCCCGGTAAGGATCGTCCTCGAACGTCCGCAAATGTTCGGACCTGTTGGCGGCAGGCCACAGACATATCAGCACATCGTATTGGGAGCTAAGCGCGACGGAACGCTGACTGGTATGCGGCATGATGTGTATTCCCATACATCGGTCATCGAAGATTTTACTGAGCCCTCGTCAGTGCAGACGCGAATGCTGTATGGCAGCCCGAATATTGAAACTTCGCAGAAGATTGTGTCGCTAAACGTCGGAACACCGACATTTCAACGTGCTCCGGGCGAGTCGACGGGAACATTCGCGCTTGAAATCGCAATGGATGAATTGGCGTACAAGTTGAAGATGGACCCGATCGAACTGCGCTTGAAAAACTATGCGCAGATCGATCCAATCAACTCGAAGCCGTTCTCCAGCAAACACCTTAAGGAGTGTTATCGGCAAGGAGCGGAGCGCTTTGGCTGGAGCAAGCGCAACCCGGAGCCGCGGTCTCATCGTGAGGGCCACAACCTGATCGGCTATGGCATGGCGACCGCGACGTATCCTGCGAACCGCTCGGCGGCAATGGCGATGGTGCAGTTCGAGCCTAACGGTCGCGTCACGGTTGCGTCGGGATCGCAGGATCTGGGCACCGGGACTTACACCATCATGGCGCAGGTTGCTGCTGCTACGCTGCATCTTCCAATCGATGTGATCGATGCGAAACTTGGAGACACGAGGATGCCGAAGGCTCCGGTATCGGGTGGTTCGCAGAGCGCGGCGAGCGTGACGCCTGCGGTGCAAACTGCCGCGCAACAGGCACAATTGAAGCTGCTGACTCTGGCGTCGAGCGATACCGGCTCTCCGTTACATGGCGTGTCGCCTTCAGAATTGAATTTCGAAGATGGAAAAATTTTCCGCAAATCGAATCCTGATACAGCCGAAACCTACACCGCACTGCTCGCGCGCAACGGCAATCGGCCGGTGAGCGCCACAGCCAGCGCACAACCCGATCAGGATGCAGGGCAATACTCGCTGCACTCCTGGGGAGCGGTGTTTGCCGAGGTTGCAGTGGATGAAACATTGGGCATGCCGCACGTGCGCCGTGTGGTCGGTGTGTATGACGTAGGAACGCTATTGAGCGGGAAGACCGGGAATAGCCAGCTGATCGGCGGAATCGTCTGGGGTGTCAGTCTGGCGCTGCATGAAAGCACGCACATCGACCCGAGCAATGGCCGCCCAGTGAATAACAATCTTGCGGAATATCATGTGCCAGTGAATGCGGACATTGGAGAGATCGATGTTTTGGCGCTCAATATTCCGGACAAAAAATTCGATCCGCTAGGTGCGCGCGGTATTGGCGAAATTGGAATTACCGGGTCTGGCGCTGCGGTTGCCAATGCAATCTACCACGCGACCGGCAAACGAATCCGCGAAGCCCCCATAACGCCGGATAAATTGATGGCTTGATTCGCGCTCAACTTACATCGATCGCAGGAAAACAAGTGAACTCTTCTTTGTCCACCTGCCAATAGGGCATGTATACCGTATCTGGATTTCCTGCCACGGTGAAATGCAGCGGAGTGCCAACCTTCGGAGCAAGCTGATGAATCAAATCTTCCGGCTGCGAACCGCCACGTGTGCGCAGCACGGTATCTTTCGATCCGACGGCGGCATACAACAGCGGGCCATAGGTGAGGGAATAGCGCTTGTGACCTGGTATTTGATCGGCGCCGGTGTACTCCTTCAGTGCAAATCCAACGGGCAAGGTGAAGGTAACTGTATCTCCTGAAGACCATACGCGGTCGAGCGTCAGAAACGAACCCGGTTTGCCGGCGACTACGGATGAACCATTCACCGCGACGCTCATCTCGTGAATGGCCCAGGACGGCACGCGCACCCGCAGCTTCATCGAGGTTGGTCGCGTAACGACAATGTTCAGCTTTACCTGCTGTTCAAATGGGAATTTCGTCTCCATGCGCAGGCTAACCGGCTCGCCGCGATGCTGCCAGGAAAGAGTTGAGGGCTCAAACAAGTTCACATAGATGCCATCCGGCGCGATCGAATAGATATGTTCCGGCAGCGAACCAATCAGCCGCGTTCCCTGTCCTTCACAGCAGGTGTTGATGCGCGTGCCTTTTTCTTTCGTGCCTACCAGGATGGTGTGATAGCGCAGGCCATAGGTTCCATCCTGATTTGCCATCGCTACGTTATAGATCGACTTTTCAATCTCTGCGGCATAGCGTTCCTGCTCCGGATGCATGAGTTGAAATCTCTGGCTGAGAAATGTCCAGAAGGAACTGCCGCAGAGTTCTCCCAGCTTTTGGGTCAGCGAGTTGGAATTCGGCGGATCGTAGTTGTACTCGATAATCGAGATAGACCCGCCGGGTTGCTCCCAGTGCTGGTTGTACATCTCCCATGCAGCCTTCACGCCGTTGTACCAGCGCTTGTCTCCGGTAGCGAGATACAGGTCAAGATAGGCTTCGAGATTGGTGAGGAGATAGCAGTGCGGGCGGTCGTAGGGATATTGCCAGATCTGATCCTTGTCGTATTGTGCCAGTGCCTGCAGCCATTTGTCCTCGAGAAAATAGCGCTGGATTACCTGAACGTCCGCAGGTTTCCCCACCGGCGTTAGATAGGTGCGGGTATTTGCAATCATGCCCTGTCCACCCTGCACGGCACCCCGCAGCAAATTGGGTAAATACTTACACTGATCGAACCAGTCGTAATTGCCGCGCAGCAGTCCAAAGGCCTTCGGATTGCCGGCATATCCGGCTTCGATCAGCCCGTGAGTGAGCCACGCGCGCGTATAGGCTCCGCGCTCGGAGTAGAAGATTGTATCTTCCGGATAGGCCATGACGTAGCCGTTGGGCTGACGGCAATCTGCAATTCCATCCACCACCGCATTGAATCGACTTCGCAGTTCGGGATCGTCGATCCAGCGCAGCGTGTTACCAGAGCCCATCAAAAACCGCCCTGCATTCGATCCGGCAAGATCGGTTTCCCAGAATTTGTCCGGCTTGTGGGAGCTTGGCGGGATTGGCTTTCCGGCCCTCTCGCGGAACTGCAGCAA
Organism: Acidobacteriaceae bacterium; assembly: GCA_965276585.1. Taxonomy (GTDB): domain Bacteria; phylum Acidobacteriota; class Terriglobia; order Terriglobales; family Acidobacteriaceae; genus JAKAAZ01. Next base: position 728,646 of record CBDIAZ010000002.1, on the reverse strand, counting down.
CAGGTCGTCTACCGTGAAGGAAGTCAGGAGATAGCTGATGTTATTCCGCATGGTCGTTTCAAACACGCCACCATGCAACGTGACACCGGAACGAGGCGCCTCAGCCGTGTAGGACACTCTTTTCCATCCTGCCGCATCGGTTACGGAATCCGGACGATCGCGATGAACATATTCAGTCTCAATGCGTTCGGGCCGGGTTAGCTGCGCCAGATCTTTCGTATTGCCATAGCTCTCATCTACGGACACTTTCCGCCCGATAGCAATATCCTTCCCTGCGGAGATAACTCCTATTTTGGCGAGAGCAAACCAGTGCGCACCCTGTTTTGAGCAGCCGGGAACGGCTTCCGGCGCTCCCTCGTTGTAGGGCGCGCAGAGAGGCTGCGGGAAACGGCTCACCGTCAGACGAACATATCGGGCATGCAGTTTTTTCGCACGGAACCGCAAGATGTTGTCCTTGGGATTTTCAAAGTCAGCACTCGTTTGATCTGCGATCAGCAGCGGCTGGCTGAAATCAGCGTGCTGCGAGGCCTCGAGTTTGAAGCGAACCGGAAATCCCTCCCCGGTGTAGTACGCGTCTTTTCCGGGAATCATTGTTTGGTTCGCGGGATACAGCTTGATGGCTTCGATTGGCTGCACTTTTTCAATGTCGATCTGCACCCAGGAAACAACGTCCGGGGACTCCGCGCCTTTCGAGCGATAGGGCCGATAATCGAATGCCGGAGTGGACGCAATTCGATCCCCGGTGATGCAGGCAGCAGCTCCGGCAGCGATTGGAAGTGCGAAGAGCGCTTCAGGTGAAAAAATATCTTTGGAAACCAACCCACCGCCGGCAGCGAACACGGCAGACTGAATAAATTCACGCCGGTTGAGACCGGAAGATTGCCGGTCTGTGTTCGGCTTTTGCTGTACTGGAACCTTTTTTGTAGCCATATATTATTACCAGCCCTGAAACAGGTTCTCTTTTGAAATAATTGCCCGCTTCAAAGCTAGTGGACGCAAGTTTGCCGTGTCAACTTACAACACAGAAACGCCGCAGCCGGTCTGCAAACCCAAAAATGTAAAGGGAATGTAAAGAAACCCTTACATCGATTTACATTTCATCCTGAGTGATTCAATTCATACTAAAAGATGCAACTGGGCGGCTTGTTCTCTCGTCCCACAGCCTTTGCGGCGAGCAGAATGGCATATTTCTTGAATTTTTCAAAGGTGAGTATCTTCAGAACTGCAATTGGTATGTTTACATTGGTGCTGTTGGCTGCGCCCGTCTACGGCGATTCGCCTCCAAGGCCGGCCAGAGTGTTTACATTGCCCGAAGCTGTGGAGTACGCCACGGCCCATTACCCTGCCGTGCGTGTGGCCATGGAACGGCGGAATGCCGCGAGCGCAGCGGTAGAATTGGCCCGCGACAATTACCTGCCCCACGCGGATGTGCTTGGGCAGATCAATCGAGCTACGCGGAATAATGTCGCCGGGGTCATGCTGCCGCAGTCTACGATTCCCAATCCATCTGGAACGGTTGTGGATAGCAGCACGCAATCGTTCTGGGGTACCGGCGCTGGAATGCAGATTGCATGGGAACCGTTCGACTTCGGCTATCGCCGCGCTACTGTAGAGTCCGCACAGGCTACCGTTAGCCGTACCACTGCCCAGGTGGAACTGAGCTTGCTCGACGTTCAGACGGCCGCGGCGGATGCAGCGCTTTCTGTTCTAGCCGCCGAGCAAAGTGTTCATGCCACGCAGGCGGATGTAGACCGTCGCACGGTATTTGGCCGCTCCGTTCACGCGCTGGTGGACGCACACATGCGTCCCGGCGCGGATGCCTCGCGTGCGGATGCTGAATTGGCCGCCGCACGAACACAGATGATTCTTGCCGAACAAAATACGCAGGTAGCCAAAGCACGGCTGGCAGAGCTGCTGGGACTGGCCGGAACGGAAGTTGACGTCGCGCCCGGCGGCCTGCTGAATATGCCACAACAAACCGCGATGCCAGCGATTCCGGCAGCCGACCATCCGCTGGCTATAGTGGAACAGGGCCGAGTGACTGAGGCGGATGCGCGGATTAAGATTCTCGATCGGACGTATGTGCCGAAGTTCGAGATCCAGGCGGTGGGCTATGGCCGCGGCACCGGGGTAGACGGAAATGGAAAACCGGCGGCTGATTCAAACCAAGGCCTGGTCCCCGATACGGCGAACTGGGCCTTGGGATTTACGGTCAAGTTCAACATTCTCGATTTTGCTTCTATTCACTCACGGAAACAGATTGAACAGGCGAATCAACGACGCGAAGAACAGCTATATGGACAGACGATCCAGACGGTGACCGGGCGCGCGGCGCGCGCACAGGCCAGGCTGGAAGGAGCAGAACAGGTCGCAGAAAATACGCCGGTTGAATTGCAGGCTTCACGGGATGCCGAACGGCAGGCCCGAGCGCGGTTTCAGGCTGGTTTGGCAACTTTGGTTGATGTTGCGGAGGCGCAGCGCCTGCTGGTCACGGCAGAGATCGACGACTCACTGGCACGGCTCACCATCTGGCGCGCGCTGGAACAATTGTCGGCGGCGCAGGGGAATCTGCAGCCGTTTCTCGACCAGGTGAAGCTTACCGATGCCGGGGCGAACCTCGGCGCGAACAGGGAAGTGAAATAAACCATGGGCCTGATTCGCGCGGCGCTCCGCCATCCGATTACCGTACTGATTGCCGTGCTGGGCGTGGTGCTCACTTCTGTGCTTGCCATCCATCGCATGTCGGTCGACATTTTTCCCAGCCTAAATGAGCCGGTGATTTACGTAGCCCAACCTTATGGCGGCATGAGTCCCGCGCAGATGGAAGGCTATCTTGTCTATTACTACGAGTACAACTTTCTCTACATTTCCGGCATTCAGAGCGTCGAGTCGAAATCGATTCAGAGCATCGGCCTGTTGAAATTAACGTTTCTACCCGGCACAGACATGAATCAGGCGCTGTCGCAGACGATCGCTTATGTCGAGCGCGCTCGCGCTTACATGCCCGCGGGAACGGTGCCGCCGTTTGTATTGCGTTTCGATGCTGGAAGTGTGCCGGTCGGCGATCTGATCCTAACCAGCCGTTCGCGCAATGTTGGCGAGCTCGACGATCTGGCGCTGAACCGTGTTCGTCCGCTGTTCGCGACCCTTCCCGGAGTTTCTGCACCGCCGCCGTTCGGTGGCAGTCCACGCACGATCGTGATCCATGTCGATCCGGAACGGCTGCACTCCTACCGCATGTCGACGGATGAAGTGGTGAAGGCGGTTCTGTCGGGAAATGTCGTTCTGCCCGCGGGAAGCATTCGAACCAGATCCTTGAACCTCATCACGCCAGTGAATTCGACGGTTACGGATATTCGGCAATTCGCAGATCTGCCGGTGCGGGTCGGTAGCGGCCCCACTGTTTTTATTCGGGACATCGGAACGGTCGAGGACTCGAATGACGTGACACTCGGCTATGCATTGGTCAATGGACGTCGCGCTGTCTATCTGCCGGTGACCAAACATGCGGATGCGTCGACGCTCGACGTGATCCGCGAAGTAAAAGAAAGCCTGCCGAAGATTCGCGATGTCTTGCCGCCGGACGTCTCGATCGAGCTGGCTTTCGATCAATCGGGATTTGTGACTCATTCGCTGGAATCGCTGATCCGCGAAGGGCTGCTGGGCGCCGGACTAACCGGTCTGATGGTCCTTCTGTTTTTGAAAGACTGGCGCAGTGCCGGCATCATCGTGCTCACGATTCCCTTCGCGCTGCTGGGCGCGGTCCTCGGACTGTGGGCAGCAGGCCAGACCATCAACATTATGACGCTCGGCGGATTGGCGCTCGCTGTCGGCATTCTTGTCGATGAAGCCACAGTTGCTGTTGAAAATATTCATAGCCAACTACAGATCGAGCCATCAGTCCCCCGCGCTGTGCTGAACGCAACCAAAGCTACATTAGTGCCGCGCCTGCTCGCGATGTTTTCCATTCTCGCGGTATTTGTGCCTTCGTTTTTGATGACCGGCGTGACGCGCTCCTTGTTTGTACCGCTTTCGATGGCGGTCGGCTTCGCCATGATTGCGTCGTTTCTCTTGTCCAGCACGCTGGTGCCGGTGCTCTCGATTTGGGGATTGCGCAATCATCACACGTTTGCCGAACCGCAGGGCCGGTACAGCTTTGTCCGTTTCCGCGAAAAATATCTGGAACGATTGACCCGAACATTGAAACGCAGCAAAACCGTGGTCCTGGTGTATGCGGCGGTTGTGGCCGCGATATTGTTTCTGCTGGTGCCACAGCTTGGCCGCGAAATTTTTCCGCACGTTTCTGCCGGACAGCTTCAATTTCGCATGCGCGCGCCCGCAGGTACACGCATCGAAAACACGGAACGGCTTGCCATCCAAGTGGTGAACGTCGTTCGCCAAACGGTTGGCCCGGAGAATGTCGCCATTACGCTCGGCTATGTCGGCACACATCCGCCGGGCTATCCCATCAACAGCATCTATCTATGGACCAGCGGGCCGCAGGAAGCTGTTATGCAGGTGGGACTAAAACCCGGCAGCAAACTGCGGATTCGCGATGTGGAAGAGCATTTGCGCAAAGCGCTGGCGCGAGAATTTCCCGGCGTCAGTTTTTCCTTCGAGCCCGGCGATATCGTCAGCCAAGTGATGGATCTCGGCTCGCCGACGCCAGTAGAAATTGCCATCAGCGGATTGCATTTATCCCAGGACCGCGCCTACGCAGAACGCGTGAAAGCGGAGCTGGCGAAAATTTCAACGCTACGCGATCTGCAGTTTGGACAGGCTCTCGATACGCCCAGCGTGAACGTCGACATCGACCGCCAACGCGCCGGACAGCTTGGCGTCACGGTGGAACAGATTGCTCGATCGCTGGCAACGGCAACCGCGTCCAGCCGTTTCGTCGCGCGCAATTTCTGGCAAGACCCGCAAAGCGGAATCACATATCAGGTACAGGTCGAATTGCCGCAGTCGCAGATTACTTCCGCAGAGGATATCGCCAGCATTCCGCTGATGGAAGGCGGACCGTCCGACCATCCAAACGTCGGCGATGTTGCCCAGGTGAACTATGGAAATGTCATTGGCGAGTATGACCGTCATAATATGGAGCGCATGGTCACGCTCACCGCCAATATCGAAGGCGACGATCTGGGCCGCGTTTCTCGGCAGATCGACAGGGCGCTGAAGCGGGCGGGCGCGCCTCCACGCGGTATCACGGTCGAGGTGCGAGGGCAAATTGCTCCCCTTCGCGAGACGCTGAAGAGTCTCGCCGAAGGCCTGGCCGCAGCGATTGTGGTGATCTTTCTGCTGATTTCGGCGAACTTCCAATCTCCGCGCCTGGCGTTGGTGGTGGTATCGACAACACCAGCGGTGATTGCTGGCGTGACGGTCGCTCTGCTGGTTACCGGAACAACGCTCAACATGGAATCCTTCATGGGCGCGATTATGGCAATTGGAGTCTCAGTAGCAAATTCGATTCTGCTGGTTACATTCGCGGAGCAGCATCGGCGTGCCGGTAACAGTTCACCCGAAGCCGCGCTCTATGGAGCGCAGAGCCGACTGCGTCCCATATTGATGACCAGCATTGCCATGATTGCAGGCATGGTGCCGTTGGCCCTTGCGCTGGGCGAGGGAGCCGAGCAGACGGCGCCGCTGGGTCGCGCCGTCATCGGCGGGCTGGTTGCATCTACGCTGGCGACATTGCTGGTTCTTCCCGCGGTCTTCACGCTGGCGCAACGCAAAGCCAGCAGAGATTCCGCATCTCTCGATCCGGACGATGCCAACAGTAGCTTTGACAAGGTGACGGAATGAAATCTGCTCTTGTGTCTTTCGTGCTTCATTCCGTGCTTGGTTTTTCGGTGCTCGCGACGCTCTCCGGATGTAGCCATAGCACGCAGGCCAATACGCATCCCGCAGGCGGTATAGCGGACACCTCGACGCCAATCGTGGATACAGCCTTGGTTGTATCGCATCCGCTGAACGTGACCATTCCTTTGCCCGGCGAGTTGCAGCCGTATGAAGTGGTTGCGATTTACCCCAAGGTCACCGGATTTGTGCAGTGGATCGGTGTCGATCGCGGTTCGCGAGTGCATGAAGGCCAGCTGCTTGCAGTGCTGGTCGCGCCGGAGTTGGCATCGCAGCGCGTAGAGGCGCAAGCGAAATTGCAGAGCGCAGAATCGCGGCGCGTGGAAGCCGAGGCGAAGACCTCCGCCGATGAGGCAACGTATCAACGCTTGAAAGTCGCAGCGGCAACACCAGGAGTTATTTCCGAAAACGAGTTGCAGATTGCCCAGGAAACGGCGGCTGGCGATCGTGCGCGCGAATTGGCATTGCAGCAGAGCGTGGATGCGGCGCGAGCCACACTGAAATCAGTCGCGGAAATCGCCGGTTATCTGCGTATCGTCGCTCCTTTCAATGGCGTGGTAACAGCGCGAAACGTTCACCCCGGTGCGCTGGTAGGTCCCGCAGGCGGTGGATCGCAGGCGCCCATGCTGAATATTTCTCAGGTGTCACGCTTGCGTCTCGTGGTCGCGGTGCCGGAAACATCCGTTGCTTACATCAGCAATGGATCTGAGGTTGACTTCACCGTCTCGGCGTATCCGAACCAGATATTTCATGGCAAAGTCGCGCGGCTGGCGCAGTCCGTCGACGTAAAAACACGCACCATGCCGGTTGAGCTGGACGTCGACAATTCCGATGGACGGTTAGATCCGGGAATGTATCCGCAAGTCAGCTGGCCGATGCGTCATGCTCAACCGACCTTATTTGTTCCCGCCTCCGCAGTTGTCCGTTCCATGGAAGAGACGTTTGTCATCCGTGTTCACAATGGCATCACAGAATGGGTGCCTGTTAAGACGGGTGTAGCTTCGGGTGAAGAAATGGAAGTATTCGGCAATCTGTCCGCAGGAGAACAAGTCGTCCTACGGGGCACTGAGGAGCTACGAGCCAATACGCACGTGACTGGAAAACTCTCCGCAAGTGCGTCAGACACCACAAGTCAGCCGTGAGCAAAAAGCGATCCTCCCTCGGGCCGCCCCTCTACCTGCACTTGCCACAGCTTGCCTCACGCACTATCTTTGGCCTGATGCAATCGATAAAGCGCAGTGGAATTCAGGGCATCGTAACCGGCGTGTTACCGATCGTTGGTCTGATCACGATGCTGCTGGCGCTTGCGATTTTACAGCTGCGTTGGAGCGCCAAGGTCAGCGAAGCGGAACGCGCGCGTCTACAGGAAAATCTGCAACGCTCCACCACCGGTTTTCAATCGGCCTTCGTAAGAGATCTCCTGGGCATCTGCCAAACGCTCCAGGCTTCTCAACCCCGCGATCCAAACATATTGACCGATCATTTGTTCGACCGCTATCTGGTGTGGCGCCGCGTCTCACGTCATGCGGCGATGATTCGCGGGCTTTACATCCAGCCGCAGTCCGATATACAGACCGGTGTTCTGCTGAAATTGAATCCGCAGACGTACAAGTTGGAACCAACCGCATGGCCCGACTCTCTGCGCGCCTTTACCGGCCAGCAAAAACTTCTTCCTCACCACTTTCGGAATCGCCTAAAGGGATGGCTGTGGAGCGAACAGGCAGCTGCACTGATCCATCCGCTATATGTGACGGGAGTGGGAAAGGATGCTGATAATCCTCAGTTCTACGGTTATCTGTTCGTCGTGTTCAATACTCCGAACTTTGAGGAAGTATATCTGCCGGAACTTGGCCGCAGATATTTCCCACCATCCAATGGATTTATTTTTCAGCTTGTCTCGCGCGATGGAGACCGTCAGCGTGTTGCGTATCAGTCCGACAAGCATTCTTCACAGCAAGTCTTCCCGCACGCAGACGCAGCGATCCCACTGCTCGAAGATTCTTCCATCTATCGGTCGATTGAAGTGCCGCAATCGGCCGGTGTGTTGGGCGCTCCATTGAATCGCGTATTCTTGAGCGCTGCCGGAACGCCTCGGTGGCAAATAGTGATCCGGCATCGTTCAGGATCGGTTGATGCTGCTGTAACCGATCTTCGCCGTCGCAATCTAGCCGTCAGCGTGGTGGTTCTGCTGATGCTGCTCGTCAGCCTGATCACAATTTTGATCGCCACTCGTCGGGCGCGAAGACTTGCTCAACTGCAGATGGAGTTCGCTTCGGGTATTTCACACGAGTTGCGCACGCCACTCGCGGTAATTCGCTCGGCAGCAGAAAATCTGGCGGATGGAGTGGTCTCCGAAACGAATCGCGTGCGCGATTATGGCGCGCTCATCCATAAGGAAAGCCAGCGTCTTTCCGGAATGGTCGATCACATTCTGGACTTCGCTCATTTACAGGCGGGCGCACCGAATTACAGATTGGAAACCGTATCGGTTACAGATGTCTTTGAACAAGTTTTGACCAGTGAAGGTCCGCAGATTCGATCCGTCGGCGTCGCTCTCGAAATCGATGTGCCTGACGATCTTCCGCTCCTTTTCACGGATGCGTCGGTGCTAAGCCAATGCCTACAGAACCTGTTGAGCAACGCCTTGAAATATGGAAGCGGCGGTCAGCAGATTGTTCTTAGAGCCAGTGAGGCGCATGAAGATGGACAAGCACAGGTTCAAATCGCGGTGCAGGATTTTGGCGACGGCATCGCGCCGGAAGAACTTGCTCATATTTACGAGCCGTTCTATCGCACCGCCGCGGCGCGTGAATCGCAAGCCCACGGAACGGGGCTTGGATTAAGCCTGACCCGCAACATGATCGAGGGCCTGGGCGGGCGAATCACAGTTAATAGCTCTACGGGCAAAGGAAGCATATTCACGCTGCATGTTCCGGCTTCCACTCGTGACAACTCCGCAGAAGCTACACGCGAAACATCGCACTCAGGATAATATTTCTCCATGTCGCAACGCATTTTGCTCGTGGAAGACGATACTGGACTGGCGCTAACCGTCAGCGATCGTCTCCGCAATGAATCTTATGAAGTGGCAATCGTCCATGACGGCCAGGCCGGGCTACGCCGCGCCAGCACGGAGTTGTTCGATCTGATACTGCTCGACTGGACGATGCCCAAACGTTCCGGCATCGACGTTTGCCGCGATCTACGGCAGATGAAAATCGGCACGCCGATCTTGATGCTGACCGCGCGTGGTCAGACGACGGATAAAGTGATCGGCTTAAGACTAGGTGCGGATGATTACCTGACTAAGCCGTTTGACATGCAGGAATTGTTGGCGCGTGTCGAGGCATTGATGCGCCGCTCCAGTCCGCAGGAGACGGCTTCGCCTGAACTTTGGCAGTCTGGCTCCATTGTTGTCGATCACCGCCGAACTCGCGTCACCCGCAACGGAGATGTCGTCGATCTGGCGCCAAGGGAATATACGCTGCTCTGTTATTTGCTCGCCCATGCCGACCGTACTGTCACCCGTGAAGAGTTGCTTCGAGAGGTCTGGTCGTATCGCTTCATTCCTTCCACGCGCACTGTAGACGTCCATGTAGGATCGTTGCGCCAGAAGCTGGAAGATGATCCCAAACAGCCAAAGTTAATTTTGACCGTTCAGGGGCAAGGATATCGTCTGGGTTCAACATCGTAGAAAGTATGCTGCGAGGCATTTCAGGAATGCCTCGCAGCATGCCAAACAGAGCCGAGCCTTACTGGATCAGCGTGGGCTCGTCGCCATTCTCTTTCTCTTCCGGCGGAATTACGACGGCGGCTGCAACCTTATCCGGTTCCTCCAGATTCAACAGTCTCACGCCTTGCGTCGAACGGCCCGCGGCCCGCACTGTTTTGGTGTCGATGCGGATAATCTTGCCAAACTGACTGATAACCATCAGTTCGCTGGCATCGTCGACCAGATTGATGGAGCACACCTTGCCGTTCTTCTTCATCGTTTTCACGTTGATGACACCTTTGCCGCCGCGTGTCTGCAAGCGATATTCATCGACATCGGTGCGCTTGCCATAGCCGTTGTCGGTAACGGAAAGGATTAGGCAGGCGCAATCGTCGCCGCCGCCGTTCTTTTTGCGCTCCTTCGGCGTAACTGCGACGCCGACCACATAATCGTCTTTGGAAAGATCGATGCCGCGCACGCCAGAGGCCGGCCGGCCCATGGAGCGCACATCATTTTCATCAAAACGGATTGCCATGCCGTCGTGCGTCGCCAGGAAGACGATCTGCCTGGCGTCGGTGATCCGCGCCGCAACCAGCTCATCGTCTTTCTCGATGCCGATGGCGATGATGCCCCGTGACATCACGTTGGAAAAGTCTTTGAGCGGCGTCTTCTTTACTTTCCCTTGACGGGTGCCGAAGAAGATGAACTTGCCTTCCTCTTCAAGATTTCTCACCGGTAGAATGGCGCAGACGTTTTCTCCCGCCTGCAGGCTCAGCAGGCTCGCCATCGCCTTACCCTTACCCGCCGCGCCTACGTCGGGAATCTCATAGACCTTAAGCCAGTAAACTCGGCCCGTGTTGGTAAAACAGAGCAGGTAAGCGTGGGTGGAGTCGATGATGAGCTGCTCGACAAAATCCTCTTCGCGTGTCCGCATGCCGAAGCGTCCGGTACCGCCGCGACGCTGCTGGCGATAGGTGGAGATTGGCGTGCGCTTCAAATAGCCGGAGTGCGAAACGGTGATGGCGACCTGTTCATCTGCGATGAGATCTTCCAGTTGCAGCTCGGCGGTTTCGTCGAGAATTTCCGTACGACGCGCATCGCCGTACTCTTTCTTGACTGCCTCCAGCTCCTTGACGATGACGCTGCGCAACTTCTTTTCACTAGCCAGGATCGATTCATATTCCGCGATCCGCTCGCGGACCTCAGCCAGTTCCTTCAGCAGTTCGTCGATGGAAAGCTGCGTCAAACGATACAGCTGCAATTCCAGTACGGCGTCGATTTGCCGATATGTCATGCCCGCTTCGGCGGAAAGATTGGTCGTATCTTTGTCCAGCTTGATAACGATCTCTTTGCCCAGCGAGAAGCGATGTAAGTTTTCGCGCGCATCCGCACGCGAGGACGACCCGCGAATAATGCGGATAAACGCATCCAGATTGTCGAGCGCAATCTTATAGCCTTCCAGAATGTGCTCTCGTTCACGCGCCTTCTTCAAAAGGAAGGCCGTACGGCGGCGCACCACGTCGACGCGATGATCGAGAAAATGGCGAATCGCCTGCGGCAAGCTCAGTTCCCGCGGCTGGCCGTTGACGACTGCCAGGAAAATCATCGAGAAGCTGTCCTGCATCTGCGTGTGCTTGTAAAGCTGGTTCAGCACGATCTGCGCTTCCGCGGTGCGTTTCAGCTCGATCACGATACGCATTCCGTCGCGGTCGCTTTCGTCGCGCACATCGCTGATATCGTCGATTACCTTTTCATTCACCAGGTCGGCGATGCGTTCGATCAGCTTCGACTTGTTTACCTGGTAGGGAATCTGGGTGACGATAATGGCCTGGCGTCCCTGTGTGATGTTTTCGATGGCGACGCGGGCGCGCATCAGGAAGCGGCCGCGGCCGGTTTTATAGGCCTGGGCGATCCCGCTGCGGCCATAGATGAAGCCGCCGGTGGGGAAGTCCGGCCCCTGTACGTGCTGCATCACTTCCGCCAGCCCGGCATGGGGATTGTTTACCATCTCAATGGCCGCGTTCACGATCTCGGTCAGATTATGCGGCGGGATGTTCGTCGCCATGCCAACTGCAATGCCACTAGACCCGTTGACGATCAAAGTCGGAATGCGCGTCGGCAACACCACGGGTTCCAGGGTGCTTTCATCGTAATTCGGTGTAAAGTCGACCGTGTCCTGATCGATGTCAGCCAGCATTTCCCCAGCGATGCGAGTCAGCCTCGCCTCTGTATACCGCATGGCCGCCGGTGGGTCGCCATCGACGGAACCGAAATTCCCCTGCCCATCCACCATGGTGTAGCGCATGGTGAAAGGCTGCGCCAATCGCACCATGGTGTCGTAGATCGACGCGTCTCCATGAGGGTGGTAGAGACCCATGGCCTGTCCGACTACCTTGGCGCACTTAGTGTATTTCTTGTTGTACTGCAGGCCCATCTCCTGCATGGTGTACAGCACGCGCCGGTGCACTGGCTTCAGGCCGTCGCGTACATCCGGCAGCGCGCGCCCGATGATGACCGACATGGAATAGTCGAGATACGACCGCCGCATTTCATCTTCAATGTTGATGAAGATCATGTTCGCCGCGCCGGGTCCGGTGGGCCCGCCGGGAGGGGTTCCGCTGCCGTCCGCGCCGTTACTACCGCTATTGCCCAGGGGAAGTTCAGGATTCTGATTGTCTGCCATATTTTTATCGCGATTCGTTCTTAAAGCTGCGAGCCAAAGGCCGATTCGCCGGGTCCAGACAGGTCAAGCGAATGGGAACTGAAGGTCTCCTTCTAGTTTAACGTGTCGCGAAGTATTTCGCAGCGAATGAGGCGGGAAACCGGCGCAGAAAATTTGTATGCTAATGAACCAGCAGCGGCAGGCTGGCGATACATAGAACCGCCTGGGTCGCTAGAATGGCGCCCGTTAGCCATAGAAACTTTCTGCGCTGACGTGACTCCAACACGTCTGCAAACACCCCGCCGGTAAAAGTAAGCACGAAGGGCAGCGCCCAAAGCCAAGGCTCCGCATGGACGCCGGTGGTTTCCAGCGACAGCAAAATCGCAGCCACAATTAACGGCGTGCTGTTGCCGAAATAGCGCGAGCGGCGACGCAGCAGATAAAGCGCCAGGGCCACCAACGCAGCAATCGTAATGCCGGCATTCGGCATCGTCGTGAACATGTGCCACGCACCGCTCCAGGAGATCCATACGAATGCGTCGGCGCTCTGGAATACGTAGCTGAACGCATCGAGATTGAATGTGTAAGAAGCCAGCAGAATGAAAAACGCGCTTGCGGTGACTGCAGCCAGCACCGGAATCGATTGCGCGCGTCTGCCTTCCCCCAGATACAGAATGAATCCCAGGGCCAGCAGCAGGGCCAGAATCGCTGCCGCGACGTGCGCGGTGGCCGTCAACCCCAGGGCCAACGCCAGCAGAGCCAGACGTGGTCGCCATTTTTTTCGTGGTCCCTGCATGGTGTGAGCCAAACCGATTGCGGTATAGAGGACGCCATACATTCCCCAGGCGGCGAGAATTTCATTATTCGGCTGTACGCAAACGCGAATGATCTCTGGCGAAAAACAATAGAGCGTCAGCGCAATGAAACCGCCCTCATTGCCATACAGCCGCCGCGATACCCACCAAAGGCCGCCGCCCAGCCACACCCCAAAAAAGATAAACGGCAGCCGGAGCAGCAACAACACGTTACGCACCAGATGACGCATTTCCCACGGAGAGGCGGTGCTCGGCTGGTTAGCCAACATGCGTTCCAGCGTAAGCGGCAATCCGGCCACGCGGTACGCAAATGTTCCATCGCTGATGTTGCCGCAGGATGTCAGATAGCCCGCCAGCGGAGATGGCTTTTCCCACAGCTCGCGTCCGCAGCGAGCATACTGATAATCGCTCTGTGTTAGCGTCTGTCGGTGAACCACCCACAGACACTGCATCGCAAACAAAAGCAGCATCGCAGCGGCCAGCATCTGCGGTCGGCGAAACTCGAATTCAGGCATACGCATGGGCGGCTGCTCAAGTTTACTAGAGTGGCGCTGAAACTTTGCCAACGTTGCGCCGCGCCGTCGCTCACGATACCATCCGCTTGCATGGAGTTGAATCGACCATCCGATCGCATCGTCTCCGCCGAGCCTGTGGAAGACGACCTCGCGCTGGACCTAAAGCTGCGCCCACAGCGCTTGAACGAGTTCATCGGCCAGGGGAAAGCCAAGGAGCAACTGGCGATTGCACTCGAGGCCGCACGCAACCGCGGTGAAGCGCTCGATCATGTTCTGCTTTCCGGTCCGCCCGGGCTAGGCAAGACAACACTGGCCAATATCATCGCCAACGAACTCGGCGTCGGCTTTCAGCAGACATCCGGGCCGGCAATCCAGATTCAGGGAGATCTGACCGCCATCCTGACGAATCTGAAAAAGCACCAGGTTTTATTTCTGGATGAAATTCATCGCCTGCAACCTGCGCTCCAGGAAAAACTGTATACGGCACTCGAAGACTACAAACTGGACATCATCATCGGCCAAGGTCCGGCGGCGCGCACCCATGTCATGGACCTGCATCCGTTCACCTTCATCTCCGCGACCACACGGCCTGGACTGCTTGCTTCGCCGCTGCTGGCGCGCTTCGGCATCCTGCTGCGCCTGGAGTTTTATACCGACGAAGAATTGCGCATCATCGTGCATCGCTCGGCGGAAGTGCTGAATGTGCCTATCGACGATGATGGCGCAGCCGAGATTGCCATGCGTTGCCGGGGCACACCGCGCATTGCCAATCGGCTGCTGCGGCGAGTGCGCGACTATGCGCAGGTGCGCGGCGCGGGTCACATTGATCGGCCTACAGCGATGGCGGCTCTCAATTTATTGGAAGTGGACGCACACGGATTCGACGAGATGGATCGCCGCCTGTTACGTACCATCATCGAGAAATATGATGGCGGACCCGTCGGCCTGAATACGCTGGCAGCCGCGCTGGCGGAAGAAGAAGATGCGCTTGAGGAAGTTTATGAGCCATTCCTGATTCAAATTGGATTCCTCGACCGCACACCGCGCGGCCGCGTGGCGACACGGCTCGCTTATCAGCACTTCGGCCTGGAGCAGCCACGCCGTCAAAACCAGCTTTTTTAAACCGCAAGGGTGAACTTGATAGCTCCATTCAGACTCAGCTTTTCAGTCATTCAGGTGGAGCAATCTTGAAACACATTCATACACGATGAAACGGCTGGCGGGGAAAATCGCGCTCGTTCTTGCCTGGATCCCGATCGTTGCGGGGATTTTCTATTTCACGGTTCCACTCGGCAATATCCGCGCGGCACACTATGACGTACTGCTGGTCCTTGGCTACCCCGCGAATGCCGACGGTACGCCTTCTCCCGAGCAGCGGGAGCGCGTGCTACAAGCGGTTCGCGATTACAAGGCGGGAATGGCTCCGGTCATAATTTTTTCCGGTGGCGTGGCGCACAATCAGTTTGTCGAAGCGGATGTCATGGCAAAGCTGTCTGAGGCCTCCGGCGTACCGGCGCGCGCGATTGTGGAAGAGCCGCATGCGATGAATACGATTCAGAACGTCGAATATTCAACGCAGATCATGCACGCGCACGGGTGGGATTCGGTCGAAGCTATCACGACGCCAGCGCACGAACGGCGCGCCAGCCTGCTCCTGATGCATTCGCCTTTTGCCGTCAATTGGCGCATGCAGGCTGCTCCCTGGCCTGCAGAATATGACATGCTCGATAAGTCGATGCGTTACGCATTTGAAATCTACGTTACGGCCAAAATGCGCATCTTCGGATTTCATGAGATCCGGCCGACCCCGGCAACTCTGTAACTACACAGAATTATTCCGCCGGGATTACCAGATATTGTTCGATCTTTCCATCCGGCATTTGATAGGTCGTGACGTTCAGATGCTGGTGCGGAAAGATCACATCGTAGACGCGAAACGTCATGCCTCCGCGCATTTCTTTCGCAACCTGACGGAATTCCAGCGGCGGGCCGAGCGATTTTAGACTCGACTCAAAATCGCCAAGAGCCTGGGCATCGAAATATGCGTTGCAGTTTACGGTGAACAATGCGCGGTCGATTTTTCCCTGCTGCAGTCCGAGAAAAATCTGCCGCGCCTGCTCTGTACTCTGCCTGGCTTCGTTCGGCGGCAAACCGACCAACAGAGCGGCCACTTTCGCTGCGATCGCCTCGGCCGCTCCTGCAGCCTCTTGATTTGTCAATACCGCAATCGCAACTTTGTCCTGCGGTAACACCATATTTTCGCTGGTAAACCCGGAGACTTCGCCGCTATGTGAAATTACTTGGTGGCCATCGCGTGTTGTGATCTCCACGCCCAGACCGTAATGGGTATCTTCACCGCTTTTCAGTTTCACGCCGGTAAACATTTGCTTGTACGATGCAGGCTGCAACAACGATTCATTCATCATGCTGATGTCCCACAGCATCAGATCGCGCACCGGCATGGCGAGTTCCCCGGCGGCGAACATCCATCCGGGGCCATCCTGTGGCGCAGGCCGCAACGGGCCAAGAGCATAACGAATATACCCATGGGCGTCCGTCTGTTCCAGAGGATGAGCATCGGTGTCCAAAACACCTCGCATATCGAGCGGCGTAAAAATATTCTTCTCGAGAAATTTCATCACCGGCATTCCACTGGCTATTTCGACAACCTTGCCCGCGATGATGTAATTCGTATTGCTGTATTGCCACTGGGTTCCCGGTTCAAAGTCGAGCGGCTTTTTCCCCCAGTTGTTCAGGATCGCGTCTGCTGTCGTAGGATTTTTCATCGGCAGCATCGAATAGTCTTCCGCGTAATAATCCTGGTAACCGGAGGTATGCGACAGCACCTCACGCAACGTCACTTCATCCGCGCGCGTCAACTGCGGCAGCCATTTTGAAATCTTGTCGTCGAGCGAAAGCTTTCCTTGTTGCTGCAAAATCAGAATCGCGGACGCTGTAAATTGCTTGCTGATCGAGCCGATGCTATAGCGCATGTCCGGCTTGGCTTCCACAGGCGGGCTCAGTTCGGCCTTGCCGTATGCCTTCAAAAACGCAATCTTTCCATCCGTCACAATGCCGACGGAAGCACTGGGCACGCCTGTCTTCGCCAGCACCTGCGCGGCAATCGTATCTACCCTGGTTTGCTTTGCAGCGGGCAATGTGTTCTGCGCTACGGCAATGCTTCCGACGAGCAGGAAACTTAACACACACATGCGAGCCATAATTTGTTGGCTATCTAGAAGGCGCATACATAACTCCCGAAAGAAAATCACCGCGAAGTGTAGCACAATGGGAACTTCCAGCTGCCAGCCCGTAAAATGGAAATGACAAACGATTTTGGAAAAGGTGGATTCAGCAATGCCGCAAGATGCAAATTCCCACGGTTCGATCGCACATACCTCGACCGCCCACGGCCCAACAGCATTGACCGCCGCGATGGAGATAGCCGCGAAAAGCGCGGGGCTCACAATTTTGTCGATTCAGGCGGGTGCGGATTTTCATGGCGAGCCAACGACCTGCTTCATTTTCGGCCTGCACAGCGGTACCGAAAAGGACCGTACGCTGCGGTTGGAGTTGAGTCACACTTTCGACTTCAACCAAGCCTCACTACTGCCGGAAATGACAAATTATCTGCGCGACGACGCTCTGCGTCTGCGCAATCCGCGGCCCGATTGCTACGTCACGCAAGCTGGTCTACCCGTGCGCTTCGAAAGTTTCGCGTGGCCGTTTCATCGCTCGACTTCGGGAGCCGATACCTACCTTGTCCATGGCATCGCGCACCTGGAAGATGGCACTGCTAGCCCGCTGCACGCGAAGATTGCAGCTAGCATGACCGTCACGTTTGCCGACATCGTTCCCGCACCGGAACAGCCCTACGCGGAAGCATTTATTTATAACGCCATCCGCAAGACACTCGACCAGGGCCAGATGGAGATGATCAAGAGCGGCAATCGTCAGCCGGTAATGATCACAACACGCTACTACAGCCGCTGGCAGAAAAAATTCGTTTTTACCGACACAGGCGATGAAGCCCGGATGGATTTTCTGGCGCTGAAACTCTATTGGCTGTCGGGAGTGCTGGGTGACAATCAGCCGGTGTGGATCGCCGACCCGATCGATGCCCAGTATCTGAACACAACCGTCGAGCTATTGCAGCAGGCGGCAGCAGGATTAGCACGCGAGGGCCTTGCACAGTCCACGAGCGATGGACAGTTTGCCGCAGCCACGCCTCAGCTGCTGAAACGTGCCGATCACTATCACGCTGTTCTGGCCGAGGCGCTGGCACGCACCAAGCCTGCATTCAATGAAGAGATGCGCCAAGGCCACACCAACATGTAATCGGCTACGTATGAACCTGAACTTGCGTAAAGCGGTCCTTGACGATGTGCCCGTGATCGAAGCGCTTATCGATGCCTCCGTGCGCGGGCTACAGACGGCGGACTACACTCCCGCGCAAATCGAATCGGCCTTGCGCACCGCCTTTACGGTCGATATCCAGCTGATTGAAGATGGCACCTACTTCATCGCCGAGCATGAGGGCGAAATTGCAGGCTGCGGCGGTTGGAGCCGGCGCAAAACTCTCTGCGGAGGCAGCCACCATGCCGTTCGCGACAATTCGCTGCTCGATACATTGCAAGACGCGGCGAAGATTCGCGCAATATTCGTCGATCCGCGCTACGCACGTCGTGGCATCGGCAGCCTGATCCTGCAGGCAGCTGAGAATGCGGCAATCGCCGAAGGATTTACGCAATTGGAGATGGGAGCGACGCTGACCGGCGTGCCACTCTATTTGTTGAAGGGTTATCAAGTCGTCGAGCGATCCGACGTACCGCTTGAATGCGGCATTACGCTGCCGGTTGTTCGCATGTCCAAGACGGTAGCCCGCGAGCAATAACACTCCAACCAGCCGATTGCAGTTGCCCGCTTTGCGGAAACTTCAATGAAGTCTCATCAACAGCAATCTCTGTAGAACCGTTTCTGTCCAGGCGCATCGATCGCATCCTATGGAGTGAGAAGGCAAATTTTCGCAGCGCAGGCAAACTTTGCTAGCGCTGCGGGCTTCTTCATTTCATGCATGACAGTATCCGGGTAACCGGCTGGAGAATATTTCTATGTACCACCATGTGAAAAAGCTGATGTACAGCGTCAACGTTGGGGAGCCCGACGTTCGTTTTGGAAACATGCTGCTCGAACAATTTGGCGGAGCCAACGGAGAACTTGCCGCTGCCATGCAGTACACCTGCCAGGGCTGGTGCTGCGATGACCCGGAACGCAGAGACATGCTGATGGATATTGGCACAGAGGAAATCAGCCATCTTGAGGTCGTCGGTGCTCTTATCCGTATGCACCTGTCTCCAATGAAAAAAAAGATGGCGCATGCGGAAGAAGATCCGCTGGTTGCCGTCGCCGGGGGCGGCGGACTGAATCTGTTCAACTCCGTTGGCAATCCCTGGACGGCAAATTATCTGAAAATCTCCGGCGAACTCGATGTTGACCTTCGCAGTAACATTGCTGCGGAAGCACGCGCAAAAATCACTTACGAACGACTGCTGAATCTGACGGACGACCGTGGTAGCAAAGATGCACTGCAATTTTTGATGACTCGCGAAATTACCCATATGAAGGCTTTTACCGCCGCTCTCGACAGCCTGGGGAAAGACCCGTTCTCTATCGGCAAGATCCCGCCCACGCCTGGAATCGTCGACGAATTTTATAACGATTCGACCGGCGAAGGAGAAATCGGCAATGATGGCCTAGGTTCCTGGATCGAACAAAATGGGCTGCATGTTGTCGACTGGCCGGGTAAGCTCGAAACTACGGATTCCGGACACAATAAAAATGGACACGGCGGAAAGAACGGCAGCACCACGACCAAGGAGCCTGCTAAGACCTCAGCGAGAAAATGAAATCTAGAGAAGACGAAGTCTAAAGAGAAAGAAGCCGTCCAATGGGTGGCTTCTTTTCTTCAAGTCAGGCGATCCATCGAAGTTAGCCGCGCCGAACACAGCACACAAAACCGACTAACTAATGGACGATTCGACACGTAGGAACCGATGGGATGCAAATCGGTTCACGAAGGAGCGCTGCCGGCGTGAACGCTTCCATCATCATTCCACTGTTCCATTGATTTTGATCGGAATCGATGTTCGCGGGTATGTCTCAATTCGCTTGCCCGCTAGAAAGACCTGCGGCAAATTCGGAACTGCCGTGTAGTATGCGAGCTCACGATAATCCTTGAATTCGTGAATGAGAAAATCCGCAGCCTTGCCTGGCTCCAGTGAGCCGATCGTATCGTCCAATCCCAGGCTGTGGGCCGCGTTTGTAGTAGCCGCGGTCAAGGCCTCACTCGGCAACATTTTCATCTGCTGGCAGGCGAGCGACATGACAAATGGCATGGAAGTCGTCGGCGACGATCCAGGATTGAAATCTGTTGCGAGCACGACGGCAAGTCCCGCGTCGATCATTGCGCGCGCGTCCGGATATCGATCGGCCCCCAGGCAAAACACCGAAGCCGGCACCAGCACGGGTTGAACGCCGGCGCGTTTGAGAGCATCAATTCCCTGAGCATCTGTGTACTCCAAGTGGTCTGCTGTAGCTGCACCAAGTTCCGACGCCAGAGCCGCTCCGCCATCCGCGGCGAATTGCTCTACATGCATTCGCAGTCCAAAGCCTGCACGTTTGGCCGCAGATAAAATCGTCCGAGCCTCCGCGAGCGTAAACGCATGCTCATCGCAAAACACATCGCAGAATTGCGCCAGGCCCTCGTGTCTTACCCGCGGCAGAATCTCTTGAATGATTAAATTTATGTAGCCACCGCGATCATCCTTAAATTCCGGCGCGATCGCATGCGCTGCCAGCAGCGTGGGCACAATGCGAAGGGGCGAGCACTCTTTCACTGCTAGCAGCACGCGTAGAATTTTCATTTCCGATTCGAGCGAAAGGCCGTAACCGGATTTCGCCTCAATCGTAGTCGTGCCGGTACGTAAAAACCATTCTGCGTGACGACAGGTTTGCGCCAGTAATTCTTCTGTTGTCGCCTGCCTCGTCGCTCTCACCGTTGTTGCGATTCCGCCGCCCGCCGCCGCGATCTCCTGATATGTCTTGCCTTCAATGCGCTGCTCGAATTCTGTCGCGCGCGACCCGGCAAACGCGATATGCGTGTGCGCATCGACGAATCCCGGTGTCACCACGCAACCCTGCGCATCGAAGACCGGAAGATTCTTTTCTTGCGCTATTGCGCCACGCAACCTGTCGGTCGTGCCGATACGCTCCACCACATTGCCCGCGATCAAAAGAGCCCCATCTTCAATGATCGCCAAATCGCGCATTTCATTCGGGCCGCAACGCGGGCGGGGTGGGCCGCCCAGCGTGACCAACTGGCCGCAATGAATGAGAGCAAATCTGTTCGCAAGAGGAAAATTCATGCGCGTCGCATCGGAATCGCGATGCCTTTGACTTCCGCCGTTTCGATGGCTTTCTCATAGCCGGCATCCGCATGTCGCGCAACCCCTATGCCAGGATCATTATTCAGCACACGATGCAGACGTTCGCGCGCGGATTTTGTGCCATCGGCCACGCAGACCTGCCCGGCGTGCAGGGAATACCCCATGCCCACGCCGCCGCCATGATGAAACGAAACCCAGCTCGCCCCGCTCGCCGTATTCAAGAGCGCGTTCAGAATCGGCCAGTCGGCAATCGCGTCCGAGCCATCCTTCATCTGCTCCGTTTCACGATATGGCGATGCAACCGAACCAGTGTCCAGATGATCGCGGCCAATGGCAATTGGCGCTTTCAGCTCTCCCTTGCGAACCAGATCGTTCATCGCCTCGCCCATGCGCGCACGTTCGCCGAAGCGCAACCAGCAAATGCGCGCGGGCAGTCCCTGAAATTGCACGCGTTCACGGGCGAGGTGAATCCAGCGCGTCAGAATCTCGTTCTCCGGAAACAATTCGAGCGCCAGATCGTCGGTACGATAAATATCTGCCGGATCGCCGGAAAGCGCGACCCAGCGGAACGGGCCCGCGCCTTCGCAAAACAGAGGACGAATATATTCCGGCGTGAATCCGGGAATATCGAAAGCATCTTTGCATCCGGCATCGAAGGCGCGCTTGCGAATGTTGTTGCCGTAGTCGAACGCGATTGCACCACGTCGCTGCAGCGCAAGCATCGCCTCCACATGCAGGGCCATGCTTGCCGTTGAGAGTTGCACATATCGCACGGGATCGCTTCGACGCAGTTCCGCAGCGGCTTCCAGCGAATATCGGGCGGGAATATAGCCATTCAGCGGATCGTGCGCGCTGGTCTGGTCGGTGATGACATCGATCTCCACTTCGCGGCGAACCAGCTCCGGCAACACTTCCGCGCAATTGCCTACCAGACAAACAGACAGAGTCTGCTTTTTTTGTTTCGCTTCTTCACAAAGCTTCAACGCGTCATTGAGGGATGCGGCCAGCCGGTCGCAATAGCCGGTTTCCAACCGCCGTTCGATGCGCGTGCGATCCGGATCGATGCCGAGAAACACAGCGCCATTCATGGTGGCCGCCAGCGGCTGGGCGCCGCCCATGCCTCCGATTCCACCCGACACAATAAGCTTTCCGGCGAGCGTTCCTCCAAAGTGCCGGTCGGCCATTGCGGAAAATGTCTGAAACGTTCCCTGCAAAATCCCCTGCGTGCCAATGTAAATCCAGCTGCCCGCCGTCATTTGTCCGTACATCATCAGGCCGGCGCGATCGAGCTTGTGAAACTCATCCCAGTTCGCCCACGCACCCACCAGGTTTGAATTCGCAATCAAAACCCGCGGCGCGTTTTCATGGGTGGGAAATACGCCCACCGGCTTGCCGGACTGTACCAGCAGCGTTTCCTCGTTGCCCAGTTCCTCCAGTTCCCGCACGATGGCCTGATAACACTCCCAATTGCGCGCAGCCTTGCCGATGCCGCCATAGACCACCAGCTTCTCCGGCGCTTCCGCCACCTCCGGATCGAGATTGTTCATCAGGCAGCGCAGCGCCGCTTCCTGCTGCCAGCTTTGGCAACGCAACGTTGTGCCGCGCGGAGCGCGAATCATGGGAGTGGTAATGGAACTCATCGTGGACACCTCATTTCTCCGCAGGCCGCGGCGCAGACCAGACGTTGCGCGCGACTTCCCGATATTCCTTTAAAATCTCATGCTGCCGTGGATGCTGATGATCGCGCACGACAAATTTCCCGCCCACCACTACGTCGGCAATCGCCGCGGCGCGCATGCCGAAGACAATGCTAGGCAGCAGATCATCCTGGCAGCTTCCTGCAATCGAAACGTCGTTCAGATCGACGGTAAAAAAATCCGCAAGCTTGCCCGGAGCGATCTCGCCTGCATCGCAGCTAAGTGCAGACGCACCATTTGCCGTGGCGCAACGCAGCAGACGCGCGGATACTTCCTGATCGCCAATCGAGTCGAGTAGGCTGCGCTGGCGGTACTGAAGCCGCAGGTGATATTCCAGGGCCCGTGCATCCTCCAATGGATCGATCTGTGCCTGACTGTCCGAACCCAGCGCCACCGGAATCCCAATCGCCATCGCTTCCCGTGCGGGAAAGATACCATCACCCAGATTTCGTTCCGTGGTCGGGCAGGAACAAATGGTTGAGCCGCTGTCGGCGAGCAAACTCATTTCCTCCCGGTCGATGTGGATCGCATGGATGGCGGTGAAATGGTTGTTCAGCACGCCATGCCGAGCCAATAGGCGTACAGGCGTGGTTCCATATTCGTGCTCGCAGGCTTCCACTTCCGCGGGTTGTTCGGAAACATGCATGTGGAGTGGCACACCGCGTTCTTTTGCCCAAGTAGCGATCGCATCGATCGTATCGATTGGCGCTGCACGCACGCTATGCGGAGCCACACCCACCCACGCAGCGTTGGAGTGATATCGATCCGCCAACGTCGCGGTATTGGCTAGAAACTCTTCTGTCGATTCCAGAAATCGCGTCTGCGCTGGATCCCGGTCGAGCCGGTAGCCAGCGCGCTGATATGCGGTCCGCAGCAGAGCGATGCGAATGCCTACAGATTGTGCAGCCGCAATCACCGGATGGGCCATTGCGTTGGGATCGCCGTACGGCTGGCCCTCGGGACTGCGATGGACGTAATGAAACTCCCCCACCGTCGCCGTCCCTGCCAACGCCATTTCAAGGAAGGCCATGCGCGCAACGTGATACATCTGCTCCGAAGAAAGCGACGCGGCTGCGTGGTACATGGCCGCGCGCCAGGACCAGAAATTGTGGCCGCCGCTCTGCCGCGATTCCGTCCTGCCTCGAATGAGCCGTTGGAATGCATGCGAGTGCACATTCACAAATCCCGGCAGGAGAGCCTTCCCGGGCAGCTTCACAATTTCCATTCCGCTGGGCGCGTCATCGGAATTGAATTCTCCAGCAGTCGACACCCGCACGATTGTTCCATTGGAGTCGACCAGCAGACCGGCACCCGAATGAAAACTGCCTTGCGTAAATAACAGATCGGGTTGGAAAAGTGTCATCATGCGTCAGCACCTCTTGCTGACAGGCCTCTGGCCGGACTCACCATGATAGTGCGAAACTCCTTGGCATGTCCGACGATAAAACACGAGTTACCGCGCTACTTCTCGAGGGGGCAAATAAAGGCGATTTTGTGGCCTTTTTCTGGGAGATTCAAGGCTGGGAAAAGCGGGCTCTGCACGAGCGCTTTTTGAAGTAACCGGCAATTGCCTGCGATGTCGGTGTTTTATCTTTTTGTTCTCAAATGCAAAATGTTGATTCTATGCGAGATAGAGATTTAAAATTTGGCATTTTTTGAACGAAAACAGCGTTTTTTCAGCAT
Organism: Acidobacteriaceae bacterium; assembly: GCA_965276585.1. Classification (GTDB taxonomy): domain Bacteria; phylum Acidobacteriota; class Terriglobia; order Terriglobales; family Acidobacteriaceae; genus JAKAAZ01. The sequence goes on along the minus strand of CBDIAZ010000002.1, from coordinate 704,258 downwards.
GAATTCTGCATGAATATATTAATTTTTACCATATTCATTTTCGAGGCAACTACCTCCAATTTGGTCCGGAGTTCGACTCGGTCCTGGCGACTGCCCGATGCACAAAAATCGTATGCGTCAGGGATCCTTGTCCGCCCCCGACGGGAGTCTTTGAGTCCGCGAGGTTGGCGCGCCGGAACTATCCGCAGTCCATTGGGCCAACTTCCGCTATTACAGCAGGATAGATGCCAACACAACTTTTCTCTCCGGGGTGCGTTCTTACACTTGTGGAGATTCTGCCCAGTCGCATGGCTGAACTCCCAGGCAGCACTCTCGAAGGCTTTCAGCTTCGATGTGGAGGTTCAAAAATGCGTTTTCTACGCTACATCGCTCTACTTGGGATTTTTCTGATTCCGACAGCCTATTCCCATGCTCAGGTATCGCTCGGATTCAGCTATGGCGGTCCGGCCTACGGCGGCGATTATGCGCCGTATGACTATGCTCCCCCGTCCTGCGCCTACGGATATTACAACTACTATCCCTACACCTGCGCTCCCTATGGATATTACGGTCCACAGTGGTTTTATAACGGCATCTTCTTAGGTGCGGGTCCCTGGTATGGCCGCGGATGGGGCTGGTCACGCGGGTGGTATGGCCGTGGCTACGGAAGATGGGGCTGGGGCGGACGCGGATGGGGTGGATATGGCCGTGGCGGTTACGGATACCGTGGCGGATATGGCCGTGGTGGATACGGCTATCGCGGTGGCGGTGGATACCGTGGCGGAGGTGGTTATCACGGCGGTGGTGGCTATGCCCGCGGTGGCGGCGGTTTCCATGGCGGTGGCGGCGGCGGTTTCCACGGCGGTGCTGGCGGAGGCTTCCACGGTGGTGGCGGCGGAGGCTTCCACGGTGGTGGCGGTGGACATGGCGGTGGTGGACACGGTGGCGGCGGACATCGCTAATCCCTACGCATCCGGATCGATCGAGCGGCTGTCAGTTCTACGCTGACAGCCGCTTTTTGCAGCCGAAAAATCTGAGCGCCGCATCCCTCGCAGCTTTGCGTGGGCGAGATGGAAAAATCCGCCGGCCAGTGTCCCAGTCGCAAGAACCTTCCGGTTGCCAATCGTATAATCGCCAGATGAAGCGAGCACCGCTGGTCGGCGTGGTTATGGGCAGCCGGAGCGACTATGACATTCTTCTGCCCGCCATCGAAATCCTGAATGAATTTTCTGTTCCTCACGAGGCACGCGTCGTCTCCGCCCACCGCACCCCCGACTGGCTTTTCGAGTATGCCAGCACCGCCGAAGAACGCGGTCTGCGCGTACTGATTGCCGGCGCCGGCGGCGCGGCCCATCTGCCTGGAATGCTGGCGGCGAAAACGCACTTACCCGTGCTCGGCGTGCCCATTCCTGCAACCCTGCTCGCCGGCGTGGACTCGCTGCTCTCGATCGTGCAGATGCCCAAGGGTGTTCCGGTCGCCACGCTCGCCATCGGCAAACCCGGAGCGGCCAATGCCGCGCTACTCGCCATCTCCATTCTCGCGCTTCAGGATCGCGCGTTGCGGGATCAGCTCCGCGCCTGGCGCGAAGCTCGCAAGCAGGAAGTGCTTGCCCAAACGCTGCCGACGGCCGAGCCGTCGAAGTGATGTCCGACGCCAATCAAAATGTGATTCTGCCGGGCGCGACCATCGGCATCCTTGGCGGCGGCCAGTTAGGCCGCATGGTGGCGATGGCCGCCCGCTCGCTTGGATATCGCATCCAGGTGCTCGATCCGGACCCCTCCTGCCCGGCCCGCTTTGTCGTCGACGCATGCTTTGAAGCCGCATGGAACGACACCCGCGCCGCCGCCGATCTGGCGCGCGGATGCGACGTGGTGACGCTCGAAATTGAACAGATTGCTGTTGCCGCACTCGAAGCCGCAGAGCGTTATGCTCCGGTTCGTCCGGGCTCGAAAATGCTCGCCATCATTCAGGATCGCATTCTGCAAAAGGAATGGCTGGCAGAACATGGCCTACCGATCGGGGAATATCGCGCCGCCCGCGCTGCCGCCGAATTTCGCGCCGCGATTCGCGACCTGGGCGGCCGCTGTTTTGTAAAGAGCGCCCATGGCGGCTACGACGGCCGCAGCCAGGAGAAACTCGGCTTCGATGGAGCAGCCGATGCAGCCGTCATTGACGCTGCATGGAAATCTCTCGGCGAGCGGCCGGTTGTCGTCGAAAAGGCCATCGATCTGGAAATGGAAATCTCCGTTCTGGTGGCCCGTTCCCCGCGCGGAGAAATGAAGGCCTATCCGGTTGCCGTAAATCATCACGAGCAACAGATTCTGGTATGGAGCGCGATCCCGGCTGAAATCCCTGCAGCAACCGCACAAAAGGCCCGCGACATCGCTTTATCGATTGCCGAGGATTTCCATCTGGAAGGCCTGCTGGCAGTGGAAATGTTTCTGGCGAAAGACGGCCGCCTGCTGGTGAATGAGCTTGCTCCGCGTCCCCACAATAGTTATCACGCCAGCGAGCGAGCCTGCACCACCAGCCAGTTTGAACAGGCCGTGCGCGCCGTCTGCAATCTGCCGCTGGGAGATGTGGAGGTCATTCAGCCGGCGGCCATTGTGAACCTGCTGGGAGATGTGTGGCTGGAGGCCGACAGCGAAACCGGCCCGCGTTTCGACCGCGCTTTAGCTGTTCCCGGAGTGCGGCTGCATTTGTATGAAAAACACTTGCCCCGCCCGGGAAGGAAAATGGGACATTTATCCGCCGTAGGCAAAACAGCCGAAGAAGCAGTGAAGCATGTATTGGAAGCGAAAGCTAAGTTGTAACCGTTAAAGTTACAATCCTTCTCCGCGAATGAAAAAAAGGCGGATGAAAATTCATGACAAAGATAAGGCCGGCATTTTGCCGGCCTTATCTTTGTCATGAAATCAAACGCTATCCGATATCCCCATCCCAGTTTTCCAGCGTCTTCTTTATCTCCGCCATAAACTTCCCGGCATCCGCGCCATCGATGATCCGGTGATCGAATCCGAGCGTGAGCCGCATAATGCTGCGAATCGCAATCGTGTCGTTGCCGTCGGTATCGGTCAGCACTGTCGGCTCTTTGAACATGCCGCCGACGCCCAGGATGGCCGACTCCGGCTGGTTAATGACCGGCGTGCCGAATTGCTCGCCGAAAATCCCTGGATTGGTGATCGTGAAGGTGCCGCCCGCAACCTCATCCGGCTTCAACTTTTTGCTTCGCGCCCGCGCCGCTAAATCTGCAATCGCCCGCGCGATTCCGAGGAAGCTGCGTTCCTCCGCCTGCTTCACCACCGGCACAATCAGGCCCCAATCGAGCGCGACCGCGATGCCAAGATTGATGTTCTTATGGTAGCGGATGGCATTGCCTTCCATCGATGCGTTGACGATCGGCATTTTGCGCAGACATGTAACTACCGCGGTTGCAATAAACGGCATGTAGGTCAGCTTGACGCCATTGCGTTGCTCATACTTCGATTTTTCCCGTTCGCGGATGCGCACGATCCGGGTCATGTCCACCTTGAACACGGTGTGGACATGGGCGCTGGTGTGCTTCGACTCCACCATGCGCTGCGCGATGATGCCACGCATTTTGCTGAGCGGAACCAATTCGCCCGGCGTGGGCGCGCTTACAGACGCCGCTACGGAGGGAACAACCGCCCCCGCAGCTTGCGTAGCAGGTTTCGCTGCCGCAGGTGCAGTCTGCGCAGCCGCGGAGGCTGCTGCCGTGCCCTTGCCATGCTGTCCAAGATAGCCCAGGGCATCATCCTTGGTAATGCGCCCGCCCGCGCCCGTCCCGCTGATCTTCGACAGATCGAGACTGTTATCTTTTGCGATGCGGCGGACCAGCGGCGAGGAACGTACTCGCTCTCCAGCGCTCGCTCCCGTTGCATCGCCCACGCTTGTTGCCGAGCCCGACTGTTTTTCTGCCGCAGGCGCTTTTTCTGCCGCGGGCGCATTCTCTGCCGCAGGCGCAGCCGCTTTCGCCGGGGAGGCGGCAGCCGGAGCAGCAACGCCTGAACCGCCTGCGGTTTTCGTTCCGCCGATTACTGCAACGACCGTGTTGATTTCGACCGTGGTACCTTCCGCAACTTTAATTTCCGTCAACACGCCCGACGCCGGCGCGGGAATCTCCGCATCCACCTTGTCCGTCGAAATCTCAAATAGCGGCTCGTCGCGCTGGACTGTGTCGCCGGCTTTCTTCAGCCACTTCGTAATCGTTCCCTCGAAGATCGACTCGCCCATCTGCGGCATCACTACGTTCGTGCCGCCAGTACTCGTGGCGCCGGTTGAGCCTTCGGAACTGGCAGTGGACGGCATCCCTTCCGGACCCCTGTTCGCGGGATCGCCATCGGCGGGCGCAGGCTCACCTTTCCCTGCCGCTGCAGAAGACGCGCCTCGCGAGACCGAACCCGCTGATGCAGAACCTGGCGCAGCGACGGGCTCGTTCTTTTTCTCGGGAGCAGAAGCCGCCGCGGTTTCTTTGGCAACTTTTGCTGCGTCTACCGTAGCCGCGCCACCCGGTGCAGAGCTGCCTGAGGCTGTCGCGCTGCCAGCTTCACCGATGGTTGCAACAACGGTGTTGATCTCAACCGTGGTACCTTCCGCAACTTTGATTTCCGTCAACACGCCGGATGCAGGTGCGGGAATCTCCGCGTCTACCTTGTCGGTCGAGATTTCAAATAGCGGTTCGTCGCGCTGCACTGTGTCGCCGGCTTTCTTCAGCCACTTCGTAATTGTTCCCTCGAAGATCGACTCGCCCATCTGCGGCATCACTACATTCGTTGGCATGGATTCCTTCCCTACTTTCGTTCAAACTGCTGATCCCTTTTTGGGCGACGCCGTCACTCGGGAAAATTCAATACTTTACCAGCTTGCGCGCCTCGCGGATCACATCTTCCACCTGCGGCAGAAACGCTTTTTCTAGCGGCGGCGAAAACGGCACCGGCGCATCCATGGCCGTGATGCGCACAATCGGCGCGTCGAGAGAATCGAAGGCCTCTTCGTTAATGATGGCGGCAATCTCCCCGGCGATGCCGCCTGTCTTCGTGTCCTCGTGCAGCACAATTACGCGGTTTGTTTTCTCGACCGTTTCGCGGATCGCATTGTGGTCGAGCGGCAACAGCGTGCGCAGATCGACAATCTCCAACTCAATACCTTCCTTGGCCAGAATCTCCGCCGCATCCTGCGCCACATACACCATCGCGCCGTAAGTAATGACAGAGAGGCTGTGGCCTTCGCGATGCACCCGCGCCTTGCCAATTTCAATGGTGAAATCTTCCTCCGGCAGCTCCTCTTTCACGCGGCGGTATAGGAATTTGTGCTCGAAGAATAAAACCGGATTGTTGTCGCGGATCGCGGACTTCATCAGCCCCTTCGCATCCCGCGCCGTCGCCGGCGCAATCACCTTGAGACCGGGGGTGTGGACATAGAACATCTCGGGATTCTGCGAGTGAAACGGTCCGCCGCTCACGCCACCGCCGGACGGCCCGCGCAGTACCAGCGGAGCCGGAGCGCCCCAGCGCCAGTTCGACTTCGCCAGAATCTGCACAATCTGCGAATGGGCGGAGCTGATGAAATCCATAAACTGGAATTCGCCCACTGGCCGCAGTCCGGTCAGCGAAGCTCCATACACCGCGCTGGCAATCGCCATTTCGGAGATCGGCGTATCCACCACGCGCTCCACGCCGAACTTGTGGACAAAGCCCTCAGTCACCTTGAACGCGCCGCCGTAAACGCCTACGTCTTCGCCCATGACGAAAACCCGGCTATCGCGCTCCATCTCTTCCCAGATTCCCTGCCGGATTGCTTCTAAATATGTAACTGCCGCCATTCGATTCGCTTTCCGTCTAAATGTAACGATAACTGTGTCAAATAAGAAAGTTTGGCTGGAATGCAACAACGACTATTACTTGTAATGCCCCGGCGCGCTCGATTCCGCCAGTTTGCGGTTCTGGTTCGCCTGCTTCACCCGCACTTCTCCGTATTTCGCCGGAATCTCTACCGAATTGTCGCAGTACACATCTGTCCCTGCATCCTCGGGCGCAGGCATCGGGGCGGCTTCGGCAATCTCGCGCTCAGCGTCGATAAAGCGCTGCACCTCAGCGTGCATCTCGCCGATCTGAGCCTCGGTCATCCACCCGGTTTCCTTCATGTAGCTTTCCATGCGCACAATTGGATCGCGGCGCTTCCAGTATTCCTTCACTTCCGGCGGAACATAAGTCGCCGCGTCATGCATGGCATGACCCTTCATGCGCATCAGCTTGGCTTCAATCAGCGAGGCACCCTCGCCACGGTGCGCGCGCGCCACCGCCTCATGCGATGCGTCGTATACCTGGTTGGCGTCCGTGCCGTCGACAATCACGCCCGGCACGCCGTAGCCGATGGCGCGGTTCGCCAGATCCTTGCAGGCAAACTGCAACTCGACCGGAGTCGAATAGGCCCAGGAATTATGCTCCACCATCAGCACCACGCCCAGCCGCTGCACGGCGGCAAAATTGAATCCTTCATAGGTCGGCCCGGTGGATTGCCCGCCATCGCCGATGTAGGCCATGCAGGCAATCTCTTTTCCTTGCAGCCGCGCGCCCAGCGCCACCCCGGCAAGAATCGAGATGGAATCGCCCAGATGAGAAATCGGCGCCACCACGTTCAGCTCTTTTGGATCGCCGTAATGCGAACCCGAATCGCGGCCCTTGGTAGGCGATGCGCCCTTGGCCATGTACTGCATCATGGTGGCGCGGGGCTGATAGCCCTTCACGATCATCGATCCCTGGTTGCGGATCATCGGTCCCAGCCAATCATCCTTATCCAGCGCGTATGCCGAGGCCACGGAAGTGGCTTCCTGCCCCAGGCTCAGATATAAGCCGCCGATCACTTTCGATTGCTTGTACATGCTCTCAAGCGCCACTTCCATGCGCCGATTGACGATCATGTAGCGGAACATTTCAATCGACTGTTCCTTGCTGAGATATTTCGAAGGCCGCATGGGCGGGGCAGGCGCCTTAGTATCGCCAATCACCTTATAGCGATATTCGCCATCGACCCAATCGTTCTCAATGCGAAACGGCGGCTGCTCCAGCCGCCAGTCGGGAATGCCAAACTGATTTTTTCCGATGGGAGGCTGCGCGGTTTTCGCGCCTGCAGGCGCGGAATTGGCAGATGCGGACTTCGAGCCATTGGCATGCGGCGCCTTCGGCTCAGAGGAGGCTTGGGGAGGAGCTTCTATTTTCTTGGTAGACATGGACGCAATTTCCTGGCAATCGACTCCAAACTCATTATTCTATATGACGAGTTGCGCGACCGCGAACCCTAAAGAAACATAGGAAAGAGAACGTTGGGAAAAGAAACATTCAAAAATTTAGCGCCCTATGTTTCACGTTTCGCGAAAGGGTGGGATTCTCGCAGAGTCACGCTTCTGAGACATGGAAAAATGCATCACCCGGCGCTTTTTATCAGTTCTTCGATCGAGTCGACCCACAAAATCTGCCGCCCGAATACTCGTCCGAAATTCCGCGATACCGTATGCATGGCCTGCTCCATCGTCGGCATAGCCGGATCGTCGAGACCAAGCTCTTGCTCCAAACTGGTAACTGCCGCATCGGAAATACCACAAGGAACAATCAGGTTGAAGTCCCGCAGATCGGTGGTCACGTTCAGCGCAAATCCGTGCGACGTCACCCCGCGAGAAATATGCACGCCAATCGCCGCAATCTTTTTCTCCGGAATCGAGCCCCCCGCTACCGTCCACACACCGGTGCGGCCGCAAATGCGCTGGGTGATCACCCCATATTCCGCGCAGGTGCGAATCAGCGCCTCTTCCAACCAGCGGACATATTCGACCGCTCCCAGATGCGGGCCTTTTTTTTCGGGGAAATCGCCGCGCAGATCGAGGATGGGATAGCCGACGATCTGACCCGGCCCGTGATAGGTCACGTCCCCGCCGCGATTGATCTCATGGACCTGAATGCCAAGCCGTGCCAGCTCGTCATTGCTCGCCAGAATGTTGGAGCGGGTTGCATTTCTGCCCAGCGTCAAAACCGGCGGATGCTCCAGCAACAGCAGCACATCTCCAATTCGTCCCTGCTGGCGCAGCTCCACGAGCCGGCGCTGAACGTCCAGCGCCGCGACATAATCAACCCGGCCGAGATGGATGAGGTGGAGAAGCATCACAGCAGATCGCGGAACTGTTCCAGGGTGAGTCCCGCATCGCGCACAATTCCCGCCATTGTGTATGCATTCACAGGATTGTGGCGTGGGATGGTGAGGATGCGCCCGCCGTCGGACATGACAATGTGTTTTCCCTGACGAATTACTCGGAAGCCCGCACGCTCAAAAGCTCGAACTGCGTGCAGGTGAGCAATTCCCGGTAACTTGCCCATCAGGAAGCGGCTACCTCGATCACACGGACATCCAATCCGCGTGTGAGATCAATCACGGCTTCCTGATACTCCTGAATCGCGCTGCGGATATTGTCGAGCGCTTCTGTTTCCGTCGCACCCTGAGACCAGCAGCCGGGCAACCCCGGACAGGAAACACTGTAGCCTTCATCGGATTGCTGCAATACAACACGATAGGTCATGGCAATCCTTAGTTTAGTCCCGATCCTGATCTCAGGTCCGAAGATTCGGATTTGGTGGCACCCAGGTTGCACCTGATAAAAGCAGATTCCTCGACTTCGCTCGGAATGACAAATCTTCCATGCGACGCTTCTTTACGCGTTGATGGCCATATTCTCGACGCTGCCAAATCCGTCCAGCATCGCCTCCGCCAGCGTAGGATGCGCGTGGATGGTAAACATCATCTCCTCGACGGTCGCCTCCAACTCCAGTGCCGTGACCGCTTCGGCAATCAGCTCCGTCGCCTGCGGCCCGATGATATGCACGCCCAGAATTTCTCCATATTTCGCGTCGGCCACGATCTTTACAAAGCCGTCGTGGGAGTCAACGATGGAAGCCTTGGAGTTTGCCGTGAAAGGGAATTTGCCAACCTTGACCGTGTGGCCTTTCTCCTTGGCCGCGGATTCCGTCAGGCCAACGCTGCCAATCTGCGGCTCGCAATAGGTGCAGGCGGGAATGCGATCGCGCCGTACAGGACGCGCATATTTCCCGGCAATCCTGGCCGCCACCACCATGCCGGCCATCGCGCCCACATGCGCCAGCTGCGGCAGCCCAGCGACGATGTCGCCGATCGCATACACACCCGGCTCGTCGGTCTGCATCCATTCGTTCACTTTGATAAAGCCGCGATCCGGCTTGATCTTCGTCTTTTCCAGGCCAATATGCTCGGTGCGCGGCGCGCGGCCCACGGCGACCAGAACCTTTTCCGCATCTTTGATCATCTGCTTGCCGTCGGAGCCGGTGATCGTAACCTTCACGCCATCCTTCGTCTTTTCCAGCTTTTCGAACTTCGCGCCGACGAAGGTCTCGATGCCACGCTTGCGGAAGGCCCGCGCCAGCTCTTTGCTTACGTCCTCATCTTCATTCGGCACCAGCCGCGGCAGGTATTCGACAATCGTGATTTCCGACCCAAAGCTCTTGAAGATCGAGCCAAACTCCACGCCGACCGCGCCAGCGCCAATCACAACCAATGATTTGGGAATTGCCGCCAGCGAAAGAATCTCGACATTGGTCAGCACCCGCGAATCCGGCTCCAGACCGGGTAGCATGCGCGCATCCGAGCCGGTCGCCAGAATCACATTCTTCGCCTTGACAAAGCTGCGTTCGCCATCCGCGCCGCCGCCTCCCTCGGTGTAGACCTCGACAGAATGCACACCGTCCTTAACCGCGCCCGTCAGCCGCCCGTGGCCCTCGTAGACGTTGACCTTGTTCTTCTTCATCAGAAAAACAAGCCCCTTCGTATGCTTGGCGATGATGTCGTTCTTGCGCTTCAGGATCGCGCCCCAGTTCAACTTGCCCGCTCCCAGACCCTCAATGCCGTACTCGACGGCATTCTTCAGGTGGTCGTATACCTCGGCGTTGAACAGCAGGGACTTGGTGGGGATGCAGCCCACGTGCAGGCAGGTTCCGCCCAGTTTGCTGTCCTTCTCGATCAAGGCAACCTTCAAGCCATACTGTCCCGCACGAATCGCCGCCGTGTAGCCAGCTGGGCCGCCACCGATGATGGCTACGTCGTAAATTGTCTCTGCCAAAGGGATACTCCGTTCAAAGGGTAGGTATTCGATGCGCGACAAACCGCGCCGGAACCAAACAGATGATTTTACGGGATGTATGCGCAGGAACGCGAATGTGGGTAGCTGATTGGACAGCTACTTTTTTATTGAAATACAGATTTCTCGAGCATATGCTTGCAATCAAAAGAGAACCTCCAATGAAAGTTAAATTCTTTCTTTTGTTAACCTTGCTTTGCGTGCCTGCGCTTGCACAGGAATCGGCCCGCATGGGAGTTGTTTTCAACTGCCAATGCGATGATAGCGTGGGGAAAATCTACGCGAGTACTTTTAGAGATCTGCTGGCAAAAAGTCCCCGATATTTCGAAGCGTATGTTGCTCAACCAAAAGGGTCGGATGGCAAGCCTGCTGCATATAATTGGCAGATTCGCGTTATTTCAATGGATCCTTCGACGAACAACAACGGTGAACAGTCAGTAATGTCGATAGCTTATCTGCTTGGAAATGATATTTTCTTGACTCAAGAAGTTCAGTGGTGTCCAGTTGCTCGAACTGAAACATGTGCCAAAAGCGAATTTAGCGATTTCGATAATTATTTGTCTAATCTAGGAAAAAAGTAGAAGCACACACCCGATACAAGCTTCGCTAAAAGCGAAGGTTGTATCAGAGTACGAGATATATTTAATTTATGCCGCATCGCTCCGGCGGGGCGCAATACTCTCGACTATCTTTCTATTTGCATTTTCCGCCTCGCGCAGTTCATACGAGGACTGCATATTCATCCAGAACTGCGCGGTGGTTCCGAAGTATTTGGCGAGGCGAAGTGCGGTGTCGGCGGTGATGGCGCTGCGCTCCAAAACAACGTCGTTCAGCCGCGAGCGCGTCAGCTTCAATTCCTTCGCCAGCGCGGAGACGCTGAGACCGAGCGGCTTCATGTACTCCTCGCGGAGAATTTCTCCGGGATGAATGTTCCATCCCCACACGGGTTTAGTTTTCTTCGTCACTTTTGTCATGACCGTCCCTGGAGTCTTCAGAGTCTTCTCGTTCCTGCGGCGAGCTATCCTCGCGCTCATCCGCGAAGAAATCATTTGGCAATTTTGCAAGTAAATCGAAGGCTCGATCCATAAATAATTCCTCAAACCCCCGGAACAATCTGCTGATCGATTTCACTCGTGTGTATCTTCGATCCTTTGAACCCGAAGTAGCAGATGTACACGTAGCACACCGCGGCGACCACAAATGCGTGGTGGATTCCGATCCGATCGGCGACAAATCCCTGCAACAGGGGAAGCAACGCTCCACCCAACACTCCCGAAACCAGAAAGCTCGATCCGAGGTTCGTGAGTGGCCCCAGACCGGCGAGCCCCAACGCGAAAATATTCGGCCACATGATGGAGTTGAACAGTCCCACCACGATGATGCTCCACATGGCCACATGGCCGAAGGTCAGCATGGACGTAATCACCAGACAGAACGCGATGATGGACGCCACGCCGAGTACCGGCCCGGCAGCCAGCTTCTGCGTGATGCCTGCGCCGAAGACGCGCCCTACCATCAGGCCGCCCCAGTAGAATGCGACGTACAGCGCTGCCGCCTTTTCCGTCATGTTGCCGATGTAAGACTGGCTGAGATAGTTCACCAGGAAGCTTCCGACCGAAACCTCCGCGCCGACGTAAACAAAAATCGCCACGACGGCCAGCAGCAGATGGCGCTGTTTCCAGATGCTCGGAAGATGCTCGCCCTCCGCCGCGCCGTGCCCTGCGTGCATGCGAATCGCGGGCAGCTTGTAAAGGGACATCGCCATCGCAAACACAATCAGGATCGCCGCAATGACGGTGTAGGGAAGCTTCACCACATCCGCCTGCGCCACCTTATATGCATGCAACGCAGCCGGGGACAGCACACTCAGCTGTGTTACCGTCAGCGGCACAGTCCCCAGGATAAAAAGGCTGCCGATATAGGGCGCAATTGTGGTGCCGAAGGAATTGAATGCGCTCGCGAGATTCAGGCGGCTGGATGCTGTGCGGGGTGGGCCGAGCGCGGTGACATACGGATTCGCCGCCACCTGCAAAAGGGTCATGCCGGCTGCAATAATTCCCAACGAGACGAGAAACAACGGAAACGACGGCACACTGGCCGATGGAATGAAACACAACGCGCCCACGGCCATGACCAGCAGGCCGGCAACCATCGTCCACTTGTAGCCGATCCAGTCAATCACCTTGCCGGAAGGCAGCGCGAACACGAAATATGCGGAGAAGAAAAAGGTCTGCACCAGCATGACCTCCGCGTAATTCAGCGTGAACAGGCTTTTCAGATGGGGAATCAGAATGTCATTCAGACAGGTAATGAATCCCCAAAGAAAAAACAGGGTGATGACCATCGCCAAGGCGCTTCGTGCGCTGGGCGCGGCTTCTGTCGTTACTACTGTGGAACTCTGTGGGCTTGTCACTGCCATGTGGGTGCCGGGTGTCCTGTTCAGAGAAATTTGCGTGCCGGTCGGAAATACGTCTTTAAAGGTACCCGCAAAGCCGGCAAAGCAGCAAAAGAGAAGCAACCGCGAAAAATCGAGCCTGGCGCCCCAGTCTCATTTCTGAGATCCGGGGCACCAGGCCAATATTTGAGCGTATCGAAACGCTATTGCGCCATCTGCCAGTTGTTGCCGTTCATCGCCAGCGTAGCTTGCCCCATCTGGCTGCCGCCCAGCGTATCGTTCAAACCAGGAAACGCTGTTTTCATTTCCTGCGACTGCGCCCACCCGGCAACATCGCCCATCGTAAAGTGATAATTCACCTGGGCCGTCTTCGTGCCCGATGCATTCACGGTGGAGGTGAAATTATCGATCGAACTCACCTGCCGATGCCCATAGCAGAAATTTCCATACCCGGGCTGCGTCGAGTCCTGCGTCCACACGCCGCGACCTTTATCGGAAATGTCGTAATTATTGACCTGTTTCGAGCCAAGAATAAAAACTTTCTTCTCCGCGGTGGTGCGAGTCAGCAGACCCGCATCCGTCAGGGCATCGTAACCCTGTGTTTTGGCATCATCGGCCGTTGCCGCCTGCACGGGAAACTTCTTCGAATCCTGCCACAAGCAAGCCGGATGCGCCTGATAGTAGTTGTCAATGGCTGTCTTGAAATTGGCTTTTGTGTTGTCTGTTCTGCTGCAACCGGCGACCAGCAAAACCACCCCGCAAAGAAAACTCATTCGAACTAGACTGCGCTTTATCATGTTGAAAACATCCTTTCCATCCACCTAGGATGCAAAGAAGAAGCCGTCGAAATATTTTTTGGCGAGAAGAAAATTCGGGTGATCATACGGAGCTCTCTAGCTAAATAGGCGAAAACCCTCAAACCAGCTTCTCTCCCGTCATCGCCTGCAGCACGCCCAGCGGAGAATGCTCCGGCGCAATCATCGCCTCCAGTGCAATCAGGTACGTCTGTTCCAGCGCATACTGGCCAGCGAGCACTGCATGCGGCACCATATCGGTGTAGACCATCCAGCTCGATCCTGGCGGATAAAACGACGCTTCCCGCTTGCCATGCTCCTGATACTCGGCGTTCTCTTTTAGAAAATTATGGAAGCGCATCATGAAATCGTCATACGGCGAGCGCTTCAGTGCTGGAACCACGCGCCCCAGGCCGATCGCACAGGCAGTCTTCGCTGTCACGCGGGTCAATGTACTCTGTTCCCGCGGCAGCGCAATCTGCTGCGGAGCAAATTGGGGAACCAGCGCGCCAAACGGCTCGCCCGTAATCCAGTCTCGCGTCCGCGTGGGATGCAGATTGTTGAAGAATCTCAGAATCCGCGCACCATGGGTGGGCCGGGTAGAAAACGCATCTGTATGCATCAGGTCGTTGCGCTTACGAAGCGAAAGATCGCGCCCCTGCTCTTCCTGCGGACGAAAGCTGCCATAGTCCAGCCGCCAGCGCGACCTATACGGCGCTAGAAATTCTGTCAAAAACCTGGTCACGTTCTGCGAATATTCGCGCAGTATCCGATGCAGCCGCTCGCTCGCCGCCCGATCGGCGCTCTTCATGTCCGCGCCGGAGACACGATCCACGGCTGGTTTGTACGCCAGGTTTTTATGCAGCCCGCTGCTGGTCTGCTCCAGTGTGCGCAAAAAATGCAGATCGTCTTCATCGAGAGCGATCGGTGTCTGGGGAAAAAAGAGAATGTTTCCTTCTTCCAATTGCCGGCACCATATCTCCGACAGATATCGCTGCGCAGGCTCGCCGGAAGGCGGCTGGTTCTGCGGCAAAGCTTCCTGCGTGATGGTGACGATTGCCATGCGTAAGAGTTTTGGTGGGCCGCTAGTGCGCGCCGGAAAATTTGATCCGCGCCCAGCCGCCAATCAGATAGGTCAGGCTTGCCAGCAGCGCCAGAATTCCAATGGGCGCTGCAATGTACAGATACGCAATGTTCAGGTTCGCCAGCGAAATCCCATGCACAGAGTCATAGATGGAGACGCCGACGATCGCCAGCACGAACGCCACAAAAAAAACGATAAACCCGCACGCGCCGCTGATCATCACCCGAGTGAAGAATCCCAGCCTGCCGATCGGCACGTGGAAAATGGTTGTCTCTTTGCCTGCCACTCCGCTCGCGGAGTTCATGTTCGAAACATTCTGCGCGCTGGTCATATCGCTTCTCTAGGTATGGCTGTCAGGAGCACAGCGGAAGCCGCTGCCCTCAGCTAGAATACAGCTTTATGCTTGAAATCAACCAGATCGACCTGAAGTCCGCGGCAGAAATAGCACGCATCGCGCCCATCGAGCGCGCCCCCAACGGTATCCATTATGGCAGCTATGGAGACACACAGCTCTCGGCTTCCGATTTGGAACAGATCGTCCAGGCTATCCCGCAGACCATCGCCGCCGCGCTTCATCGCAAGGCGTATTACTTTGTTCCGCTCGCTCTCGCGGAATCGCAGCAGTCCGAGTCGCTCGACGAACCCGGCTCGGCGAATCCCGACGCCATTCAAATCGCGTCTGACGTCTCCACAGATCTTAGCGACAGAGCGATCTGCCATCGCAACGCTACCATCGACGGCGCCGAATGCATTTTCATCTCCACCCGCCTTATGCAGGACCGCTTCGCCCTCGCATTCGAGCTGTACATCAACGCCGGCCACCATTTTGTCGATGCCGCGGGCGTTCCCGAAACTTTTATGAATCTGATCTGGTCCCAGGTTGAAGCAGATATTCGCGGAGAGACCAGTCAGGATGCATGGGAGCATCGCGCTCGCGCTCTGGGCCAAGCCGGCACGGAAACCGTCGATCGCTGGAGCACGCCGCAAACCAGGTCGCGGCGAAAGCGACCGCTTGAAATCGCAGCCGCGCAGGCAGCACCCGTCCAGAAAACGGTGATCGACGAAAAGGCGCGCATGGAATATTTCGATGCCGCCTTCGCCGATGCCATCGCCATCTACCTACTCTCGCTCACCGTCGACTTCGACTACACCGAGCTGCGCGAGCGAGAATACCCGCTACTCATCGCGCCAGCTCTCGCCGAGCGCCTCCGCCATGTCGCACAATTGTTTCCGCCGAACCCGGGCCAGGAATTCTCCATCCGCTATCGCCGTCGCAATAGTACGTAACGTCGACGCCCCCAATCCTTCGAGGCTTTTGCGAAGCATGGGATTGGGAAATCGCCGCGTTTCATTGCTCAGGATAGAATTCCCCCATGATCGCCCATCTTCGCGGACGCCTCCTCGCGAAAACTCCTCAATCCGCAATCATCGAAGCGTCCGGCGTAGGCTACGAAATTGCCATCAGCATCCCAACCTTCACCGCACTACCGGCGGAGGGCAACGAAGTTTCCTTGCTTATCCACACCCACGTGCGTGAAGACGCATTCGCTCTCTTCGGGTTTATGAATCGCACGGAAAAGCGCCTGTTCGAAAAGCTGCTCGGCATCAGCGGCATCGGCCCAAAACTCGCGCTCACCGTGCTGAGCGGACTACCCTCTGAACGGCTCGTCGCCGCCATCCATAGCCAGGACCACGCCACACTCACCCGTATTCCTGGAGTCGGGAAAAAAACCGCGGAACGCATTGTGCTGGAATTGAAGGACAAACTCGAAGACCTGGCTCCTACCAGTGTCGCTGGCGCGACAACGCCGTTGTCCGAAGATGTCCTTTCGGCGCTCGTCAATCTCGGCTACCAGCGCGCTGCCGCCCAGAAGGGGATCGAAGCCGCCATCAGCCGCAATCCGGAAGCCGGCAAAGATTTCGAGTCTCTCTTCCGCGCCTCCATGTCCGCCATGAAGTAGCGCAAACTTCAATCGCAAACCGCCGAACGCTTCGCCGCGTTATCACGGTCAATGGTTGCGTTGATCTCCGCACCCAATAGCAGCATCAACCCGCTGACATAAAACCAGGTGAGTAAAATAATCACCGTCCCCACCGACCCGTACAAAACCGTGTAGCTATTGAAGAAATGCAGATAAATCCGAAACCCGATCGACACCACCAGCCAGCCGCAGATCCCCACGATCGACCCCGGAGATATCCATCTCCACCTGTGCCCCCTTCGATCCGGACCCCAGTGATAGGTGATCGAAAACACCAGCGACATGAAAAATAAGGACGCCAGAATCTGTACCACTTTCCAGATCACTGTCACTGAACTGTGCATCAGCCAATCGTTCACCAGCAGCTTGATGATGTAATCTCCCAACATCAGCAGCAGCATGGCGCTGAACACCAGCACAAAGATTGCCAGCGTCATCGCCAGCGCAATCGACTTCGCCTTCCAGTATGGACGCCGCTCTTTTACCCGATACACCGTATTCAGCACGCTCTGCGCGGAGGACATTCCGTAGGTCGCCGCCCACAATGCGGTAATTGCGCCAAAAACAATGTTGCCCGCGGCGACGCCTTTCTGGGTTGCCGCAAAGGTCGTCTCTACCATGCCAAAGGCTGCCGGTGGAATCACCCGTCCCAGGTACAGCATCAACTCCAGGTTCGACTGTGTTTTGGTGGTCGCGAACAGGCCGAACATCGCGGAAAGAAAAATCAGCGCAGGAAACAGTGCGAATAAAAAGTAGTAAGCCAGCTCGGCGGCACGATCGACAATGTCGTCGTCGTTCGCGGCAGTCCACACGCCCCGCGTCAGCTGCCACAGCGACAAGCCACCCAACGATAGACCCGCCAGTGTCGATCGATATTCCGCACGGACCGGCTGCTCTACTGTGCTCTCGATCTCTCTGCCAACCCGGTCCGCCACGTCATCCCGCCGATACATCTTTCAGGCAATCCCGCCGATCAATAGGATGCCACAGGCGCGACCTCGGTTATTTTTCCGGCGGCACGTT
Source organism: Acidobacteriaceae bacterium (assembly GCA_965276585.1). Taxonomy (GTDB): domain Bacteria; phylum Acidobacteriota; class Terriglobia; order Terriglobales; family Acidobacteriaceae; genus JAKAAZ01. Next base: position 686,826 of record CBDIAZ010000002.1, on the reverse strand, counting down.
TCGCATTACCAATTTCACCGCGCGGAAGCAGAGCCGGGCGCTCCCGCGTTCAGATTCTGAGATATCGGGCCTTCACTTCCGCTTCGGTCGAACCACAAAACGATCTTTCGCCTGCCATTCGGGAGTATCCGTGTCCAGATCGACCGCCCGAACCATCGTCCCATGCAGGCCATCGCGCTCCATCGTGAACTTTATATAGTGATAATTCGGAAATACAGGGTCCAGGTATAAGTCAGGTGTCTTGCGCTCGATCGGCGCCGGCTTTGCCCCACCTCCGCCCGAAACCAGGTAGACGATTCCATTTTGATCGAAGCGTTCGTAGTTATGGATATGTCCGGCAATGACAACATATTTCGCTCGCGATCCCGCTGCCTTTGCCTCCAACAGCTTCGCCAGCGCAATTTCGTTGGGGCGAGGATTATGGCTCCATCCCGGCTGAATATCCGCTACCGGGGGATGGTGCAGAAAAAGAATGACAAACTGAGTTTTGCCCGGCAGATGATCCAGCTGATCGATCAGCCACACCTGCTGCATGCTTCCCGGGGTCAAAGCAAGATCCGTGTCCAGCGCAATAAGGTATGCATTCCCGAATTCGACCGAATACCAGCGCCGGTTTTTCAGTTCCGGAAATGCCGCCCACCAGTTCGCCAGCCCATTCTTCCCGCCGCCATGCAATTCATGATTGCCTAGCGCGGGATACACCCGCAGCTTCTCCTCTCGCCACGCGGTCGTTTCGTCATGGAACACAGCATAATCGTTCGCAACCGATCCGTTGTACGGCAGATCGCCCGTGATCAGCAGCGCGTCCGGATGCTCCGACGCAATCTTCGCCACCAGCCACCGCCGCACCTTTGGGTTGGTAGCTTTCGTGTTCGCCGGATCGGTAAATCGCGTGTCGCCATAAGCGATCATCGTCCACCGCTTTGGTATGGCACTCGTCGACACCACAAAGGTAGGCCCAGGCTGGCTCAACAATCCCTGCGTCGATCCCGCATCGGCCAAATCTTTCTTTCGGCCCTGCGCGAAGATCGATACCGTGGCCAACATCGCCAGCAGCGCAACTACCGCCATAGCGCGACTTTTCATTAAGAACGCCTGCTTCATTCGTATTCCTTCCCTCGTGTCGTGCCTATTTTTCGGTGTTCGGCGAATACATTCGAAGCCCGCTCGCGGTGCCCAAATACAACTTCCGCCGCTCCGCATCGAACAGCGAAGTCTTCGCCCCCGCAACCGTCCGAACGCGAGCCAGCGCATGCATGCTGACGCCATCTCCAACCTGGTACACATCCACGTATCCCGCGCCAGCGCTCAGGTACACCCGATGCAACACCGCGTCATAGTACATGTCGTCCGCTCCGCCATCGGCAGGCAAATGCGCCATTTCTTTTCCTGTAATGCCGTCGAGCCTCAGCATCCGCGCCGGCGTGCGGCAGCCAACAAACAGCCGGTTGTGCTCCGCGTCGTATGCTAGCGGAACATTTTCCTTCGCCTTCGTCAGCTTCCAGACTGCGGCAATCGTCTGCGTCTTTGCGTCGATCACGGTCACGTTCGCGGAGTCGGCGATATTGGCGAACACACGGCCATGCGCGGCATCCACTTCGATGCCCTCGGGGTGGGCCGCTACGTCGATCTTCTTCACCAGCGTAAAGTTCGCCGTATTTACGATCGCAATGTGCCCTTCGACCTCGCCTGCATCGCTGCCGCCGTAGCCGACATAGAGAAATTTATTTCCCGGATCGTAGGCCATATCATCCGCGTCCGCCGCCAGCTTGATCTTTGCCTGAAAAGTAAATGGAGTGCCGGAATACACATTCAGCGTCCCCGCCGCTCCATCGGTCACGTAGAGCTTGCCGGTCTCGCCAATCCAAACAATTCCATGCGGCGTTCCGATTCCCTGAATCGTCTGCATCGTCTTTCCGCTGTTCAGATCGACCACCTCGACCGAGTGGTTGTACTTCGCCGCCAGAAACAATCGAGAACCGCGATTGTCCACTGCGTAGTGATCGAAGCTGGCCTTGCCGCCGGGCAGCGGGATTGTCCGTTCCAGAGTAAGTGGAGACGAAGTTTGACCGAGCAATATCGCAGCCGGCATAGCCAGCAGAGCAAAAATAAGAAGCTTGCGCATAGTCACCTTGTGGAAATATCTTCCTCGATAACTGGAACACTATAAATTGAAGCTGAAATTTATCTGAAGCTTCGGACGTGAGTTAGCTTCCATAAAACAATTCAGGCTCGTCATCCTGAGCGGGATTTTCAGCATGCGATTTTTGGCGTCAGGCTGCGGAACGAAGGATCTCTGCATTCCGAGTAAGAAAGCAGCAGTACGATCCTTCGCCACGGCGGGTAAAAGGCAATGAGTGGCGAGTTAGTCGTCATCCCGATGCGGCGACCAGCGAATTCCGCCGGAATAAGTCGGCTTGTAGTATTCCCGCTGGGTCATATATTGCGTGCTGCCGTTATAGAATCCGAATACCGCGTTATTCATATTCAAACCGGAAGCAATCGCGGTAAATCCTTTGCCGACGTAATAACTCGCCTGCGCATCCACCTGAGTGTGAGAGAAGAAGTAGTTATCGCCAAGCGGTCCCTTGACTCCACCGTATCCCACAGGGTTCGGGCCGGAATCCGTGTACTGATAGCTGGAGATATTCGCACCGTTGTTTGAGACGGCAACCGAAACCAGCGCCCGCTTTGTCGCATAAGACGGATTGATGTTGTAGGCAACCGGGGCCTGTCCCACCAGGGCAGGCGTATCGGATCGATTGACAATGTGAAATACTTTCGATGCTGTATACGTGAAATTCGCCGTGAAACGTGCGCCAGACAATACTCCAGGAAGAAACGTCAGGTGCTGCTGATAGGCAAGCTCAATCCCCTGCACGTGCGCATGATCCCCATTCACCTCTTGCGATTCCCTAGCCGTTGGCGTGGTCCCGTTCGGAAATGGGTTGGGGACATCCTGCGTGACCGAATAAATTGGCCTGGTGAGAGCTTTATAGAAATAAGCAGCCTCCACCATTCCGACGGAAGGCAAAAACTTCTCGTACAGAACGTCATAGTCGTTCGCATGTTCTGCCACCAGCGCGGGATTGCCGATACCCACGTTATTTGGATTAGATGACGTATCCAATGTAATGTAGGGAACTAACTCGTAGGGATCGGGCCTAGAAATTCCGCGCCCATATACAGCGCGAATATCCGAGTAAGGATCGATTGTGTAGCGAAGCTGTACGCTTGGCATCGGGTTGTAATAGGAACCACTGCCCTTTTGCGGTGTGGTGGAAACATAGTTCCCGTTCATGTCGTTCAGGACCAGATACCCAGTCGTTGAGGTCTGGGTGCCTTCAATGCGCAGTCCGGTCTGCAGATGAATCCGATTCCCCAGCTGGATAGTATTCATGATGTAACCCGCCGAAACCCTCTCTTGCAGGTTGTAGTTGGAAGCGTCGGAATTCAGGTGGGTCGCGCCCTCATCGATAGGAAGCACACTAGGATTTTGAGCAATATAATTCGTAATCAAATCGAAATTTGTAACCGGGCCCAGCTGATAGCTTCCGCCATAATATTTCGGATTCGTATAATTGCTTAAAAATTGGCTCATCGGCGGAAGCGTGCCGCAAGGAGTTTCATTGCAATCGTAGGTCGGTGAGTAAGCATCCTGACCTTTATGTTCGTTGCGGAACAGGCCGCCAAATTCCAGCGTAGAAGCATGTGAGCCAAGATGATATGTCATTCCCATCGCGGCATTCGCCTGTAAATTCAACTGCGTCGACTGTCCCGATGTGGCGTTGAAATCCGCAAGGGTGTATTGCGTTGGATCGTAAATGGGATCGCTACCGCAATTGAATTGCGGCCGGTAGATGCTGATCGTCGTCCCAGGGCTGTAGTTACAATCGGTTCCGGTTCCGGTGCTGAAATCCGCTCCTGGATTTCCCGCCGCTCCTCCAAACCGGGAGTGCGCGATGGCTATCTGGTAGTTGAGATAGGAATGGTTGAATGTTTGATTGCCGCCTATCGCCAGATCTTCAATCTGAACATTCGGACGCCGCACACTGGTCGAGTACTCAATCCCGGGCGTCTGGGGATTCTGATCCGCTCCCAGTCCGGTGATGACATACCCGTATTTCTGCCCGTAATCGCGAAAGTTCGAGAACAACCCATGCACGTAGAGATCGGAATCCTTTGCCAGCTGATAATCCAAACTGCCGGCAAATCCATACCGCGTCCGATCATAGAGATATTGCTGAATCGCGATGGAATCGAAGAGCGTGCTTCCGTCCGCGTTTTGATCCGGCACCGGCTCCACATCGTCGATTCCGCGGCCGTTGTAGTCGTAGCTGTACCCTAGCATGAGCCCAAATCGTTTCTGCTGGCTGAAGTCGCTATTCTTCCCAAACCGAAACCCCGCCGACGAGTTAATCAGAAACGACTGCCGGTTGTTATCAATCGGCGTATTTCCAGCCATGCCTTCGATAGAAAACACCGGTCGATTCGCGGTCGCCTGTTTGATCCTCAAATCTATAGAGCCGCCGATCGCATCGCCGTCCTGATTGGCCGAAAGCGTCTTATTGATGACCACTGCACCCACCAGGTTCGCTGGAACCGTATCCAACTCCACCTGCCGCAACTGAGGATCCGTACTGGGCACATTCACGCCATCGATGGTGGTGTTGCTCAACCGCGGCTCGGTGCCGCGAATCTGCACATACTCGCCCTCGCCCTCATTCCGCTGCAGCGTCACTCCGGGCAAACGCCCCAGCGCATCGGCGACGTTTGCATTCGGCAGGCTCATAATCACCGGCGCAGTCATCACATTCACGATATTGGCCGAGGTGCGCTGCTGGTTGATGTCCATCGCATCCCCGCCAACATTTGCCCGCACCACCACCTGCTGGTTGCTGGAGCCGACGCTGAGCACGGGATTGAATTCGGCCGTTTGACCGGCAGCCACAGTGATGGTCGAAGTCAGATCGGCGAAGCCCACGTACGACACCTTCACCGTATAGGTTCCAGCGGGGACGCCCAGAATCTGAAAGTCACCGCGTCCATTCGATGCCACCGTCCGGTTGCCCGGCGTCAGCATTATCTGTGCGCCCGCCAGCACGCCGCCTGCCTCGCGCACGTTGCCGCTGATCGTGCCGGTGTTGCCTGGAGCCGCCGGAGTCGGCGCGGGCATCGGCGCCTCGATCAAACTCGCATGCTGCACTTGCGCAAATCCCGAGGACAGCATGGCGAACAAAAATAGACAACTCACAGCAGCACGCAAAAGACGCATCGATTCCTCCAAAGGTCACCGGCGGCGTCCGCAAATCACAAGGGACAGAAAATTTGCCAGATGGTTTATCGCAACCCTACCGGCCCCGATTGAAGTGAAAGTAAAGAGACCGTGAATTGCTTTTCAGGTAAGAATCCGGCAGATGGGTGGAGTGCAGCTGCCCCGGAGTTTTCCACTCCAGCTGCCCGTCGCATTCAGCGAATATTCACACGAAAAGACGATCATCTAGTGCGAAAGGCTTCTGTCGAACATGCGCATCCTCTTGATTGAAGACGAGCCACGAATGCTGGAACTGCTGCGCAACGGCCTCCGCGAAGAAGGTCACTCCGTCATGACCGCGGAAGACGGCATCGACGGGTATGAAATCGCCATTGCCTGCGAGTTTGAAGCCCTCGTGCTCGACCTGATGTTGCCCGGCCGCAGCGGATATGAAATCGCTCGCTCCCTGCGCACCCAGCGCAATCCAGTCCCTATCATTATGCTGACCGCGCGCGATTCCGAGGAGCACATCATCCAAGGCCTTAATCTCGGCGCCGACGATTATCTGACCAAGCCCTTCTCCTTCGTCGAGCTGCTCGCTCGCCTGCGCGCCATCACCCGCCGCGCCACCCATGCCCGCTCCGCCACCCTGCACATTGGCGATCTCATGCTCGACAGCAGCCGGCATGAAGTTTCCCGCGCCGGCGAGCTCATCCATCTCAGCCGCACGGAATTCCTCCTGCTCGAGTGCCTCATGCAGCAGCGCGGCAATGTCGTCTCGCGGCAATTGTTGATCGGGCGCGTGTGGGGCTACGACCGCGAAGTGGAGAACAACACCCTCGACGCTTTCATCCGGCTGCTGCGCGTAAAGATTGGCGACGTTCCCGAGCCCACCCTGCTGCACACCGTCCGCGGCGTCGGCTATCGCATCGACCCTGCACTGCAGCCCGCTTCCATGGGCATCCGATGAAAGCGCTTCCCATTCGCCTACGCCTCACGCTCTGGTATCTGGTTATCTTCACCGGAGCGCAGTTCGCGCTTGGCCTTACCGGCTGGCTGCTCATTCGTGCCGGACTCGACAACGCCACCCGGCACTCACTCATCGATCGGCTCGACAACGTGCGCAGCTTCCTCGAAGCGCAAAAGCCCAACGCCACCGTCGCCAAGCTGCAGGAAGAAACCGGCGAAGAATACCTCGTCGAACAGGATGGCCGCTGGATGCAGATCGTCGACCAGGACGGCAACTGGATCTACCGCTCACCGGACATGCAGGCCGCGCTGCCCGGCACGCCGCGAGCATCCCACCATCACGACCGAGCCTCCACCTTCTACGCCGGCCCGTACCCCATCCGCTCGCTTACTCGCCGCATCGTCGTTCGCGGCCGCGCCTACACAGTTCAGGTGGGTGCGGATATCAGCAGCTCCATCGCGCTGCTGCGCTTTTACAGTCGTACCATGCTGCTGCTCTCGCCGCTGGCTCTGCTTATCGCTGGCCTCGGCGGATATTTCCTCAGTCGCCAGGCATTCCAGCCCATCGATAAAATTATTACCGCAGCACGCGCCATCAGCGACCGCAATTTAGACTGGCGCCTGCCCGCACTCCACACCGGAGACGAGTTGCAGCGCCTCTCCGAAACCCTGAACGCCATGCTCGTCCGCATCGAACTCGCCTTCCGCCGCACTCGCGAACTCACCGCCGACGCCTCCCACGAGCTACGCACGCCCATCTCCCTCATTCGTACCGAGGCTGAAATGGCCCTGCGCCGCACCCGCACCGAAAGCGATTACCGCGACGCCCTCAGTCACATCCACGGCGAATCCGAACGCACGACGCATTTAATTGAGAGCCTGCTGGTGCTGGCGCGCGCCGACGTAGGCGCAGAGACATTGCATTCCGAAGGAGTCGACCTCTGCAGCCTTGCGCAGGAACTGGAGCAGACCTGGATCGAACCGATGAACGTCGCATTATTGCGCTTCACCGTAATCGCACCGCAAAATTCCATCCACGTCCTCGGCGACGCCTCCAGCCTTCGCCGCCTGCTCATCATCCTGCTCGACAACGCCCGCAAGTACACGCCCGCCGGCGGCTTCGTCGCCCTGCGTCTGCACGCGCAAAAAGATCGAGCCGTCATCGAAGTCGAAGACTCCGGCATCGGCATCTCGCCCGAGCATCTGCCGCGCATCTTCGATCGCTTCTATCGCGTAGACAAAGCCCGCAGCCGCGCAGTCGGAGGAGCCGGCCTGGGCCTGGCCTTAGCCCACTGGATTGTCCAACAGCATCAAGGCAAAATCGAAGTCCAAAGCGACCCCGGCAAAGGAACACTCTTCACGGTATCGATCCAGCGCACCCACCAAATCCTTACGCCGCCCACAGCAACCCAGCCTCGCACAAATCTAAACCCAGTCACCCGCGGATAGAGCCGCTCCACTGTTGATCTCTTCAGGCCCGGGCAGGTTGATAAAGATTAAATTGTCGTCCTGAGCAGGAATAAAGAGTCTTGCATTTCTGTCAGGAGATTATTTCCCGATGCAGAAGGTGGAAAAAATCAGATTCAAAATATCGTCCGCAGTGGTATCGCCGGTCAATGCATCCAGCTGGCGCAGCGCGCCGTATAAATCCAGCAGCAACATCTCATGCGGTACGTTCGCTGCCAGCGCTGCCTCGCTATCCTGCAATGCTCGCAACGTTTCCCTTACAGCCTGCTGCTGGCGCAGATTGGTCATCAATCCGCTTTCGATTTCTCCTCCATCGCCGCGCATCAACTCCAGAACTTTTCTTCGCAGCGCGGCAATCCCATCGCCGATCAGTGCCGAGGTCTCCAGCGGCAGCGAGCCTTCATCGAGAAAGCGAACTGCCTCGACTACAGCACGCCCATGCGGCAAGTCCACCTTGTTCACCACTGCCACTGTGCGTCGGCTGGGCATTTGCTTAAGCAGCGCAATCTCGTCCGGCGTAAGCTCATCCGCTGTCGCATCCAGCACGAGCAGAACCACATCGGCATCCGCCAGCGCTTCTCGCGATTTTTGAATCCCGATGCTCTCGGCTTCGTCTTCAGAAACCCGCAGCCCTGCCGTATCGATCAGCTCCAGGGGAATCCCCCCCAGCGAAACGCGCTCCGTCACCAGGTCGCGCGTCGTCCCTGGAGTCGCCGTCACAATCGCCCGCTCGCGCTCCACCAGCCGATTGAACAGCGAAGACTTGCCCGCATTCGGTCGTCCCACAATGGCCAGGGAAAATCCGCCTCGCACCACGCGCCCGTAGGCAAATGACGCAGCCAAGGTTTTCAATGGTGCTGCAATTTCAGCAATGCGCGCGGAAATGATTTCCGCCGGCAATAGATCGATATCGTCTTCGGCAAAATCGATTCCGGCTTCGAGCTCCGCAATCAGGTTCACCAGCGCCTGCTTTACCGGCCGAATACGCCGTGACAGCGCGCCTTCCATCTGTTCGGAAGCGATCTTCGCCTGATAAAGCGTCTGCGCGTCGATCAGATCGCGCACCGCTTCGGCCTGCGTCAGATCGATACGGCCGGAAAGAAACGCGCGCTCGGTGAATTCTCCCGGTCGCGCCAGCCGCGCGCCGCGTTCAATCGCCGCGCGCACCAGAAGCTCCAGCACCACCGGCGACCCATGCGCCGCAATCTCCACCACATCTTCCCGCGTGTAAGAATTCGGCGCCTGGAAATACGTGACCACTGCCTCATCCAGGCGCGCGCCCGCGCTCTCGGGATCAAGGATGCCGGCAATCTGCGCGTGTGTGTGAGTCAGAGGAGTCCGCAACCGCAGCAGGATGCCAGCAATTTCCAGTGCCCGAGATCCGGACAGCCGCACGATCCCAATCCCCCCGCGTCCGGGGGGGGTGGAGATGGCGACGATTGTGTCCGTTGCGGAACTACTTCCTGGCACTGGCTTGTTTATATTTAGGATGTTTTGATTCAAAGAGTTTATGCTGGGGATCCAGCCAAACTATATAAAAGGTATTTCCTATCCGTAAGCCATGTGCGCGCCATGATGATTTTGGCGGACGTGTCTCGTTTGGCTCGAGCGTAAATGTCCACGCTTCACTGTCTAGCAATTGCTCATCGATAATTTGATGGGCAAGCTGTTTACGCAATATTTCTGGATCGATAGTATGTCTATCCAATTGATAATTGAAGTCTGTAAATTGTCCTACAGTGTAATTGCTGTACTTCTTCACACAAAGAAGCAAACTACATAGATAATCCGAATCACAATTTTCTTTATTGAATTTCGAATTTGAGAAATCCAAATGCTTGAATGAGAATTCCAGTAACCTGTTGTCTTCTGGAATATCCTGTTGGACGGCAGAATCAGGAATTCTGAGCCGTTTTTTACCCATGCAAACGCGCGAAAAAATACTTTTTCATCGACTCTTGAGTAATTTCCCGGTTTGAGGGTTCATCTGGTGACAGCGTCCCACGAGTTTCTTTCCAGGGTGTTTCCTGGTGAGTCATGCGTTCCAGCGTCGGGGCATCGAATCCTTTGTAGACACGAATGACTTCGTTTAGATGAAAGGCTACATTGTTGGGCGTTTCGATCTTGAGCTTTTTAGAAATGGGGCGCCATGCATACTCTTTGTATTCACGAAAGACACTAGGCACTACCGGGCCGTGGACCCAAGCTTGAATCGGATCCTGGAACAGCGGTTGGCCGTAAAGCGCAAGATGCCATGCCTGCGTGTAATACAGGAGCTTTTGCAATTTTAAGTTGCTGATTTCAACATTTTGTTTCTGGAAGGAAGTGATTAAAAACTTGGCGATATCAGAGGCTGTATATTTCATACTACCCCTACCCCCTCTCTTTTTCTTAGATGCGACCTATAACTGTATCGCTTAATGCATGTTATGTAAATGAAAAGGTTGTCAATTCATCCGCGGCCGAACGTACGCGCCCGCGCAACTCCGCCCGCGCGTGGCTCCGGTGCCTGCCAGTCCCTGGGATACAACACCACAAAGCGTCGCATGCCTTCTCCGCTGCTCTCGCTGCGCAGGTCCTCATACGCGCGCAGCGCCAGATGCAGCATCCGCCGCTCGCGGGAGTTCATCGGCGCAAAGTTATAGGGCTGCTTCGTCTTTCTCACCTGCTCGGCGGCAGTCTCAGCGGCCAGCCGCAGCTCCAGGGCACGCGTTGCCTTGTAGCCGCGAGCATCGAAGGAGACCAGCTCATGCTCCTCCGGTTCCAGCCGCAGCGTCTTCGCCGCGATGTGTTCGAGCGATCGCAGCAGCTCCGCATTTCGCTCCAGCACCAGCGCCACATCCGGCCCGGCGAGCTCCACATAAATCTCACGCGATTCAAAGTGGTTCGGATCGGCAGCACCCGCCCCTGCCGTAATGCGATACTTCAAACGCAGGCCTCCGATACCTGTCAGCAACTTCAGAAAGGCATCGATTTTTTTTACGGCAGCTTCCAGATTTTCTATCGGCATCGCTCATTTCCGGCAGTGAAGTTTTTCATTGCAATCGTTCCGTCGAATCGTCAGCGTCGCGCGGCCACTACTTGCTTGCCGCTACCTTTTTTCTTGAGGGCGCGTTTCATCTGAATCTCCCGCAGTTCCTTGCCCAGTTTTGTCCGGTTGATGATCGCCTGCTGCCCCATACCGATCAGGTTACTGCCCGCCCAGTAGAGCGCGAGGCCGGATGCATAATGCCAGGCAATAAATCCGCTGAACAGCGGCATGGTGAATGCCATCATCTTCTGCTGCTGCGCATCGACGCCCGGCGATGGGGTAAACATTTGCACCAGGAACTGCGAGGCCACCAGCACGATGGGCAGAATATGCAGCGTATCGGGCGACGATAAATCATGCAGCCAGTACCAGTGCGCGTTGCGCAGCTCGATGGCGTTTTCCAGCATCTCGTAAAACGCCCAGATCAGCGGCAGCTGGATCAGCATGGGAAGGCAGCTGCCGAACATGTTTACGCCTTCCTTTTTGTACAGCTCCTGCATCTCCTTGTTCATGTCCTGCTTGCGCGGGTCGTCGAATTTATATTTCTTGTACTTCTCCTTGATGAAGTTCATCTGCGGCTGAATGCGCTGCATCTTGATCGACGACTTCATGGTCGCGAAGCGCGTGGGGAAGGTCGCCATCGTGATCACCAGGGTAAGCAGCAGGATCGCCCAGCCCCAGTTGGGAACGATGTGCGCATGCACCCAGGCCAGCAGATAGAACAGCGGCTTGGCCACGATGGAAAACATGCCGTAATGCACCAGCGGCACCAGGTTCGGACCCTGCTGTTTGCCATCCGTGCCGGTTGCGTGAATACCGCGCAGCACGCTCAACATCTTGGGGCCGGCAAACAGCCGTACGGAAGTCGTCCCGCTGGCCGCGCCGACGGCCGCGCCCAGCACCAGCTGCGGGTCCATCTTGCCGTTGGGCTCGGTCGCGTCCTTGGGCACATCCAGGGTGTTGCGCAGCGAAGCAAATGTGCTTGCCTGCGGTTGGTCCGGCAGAAAGATCGCGGCAAAGTATAGATCGCTCAATCCGCCCCAGCTCAGCGGGCCAGCATTTGTTTCGCCATCCACCACTTTCTTGGGCGCAATGCTCTCCGACTTGCCATCGCTCAGCCGGTCAATCTTCTGATTGGTGGCATAATCCCGCGCCTCGCGCTGATCGCCAAATCCCGCGGGCCAAGCGATCAGCGCCTCGACCGGCGCGCCATTGCGGGTGACGGTTACGGTTGCGCGAATCACATAGCTGTTGTCGAAGTGGAATGTCTTATGCACCACCAAGCCGTCGGCGGAGTAATCGAATGTCAACTGCGCCGGCGCGCTTAAATCTCCCGTAGCCGAAGGCACATACAGGGCCTGCGCCATCTGTTGCCGCAGCGCTGTATCCGGGGTGTAGATCGACAGCGGATAGCCGAACTTCTTCGCCGCCTGCGTGTTCACCAGATCCAGCGGCTTGTCGGCGTAATCGGTGTACTTCTTCAAAATCCACGAAGTCACCTGCCCGCCCTGGTTGGTGAAGGTGATCTTGTACAGCTCGTTCTCGACCGTTGTCGTCGCCTGCCTGGCGGCGGCAACCTGCGGGGTCGCGGAAGCAGCGGCAGCATTTGTATTCACAGCATTCGGCGTTCCGGAAACGGCACCCGTCCCGGTCGGAGCATTCGCCGTCTGCGCGGGCCTCGTCTGGGTTGCAGGGTGAGCTGGCTGCTTAGGGCGAAACCACTGCATGCCCGCCAGAATCGCCAGGAAAACCAAGGTAAAGATCAGCAGGGAACGCGAGTCTTGCTTGCCGCCGCCTTGCTGGTTGGGATTCGAATATTCGGCCAAAGGACTTCCTGTATTGATTTCAATTTCCGCGAGCTGCAAAGCCAGTACAAATCGTTCCAGAAATGAAGCGGCCTGCACCGGCTGTCTCGACCAACGGGCGCGGATTGCGGTACATCCATCCTATCGTTTTTGCAGTAAACGTGCAGTTCTGAAGGGTTGAGGCCATCCGGCAAAATTCGATTTTTTCGCGATTTTTAAACAGAAAAAACGTTTTGCGGTGCTGGATTCGGGATATCGCGAAAACGGCGATCGCGGGCGATGTTTTGGCAAAATGTTCCACGTGGAACACTAAAGCAATTGAAGGGCCAAACGCAATTGGAATGCCAAACCTCGGCTATGTGGCTTGAATCGAGTGAGTTGCGAAAACGTAATTAAAGGCGATTTTGTTGCGTTTTTTCTCGCGCGTTCAGGGCTGGGAAATCGGGCCTTCCTGGAGGCTGTTTCGGTGTAACCGGCAATGGCATGTAATGGTGGTGTTTTATTTTATTGTGTGCGAATGCAAATGATTGATTCCATGCAGGATACGGATTTCAATTTTGCATTTTTCGGAAGAAAAAACATCGTTTTTCTATGTGACACATATAACAAAAGTTATATTTCTATATTTTTGATCCTGGCACGGGATCGAACCCGCCGCGACTCCAGGGGTGGCAGCGCAGCAGACGGCGCGTGGCCAAGATCGTTCCCTTGGCCCACCCGTGCCGGGCGATCGCCACCGCGGCGTATTCCGAGCAGGTGGGCTGGTAGCGGCATCCGCCGCGCATGGGGAGCAGAGTTCCGCCCAGGCTATGCAGGGCTGGAGAAATCCAGCGCTTGTACATGCCGGCCAGCGCTTCCACCTGAGCCGTGCGCCGCTGGTCGGAATCGCCCATAGCAGCATCCTTTCACGGGCAAGAAAGTCCGGGACCAGACACTGCCCGGAAGGCCCGCAGCACATCCCGCTCGATCGCGGAAAACTCTGCTTCCAGCACGGTTTTGCGCGGGTGCAGAATCAAATCCACGTCCCCGGTCAGCTCCGCGCGGTGCAGCCGCACGGCGGCGCGCATCCGCCGCTTGATGCGATTGCGCACCACGGCATTGCCCAATACCTTTCCGGCTGTCAGCCCTACGCGGGAACCAGAAGCCGCCCGCGGCGCAAAAAAATACGTCATCAGTGGCAGCGACTGGCGCTTGCCATCCTTATATACCCGCTGATAGTCGGCGTGTTTCCGCAGCCATGTTTCGCGCGGCAGTGTGCCTGCTCCCTGATGGGCCGGATTGGCTTGGTTCGCTGGCATAGCATTTGACCGGGCGCGGGAGGAATGATTTTGGACAGCGCAAAAAAGCAGCGGGAGAATTGGCCGCTGCTTTTGTATTTCAGATTACAAGGAGTTGATCCCTAGTCGCGGTAGCCGGGGCTGACGGAGACGCGTTTGCGGCCCTTGGCGCGGCGGCGCGACAGCACGGCCTGGCCGGCTTTGGTCTTCATGCGGGTTAAAAAGCCATGCGTCTTGGCGCGGTGGCGGCGGTTCGGTTGAAATGTGCGCTTCGGCATGGCAATGCACTCCTGAAGAGAAAATCTTATTTAGACAGCAAACTTCGAGTATACCGGAAGTTTTCTCAGGCTCAAAGCCTGCAAGTCTCGGATCGTTAGGGCGGCGACAGAAAAATACTAAGCGGAACGGTATCCGCCTTAATGCTTTCAACCACCCTTTTTACACTTGTATTGGTGTGAACCGGAATCAAGTTCAACTCTGGGTGGGCATTGGCAAAGACTCGGAATATTTCATCTGCAAATGCCTGTCCTATTGTTTCGACACCCGCAAAGTCGAATATCACAGTCTTAAAAAGCTCGACCCTTGATAAAACCCTCTTTGCTTGAGAACGTGAGATTAGTTTGTCGTTGCCGTATTGCGCGAGCCGAACTGGCACAACTGTTTTAGTGAATCCGTAATCATCTCCCGACGAATACTTGTCGAAAATATGCTTACACGTCCTCGCTGTATGATTTTCTAGCTTCATAAAAACGCTAGTCCCGTTTCCAAACTCGGATCGCTCCAGTATCCAGTCTTCCTCTGTGCCAAACGTATGAGTAAAAAAAACTCCACCAGACAAAATTTCGAATGACTCAAGCAACCGAGAGGTGAAGAAGATTCCCTGCCCAGTATGTTTTTCTGGGTCAGTGGTTAGCTTTCCCTTTGAGAGCTCCAAAATTGCGTGGCGCTCATCTAACAGTCCAAGAGCGGTCTGAATCTTCTTGAAAATTCCCACTCCGTTATCCGAAATTGACATTTGGGTGTTCACAGCGGTTTTGGCGATCCGTATGAATATCGTCGTGCCCCCCGAATGATCGATTGCGTTATTAAACATTTCCGTGAAACTGAAATGCCAAATATCTAAGACGTTTTCCGGAAAAATCCTAAGCATTGGCAATACATCTTGCGTCCACACAATATCTTCCGCAAGTGTAGGAGTGATTTCATAAAACTTTTTCCACTCAAGTAAAGCCGCCAGTTTGTATGTGCGATTCCTTGTATTTCCTGAAGGAACAATGGCACCCTCTTGTACAAGTTTTTGCAGGTGTTTACCAACTGCTTGCCGGGTAATCTTAAAATTCTCAGCGGCTATACTTGCAATTTCATTAGGATGCTTATCTATCTTCTCTAGAATGAATCTCCTAACGTCCTGCCCACGAGTCAGAATTTTTTTGGTTATTGTCAACCCCCATTGAAACTATTGTCAACTTTTTGCTTAACATTGGAAACTCTACTGAAATATATTGTCAATCAAAAGGCGATATATTGTCAACTCATATCTGGAGCTAGTATAGCTCCCGGCCGCTGCAACAAGTCAATTCAGCGGGGATCGGCATTGGTGGATACGAAGGCCACACTGTTGGCGGGGATCCATGCGCGTGTGGAAAGTCTATTTCCGGCACACGCAGACTCCTGGTCTCGACATCCTCGTAAAGCCCAACTTCGCGGAAAAAAGAATTATTGTCTGGTAGGGAAGTCCGGTCGATCGGGGAATTCTGAATCATCTATGACTCAGCCGCCGTTGCTGCAGACCGGGGATTCTCTCTCGTAACAGCACTGACATGCGGGTCATGAAATCCGCAATTACTCGAAGCTGGTCGTCGGAATAATTTGCATATAACTTTTCTAGCGCTTGCAGCATGGGGGCGAAGAGCGAGTTTGCGAGCTGCTCATCCCCAGGTTGCAGGACTGCCCTGACCAGCACCTTTCGCCGATCCTCGGCGTCCCTGACCCGTTCTACCACCCCTGCTTTCACCAGCCGGTCAATCAGTCCGGTCACCGCTCCCGGTGTGAGTCCTGTCCATCGCGCAAAGCTCCCGGCGGTAAAGGGCCCGTGGCGGAGCACGATATCCCATGCGCGCCAGTCGGTTACGGTGAGGCCAAATTTCTCCGCGACTGCGGAATGAAACATGACGCTGCTGGCGCTTAGCTCGCGCCCGGCGAGACTGACGGCGTCAAAGATTGGTTTACGGATTGTTTTGCGATTTTGACTCGGCATGGAAAACAGTTTACCGTACTATATATTTTATCGTGCTAAACTAATTATCCGATCGCTTTTGGCCGAATGGTTCAGACGCGCTCGTACCGGGAACCGGCATTATGACAAATTCGCTCTCAGTTTTTTCCTGGATCACGGTGGGGCTATGGTTTCTCCTGGTCGCTTATATCTGGCGCGAAGCCCGAACCGCAAATGCCGATATTGAACACCAAGCACAGTTCTCTGTGGCGTTGCGGGTGTTGAAAATTGTGGGAATGCTCTACCTGTTTGCCCTCATCTACTTTCCCGGATGGGTAGGGATACATGCGCGCCCGGCTGCGGCGAATCTGGCTGCGACACAGCTGGGACGAGGCTTGGCAGGGGTTGCGCTTTGTGCGGCGGGCGTCGCGCTGGTTATCGCTTCTCGTCGAGCGCTTGGTCGCAACTGGAGCGATCTGGTGGTGTTGAAGCACAACCATGAATGGATTCAGTCGGGGCCTTATCGTTGGGTTAGGCACCCGCTCTACAGCGGAATGCTGCTGGCGATTCTTGGCTCGGCGGTAACGGTTAACACACGGATCGCTTATCTGGCTGTGCCCGTTGTTTTGCTCGGGTTCTGGGTGAAGTCGCGCCAGGAAGAAGCTTTGCTGGAACAGCGGTTTCCAGGGTACCGGCGCTACAGGCAACGGGTGAAGGCGTTCATTCCCTTTGTGCTTTGAAGTGTAGTGCCGATTCGATCTCCGGGATGAATCGTCGATTCCATCTACTTCCGGCATAACCTGATCGCGCTTCGCATAGCGTAATCCCAGCACTGTTATTGTTGAAACAAACCCTCCTCTATCGCGTCTATTAATGCAAGATAGAATCAAACAAACTCTTGCCCATCTCTTCCCCATGGCGTTGCCTTCGGCATCTGCTTGGCCCGTTGCTGCTGTGCGGGCTGTTTTGTTTCCGGCTGCCCGCACAGTCGACGCCGATTTCGCAGGCACCTGATCCGCAATCCACCGGACAGATTTATGGGACGGTTACCGACTCTGCCGGCAATATGGTGGTCGGCGCGCAGGTTACGCTTCAATCCGGGACAAAAGAATCCCGCAGCCTTACTACCGATGGGGCGGGGGCATTCGACTTCACCGATCTTGCTCCCGGATCGTATCGCCTTTCCGTCAGCTCGGAAGGATTCTCGGCGTGGGCGAGCTCGGAAATCCATCTGCCCGCCGGGCAGTATTTGAACCTGCCGCCGATTCCGCTGCAGGTGGCCGCCGCCAGCACCAGCGTGCGCGTCACTTTCTCCAGCGTTGAACTGGCGGAACAGCAGATGCACGTCGAGGAGAAACAGCGCGTGCTTGGCGTGTTTCCCAACTTCTACACCAGCTATGTGTGGGACGCCGAGCCGCTCACTACCGGGCAGAAATTCCGGCTGGCCTTGCGGACATCGGTCGATCCTGTCACTTTTTTGGGCTCTGGATTTATCGCTGGGGTCGAACAATGGCAGCATGATTTCCCCGGCTATCACTACGGGGCGGAGGGGTATGCCAAGCGCTTCGGCGCATCCTATACAGATGGCTTCATCGGCGTTATGCTTGGGGGCGCCGTTCTTCCCTCCATCCTGCATCAGGACCCGCGATACTTCTATAAAGGAACCGGCAGCGTCGAGTCGCGCAGCTTCTATGCGATCTCCACCGTCTTTATTACAAAAGGCGACAATGGCCGCTGGCAGCCGAACTATTCCAACGTGCTTGGCACCTTCGCCGCCGCCGGAATTTCCAACGTTTATTATCCTTCGAGCAACCGTGGCTTCGGGCTGACCCTGGAAAACTCACTGCTTAGCTTTGCCAGCAACGCCGCCGGCGCGCTGGTGCAGGAATTTATTATCCGAAAAATTTCCCGTGGCGTGCCGCCCATCGACGACACCCAGCCCCATCAGGTTCAGTGGTAGAAAATTCGCAGTCTGCAAAAAGAAAAGGGCCAGCCCGAAGGCCGGCCTTTCTCTCATTGCAGAAACGATCCTCAGATCACGCGCAATAGCAACAAAATGATCACGATCAAAATAATCAGGCTGATGCCACCACCGCCGTAATAGCCGATTCCCGGCCCCATGCGATAACCGCCAAATCCAAAAACCAACAGCAAAATAATCAGAACAATCAGCATTGTGTCTCCCTTTGCGGCAAGTGTCTCCGCGTACAGCAGTAGTGTGAACGCGAAGTTAAGATGTTTCCGTCAGGCTGCCGGTTGCTCGTCGGCTTTCGCTTCCTTCGTTTCCGGCACGCCCTCAGAAGGAAACCAGAGAGAAAACACAGTTCCGTGCAGGTGCGCGTGCTGGCTGCTGCGCAAACATATCCGAGCCTTGTGGTTGGCGAGAATTCCTGCGCTCACCCACAGCCCGAGGCCGGTTCCTGTGGCGTCTTTGGTGGTAAAAAACGGTTCGAAAATATGCTGCGCCGTTTCTTTCGACATCCCATGCCCGCGATCCGCGATGGTGACGCGGACGCCTTTGCGGCCCGTCTTCCAGTCCGTTGCCTCGCGCTCCCGCAGAAAAATCGTTCCACCCTTTTGCGATGCATCCGCGGCATTGCCGATGAAATTCGCGAACAGCTGCCGCAGGTCGCCGCTGTAACCGAGCGTTGGCCGCGTTTTGCGAAACTGCGTCTTCACATTGACACCCAGGCTCGACAGCCGCCCGCGAAATAGCACCAGAACCTCTTCCAGAATCTCCGCCTTGGTGGTCGCCACAGGCTTGGTCAACTGGCGATGAAAACGCAGCGTGTGCCGGGTGATGTTCGCCACCCGGGCCAGCTCAGCCTGCGCCGTCCGCACATGACCGATGAGCTGATCGGGGGGAGTGGCGGTCTCGGCGTCGTTTTCGATCAGGTACAGCAGATTGGTCAGCGCCTCCAAAGGATTGTTGATCTCATGCGCGATGGAGCTGGCCAGCCGGCCCACCGCAGCAATCTTTTCGTTCTGCAACAGCGCTTCTTCGGTCCGCTTCAGCGCCGTCAGGTCGGCCAGAAATACCACTGCCTCCTGTTCGCTGCCTTCCAAATCCGCCAGCAGCGTGGCATCGGCAAGCAGAGGAATCTGCCTTCCATCTTTGGAGATATATGCCTTCTCATAAGGCGTAGCCTTACCGTATTTCTCCAGTTCATTTATTGCTTTCCGATCGAGCGCAGCAAACTTCGGGGGCGTTAACTCTTTCCAGCCCAGCCGTTCCGATTGGACGTCCTCGCTGGTATAACCCAGCAGGTTCAGAATCGAGGGATTCAGGTAGGTCAGTTTTCCTTCGGCGTTGCCGATGGCCACACCGATATTCGCTTCCTCGATCAGACGGCGAAAACGGTGCTCGCTCTTCCGCAGCCGTTTCAGCGCCAGCACCTCTTCGGTGGTTTCTGTGCAAACCACCAGAGTTCCGGCAATTGTCCCGTCCGGTTCGCATACCGGGCTGTAACTGTAGTTCCAGTACACATCCTCCAAATGACCGTTGCGGAAAATGGGCACCAATTGATTGCGCAAAAACGTGGGCTTGCCATGCTCCATCACCGCCGCGACCTGCGATCCTATGATGTGCCATATCTCGGGCCAACATTCCCGTCCGCGTTGACCGAGGCACCGGGGATGCTTGTCCTGGCGGATCGAAATCCGGTATGCATCGTTATAAAACTGGATGAGCTCCGGTCCCCACCACAGAAACATGGGTTGCGGGCAGCACAGGATCATGTTCACCGTCGTCAGCAGCGATGGCGGCCAGCTTTCGACCGCGCCCACCGGGCTGCTTTCCCAGTGGTATGAACGAGTCAATTGCGCCATCTCGCCACGCCCCGCGATCTGCGAGGCTTGGCCGTGGTGGCCTAGCGTTGCCCGTTCAATCTCGTGGTCGATCCTGCCCATATGCACCCTGGCCGAAAGCCATTTTCAGTTGGATGCGCGTTTGCCGGAGATAACGATCCCTTTCTCCAGGAGACAATCGAAAGCAGACACAATTTATGCCAAAGGACCGCATTCTTCGCGCGTCTGCGAAGGATAGGATCAGAGAAGGTCAATTCCAAACCCGTCGCGGTGATCAATCTGCTCATGCAGATACAGCCGCTTCACCGACACCGGCCCAATTGCCGTGAGAGAAATGGCAAAAAGTAAGATTTTTTGATCTAGCGAGGGGGTTTGCCATGGAACGACTCGGTAACCGTGAACGTCGGATTGCTTAGCGTTCCCGTCAGTTCGATCGGAAATACCAGCCGGCCTTGTTTCTCATGCGCTTCCTTGAACATGCGCGCAAAGGTAGAGATAAAAAATCCCTGCTTCTTCTCAATCGTCGCCGCACCGCGATAGTTGATGTCTTCATTTGCCTCGTCCAGCGTTCCCCCGCCATCGACATCGATCCCGTAAAAATCGAACCCGATATTTCGATTGGTGAAGCGACGGTTCTTTAACTCCACATCGCCGGCGAACTGAGAAAACGCGGAGATCGGCTTGTTCTCCGCGTTGACACTGCGGAAGCGCTTCATCTCGGCCATGCTCTTGTTGTGGACCAGGCCGGGCAGCTCGCCATCCCGCACAAGAAACTGGCCCGCTCCAGAAATTCCCGCTAGCGGATTTGCCGTGTGAGCGATCTCCCCACCCACGGTGAATTTCGCCTGCATCATGCCTGTCATCGCAGGCGGACCTTTCTGAAACTCGGCCAGCAGATACGGCACGCCGATGCCGCTCACGCTCAAGTCGGAGCTGAAGCTGGGATTCTTTCCCGCCAGGTTCAACGTAAAATCCCCGCTGGCCTGGCCGCGATAGGTCTTCGCCTGAAATTTCTTGAAGGTCAATTTCTGCGGCTCGACCAGCAGTCCGGAATGGACCGTCTTTACGTGGATGTCGCCGAACCGTGCCGCATCCGCATCCAGATGGCCGCCGACTTTCGTATTCGGATCCATCTTGAATGCATTGAAGTCGAACTGTTTCACCTGAGCGGAAAAATTGTCGATTTCGAGCACGACCGGACCCGGCGTGTCCGCGGGATCGATCAGCGCGGAGCCATACAACGTGCCCTTGTCGATCTTGACGCTTGCGATGGGCCCCATCGTCAGACGCATGTTCTGCATCGAGTCTTTGGAGCCGTCAGGATTCTGAAAATTCCAAAGCCCATCGGGATCGGAAATAAAATCGATCACCGGCTGCTCCAGCATCAGCGAGCGGATGGCAATGGTGCGGTGAATCAGCGGCACCACTTCGACCGCCGCGGTCATGCTTGGAACTTTCAGGAAATAGCCGTCGGGAAACGGTCTGGGATTGCGAATGCCCACATTCGTGAGCCGCACCGTCAGCGGAAACAGCGTGATCGAGGCATGCTGGATTTCCACCTGCTTGCCGGTTTTTTTCTGGATATATGTCGTCAGCTTCGGCAGATAGCGATCGACATGGTGGGTCGCCCAGGCGCCTGCCGCAACCAGCACGATGGCCACGATCGCGATCGAAAGCAAAACCGTTTTGACCCAGGTCTTCATCCGCCTCCAGTTTATGATGCGAAAAAAACATGAGCACCCAGAGCCCGCTCTAAGATTTGTCGAAGGGTCTCGCTTCTCAAGTCCTGGATTGACTCGCGAACCTGCTCTAATACAGGAGATGTTTTCACCGGCAATCCATCGCGCTCATCGTCGCGCCATGCTCACTGTTTTCTTGAGCGCACTGTTTTTGTCCGCCAGCCTCCATGCCAAAACCGTAACCCTGGGTCCCGCGGACAATCACACCACCGTCGCCCTGAATCTGGGTGACACGCTCGCCGTCGCACTGGAAGATCCGCAGCTTCGCGGTTATCGGTGGCAATTGCAGATGGCAGCCGATTCGCCGCTTACCGCGCTGGATGACCGATACACCCCACCCGCAAATTCCAACGCAACCGGCACCCGCACCTTCCGCTTCAACGCGGCCCGCACCGGCGAAACGAAGCTGGAATTCGCTTTCAGCAAAACAAGACCCGGCCCCGCGCCGGAGACGACTTCCACTTTTTCCGTTCAAGTTCATATCGCCTCCGGCGCTGCGGGCAACGACGGGTACATCGGGGACGCCATTCTCATCGCAACCTACAGGAGCGCATTGCCCTGCATCGATTGCGGCGATCTCGAAGAGCTGCGTCTGTACGCCAAAGGAAAATTTGACTCGACCGGCGCGTTCTTCCTCCGCATCCTCAGCCATCGCGGCGGCAATGGCAACAGCGTCACCGCCGATCGAGGCCAATGGTATGTGCTCAAAGGAGATGCCGTCGATCCCAACGCCACCGTCTATCAGCTCATCTTCGGAAGTCCGGGGCAATCGGAATATCTGCTCTTCAAGGGAGACTCGCTGGTGCAGCTCGATCGTCACATGCGCCCGCTGGCAGCCGGAAGCAAACTCAACCTGATATTGCATCGCGTGCAATGACTTTGGAAACTTTATAGAGGAAAAGGATCTGGGTACTGGCGTGCCCCATCCGGAGCCTGCCCTGAGCCTGTCGAATGGGCGTTGTTTGCGAAAGGATGGGATCGAAGCTACTTGGTCAGCTGTTCCATCAGATTGTTGATCATGCGATTCAGATCGGTCTCGCTGTGCCGCAGCTCGTCGATCTTGGCAATCGAGTGCATGACCGTGGTGTGATGCTTGTCGCCGAAGTGGCGTCCAATTTCCGGCAGCGAAGCTTCGGTCAATTGCTTGGCCAGGTACATGGCAATCTGCCGCGGCACTACAATCGCGCGCGAATTGTTTTTCTGCTTCAGCTCGGCGATTTTCATTCCGAATTGCTCGGCGACGGCGCGCTGAATCACTTCAATCGTCACCTTGCGGACCTGCGTGTCGATGAACTGCTTCAAACATTGCTGCGTCATCGCCAGCGTAATCTCGACGCCATGCAGGCTGGACCATGCCACCAGCCGGGTCAGCGCGCCTTCCAGTTCGCGGACATTCGTGCGCACGTTCGAAGCCATGAACAGCGCCACATCCACCGGCAGCGTAACGTGCTCGCTCTCGGCTTTTTTCTGCAGAATCGCAACTTTGGTTTCGAGATCGGGCGGTTGAATGTCGGCAATCAATCCCCACTCGAAGCGATTGCGCAGCCGGTCTTCGATCTCAGCCAGTTCTTTGGGCGGGCGATCGGAGGCAATCACGATCTGTTTCATGCTCTCGTGCAGCGCATTGAAAGTGTGGAAGAATTCTTCCTGCGTGCGCTCCTTCTGCGCCATGAATTGAATATCGTCGATCAGCAGAACGTCGACCGAGCGGTACTTGTCGCGGAAACTGGACATGCGGTCGTAGCGGATCGAGTTGATCAGCTCATTGGTAAATTTCTCGCTGGTCACGTAGCAAATAGAGGCCTGCGGCTGGTGGCGTTTCACTTCGTGGCCAATGGCATGCATTAGATGGGTCTTGCCATTGCCGACCGTGCCGTAGAGAAACAGCGGATTGTAGGCCTTCGATGGCCGCTCGGCGACCGCGGCAGCAGCAGCCCGGGCAAATTGGTTGCCATTGCCCATCACGAATCCGTCGAAGGTGTAGCGCGGATTCAGCTGCGCCGCCGTATCCCAATCGAAGCGCGACTGCTGGGGCGCGCCGGCAGCGCCATTGCCCTGCATACGTCCTCTACCCGCGTTCGCTCCCCGTGCTGGCTGCGGGCCAAAACCGCCGTCGTGCCGGACACGCGTGGGCGCGGGCTCCTGCGGCACCGTCTCAAAGGAGACTTCGTCCACCTGGACGCCCAGCTGGTCCACCGCTTCCAGGATCAGGTCGTTATATCGTTCGCCGATATGTTCAAACTCGCGCGTGGGCACGCTGACCACCAGCACCCGGCCGTCGATACGGCTGAAGCGCGTCGGCTTGAACCAGGTGTCGAACGACTGATGGTTGATCTTCTTCTCAAGCGCCGTCAGGATGCGTAGCCATGGATTAATCGCCGTCGAGGCTGTTGCGGGAAATGACATTCTGTTTTCACTTTCAACGTTACGGGCGCGCCGGTTAAAAAATTCTGGTTGACCTGGAACTCTTCCCACCGGAGAACGCGCTTGCTGGCCAGAACAACAATGCAGATTCCATGCCCGTCGCCGCGGGGAGAAATCCTAAGATCACATCAAGAAATATCTTTGTTGCAATATCCAGATTACATCCGATTTCCGCCGCCCGGGGAAGGCGGAGCACAATAGAACAGCCTGCTCGGCTGATGTTTAGCGAAGCCGATACTAGCACATTCAAACGCGCGTGGCAGCAGCGTTTGCAACGCAGAATTCTTTTTTTTTCAAACTGCACCAGCGCTGGTGAAAGCACACGACTCTATTGCCATTTGGCTCTGCATCTTTTGGGGTTTTAAAAAAATCTGCATGAAAAAATTTTTTTATCCGCCAAAATATTTTTAGAAACATCCGGCCGGAAATCCAAGGTCCCGGGTGCAACCCATCTCCGCTTCCGATACTGCGGGATGCTTCACTCTGAAAAATCCCGCGCTCGCTTCGAAAAACGTGTCAGCGGATACACTGCCACTCCTGCGACGGCAATCGCCGCGCCGAGAGCGATCGCCGGCACATGCGGCGCGAGACGATCTCCACGCGCCGCCCAGATGGTAAAAAAAATTAGCCCCGCCGGAACCACGCCCAGCGCCGCCGCCACAGCCGTGCCTCCGGGCACGCGGAATGGCCGCGCCAACAAAGGCTCTCTCAGGCGCAGCACCACCAGCGCGAGAAATTCCAGCAGCAGACTCAGGCCATACAGCATGATGTCGAGCTCCAAGAGCCGCGTCAGGTTCAATCCCAGCGCCAGCGCCCACGCCATGGCGCATACCAGCACCGCTATCCAGGGAACGCCGTTCTTCATGCGTCGCGCCATCACGGCCGGCAGCAATCCATCCGCGGCCATCGCCGCCGGAACCCGCGCATAGGAAAGCGTGAGCGCGTTGAACATGGCCACGCCGGTCATTGCGCCGCCCGCAACTACGGCCAGCGCCAGCCACGCGGCAAGCCTGGTTCCGAAGATCGATGCGCCGAGCATCCGCGCCGCCGCCACCCAGGCGCCGGTGACAAAGGTCGATGCCGGAATCCCCGCCAGCGCTACCACGGCCACCGGCAGCAAGTAACTCAGCGTCACCACCACGACCGCAGCCAGCATGGCGCGAATGTAATTCCGCTGCGGCTGCTCCACCTCGCGCGCAATCGTGGAGGCGTTGTCCCAGCCCATATAGTTCCACAGAACAAAGAGAAGGGCAGTGACCATGCTGCCGCCGGGCACATGCGCAAACCCCGGTGCGGAGGAGTGAGCCA
This sequence comes from Acidobacteriaceae bacterium, assembly GCA_965276585.1. Taxonomy (GTDB): domain Bacteria; phylum Acidobacteriota; class Terriglobia; order Terriglobales; family Acidobacteriaceae; genus JAKAAZ01. The sequence continues at coordinate 661,530 of CBDIAZ010000002.1, read as the reverse complement.
GCGGTTGCGCGCCGGAAAAAATCCGCCACAGTCCTACGCCCACAATGCCGAGAAAAGGAGTCAGCAGCAGCGCCAGCATCCACAGCGAACCCTGGCCCACCGAGTACGCGCCGCGCAGGTTCCATGCCACGCACACCACTACTATCGCCAGTGCCCACAGCAGTGAGCGATGTCCAGAGGTCAATGCTGGATCCAGCTGCGAGAGATACGCCACGGAAAGCGCGGGATAAATTGCCATGTCAAAGACGCTGGCCGAGAGCGACAGCCATGCCTCCTGGAATCCCCAGAAGCGACCGAGGGCACGCGCCACCCAGACGTAAAAGCCGCCTTCCTCCGGCAGTGCGCCGGCCATCTCGCCGATCATCAGCGCCGTCGGCAGACTCCACACCAATGGCACGATGCATAACAACAGCAGCGCCCAGAGATAGCCTGCCTGCCCGACGATGTCCTCCAGTCCATATGGGCCGCCCGACACCATAAAGTAGGTGGCCGCGACGAGCGGCACCAGCGCCACGCGCCGCAATGCGGGACGCCTACGCCACATGATTTCGGATTGTCTGGAAGTAGAAACGGCGCCGCCCACCCGAGAGGAGAAGTTCTCCCGAGCCTAACAAATCAAGGAGAGCGTGAAGAAAGGAATTTGAAAATGTTGGCACCCCGCGTCTCCCTTTGGAGACGTGTTTCGCTGCGGAAGAAGAGTCGCTCCGGTTGGACGGGCAATGGAAACTACTGCAACTTTTCCCATCCCTCCGGCGGTTCGCAGAATGGACCCACATTCCAGAAGCGATCGTAGTTCCACGCCGCCTGCGCCACCGCCACGGGGTTCGCAATCGCCAGCCAGGCCAGCGTCGTCGCCAGCGCAAGCGCTGCTTTGGGCTCTTTCATCTTCCACAGCGCGGTGTTGATGGAAGCCACCGTGACCCCTGTATAGGCAAACGTAACCGCAGCCGCATTGATCGGCGAGCGCAGTTCAAAGTACGCCGCATTGAAAAGCGCGAACAAGGTCCATGCGCCCGCCTGCAGCCACAGAAATTCCTTGCGTCCTTTTTTCCAGCACGAAAGATTCAGGACGTATAGTCCGCCGGCGATCGCCGACACGCTGTTGATGCTCCACGCAATCGGAAACGCCGCTCCCGGAGGAGCAAACACAGGCAGCCGCTGCATTGCATACGAAGCGCGGTCGTCATCGCGCGAGGCCGCGCCGCGCCGCTCGTTTAATTTGCGCGTCGCCGCGCGGATTCCCCACTGCGCCAACTGTATGCCGGCGTAAAATGCCACTCCATGCCACCACTCGAATCGTCTGCGTCTCATCATTATTTCTGATGCAAGTCACCGCAGATACGGCCACGCTGCATTACTTCGCAGCCACGGCCGGGTTGGCGTTGCCGCCAGCCGAAGCGGGAAGATCATCCAGCACATCCAGCTCAACGATATCTCCGGCATAGCTCATTTCCGTATTTGGCTTATATCGCACCACCGCGCGCAGACCGTCCAGATGGCGGCAGGAGCTGGCATGGTTTTCTCCCCACCATAGAGTGTCGGAAAAACCAAACATAAAAAATCCCTTGTCGATATGAAAGGCCATTTCTTTGCCGTCGCGATCGAGCACCAGCGTCCACTGCTGCTTCTGCCCTTGCGAATTCACTCCTCCGCAGGTGCTCGACTTCACGGTTCCGATTGCCGTCAGCGCGCCTGCCGGAATCTCGTCTACCAGCGTTACGCCCGCAGGCCGCTTTGCCGCCGGAATACGATTCCAAAGCTCGACTGCCTCATTGTGGTCCGTCCCATACCAATGCTTGGCCACATGTTGCGCGAAGTCCGCTGCCTGAACATCGTTCCCCATGCGCAGCAAAATCTGCCCGGTCAGCAGGTGGTATCCGGCTCGTGAGGGCTCCAGTTCTTCTGCCCGGCGAGCCAATCCAAACGCCTGCTGCAGATTGCCTTGCCGCACCGCCAGCCGCGCTATCTGAACATACGCCGGCGCGAACTGAGGGTTCACGTCCAGCACCTTTTCCATTGCGTCCCCGAATGCAGCCTCGTCCGCGGGCGCATTCGAATTCGCGATCGGCGACAGCATGGTCTTCGCGAACAACGACAGGTAGAGCGTTCCATCGAGCGCGTATGCCTGCGTGAATTCATCCCTGGCGACGCCATCCTGTCCTTCCGCAAAAAGGATGAAGCCTTCTTCTTCATGCGCCAATCCAAGCTTGGGATCATCCTTCAGCGCTTTCTCGACCAGCGGTTTCGCATCCGCCAGATCGCCCGTCCAAAGGTGATATCCAGCCAGCTCCGCTTCCGTCTGCGCCATGGTCAGTGTGGTGGCGGGGAAATCTTTCTCCTTGAACTGCTCCGGATCTTTGATCAGCGCCGCTTTGAAAGCCATGCTGCGCATGTAAATGTCCAGTGCCTTGTCCATCTGCGAGAAGCTGCCGAATACCTGCACGAAGGCGGTCTTCTGCGGCATCTCTCCCTGGATCAGCTGGAAGAACCGATTCAGCTTCGCGCCCCCTCCCATCCCCGGCCCGAAGACCAGATAATGCACCAGCGCCCACGATTCGGCGTAGAACATGTCCACTTTATTTTCGTCGTGATAATACGGAGAGGCCTGGTTGACCGCGATCAAAGTCTCCACCGGGATCGGCGTTCCCTGCAGCACCGGATATCGTTCCGTCACCGCGCCGATATAGGTCTGCTTCGGTTCAAACCGTGTGTAACCGTAGAATTCCGCCATGCCTTCATCCAGCCACGTCGGCAGCCAATGCGAGTTCAGATGCAGAATCGAATGCGTGTATTCGTGATAGACCACTGCATTCGCGCTTAGCCCGGTTTGATCGACCCGCACCATCACATACTGCTTCTCCCATCCACGATGAAACAACCCGGCCGGCTTGACTCCCTTGGCCTTCCACATCGCCGGCTCCAGCATCCTGGCCGTCGCTTCATCGCGCGCGGCAAAAATCGTCATCGGCGCGCCGGAGTCGAGCCTGAACTGAGGGAACTGGCTCGCAAACACATAGCGCATCTGTTCGAATTCATGCGCCACATGGCGGGCATCGCCGGTGCTGCCATTCGTCAGCACGCGAAAATGCGGACTGCGGACTTCCGTCCACGGCTTTTCCGCAAACGCGCACACTCCCGACAGGAGAACCGGCAAGAAGAGAAACAGGCGTAGAATTCCAATTTTCATTGCGCCCATCCTCAGGCATTTTCAAAAGGCCGTCAACAAAATTCCAGTCGCTGAATTCCCGGTTGTGTCCTTCATCCCGCCTGGGGTAAGATTCTTCCACGCAACGCCTGGAGGGTTTTCCATGAGCCGAACAAAAGCGTTTTTCTTCACCGCCATCTTCCTCGTCCTTTGTTGTTCGTCCTCCCGCCTGCGCGCGCAGAGTGGGATTACCGCTGCACACGGCCGGCGCGTTACATGCGCCTCAGACGACGGCCGCCGGCATTATTGCCGTGTCGACACTAACCGTGGCGTACAAATGGTGAACCAGCGCAGCGGCTCGCCCTGCATCCAGGGCCGCACCTGGGGTTACGATCGCCGCGGCATCTGGGTCGACCGCGGCTGCCGCGCCGACTTCGTGCTCGGCACGCGCGGCAGATACCCTGGACGCTGATGGACACCCTCACCTGCTCTTCGAACACCGGAGAGGTGGAATTTCTGTCTTGCGTACATGAGCCGGCGACGTCAGAATGGTCAACCCGCGCAGCGGCTTACCTTGGATATCGTCGTGGCATCTTTGTTGACCGCGGCTGCCGCGCCGACTTCGCTGTCAACCGCTAAGAATCGAACATAGCTTCCAACCAGTAGACCGAGATGCCCAGGGCTCGCTTTTTAAGACCTGGGCGTCTGGCTCCGCCAAGCCTGTAGCGATCTTTCCCGCACCACTGGATTGCCTCCACACAAAAGAACTGCGTAAGCTGCTGAAAAAATGCATTCGCCTGTATTCTTCCGCACAATCAGCCGCCATCCTCAACTCCCTCAAAGAAATATTCATGCCCGCAGGCAATCCGCCGCAACCTCCGCAACCGTACAGGCTGCAGGAGGTCATTATGAAAATGACTGAAGAAACCGAGATTCTCACCCCCGAGCAGGAATTGAATCGCATTAGCTATTTCCGCGCTTTGAATCGCCGCAAGTTTTTGACCGGTATCGGAGCCGCCGGTGCAGCCGCTGGAGCTGCCATGGTCCTGGGCTGCGGAGGCTCCAGCAAGAACATTAACTCCGTTCCTCCAGTCATGGGCGGCACTCCCCAACCGAACGACGTTCTCAACTTCGCCCTCAACCTGGAATATCTCGAAGCCAGCTTCTATCTCTATGCCACCACTGGGAGCGGTCTTTCCTCCACAGATATGGGCTCCAGCCCCGGCACCGTCACTGGCGGCGCTCAGGTCACCAATTTCACTCCTGCCATGGCGCAGATCGCGGCGCAGATCGCAGCCGACGAGCAGACGCACGTAGAACTTCTCCGCAGCGCCTTGGGCTCGGCCGCTGTTTCCATGCCGAATATCAATCTGGCCGCATTGGGCACGGTAAACAATCAGAACCTGTTCCTGCTGGTAGCCCGCGCGTTTGAAGACACCGGCGTCAGCGCCTACCTCGGCGGAGCCGGCTACCTCGCCTCCAGCACGTCCACGCTGCAAACGGCCGCGCAGATCCTGGCCGTCGAGGCGTATCACGCCGCCAATATTCGCCAGAACATCATCCAGGCAGGAGCGGCACTGATCGCCATGGACAAGGCCACGGACTCCATGGATGTGCCTACCGGTACGGTCGATGCGGCCACCAACAGCCCCAGTTACTTCTGCGACACCAAGGCTCTGGCCATCGTGCGCACTCCACAGCAAGTGCTGAACATTGTCTACGCTACCCCGGGCACTGGCGTTACTTCCGGCGGCTTTTACCCGAATGGCCTGAATGGCACCATCACATCCACCTAGCCACAGGTCAGCCAATCTTTAAATGTGCCTCCCAGGCATGCCGGTCATCCGGCATGCCTTTTTTTTTGCCCGGCGACCTTAATTCTGTGCTCCATCCTTCCCGTTTTACGAAGGGTAGGATTGAAGCGAAAAAATATGTCGCAATACGATGCTTCTAAAAAGCAACCAGACCTTGCCATCCACTCTCTATATATTCAGTAGAAAGCCGGATGAGCCGCCCTTCGCAAAGGGTGGATTCAAAACCGCGAGGTGATACGCATGGCTTCCGCCTTGAGCCGTTGCAGTCAGAACCACGCCTACAGAACTAAAGTCTTCAACGATCTCTTCCATGACTTCCACGAAACTTCCTTCGCCGTTCGCAGCGCCGACGGCTGGCACTGGGCTTCTTCTCCCGACCGCCCTGCGGAATGCACACTCGTCTTCAACACCGCAGCCGCCTGGCGTGCGCTCATGGAAGATCCCACCGAGCGCACTCTCGGTGAAGCCTTCATCGACGGCGAACTGGACGTCGAAGGCGATCTTTTCGCCGTCTTTCCCGTCGTGCATTACATTCTGGAGCGGCCCACCGGCTCGCGCTATTCGATCCTGCGCACCATCTGGCATCACTCTGCGGACTTTGCCCGCCTGCTGCGCCACGGCCCGCGTCACTCCATGGCCCGCGATCGCGCGTCGATCTCCTACCACTACGATCTGCCCATCGATTTTTATCGCCCGTGGCTGGGGCCAACGCTGGCCTACTCCTGTGCCTATTTCCGCGATCCGTCGGAAAGTTTAGAGTCCGCCCAGACCAACAAGCTCGAGCTCATCTGCCGCAAGCTGGACCTGCGCGCGAACGATCTTTTTCTCGACATCGGCTGCGGCTGGGGCTCGCTGGTGCTGCACGCCGCTTCCCAATATGGGGCTAAAGCCTTCGGCATTACGCTTAGCAAGGAACAGGCCGCCATCGCCGCCACCCGCATCTCCCACGCGCAGCTGGAAGACAAATGCACCGTAGAGCTGCGCGATTATCGCCAGATGCCGGAGCTGCCCACGCGCTTCGACAAGATCGCCAGCGTCGGCATGTTCGAGCATGTGGGCCTGAAAAATCTGCGCGACTATTTCACCCTCGCGCTGCGCATGCTGCGGCCCGACGGCGTCTTTCTGAACCACGGCATCGCCCGCTCGGCCACTTCGCCGCCATCGAAGGATTCCTTCATCAACCGCTACGTCTTCCCTGACGGCGAGCTCGTCACTCTCGCCCAAGTCCTCGAAATGGCCGAATCCGTCGGCTTCGAAGTGCGCGACGTCGACAACCTGCGCAGCCACTACGACCGCACATTGCGCCTGTGGGTGCAAAATCTGCAGGCCAACGCTCGCACCGTGCTGAACACTGTCTCCGAGCGGACGTATCGCATCTGGTTACTCTATATGGCCGGCTCCGCCGACGCGTTCCGGCGCGGCAATATCGAGCTCTACCAGGTTTTATTGGGTCCGCGCCCGGCTAAGCCCGTAGCAACCCTGACTACGCGGGAGAACTGGTACCAGGGCTGGTCCACCGCAGCTTCCAAAGCCGCAATATCATAAGGGCAGCATGCCGGCGGCCAGCGGCATCTCAAGTCTTGATGTCTTGAGCGAAGTGTATGTTTTTTGGTCATCCCCAGGCGCACTCTGAATGCTATCGATGGTGAGTGGCGGGATGTCCAATTCTTTCGCGCAACATTGGAAGCAAATTTCGTTGTGGTACTGAAGGTTTTTTGAACGCCAACATTATGCGTACAAATAGAAAGCAAAAATCCATCGCACCTTTTTTCCTGCTGCCGGCTCTTCTCGCTTCCGCTTCCTATGCCCAGGCCCAATCCATTTCCGCCCAGCAGCTGATTAAGGACGTCATCTACAACGAGCTCCAGGCCAATCAGAAAGATCACACCAAATGGATGTACCGCGACGCGGACAAGACTCCGTCGAAAGACACGGTCAAGCTCGTCATCCAGACCGAAGACGGCACCGTCTCAAAGACCATCCTGCTGAACGGCCATCCCCTGACGCCGCAACAACAGCAGCAGGACCACGCAAAGATGGAAAGCGTCGTCAACGATCCCTCCGTTCGTGCCAGACAGCGCAAGAACGGCGAGCATGACGACGATCAGGCCACCTCTCTGATGAAGATGCTGCCCAACGCATTTCTCTGGACCAAAACCGCCGAATCGGGCAATGAGGTCACGCTCCACTTCCAGCCCAATCCGGCCTTTCAGCCGCCCACCTACGCCTCCCGCGTGTTCGCGTCGATGGCGGGAGAAATGGTGGTCGACGCCGCGCAAAAACGCCTGAAAGTCCTCAGCGGAACCCTTATTCAGCCGGTCGAGTTCGGCTGGGGCATCCTCGGCAAACTCCAGCAGGGTGGCACCTTCCGCGTCGTGCACACAGAAGTTGCGCCGGGCCTGTGGCAGATTACCCAGACCCATGTCCACATCAACGGCCATGCTCTCTTCTTCAAAAGCATCAGCGAGCAGGAGGACGAAACTACCAGCGACTACAAGCCCGCCCCTGCCGGTCTAACCTTGCGGCAAGCCGTCGAAATGCTGACCAACGGTACCGCAGCGAAGGGTTTAGATATTCAGAAATAACCCGACGGCATTCCTTCGGCACATCTTTTCTATGACAATCCATGATGCATTGAATCCAGCCCGACCCCAAGCATCCTACGTGCTACCTCGTCCAATTCCTCCTTGCTTCCTTCAAAATGGAAGGTACTGTGAACATGCTCTATGGACTGGTGGGGACTGAGAGCCGCGGCTGGAGACGAGGTTTCCATTTCATAGAAATTTCCCATCTGTGGCCCTCCCGGAGATTGCGGTCCATCGTTGTAGGCATTTTCGGAATCTCCCTGATACGGATGTTCCTGAATTTTCCATGCTGAATTGACATACTCCGGCCTGCCGTCGGGAGGTGTGTATTGCACAAATGTCAATCCATTATTTTTCGCGTCGTAGCTACCGAGAATTCCTGTCGCCCGCAATGGATTGATGCCCAGCTTGCTCCGGTACTTCGCATCCGCTTTGAAATAGACCACATTGGGCCTGACCGCTAGCCGGTCGGGAGGAACCTTCCCGAAATAATCGCTATTCACCGGCTCGCCTAACTTCGACACCGGCCCCTCATGAATCGGAATGACAATCGTGGTAGCTGGAGATGCCTGGAACTGGCCCAAAACCCAAAGGGATAGCAGGCCCGTTTGCTTTCTCCAGGGCTCTGCACCGACATTCGTGAGTCGGTTGATCGATTGAAACCCTACCGCTTTCAGTCCGGATCCATGCGGCAGCTTGAAGTCTTCCCCTATTTCTTCTTTAGAATGGAGGCGAACTTTGCGATCGATCTGAACGTTGAAATTTGTGCCGGAATAGTTCGTAAGAGGGAATGCCTTGCGGAATTCGACCGATGTCTGCGATTGATGCACTACCTCAAACGGCTCCGAATCGAAAGGTGTAGGCGTGAACCAATGGGCAAGGTCGAACGGTTGATGCGGCGCGAAAAAAATGGAGAACTGTCCACCTTCAGGACCTAGCCACACGCGATCTTCGCCGCCGTAAGCGTTCATATGCTGCTGTAGCTTTCCCGATGCGATCAAGTCGCGATTCACCCAACCAAAGCTGCGGCCGCTCCATCCGTCGGCAGAACTTGTGAGCACGCGTCCCTGCATGGACGGCGACGCCGCAATCATCGCTCCATTATTCGGTTGCGAGAGAACGATCAGCGGGCTGAATGAGTCTACGAAACGAACATCGTCGCCAAAGGAACCCGGGCCGCCGGGGATCTTTGACTTAGCATCGGCGCCAACATGGCCCCTGCTTTCACCAGAACTTTGAGCTGCAGAGATTGCCATAAACACACCCAGACTTTTGTTGAATTCTCGACGATCCATATGTCTCCGATTTTTTCAGGTTTTATGCTCACAGCATCGTGGCCATGCTGCCCTTTCGTGTTGAAGGCGGGTAACTTCGTTTCTGATCGAGTATCTTTTTCGATTGGAACCAGAACTATATTCGCAACACAATCGCCTTCTATTACCCGAGAGGGACGTGTGTGTTCATACTATTTCAATGCTTCATAAAATGTGGCTGAAGGTCCCGACCGGATAATCTATATATAGGTTCCGCTGGAGGAAGGTCCTCCAGCGCTTCGCCCGTGTCATACTCGCCGGGTGATTTTGGATTTTTTTGAAAAATGTTTCATGCCGACAAGCAGTACAGGAGAAAACTGAATGAGTGGTCGAGGGATGACATTTGGAGTAATTGTGGGGAACCGGGGATTTTTCCCGGATCATTTGGCCAGGGAGGGTCGAGAGGAGATGCTGCAGGTACTCGCCGGAGCGGGCATCCGGGCGATTGCGCTGACGCCGGAAGAGTCGAAATACGGCGCGATCGAAACCCATGAGGAAGCGCGCCGTTGCGGCGATCTGTTCCGCCGGCATCGCGATGAGATCGATGGGGTCATTGTCACACTGCCTAACTTCGGCGACGAGCGGGCCATCGCCGACGCCATGCGCTACTCCACGTTGAAGGTGCCGGTGCTGATGCAGGCCACACCCGATAAAACTTCGAAGATGTCGATCGCCTTCCGCCGCGACAGCTTTTGCGGCAAGATGTCGGCCTGCAACAATCTGATGCAATACGGCATTCCCTATTCGTTGACCACGCTGCACACGGTTTCACCCAGTTGCGATGGATTCAAAAAAGATCTGGCCTGGTTCGCCGCCGTCTGCCGGGTGGTGCGCGGGTTGACGAACCTGCGTATCGGCTCGATCGGCGCACGGCCGGCGGCCTTCAACACCGTCCGCTATAGCGAGAAGCTGCTTGAAGCCAGCGGCATCTCGGTCGAGCCCATCGATCTATCGGAGATTCTGGGCCGCATCGAGCGGCTGAAAAACGGCGACAGCAATGTCGAAGCCAAGCTGGCGGCGATCAAGAGTTACGTCAAGACAAAAGACGTTCCCGAACCGGCGCTGGTCAAGATGGCCAAGCTGGGCTGGGTGATCGAGCAATGGATGCAACAGACGCAAACGACCATCAGCGCCGTGCAGTGCTGGACCTCGCTCGAAGAATACTTCGGCGTGGTGCCCTGCACCATCATGAGCATGATGAGCGAGAACCTGATTCCCTCGGCCTGCGAAGTGGACGTGGTGGGCACGCTGAGCATGCACGCGCTGGCGCTGGCTTCGGAGACGCCGAGCGCGCTGCTGGACTGGAACAACAACTACGGCGAGGATCCGGACAAGGCGGTCTGCTTCCACTGCTCCAACCTGCCCAAACATTTTTTCAACGATGTGGTGATGGATTTTCAGGCGATCATCGCCGGCACCGTCGGCAAGGAGAACACCTTCGGAGCCTGCGTGGGCCGCGTCAAAGCCGGCGCCATGAGCTATGCCCGCTTTTCCACCGACGACCGCAATGGCGAGATGCGCGGCTATGTCGGCCGGGGGAAATTTACCAACGATCCGCTGGAAACCTTCGGCGGCGCGGGCGTTGTCGAAATTCCGCAAATGCAGCGCCTGTTACGCTTCATCTGCCAGGAAGGCTTCGAGCATCACGTCGCCGCCAACTTCTCCGACACCGCCAGTCCCGTCTACGAGGCCGCCAGCAACTATCTCGGCTGGAATATGTACTTCCATGAAGGGGAAGACTGATCGTGTCTCAATTAGCCGATGCCGACCTTATACCGCGGCCATAGAGGAACCATCGACCATGCATCGACAATGGGCTCCTCTTCGCATTCCACTGCGATCACAGTAGTCGGCGAGTCAGGCGCTTCAACCGGGAGCCCCGTCAGCCGCAAATAGAAATGATCGTCCTGAGTAAACGGAACATTCTGCCCAGTCTTTAAAAGATGCGCAGATTTTACTTTCGTCTTTAAGCCGCCGATCGCCACCACAACACCCGGCTGAAAAAACGATAGCCACTGCGCCGCAGGAGTTACTCCTGGCCAATATTTCTGATGGATATACAAGGTATTTCCATCACGCGTGAAGTATGCATTGGGAGTGGCGTTCAAAGATCCCCGTTGTGTCTGGTAAATCGCTTTGCCATTGGTGTCGAGCCATTTGCCAACGGTTTCTAAAATTTCCACGGATTCTACAGGTACCGATCCGTCGGGTTTAGGGCCAATATTCAAGAGATAATTGCCGCCGCCTGATGCGCAATCTGCCAGGTTACTTACAATTGTTTTTGGCGTCTTCCAAGAATCGTCGCCGCGGTTATAGCCCCAGCTATCGTTCAGTGTCATACATGTTTCCCAGGCGCGCCCTGACTCCGCCGCCTCAATATGCTGTTCCGGCGTAGAGAAATCGCCTTCCAGACCATTGCGATTATTCACGATAATTTCCGGCTGTAGTTCAAATACCATCTGGTTCATCCGCTCCGACTCCCACTGCTCGGGAGTTAGCGGCGAATCGACGTCATACCAAAGCACATCGATCTTGCCGTAGTTGGTCAGTAATTCGCGAATCAACCCGTGCGTGTAGGCTACAAACCGCTTGCGCGCTGCTTCGTCTGTCTTGCAGCGAGCACCATCCGGATGATGCCAATCCATCAGCGAGTAATAGAAGCCGACGCGAAGACCCTCCGCGCGTGCAGCTTCTACATACTCCCGCACCAGGTCTCGCCCCGGACCCTGCCTGGGTGCGCAATAGTCGGTCAGCTTTGTGTCGAACATGCAGAAGCCTTCATGGTGTTTCGTTGTCATCACCATGTATTTCTGTCCAGCGCGCCGAGCTAGCTTCGCCCATTCGCGCGCCGCGTTCGGCTTGGGATGAAAATGTTTCGCCATCCGTTCATATTGCGGAATCGGAACTCCCTCCGCCTCCATCGCCCATTCATGCTGACCCAGCACGCTGTATAGGCCCCAATGGATGAACATTCCGAACTTGGCCTCGTGCCACCAGGCCATTCTCTGCGCACGAGTTGCCGCCTGCATCTTTTCTGTCGCAGAAAATGCATTGCTACCAGTCGGGGCTGGCTTCGAACCCAGACTAAGTGCTCCTGCATTGGTTGAGTAAGCCAAAGCGCCCGCCGCGCCAAGGTTCTTTAGAAATGACCGCCTGGAAACTGCATCCATATCCATTCTTTTTTCTCCCTGTTCGTAGTTGCGCTGACGTCTATTTCATTAGGCCGATCCGACATGCCCAGTCGGTGGCGGGAATGTCCGATGGATACCTGAGCCAAAGAACGAGTAAAGAGCGACACCCAAATAACTGAATAACGGCACTAGATAAGCAATCGCGACACTTTGGGATGACTCGGAAATCCATCCCATAATTGGCGTAAGCACAGCGCCGCCAACAATGCTCATTACAATAAGTGAGCCGCCAATTTTAGTGTTACGATCCAGACCCCGAATCCCAAGGGCAAAAATTGTTGGATACATCACAGACATAAAGAAGCTGGTAGCGAAGATCGCCCAAAGACCAACCCACCCCGGAAATTCAACCCCTACCGCAAGCAGCGCGACGTTCACCAGGCCGTAGTAACCCATAAGGCGATGGGGCGCGATATATCGCATCATCGCGGATGACACAAACCTTCCAACAGCAAACGCAACCAGGGTGCCAGTCAGCAAATAACCCGCGATCTTCTCCGGCTCGTGAGTAGAAGTCTGAATATATTGAATGAAGTAACTCCAGGTGCCTACCTGTGCTCCTACATAAAGAAACTGCGCAATAATGGCGAGCAGAAAATGAGGATAGCGCAACAACTCCTTAAAGCTGCCGTGGTTCTCATTTGCGCTTTCATGTTCGTTGGCAATGCTTGGAAATTTGGTGCGGCCAATCAAAATGGCCCACACAAACGTAATCGCGCCGATCACAATATAGGGAGCTACGACGCGCATGGTTTCATGTTGAAGATAAGTCTGATAGGTATGCGCGGCTTGCATCTGAGAGACATGCTGCGAATCAAGCTCGATTCCGGAAAAAATAAATACAGTTCCAATCAGGGCACCGCTGATGGCTCCTAGCGTATTGAATGCCTGGGCAAAATTCAGACGGCGGGCAGCGCTTTCAGGGCTTCCCAGTTGTGCGGCAAAAGGATTCGCGGCTGTCTCCAGAAAAGATAGTCCGCTGGCAATAACAAAAAGCGCGAAGAGAAAAAATGAATAGCGGCCAATCAGTGCCGCCGGCCAAAAAAGAAATGCTCCCGTGCCAAACAGGAGCAGGCCAACGACAAAGCCAAGTTTGTATCCGAACCTGCGCATTAACAGCGCAGCCGGAATAGCCAGAAGGAAATATCCCATATAAAAGGCGGACTGAACTAGTCCAGCCTGAAACCGGGAAATCGCAAACGACGTCATAAACTGACGAATCAATACGTCGTTCAGATTGTTGGGCACGCCCCATAAGAAGAACAGCCCAGTCACCAGAAAAAATTGCAGGCTCATCCCACTCGGGATAAGCTGCTGCGATTGTGGACTGTCCGTTGTCTTCTGGCTAGCTAAAGAAGGCGTCAGCATTTCAGAATGAAATCCTCTCAAGGCCCATCGTTACTTATAGTCCGCACTTCTAAACGGGATAGTACAGGTCCTGTTGGCCTTAATCGGGAGTGGAAGAAGCTTTATACTTTCGGTCGTAATTCATATACACGACATGCGTCTGCAGAAATTCCTCCAGCCCATGTTTTCCATCCGCACCTCCAATTCCAGACTTTCGCCATCCGGCATGAAAGCCCTGCATGGCCTCGAAATGTTCGCGGTTGATATAGGTCTCCCCAAACTTCAATTCATTGCAAGCGCGCATCGCCGCATCGAGATTTCTGGTGAAGATGGATGAGGTCAACCCATACTCGCAGTCATTTGCCATATCGATTGCCTGGTCAAGGTCGGTAAATGTCGCGATAGGAAGTACCGGACCGAAAATCTCTTTCCGCATAATGTCGGTTTCCTGGCGGCAGTTTGTAAGTACGGTCGGCTGGTAGTAATAACCCGAACGAAACTCGCCCCGCTCGCCACCCAGCACTAGCTCCGCTCCATCTTTCACGGCTTGGTTTACCGCAGTTTCAACCCGGTCCAGCTGCGCCTTGTTGACGAGCGGCCCCATTTCCATTCCCGTTTCCGAAGGATCACCAACCTTGGTTTGCTTCATCGCAACTGTAACTCGTTTTACGAATTCTTTCGCGATCGACTCGTGAACATAGACTCGCTCCGCGCAGTTGCAAACTTGTCCGGTATTGATAATCCGGGAATCGCGAATCGCCTTTACAGCCAGGTCCAGGTCGGCATCCTGCATCACAATTGCCGGAGCCTTTCCACCCAACTCCAGCGATACCTTCGTAATGTTCGCCGCGGCGGCACGCATCACAGACGTTCCCGCAGCGACGCTGCCGGTTAAACTCACCATATCCACGCGCGGATGGCCGGCTAGCATCATGCCAACCCCAGGGCCCGAGCCCGTGACCAGATTGAATACGCCTTTTGGCAGTGAAGACTCCGCCACAATCTTCGCAAACTCACACGCATTGTTGGGGGTTTCCTCGCTCGGTTTGATCACAATGGTATTTCCTGTCACCAATGCCGGCGCAACCTTGCGCACAATTAGAAAGAAAGGAAAATTCCACGGGAGAATTCCAGCGACTACGCCAATCGGAGCCTTGAATAGAAGTATGTTTTCTCCAGGCCGATCGCTCTGAATGATTTCCCCTTCATAGCGGCGCGCGAAGCCCGCCATGTAATCCAGGTAGTCCGCAGAGAAATCAACTTCTATCTCCGCCAGCGAAAGAATCTTCCCTTGTTCTTCTGTAATGACATGAGCTAGAAAATTCTTCTTCGCGCGAATTGCAGTCGCAATTTCATGCAGATGGGCTGCGCGTTGGATCGCAGGCAGCCCGCTCCATCCAGGCTGTGCTTGTTCCGCTGCCAGCACTGCAGCATTGACTTGTCCTTCCGTAGCTTCGGGAATCTCGGATACTACTTTCTCTGTAGCAGGATTCACCACCGGGATGAATCGGGACCCGGGAACGAATTCGCCATCAATCAACATCTCGTACTGCTGTGTCGAGGCTTGTACACTGCTCATGCCATACTCCTTTGCAATCGCTCACTCGCAACTATGCACTGCATCTGTTCCAGCCGCGCGCTGGCTTCATCCCAGGCGCCGCTTCTCTGCGGAGTGTAAGACGTACAGTGGATGGAATCGGCGATCGATGTGCGACCCGCGCTCATATTGGATAGATGGCCGGTAGCAATTGCCTGCAACATAATATTGCCCAGCGCCGATGCCTCCGCCGGTCCGCTCACCACCCTACAATTACATGCGTCCGCCGTCATCTGACAAAGCAACTCGTTCAGGCATCCGCCGCCTACCACGCGTATGGTTTCAAGATGTCGTCCCGTCAATATTTCCAGGGACTCGAGCACAGAACGGTACTTCAGGCTTAAGCTTTCAAAGCAGCAGCGCGCAATTGCACCGATAGTCTCTGGCACAGCTTGTCTTGTGCGGCGGCAATACCCGGCAATTGCATTCGGCATATTTTCCGGCATACGAAAATCATTTGCGTCTACATCGAGCACGCACTTCAGCGCCGACGCAGAGGAAGCCGCAGCCGTAATGTCCGTCCAACTGAGACCATGCCCCTCGCCGACCCATTGACGCATACATTCCTGCAGAATCCACAAGCCGGTCAGGTTCTTCACCAGCAGAATGGAACCATCCGCCCCACCCTCATTGGTGAAATGCAACCTCAGTGCTTGATCGGAGGTGACAGGAGCTTTCAGTTCGACTCCCATCAGGCTCCAGGTGCCGCTGCTGATAAAAGCGCTGCTCTCGTCCATGTCCGGAATCGCCGCTACCGCACTGGCAGTGTCATGCGATGCAACGGCAACAACAGGAAAATCTCCAGTTATCCCGGTTGCCCGCAAAATTTCCGGCCGAACCCTCGCCAGCAGCGTCCCCGGCGCCACAACCTCCGGCAAAATATTGACAGGAATCTTAAGCTTGCTTAATAAGTCACGCGCCCAACTGCCCGTAGTCGCGTACATCTGCGTCGTCGTGGCTTCTGAGTACTCGACAGATTTTTCCCCACATAGAAAATAGTGGAACAGATCGGGAATCATCAACAGCGTCTCGGCATATTTCAGTTGCGGATCGTCCGCCTGCGCCATTGCGTACAACTGAAACAAGGTATTGATCTGCATTGTCTGGACGCCGGTCCGCGAAAAAACTTCCCGCTCATCCACGCGCCGGAATACCTGTTCCGGAATTCCGTCCGTTCTCGAATCTCGATAGTGATATGGATTTCCGATCAATCGCCCGCGCTTGTCCAGCAAGGCAAAATCCACTCCCCACGCGTCTATACCAATAGCGGTGGGCGCTTCGTCAAAACGCGCACGGTATATTGCGAGTCCGCTCTGAATCTGAGACCAGATCCCCAGCACATCCCAATGCAAGCCATCGGCTGCGCGAACGGCGCCATTCGGAAATCGGTGCAACTCTTCCAGCGCGAACGTATGGCCATTCCACTGGCCCATCATCAATCGCCCGCTCGATGCTCCCAGGTCTGCGGCAATAAAATTTGCCGTGTGCTTCATACGTTCCTGTTCAGGACGGCAAGAATTTCCAGCGTCAATCTGTTCACAAGTTCGTCGATTTCATACTTGCCGGGACAATTCTCTCCATTATTATTTTTCTGCGACTCCGCGGTTCGGCGCTTGGCCAGCTCACCTGAATCCTCATTCCTCGCCAGCCGGGGATCGGGCAGACCCAGCCTCTTTTTGATGGCCAGCAGATCCGCAATCTTTTCCTCAGGAATCTCATTTAGCTTCGGACGCAGCTGCGAAGCGATCATCACCGTCTTGCAGTACGTATCGACAACTTCGACGTACCACTCCGCATGCGTGACTGTGTCTGCCCAGCAGACGATTCCATGATTCGCCAGCAGAATCGTATTGTGGTTTTTCACAAACGGAAGAACCGTCTTCGCAAACGCATGCGTGCCGGGAGTTTCATACGGCGCCAGCGCCAGCGGCCCGACAAATACCTCCTGCTCCGGAATCAAATTTCCCTGCGGAATCACCCCGGCCACGGCATGCGCAGTCGCGTACGGCGGATGACAGTGAATCACCGCCTTCGCCTCCGGCACCGCTTTGTAAATTTCGAGATGAAGGAGAATTTCGCTCGTCTGCGGACGATCGCCGCAGATCTGATAGTTGTCGAGATCGACCAGCGACAGATCCTCCGTCCGAAGATCGCCCTTGCTGCACAATGTCGGACTGCAGAGGACGTAGTGCGGAGAAAGGCGGACGGAAATGTTGCCGCCATTTCCATCCACATATTGCCGCTCCCACAGCTTCCTTCCTACCTGCACAATTTCTTCTTTCAGCGCGTTGGCTTCCTGTGAAGTAAAAATCTTGAGCGGCTCATCCGGAGTTATCTGATTGGAACGATCGGCTGCGAGGCACTCCGCAACGGCGCGACGAATTATCGTGGAGACACGGTCTTGATCGATCTTCTTCATGAGGCTTGATGGAACAACCGTGAGTATAATTCCACTATTTTCCAAAATCAACCAAATAAAATCATTATTGAACTCTTTTGGAATTCCCTTGTATCATCGATTTTAATGAGGCAAGCACAACGCCAGCTTAAGGTTCAGGAACTCTTCGCCAAAGAGGAGTTTGTGAATTTTGAAGAACTCTGTGAACGCTTCCATGCTTCGAAATCGAGCATACGCCGGGACTTGATTGAACTGGAAGGAAAAGGCGTATTGCGCCGCGTGCACGGAGGAGCCATTTCTCTCCAGACCCGCGACGAAATGCTGGATTTCAAACGTCTATCCATTAGTAGCCACGATGAGAAGGTGCGGATCGGAAAAGCCGCAGCTGCCTTGGTCAAAGACGGGCAAACGGTAATCCTGGGCGGCGGATCGAGCGTTGCCGAAGTGGCCGTCAATCTCAGCAATCGCCTCATTCAGATCGTCACCAACTCCATACCGGTTGCGCAGATTTTCTGGGATAGCAAACAAGCCGAAGTAACCCTGACCGGCGGCTATCTCTACCCGCGCCTGGGCGTACAACTCGGCCCCATTTGCGAAGGGATGTTAAACAGTGTCTCCGCCGACCTTCTCATCATGGGCATCGGCGGCGTGACCGCCTCCGGGATCAGCGATTCCAACAGCCTCAACGTCGAATCGATCCGCGCTATGATTCGCGCTGCGCGAAAGGTGATCATCGTAGCCGATCGGTCGAAATTCGGGCGGGCTTCCATGATCCAGGTAGCGCCGCTGAGCGAAATCGATCAAATCGTTTCCGACAAAGATCTCGATCCGGAATTTCAGCAAGTGCTGAAAGCCAACGACGTAGACTGCATCCTGGCCTGAACCAAATCACGGCCCGCAGAGGCGCAGACCTCATTGAAAAATTCAGACTCGATATAAGCCACTCATCTCTGCATCAGCGTTTCTGTGGATTTTCTGTCCGTCCACGACCCCTTCATCGAAACGATGAAAACCAGCTTTGCACAACAATCCCATGAAACCAACAGCCTCGATAGCCTCAATTGTGAAAAATATGGAAAACCCGCCCGGAAAATTGGCCTCCGCATCCCGTTATCCCGCTTATCCATTTCCCCACAGCCCACTTTTAGAAAACGGGGCTCATTTCTCCCCCGCTTCCTCAGCGGTTTCTCTCAACTTACCCACTTTCCCACCGCCATCTGCTACTACGACTGTTTTTATATTCATCTTTAAAAAGCTTTTTAGTAGCCGTCGTTCTATACATTTCGTCCACGCTCCAGAAACGCCGGTACCCCTCCTCTCGCTGCTTGCAAAGGGCGGGTCCAGGAAGTCCGGATTTCCTTAGAAACGCCTGGATTTTCCGCAGAGGAATTTCCCGCGCCGCGTCCCATTTGTCTCTACAATGAAGGCACAACCCAGGACATGGTTGTAAAGTTTTTGAGAGTGAGAAGCAAAGATGCCCACCCTGGAAGCCCAGCCGGAGAAGACAGTGGTAGAAAATACTGCGATGGAAATCAGCGTGAATCGCCAGCAGTTGCTGCGCGAGTTGACCGCAACCCAGGGCGTCGTCGAGCGCAAAACGACGATCCCCATCCTCTCGAACTTTCTTCTCGAGGCCGATCAGAACCGTCTCACCATCACCGCAACCGACCTCGACCAGAGCATTCGCACCTCCTGCGAAGCCAAGGTGAAAAAGTCAGGAGCCTGCACCATCCCTGCCCGCAAGCTGTACGACTACATCAAGCTGCTGCCCGATGGCGAGCTCACCATCAAACTGATGGAGAACCACTGGGTGCAGATTCGCCTCGGCCGCTCCAACACGAAAATGGTCGGCATGGCCCGCGCGAATTTTCCTCAGGTCCAGCCCTTTCCCACCGCCGGCGCCATCCGCCTGCCCGCGGCCACGCTGCGCACCATGATCAGCAAGACTATTTTTTCTGTCGCCAATGAAGAATCGCGCTACACGCTGAACGGCGCACTGTTGCTGGTCAAAGCCGGCAGCCTCACCATGGTCGCCACCGACGGGCACCGCCTCGCGCATATCGAAAAGACCGGAGAAAATCTCGCCGTCAGCGGAGAAAAGCGCCTTTTGGTTCCTCGCAAAGCGCTCGCCGAATTGCAGTCTCTCCTGGCCAACACAGAAGAAGAATTCATCGACTTCGCAGACGACGACCAAACCCTCTATTTCCAGGTTGGCAACCGCGTCCTGACCTCGCGCAAACTCACCGGCCAGTTTCCGAACTACGAAGCCGTTCTGCCGCGCGACAACAATCGCTTCGTCATCGTCCGTACCGCCGACCTGCTCTCGTCCATCCAGCGCGTAGCCCAGTTCGCCGACGAACGCTCGGGCGCAGTAAAAGTCCGCCTCGAACAGAACGAGATGAAAATCTCTTCCTCCTCCACCGAAGCCGGCGAGTCAGAAGATACGATTGAAACTCCCTACAGCATGGACCCGCTCGTCATCGGTTTCAATTCTTCCTATATGGTCGATTTCCTGAAAGCGGTAGGCGACATATCCGAAGTGCGCCTGGAATTCAAAGACGCGCAGACCGCGGGCCAGGTTCGCCCGGAAGACCCCAAGGACGACTTCCGCTACCGCTACATCATCATGCCCATGCGCATCTGAATTTTTTTTGCGCCATGCGTTTGAAAACACAATTCCACCATGTCTTCGTCGAAGAAAAGAGGGCGCTGAGTGGCAGCAACGCGGCGGGAGTTTCTGCGAGGGAGCCTGGGCCTGGCGGTTGCCGGCGGGCTGGAGGCATCGAGGGCGTGGCCCTTGGATCTGGACAATACAAGCGCGCAGGGGCCGGGATCCAGTTATGGCTCGGGAAGCTTCGGCGTCTGGATTGAAGATGAGTTCGGCCTGCCGGCGTATCGCTACACCGCCAACCAGACCGCAAATCCTCATGCCGTGACCGAGGTGCAACAGCCTGGGGTGCTGGGCCCGACCGAGCATGTGCACCAGGTGGGCAACGACCGGGTAATCGCGTTGGCCTCCAACTTTGGGCATGTGCGCCTGCGCCAGGATGAAGGCTGTCCGAAATTTCTCAACGATGTCGATCCTGAGACGAGTCAATTTGGCGGCGGCTTCGGCTATCTCACCGATGGCGAGGAGACGCTGAGCACCTGGTACAGCGGCGGCAACGAGGCGTTCGAGCGCGGCTTCGAGCGCATCTTCGGCATCGGCTATTTCAGAAAAAAAGTCCGGGGCAGGAGCCACTCCGTCGAGCAGACGATCAGCGCGCCCTTTGGCGACGATCCGGTTCTGATTTCGCAAGCGATGGTCACGAATCACCGCGATACTGCGGTCACGCTCCGCTGGATCGAATACTGGGGATGCCAGCCGTATCAGTTTTCGTATCGCTCCACAATTGATTCGGATGCGGGCCTCGGCAGCGCCGTGCAAATCCGGCGCGATCTTGGTCGGCGATTCAGCCATCGCGTGAAGGCGCTTGCCGGAAACAAGGGGCTGATCGAGTCCAAACGTTTTGAGGGGCGGTCGGCGCAGGAGGAAGCAGCGTGGAAAAGGGCGAACGCCATGCTGCGTGCCCACCCCGACGGATTTGTCACCGCGCCGCCGGAGTTGCGGCCGGGGACGGAGTTCGAGAGCTTCGATCTACCGCAGACGTTCCTGATTTCGCTCGATGCGCCGGCCGAGAGATTCAGCTGCGATGCAGGAGCATTTTTCGGCGCCGGAGGAGCGGCGAATCCGGATCGATTGCAGCATCCGCTGGACGGCAACCTGGATTCCAGCGGCCCCAGCACGGGTCAGCTGGTGGAGCGCACGCTTCATCTGGGCCCGAAGGAAGCGCGCACGGTGAGCTTTCTCTACGGCTATCTGCCGAAGGGCTTTACGTTGGAGGCGCTGACCGCGAAATATGAAGGCGCGGGGGGATCGGTGTTGCGGCAGTCGAGCGAGCAATGGAAGCAGAGCGGCATGCGCTTCGATGTGCCGTCCGAGCCGTGGATCCGGCGCGAATCGACCTGGAACCACTATTACCTGCGCAGCAGCCAGACCTTCGACGATTATTTTGGCGAACACATCCTGAACCAGAACGGGTTTTACCAGTATGTGATGGGCTTTCAGGGCGCGGCTCGCGATCCCCTGCAGCATTGCCTGCCATTCCTCTTCAGCGATCCGCAGATTGTGCGCAGCGTGCTGCGGTACACGCTGAAAGAAGTGCGGGACGACGGTTCCATTCCGTATGGGATTGTAGGTCACGGCGTGATCGCGCCCATGCAGGACGACCGCTCCAGCGACCTGCCGTTGTGGCTGCTGTGGACGGCGAGCGAATATGTTTTGGCGACGTGCGACAGGGAATTTCTGGAGGAGCAGATTCCGGCGCGGTTCTCGGCCACTCCGGGCCGAACCGACAGCGTGCGCGGGCTGCTGCAACGCTGCTACCGGCATGAGATTCGGGATGTGGGCACAGGGCAGCACGGGGTGATGCGGATGCTGTCGGACGACTGGAACGACGGGCTGATCTTCACCTGGGGGAACTCCGACATCAAGGGCTGCATCGAGTACGGCGAGAGCGTGCTGAACTCTGCGATGGCGGCGTGGGTCTTCGACGAGTATGCCCGTATGCTGGCCTACGCCGATGACGGCTCAGGCGTGGCAGCCGAAGCGAGGGCCAGCGCGGAGCTGCATCGCAAGGCGGCGCGCACGCAGTGGAATGGCAAGTGGCTGCGGCGCGCGTGGCTCGGGCCGAAAATTGGCTGGCTGGGCGAGACGACGTTGTGGATCGAGCCGCAGCCCTGGGCGCTGCTGGCGGGCGTGACCACACCGGAGCAGAGCCGGGAGCTGGTGCACACCATGAACACGCTGCTGCGCCAGGGGCCGCTGGGAGCCGCGCAGATGAGCGACGGTCCGGACATGCGCGCGACCGGTTCGGCAAACCTGGGAACGCTGGAACTGGGGGCGATCTGGCCATCGCTGAACCAGACGTTGGTGTGGGCGCTGGCGGAGATCGATCCGGCGATGGCCTGGGACGAATGGAAGCGGAACACGCTGGCGCGCCACGCGGCGAGCTATCCGGATCTCTGGTACGGCATCTGGAGCGGCAACGATTCGTACAACTCGACGCTGAACCGGCAGCCTGGCGGTGCCGCGAATGAGACCTTTTTCCATGGCACGGATTTTCCGGTACTGAACCTGCATGCCCACGCATGCTTTCTATACTCGGCCAGCAAGCTGCTGGGCATCGCCTTCACTGAAGCCGGCGTGAACCTGCGCCTGACACTGCCGGCGGAGGCGTATCGGTTCGACTCACCCTTACTGGGAGTGGTGAAGTCGGAGGGCCGCTATCGCGGATGGTATGCGCCGGCGCGCGCGGGAAAATGGACAGTGCGCATCCTGCTGCCGAAGGACGCGGCCATCGCGAAACTCGAGGTGAATGGGGCTAAAACGGCGATCCGCAGGGACGGGGACGGCGCGATCCTTGTCAGCGGCTCCAGCTCGGAGCATCAGCCGCTGCGGTGGACGCTGAGCTAGCGAATCATACGGTTCAAATTCCGCTATGCGAAACGAGTCCGCCGCCAGAGATACCATCCGCAGGCAATCAGCAACAGCAGCAGGATTGCGGCCAGAATCGCAGCGAGCGGGATGTTGATCGCCAGCGGAGGGAAATGTACCCCTGCCGCCAGCCAGACAAAGATCGCGATGGCTGCCGCGAGAATGAAAAAATCCCACCAGGGCCGCTTGGTTTCGCGATCGGTTGTGGATTCGCTGCCATCATACGCATCGATCGTCTGTTCGAGATCGAGCCGGTAATGGGCGCACTCCCGCGTGATGGCGCGCAGACACGATGTGCGTTCGCCGCTTGATGCCGAAGCGCTGGTGATGGCAAGCGCACCCGCAATCATGATGATCGACGCCAAGAAGACAAGGATCTGCGTCGACCGATGGACGTGAGCAAACTCCCCAAACACCAGCGCGCCCCAGGCGAGTCCCCACAGTTGGTTGGTATTCGACAACGGAATTGCCCGGCTGATTCCAACATATTTTGTTGCGTATTGCTGGAACAAGTCTCCGATCACCCAGCAGAATCCGCCCAGAAAGAGCCACAACATCGAAGGCCGCAGCGCATGCAATTCGTACGCCAGCGAACGGCCGCTTCCGTGCAGCGTGGCCGCCAGCAGACCCATCGTGCCCAGTTCACCGAAGGTAAAAACGGTTACGAATGAAAAGGGATTCATGCCGGTTAAATAGGCCTTGCGATAGGGAACATACATAGTGCCCCACAGCAGTCCAGCCCCGAGTGCGGCAATGACTCCAGAGAGGGCGCGATCGGAGGAAATCGTTCCGCTGTGAACTGAGGCCGCGGAAATCATCACGGTGCTGACGACTATCGCCACAGCACCGCCCAGCACCTTCATCCAGATTTTTGCGCCGGCGTCTTTCAGTTCATGAAAGAGGAACCATCCCCAGAACAGGCCTACCAGACAATTGGTATTCCAGAGTGGAAAGGCGATCGCCAGCCCGACGTCGCGAATCGCGAAAATGGTAAGCGTATTGGCAACTGCCCAAAGAGAACCCGCCAGCACCGCCCATAGGATCAGGTGGGGCCGGGTCATCAAATCGCGAAAGATAGAAGGCGTGCCTTTGAAGAGCGTGGGCAGAGTCCATCGGGCGACGAAGACTCCAAGGACCATGCAAAGAGAAATAGCGAGAGGCGAAAACCCTGCTACAACCAGCTTGGCCGGCGCTTCTGCCGCGCCCAGCCAAGCCCCTGCGGTAAGCGCGCAGACGATGCCAAGACCATGCAGAGAGCGAGGCGCGCGTACAGGCTGGCTGGCCGGCATCCCTTACCAGTCGATTTCGCCGGGAAAGAATTCCGCGATCAGGTCCTCGTAATAAGGCTTCAGCTCTTTCAGATTAGGCTTGACCGCACCCTTGGAATAGAGGTCGTACGGATTGAATTTCTGAACCCATTCGAGCATCTGTTCATCGTGCGGCAACATCAGGTGACGATACGCGCCGTGCCGGTGAGCCGAGTAAAACGAGTGGTACCGCAGCATGTATTGCGCAGGTTCAGGCAGATAATTTTTGGTGACGCGGTAGATATACTCATCGTGGCCCCAGGACAGGTGTACGTTTCCCAGCCCGCAATTTGGTTCATAGATGCCATAGCGCGTCTGGTATTCCGCAACGTGCATATCCGGGTTTTGCTGAAAATATTCCGGGAATACGATCTGATTGGAGTACGCGCAGCCGACTGGAAACGTATCTCCTACCACCGCCCACTGCGGCTCTCCGTAAAGGCAGAGAACTTTGCCGAGGTCGTGGATGAAGCCGGTCAGAACGAACCATCGCGGATGACCATCCTGGCGGATGGCCTCAGAGGCTTGCAGCAAGTGCTCGATTTGCGTCAGGTCGGTATCGGGATCGCTCTCATCGACCAGCGTATTGAGATATTCGGCAGCCGCCCAAATGCTCTTCCTGCCTCTCTTCAGTGAACCGAATTCCTTTTCCTTCTCCAGCACAAAAGCAAGTGTCTGGTTGGCGTGATTCAACCGATAGAATTCAGCCACGGATGGATTTGCATTCTCGTCGTAATTGCGGAATTCCGATTGCGCCTTTCCCTGGCGATATCGGCCCGCGACAAAGTCATCCCATTGATCGATATGCTTGAGCGGCTGCTCTGGAAGTTGCGAACTTGTGCTCATCGAGTGATTCTCCCGCACCGGGGAAGTGCTTTACGGTATCGCTAACGTATCATGCAGAAGCGGGCTTTCACAAGAACTATCTGATGCCAATCGATCGGAGCACAACCGATGTTGAAAGCGATTCTAACCGATCGGCAATTCTGGATTCCGTTGGTGGTTCTTCTGCTGGGCATTGTCCTGCTCGCTTGCCTGCATTAGCTGCCGGCAGCTTTTGCTGTCGTTAACATGTTGCCGCGGACGAGACGCGAACAATCAGTTTTGGCTCGACGCGGATATGCTGCGGAGCAACGGAGCGATCGGCAATGGAGCGATTCTGGATCAGATCGAGCGCCAGCCTTCCCGCATGTTCCCCAAGCAAGTGCGTGGATTGATCGATCGAGGAGAGCGGGATGCGCAGGTAGTCGGAATAGCGGACATTGCCGCATCCCACAAACGCAATATCTTCCGGAATCGACAGACCCGCTTCCAAAACCGCCTGCATCGCGCCGATTGCGGTCAGATCGTTATAGCAGAACACCGCATCGAGACGCGGTTTCAAGCGTAGAAGTTTACGCATTCCCTGGTAGCCGGCGTCTTCGCCGATCTCCTCCACCCTTGAATTTTTCAGGATGTATTTTTCGGAGATAGGAACGCCGCGTTCGGTAAGTGCAGACTTGTAGCCGGCCAGTCGATCCGCTGCGGGAGCCAGTTCCGGGCCCGCGATATGCGCAATGCGCCGCCGTCCCGCGGCCAGCAGATGTTGCGTAGCCAACAGGCCCGCGCGGTAGTCGTCGGTACCGACAAAATTCGCGCGCAGTTGTGGGAAGTCGCGATCGATCAGGATGAACGGAGTCCGTTGATCTTCAATCCCATAAAATCCCCGCAGCGTGGATTGACACGAGGCAATCAGCAACGCGTCGATTCCCCGCGCCAGCACCGTGCGTATCTCCTGCTGCTCAATCATGGGATCCTCTTCCGAGGAAGCCAGGATCAGGCCGTAGTTATGCGGACGCAGAATTCCATTGAGCGACTTGGCAAACTCGGCAAAGAATGGATGCAGCAGATCGGGAACCACAAGTCCGACGATGAATGTTTTTCCGCTGGCCAGGCCGCGGGCCAGCATGTTGGGACGGTAATTCAGCTCCGCCATGCGCTTCAGCACGCGCCGCCGCGTTTCCTCGCTGATGTCGCTGTCGGCCCCCCGCGAAACTTTGGATACAGTGATCAACGAAACGCCTAAATCTCTCGCGATATCTTTCAGTCGAATGGCCATAGGCGATAGCGGATTTCACGAATTTCTGTATTGATAGCGGCAACCGACACCATGCCGCGCTCCAAGCATAACCCAGGTTTACGGTAACGCTGACCGAATATTGAAAATTGTGAAACTTCTACCCCGATGCCAGCCGGTGAATGTTCATTGTGCTGTTAATTCCGGTTTATTTCATCGAAATTTAATCCAGTCTATTTCTTCCTGACAAATTGTTCTTGCTTACTACATAAGCGCTAACGTAATCTCATCCGCGATCTCGATTCTTCAGTCTTCAAGGACTTTACGTTTACGCAGTCGATGTTTCTGCAGTTTCGAGCAGAGGCATTCAACACCTCAATTCGCCGCAATTTGGGCAGCCAACGCAACTGAATTTTACAACTGCTAACTTCAGCCAGATTACCTCTCAAAGAAATAACCAGGGCCGAGTCATGCAGTTGGCGTTGAAATTGTTTTACTAATCGATAGACGTACGTTTTGCTGAAAAGCCATAGGGCAAGCAAACTGCTTGTCCTATGGCATTCCCATTTTTTTAGAGTTGCAGGCCCGGAGTAACCGATGAAAATGCGCAGGTGCGGTCTTGCTGGATTCTAGTTCTCTTCGGCTTAACGCTTCTTATTGCTCAACCTTCCGCGATTGCCCAGCAGAATGGAAATATCTCTTCCCCGGCGAAGATTGTGCTGCAAGGAAACGTGAAAGGCTCACAGAGCCATAGCTATATTCAGGTTCCTTTTCAAGTGCCATCAATTGGCGCCAGTAGCCAGTGCAGATGGATAAATGACGCGACTCGTTTTGAAAAAAGTTCAGGCCGCTTTTTCTTCTTCGACCAACGCATTTCCTCGATAGCCGAATATCCCCGACAGCTTTATTGCGGACTCTGTCCAGGTGCTCCGCCATCTCACTCCAAACTCTAGCAACCCAAATACGCCAACGAAAAAGATCGCGGACAGAAACACAATTCCCGTGCTGTAGCGCCCGGTATGCTCTTTGATGATTCCCAGTACAGACGGAAGCAGAAACCCTCCAAATCCTCCGGCAGCCCCAATGATTCCCGTCATGATTCCAATCTGATCGGAGTAGCGCAATGGGGCCAGCTGAAAGACCGCTCCATTGCCCATCCCCAGCATCGCCATCGCAGCAAACAGAACGACCAGTACCACCGTCAAAGGCGGTAGGGTGCTGATCGCTCCCATGCAGACTGCAACACCCGACAGCAGTGCCAGCAGAATCCGATATCCTCCAAACCTGTCCGACAGCCATCCTCCCACCGGACGCAGGAAGCTGCCCGCCACCACTACCAGCGTGGTGAAGTCTCCGGCGCGAATCTTTGTCACATGGTATTGATCGTGAAAAAAGAGAGTCAGGAAACTCGTGAGCCCCACGAATCCTCCAAAGGTGAGGCTGTACAAAAAGCAAAGCCGCAGCGCATCTCCTTCCCGCAGCAGCGATGCATAATCTTTCAGTTTCAGCGCTGCTGCTTTGCGAGGACTGTCCTTCGCCAGCAACACAAACAGAAGCAGCACCGCCAGAACCGGCAACGCAGCCAGCCCGAATGCTGCGTGCCATCCATAATGCTGGGCAACGCGCGGAGCGAAGAAAGTGGCGATCAATGTACCGGAATTCCCCGCGCCCGCCAGTCCCATCACCACGCCCTGGTATTCCGGCGGATACCATCTGCCCGCCAACGGCAGCGCCACGGCAAAGCTCGCGCCCGCAATGCCGAGAAGGAATCCGATCGCGTACATATCCCAAACCGTAGTCGCAAACTTCCAGCCGAGAATCAGCGGCGCCAGCGTGAGCACAAGCCCCGTCAATCCGGCGTTGCGGCCGCCGATTCGATCCGCCAGCCAGCCCAGCAGCGGACGAAACAGCGATCCTCCCAACAGTGGAATGGCGATCAGCAACCCTTTCTCCGCCGCGTTCAGCCGAAGCTGTTCTGAGATAAACGGCGCCAGCGGACCCAGCAGAATCCACACCATGAAACTGATGTCGAAATAAAAAAACGCCGCCAGCAGTGTCGGCCAGTGGCCGCTCTGCATGAATGTTTTTTTCTGCATCGCATCTCCTTTTCAGCGAAACGAATCTTTGGCAAATATCCCGGCGCGTCTTGGAGAATCCGCGCGCCGTTCGACACGTACCGCGCATTGCTTATAGTTCGGCTCCCTTGAAATCGGATCGAACACGCTCTGCGTAATCTGGTTCGCATTCCATTCCGCGAAGTGAAACGGCATAAATACCTGTCCTGGCGCGACGATCTCGGTAATGCGTAACTCGACCTGCTCCACTTTTCCGCGCGCTGAAACAACATCGATGCGGTCATGCGGTTTCAAATGCAAATGCTCGGCGTCCACTGGATTCATCTCCACCCATGCCCGCGGCGACATTTTTTCGAGGATCGGAATCCTACCTGTCTTGGTGCGCGTATGCCAGTGCTCCACCGTGCGTCCGGTATTCAGGATCAAGGGAAACTCGCGCGACGGCTGCTCCGGAAACGGCTCCCATGCCACCGCATGCAATTTTGCGCGGCCATCCTCCGTTTGAAATTTTCCGCGTTCGTATAAGCGCCGCGTCGCCCACGGATCCTCGACGCCGGCCGGGCATGGCCACTGAATTCCGTTCCTCTGTTCCAGCAGCTCGTAGCGGATGCCGGAGTAGTCGCATAACCGGCCGGCGGAAACTCGTCGCCATTCATTGAAGGCATCCTCCGGCACGGTCCAGCCGGGAAACAATTCCTCCGCGCATTCCAATTCACGCGCCAGCGAAAGAAAAATATCGAAGTCAGCGCGAGCCTCTCCCGGTGGCATCACCGCGGCATTCACTTTGCTCACGCGTCGCTCGGAGTTGGTGTAGGTCCCTTCTTTTTCTCCCCAGGTCGCGGCCGGCAAAACCAGATCGGCAAGCTCCGTGGTCGGCGTAGGATGAAAGCCGTCCTGCACCACCAGAAAATCCAGGTTTCCCAATCCGTGTCGCAACAGATCGACATTGGGAAAAGAAACGATCGGGTTGGTCGCGATGATCCACAGCGCATGAATTTTTTTTTGCACCGCCGCTTCAATGATGTCCGGATATGCCATTCCCCGCGACTGCGGAATTCGCTCGACAGGAATGTTCCACAGTCGCGCCAGCTCGTCACGGTCCTCCGCCCTCTCAAATTTGCGATACCCCGGCAGCCCGGAAGTAAATCCCGACTCGCGCGTGCCCATTGCGTTGCACTGCCCGGTGATGGAAAACGGCGACGCGCCCGGCCTGCCGATCTGCCCCGTGATCAACGCCAGGTTGTTGATAGCGTTCACCGTCTCCGTGCCTTTGCTGCTGTGGTTCACGCCCATCGTCCAGCCGATGAACGCTGCCCGCGCATGGCCGTAGAGCAGGGCCGTCTTGTGAATCGTCTCCGTGGAAAGCCCGGTCAATTCAGAAACACGTTCCGGGGTATATGCCTCGACCGATTCGCGTAGCGTCTCAAATCCGCTGGTATTTTTTTGAACGTATTCCGCGTCGTACAAACCTTCTTTTACAAGGATGTGAATCATGCCATTCAGCAGCGCCAGGTCGGAGCGCGGCTTCAACGGCAGAAACACGTCCGCCATCATCGCCGTCTTGGTCACGCGCGGATCGGCGACGATCAGCGTCTTCTTTTTGTTCGCTTCAACACGCGTGCAGAGAATGGGATGGTTCTCGGCAATGTTCGCGCCGATCAGGAAAATCACATCGGCGGTTTCGAGATCCTCATACGCGCCCGGAGGCCCATCGCTTCCAAAGGAACGCTTGTATCCCGCAACCGCCGTCGACATGCAGAGCGTGGTATTGCCGTCGAAATGGCGCGTGCCCAGCCCCAGCTGGACCAGCTTGCCCAGTGTGTAGAACTCCTCGGTCACCAGCTGGCCGGTGCTGATCACGCCCAGCGATTCCTTCCCATACTTCTCCTGCACGGCGCGAAAACGCGAAGCCATTGTCGCCAGCGCTTCTTCCCAGCTCACGCGTGTCAGCTTTCCATTTTTCTTGAGCAGCGGATATTGCGCGCGACCATCGGCGCGGATGGCGTCGTGTTCCGCCAATCCTTTGGGGCAAAGCTTGCCGCGATTGACGGGATGCTTCTCATCGCCGCGCACGCTCACGGCGACACCGTCCTTCACCCCCACCTGCATACCGCATCCGACCGAACAATAGCCGCAGGTCGTCGTCACCCATTTGTCTGCGTGTTTGCGCTGCGACGTATAGCCGAGAACCGGGTCCTCGCTATAGCGATATTTTTCTGCTTCGATGTCGAACCCAAGCAATTTCCGTAGAGTCACGCCGCCTCCCGCGCCACGAAATATTCCGCGGCCATGTTGGTCGGAACGACGCTGACAAAAAATAGATAGCGGCCAAGAGTCTCGCTCACGAGCGCAAGGAAAAATGCGCAGCCCATGCCGATGCGGGAAGATGCGGTCAACGGCAAAAGAACCGCTCCCAGCACCAGCAGCCCTCCCCGCAGCAGCAGTAGGCTCGCCAGCGGAGATGACAGGAGACGCATCGAAGCGCGAAGCTCGGGCACATCGGAATTGCTGAATCGCAGAAACTTGACGGCGACGTTGAACATCACGGCCAGCGCCATTATCATCGAAGCGGCAATCCACAATCTGCTTCTCGACTGGAGTACAGCGGCAAATAAAGAACCAAGCAGTCCGGTAGTCAGAAAAAATTCAATCCACGTATGCACCGTATTCCACGCCGGACGCGCCTTCACCAGATAGAGCCGCGCGCTCGCAATGACTCCGCCGATGCCCAGCAGCACGGTGAGCAGCCCAGGCCACGCGGAAAACGGAAGATGAAACCATAGTGCGCCGGCATACACTGGGGCCACGCCGGCGAACAGCGTAAACAGCAGCACCTCCCGGCTCAGCCAGGAACGCCGCCACATCTTCAGCGCGCGATACGCATATGCCGGCCGCCCCAGGTGCAGCGTCGATGCGCCCAATGCAACGGTTGCCACCAGCAGCGAAAGCACCGCGGCATAGTGTAGATTCGCCTGCCGGCCCAGCAGCTGCATGATGAAAATAACGCCGAACGCACCGACCGAAAACTGTGTCAGGATCGTCATCACCACCAGCGGCCAATGCGCATGCTCCAGGCGCACATTGCACATGTCGACCTTCTGGATATTGCGCGGCATGTTTTTCGGCTGCGTGATGCGCGTGGTCGACACGCTGATGTCGGCGCTGGGCATGCCGGCAACATTGGCGCTCGAGGAATACTCCTTCATCCACTCCGCTACGTTGACGATCTCAATTTTGATGGCGGCTTCCGGGCACGCGCCTGCGCAGGCTGGAGTTTGTCCTTGCGATAAGCGCCCGTGGCACATGTCGCATTTGCCGACCACGCCGCGCTCCGGATTGTATTGCGGCACTCCATACGCGCAGTTCCAGGTGCAATACTGGCATCCGATGCAGGCGCTGGCGCTGTGCAGAACGATTCCCGTCGCGCCGTCTTTCGTGTAGGCATCTACCGGGCAGCCGGCCAGGCACGTCGGCTCCACGCAGTGATTGCAGCCCATCGAGAGATAATGCCGCTTCGTATCGGGATACGCGCCGCCCTCGATTTCTCCTACGCGCCTCCAAAGCATGTCCGCGGGATTTCCATTCTGCTCATTGCACGCGACGACGCAGCACTTGCAGCCGATGCACTTCGTCATGTCGAAATGAAAACCATACTGCTCGCCCGGGCCGGGAACTCGAGGCGGAATCAAGCCTTCCGCCATGCTCGGAACCGCGCAGATAGATACATCGACCGACGGCCACGCCTCCGCGATCCTATCGGTCAGCCGATAGGTCGGCGTCTCTTCCTTCATGCAGTCGAGCAACGGCAGTTCCACAAGACTCTCCCGGAATGGATAGCGGTCATCGAAGTGCAATGCAAGCACGCGACGCAGTAGAAAACGTCGGAGCCATGCGAACCATCGAAGCTGTGCTGAGTTGGATTGGGCGTCGCGCCCGACTCATCCGGGAGTCTTAAAGAAACATTGACGGACCGGGGCGCTCATCAAGGAGCATGGTCACGTCAGAATGGATTGCGCCGAAACCGAAGCAGGCCTGCTCCGGTGACGTACTCGGATGGTAGAGCGAAATGTTCTATCGCGCAAGCGGAAAGCAATTGCGCCGGATGATCCTGCTTCCGATCGAAACGCTGAAGCGGCCTTCCTGCAGGTCACGCCCAGGCGCGCATTGCCCTTGCATTCCCGAAGCAAATAGCGCTATGCTGACTTCATCCCAGAGCATTCCGGTTCTGGCGATCGTTGTTTAGTGAATTGGCAATCACGGCCAGGATGCCGCAAACATTGCCGATTCCGCAGTAAGGCAATACAGAAGAAAGGCCCAAAGCACTAAGCTGTGCTTCTCCTCGGGCCTTCTGGTTGTGCTCCGCGACGAGCTTGAGAGCTTCCGTACAAAATTTGTGATGTGCCGGCATGCGCTGCCTTTTTGAGAATTTTTCTCTGGCAGAGACTGTATTCCTTTCATTCGATAAGGATGGCGCTTCTCAATCCAACTACGGCGCGGTCGCACGCATTCCAGTTTTTTTGACCTCGGCTCTCAAGTCCGGCGCGTTCCATATTTCGACTGAGAGGTGCATGCAATGGAGAAGCTGGTCGTAGTTGGCAACGGAATGGCGGGGGTTGCCTGCGTCGAGCAGATCCTCAAGCACGCGCCGAAGTTCGACATCACCATCTTCGGCGATGAAACGCACCCCAACTACAATCGCATTCTGCTCTCCTCCGTGCTTGCCGGAGAAAAGTCCGCCGACGATATCATCCTGAACGATCTCGATTGGTATCGGAAGAACAACATCGTCGCGCGCCTCGGCGTGCGCATCGTGTCGATCGATCCGGTATTGAAGCTGGTCGTCGGCGACGACGGCAGCGTCACTGCATTCGACAAGCTGATTCTCGCTCTGGGCAGCTCGGCATTTGTTCCGCCTATGGAAGGCGTCCACCGCGACGGCGTATTTGTATTTCGCACCCTGGACGACACCCGCGCGCTGATGGAACGCGCCCGGCCCGGCATGAAAGCTGCCGTGATCGGTGGCGGCTTGCTGGGGCTCGAAGCCGCGCGCGGCCTGCAGGTGCAGGGATGCGAAGTCTCCGTCGTTCATCTGATGAATTCCTTGATGGAGCGCCAGCTCGACACGACCGGCAGCGGCATGCTGGCTCGGCAGATGCAGCGCATGGGCGTCGACGTGCTGCTCGGCCGCAGTACCTCCGCCGTGTTGGGAAACGGAAAAGTCGAAGGACTGCATTTCAAGGATGGCAGCACGCTCGACGCCGAGCTGGTCGTCATTGCCGCCGGCATCCGACCCAATGCCGAGCTGGCAAAGCAGGCCGGGCTCGACGTGAATCGCGGCATCGTCGTCAACGATTATCTGGAAACCTCTCATCCCGATATCTTCGCCGTCGGCGAATGCGTCGAGCATCGCGGCACCTGCTACGGCCTGGTCGCGCCGCTGATCGAGCAGGGAAAAATTCTCGCCGCCACCATCACCGGCAACCGCGGCCCAATTTTCGAATCGGCGCTCATCGCCACCAAGCTGAAGATCATGGGCGTCGAAGTCTTCTCCGCCGGCGAGTGGGATGAGAGCAAAGACGCGGACATGGAAGTTGTCCGCTTTGAAGATCCATCCATAGGCCTCTATCGCAAGCTGGTGCTGCGCGAAGGCCGTCTCGTCGGCTTCATTCTGGTCGGCGACACCACCGACAGCCCGCGCTATCTCGATTGGCTCAAGAACAGGAAGGATTTGTCGCAGAAACGCCGCCATCTGCTCTTTCCTCCTCCGGCGGAAGATGCCGGACTCGATCTCGCGCAGATGCCGGAAAGCGAAACCGTGTGCGGCTGCATGGGCGTCACCAAAGGCGACATCATCCACGCCGTGCATAGCAAAGGCATCGGCACGCTGGCGCAGTTGAAGGAATCGACCCGCGCCTCCACCGGGTGCGGCAGCTGCACCGCCATGTGCCAGCAGCTGCTCAAAACCGTCGTTCCCGACTTTGAGGAAGACGCCAAGAAAGTCCTCTGCAAGTGCATTCCTTTTCCGGAAGAGGAGCTGCGCCAGATTCTCCGCAGTCAGCAGTTGAAATCGGTTCACGATGTGCTGCGGATTTATGGAAACGGTCACGGCTGCGAAGTGTGCAAGCCCGCGCTGAGCTACATGCTTGACGTGATCTGGTGCGGCGACCATGATGAGGACCGCTCGGCGCGCTTCATCAACGACCGCGTCCACGCCAATATTCAAAAGGACGGCACCTTCTCCGTCGTCCCGCGCATTCGCGGCGGCGTCACTTCTGCCGCGGAGTTGCGCAAGATCGCCGATGTTGCCGACAAGTACAACGTGCCCATGGTCAAGATCACCGGCAGCCAGCGCATCGATCTGCTGGGCGTCGAAAAAAAGGATTTGCCCGCGATCTGGGCCGATCTCGACATGCCCTCCGGCCAGGCCTACACCAAAGGCGTGCGCATGGTAAAGACCTGTGTCGGCAAGGAATTCTGCCGCTTCGGTGTACAGGACTCAACCGCTACTGGCATCGAACTGGAACGACGTTTTGAAAATCTTTTCACGCCGCACAAATTCAAAATGGCAGTCGTCGGCTGTCCGCGCAATTGTGCCGAGGCAACAGTAAAGGATGTCGGCCTCGTCGGTCAGGAGGGCAGCTGGCAAGTGGTCATCGGCGGCGCTGCCGGCAAAAAAGTCCGCAAAGCCGACCTGCTGGTGACCGTCGAAACTACTCAGGAAGCGCTCGAAGCCGCGGCCATATTTTTTCAGTACTATCGCGAGCACGCGAATTATCTCGAACGAAGCTACGACTTCATCGAGCGCATCGGCATCGACAAGGTGCGCAAGGAAACTGTCTACGCATCGGATACGCAAAAACAGCAATTGCTCGAACGTCTGCGCAAAGCCAAGGAATTGTCCTACGATGCGTGGCTCGAACGCGATGCGCCGCGCACCTCCAGCCAGTTCATTCAAATCCAACCGCTCGAAAACGTGGAGGCACTATGAGTCCGACCGCACAATGGATTTGCGTCACGCAACAGGAAAGCATTCCCCTTCGAGAAGGCCGCTCCGTTCTGCTGGGCAGCCATGAGATTGCGATCTTCAACCTGGGAGATCGCGTGATCGCCATGGAAAACCGCTGCCCGCATCGCAACGGCCCGCTTAGCGAAGGCATGCTCTCAGGCGACTCCGTGGTCTGCCCGCTGCATAGCTGGAAGGTGTGCTTCGATACAGGAGCCGTCACCAAGCCTCAACAAATCGCAGCCTGTGTCACCACATACAAAACTCGTCTTGAAAATGGTCTTGTATATGTCAGCGTTCCGCTCCAGCGCAAAGAGCATCGCGAATTGCCGATCTCAGCCGAAATGCCGGTGATGGCCTCCATTGCCGGCGCGGAATTGCAGCTAGAATTGTAAGCAAGACAGGCTCCTCGCCACGTCGTCGATTGCAACTGTGTCTGTAAGGAGATGGAATGCCGCAGACAAATCTCCAGGGACTGAGAGTTCTCGCTCTCGAAACCAGGCGCGCCACGGAGATTGCGAAACTGATTCGCACCTATGGCGGTGAGCCCCTGGTTGCGCCCGCGCTGCGGGAAATTCCTCTGGAGTCGAACCACTCCGCGCTCGAATTTGCCGGCTCCGTCATGCGCGATGAAGTCGATATGGTTATCTTCCTTACCGGAGTTGGCGTGCGCGCGCTGCTGAATATCGTGGAGCTGCGTTATGGCCGCGAAGAATTTCTCTCCAGGCTGAGAAAAGCCAAGATCGCTTCGCGCGGCCCAAAACCGAGCGCCGTCCTGCGCGAATTCAATGTTCCCGTCAGTGTCACCGCGCCGGAGCCTTGCACCTGGCGCGAACTGATCGGCGCCATCGACGCAAAGTACGGATCCTCGCTCTCCGGTCTGCGCGTGGCCGTCCAGGAATACGGCGCCGCAAATCCTGAACTGGTGGACGCGTTAATCGCAGCCGACGCGACCGTCACGCGCGTGCCGGTGTATCAGTGGGCGCTCCCGGAAGATTTGCAGCCTTTGCGTGAATCCGTGATTGCCATCGCACAGCAGCAGATCGACGTCATTCTTTTTTTGAATGCCGCTCAGATCATTCATCTTTTTCTCATCGCCGGACAAATGGGGCTAACCGAGCAGCTTCACAATGGCCTTCGCTCGACCCTTGTTATTTCCATCGGCCCCAGCACGACTGAAGAGCTCCATCGCCACAGCATCGCTCCCGACTTCGAGCCGTCTCATCCAAAGATGGGTTTTCTCGTCAATGAGGTCGCGCAATGCGCTACCAGGCTGCTCGAAGAAAAGCGCGCCGCACAGACGCAGGCAACGTCGCCGCGGCATGCGCTCTCCATCTCGACCGCGTCCAGTCCTATCGCGACGCTTGATTCTGTCCCGTCCACCGTTCCCCGCGCCTTTCGCGACGCCTCCGTCGCCGATCATCCCGGAATGGTATTCCTGCATGAGATCGGCAGCCGCATGGCGGCGGATGATCAGTTCCATACCGTGCTGCAGCGCATCGTGGAGTTCGTTTCTTCCGTCGTCAATTGCGACTCCTGCTTCCTCTATGTTTTGGAGCGCGACGAACTCGTGCTGCGCGCTTCGAAAAATCCGCACAGCGATCTCGTCGATCATCTTGGATTGCGCCTCGGCCAGGGCATCACCGGCTGGGTTGCCGAGCATCGCGAGCCCGTGGCGATTGCCTCCCAGGCCCTGCGCGATCCGCGGTTCAAACGGTTCAAGGACCTGCCGGAAGATTTGTTTGAAGCCTTTCTTTCCGTGCCCATACTCTGCCGCGGCAAATTGGTCGGCGTCATCAACCTGCAGCATCGCGAACCCTATCACCACACCGCCCAGGAGATACGACTGATCTCGATGACGGGATTTCTCGTCGGCGCGGAAATTGAACGAGCGCGCCTCGAATCGGAAAATCTCGATCTCACCGATCGCCTCGAATCCCGCAAGCACATCGATCGCGCCAAAGGCATTCTGCAGCGCGACTTTTCCATGAACGAAGAAGAAGCCTATCGCATGATGCAGCAGGAGAGCCGCCAGCGTCGCAAATCCATGCGCGAAATCGCGGAAGCCATCCTGCTGAATGAAGATCTCCGCCGCAAACGGCTGCAAGGCACATCCTGAACCGCTGTTCGCCGCGGTCTGCGGGAAGATTACTGCACGGTGATGTCGATCGTGTTCGACGCTCCCGATCCCGGATTCTCGCAGCTTAGCGTACCGGTTCCAGCGGCCTGAACATCGCTCGCCGGAATAGCCACGGCGAGATGCCCGCTATCGACATAGTTCGTCGTGCGCGCGGAGCCATTCCAAAACACAGTGGCTCCTGGCAGGAAGCCGCTGCCTGTAACTGTGACGGTTACATTTCCGCTTCCGGCAGTGATGCTGTTGTGGTCGGTGCTGCTAAGCGTCGCCGCGGGATTGCTCGCCGCCTCCGCCGGAAGCACAAACGGACCGCGGATCAGGAAGATTTGCGACGGTTGCGCGCCAGGCGACGAATTGGACGTCGGGATAATGTACGCCAGCCCATCTTGCCCCCAGCGCGTGCCGGCAACGCTGCCGTCATCGCTGGTCGGAAACGGTATCTGCTGCTCCAAAGTAAAGTGCTGTGTATCGAATCGATCCAGAAAGCTGAGCGCCGTTCCCGCCGTATTCACAGCGACATTAAATGACTTCGATTCTGCGGCATAAGGAATCGCTCCGCCGCCATAAAGACCCGTCCCATAGGGGCCTGCTCCGAGTTGCAGCACGGCCACCTGGGATGGAGGGGTTGTCGCGGGATTGACGATTCCTCCGCCCGATCCGTAGACCAGACCGCCATCGACGGCAAACTGCCCGCCGAAGCCACCCATGCCATCCAGGGTCGTGCCATCAATCAACTTAACCCCGTTGGCATCCACGCTGTATCGATAAAATTCCGCTCCGGAGTCGGCGGTATCGTAAGCATAGAAGTGGGTGGCATCGACAAAGACCGGGTAATCGCCGGCGTAGCTAAAACTGGAATTGGGCCGGAAGGTGCCAGTGCTTCCAGAAATATCCAGAATGCCGATGCCGTAAAAGGAGTTCGTCTCTACTGCAAGGCTTGTATCCGATCCTGGGACGGTCGCGATGGCAAATGCGGCAGCAGGATTGGAGGCATAGCTTGGATCAGGCGGCAGCGGCAACGTAAGATCGAGCGACTGCGTCAGCAGGTTGAAGCGGCCCAGTGATTTAGCCCCGCTCAGGCCGATGTAAAGATATTTGCCATCGCTGGTTTCCGATAACAGATTCGGTTCGCTGCCAACGACGATGGGAGTACTGACACTGCCTGTAGTCGGATCGATGGCAACAATGCTATTGCCGGTCAAGCTCGTCGAGGTACTCGGAAGCACCGCGTAAAGTTTTCGCGTGAACGGATCGTAAGTCATTGCGTTCGCGGGGACATTCACCAGTTGATAAATACTGAACGGCAACGCCTCCGACTGGCCGCCGCCCGGAGCCGCCGAAGAGACCGACACCGCCGCCCAGCCAAGCTGCTTCACCAGCGATGCGTCCACGCTGGCCGTCAGCTGACCGCTGCTCACGAGCGTTGTCGGAAGTTCCTGACCATTCCAAAATACGGAGGATGCCGAGCTGAAGCCGCTTCCGTCTACGGTAAGTGTGAACGTACTCGCGCCTGCCTGCACCAGAGCCGGCGAAAGTTGCGTCACCACAGGTGGAGCACTGAACAGACTCCCGGTAACGGTCGTACTCGCCGAAGCCTGGTTATTCGATGAAACCGGATCGTAGCTCACGGACGATACAGATGCCGTGGTTTGCAACGTCCTGGAGTCAGTAGGGGTAACTGTAACCGTAACAGTTGCAGAAATGCCACTGGCGATCGAACCGAGGTCGCAATAGAACTCACCCGACCCGCTGCAAGAACCCTGGCTGCTCTGGATCGCGCCGAAAATTACCGACTCTGGAAAGACGGATGTGAGCGTGACACCCTGGGCCGCATCCGGGCCCAGATTTTCCACGTTCAACGTGTAGGTCAAAGCCGATCCTGTAGTCTGCGTCGCAGGTGCTTGTATCGTAACCGAAAGATCCGCGGGAGAGCTGGATACATCCTTGACAATCGGCCCCTGCAAAACGTACAGCTGGTTCGCCGTGTGGAACGCCAGGCCATTCTGTCCCCAGCGAATCAGGTCCGTCGGATTGGTCAGACCCCCGCTGGAAATGGTGGCCCCAATTCCAGTGACGGGAATGCTGTCGATAGGGTCGAACGTTGTCTCATTGAATGACAGTAGTTGACCGGAGATGCCAGGGTAGTAGTCCGAGGGAACAACCCAGGCGCGATTCAATGTCGAGTCGGAAACAATCGGACCAGCGGCGGGTGTCGGTGTCGTAGAGCCGTTGCTGATTACGGAGAACTGCCCAGCCTGCGCGCCGGTAGACGCGTTGAAGACCAGACCCGTGGGAACATAAAGCAGGCCATTGTCATACTGCAGTGTACTGCCGCCGGTACCGGTTCCGAGCTCGGTTGCGGCTGTTACTCCCGTTGCGTCGATCGTGAGTTGGTATACACCAGACGTCCCATTGGACATACCATAGAGCGTCGATGCCGAGCTGCCGAAAGCCAACCCGCTTATGTTCCAATTGAGATTGGGATTTGCCGAAGAACTGTTACGGGCGCGCGCTACCCCGGCGTCGAAGATCGTCACCACGCCGTTGGTCCCGCTTACCGCGACAGAGTTCGGCTCTCCAGGAACAGCTGTGAGCGCCACCGCAGTATAAGGCGGGTTGTACACACCGGGACCGCCGCCAAGTGAAACCTGAACGCCCGCCGTGCCCGTGGTCAGATTCACCTGCCGCACTGCTCCCGCGCCATCCAGGCCGACGAACAGCTGGGTGCCATCGGTTGAAAGCGCCAGGCGATTCGGCTGGCTGCCGACGAAAATCGTCTTGCTGATGACACCGGTCGCCGGATCGATCGCCGCGATCGAATTTCCCAGATTCTCGCCCGCGGATCCCGGAATAGAAGCATAGATGAACCCATCGACAGAGTTATAGACGATGTCGTTTACCGGCAACGCCAGGAATGTATCGAATGGCTGAACCGGTGCCTGTACCGCATTCTCCTGCGTAGCCACGCCGATGTTCGCCTGAACAAAGCCCGCCAGCAGCGAAGCCGGAATCACGGCGGTCACACTCGAAGCGCTGACGTAGGTTGTGCTGAGCGGCGTGCTATTCCAGCTCACCACGGAGTCCGGGTAGAAGCCATTGCCGGTAAGAGTGATTGTCGTGTCCTGGCTGCCGGCGGCGGCATAGTTCGGAGACACTGTAAACGCCGCTGTTGCTGCAGCCGTCACCGCAAGCACCGCCGCATTCGAAGAAACAACCGGAGACCCAGGATTGCTGACAGCGATATTGATAAAACCGGCTTTGGCGAAGTAGCTGGCGCTCAGCGAAACCGTAATCGACGTCACCGTCTGCGCAATCACCGGGACGGATTGGCCATTGGCCTGCACCGTGGCATTGGTTGCAAATCCGCTGCCGTAGATCGCCACCTGCTCCGGGACACTCGATCCCGTAAACGCCGCAATTGAACTCGGGCTCACCGATGTAATCGTTGGCGTGTTGGCGAGTATCGCCAGGTCGAGTGGAGTCGTCGGTGCAGTTCCCGGATTGCCGACCGAAATCTCGCCTGTGCCGAAGTTCTGAACGTCCGCCGCAGTCAACGCGACCTGCAGAGTCGTGGCATTCATAAACGTCGTCGTCCGCGCGCTTCCGTTCCATTTGGCGATGGAGTTCGCCTCAAATCCCGTGCCGTTGACGGTGATGGTGACAGCCGCACCCTGGGGAACGCTCTGCGGCGATAATCCTGCGACAGCCGGCGTAGGAACCGTGATGCTGTAGCTCTCGGCTGCCGAAGTGCCGCCGCCGGGCGCAGGATTTGTCACTGTAATCTTGGCGGTTCCATCGGCAGCGATCGCTGATGCGGGCACAGTCGCAGTGAGCGAACTCGCGTTGACATAGGCCGTCGCCAACGCCGTGCCGTTCAGGTCGATCACACTGGAGGCAACGAAGCCGGTCCCGGTCAAACTCAGCGTTTGCGAGGAAGAGCCCGCGACCAGATTCGCCGGCGCGATGGAAGCGACGACCGGCGTAGGGTTCGGAGAAGTCGGCGGGGTTGTATTTCCGCCGGAGCCGGAACCCGCTCCGCCACAGCCGGAAAGGACAACTCCGGAGAAAACAAGAGTGGAACCAAGCAGAAAAAACACAACCAGTCGCAGCAGGCAGGAGCGCATCGCAAATTCTCCAAAGAAAAACAATCCTCCGGCGAGCATGCAGGATAGAAACAGGCCCAACGCTTCGGGCGCTCTCTCTGCATTCCAACATCCTGTTTCAGCATCCCGAAGCAGGGGTAGTATAGGGCCAAAAATTCGTCGGCAAGTTTCAAACTTTAGTAAGTTACGAACGAGCGCGATAGCCTCCGCCCTATGCCTCATTCCAAACGTGTCGAGACTGGCTTGTCTCCAATTTCGAGCTCCCGATAATCCATGAGAAAATGGACACGACCAAATCCCCATGTTGCGAGCGAATATGCAGGAACCAAGGTGTCAATCGCATCCGCGAAAACTGCGGAACATCTTCCCGCTGTTTCTACTTCTTTTCTCTGTATTGCTGATCGGCTGCGGCAGCAATCTCGTTTCGCTGGATGCCGGCCAGCCTCCTTTGGATACAGCCAATGGAGAGGGCGCGCTGGTCAGTGAACAACTGGTGATGACCTATCCCACCGCGACTAACTCAACACAAACCGGCCTCGATGCCTTCTACAGTCAGATCATCTGCCCCGGCACTCTAACTACACAGAACTGCGCCAGCAACGAAGCCAATCTCAATACTGCGGAGTTCGGCAATTTCGACATTACCGCCGACCCCATCGCAAACAATTCTCTTGGAATCAAGCTGGTCGACGCTGTCAAAATCGATTACACCGCCATCAACGTCGATAACTCCCCGGTAACAGTTTCCGGCGGCATCGCCATTCCGGAGCTTGCCCCGGCGTCTATCAAAGGCATCATTCTTTACTTTCACGGAACTACGACGCAGCGCACCAACGTTCCTTCGAATTTCACAACGACCACGAACTCTACTTACACCGATGGTATCCTCCTCGCTTCTGTCTGGGCCTCTCAAGGTTACATCGTAGTTATGCCGGACTATATCGGCTTGGGCGACGACACCACCCATGTCCATCCCTATGTTGTCTATCCCACCCAGAATGCTCAGACTGGTTTCGCCATGCTTAAAGCAGCGCGTTCGGTTTTAGCCAGTAAATATCAAATTACCGCGAACCTGCCCCTCTACATCACCGGCTATTCCGAGGGCGGAGCTTACGCGCTCCAGGCGGCGCATTTAATGCAGAGCAATCCTGGCTATGCGTCGGCGCTGAATGTGCAGCTCAAAGCGGCAGTCCCGCTTTCTGGATTTTTCGATCTCTCCGGAACCGGCTTGTCCTATCTCTTCTACAATATGGATCCTTCCCAGACGAACAATCCCTGGTTCTCGCCCGATCCGACCGAGTCCATCGCCAGCAAGCCATTCCTCAGCGCCTACCTGTCGCTGAGC
Source organism: Acidobacteriaceae bacterium (assembly GCA_965276585.1). Classification (GTDB taxonomy): domain Bacteria; phylum Acidobacteriota; class Terriglobia; order Terriglobales; family Acidobacteriaceae; genus JAKAAZ01. The sequence goes on along the minus strand of CBDIAZ010000002.1, from coordinate 618,578 downwards.
TTTGCCAACTACTCCAATACCGCGCCCACGGATATCCTGGCTAACTCGTTCTACAACTACACCTGCGCCAATAACACTACCAATTGCGGCAACCTCGATAGCCTGTACTTCACCGATCCGCAATACTCCGGCTACGATACAACTGTCATCGCCATCGCGGATAGCCAGGCGGAGATCGCCGGCTGGGGTGTTTTTACGAACAACGCGATAACTCCGCTTCTAACTCCCACCTATGCCAACGCCCTCATGCAGAAAGACACGACGAATCCCTTGTACCGGCAGATAGCCAACGCCGATACGTACCGCTTCGTCCCAAATTTTCCGGTCACGCTGGTGTCGCTCGAAGGCGACTCCGTTGTAACTCGTGTGAACTCCGACGTGGCCTATGCCTACTTTAAACAGCAAAATCCGAACGGCTCCTATCAGGAGGAATTAGTTCCCAATGGCGATTTCATGGTCTCGAACGGCGAATACCTTCCAGCCAGTGAAGTCGATCACACATCCGAGTTACCCTTTATGAGCGTCCTGATCCTGAACCAATTCAATACGACAAAGTAAAAACAGGAATGTACGCCCGCAGGATTCTCGCTAGGAATAAACCATGCGCCTTTTTCAATAGGGTAGCCAGGCGCGATGAGCAAACTGCAATTGATATCGAATCGGGTACCCATCTTTCGCGTTTTATAGGGAGGGTTAGAACAAAAAAAGGGGCGAGCATCCGAAGATACCCGCCCCCTTTTCCGTCTTACCTGACTATTTGAAAGCGTAGCCCCAGTCCGTAACCAGGTTGCTCACATTCAGCGTCCCGATTCCCGTGGCAAAGTCCCACCCGATCTTGCTGTTATACGCCTTCGAGTACGCCTTGCTCGTCGTCGACAGCACGCCGTTCGGCCCCGAAGGGTCGTAGCAGTTGAACTTGCCCAGGCAGTTCACATCGTTGTCGCCCTCGGCCACATCGTTAAAGATGCACCGGGAATCGATCCCATTGCCCAGCGTCGAGATGCAGGAATTCGGCCCTGTCACAGCCTGCAGCTTCGCCAGCGCATAGTACACATAATTGGGATTGCCCTGCGGCGTCTTCGTCGACTGATTCACCAGCGCCTGCACCCCGGCCACGATCGGCGTGGAAATCGAAGTGCCGCCGAAGCCCGACCAGTTTGCCGGATTGCCCGTGCAGGGCGCGCCGTTCGGGTCCTTCGGGTCGGAGTAGCAGACAACATAATAGTGCCCCCACACGCCGTTGGCTGCGAACAGCGAAACATCCGGCAGATCGCGCACACCGTCGTTCGGATTGCCCGCCAGCCCCGCCTGGTAGTTCGGTTTCGCATACCCGCTGCAGGTTCCGCTGTACGCCGGCGTGTTAGCCAGTGGAGACGTGTTGCCATACGCGCAGTTGCTGGGTCCGCCGCTGCCGCTTGCCGTCGTCAGAAAATACTGCTCTCCCGTCGCCGAATTGCAAAAGCCATTCGTCCCGTACGGCACGTTATAGCCTTCGATATTCGTAATCAGCGTACTGGCGCAGGAATCGTTCCACGGAATCTCCGGAATATACGACTTGGCCGAACCGTAAATGGAGTTGTTCTTCGCATTCCAGTACTGCGCGTTCGTTCCCGCATAGGAATCGCCGAAGTCCGTGCCGCCCACCGCCACGTTGTATTGCGTGGAAGCGAATCCGCTCACCGCGATTCCGTACTGCGCAGCCGGCTGATTGGCATCGCAGCTGGCCGCGCCTTCATCGCCGGAGGATACAAACACCGACACGCCCTCGGAAGCCGCCTGCTGGTACGCATAGTTGTACGTCGCGTTGCCCGCCGCGCCCAGCCCCGCTTCGCACTCACCGTAGCTGATACTGATGATCGACGGCGGAACATCCTCATTGATCAGCGAGTTCAACGCAATCAGCCCGCCAAAGGTAGTCTGCGTATCCGCGCACGATGCCAGCACGATGGCCGCATTCGGCGCCGCCGCACTCGCATACTCCGCGTCAAGGATCGCTTCTCCGTCGTTGCCCACCAATACTCCCGGGTTCGCGCATCCGCCCGGATGAATCTGCGTGAACGATCCCTTCGTATACTGCGACAGCCCGAAAGTCTTGCGGAACGTAGTCCAGTCTGCGGTGGAATATACGTTGGTGTCTTCAATCACCACCACCGTCTGCCCCGTGCCGGTTATGCCCTTCTTATATGTCGGATTGAAGTTGTAAATCGTATGCACGTCATCCGGCACCACCAACTGGTATGCCGAGCTGACCGTGAATCCCGGGGTTGCGCCCGATTCCGCATTCGCCGGCTGCACCGCCTTCGACATTGGATCGATATGCGCTGAGCTGATACGAATGTTTGTCGGGTGAGGCCGGAAATCGTTCAGTGAGGAGACGCCCACGATCAGGTTCGCCAACTCCGCCGGAACCTGCGGGTTCTGCATGTTCGCAATGTGCTGCTTGCCGTTCACCCTCAGCGTGTGCAGCACCGCATGCAGCGCCGTCTTTACCTGCCCCGCCGTGCCCGAAAAGTCGATCGTCATCCCGCTCTTCGCCACGTTGTTGACCGTGAACCCATAGCTCTCCAGCCATCTCGTGATCAGCGCAATGTCCGTCGGATCCGGCCCGTATTGCCGCCCCAGCTCCGTCGGCGTCAGCCAGTGGTGAAAGTCCGGGCTGCTCGGCTCATACATCGCCTGGATGCGAGTCTGGAGCGCAGCCTCCTTCGCAGGCGTCCGCTTCAGCACCAGCAGCATGTGGTTCAGCTGCAGGCTGTCGCTCACCGGCCCGGCATCGTTCGCTGCCGTCGCCTCCCGGCGAACATTGCCGGCGAGCGAAACCGTCGGCGCAGCCTGCGCCACCGGAGCGGCAGCCGTGCTTTGGGCTTGGGCGCGCGGCGCGAACAAAATCGCCGGCACCGCCAGGCAGAGGCAGTACGCCACTGTGCTAGAGAGAAGTTTTTTCGTCATGATCAAAGGCCTCAAAAGAAAATGCGGTTGAATAAAGAATTAAGGGGCAAGCAATTTCCAGCGCTCCGACGGGACATGTCAAGCTGGACTACGCATACTAGTACCATTTCGGGAACACCGTCAACAAGATCATAAACACGAAATTTCATCCCCATAAAAAATTCTCACGCGTTTTTGAAAGAATGCCGCGTGCAGGGGACCTGCGGTTTCCGTATAGATGGAGATAGGGAAGCGCGGGTCGTCCCGGTACTACACTTGGAGCCTGAACAAGAAGGAGCGATCGCCCCATGCCTCCCGAGTATTCCGATCCAAAATCCGGTCGCCTGGAAGCCTTCTCCGACGGCGTCATCGCCGTCATCATCACCATCATGGTGCTTGACCTGCACGTCCCGCATCAGAATGGTGTAGCCGGTCTGTGGTCGGTTGCGCCCCGCCTTGCGATCTACCTGCTCAGCTTCCTCATCATCGGCATCTTTTGGATCAACCATCACGAGTTGATTCGCCGCGTCGAGGTGGTCAACTACCGCATTCTCTGGTCCAACCTGATTTTTCTTTTTGTTCTTTCCCTCATTCCTTATTTCGTCGACTACCTCGGCGAAAAATCCTTCGATACCTTCTCCACCCTTCTCTACGACCTCACCATGGTGCTTGTCGGCGCCGCTTTTTTCCTGCTGCGCCATTCTGTAATGCGGCGTCAGCAGCAAACCGGTGCGCTGCGGCAAGCCGACCGCGCGGAGCTATGGAAACACGTCGTCAGCCTGAGCGCCTATCTGATCGCCATTCCCTTCGCCTTCTATCGCCCCTGGCTTTCGTTGGCGATTATCGGCGTGACCACATTCGTGTGGGTCATCCCCGGAATCCTGGTAAAGACCCAGGACGCGAGTGCCAATCAATAAGAAAACAAAGTCCATCAACAATGACGTCTTTGGAAGGGCAGAAAGAAGAAAAGTGAATGCGGGTGCCCAATCCGGAGCCTGCATTGAGCCTGTCGAACGGGCGTTGTTGCGAAGGGTGGGAAGGAAGCTCGAAGCGAAAGAGGCTAGATCGATAACAAACTTAGTTTTGAGTAGACCCCCGGCTTCAGCCGGGGATAAGTCATTGAAAATTTCAAGCGCTTCAGCGCCTGAGGTTCACTATATGGGTTTGTCGATAATCTGAGCGAAACAACCTGCGCTTTCTACATCGGTAGTCGGCTCAACTCCACCGCACGAGCTACCCGCAGCACCGTAGCCTCATCGAAATGCCTGCCTAGAATCTGCGCCCCGATCGGCAATCCTTCTGAAGAATTCCCACAAGGCACAGAGATTCCGCAGATTCCCGCCAGGTTCGCCGTCACCGTATAAATATCCGCCAGATACATCGCCAGCGGATCGTCCGTCTTCTCCCCCAGCTTGAACGCCGGCGTCGGCGCCGTAGGAGTCAGCAGCACATCCACCTGCTCAAACGCGTTCAAAAAATCCCGCGTCAGCAGCGTCCGCACCTGCTGCGCCTTGCGATAGTAGGCGTCGTAATATCCCGCGCTCAAAACGTATGTGCCCAGCAGGATGCGTCGCTTCACCTCGCGCCCAAATCCCTGGTCTCGCGTCTCGCGATACATTCCACCCAATGTCTTCGCATCTTTTGCACGCAACCCATACCGCACGCCGTCGAAGCGAGCCAGGTTCGCGCTCGCCTCCGCCGTAGCAATCACGTAATACGTGGCAATCGCATAGCGCGTGTGCGGTAGAGAAACTTTGTGCAGCGTGCACCCCGCCGCACGTAGCACGTCCGCCGTTTTTTCAACCGCTGCCCGCACCTCCGGGTCCAGGCCCTCGGCAAAATATTCCTCCGGGATCCCAACCCGCAATCCCGCAACCGGCTTCTCCAGTTCCGCGGAATAATTTGTAACCGGCACAGTTGCAGAAGTCGCATCCATCGCGTCATGCCCGGCCAGCACGCCCAGAAGCATCGCCGCATCTTCCACCGTATGCGTAAATGGTCCCACCCGGTCGAGCGAAGAAGCAAACGCAATCAACCCATACCGCGACACTCGTCCATACGTCGGCAACAACCCCACCACGCCGCAGAATGAAGCCGGTTGCCGAATCGATCCGCCCGTGTCAGTCCCGAGAGTCGCGACCGCCATCTCCGCCGCCACCGCTGCCGCCGAGCCACCGCTCGATCCACCCGGCACCCGATCCAACGCTCGCGGATTATGCACCTCGCCATACGCCGAATTTTCATTCGACGAGCCCATGGCAAACTCATCGCAATTCAATTTGCCCAGCAGCACCGCGCCCGCGGCTTCCAGGCGCGCCACCGCCGTCGCATCGTACGGCGGACGATACCCTTCCAGAATCTTCGAACCCGCAGTCGCCGGCGCACCGGTCATCGTCAGCACATCTTTAATGCCGATCGGCACCCCCGCCAGCGCCGGCAATTCCTCGCCGCTCGTAAACATCGCATCGATACGCGCCGCCTGCGCCATCGCCCGATCTTTACTCATCGCCAGCCAAGCATTGATCTGCGCATCTTTTTCCGCAATGGCAGAGTAATAGCGCTTCGCCAACGCCAGCGCGGTAGTTTCTCTATTCACAATTGCCGTCCGAGCCGCGCCAATCGTGCGCGGAATCTGCATTGTCGCCGCTTTGGAACCCATGCTGTATCATCCTCTTTCACAAATGGAACTGTAGTTGTTACAAATAGAATTCCGTCCAACAAAACGTCATCCTGAGCGAAGCGAAGGACCTCTGTATTGCCGAGAATGCCGGAGCGCGATAGTTTTTCGCTGTACTCTGAAGGGAACCGGGCATCCATCCTGAGCTTGTCGAACGGGCGCAGTATGCGAAGGGTGAGATAAAGGCTTGAGTGGATCGAGAGTTCAGCGCTCAATCACCTTCGGCACCTTGAAGTACGTCCCATCGCTCTCCGGAGCCTCCGCCATCACCGTCTTCCGGTCCAGCGATGCCCGCGCAGAATCCTCGCGCAGCGCCTCTCCATGCCCGGCATTTTTCTCCCCATCCAAAACATCGCAGCCCTGCGCCATTGCCGGAACATCAAGAGTATCCAGCTCATTCAATTCCGCCACATACCCAAGAATCGAATTCAAATCCCGCAGCATCTCCGTCTGCTCCTCGGCAGTCAGGGCCAGCTGCGCCAGCTCCGCCACCCGCAGCACCTCGTCGAGCGTCACCCGCTCCGAAGATTTTTCCGTTATCATCTCGTTCAAAGTCTCCTATGCTCCAAGAAATCAGTATAGCCAGAGAGCCCTGAGGCCTGCGGGTGGATGCCAAGGCCGGGAGAGAAGATCGCAGCACTCAGATGGTTCATCGGAGCCGCGCCATACCGCTCAAAACTGCAAAAAACAGCCAATTTCGCCCAGTTTTCCAGAAAAACCGGCAAAACCCGAAGAAAACCTGTGGAAATACGCTATTTCCCGTTGACAAACGCTTCAGAAAGCCGCAAGGTAAACGGCGGAAGGGTTTCTGAAACCTGCATCAATCCTGCATGAATCCTGTTCGCTCCCCCATTCGGCGGCGGCAGGCGGCGGCGATCGGCGCGAGGTCCGCAGAAGTCAAAAACATGCAGTGGCATTCAAGCCATTGCTGTAACCAGGAATAGGAGGAATAGAAATTATGGCAGCAGGCATGACCAAGACTCAACTCGTTCGGCAGATGGCCGAGAAACTCGAACTCACCAACAAGCAGGTAGCAGGATTTCTCGATCTGTTGGCGGAAACCGCGGTGAAGGAAACCAAGAAGACCGGCCTCTTCGTCATTCCAGGGCTGGGCCGCCTCGTCAAGGCCGATCGCAAGGCACGCATGGGCCGCAATCCGCAGACCGGCGAAGCCATCAAGATCAAGGCCAAGACCGTGGTCAAGTTCCGTGTGGCCAAAGCCGCCAAGGATGCCATCGCACCGGTAAAGAAGTAGCCCCAACAAGTAAGCACGGACTGGCAACGAAAACTGTGCTGCCTGGCGCAAGGGGAAGATACGAATCCTTGCGCCAGCCTGTTCGCAGCCAATGTGGGCGCCCCAGCCTTCGAGTAGTGTGCGAGGAGCGGGAGAAATTTCTTCGCCGCTAGCTCACCGCCAGCACCCGAGGCCGCCAGATTCCCCGCACCAGCACCGCAATTCCCAGCGAAATCAACACGCCCTGCTCCAGCACCGTAACGTTATAGCGGCTGGAAAAAATCGCATACGTAACGAACACGCCCCACACGTAGAGTTCGCCCAGAAAGCCGTCAACCCAATTTGCCCGTGCGCCGCCTGCAGGAACCCGCGGCGCCAGCGCCCAAAAAAATCGCGGCACCCGCAGGACATACGCGCGATACGCCTCTCCGCTGGCCGCCGCAAGATGCCGTTCCTCCGCCCGCGCCTTAACCGCGTTTAACCCCGTAACCATAACCATAGTAAACAGCGCTCCGCCCGGCGGCATCAGCACCGCCAGCGCCGCAGCATTCAGCCACGTCCCGATATACAAAGGATTGCGCACATACCGGTACGGCCCATCCGCCACCATTCGCTCGCCATGCAGCGCCGAATCCTGCACCACACCGCTGCCCAGGTACGCCGTCCCCCAGGTCCGCAGCAGCGCCGCCAGCAGCGCGCACAAAATCGCCCCGCCCATCACGGCAATGCTCGCGTAGCCAATCGACAACACGCCCGTGCGCGTCAGCAGCCCAGCCAGAAACAGCCAGGTCGACCCCGGATGCGCCCCGCCCATCCGCTCCCACGGCGACCAGAAGCCGACCACAACAACCAGCAGCATCAGCCACCGGCGAAATCGAAAAACCATTTCAGAAATTTGCATCAATAATTTGGGACCTGCGGTTTCCAGAGCGCTATGGCATTTTCATAACTGGTGTGAAGTGGGTGCCCCATCCTTTCGCGCCTTTGCGAAAGGATGGGACGCGATTTTGCTCACTATAGCAACTGTGAAATGCGCTAGCCCGAAACCCCGCCCAGCACCGACATGATCGAATCGAAATCCTCCAGCCGCTTGTACTCGATCACCACTTTGCCGCGGCCATTCTTATCCTCGATCCGAACCTTCAACCCCAGGTGCCGCTGCAAGTGCTCCTGCACCGCGAGCACGTTCGCGTCATACGGAGGCTCTGGCTTCCCATCGGCCACCTCCCGCTTCACCGGATTCAAGATTCCCTGAACATAATTCTCCGTCTGCCGCACCGACATCGACAGCGCCGCCACCTTCGCCGCTACCTTCAAAATCGCGTCTGCGGAATCCAGCGCGCCCAGAATCTTCGCATGGCCAAAGCTCAGTTCTCCGAGCTCGATCGCCTCCTGCACCGGGGCAGGCAGCTTCAGCATCCGCAGAAAATTCGCCACCGTCGCCCGGTCCTTGCCCGTCCGCAGCGCCATCTGCTCCTGCGTCACTTTGAACTCTTTACTTAGCCGCTCATACGCCCGCGCCTGCTCGATCGGGTTCAGGTCCGCCCGCTGCAGATTTTCGACGATGGTCATCTCCATCGCCTGTTCGTCGGAGACCTGCCGCACAATCGATGGCACCGTCGCCCTGCCAATCTTCTCCGAAGCCCGCCAGCGCCGCTCCCCGGCAATCAGCTGGAAGCGGCCATCCGGCATCGGCCGCACGATGATCGGCTGCACCACGCCATTGGCTTCAATCGAGCGCGCCAGTTCATCCAGCTTCGACCCATCGAAGTTCATGCGCGTCTGGTAAGGATTGGGATCGATTCGGTCGACCGCAATCTCCCGCGGCTTGCCGCCCTCATCCGCGGCGTTCGCCGACAGATCAATCCCGCCGTCACCCGTCGCCGTGCGCGCAGCACCCGCCGTATGCGCAGCATTCCGCCCGGAAAGCAGCGACTCCAAACCCTTACCCAGCGCCCGCCGCTTCGAAGGGTCCACCGCCGCGCTCTTCGTATGATTTTTCGCATCCATCGTTCCACCATCCGTTCCTTGAACCACAATTCAACCAATAAAACCTGTCATCCCGAGCGGAGCGAAGCGCGGTCGAGAGCCTGCCCTGAGCGAGCCAGCGGCGAGTCGAATGGGGACCTGCTTCTCTCGCGCATTAATTAAAGGATGGGACATCGATCTCACGTATAAGGCCAGAAGCGCACCCGCGCCCCATCCTTCGCCCGCTTATTCGCCGCCGCCCGCGCCAGCTCCCGCGGGCTCTGAATCTTATTCCGAAGCAGAATCTCCCGCGCCAGCTCCATATACGCCTCCGCCCCGCGCGAACGGGCATCGTACATCTGCACCGGTTTGCCATGACTGGGCGCCTCCGCCAGCCGGATATTCCGCGGAATCGTCGACTTCAGCAGCTTGTCCCCAAAATACGTCCGCAGATTCTCCGTCACCTGCTGGGCCAGGTTGGTGCGCTCGTCATACATCGTCAGCACCACCCCTTCAATCGCCAGTTCCGGCCGAAACCCATCCCGCACCCGATCCAGCGTCTGCACCAGTTCACTCACACCCTCCAGGGCAAAATACTCTGCCTGCATGGGGATGAGTAGGGAATCTGCTGAAACTAAAGCATTTAGCGTCAATAGATCAAGCGCTGGAGGGCAATCCAGCACCACCAGCTGCTCCGGCCCTTGATATTTTCGCAGCGCATCCCGCAGCCGAAAGGCGCGATCCTCCGCCTGCACCAGCTCCACATTCGCGCCAATTAAATGCTTGCTGCTCGGCAGCAGCTTCAGGTTTTCAACTCCGGAATCAAGCGCCGCCTCGGCAACCGAAGATTCTCCCATTAGCACCGTATAGGTGGAAAGCCGCTCTTCATCCCGCGCCAGCCCCAGCCCGCCGGTGGAATTGGCCTGGGGATCGCAATCGATCAGCATGGTCGGGATGCCTTCGAGCGCAAACCCGGCGGAAAGATTGATGGCCGTCGTCGTCTTGCCGACTCCACCCTTCTGATTCACGACCGCAATAACTTTTCTCATAGAAGGCGATTCTGGGGGCTGATTCGACAGGGTACCGAACCGGAAGGGTCCCGCGCAATCAAAACCACTGTGCATTTCCGGGACAAATCTGTGGAAGACTCTTCGAAACACGCTAAGAACAAGGCGATAGAGCCCGTATTTTCCAGCATTTAGCTGGGCTCGGCGGGGAATGAAAAAAATCTCAGAAATCCAGGTTTCGGTGGAAATCTTTTCGCCGGAAGAGATTCGGAAAATGTTCCACGTGGAACATTTTGCAGCCGGCAGCGGATTCGAGCAGAAGAATGTTCCACGTGGAACATTGCAGGCCGATGACAAACTTGGCTTTCGGGTGGACCCGTCGCTACAGCCCGGGGGATAAGTCATTGAAAGTTTTCGCGCGCTTTAGCTGCTGAGGTTGATCAGATTGGCTTGTCAACAATCTGAAATGTTCCACGTGGAACATTTCGTGCGTGAAGAAGCTGGTATGTTCCTATCGCAATTCTACGCTGGCGGCTTTTCCCGCTAATCCCTTTGAAGCATTGTCCAGGCGAAGAACAGGCAAATTGTTCCACGTGGAACATTTTGCGTTAGAAGAGTCGGAGGGTGCACCCATACTTCGCGCTTTTGGCGAAGAGTGGGCGTCTCCGCATCCTACCGTCTATCCATTGTCAGTTGAAGAAGAGGCGAAATGTTCCACGTGGAACATTCGCGTCAAGAGAAATTGACGACTCGTTTGGAGTTGGGGGTGCACCCATTCTCGCGCTTTTGGCGAAGGGTGGTCGCTCTGCACCAACGCCGCCATGTGAACTGCCAGGCGAAGAACAGGCAAATTGTTCCACGTGGAACATTTTGCTGAAAGCCCTATTTCTCTCCCAACAGAACGATCCGCTGCTCCGTCTCAGGAATCGGATGAGCAACCCATCGCATCGCCGGAAGCGCTTTCTCAATGGCGTTTCGTTCTGCGTTGGAAGTCAAAACCATGCAAAAGCGCCCCATCCTCGGCCTCGCCGCGGCCAGCGCCCGATTCATCCGGTCCACCGCCCGCATCACAATCAAATCAAAGGATTTATCGGCAGACATGTCCTCGACCCGGCCGCAGTACACGTCCGCATTTTTAAGCGACAGCGCACGCACCGCCTCCCCCAGGAACGAAGCCTTTTTGGTCTGCGATTCTGCCAGTGTCACTGCCAGCTCAGGCCGTGCAATCTGGATCGGGATCCCCGGCAAACCCGCCCCGGAGCCGAAATCGAGCACCGTAGCCACCCCGGCGGGAATCAGCTGCGCCGCTCGAAGGCATTCTCCAATGTGCAGCCCGGCCAAAATCCGCGGATCGCGCACTGCTGTCAGATTCATGCGCGCGTTCCAACGATAGAGCAGGTCAATATAAGCTCTTAGTCGTTCATAACAGGGCTCCGGGAGCGGCTCCAGCAGCATGGGCGCAACGGATTGTTCGATTTCGGCCGCAGTCATTTTATGCCAGGGAATCGGTAACTGCCCGCGGTTGCCAGGCCGAAGCCACCCGGATAAAGCGCTCAAAAATCAGGCGGCTGGCCTGGCTTGTTTCCACGCTGCGCTCCGGATGCCATTGCAGCCCCAGCACAAAATGCCCCGGCTGCCGCCCCTCGATCGCTTCCACCACCGCATCCTGGGGACACCGCGCCACCACCCGCAGCCCGTCGCCGACGATTCCCACCGCCTGATGGTGGCTGGAATTCACCGGCAGCCGTAGAAAATTCGTCGTATGAATCGCCTCTGGACTGGTCCCCACAATATCGGCTAGCTGCGAGCTGGGTTCGATCGCCACCGTATGCGCGATGGCGACCTCGCGCGCCCGATGATTCACCGGCACCGGCAGCAAATCCTGCACCAGCGTGCCGGTCCGCCAGGTATTCAGCGACTGCGTCCCATAGCAGATTGTCAACAACGGCTTATGCAGATTGTGCGCATCCTGCAGCAGCAGTTCATCGACATTCTCCCGCGCCAGGTCGGCGTCAGCGGTTTCGGGCTGCCGCTCGCTGCCATATTTCGACGGATTTAGGTCCGCCGGACTCCCCGGCAGCAGGATTCCCTGGCAGCCGGTCGACAGATTGGCAATCTCGGCCGGCGTCAGCGTCAGCGGCACCTCGACCGGATTGCCGCCCGCACGGGCAACCGCGGCGGCATACAGCGGCCAACTGCGGGCGTTATAGTCCGCCTGCGCCAGCGTCGGCATAGGAATGGCAATACGCGGGCGAACCGTCGGGTTCATGGCAACTCCCCTGCAACTTGCGCGGCCATCTTCGAGATGCTGTCGAAAACGCGCTGGCTCAACTCATCCGCCATCTTGCTGGTGTAGCCTGTGGTCGAAATCGGCTCGCCCACCACCAGCATCAGCGGACGCGGCTGCAGATGATAGGTATGCATCGGCATCAGCTCGTAGGTCCCAACCAGCGCCACCGGGACGATCGGCACCTGGGCGCGGATGGCCATATACGCAGGCCCGGAAAGAAACGGCTGCAGCCTGCCGTCGGGAGAGCGTCCGCCCTCGGGAAAGATCACCAGCGGCATCCCGGACCCCAGTACTTTCACCCCACGATTCAGACTGGCCAGCGTGGATCGAAGACTGGTGCTGTCCACCGCAATCTGTCCCGAGCGATGCAGATACCAGCCGATAAAGGGCAGTTTGAACAGGTTATGCCGCGCCAGGATGCGAAATTGAAACGGCAGCTTGCTCAGCACCACCGGAGTATCCATGTAGGAAAGGTGATTGGCCGCGTAGACTGCCACCGGTGCCTTTGCAAAATTTTCGCTGCCCACCACCCGTACCGGCGACAGGGTAATGCGCAGCAGCGTCGATCCCCAGGCATGGGCGATGGCATGCTGCACCCGGCCCGTGCCATCGAAAATCGAAGCCACCAGCGACACGCTACCAAAAGCCGTCGTCGCGATCGCAAATAGCGGCCAAAGCACAAGATATGAGAGCCAGCGAAAGAGGCGGCTCGGGCTCGGGGCATGGATGCGCTCGGTTTCGAGTGAAATTCCCGCCATTATCAGCCGGCCTTCCCAATTGCGACCCGGTCGCGAATCGCGCCCACCAGGTATACTGACCCCGCGCACACCACCAGGCCGTCGAGCGCGGTCACCCGCAGCGCCTCCTCCACCCCGGCCTGTGCGGAGGCTGCCGCCGTAACCTGCACCCCGACTTTATCCGCAACCGCCATCAGGTCTTCCACCGCCACCGAGCGCGGCGAGTCGACCGCAGTGACCAGCACGCGATCGAACATCGGAAAAAGAATCTGCGCCATCTCCTCAAATGCCTTGTCCCGCAGACAGCCAAACAGCAGCGTTCTCTCACCCGCTGCCGGATAACTCGAAAGCGCCGAACGCAGCGACCATGCGCCCGCGGGATTATGCGCCACATCCAGCAGCACCGCGCAGCCGGAACCTGTTCGCGGAAAAAGTTCCAGTCGTCCGGGCCAGCGCGCAGTGCGAATTCCCTCCGCAATCTGCCCTGCGGAAATATTGTAACCGTGACGGTTACATAATTCGACCGCCGCGGCAATCGCCAGCGCAGTATTGCGATATTGATGGCTCCCCGCCAGCGGCGGCGCAATCTCAATCGTCTCTCCCAACACGCGAACAGGATACGCCGCATGCCAGGCCGCCTCATTGGAAGCAGCATGCGCCGCGGGCATATACTCCGCCGCATTCACGCCGCGCACATCGAGCTCCGTGGCAATCTCTCCAATTGCGTGGTTCGCCTCCGGATGCTGCGGCAGCGTGACCAGCGTGCCATGCACGCGCAGAATTCCCGCCTTCTCCCGCGCAATCGCCGTGATGGTGTCGCCCAGCCATTCCTGGTGATCGAGCGAAATATCGGTGATCACAGAGATCAGCGGCTCCACAATATTCGTAGCGTCCAGCCGTCCGCCAATGCCCACTTCCAGCACGGCCAGTTCCACCTTTCGCTCAGCGAAAGTAAGAAATGCGATGGCCGTCATCGTCTCAAAAAAACTAGGGTGCTGCGGCAATGCGTTTTCCCGCATCAGCCGCGCCGCCGTTTCATCCACGCGAAAATAGAGCCGCGCAAAATCCTCATCGGAAATGGCAACGCCGTCGATCTGGATGCGCTCATTCACCCGCGCCAGATGCGGCGAAGTATACAGTCCGGTGCGAACCCCCGCGGCCTTCGCGATGCTCGCCAGCATGGCCGCGGTCGATCCTTTGCCATTGGTCCCGGCAATCAGCACGCTCGGAAACGTCCGCTCCGGATGCCCCAGCGCGCCCGCCAGCACGCGCATCTGCTCCAGATTGAATTTGCGTCGCGGAGCATCGCCGCCGGCACCGGCCAGCTCCGCCCCCAGCGCGTGCAACCCCTCCATTGCCTGAGCGTAGGACATGAATTCGATTGTAGAAGAGACCGCGCCGGGCGCAGAGCAGATTCCAGAAATGCGCCGTGGAGGAAATAGCCGAGTAGAAGGAACGCCGATGCCTCCATTCGGAGCCTATCCTGAGCTTGCCGAATCTGCGCTCTGCGCAAAGAGTGGGCAAGAAACCAACAACAATGGCAAAGTTTCCCAAAATGGAACCGACAGCGCAATCTCCGCGAAAATAGCTTGCCCTTCCGGCAATGTCCCGGCTACTCTCCAGAGACAGTTCAAACGAAAGTAACCTTGAAGCACATCGAGAGAGATGTGGGCGGCGAGATAGGGGCAGGATGCCTCAGACTCCGCGGGCAGTCTTTCGTTCCGGTTTCCTTGTTTTGGCTTTTTATTTCTGCGAGGTTCTCATGTTCCCCACCTGTTTGCCCCGGCGCACCGCCGCGCCGGTTCGCCTTTCTTCCCTGCGGTCTTTCACCTCTAGCAATCTTTTGTTGCTCGCTGTTTTCTGCCTGCTGCTCTGCTTTACCCCCGCGGTCACAGCGCAGACGGCGTATGCCGGCGGTACTCTCTCGATCGGCAGCTTCGGCGCTCCCAATGGTGTGGCAGTCGACGCGAGCGGAAATGTTTTCGTCGCAGACCAGAACAACAATGCGCCCTATGAGATTGTTGCAGTCGACGGCGTGATCTCGTCCAGCTCAGCGGTGAATACGGTCGGCAGCGGCTTCAGCCAACCCGATGGCGTGGCAGTGGACTCGAGCGGCGATGTCTTCGTCGCGGATATGGCCAGCAGTTTAGTAAAAGAAATTGTAGCGGTCGGCGGCGTGGTCTCGCCCAGCTCAGTTGTGAATACGATCGGCCACGGCTTCAACCAGCCCCAGGCAGTAGCAGTGGACGCAAGCGGCAATGTCTTCGTCGCCGACTCTGGCAACGGTCTAGTGAAGGAGATTGTGGCGGTTGGCGGCGCGGTCTCGTCCAGCTCGGTGGTAAATACGATCGGCAGCGGCTTCAGCCAACCGACTGGCGTCGCGGTGGATTCGAGTGGCAACGTCTTCGTAGCGGACTACACCAACAATGCAGTTTTTCAGATCGTGGCGGTTGGCGGCGTAGTCTCGTCCAGTTCGACCGTCAACGCAGTTGGCAGCGGCTTCAATGGCCCCAATGGCGTGGCGGTGGATCGGAGCGGCAACGTCTACGTCGCGGACTACACCAACAATGCGGTGAAGGAGATTGTCGCAGTCGCCGGCGTAGTCTCGTCCAGCTCGACGGTGAATACGCTGGGTAGCGGCTTCACCGAGCCCACTGGCGTAGCGGTGGATGGGAGTGGGAATGTCTTCGTTGCGGACCAGGGCAATAGTCAGGTGAAGGAGATCGTAAGGGCAGCGCAGAAGCTGCCGACCACCGCCGTGGGCAGCCCAGGCGTGTCTATCTCGGTTCCCTTCACCTTTAACGTGGGAACCCTGGGCGCTCTGTCGCAGGTGCTCACCTCCGGCGCCCCGGGACTCGATTTTACCGACGCCGGCACTGGGACCTGCACCACCAACGGCAGTCCTTATATCTATAACATTGGGGATACCTGCACGGTGGATGTGACTTTCACGCCGAAGTTTGCGGGGACGCGCTACGGCGCCGTCCTGCTCGAAGACTCCAACAGCAATACCATTGCGACCGCCTATATTTACGGCGCCGGCATTGGCCCGCAAATCGCCTTCGCCCCGGCCACGCAGTCTGCCATCGACACCGGGCTGAACACTCTAAGCAATCCGGGTGGAGTAGCCATCGATGGCAGCGGCAACATCTACATCGCCGACTACACCAACAACCGCGTGCTCAAGGTCACTCCAGCAGGCGTGCAGACCACCGTCGGCAGCGGCTTGAATGGTCCCGCCGGCATTGCCATCGATGGCAGCGGCAACCTCTATCTCTCCGATTACGGCAGCAACCGCATCCTCAAAGAAACCCCGTCCGGCGCCGCTTACACCCAGTCCGTGCTGATTCCCAGCGGCTCGCTGCACGGCCCCACCGGCATTGCCATCGATGGCAGCGGCAATCTCTATGTGACCGACTTTGGCGACAACCTGGTTGTCAAAGGAACGCTGTCCAATGGCAGCTACGTCCCAACGTTCATCGGCAGCGGCTTCAGCGGACCCGAAGGCGTCGCCGTCGATGGCAGCGGCAACGTCTACATTTCGGACTACACCGACAACCGCGTGCTCAAGGAGACGCTCTCCAACGGCAGCTACACCCAGACCGTCATCGGTACCGGCTGGAACCAGCCCAGTGACCTCGCGGTCGATGGCAGCGGCAACGTCTACGTCGCCGACTCCAACAACAACCGCGTGGTTAGGGAAACGCTATCCGGGGGCAGCTACACGCCCACCGTCATCGTCGGCACCGGCCTGAATTATCCCGATGGCATCGGCGTCGACGCGAACGGCGACATCTATATTTCCGATCAGCTTAACAATCGCGTGCTGATGGAAAATGTCGTCACGCCGCCCTCCCTCACCTTCGCCAGCACCGCGATCGGCGCGACCAGCAGCGACAGTCCGCAGACCATCACGCTCAGCAATAACGGCAATGCCGCGCTCACCTTCGCAGTCCCGGCTGCCGGAATGAATCCCGGCATCGCCACCGGCTTCACCTACGGCAGCGGCTCGACCTGCCCGCAGCTGAGCACCAGTTCTTCAGCAGCGACGCTGGCCGCCGGCGCATCCTGCACCCAGCTGGTCAGCTTCAGCCCTACCGCGATTGGCGCGCCCGTCACCGGCTCGCTGGTCACGACGGACAACAACCTGAACAACCCCGTCTCCACCCAGACCGCCGCCCTCAGTGGCACCGCCATCCAGACGGCAACCACCACTGTGCTCACATCCTCGGCCAGCGCGATTGCCGCCGGCCAGAACGTCACCTTCACCGCCACCGTCAGCTCTGTCAACGCCACCCCGTCGGGCACCGTTACGTTCTATAACGGCAGCACATCGATCGGCGCCGGGACGCTGAACTCGAGCGGCGTGGCAACCTTCAGCACCACCACCCTGGCCGCCGGAGGCGATCCCGCGTTCACCGCCAGCTATGCAGCCACCACCGACTTTTTCCCCAGCACCTCGGCCGTGATCATGGTGACCGTGAGCGCGCCGCCGGTAACGCCCAGCTTCACCCTGGCCTCGACCACCCCAACGCTGAGCATAGCCCAGGGCCAGACCGCCAACACCACTCTGACCCTCACCCCCGCGGGCGGCTATACCGGATCCGTAGCGTTCACCTGTCAGGGTCTGCCGGCGTATGCCACCTGCGCGTTCGCCCCCGCCTCGGCCAGCCTCACCGGCAACAACCAGGCCGTTTCCGTTGGGCTGACCATCGCCACCAACGTGCAGCAGGCCAGCCTTTCGCCCGCTTCGAAACCGGGCCGGTCTCCAATCAGCCCCATCCTGCCCGCGCTGGCCTTCTGGTTCCCAGGCAGCCTGGCCGGCTTGGCAGCCTTCGGAAAAAAGCGGAAATTCCTCGCCAAATCCGGACAGCTTTGCCTGCTGTTGGCACTCGCAGCAGCACTCGCCGCCGGCCTCACCGGCTGCGGCGGCAGCAACAGCAACAACAGCAACAACAGCGGAGCCAGCCATACAACTCCCGTCGGCAGCAGCACAGTCACGGTAGTGGCCACAGGAACCTCCAGCGGGACCGTGACCACGCAGAGCGCGGTGCTGACCGTAACCATCACCCAATAGAAAGAGCGGGAAGCGGGCGGATGACAAACCTGGCTAGACCCCCCGGTTCCAACCGGGGGTAAGTCATTGAAAAATTTCAAACGTCTTCAGCGCCTAGGGTCGACAATGATCGATTCGTCAACAATCTGGGAATCCCGACGCATCGGAATTCACCTCAGCCTCAGATCCGTCGATGAAGAATCCTTTATTCTGAAGGTATGGATGATCGTTCCAAAATGACCCGGCGGCGGTTTCTCGCCCTCTCCGGTGTAGTAGCCGCGGGAGTGCTGGCGTATTCCGTGGAATACGATCCGCATCATCTGGAAATTACCCAGCGCACCGTGCATCTCACCCGGCTTTCCCCGGAGCTGGACGGCCTGCGCATCGCCCAGATTTCCGACATCCACTACGAGCAGTACACCCAGCCCAGCTTCGTCCGCGAAGTGGTGGCCCAGATCAACCGCCAGGCTCCCGACATCGTGGCGCTGACCGGCGACTACATCAGCGAGGGCCCGCTGCCGTTCTCCTTCGGCGCGAAGACCAGTTACCCCTGCGCCGAGATTTTATCCGGCATTCAATGCCCCCAGCGCTGGGCCGTGCTGGGCAACCACGATCAGCGCGTGGCTCCGGCAACGGTCATCGACGCCCTGGAAACGCACGGCCTCCCGGTGCTCGAGAACCGCCATGTTCCGTTTGAGCGCAATGGCGCGCGCCTCTGGATCGCCGGGGTAAAGGACATCGGATTGAGCCATCCCGACCTCGACCTGGCCACGCCAAAAAACTTGCAATCCGCGAAGGAGCCGGTCATCCTGCTGGCCCACGAACCCGACTACGCCGACAAGGTGGTGCGCCATGGTGGCGTGGATCTGATGCTTTCCGGCCACACCCACGGCGGCCAGGTCCGCCTGCCGGTTGTGGGCGCGCTCTACACGCCAACCTATGGCCGCAAATATATAGAAGGCCATTTCCACCTGCAAAACGGCCTGCAGCTCTACGTAAATCGCGGCATCGGCACCGTAGGCGTCCCCTTCCGGGTCCTCTGCCGCCCGGAGCTGACCATCATCACCCTGCGCTCCGCCTAGGTTTTACGTGATGGAATAGCCTCCGCACCCGCTTGCCATCTTGAGGCAGAAATCACCATTCCTGCACCAGCTGGATTGCGCCCGAATGAAGAAGTTGGCAGACCTTCTCATCCTCAGGTGCGGCCCCTCGCGGAAGGGATGGGGAATCTATCCACTGATTCTTAGCCGGACGCACCCTCTGCGCACTTGGACGTTCCCGCGATCGGTTCTACTTCGTGACCTGTCTCTTATGCCGGTTCCATAGCCCTACTTTGAATGGAAGTCCCACGGAAAACTGCAGGTTCGGCGTATCTGGGGTCAACCCCACCCCAAAATTTACGTCGACCGTTCGTCCCGGCGCGATCAGATACGACGTGCCCAGCCGCAGAGTGCCTTCCACCAGGTAGGACGCTGGTACATCGACGCCATTCAGTTGCGTGGCCCGCGTAAATCTCTGGTCCCAGCCCATAATGAATGAGGTGTCCGGATTGATTGCCAGCACCGAGCCCAGCTGAAATCCCGCCTCTGAACCTGGGTTGAAATGGCCCACCATCGTTGCACTGGGATTATTGGGATCGTTGGCCGAAACAGTATGATCCGCCGCAAAGTTCTCGGTGTATTGCAGGTTCCCGAAAAATACTAACGGATCATTCGTCTTCACCGCTGTCAGGTTTCCCTGCAGCCCGTAGAATCCCGTTCCCAGCGTCGTCTCGTTACTGGTGCCCACATTGAAGGCGTCCGCTCCCGTCCTCGACTTGAAGCGGGCGTTCGCCAGCAGGTCCGGTACCCTTCCATGCTCGAACGTCAGCTGTTTTGACAGCCCAACCTGCATATCGCCTAGTCCGAAAGCGCTCGTGCTCGATTGCGTACCATCCGCCCCCACCGTCCGCTGCAGTTGATATCCATAAGGAATGGTGAAATCCATCTGAAAGTTCTTCGGCAATCCCAGCAGGGTCGTGAACGTCGGTATCAGAAAGTCGTTGCGCACTCGCTGGGAGGTGATATCTCCCACCACCAGCACGGGCAGCAACGCAAATCCATTGATGGCGACGTTTTCCGACGACGCGCCGAAATAAGAGACTGTATTGTCTACCTCCAGCGTGCCCGATGGCAGCAGCAGTCCGCCTTGCAATAGCAGCATTTGATCGAGCGTCTCACTGGCGTGACGCTCGGCTGCGTCGTAGCCCGCATTCTCCACGGCCGCCGTCGCCGTCGTCAGCGACGTGGACGTACTCGCGTTTGCCGCCGTGGTCGACGGAGGAGTAATGTCCTTGCGCGGCACCACGACACCCGTCCCGCCGCCGGCTAACGCCGGTGGGGTCGTGGATGGCGCCGTTTGGTCCGGCGCCGTCCCCGTCGCGCTCCGCGATGTGGCCGTGCCCCCATTCATCTCCGTCTCCAACTCCTTTACTCTTTCGAGCAGGTTGCGGATAATCGCGTCTCTCTGTCGCATTCCTTCCTGCAGCTGAAGGATCGCCTGCGTCAGGCGCATTTCTTGCTGCTGATTCTTATCGTTGGCGTTTGGCGCGGCGGGTACGCTCGCCGCCGCCTTGTCCGCCGCCGGTGTGCTTGTCATTCTTGCCTGGTTGGCGGATACCGGCCCTGTGGCCGTCTGGGCCATCATCGGCCCTGCATACATCGCAAGCATCAATCCTATGAAAACTGTTTGTCGCGACATCTCGTCTGCCCTTAATAAAGTGGATTGCTGGGTAATAGTGCCTGAATCGCTATATTTCTTGAAATGATGGACTCATCCGGCAGCAGAAGTGCCGCCGCCGTTGGTTTTTTGTTCACGATCATCTGTTCGACCGGTGGATGGACGATAAATACGATTCCGTTCTTCCACACCTCATGGAATCGCCAGCTACTCATCGTTCGATTGCCGAACCCAGGATCTGCGATCACAACACGATCTCCCACGATTCCGCGCACCACCACAAAATGGTCGACTCCCTTGGAGTGGATCGGAGTTATCACGGGCGTTTTTTGTGCCGCCAGTTCGGCCATCGACATTCCGCTGAAAGCCTCCGCGCTGTACCCTCGCGCCTCGGCAAATCGCTTTAGCTCCAACAGCGAAAATCCCCCTCGGCTCCGAACTGTCGCCGCGTTTACCCGGTGCAGAATCCATACCACGATCGCTGTTTCCGGCGTCTTGTCATCGAATTCATACGTCAGCACCGTGCTCAATGCCGCTGCGCCGCAGCTCACATCCCACCGTTGCCGTACTACGCCTTCGCCTCGTATCTGCTTCAGCGTGCGAATGGCCTTGGTCCCCGTCGTCTCCGGCGCGCCTTGTGCGTGCGCGGAAACGGAGGGGAGACCAAGGCACACCATTGCGACAACCGTGCAGAATGGCAGTCGCAAGCGCATCAGTATTTCCCGTTCAGGTTGGCTTGTACAAGTTTGGCCACCGTCGAGTTGATGTTTATGTTTAGATTTAAAAGCACATTGATCTTTGAGTTCACCGCGTTGATGTTGACCAATGAGCTAAGATTCTGCTGTGCATTTCCATTCAGGGAAAGAGTTCCCAGGTTTGTGCCCGAGGTCGATCCGGCCTGCAGCCCGAGCGAACCCGTTGCTGTCACCAGGCCGTTCGGGGTCTGTGTCTGGCCCTGGAAGTTCACTGCGCTGTTTGTCACATTAGCTGTAATGCCTGCGGCTGTAACTTGGTCCATTGCGCCGTCAGTCATCGGTTTCATTTTCGATTGAGCCATACCGACTTGTGCAAGTATGGCCAGGCTCGCAATCACTAGAATGCGTTGCATGGTTCCTCCGTGAAGCTGTGAAGGAGCGCAGGCAGGATGATCGCAATAGTTTCGCGATCATCCTGCCATGCTCTCTAGTGGCGCTGCGAGATCATGTTCACTTGGTTCAGTACCGGCGATGAGCTGATGTTCGTCGTACGTGCCACGTTGACGCCGTTCGATACCATGCTTCCGGCGGCGTTCACGATGTTCAACGCTTTCGCATTCTGCTCGGCGGAGCCGCTCAGATCTACGCTGTAATCGCTGGTCGCATTCAACGTAGAACCATCGACTGCGATGTTTTGAGCCGTGGCGGATCCGATCGAAGTTGCTCCCTGCACATCTTCGACCACGTGGCTGTTGTCCACAGTGTGGTTGGAATTGCTGTTGGAAGCCTGAGTCGAGAGCGATGCTGCGCTCATGTCGGAGGCATTCTGCGAATAGCTCGTGTTGTGTACGATCGACGAATTACGCGCGGAATTCGTGTTGTTTGTGTTGTTTACGCTCGCAGACATGGAGCTATTGGCTGCGTTGTTGCTGCTGCTGTTGCTCGCCTGCTGGGCGGCGTTCGCCTTGGATGAATTGGTCGTAGCGTTGGCCGTCTGGGCATTGTTTGACGCCGAGCTGCTATTCGCTGCGCTGTTGTTGCTTGCATTCGCCTGCTGCGCGCTGTTCGCCGCATTGGCATCGCTGGTGGAGGCATTGCGGTTGGCATTGCTGGCGGACGCGGCATTTGCTGCGCTTGCGGCCTGCACAGAATGCGTACGATAGGCGTTGGCATTCTGGTTGGCTGCAGAAGAGCCCGACTGGCTCGCCGACTGGGAGCCGTTCGCTGCCATTGCGGCGTTGCCGTTGTTGGTGTTGTAAGCCGAATTGGAACTGTTGGCCCCGGCGCTCTTGTTCGCCGCCGCGCTGTTCGACTGGTTGGCCGCGGAAGAGCCCGACTGGCTTGCCGACTGGGAGCTGTTCGCTGCCATTGCGGCATTACCGGTGTTCGAGCCGTAAGCCGAATTGGAGCTCTTGGATCCGTTGCTATTATTCGCCGCCGTGCTGTTCGACTGGTTGGCCGCGGAAGAACTGTTCCCCGCCGTCCCATTGCTCGCATTGCTCGCATTGTTCGCATTGTTCGCCGAGGCGCTGTTCGCCGCGCTCGAGTTCGTTGCGCTGTTTGCGTTATTGGAAGCATTCGCCGCCGAGCTCTGAGTTGCCCCGGACGACTTTGCATTGTTCGCCTGCTGCGCCGCGTTCGCAGTCGAAGCATTCGTTGTCGCTGCATTCCGGCTGCTGTTGTTGGAGGCAGAGGCCGCCTGGTTCGCTGCCGCGCTATTGCTTGAGTTCGCCTGCTGCGCGTTGTTCCGCGTGGAACTCGCGCTATTCGTCGCGCTGTCGTTATTGGAGTTGTTGTCCGTCGCCGAAACCGCGCTGTTGACGCTGTGGTTCGTCGATGCATTCAGGCTCGAAGAGCTGTTTTTATTCTTCGTTACGTCCGAGCTCGTCGTATCGTCCAACTGCGTGTTCGCCCCGCGGGTGTAACCGGTCAGCGTCGCCGAGGCGGTAGATCCCGTCTGATCGATGCTGTTCAGCTGGTTTGCGTTCGCTCCGCCTCCGTTTCCGCCGTTCGTGCTTAGGCTTCCGCTATAGACGTTGGCCCCGTTCGCAACGGTGCTGTCCGCTGCATTCACCACGTTAATGCCGCTTGCCCCGTTTAACGTGCTGCCGGACAGAGCGACACTTCCATTCTGCGTTGTAGTGGCAGTGGAGTTGTTGGCCGCGATCGTTCCACCGTTCTGCGTCGACGTGGAGCCGGCGGTAACGCTGTCCATCTGCGCATCTTTCAGTGGTTGAGCGGTGTTGTGCTTCGCCTGAGAATGCCGGGCTGTGCTCTGGCCGTAGGCGGCGCCAGCGGTCAATACGGATACGGAGAGTAAGGTTGTGCAAAGACGTCTCATTGGTGACTCCATAAATATGGTTATGCAGCACGACCGTCACCTTCGGCGTCGTTCCCCCGGTTCGGTCCGTCGCGCACGTCGAAACATGCCCCTCTTGTGAAGAGACTTGTAGGCGGCCGTGTAATTCTTGAGAGTGGGAC
The DNA here is from genome assembly GCA_965276585.1 of Acidobacteriaceae bacterium. Classification (GTDB taxonomy): domain Bacteria; phylum Acidobacteriota; class Terriglobia; order Terriglobales; family Acidobacteriaceae; genus JAKAAZ01. The sequence continues at coordinate 594,787 of CBDIAZ010000002.1, read as the reverse complement.
TCTATCGGTCAATGAAGCAAGAACATCTTTACCAAAGCAAAGAGCGCGCCGGAGGAGGGCTGCTCGTCAATTGTGAAGTCGAAGCCGTCTCATGTCTGAGCCCTTGCTGCGATCCTTCCTTGTGCTTTGAGTACGGCACGGCCGCGCTGCTGGATGTATGTCGTCGATAAAATAATCAAATAAAAAAGCCGTGCCTGAGAATTGCAGTAAAGTGCATTTTAGAAGCATAATTTTGCGCATGATAATGTCCTTTATCATGGGTGAAAACGCCCCAGATACCAGCTATAACTTTCGTGGGTGTATAGAAGTTAAAGGATGAGAACTGGCCAAGTCACTCATCCGAGGCGCTGCGCGTCCAAGGGGATCGATCAGTACCAGGAAGCGTGCTTCTTTTTACCCAGCCCGCATCGAATCTACTTCGCGGGCATGTTCAATTTTGTCTTACGCCAACAGGAAACCGCCTCTAGTCCCTGCCATTGCTCTGCTCGCGCAACTGCTGATTCGTAGTCAGCAGCTCCGCGATCAGCTGTTGCAGGCTGGCGATCTTCTGTTCCATCTCTACCAGTTTGCCTTCGCACGCCTTTCGATCCGCCGCCGGCACGCCTGAGCCCCGCTGCAAAGTCTCAATATAGATTTGCCCGCTCGTCATACTCTCGTCTCTCGATTCTTCGCGCTCAAGACTGGGTCTCGGCCTGCGGTTTTGGATTTCCCCGAAAGTGTCCGCAGCGCTCCTGCATGCGCCCGCGAAATTGTTCCCGCTCCTCCGGCGTCATCGATTCCCAGCGTTCTTTCATGCGATTTTTCCAGTGGCCGCGGCCGCCGTGCCGCCCGTGAAATCCGCCGAACAGAATCTTGCTCAGGATCAGCAGTCCCACCGCCTGCCAGAAGTTGATGCGATGGCCGCCGAAAACAGCCGGCGCCAGCCAGTTCCACAATTCCATGACGATGAAGCCGAAGACAGCGCTGCCGACAACCACAAAGACAGCGATTTTTAAAACTTTCAGTGCACGATAATTTCTCATTTCTTCTCCTCGTTACTTTGCGAAATCGTTATAGATCGCCTGCAAACGCTGCCGCAGATACAGCACCGCATAGCGCTTGCGTGAAAGCAATGTGTTCACGCTCACGCCGGTTTCCGCGGCAATCTCCTTAAAGCTCAGCCCCAGCCACTCATGCGCGATGAACACCTCGCGCTGTTCCTCCGGCAGCTCATCGAGCGCATCGTCCAGCGCCTCCAACAGCACTGTGCGCGCGTACGCCGCCTCCGGACCACTATCGGGCGAAGGCAACAGGTCTTCCAGCGAAAACGCATCTTCTTCCGCATCGAAAACCGGCGCCCTTAGGATCGAGTCATGGATCGACTCGGATTTCCTGCGCCGAAAGCGATCGATAATACGATTGCGCGCCACGCGAAACAGCCACGCGCTCACCTGCTCGATCGGCTTCATCATCCGGTACGCTTCGATCAATTCATAAAACACATCCTGCAGAATGTCCTCGGCATCGCCCGCATCCGCAACCCGGTTGCGGATAAAATTGCGCAGCCTCGACTCATCGCGCGCCACCGCCTGCGCGATCAGCTGGTCCTGCGCGGCAACGGTTTCAGCGTGGGCGGGCATTCTGTTCCTCTACAGATGATGACGGACGTAGCGCGAAAATATTGTAGAGATCCCGAATTATTTGGATGGATTTCGGCAAAATATTTTTTTGCGGCGATGGTTGCAGCCACCTATACTGCGCCTATGCGACGGGTGCTTATCTTCATCTCCTGCCTATTGCTTGCGGTTTCTTACCAGCTAAGCCCGGTGCTGGCAAAATCCCGGGATTACCCGATGCGCGTCGAGGCCATGCATGTCCACTGGCATGGAAGACGCGGCTGGCGTCAGGGTTTCGGACGCGCCAACCTGTTCTCGCAGGAACCCGGCATGCCTCTCGAACAAGGCATGGACTTTGAATTTGACTGCAGCCAGCCGGTGCGGGATTCCATGGGCTCCGACACCTACCCCGCCCGATTTGGCAAGAATCGGCTGGAGATCGTCGTAGCGCTCCCGGATTTCGGCAGCGACAAGTCGCACGAGTGCACCCTGAAAGTCGAAATGAAAAATTACATCTACGTCCGGACGGGACATGGTTTGTACCTCGCCCCGCTTGGCGGTGGGCCGCAGACTCCGTTCCACGGCGACGACCAGTAATAGTCGTCGCGATTGATTTCCGCGGAGGCACACCATGTCGTTCCATCTTCAACCGCCGAATCCCCTGCTGGCAGCAGGCGTACTCGTCTCCACCGCCGCCACCGATGCTGTCTACGTCCTGTTCACCGCCGCCGTCGCCTCCCGCCGCCGCGGAGTCGCCGCCAGCTGGAGCAGCCTCTGGTACCTGCTCGCCGCCTTCGCCGTCATCAGCTACACCGGCAATCCCGTCTACGTAATCTTCGCTGCCGCAGGCTCGTGGATCGGGGCCTTCGGCGCCGTCTCCTGGCTGGGCCGCGCGGATTTGAAACGCGAAATCTAGGCCATCCTATTGGTAGAGAGTGCCGTGTCGAAATATTCGTCATCCTGAGCGGACCGGGGTCCCCAGCGACAGGTCTTCGTCGCTGGGGTGGGGGAGCGTAGGACCTCCGCATTGCCGAGAATGCCGGAGCGCATTAGAAATAAGACCCTTGCAATTTAAATATTGCATTCTCCACGCCCAGCGGATATGTTTGCTTCGTCCCTTGGACGAACGACGGAAGCCTGCCGGTTTTTGCCCTCCACATACCCGGCAACGTTTCTCCCTCCTGCCTGTCATTCACGGTCACAATTCTTTTTTCTTACGCCTTAGGAGGGCGAGCATTCATGCACAAATATTTTGGATCGTTGGCAGCCGTATGCCTCGTATTTGCCGGACTCGGATTCGCGAGTCCCTCCACCGCCGCCGCACAGGATCATCCAAACCACGCCGCAGGCACGCCGCCGAACGTGCTGGTCGTCATCCGCGAATTTTTGAAGCCGGGCAAATCCGGAGCCGTCCATGAAAAGTCGGAGCAGACATTCGTCCAGGCCATGAAACAGGCGAATGAGCAGACCCATTACTTCGGGTTGACATCTCTTACCGGCAAATCGCGGGCGCTGTTCCTGCTGGGCTACGATTCATTTGCCGACTGGCAAAAAGACGTGAAGGCAATGGCCGGAAATTCCGCGCTCGCCCAGCAGTTCGACCAGGCCCAGCAGGCCGACGGCGAACTGCTCACCTCGATGGATCAGAGCGTATTCCTCTACCAGCCGGACAAAAGCGTCGGGCACCTCACCGATCTCGGCAAGGTGCGCTATTGGGAAATCACCCGCATCAAAGTCCGCGTGGGACACGACGACGACTGGGATGCGCTGGCCAAACTGCATGACAGCATCTACGGAAACATGCCCGACGCCAGGTGGTTTATGTTCGTGAAACGCTTCGGACAGGATAGCGGCAGCATGTGGGTCGTCTTCACCCCGCTGAATTCTCTCGACGAGCTCGACGCACAACGCGCCGCCGGAAAGAAGGCCTGGGCCGCAGCCACCGCAGACCAGAAAAAGCAGGCAGATTCCCTCGAAGCCTCCACCATAGAGTCGATAGAATCCAACCTATTCGCCGTAGACCCAAAGATGAGCTACGCCGCCGACAACTGGAAAAAATCCGACCCCGGATTCTGGAACCAGCAATAAACAACAACCACGCTACAGGTGCCGGATACCCCATCCTTTGCGAAAGCGAAGGATGGGGCCATAGATGTACAAGGCTGTAGCTCAAACTCTCGGGTTATCCATATTCATCCAATTCTGGAAAAATGGCCAAATTATGGTCGATTTGTTTTGACGGTAGATGAATCTCGATGAGTTCATTGCCCAGTTCTCGTTAGTTGAAAACGGCTGGGCGGATTACCTCCGAGAAGCCGACTTCCCGTTACTAATCCGGCTGAGATTCTTTTCGCCACGGCTAGGAGGCCGTCAAGATGGCGAAAAGAACAAAGAAACCCAAGAGCGTTCTGAGACTTCCTGACCTCGACTATTCCAAGTCAGCGGTCCTCAACAGCCTTCCATCCTTAAACTCGCGCCGGTCATACGAACATGCCATCCGGGACTTCACCGACTGGTACTGCTCTGAACCTCGCCTCGCGTTCAACAAAACGGTCGTAACGCGCTATCGCATCGCGTTGGAGCAACGGAGGTACGCTCCTTCAACGATTAATCTCAGGCTCGCTGCTGTTCGTCGGCTTGCATACGAGGCTTCAGATTGCGGATTGCTGAGTCCTGACCTCGCCGCTGGCATTCGCAGGGTCAAAGGAGCGAAGCGCTTAGGCGTTCGTGTTGGGAATTGGCTGACTGCTGAACAGGGCAAGAAGCTGCTGACTGCATATTCTGGAAAGCAACTGCGAGACCTGCGCAACCATTCCGTCCTCGCCATGCTCCTCGGTTGCGGCTTGCGCAGAGCGGAGCTTGTAGCGGTCAAGATCGAAGATTTCGAGCTGCGAGAAGGCCGCTGGGTGCTTGCGGACCTAATCGGCAAAGGTCGCCACATGCGGACGATTCCTGTGCCTGGCTGGGTGAAATTAGCCGTCGATGCGTGGATAGATGCAGCAAATCTACGGGATGGGACGCTCTTCCGCGCCATAGGCAAGACTGGGAGAGTTCAAGGTCACGGATTTACGGCGAAGGTCATTTGGTCCATCGTTCGCGAAGCGGCTTCTAACTGTGGCATAGGCGTAATCGCCCCGCATGACCTCCGTCGAACCTGCGCACGGCTTTGCCATCAAGCCGGAGGGGAGCTTGAGCAAATTCAATTTCTCCTCGGTCACGTGTCGATTCAAACGACTGAACGATACCTCGGCTGCAAACAGCGACTTCAGAATGCCGTAAACGACCGGATCGGCTTGGAGCCGAGGTCTCCCTAACGATGAGGCTTTTCTCCGGTCGTGTATCTGTTCGAGAGCCCAAACTGACAGAGTAGAATCATCGCGTCGCATGCACTGGGTTTCTCCGATTGAAACAAGAAAGGCTTGGACAGCAAATAATGCCCGTTTATAGTCCCAGCGAAAGACCGGGAATGTTTACTCGCGCTCTAGTGGTCGTATGTCTGGCGATGTGGCTCTTGTGCCCGATGCAATCTCATGCCGGGCAATGGTCAGTGCGCAATCCATCACGGATTTGCAACGCGTCCCATCTTGCTAAAGCGGTTTCGGTCGATGATGTTACTTTTCGCTCCTACAAAGACGATGTCTCTGGAGAAGCTTGCCTGCAAGTGAATGAAGCAGGCAAGCTTTTATTCCAACTCACAAATGACAATGGCGGTTACTTCACGCTCGGCCAACAAGCAAGCGGTGACGGGAGGGTAGGCCGCATCAAAGACGGCACTGACATTACTGGGCGCGGATATCCTGACATGATTGTGTCTCAATGGACGGGAGGAGCCCATTGTTGTCGGATTGATTATGTTTTCGAGTTGCGTCCCAAAGTGAGAATACTGGCAAAGCTGGAGGCGCGAGATGCAGATGAGTCTCACTTCGACGATCTCGACGGAAACGGCCGCTATTACTATGTCAGCGCTGATTTCACCTTTGCCTATTGGTGGCAGTCATTTGCCGGCTCACCTACACATTCAGTAGTGCTCGGGTTTGTCAACGATGGCAAAGGCGGCAGTTATCACCTCGCGCTCGACAAAATGAGAAGCCCATCCCCTACCGGAAGCGAATGGGCGGCTTCCCTTGCGAGGGTGCAAGCTGAACTTGAACTCAACGGCTCGAACATGGCAAACGATCTGCCTGATGTTCTTTGGCAAGAAGTTCTGAACCTCATTTACACCGGTCATGAGGACCTGGCGTGGAAGTTCTTAGCTCAGGCTGGACCCAAGGCACAGCAGGGCGCATTTCCAGATCTCTCATCATTCTGCTCAACCTTGAAAACGAGCAACTACTGGGAAGATTTGCGGGTAACGATGCAGAAGGCACCGCCTTCTTGTTTGAACGCGAAGCCCTCGAAGAAATAGAGCAATTTGGCCGCAACCCGGGCTGCAACGGATTACTCCTCATAAACGCCGATGTCTTCGTGACGCGCCTAGTCTTCTGAATTGACGCTAAATTGCCTAGTCACTCATTGAAATTCAGGCCGCAGAAGCCTGCATAAAATCCAGCGCACGAATCCGGTAAACTTTCATCTCCTTGCGCGGAACAACAGCATCCAGCATCCCATGCTCCAGCAAAAATTCCGAGCGCTGAAATCCCTCACTCTGAAATTTCTTTATTGTCGCTGCGCTTCCAACACCGCGACGCGCTCGCTCAGAGCGGCAATCACCTGCATATTGGTCAGTTCCGCCTGCGCCTTCGATTCTGCAATCGCTGCCATCAGTGCCTTGAACTGCGCATCGCTCTTCTGGTCAAGCGCCGCAAATCGTATCTCCATCTTCTGTTCCAGGGATTCGAAGCGATGGTCAACCGATTCGAACTGGCGGTCAACCCCGGCGAAGCGGACATCCATCTGCTTCTCAAGCGAAGCAAGGCGCACCTTCAGTTCACGCACGTCCGGCGCAATCACATCCTGCACCAGTTGCTGAAGGCTCTGCGGTAGATTTTCAGTCATACTCTCCCCGCTTCGCTTCTATAGTAGTCCGAAATCCTTGGAGCCAACGAAACTCAAGCCGCCGAAGCCTGCATGAAATCCAGCGCACGAATCAGATAAGCCTTCATCTCCTTGCGCGGAACCACAGCATCCAGCATCCCATGCTCCAGCAAAAATTCCGAGCGCTGAAATCCCTCCGGCAATTTCTGCCGAATCGTCTGCTCGATCACCCGCGGCCCCGCAAACCCGATCAGCGCCCCCGGTTCGGCCACATTCAGATCGCCCAGCATGGCAAAGCTCGCCGTAACCCCGCCGGTCGTCGGATCGGTCAGCACAGAAATATAAGGAATCTTCGCATCATCCATCTGCGCCAGCCCGGCAGAAATTTTCGCCAGCTGCATCAGGCTGACGATGCCCTCCATCATGCGCGCCCCACCCGAGGCCGCAACAACAATCAGCGGGTGTTTTGTTGCCAGCGATCGGTCGATCGCCCGCGCAATCGTCTCCCCAACTACCGCCCCCATGCTGCCGCCGATGAACGCATATTCCATCACGCTCAGCACCACGTCATACGGTCCCATTTTTCCAATTGCGTTTAGGATTGCATCTTTCAGCCCGGTATCCTGCTGCGCCTTTTTCAGCCGCGCCTTGTACGGTTTCAGGTCGACAAACTCCAGCGGATCGGTCGAGCTCAACCCGCCATCGACCAGCTCAAACCCGGGTTCCAGCAGCGACTCAATCCGCGCCGCTGCCGACATCTTGAAATGCTTGTCGCACTTCGGGCAGACGTTTAGATTCGCTTCCAGCTCCGCCTTCCAAACCGTCTTGCCGCAGCCCTCGCACTTGGTCCAGAGACCCTCCGTGCGAACCGTCTTTTCCTGCGTAGGCTGAATTTCGTTTTCGTCGCGTTTGAACCAGGACATGCATCCATCCTAAACTGTCGTCTGAAATTCCCGGCCCGTCATTCCAAGCGCAGCGAGGAATCCAGATTCCGTCAGCCACGCAAAAATCGTCCGGATTAGCGGAATGGTCCGCCTAATATTCAATCCCACGCTGCGCCAGAATTCCCTTCGCATACGCATGTTTCACTTCCCGCATCTCCGTCACCGTATCGGCAATCTCCACCAGGCTGGCATGCGCATTCCGCCCGGTAAGAATCACGTGCACCATCTCCGGCTTCTGCTCGAGCGTCTCCACCACCTTCGCCGCATCCAGCATCCCATATCCAATCGCGTAATTGATCTCGTCCAGCACCACCATGTCCCACTCGCCCGACAGGATCGCCGCCCGCGCTTCCTCCCAGGCCGCTTCCACCATCCGCACGTCCTCCGGGTCCGTCTCCGCCCCGCCAATCTTCACAAACCCGCGCCCCATCTGCTTCATCACCCACTTGCCGCCGAACGCCTCCACCGCATCCAGCTCCCCATAATGCCAGGAGCCTTTCAGAAACTGCAGCATCAGCACCCGCATCCCATTGCCCACCGCCCGCAGCGCCGTCCCCATGGCAGCCGTCGTCTTGCCCTTGCCAGGCCCGGTGTTGATCAGGATCAGTCCCCGTCGAGCTTCCGTCATACAAATCCCTTCAGCAGTTCCCACCGACAGCTATCTATATATAGATAGATAGTTGGATGAAAAAGAAGCTATCCCGCATGCCCCAGATGGTAAGGATGGCCCTCGACGATTGTAAACGCGCGATAGACCTGCTCCGCCAGCACCACCGCCGCCAGCTCATGCGGCAGCGTCATCGCCCCCAGGGAAAGCAGCATCCCCGCCCGCCCCCGCGCCGCGTCCGACCATCCGCTCGCCGGCCCCACCGCGAACACCAGCCTCTGCGCCCCGGAGCCTGCCCTGACCGTAGTCGAAGGGTCGCGCTGTCCCCGCAGCCACTCCGCAAATTCCTCGCTCGTCCGCGCCCTCCCGCGGCTGTCTAATAATATGAGCTGGAAATTTCCCCAGCGCCGAGCCCCACTCGGCCCCCGCTCCATCGCGGCCAAAAATTTCTCCTCCGAGGCATAATTCTCCGCCCGGCACCGGCAGAAATGCGCAATGCGCTCGCAGTAACCGGCAAACATTTCCTGCGCCGCCGCCTGCCTGCCCGCAGCCCGGCGCCCAATCGTAACTATCTGAATCTCCATCCCGACCACTCTATAGGATTTCGCTCTCTATAAGCGAAAGTCCCCCTCCACTCTGCAAAACTCCAAAAGATTCCGGCCCGTCTATGCAATCCAGCGCAATCGGACAATGAATACGGTTTTCAGTATTAACGTATCTGCAATCCCATAATTTTTCAGCATGGATCGTAAATGGAACGTTATAAGTCGATGAATATACAAGCCTTCCATTCTGGCCGTCCGATTGCTTTAAGGAGTCGGTTGCGACGCATGTCCGCAAGCGAACAGCGGGCGATTGCAGCGTACGAAAAAGATTTCGATAATATCAATAAAAAGTTTCAGGCGGTGAAAAAAGCCTATGGACGGTATTCAAGGAAACTGCACTCAGGGGGATTCAATGCAATCAAGCCGTAGAGAATTGAAAGGACTGAAGGGATGGGCCCGCAAAGCCGTTTCCGGGTCCCCAACACGCGGTCTTTGCGCGTTGGGGCGGAAAGCCGCGGCCTTCGCCATGTTGGTAGGATTTGCGGCAGCCATTCAGCTGACAACGCCAGCAGCCTTCGCCCAAACCTCCGTCACCGGATCGATCAACGGCGTCGTCATGGATTCCACCGGTGCCGTCGTTCCCAATGCCGCGGTCACCGTCAAAGACACTGAGACCGGCGCCACGCTGAACCTCACCTCGAACGCCGACGGACGCTTTACCGCCCCATTCCTCAAGCCGGATACCTATGATGTATCGGCCACGGCGCCGGGCCTGCAGTCCACCACCACGTCGATCCCCGTATTGGTCGGCCAGCAATCCTCCGCGAATCTGACTGTAACTCCTAGCGCCAACACCCAGACGGTCCAGGTCAGCGCCAACAACGCCCAGTTGATCGACACCCAGACTGCAAACACCACCACCACTTTCACCACCGCGCAATTTCAAAACTTGCCCATGCCCGGCGGCGATATCACCACCATCGCCTTCACAGTTCCAGGTGTCAACGCAGGTGCAGGCTCGTACGGTTACGGTTCATTCACCTCCGACGGACTTCCCAGCATTTCCAATCTGGTCATCATCAACGGAGCCGACGACAACGATCCCTTCCTGGACATCAACAATTCCGGCTCGTCCAACCTCACTCTCGGACAGCAGGAAATCGCCCAGGCCGCGGTGGTGCAGAACGGGTATAGCGTGCAGTATGGACGCCAGGCCGGAGTGATCTTGACGTATGTCACAAAATCCGGCGCCAACCGTCTGCATGGACTGTTGCAATACAACTACAACAGCGACGGGCTGAATGCCAACGGTTTCTTCAACAATCTGTCTGGGACGCCTAAATCGAAAGCGATCTCCACCCAGTATGCCGCCAACATCGGCGGTCCCATCAAGCGTGACAAGCTGTTCTTCTTCGTCAACACCGAGGGTCTGCGCTATGTGCTGCCCGCCGGCGGCTTCGTTAACTTCCCCACTCCGCAACTGCAGGCCAGCATCCTGGCTAACCCAGCCTTGGCCCCGAGTGCGGCTAGCGCGTACAGCACCCTTTTTTCCGGTCTGACAGCCAGTCCGGCGTATGCCACAGCGCCTCTAATTGGATCGGCCTACAACTACGGCTGCGGTTCCCTCAACGGAACCCCGGACCATGCTACTGGCGGAACCCTCGGCAGCAGTCCCAGCGAGGGCTGTATCAGTCAGACCTTTGTTAACAACAAGAACCTGAATACCGAATGGCTGGCGACGGGCAGGCTGGACTGGGATATCAGCGAGAAGCATAAAATATTCTTCCGCGTGACCGACGATCAGGGCAAGCAGGCGTCGTTTACCAGCCTGATCAATCCGCTGTGGAACGCGGCCAGCACCCAGCCCACCTATGGCGGCCAGATGAACGACACCTATAGCGTCACTCCCAATGTCGTCAACCAGTTGATTGCTTCCTCATTTTATTACGCTGCCGTTTTTTCGCCGCCCAACATCCCGGCCAGCTTGGCGGCTTCGCCCACAAGTATTACCGACGGCATCGATGGTGGAAATAACAACTTGTCGGGTATCGGCCAGTTCTTTACCGGTTGCGGCTTTGCTACCAGCTTGCTCGGCGCCCCTTGGTGCCAGTTCCCGCAAGGACGCAACGTCACCCAGTATCAAATTGTGGATGATGTCTCCTGGTTGAAGGGAAACCATAGCTTCAAATTCGGCGGCAACTTCAAGCGCGATGATGTCACCGACACCATCCTGTCGCAAAACGCCACCGGAGGCTACAACAATTTCGGCAGCGTCGCGGAGTTCGCCAGCGGCTCCTTGGCGACTGCCGGTTCGTCCTTCAATCAGAACTTTACCAATCTGCGCAATATCTATGCTGCCCTCTACAACCTGGGCATCTATGCCCAGGACGAGTGGAGGGTCAAGCCCAACCTCGTGATCGATTACGGAATCCGTTTTGATCGTAACGGCAACCCCGCCTGCCGAAACAATTGCTTTACGCACTATGTGGGCGGATTCCCCGATACCACTGCGACCTTGGACACGCCTTACAACGCGACTCTCTCCGCCGGACATAGCAGCGCCTTCCCATCCATCGAGCCGGTCCTCGTGCAGCCGCGCGCTGGCTTCAATTGGGACACTCGGGGAGACGGCAAAACCGTGGTGCGCGGCGGCGTGGGCCTGTTCGCCGATACTCTCCCCGGTGTCGTTGTGGAGGAAGAGTACCAGAATTTTCCCAATCTCTTTGCATCGGCAATCTCATCCGGCAATGTTGGTACCGGACCGGGAACGGCCTATGAAACCGCGGCCTCTTCCGCAAACGCTGTGCTGACCGGCTTCTCGCAAGGGGCGACGTTTAACTCCCTGACCGCTGAACTGGCGCCGTCCGGAGTGACATTTGCGGCGCCCAACTACGCCACAACCCCCAAGGAGTATCACGGCGCCCGCTATCTGGAATACAGCATGCAGCTGCAACGGCAGATTGGTCCTGCGGATGCAGTCATCTTGTCCTATGCCGGCAACCACGGCTACGACCTGACCATCGGGAACAACCATCCCAATCAATTTGTCGATCCCGCATTGGCCGGTGCCGGCTACGGTTTCCCCGCCGCCCAACCCGACTCGCGGTTTAACGAGGTCAGCACCTTCACCAACAATGCCATCTCCAACTACAACGGGTTTTCCGTCGAGTATAAACACATCGATCAGCACGGCTTTACCGCGGATGTCTCCTATACCTGGTCTCATGCGCTGGACGATATCTCAAACGGTGGCAGCGGCGGCGTCACGCCATACAACGGGGCAGCGATCGGCACGCAGATCAGTCCGAATAGCGTCTCCCAGCTCATGTACTCGAACTCCGACTATGATTACCGCAATAGCTTCGTCGCCGACGTCACCTATGTGGAGCCGAACCTTTTCTCCAACAAAATCGAAAGCGCTGTAGCCGGAGGCTGGACGCTGGGCGGCAAGGGATACTGGCGCTCTGGACAGCCGTTCAGCGTAGTCAATTCGAACGTCTCGAATGCGATCTTCAATGGCACCGGGGGTACCACGGCATTGGCCGATGTGGTGAACAAAAACTTCAACCACACCTGCAATTCCTACTCCTCTCCATGCTTCCAAACGCCCGGAATCTTCAACGGAGCGGCGTATGCAGCGAATCCAGCCAATACACCCACCGTCACCCTCCCGCTGGTCGTTGTGGGTACCGGACCCGCCCCGCAGACCGATCTCGGCAATGTGCCCCGCAACGCGTTCTACGGACCACATTATTTCGACCTCGACGTGACCGCGTATAAAGACCTATTCAAGAAAGGCTCCGTTGCCTTCCAAGTAGGCGCGCAGGCCTATAACGTGCTCAACCATGTGAACTTCGCCTCGCCCGGTGCTACGGGAAATAACGATGCCTCCAATCCCGCCAGCCTGGGCTTCATCTCCGATACCGTTAGCCCGGTGACCAGTCCCTACGGATCCGGCCAGGGAGGGGTAGTCTCCGGTCGCGTGCTTGTGGTGCAGGGACGGTTACTCTTCTAAAAACTTAACCCTGAAAAACATCGAAGGGCAGAGAAAAAACTCTCTGCCCTTCCCTTTTTTTATCCGTAAGATGAATCACGAAGAGAATCTCCATTGACAGCGGTTAGCAGGAGAGAGTTTATAGGTGGCGGAATTAAATTCCGCTTCATTAGGATGTGAATATGCGCTCATTCCTACTCGCAATCGCCCCAGTCATTCTCCTCATCCCCATCAGCATGTCGGCTGCTTCGAATCCGTCTGCTGTCGTTTTGGTCAGCACCAATACGACAAACGTACTTCAGGCACCCTCCCCAACAATTTCACTGGACGCATCATTTGCTTTTTTGAAATCTCCTGCGCGAGTTGATACTCAATTCGAACCAAACATCTCTGAACCAAACGCCATTCCATTGTGCCGACCAGGTACTTATTTTTGTGAAGGCTACGGCTGTATTTCAGATAGTGAGCCCTGCCCGCCAAGAAAATAAAGCCGCAAGCTAAATGAATCTTACAAATATCGAAAGGGCAGAGAGGAAACTCTCTGCCCTTTCCCATTTTGATCGCCGTCGAAATTCCTTTCTATTCCTGAAACCCGCGGGTAAAATGAAGAAGCCATGACGAACGTTCAATTCTATTTCGCCATTGGAGTACCCTTCTTCACCATCCTCGTGGTGTGGATTGGCACGACGGTCGCCAACCGTGGCGCTCTGCATGATCTTCGTTCCGAGATGCGAACCGGATTTGAGTTCGTGGGACAGCGGTTCGATAGGCTGGAATCCAGGATCGATCGGTTGGAGACAAAACTGGATCGGATCGATACGGAGATTCGCCAGAACCATGAGCATCGTCTAACGATTCTGGAAGAGCACGTTCTCGGTCGCGTCAGCTAGGATAGTGGAAGCAGACTGACCCGATAGGAGGGACCTCTTATTGCCGAGTGCTGGGAATGCATGATTCATGTTTTCTTAAAATATAACTATTTCAATAGTCACCGAAAATAAGCACCAAATCTGATGCAAAATAGCCAAAAGTCAATATGGTAAAAATTACTATATACATGCAGAAATCGGGCTCAAAAAGCCAGAATTTCGTCGTTTTCCGCAAATTTTAAGCGCGGCCGGACCCATCCGGTTTCCTCTTTGCTATCTTCTTCTTAGCCGCTGTTTTCTTCGCGGGCGCTTTTTTCGCCGAAGCCCTTTTTGTAACCGGTATCGTCACCGTTTTCCGGTTTCGCACCCCCGCCACCTTCTCCGCGAGAGACTTCTTCAAGTCCTCCAGAGTCAACGGGTTAGCCGTCTTCCGCAGGCGTTCGATATCGTAAAATTCCCGCTTCTCTTCGAGGAAGATGTGGACGACAAAATCTACATAGTCGAGCAGGATCCACTCCCCCTGCCGAAACCCTTCTACAGCATGAACATACGTCTTGAAATCGCGTTTCAGGGCCTCTTCGATCCCATCGGCAACGGCCTGGTTCTGCCGCGAGTTGCTGCCGCTGCAAATCAGAAAGTAATCCGTAAATCCTGAATCGGAAGGACTTAGCTCCAGGATGCGGATGCGCTCCGCTTTCTTCTCCTCACAAACCGCCGCCGCCGCCAAAACCATGCGGCGAATCTCTTTCTTTGCCATAAGATAGGACGCTCCCTTTTCTATTATCTCAGCCGCCCGATGAAATCCCCGCATAAAGATTGGCCTTGCGAATGTATTCCCGCACCGCCTCCGGAACCACGCTGGAGTCGGCGCGACCGCCACGAAATTCAGTGCCAGAAATATCTTCCAAGGTCTCTAACATGAAGAAAACATGGGTAGATTCAGCATTGTCATGGCGCAGCAGCAAACTGGATTCTGCCATATTTTTTTCGGCAATAACCCCCGCCGGCAACGCGTTTTCCGCGTCCGCAAGCGAAAAACCCGGCCGCGCGGCCACGATCCAGTCGGACAATGCGAGCAAATGTGCAACATCTTTCCATTCAGCGATTTGCAGCCAACTATCCGCTCCCAACAGCGTAAAAAGCGATGTTTTTTCGCTGAACGAAGCGCGCAACCGCTCTAGCGTCTCAACCGTGTAATTTCTTATACTTGCGGCATGCGGCCCATCCAGCAGCGAGGGAATGAAGCGCGAGTCTGCCTGCGTGGCTAGAACCGTCATTGCGTAACGATGAACAAAGGGCGTAGACGATTGATTCTTCAAGGGTTGGGTGGCTACAGGAGCAAACAGAATCTCATCGAGCGAGAAGCGATCCCCGGCGGCTTTGGCGATTGCGAGATGGCCGCGGTGAGGGGGATCGAAGCTGCCGCCGAAGAATGCTATGCGTTTCATCACGTCCTTTGCCCCAGCCCCCAGGTGAGCTTTCCATTCCAGTCCACGAACGATTGCGAAGGATGGATCACCCTCATTCATTTGCTATCGGCTGACGATCGACTCTTCCGATTGCGGCTCTGTCGAGATTTCGCGCAAGATGCGGATTTTTTCGGATAAGGCATATTTAAGTGGGTCGATGCCCTCGCCAGTTACTGCGGAAATGGCGTAGAAGGGAAGCTTCTTGCGTTTCGCCATTGTCTGTAGCTTTTTCAGCTTGTCCAGGTTCGCTACGTCGATCTTGCTGGCTACGATAACTCTTGGTTTCTCATCCAGGCCATGGCCGAAGCTTTTTAGTTCCGCTTCGATAACTTTGTAATCTTCGATCGGATCGGGACGCCCGCTGCTATCCGAGACGTCGACGACATGGACGAGCAAACGGGTGCGCTCAATATGACGAAGAAATTGCGCGCCGAGTCCCGCGCCCAGGTGCGCACCTTCAATCAGGCCCGGAATATCAGCCACGACGAAGCTTTCTTCATGCGGGGCTTCTCCTACGGTGACGACGCCTAAATTGGGCTCCAGCGTGGTGAAGGGGTAGTCGGCAATTTTGGGTCGTGCGGCGGAGATGCGGGCGATGAGGGTGGACTTACCGGCGTTGGGATAACCGACTAATCCAGCATCGGCGAGAAGCTTTAGCTCCAGGCGAACCATGCGTTCTTCGCCGGGGTGGCCCAGTTCATGCTCGCGCGGGGCCTGATGAGTAGAGGTGGCGAAGTGCTGGTTGCCGCGACCGCCGCGACCCCCCTGAGCAAGGACAAGGCGCTCATGGGGGCGCTGAAAGTCGTGGATAAGATCGCCGGTAGTTTCGTCATAGATGACGGTGCCGACGGGAACTTTCAGGACGATGTCGTGACCTTCGCGCCCGGAGCAATTGGAACCCTCACCGTGGCGGCCGCGTTCGGCTTTGTGCTCCGGGTTATAGCGGAAGTGAACCAGAGTATTGTGGCTCTGGCTGGCTTCGAGGATCACATCGCCGCCGCGACCGCCGTCGCCGCCGGAGGGACCGCCGCGGGGAACGAACTTTTCCCGGCGAAAAGCCATACAGCCGTTGCCGCCGTCCCCGGCCTTTACCTTAATCCGTGCCTCATCGATAAACATGCTATGAATCGTCTTTCGTACGCAGAAAAATCGCGTTACTCTCAGTGTAACGCTCAATATCACTTCGTTTAATGGAAGTACGAATCCTGACTTTCTCCAAAGATTCAAAGGACAAAGGCATCCAGATTCTGCAAGATTGAAGCATTTTTCCGTATCGTCCGTGCGGGCAGCTCGATTCGCCTGAAGCGGCTAAGAAGTTTTCAGGAGATTCGATGCTGCGCTTGGTCCCCCCTTACGGGCGCGCTGCCGTGGTGCTTTGCCTGTTGATTGTGCTGGCGCACGCTTGTCTGCGTGCGCAGTCGACCACCGGCGTGCTGGGCGGCACGGTCTACGATCCGCAGCACGCGGTGCTGCCGGATGCACGCATTGTGGCGTTAAACAATGCGACCAGTGCGGAATTTATTGGCTACTCCGATAAAAGCGGAAATTACACACTAGGTAGCTTGCCGCCAGGGACTTACTCGGTCGATATCAGTGCAGATGCTTTTACCGCAAATACTGCGACGGATGTAGTGATTGAGTTGGGGCGGCGCACTGCGCTGAATACCGTGCTGGAAGTCGGAGCCTCGGCGAGCACGATACATGTGCAGGCGATTGTGCCGTTTATTCAAGCTACCTATCCTTCGATTGCGACCAACATCACACAGACGGATTTGCAGGATATACCCTCCGACAGTCGCCGCTGGAGCAGTTTTGCTTTGCTGACCCCTGGAGTAGTCAGCGATCAGCAAGGGCACGGACTGTTGAGTTTTCGCGGCGTGAGTGTGCTGCTAAATAACAACACCATCGATGGCGCAGACAATAACGAGGCTTTCTTTTCTGAGGAGCGCGGACGCACGCGTGCGCCGTATTCGATCAGCATGGCGGCGGTGGAGCAGTTCCAGGTGAACACAGCAAATTACTCTGCAGAATTTGGGCGATCTGCCGGCGGCGTAATTAACACGGTGACCAAGAGCGGCACAAACAAACTGCATGGCGAGGCGTTCTTTTTTGAACGCAACAGTAGTTTGGGCGCGATTAATCCGTACACGACGCTGACAAATTTTGATACAGCGGATGATAATTTTGTAACCAGCGCGTATAGGCCGACCGATGTGCGTCGGCAGATGGGAGTTGCCATCGGAGGTCCAATCGTGAAGGATCGGCTGTTCTGGTTTTATTCCTTCGATGCCGAGACCCGCGATTTTCCTGCCGTATCGCGTGTGGGATACCCGGCGGCGATTTATGCGCCACCGGTGAAGGCGATTCCGACAGGGAATTATCTTGGATTTCCGATTACGTGTTCCAACCTTCCGCCGTACAACGCGAGTACGGGATTTTATTCGAGCGTGTTTCAGTATCAGGCTACGCAGGGCGCGTGCGAAATGTATGAACGGCTGGATCTGCCTTCCTATTCGATGGGTATACAGCAATACCAACAGGGATTGCAGCTGATCGGCACCGTGACTGGCCTCGCGCCGCGCACAGGAAGCCAGACGCTGAGTCTGCCGAAACTGGATTGGCAGGTGAATGAACGCAACCACGCGACACTGTCGTACAACCGCATGCGATGGAGCTCGCCCAATGGAGTGCAGACGCAGAGCTCGACGCAATATGGCGTTAATAGCCTGGGAAATGATTACGTCAACGTGGATTGGTTTATTGGACGACTAACTACTTTCTTAACGGAAAATATCGGCAATGAAATTCGCGTGCAGCTGGCGCGCGAACTGGATCGCGAAACCAGTCCTGCTCCGGCTGGCGCGGAAACTCCGCTGGGTTTAAATCAGTATGGGCTGGCGCCCCAGATTAGCATCGCGGGCGGCTCGGCAGGTGAGGGGATGGTGCTGGGGAATCCGGCGAAGCTGCCGCGGCCCGAATATCCGGATGAGCACCGCGCTGAGATTTCCGAAACTGTATCGTGGGTTGCCGGAAATCATACGATTAAATTTGGCGCGGACTGGGATCGGAATGAAGACCTGCTGGATAACTTGTATGGCGGAGTTGGGAAATACAGTTATAACTCGTTCGGAGATTTCCTGGCGGACTATTATCATGCAGTAAATGGTCTGGGGCCGCCGACTTACTATGTGGATACTTATACCGGCTATTCACAGACCTTTGGGCCGCCGGGATTTTTTATCACGACAAACGACTTTGCCGGATTTGCCAACGATGAGTGGCGTGTATTTTCCCGGCTGAATCTGACGGCCGGCGTGCGGTATGAATATGAACGCGTACCTCGGCCATTTTTGATCAACCCGCAATTGCCGCAGACGGCAAACTATCCCAATGACCGCAACAATATTGCCCCGCGCGTGGGTTTTGCGTGGGATATTTTCGGCAATGGACGAACCGTTGTACGGGCGGGGTTTGGGTTGTTTTATGGTCGAATCGTCAACGCGACCTTGTTCTCCGCGCTCACGGCTTCAGGATCTCCGGCGACGCAGCGGGCCTATCATTACTCCTCGTCGATTACTCCGGGAGCGCCATCATTTCCGGGGATTTTCTTCAATGTGCCTACAGGAGCCGATCGAGGTTCATTGCCCAGCTCCTACTATTTTGCGAGCAATTATCATACCCCGGAAAGTATGCAGGGAAATTTTGCACTGGAACAAAAGGTGGGGTGGAATACCGTTGTGTCATTGAGCTATCTGACCAGCCAGGGGCGCGAGCTACCCAACTTTATCGACACGAACATCGACAATGCGACGGTCGGGCAACTGCGTTATACGGTTGATATCCCTGGCCCCGCGCTGGGCAAGCAGAGCCCGCTGCAGCAGGGAGCTACCTACGTTACACCGCTGTTTACTTCGGTGCGGCCGAATCATCTGTATGGAAATATTACCGAGTTACTTAGCAATGTGAATTCCAACTATAACGCCGGAGTGCTGGCGATCGATCATCGCACAACGCATGGCATCAGTTTTGGAGTGAACTATACGCTGGCGCATGCGTTGGACTTCAACCAGAATGAATTTCTTTATAAGTCGCCGACAAATATTCTGGAGCCGAATAATATGGGACTGGAGTACGGCAATTCCAACACCGATGTGCGACAGCGGCTGGTAGTTCATGGGGCGTTCTATACGACATGGCACAAGCGCGGATGGTTGGGATATGTGGTGAACGATTGGGGGATTGATCCCGCGGTGGCATGGCAGACAGGGCTGCCGTATACGCTTGGAGTGAATGGCAGCGCGCCCGGCGGGGCGATCTTCGGCGTGAATGGGGCGGGCGGTCCATCTCGGCTGAATATTATCCAGCGCAACAGCTACCGCTTTCCTACGACGCAGACAACGAGCCTGCGAGTGACGCGACGCGTTCCGCTGCGCGATCGTGCGTTTCTCGAGCTGATGGTGGAGACTTATAACCTGACCAATACCCAGAATGTAACCAGCGTGGATACACTTGGCTATAGCACCTGCTCCACTCCGCTGACGCAGGGATGTCCGCCGGATTCAACGGCGGCGCATCCGTATCTCGAGTTCAATCCTACCTATGGTGTAACGACCAACGCCAACAGCAACGCTGTTTATACACCGCGGGAAATTCAGCTGGCAGTCAAATTGAAGTTTTAGAATGTCTCCATGAAAAAGCCCGTTGGCAGTCAATCGATCGCGATACTCGCGAACCTGGCCGTTGTGGAATTTCCTCGGCGGAAAAATTGGGAGCTTTGGCTGAAGAAAAATCATGATCGCTCGGTTGGTGTATGGCTGCGGATCGCGAAGAAGTCTTCGAGCAGCCTATCCGTGACCTACGCGGAGGCGTTAGAAGTGGCGCTTTGCTATGGCTGGATCGATGGTCAGAAGCGTCCTGATAGTGAGCAGGCTTGGCTGCAAAAATTTACTCCTCGTGGAAAAAAGAGTATCTGGTCGAAGATCAACCGAGAGAAGGCGCTGGCTTTGATCGAGAGTGGGCAGATGCAGGCGGCAGGACTGCGAGAGATTGAACGCGCGAAACAGGATGGACGTTGGGTAGCTGCGTACGATTCTGCACGTACCGCCGTGGTACCTGCGGATTTGCAGGCAGCCCTTAATAGGAATGCCAGGGCGAGAGAATTTTTTGCGACGCTGAATGGCGCGAATCGATACGCTGTGCTGTTTCGGATTCAAACGGCGAAGAAAGCGGAGACGCGTGCGCGGAAGATTGAGCAGTTGGTTGCCATGTTGGAGCGGGGCGAGAAAATACATCCTTAGCCGAATATATGACCCAGGTCTCGGAAGCGAAACCTGAGCATCCGCCTTACAATTCAGTCGATTTTTCTTCCAGCAGCTTCTTTGCCTTCGCTATGAATTCTTCCAGCGGCATGGAACCTTCGTCGCCTTTGCCTCTTGTGCGCACGCTTACGGCGCTCGTGCCGGCTTCTTTGTCGCCCATGACTAAGACATAGGGAATCTTTTGCAACGTTAAATCTCGGATTTTGGCATTCATTTTTTCATTGCGATCGTCGAGCTCTACCCGCAGACCGGCGATTTGTAACTGTTGCTGTACTTTTTTCGCATAATCGATGTGCTTTTCGCTGATAGGAACTAATCCAACTTGAATGGGGGCGAGCCAGAGCGGGAAGGCTCCCGCGTAATGTTCGATGAGTACGCCGAAGAAACGCTCGATCGATCCAAACAGCGCGCGATGCACCATGACGGGCTGGTGACGCTCGCCATCTTCGCCGACGTATTCCAGATCGAAGCGCGCCGGCAGGTTGAAGTCGAACTGAACTGTAGACAGCTGCCACAGGCGGCCGAGAGCATCGACGAGTTTGACGTCAATTTTTGGACCATAAAAAGCTGCTTCGCCGGAGATGGTTTTGTAAGGGATACCTTTGCGCTGCAGCGCATGTTCGAGCGAAGCGATGGCTAGCGTCCACTTTTCATCCGTACCCGCGTAGCTCTGGCGGTCGCTTGGATCCCAGGTGGAAAGCTCGATCTTGAACTCCGCGAATCCGAAGGTTTTCAGGACGGCTTCGGCGAAATCGATGCAGGCGACAACTTCATCTTCAATCTGTTCCGGAGTGCAGAAAATGTGCGCATCGTCCTGCGTAAAGCCGCGCACGCGCAGCAGCCCATGCATGGTGCCGGAGCGCTCGTAGCGGTAAACATTGCCCAGTTCCGCAAGGCGCACCGGCAGATCGCGATAACTCTTCGGCGTGTTTTTGTAGATCAGAATATGGCCGGGGCAGTTCATCGGCTTCAGCTGATAGTCGGCGTCATCCAATTCCATTGTCGTGTACATATTCTGGGCGTAAAAGCCGGCATGGCCGCTGATCTTCCATAGCTCGTGGCGCATAACATGCGGCGTGTAGACTAAATCGTAACCGCGACGGATACATTCTTCGCGCATCCAGTCTTCCATGATCTTGCGGATCATCGCGCCCTTGGGATGCCAGAAGATGAGGCCGGCGCCGGCGATCTCCTGAATGGAAAACAGATCAAGCTGCTGGCCGAGCAGACGATGATCGCGGCGCTTCGCTTCTTCCAGGCGCGCAAAGTGCTCGTCCATTTCTTTCTTGGAGAAAAAGGCTGTTCCATAGATGCGCTGCAGTTGGGGATTTTTTTCATCGCCCAGCCAGTAGGCTCCGGCAAGAGTTAGGACCTTGAACGCTTTGACGCGGCTGGTAGAGGGAACGTGCGGACCGCGGCAAAAGTCGACGAACGCGCCGTTGCGATAGAGGGAGATTTTTTCGCCGGGCTGCGTGAAGCGCTCGACGAAGTGCATCTTCATAAAGTCGTTGTCGGCCTTGAAACGCGCCAGGCCTTCTTCGCGCGGCTCCCATTCGCGTTGAAACTTTTCATCGCGGGCGACGACTTCGCTCATTTTTTCTTCGATTTTTTTCAGATCCTCCGGCGTAAATGGCGTCGGACGGTAGAAGTCGTAGAAGAATCCGCTGTCGGTTGCGGGACCGTGGCCGAGCTTGGTTTCCGGAAATAGTTCGAGCACGGCCGTCGCCATCACGTGCGCCGCGGAGTGGCGCACGACGTGGAGGGACTCTTCGTCTTTTTCTGTCAGCAGGCGGAGAGACACGCTTTCGTCGAGCGGCTGCGATAGATCGACAATACGCTCGGCGCTCGCGTTTTCCGCGGCATACATGGCTGCCTCAGTGTGGGCGTCCTCATTTTGTTTCGGAGCGGCTTCGGCGTTGAACGGATGAATCCGGGCAGCGATGGCAGCAGCAGCCAGACGCGGGGAAATACTGTGGGCAATGTCGTACGGCGTGGTGCCGGTGGTGACTTCGCGCTGGCTGCCGTCGGGGAGATGGACTTGGATCGTCGTCATGATTTTTCCTGTGGGTTCCAGCTTGTAGGATATGGGGTTTTGTTGGTGGGCGTCGAGTCCGAGTTTCGTCTCACTCTTCGCAAACGGCGCGTGGGATAAGCATTCTTGCGTTTATATGAAGAAACGCAACTCCCTCCTTCCCGCTGTGCTTCGGTCGGGAACTATTTGTTTGTCGCGGTGGTCTAACTGAACTAGTCGGATTGTTTTGGGCAATGCATGGTTGAGGCGTCGAGTTTCTAGATGATCTGAATTTGAAAGGTCCCAGTGAAATATTTCTGGTTTGCGCCGCTGCTTCTTTTTCTAATGACCGGAACAGTTCCGGCACAAGAGCCTGTGATCACTTCGGAAACTCCGGTCACCTCCAGCCTTCTTCAGCAATGGTTCAATAGTGGCGATCCGCGGTTGGTTGCGTGGGCGGCGGATTTCGCCCGTAGAACGCATGACACAAAGGTCATCGCAGAAATGCCTGTGTGGCTCGAAGATGCTCCCATTCCGCGGCCGATCTATAGGCTCGACGTGTCTCAACCGGCACAGCGGATGGCCGTTGTAGCTGTACTGGATACGCTGATTCAGGAGAATGTTGAGGTTTCTGTTCCGGCGATTAAGGCGATCGCGCCTTATTTTCCGGAGCAAGCTCTTATCCTGATTGGAAGACTGCCTCCGGACGAATCGCGCTCAACCTTGAACGACTGGACCTACGGACAGGAAGGAAATTGGAGTGGACGTACCCTGGCGCGTGTTGCCTCAATGATGCTGGCGCAGGACCCGGTATCGATGAAGGCGCAGGAATTCAGTCTTGCTTCGAGGATTGTTGCGGCGTCGGAAGATACTATTCGGGCTAGCGATTCTGGACAAAACGGAGGCGTGGTTGGAGGAATATGCGGGGATTCACTCCCGCGCAAGGCTTCTCCGGGGTGGCCGCAGATCTATGCCTATGCTCTCGTCGAAAACGATTCACAAGCGATGAACGCGCCGGTGGTTGTTGATCTGTATGGAGATCGTATTGTCTACCGGCGTCTCGAGGCGAACGCGGGTTGGGGTACGTGCAATGGAGTCCTGGGACTGAATTCAGTGAACCGGCATCGCTTGATCGCATACTGGCTGGGCGTGCGCGAGCAGGACATGGTATGGCAGCCGATGAAACAGGTTTCTATCAAGTGGAGATGCAAGGCGGATTATGAACAGTTAATCGGCGGGCTTGTGGAAGCGGAGCGGGAGAAATTGCAGGCTACGGTAAATGCTTTGTATCGGCGAGGAATTCTTACGGAAAACCAGAGGGTTACATCAGCGCCTAAATTGGTTGTGACGATCCAATGTGAGATGGATCCTTGTCCGCTGCCGCGATTTTGATCGGTTGTGATTTCTATACCACCCTCCGCAAAGGCACGTAGGATGGGGCCCAGATTTCCTGAAGCTAGTTGAGGAGCTGTCAGCTGTCCTTGCGGTAGAGGAGGTTTCGCATGGCCTGGCGGCGGGCTTCGTTGGCTTCGCTCTCGGCCTTGCGTTCTTCGGCACTCAGATTGCGCTTGGTAGCTGGGTTGGTTGATTCGGGGTCGCTGCAGTTGGGGCAGCGGTTGGCGAAGCCAGGTTTGTCGGGCTTCAGTTCAAACTCTTCCGAGCAGAGGGCACAGACTTTGATGGGGAAAGACATAACAATTTAATGGTAATAAAAAGCAGCTTGCCGGGAAACTGATCGAGTCGGCTGCACTGCGATTTCAACGAGAGGTTCATCACGTTCTACCCAAAACGGGAGAAAGCGCGTAGGTTGGAAACTCCGTTCGCTCAACATGACAAGCTTACAAATCGGGTTGCGGTTACAGCAGTTCTGCCGCAGCTTGCGCAAAGTAGGTAACGATGAAATCCGCCCCGGCTCGACGAATGGATAGCAGAGATTCAAGGATGGTGCGGCTTCGGTCGAGCCAGCCTTTTTCGAAGGCGGCCTGGAGCATGGCATATTCTCCCGACACCTGGTACGCGCCGAGCGGGATGTCATAGCGGTCGCGGGCTTCGCGGATGATGTCCAGATAGGGCAGCGCGGGCTTCATCAGGATCATGTCCGCGCCTTCGGCTAAATCGAGTTCAATTTCGCGCATGGCTTCGCGGCGATTGGCCCCATCCATCTGGTAGGTTTGCCGGTCGCCGAATTGCGGGGCGGAATCCGCTGCGTCGCGAAACGGCCCGTAGAACGCGGAAGAAAATTTCGCTGCATAGGAAAGGATGGGCACGTCGGGCAATTGTGCGTGATCGAGTGCTTCACGGATCGCGGCGACCCGGCCGTCCATCATGTCAGACGGGGCGACGATATCGGCGCCGGCGTCGGCCAACGACGCGGCAGTTTTCGCGATGAGCTGAATGCTGGCATCATTGTCGACTTCTGAGTTGCGGATGATGCCGCAGTGGCCGTGCGAGGTGTACTCGCACAGACAGACGTCGGCGATGAGCACGGCCCGGTCAAGCGCGCGGTCGCGCTGCATGGCGCGCAGGGCTTGTTGGACGATTCCGTTCTGCTCCCATGCGCCGGTGGCTTGGTCGTCTTTTTTTTCCGGCAAGCCAAAAAGAAGAAATCCGCCGATACCCAGCTTAGCGGCTTCATGCGCTTCTTTGATGGCTTCGTCAATGGAAAAATTGAAGACGCCGGGCATGGAGGGAATCGGACGGCGGATGCCTTCGCCGGGACAGATAAATAGTGGAGCTATGAGCGCGCCGGGATGCAGATGGGTTTCGCGCACCAGGGACCGCATGGATTCAGTACGGCGCAGGCGGCGCATTCTTATAGCGGGAAAGTCCATGAGCTTTGATTTTACTGCGGATAAAGGAGAACCCGGATGAGTGGAGTTTACCCTGAGCGTAGTCGAAGGGTGTACCTGGGTTCTCCTTTGTGCGAGGACTCAGAGGATTGGAACATCTCTCGAGAGCGTAATGCGGTCGTACTCCTGGCCCGCGTTCTGGCTGAGCAGGACCCACAATGTGTAGATTGCCAGAATGGTTCCAACGACGGGCTTCAGCAGCGTTAGCACGGCGATAACAATGGAGAAGACGCGACCCCAGGGCTGACGGGTAAGCAGCGCAATACCGACGGCGAGCGATAGAATCACACGGATTACGACGGCGACGGCGATAACGTGCAGCAGCCATCCGCCGGGATGGAAGGGCGCGTAGATCCAGGCGCCGGAACCGGGTACCCACGGTGTTCTGCCGCCGAAGACAGCGTGCAATATGGGTAAAACTACCAGCAACTGCAGCAACAGATAGATGGAAAAGACAACCCACAAAATACCGAGCGTGCGCAGATGCCGGGCCAGTCTTGACCCCGCACCAAACGCCGCGGCAGGAGCAGGCGTCAATCCCGGTGCGGTGCCCGTGAGGCCAGTGGACGCGCCGCAATTCGGACAGTAGGGTTGAGCATTGATTGCTTGACCGCATTGTCTGCAATACATCGAGGCACCCTCTTTCTCGTTCGCAGGTAAAGATACGCTGGTCGGACTGAATTTGTTTCGAAATTTATTTCCTGGGTTGCAGGCGAACCAGGAACCCAGGTCTCAGAATTGAAACCTGGGCAACGGCTACTATGGAGCTTAATCATGCAGCCTGATATTCCTTATCCGATGCAAAACACCGCCGCCGACATGCTGGAGTTTTCCGGGTTGCGCGAGCTGGTGGCAGGCTACGCCGGCACCGCGCCGGGGAGGGCATGGACGCTGGCGCTTGTGCCCTCGCAAGATGTGGAATGGGCGGCGGCAGAACAGCAGCGGGTAGGTGAAGTTTCGCGGGTGCTGCGCGGCGGATTCAGTTTCGATTTTCATGGCTTAATAGACCCCACGGTGTGGTTGGAGCGGGCGCGCATTGTCGGCGCTGTTTTGGACGTAGAGGAGCTGCGGACGCTGACGGTGCTGGTTGGGCGGTTTTGTGCGTTTCAGGAATGGCTGCGCGGGATTTCAGAGGACATCCTCCCATTCGTGGAGAACTTCCAGTCGACAAGCGCAGGACAGGCTCCGGGTAAAGTACCGGGGCCATCTTCTCTGCGCCAGCTTGCGGCGCCACTGATGGGGGCGCAGTTTTCCGGGCTGCTTGGTTCGATCGAAGGTAAGTTTGAGGCCGACGGTTCGGTGGCCGATCGTGCTTCGCCGGAACTGGCGCGGATTCGCCGGCAGATGGAGCGGCAGCAACGCGCGATTGAAGACGGTCTGCGGCAGATGCTGCGGCGGCTGGGGCCGGAAGGTTCGCTGCAGGAGGATTTGATCACCGTCCGCGGCGAGCGCTTTGTGCTTCCGGTAAAGGCGGAATGGAAGCGGCGTGTTCCGGGCGTGGTGCATGGCGCCAGCTCGAGCGGACAGACGTTTTTTATCGAACCGATCGAGACCATCGAACAGAACAATGAACTGCAGCGGCTGCTTGAAGAGGAGCAGGCCGAGGTGCAGCGGATTCTCGCCGCAATGACGCGGCAGATTGCGGCGCATGGGGAGGCAATAGCCCGTTGTGCCCGGGTGCTGGCAGAGATGGATTCGCTGTTTGCGCGGGCTCGGTTTGGGTTGGACTTTAACTGCACGGCTCCGGTATTTTCTACGGCGCGGATTTTGCTGAAAGCGGCGCGGCACCCTTTGTTGGAAAAGCGTCTGCGGGATGAGGCCGCTAGGCCGAACTACCGCGCAATCGGACGAGGATCCCCAGCTCCCACCATTGTCCCGCTGGATTTGGAGCTGAGTGCCGACACGTCGCAGTTGATCATCAGCGGTCCGAATACCGGCGGCAAAACGGTGGCGTTGAAAACAGTGGGCCTGCTGGCGCTGATTGCGCAAGCGGGAATCCCTGTGCCTGCCGAGGCGGCCGAGCTGCCTGTGTTCGACGCGGTCCTGGCGGACATCGGCGATGCGCAGTCGATTGCGCAGAATCTCTCGACCTTCTCCGCACACATCACGCGGCTGAACACGATCTCATCGTTGGCCACTTCCAGCTCGCTGGTGCTGCTGGATGAATTGGGATCGGCAACCGATCCCGAGGAGGGCGCGGCGTTGGCCGCGGCAATTGCGGCGCATTTTGTGGCGCGACGGGCCTGGTGTTTGATCTCAACGCACCATACGTCATTGAAAGTCTACGCGGCGAATACGGCGGGCGTGCAGAACGCGGCCGCCGGCTTCGACGAACAGACCTTTGCTCCGACATATCAAATTCGCATCGGCGTGCCTGGGGTTTCGGCCGGAATTCATATTGCTGAGCGGCTGGGATTGGATGCCACGATCATCGCCGGAGCGCGCGAACGGCTGGGCAAACAGACGGAAGAAATTGGCCGCTTCCTCGACCGGCTGCATGCCGACCTGCTGGCGGTGAATACGGAACGCGCGGGCTTGCAGCGGCGCGAAGAAGAGATTGTCCGCGAGCGTCAGCGGCTGGAGCGCGAAGGCCGCCAGGAACAGCAGCGCAAGGTGCAGGAGATGGAAGCCAAGCTGGCTTCGCTGCTAAAGGATTTTGAGTACCAGGTGCGCGAAGCCTTGCGTGGGATTGAAGACAAAGCCGTGCAGCAGAAGGTAACCAAGCAGGCCGAACGCGGATTGTCCAAATTGCGGCGGGAATTTCGCGAGCAAATGGATGCCACGGTGGTCGCGCATCATAGCGGCGCCGACAAAGGCGATCCACACGCACAGCCGCATATTGTCCGCATAGTAAATGTGGGCGATATGGTAAGGCTGCGCTCACTGGGCAAAAATGCTCGCATCGAACGGCAGGTGGATGCGGACAATTTCGAAGTTTCCGTGGGTGCGCTGAAGATGCGGATTCGCCGCAACGATATTGCCGAGGTGGTCAACGCTGGATCGCCCATCGTGGCTGCGCGCAGCAAAGGGATTCGGGTTTCCCTGGCGCGAGAAAACAGCGCAGTGGCGACAGAGATCAACGTGATTGGACGCAATACGGAGGAAGCGATCGACGCAGTAGAGAAGTTTCTCGATGAGGCGTTTTTAGAAGGGCTGCCCCGCGTCCGCATCGTGCACGGCAGCGGCATGGGAATTCTTCGCAAGGCTTTGCGGGAATATCTGGGAAAACATCCGCAAGTGGCGACTGTCACCGAGCCGCCGCAGAATCAGGGCGGCGCGGGGGCTACGGAAGTGGAGCTGCGACAGTAGAAGGAATATGATTCTTTCGCGGCCTATGTGACATCAAAGAACGCCAAGGGAAGCGATCATGACAATTTGGATTTTGGCCGTGCCTTCGTTCACTATGGCGAAAACAGGGGCGCGGCTGCTAGCATTAACGCGCTACCCCAACTTATCCTGCTGCATCTAAACCTTGCGAGATTGAGCGCGATGATTCAAGTGATCACAGTGGAACGCGAGTACGGAACCCAGGGTGCGGAGTTTGCCCGGCAATTGGCCGCACATCTTGGCTGGGCGCTGGTGGACCACTCCCTGCTGGAGGAAGTTGCCCGCCGCGCGAATGTCTCGGCTGCCGTGGTGCAGCGGCGCGATGAACAGCTGGACCCCTGGTACAACAAGATGGGTCGCGCCTTCTGGCATGGCAGCAACGAACGCGCCACCGCCGTTGTGGAGCAGGAAATTTTCGACGCCACGCGCATGAACGGCCTGATGCAGGAAGTGATGAAGGAGAAGGCGAAGGCGGGGAGTTGCATTATCGTCGGTCGCGGAGCAGCTTGCGCACTGCATGGAATTCCGGGCTGCTTCCATGCGTTCGTCTATGCATCGATGGCGCGCAAGATTCGCTGGTTCGAGCAGGCGTTCCCAACCAAGGCGCATCTGGCGGAGCGGGAACTGACCGCGACGGACCGGCGGCGCGCGGAGTACGTCGAACATTTTTATAACAGCGTATGGAACGATTACCGGCTGTACCACATGATGCTGAACTCCTGCATGGGCTTTGAAGCCATGATCGGCGCGACGATTGAAGCCACTGGAATTTAGGGCGGTGATTGCCCGTACTCGCCTGGTTTTGATCGTTGCCGTGTTGGAATGTTTCTCCCTGGGAGCAAGAGCGCAGACGGTTTCTCCGCTATTTGCGCGCGGCTATACGGTGATTCCGCAGCCGCAAAAAGTCTCCTTATCCGCAAATGATTTTTTCTTTGGCGCGGATTGGCATCTGCGGGTAGACGCCAGTGTCCCGGCCGACGATGTTGCCGTGCAGGCGTTGCGCGAGGGACTTTCGGATCGCTTCCACATCATGTTGCGCTCCACGAAAAATTCTGGCGACGTGCTGTTGCTGCGCATCGCACCGGGAAGCGTGCCGATTGGAAAAGCGCAGGACAGCAACACGGCATTGCTGGCAAAGCAGGCATATCGGATCGAGCTGCACAGCGGTTCCATTGCGATCACCGCGAACGCAACCACCGGACTTTTCTACGGAGTGGAAACATTCATTCAGCTGCTGCGGCCCGAGCAGGGGAAATTATGGCTGCCGCAAGGCACCATTGAAGACTGGCCCGATCTCGAATTGCGCCACCTCTACTGGGACGACAATCATCATCTGGAACATGTGGACGAGCTGAAGCGCGACTTGCGGCAGGCCGCCTTTTATAAGATGAACGGCTTCGTCCTCAAGCTGAACGGACATTTCCAATACAAGAGTGCGCCCGCGGTGGTCGAGTCCTACGCGCTGAGCCCGGCACAGTTGCAGGAGCTTACAGATTACGGGCTGCGCTATCACATTGAACTGATCCCGTACCTGGATGGTCCGGCGCACATCGCATTTATTTTGAAGCACCCTGAGTACCAAAAACTGCGGGAATTTCCCAACAGCAATTATGAAATCTGCTCAACGAATCCCGACTCCTACAAGCTGCTCGAAGGGATGTATCAGGACCTGCTGGATGCCAATAAAGGCGTGAAGCATTTTTATCTGTCGACGGACGAGCCATATTATTTTGGCCTCGCAAAAAACTCGCAGTGTCATGAAGCCGATATGGCGAAGAAGCTCGGCGGCGTCGGCCAGGTCTTTGTGCATTTTGTCGATCAGGCCGGTGGCTATCTGCACAATCAGGGTAGAACCGTAATGTTCTGGGGCGAGCGCCCATTGCAGCCCGCAGATGTCTCTTCTCTACCGCCATATCTGGTGAACGGGGAAGTCTACGGACCGACCTATGATCGCGCCTTCCGCCAGCGAGGGATTCGCCAGATGATCTTCACCTCGGCGAACGGCGAGGAGAAGTTGTTTCCGGAATATTTTCCTCTGGCCCCTGCGGACCGTCTGCGTCCGCAAGCACACGGAATTCCGCGCGTTCAAGACATCATGAAAAAGATTTCCTACGACTCTTCCCGCATCAACTCCGATCTGATCGGCGAGGTAAATGCAGGATGGGCTGACGAGGGAGTAAATCCGGAAACGTTCTGGCTGGGCTACGTTGCCGGGGGCGCGGCGGGGTGGCATCCGGCAACCCCGAATGCGCAGGAGCTGATGAGCACGTTTTACGCGCTGTTCTACGGCCGCCGCGCAGTGAATATGAATCGCGTGTATCAGTTGATGAGCGAGCAGGCGCAAACCTGGTCGGATAGCTGGGACACCGCGCCATCAAACGCTCGCAAGCCGATCTGGGGTTGGTCCTCCGGGATATACAAAACGCCGAAACCGGCGGAAGACCAGACGCTCCCGTTGCCGCCCGCGCCGACAGACAATCTGAGTTACCAATCGAACTGGTCCGTCGCCAATGCCCGCAGAATTGAACTGGCATCGAAGGCAATGCAGGAAAACGATGTGCTTCTTGGAATGCTGAATGAGAATCTTCTGCGGGCACAGTTCAATCGCTACAACCTGGAAGTTATGTTGTCGACTGCGTATCTCTGCCGGCAGAATTTTTCCATGATTGCGGGAATCCAGCAGATGGATGCGGATCTTGCCGCCGCTTCCAAAATAAAAGACAGCGATCCCAAACAGGCGCTGAGCGATGTCGATCTCGCGCTCGATACGGCGAATTCCATCTGGAGCCAACGAAACCGGGTGCTGGAGGACACGGTCGCCACCTGGGACACGCGCTGGTTTCCTCGCGTCTCCGATGCGAATGGAAGGCATTTTCTGCACGACCTGGACGATGTGAAAGATCATCTCCCGGATCGCACGGTGGATATGAGCTATCTGATTTATCGCGAAACGCTGCTGTCTTTTGGAGAGTGGGTGAATGCGATTGCCGCTGCACGCAACCAATTTGCCAGGGTTCATCGTTTGCCAGCCAGAAATTATCGGCTGGCGTGGGATGATTTGCGTGCAGTTCCGGAGGGATGCTCCTCGGCAGCGGAAATGAATGCCAACCCGCAGATGCATCCGGATGTTGATCCGGCGGCGACCTGCGGCTTGAAATATTAAGACGCAGGTCGATCAAAATAAATCGGGGATGGACTGAAAGGCGATTCGCGTAGGCGCGGCCGCGCGGGCCAGATGCATGCTGGCGAAGTAGAGTGTTTCAGTTCCGTATTTCTGGTTTAGACGATCCATGGTGGAGGCGAGCTGGCCGCGTTCCACTTCTTCCTCAAGGCCACTGAATAGGCTGAGCGTGTGCAGCGCGTCAGGAACGAGATCCTGCAGAGTCACGCTGACCAGGAATGGTTTCTGATAGAGCGCACCGGTCGGGCGCATCGCCCACAGCTTCTGCAATCCTTCAATCATCGTCTGTGAGTCTTGGCATTCGATCAGTCGCAGCTGCTCCGACCAACTTTGTTGAGGAATGCCGGAATAATGTTTTCCTCTTGCTGAATCTTTGGGAACCGCGAAGTGCAGGCCCAGCGCGATCCGCGTCGCCCATAATTTCTGTGTGCGCAGACGCATGGCGGCCTTGTGCAGCAGCTTATGGGCAATAGCGTAGGCGCCTTCGATGGTACGGAACTCCGGCGGCAGCACATGCTGATGGCCGATGGATTTCGGATGCTCGAGTTCGGCGTCGTGGAAGTCTTCTCCGCGCAGCCAGTGCCAGAGCCGCTCGCCCTGCACGCTGCCCCAGGCGCGGCCCAGCTGCTCCGGCGTTAGGGCGAGCAATTCCTGCATGGTACGAACGCCCTGCGTTTCAAGCCGCCGTTCCATGCGGCTGCCGATACCGACCAGATCGCGCAGCGTAAGGCCAAGTAGCGCATGCGGCAGCAGATCGTGGGTGAGTGCCATCAGGCCATCGGGTTTCTCCATGTCGGAGGCGATCTTGGCGAGATAGCGATTGGGCGCGAGGCCGATCGAACAACAGATGGTCGATCCCACCTGTTCGCGGATGGCCGTCTTAATGCGTCGCCCTAGATCCATCGCGGTTAAAAGAGGCTGCTCGCGCCCGATCAACTCGCAGGCCATTTCGTCGATGGACCGCACCGAAGCAACAGGGATGCAGCTCTCCACGGCTTCGACTACGCGATGATGATAGGCAACGTAGAGTTGATGGCGCGCTTCGACGAGGGTCAGATCGGGGCAAAGCCGTTTCGCCTCGCCCACCGGGGTGCCGGTTTTTACCCCGTAGGCCTTCGCCTCATAGCTGGCAGCGATGCAACAGGTTGTATCGACCATCGCGGGCACAACAGCAATGGGACGATTGCGCAGCGCGGGAACCTCCTGCTGCTCGACGGAGGCAAAGTAGGAATTGAGATCGACAAAGAGCCAGCGGACGCGCGGCATGGCGGATGGCTTCAGGACCGTGGCGGTTGTGGAGAGGATAGGCAAAGGGTTTCGCTAGCGCTTCGCTTTTTAATTGTCCGCCCAGCAAGAAAACGATGCAATCTGAATCTCAAAGGGTGCAATTTTGTCGAAATCGACAAAAGATTCATTTTCTTAAAGCCAAAGTCAACGCAAATCCGTACTATGGAATCCATATAGACATAGGAGGAATTTCGCGATGACAGCTTTTGCTGCGTTCGGTCAATGGCTACAGGGTGCTGAGCCGGTTCTTCCTTACATTGCCGGTGCGCTAAGCATCGTAATCCTCTTCGGTTGCGCCGTAACGAGTTGGATCGCGCCTTCTGAGAAGAAAGACTGCATTTTTCACCGCGAAGTTTCTTAGTATGCCTTCTGGATTCACCGCGGTTCCTTCCCGAGATTTCTCTGCAACCTCCCGACCATTTCTCTGCAATCTGACGTTCTCTCTATAATCCACTCTTGATGAGTGTCCAAACGAAATTTTCTGAATTGGAACGGCGCAATCTCTTAGCGCAAGAGGCTGGCGGTGCCGAGCGGCGCGAGCGGCAGCATCGCGAAGGGAAACTTTCCGCGCGCGAACGCGTGGAACTTCTGCTCGACGAGGGAACCTTCGAAGAGTCGGATCGCTTTGTTACCCATCGCTGCACGGACTTCGGCATGGACGCGCAGAAGGTCCCCGGCGATGGATTTATCACCGGACACGGGCGCATCCACGGCCGCGTGGTGTTTGTTTTTGCGCAGGATTTCACCGTGTTCGGCGGCTCGCTTTCAGAAACCAACGCTGCCAAGATCATCAAGTTGATGGACATGGCAATGCGTGTAGGCGCGCCCATCCTGGGTCTGAACGACTCTGGCGGCGCGCGCATTCAGGAAGGCGTAGTATCGCTGGCCGGATATGCGGATATTTTTCTGCGCAACACGCTGGCCTCGGGAGTGGTGCCGCAGTTGTCGGCGATCATGGGGCCATGTGCGGGCGGAGCGGTGTATTCGCCCGCGATTACGGACTTCACCCTCATGGTCGACAAAACCTCCTACATGTTTGTCACTGGCCCGGACGTGATCAAAACGGTGACGCATGAGGAAGTAACGAAGGAAGAATTGGGCGGCGCCAGCACGCACAACGCGACCTCCGGCGTAGCGCACTTGATGGCGCACGATGACGCCGAGTGTCTGGCGATGATGCGCGAGCTGCTCACGTTTTTGCCGTCAAACAATCTCGAAGACCCGCCGCGCAAGGCTACACAGGACCCCATCGATCGCGCGGATCGCGAACTGGACACCTT
Organism: Acidobacteriaceae bacterium; assembly: GCA_965276585.1. Taxonomy (GTDB): domain Bacteria; phylum Acidobacteriota; class Terriglobia; order Terriglobales; family Acidobacteriaceae; genus JAKAAZ01. The sequence continues at coordinate 560,537 of CBDIAZ010000002.1, read as the reverse complement.
GGTGCCACAGGCTGCGAATCAGCCCTACGACATCAAAGACGCCATCCATCACATCGTCGACGATGGATACTTTTTTGAAATTCACGAGTACTATGCGCGCAACATCGTTGTCGGATTTGCGCGGATGAATGGCCGTCCGGTAGGCATCGTCGCCAACCAGCCGGCATTTCTCGCCGGGGTCCTCGACATCAATGCCAGCGTGAAAGCGGCGCGTTTCGTCCGCTTCTGCGATGCCTTCAATATTCCGTTGATTACGCTCGAAGATGTTCCCGGCTTTCTCCCCGGCACCCAGCAGGAGCATGGCGGCATCATTCGCCACGGCGCGAAATTGCTCTATGCATACGCCGAGGCGACAGTACCCAAGCTGACTGTGATCACGCGCAAGGCCTACGGCGGCGCCTATTGCGTGATGAGCTCGAAACACATCCGCACCGATCTGAACCTGGCCTGGCCGACGGCGGAGATTGCGGTAATGGGTCCGGAGGGCGCAGTGAACATCGTCTACAAGCGCGAGCTGGATGAGGTGACGCGGCAGGCGCAGGCAATCTGGCCATCCGGCAAACCGTTTACCGAAGACGACAAGCTGAAGATTCTGGCCGAGGCGCGGGAGGAAAAGGTAGAGGAATTCCGCGAGCGCTTTGCCAATCCCTATGTGGCCGCCGAGCGCGGATATGTCGATGCGGTAATCCGGCCCAGCGAAACACGGCGGCATTTAATCCGTGCGCTCGAAATGCTGGACACGAAGCGCGACAAAAATCCGCCGAAGAAACATGGAAATATCCCACTGTGAGCATTATCGGTCCCATGCCGAGGACAGCCCTAACGAAAATTAAAATAAATAGTCTAATTTGCGAGAGGTTTTACGCAGATCTCATCCCCATCTTCATCAGTGTTAATGATTTCCGTATTTGTGCAGTTTTTGGAATCCTCCACGTAAACTACATCATCACCGACAGTCCATGTGCTCACCGTGCTCCTGTCTGACGAGGATACAATCCATTTTGTACCGTCATCGAGCGCCAGATATGCTCCATCATCCGATTTAGCTTGAATCGATGCGGTATCGGCAGCAAGAACGCCGCGCACGTTTAGGCAGAGAAATACAACCAATATCAACAATATCCCCGTAAATCTCATCTGAACCCCTTTCTCCATCGTCACGTCCTACGCAACACAACCGAGGTTACCCGCTCGATGAGGTGCAAGAGCACAAATATCGATCAGAGATTACCTTGGCTGATCGATATGTCTCTCACGGCATCTTTGAGAAGCCTTTCCTTAATGTGGGCCCTTCTTATTAAGGCACCTATATTCGTTCCGAGCGCGCTATATCCATCCCCGCCGCGTTGGGTAGTAAATGAGCGCCAACGTTGCGAAATTAATGTTCCGCTTTGGTTATAAGTGTTCTCGTATACCGAACTCGTCGTGAGCGTGTAAGGCAGATTCACTTGAGCGGTGCTGGTGGCATATGTTGTGGCCATACCGCTGTATGTATAATTCCACGTCCCACCATAGTTACTAGTGAAGATTCCGCTGCCATATACAGGGGTTGTGCTGGTAGTGGTGGTGGTTTGTAAAGAGGGTTCGAACCCATTCAATGCAGATTGCGAAGTCGAAAATACCATCAGGTAATTCGCGGCCTGCGAATTTGGCTGCTGTGAAAAGCATAGACCCGGATGCTTTTTCTGGTTCTTCTCGATCCATTTCTGAGTAAAACTGGGCGCAACGCGCAAGATCTGCCCACCAGTGGCTATTCCGAATGAGATATTTGTCGCGCACCCCATCGTTGACTGTTCCGCCTTGCTCTGCGAAGTAGTGGCAGTCAACTGAGCAATTTGCTTAAGACTCTGTTGCGCACTTGCATTGCCTTGCTCCGCTGCATTGCGGTACCAGATAATTGCTTGCGCATAGCTCTGCGGTACACCCTGACCCGTCATATACATTCCGCCTAACCTGAGTTGTGCACTTTCGCTGCCTTGTTCGGCGGCCTTGCGATACCAAGCTGTCGCTTGAGTTATGTCCCGCGGCACGCCGATACCACTTTCGTACATCGAGCCAAGGTCGAATTGCGCACCTGCATTTCCTTGTTCAGCAGCCTTGCGATACCATACCGCCGCCTGAGTTATGTCCCGCGGTACGCCGACACCGAGGCGATAGTCTAAGCCAATGACATATTGCGCCCCGGCATCGCCCTGCTCGGCTGCTTTGCGTGTGTTAGAGATAAAATCTCGCTGTTGGGATGGTTTTTCAAGCAGACCTGAACTATTAGTGGAAGAACCCCCTTCAGCGTTCTGAGGTGGGCTCTCCTGGTCTACTGTAGGCTTCGACGGACCGGTGAGCTTTTGTGTCAAGTATTGGGCCGCGAAGGAACCAGAGGAGTCAGTTCGTTCATCCCCGCCGCTAGATGTGGATAACGTTTGAGAGTCTGATGAAGATGTGCCGTGAGCTTCAAACCATTTTTGTGCTCGCTTGTGTCCTTGCTCGAGAGCTGCTGGCGTTAGGTGCTTGGCTGCATCATCTCGCAATTCATCAATCAAGTCGCGCCGAAGATCCCCAATTTTTCCAGACGCTGCAAGGTCATACCAGAAGAATGCCTCAGCATAGTCTTGTGGCACACCTGCGCCGAGGTAGTAAATCCCGCCAAGCTTGCTTTGTGCGTCTGCGTCGCCCTGTTCAGCAGCCTTGTGAATGGCACTGAGATCGTTTTGCTGCATGGATGGGTTCTGTTTTTCCGTTTGGGTCAAAGCAGATTGGCAGAGAATGAAAACCATTGAAATCGTAATGCACCAGAAGACAGTCAGAAAATGTTTCATCGGATTTCCCCGATTCAGAAAAATTGAAAATTGACGAATAATTTCAATTACAGTACATACCGGCTGAGCTACTAGCAACAGTTTTGTTGATCAAGGAAATCATGAAGTCAATGCTTATGGAGTTAGGACTTCTCGCCTAATGGAGCAAGCCAATCCGGCGACTTCTGCATCTCTTCATTAGCATCCAAGTTTCCCGGAGGGTATTTCTAACATGCATCATCCCCCATTGAAAAATTCATCTCGTTCGCCGCGTGTTCCGCTGTGTCAGGAAGATCGCCGTTTGCCCGAAGGGGCGCGTGTAGTCGGACCAACGCCGGCGCAGCAGCCCATTCGCGTTTCCATCATTGTGAAGCGCAGAAACTCTTTGAATCTCGAAGATCTCAGCGGGCGGCAAATATCCCGGCAGGAATTTCTCGATCAATACGCGGCCGATCCAGTAGCTTTCGACCAGCTGCGGCAGTTTGCCCAGCAGCATGGGCTGGCGGTGGATGAAACCGCATCCAGCCTGGAGCGGCGCACACTAGTGGTGTATGGAACCGCCGAGCAGATGCGCGAAGCGTTCGGCATTGGGCTGCAGGAGATTGAGCATCAAGGGCAAAGTTATCGCGCCAGCAGTGGTATTCCCTCTATGCCGCAAGATTACGCCGGACTGGTCGATGCGGTGCTGGGATTCGATACGCGCCCCCAGGCACGCACGCACTTTCGGCGGCTGACCGATCTGGACCATACCAAACATCTGCGTCCGGCTGCGGCGGGTGCGCAGGCGTATCTGCCGCGGCAGGTGGCGGAGTTCTACAATTTCCCGCTCGACGCAAATGGGTCGGGCGAGACGATTGGGATCATCGAGCTGGGTGGCGGATACAAGACGACGGATATCCAGCAATATTTTCAGCAGCAGAACATTGCTCCGCCGACAGTGGTGGCCATTTCCGTCGATGGTGGAGCGAATGCGCCGACGAATCCCAGCGGAGCGGACAGTGAGGTAATGCTCGACATTGAAGTGGCCGCAAGCGTAGCGCCGGCGGCGAAGATCGCGGTATATTTTGCCGGCAACACGGACCAGGGATTTCTCGACGCGGTCACCACGGCGGTACACGATACGACAAACCATCCTTCGGTAATTTCCATCAGCTGGGGCGGCCCGGAGTCGAGCTGGACGCAGGAAGCGATGACGGCGTTCGACGATGCCTGCCAGTCGGCGGGTGCGCTGGGTGTCACGATCGCTGTGGCTTGCGGCGATAGCGGTTCCACCGATGGCGTAAGCGATGGCGCGAACCATGTAGATTTTCCTGCATCCAGCCCGCATGTGCTGGCGTGTGGCGGCACCGAAATTACCACCAGCGGAACGACACTCACCGGTGAAGTGGTATGGAACGATGAGACGCAGGGCGGCGGCGCGACCGGCGGTGGCGTCAGCACGGTGTTCGCGCTGCCCACGTGGCAGCAGGGTGCGAATGTTCCCGCGCCCACTGGCGGCAGTGGCGGACGCGGCACGCCGGACGTTGCCGGAGATGCGGCGCCGGAAACGGGATATCAGATCCAGGTGGATGGGCAAAGCGAAGTGGTGGGCGGCACCAGTGCGGTGGCTCCTTTGTGGGCGGGGCTGATTGCCTTGCTGAATCAGAAGCTAGGCAAGCCGGTAGGATTTTTGAACCCGCAGATTTATCTGCTCGCAGGCACGGCAGCGTTTCGCGACATTACGCAAGGGAATAACGGTGCTTACAGTGCCGGGCCAGGATGGGACGCCTGCACCGGGCTTGGATCGCCGATAGGGAATTCGCTCCTGTCACTGTTACAAAAGGGAAGCGGGTAGATTTTTTCGTCCCCATTTTTCGCGAAAAACCGTGCGAAAACTTGTCGAATCTGCAGAAACGAAAATATGACATGATGGGCGTATGACCGCAGAACGGCTGGCGCCGACGGATGCTTCGAGTGTGGACGCGGAGACGGCTCGCGGTGCAGGTCTCCCCTTGTCGCCGGATGCCTTTCCTGCGGACGTGCGCAGTCCCGCCGCGCGCCCTTTGGCGAATCTTCCGCTCTGCGTCGATCTCGATGGCACGCTGGTCAAGTCCGACACGCTGCTGGATGGGTTGTGTGTGCTGGCGCGGACACGCCCCTCAACGTTGCTGCGGTTGCCGATCTGGCTGATGAACGGAAAGGCCGCGTTCAAGCGCGAGGTCACGGCGCGGGCGCCGCTCGATTCGGCTTCGCTGCCGTATAACGAGGCGCTGGTTCTGTATCTACGCGAACAGGCGGCGCAGGGCCGGGCACTCTATCTAGCCACTGGATCCGATCATGCCCTGGCCGAGCGAGTGGCGCAGCACCTGGGAATTTTTCAGGGCGTGTTTGCAAGCGATGGCTCGACCAACCTGACCGGAGCCCGCAAGCTACGGCTGCTGGAAGAGCGATTTGGCCGCGGCGGCTTCGCGTATGTCGGCAACAGCCGCGCCGATCTTCCGCTGCTGGCTGTCTCTTCCGGCGCGATGCTCGCCAATCCCACCCCCGGCTTGGGAAGCATGCTGCGCCGAAAAAATATTCCGGTCGAAAATGTCTTCTGGGACCGCGCGGCTGCAGGGAAGTCGCTGTGGCGCGCATTGCGGGTGCACCAGTGGGCGAAGAACGTCTTGATTTTTCTGCCCATCTTTTTGGCGCATTCCGTCGGAGTGGGCAGAATTCTTGAGGGGTTAACAGCCTTCTTCAGTTTCAGCCTGGTGGCTTCCAGCACTTATATCGTGAATGACCTGCTGGACATCGCCTCCGACCGGACGCATGCCACCAAACGCCGCCGTCCCTTCGCCGCGGGAAATCTTTCGGCGTTGTTTGGCGCAGGCCTGGCCGCAGTGCTGTTCGCCGGTGGAATTTTGCTTGCGCTCACGCTGGCGCCGCGCTTTCTGATGTGGCTGCTGGTTTACTGCGCTGTGACGTTGGGATATTCGCTGTATTTCAAACGCGTTGTCATCGTGGATGTGATCATTCTCTCCGCGCTCTACACGCTGCGGCTGCTGGCCGGGGCGGCTGCGGCGCAGGTGCCAATCTCCGACTGGATGGCCGGGTTTGCCATCTTTTTCTTCTTCAGCCTGGCTCTGGTCAAACGTTTCAGCGAATTGGAAAATCTGCGGGCACGAGGTTCAGCTCCCACGAATGGACGTGGTTACCTTGTGCATGACATGGAGCAGCTACGGTCCTTCGGTACGGCAAGCGCATTTGCCTCGGTGGTGGTGTTTTCTCTCTATATCAACAACCCGGAGGTGCGCCAGCTGTATCATTCCCCGCAGCGGTTATGGCTGCTGACGCCGCTGCTTATCTGGTGGTTGAGCCGTGTATGGCTCAGGGCTTCGCGCGGGCAGATGAATGAAGATCCGGTGATTTTTGCCTTGACCGATCCGCCAAGTTTGATTGCCGGTGTGGTGATATTTCTCATCGCGGTGTCAGCTTCCATGTAGGCGGGCGCCTGCGGTTTCGTTGTACCCTAGACTTTCTTTCCATCATTGCGCAGCATCACCCGGACAACCATGCCAGCCAAGCCGAAACAACCTGTTTTTGAATCCTGGGGCCGCTATCCTCAGCTGGACTGCCGCGTCGAGCCGCTATTCTGGACCGACGATTTTCCCCGCGGCACGCGGCTGCCTCCGGAGGTGTTGGCCGTCGGCATGGGCCGCAGCTACGGCGATGTTTGCCTGTTGGAAAATGGCACGCTGCTTTCCACTCGCGGCATGGACCGGCTGCTGCACTTCAACTCTGCGACCGGCCTGCTGCGCTGCGAGAGCGGAACCACGCTGGCGCAGATTCTCGAATTCTGCGTGCCCCACGGCTGGTTTCTGCCCACCACTCCGGGAACGAAATTTGTCAGCGTCGGCGGCGCGATCGCCAACGATGTGCATGGAAAAAATCATCACGCCGTCGGCTCCTTTGGCTGCCACGTGCCGCGGTTTGAGCTGGTGCGCTCCGACGGCGCGCGCCTGATCTGCTCGGCGACCGAAAACGCCGATCTGTACGCAGCGACCATCGGCGGCATGGGGCTCACCGGGCTCATCACCTGGGCCGAAGTCCAGCTGCGGTCGATTGCGTCGCGCCGCATTCGCTATGACGCCATGAAGTTCAATGGCATCGACGAATTTCTTGCAATTGCCGGCGGCAACAAGCATGTGGAGTGCACCATGGCCTGGATCGATTGCGTATCGCGCGGAAAGAATTTTGCCCGCGGCATCTACATGCAGGGCGATCACTCCGAAGTTCTCGAACCGAAGAAAGCTTCCGCCGCTCCAAAGTTAACGGTTCCCTTCGATCTTCCCGCGTGGGTGCTCAACCGGACCTCGATGCGAATCTTCAACGAGCTCTATTACCGCAAGCAATTGCGGCGGCACGTGACCGGGCTGATCGACTACGAGCCGTTTTTCTATCCGCTCGACAGCATCCTGCACTGGAATCGGATCTACGGCAAGCGCGGCTTCTTGCAGTTCCAGTGCATCATTCCCTGGCGCTACGGGCGCGACGGCATCCTCGCTATTCTGGAGGCGATTGCCGACTCCGGCCTGGCCTCGTTTCTGGCAGTCCTCAAGGTCATGGGCGATATTCCATCGCCGGGCATCATGTCGTTTCCGCAGCCCGGCATCACCCTCGCGCTCGACATTGCCATCGTTCCCGGAGTTACGTTTCCCTTATTCGACCGGCTGGCCGAGATGACCCGAGAACTGGGAGGACGTCTCTATCCAGCGAAAGATGCGCGCATGACCGGACCGCAGTTTCGCTCCTTCTATCCACGCTGGCAGGAGTTTGCCGCGTATCGCGATCCGGCCTTCATGTCGGCCTTCTGGGAACGGGTGACCGCCGATGCGTAGCCGCCCGGGCCGTCCAGACGTCCAAAACAGCTCGCCGGCGGCATCCGGTTTTCGTCCGCCCGGCAGAGCGCGCGCGGAAGCGTCGACGTTGACGAAGGAAAACAATTCTCCGTCCCCGCCCGAAAACAGGCTCGAAAAAATCGCCGTCTTCGGAGCCACCAGCGCCATCGCGCAGGCGTGGATGCGATTGCTGGCGCCGACCGGCGCAAGCTTTTTTCTGGTGGCGCGCAATGCCGCCCATCTCGAAGCCGTGGCGAAGGACCTTGCAACCCGTGGAGCGACCGCGGTGTATGTGGAGTTTGCCGATCTCGACGACACCGCTGGCCATGCAGCGCTGCTGGAGCGCGCAGTCAGCTTGCTCTCGGGACTCGATTGCGCGCTGATCGCGCATGGCTCGCTCGGAGATCAGGCGGCTGGAGAAGCGGACTACAAATCCGCCGCAGCCAGCCTGCAGACAAATTTTCTCTCCGCCGCCTCGCTGGTCACCTGGCTGGCCAATTATTTCGGGTCGCAGTTCCGTGGGACGATTGCAGTGATTTCCTCCGTAGCCGGCGACCGCGGTCGCAAGAGCAATTACATCTACGGCAGCGCCAAAGCGGGCCTGAACGCGTTCCTGGACGGAGTGCGCAATCGCGTGGATCGCGAGGGCGTGCAGGTGTTGACCATCCGGCCTGGGTTTGTGGCCACGCCGATGACGGCGCACCTGCCGCAGGGGCCTCTGTTTGTCACCCCGGAAGTGGTCGCGCGGGATATCCAGAAGGCCATCGAGGGGCGGCGCGATGTGCTGTATACGCCTTGGTTCTGGCGCTGGATCATGGCCATCATTCGCGCCGTGCCGGAGTGGAAGTTCAAGAAGATGGACCTGTAGATTCACGGCCCAACTGCGTTGGGAAATGTTATATAAATAGCAAACTTATCGCGTGTAAGTCGGATTCATATCAGGTAGTTTACGGATAAAAATCAGGTTAAGTCGAAGCAAAATATACGGGAAGGGATTGAGTTTGAATAAAAATTAAAAAAAACGCTGGATTCATGTCGCACAGAAAAACGCTGTTTCTTCTTTCGAAAATGCAGAATTTGAAATTTGTATCCTGTACGGAATCAGGAACCTGCAATCGAGCACGATAAAATAAACACCTGTATTGCCATCCATTGCCGGTTATGCTGAATTGCCGCCTTGAAGAGCCCATTTCCCGGCCCTGAACCGCACAGGAAAAACGCCACCAAATCGCCTTTATTTGTGTTCCCGCAACTCGCTCGATCCAAGCCACATAGCCGAGGTTTGGTCTTCAATTGCTTTGTAGTTCCACGTGGAACATTTCGCCAAAACATCGTCACAGCCGCCATCGCCCTTTCCGGAAACATCTGAATCCGGCACTGAAATCCTTTTTTCCAAGAAAATTGCAAAATAACTGACGTCAAGAATGGCTGTACCTTTATGGAACCGAAGCGCCAACAGGCTCGTATGATTGCATTGGAGGATCGAGGCAGATGATGTCCAAACGCTGGCAGCATTTTTGCGTGATGTTTCTCATTGGTGATGGCATGATGGCGGCGTTGCGGCCGAGCCGCGCGGCCAAGGCCTGGGTGGCGGGGCCGAAGCCCTGGCGCGATCTGATGGAACATCTGGCGGAGCATCCACAGTTGACCCGCGCCATCGGGTTTGCCGAGGCCGGTTTTGGCCTGTGGTGGGCGATGCAGCAGGAAAAGGATCTCGATTAGCCTTAGGGAAACTGAGTCTACACAATGGAATTTCGGGAAGCGGTCAAAATCGCGCTGCAATCCCTCTGGGCGAACAAGATGCGCTCGGTGCTGACCCTGTTGGGCGTGGTCATCGGCGTGGCGTCGGTGATCATGATCGTGACCATGATCAATGGCGCCCAGAAATATGTCGCGACCAAGGTCTACGGCTACGGGGCCGATGTGTTCACCGCCAGCCAGATGCCGCAGGTAATTTTGACCGGCGAAGAATATCTGAAATACGTCAAACGAAAAATTTTGCGGATGGACGATTATCAGGCTGTCGCCGAACAATGCAGTTTGTGCACGTTGACCGGGGCGGAAGTCTCGAAGACCGGCAATGTAGTTTCGAATCATCAGTCGGCCACAGGCGTGAACATTCGTGGATGGACCGTGGATATGCCGCAGATGTACAACTTCAACATTGTGCAGGGGCGGTCCTTCACCCCCACGGAGCTGCAGCATGACGCGCATGTGGCCGTGATCGGCTATGACATCGTCGACAATGTACTGGCGAGCGGCGATCCCATTGGAAAAGAAGTTCGCGTCGACGGCGCGCCCTACACGGTAATCGGGGTCGTGGAGCGGCAGGGGAAAACGCTGGGCCAGAGCCAGGACAATTTTGTCGGCGTGCCCATCAGCACCTACCAGGCGACCTACGGGTCAAACGATTCCATCACAATCTACGGTAAAAGCGGCGGCGTGGGCGACCAGCTGGAATATGCCTCGGATCAGATGCGCGCCATTCTGCGGGCGCGCCGGCATGATCTCCCCGGCCAGCCGGACAGCTTCAGCATCGACACGAACACCAGCTTCGTCGGCCTGTTCAAAAGCTTCATGTCGAGCTTCTTCGGCGTAGCCATCGGCATCTCCACCATCTCGCTGGTGATTGGGGGCATTGTCATCATGAACATCATGTTGGTTTCCGTCACCGAGAGGACGCGCGAAATCGGCGTGCGCAAAGCGCTGGGTGCGCGGCGCAACGATGTGATGCTGCAGTTCCTGATTGAGTCCGGCACCATGGCGCTCGTGGGCGGGCTGATTGGCGTGATCGGAGGAATCGTCGTGGCGAAATTGATCACGTTTGTTATTGGATTCCCAACGACGATCGCGCTGTGGTCCGTGTTCGCCGGCCTGTTTGTCGCTACCGGGGTGGGAGTGTTTTTCGGGGTCTATCCCGCCCGCAAGGCGGCAATGCTGGATCCCATCGTGGCGCTCAGGTCGGAGCTGTGAGGTACTCGTATGGCTGGAGGTAAATCGCGCGAGTCGGCACGGATGGCGCTCGAGACGTTGCGCGCCAACAAGATGCGTTCCGGCCTCACCATCCTGGGCATCGTGATCGGGGTAGCTACGGTGATCACGCTGTCGTCCTTTATCAACGGACTCAATAAAAACATCGGCGACATGGTGGCGTCGTTCGGAACCGATGTGTTCTGGGTATTTCGCTTTCCCGTGATCGCCGTCCGTCCCACGGCAGAGATGCTGGCGCGGAAACAATTGACCATGCAGGATGCCGAAGCCCTCGCCAACCTGCCGCATGTTGTCGCCGTTTCTCCGGCGCTGCGGTACGCGGACAATTCGCTTGGGGTCGGCAACGTTGCCGTGAAATATAAGGATCGCAAGGTGCAACACACGATTCTGTACGGCGTTACGACGGCCGAGCCTCGGGTCGACAGCCTAAATGTTCCTGTCGGTCGTTTCTTTTCGCAGTACGAACAGGACCAGCACTCCGACGTTGTTATCCTGGGCCACGATGCCGCCGAGCAGTTGTTTCGCGGCGAAGACCCGCTGGACAAGGAAGTCGAGATCAACGGCGATGAATTTCGGGTCATCGGCGTGCTCGACAAGCAGAAGACAGCCTTCGGCGGCGGGAAGAATCCGCAGGACGACTCGGCCTATTTTCCCGTGGGGACATTTCAGAAAATTCATCCCGAAGAAAAAGATGTCTGGATCAGCGTGAAGTACGACGACCCCAAGAACCGGGCGGCAGTGTACGACGAAATCGAGCAGACCCTTCGCATCCAGCGCAAGGAACGCTTCAATCAGGCCGATAACTTCGCCATCTTCGCGCCGGACACGATTACGCGATTGTGGAACCAGCTAACCGGCGGTATTTTTATTTTCATGATCGGCGTCGCCAGCGTGGGACTGATGGTGGGCGGCGTCGGTGTAATGAACATCATGCTGGTTTCCGTCACCGAGCGGACGCGGGAGATTGGCGTGCGCAAGGCCATTGGCGCGACTAAGCGCAACATCATGCTGCAGTTCACCATCGAAGCGATTACGCTATGCGCGGTCGGCGGTGTAATCGGCGTGCTGGTGGGCGGACTGCTGACGCTGATCGTGCGCCTGGCGCTGCCGAACATTCCCGCGTTTGTGTCCACCTTCTGGGCGATCCTGGGGTTCAGCGTCTCCTGCGCGATTGGATTGATCTTCGGCATTTATCCGGCATGGAAGGCGGCGAATCTCGATCCCATCGATGCGCTGCGGTATGAATAATCGATGGGAGAACGTTCAAAGCCCGAGCGTGCGGCTGAGTACAATCCAGAGATAGATTGCAAGAAGCACTTCAGCCAGAACAAACAACACGATAAACCAGATTCGCCGACGCTTCTGACTAGGAGTTAGATTCTTCGGCATCATGTCGCGCATGAGCCGTCTCAGCCCTAATTCTTTTATCGGTGCCCACCAGCAATACCAGGAGTTTGGATCTTCAGGCATGAGTAGAGACTCCACGATATCTCACAATAAATTTATTCTATGAGTACCGCGTTCTTGATACTCATGAATATTACATCGATTGCCGCGCAAGCGATCCCCGTGCTGTTTACGCTGCTGTCGCTCGCATCTTTGGTGTATTCACTGTTCGTCTTTCGCGCGGTTCGTTCTTACAGCCTCGCGGCGCGGAAAGCGCTGCCGGAATTTTTTCCACCCGTCAGCATCTTGAAACCGGTGAAGGGTCTGGACCCGGAAATGTACGCCGCCTTTCGCAGCCACTGCACGCAGGACTATCCCGGCGCGCATGAAATTCTTTTCGGCGTGCATGACATGGATGACCCTGCGGTCGCAGCGATTGAAACATTGCAGCGCGAATTTCCTCAACAGGCAATCCGCATCATCGTATGTCCGCAAAGATTAGGCACGAACGGCAAGGTCAGCAACCTGGTGCAGATGGCGCCGCACGCGCAATACGATCATCTGCTGATCGACGACAGCGATATTCGCGTTTCTCCACGCTATCTGCGCCACACCATGCCGGCCTTTGCAATCCCATGCAAGTCATCCCCGAAAGCAAAGCCAAAGCCAGTAGGCATGGTGACTGCGCTCTATCGCGGGCGGGCGCATGGTGCGTCCAATTCACGGCCGACATTGGGTTCCCGCCTGGAGGCGCTGGGAATCTCGACCGACTTTATGCCCGGCGTGCTGACAGCGCGCTGGCTGGAAAAAGGTTTGCGCTTCGGCCTGGGTTCAACGCTGGCCATTACACGCGAGGCGTTCGACGCCATCGGCGGATTCAATCCGCTGGTGGACTCTCTGGCGGACGATTATGAAATTGGCGCGCGGATTTTTCAGGCCGGGTATCGCGTGGAAGCAGGTCGCGAAGTAGCGGAGACTTCGATTCCGGCATACCGTTTTTCGCAATTCTTCGTGCATCAGTTGAGATGGGCGCGTGGTGTGCGCGATTCTCGCCCGCTGGGATATTTCGGCCTGCTGATTACATTTGGACTGCCCTGGGCATTGGCGAACGTGATTGCCTCGGCGGCTTCGCTCGATAGCATCGCATTGTTGAGTGCGATGATCTGCGTGCGGGTTGCGATCGCGCTCACCGTAGGCGTCGGTGTGTTGGGAGACCGAGGCTGCCTGCGCGATCTTTGGCTGCTGCCGCTGCGCGATGTGGTTGCGCTGGGTGTCTGGTTCTGGAGTTTTGCCGACGATCACATCGTCTGGCGCGGAGAAAAGTTTCTCTTGCGTAATGGCAAATTGATTCGCGCGACGAAGTGAATGAGCGATGATACTTTCAACGTTATGGTGAATCCTGCCGAAACACCGGGAATGCCGGCGGCCACGCTGATCTACGACGACTGGTATCCGGCGATGCGCAGCGACCGGCTGCTGCGCAACCAGACGGCCACGGCTATGCTGCTGGGCATTCAAATGCTGCTGGGCCGCACGCAGAAAAATGAATTGTTCGCCATGCGCGACAGCTGCCCGCATCGGGGCATTCCGCTTTCTTACGGAAAATTCGATACTACCGGCGTGACCTGTAAATATCATGGCTGGCGGTTCGATCCGGTCAGCGGACAATGTCTGGAAATCCCTTCATTGACTCCGCAGGACACGTTGGACTGCACGCGCATCTATGCCGGCTCGTTTCCCTGTATGGAACGCGATGGTCACGCGTGGGTCTACGTGCAGTCGCCAGGTTCGGGACGATTGCGCGCGGAAGATATTGCTGCGCTGCCGGCGGCGCCGGAGCTGCAGAAGTTCGGGTCGCGTTTTCGCTCCGCACACCTGGTGGCCGAGCTGCCCTGCAATGTCGATCACGGAATTATCGGCCTGATGGACCCGGCGCATGGACCGTTTGTGCATCAATCATGGTGGTGGCGTACCGGGGCCAGCATTCACGTAAAGGAAAAGCAGTTCGAGCCGATTCCGCAGGGTTTTCGCATGACCGCGCACGCGCCCTCCGCCAACAGCGCGCCGTATAAATTGCTCGGTGTCTATGGCCAGCCGGTGACGACGACAATCGATTTCGTTCTGCCGAATCGCCGTTATGAGACGATCCGCTGCGGCGACAAATGGTTTTCGAGTTTGACCACAGTAACGCCGGTGACGGCGACGGCGAGCCGCATCGATGTGGTGGCGGCGTGGAACATTTTTTATCATGTGCCGTTTGTGCCGGAGATTGCCAAGGCCTTTGGAAAACGGTTTGTCGAGCAGGATCGGCAGACGATGGTGGAGCAGGCGCGGGGTCTGCGGTTCAATCCTGCGTTGATGTTGATCGACGATGCCGATCGCCCGGCGAAGTGGTATTTCGCATTGAAACAGTCACGGTTACAAATGGAAACGAAGGGCGAGTTTGAAAATCCTTTGAAAGCGCCGGTCACTCTGCATTGGCGAAGTTAGAAGTTTCCGGCAAAATTGCAGATCAATTATCTACGATCAACTGATCGACATCGATGTCCAGCCTGGCTCCCAGCTCGCGGAATTTTTCTGACGAGGAATTCTCCGGCAAAATTTTGTACCAGCGGTTCTGCGTCTCCCACAGATCGATTTCAAAGGGCAGCCAGCGCAGTGTGTCGAGGATCTCGGCAGCCGCGTCAATTTCCTTTTCTCCGGGATCGCGCTGCAATTCCTCGATAGCGCGCAGCATGCGATCGCTGGCGGCGAAGGCCAGCGAGGCCTCATCCAGTTCTATCTGATCGGCCTGAACGTCTTCCAGCAATTGCCGTACGCGTGTGGGGTCGAATGGCTCATGCAGCAGCGCTATGCGCAAATCGGCATTCAGGCTGAACTGCGCAGCCAGCAGCAGCGCCTGCGGCCTGGGCATTCCGGTCAGGCTCAGATAACGCAGCAGTGAAACGTGATCCTCGTAGATTGTCCGCAGCGTGCCTTCCATTTCTCCCAGAGTGAAGTCGAGCAGGATCTGCAGAATGCGGCGCTGATCGTCGCGAAACAGCGAGCTCAGTGAATATCCCGCCGAGCCGAAATCGCGGCCGAACAAACGCATGGCTTCCGGTAGATCGGCGTGATGGACGGCCTCGCGAATCTCGCGGGCAAAGTCCTGAAAGCTGTTGCCATCGGCGGCGGTGTGGCGCACGGCAGCGGAGAGGTTCTGGTCGCCGAGATGGAGTACGGCATAATCCATCTGCGCGCATTCGAGGGTAATGTGGGAGCAGATTTCCGCCTGTCCGTATGCAAATCGCCCGCGGCCGGAGGTGAGGACTTCGCCCGATTTGCGATGTACGTCGTAGCAGTATTGCGTGGTGTTTTCCGGCTGCGATTCAAACAGTGAGACGATGGCATAGCGTGCGCCCACCTGTTCCAGGCCAATCTTTTGCGCGGCGCTTTTTTTGTACAGATCGGCCCCGGTCAGCCGGCCGGCGGTGTTGCTGCGGGCGGTGGCCATGCGCACGAGAAATTCCGGTTCGAGAGTAGCGCCGGCGGTGCCGAACAGGTCGAAGGCAAGTTCCAGCACGCGTACAGCGTAGGAGATGATCTGCGCCGTCTCGATACCGGCAAGGTCGTCGAAGAACCATCCGCAGCTGGTGTACATCAGTTGGAGATGGCGCTCCAGTTCCATCAGCTTCAGGATGTGGCTGTGTCGGGCGCCAGACGGATCCAGTGCGTGCTCGGCGAAAAATCTTTGATGCGATTCTGCGTTGCGATTGAGGATCACGTCGATGTAGGCGTCGCGCGCCGCTTCAGGATTTTTCAGCCACTGCGCAGCGGCCTGCTTCCACAAGGGCCGCACGCTGTCACGAAGCCCGTCGAGCGCATTGCGCAGCGGAGCCCGCCATTGCTGGTTCCATTCAGGATCGCGCACATTTCCGCAGCCGCAATCGGCCCGCCAGCGGTCGACGCCATGAAAGCAGCTCCACGAGGTGTCGTCATAAATCTCCGCCTCATGGGTCGGCGGAAATTTCTCCAGGAACTCGCCGTAATTGGTCAGCCGCGCATTGCTGTTTTCTTCAATCCAATGCAGCGCGTAGGCCAGCGCCATGTCGCCGTGGCGATGATGATGGCCATAGCTTTCGCCGTCGGTTGCAATGTGAACGAGTTGGCCGGCGCAGTCGTTCTCACGGTAGCCGCGCAATAAACGCCGGGCCAGATTTCGCCCGTCGTCCAGCAGCCGCTCAAACGCAACCGCGCGGGACGTGGGACCATCGTAGAAAAATACTGCGATGCTGCGCCCCTCGTACGTTCGCACCAGATACGGCTGCGTAGGATCGACCTCTCCATTTGGAGTTTCATGCCAGGCCAGAGCGCCCAGCCCGTGGGCAACGGCGCGAACCCGGGCGCATTGATGCGGCGCAAGAATCGTGAAGCGGATGCCGTGCTGCGCTAGCAGGTCAAGCGATTCCAAATCGACCGCGGTCTCGGCCAGCCACATGCCTTCCGGTTTGCGGCGAAAGCGATACTCGAAGTCGGCAATGCCCCAGCGGATCTGCGTGGTGCGATCTTCGGTCGCAGCCAGCGGCAGGATGACGTGGTTGTAGACCTGGCCGATGGCCGAGCCGTGGCCGCCGAAACGCTCCATGCTGGCACGGTCGGCATCGAGCACGCTCTGATAGCTGAGGGGCGCGTATTTTTCCATCCACGCCAGCAGCGTGGGACCAAAATTGAAACTCATGCGGGAATAGTTGTTGACGATCCGCACGATTTTGTCTTCCGCATTGAGAATGCGCGAGCTTCCGTTGGCGGCATAGCACTCATGATTGATGCGGGAGTTCCAATCGTGATACGGCGCAGCGGAATCCTGCACTTCAATCGCTTCGAGCCAGGCGTTTTCGCGCGGGGGTTGATAGAAATGGCCATGGATGCAGACGAAGCGTTGCGGCTCTATAGCGGCTGCCTCGGTGTGACTCGTGGCTGCTTCCACATTGCTCATGGCTGTCTCGGCAGGCGAGCACTTTCCGGATCGGCGGCAGGATCGCAGGCGCGCCACAGATACCAGCTGGCGACGGAGTGCCATGGCTGCCATCGCCTGGCGCGGCGCTCGATGGTGGCGAAGTCGGGAAGATCGGCCAGCGCGACGGGTGAACCGGGGCGCAGCTTGCCGATGGTCAGCGCGAAACCCTTGCGCACGCCATAATCGGAGACAGGCAGCACGTTGGGCCGGCCCATGCGAAAGATCAGAAGCATCTGCGCGGTCCAGACCCCGATGCCACGCACGGTAATCAGGCGGGCGCAGACTTCGTCGTCCGGCATACGATGCAGCACCGGCAGCGTTGGGACAATTCCGCTCAAACATTTCTCGGCCAGATCGCGAGCCGCGGCCAGTTTGCCGGCGGAGAGCCCGGCGGCGCGCAGAATCTCATCGGAAAGCGGCTGCATTCCGCCGGGCGTCGCGATCTTCTCTGGAAACAATCCAAGCACGCGTTCGTGGATGGCTTTGGCGGCGCGGCCGTGCAGCTGCTGGTACATGATCGATTCCAGTAGCGCTTCAAATGTGGAATGCGTGGGCTTGAGACGCAGCGCGAAGGGGCCGACGCGGTCAATCAGCTTCGCCAGCTTGGCATCGGCCGCGGATAGCTCCCGGCAGGCGCGGGTCGCGTCATAGCGAACTTTTCTTGGAGTGCCGGGCATTTGTTTTTAGTCTATACACTTGCGTCGGCTGCGTTCGCCTCATGCGGGATGAAAAATATTGGTCGCAGTCGCCGTGACACGGATGAAAAATTTGCCTGGATCGGGTTGTGAGAGACCAGGTCTTGAGGAGCGAAACCCTAAGGCAGGTTCAGTGCAGGCTCCGCAGCGCCTATGTTTTCTTCTCTTCGATATGTGTTTTTTCGATGCGCGCGAAAACGCAATTGGTTGGGGTGGACGGCAATCGCATGCGCAGGATTTGGCGATACGAATAAAATTTTGCCGCATAATTTTCTGTTTCATGATGAGAAATTCATGTCCGATGCCGTACAAATGTTGACGGATTCCGCAGTTGTTGCACTATACTTTCGTTTGCAAACCTAATTCAATTTTTTTGTTCGCCAAACGCACGCGATATTCTTCAGCCAGGCCCGTTCGATCATCCATTACGGCATGTATGCCGCGCAAATAGCAGGGAAGTAATTAAAAAATGGCGCAGATTTTTGATCGCAGTTCGAATTCCCTCACCCGCCTCAGTCTGGTTCTCTATGGAGTCATCCTGATCGGACTGGGCGTGACGCTGAATTACCTGCAACGCTCCCCATGGGTGACCCGGCAGGGCCAGCGCGCGGACCAGCCAGTTCCCTTCAGCCACAAGCATCACGTGCAGGGGCTCGGACTGCAATGCCAGTACTGCCATACATCCGTAGAAAAATCGAGCTATGCCGGCATCCCGCCGACTAAGACCTGCATGAACTGCCACGCCCAGATCTGGACCAACGCCGCCATCCTGGCACCGGTGCGTAACAGCTGGGCGACCGGCCAGTCGATCGTATGGACCAAGGTGCACGACCTTCCGGATTTTGTTTATTTCAATCACTCCATTCACGTGAACAAAGGGATAGGATGTTCCACTTGTCACGGGCGCATCGACGAGATGCCGCTGACCTATCAGGCCAGCTCCCTGCAGATGGAATGGTGTCTGAACTGCCATCGCAATCCGGCCAACAATCTTCGCCCGACTTCGCAGATTTACCAGATGGCCTGGAAGGGTCCGTCTTCCGTGCATCCGGTCTGGTGTACGAATTCCGCCACTACGCCGGGAACGCCGACCGCGCAACTGGTGAACTGCACGACGAACGACCCGGATAATGAAGGCGCGGAGATCGCCGCGGTGCAGATGCCGGTGGTTCCACCCTCGGGTCCGATCTCGCCGCAGTTCCATGACATGAAAACCTGGTCTTCCTCGCAATCCGGTTCGATTGAGGCACAGGTTCCTATCAATCCGCATTACGTGAAATTTACCGATCAGAGAGATCTTGGAAAATATCTCCTGGTGCAGTACCACATTCGTCCGCCGCAACAGCTGACCAGCTGCGATACATGCCATCGATGAAACCCATGGACCGGATGGCAATCTTCCCGCAATGCAAGGCATAGGCTGGCAAGCGAATGAACGACAACCGTAAAGGTCAAGATTCGAAGATGGAAAACGAACACGAGACCGTAACAGGCGACGCACAGGAAAAAACGAAAACGGTTCGGCTGATGGAGGCTGCACAGGCCCGTCTGGCCGGAATGACCGGCAAGCGCTATTGGCAAACGGTCGACGAGCTGGCGGACACGCCGGAATTTCAGGACGCATTGCGCCGCGAATTTCCCCAGCACGCGTCGGAATGGGTGGACTCCGTCTCTCGCCGCGGGTTTATGAAGCTGATGGGCGCATCCATCGCTTTAGCCGGGCTGACTGGCTGCACCAAGCAACCGGATGAGCCGATTTATCCCTATGTGCAGCAGCCGGAAAACCTGGTGCTCGGCAAGCCTGTGTATTTTGCCACGGCGCATCCGTTCCCCATGGGTTCGGTGCCCTTGCTGATGAAAACCGAGGCGTATCGCCCGATCAAGGTCGAGGGCAATCCCGAACACCCGATGAACCACGGCACTACGGACGCCTATACCCAGGGAACGCTGCTGGGCATGTACGATCCGGATCGTTCCCAGCGGGTGCTCTATCGCGGCGAAACGCGCAACTACGTGAATTTTGTTTCCGACTTTACCGCCATGCTGGAATCGAAGAAGGCAAGCGGCGGCCAAGGTTTGTATTTTCTGAGTGCGACGGTGACTTCTCCCACGCTGGCGGCGCAGTGGAAGGCGGCGAGCGCCAAATATCCCAACGCCAAGTGGATCCAGTATGAGCCGGTAAATCGCGACTCCGCGCGTCGCGCCTCCAAGCAGGCCTTTGGCGACTACGTCGATGCACAGTACAAGCTGGACCAGGCAGATGTCGTCGTCGCCCTCGATGCGGATTTTCTCTCCGGCCTCTGGCATCCAGGATTCCTGAAGCTCGCCGGCGATTATGCCAGGCGACGGTCGCTAAATCCGGGCGTGGAGATGAACCGCCTGTATTCGGTCGAAAGCACGCCATCGACAACCGGCTTCAAGGCGGAACATCGCCTGCGCATGCGCGCCAGCCAGATGGAAGCTTTCTCCGCCGCGCTGGCAGCTGCAGTCGGTGCGGGTTCGGCTTCATCCGGCGCAACGTGGACCGATGAAGAAACCGGCTACCTGAACGCGCTCGCTAAAGATTTGAAGGCGAATGCCGGCAAGTGCGTGGTCATCCCCGGGGAGCAGGCCGCGACCGGCGTTCATCTGGCGGCGATCGCTATCAATCAGGCGCTGGGCAACGTCGGCAAGACGGTCGTCTACACCGAAACGGTGAACCCGATGCCATCGGTGCAGATCGACGACATGAAGCAGCTGGTCGGCGATCTCAATGCGGGCAAGGTGGATTGGCTGGTCATCCTCGATACCAATCCGGTATACGATGCACCGGCGGATCTGAGCTTCGAAAAGGCAATGGGTCACGCAAAAACCGTCGCCCACTTAGGCCTTTATGTCGACGAGACAGGCACGATTGCCGATTGGCACATCAACGGCACGCATTACCTGGAAATGTGGTCGGATGTCCGCGCCTACGATGGCACCGTCAGCATCGTGCAGCCGATGATCGCGCCGCTGTATGGCGGCAAGTCCGCGCATCACGTTGTGCAGATCATGCTGGCCGACCCGGATATGCCGCCGAACGCGGCGGTGCAGTTGACTTGGGCGAGCGCAGTCGGCGGAGCCAATGTCGATGCGAATGGCGACAGTCATGGGCCGTTGAGCGCCGGATGGCGCAAGGCGCTGCACGACGGTTGGATTGAGAACACCGCCTTCACCCCGAAGGACGTCAGCGCAAAAAATACTGCCGCTGGGGCCGCGACGGTCGCGGATCCGTCAGCCATCGAAGTCATCTTCCGCCCCGATCCGACCATTTACGACGGCCGCTACGCCAACCTGGGCTGGATGCAGGAGCTGCCCAAGCCGCTGACTAATCTTTCCTGGGACAATGCGGCGGTAATGAGCATCCAGACGCTGACCAAGCTGGGCCTGAGTGAAAGCGATGTCATCGAAATTGGCTACCAGGGTCGCAAGGTCAAAGCTTCCGTCTTGGTGATGTACGGTCATCCGGACCAGAGCATCACGATTACTCTCGGCTATGGCCGCCGCAATTCGGGCCGCGTCGGCACCGGACCCGGCTTCGACGCATATCCGATTCGGCTCGCTGACTCGCCGCTGTTCGTTTCCGGCGTGACGGTGAAAAAGACCGGCGAGACCTACGAGTGCGCATCGACCAAGAGCCATTACATCGACCATCGCGACCTGTTCGCGCGCAAATACGGCTTTGAAGAAGAGGCGAAAGAGGCCAAGCCGGACACCGAGCCGCATTCGCTCGAAGGCCGCGAGGCGGTGCAGCGCGGCATCATCCGCTACGCCACCCTCGAGGAGTACAAAAAGAACCCCGGCTTTGCCACCGATGGCGAGGATGAAGAAGCTCCGCCGAAAAGCACGACCCTGTTCCCCGTATGGGATTACACCAAGGGCTATCAGTGGGCGCTCTCGATCGATCTCAATTCCTGCGTCGGCTGCAATGCCTGCATCGTCAGCTGCTATGCGGAGAACAATCTCGCTGTCGTCGGCAAACACCAGGTAAAGGTCGGTCGCGACATGCAATGGATCCGCATCGACACCTACTTCGAAGGCGATCTCGACAAGCCCAAAGCCTACTTTCAGCCCATGACCTGCCAGATGTGCGAGAACGCACCCTGCGAGCAGGTCTGCCCGGTAGGCGCGACGGTACATTCGCCGGAAGGTCTGAACCTGATGCTCTACCAGCGTTGCGTCGGCACCCGGTACTGCTCCAACAACTGCCCGTACAAGGTGCGCCGTTTCAACTGGCTGCTGTTTTCGGATTACAACACCGAATCCTACAAGTTGATGCGCAACCCTGATGTAAGCGTCCGCAGTCGCGGCGTCATGGAAAAATGCACCTACTGTGTGCAGCGCATCGAGGCGGCGAAAATTCGCGCCGACAAGGAAAACCGCGCCGTTGCGGATGGCGAAATCGTCACCGCCTGCCAGCAGGCATGCCCGACCCAGGCCATCACCTTCGGCAACATTAACGATCCAAACAGCCGCGTATCCAAGATCAAGGCGCAGGAGCGGAACTATACCGTCCTGGCCGATCTGAACACGCGCCCGCGTACTTCCTACATCGCCGGAGTTTCGAATCCGAACCCGGAATTGATGGAAAACGCCTGAAATCAGCCGTTCGCTCTCGCTTTTTAGCCGGAAGCGAACAGCCAAAAGTTAGCAGAGGTCGCATTTAAGCATGGCTACCAAACCAGATCTTTTGCCGCAAGACCCGAAGCAGAACCCGATGATCGATCCGGTGACGGGGGAGCAGCGGGTCATCGCCCCCGGGCATACGTTCCGCTCGATCACGGACAAGCTGTCGCGGATCGTGTTGACACCGCACACGCCGC
The DNA here is from genome assembly GCA_965276585.1 of Acidobacteriaceae bacterium. Classification (GTDB taxonomy): domain Bacteria; phylum Acidobacteriota; class Terriglobia; order Terriglobales; family Acidobacteriaceae; genus JAKAAZ01. Next base: position 537,974 of record CBDIAZ010000002.1, on the reverse strand, counting down.
TGGGTTGGTTCTTCGGCTTCACCCTGGCTGGCGGCGTCGCCGTCATGTTGATGGTAGCCGTGACCTGGCTGTTCCTGAAGGGCGTCGGCATCTGGGCCATCACCATCCCCGTTGCCTGGGGATTCGCCATCGTCAACTTCGTCTGGTGGATTGGAATCGGCCACGCAGGAACTCTGATCTCGGCCATTCTGCTCTTGTTCAAGCAGACCTGGCGCAACTCCATCAACCGCTTTGCGGAAGCGATGACGCTATTCGCGGTCGTCTGTGCTGCTATGTTCCCGGTCATCCATACCGGCCGTCCCTGGCTTGCAATTTACTGGCTGTTTCCTTACCCGAACACCATGAACTATTGGCCGCAGTTCCGTTCCCCGCTCATGTGGGACGTGTTTGCGGTCTCGACCTACGCCACCATCTCGGTCGTGTTCTGGTATATCGGCATGATTCCCGATCTGGCCACGTTGCGCGATCGGGCGCACTCGAAGTTTGCCCGCTTCGTCTATGGCAACATGGCGATGGGCTGGCGCGGTTCGGCGCGGCACTGGATGCGCTATGAGAGCGCATCGATCCTGTTGGCCGGTCTGGCGACTCCACTGGTGCTTTCCGTCCACACCGTCATCAGCTTCGATTTCGCCGTCGCCATCATGCCAGGCTGGCATACGACGATCTTCCCGCCATACTTCGTCGCCGGCGCCATTTACTCCGGCTTCGCTATGGTCCTGACGCTGGCGATTCCGATCCGCAAGTTCTATCACCTGGAAGACCTGATCACTATTCGGCATCTCGACAATTGCGGCAAGGTCATGCTGGCGACTGGGTTCATTGTGGCCTATGGCTACATGACCGACATTGCGTATGCATGGTACTCGGCGGACAAGTGGGAATTCTTCATGGCCTGGAACCGCATCTTCGGGCCCATGGGCTGGTCGTACCTGGTGCTGCTCATCTGCAATATTTTCATTCCGCTCACCACCCTGTGGTCGCGTCGCCTGCGGCAGAATGTAGCCTTCCTGTTCATCCTTTCCATCATCGTGAACACCGGCATGTGGTTTGAGCGATTTGTCATCGTCGTCACCAGCCTGACGCGCGATTATCTTCCATCCTCCTGGGGAACGTACAACGCCACTCGTTGGGATTACATGACGTTCGTCGGCACGCTGGGACTGTTTACTTTCCTGTTCTTCCTCTTTATCCGCCTGCTGCCGATGATTCCGATGTCGGAAATCCGCCAGCTGCTGCCGGAAGCGGAGATCGACGAAAAGAAGCCGGAGACAATGTACTGATGCCAGTGCGCGAAGGAATTTACGGACTGATTGCCGAGTTCAACACGCCCAGTGAGCTGGTCCACGCGGCCAAGGCCTCGCATGACGCGGGCTACCGGCGCATGGACTGCTACACGCCCTACCCGGTCGAAGAAGCGGCCGAAGCGATGGGCTTCGACGAGCACAAGGAAAAAGCCGTCTCCCGCGTCTGCCTGTTGGGCGGCATTCTCGGCGGCCTGGCCATGTTTACGCTGGAAACCTGGATTTCCGTGTGGGCCTATCCGCTCGACATTGCGGGACGCGGAAAATTTTCCTGGGTAGCATTCATCATCCCGGCCTACGAGTGGACGATCCTGTGGGCGGGTCTTTCCGCCGGCTTCGGTATGTTAGCTTTGTGCCGGCTACCGGCGCCGTACCATCCGGTCTTCAACGCGCCCAATTTTCGCAATGGCGCCACGTCGGACAAATTCTTTCTCTGCCTGGAGGCGGACGATCCAAAATTTGCCATCGCGGAATCGCGTTCGCTGCTGGAATCGTTCAATCCCGTCTCCGTTGTCGAGGTGGAGCATTAAACCCATGCATATCTCTCCATCAACATCGATTTTTCGCTGGACGCTCGCAACCGCTGCGGTGGCGCTGATGTTCGTCTCCGCCGGCTGCCGCCAGGACATGCAGGACCAGCCGAAAATGGTTCCCCAGCGCGGCACGCGCTTCTTCTCCAACGGCCGCTCGGTGCGCCCGCAGGTTCCTGGAACCGTCTCCCGCGGCGAGCAGAATGAGAACGATTATTTCCATACCGGCGTCATCGACAACACGGTGCAGGACAAGATGCCCTTCCCCGTCACCATGCCGGTCCTGCTGCGCGGCCAGGAGCGGTTCAACATCTACTGCACGCCTTGCCATTCGAGGGTCGGCAACGGACGCGGCATGATCGTCGAGCGCGGCTACAAGCCTGCAGGCGATCTGCTGGAGCCGAGAATTTTGAAAGAGCCGCTGGGCCATTATTTTGACGTGATCAGCCATGGCTACGGCGCCATGCCGGACTATGCCGCGCAGATCGATATTCAGGATCGCTGGGCCATTGTCGCCTATATTCGCGCGCTGCAGCTGAGCCAGAGCGCGACACTTGCGGATGTACCGGCGGGAACCAACGTGCAGACGCTGGCTGAGGTTTCCGAGCAGATGGGATACTCGCAGAACTTCCCCCAGGGCTGGACGTTGCCGCAGCTGACCAACGTTCCCAGCGCGGGAGATATGATTCCGGCGCCGGTTTCGGCTGGAGCGATGACACCGAAAGGCCCTGAAGCGCCGAATCGCGGCCCGGCTGGGAAACGAGCAGTTGCCAAGGGAACAAAGTAGGCGGGACGGATAGTGAGCATGGAATCTGGTATGGAATTGGGATATCACGACAGAAAATTGCCCGCGAACCTGGGTGCGCCGATCGAGGTCGTCCGCTGGCGCAGCCGGGCGATTATCGCCACCGCCATTTTCGCGGTGCTGGCGATCATCGACCTGCTCATCAGCCACAGCTTCGATTTTGTGCTGCGCGGCTGGCTGATGGGATTGATGATCTGTCTCAGCTTCTGCACCGGCGGCATGGCGCTCCTGATGGTGCAATGGTGCTCAGGCGGCAAATGGGGCCTGCTGATCCGGCGGCCGCTCGAAGCCATGAGCCGCACCCTGCCGCTCATTTTTCTGTTCTTTCTGCCGATCGCCATTTTCGCCAAGCGGCTCTATATCTGGGCGCGGATCACAGACGCGCACGCTGCATACGAAAACGGCACCATCGATGCCATGCTGGCCCACGCCATCGCCTACAAACGGCCCTACCTGCATCTGTACGGGTTTGCGGGATTCTGGGCGCGCGGCATTCTCTACTTCATCATCTTCGGCATCTTCATCTATTTTCTGAACAAGTGGTCGCTGCAGCGCGATACCGACACCGTGCATGGTAACTGGTTCTGGCAGAAGCGCTTTGAGAATCTGAGCGGCGCCGGGCTGGTCATCTACTCCCTCGTCCTCACCGGCATGTGCGTCGACTGGGTCATGTCGCTCGACCCTACCTGGTTCTCGTCGATGTACGGATTTCTCTTCCTGGTCTCGCAGGGTTACGCCGCCTTGGCGCTCGTCATTCTGACGGTACTGGCGCTCTCGCAGTATGAGCCGGTGAACGCAATCCTGCGGGTAAGGGAGCAGCACGATCTTGGCAGCCTGTGCTTTGCCTTTGTCATGCTGAACATCTACATCGCGTTTTCGCAGTATCTGATCATCTGGTCCGGCAACCTGCCCAATGAAATTCGCTGGTACATGGATCGCATCACCGGCGGCTGGGGTCCAATCGCCGGCCTCGATTTCGTCTTCCACTGGGTACTGCCGTTCTTCCTGCTGCTCTCGCGGGAGATCAAACGCAACAAGCGCAAGCTGGCCACCGTCTGCTGCATCATGCTGTTCGCGCGTTTCTGGGATACATGGTGGCTGATCGCGCCGAACTTCCCCGGCGACCGCCGCAACCTGCATTTCAGCATGGGCGAGCTGCAGTACATTTTTGTGCCGGCAGCGATGACCGCGCTCTGGCTGATCTATTTCTTCACGCAACTGCGGACCCGCAGCCTGGTACCGCTGAACGACCCGCATCTGCCCCAAATTCTGGAGTCTGAACATGCCCACGCATTCACCTCATAACCCGCATAACCCGGATGAGCCACGGGACCCGAAATCGCCCAACCGGGCGAACTCCGGAGAGTCCGACGACTTCATGGGCCTGCATCAAGACAGCGACCCGGAGAGCAGGAAAGTCGGATATGAACTCACCGACGCCAACGTGCGCGATACCGCTCTGTTCCTGGTTATCATGGGCGCCTCGCTGGCGGTGGTATTTGTGCTTGCCTTCGGCATTGGCAAGTTGATCTATATGGAGCTGGGGCGTGAGGACGGCCCCACTAACAAGTGGGCCCAGATGTCAGGTGCAAGAACCGGCGGCAATCTCGAATCCAATCCACAGATTGAGCAGCAGCAGGCGCGCCAGCTGGTCAAGAGGTTTCCGACTCCCCGCCTTCAGACCGACGACGGCGAAACCGATGTTGCCCAGATGCACGCGCGCGAAGACATCCTGCTGAACCATTATTCCTGGGTCGACCAGCAGCAGCAGACGTTACGGATTCCCATCACCCGGGCAATGCAATTGCTGGCCCAGCGCGGGCTTCCGGTCGAAGGCGAGGCGCCCGGCGGCAAGAACCAGAGCGCAGAGGAAAAGTCGATGTTCGGCGACGGTTCCACTGTGGTCACGACACCCCTGACCGATGGATTTGCCCGCACCGGACCCGAATTGCAGATGATCTACACCCGCGAGCAGCGGATGGAAAACGGCACCGAACATAACACGCAGGCGGAATTGCATCCGACAAATTAAGAATCGCGAACCATGAGCATAGCGACCACAATTCGATCCGCAGGAAGGCGCCCACAATTGCATCTGGCAATGGCGGCTCTGTTTGCTTGCGTGACTCTGACCGCAATTCCGGCGCTCGCCCAGGTCGCCCCCATCCAGGAAAAATCGATGGGCGATCCGGCAGGCGCCAAGCTGCCGACGATCTTGCAGAAAGCGACGATCGACCAGCATCTTGATCAGCCCTTGCCGCTGGCCGTGCCATTCCGCGACGAGACCGGGCGCACCGTCCAACTAGGAGATTACTTCGGCAAGCGGCCCGCCATCCTGGCGCTGGTTTACTACAAGTGCCCCATGCTGTGCTCGGAAGAATTGAATGGCCTGGTGGGTGCGCTCGAAATGCTGAAGTTCACCCCGGGAAAAGATTTCGACGTGATCGTCGCCAGCTTCGATCCTAGCGAAGGTCCCGCATTGGCCGCGCAGCAGAAAGCGCTGTATCTGAAGCGCTATGGCCGCATGGACACCGCCAATGGCTGGCATTTCCTCACCGGGCCGCAGTCCTCAATCGAGGCGCTGACGAAAGCCGTCGGCTTCGGCTACATCAGCGTTCCCGGGCCGGACGGTAAGATGGATCAATACGCGCACCCCAGCTCGATCGAGCTGATCACCACCGAAGGCCGCATCTCCCAGTACTATCTCGGTGTCGAATACTCCGCCCGCGACATGCGCGCCGGGCTGGTCGAGGCATCGCACGGCCAGATCGGTACGCCGGTCGACCTGATCTATACCTATTGCTATCGGTACGATCCTCACACGGCAAAAAACAGCATGCTGATCGTGCGCATCGTGCAGCTGGGCTGCATGCTGACGGTTCTGGCATTGGCATCATTCATTTTGATTTCGCTCCGGCAGGATGCATTGAATGGCGGCAACGCCGGAGCTGCGAAAAAGGCGAACGGGTAAACATAAATGTCGCACATCAGTCCTGTCCTTTGGGAATTTCTAGTTCACTGGCTTCAGAACTTCGCGATCTTCCCGCCCGAGGCTTCCACCATCGCTCCCTATGCGGACGCGCTCTATTTCGCGCTGGTCGGCATGACCCTCACCGGCCTGGTCCTGGTCGGGGCGATGGTGTTCACCTTCTCCATCCGCTATCGTCAGAGCCGCCATCCGGATGCGGTGCAGATCGAAGGCTCGACCCTGCTCGAAGCCACGTGGACGATCATCCCGCTCGGCATCTTCCTGGTATTTTTCGTTTGGGGAGCGCTGCTCTTCTTCCGTATCTACAGCCCGCCGGCCAACGCCATGAATGTCTACGTCGTCGGCAAGCAGTGGATGTGGAAGGTGGAGCATCCCGGCGGCCAGCATGAGATCGACGCCCTGCACATTCCCGCCGGAGTGCCAGTCAAAGTCACGTTGATTTCCCAGGACGTCTTCCACAGCTTTTCGATTCCAGCGTTTCGCGTCAAGCGTGAAGCCATCCCCGGGCGCTACACCAGCGTCTATTTCCAGGCCACTACGCCGGGCAAATATCATCTCTTCTGCACCCAGTATTGCGGCACCAACCACTCCGCCATGATCGGTTGGGTCTATGTAATGAAGCCGGACGACTATCGCAAATGGGCGGCGGGCAGCACCAGCGGCGCATCGCTGGCGCAGAATGGCGAGCGGCTCTTTATGGTGATGGGTTGCAATACCTGCCACGCCGGCAATTCGCAGGCACGCGGGCCCAATCTTTTTGGGCTGTACAACACCCGCGTCCGTATGACCGACGGCTCGACCATGATCGCGAACGACGCCTACCTGCGAGAGAAAATTCTGAACCCGTCGCTGCACGTTCCCGCGGGCTATGTTCCGATCATGCCGACCTATCAAGGGCAGATCAGCGAAGATGGCCTGATCGATCTCGTAGAGTACATTAAGGGTCTGGACTCCAGTTACCGGCTGCGTCAGATCATGAACAAGTCGGAAATCGATTCAGCCCAACCTGCCCCGATCGGGCCCGACAACCAGGGCGCCGGAGCTTCTCCGCTGCCAGGAGTACCCAAGCCATGAGCACCATCGTATCGCTACCCGACCAGGCGACGGCGAAGCTGCCGCGCAAGAGCTTTCTGAATCAGGAGTATGGGCTGTGGAGCTGGCTTCTTACCGGCGACCACAAGCGCATCGCCATTCTCTATCTGATCTCGATCACCTTCTTCTTCGTGATCGGAGGCGTCCTCGCCGGGCTGATCCGTCTGGAGCTGTTGACACCTGCCTCCGACCTGATGGCAACCGACACCTATAACAAGGTGTTCAGCATGCACGGCATCATTATGATCTTCCTGTTCCTGGTGCCCTCGGTGCCGGCGACCATCGGCAATTTCCTGATTCCGCTCATGGTCGGCGCAAGGGATCTTGCCTTTCCGAAAATCAATCTGCTCAGCTGGTACCTTTACGTTGCCGGCGGCATCTTCATCCTCGCGGCCATGGTGCTCGGCGGCGTCGATACCGGCTGGACCTTCACCACGCCGCTCTCCACCCATTACCTCAACACGCATGTGGTCACCGCCGCCCTGGGAATTTTTCTGGCCGGATTCTCCTCCATCTTCACCGGGTTGAACTTCATCGTCACCATCCATCGCATGCGCTGCCCGGGAATGACCTGGTTTCGTCTGCCATTGTTTGTCTGGGGTCACTACGCAACCTCCATTCTGATGATTCTCGGAACCCCGGTGCTCGCCATCACGCTGGTGCTGGTGATGCTGGAGCGAACCATGAACATCGGCGTTTTCGACCCGACAAAAGGTGGCGATCCGCTGTTGTTCCAGCATTTGTTCTGGTTCTACTCCCATCCGGCGGTCTACATCATGATTCTCCCCGGGATGGCCGTTATCTCGGAGGTCATCAGCACCTTCTCCCGCAAGCGGGTTTTCGGCTACACGGCGGTCGCATTCTCCTCCGTCGCCATCGCCGTCTTTGCCTTCTTCGTGTGGGAACACCACATGTTCATCATGGGTGTCAGCCAGTACTCGGCCCTGGTGTTCTCGCTCCTTACCATGCTGGTCGCCGTGCCCTCGGCTATCAAAATCTTCAACTGGTCGATGACACTCTACAAGGGATCGATCACCTTTGAAACCCCCATGCTCTACGCCTTCGGGTTCATCGGACTCTTCACCATCGGCGGCATGACCGGCGTCTTTCTCGCCACGCTCGGCATGGACATCCATCTCACCGAAACTTACTTCGTCGTCGCCCATTTCCACTTCGTCATGGTAGGCGGCATGCTGATGGCGTACATGGCGGGCATCCATTTCTGGTGGCCCAAGATGACCGGGCGCATGTACCCGGAAGCCATGTCTCAGGTCGCCGCCATCGTGACGTTTATCGGTTTCATCGTCACATTCTTTCCTCAGTTCGTCCTCGGATACCTGGGAATGCCCCGCCGCTACGCCGCTTATCCGGCCGACTTCCAGGTGCTGAACGTCTTCTCGACCGCAGGCGCTTCCATCCTGGGCATCGGCTATCTGCTGCCCATGCTCTACCTGCCGTGGTCGCTGATCTACGGCAAGGTTGCCGGCGACAACCCCTGGCAGGCAACGGGACTGGAGTGGCAGATTCAATCTCCGCCGCTGACGGAAAATTTCATCGAGATTCCGATCATGGACCACGAGGCCTACGACTACGAGTGGCTGGCAAACAAGACCCGACACGAGGTACAGACCGTTGGATAGCCAATTGACCGCGACCGCGCCCCATGACGAAGAGCGTGCCCTGCACCCTTCGTTCATGAAGCATCACTTCGAGACCATCGGCCAGCAGCGGGAAGCGGCCAGTTTCGGCATGTGGATCTTCCTGCTGACGGAAGTGATGTTCTTCGGTGGCATGTTCTGCGCCTATCTCATCTTCCGCAACTGGTATCATCCGGCATTTGTCGCCGGCAGCAACACCCTCGACATCACCCTCGGCACCACCAACACCGCCGTGCTCATCGGCTCCAGCTTCACCATGGCCATGGCTGTCTACAGCGCGCAGATGCGCCGCCGCGGCGCGTTGATGATGTTCCTGACGCTCACTATCGTGCTCGGTTTTATCTTCCTGGGCATCAAGGGTGTGGAGTGGCATGCGAAGTACGTCGAGCACCACATCCCGGGAATGAACTTCTCCATTCAGGACTTCGTCCATCCCAGCAACCCCAAAGCCATCAAGCTGGCGCCGGATATGGCGGAGAAGGCGCAGATTTATTTCTCGCTGTATTTTCTGATGACCGGCATGCACGCCCTGCACATGGTCATCGGCGTCTCGCTGCTCTTTTTCCTCCTATGGGGTGCTTGGCGAGGCGCATATACAGAAGGCCATGTCATGCCGATAGAAAACTTCGGGCTGTATTGGCACTTCGTCGACATTATCTGGATATTTCTGTTTCCATTGCTGTACCTGATCAGCCGCTATCGATGAATCGGCACCCAGGTCGAACCATCGTTCTCGCCTAACGCCGCACCATCCAACCAGGGAGTCATCAGGATGTCAGAAAAAATCGATCCCGAGCATCAGGAACAAATTCACGTCGTCAAGCCGCCCGTATATCTCGGAATTTTCCTGGCGCTGCTTGTTCTCACCGCGCTGACGACCGGCATGTCGTTCGTCGACCTGGGCGTCTTCAATGCGGTCATCGCGCTGGCCATCGCCTGTCTCAAAGCGTCGCTCGTGGTGCTGTTCTTCATGCATATCCACTACAGCTCGCGCCTGCTCAAAATGACGGTAGCGGCCGGCTTGTTTACCTTCGGCCTGCTCATTACGCTGACCATGTCCGACTACATCACCCGCGCCTGGGGCCGCTGGTAACTCGATCCAATGCCGCCTTTGATGCGGAAACGGCTCCCGAAAATCTTCGGGAGCCGTTTCTATTGGTGGCAACACGCGACATTCAATCACCATGAAAACTAGAGATCAGCAACTTCGGCTGCAACATTTCTGGGGAACGGCAATCTTTACCCTCGGCGTTCTCTGGGGATTTGCCAATCTGGTCTACTGCCCGGTCGCGGCGCTCACCAGTATCGCGGGCAGTTCGTGGTTTGAAGGACTCATCATCGCAGCCGGTGGCGCGCTAAGCTTCTGCGCATCGATCGGCGCGTTCTATCACCGACGGCTTGCATCGCGGCTTCTGTTGGCGGGGGGGATCGTGCTGCTTTTGTTGGCGATCCTGGGACAAGCAACAAATCCAGACCATGCCCACGGAGCCGTTAACCTTTTCCTGTTGTTCGCCTCAGGAGCAATTGCGGCCGCGCTGGGAATCTTTGGCGTCATCACGGATCGAAAAAGATGGCCTCCGCTACGCGAGCCCCGGAAACAGAATTAGAGAAAAAGACATACCGGAGATCGCCTGACTTCACCGCACTATAGCATTTTCGGAAATGGTATGAACTGCAACCCCACATGAATCGTCATTCTGAGCGGAGCGAAGGATCTCTGTATTATGAGAATGATAGCAATGCAAAGATCCTTCGCTACGCTCAGGATGACGGCGCTTGAGATTACACCAATAAGAAAACTGCTCTAAAACGGCAACCTGGCGGTGAAGATCAGAGCATGATCGTAGGAATGAAACTGGCTGACTGCGATCTGCATTCCGGCGCCCAGGGTCAGGCCGACGCGGTTGTGGATGGGAAATCGTCCGGCGACGACGCCCGGAGTCAGGAACACCTGCTTTTTTCCATCGTTCGCACCGCCTTTGTAAAAGGTCGAATTGGCCTCAAGCTCCGGCCACAGGAATTTTCCAGCATGTGCCTGCGCTACGGCATTCCATACGATGGTTCGGCCAACCTGCTGCACGCTGTTAACCGGCAGGGTGCCGCCTAAGGTCGACTCAACGTCAAATCTTCCCCAGCCTTTTCCGCCAGCCAGCGTCGGCGTCAAAATGGCGCTGGGACTGCCGTTCTTATAGGTTCCCGTGGGAATGCTGCCGCCCAAGAACGCAGTAAGAATGTAGTTGCCCTGCTGTTCGTTTCTCGCCAGGATGCGGTATTTCGAGTTGAAGCTCACGTCGCCCAGACCGTCGGGAGTGTTGGGCTGGCTGTGCTGGATATACGGCGGCAGGTTGAAGAGCAGCTCGACACGCGAGACCGGAATCAGCTCAAGCCCCTTGCCATTGTCGTAATTCCAGCTGTGCTGCCCGTCCGGCAGGAGTTCGCGAACAAAATCGGCGCGGAATTCCTGTTCCAATCGTGGCGTGACCAGTACCAGCGGCGTGATCCAGTGGGGCTGCTGGCTTTGCGTTTTGCTCACATTCGCCAGCCATCGCCCCGTCCAGGAAGTGGGCGCAGAAGCAGGCGTTTGTGCGGCTGCGCTGCCAGCGATGGCAAGGAGAGGCAAAATCAGAGCATAGAGAAAAATGCGTCGCATCTTCCAACTTTAATCAATCTCATGCGACCTAACAAATCGCATATAGATGAAAATATACGATTTACATTCGCGATATGCGCACTCTATAAAAGCTTGAAGAAAAGGGAACTCCCATATCTACGGGTTATCAAGCGAAATTCGAAATTAATTAAAAAAAGAGGCCTTGTCGTTGCCGACAAGGCCGTTGCCTGGTGTTTATTGCGGTGTTGTCTATGGTCGTTCCTTCATGAGGAGCGCGTGCAAATTGGGACTTCGTGTTGCCTCCGGCAGCTTCTTCTCCCCTCGAAGCTGTGTGTAACGCACACCCCATCGCGCTTGAGAATGACCTAGCACTATATATTGGGGTAACGATACGGCACTGTCAAGAAAAATTTTGGGAATTTACGTCTACCTACCAGAATGCTTCGGAGGCGAACAGAATGCTTCGACGTGGAACGAACCCTCTCGGCAAAGCGTATCTTGCTAGTGTCGGCTGTCGGGGGTGAAACTACATCTCCGGCTTGAGGAGGAGTAATTTCGATGAGGATCTGCGATTGGGGAAAGTGTTCGATATCCGCCGGCGCACTGCTGCTTGCGAGTGTATCTCTATTGGCGATTCAGGGTTGTTCTGTGCAGGACCACAAGAATGGCCAGGCGGAAAACGTGCAGCTGCGCACGCCGCTGGGAGCGCTCGATGTGCGGACAAATGCGGTCCACGGGCCGGACGTGGGGCTGCCGGTTTACCCAGGTGCGGTTGAAACCGGCAAGCATGGAAACGATTCCGGATCGGCGGATATCCACATGAGTTTCGGCAACTGGCACCTGACGGTGAAGGCCATCGAATACCACAGCGACGACTCGGAGGATAAGATCATCGCTTTTTACAAGAAGGCGATGGGTGACTACGGCGATGTGCTTACCTGCAAAGACAAGGTCGCCATAGGCGAGCCCGCAAAAACCCGTCAGGGCCTGACATGCGCCAACGACCATGAATATGACGTGGACATGAAGTTAGATTCATCAAAAAATCATGTGAACATGAAAACGCCGCACATCGCGGGCAACGTGAAATTGCTGGCCGGCTCACCGGACAATCAGCACATGGTCGAGGTGACTCCAGAATCGCAGGGAACGAAATTCTCGATCGTGTTAGTGCAGCTGCCTCATAAATCGCAGACGGACTAGCCACTATTACCAGAAATGCAGAATCGTATCCATGATGGTGACCTGAGCGACAATCAGCACCGGCAGTGCGTAGCGGTAGATGGGATGAACACGGCGGATAACGATCAGATCGCGCAGAACTCCCAGGAAGACCAGCAGGTCGACCCCTGCATAGAACCAGGGCCAGGGGTGAAAAACCTGGGGGAAGCGAACAAAAGCAGCGGCGGTCAGTGCGCAGGTAGCGATCAGCATCAGGCGGCGGTGAAATTCCGGCCTGTTGCGCCAATAGATCGCCAGGGCAAAGGGAATCGTGAAGCAGGATAGGTCCAGGATCGCCGTGCGCAGCAAGGGTGCGGTCCGTGCCAGATCGGAATAGCGTAAGTCAAAGCGCCGCATGACCACGGCGGTGACGATGCCGATAGTCGGGATCGCAACTCCAAGTGCAACTCCGAACCTGCCCAGCATGCGATGAATGCGGACATTCCCGGTGCGCACCAAAGCGGACTGCACGATATAGAAAATCACCCATGCGGAGAAAATGGCGGCATGGATCGACAGAAGCAGCGGCGCGGGGTGCTTGGGATGAAGAAGTCGTTGATCGATCCTTTGGCTGAACCCATAGACCACGACGACTGCAATCAAAAGCGACATGAAGAAATAAAAGTATTGATTCAGCAGGCCGGTGAGCTTGGTTGGCAATGCCGCTTCCTCGCGTCGCAGTGATTTGTCTGGTCAGTCTAACAGCCTGCGGTTCTACCGGCATGCTTCGCGCTCAAGATCATTTGCCGCGAGCGGCTTCGTGATTTAGGTTCAACATATATGGAATTGGTCTGTCATTGCTGCAGCGCAACCGTGGAGCCGGATGCAATTTACTGTCAAAATTGCGGTTCGCCGCAGGTACGCTTCGTCGCGCCGGAAGAGAATTCCGCGACAGGCTCCGGCGCTGAAGGAAAAACACTGGAGTCGTTGCATGCTGCCGAAGCGGTGGAGAGCGGCGCTATCCAATGGAAGCCGACGATTCGGATTGCGGCCACAGTCGCTATCGCTGTGGGAATTTTGTCCACGCTGCTGGCGGTGGGAAGCGTGTTGTGGGTGGCTGCGGGAGCGGTCGTCGTGATCGGGATGTACCATCGCCGCCAGCCGCGTGCTTTTCTTGGCCGGCGTGTAGGGGCGCGGATCGGCGCGCTGGTGGGTTTGCTGGCTGCCGCGGTGGCTCTGGCGGGCAATGCAATTTTTCTGGTGATCCAGCGTTACGGAATGCATCAGGGTACGCTGATCGACACCCAGCTGATTGGCATCGTAAAGCAGGCAGCGGAGCGCGCGGCGGCCATGGATCCGCAGGCCCCTGTGGCGACGTTCGCAAATTTCTGGCTATCCGCGGAAGGCCGCATTGGCCTCATCCTGCTGACCATGGGATTTCTGGCGTTGCTGATCTTTTTGTTTGCCATCGCCGGCGGTGTGCTCGGCGCGCAGATCTATCGTTCCCCGCGCAGCCGCAAGGCCATTCTTTAAGATCGTTTTTGGATGAAGCGCAGAGAAAAATCTACATCTCCATTCGAGATGTGGACCACTCCGCCCGTGCAGAGGATTTAAGAAGAATTCAACCTGGACTGCCGGTTGCGCTTGTCCGGGCCTGGAGCGGCCTCGTATGATCGAGCCAATAATATGAAAGAACCTTCGGCAAGCCGCCTTTCCTCCAACCCGTTGCGGGAAAAATCCCGTCTGATGTCTTCCTCGGAAATTGAACGCACTCTGGTGCGCCTCGCGCACGAAATTGTCGAGAAGAACAATGGCAGCGATGGGCTGGCGCTGGTCGGGATCGAACGGCGCGGAGTTCCGCTGGCGCGACGGCTGGCAAAGCTATTGGAGATCATCGAGAAGAAGCCGATCGATGTGGGAACGCTCGATATTCATTTCTATCGCGACGATCTTTCAACACGCGATCTGCGCCCTGTGGTCACTCCAGGCGCGCTGGGCTTCGACGTGAACGGGCGCGATGTGGTGCTGGTGGATGATGTCCTGTATACCGGACGGACTATCCGCGCCGCCCTCGATGCGCTGATGGATCATGGGCGGCCGAAGCGCGTGCAGCTGCTGGCGCTGATCGATCGCGGCCATCGCGAGCTGCCGATCGAGGCGAGCTTTGTGGGGCGAACGGTGCAGACGACGAAGCGCGAAGTCATTGAAGTGAAGCTCGATGAAGTGGATGAAAGCGAGCAGGTCTTGTTGATGGAACTGGTCGACTGAGAAACAGCGTTCTCACCCGGGCGAGCTTCGCGCACCTCACGCACCCGAATCTCCACATTCGATCTTCTACAATGGGGATGCGCTTCCATCGGACTATGCCAGCCACAAAGAAAACTGCAGATAAGAAAACGGCGGAAAAAAAGCGGCTGCCAGCTTTGGCAAATCGTGCTTTCTCCGTTTCGGCAATTCCGGCTGGGTCGGCTTTATCGGTCACACAATTCACGCTCGACGATATCGGCAGCATTCTGTCGCAGGCATCGAAGCTGGAAACGATGCCGCCGCCCAAGCGTGCCCAGCTGTATGCCAAACGCCGGGTAGCGCTTTTGTTTTATGAGTCGAGCACGCGCACGCGAACTTCGTTCGAGCTGGCGGCGAAATCGCTCGGCGCCGATACAGTGCTGGTCAGCGCACTCTCTTCAAGCATTGAAAAGGGCGAGTCGCTGAAGGATACCGGCCTCACGCTGCGTGCGCTCGGCGCGGAGTGCATTATCCTGCGGCATCCCAATTCCGGCGCGCCTTATCTACTGGCGCACGCGACTGCGTTGCCAGTCTTGAATGCCGGCGATGGAACCCATGAGCACCCCTCCCAGGCGCTGCTCGATCTGCGAACAATTCTGACGCGGCTCTATGGAAAATCGCATAACGTTACCAACACCACTCTGCGCGGGTTGACGGTCACGATTGTCGGAGACATTCTGCATAGCCGGGTGGCACGGTCGAATGCGCTGCTGCTGCCGCGGCTTGGTGCGAAAGTAATTTTCTGCGGACCGGAAGCGTTGTTACCGGCGGAGGCTGCGGAGATTGGTCCCGGAGTCACCATCGAACGCAACTTCCAGAGCGCTCTGGAGCAATCCGGCGTAGTGATGATGCTGCGCATTCAAAAGGAGCGGCTGGCTGGCCTGCATCTCGATCTGGAAGAGTACGTGCAGCGATATCAGCTGCATTCCGAGCGCCTCACGGCGCATGCGCCGAAGGCGTTGGTCATGCATCCAGGGCCGATGATTCGCGGCTTGGAGATAACGAGCGAAGTGGCCGATGGGGCCAGCTCAGCGGTAACGGAACAGGTGCATCACGGCACCGCCATCCGCATGGCCTTGCTGGCGCGGGCGCTCGATGCGAGAACGGCTGGTGCAAAGAAAATTCGGGGTAAAAATTATGAGAGAAATCCACGGTAATAAACGGTGAGAGCAATTCTGATTCATGGCGGGCATCTCGTCGATCCTGCGAATGGTTTGGATGCCGCGCGCGATCTGCTGCTCTCCGACGGCCGCGTGGCCGCGGTCGATCTTCCCGGCAAGCTGAACGCACTGGCCAAAAAAGAAAATGCGTTGCTGGTGAATGCCGCCGGCCTGATCGTCGCGCCGGGATTGGTCGATATTCACGTGCATCTGCGCGAACCCGGCCAGGGATACAAGGAAACCATCGCGACGGGAACGCGCGCAGCGGCGGCGGGCGGATTCACCAGCGTGTGCGCCATGCCGAACACATCGCCGGTAAATGACTCCGAAGAAATCACGCGATGGATGCAGGCCGCCGAGCGCAACGCGTCGGTGCAGGTGTTTCCCATTGCGGCGGCAACGCGCGGCAGCATGGGCGAGGCGCTGACCGATTACAGTGAATTGAAAGCTTCGGGAGCTGTGGCTGTTTCTGACGATGGAAAACCGATTCTGCGAGATGACGTGATGTACGAATCGCTCGCCGCTGCCGCCCGCGCGGGGCTGCCGGTAATCCAGCATGCCGAGGACACGCGAGCCACGCAGGGCGCCAGCATGAATGCCGGGGCGATGGCATTCCGGCTGGGGTTGCGCGGCATGTCCGCGGATGCAGAGAGTGGCATCGTCGAGCGCGACATTGCATTGCTGGGCAAAATTGCCGACAGCCGCGCGCATCTGCATGTGGCTCACCTGTCGACGGCGAAGGCGCTCGACGCAGTACGGCGAGCTCGGCAAAAAGGTTTGCACGTCACCTGCGAAGTCGCGCCGCATCATTTTGCATTGACCGAGCAGGCCATCGGCGACTACGACACCCATGCCAAGATGAATCCTCCGCTGCGCGCCGAGCAGGACCGTGCCGCGTTAATTGCAGGGCTGCTCGACGGTACAGTCGATGCGATCGCCACCGATCATGCGCCGCATGCGATTCACGAAAAGGAGCAGGAGTTTGAGCGTGCGCCCAATGGCATTATCGGCCTTGAGACAGCACTGGGGCTTTCGCTACAGGTGCTACATCGTCAGCATGGAATGCCGCTAACCAGGGTGATCGCCCTGTTGAGCAGCCAGCCCGCGCAGTTGCTCAGCCTGAAGCAGCGCGGCTCGCTCGCGGTTGGATCGTGGGCCGATCTCGTATTATTCGGTGCCGAGGAAGAATGGCGATTCGACGCCAGTACATCGAAATCGAAGTCGAAAAATTCTCCATTCGACGGACAGACTTTCCCCGGCAGAATTCACATGACCATCAGCCAGGGAAATATTGTTTTCCAAATTCCCTGATACCCGCAGCTCTACTGCTGAATCTTTGTCTGTGACGCCGGCGGATTTGCTTCCACCTGCGATGGCGTAGGTAGCTGCGAGCGGTCCCAGCCGCCGCCCAACGCCTCCACCAGTTGCACCGCGCCCGTCATCTGCTCGATCTGCAGGCTGGCCAGCGTCTGCTGATCGGTCAGCAATGTCACCTGCAGGGTCATCACATCGATGTACGGATCGACGCCCGTCTGATAGCGAGCGATCTCCAGTTGCAGCGCCTGTTGCGCCGAGGCGACGACGGCGCGCTGCTGCTCGATCTGCTGCGACAGGATGCGCACATCGGCCAGCGAATCTTCCACCTGCTGGAATGCGGTCAGCACCGTCTGCCGGTAGGTGGCCAGGTCGGCGTTGTAGATGGCGACGTATTGGTGGAGAGTCGCGCGATACAATCCCCCATCGTAGATCGTCTGCGAAATGGACGGTCCGACCGACCACACGCGGCTCGGCCAATCGAACAGATGCTTTGCCAGCGAGCTTTCCGTGCCTCCCGTTGCCGACAGCGTCAGCGCAGGATAAAAGGCGGCATATCCAATGCCGATCTCGGCGTTGACCGAGGCCATAGCCCGTTCCGCCGCGGCGATATCGGGACGACGCTCGAGTAATTCGGACGGCACGCCGATTGGAATCGGCGGAGGCGCAGCCGTCATGGCCTGGTTGGGGATGGAGAAATCCGAAGCCGGCTTGCCGATCAATGTGGCGATCGCATGTTCATACTGCGCGCGCAGAATACCCAGGTTGGTGGCGGAGGATTGCGCGGATTGCAGTGTGTTCTGCGCCTCAATCACGGAGATTTTGTCGCCGACTCCAGTGTCATATTGTGCCTGGGTTAGCTGCAGTGCCTTCTTGTCTGCCGCAACCGTGTTTGCGTAGAGCTTGATCAGCGCGTCTTGCCCGCGGATCTCAAAATAATATTCGGCCAGCGCGGCCTGCTCCGTCAGCCGCTCATTCTCAAGGTCGGCTGCACTTACCTGAGCGGAATACTCGGCCTCACGCACTTCGTTGCGAACCTTGCCCCACAGGTCCGGTGCCCAGGAGACATCGATGGGAATGGAATAAAGCTGGAATGTCGAGCCCGCATTGGCGACAGTCCCGCCGGAGACGGTCTGGGCTCCATTGGTGATGTTCCCCGACGAACGCGACCGGCTATAGGAGGGCGAAGTGGTGACAGTTGGAAAATATTGCGAGCGGGCTTCGCGGATTAACGCCCGCGCTTCCATGAAGTTTTCGAAATACTCCTTGATGGTCTGGTTGTTGATGTTGAGCTGGCCCTCGAGCGTATTCAATTCCGGCTCGTTGAAGATTTCCCACCAGTCGCCGCGCAGCTTCGCATCCTGCGGCTGGGCAACTCTCCACGGACCGGGCTTCGCGTCCGGATTGGAGGGATTGTTGTTCTGAAAATTCGCTGGCGTTTCCTTGAACGCCGTCGGCGCCTGCATCTTCGGGGGGTGGTACTTTGGGCCGACGGTGCAGCCCGCGAGCACGCAGCACACGATGGCCGCGCCGCCTGCGGCCAGGGCGCGGAAGGAATTTCTAAAGCTTTCGGGAATGCGCTTCGTTTCTTTCATCGCTACCTTCCACTGCAACTGCATTTTTCCGGAACTCAATCTACACCGCTTCTCCCATGTTGGCTTCGAGCGTTTTATGGGGATGCCGGCCCGTAACTTTCAGCCGCAGACGATCTAAGAACAAATAAATTACCGGCGTGGTCAGCAGAGTGAGAGCCTGACTGACGATCAATCCGCCGACAATGGTAATGCCAAGCGGACGCCTCAGCTCCGATCCAATGCCACCGCCGAAGGCCAACGGCAGCGCTCCGCATATGGCCGCCATAGTGGTCATCATAATGGGGCGGAAGCGCAGCATGCAGGCTTCGAAGATCGCGTCCTTGGTGTTCATTCCGCGTTCACGCTCGGCCATCAGTGCGAAATCGATCATCATAATGGCATTCTTCTTTACGATGCCGATCAGCAGCACGATTCCAATGATGGAAATCACATTTAGGTCGATGCCAAATACCATCAACGCCAGCATAGCGCCGGCGCTTGCCGAGGGCAGGGCGGAGATGATGGTCAGTGGATGGACCAGGCTCTCGTACAGAATTCCCAGCACGATGTAAACGGCGAACAGCGCCGTCGCGACTAGGATCGGCTCTGTGCCCAGCGACTGCTGATAGGCCTGCAGCGTGCCGGCAAAGAAGCCATGAATCGTCGATGGAGTGCCCAGCCGGTCCTGCATCTGTTGGATCGCCAGGGTCGCCTGGCTTAAGGAAATGCCGGGGGCAAGATTGAACGATACCGTCACCGAAGGGAAAAGACCAGTATGGTTTACCTGCAACGGAGTGGTGCTGGCCGTGGCTTTTGCGACCGCATTCAATGGAGTTGCGCCTTTGGCGGACGCCGACGGATAGATGAATTTGAGTCCTTCCGGAGATTGCCAGTATTGCGGCGCCACTTCCAGCACCACATAATATTGGTTCAATTGCGTGTAGATGAGGGAAACTTCCGCCTGGCCGAACGCGGCATAAAGATTTGTGTCCAGAGATTGCGAAGTGAGTCCCAGCCTGGCCGCGGTAGCCCGGTCGTAGGTCAGATATTCCGAAAGTCCGCCATTCTGCTGGTCCGAGCTGACGTCCTGAAAGCCCGGAAGTTTCTGCATGTGCGTCAGCAGGATCGGTCCCCAATGTGACAGGTCCTGCACATTGTCCGACTGTATGGTGTATTGATAGAGCGCGTTGCTCTGACGCCCCCCGATGTGAATGTCCTGCACCGGCTGCAGGAAAGTGGAAGCCCCGGGAAGTCGATTCAACTTGGGCCGCAATCGGTCGATGACCTGCGCTGCGCTGACTTTTCGAACATTGAGGGGCTTGAGGGCCATATAAATAAAGCCGTGATTGCTGGCGCCGTTCCCGCCTACATAGCCATTCACATTGTCCACCGCCGGATCGGCCTTAATGACATTGATCATCTGTTTCACCGAACTGTCCATTATCGGAAACGATGCATCCTGCGGACCTTGCACGGCTCCTACGAGAGCTCCCGTGTCCTGTGTCGGGAAAAACCCTTTCGGAATTCTTACGATCACCGCAACATTCAGAGCGATCGTCAGCAGCAAAACCACCAGCGTCAGCACGGGATTGTCCAGCACCCAGACCAGCGCATGACGATACGTAGTCAGCATCCATTCGAAGAATTTTTCGCTGGCCCGGTAGAACCTCCCGTGCTGGTCCTGCTTCTGCTCCTTCAACAGATGGGCGCACATCATGGGAGTCGTGGTCAGGGAGATGACCATGGAAACGATGATGGCGGTCGAAAGAGTCACCGCGAATTCGCGGAATAGACGACCGACAATGCCGCCCATCAGCAGCAGCGGAATGAAGACCGCAATCAGCGACATGCTGATCGTGAATACCGTCGAGCCGATCTCTTCCGCGCCCTTCAAGGCGGCAGCAAATGGAGTCATGCCCATTTCCAGGTAACGGGAAATGTTCTCCATCACCACGATGGCGTCATCGACCACGAAGCCGGTGGAAATAGTCAGCGCCATCAGCGAGAGATTGTCCAGACTGTAGCCGAACAGGTACATCACCGCGAAAGTGCCGATGATCGATACCGGCACAGCCACGCTGGGAACCAGAGTGGCGCGCCAGTTGCGCAGGAACAGGAAGACCACCAGGATCACCAGGATCACGGAGATAATCAGCGTTTGTTCCACGTTTGTCAGCGAAGCTTTAATCGTCGTGGTGCGGTTCAGAACAACCGTGGTTTTGATGCCCTGCGGCAGAACCGCCTGCAGGAACGGAAGTTGACTGAGGATCAGGTTGTTGGTCGTGATAATATTTGCGCCCGGCTGTCGAAAAATAATGACGGTGACGGAAGGAATCCCATTCAGATACCCGGCGCTGCGGACATTCTGTGCAGAATCTGTGACGGATGCCACATCCGACAATCGAACTGCCTGGCCGTTGTGATAGCCGACAATCAGCGGCTTATATTGCGCTGCTTGGGAAATCTGATCGTTGTCGAGAATATCCGCCGTCACAGCGCCGTTGGAAATCTGCCCTTTCGCCAGATCGGAATTCTGCAGGCTCAACAGAGACTGAACGTTCGCCATGGTGAGGCCGTAGCTGTTCAGCTGGGTAGGATTGACATCGACGCGCACGGAAGGCAAAGAGGCGCCGCCGACGAATACCTGGCCCACCCCCTGGATCTGAGACAGCTTCTGCTCCAGGATCGTGGACGCTTCGTCGTACAGCTTTTCCTTGTCGTATTTCTTAGAAGTCAGTCCGAGGATCATGATCGGCGCATCGGCCGGATTCGTTTTGCGATAGCTGGGGTTCGCCGGCAGATTGGCCGGCAAATAGGTTCGCGCGGCATTGATGGCCGCCTCCACATCGCGCGCCGCGCCGTCGATGTTCCGGCTTAGATCGAATTGCAGCGTGATCTGGGTAGTACCGAGAGAGCTCGAAGAAGTCATCTCGGTAACCCCTGCGATGTGTCCGAACTGCCGCTCCAGAGGCGTGGCGATAGACGACGCTACGGTTTGGGCACTGGCGCCAGGCAGGCTGGCCGAGACGGAAATCGTCGGAAAATCCACCTGCGGCAATGGAGAAACCGGAAGCAGGGTGAAGCATACCGCGCCCGCAATTGCGATGGCCGCCGTCAGCAGAGTGGTCGCAACCGGCCGTCGGATGAATGGTCTGGAGATGTTCACGCGTGCTCCGCCGCCGTGTGCCCGTTCCCTGCCTGCGGTTCATTGCCGGTGTTGGTCTTGTTGGCGGAGTGAGAAAATCTGTGCGCCAGGTTATCGAAGAAAATGTAGATCACCGGCGTCGTGTAGAGCGTCAGCGCCTGGCTCAACAGCAGTCCGCCGACCATGGCAATGCCGAGCGGGCGGCGAATCTCAGACCCGATTCCGCTGCCGAAGGCCAGTGGAATCCCGGCCAGCAGCGCGGCCATCGTCGTCATCATGATGGGACGAAAACGCAGCAGGCAGGCATCGTAAATGGCGTCGGTCGCATTCTTGCCGTGCTGCCGTTCGCCTTCCAGCGCAAAGTCCACCATCATAATGCCGTTTTTCTTCACGATGCCGATCAAAAGAATAATGCCGATGATGGCGACGACACTGAGAGACTCACCGAACAGAATCAGCGCCAACAGCGCGCCCACTCCCGCCGAAGGAAGCGTGGAGAGAATCGTGATTGGATGGATAAAGCTTTCATACAGCACCCCGAGCACAATGTAGACGGTGACGAGCGCGCCCAGAATCAGAAGCGCCTCATTCGAGAGCGAGCTTTGAAATGCAGCCGCCGTGCCCTGGAATGCGCCTTGCACGCTGGGTGGCATGTCCAGCTTTTTCTGAATGTTGTCGATGGCAGTAATGGCGCTGCCTAACGCGGCATTCGGAGCCAGGTTGAACGAGATCGTCACCGCCGGAAATTGTCCCTGATGATTGATCGAGAGTGCTTCCGTTCCCGTGGTGAAGTGCGAAAACGCGCTCAGCGGGACGGCGTTGCTCAGCGTGGTCGTGGTCGCCGTGTTCGAGCTTGGCGTGCCGACCGGTTGCGCATTTAACGCGGTGGTTGGCGGACTCAGGATGCCCGAAGAAGGCGTGTACAGCACACCGGTCGTCGTCGCATTGGAACCCGCCGATGCCGATGACGAACTGGAATACGAGGAGTTTGCTCCCGCTCCCGAGGCTCCCGAGGATGCATTCGCCTGAATGTAAATTTTGTGCAGCTTATCCGGATCGCTGGCAAACTGCGGCTGCGATTCAAGAATCACGTGATACTGGTTCAGCTGCGTGTACATGGTGTTGATTTGGCGCTGGCCGAAGTTGTCGTAGAGCGTGTTGTCGATGGTCGCCGGAGCAATACCCAGCCGCGAAGCCGTCACCCGGTCGATAGCCAGGGTCACCGCCAGACCCCCGGTCTGCTGATCGGTGGCGACATCTTCGATCTGCGGAAGCTGTTTTAGTTTTTCCACAAACCGGCTGGTCCAGAGATCCAACTCGTTCACATCCGGGTCTTCCAGTGTGTACTGGTATTCCGTGCGGCTCACGCGATCGTCCACGGTTATGTTCTGCACCGGCTGCATGTAGAGATCGATGCCCTGCACCTTCGCCAGGCTCGATTTCAGCCGGCGGATCACATCCGATGCACTCAGGCTGCGCTGCGACAGCGGTTTCAGGTTGATCGAGATACGGCCGCTGTTCAGCGTGGTATTCGTGCCATCCGCGCCGATGAACGACGAGAGACTTTCGACCGCCGGATCCTGAAGAATGATTTTGTTCAGCTGTTGCTGCTTGGCGACCATCGCGGGAAACGAAATGTTCTGCCGGGCCTGCGAAATCCCCTGAATCACCCCTGTATCCTGCACCGGAAAAAATCCCTTGGGGATGATGATGTATAGAAAAACCGTCAGTACCAGCGTTCCCAGCGCCACCAGCAGCGTTGTCGTCTGATAGCGCAGGACCACTTTCAGCGTGCGTCCATAGAATTCGATCATGCGCTCGAACACGCGTTCCGATGCCCGATAGAAGCGTCCCTGCTGCGCCACCGGATTGTATTTCAGAATCCGAGCCGACATCATCGGCGTCAGGGTCAGCGAGACGACCGCTGAGATCACAATGGTCACCGCCAGGGTGACGGCAAATTCGCGAAACAGCCGTCCCACCACGCCGCCCATGAACAACAGCGGAATCAGCACCGCGATCAGCGACACCGTCAACGAAAGAATCGTAAAGCCGATTTGCTCCGCGCCTTCCAGCGCCGCCTGCATCGGCGTATGCCCTTCTTCAATGAAGCGGGAGATATTTTCGATCATCACGATGGCGTCATCGACCACGAATCCGGTCGAAATCGTCAGCGCCATCAGCGATAAATTGTCCAGACTGTAGCCCAGCGCATACATCGCCCCGAAGGTGCCGACAATCGAAAGCGGCACCGCCACGCTGGGAATAATTGTTGCCGACAGGCTGCGCAGAAAAAGAAAAATCACCAGCACAACCAGCACAATCGTCAGGATCAATTCAAATTCCACATCGTTGACGGAGGCTTGAATGTCCGTAGTGAGATCGGTCAACGTCGTGACGTTGATCCCGGTCGGCAGATTCGCCTGCAGCTGCGGCATCAACTGCTGGATGCTTTTCACCACCGTGATCGTGTTCGCGCCCGGCTGCCGCTGCACGTTCAGGATCACCGCAGGCTGCTCGTTCATCCACGCGGCCTGCTTGGTGTTTTCAACCCCGTTCACCACATTGGCGACATCTTTCAAAAAGACCGGCGCATTGTTGCGGTACGCCACCACCAGGTCGTGGTAGTCGCCGCTGGTCACCAGCTGGTCGTTCGCGTCGATCTGGTAATCCTTCTTCGGTCCATCGAAATTTCCCTTGGCCGCGTTGACGCTGGCCTGCGTCAGCGCCGTGCGCAAATCCTCCATGTCGATGCCATAGGAAGATAACGCTGCAGGATTCGCCTGGATGCGCACCGCCGGCTTTTGCCCGCCGCTGATGCTGACCAGCCCCACGCCGTTCAGCTGCGAAATCTTCGGCGCCAGACGCGTGTCCACCATGTCTTCCACCTGCGGCAGCGGCATGGAATTCGATGTGATCGCCAACGTCAGCACCGGTGCGTCGGCGGGATTCGTCTTGTTGTAGATCGGCGGCGCGGGAAGGTCGGAAGGCAAATAGCTCTGCGACGCATTGATCGCCGACTGCACTTCTTCCTCTGCGATGTCGATCGACAGAGTCAGATTGAACTGCAGCACAATCACCGACGTCGCGCCGGAGCTGGTCGAGGTCATCTGGCTCAGGCCTTGCATCTCGCCAAACTGCCGTTCCAGCGGCGCCGTCACCGTCGTCGCCATCACGTCCGGGCTGGCGCCGGGATAAAAAGTCACCACCTGGATCGTCGGGTAGTCGACCTCCGGCAGCGCGGAGATGGGCAGCTGCGTGTACGCCACCACCCCAACCAGCATGATCGCGACCATCAGCAGCGACGTTGCAACCGGTCGCAGAATAAATGGGCGGGATGGATTCACGGAGCGTTTGTCCTGGCGCCCGCAGCCACCGGCGTTTTCGAGATGACGACCTTGGCCTTATCCTGCAGCTTTTGAAAGCTGCTGTCCGCAACCACGTCGCCAGGGTTGATGCCCGTCACCGCCGTCATATTGTTGTCGGTCACGCCCGGCTTTACATTGCGCAGATACGCCGTGCCGTTCTGGATCAGATAGACGAAGGAAATGTCGCCATTCTGCTGGATCGTCGAGGTAGGAATCAACGTGACGCCTTGCAGGGTATTGACCAGCAGCCGCGTGTTCACGAACAGGTTCGGAAACAGTGCATTGTTTTTGTTGGCGAAGGTAGCCCGCAGCTTCAATGTTCCCGTAGTGGTGTCGATCTGGTTGTCCGTGGTCTCCAGCTTGCCCGTTGCGAGCGTGCCCTGGTTGGACCGATCGAGCGCGGTAACCTGAAGCGTCTTGCCTTTGCGCGTCTGCGCCTCAACCGCGCCAATGCTGTCCTCCGGAATGGTGAAGACGACGGTGATGGGCTGAATTTCCGTAATCACCACCAGCGGCGTGGTGCCATTGGCCTGAACCACGTTGCCCGGGTCTACCAGCCGCAGGCCCACGCGGCCCGTGATGGGCGCAACAATATGGCAGAAGGCGACCTGCACTTGGTCGTACTGAACTGTTCCCCGGTCTACCTTTACTGTGCCTTCATCCTGCAGCACGATCTTTCTCTGGTCTTCGAGCGTCTGTCTGGGGATGGCGTCCCGTGCCCACGCTTCCTGATATCGCGCCAGATCCATTTTTGCCTGGCCGAGCAGATTGATGTCCCGCTCCAACGCTCCCTCCGCCTCCAGCAGTTGCGCGCGATACGGTCGTGAATCGATTTCAATCAGCGGCTGGCCGCGGTGCACGATCTGACCCTCCCGGTAATGCACCGTCGTGATCAACCCGGTCACCTGCGCCGTAATCGCATCGGTATGCACCGGCGTCACGGTCCCAATGGCGTTCAGGTATACCCCGATGTTGCCTTTGGTCGCCGTGGCTGTCGTGATCGTCACCGGCCCAGTCACAGCGTGTTTGCCGGAGGCTTTTGCCTGCGCTGCGTGATGCCGCATCACCCACCAGAAAAGCAATGCGAAGGCCAGCAGAATCAGCAGCCAGATCAGGACGCGCGCAAGCATGGAGCGGTGCGGCCGGTCGTGCGGAGGCGGCAGCTGGTGACCTCGGTCCACATATGCAGCGTCAGGAGTGTGCGATTCCGTTGTCTCGTCGGGTTGATCGTGCATGGGTTCGTCTTCGGCTCCTGCGGCAGTTTTAGACAATTCTTAAATATTACGGATCGAGTGGGTATACATTACAGGTCAAAAACGATGGTACGCGGGAGAAGCCGCGCAAGGCTACGCCAGAGCTGGAACTCGCCTGGGATTTCAAACAATATTATGTAGACGCAGCGAGCTCCTCGGAAGACGCATCGCCAGGCGAATACAAGGAGAACATAGCTATTGGATAAGCCGCACTCTACACCGAGCAACTACTCCGAAATCATCCCGATCGTTTCCAGCCACGTCTCCACCAATTCAGGCCATGCCGTAATCGGAAATTTCGTGCGTCGCAGACCAAACGCATGCCCGCCCTGCGCATACAAATGCATCTCCACGGGAACCCCGGCATTCTTCAGCGCAATGTAGTAAACCAGCGAGTCGTTGACATTGTCTACGTGGTCATTCTCCGCCTGCAGCAAGAACGTAGGCGGCGTCTGGCGGGTGACAGGAACATCCGGATTCAGTTCAAATTTCTTGTCATCAAGCCACAGATGCCCGGGATAAAGAGCGACCGCAAAATCCGGCCGGCAGCTTTCCTGGTCGGCCGCATCGACAGCCGGGTACAAACGCTGTTCAAAATGAGTACTGATTGCCGCCACCAGATGTCCGCCTGCGGAAAATCCAAGCACTCCAATCTTGTGCGGATCGATATGCCACTCCGCAGCGTGATACCGCACCAGCCCCACCGCCCTCTGCGCATCTTCGAGCGCTATCGGCGACTGCGGATAGGCTCCCCAATCCGGAGCCGATCGCGGAGCCGGCACGCGGTACTTCAACAGCACGCACGTGATTCCCTTGGACGTCAGCCAGTCGCAGACCTCCGTGCCTTCCAGATCGATAGCCAGAATCTCATAACCACCGCCCGGAAACACGACCACCGCAGCGCCGGTATTCTTTTCCTTCGGCGAGTAGACCGTCACCGTAGGCCGCGAGACGTTCTCCACAACAACCCACGGCCTGCCGGCAACTGGTTCCTTATTGTCAGTCACCATATCTTCCGGCCCCGTAACCGGCCGCGCATCCGGCGCCGCCCCCGGCGCCGCCCCCGGCCATATCGGTATCTGCGCATGTCCCGGCGATGGCTGCCACACTGCCTTCTGCGCACTCAGACTGCCAAACGCGAACACAAGATACAGCGCAAAGACCAGGGACTTGATCATCCCCACAGCTTACAGGCCAACTGTATCGATTCATTGATTCCGACTTCCGAATTCCAGTAAATATTCCCCCCGGCAGAAATCCAGTTTTCATCGCTCAGTAACGTAGAAAAAATTTCCCACTAACATTCCCCGTCTACTCTCCGCATTCAGGAGAACTTCCAGTGATCGAAAAAATTGCAAACAAACAATATCGTTGGGGAGCGTTGGCAAAAGGAATCGCGGCGATTTCTTTTGGCGCTCTGGCATGCGGCATTCCCGCAGGCGCACAAAACTTTGGTTTCAGAGGGAATCCGCAATTCTGGCCCGGCAATCTCGTCGTCAGCCGCAGCGTGTATGACAACAACGCCAGCAATGTGAAGGTGGGCACGATTCTGCCGCCAGGCTGCGCCAGCACTCAGGGCGGCTGCTCGGCTTCGACCGGCGCAACAACTAACGGGATTTATCCGTATGTATTCAACAACGTTCTGTACGATGCCAGCTTCGGCATCACCTCGAAAATTTACCTGGATCAGATCACGCCGAACGGCTGGCTCATCAACTCGCTCGAAGTGCCGAACAGCGACCAGCGCGGCATCCGCCCATCCAGCGATCAGCTGGTCACCAGCTTCAGCTCGAAGTCAGAAGTGGCTCTGAATCTTTCCACCGATGACCGCTACCTCACGTTCATCGATTACGTCGCGCCGGTCAATACCATCGACGTTTCCAATTCCAGCACACCCGGTGCGCCGGACCCGACCAACCCAGTCGGCGACCCCTACTACCGCGCCATCGGTCAGGTAGATCAGTTCGGGCACTTTCACTTCACGGAGACGAACGCATACAGCGGAAATAATGGACGCGCCGTGATTCTGAATAACGGCGATGGCGATCGTGACTCCGACAATCCGAATGTGTATTACACCGCCGGCAATGCCGGCAACGGCAGTAATCCCCAGCCGGACGGCATCATTCTCGGAGCCGGCGCGCAGATCGTCGATCCGCTGTCCGGGTCGGAGGTTTCGCAGAATCCTGGAACGCCAACCCCGGTGGCCAGCTTTTCGGTCACGGAACTCGGCGACAAGGCGGACAAGATCGGCAAGGACGATAATTTCCGCGGCATGACCATCTTCCACAACGTGCTCTATTACACCAAGGGCAGCGGTAGCAACGGCGTGAATACGGTTTACTTTGTCGACACCACCGGCAAAGCCTGCCCCAAGGGCATCGGGCTGCCTTCCCCTTCCGCAACCCTGCCGACGGCTCCGCTGAATTACGACCTGGGCGATCTCCAGACCATCGGCCTACCCAACAATATGTGCATTCTGACCGGCTTCCCAGCCATCCCGGCGAAGACGGCCACCACCCTGAGCTATCCCTTCGGCATCTGGTTTGCCGACGCCAACACGCTCTATGTCGCGGATGAAGGCGACGGCTACACCGGCGGCACCGACCTCTACACGCACGCTGCCGCGCAGACCACGGCGGGCTTGCAGAAGTGGGTCTTCAACGCCACCACACAAACCTGGACGCTGGCCTACACACTGCGCACCGGGCTCGATTTGGGCACGCCGTACACGGTAAACGGCTATCCGACGGGAACGAATGCAGCGACCGGCCTGCCCTGGTCCCCAGCCACGGACGGTCTGCGCAATCTGACCGGACAGGTAGACCGGCGCGGCAACGTAATTCTGTGGGCCATTACTTCAACCGTGAGCGGCAACGGCGACACCGGCGCGGACCCGAACAAGCTGGTCGCCATCATTGACAATCTGAAGAACACCAGCCCAACCGTAGCGGCCAGGGAAAATTTCTATACCGTTCGCAAGGCCGGTTTTGCGGAGGTGCTGCGCGGCGTT
The DNA here is from genome assembly GCA_965276585.1 of Acidobacteriaceae bacterium. Lineage (GTDB taxonomy): Bacteria > Acidobacteriota > Terriglobia > Terriglobales > Acidobacteriaceae > JAKAAZ01. The sequence goes on along the minus strand of CBDIAZ010000002.1, from coordinate 508,714 downwards.
TCCTTCACGCCGGGAACACACGTAGCAACGCAGCATCGCTGGTAGGGATGTTCCCAGGTTGCGGTTCCTGAGTTGCGCTTCCATGCAAGCTGGAACGCAAAAGAAAAGCGGTGGAGACAACCCTCTCACCGCTTTTTTCTTTGCCACTCTCTTCTAGAGCGTAGGCGTTTGCGGCGGGTTGGCCGCTTCGATTGGCCGTTGGTGCTGGATGCAATACGGCGTCCATGGCATCGCGTCCAGGCGCTTCTCATCGATCGGTCCGCCGTCGGCCAGGCACTTGCCATAGGTGCCGTTTTCAATCCGCTGCAACGCTTCGCGCACTTGCCGCAGCAAGGAGCGATTCAGCTCTGCATCCTGAAACTGCTCCTCTTTCATTTCGCCGCTGAAGCTCTTGTCCGTAGCGTCTCCAACGGGCTGATCGCCGCTCAATTCCCGCACGTTGGCGTCTTCCCGCTCCAATCCTTCCAGCAACTGTCTCTCTTCCTGCAGCAACCGTTGTTTATATCGTTCCGTGTCCAAGGTTCCCTCCAATCATTCAAATTGGATGCGCCAACAACGCAAACGGCATTCTGTTCGCGCCAGACCGATTTCCTGTAGGTGCATGGCGTGGGAACCGGGCGTACGCATCCGTTCCTCAAAGAACGGAGGCACATAAAGATTTCCTGCCACCTTATAGGAATAGGAAAATCGGTCTAAGCCGGTCGTTTATAAATAAGGAAAGACTCCCGCGACCGAGAAGAGGGTTTGTGGAACGCAAGATTTATACCGCGCGCCTGTTGAGAAAACTGCTGCTCTCCGATCCTGCCCAGTGTTTTCACCTGGAGTTCGAAGTCGAAGGGATCGACCATTTTCGCTTCGACGCCGGTCAGTTCGTCTCCATGCTGGCGACCGACAGCCACGGCAAACATCAGACGCGGGCATACTCGATAGCCTCGGCGCCGCGGGAGAATTTTTTTGACCTCTGCGTAAACCGCGTCGAAAACGGATTTTTCTCGAACCTGCTTTGTGACCTGGAACCGGAGGCCACGCTGGATTTTCATGGGCCGCATGGATTGTTTGTGCTGCGGCCGCCCCTGATCGATACGATCCTGATTGCCACCGGCACCGGGGTCGCGCCCATGCGCGGATTTGTCGAGCATCTGTTCCCCGCGGAAAATGAGGATCGCAGCGAAGGAAATCATTTCTGGCTGATGTACGGCACGCGGCACGAGACGGAAATCTATTATCAGCGTTACTTTGAAAAGACCGCCGCCGAGCATCCGAATTTTCATTACCTGCCCTCGCTGAGCCGGCCGCATGAAGGCTGGGAAGGGTTGCGCGGCTACGTGCAGAGCCATGTACAGGAGGTGCTTCAGGGACATCCCCGCATCCTGTCGCTAGCCGCCGCGCAGAATGGCAGTGGATTGGGAATGCATGCATACATCTGCGGACTGTATGACATGGTTTCGGCGAACCGGGAGCAGTTGGCAAGCCTTGGGTGGGATAAGAAGCAGATTCACTTTGAGCGCTACGACTAGGGAGACTCTGATGAAGCGGCTGATTGGAGAGCTTAGGGTAGACCCTGGCCTTCAGGCCGGGGATAAGTCACCGAAAATATGAGGGTGGCTTTTAGCCACTGAGGTACTGAATAACTGAAGCAGAGTTTCCCCTGGATCAAAAGTCTCGCCACCAATCTACAAATTGAACAATTCCCGCAGCCGCTTCGTTTGCGCGCGGCTGACTGGAATTTCCGTATGCCGCCGGTCGTCCATGCGTAGCTGATAGCTGGACTTGAACCACGGCACCACTTCCTGAATACGATGGATGTTCACCACGAAGGACCGGTGCGCGCGCCAGAACAGCTCCGGATCGAGCAGGTTCAGCAGGTCTTCGAGCGTGCGGCAGTTGGATTGGCCTTCGATCGACGGCGTGACCACGTTGATGATGCCTTCTTCGATCGAAGCGAAGCAGATGTCCTTCTGCTCGACCAGCAGCAGCCTTCCTCCAACGCGGAGAACAATTTTCGCAGCCGTCTTCGCCGGGATTTGCTGATGTTCCAGCAATCGAACCAGCGCATCCAGCCGCCCGTCGACTCCCGCCGCAGATTGCCCCACAGCCACATTCAAATCGACATCGGGCGCGCCGTTCACAGCTTGCGCCCCGGCTGCATCCGCCAGCCTGGCTTTAATTTTCTCGAGCGTCTGCCGCACCCGGGCCTCTTCAAAAGGCTTCAGCAGGTAGTCGACCGCATTCACCTCAAAGGCGCGCACGGCATATTTATCGAAGGCAGTGGCAAACACGATATTCGGCAGTGGCGTTTTGCGGCTCTTGTCCAGCAGCTTCTTCAACACCGCGAATCCGTCCAGCACCGGCATCTGCACATCAAGGAAAACAACATCGGGCTGGTGAGTGCGGATCAGTTCGACTGCTTCCACGCCGTTTTTTCCCTGGGCGACGATCTGCACATCATCGGCGCGGCGCAGCAGGTATTCCAGCTCCTGGCGTGCCAGTTGTTCGTCGTCGACAATCAGGGCGCGAATCGTCATGTACTGACAACTCTACATTGGAAGGGAAATTTTGGGCGATGGGTAGGAGCCGGAAGCTTCAGTTGCCGTAGGCACGCAGACGCGCCGGCGTGTTGTCTTCCGCCAGGTCATGTCCGCAATGTGTGCAGTAGAGGTCGGAGATGCGAACGCTCTCATGGCAGACGCCGCAGTTCGGCAGCACTTTATAGGCGCATTGCGGACAATAATTGAAGCTGCTGTCCACATGCGTGCCGCAGCAGGCGCAAGTCGAAAGTACGGGCTGCCGCAGCAGGAAATAAATTACCGGACCGATGCCGCCCTGCAGCACGATACAGAGCATAATCCAGAGCCACTTGCCCATATTGCGCCGCGGCGCGTCTTCGCTGATGTATCCGATCATCAGCATGTAGACGGCGACCAGCGCACCCCACGACGCACCGAAGTAAATATGCACCGCCATCGGGGTCCTATGGTGCTGATGCAGGACGAAGAAGAATAGATACTGGATGCCGACGAAGGCCACAAACGCCAGCACGATCGACCAGCGCGGAATGAGCTTGAGCTCTTCACTCACCGAGAAGGACGCGTTGGAGTCGCTACGGGCCATTGAGGAATCCATATACTTTCCGGCGGTCTGAATCGTTGACCGCCGCACTTGAGCTACAAAAATACTATTCAGATGGGAAAACGCCAACTGTTTTGTTATCCCAGGCGAACTGCGCGCATCTGGGTCACCCGTTTCTTTGATTACGCTCGGGGTTCGGTAGGCAGGACAAGCCTTTTCGAATCCACTCCCGCGGGACGTTAGCGCACCAGAGAATCCAGCCGCGCACTCACCCGGTGGTCGATGCGCCGCGCTCCGCGGCTGGTGCGCATCCGCAGGCAGCCAAGAACCAGCGCGACGAGTGTGACTGGGAACAGCCAGCCGATCACATACATCGACTGCATTTCAAAATCGGCGAAGTCCCAGTCCTGCTGCAGATGAAATCCACTCCAGACCACCGGCGTCAAAACCAGCAGCAGCAGGGAAAACCCCAGGATCGTCAGTCCGATTCCATGGCGAGCCCGGCGGCGGCGCTCGGCAATCTCCAGCGCCTGCTCCCGCACCCGGCGTTGCGTCCGGCAAACCATCGCGCGGTCGGCCACCCCGCCCACGCTCAGCAATGCCGCGGCAAAATCTCTCTCCTGCATCGCAGAGGACTCGACTGCAGACCCTTCCGAGTTCAATTTCGCAATCTCGGGATCGCTCACAGCCGCACCTTGCCTTCTGCCTGCGATCCATTCTGGTCGAGCACCGGCTTCAGGGCGGCCATCCCGCGATACAGTCTGGATTTAACCGTCGACAGCGGAGAACTGCTGACGCGCGCAATCTCCTCCAGCGACATCTCCTCGTGAAAACGCAGCACCAGTACTTCGCGATACAAGGGATGCAGCCCCAGCAGCGCCTGCCCTACGCGCGCCGCCTGCTCCTGCGAATGAAAATGATCGAAGGGGGAGGGCGTATCTGCGGCAAGCTCCAGCGGCCGCGCATTTTCCGGATCGGTCGCCTCATCCAGGCTGATTGTGCCGCGCTTCCGTGCCTGGTCGAGCATCAGGTTGCGCGCAATAGCGAACATCCATGTATCGAAGCGGGCGCGCCCGTTGTATTGCGAACCGCGCTCCAGCACACGCAGCCATGTTTCCTGAAATAAATCCTGCGACTGGTCGCGGCTGCCGGTCAGAAACAGCAGGTACCGAAACAGCCGGTGCTGATACAGCTCAATCAGCTGCTCAATCAAATCGGGATCGTGCCGGCGCAGACGAACTGCGATCTCGGCATTGGCAGCCTGACCATCCGCGGCAATCGCCTGCGGGTAGCCTTGAGTCAGCGTAGCTGTCTGGTGCGTAGCCATGGTGTCACTGGTATGGACGCCAGTTTCCGGTAAAAAGACTCGCTCCGGGAAAATATTTCGTTTCAGCCGCTTGAATGTCAATGCCATGCTCCCCGGCACCTGAACGGTACACTATCTATTATGCAACTGCTGTATGGATTGCACCCGGTGGAAGAGGCCATTCGTTCCGGCAACCGCCGTCTGGAGTCGGTCGTCGTCGCCCGCAATCGTCAGGATGCCCGGCTGCAATCCATTCTGGACGCCTGCCATGCCGCCGGCATCCAGGTCCGTTTGGAGCCCAAGGACCAGCTCACCCGCCTCGCGCGTACCGAAGCCCACCAGGGCGTAGTCGCCATGGTCGCCGAGCGTGGCTATTCGTCCCTGCACGAACTCGCACAGCCGCGCGGTCAGCACCTTTTTCTGCTGGCGCTCGATGGCGTGGAAGACCCGCACAATCTGGGCGCTCTGCTCCGTACCGCCGATGGCGCGGGGGTCGATGGCGTGATCCTGCCGGAACGGCGCGCCGCCTCGGTCAATGCCACCGTAGTCAAAACCTCCGCAGGCGCGGCGGAACACGTCCGCATCGCTCGAGTCACCAATCTGGTGCGGGCGCTTGAGGAACTGAAGCGACAGAACATCTGGTGCGTTGGCCTCGATGAACGCGGCACCCAGAACTACGACACCTTCGACTACCGCGCAAACTGCGTGCTGGTGCTGGGCGGCGAAGGTGGCGGCCTGCACGATCTGGCGCGCCGTACCTGCGACCATCTCCTGCGCATCCCCATGGCCGGGCAGGTTTCGTCGTTGAATGTGTCGGTGGCGGGGGCCATCGTAATGTATGAAGCGTCACGGCAGCGGCGCAGCGAATCGCAGCCCATCGCAACTCCGGCCAAACCGAAGCGTCCGCCGAAAGGTCTCGGCTCATGAGATTGTCTTTAACCTGGGTGCCCCAGGTCTCGATTTTGAGACCTGGGTTGAGATGCACCTGCACCCTATTTGCGCTGATTTGTCTGGGAGCATTGCGGGTTGGTGTTGCTTCCGCCCAGACAGTTCCAACGCAACAGAAAAATTCTTCCAGCGATGGCCAGACAATTTTTTCCCGCAGCGATACGAATGCGCCGGAGAATTTGCAGCAAGCTGCGAAGCCGGCCCCAGCCGCACCGGCAAAGGCGCTGGTCTCCGACGAGGAACGCACGGCGCTGACCTATAGCTCCTATAACTTTGACGTCCAGCTCGACCCGGCGCAGCATTCGCTAGCGGTGCATGCGCATCTGACCGCGCAAAACGTCAGTAAACAGCCACTCGACCGCATTCCCCTGCAGCTTTCCTCCGCGTTGCACTGGTACTCGATTCACATCGACGGCAAGACGGAAAAATTCCAGACGGAACCCGTCGAAAGCGATATCGACCACACTGGCCAGCTTACGGAAGCCGTGGTGCAACTCGGTACGCCCTTAGCCGCCGGAGCCACCGTGCATCTGGATGTCATCTATTCCGGCATCGTTCAGCCGTCCGCCGAGCGACTGCTGCGTCTCGGTGCGCCGGCGAAGATCGCCGCCACTTCGGAATGGGATCGCGTCGACACCGGCTTTACAGCGCTGCGCGGTTTCGGCAATGTCATCTGGTTTCCGGTTTCGACCGCCCCGGTTCTGCTCGGTCAAGGCCCGCAGATGTTCGACTCCGTCGGCAAGTGGAAGCTGCGAGAATCGGGAGCACGCGTCCAGATGCATGTGCTAGTCGACTATGTCGGCACTGGGCCGAGTGTTGCGTTCCTCAATGGCGATGCAGTGCAGCCGGACAGTTCGTCATCGGCAAAAAATTCACCTCCAGCTTCCGACAACTCCACCCCGCGCGTCGCATCGTTCACCTTGCCGCCCACAACCCTGGGCTTTTCGCCGCTGAGTTTTTTTGTCATGGAAGCCAGCCGCCGGCAATTCTCCGGTCTCGATATTTACACGCGCTCGGGAAACGAGGCAGCCGCGCAGACCTACAACAAGATTGCCGAGAGCGATCGCCCCCTGATTGAGCAGTGGCTGGGCACCCACCCAAAGCGTCCGGTCGTACTGGTGGACTTGCCGGAAAGCAGCGATCTTCCTTTTGAACAGCGCAACATCCTTTTTCTCCCCTTGCAGACCGACGCCGCCAACGACACAGCGGGTCCTGTGCTGGCGCACATGTTGGGTCATGCCTATTTCGTTTCGCCACGCCCGTGGCTCAGCGAAGGTGTCGCGCAGTTGATGACGCTCTTCTGGATCGAGCAGCGCGCCGGACGCGCCACTGCAATCGGCCAGATGGACTCCACCCGCGGCGCGCTCGCCTTGGCCGAAACCAGCGACCCCGGCGTCGATCCCGGCCAGAGTCTCATCGATGCATGGAGCGATATTTACTATCGCGACAAAGCCGTCGACGTTCTGTGGATGCTGCGCGACATCGCCGGCGACACGCCGTTTGCGCAGTCGCTGCAGGCGTATACTGCGGCGAACGATCGCGAGCCCAGCTATCTTCAAAACCTGCTGCAGAAGGCTTCCGGCAAAGATCTGGAATGGTTCTTCGACGATTGGGTATATCGCGATCGCGGCCTGCCCGACCTGCATATCGTCAGCGCCTATCGGCGTCCGCTGTTGACGAAAAACAGCGCCACGAACAATAACCTGGTATCGGTCGATGTGCAGAATGATAGCTTCTGTTCCGCGGAAGTTCCGGTTACCGTCGAGTCCGCCACGAGCAATCAGATCAAGCGCCTGCTCGTGCCCTCGCACACGCGTGCAACCTTGCGGGTTCTGCTCGACAGCAAGCCAAGCAAGGTAACGGTGAACGATGGCAGCGTGCCGGAAGTCCGCACCAGCCAACACGAGCAGGCCGTAACGACAGCGCAATAGCGCATTTTCAGGTCAAGTGTTCAAGAATTTTAGGTGCCCCATTCAAGCCTTCCTTTGGCTTGAGTGGGAGAAGAAAAATTCAACCGAATCAATCGCGCGTGGGTCACGGCCGCTGTTCCAGCGGAGTCGGCACAACTACCGTGTTGCGCTTGCGTAAACGGCTCGTCAATTGCCGCGGCAATGTTGATCTGGTAACGTGCAGCACCAGCCATGCCGCTGCCATCCATGCCGCTGTGCCGCAGACCAGTACCAGCAGATCGTGCGGAAATGTTCCCGCCCGCGGCAAAGCCCGAGCCACTCCATACAACACGCCAAAGGAAACAATGGCTGCGGCCAGTGACCGCGCCAGCTCCCGGTACTCAAGCCCGCTCCACGCCACCAGCCGGTTCCGGTGCAACAGCCACGCCAGCGCCAGCGTCTGAATCACGATCCCGATGTCCGAAGCAATCGCCAGTCCGACCACGCCCATGCGATGAAAGAGAAACCAGTAGAGCGGCAGCGATGCGATGACAATCAGCGTGCTCGCAGCCATCGGCGTAAATGTATTGCCGGTTGCGTAGAACGCCCGCGCATAGATGGCCTGCGCCGACCAGAAGCACAGCGAGCCGGCGAACAGAGTGAAGTAGAGCGCAATCGATCCCACGTCGCGATGATGCAGCGAGCCCCCGCGCAGCACCAGATCGACCGCCGGATGCGCCAGGCCGATCATCCACGCGGAAAGCAAAAAGGCGAAAGCATAAATCCGCGTCACAATGCGATTGACCGAAGCGGCGAATTCCCGATTCTTTCCCCGACCGATCAGCGCCGCAAAAAAAGGCATCGAAGCCGCGCCCGCCGCTTGCCCCAGGATGGCCATCGGCGCGGTGAACAGCGTCTTCGCATACATCAGCTTGGCGATGTCGCCTTTCGCCCCCGAGGCGAAATAATTCAAAATCCATTGATCTGCCGACACCAGAGACACGCCGATCATCAGCGGAATCGACATCCGCACCCACTCCCGCAGGCCGGGGTTCGACCAGTCGAGCGAAAATCGCAGACGCACGCCGATGCGCCGCGTTCCCACGTAGTTCAGCAGCAGCGGCCCGACAATCGCACCCGCCAGCGCACCGTACGCCAGCGATGGAACACCCAGCTTTTTCGCCAGTAATACGCCGCCAAGAATGATGCCCAGGTTGTAGATCAGCGGCGAAACGGCTTGCCACGCGAACTGCTTCCGCACCAGCAGCACCGCCGCCAGCACTCCGCCAACAAAAAAACACAGCTGCACCGGCAGCAGGATGCGCGTCATGTGCGTGCAGAGCGCAGCTTTTTCCGCGTCGAACCCATGGAAGAAAACGTGCGTATAGTACGGCGCAAAAATCTCGCCCAGAATCACCGCCGTGCCCAGCACGAGCAGCATCACGCTCAGAATCACCGACAGCGCTTCCTCGCCGTCATGTTCACGTCCTTGCTCGCGATAGCGGCTCAGAATCGTGATAAAGGTGACCGAAGCCGTGCCGCCCACCAGAAAGTACGCCAGCATGTCCGGCAGCTGAAATGCCGCAGTATACGCGTCTGTCAGCGAGGCCGCGCCGAACAGATACGCGATCACCTTGATCCGCACCAGCCCGATCACGCGCGACAGCATGGCGGAAACCATCAGCAGCAGCGTAGCCGAGAACGCCGTGTACTCGTGCGAAAGCCGCAGCCATTTCGGTCGCCGGCTCCGAGTATTGCGCGCCGCCATCCCAACTGACGCTGCCTGCTCGGGGATGATTTGCTTCTCTGACATGGATTCTCTTGCGTTCGATTCTATCGGGTGTCAGTCTGAGTGATAGAACAGAAGCATTGAAAGTAAACGCCATGAAAAATATTTTCCGCTCCATCACGCTGCTTACCTGCGCCCTCATCGCCCTCGGCATGGGCGCGCAGATCGTCACCACCCCGCGCAGAACGACACCCGGCAACGGCCCCTATGGAGTTCCGCAGGCCACATTTTTCGTCCATCGCCTGGGCAGCGACCACGCCGAAGGCATCGCCACGCTCGACATGAACGGCGACGGCCACCCCGACCTGGTGAGCGGCGCGTACTGGTATGAAAATCCCGGCCCGCAAGGCGGCGCATGGAAGCGGCATCAGTTCCGCACCGTCGGCATTCTCGGCGAATTCATTTCCGACTGCGGCGAGTGGGCCGTCGACGTCAACCACGACGGCGCGCCCGACATCGTCACCACCGGATGGATGGTCAACGGCCTCTGGTGGTATGAAAATCCGAAGAAGCCGAACGTAATGTGGCAGCGCCATTTCATCACCGACAGCTACGACACCGAAGGCGGCTGGATGGCCGACATCAACGGCGACGGTAAGCCCGACCTCGTACTCGCGCACTACAACCACTCCGGCATTCTCTGGGTCGATTTTTCCGGCGCGAAGCCGATCGTTCATCACCTCGGCGGCAAAGCGCAGGATGGCCACGGCATCGGTATCGCCGATGTTGACGGCGACGGCAAAGCCGACATCCTCACGCCCTATGGCTGGTTCCAGCAGATCGACGCCAACCGCGATCAATGGAAATGGCATCCGGACTGGAACCTCGGCGACGCCGGATTTCCCATCATCGGCTACGACGTTAATAATGACGGCAAGACCGACATCCTCTACGGCCAGGGCCACAGCTACGGTCTCTATTGGCTGGAGCAGCAAGGCTCCGGCGCCCACCGCCATTGGCTTCGCCACATCATCGACGAGTCCTACTCGCAAACCCACGCGCTCAAGATGGTCGACCTCGACGGCGACGGCCAGCCGGAATTGCTGACAGGCAAACGCTATCGCGGCCACTCCGGGCACGATCCCGGCTCCTACGATCCGCTGGTCGTCTACTACTACAAGATCGATCGTAAGAAGGCGCAGTTCACGCGCTACGCCATTTCCGTCAACGGCACCGCGGGCGCGGGCACGCAATTCGTTACGAAAGATCTGGACGGCGATGGCGACATCGATATCGCCACCGCCGGCAAAACCGGAGTGCATTTTTTCGAGAATCTGAAAATCGATCGCGTCCCAAAAGAAGAACGCGAGAAAGAAATCCTGCTGAATACAGAGTGGCCGTTTCCCGGGGAAGGCGTCACTGTGCAGCAACAAGACGGCCCGCCAAAATCCAAATAGCTAGGCATAGCAAAGAAGGAAATATCCGCTGATGAAGATGAGTTTTCGCTGGTATGGAGCATCCGACCCGGTTTCATTGCGGCACATCCGGCAGATTCCCGGCATGCACGGAATCGTCTCCGCTCTCTACGACGTGGGTGTGGGAAACGTCTGGCCGCTCGAAAAAATTCGCGCATTGAAAAAAGCGATTACATCCCACGGGCTCGCCTTTGAAGTCGTCGAAAGCGTCCCCGCGCATGAGGACATTAAACTCGGCAAACCCACCCGCGACGCGCTCATCGCCAACTATTGCCAGACGCTCAAAAATCTCGCCTCCGAAGGAATCCAGGTCGTCTGCTACAACTTCATGCCCGTCTTCGACTGGACGCGCACCACCCTCGACCGCAAGCTCCCCGACGGTTCCACCTGCCTCGCGTTCGATGTCGATGTTGCCTCCCGCGTGAATGTCGCCGAAGGGATCAACCTGCCCGGCTGGGACAAATATTATTCGCCGGAAGAATTGCGCAGCCTGCTGGCCGAGTACAAATCCGTAGGAGAAGAGCAGCTTCGCGCCAACCTGGAATATTTTTTACAGCGCGTCATCCCCGTCGCCGCGGCGGCGGGAATCAAGATGGCTCTTCATCCCGACGATCCGCCGCGCCCCATCTTCGGACTCCCGCGCATCGTTAAAAATCGCGAAGACCTGCGCCGCATTCTCGACATGGTGGATGAACCAGCCAACGGTCTCACGCTATGTTCCGGCTCGCTCGGCTCCGATCAGAAAAACGATGTCGCCGCCATGGTGCGGGAGTTTGGCGCGGAGAAACGCATCCACTTCGCCCACATGCGCAACGTACAGGTCGACGCGCATGGAAGCTTCCACGAGACCGCGCATTATTCCAGCGACGGCTCACTCGATATGGCGGCAATCGTTCGTGCATATCACGACGTCGGCTTCGACGGTTACGTGCGTCCCGACCATGGCCGCATGATCTGGGAGGAAACAGGAAATCCCGGCTACGGCCTGTACGACCGCGCCCTGGGAGCCGTCTACCTGAACGGATTATGGGAAGCAACGGAGAAATATCCATCCGTTTAAACGGTAAATATTGAAGACTGGTTTAGCATCCAAGCGGATAGAGGGAGATCGTATGGAACTGGGCATGATCGGGCTGGGCAGGATGGGAAACAACATGGTGCGGCGGCTGCAGCGGGCCGGGCATCATTGCGTCGTTTACGACAGGAATCAAACCACCGTGCAGGCACTCGCGAAAGAGGGCGCAATCGGTGCAACATCGCTCGAAGATTTCACGAAAAAATTGAAAAAGCCACGCGCCATCTGGATGATGGTTCCCGCGGCAGTCGTTGATCCCATGTTGGAAACCCTCGCCCCGCTGCTCGAAGCCGACGACATCCTCATCGACGGCGGCAACTCCTTCTACCAGGATGACATCCGTCGCGCCGCAGAATTGAAATCCAAGGGCATTCATTATGTCGACGTTGGAACCAGTGGCGGAGTATATGGAGCGGAGCGCGGCTACTGCCTGATGATCGGCGGAGAGAAAGCCGTGGTCCAGGGTTTGGAGCCGATTTTCTCCGCGCTTGCCCCGGCAATCGAAGAAGCCTCGCGCACGCCCGGCCGGGAGAAGATCGGCGGCACTGCGGAACATGGCTATCTACACTGCGGTCCCAGCGGCGCCGGTCACTTCGTCAAGATGGTTCACAATGGCATCGAGTACGGCATCATGGCCGCCTACGCGGAAGGCTTGAATATCCTGCACCATGCCAACGTGGGCAAGCAAAAAAACGTTGTCGACGCGGAAACCACGCCGCTGCGCGATCCTGAGCACTACGCCTATGATCTGAACTTGGCCGACATCACGGAGGTCTGGCGTCGCGGCAGCGTCATCGCCTCCTGGCTTCTCGACCTCGCCGCCATTTCCTTGCTCGATAGCCCCGACCTCGCTAAATTCGCCGGGCGGGTATCGGACTCCGGCGAAGGACGCTGGACCATCAAGGCCGCCATCGACGAGTCCGTCCCGGCTCCTGTGCTGAGTGCCGCGCTCTACGAACGCTTCAGCTCGCGCGGCGAGGCCGACTTTGCCGACAAACTTTTATCTGCCCTGCGCTATCAGTTCGGCGGACACGAGGAAAAAGCCAAGGACGGGAACGCCTGATGCCCGCTTCCCGTTCCGACGCACTGGTGCTTTTTGGAGTGACCGGCGATCTGGCTCACAAAATGATCTTCCCGGCTCTCTACGCCATGGTGAAACATGGCACGCTCAACGTTCCCATCATCGGCGTCGCCTTTCCCAAATGGAGTCTGGAGCGTCTACACAAGCGCATCACCGACAGCATCGAACGCACGGGCGGAATCGATAACCGGCGGGCTCTCGACAAGCTTTTATCCCTGTTCCAATACGTGAGTGGCGATTACAAAGACCCTGCCACCTTCACGGCAATTAAAAAAGCACTGGGGAGCGCTCGTCGTCCCGCCCACTACTTGGCGATTCCTCCTTCGCTTTTCGAAACGGTGATTCAGAGCCTTGGAGATGCTGGCTTGGCCAAACATGCCCGCGTCATTATCGAAAAACCCTTCGGGCGCGATCTCGCCTCCGCGCAGGAACTTAACCGGGTTGCGCACTCAGTATTCCCGGAGGACTCGATCTTCCGCATCGACCACTATCTGGGAAAGGAGGCGATCATGAACATCCTCTATTTCCGATTCGCCAATTCCTTTCTGGAGCCGATCTGGAACCGCAACTACGTGGCCAGTGTCCAGATCACAATGGCCGAAAACTTTGGCATCAAAGGCCGCGGCGCGTTTTACGAAACCGCTGGCTGTCTGCGCGACGTGGTCGAGAACCACCTCTTTCAGATCGTCGCACTGCTCGCGATGGAGCCGCCGTCCACGCAGAACTTCGGCGCGGTGCAGAACGAGAAAGCGAAAGTGTTTGAAGCCATGCGACCTCTCAAGCCGAACGACCTGGTCCGCGGCCAGTACGCCGGCTATCGTGAAGAAAAAGATGTCGCCAGAAACTCCGACGTCGAAACCTTCTGCGCCCTGCGGCTTTTCATCGACTCCTGGCGTTGGGAAGGAGTGCCGTGGGTTCTGCGCTCCGGGAAGTATCTGGCCGAAACCGTAACCGAAGTGCTGGTGGAGCTGAAGCCCTCGCCGCAGAGGCTCTTTGCCGATTCAGCAGCCAAGGATGAGCTGGCCAACTATGTACGATTCCGGCTATCCCCCCATGCGGCGATCGCACTTGCCGCTCGCGTCAAAATTGCGGGCCAGGATTTCATCGGGGAACAGCGAGAGCTGTATCTCTCCGAAGAAAGCACGGGGCAGGAAGCACCTTACGAGCGCCTGTTAGGCGACGCCATGAAGGGCGATGGAGCGCTCTTTACCCGTGAGGACGCAGTAGAAGCCGCCTGGACCGTTGTCGATCCAGTTTTGAAAAGGCATCGTCGGGCCTATCCATACAAGCGTCGTAGCTGGGGACCGAAAGAGGCTGACGCAATCCTGGCTTCCGGCGAAAGCTGGCACAACCCTCGCGCGAAAGACGCCTCCAGCTAGATCAGTTTTCCAGTTGCTATGAACCCTCCCAATGGAGTCCGTCATCCTGAGCGCAGCGAAGGATCTCTGTATTATCGAGAATTCAAATGCAGAGATTCTTCCCCTCCGGCAAGCTCACGGTCAGAATGACAAGCTTGTTGGTCGATAGCTATCAAAAAGCATCTTTGCGCGGCACAAATGAATCCATCTATGCGCGAGAGTGTTCCTGCGAAAGTCTGTAGAGGTGGAGAGTCAGTGATCCAGAGCAGAGCGTTCCAAACAATTCTCGTCGGAGACAACGGCACGCGCGAGGCGGACCACGCGGTTGAGTCCGCGATCTCGCTGGCCCAGGCACTGAAGTCGAAACTGATCCTGCTGGGGATTGTCGCTCCGCCAAGCGCGGAATCTCAGGCAGAAGGCGTCGGGTTGCGGGCCGCAGCAGACATCCGCATGCAGCTCGAAGAAAAACTAGGGCGGACCGCCGCTCAATGCAGAGAGCTTGGAATCGACATCCTGACCGAAATCGCCGACGGCGCACCGGAGCAGGAGATCGAGCGTCACGCCGAGCAGCATGGGGCCGATCTGATCGTGGTCGGCCATCGGGAGATTTCACGGGTCAGGCGCTGGCTGGAAGGCTCAACTTCTGAGGCGCTGGCACGGAGATCGCACACTTCCGTGCTGGTCGTACATGATCGACATTTGCCTTCGAAGCTATGAAACCAGCCGCGCCAGCAACACCCCACACCACACGGCAAGCAGTCCGAGAAAAAAACTAAGGCCGACGTACAGAGCGGCAATCACAAAAGCCCCGGTCTGCAGGCTGGAGAAGGTCTCCCACTCGAAAGTGGAGAAGGTGCTGTACGCGCCGATAAAGCCGACCGGAATCAGAAAGCGCCAGGCCGGGCTCAGGTCTGTGCGCCGACCGAGAAACACCAGCGAAAAACCGATGATCAGGCAGGCTGTAATGTTAATGACGAAGGTTCCGTAGGGAAATTTCGTCCCCATCCGGTCGGCTACGGCAACTCCTACTCCATAGCGGGCCAGGGCTCCCAGAGAGCCTCCCAGCGCAATCAAAAAATATTTCTGCAATGCAAGCTCTCCTGCTTTTCGAAATATCCGTCCTGCAGTTCCCAGATAAGGCTAGAGCATTTCTCCTGAAGGTGTGTAGTGGAAAGGTGAACTCGGCGTGGCCGTTCCCCAATCCGGGGTCCCCAACGCACGATCTTTGTGCGCTGGGGTGGAATCCGGGGTCCCCAACGCACGATCTTTGTGCGCTGGGGTGGAATCCGGGGTCCCCAACGCACGATCTTTGTGCGCTGGGGTGGAATCCGGGGTCCCCAACGCACGATCTTTGTGCGCTGGGGTGGAATCCGGGGTGGAAAGAACGGCCACACATCGACAATCTCGCCACACCACAGTATCAGGAGAAATGCTCTTCATCCTTCGCCAAAATGGAGACCTCTCGTATTGCCGGGAATGTCGAAATTGCAAAGATTCTGTGCTTCCCGGGTGCGCCGTAAACTATTTCAATAGACACCCAAAACAAGCACCAAAATTGAGGCAAAATCGGCTCAAATTAGGCCAAAAAGCAAAAAACCGATATAGTAAAAATTACTATATTCATGCAGAGTTCACAGCGGAAAAACGGTGTTTTTTCCGCTAAAAATGTCAAATTGTGAAATTGTATCCCGCATAGAATCAATGCTTTGCAATTGAGCAAAATAGAAATAAACACCTGCATTGCAGCCTATTGCCGGTTACACCCGATCGTCTCGAAGGCGAGCTCAATTTCCTCGACCCTGAATTGCCCGGGAAAAACGCCACCAAATCGCCTTTATTTGCAGTTTCGCAACTCTCTCGATCCAAACCGGATAGTCGAGGTTTGGCAGGCAACGTGCGTTTGGCCCTTCAATCGCTTTTATGTCCCACGTGGAACATTCTCCCCTTGTGGTCGCAAGCGGGAAGTTTTGGTTGGCCTCTCATCTTGAGGCGTTTTTGCTTCTCAAAGACCGTCAGGTTTTCACTACCCGTAAACACTTGTGCCGCTGAGGTTTGCGGCTGTTCAGTAGGACAGGAACAAGGCCCGCGAGATGACCAGAATGCTGCCGCCGATGGCGACAATATCTTCAATCAGAGCCACCGGAATATCGTGCCAGTGCAGCGTTTTCACCCAGCCTTTTCGCACCTCATACCCGACGATCGCCCCAACCAGCGCGCCAATCAGCCCCGCGCCCGCCGATGTCTGCCAGCTCGCTCCCCACGCCTGGCCGCTGACCACACCGCAGACTGCGCCGAAAATCACTCGCCCCACCAATCCCGGAATCTTCAACCGGCTGGGAGTGAACGGCAGCTTGTCGGCAATCAACTCTCCCACGGCAAGAATGGTCAGAATAATGGCGGCAGGCAACGTATGGAGAAAATACAGAGGGCTGCCTAGAATCCGCAGATGATGCAGATGCAGCATCCAAACCAGCACGGTAATTGGCGTAAACGCGCGCAGCCCCGTCAGTCCGCCCAGACACAATGCCACCAGCAGCACCGGCCATACACTGTTCGCCATCCCCCACCTCAGCCCAATTCTGAAATACAACCGTAAAATGGAACCGCCAATACTCGACCTTGCCGTTCGATATGAATTGTAACGGGGATTTGAGATGGTGTGATCCAGAGTAAGCGAATTATGTTCCTGCTTTCCGTCGGATTGAAGTAGGCTGGTTGGCTGAGAAGACTTTTGTGAGCGCAGCAATGTATAGCTCAATACAGAATGTCGTCAAACAAAGTCGCTAGCCGCAGCAAGAAAGCTATGGACAGATGCCCTTTCAACGTCTGATGGAACGGCTTGTGGATTATGCTGCAAATCGATATCGGAGCGACACGGAGCGGAATTCGCCTGGTATCGACTGGATTGCAACAACCGCCAGGGTCACCGAATGCCAGGTGTATTACGGGGCACGCACGGGGCGCATTCCAGCGCCCGGCATTCCAATGCCAGGTCACATCGTCAAGTTCAGCTATGAGGCAGACGGTCGCAGCTTCAATGGAAAGTTCAGATCTTCCATACCCTTTAATGTTGGCGATGAATTCAAGCTTTCCTGCGATCCAGATCATCCAAACAAAAACACTGCCAATCAGCGGCGTTGGCCACAAATTGTGGCGGTCTGGTGTTTAGCGATTTTGACCGTCTGGTTCGCGGCTTGGTGGAAAAACAGGTGAAGATAGCGTAAAACAGGAGTTTCCTTGGCGTCTTTTCTGAGGCGGATGAAGTAATTCGATTCAAGTTATCGGGCGGCAGCGCCGACCGACTCCCGTAACCATCCATAAAGAGGAAACTGTTCGGCCATTTCAAGCACCTGGCCGCGAATTTTTCCCAACCGCGCTGCATCTGTGCGGTGCTCCAGTGCTTCGACGATCCAGCGGCCGATGATTCGCATTTCGGCTTCGCGCATACCGCGCGTAGTCAAGGCCGGTGTGCCTACACGAATGCCGCTCGGCTTCATCGGCGGGTTGGTATCGAACGGAATTGCGTTCTTGTTCACGGTAATTCCGGCCTCACCGAGTGCCTTTTCCGCTTCGCTGCCGAACATGCCTTTGACAAAGACATCGACCAGCATCAGGTGCGTGTCGGTGCCGCCGGAGATGACGCGATAGCCTTCGGCTATCAGCGATTCGGCGAGCGCCTTGGCGTTGGCGACGATCTGCGCGGCGTAAATTTTAAAGTCCGGCTGCAGGGCTTCCTTGAATGCCACTGCTTTGGCGGCCATTACGTGCACCAGCGGACCGCCCTGCTGGCCGGGAAAAACGCTGCGGTCGACACTGGCAGCTAAGTCCTGCTGGCAGAGGATCAATCCCGAGCGCGGGCCACGCAATGTTTTGTGTGTAGTAGTGGTGACGATGTGCGCATGCGGCACCGGCGAAGGATGCGCGCCGCCCGCGACCAGACCGGCAAAATGCGCCATGTCGACAACGAGAAAAGCGCCGACTTTATCTGCAATCTGCCGCATGCGGGGAAAGTCGAACGTGCGCGGATAGGCACTGCCGCCGCCGATGATCATCTTCGGCTTCTCGCGCAGGGCAATCTGCTCCAGCTCGTCGTAGTCGATGACTTCCGTATCCTTGCGTACGCCATAGCTGACGACGCGGTACAGCTTGCCGGAAAAATTCAGCTTGTGGCCGTGGGTCAAGTGGCCGCCATGCGCCAGATCGAGCCCAAGGATCGTATCGCCGGGCTGGATGATCGACATGTAAGCCGCGGCGTTAGCCTGCGAGCCGGAGTGCGGCTGCACGTTGGCATGGTCCGCGCCGAAGAGCTGTTTGGCCCGGTCGCGCGCCAGGTTTTCGACTACGTCGGCGTATTCACAGCCGCCGTAGTAGCGCTTGCCCGGATAGCCCTCGGCATATTTGTTAGTGAACACCGTGCCCGCGGCTTCGAGGACGGCCTCGCTGACAAAATTCTCCGAGGCGATCATCTCCAACCCCTCATGCTGGCGGGCAATCTCGTGCTGCACGGCGGCGTAGATTTCAGGGTCGGCGTCAGAGAGCGGCAGGCGCATACGGTCGGTCGTCATACGCAGATTTTATCGCACTCCGATGGCCCGGTACTGCGCCATCAACTCGCGCAGGATGTCTTCATTCCTGCGCTCGATCATGCCGGGAATGCGAAACAGATCGATGAACGCCCAGATACCGAATCCGCCGACGGTAAGCCAGTAAATCACCTGGATTCCGATCTTGCCCAGGTAGAGGTAATGAAAGCCAAGGAAGAACCAGAGGATGTAGGCGATCAGGCCGGATTTCTTGCGGTGCTCGTAGTCTCGCCAGACGAGGGATTGTGTGTCTGCAGGAAGATTCTGGAAAATGCCTTGTAGAGAAAATGGGATCGACATTTTTCACCTAGGAAATTGTATCGCGCAGACTTCGCGCTCAGTTGTCAGTGTGAAAGCGTTCGCGTTGCGTCTGGATTAGCTGATACACGCTTTTCGCATCTTCAACATCGTAAAATGCCAGCCTCGACAGATCTATGTCCATCGCAAATCCACCTCTGCGACGACCTCCATAAAAATTCCACATCGAAGAACTTTCTGGCTCTGGTGCAAGCTCGATAGTTCCTGTTCCATCACGACTCGTTGTTAAAGTTACTGAAGTTAAACTGCGCAGGTAACCGTCGGAAAGTTTTCGACTTGATCCCTTTCCTAACACGAGTACCCGCTTGTTCGTCACGCCATAAAATGTACGAGCCTTCCTCCATGCAGTGTAAAGAAAACGCCCCCAAATAAAGTATTGACCGATCAGTACGAAGGGAATGCCCCATAAGCTCATGAAATTGATCATGCCAGTATTGTGCAGAGGATGTGCATTATCGAAATGACCCGAGACACCATACTCCCAAAAAATGGCGAATCCTCCCCATAAAAGGCTGAAGGGAATCATGAACCAGTCCGATCGGTGAAAAATAACTTTGCGCGAAGGTTGTCCAGCCCACAGTAACGACTCTCCCGGCATCAATTCGGATTGGAACTCCAACTGAGCAGCCGCTTGACCTGCGTAGATAGACGTAGCCATTTTCACCTGAAAAACATCGAACTGCCGAGAGCCTAGATTAAAGTGCTACACAATATAAGTCCACCTCGAATGCTTGGCAGATTCGCAATCAGTTCGGCCTCAAGTCTATGACTTCGATTGCTGGGAAGCTTCTTCTGTGAGCGCTTTGAATGCGTTATATACAAATGCCCCCAGATACCAGCCGTCAATGTATTTGTAAGGGGTTTCCCCTGTTGTGTAGTGACCGCAGGGTAGGACCTTCGCGTCGTAATCCAAATTACGCTTGTTGAATTCTCGCAGCACGCCTTCCGAATATTCTTGGAGGAAGGTTAGGTCGTAGGGCGCGTAGATGACTCTTGCGCGCTTCTTTGGCCAGGTTGGAGTGCGTTCGAGGGGCTGGCCTTCTGCATTCGCTCCGGCGAATTCGTCCATGTAGCTCATCGGACTCGCGCCGCTCCATAGCTTCACTAAATCCTGATGCGTGAGGCCCGCCTGTTCGCAGGCGGCGCGGACGTGGCGGGTGCTTTGGCCGGTCCAGACTACGTCGCCGGTCCAGAGCGATGCATGGTTGAAGGCGTTCACCTGTAGCCTCGCGTCGTGCGCGCTGGCAATAAAGGCATAGCAGGAGCCGAGGCTGGTGCCGAGCACGCCAAACTGCTCGTATCCTTGTTGTTCCAGCCAGTCGAGGCAGCAGCGGACATCGACGACGGCCTGGCGGCAGGCGGCGAGCGTGCGGCCAATGTTGGAGCTGACAGCGTAGTCGGAGCGCTCGAGCTCTGCCGGGCGGCGAACGTCGTGGAAGGGCTTCGAGAGCCGCAGAGCAGAGATGCCGAAGCGGTTGAAGAGCGTGCACAGAGCATTGTGGCTGAAGGCGTCGGCGTTCCACTGTGGCATTACGATGATTGCGTGCTTCGGTTTTCCGGCCTGCTTTTTCTCAGGAGCAGGATACCAGCGCGCATTCACCTGATCGTTGTCCGGGTATGGCGTTCGAATCGGAGAAGTGAAGCGCAGAAATTGCGCTTGCGGCAGTTTTCCTTGAGCCGCGCGCTGCTTCAGCCGCGCATCCATGCGCAATGTTTCTGGCCGTACGTTGGTTGGATAGAGCTGCGGATGCCGTTCTTCCAGACGAAAATCCGTCGGGGTTTTGTAGCCGTAAAACTCTTCATGCCAGGCGATGATGCTTTCATTCACCGCGAACATGGCGGCTTTCATCTGCTCATCATCGCCACTGGCAATGGCATCCTGTACCGGCAAATTGCGCGCGGCGATCCAGTCTGCAAGCCAGTCGAAGCCCCACTCCAGCGGGCGCACGACGCGGTTGGTATCGCGCGTGGTCAGCCTGGTTTCCCACGCGTACATCCATCGTCCATACAGCTGTTTCAGCATTCCTTTCATGCTAGCGTAAGGCGCGGAAATTTCTGGCAGTTGGGAACCAGGTTTAATCGCAAGCTAGGCGGGGTACTCTTGCGCCGATCGCGCAGAGAATTTCATAGGAAATTGTGTCGGCCCAGCGAGCGTGGTCGTCCGCCGTAATGCGCAGGTTTTTTTGTTCGCCGAGAATTACCACTTCATCGCCAACTACAGCATTCGGTAGTTCGGTCACGTCGACGATGGTGAGGTCCATCGAGATGCGGCCTATGATTGGCGCGGCGATTCCGCGTACCAGCACATGGCCGCGATTCGATAGCTTGCGATTCAGGCCATCCGCGTAACCCACAGGCAGCAGCGCCAATCGCATATTCGCGGGCGCGATGAATGTGCCGTTATAGCCGATCCGGGTTCCTGCTTCGACCGTGCGCATGGAAGCGATCGCAGTCTTCCACGCCAACACAGGTTCCAACTCAATCGGCACCTGCAGAGCAGGTTTGCCGGAAAATGGCAGCGTATATCCATAGAGCGCAATTCCGGGCCGAAACAACAAATTTGCGTCCAATTTTTTCGTCAGGGTTGTCAATGGCTCCGTCTGCTGCTGTCCCAGCAGCGTGGCGGAGTTGCCCGCGTGGATCCACTGCGGACGAAATCCAGCCGCGGCAATCTGCTCGACAGCCTGCTGGAAACGCGTCATCTGCTGGGAATTTTGTTCGGCGTCGAGAACTTCCGGCGAAGCGAAATGAGTAAAGACGCCCTCCAGCCGTAACGCTGGAATTGCGCGCAACCTTTCGAGAATGGGCATCAATTCCGCGGCGGCATAGCTGACTCCCTGGCGCGACATTCCGATGTCAATTTCAAGATGGACAGGAACACTGCCCGGGGCGAGAGAACGCTGGTCTGCAACTTTCGCCAGTGCATGCAGGTGATCGAGTGTCCAGATCGTCGGCGACAGCCGCGCATCGAGCAACGCCGCTGCCTCGCCACGATCGAAACCGGTCATTATCAGGATGCGCGCCGCTGGACAAAGCGACCGCACCAGAACACCTTCTTCGACGCTGGTTACGCCGAGCCATTGCGCGCCCGCTTCCACCAGCCACGGCGCGCAAAGCGAAACGCGATGTCCGTAGGCATCGGCTTTGACAACGGCCAGTAGATCGCAGGAACCCTGCCGCGCCAACGTTCGCAGTCGCCAAAAATTTTCAGTCAGGCATGAGCGAGAAATTTCCGCTCTAGTAATTGGGTACGGAGGCATCGTCACCCTTGTACGGATTTTCAAAACGAGTGAACTCCGGCATGTACATCAATTGAACCGCGCCAGTGGGGCCGTTGCGCTGCTTGGCGATGATGATCTCCGCCTTGTTCTTGTCTTCGTCGTTTTCTTCATCGCGGTTGTAATAACTCTCGCGATGGATGAAGGCGACGACGTCGGCATCCTGTTCGATAGAACCCGATTCACGCAGGTCGGAAAGCATCGGCTTCTTGTCGCCGGCGCGCTGTTCGCTGGCACGGCTTAGCTGCGAGAGCGCAACTACAGGAACCTTCATTTCTTTTGCCAGTGCCTTTAGTCCACGGGAAATCGCAGAGACCTCCTGGGTGCGATTTTCAAATCGCTTGCCATTGGGCGCGCCCGTGCCGGCGCTCATCAATTGCAGATAATCAATGACGATCAGGTCGAGGCCGCCGGCCTGTTGTTTTAATCTGCGGGCCTTCGCACGCATCTCTCCGAGAGAAATTCCTGGCGTGTCGTCAATGAACATTTTTGCCTCTGCCAACCGTTCGAGTCCGTTGGTCAGCTTGTCGCGATCGTCGCGGGTTAGAAATCCTGTCTGGATATGCCGCATGTTCACCATCGACTGCGAGGCCAACATGCGGCGCAGCAGGGCTTCCTTCGACATTTCGAGTGAAAAAACGCCGACGACTTTTCCATCCTGCACGGCAGCGTTTTCCGCGATGTTAATGGCCCAGGCAGTTTTCCCCATCGAAGGACGCGCGGCAATGATGATCAGCTCCGAGGCCTGCAGCCCGCTGGTCATGCGATCGAACTCGATATAATGTGTTTCAAGGCCGGTGACTTCACGGCCCTGTTTATATAGGTTGTCGATCGAGCCGAACGAGCCGCGAACAATCTCCGGAATGCTGGCGAAGCCCTGTCCGATGCCACGCTCGGAAACTTCAAGCAACTGCATTTCGGTCGCGTTCAGCACATCGAGCGCGTCCTCACTCTGATCTGCTGCTCGCGCCTGCGCCGTCTGACAAATACCCATGAGCTGCCTCAGGATGGACTTGTCTTTGACAATGCGGACGTAATCCTCAATGCTGAGACGACGCGGCAGGTTTTCCGTCAGGCTGAAGAGATAGGCGCGATTGCCGATCGACTCCAGTTCTTTCAGCCGGTCGAGTTCTTCGCTCAGCGTGATGATGTCGACGGCGCGATTGGCGTCGATCAGCTCGCCCATGCGGGCGAAAATCCGGCGATGCGAATCTAGCGAAAAGTCGTCAGTAATCAGCCGCTCCGCTGCTTCGCTGTGAGCAGCATTGTCGAGCAGGATGGCGCCGAGAATCGTACGCTCCGCTTCGACGCTTGCGGGCAGTCCATGCTCCAGCGAAATTTGGGATGCGGTGGCCACTATATATAAGTGTAGCCATGGAGAGATGCCGCTCATCTGTGGATTGTTCGCCTGATATGTTGGAAACGGGACATCCATCCACGAAATCCACTTCGCGCGATATTATAGGAGAAGCGCTTTTACAGCATGGCTGCACGGCTTCTGCCCTCCCCAGGCAACACCGTGCGCCGTCAGTTCAGCCCGGACAGGTCTCAGGCGCGACCGCTCGCCATTCGGACTAGACATCCACGCAGCCAGAGGAGTTTTCGATTGCCGATGCCCCGTTTGTTTTCCACTTTTTGTTCCGTCTTACTTTGCGCCGCTTTCTCAATTCCGGCAGCATCACTCGCACAGCTGGCAACAGATACCACCCAGTCCGATGCTGTCTCTGCGATGGCGCAGCAGATTGCCGATTTGCAGAAAGTGGCCGACCGTTGGGATGACGCAGTCTACCAGCACGATCAATACGCGCTCGAACTAGTGTTGGCGCCGCAGTTCATTGCTATCTCCGACACCGGTGAGGTCAAAAATCGCGACCAGGTCGTTTCCGAGATGGTGATGAAAGACGCGCCCCGCTATGCACTCGCGCAGAAGGTGATCAGCGTCCGCGAAGTGGGAGATGTGGCAGTGGTGAACGGCACCTACGATCGCACCTACCAGGGCAGCCGATTGAGCCGCACCAAGGCGAGAGATCAGAAGGGTGTGTTCAGCCAGGTCTACGTGCGTGCGCGCAATAGTTGGGAATGCGTCAACTCCCAACGCACGTTGATTACGGAAACTGTGGGCAGTAAGAAGAAGGCCAAGGGCCAGGAGGAAGAGAAGCCGCTAAACCATGACCTGGGATTCCATTTCCCCGGTATACATCACTCCAGCGATAATTCGCAGCCGCAGTGATCTGTCGCTACGCTGTCGCCGCTTCCGTCTGCTGCCGACCCTGAATTTCAATATAGATATTGATCAGTGACAGCGCCGCGGGTGTCACTCCGGGGATGCGCCCGGCATGGCCGATGGTTGCGGGCCGCACACGCAGTAGCTTTTCCTGCATTTCGCGGGAAAGTCCGCTGACGGCGCTGTAGTCGAACCATGTTGGAATCGCGCGATGCTCGGCGCTCTTCATTCGCTCGATGGACTTGCGCTGCTGGTCGAGGTAGCCGGCATACTTAATTTCCGTCTCGACTGCCTTCAACTCGTTACGCATATGAGCCGGCATTGTCCCGGCAGTCATCGCGTCGCAAACGTCCCGCAAAATCTCATCGTTCGCCGCTTCGAGCAAATCCGGCAACATTGGCAGCAGCGATTCCATCGTGACTTCCGGTCGCTTCATCAACTGCGCGTAGGTTTGTCCGGCTGTGCCGGTCAGCTTGGTGTTTAATGCTGATGAAACCACAGTCAGGCGCTCCAGATCGGGCTTCTGCATGCTTAAGATTTTCGCCAATGCCTGCATGCGCGCTTGTTTGGTTTCAAATGCGGTCCATGCGGCATCATCGATCAATCCCAGTCTGCGGCCATAGGGAGTCAGCCTCCGGTCGGCATTATCGATGCGCAGATGCAGACGGAACTCCGCGCGCGAGGTGAACATCCGATAGGGTTCGTTGGTTCCCTTGCTAATCAAGTCGTCGATCAGGATCCCGGTATACGCTTCGCTGCGGTCAAGCGCGAACATCGGCTCGCCTTTTACATAGAGCGCGGCGTTAATGCCCGCCATCAATCCCTGGCACGCGGCCTCTTCATAGCCGGAAGTTCCATTAATCTGCCCCGCGAGATAGAGTCCCGCAATACTCTTCACCGCCAGTGCACGATCGAGCTCCGTGGCATCGATGGCGTCGTATTCGATGGCATACCCAGGCCGCAGCATCTCCGCATTTTCGAGGCCCGGAATCGAACGGAGTACGGCAGCCTGCACATCCATTGGCAGCGAGGTGGACATGCCGTTGATGTAGACCTCATGGGTGTGCAGCCCTTCCGGCTCCAGGAATAACTGATGCTGCAGTTTCTCCGGAAAGCGGACGACCTTATCCTCAATCGACGGACAGTAGCGCGGACCGACCCCCTGAATTTGCCCGGAATACATCGGTGAGCGATGCACATTTTCGCGAATGATGGCGAGCGTTTCCGGCGTAGTAAATGCAATGTGACAGGGTACCTGCGGACGCGTGATGGCTTCGGTGCGGAAGCTGAACGGCGTCGGCTCTGCATCGCCCGGTTGTTCTTCAAATCGCGACCAATCGATGGTGCGACCATCGATGCGCGGCGGCGTTCCTGTCTTCAACCGGCAGTTACGCAGCCCCAGCCGCTTCAGGGACTCGCCGAGCAGCACCGCTGCCGGCTCTCCGCTGCGGCCTGCCGGATAATTTTCTTCACCGCAATGGATCAGGCCATTCAGGAATGTTCCGGTAGTGATGACTGTCGCGCCAGCGTAGACGAGGCGTCCATCGCGCAGCTTCACTCCACGTACGATCCGACGCTGGTCGGATTCTTCCATCACCACATCGACGACTTCCGCCTGCTTGATGTACAGGTTCGGCTGCGACTCCAGCACTTCCCGCATCTTCACGCGGTATTGTTGCTTGTCGCACTGCGCGCGCGGCGACCATACGGCTGGGCCGCGCGAAGTATTCAGCAGTCGAAATTGAATTCCGACAGCATCCGTCACTTCGCCCATCACGCCGCCCAGCGCGTCGACCTCGCGCACCAGGTGACCCTTGGCGATGCCGCCGACGGCAGGATTGCAGGACATCTGCGCGATCAGATCCAGATTCAGCGCAAACAGAGCAGTGCGCAGACCCATGCGTGCGCCGGCCATGGCGGCCTCGCAGCCGGCGTGGCCGGCGCCCACAATAATCAGATCGTATTGTTCCGTAAACGCCATGTATCCAGTCTGATTGTATCGTTTGCACACAAAATTGGAATGCCAAACCTCCGCTATGTGATTTGAATCGAGTGAGTTGCGGATTCACAAATAAAGACGATTTCGTGGCGTTCTTTCTGGGCGATTCAGGGCCAGGGAAATGGGCTGTTTTTCGGGACGATCGGGTGTAACCGGCAACCTGGTGCAATGCAGGTGTTTTTCCCCCGTTGCGCTCAAATGCAAGCCGCTGATTCCATGCAGGATACAGATTTCAACTTCGCGGTTTTTTAGAGAAAAACAGCGTTTTTCCTGCATGAATTCTGCATGAATATAGTAATTTTTACTATATCGTCTTTGCCCTCCACTTGGTGCAAATATCGGGAAAATAGGCAGGGGTTTCAACAGAGCCCAGGAAGCTCCGCGGCGGGCTTACGGAAGCTTCTCCGGTGTGCCGAATAAAATGGAGCTATGCCGACGCACTTTTCTCCGAACGCGATTAAATTTTTACGAGGCCTGGCGCGCAACAACGACCGCGAATGGTTCGGCGCGCGCAAAGCTGTTTATGAGAGCGAGTTGAAGGCTCCCATGCTGGCGCTGATTGAAGAGATCAACAACGATCTGGTCGACTTTGCGCCCGAACATATCCGTCCGGCGCAGAAATGCATGTTCCGCATCTATCGCGACACGCGTTTTTCCGCGGACAAGACTCCCTATAAGAAGCATATTTCCGCCTGGTTCGCGCGGCAGGGCCTGGAGAAAAAATCCGGCGGGGGATTTTATTTTCATTTGTCAGGGAAAGAGCTGATCGTCGCTGCCGGGGTCTACATGCCAGAACGGGAGCAGTTGCTGGCGATCCGCAATCATCTGCTGGAGCATCACGCAGAATATCGGCGGCTGTTCAAAGCCCGCAAGCTGCAGCAGCTGATGGGGGAGTTTGACGGCCTGCGGCTTTCACGCCCGCCGAAGGGATTTCCGAAGGATCATCCCGCGATCGATCTGATCGCCTGCCGCCAGTGGGGTGTTTCGACTACGCTGCCGGCGGAAACGGCCTTGCAGCCCACGCTGAGGAAAGAGATCGTAAACCGCTTCCGCGCTGCTGCTCCGCTGATTGAATTTCTGAATCGTCCGCTGACGGCGCGAAAGACTACGAGAAACCTGAACAGGTTCTTGTGAATCAGGATTATTTCGCGGTCTTCGCGGTTTTCTGGGACGATTTAACCGACTCTTGCGCGATGAAATCGTTCGTCATTTTTTGAATTACAGGAAGCATGGCGGCCATATTCTGCTGCGCCATGGCACTAGATTCCTTGATTACCAACGGAGATTTTTCGATGACTGCCCGGCCTGTAGGAGACCTATAAAAAGCCACCATATCGTCAATCTCTTGCTCCGTATAAATGTCGGCGTAGATTTTGGCGTATTGCGGCTCGAGGTTCTGCCAGCTCTGGGTGTCCATAACGTATTTTTCGACTTTTGCCCTAAAGGTATTCAAGTTCTGCTGCTGGTCGGGCGTAATCTTCAGTCCCGACAGCTGCTGCGACATGACGGAATGCGTAATACCCATTGCCTGATTCATCATCTGAGCTGAAATCTGATCAAGCTTCATGATCTGGAATAGTTCATGCACCTTCGCCTGCTTCGACGCATCATCAGCGTGTGCGACTGGCACAGATGCAAAAACAAGACAAAAGATCATCGCCCATCTCAGTATCATCTTGAGCTCCCGGCCTTCGCACATTGCAGAATTGGATTGCGACTGTTTGCTTCCAATCGCTTTGCAATTATATCGGCACCTTTTGGCGTGAAGTTTGACGAGCTAGCTGAAATGGAGATGACGAAAGAAGTAATGGCAGGCGGCCTGTAAGCCGAATTTTGTCGAGGACGATCATTCCTCTAGGCGGCGCATTGCTGCGCGCGCTCATAGCGACCTACCCGCGGGTGTGGCGCGCCGGGCCGGCACGCGACCTTTGGGTTATGAGCCCAACGATCTTCCCGCCTATTTGGTCTTGCTCCGTGTGGGGTTTACCCTGCCTCCGACTTTACAGCCGGAGCGGTGCGCTCTTACCGCACCTTTTCACCCTTACCCTTCGCTTGCGCGCCGGGCGGTATTTTCTCTGTGGCACTTGCCGTCCCGGAGCCTTGACGCTCCGGTCCCGGACGTTATCCGGCACACTGCCCTGCGGAGTTCGGACTTTCCTCCCCCGGCGAACCTTGCGGTTCGACCGGCAGCGATCGCCCAGCCGCCTGCCATCTCCATCATACGCAGCACGCAAGGATGGCACTCCGGGAATTCCGGCTGCATGTGGAATAGGCGTCCGGCGTATGCGCTATTTGCCCAGAGAATTGCCCCAGTGTTTCGCAAGACACTCTGCGACCGAGGTTATCGTGCTGGGATCGTTGCCGGAAATTCGGTTAGATTTCCGGCACGTATAGCTAAAGACCACGTCTTTGGATTTGACATCAATGATCGACATGGTGACTCGAGCGGATGCGTTGGCGTTGTAGATCCCAAATTGCAATTGCCTGGTGATTCCCTCATAGATTGAGCCATGGTCGGTGTTGATCTCGAACCTTGCCATGTAGTCGGCCTGGGTGGGATCGACGGTGACCGTCACCGGAACTTTTTTCTTTTGCAGCGCCGCGGAGAAGTATGGAGTGAATTCCCGGTTGGGATCGAGGTAAATCTTGCGCATTTGTGCGGCGGCCGTCGCCAGCGGAAGCATCCATACTACGACGGCGAGCAGATATATTCTGAAACGCATTTGGTACCTCCTCGAAAATCGGAGGGTGTATAGCGCCGGGCATTCAGCGCGTCAATCGGTAGAAGCGATTGTGCCGCCGCCACCCCTGCAATATGCGCGGTCCGATGAACCGCCGAAGTATCTTCTCCCACTCAAGCCAAAAGAAGGCTTGAATGAGGCACCCGGCGCTCTGCCGGTACGCATCAATCCCGCCCCTCGCAAAATACGCGAAGGATGGGGCACTCGGATTTTTGCCTCACCCCATGATGATGGCATTTGTGATCCTCACCCACCAGGCTGGGTGGCGGAGCCAAATCTCTACCGCGAAAATCTGGCAAACGATCAAGATCGGCAGCGCGTAGCGATACACCACGTGGATTCGTCGATTGACGATCAGGTCGCGCGCGATGCCAAGTAAAATCAGCGCATCGACGCCCGCATAGAACCACGCTTCCGGAATCATTGGGAAACGCCCGAAGCCCGCAGAGGTCAGCACGATCGTTGCAATCAACACCAGGCGGCGATGGGATTCCGGCTTTTTTCGGCAATAGATTGCCAGCCAAAAAAAAACAGTAAAGGCCGCAACATCCAATATTTGGATGGAGAAGAACGTATTAGCGTGAGGAATATGGAAGCGGACGGTTCTGAAGCGATCCATGACGATGGCCGTCGCAATCCCCAGCGCTGGAATCAGGACGCCCAGGGCCGCGCCGAACCAGCCCGTCAGCCGATGCAGCTTTACATTGCCGGTGCGCACCAGCGCCGACTGGAAGATAAAAAAGATCAGCCATCCGGAAAAAACGATTCCGTGAAGCCAGAGAATCCACGGCCGGGGCGGAGTCGCGTGAAGGAGGTTGTCGTTCACGGTATGGCTGAAGCCGTAGATCACCGCGGCGGTAACCAGCAGGGACATGCAGAAGTAAAAATATTCGTTTAAAAAACGCGAAAGTGAAGACACTTTCGTCCCGCGGGATTGCTTCGCTGGAATCGCGAAGCCCACTTGCTCGGTCGCCATTGCACGCTCTCCAATGGATCGGATCAAATAGATAAATTTTTCAGGGGATGCGAGGATGCTACTACGCTGGGGATGGAAAACGCTATGAAAATCAAAGGCTTATCCAAAATAACCGGCAAGCCGAAATTCTATCGAGGATGGCCGTTTATCCGAGCGCGGCATTCCTGGCGCGCTTCAACGATTTGACTTCCATAGCAATGGGAGGCGAGTTGGCAAACGGCCGTAACCGCGATATTTCATCGATTTCGCATTTTCATTGCTATCATGGACGAACTTAAGCAGAAAAGTCATCAAACTAGCTGGAAGACCGGCTACTGCTGTCCAGAATTGGCTTGCACCCATGCTGGATTTCCCCCCAGGAGTGAAAAATGGCTGTCTATCTCGTTACAGGAGCTGCCGGTTTTATCGGCTCGTGGTTGACGCAGGCGTTGGTGGAGCGTGGAGAAACCGTCCGGGCGCTGGATAACTTTGTCACCGGCAAGCGTGAGAATCTTGCCCCGTGGAAAAACAAGATTCAGCTGTTTGAAACCGATTTGCGCGATGCCGCCGGCGTTCAGAAAGCCTGTGACGGCGTCGATTTTATTTTTCACGAGGGGGCGCTGCCTTCGGTGCCGCTATCGGTGAAAGATCCGCGCACCAGTCATACGGCGAACATCGATGGCACTTTTCACCTGCTCGAAGGAGCACGGCATGCCGGGGTGAAACGCGTGGTGTATGCGGCGTCGTCTTCGGCCTACGGGAACAAAAACCCACTACCGCAGAAAGAATCGATGCTGCCGGGGCCGCTGTCGCCGTATGCGGTGCAGAAGCAGGTGGGGGAACTCTACCTGCACAGCTATTGGTCGGTATATGGATTGGAAACGGTGGCGCTGCGGTATTTCAACATCTTCGGGCCGCGACAGGCTCCGGACTCTCCGTACAGCGGGGTGATGGCAAAGTTTGCCAAGATGATGCTGGCCGGAGAGCAGCCGACGATCCACGGCGATGGCGAGCAGAGCCGCGACTTTACCTATATAGAGAACGTCGTGCAGGCGAACCTGAAAGCCGTTGCCGCGCCCGCCGAACGCGTTGCGGGACGTGTATTCAACTGCGCCTGCGGCAAGCCGTACACGCTGAATGAAACCTACAAGCTGCTGGCGAAATTGACGGATTATAAAAATCCGCCGCAATATGGGCCACCGCGCGACGGGGATATCCGCGGATCCTATGCCGATATTTCTGCGGCGCGGGAAGCGTTTGGCTATGAGCCGAAGGTGGATTTTCTGGAAGGATTGGGCCGCACCGTCGATTGGTACCGTGAGCAGCATGAGGCTCGTCTGCGGGAGGGTGTGGGCGCGCCCGCTTAGATTCGGTGCGTTTTCCTTTGCACTGCTCGAATCGCCAAAACGGCCCATTTCAGGCATTGCAAGTTACCAAAGTATTGACTCTCGCGCAAAACACTCCGATGATGAAGGAAATCTCTCGCCCTCATTTGCGGGTGTCGAATGTCTCGATTCCCCTGGCGCCTGGCGTGCAGCCTTGCGTTTCTTTTGCCGACCGTTCTCCTCGCCCAGGTGTCCCGCTCGCTGGCGGAGCAGAATTATTTTCCAACGGCGTCGGTTGCAGCTGCTGCTCCAAAGAATCAATCGTTTCAGGTCCCTGACGTTATCGCGGGTCGATCCTCGACGCTGCCGCGGCTGAACGGAATCCAGCAGCAAGCCGCAATGCCTGATCTCCAGCCCAGCAATCAACCCTGGCAGGCGGTAGGGCCGGCGCAGATCGTTACTTCGCAATTTGGCGATGTCACTGGGCGTGTCACTTCGATTGCCATTGCGCCCTGGGATGCTTCCGGAAACACGGTGTATCTGGGCTCAACGGGCGGGGGAGTCTGGCGCTCGACCAACGCCGCAGCTGGCGATCCGACGACGGTAACATGGCAGCCGCTGACAGACGATTTGCCGGCCTATTCCGGCGTCAATATTACTTCGCTCAGTATTGGAGCGATCGGCGTACAGCCGGGCGCGAGCCCTGACGGCGTGGTGCTGGCCGGCACCGGCGATCCGAACGATGTGGTCGACTCCTATTATGGTGCGGGAATTCTGCGCTCCGCCGACGGCGGCACGACGTGGAGCCTGATACCGGAAAGCCAGGATGGATTTGCCGGACGTCTGACGAATTACAGCTTCGCGGGGGCTGCATTTTCCGGCTTTGCGTGGAGCACAATGAATACGAATCTCGTGGTCGCGGCGGTCACGGATTCCTATGATGGTTTCGTCAACAACGTGAACAACATCAATACGGACAATCCCACGGAAGCGGGTCTCTATTATTCGACTGACGCCGGGCAGACGTGGTTTCTTTCGACGATTGAAGATGGACCGAACCAGGTGATCCAATCCTCGCAAGATACGCTGCCGCAAAATTTTCCGGGAGTGCCGGTCAGCTCCGTGGTTTGGAACCCGATGCGGCAAGTGTTCTACGCGGCGGTGCAGTATCACGGGTATTACCAGTCGCCGGACGGCGTGACCTGGACGCGCATGGCGAACCAGCCGGGGACGGCGCTCACGACGAAGAATTGTCCGGCGAATCCGGGATTTCCGGGCAGCAACTCCTGCGCGATTTTTCGTGGCGCGCTGGCCGTTCAGCCGGCGACGGGAGATATGTTTGCGCTGACGGTTGACGTGAACAATGTGGATCAGGGATTGTGGCGGGATATCTGCAACGCAGGCTCGACCGGCAGCTGCGCCAATCCAACTGTGCAGTTTGGAGTGAAAATTCCCGACGCGGCACTGGAGGATTCCAGCGGACAGGGAACGATTCCGCAGGGAACATACAACCTGGCGCTGGCTGCGGTTCCCAATGGAACGGATACGCTGCTGTTTGCCGGGACGGCGGATATTTTTCGTTGCAGCCTGAACGCGGGTTGCGCGTGGCGCGATACCACCAATGCGGCGACGTGCGACTCCGGGAGGGTGGCCGCGTCACAGCATGCTATGACGTTTCTGGGGCCGCCCGCGGGACAGACGCTGCCGTTGATCTATTTCGGAAATGATGGGGGAATTTGGCGTTCAACGGATGGAGTGAATCAGACGGGTGCAGCCTGTGCGACGAGCGATGCGGCTCATTATGAAAATCTGAATGGCGGATTGGGGTCGCTGGCGGAGGTGACGGGCCTGGCCAATAGCGGCGCGGATGCGAACGTGCTGCTGGCGGGCTTTGGGACCAACGGCAGTGCGGCGACGGCGAATCTTTCCACCACTGCCTGGCCGCAATTGTTGAGCGGGGAAGGTGGGCTGACCGCGATCGATCCGGCGAATCCAAACAATTGGTATGCGACGCTCGAGCCGGGGGTCGCGATTGGGCAATGCACGCAAGGGGCAAACTGTACAGCGGCAGATTTCGGCAGTACGCCTGCGATTGGCTCTACGCAAACCGGCGGCGATCAGTCGCTTTTATATGCGCCGTACGCACTCGATCCGAGCGACAGTGCGAATATGATCGTCGGTACCTGCCGGGTGTGGCGCGGACCAGCCAGCGGCGGTAGTACGTGGAGCGCCGCGAATGCGATCAGCCCCATGCTCGACGGCAAGCCGGAGCCAAGCTGCAATGGAAATGCGCTGATCCGTTCGCTGGGCGCGGGTGGCGCGAATGTGCAGCCTGGCGGAGGCGCGCAAGTCATTGGTTCGCAGAGCTGGGGCGCGCAGGTAATTTATGCCGGGATGGCCGGGCTGCTCGACGGCGGCGGGGCCACTGTACCTGGCCATCTTTTTTCAACGCAGGCGGCCAATTTTGCGAACGGCACGACGAATTGGACGGACCTGGCGCTATCGTCCGTGGCCAATGAACAGAGTTATGGCGGTGTTTTTAATCCGGATCACTTCGATATTTCCTCGGTGTACGTGGATCCGCACGATGCGACCGGCAATACAGTCTATGTCACGATTCAGGGCTATGGCGTCCCGCATCTCTACCTGTCGAGCGATGGCGGAGCGGATTGGAACAACATCAGCAAAAATCTGCCTGATCTTCCGTTGAATGATGTGCTGGTCGATCCGAATGACGCAAACGTCGTCTATGTCGCTTCCGATGGCGGGGTATTTGTAACTCAGAATGTTATGAATTGCGAAGGCAGCGGCGGGCAATGCTGGAATGTTCTGGGGACGGGTCTGCCGCTGGCTCCTGCAGTGGCGCTGGCGGCCACGAGCGCGGATGGCGGTTTGCTGCGCGTGGGCACATATGGACGCGGCATCTGGCAGACACCGCTGTTGAGCGGGATTCCACAGACCGCGATGCAGCTGGCTCCCAGCGGCCTGACTTTCAGCGGACAACCGTTACAGGCCGCGAGCGGCCCGCAAACCGTGACGGTTACAAATAGCGGATCGACCAGCCTGATGGTAAGCAATATTGCGGTTACAGGAGATTTTTTCGAGACGGACACGTGTAGCGGTACGTCGATTACACCTGGCGGTACATGCAAGATTCAGGTGACGTTTACGCCGTCCGCCTCTGGCACGCGTACGGGAACTCTGACAGTCATAGCAAATATTTCTAACGGGCAGCAGAGCATAACTCTGACCGGCACCGGCACAACCCAGTCGGCAATTGTGGTGATGCCGGGCAATGTTGCGTTCGGCGGCCAGCAAGTAGGCACAACCTCCGCCGCGCAGCAGGTGACGGTTTCCAATACCAGTAGCGGCTCGATTGCGCTCACGCAGGAAAGCGTGACCGGTCCGTTCGCGATCTCGATCAACAGTTGCTCGAGCACACTTGACGCGAGCACAGGATGCACGCTGGCGATTGTGTTTCAACCTACGCAGTCAGGCGCGGCGAACGGCGTGCTGACCATCGTGAGCGGCCAGGGGACGCAGAACATCGATCTAAGTGGAAGCGGAGAAACCTCGGCGACGGACACGCTGGCGCCCGGCTCACTCAGCTTTCCCGCGACACTCGAGAACGCGGCGAGCGCCCCGCAGGGCGTAACCCTGACCAACAGCGGCGGTGTACCGTTGAGCGGCATTCAGGTGCAGACCAACGGTGATTTCGCAGTCGTGAATGGCTGTGGCGATTCCTTGAATGCACAGTACGCCTGCACGCTTACCGTGCGCTACACGCCGCACGCCGCGGGCGCGGAGACAGGCAGCATCACGGTGACGGATGCATTGCGAACGCAGACTGTTTCGTTAAGCGGGACAGGGTTGGCGCCGCCGACGGACACGCTCTCGCCGGCGGCGCTGGTATTTCCCGCGACGGTTATTGGCCATAGCGCGTCGCCGCAGACGGTCATGCTAACCAACTCCGGCGACTCTGCGCTGAACCAAATCGGCATTCAGGTTCTGGGCGGCGGCTTCGGCCAGTCGAACACTTGCGGCAGCACTCTGGCGGCGCACTCCAGCTGTGCAATTACAGCGACGTTCCAGCCGACATCCGCCGGCATTGCGACCGGTCAGATCGATGTGGCCGACGCTCTTCGCACGCAGGTCCTATCGCTGAACGGCTCCGGGGAGACGCCGGCAGAAGACAACCTTTCGCCGCTCGCGATTAACTTTGGGCCGGAGACGGTGGGCACCGTCAGCGCGGCGCAAACGGTGACACTCAGCAACAACGGACAGGCTGTGTTGACCGGCATCCGCGAGGAAACGAACAATCCGGACTTCATGTTTACTGCCAACTGCGGAACCACGCTGCAGCCAGGAAATTCCTGCACCATTCAAGTTGTCTTCGCGCCTCACGCCACCGGGCCGGACGCCGGGGTGTTGACGATCATCGATGCGAACCACAGTCAACCGGTCCAGTTGAACGGCATTGGAACGCTGGCGAATATAACGCTGACTCCGGGGAACATTGCTTTCGGCGCGGAGGGCGTACAGATTGCCTCGGCACCGCAAATTCTGCTGCTGGCGAATGGCAGCACCGGCACCATGAGCGGCATCTCGATGGCGACGACCGGACCGTATGCCGAAGCCAGCAATTGCGGCACGACTTTGCCGTCCGGCGGCATCTGCTCGATTTCACTGATCTTCACTCCAAACAGCACCGGAAGCCAGCCCGGGACATTGACGATCAGCAGCGCGGATGTCAGCCCCATAACCGCGCCGCTGACCGGAACTGGCATCGCGTTTACGTTGTCGCCCACCAGCGCGACCAGTGTTTCCGTCACCAGCGGACAAGCAGCCAGCTATTCACTGGAATTGACGCCGGCGAATGGCTCGATTGGCAATGTCAGTTTGACCTGCGCGAATCTTCCGCCGAATTCCACCTGTACGGCGAATCCGGCAACTCCGTCGTTGCTGGCCCCGACGAACATTCAGATCGCGATTGCCACCGGCGTAGCCACCGGAACTTCGGGCTCCGCGAGAATTCAGCGCGCTGGCGGCGCAGGCTCGCTGCCGTGGCCATGGAGATTCCTGCTAATGATCGTTCCGCTGTGCCTGATGGGTTATCGCCGGAAGGCCTTGCAATCCGGCCTGAATCGCGTGCTGACGATCATGCTGCTAGCCTTCATAATCACCGGGATGAGCGCCTGCGGCAAAGGCGGAGGCCCACTCGGCGTCGGCACTCCGGACCCACTGCCGACTTCATCGTTGACGCCGGCCGGTATCTATACGGTTATGGTAACCGCGGCGGCTGGAGGGTTGCAGAAGAGTATCAATTTGACCGTACAGGTTCAATAAGGGATGGGTAACGCCGATATGGCGAAACATGCAACACAGACAGGAAACCAACGTTTACACTAGAGTCACATCGAATGCTGCGCAAATCCCTTTTCCTCGTCACCGCAATTTTGTTCGCCGGAACCTTGGCTGCCAACGCTCAGTTCGGCAGCGGCTCTACCAGTTCACAGACGGTCGATTGCTCGAATCCGCTGAGCGCTCTCTCGCCGGCCTGTACGGGTGCATCGGGCAATACGTTTGGAGCAGGGCAACAGGCTGGACAGGGAATGAATGGCCAGGGCGCCTACGGCCAAAGCGGCTATGGTCAAAATGGTTACGGTCAGGGAATGAACGGCGGGGCCAACTATGGCGGCGGGCAGGCGCAGCAGTATGGGACAAATCCAACGCTACAGAACGGTGGCATCAATAATCAAGTGCCCACTTATGTAGATCAGGTCCCCTACGGCAACGGAATGACCGGCGCGTACCGCAACCCTTATAACCCATACATGAACAATGGAATGATGCGCAGGCCGCAGCCGCCCACGGAGTTTCAGCGAATCGTGGCCGGGGCCACAGGAGCCAAGCTGCCGATTTTCGGGGCCGATCTGTTTTCCACGATGTCCATGCCGTTTGCACCCATCGATCGCACCCCTGTTACCTCCGATTATGTGATCGGACCGGGTGATCAGTTGCTGATCCGGGTGTGGGGGCAGGTCAACTTCAATGCGCATACGACGGTCGATCGTTCCGGAGATATCTATATTCCACAGCTGGGAAATGTTCAGGTCTCCGGTCTGCACTTCGAACAGCTGGATGGTTACCTCAAAAAGCAGTTCGGGCGCGTGTTCCGCAATTTCGATCTGAGCGTCAACATGGGCCAGCTGCGCTCCATCCAGATTTATGTCGTCGGCAATGCGCGATATCCTGGAAGCTATACCGTCAGCTCGCTCAGCACGCTGGTCAACGCACTGTTTTCCTCCGGAGGTCCTTCGCAGCAGGGAACGATGCGGCAGATTGAATTGAAACGCGGCGGCCAGGTCGTGACCACCTTCGACTTGTATGACCTATTAATCAACGGCGACAAATCCCATGACGCGCCATTGCTGCCAGGCGATGTCATTTACATCCCACCGGTCGGTCCGCAGGTTGCAGTAGCGGGCAGCGTGCATATGCCGGCAATTTATGAGTTGAAGGGAATGGAAACCGCCGGGCAGGTGATCAAGATGGCCGGCGGACTCGCGACGATGGCATCCAAGCGGGATGCGCAGTTGGACCGCACCAATCTCCAGGGCGCCAGGCAAACGGCGCAGTTGCCGCTCGATGCGGCCGGCCTGAGAACACCGATGCGCGACGGCGATATTCTTCGCATTCCTTCGATGGTGCAGCGTTTTCAGAACACAGTGACCTTGCGAGGCAACGTCGCCAATCCGGGCCGCTATCGCTGGACTCCGGGAATGCGCATTCTCGATTTGATTCCCGATCAGGACGCAATCGAAACCCGCGGATACTGGCAGCGCAGAGTCGCAATGGGATTGCCGGCTCTCGAATACACCCCGATGTTCTCTGCCTATCGCGCCAATCTTCCGAACGCTGCGGAGCAGAAGGATCAGTCGAATTCCACCACGCAAGGGAATTACACCACCGGCACATCCCTAGGGGATACGGAGTCCGAACAGTCCGGTTCGCAGCCTGTTCAGGCTGTTCAGCCTGTTCCCGCCACCGGCTCTGCAACTGGGCAGGCAGCAAAGACTACTACTGCCGCTAGCGAACAGTCCCAGCCGCAGGCAAATTCCGAGGAGGGTTTGCAGTACAACCCGCCTGGAGATCGCTTTTCGCAGAGCCAGTTCCCGATCAGAAACGAAATTCTCCGTATCGGACCTAGCGTCGATTGGAGCTACGCCGTCATTGAACGCACCAATCCCCACACGCTGACCACTTCGCTCCTCCCATTCAGCTTAGGGCAGGCGGTGCTGGACCATGATCCATCGCAGAACCTGGAACTCGAGCCCGGCGATATCGTCACCATCTTTTCGACCGCCGACATCCATGTGCCCCAGGCGCAGCAGGTGAAGTATGTTCAGCTGGAAGGAGAAGTGGTTCACGCTGGAATCTATAGCGTGCACTCCGGGGAAACGCTGCGAGACTTGGTTCGCCGCGCCGGTGGCCTGACGCCTCATGCCTATCTTTACGGATCGGAATTTCTGCGCGAATCCACCCAGCGTCTGCAGCAGGCGCGGTTGACCGACTACGTCAATTCGCTCGAAAAGGATATTCAGCTCGCCGCCGCCAATGCTGCCGGCTCCATCGTGAACCCTACCGGAGCATCTGCTCTCGTGACGAGTATTCAGAGCCAGCGCGATCTGATCGCGACCCTGCGCAAAATGCGTGCGACGGGCCGAATCGTGCTGAACGTCACGCCCTACAGCGACGGAATCGATTCATTGCCGAATCTGCCGCTGCAGGATGGAGATCGTTTTATCGTTCCTGTCGTGCCCGTCACCGTTAACGTTGTCGGTGCCGTTTACGATCAGAACTCGTTCCTGTATGAGCGTGGAGAGCACATCGGAGATTATCTGAAGATTGCCGGCGGAGGTACGCGGAACGCGGACAAGCGCCACGAATTTGTCATCCGCGCCGATGGCTCGGTGGTTAGCCGGCAGACTGCCGGGGGTACGCTGTTCAATGGCGGACTGTCAGGCAAGCTTTCCTATCCCGGGGATACCGTGGTCGTTCCCGACAACGTCAGCAAGACTACGCTGTTGCGCAACCTGACGGACTATTCGACTGTGTTGTCGAACTTTGGCATAGGGATCGCAGCCATCAATCTGCTGAAATAACGCTCTACCATAGCGATATGCCGATCGAAACCAATACGGAACACTTCGCCGCTCCGCCAGGGGCCGCAGCCATCTCGTCGGGAGATCCGTTCGACCCTGCACGCTCCCCGGATGACGCCATCGATTTGCTTGATGTGACTCTGGTCTTGGCGGCTCGCAAGCGTTTGATTCTATTCTCCGGTCTGGCGGTCGCAATTATCACCGCTCTCATTGTGTTGTTCATGCCGCAGACCTTTACCGCCACCGCCACTATGCTTCCACCGCAAAAGGAGAGCTCCGCCTCCGCTCTGCTGGGCCAGCTGGGAGGACTTGCCTCCCTGATGGGCGGCGGTGGCGGCGCGGCCAGCGCTCTTGGCCTCAAGAATCCTGACGATCTATACATCGGGCTGCTGCAGAGTGAAACCATCACCGACCAAATCGTCAGTCGCTTCCACCTGATGCAGCTTTACAAGCAGAAAAAACTGAGCTTTACCCGCAAAAAACTCAAATCGGCGACGGTTATCAAAGCGGAGAAGAGCTCGCTCATCAGCATCTCCGTCAGCGACCGCGATCCCGAACGCGCAGCTGCCATGGCCAACGCGTACATTCAGCAACTGCACGATCTCATGTCTCATTTGGTAGTGACCGAGGCTGGCCAGCGCCGTCTCTTCTTCCAGCAACAGCTGGAACTCGAAAAAAATCAGCTCGCCGACGCGGAGGCTGCGCTCGAGTCCACCGAACAAAAAACGGGAATCATCCAGCCGGAAGGTCAGGCGCAGGCCGTCATTGCAACCATCATGCAGTTGCAGGCGCAGATCTCTGCCCGCCAGGTTGAACTCGGGTCGCTGCGAACTTCCGCCACCAGCGAAAATCCTGAGGTGATCACGCTGCAGTCGCAGATCGCCGGACTGCAAGCTCAACTGGCGGACTTTGAAAAAGGTCATCCCGGAATCGCTGCTATCGCCGGCAATGTCCTGACGCCTACATCGCAGGTCCCGGCGGCGGGCCTGGAATACATCCGCCGTATGCGGGATGTGAAATACCACGAGACCCTGTTCGAATTGATGGCCCGTCAATATGAAATGGCACGCGTAGATGAAGCCAAGCAGGCGCAGGCAATCCAGGTTGTCGATCCTGCCCTCGTCCCGGACAGACGTTCCTGGCCTCCACGCACGCTGCTCACCCTGCTGGCATTTGTGTTCGGCGCGGGCGCGGCTGCATTCTGGGTGCTTCTCCAGTCGTTCTGGCGTGACAGAATGTGCGATCCAATATTGGCCGAGAAAGTAGAAAAATTGCGGGAAATGATCTAACTTCACCGCCATCGCATCGAAGGTATGTACGGATAGCGTCTCGCGATAGAAAAACAGAAATCTGAAGATGTTCTTGAGGACAATCGGGAAATTTTCAGGATCGGCAGGCGGGATTGACAGGAAAGGATAGCGTGATGCAGAAAATCGTAGCGGACCAGCTCAAGCAGACGATTGCAGTTCTAAGTGCGGTAGCGGACGATATTGATTTGCACAAGACTCTTATCCAGGCCGCCGAGAAGACCGCCCATGCCATGCGCAGCGGCCACAAGCTGCTGGTCGCAGGCAACGGAGGAAGTGCCGCGGATGCTCAGCACATCGTGGCGGAATTTGTCAGTCGCCTGGTAAAGGATCGGCCTGCGCTGCGCGCCATTGCCTTGACCACTGATTCATCCATCCTCACCGGAGTCGGCAACGACTATGGATACGAATGCGTTTTTGCCCGTCAGATTGAAGCTCTCGGTCAGCCCGGCGATGTATTTCTCGCGATTTCAACCTCAGGCAATTCCCCCAACATCGTCCGCGCATTGGAACTGGCGCATTCCACGGGAATCTTCACAGTCGGCCTGACCGGAGAAAGTGGAGGGCGAATGTCAAAGCTGTGCGATCTCTGTTTGCACATGCCGTCCACAGTCACAATGAATATTCAGGAGGCGCATCTCGCCCTCGAACACACCTTCTGCTTATTGGTGGAGCAAATTTATTTCTCCGATTGAAGAGGCCAGAGGCAGTTCCGCGAAACGGAGGAGAAGTTTCCAATGAAAGCTCTTTCGCCGGCACTGTTCCTCGATCGCGATGGAGTCGTCAATCGCGAGATCGGCTATCTCTTCCGGCCCGAACAAGTGGAATTCGTCCCTGGAATTTTCGACTTGTGCCGGTCGGCACAGGCCGCCGGCTATCGACTCATCCTCATCACCAATCAATCCGGAATCGCGCGGGAACTCTATTCAGAGGCAGACTTCCATTCCCTCATGCGCTGGATCAACATCCAGTTCGCAAACGCGGGAATCCAGATCGGCGCCTATTACTTTTGCCCGCACCATCCGGAACATGGTGTTGGACGTTATCGCAAGGAGTGTCAAGATCGCAAGCCGCAGCCAGGCATGCTCCTGCGGGCTGCGCAGGAGCATGCAATCGATCTGCGCCGATCGATTCTCCTCGGCGATCGATGTTCGGATATTCAGGCTGGTGCCGCCGCAGGAGTGGGGAAACTCATCCTGCTCGCAGGCACGGAATCTGCCGGCTGCCCGCAGATTCCCCACCACATCGTCGTCTCATCCTTGGCAGAAGTAACCGGTACCCTTCTCCGGCCCGGTTCTTCAGATATCGTTCATGCCTGAAATCCAGTGCCAGGATTATTCCCGAATGTACATTCTCCTCCCAAAATGGAGCAGCCCTGTTTCATTTTGGAATTCCCCTCCTCTAGACCGCAATCCGTTTGTCATTCTCGTTACGGAAGCCGATATACTTGGGGAGAGAAAGAATTTCAGGAATCGACAACTTTCTGACGACAATGGCGTCAAACGGACACTGGATTTTACAGGGGCGCGAAACATAAGATAGAAAAGAAGTTACGAAATATTTCGCTGATAGGAACGGCCAGATTTCATCCGATTTGGATAAATTACTTATCCGGGAAACCTTTCGACCGATTACGTACTCAGACCGAAGTGGCGTAAATTGGACCAATAGTAACCTGCTGAACACGGAGACGCAGACGTGAGTACCGAAATTTATCTTCCCCAGATTCCGGAATCTATCCTCAACTGCAATCTGCCTGGGACGACAACTGCATCGTGGCAGAACGCTGCCAGCCGGGCTCCGATCGAAATTCGCCCACTGCAGGAAATCAGTTACCATGTCAGTCCCTGGTGCGCCTCCCATACAAAAAGGGCTTTTGATCTCGTCTGCGTGATTCCTGCGCTGGTTTTCCTTTCGCCACTACTGTGTGTTGTCGCCATCGCCATCCGGTTAACTTCTACAGGGCCGGTGATCTTCTGCCAGCAGCGCGCAGGACGACACAGAAAATTGTTCACTATCTACAAATTCCGCACCATGGTGGCGAATTCAGAGGCCATCGGCCCTGGTCATACGGCGAAAGATGATCCTCGCATCACTCTGATCGGCGCGTTTCTGCGCCGCTTTAAGCTGGACGAACTTCCCCAGCTCTTTAACGTGTTTCGCGGAGATATGAGTCTCGTCGGCCCCCGCCCCAAGCTTCCTCATCACGATCATGCTGTGTTTGTCTGCCGTCCAGGAGTGACCGGAGCCGCAACCTTGGCCTTTCGCGATGAACAAAGAATTCTGTGCGAAGTTCCCCCGGAAGACCTCGATGGCTTCTATCAGGCGCATGTTGTGCCGCGGAAGCTCGAACTCGATGCGAGCT
This sequence comes from Acidobacteriaceae bacterium, assembly GCA_965276585.1. Lineage (GTDB taxonomy): Bacteria > Acidobacteriota > Terriglobia > Terriglobales > Acidobacteriaceae > JAKAAZ01. The sequence goes on along the minus strand of CBDIAZ010000002.1, from coordinate 465,524 downwards.
ATATGAGCCGGGCCACTTTAATCAGCGATATCGGGGTGCTCTTTGCAACGGTTGCCCGTCTCGGCGGCCATCTCACCCATAAAGATCTTCATCTCGCGACAAGCAATGCAACTTTGGCCCAACCGGCACAGGCTCAGACCTCTTTGCGTAATGTCCGCGCATCTGAAAATCTTGCGATCCAAAACTGATACGATTGGGCGATCCGTATGCAATCCCGCGAAACGCTGCTTTCTGTTTCCATTGTCACGTACAAAACTGACCCTGACACGCTGGGACAAGTGCTCGCTTCCGTAGCAAACAGCACGATACCGGCAGATGTATATCTGGTCGATAACTCTCCAAATCCAGATCTGCACGCTGTGGCGGATCGCTACAGGGCCACTTACATCCATGCCGGGAAAAATCTTGGATTTGGACGAGCCCACAATCTGGCAATCAGATCGATTGGAAACAGCTCGAAATACCACTTGATCCTGAACCCGGATATATCGTTCGGCCCAGTTGTTCTCGATGAGCTATATGGATTTCTGGAAATGAACCCGGATATAGGCTGGGTAATGCCGGCAGTCCTGTATCCGGATGGTTCGAGCCAAAACCTTTGTAAAAGATTGCCCAGCCCATGGAATTTATTCGTCAGGCGCTTCCTCGCGCCGTATGGTTTGCATTTCGGTTCAATGAACCGTGCCCACTTTGAATGCAGCGATCTGGATTTGACCAAACCAAGACTCGTTCCAAACTTGTCTGGATGCTTTGCGTTGGTCAGGACCAACCTCCTCCAGGCCATTGGCGGTTTCGACGAAAGGTTTTTTCTATACCTGGAAGATACAGATCTGGTCCGCAGAATCGGGGAAATGGCTCTCACCGTTTTTTACCCCTACACCAGCGTCTGCCATCTGCACGGAAGAGGATCCTACCGCAATCTCAAACTGCTCGGCTATCATCTCCAGTCGACTGTTCAATACTTCTGTAAATGGGGATGGTTCATCGACAGCAGAAGAATTCAGATCAATCGTTCGATAGCTTCCGATCAGAGGAATATCCTGCTCCCGGAAAAACTCAGCGATTGGGTAACAAACTAATGTGAGAATTCAGGCGTATGTGGAGTTATCGCTTTATATAATCGACAAAAATATGCGCCATGGTCAGCAACACCAGGAATGCACCCATTAGCCCTTTCATTCTCTGCATGTAAATCTCATGCCGCTCCATTCTTTGCTCCAGCATCGCCAGCCGTCCGGGCTGGCCCAGTCCGATTAACGAGCCCATCTGGCTCTTGAGCGCCGCTAAATCGGACAGTACATTTGCTTCGAAATTATCCATGGGAGTTACATCCTCATCGGCAGCAGGGCTGTCTGGGAAATAGATAGACCGGTTTTCCAATAGGTGTACGCCACGGAAGGAGGCGTACGCACCCGCTCCTCAAAGACGGATGCACAGAAAGATTTCTCGCCACCTCACGGGAATAGGAAAATAGGTCTAAAGCTAGGAAATCGGGACGTTCGTGAATATTGCGCTCGAAAGCCGGGAATATAGCGGCGGGTTCGATCCGTCATACATCCGGATATAGAACTGCTCCTCATCCGCCGCCCGTGTAATCGTAAAATTCGCCACCGGGCTCCGTAAAACCAGGTCCTCATGGGTGCTGGCGCCGAATGTATAGTCGAGACTCCGCACCTCAAAACCTCCATTTACTGGAGGAGTTACATTGGCATTCACGGTAATTGTAGTCGAGCTGATAGAAACAATCTGCAATCCATTCAAGTTTGCCAGATAGCTTCCTGGAGATGTTTCTGCCGTAAGCGGCAAAATGACATCGGGAGAGATAGCATCGCTTAACTTCAAAGCAATTGTGTCCGCCCAGTCATTGGCAAACTTCACATCGTAGTTCAATACTTCCGGATAGCTGCTTGTAGACTTCACCGTTACCGCGCGCACAATGACATTCGTATTTAAGCCTGTAGCCGGGGAGTCGAAGTTTAACGCATCCCCAGGCCAGATATCTCCCTGGTTTTGCAGGTTGTAATAGCTGTATTCACCCTTCCAGGAAGCTGAAGGATTCGAGGAGAAATTCAACAGCGCCAGGCATGCATTTTCGCAATCCACTGCGGAACGCGCCGGTGGACGCACCGCGTGTCCTACCCATTGCGAAACCGCCGGGGTTCCCGATCCGCCTTCGCCGCCCGGCGAGTTAGTCGCCATTCGAGCTACAGAAGGCGCGGCGACACGATACGTCACCGCTAACGTCTCTCCAGGCTGCGGGATCGCCAGCTTATAGAAATGAACGAATCCATCCCGTAGAAGATTGCAGTCCGCTCCCTGATTCGCCGCCCCAATCCTTCGCGTGAAAGATGCGCCGCTCGAAGGAGTGCTGACAATCCACAGAGTCCCCGGCTGAGTGACTTTGAAATATCCCACACTGCCCTGCAAATTCACGCTGTTGACGCAAGCAAATGTAGCGATTGCCGGCGAGCTGGTCAGCGCTCCATCGTACAAAATCGTGGAACCGATGTTGACATACGGCAGCAGTGCCATATCCTGTATTTCAAATAGCGTCTGTAGCGAAGAAGATACCGTTCCGCCCCCATACACTTCAGGCCCGGCGCTTCCATAAGAAAAGTAGCTGTTCAACATCCGCTGCAATTCCTGGCTATGAACGTGGATGCGCAGAATATAACTATGCCCGGCTTGAATCGTGAATTCTGTCCCCACTTCATTGCCATTCACTAAAGGAACAACAATTGTGTTCGAACCGCTGGTTCGCACGCGAAAACCTGCAACGCAATTTGGAATTCCAATCGTTCCGGAGTACAAACCGCACAGAACTCCATCGCTGCCGGTATTCAACTGCACAAAGCCCGACTCAACAACTACTTCACCACCCAATTCCACCGGGTCGATTGCGCTCAGTGTAGTCGTCCCGTCCGTTCCCGCTCCGCCCGTCATCGTCAAACCGCCGCCACTTACATTCAAGTACCCGCCGGCATCGTTCACCTGCCAAATCGATGTATTCAAAGTCGAGGTGGTAAATTCCTCGTCCAGCAAAATCGGTCGCACCACGCGGAAAGGAGTGCGCTGCAACTGGAACAGAACCGTAGCTCCATCCCCTTGAAACAATTCCGTGACATATTCCATCGGCTGACTTAGCCCGGTAATCGTCACATCGTTCACCAGTTGCTTTGCATTCGTGGCGCTTAATGCAGCATAGTCCAGTGTTCCTACCGTATCGCTCATAGTGTGAACGGTCGAGCCAACCGGGGCCAATGTCAGCTGGCCATTCAATACACGATACGCAGCCCGCGCCTGGTTCGCCAGTGCTGCCACGTTCTCCGACCAGGGAAGGTTCGGCATCGGCTCAAAAAATCCAATCGTGCCAATATCCTCCAGGCCATTCATCTGCACCAGTGTAGGATTCACGCGATTCGTCAATGTGCGAACCATCTCTCCGGCAGTCTGGCCCAGCAGCGGAGCCGTCTGCGGCAATGCCTCTCGATTCAGAAGCCAGTCCTCGCTGAGAGCATTCACCGCATAACGATACTGCGCTCCCGTAGAGCTATAGCCTGCAAACACTGGCTCTGCCGCTGCCGGTAGATAACCGCTGAATAGAAACGTTCCATTGTCCGCAGAAATAACAACCAATCCACCGATCGCCGGCACTGGCAAGTTATGGCTCACGCAATCCATTTGGAGCCGTGCAAGCGTAGGTTCATTCAGGCTGCGAGTGATGACAACCGCGTTCTCGGTAGCCTGATCCGCGCAGAGTGCCGGCGAATAGTCGATGGGTCCATTCCCATCCAAATTGTCGATTGTGACCTTCATCGGCATCTCCTAGTCGTCTCATTGGCTTCGCTGGATCGAAAGTTCGAAACATGGGTGCCCAGGTCTCATTTCTCCAGATATTTGCTTATGAAAATCACCAGAGGTTCGTAGCCGCAGCAGGAATATAACTGCGAAAGCAAACTACCTGCGCACCGTCATTCGAATCGGTAACTGGCAAAGCGCGAAACTCAGCTGCCTGGGAGACGCGACTTAGTGTGTTTACTTTTTCCAGCGGCGTCCCCAGCGTCTTCACGGTTTCCATAGCGCTCGATGCGATTTGCAGCCGGGGATAATGCAGCATCACTCGATCGCCCTGCTCGCCGGGAATTGCAAATAAGCCAGACCACTCCTGAAAGAAGTTGCTCCCTTCCCGGTCCACAAATCCAAGAATCGTCTGCACCGACATACCCGCGACGGGCGCGCCGGCGATCAGCGGCTGCGCAAGTTGTAGCCCGCTCGAAGTAACTGCAATGATCCGTCCAACATTGAAGCTAACTCGCCGAATATAATTGACATCCGAATGCACGGCAGCAGCCGAACTTACATAAGCCCCACTAACTCCGCTGCCTACAAAACCCGTCTGCCCGGTATAGTCGACATCGACAGAAACCATTTGTCCCACGGAAAAATTTGCTAACTCGCCGCTGGAAATATTCAGAGAAGTAGCCGTGCTCCCGCTCACTAGCGGCACCGCCGCCCCGGCTGTTCCTCCGGAGCCATTCGCCGCCGCTCCAGCCGCAGTCGTCAGCAGGTTCATCTGTTCGGAACCGGCCGTAACCGCCATCTGCAGTTTGCCCCAGTTCAAAAAATTTACCAGCACGAACGAATCGATTTCTGTTCGCACCTGCGACAAAGGAAAGCCCGGCGCGCCGCTGCGCAAAGGCGAAATCTTCGTGCCCGATTTTCGTTCAAACGTATCCAGCCATCCCAGATCTAGCCAGGGAGCGGGCGGCGCATCCAGGTTGAAATTTCCATTCTGCGCCGGGTCGAAAATCGCCGGTACCCCCGCAACTCGGTTTACCGGCGCGAAATACGCGCGTATCCGTCGCGTAATTGGCGGCGTCAACGATAATGGAGTGATTTGCGTTGTGCTCATTGCTCCCCCGGCTCTTCATAGCTGAATACGGATACCGCCGCGGTGCGCGTCAATCGGTCGCGTTCCACCTTCACCGGTTGAAACGCCGCTTCCGTCCAGAAAATCTGTGTCTCCATCGGCGTCGCCGGAACCTGCGCATAACTCATCTTCGCCGCGCAAGCTGGTCGTAGCAGCTGTACCAGCTCCGCATCCATCTCCGTCAACAGATTGCCTCGATCCATGCCCAGGTTTCCGGCCGTTCCCTCAGTCATGTATTCGATTTCGCATTCCATCTGTGTCAGCACTTCCGCCAGATAAGGATCGGCATGCAATCCAGTCCATCGCAAGACGAATACATCCGAAGGCGGTTGTGCCGTCACCAGCTCATTGCTCTCCACCAGAATTCCCGGCCGCGTCACGCCGCGCAGATACATCGTGCGGTTCGGATTCAACGCTGCCAGCCGATTGCGCAGCGTAATGTAAAACGTGTTCTGTGCATTCTGCATGGCGTTCTCCTTCCAGTTCCCTACAATGTCTGGTTCTGCGGTCCACGAACAATCAGCCGATAAATATAAGGCCGGCCAAACGCCTCTGCCTCGGCCGCCGCTTCAATCAGCATCAACTCGCCGTCAACCACAACCCCGCTAGCCATCGCAAACAACTGGTCTGTCGAAGACAACTGTAAAAATCCCAGTTGCGCGCACACGGAAGAAGCAGAAATCAGCACCTCATAGCGGTTTGCCTGGCCGTCTTCAAGCTGCGGCCGCAACCGCCGAAACACCGCCGGCGACAAGGGTATGTCTTCGTACGCTGGAGTCGTTTCCCCCAGCTGTTCCGCATCGGAACCCGCCGCGCCAGGCGTAGGCAGCCGCAGCAGAACCGTCGTCCCGCCCAGACATCGCAGCAGCGCGTCCGATGCCCGTTGCTGCGCCGCCGTCGAATTTCGTACGCTCAAGTCAACGCTCATCGCTCACCCCAACATCGTCGCCACATACGGCTGCAGCAACGCGGCAACCTGCGGATCGATCAGTGAATTTGAGAAATAGGACATTTGCATGGTGTCGATCTTGCTCGACTTCACATTCAAACCCGGCGTAGTCTGCGCATTCTTCACAATCTGCGCGCACGCCACTTGCACCGTATAAGGAATCGTGCTCAGCCCAGCCGTATACGTCACGTCCACTTCGTTGTAAGGCAGCCCGAGTATGTTGTACGGAAACGTAAGCTCGCCCGTGTTCGCAACAAAATCGACATCGGCCACATTCAAGTTCGACCATGCTCCCGGCAGCCCAAACACCCAGGCAATCTGCTCGTATGCAGGATCGATCATCTCTCCCCGCCGCGGCCGGCTATAACGGGCCTGCACACTAATAAGGGGAGATGTATTCGGCGTCACCGCCGCCAGGGGCAGATAACTCAACCGCACCGTCTGCGATCCGGATACGATCCGTATCCGCTCTTCATATTGCGTAGGATTCAAACTCGTCCGCTTGCAATAGGAATCGATCAGCGCGGAAGCCATCGTAATCCAATCGTCCGTCGTATCCGCCGGAAGGCCATAAGTCGCATAGTCGGTCGGCAGCAGGTATCCCATAAAGATGTCCTCCGGGTTGGGCGAAAAATAAAGAAGGCCAGCTTCAGAATCGAAGCTGACCTATAAAGAAACACGGGTGCCCCAGGTCTCGCTTTTTGAGACCTGGGTTATCGCCAAATGATTCAGCCTTACCGCTGCACGATCACCTGATAGTGAGCGCCGGCAGCAGCCATCTTCACCACGGGAGCACCGAACTTCACCACCACATACTGCGAAGCCAACGATCCCGGTACTCCAAGTTGGAATACGCGAGGATTCGGATCGCTCAGCCAGTGGTATTCGATCAGGTCCTCAGTCACAATGTAGGCTGGCAGCTGCGCCGTGCCCGAACCCGGGGTCCCGGTGTAACCCAGCGACCAGTCCGGAATCAACGGCAGTTCACCAGCCTGGGTGATCAGCGTCTTTACTGTGAATCCGCCGTTGATCTCCTTGGTATTCAGTACCACATTGAACTCAGTCTTCATTTCGCGGTCGATCAAATCCAGCAGCACAGGATTGGCATAGATCGCCGTCGGACGGATGGCATAGTTGCTGTTCGACACCATCAGTGCAATTGTGGATTTCAGATTGTCCACAATCAGCTCCGTCGGTGTGATCGTCGTCGTATTCCCGCTCGCAACAATCTGTCCTGATGCGCCAAAATACTGCGCGGTCGTCGGAGTGCTTAGCGAAGTGTCGGTACCGTTCCACAACGCAAGGTCGTGAACATGCATCACGCCTTCAATCGTGTCGGCAAGATCCTTCGCCTGCAGATAAGCAAACTGGCTCTGCTGATTGCCCAGCTCGATATCGAACAGGTTGTAATTGATCTGCGCCACCAGCGCCTTCAGCGGAACAGCGCTCTCCACCCGTGTAGGAGTCACCAGCGGAGCCGAAATATTTCTCGGATCGACAAAACCGGTCGCAGCGGTAGCTTCCGGAATTGCGGTCTCTTCAAAAAAGCGCGAAGGATGCCCGGTAGCAGGCACCTGCTTGATGCGCTGCCCAAAAAGTCCCCGGCGGCGAACAATGTCGGTAATCTCCGTCTGGTAAATCGGAACTTCAATGGCGCCTGGCCCGATGTAATCCGCAGCGGATTGAATATCGTGGAAATTGGCTTTCATGCGTTTCCTTTCGAATGGGCCCGTAGGGCCGTAGTGGCAATAGGTCTCGCTTCTAAGACCTGGCTTTTATCCCGAAGAATTAACCCAGCAATCCAGCGCGCAGCAGCTGCGACTTCACCGCAATCCGCTGTTCGATGCTCAGTGCCGTAAGCGCTGCATCGAGCGATCCGGCTTCGATCGAATCCAGATTGGAAATTCCCTGCTTGGCCAGCAAAGAAACTGTCGCCGCGGTGACGGTCTTGCGTCCGCTCGATACGGAAGAAGATCCAGCCTGCGCGCGCAGCTCCGCAATCTGCATTACCGCTTCATGCAGTTTGCGCTCCAGCTCATAAATACGCTCGCTGCCCGAGTTCTGCGATCCACCCTGCTCGACCGTCGCAACAATCTTCTGCACCTGGCCCGACATGGTCATGTGCTGCTCTTCCAGGCGGCTTACCGTCTGTTCCAGCAGGCCAGCCGCGCCCGCCAAACGATCCAGTGTCAATGCCAATGCTTCCAGCGAACGTTCTGCTCCCTGTTCCATGTTGTTTGCTCCTTGTTTTTGAATGGATCGAAATCGAAAATGCAGGTGCCCAACCTTCACGTATTAGGCGAAGGGTGGAAGTGGATCAAGCTGCGCCGCAAAACGCCGCCATCGAAACTCCGCGCCGGCGCATTACATGCGGCTTCAATCGGAATGAAGTCTGCCGATAAGCCGCCTTCTCCCGCAGCAGAATCGCCGCCCCGGTAAAGGTCACGCGACTCAATTTCCATACAGAGGAACGCATATCCTCCACATGGGCGTCGGCCAGCTCATAGGACATGCCCATCGCTCCCGCCGCAAGGTTGCGCAGTTTCTCTTCAACCTCCGGAAAATCGCGCGAGTACAAATATCCCCCCACCATCAGCCTCTGGCCCACGATATCGGCCTCGGTCAAAATTCCGCACTTGCTGCGCGCGTCGTGCCCGTCCCAGTCGGGGCGAAAATCCACCGCCATCCCCAGCAGCGATGGCAACGCATTCTCCGCCGCCGTCCGCGTCAGCACCACGCGATGTCCCCGCGATCCGCTCGGCGCCTTGTCGCTCGGTACATCGACGAGCGTCAGCACTCCTTCAAACGGCACCCGGTTCGGATGTCCGTGAACAGCCGGGAACTCGACCGCCATTGCGTCCAGTTTCATGTGCTCTCCCGTCACTCGTTGGAGCATTTCTCCTGAGGGTATGTAGTGGAACGTGAAACTCGGCGTGACCGTTCCCCAAAGAACGGTCACACATAGAGAATCTCGCCCCACCACAGGATCAGAAAAAATGCTCTAGTTGTGTTGTGTGATTCAAGCGGCCGCAGTTTCTCGAGCCGCAAGCTTGTTGGATCATTGAGAGGGGCAGCTAAAGCGTGCCCGCCAGCGCCGCCGCTACTGCAATGGAAGCACCGATCGCAGCGATGCCAAAAACAATCGCCGCGGAAATTTCCGCATGGTCATCCAGAAATCGATAGATGAACGACATACCCTTCCTCCTCAAAACAGTTGGTGAACATGGAACGCGCAAACCCCGGATGCCCGATCCTTCGTGTTGTATGCGGAGAGTGCGACGAGACTTATTCCCCCGCCTTCTCGATCGCCCTGGCATGTTCGAGCGGCCGCAACCCCCGCTGCGCCCGCACCTCATCCACCGTCAAGATCCCCGCCGTCAGCAGTGCCGTCTGGATCTGCACTTCCTCCATCGGATCGCGCGCATCCAGATCGTTGAAGCGAAATTCAAATTCGCGCCATCCCAGCCGTTTGCCGAAAAGATCGCGCGTAATATGTTCCGCCAGCATCTTCGCCATCGGTGCGACGGTCGTGCGAAAAGCCTCTTCCGCCATCTCCACCGCGGTGTTGCGGTTCACGTCGTTTTCCAGACCCAGCATCATCGCCGGCAAACCAAAGGCATTCGCAATCATGCGGATCAGAAATTCCTGCCATGCCAGCCGCAGCTCCGCATCCGTCCCGCCGTTGAATTTCAGCACCTCGGGCTTCTGCTCGCAGGTCAGCAGCGGCACCCGGCCCGTGCCTTCAATCTCGTCCTGCCACCAGCGCAGCAGCCGGTTGTGATGGTCCGGAGTGGTCTCGTTCAGCCACAGCGCATACTGCACCACGCTGTTGCTCGCCAGTTTCCCGGCATAGCGATGCGCCCCCAGAAACGTATTCACCGTCTCGAACGCGACCTCCAGCGGTCCCAGCCCAAACGGCGTATGCGATCGCGGATTCACCCGCAGGTACATCAGCTCGTCGTCATAGAGAGGGATCTGCGCCCCCGGTCCCACCCGATTTGTATTCTGCGCATAGCGCGGCGAACCAGGATCGCCGTCCCACTTCGCATTCAGCTGGATCGTCGCTCCATCCACCGGCCACAGCGCGAACGGCCGCTCCGGGTCGTCCGTCTTCTCCATCTCGATCGCGCCGAACCCGCCCACCAGCGCATCTTCGATCGCCTGCTCCATCAGCGACCGAAACGAGTCCGACCCATTCGGTTCCTCTAATGTCCGTCGCAGGACTTCCATCCGCGCCGGCGCATCCGGAACCTCGGCCAGCGTGTACCCGCGCCGCAGCTGGATCTGCCAATCCATCGAGGCAATACGGTCCTTGATCACGTTGATCGCCCGCCGCGCCACGGGAGTCTCCGCAAACCGTCGCAGGTTCGCCGGCGATCCCTTCGGCAGCAAAGCATGCGGCGGACGCACCGGCCCCAGAATCGAGGGCAGCGGCACCGTCTTGCGCACCGCTCCATCCACACTCGCCGCGGCCAAAGTCGTGCCCGTTGTTTCCTCGCTCCATAGATTACTGAGCATCGTTTTCCACTTCACGGTCTCCGCCTTTCTTCCTGATATCGAAATCTCTCGATGCCGCCACAAAAACAAAAAGAGCGCAGCCGCAGCCACGCTCCCGCAATCTCTGACTTGAAAATCAATAACAGAAAAATCTGTCATCCCGACCGGAACGCAGCGAAGTGGAGGGACCTGCTTTTCGCTTCCCTCTATAGGATCGCTACGGGTGCCCCATTCAAGCCCTCCGTTGGCTTGAGTGGGAAAGAAAATCTCAAACCCGCAATTCCTCCCGAGCCCGCTCCGCAATCCGCGGCAAATCTTCCACCGTCATCACCCGGATCGAACTCCGCTCCATCGTCTCCACGCCAAATCGATACTGATCGATCCGGTCCTGCTCCGCGCCGCTCGCAAGCGTCTCCTCGGCATCTTTTCCCAACAGTCCGCGCAACGGTTCCACGACCGCCGTCAACTCCAGCATCGCCTTCTCCACCCGCTGCACGCCTTCCGTCATCTGCGGCGCGCTGAACGCCAAAACTTTAGCCGCCTCCAGATCCCCTTCGAGCGACACCGCATGGAACATGCGGATCACCCCATTCGGCCGATACCCGCAATCGATTCGCAGAGGATCGCCCGGCTGCGTATACATCGATGCCGCGATCCGCTTGCGCATCACATTCCACACCCCGGCCGCCTCAAACTGTTTGCGCATCAGGGTCGCAATCGCCGCCCGCCCGCTCTGCCGCCGCGCCTCGCGTAGCTTGCGCGTCTCCACATACATCCGGCTCAACTGTTCCATCTCCGCCGGAATCGATTCCGCCAGACAAGCCTTGGGCTCGGTAATCTGCAGCAGGTTGGAGAAGCTCTCATCGAGCGCCGTCATCATCGAAGCCGTCTCTGTTACCCCCGCCGTCAGCCGCTCGCGCACCTCATTCTCCAGCGCCTCCAGCATCCCGGTATCCGCCTCCGGATCGACGCACCGCACCCGGCTCCAGTCGCGGGTAAACTGCACCCGCGCCGTCTCCGGCCTTCCGGCCTCGCGCAGCACCACGCCGATATTCACGAACTCGTTCTTCACCGTATCCGGCACATACCGGACCAGGAAGAACTCGCACTGCAAACGATCCTTCATAGCTTTCTTGAAGACCTATTGCACCCAACCCCTATTCTCAATCCTTTTCTGCTCTCCAAACTGCCGCTCCCCCACCCCCGCTCCCCCCTCCATCCATTTCGGAAACGGATTTCTTCCACTCTCCCGAAACTGCACAATCCACTCCCGCACCCGCGTGCGGCGCTCCAGCAGCATCGTCACCAGCCGCTCCATCTCCCGCAAATCCCCGCCATACCAGTTCGGCGGAACAGCCTCCGCAATCTGCCACACTGTCTCCGCCGCAAGATTCTCCACTCGTCCCAGCCAGGGCTCGAAACTCTCCCACCCCGCAACTTCGGCATACACCCGGTTCCGTGCATACACCCCGCGCAGCGGAGCATCCCGGAACACCCATTCCCCGGCATGAAAGCAATATCCCTGGTCCACAAACGTCGCCGCGTAGCGCTTTTCCCTGGGCTTGCGATGAAACACCGCCTGCCGTCCATTGCTGTTCCCTGTCCATTTATCGACAATCAGCATCCCGGCAAATTCCTTCAGGTTCCGCACCGTGCCCAGCTGTTCTTCCGGCAGATAATCCAGCACCTGCCCCGGCATCAGCCCGCCCACATAGCGCGAGCCGAACTGCAGTCCCGCCCGGCACGGTTCCTGGCTGCGCCCCAGATCGACCGTCAGCTCCGGAGTATTCTCCACCAGCCACGCACTCACTTCCACCACTTCCGTCGCCGGCACGGAAAGCCCCACCGCCTCCGCCAGCCGCGTGGCGAACATCTCGTTGGCTAATACGCGCAGGTGCTGCGGGTTGTTCTGAAACTTCACCACGTACAAATGTCCGTCCGAGCCCAGCATCAGATGACTCTGCGCTCCGCCCCGCATCCGCCGGATCTGCTGCACCGCCGTAACCGCCACCGCCGCTCCCGTATGCCCGTTCCCGGATTGTACCCGGAATCAATAAAAACCCGGGTGCCCAAAGCCAGCTTGAAAATTCCAAATAAAAGAAATCGTCATCCTGAGCGAAGCGAAGGACCCCGGCATTTCACTTCGCGCTACTAAGAATCGTGTACCCCAGGGGCGCGAAGCCAGGGTCCCCGGCACGCGCGTTTTTCGCCCGGAGGGCGGATTCAAATTCCACATGCAACCAATAACCGATTATGAGAAACCTCAGGAAATCGATCGCCCGCCGTCGCAGCCGGGGCTGTTGGAAAGTGGAAAGCGTCCTCTGCTTTCCACCTTTTCAATAGCCCGGTTTGGTGAATCCATCCCCTCGCCGCCCCGTCGCCAATTTCTCCGCCCGCACCGCCATCGCGATCCCCATCGCCATCACACAATCGTCATGGCTCCCGGAAGCCGCCTCGACCCGCCCATCGCGCTGCCGCACAAACGTCCGGCACTCGGCCAGCAATCGGGAACTCGAAAATATCCGGGCGTCGGAAACCAGCGCCGACCCCAGCCGTTCAATCATCGCCGGACGCGACATCGCCGTCGTCAGCCATCCCGCCCGCGCCTCCTGCTCGTAGACTTGAACCCGATCTCCCGATATCTCCAGGTACGCCTGCACCGCCGCTCCGTGGTTGTTCCGCTCCACCACCAGCAGCGCGTCGTTGTATTCCCCGGCCAGCGCCACCGCCTGTTGCGCCAGCCCCCGCGGATCGACGCGTTCCCGCAGCTCCGCGCATTGCAATCCGGATTCCAGCTCGATCACCTGCAGCGCCGCATAGTCTCCCGCCGTCCCGCCGCCCGCCGGGTCCGCGGCCACAATGTAGCGCATGCCCGGCTGCGGCGGATACCAGATCCACAACTGCCCATTGCGCCGCTTCTCCATCGGCTCATGCACCGCCTGCGCCCGCGCCGCAATCGCGTCCAGGTCGAACACGCAATGCCCGCTCGCCAGAAAGCAGCTCTCCGCGTCTTCGGCAAATTCCTGCGCTGCTGCCTCGCGAAAATTCGACCGCAGCCGCCGCCGGAAAACGATTTGCTCTGCCGTCAGCCCATGCGCCTTCGCCAGTTGCCGCTCTTCCTCCGTCCATTCCCCCAGCGCAGCCGGATTCCCGACATACGCCGGCTCCATCCACCAGGGAAAGAAGTGCCGCACCGTCCCCGTTTCCTCCGCGCGCTGCCACTCCTCGTAAAAACATCCATGCGCGCCGTTGGGCGTGGACTCCATTACTACTTCTCCATCCGGCACCAGCGCCGCCCCCAGGCTCGCCATAGTGTCGGCCACATCGCCGCTCCACCGCGCCACTTCCGAGCAATGCAGGTTCTGCACCGTCATCCCGCGGCCGGCATTCACATCCGCCGCGCTCTCCACGCGATATTCGCTGTCCAGCTCGGGAAAGAAAAGCTGCCCGCTGTTGGCCCGCGAAACCCGCAGTGCGCCTTCGCGCAATCCCTCCGGCAGCTGCTCATAAAACCGGTGTACGATCTTAAAAATCTGCTCCGCCGCCTCCCGGTTGTGCGCCACTTCCACCGTCAGCGTCCCCGGCCGGGTAATCGTCTTCAGAAAAAAACGCCCCGCCACCCAGGTGCTGATCCCCATCTGCCGCGCCTTCAACACAATGTTCCGCTGCCCGCGATTTTCCGCGAACATCCGCTGCGCCGCATTCGCCACCAGCGGCTCAATCTTCCCATCGCGGGTGCGAATCTGCAGCAACGCCCGCGCCAGCCGCATCGCCAGCGTTTCGCCGTCCAAATCGTCGAAGCGGAGATCCAGCCGCTCCCCCATCCAGATCAGCCGCTCCAGATCGCTCGTTCCCCGCCGCCCCGCTTCCCCGCCCACGCTCCAGGCAGCCGCCTCCGCCTGCAAGTCCATCAAGTTGCCCATCCTTTTTTTGAGCAGCATCCTTCGCATTCGTAGCGAAGGATGGGGATCCAAATCACCGCAACGAGCCCCGCCGCAAAGCACAAACCGCAACCACCGAAGCATCCTCCCAGACATCCTCCGGAGTCGGATAATTCTCCCCCGGCCTCCGCAGCGGATACTTCGTTGCCAGGCTCATAAAATACTGCAGCCCAGAGCAGTAATATTCCCGCTGCGGAATCTCCACCGGCAGACATTTCAGCAGCCGGTGCCCGACAATGCTCACTTCCTGCCGCCAGTCGTAGGCATCGTCCAGCACCTGCAACCCGGCATCCCGCGCCTTTCGCACATCTGCCTCTGTCAAAACGGGACGCCGCGCCAGCACCAGGTCGCCGTCATACCCATCCACGTAAGCCGAAAGCTGCCCCACATGCACGCCATGGTGGAACGTGCTCTCGATCGTCAGCCACTCATCGGAATCCGGCGGCAGCCAGGCCATCAATACATGGCTGAATATCGAATGCGTCAAATCCTCGATCGCCTTCGATATATCCGCCGTGCCGCAGCAGAACACCAGATCGCCCGATCGAACGCTGCCGATAAACTCCGCCTGCGTCACCGCCGGAATCCCCGACCCGGCCACCCCCGAGATATGCGCCGCCATTTACGCCGTCTTCGGCGGAGCAGCCGGAGCATTCAGCACTGAGGCAGGCAGCGCTCCCAGTATGCTCACCGCGGAGTTGGCAATTTCATTCGCGATGGTCGAAGCCTGCGCCCCGGCCAGCCCCAGCACCTGCGCCACTGCCGGCGCCAGAATCATCGCCACCTCGGCCACCTTTTGCGCCGTCGAGACATTCGTCTTGCCCAGGGCCTGAATCTTCTGCTCCGTCTGCGTCGCAATCCCCAAAGCCTGCGAAGTCAGCGCCGCAACCTGCCCGGCAATCGCTCCCGCCGCCGGATTGATCTGCGTCAGCACCGGCGCCTCCGCCGTCGCAACCTTGCTCACATCGCCCAGGACCAGGACCAGTCCATTCTCGAAATCCTTGCCCACAGTTTCCAAAACGCTGATAAATGACATAGTGACCTTTCGCTTTCAGTGGTTGGGTGGTGTTTCCGTTTCGACCTTCGGTTGATGCTGAAACATGGCGATTCCTCCGCCAATCATTCCCGTGCCCGAGCTCATCAATGCCGCCCGAACATCCGCCGCGCCGCAGGCGCAAGCCATCCCGAAGGCCCCGATTCCCAGCAAAATCAATACCACCGCCCATACCTGCGAACTAACCGCATTCAGGGCGCTGACAAGTTTCATCGCTCCACCTCGCCTGCAGGTGACCTTGCAATATGAAAATTTAGAAGTATGAATAAGAAGAAACACGGCTGCCCATCCTTCGCGCTTTCCGCGAAGGATGGGACAACAAGTTACTTAGTTAGGAAGAATCAATGCATAGCCAGGAAGCTATAAGCCCCAGCCGGAGGAGTTGCACTCGCCGCACTCACATTGCAGAAATGCAGCGTCAAAGTATTTGCCGCACTGGCATATCCTTCAACGCTCAAGTTCCCCAATGCCCCCGGAGGATGGATCGACCCTAGATTGTCCGTCGCGGTAATCCCGTTCACCGCAAACGTCTGGTCGCTGCAAGTCTGCGCCGCCACTGCCGCCGGAGTAACTGCCCCGGTCGTATCGTAAGCCACATGCGTGACCGCCGACCCTCCGCCCACCGTCAGGCTGGGCGCGCTCACCGAGGTTCCCGCATTCACCACGCCCGCCGTGAAGGTGCAGCTCGTATCGCCAGTCCCTACGCCGCAATCCACCGTGTTCGCCGAAGCTCCGCGATATAGATATCCATCGATCGTCTTCGCGCCCTGTGCGCCAAATCCATACGCATAGCTGGCAAACCACGTACTGAATCCAGGATTAGCCGGAGTCGTAGTGATCCCAACCGCCCCGCCTAAATTGAACAAATATCCTCCGCCCACCCCAATCTGCGGCGCCGTAATACTCGTTATCGCATGGAAGGTGTTCGCCTGGACCGTTCCCACCGGATTAATCGGCGGATTTGCAGCCGGGTTATAACTGCTCCCAAATGTCCATGTCGTGATATTCGGATCGTAGTTCAACGCCTGAGCATGGTTCCCATTCGATTGCGGCATCTCCAACACATTGAAGTTGCTTTTTAACGTATTGCACCCGATAGGAGAAGGCTTGCAGTTCAGTACTTTTACCACCGCATCTTCCGGCGGAAAGTAAGTCGTGAAAGCTTCGTCCCAGTCTCCGTTAAGGTAGTATCCGAATCCCGGCTGTTCATGCGTTCCACCATATCCAATGTACCGGCTCTGGTCCGTGCCATTGTTAATCTGGAAGCCCACGAATGGGCTGCCGCTTAGCAGGTATCCATAAGTCATCCCATACAATGCGCCGCCGTTATAGAGGCGAGGGAGAAACTGATTCACGTTCCTGCCGGCGTCATGCCCCGTATAGATCCATGGATAATGCGGCTGCATCACCGTATCGCCCGCCGCGAACGCCACTGAAGACGGCATCGTCTCCATCGTGCCGTCCACCTTGTTCGTAGCCGTGTTCAACACGCTGTTTACCCGCACACTGGGATATAACTTGTAATTCGTATTGCAGAAGGATGCCGTGCCGGAAGTAGGCGGCGTTCCGCTCGGCGCGGCTGCAGGCACATAACTGAATGTATTTGCACCGCCGGTGCCGTTGATTGAGTTGGGTGTGCCATAGCTTACCGTATAAGTGCCGTTATAGGTCGCATTGGGAGTTGTAATCATCAGCGTCATCCCATTGATCGGAGATAGATCGCCAATCGTGAATGGGAGAGTATTCGATGCGACCGCTACCGTCCTGCCATCCGCCTGCAGCACGTACGCGACTGTATTTAACGTAAAGCATTCTCCGCCGCCGTCCGTCTCCACCCCATTTTGCCCTGTGCTTACCCCGATCACCGGGTTTGTGTAACCCAGGTTTACCCGCTGGCTGATGTAATAGAATGAAGTTCCATTCGGCGATCCTTCAATCGGAAACACCTGACTGATCCCGTTACTATTGCCGTCTCCGCTGAATACATCGGACTGTTGCTCGACGGCATACCCGCACAATCCGCCATGCGCGAAGAACAATCCATTCTTATGCGGAAAACGAAGGTTCAGCAGCGTTACTTGCTGCGTAGCCGAGTTATAGGTGTAATTGACCGTCTCATACTCTTCCTGGTCCGCAATACAGGCAACCCCGCTGGGCGGCAGATAACATGCAGAGCCCGTGGTTGAGGATTGCAGCGTCGCCGGTGTGCAGAATCCGGCCGGCAGTCCCGTCCCCGGTGCTGTCGCCGTATAGGCTGCCACAACGCTCGTAGTTATACTCGCTGCCGGATTGATCATGTTTGGGGCGGATGGTATAAATCCCAGCGGCTGGCTCCCCGCCGTGCATCCAGTGGCCCCACTCGCTCCGTTGTCCGCACCCGCGTAACATAGCTGCACCATCGTCGATACCGGGAACTTCGCATTGCTGTCGATGGCCATATCGGCCACCGTGGCGCTGTTTCCGCTCGGCCCTGTTACCGCCGGTCCCGCATAACCGGTGAAGGATGTTCCGGTGATGATGTTCACTGGATTTGTATCCAGCAGTAATCTGTCCTGGCCCTGGGTGCCTTGTCCCGCCGTTCCATATCCTTGAACTACGGTTGACCCCACCGGAGCAGCGCTCGTCACCACACCCCGGTAAACCGCAGAATCTTCCGTCACCTGGAAGTCTCCGCCGTGACACCCTTCATCGTTCGCCGTGTTCATCCCGCCGTCGCAGCTCAGCAGTGTTGTCATCGCCAGGCAATCGCCCACGCCATGGCAGTTCACGATGTTTTCAATTGCCTCCTGCTGGCCAGATGTATAGTCGGTCGAAGCCAGCACTAAGTCGTCATAATAGGTCTTGAAGAAGTATTGCGGCTGGCCCCATCCAAGATAGTTGTCGAAGTTATAGCCGCCCGCGTAATCCGTGGTTTGCAGGTATTCCGATCCAGCCGCGTTTCCCTGATAAGACGGCCACTTTTGGTAGTCCAGCGTAATTGCAGAAGTAATTGTCTGCCCTGTAGACTGTTGCGGCACAACCGAGAAAGGATTTTCGTAGTAATCCGCTGTCACTCCATTGCGCTCATCATGGACATGTGTATCTAGCGGCCAGTTCATGTTGCTGGAGTTGTTCCCAAAAATGAATGCCCCATAACCCTGCGGGTTTTCCGCATTGTCATAAGTCGGATCGACATCGATCGTGCATCCGCTATGCCCGCTCGGCCCGCTTGTCGCGCAATTCTGGCCATTCACAAGATTCGATATGCCATTGTCCTGGCTGCCGGAGCGAAAATTGCTGGCATAGTATCTGCCTGCAAAAACATTGGCGGTAAGCGTAGTTCCCTGTGGTTGCTGGACAACCTGATTCTTGCTCGGCGCAGCGGTTAACGCCTGGCTCGTGATCGCCTGCACCGAAGCGATCGAACTATCCACATAACCCTTGGTAGCTGCCTGTGCCGGGCTCTGCGGACTGCTTTGCAAAAGCAGCGCTCCCGATACCGTCCCACCGTTCAGCGGCAGATATTTATTCAGCAGAGAATCGATTTCGGTCGCTGTAACCGTCTGAACGGCAACGCTCGCAGGCATAATCAGGCTGCGTATGGCCGCAACGCTGGTGCTCGGTACGTTGGGAATGTTCCAGTATTCCTTGCTCACCGTCCCATCGTCCAGGTGATAGACGGCCGTGTAGTACGTTCCAGCTGGCGTCGCTCCCACATTCGCTGCCAGGTTCATCGATACCTGGCCGTTCGCCCCGATCGTTACATTCAGGTTCCCTGCGGCAACGGTATTTCCCGTAGCGGTCGCGAACGCCGGCCACGACACCAGGATCGTACCTGTAGCCACCGTCCCGTTGGCATGGTAAACCGTGTCTTGAACGGTCGTCGTTGTCACTTGTCCCCGGCTCGCAGGGCTCAGAGCAACAACCATCAGGACGAAGCTTGCAACCCGCCAGGCATTCCATCGTCGGGCTTGCTGTCGGCATACGCGTATCGTTCGCATCAGGCTCTCCCTCGTCTCGGTCATTGTCTTCGTCCCTGCTTCAATCCTCATAGTGCCTCTGTATTCTCCGGTTCCGGATTCGCGTCCAGCTTGGCCTCTGCGTCTTCCAATTGCTTCTCCGGCAGTCCTAGCCCATCCAGCAGCGCATCGCACAGCTGCCGCTGGCGCTGGTTGTTCAGCTGCGAATTGTCCGTGCCCGTCAGCGCGCCCAACTCCAGCAGCAGCTTGGCATGCTGGTACCCGCCGCTCTTGGCTTTCTTGATCAGGCCCTGCACAATCCCCGGCCACGCCGCCAGCACCAGTGCGCGTGCCATCTCCGTGTGTTGTGTGACGTCTTCTTCCCGCAACAGGTTTCCATCCACGCCCATACTTCTGCCTGCGCCCTGCATTCTTCTTGCGCCCGCTGCACCCTTGCGGGAGAGGTTTCCTTTCGCAGTTACACTGCGCGCCGAACATTGTTTCCGCACGTCATTCCATCCTGTTCCCACTAAAGATAAAAGGCGCCCGGTCCTGGGCGCCTTTCTTTTAAGCTTTCTAGATCGAGTTGAAAACAGACCGGTTTGTACCCTTGAGCTAGTCCGCTTTCCGCTCTCTCATCTATGGGTTAAGAGTAGCAGAGAGAATTGAAATACTAAGCCAATTCAATCTCTCTACTACTCTCATTGCTATCAACAGGTTATAAGTCGCTTCACTTAGACCCGCTTGACCCATCCATAGGATCGACATCCAGCAGGCGATGATCGATAAAAATCTGCGTCAATGTGTCGACCGCCTCCCCATACCGGCGCACGATCGTTCGCAGGCTTACATGCAGCAGTCCCGCAGCCTCACCTTGCGTGTACTCCTGCAGGGAAATTCGCCGGATCAGCTCCTGGGAAAAGCTGTCCAGTTTCTTCAGGCACTTCTCCACGTCATAGACAAAAATTACCGAGTCTTCAAAGCTCGTAACCCGATACGTGCTCATCTTTCCGCGAAAAGCGTCATGACCCAGCAGCGCCGGCATGCGGCCCACGCTGAGTGAGAGTCGCATGTACCGCCGCAACATCGCCTCCGTGTATTTCCGGTAAAACGCCAGCTCCGGTTTTGGCCGGCTGACTGGACGTTCCTCCCGGATATCTGTCGATTCCGTCGTTTTCAAACGTGGCTGCAAAGGTTCCGAAGCATATAGGTTGAACAAGGGAAACGCTGCGCTCATCGCACACCTCCTTGGTTGACCAGCGTCGCAGGGGAGTGTTTCATACTGCGCGGTCTTCCTTTGGGGCGGCGGCTTCTCGGTGCGGGGAAGTCGGCAAAATGGACGGTGCAGAGACGGCAGTAGACGCCCGTAACTGTGTTGTTGCGGGCCCACAAGCGCCCACAGCCTTCACAGATCTTCAAGTGCAGATAGGAATTGTTCATGAGTAAATATTCTCCAGGGCAAAAAGGTCGCTCCCATGTCGAGCCGCGAATCGATTCGTGGCCCGCAAAGAGCGTTTGTGGAGACTGCTTAGCCGTTTAAACTCTTGCGGTTCAAATCAGGCCCAGCGCGCACGTCTCCGGCTTTAAGCGACAGTCAATCCTTCGGTGGAGTTCCCCTCTAAGAGCCTGTCAATGGATCTTCCATCCACAGGAAAGCATCGGCCGAATTGGGGGCGATTCGAACAATGCGTTTATGCGTCCACATGCGATCGGACCGGCTGCTCGAAAACGGCTCCGGCGCCGCCCATACAGCTGCGGAATCCGGAGACACTTCTTCATAATGACCTGGAGTTTGGGGGAGTAGGGTCAACGCTGTCAGCCTCATTTTTGAAGAACGAGAGAGTCTGTCTGTGATATCGGGAATCTGAAAATATGTCAACAAAAACTTTTCTAAATGATATGGACCACGTTCCATTGTGGGTGTTCGGCCCAATTCGGAATATATCTTGAAATTATCTTAAAGATATGCATGGAAATCATATATAGCTTAATGCTATTGTTCGAGGATGAAGTTTGATGCACTTCACGAGAATCTCCGCCTCGAAATTCTGCGCCGCATCGACCGCGGTTTGATCTCCGGCGCCACCTTGGCACGCGCCACCGGCTTCCAGCAGGCCCACATCTCTAACTTCTTGAATCGAAAGCGCACACTCAGCCTGGACGGCCTGGATCGCGTCCTCGCGGCCCAGGATATTTCCATCCTCGATCTGCTTCCGGCCGACGCCATCCGCGCATTTCCGGCCAGCCATCGGGCCGCATCGCTCACCCAGTCGATTTCCGTCGTGACCCACTCGGCGGCCGCTGCCAGCGCGCGCATTCAGCCCTCGGAAGTCATCGATACCATTGAAGTTCCCGACGCAGTCCTGCATTTTTCGCGGGAACGTACGGGACCCGGCCGTGCCCTCTGGCAGCGCTTCATCGCCGTCCGTGTGGATGGCCTGCAGGCCGCCGCCATGGATCCGTTGCTGCGACAGGACTCGGCCGTAGTTCTCGACCGCCACTACAACACCCTCGCCTTCTATCGTTCGCAGGCGCCCACCGTCTACGCCGTTCATGCCGCGGGCGCGCTGCATATATGTTTCCTGGAGTTTGACGCCAACATCCTCATTCTGCGGCCGCGCAATCCCCAGATGCCGGTGCGGCTGATCGAGCTCGAATCGCACGAGCAGCCCGGCGATCGCATCGTAGGCCGTGTCTGCTATGTGCAGTCTGAATTCTGAACGCTGAACTCCTCCTTCCGCGCTCAATCCTCGGCAATCTGCTAGCATCGCCGTTGGAGGAAATCGACACGTATGGAACAGCCTTCCCTGGCGAACTTCGGCGCCCGCCGCGATGAAGATATCGCCCTCGACCTGTTGAAGTTTATCGCCGTCACGGCCAGCGTTGGCCGCCCTGCTGCCCCCACCGCCGGATTCGTCGCCGGCTCCGCCCCCAAAACCGAGGACCAGGTTGCGCACCTGCTCGATCTCTACTCGCGCTGCCTGAAAGCAGTGGAAGGTAAGTAGTTCAGCAAGAGATCGGAACAGCAGATCTCTCCACTCCACTGGGCGGAGTTTATCCTGAGCGGAGCCGAAGGGGTCGAGATGACAACCTTGTGCAGGTTTCTCTACTCTGCTGCGCTTCCATCGAGATGACAACTTAGGATGAAAACTCGGATTGCTGTTGTCGGCGCGGGAGCGTTTGGCCGTAATCACCTGCGCGTGTGGCGGGAACTGCAAGCGGCCGGTGCGCCGGTCGAGCTATGCGCGATTGTGGAGCCGGATGCAATTCTTGCCGCCAGCCTGAGGCGCGAGCAAGGCTGTCCAATCTATCCGTCTGTGGCCGAGATGCTGGCTGCGCAGCCATTGCCGGACGCGGCCTCGGTTGCGGTGCCGACTTCGCGGCATTTCGAGATAGCGGCAGAGCTTTTGACCGCAGGCGTCGACATTCTGCTGGAAAAGCCGATGACGGCCACGCTCGACCAAGCCGATCAATTGATCGCGCTGGCCGAACAGCATCGCCGTATTCTCCAGGTCGGCCATCTGGAACGTTTCAACCCGGCAGTGCGTGCGGTGCGGCCCATTGTGCATCGGCCCTTGTTTTTTGAAGTGCATCGTCTGAGCGTTTTCACGCCGCGATCGCTGGATGTGGATGTGGTGCTCGACCTGATGATCCACGATCTCGACGTGGTGCTCAGCTTTGTGCGGTCGCCGATTCGCGAGCTGCATGCGGTGGGGCTGCCGGTGTTGTCGAAGAAAGTGGACATTGCGAATGTCCGCATCGAATTTGCCTCCGGCTGCGTAGCCAACTTTACCGCCAGTCGCGTCAGCACGGAGCGGGTGCGCAAGGTGCGCTTCTTTCAGCCGCACCAGTATGTCTCGATCGATTATGCGCGGCAGGACGTGCTCTGCGTGGATGTGGGGGATTCACCATCCGCCGTGCCTCAGCAGGTCAACTTCCAACCCGCGGAGCAGCGCCATCCCACGCCGGAGCTGGCGATGCGGAAGCTCGAAGTCCCAGCCGGCGAGCCGCTGCGGCTGGAATTGGAAGCCTTTCTGCAATCGGTAAGAAACCGAACCCAGCCGGAAGTCTCCGCAAACGATGGCCGCGCCGCGTTGGCCATCGCGCTGGACATTTTAGCGGCGATCGAAGCCCACCAATTCCGCGCCGGGCTGAAGCCGGACTGATAAAACCAATAAGGGTCCGCTTTTGTTGGTGGGTCAGTTTGAACTCCGCGTGACAAAAGTTACCCATAACCCCGTTTCCAGGAGTTTCAGAATGCTTCGGCTAGACTGAAACGGGATTTCGATGAGAACGCAACTGCTGAAATCTTTAGGACGGAGATTCGGCGGAACCGCTCTGCTGTTTAGTTGCGTTGTAGGCGTTGGAACGAGTCTTGTTCTCTTGCTTTTCAACTCCTTCGGCTATTTGCCGTATAGCGATAGACCGGGTCCCGGTTGGTGGGGACGTGTTCATTGGCCCTCTTGGGCGGGGTTTGCCAACTACGTCGGATTCTCACCCTGGTTTGCATACTTCTGTCTGTATTTTGGGCTCGGACTCTTCGGGCTGAGTTTAGTGCTGGGTGTCGCCTCGACTCCCCGATGGCTTAATCGTCTCTTAGGGGGAACGATTGCAGCAGCGGCGGCTGGCCTCGCCGTGATGGCTGCCGGTTGGTATTTCGCCCTCGCAAAGATCGGTCCTGATTCAGCAATCATCCTTGGCTTGCTATATGGCGTATTTCTCTTTCCCCGTTTCATTCAGCCGCGGACTCAACCCGTAAGGATGTGGATACGGATAAGCGCAGTATCGTGCAGTTCGGCCATTTTCTTGTACTGGATCGCTTCACCTTTCCTGCCGAAGAAAACCTGTTCCAGGCGTTAATTGCGATCTGATACGTGTCACCGCTGGCGAGAAGCCGATTGTTGCTTCTGCGCTTGAGAGACGCGGTATTTCTGACGAAATTGCCGCCCTCAAATTGAGGGGAGATGTGCACGGCGGCATCGGCGGCAGCTTCTCAAGTTCCGGGCAAGGTGTGCCGCACATTGATGTAGAGCTAATTGCGCTGGAACCAATCACCAAAGAAGCGCACCTTGCGATTCCCGAAACAGGCTACGCGTTGTACGTTCTGAGAAACGGTGTGTGGACTGCGCATCCGTCAATTCTGAAAAAAGATAGACGAACGCTAACGATCGAGCCCGGGATCGATCCGCATTATGACGGCGGTCGATTGAAACTCGGAAAGGACAGGAATTTCTATTCATTTACGTGGTATCCCGTAATACCCAAAGGGCAGTAGCCGCGTTAGCAGCGGTCGCCGAGGTGCGAGGCTAGGCTTTGGGAGACTTCAGTCATTCACTCCAAACCGATCCGCTACCCGGCTGTTCTATTCGTTGACAAGTGTAAGGTTACAGTTTACGCTTAATTTTAAGATGAAGATAAAGAGCTTCGCGCATAAAGGTCTGAAGAAGCTGTACACGGAAGATAGTGCGAGAGGCATTCCCCATCAAACAGCCGACAAGCTTCGCAAGATGCTGGCATTTCTAGACGACATGGACGATCCGGAAGAATTGCGTATGCTGCCGTCCTGGAAAGCGCATCTGTTGGGCGGCGATCGTCGGGGCACCTGGAGCTTGAGCGTAACTGCAAATTGGCGCCTGACATTCCATATCGATCTGACTATGCGTGCGATTCACGATTTGAATTTAGAGGATTACCACTAGTCTTAGAAAGGAGAAAACAAGATGCCTATTAAGAACCCGCCTCACCCTGGAGAGTTCATCCGGACCGAAATCATTGAACCGGCAGGAATGACAATTACGGCGGCGGCACTGGCCCTGCATGTTTCGCGCCCTGCATTGTCCAGCTTGCTCAACGCAAAAGCCAATCTCTCCGGGGATATGGCGCTCCGAATCGAAAAGGCCTTCGGTGTCCGAATGGACACATTGATGCGGATGCAATCCTCCTACGACATTGCCCGGACCCGCAAGCGTGAGAAGCAAATTCGAGTTCAACGCATATCTCTGCTTGCGTCCGCGCATTAGAAGCAGGTCGATTCAAATTTGTTCCGCAGGCAACAGCATGCAGAAAAGTGCTACATACGGTTCAACCCGCCTGATGTTGCGTCC
This sequence comes from Acidobacteriaceae bacterium, assembly GCA_965276585.1. Taxonomy (GTDB): domain Bacteria; phylum Acidobacteriota; class Terriglobia; order Terriglobales; family Acidobacteriaceae; genus JAKAAZ01. Next base: position 440,111 of record CBDIAZ010000002.1, on the reverse strand, counting down.
AGATCTCAGCTTGTACAAATTTCGATAGGGAATGCGCTACTCTTCAAAGCAGTGGCGATTGCATGATGACAAACCTTGAGAGTGACGACCGCAAGCCGCAGCATGGGCCGCGCCGCAAGCATGTGATGGTGATTGGCCGGGATGCGCAGACGGCAAACATTGTGGCGGAGGCGCTGCCGGACTGGACGCTGGAGCGCGTTGAGGACAATGAGGCCGCGCTGGAACTGCTGCGCTCGCACCATTTCGACCTGGTGCTTACGGGCGACGAGACTTCCGGCCAGCAGGATCTGGAATTGCTGCGCGATGTGCGGCGGGTGCGGCCTCATCTGCGGCTCATCATTCTTACGAATGAAAGCACCCCGGCGGACGTGATCGAAAGCATGAAACAGCGCGCGTTCAGTTATTTCTCCGCGCCGTACACGGCTGAGGCGCTGGTGAATATGCTGCAGCATGCCACCGAGGCCCCGGTGTGGGATGAGGGGATCGAACTACTTTCTGCGACGCCGGAGTGGTTGGGGCTGGCGGCGCGCTGCGATATGCGCACCGCGGACCGGTTGGTGCAGTTCATTCACGAATTCTCCGACCTGCCGGAGGAGCATCGCGACGATGTGGGAACAGCCTTCCGCGAGATGCTGCTGAACGCCGTCGAGCATGGCGGCAATCTGGACCCATCGCAGCTGGTGGTAATTTCCTACGTGCGGGCGCGGGATGCGGTGATCTGCCGCATTAAAGATCCGGGCGAAGGATTTTCGCTCGAGGAATTGAGAACCTCGGTACTGTCGAATCCTGTGGACGATCCGCTGCAGCATATTGAATATCGCAAGATGCGCGGGATGCGCGCGGGCGGCTACGGCGTGTTGCTGGCGAAGAGCCTGGTCGACGATTTGATTTACAACGAGAAGGGAAACGAAGTGTTGCTGATTAAATATCTTGGACGCACCTGACGACGATTTCCTTGTTATCGTTGGGCATCAAGGTATTGGAGATTATGAAAACACTGAATTTTCTTTTTCTATCGATTGTCCCGGGGACTGCCTGCGCCGGGAGAAGATTTTCTGCACGCTCAATCTTGCTGCTGGTTTTTTTGGCCGGCATGACCGTCTTTGCTCACGATGCTGTTGCCGCCGAGAGGCCGTCGTTGGCCGCTACCCCGCCGATGGGCTGGAACGATTGGGCCCATTACCAGTGCGACTATACCGGGCAGACGATTCTCGCCAACGCCAGGGCGCTGGTGAAGAGCGGCCTGGCTGCGCGCGGCTACAACACGGTGACGATCGACGATTGCTGGATGCAGAAGGGCCGCGACGCCGCGGGCAATCTGCAGGCCGATCCGCAGCGGTTTCCGCAGGGGATGAAACCGGTCGCCGATGCTGTCCATGCCATGGGATTGAAGTTTGGTATCTATGAGGATTCCGGATATGCGACCTGCGCCGGACTGGCCGGCAGCGGGGTACCGGATGGAGGAGGCGCGGACCACTTCCTGCAGGATGCCCGGTTGTTTGCATCGTGGGGCGTGGATTATTTGAAGCTGGACGGCTGCAATCTCTATGTGCCCAAAGGCGGCAGTGACGAGGAAATCTATCGGAAAGCGTATGCGGTGGAAAGCGCGGCGTTGAAGACGGTGGGACGTCCTGTGGTGTTTTCGGAGTCGGCGCCGGCGTATTTTCAGGCCAAGCCGGAATGGTATAACGTGCTGAGCTGGATCGGCCAGTATGGCCAGTTGTGGCGGGAAGGCACGGACGTCGCAACCTTCGATGCAAAGAAACCGGACGCTTCTCGCTTCGGCAGCGTGCTTTGGAACTATGCGTACAATCTGCCGTTGGGGCGCTTTCAGAAGCCCGGCAACTGGAACGATGCGGATTTTATTATCGGCGGCGATGCGGGGATGAGCGCTGCGGAAACCCGCAGCCAGATTACCTTGTGGTCGATGATGTCGGCGCCTTTGATCCTCAGCTCGGATATCGAGAAGCTTAGCCCGCAGGCAATTGCAATTCTTGGGAATAAAAATATGATCGCGATCGATCAGGACGCGCTGGGCAGGATAGCTACGCTGGTGCGGCGTAGTCCGGCGATGGATGTTTTGCTGAAGCCGATCAGCGGAGGCAGATATGCGGTCGCGGTGTTGAACCGGGGGCCGGCTGCTATTGGGGTCGATTTGCATCCGGCCGATTTTGGTTTTGCGGCGGATGCGGCGTGCCGTTTGAATGCTCGCAATCTTTGGAGTGGAATGCGGGAACCATCGGCATCTGCCCTGCAGGGTGAGATTGCGATGCACGATTCTGTGATCTGGGTGGTGCAGCCGACGGCATCGTGCGGCACGCGGAAGCGCACCGGCGCGATGACGACGATCGTTCCTGGAGACCGGCAGGTCGATATCGAAAGCTATAGCCGCTGCCTGGCTGACTCAGGAAGCGTTGGCGTTTGTGCCGGTACTGCAGCGGAGATCTGGACCGTTGCTGCCGGCGATGCTCTGGAGTCTGGGGGCCGTTGCCTGGACGTTGCCGACGGCAAGCCGGAAATGCGGAAATGCTCTGGCGATAAGACACAACGATGGAAATATACGCTTACCGGCAACCTGGTGAATGCTGGGGATGGCGAGTGTCTCAGTTACAGCGGCTCGGATGCAAAGAACCAGAGTTTCGCTATGAAGCCATGCGGACACAATTTGCCGGACCAGATCTGGGCTTTGCCGAATTAGGCAATCCAGCTACAGCGACTCCACGCGGCAGATCAGGCATTTTAGATATTGCGTTTCCGGGATGGTCAGGATGGCGGGGTGGTCCTGGGCTGCACCGCGGATTTCGAGCAGGCGCACGCGTTTGCCGGCGTCGCTGGCAGCGGCGGTAACCGCGGCCTGAAATTCTGCCAGCGGCACGTGGTGAGAGCAGGAACAGGTGACCAGCGTTCCGCGTGGGAGCAGCATCTGGAAGGCACGCAGGTTCATTTCCTTGTAGCCGCGCAGGGCGGATTCGGCGGCGCGTTTGGACTTTGCGAAGGCCGGCGGATCGAGCACGATGGTGTCGAACTGTTCGTGAGCGTCCGCCCAGTCGCGCAGCAGATCGAAGGCGTTGGCTTCGATCCATTCGACATTTTTCGCGACGAGTTGATCGCGGTTTTCGATCAAGTTTGTTTCCGCGACTTCGAGCGCGGCACGGGATGCGTCCACGCCTGTGACCTGCGGGCAGTGGCGGGCGAGATGCAGCGCGAATCCCCCCTGATAGGTGCAGATATCGAGGGCGCGGCCATGCGCGTGATTCGCGGCGGCTAAATAATTTTCTTGCTGGTCGAGGAATGCCCCGGTCTTCTGTCCGGCGTTGGCGTCGAAGTGAAAACGCAGGCCGTTCAGCTGGAAGATCGTCGAGAGGCTGGGCGTATCAGGACGACTGGCATAGAGCGGCGCGGACGAGGGTGCGGAAAGTTGTTCCAACTCGCGGATGCGCGGGTCGGGTCGCTCGAGAATCGTAGCCGGCGAAAGCATTTCGCGGACGATTTCGACGACAACGCCGCGGACGTCGTCGAAATGCGTGCCTTGCGTTAGCAATTGCAGGATGACCAGCTCGCCATAGCGATCGAGCACGATACCGGGCAGCTCATCTGCTTCGCCGAAGACGAGACGGCAGGCGTTTGTGTCTTCGCTGGCGTCGAGCCAGTCGAGGCGCATCTGGATGGCGCGTCTCAGGCGGGTGCGCAGCAGCGCAAGAAATTCATCGCGAGTGGCGAGCGCCTCCGGGGTCAGCAGCCGCAGGGTGATTTGCGAACTGGAGCTGAAGATAGCGGTGCCGAGGGAGGTGCCTCGCGCGTCGGTAACCGCGACGAGTGCGCCCGGCGCGATCGCAGCTGGAATCAACTGTTCCACGTCGGAGGCGTATACCCATGGGTGGCCGGCGCGCAGACGGTCGGCAGCTCTGCGGCTGATAATGGCGGTGGGGATGGAAGCTTCTTCCACAGCGGGATCGAAGCTGCTATTGGCCTCCAGTTCTTCCATGTGCGCTGCTTTGCCGCGTGTGGAATGCGGTTTTGAATGCCTGTTTGCCATCGTTCCCTTCGTATTAAAACCCGGTGTATTGCCTGAGAGGTCATCTTCGCACATTGGCCCAATGTGGGCGTTCTTCTAGGCCAATTTGACTACGTGCCATAAAATCAATTATGGCTACTGCGCCAATTCGTATGGCATCGCCCGATGCCGACCGCGCGCACCTTGCGGAAATTTTCGCTGTGCTGCTTGCGACTGTGCGCAAGAACCGGCCCTCCGACGACATTGCCATCATCCAGCAGGCATACGATTTTTGCCTGGAGCATCATGCCGGGCAGAAGCGCGCTTCGGGCGATCCGTATGCGCTGCATCCGCTGGAAGTAGCGCTGGTGCTGGCGGAAATGAAGCTCGACTCGACAGCCATTGCCGCTGGGCTGCTGCACGACGCGGTCGAGGACACGCCGGTGACCAGCCGCCAAGTGTCCGAAATTTTCGGCGAGCAGGTGGCGCACATCGTCGATGGCGTGACCAAGATCGACAAAATTCAGTTCGCGAACCGCGAGGATCGGCAGGCGGAGAACGTCCGCAAGATGTTGCTGGCGATGGTGTCGGACGTCCGCGTGGTGCTGATCAAGTTAGCGGATCGGCTGCATAATATGCGGACGCTGGAACATCTGCCTGTAGAGCGGCAACAGGCAATTGCGCGGGAGACGCTCGACATTTATGCACCGCTGGCGCACCGGCTGGGCATGGGAAAAGTCCGCAGCGAGTTGGAGGATTTATCGTTTCGCTACGTCGATCCCGTAGGGCATGACCAGATCGAGAACGCGGTTGACGCGCATCGACAGCAGGGGGAAGAATTTCTTCGTGGGATTGAAGCGCTGCTCAAGGAGAAGCTGAGAGAGAACAACATTACCGCGCGGATCGACTGGCGCATCAAGCGGCTCTTTTCCATTTATCAAAAACTGCAGCGACAGCGTATTACGGTCGATCAGGTTTACGACCTGCTTGCAGTGCGCGTGATTACGGATTCTGTGCAAGACTGCTATGCGGTCTTCGGATTGATCCATAGCCTGTGGCGGCCGGTGCCGGGGCGCATCAAGGATTTCATTGCCATGCCGCGGCCGAATCTGTATCAATCGCTGCATACGACGGTGATGGCGGATGGCGGCCATCAGTTTGAAGTGCAGATTCGCACGGAGGAGATGCATCGCGTCGCGGAAGAAGGGATCGCGGCGCACTGGAAATACAAGGCTGGCGGGTCGCCGGTTAACGCGAAGGACGAGCAGCGGCTGGCGTGGGTGCGGCAGATTGTTGAGTGGCAGCGCGACATGACCGACCCGAACGAATTTTTGTCGACGTTGAAGATCGATCTGTATCCGGAGGAGGTCTACACCTTCACCCCCAAGGGCAAAGTAGTGGTGCTGCCCAAGGAAGCGACACCGATCGATTTTGCTTACGCCATTCACACCGAGGTGGGAAACGCCTGCACGGGCGCGAAGGTGAACGGGCGCATGGTGCCGCTGAAGACGCGGATGCGCAATGGCGACATTGTCGAGATCATTACGCAGAACGGCCACACGCCCAGCCGCGACTGGCTGACGTTTGTGCGCAGTTCACGGGCGCGCAACAAGATCAAGCACTGGCTGAATGAACATCAGCGCGAACGCGCAATTGAGATTGGCCGCAAGCTGCTGGAACGCGAGGCGCGCAAATATAAAATTTCGCTGGCCCAGATATCGGAGCCCGAACACGCACGAGCGGCGACGGAGTATGGCCTGGCGAATTCGATCGATCTGCTGGCGGGGATTGGCTTCGGCAAGTTCTCCGCGCGACAGGCGTTGAACCGGCTTGCACCGGGCTCGACCAGCAACCAGACGCCGGAACCGGAAGTGACGCCGGGAATGTCGGACGCGGTGAAGCGCGTCTACTTCAGCAAAGGCTCGGACTCGCTGACGGTAGAGGGGCAGAACGATCTGCTGGTCTATCGCGCGCGATGTTGCAATCCCATTCGGGGAGAAGAAATTGTCGGGTATGTGACGCGCGGCAAGGGAGTCGCGGTGCATGCGCGAAGCTGCCCGAATGTGCAGAACCTGTTGTATGAGTCGGACCGCCGCATTGCCGTCGAGTGGGCGCGTATGCCCAACGAAGAAGGTGCGGCGCAGCGTGCGACCTATCCGGTGAAGCTGACTGTTTTCTGCGACGACCGCGCAGGCATGCTGCGTGAGATGACTGCGGTGATCTCCGACGATGAAACGAACATCCGCGCGGTCGACACCAAGGCAGGCACGGGCGCTGAGGCGATTGTTGAGTTTGTCGTCGATGCCTACGACGTAGGCCACCTAGTGCGGCTGATGAATGGACTGCGCAGAGTGCCGGGCGTGCGGGAAGTGCAGCGGCAGCAGAAGCTATGATGCACAGTTGAAATCTTTTATTTTTGATCTGAGCTGAAGCGTGGTGAATAAATTTTCCGGCGTTGTAGGCGGTAATGATTGCGATGTAGGTGGTATGCGGACTTTCATCCCAATGCACTTTATGATGTCGCTGGTTGCCGTTGGGCTGGAGGCGGAAAGCCTACATCTCAAAATCGAAATGTCGGCATCCAGATTATTCTTCGATTCAATGCCGGCCTGGAGATTCACTGGTGGTTACGTTCGTCAGGACGCAGCCATTCATGATTTCTTTGAAGGTGAAGTAGGGATGGAAGAACAATGCGGCACGGGCATCTCCGTTGCCTTCGATCAGATTCGGCAGCCAGACGCCGTCGGGATAACGATGCTGGCGTGCGTGAATCCATAGACCCTTATGTAGATTGGCCAGCAGGCCGGCGCCGATTTTTACATCGTGATCCAGACGCGCGTCCAGGTCGACCAATTCTCCGGTCGCCTCGTCCACCTGGATGGTCCCCGTCATATCGTGCAGGAAGGTTTCTTCGGTGCCATGCGGATGAACGTTCGGATCGCCGATTAAGTTGTAGGCCAGCGTGGAGCGGCCATTGACGGCGATGCGGTGCCCATTTGTAAAGCGCAGCATGTGTAGCAGCGTATCCAGCTGTTTTGCATTCCCGGCATCTTGCCGGGCGACATATTGTATGTCCGAGTCTTTCCTGATCTGTTTTTGCACGCGATCCATTTCTTTCTTCATCTGCCCGGCATCGAGCGGCTTGCCGTCTTTTGCAGTCAACTCGTCGATCTCCTGGCCATTCACGAAGAAAAGATCGTATTGCTTGATGTCGCGGCTTTTGATCTTGCCGTTCTTGTTGGCGATGTCGCTTTCGCTGGTTGTCTTGCAGATGTAGCGTTCCTGTTCGGCGCGGGATTTTTTCAGGTTGTCGAGCACGCGCTGTTTCAGCTCCGCGGCAGACGGCAGCGCCGCTGTGCCGGTTTGCGCAACGGCGGAAATACAGGCGAGAAGGATTCCGAAAAAAAACAATCTGCTGGAGCTCAGGAATTTCATGTTTCCTCAAAGCCATTAGACTCGCTGAACTGGCCGAGGATGGGCGAAATCCAATCCAACCGTCGGCTACAATTTGAGTTGTTATGAGCGAAGCGAAAACAGCGATTCATTCGAACGATGCGCCGGCGGCGATTGGACCGTATTCTCAGGCCATCCGCATCGGCAATTTTGTTTTTACCTCGGGTCAGGTGGCGCTCGATCCGGCGAGCGGACAGTTGGTCGCCGGCGGTGTCGAAGAGCAGACCCATCGGGCGATCCAGAATCTGCAAGCAGTGCTGGGAGCGGCAGGATTGAAGCTGGCCAGTGTGGTGAAAACGACCGTGTACTTGAAAGACATGAGCCACTTTGCCGCGATGAATGCCGTGTATGGAGAGTATTTCGGGCAGGGGGGATCGGCGGCTCCGGCACGCTCGACAGTCGAAGTGGCGCGACTGCCGAAGGATGCGCTGGTTGAGATTGATGTGATCGCCTGCTGATCTTATATGGCGGGGTGTTGAGATTTCAGCGTTGCGCGGACATAGCTCACCCGAATCCCCGTGAAGTGAGATCGCGGAGGCGTCCGAAGACACAAAAGGCAGAGGATTTCTCCCCTGCCGTTGTGTGTAAATCTTGTGCTTGCTTACAGGGGCTGAACGTCCGCCGCCTGCCAGCCCTTCGGTCCCTTCACAACGTTGAACTGCACGGCCTGGCCTTCCTGCAAACTCTTGAATCCGTTTGAATTGATCGCAGAGTAATGCACGAAGACATCCTCACCATTTTGGCGCGAGATAAAGCCGAAGCCCTTCGCGTCGTTGAACCATTTCACTGTACCTTGTTCCATTTGAATCTTACTTCCTAATCATTTTGAATTTACGTTGAAGGGAATCGGAGCGACTACAAGCAGAATCTTGCACTTTAGGGCAAAGTCTACAACTGCCCGGTTCTATTCTGACGCAACTACAGTGTACCGGGATTTCGGTCAAACGCAACAAAAAAATAGTGGTTACGCGATGATTTGGCGAATACTCGGGTTCTGCCTGTTGAGCGAGAGTTTGGCCCCATTATGCGCTATGCTGGCGAAACCAATGGTTTTCGAGGCTGAATCGCTCGCATTGCTGGAAGAAGTGCTGCCGCGGCTGGCGGTCGGGTTTTCCGCGTTGCCGGAAGGGCCGTCGTTGCCGCTCGATCATGCTGCCATTCTGGGCGTGCTGGAGCAGGTGGCCGACCGGATGCAGCAGAATTATCCCTATTTTCACCCGCTGTATGCCGGGCAGATGCTGAAGCCGCCGCATCCGGTGGCGCGTGCCGCCTATGCGCTGGCGACCTGGATCAATCCGAACAATCATGCGCTCGACGGCGGCCGGGCCAGCTCTCAGATGGAAATGGAGGCAGTGCGGGAGTTGGCCGGAATGTTTGGCTGGAAAACTTACCTGGGCCATCTGACCAGCGGCGGGACGTTCGCCAATCTTGAAGCGTTGTGGATTGCCGGCCAGCTTGCGCCGAGGAAGACGATTCTGGCCTCCGAGCAGGCGCACTACACTCACGGCCGGATTTCCGGCGTGCTGCAGCTGCCGTTCGAGGCGGTTCCGACGGATGCACGCGGTAGGATTTTGCCGGCGGCGCTTGAAAAACGGCTGGCGCAGGGCGATGTGGGCTCCGTGGTGGTCACATTGGGAACCACAGCGCTCGGAGCCGTCGATCCGCTGCCGGAGATTCTTAAACTGCGAGAGAAATATGGCTTTCGCGTGCACGTGGACGCGGCCTATGGCGGCTACTACACCATGGTTACGAATCTGGGCGTGGAGGCTGCGGCCGCGTTTGCGGCGATCGGCGAGGCGGACTCGATCGTGATCGATCCGCACAAGCATGGATTGCAGCCGTATGGCTGCGGCTGCGTGCTGTTTCAGGATCCTGCTGCGGGCCGCTTCTACAAGCACGACTCGCCGTATACCTATTTCACTTCGGACGAGTTGCATCTGGGGGAGATCAGCCTGGAGTGCTCTCGCGCCGGGGCATCGGCAGTAGCTTTGTGGGCGACGCAGCGATTGCTGCCTTTGGTTCGCGGGGGAGAATTTGCCGGAATGCTCGAGTCCTGCCGCTCGGCGGCGGTGGAACTGCATCGGCGGCTGCGCGGATCGGAAATTTTCATCGCGCCGATCGAGCCGCAGCTGGATATTGTAGTGTGGGCCATGCGTGGAGCGAGCGTGGAGGAAAGCTCGGCCCGCGCCCGTGCTGTGTTCGACGCGGCTGCGCGCAGGGATTTGCATCTGGCGCTGGTGCAGCTGCCGCTGAAGTTTTTCCCTGATGAAACCTGGAACACTGGTGGTGCGGCCTATGTCACGTGCCTGCGCTCCGTGCTGATGAAGCCGGAACATATGGCGTGGATGGATGCGATTTGGGAGCGCCTGGAGACTGCTGCCCGGGAGGGTATTTCTATCGTCACGTAAAAATCCAATCGGACTGTTCGATTTAAACCGTTTTGTGCAGTCAACTTGCAGTGCAGCCGCGAAAACCCTTCCCTCGACGCGTGTGAAAATCCAATCATTGCGTGCAGAACCCTCTCCTCTGGCTGATAAAATCCAGAGCAATGGCAGTTACTCCGGCAGATTCTTTCATTTCCGAACCACAGCGGTCCGGCATCGACTGGAAACGGGTACAAGTCGCATATTTTTCGATGGAAATCGCCGTCGCCCCGGACATCCCAACTTATAGTGGCGGGCTGGGTATGCTGGCCGGGGATACTCTGCGATCCGCGGCCGATACTGGGCTGCCGCTGCTGGCCGTCACGCTGCTGCATCGCAAGGGATATTTTCGTCAGCACTTGAGTGCCGACGGCGTGCAGACGGAAACCGATGAGCCGTGGAAGCCGGAAGAAGTGCTGCAACCATTGGAGCCGGTCGAGGCGCTGACCATCCAGGGCCGGCCGGTGATGGTGCGGGCGTGGCGCAAAGATATCGTCGGCGTCGACGGCCACATTGTCCCCATAATTTTTCTCGACACCGACCTGGAACCGAACGATCCGTGGCACAGGACTTTGACCGATCGCCTTTACGGTGGCGACACGTTTTACCGGCTTTGCCAGGAGACCGTGCTGGGTCTGGGCGGCGTGCGCATTCTGGCGGCGCTGGGCTGCCAGCCTGCAGTCTTCCACATGAACGAAGGTCATGCCTCTCTATTGACTCTGGGCTTGCTGGAAGATCAGGTAAACGACGGCAATCTGCTCGATGCAACCCAAGCCAATATCGACGCGGTGCGGGAGCGCTGTGTCTTCACCACTCATACTCCCGTGCCTGCGGGCCATGATCGATTTTCCATGGATCAGACGCGCGAAATTCTGGGCGAGGAAAGAGCGCAGGCACTGGAAAAATTTGGCTGCTGCCATGACGGCATGCTGAATATGACTTACGTCGCGCTGTGCTTTTCCCGTTATGTGAACGGTGTGGCCATGCAGCATGGCCGCGTTTCGCGAGAGATGTTTCCAGACTATGACATTCACGCCATCACCAACGGCGTGCACGCGGCCACGTGGATTCAGCCATCGATGCAGGCGCTGCTCGACGAGAAAGTACCCAGCTGGCGGCGCGACAATCTTTATTTACGGTATGCCATCGGCATCTCTCCCGCAGAGATTCGCCGGCGTCATCTGGATGGCAAACGCAAATTGATTGAGACCGTCGCCGAACGCACCGGCGTTCAGTTGCATGAAGACCGCTTCACGATCACATTTGCTCGTCGGGCTGCAGCGTACAAACGCGCCGACATGCTGTTTACCGACGGCAAGCGGCTGGCCCGCATTGCGGAGGAATTTGGCGGCCTGCAGATTATTTATGCCGGCAAGGCGCATCCGCACGACGATCTGGGAAAATCGATCATTCAACATGTAATTCAGGAAGCGGCAAAGCTTAACTCCGACCTTTTGCGGGTGGTATATCTCGAAAATTACGAGTGGGACCTGGGTGCGATCCTGACCGGCGGCGCCGACCTTTGGCTCAACACGCCGCGGCTGCCCTACGAAGCATCCGGGACCAGCGGAATGAAGGCAGCAATGAATGGCGTGCCCAGCCTGAGCACGCTGGACGGCTGGTGGATTGAAGGGTGCATCGAAGGCGCGACCGGCTGGGCTATTGCGGAGTTGAACGACGAAGCCGAAGAGGCTGAGAGCCTATACGCGAAACTGGAAAGCGAGATTCTGCCCATCTATTACCGCTATCCGGAGAAATGGTCGGAGATCATGCGGATGGCGGTCGCGATCAATGGATCGTTCTTTAACACCCACCGCATGCTGTATCAATACGTGACGAACGCGTATTTCCCCGGGGCAGCTCCCGCGTCATTGAAACTGCAGCCGGAATTGCTATTAACGCGCTGACGGTTGGCTCTACTCCAGCGGACGCAGCTCCGGCCTGCCCTTTTCGTTCATTACGATTTTCCCCATCGGGTGATGATGGTCATGCGTAAACAGCACCAGCCACTTCTCCGGAATGGCCCGTTGATAGAAACGCTTGCGCTCCTCAATGCAGGTAAGCGGGAATAGATCGTATCCCATCACCCAAGTCGGATCGAGGTGCGCGCTGGTGGGGATCAGGTCGGAAATATACGTTGCGCGCTGTCCAGCGGAGTCGATATGTACCGCCATGAGCTGCGCCGTGTGGCCGGGAAAGACCTCGCAGGAAATACCGGGAACAATGTCGGCAAACGCGTCGTCGATCAGCGTCATCTGGCCGGAAGCAACCAGCGGATCGTAGTTGTCGCTGATGTAGCTGATGCGGTCGCGATCCAATTGTTTATGGCCATGCTCCACTTCTCCGCGATGCACGAAGTAGCGTGCGTTGGGAAATGTTGGAACAATGTGCCCCGCTTCATTTCTGCGTGTATTCCATCCGCAATGGTCGAAATGCAGATGCGTGTTGACGACGATGTCCACTTCTTCCGGGCGTACGTTGGCCGCTGCGAGACTGCTGGGCAACAGTTCGCTGGCGCCGTAGATTTCCTTGAGCTTCGGCGGAAGCTTGTTGCCCAGGCCGGTTTCAATCGCAATCACATGTTTGCCGGTGCGCACAATGACGGTGTTTGCGCCCAGCAGAATTCGGTTTTGCTCGTCGGCCGGAGCGCGCTTTTCCCACAGAGGCTTGGGTACTACGCCGAACATGGCGCCGCCGTCTAGCAAATAAATTCCATCGGTGCAGATGGTGAGCTCGAAATCGCCGAGGTGCGTGCGGCCTCGGACTAATTCCTGTGTATCTGGACGCTCTGCGGGATGCGACATGATGGCTGCTCCTTTCCACGTCGCCTCGAAATCGAGACACGGGACATTGCTATTTCGGCTGCAGCGTGGTTTCAAACTGGTCGAGAATCGCGCTGAACAAATGCGTGCGCGCGTCCGCTCCCGCGATGGAATGCGTTTTGCGCGGATAGAGCAGCAGTCGATAGGACACATCGGCAGTTACAAATTGCTGGATCATCTGGATGGTGTTCTGCATGTGGACGTTGTCGTCGCCCGTGCCCTGCACCATCAGCAATTTTCCGTGCAGATGAGCCGCGCTGGTCACGTCGGAATCCTCGTGATAGACCTGGGCGTTCTCCGCAGGCAGGCCAAGATAGCGCTCGGTGTAAACCGAATCGTACAAATTCCATCTGGTGACCGGCGCCACGCATACACCGGCAACGAAGCGGTCCGAATGCGTCATCGCATACAGCGTGAAGGAGCCGCCCCAACTCCATCCCCACCAGCCCATCCGCTTCGGATCGAGCTGCGGATGTGCGGCGAGCACCTGGTCAAGCACAGCGAGCTGGTCCTTGAACTGGATCGGACCAAAATCGCGATAGGCAAACTCGGCAAATGTACGTCCGCGGTTGCCCATGCCGCGATTGTCCACGTGCAGCACCGCGAACCCATGCTGCATCAGCATCTGATCGAAGAGAAATTCCTGCCCGCCAAATTCATCGCGCACGGTCTGCACTTCCGCGCCGCCATAGGGATTTACGATCAACGGCACGCTGGCCGAGGCGGTCATGTTCGGCGGCATCAAGAGCGTGCCGTAGAGCGTGGTGCCGTCCTCGGCGTGTGCGGCAAATTGGATTGGCGCAACCAGCTTGTATCCATCGAGCGGCTGCGATTGCCAGAATGGCGTGCATGTACCGGATAGGCCGCAGATGCTTGCCGCCGGCGGACTCATCACGTTCGATACGGTATCAACGTAATGCAGATTATCGGGCGCAAAGGAAATACGGTGGACTCCATGAACCGTGCTCAACATTTTTTTGCCCGTGCCGTCCATGTTGATTTGCCACAGCATCTCTTCCCGTGGGTCGGTTTCATTCGAGGTGTAGTAAATCAGGTTGAGCTTGGGATCGATGCCGGCAACGCCCAGCACCTCCCAGTCGCCATGCGTGATCTGACGGACGAGCGTCGCATCTTTGGCCATTGGATGTTTCGTGTCGTACGCATAGAGATAGAAATGCGTATGGCCATCTCGCCAGCTCGTCAACAAAAACTGGCCATTTAGAAAATAAATGTCGTATTCCGCCTGGAAAAATTTGTTTGCCGTCTCCGCGTACACTTTGCGTATCGTGCCGGCTTCCGTGTCGGCAAAATAGAGCGCGATATGCTTCTGATCGCGGTCTAGAGTCTCAATCCAGACGTGATGCTCGTCCAGCCAGCCGAAGCGCGGAATATAGTCGTTCTGCTGGCTGACCGGGACCTGCAGCCATTTCGTCGTGCCGCCATTCACTCCAACCACGCCGACGCGCACGCCGGGGTTTGCATCGCCGGGCTGGGGATAATGCTGCTCATAGACGGTGCTGTGGACAGGGTTCCAATCGGTGATCGGATAGGCGGGCACACTCGATTCATCCATCTGCAGATAGGCAATGTGTTTTGAGTCCGGCGACCAGAAATAATTGCTGCTCACGGCGAGCTCTTCCTGATAGACCCAGTCGACTTTGCCATTCAGCGTGGTGTCGCGCCTGGCAGCGGTAAGCGCGGTGTCATTCTGGCCGGCAAGCGTCACCACGTGCAGGTTGTGGCCGCGAAGATAGGAAACCAGCTTGCCGTTCGGCGAAAATTTTGGATCGTCGCCGGAGCCGATGCCGGAGTTCGCAATCTTCACGGGAGCGTCGTCGGCCACGTTGGCGCCTGCGGCCATGTTATCGATCCAGATCGTCCCTGTGTTATCGAACAATAGTTGCTTGCCATCCGGCGACCAGTGATAGCTGGACTGACCGTAGCGCGCGCGATGATCGCGGTTGCGCTCATCGTTTGGCGCGTTGTAGATTGTCGTCAACCTGGTTGCTGGAACCAGAACGGTACTGGCGGCGCTCGCAGCATTCACCGCGATAATATCGTTCGGCTGGCCGTGTTCCGTGTCTCCAGAAAGATAGGTGACGCTGGTGCTGTCGGGGCTCCATAAATAGAGCCGCGGCGCTTCTCCCATGGGCCCGTCGTGCTGAAAAATTGCGGCAGTGGTCCATGCCTTTCCGCCGCCGTGCGGAATGATTTGAGCGTGGACGGCAAAAGGGAGAAACAAGGAGACAGCCAGCAGAAGCGATGGTCGCATTCGCGATCCTCCGGACCCTCAGACTTTGTCGAATAAGTTTTTTTGACCAACTGGATAGAACTAGGCAGTGTACAGGATCGAATGCGATGCGGGCGGCGACGCGGGCAATCTCTCTTTGCCGTGCTAGACTGCGCTTTTGCCCTTCTTTTATGTTATCGGAGCTAGCCAAACTCGCGCATCTGCAGGACGTGGAACAGCAGGCCGCATTGCTGGCCGCGCAGATGGCTGGGTACGCGCAAAAAATTGCCGCACGGGAAGCGGCCGTCGTGGAAGCGGGCCACGCCCTGCAGGAGAACAAACAGGCGCAGACGAAGCAGACCGCCGCGCGTCGCCGGATGGAGTCCGACACGGAGGATTTACGATCAAAAAGCGCTCGCTATCGCGCGCAGCTCGAAGGCGTGCAGAGCGACGGCCAGATGAAGGCGCTGGAGCACCAGATCGCGTTCTGCAAGCAGGAGATCGATCGCATTGAAGAGCAGGAATTTTCCAGCTTGATCGAGACCGAGGCGCTCGAAACCCGACAGCGAGCGCTGGATGAGACGATTGCGAATCTGAAGCTGGCGCTGGCAAACGAAACCGCCGAAGCGGAACAAGGGCGGAAACGGGACGCCCTGCAACTGGCGGAGTTGAAGCAGGAGCGCGATCTGGTTCGCGGCAGCGTTGAAGCGGCTTTGTTGAGTGAGTACGATCGCATCTCTGCTGCGCGCAAAAACGCCGTGGCAACGGTCGAAGGACAACGCTGCTCGGCCTGCCAGATGATGGTGCGGCCACAGCGATGGAACGAGATTCGCGAAGGCGCGATACACTTCTGCGAATCCTGCGGACGCTTTCTCTACTACGATCCGGCCGTCGATCTGACGGACGCAATCCATCTTCCTCCAGCAGCGAAAAAGCCTTCCGGGCCGGCGAAGACATCCGCATCATCGACGAGCGCCGCCACGGGTTCCGACTACCCGACGCGGGAGGATTAATTTCTTTCGCATGCAGCGAATCGCAGTCGACATGGATGAAGTGATCGCGGATGCGCTGGGCGAGCTGCTGGCCCGCTACAATCGCGAGCGAGACGCGAACTTTACAAAAGAAGATCTCCGCGGAAAATGGCTGTGGCAGGTGCTGCCTGCAGGCGGGCAGAAACTGATTGAAAGCTATCTGCACAGCGATGAGTTTTTTGAAGATCTCCCTGTAATCGCAGGCAGTCAGGAAGTACTGCGTCAGATGGCCGAGCGGCATGAGGTCTTCATCGCCACGGCGGCCATGGCATTTCCCAATTCCTTCGGATCCAAATTTCGCTGGTTACGCCGCCATTTTCCATTTCTCTCGCCGCACAATTTTGTGTTCTGCGGAGACAAGAGCATCCTGCAAGCGGATACCCTTATTGACGACATGCCGTACAACCTGGCGAGCTTTCGCGGGGAAGGGATTCTGTTCACCTCGCCGCATAACCTGGGGAACACGGAGTATCGGCGAGTGGATACCTGGCAGCAGATTGGGGAGATATTTCTGAAGTGAAACAGAAGCCAAAAAATGCATTTTTTGAAATTTCTAAAAAAAATGCATTTCGGGGTGGATTTGGGGATTTTGGGAAAATGGCGCTCGTGGGTTGGCGGAGATTTGGCAAAATGTTCCACGTGGAACATTTCAAGCAATTGAAGAATTTGACGTAATTGGAGTGCCAAGCCCTGACTAAGCGATTTGGATTGAGAAGCTTGCGAACTTGGGAAATAAAGTCGACTTTTGTGGCGTTTTTTTTGAGCAGTTCAGGGCCGGGGCAAATGGACCGTTTTTCGAAAGACTCAGGTGTAACCGGTAATCGATGGCGATGCCGGTGTTTTTTTTCTTCGTGCTCGATTGCAAACTGTTGATTCGACGTGGGATAGAAAGTTCAAATTTCGCATTTTTCGCCAGTCACTGAGCCGATTTCGCGTGAATATAGCAATTTTTCTTCTGCGTCGCCCTCTTTTTGGTGCAAGTATTGAAAGCAGATTATATAAATGTTAAACAAAAATGTTCCAGCCAGCTGGTTATTGGGTCGAAACAGGATGCTGATTGGCCGCATGCATCACGGGATTTCGGAGGCCGCGATCCTTTCCGTTTTCATGGTCCCGCTTTTCCCTGGGTTCTGAGGCTCCGCTGCGGATTGCTCCGGCGAGCGACGTTCCCAGCGGACGCAGGTTCATTGAAGGCTGTGGCATAACCGTCTGATGTTGCGTGACGATGATCACCGTCGATTTTTCTGTGCCCATACAGCGGTAGCTGTGGGGAGTGCTGGCGTCGAAATACACAGAATCGCCGGGTTCAAGCGTGTGGCTCTGACTGCCGTGGCGAATGTCCATTTCTCCGGTTAAGACATAGAGAAACTCGAATCCGGCGTGGACGTGCGAACGCACTTCGACATTTTTGTTCACGGGGACAAACTCCGCCAGATAGGGGTCGAGCGTGCGATCGGGAACCAGGTAGCCCAGGCTTTCGAAGAAATAAGTCGGATCGTTTACGCCGCTCTGAGGCAGGCGCACACGTTCTGTTTTTCGATGCACGCGAAACAGGGTGTGCGGCTCGGGATCGAAAAAGTAAGACAAATCCTTGCTGAAAACCATGGCAATGCGGGCCAGATTGCGCAGTGTCGGCACCACGCGCCCGGTTTCAAGCTGCGATAGAAAACTGGCGGACAAGCCGGTGTGCTTTCCCATCTCCACCAAGCCCATAGACTTTTTCAGCCGCAGGCGCTTGATGCGTTCGCCAATCCTTTTTTCACCGATAAACGACTCGGCAGTCTCCGAGTCGATCTGTTTTGTAGGGGGATTTCGTTTTTCCACGGGGCCGCACTCCTGTTTATCTAGGATGCGGTTTTAGAAGAAGCCGATTTACTCAGGCAACAATAGATTTCTGTCAAATTGACAAAAAGGCTGAATTGGAAAGGAAATATATCGCTGTGCCTTCCGATGCTGACTGGACGATTGCTGCATCTCATTTATCACCGAAGATCAACCTGCCCCCATACATCTTTGATTTGAATCGCTATGGATATCTTCCCCCAGGTATTGATTTCCGGCTCGTCAGGGCTGGTCGGCAGCGCTCTTCGCTCAAGGCTGGAGCGAGAGGCTGTGGCATGTGCGATTCTGGTGCGGGAGCCGCAATCGGACGCTCCGGCGTTTCTATGGAATCCCGACCACTTTGAATTTCGCGAAGAGATGCGGCGGCTCAACGGAGTTCGTGCGGTAATTCACTTGTCCGGCGAGAGCCTGGTCGAAGGCCGCTGGACCCGGGAAAAGAAGCAAAAGATTCGGGACAGCCGTATTCGCAGCACCCATTCCATGGTGGAACTGCTGTCGCGCCTTGAACGCCGTCCGGAGGTATTTCTCTGCGCCTCGGCTGTGGGCTATTACGGCAGCCGCGAAGACGAAGCGTTGACGGAGTCCTCCGCATCCGGCCACGGCTTTCTAGCCGAGGTCTGCCATGAATGGGAGGAGGAGGCCGCCATTGCCGTCGAACTGGGAGTCCGCGTCGTGAATTTGCGCTTCGGCGTAATTCTGGCGGCGAACGGCGGCGCGCTGGCAAAGATGCTGCCGCTATTTCGCCTGGGAGCGGGCGGCAACCTAGGTAGTGGCCAGCAGTGGATGAGCTGGATTTCGCTTCCAGATGTTCTGCGGAGTCTTGAATTCTGTATCGACCGCGCGGAGATACAAGGGCCGGTCAATGTGGTGGCTCCGCAGCCGGTCACGAATGCGGAATTTACGCAGATATTGGCGCATCACCTTCATCGCCCGGCAATGATTCCTGCGCCGGCGTTTGCCTTGCGACTGGCGTTTGGAGAAATGGCGGATGCCGCCCTCTTGTCCAGTACCCGGGTTGTTCCGGCAAAGCTGCAGCAGGAGGAATTCGTCTTCGACCATGCAACACTGGAACGGGCGTTGCAGGCCATTTTGCCGAATTGAGATGGGGATGAAATTGCAGGCCCACAGGTATCTCCGTAGCAGAGCAAGGGCTTCGCCTGCTAGGCTGAAACCGCATGAATTTCTTGTTACCGCGAGTTGCGGGCGCGGCCACAATCCTCGGTGCTGCTTTGCTGACAGGCGGTCTGACCGGTTGTGGAATGGCCGCCAGTCCGCAGCCTCCTTCGCTTGCGCTGCCAAAACCGATTCACGATTTCGCTGCGGCTCGGGTTGGAAACCGGGTGAACCTGACCTGGAACAGTCCGAGCGAGACGACCGACCGGCTGAAAATCAAGGGCGAAGTGCGATTCCGAATCTGCCGCGCGGCCAAGGTCCCCTGCGAGCCGGTCGCAACCATCGCCGCAATGCCCGGCAAGCCAGGATCCTATGCGGATACTTTGCCGGCGTCGTTAGTGACCGGCCCGCTGCGCGCGATAACCTATGAAATTTTTGGCTTGAACAAGCATGGCCGCAGCGCAGGCCCATCGAACCCGGCCGCAGTGCTGGCCGGGGAAGCGCCGCCGGCGATCCAGAATTTTTCTGCGACCGTGACAGCGCGAGGCGCCGCGCTCCATTGGCAGCCAATGGTCAGCCCGCAGCCGGACACATTTGTCCAACTCCAGCGGACACTGCTGAATCCTGGCCAACCCAGCGATAAAACGTTCAACGGACTTTCGCCTGCAGGAGAGCCTGTCGAGGTGACGTTGCGCATATCGAAAATCTCCGGCAAAACCCAGCCTGGCATGGCGCTCGACACCAGCGCTGAATTTAACCGCAAATATCGATATGTTGCGAGTCGGGTTGTGGCGAGGAAGATCGGGACCGAGCGGCTGGAAGTGGCCGGCCTTCCGAGCCAACCGGTGGTTGTTTTGATGCGAGACATATTTCCGCCCGCCGCCCCGACGGGTCTCGTTGGGGTACCGATTTCGGCTTCCATGAACCATGGAACACCAGAAGTCGATCTGTCATGGTCGGCCAATGCGGAGCCGGACCTGGCGCAATATCTTATCTATCGCCGTGACGCGGGTCCCGGGCTGGCGGTGACGCAGATTGCGCCGGAGAATTCCTCTGCGCCGATTGTGGCCCCGGCATTTCGTGACCTGCATGTGCAGCCGGGGCGCAGCTATGCGTATTCCGTAGTCGCCGTCGACAATGCAGGGAATAGAAGTCCGCGATCTGCGGAGGTTGTTGTGACGGCGCCGCAGTCTTAGAGCATGGCGCGTGAAGCAGGAGGAAAGATTCCATGCAGTATTGCCGCTTTCAAACCGAAGAAGGGCCGCAGTATGGCGAACTGGGCATGCGCGAAGGTGAGCTGTGGATGGTGCGGGTAATTGCTCCGCCGCCTGAGGACTGGAGCGTGGTTCGTCTGATGAAGGAATTTTCGGCGCGGCCGTTTTCCGCGCTGACTTTGCTGGCGCCGGTGACGCCATCGAAGATTGTCTGCATTGGCCGCAACTATCGCGACCACGCCGCCGAGCTGGGCAATCAAATTCCGAAAGAGCCGCTGATTTTTCTGAAGGCTCCGTCATCGATTCTTGCGCCGGGTGGGGCGATTCGCATCCCAAAGGTTTCACAGCGTGTCGACTTTGAAGGCGAGCTGGGCGTGGTGATCGCGCGTGCCTGCTACAAGCTGGGAGCAGATGAAGATGTCCGTCCGTACATTCGCGGCTATGTGAATGTGAACGATGTGACGGCGCGCGACCTGCAGAAGAGCGATGGACAGTGGTCGCGCGCCAAGGGCTTCGACACTTTTTGCCCCGTGGGGCCTTTCGTTACGGACGCCATCGATCCTGAGGCTGGTGTAACTGTCACCACGCGACTGAATGGCGAGGTGAAGCAGCACGGGTCTACCAAAGATTTGATCTTCAGCATTGCCCAATTGCTGTGCCATATTTCTGCGGCGATGACGTTGCATCCCGGCGATTTGATCCCTACCGGCACCCCCGCCGGGGTGGGACCGATGCGGGCGGGCGACGTGGTCGAGGTCGAAATCGAAGGCGCCGGGGTGCTGCGCAACTCCGTGATTGCCGATGTCGATTGAGTGCCGCCGTCACACCCGCTGCGGCCTGACCTGCGATATGATCGGGGCGGTCGAGTGGCTTAAGTTTTCAAATTTAAGTCAACCCAATCCAAATGAGGCTCCATCCCAATGCGCGTGATTGTATTGATGATTGAAGTGGAACAACCCGAAGGACTTTCGGCGCGAAAACTGGTGCTCGAAACTTCAAAGCACAACGTAATTACCGCGTACAGCGGCACTGCCGGAATTCAGATGTTTAAACGTTTCCCCGATGTGGATGCGGTGGTGGTGCATGTGGACGTATCGAATCCGAATTTTGAACAGGTGGTGCAGGAAATTCGAAAAATCCGTCCGGAAATTCCCATTATTGCGCTCTCGCCGATCGGCGCGGTGGCGCTGGAGGGCGTGGACTATGTCATTCCCAGCCATGAACCGCAGGCGATTCTGAAAGTGCTGGCCGATCACTTCCATGCCTCTACATCCAATTGAAACGGAAGCTGGAATTCATCAAAGTTATGCGCTGCAGGATTAAACTGGATAGTGAGAGCGACTGGGGCGGAATTGAATTTGACCGCGAGCCGGATCGAGTCTGTGTTCAGGGCATCTAATCAAATAGGGCAGCTTTAACGCCGATCGTTTCGAACTCATCGCCAGGAGGAATTATGTCGAATCAATTGGAACAGCTTCGTGAAATGACCGTGATTGTGTCCGATACCGGGGACATCCAGGCGATTGAAAAGGTGAAGCCGCAGGATGCGACCACGAATCCTTCCTTGATCGCCGCTGCGACCCAGTTGCCGCAATATCAGTCGATCATGGATGGCGTGCTGCTGGGAGCAAAGAAAGATCTGGGCGACGGCGCCAAAGATAAAGATGTGGCGAATCTGGCGTTCAAGCGGCTGGCGGTTGAATTCGGCAAACGCATTCTGAAGATCATCCCGGGGCGCGTCTCGACGGAAGTGGATGCGCGGTTGTCCTATGACACTGAGGCGGAGATCAAGCAGGCGCGCGAAATCATCCAACAGTATGAGCAGGCCGGGGTTTCGCGCGAACGCGTGCTGATCAAGCTGGCTTCCACCTGGGAAGGGATTCGCGCGGCGGAGACGCTTGAAAAAGAAGGCATCCACTGCAACATGACGCTGCTGTTCGGCATGCACCAGGCGGTGGCTTCCGCGGAAGCGGGTGCGACGCTGATCTCGCCGTTCGTGGGACGCATTCTCGATTGGTACAAGAAAGATACCGGCAAGGATTACAAGGGCGCGGATGATCCTGGCGTGCAGTCGGTAACAAAAATTTATAACTACTTCAAGAAATTCGGCTACAAAACCGTCGTTATGGGAGCGAGCTTCCGCAACATTGGCGAGATACAGGAACTGGCGGGATGCGATCTGCTGACGATTTCGCCGAAGCTGATCGATGAGCTGAAGTCGACCGAGGGCGATCTGCCGCGCAAGCTGGATCCTGCCAAAGCCAAGGCCATGCAGATCGAAAAGATTACCGTGGATAAGCAGACCTTCGACAAAATGCACGCCGCTGATCGCATGGCGACCGACAAACTGAAGGAAGGAATTGAAGGCTTCAGCGAAGCGCTCGAAGGCCTGGAGAAACTACTGGCGAAGCGGCTGGCGGAACTCGAGGCGGGCAAGCAGGAAACAGTCGGCGCCAACAGGTAGGCAAGATGTGCCGATCGTCTCGTCTCATCTGCATGCGTCTCACGCAGGGATGGCAAGAACCCAAAGACCTGCGGTAAAGGGCTATTGCCTTTGCCGCAGGTCTTTTTTGGGGGAATCGTTTCTATTCAGACAACGATCAGCTTCCTCGAATTCAGATCGACCGCTACGCGATCGTCTGGGGTTTTTTCTGAACTGCCATCTTCGGCGGGGTGAAACTCGATCTTCAGCATCTGCTTGGTGACGGTGATGCGCAGGTATCCGTAGTGGAGATCGTCGTAATTCTCAAATGTAAGCGTGCTGGTTACATTTGCGGGCGTGCGGATAGGCCCCTGGCTTTCATGCCGCAGCGATGCAATGGCGTGGCCGCCGCTGCCGGCTACGATGTACGGAATTTGAAATTGCCCAACGGTGCGCGTGAAGCGCTGGTAATTATGCGCATGCCCGGAGAGATACGCGTGCGGCCAGAAACCCGCGGCCTTTGACGCCTGATCGAGATCCGCCAGCATGCGCGGGCTGCCGGAGTGAACGCCGCCGTAGGTATAGGGCGGATGATGCACCGCGACCAACACCGCGCCGGTGAAATTTCCCGCAGCGATGTCAGTTTTTGCGCGTTTGAGAGCGGCGGTTAGAAAATCCAGCTGCTCATTCCCAACCGGAGAACTCGAATCTCCTTCGCTCGAAATCACGCCGGGGTCCTCCAGCACATTGCTGTACAAGCCCAGTATGCGAACCAGAGGAGCCTCGAACGTGTAGTAGACGCCGGGCTCCGTCATGGCCGTACGCATCAGCGCGCCGGCTTCAGGGGTATGCACCGGCGCGTCGGCGCAGAAGTTCCGCAAATAGGCCTCGAGGGTCTGTTCGCGATCGCCATTGAAAACCAGTCCGTCGTGGTTGCCGGGAATGGCGAAGATAGGCGCGGGATAGTCGCGGTAAGGCTCGTAAAACTGGTCGTAGTAATAGCGGGCTTCGCCAAAACTGTAGACTACATCGCCGAGATGGTAGAAAAATGACGGCACGCTGATCGGATTCGCTTCGGTGTAGTCGGCTACCATCTTGTCGGCCACAAGGGATTGAGTGGCCGGGCCGCGCACGCTGCCGGTATCTCCCACACAATGAAAAACAATCTGGCCTGCAGCTTGCAATTTGCTGGCAGTGGAGGGTCCGCGGTCGCCCAGTGCGTCGACGAGCGAAAGCGTCGGCTCGACGGCTCCTCCGCGCGGTGCGGGAAACGCTTGCAGCAGATGGCTATTGACGCGTTTGTACTCCTGATTGTCGGAAGGATGCGGGGTGATGAACTTGGTTGGATCGGGCGAAGGGGCTGGCTGGCCAAACATCGGCTGGCCTGTTGCGGACGAAGATGCGCGGGTTAGCCCGCGACCGGCAGATTTTAATGTGGCTTTTTTTGAGGAACTCTTCATGGGCGATTTGCGGGGCATGGGGTTTGCTCCTGTTCAGGGCGAATATGAGATTCTCTCTAAAGAGATGCAGCCTGGGCCGTTAAACGCATGTAAATTTTGCTTGGGATAATTGCCGGGAAGAGGATCGGCAAAGCGAAGTGAGATGAATTTGAATCGCGCATTCCGAGATTCAATTCTGCTCCTGCTGTCTCTTGTCTTCATGCTGGCTGTCCCAAAGATATGCGCACAGGCGGGGCCGCCGTTCCAGACCGACGATCCCGTCCCCGTAGACTATGGCCACTATGAGTTCTACATATTCGGTTCCGCCGATGGAACACCGGCGGAAGTCGACTCGCTCGGTCCCGCCTTCGAGTTCAATTGGGGCGCAATTCCTCGCGTGCAGCTACACCTGATCGTTCCCTGGAGTGGCATTTTTCCAGCCAACAGTCCGACGTACGCACCTGCGGGCACTGGCCCCTCCGCCTTCGGTTTTACTGACATGGAACTCGGCGCCAAAATCGCCTTCCTGAAAGAAACAAAATACCGCCCCCAGATCGGTTCCTTCACCATGTTTGAGTTGCCCACCGGCAGTCCCCGCGCCGGCCTTGGTGTCGGCCGCGCGTGGTACAAGCTTCCTGTTTGGGCTTACAAGAAAATCGGCTCCTGGGGCCTGGATGGCGGCGCCGGGTATGTCGTCAATCCGCAATCGGGCTACCGCAATTATCCCTATGGCGGTTTTCTCGTCGAGCGCAATGTGAATCAACGACTCGACCTCTCCGTCGAAGTCTTTTCTCATGCGCGAGAAGGCCTCGCCACTCCGCAGACGCAAGCTTCGTCTCTGATCGATGCCGGCGGCTATTACCATTTCAAATCGCCTGGCCTTCAGTTGCTCTTCGCATACGGGCATTCCGTCTCCGGGCAGACGGAGAACTATGCCTACCTGGGGCTATATAAAACCTGGGGATCGAAGCCAGGAAAGGGCCTGCATGGATTTCTGGCGCATCACTTTTCCTGATTGGGCAAGCTCACTCAGCCGGACGCAGGCCTTGGTCCTCGGAATCCGCGAGCACAATTGCGGCAGCTGCAATCACCAGGGCTGCCGGAATCCATAGTCCTTTTTCCGCAAAGTGAAAAGCGCCAAACGCACCGAGCAGCGCGCCTGTCCCATATGCGATCCAGGTGGTAAAAAAACGGCAATTCTTCGGCGGGTCTGCTTCCGTTTCGCTGAATCTCCCGAGTTGGCGAGTGCTGCGCCGAGGTTTTCCAGATCGCCGGTGATGAACGACGTATTGACCTTGATGCCGCCGATATTGCGAAACGCGTCGTTCTGCACGCCCAGCGCAAATGCCAGCAGAACCAGCAGCCCAACCCGTAGCGTATGAGGATGCGGCAGCAGAACCAACGCGACCAGCAATATAAGTTCAATAGCCAGTGCGATCAATCGAGTGGTCCGCTCCTGGCCCAGTGCCAGTTTCCGCAACAACGCGCGAGCAATAAAAATTGCCGACAGAAAAGCAACGACAATGCCGATCCTCAGCGCGGCTTCTTTCCAGTCGCGCTGCAGCATGGAGGCGGCGAACAGCACGGTGTTGCCGGTCATGTTGGCGATGAAAATTTTTCCAAAAACCAGAAAGGCGATTGCATCGATCGACCCGGCGATGGCGCACAAAATTCCCGTTAGCAGAACTGCCATCCGCATCGCGTGTGTTTGCGGATGTGCCATTTGCGACTCTACAAAATGTAGCGCGATAGATCCTGATCCTTCACGATGGAGGCGACCATATGCTTCACATACTCGGCATCGATGGCGATGATTTTTTCCGGACCGTTTGCGCCGGCGCGCTCAATCAGCGGGATGGTCGCCGCGGGCTTTGACTCGCGGCCGGCATCAGCGCTGGCGGCCAGCGCGATGGATGAGGGGCCCTCTACATGAGATCGCGCACCTTCCTTGTTCTGCTTGGCTAAATCAGGTGCGTCGAAACTGATCTCGTCGAGCACGCGTTCCATGATGGTGTGCAGACGCCGCGCGCCGATATTTTCTGTCGATTCGTTGACGCGGAAGGCGAAGTTCGCAATCTCCGCCAGCGATTCCGGCGAAAATTCCAGCTTCAATCCTTCTGTTTCAAGCAGTGCAGTCGATTGCTTGACCAACGAGGATTTTGGCTCGGTCAGAATCTTGATGAAGTCTTCGACGGTCAGCGATTGCAGCTCAACGCGGATCGGGAAGCGCCCCTGCAGCTCCGGAATCAGATCGCTGGGCTTTGAAACATGGAATGCGCCTGCAGCGATAAAGAGAATGTGGTCCGTGCTGACCATGCCATAGCGTGTATTGACGGTGGTGCCTTCGACGATAGGAAGAATGTCGCGCTGCACGCCTTCGCGTGAAACATCGGGGCCGTGGCCGCCTTCGCGTCCGGCAATCTTGTCGATCTCATCCAGAAAAACGATGCCCGAATTTTCCACGCGCTCAACAGCCACGCGTGTTACCTGATCCATGTCGATCAGACGCTGCTCTTCTTCCTGCACCAGATATTCGAAAGCCTCAGAGACCTTCATCTTGCGCTTTTTCGTACGCTGGCCGAAGATGTTCGGCAGAATATCTTTCAGATTGATGTCCATCTCCTCCATGCCCTGATTGGAGATGATCTCAAACGATGGATTGCTGCGTTCGCGGACGTCAATTTCGACCATGCGCTCATCCAGCTTGCCTTCGCGGAACTGAGCGCGCAGTTTTTCCCGCGTGCGCTGGTGCGAATCGTTTGGTGGAGTCTGCGCCGGGCTGGGAAAGGTGATGGTGTTGCCGCTTGCTTCCGTGCTGATGGGCGATGGAGCAGCCGCAGCGGGAGTACCAGCGGGCGGCAGCAACAGATCGAGCAGGCGCTCTTCCGCATTTAGCTCTGCTTTGTCCTCAACCTCTTCCAACTTTTCCTCGCGTAACATGTCGATGGCAATCTCCACCAGATCGCGGATCATCGATTCCACATCGCGCCCGACATAGCCGACTTCAGTGAATTTCGACGCTTCCACTTTCAGGAAAGGTGAATTGGTCAGCTTCGCCAGCCGTCGGGCAATCTCCGTTTTGCCAACGCCGGTGGGCCCGATCATGATGATGTTCTTGGGCATAATGTCGTCGGCCAATTCCGGCGCAAGCTTCTGGCGGCGCATGCGGTTGCGCAGAGCAATGGCGACGGCGCGCTTAGCTGCGTGCTGCCCGACGACGTGCTTGTCCAACTCGGCCACGATCTGTCGCGGCGTCATTTCCTCAAGCGATAGTTCCTGATCTTCTTCGATTCCGGGAAGATAAATGGCCACGTTACTCCTTGTGCTCAACCGGCAAATATTGCCGGCAATCCGGCCTTACAATTCTTCGATGGTGAGTTGATCGTTGGTGTAGATGCAAATCTGTCCAGCAATCCGCAAAGATTTTTCCGCGATGTCGCGGGGCGGCAGCTCGGTATTTTGCATCAACGCGCGCGCCGCAGCCAATGCGTAGGAACCGCCGCTGCCGATGGCGATCACGCCCTCATCCGGCTCGATCACGTCGCCCGCGCCGCTGATTAAATATGTCTGATGCAGATCGGCGACCACCAGCAGAGCTTCCAGATTGCGCAACATCTTATCCGTGCGCCAGTCCTTCGCCAGCTCCACGGCGGAACGGCCGAGGTTGCCCGCATATTGTTCCAGCTTGGCCTCAAACCGGCTGAACAGGGAAAACGCGTCGGCAGTCGAACCGGCAAAGCCGGCCAGAACTTTTTCCTGATAGAGGCGGCGAATCTTGCGCGCGGAATGCTTGATGACGCTGTCGCCCAGGGTGACCTGGCCGTCCGCAGCCATCACTACGCGGCCATTCCGGCGTACGCAAAGCACCGTGGTAGAGCGAATCCGAGAGCGCTGGCTTGCGGTTTTTCTTCGGCTGAAAACGGAAGAACTGGATGCGGCGGGCGTGCCTGGGTGTGGATAGTTGTCGAACATCGTCATCTACGATTATAGAGCAGCGGGTTCCGCTTCTTCGCCGATTGAAATACCCGTTGAAGCCGCAATTCGGCTATCCTCCAAAGTAGCTCGCAAAACTACTTGGGCATCTTCGACGGACACGACATGTCATCCTGGGCTTCGCAACACATTCCTGTCCTTGTCGCCGCCACCGCCGTTCCGGTTGCCGCCGGAATCGCCATCTGGTGGGCGGTCAGCCATCGCAAATCCGCTGAAGAAATCGAGCGTGAACGCCGCGAGCATCTGGTGCTCCACGGCCGCATCATCGATGGCAATGTTCTCGACTGGACCGAGCAGCCGGACACGGGAAATTTAGGCGTACTGCATTATCGCTACGACATTGCCGGCGTGACTTATGAATGTGCGCAGGATCTGATTTATCTGAAGGATTCGATTGCGGTGGACCCATCAGTCCTGGGGATGCCGGCATCGGTTCGCTACGATCCGAAGAATCCCGCGAACAGCATCATCGTCGCCGAAACATGGAGCGGCCTGCATCACCACGGCCGCTTGTAACGATCTGGACGACGTCATCTGGGCCTATTGCTGATTCTCCACGCCCAGCTTCTTCGCAACGCTTCCATCGTTCAGCATCTTCTCCGCCTCAGCAGGCGTAAATCCCTCCGGAGAAGGCTTGTAGTCGCTGGTCTCCTCATCCTGATCTTCGCTGATGCTTTTGAAGATCAGGGCGTGTCCATGAATGTGGACATGCGTTTGCGTGATCTCCCATACATGCGGCGCGATACTCTCGCGTTCGACGTTGAATGTTCCACCCTTCTGCATCTTGCCCAGCAGGCCAAAGCCGAAGTCGACATTTTTGATCAACGTGCCTTTCAGCGACTTGATCCGCTGCTCCTTCGTATTCACCACCATTGTGCCCTGCATGGCTGCGAAGACGCGGGCTTCGCGCGTGGGTGGATTGAATTTCGGGTCCGGCTTAAAGGCTAGTGTCGTCTCATCTCCGTCCTTCCCGGTTACGGTCCAGAGAAAGGCATCGGGCAGCATTTTCGTCAGCGCGGCGGCTTGCTTATCGTCATGTTGATTGTTCTGTTTCTGCTTCTGCCGCACGGCTGGGTCGGTCACAAAGCGATGCATCTTCTGCTCGTCGGCCTTTTGTTGCTGCGGGGTCGACGGATGGCCGTTTATCTCGATCGTTTTCGAAACGCTGCCTTCCGAAGTCTGCACTACCAGTTTCACTGTGCTCCCGCCGTGGACTTTATTGGCGTCGCGAAACATCCACTTGGAATGATCATTCGCATCCGCCTGCAGCTCATTGTTGACGATCGTCTGCACCAGCGCACGCGCATTCTGCTGCTGTGCAAGCATGCTTATAGGCAGGAAGAAAATCACCACAGACAGTACCAAGGTAGCGATCCAACGCAAAATGAGCATTTCAATTCTCCATAACAAGAATATGTCGGACTACGATACATAGGATTCGTGCAGCCCAATTCGGGTTAGCCAAAACACGCGTTCCATTATGCCCGTAATCCGTGCAGGGTTCATTGCCCTGAGGCATTAAACTGAAACCATGCACCTGCACGGGCCAGCTACGGAAAAGACAAAGCGCATTCTGCGCATTTCGCTGGTGCTTACCTTTGCCTATATTCTGTTGACCTTTTTTGTCGGGCTGCGCGCACATAGTCTCGCGTTGCTGTCGGAGGCAGGTCACAATACATCCGACTTTCTGGCGTTGCTGCTGTCTTTCGTCGCAGTCTATTTTCATTCGCGACCGGCTACGGATAAGAAGACATTTGGCTATCGCCGCGCGGGAGTGCTGGCCGCATTCGTCAATGGAATCGCGCTGATCGGCATTGCGGTGTGGCTGGCGATTGAATCCGTTGGACGGCTGATGCATCCACTGGCCGTGGAACCGCGACTGATGATGATCACAGCCGCGGTCGGCGTGGTGATGAACGGAGTGCTGGCCTGGATGCTGTCGCGGGTCAGCCATGATGTGAATATCCGCGCCGCATTCATCCACATGCTGGGCGATACGCTCTCGACCGCTGCGGTAATTATTGGAGGCGCAGCGATCGCGCTGACCGGAATGGAATGGATCGATCCAGTGCTGTCGATGATCATCGCTGCGCTGATCTTCTGGTCCTCGCTTTCCATCATGCGCGAGACGTTGAATATTCTGCTCGAGGGAACCCCGGACAACCTTTCGCTGACCGATATTCGCGCGGCAATGCAGGGCGTGACCGGCGTCTGCGATGTGCACGATCTGCACGTATGGAGCCTGGGGTCGCACCTGAACGCGCTGGCTTGTCATGTGACCATCCCGGACATTCCGCCTTCTGAGAGCCGCCGCATTCTCGCGGAGATCAACGTGAAACTGCGCGAGCATTTTCAGATTCACCACACCACGATCCAGTTTGAACAGCGCGACGAAGCCGGTTGCGAAGTAGAGGATGGCTGCCTCTCTTTGGCCGAAGAAGCCACGCCGCACAGTCATTCTCACGCGCACGGCCATGCCCATTGATGCGAGCCGCTTAGCTGTTTAATCCTTTGTGTTGCGTGTGAAAGATATCTGCGACGCGATCCAGCGTGTCGATTTCTTCTACCGGTTTATCCATTCGAATGCGCAGGATGCGCGGAAAGCGCAACGCATAGCCGCTCTCGTGCCGCTCCGATTCCATCACGTTATTGAAAGCGACTTCCAGCACAATTTTCGGCTCAACGATAAGCTGTCCTTCGCGCGCATCCAGAGTGTGTTCCAGAAACCATTGCGTCAGGTCCGCAATTTCGGCATCCGTGAGTCCGGAATACGCTTTGCCGACATTTTTTAACGCAGTCCCGCTTCGCACCGCGAACGTATAGTCGCTCAATACGGCCGCACGCCGGCCGTGGCCATATTCCACGGCCGTCACCACCACGTCCAGTGTTGCCAGTTCACGCTTTAACTTGATCCATGCCGAGCCGCGCCTGCCCGGCTGGTAATTGGAGGAGAGAGATTTCAGCATCAGCCCCTCATTGCCGCGCAACTGCGCAGTATCGAATGCCGCATCAATCTGGTCGGCGGAAACCAGTGACTCGACCGGCGCAATTTTCAACCGTGACAACGTTGTAGATCGATCTGCAACTGTGTCGGCTACAAATAAAGAAATCTGCGTCGAATTTTCTGTAATCGATGCGGATTGCCGGGCGGACATGCCGGCCTTCTCTTCCCATGCAATGAGCGCATCTCGTCTTTGCTGCAAGGAAGCATCGAGCAAAAGATTGTCTCCACATAGCAAAATGTCAAAGGCCATGTAGAGGACGCGAGTGGTATCCCGCATGGCGGGAGTCACGCGCTTGCGTCCCAGCCGCTGCTGCAACGCAGTAAAGGGAAGCGCCCGGTCCAGCTCATGATTCCAGGCGAGGATTTCTCCGTCGAGAATTGCCGGCGTGTCAATGGCGGCAAACCACTCCGCCAATTCCGGGAAGCTGGCGGAGACATCTTCTCGCGTGCGCGAGAAAATTCGTACGCGTCCTGGCTGTGTTGGATCTCCGCAATGGAGTTGGGCACGCATGCCGTCATATTTGTCTTCAATCTGCGCCGGCGTATCTTCAAAACGTGCAGCGGCTTCGCTGGCGCTGGCAGCAGGTGTAGCCAACATAAAGCCGAGCGGATGAAACATCTGAAATCGCGCTGTGTCAAGAGCGTGGCGCCACGCCAGATCCACAACGGCAGGAATATTGCCCAGCATCGTTTCCGCGCGTCGCACCGACGCCAAATCTTCTTTCGTCGCGGCAGCGATCGCTTCTTCGACCAGGCTCTGCTTGACGCCCGTACGCATATCGCTGAGTAGCAGCTTAATAAAATATTTTGCCTCGAGCGGAGAAAGAGCTCGGAGAACCGCGATCAGCTGCGCGGATTTTGCCGCCTGCATGCGAGCTGCAGCAAGTGCATCCAAACGCGCGGCCACGTCCGTCACCGTGAGCTTTTCCGATTCTCGGCTGCCGGATAGCATCAGCTCTTCCGCAGCAGCCCCCAGATCGCCGTACTTGCGATACGTAGCGTGGAACCGTTCTTCGCTAGCTTGAGTAATCGTCTCCAGCGCGCGAACGATTTGCTGTCCGCCCACCTGCACCTTGCGCTCATCGCATTCGGCAAAGGCCGATCCAGTAAGATACTGCGCGGCCAGTCCGGCGGTATGCGCTTCAAGAGACCAGAGATAGTCCGCCATCGCCGCTCTCTTAGCTAGCTTGCTGCGGGTTGCCGCCAGCGATTCACAAAGCGCGGCGAACCTTAGCCACGATCCATCCGCAGCGGTCGAGGTGGAATCTCCGCTTTGTCCGAAACGAGTTACCATATTGGTAGACATGATTTTCTCGAGCGCAATTCCTCCCTCTCATAAGACGCTCTATTAGCGGCGCCTGTCGCCTTTCCTTTTTCCAATTCTTACTTTCATTCGCACTGTTCCACACTCTCGCACCCAATAAAAATAAGGCAATGGAAAATAATTTATGTTGGAACGTCTCACGCAAATCGAAGCTCGCTATGACGAGCTCTCGCAGCAGATGGCCGATCCCGCGCTGGTTTCCGATCAGCAGCAATACCAGAAAATCGCCAAGCAGCATCGCGACCTGGACGAGATCGTCGACAGCATCCGCCAGCTGAAAAAGATTGAGCGCGGCATTCAGGAAGCGAAGGCGATGGCGTCCGAGCCCGATGCTGACATACGCGCTATGGCTGAGGATGAACTTGCGCAATTGCAGGAGGAACTGCCAGCGGTGGAAGAGCGAATTCGTATCCTGCTGCTGCCGAAAGATCCGAACGACGAGAAAAACGTCATCCTCGAAATTCGCGCGGGCACGGGCGGCGATGAGGCTTCGCTGTTCGCGGCGGAATTGTTTCGCCTGTACACGCGTTTCGCTGAACTGCATCGCTGGCGTGTCGAAGTGCTCTCCATGTCGGAGTCCGGCGTGCGTGGGCTGAAGGAAGTTATCGCCATCATTGAAGGCGAACGGGTGTTCTCACAACTTAAATACGAGGGTGGTGTGCATCGGGTGCAGCGCGTTCCGCAAACGGAAACGCAAGGACGCGTCCACACCTCTGCCGTCACCGTCGCGGTGCTGCCGGAGGCGGAAGATGTCGATATCAAGGTAGAGGCGAAAGATCTGCGCATCGATACGTTCTGCTCATCCGGCCCCGGCGGCCAGTCTGTAAACACGACATATTCTGCCGTGCGCATCACGCATCTGCCGACTAACACGGTCGTGAGTTGCCAGGATGAAAAATCGCAGATCAAGAATCGCGAAAAAGGCATGCGGGTACTGCGCGCGCGTTTGTATGAGATAGAAATGGAAAAGCAACAGTCGGCGCTGGCCAAAGAACGCAAGCAGATGGTCGGTTCCGGCGATCGCAGCGAAAAAATTCGCACTTACAATTTCCCGCAAAACCGGCTTACGGACCATCGCATCGGTCTGACGATCCATCAATTGTCAGAAGTGATGGAAGGCAAGCTGCAGCCGATCGTCGACGCACTGGTCGCGCATTACCAGGCGGAGCGGCTGAAGAGCGATGCCGCGGCTCTATGAGAGGGATGTTCGCAAAGTCGATGACGGTTGGAGAGGCGATCGAGTGGGGTGCAGATGCGCTTGAACGCGCCGATGAACCGTCGCGCAACACCCGCGCCGACTCCATGCTGCTGCTTCGCCGTGTGCTGGGCATTCCCGCGGCGGAGTTCTATGCCGAGAAGGAACGTCCGCTTACTCCGCTGCAGACGGAACAATTCAATACGCTGATTCGTCAACGAGTGCAGGGTAAGCCCATACAGTACATCGTCGGCGAGCAGGAGTTCTTCGGTTTGCCATTTCACGTCACTCCAGATGTACTGATCCCGCGGCCGGAAACTGAGCATCTGGTGGAAGCGGCGATTGCGCGTCTCAAGGATCATCCTCATCCGTGCATAGCAGATGTCGGCACCGGTTCCGGAGCTATCGCTGTAGCGCTCGCGCACGCGTTGCCTCAGGCGCACGTTGTTGCGCTGGATATCAGTCCGGCAGCCTTAAGGATCGCCGAACAGAATGCGGCGAGGAATGCCGCAGCGGACCGCATCCACTTCGTGGAGTCTGACCTGCTCGCCGCGGTAGCCGATGAGCAATTCGACGCCATCGTTTCGAACCCACCCTATATCGCGGAATCCGAACGCAAGAAACTGCCGAAAGAAGTTCGGGAGTATGAACCGAGCCAAGCCCTGTTCGCTGGCCCGACAGGATTGGAGATTTATCGCCGTCTAATCCCCGCCGCGCAGGAACAACTAGCCTCCGGCGGCTGGCTGCTGATGGAAATCGGCCACGGCCAGCGTGATGCCATCGATCAAATGCTGGAAAGTTGGGATGCTGTCGAGTTTGTTTCGGATCTACAGCAGATTCCTCGAGTTTCGGTTGCACAGAAGGTGTCAAGACTGGCGTGATGATCCCGAAAAAAGTCTGGAGCTAAAAAATGATCGTCCATGCATTCTTGTTTCAATGGAAACTACATGCCACCGAGGTGGACAAACAACAGGCAGCCGAAAGAATTCTTGCTCTGCAGAAACAAATTCCAGGTATCGTCGAGGCCAGCTACAGCTTGAATACATCGCCGCGTTCCCAGGGATTCACTCATGGCGGCGTGATGAAGTTCCGCGATGCCTCGGCGCTCCAAGCCTACTTCACGCATACCGTGCACCAGGAACTCGTCGATTGGCTGATGCCGTTGCTCGCTGTGGCTGCGGAACTGGACTATGAGGTGTAACAAGACATCGAATTGCTAGATCTCAGATCTACTCCAGATTTACTCCCGTCCGCTCCTTTACTTTGATCTCCAACCGGTTATTCAGCGGGTCGGCGTCTAGTTCTACCTGGTCGCCGTGCAGGACTTCGCCATCGAGAATTTTGATGGCTAGCGGGTCCTGGATCAGGCGTTGAATCGCTCGTTTCAACGGGCGAGCTCCGTAGGCGCGGTCGTAGCCTTGCAGAAATAGCTGGTGACGCGCCGCTTCCGACAGCTCTACGGTGATGTGCCGTTCCGCGAGCATGCGGTTCAGGTCTTCAATGCGCAGCGTCAGGATATGGCTCAACTGCTCCTCGCCCAGCGGACGGAAGATGACGATGTCGTCGACGCGGTTCAGAAATTCCGGACGGAAGTTTTGCCGCAACACTTGCAGCACCTGCTCGGATGCCGCGGCGAAGCTGGATTCGCTCTCGAGCGCTTCGCTTCGCAGAAATTGTGCGCCGAGATTTGACGTCATAATCAACACGGTGTTTTTGAAGTCCACCGTGCGTCCGCGCGAGTCAGTCAGCCGCCCGTCATCGAGCACCTGTAGCAGCACGTTGAACACATCGGGATGTGCCTTTTCGATTTCATCGAACAGGATGACGGAGTACGGACGCCGCCGCACTGCCTCGGTCAACTGGCCTCCTTCGTCATAGCCGACATAGCCCGGAGGCGCGCCAATCAAGCGTGCAACGGCGTGTTTCTCCATGTACTCCGACATGTCGATGCGCGTCATCGCCTGCTCATCGTCGAAGAGAAATTCTGCCAGCGCTCGTGCAGTTTCGGTTTTTCCCACGCCCGTTGGTCCAAGAAAAATAAACGAACCGATAGGTCGCTTGGGATCACTCAGCCCCGCGCGCGAGCGGCGGATCGCATTCGCAACCACGCGCAGCGCCTCATCCTGTCCAACGACCCGCTCGCGCAGGCGGTCTTCCATCTGGACGAGTTTCTGTACTTCACCTTCGAGCATTTTCGAGATCGGAATTCCCGTCCACTTACTGACGATGCGTGCGATATCTTCCTCATCGACTTCTTCTTTCAACATGCGCGGTCCGCCGGCAGCGCCTTCCTGCGCGGCGTTCAGTTTCTTCAGTTCAGCTTCTACTTGTGGCAGCTCGCCGTATTGGAGTTGGGCAACGCGCTCAAAATTTCCGCGGCGCGTTTCCTCTTCCGCTTCCAGGCGCAGCGCTTCGGCGCGTTTCTTCAACTCCGCCAGACGAGTAATGTCCTCGCGCTCCTTCTGCCAGTGCGCGCGCAGCCCAGCGATCTGCTCATGCAAGGCAGCCAGCTCGCGCGTCACCTCTTCCAGCCGCTCTTTGGAATTCGAATCCTTTTCGCACTTCAGCGCGGTGCGCTCAATTTCAAGGGATGTCGAGCGCCGCTCCAGCTGATCGATCTCCGTCGGCACGGAGCCAATTTGAATCGCCAGGGATGCCGCGGCCTCGTCAACAAGGTCAATCGCTTTGTCCGGCAAAAAGCGATCCGAAATGTAACGATGCGACAGTGTTGCTGCCGCCACAATCGCCGCATCCTTAATACGAACATTATGATGCGCCTCGTATTTTTCTTTCAGTCCACGCAGAATTGCTACCGTGTCTTCGACATTCGGCTCGCCTACGTAAACGATCTGGAAGCGCCGTTCGAGCGCTGCATCTTTTTCGATATATTTGCGATATTCATTCAGCGTGGTGGCGCCGATTGCGCGTAGCTCGCCGCGAGCCAGCGCAGGCTTCAGCATGTTCGAGGCGTCAATCGCACCTTCGGCCGCGCCCGCGCCGACCAGCGTATGCAACTCGTCGATGAAAAGAATAATTCCGCCGGCCGCGTCTTCAATATCCTTCAGCACTGCCTTCAATCGATCTTCAAATTCTCCGCGATATTTTGCCCCGGCCAACATTGCCCCGAGGTCGAGCGAAATCACGCGCTTATCGCGCAGCACTTCCGGCACGTCGCCGGAGACGATGCGGCGCGCCAGACCTTCCACGATGGCGGTTTTACCTACACCGGGTTCGCCAATCAGGACGGGATTGTTTTTTGTGCGCCGAGACAACACCTGCACCACGCGGCGAATCTCTTCATCCCGGCCAATCACGGGATCGAGCTTGCCGCGGCGGGCAAGCTCGGTCAGGTCGCGGGCATAGCGTTCGAGCGCCTGAAACTTAGCTTCAGGATTTTGATCCGTCACCCGCTGGGTGCCGCGCACTGTAGTCAATGCGCGCAGAATGGCCTCATGACTCGCTCCGGCGGCTGCCAGCGCCAGCTGTGCAGGATCGTTCTTCTGTTGCGAAATCGCCAGTAACAGATGCTCGGTCGAAACATAATCGTCTTTGAAATTTGCCGCTTCCTGAAAGGCCTGCTCGATAACATGCAGAAACGCCTGCGAGGGCTGCGGCTGGTGCGCGCTACCCGAAATCTTGGGGAATGTCTGCAGCACCTGTTGCAGGCGGGCACGGGCGGCATCGACGCTCGCACCGGCTTTTTGCAACACGGGCGCAACAATGCCTTCCTTGTCTTCCAGCAGCGCCAGCAGCAGATGCGTCGGCTGCAATTCTGGATTGCCGTTGTCGCTTGCCAGACCGGTAGCGGTCTGGACGGCGTCCTGCGCTTTTACGGTGAGTTTGTCCCAGCGAATGGCCATCGTGCTCTTCCTTTTTCCGGTAAATTCTTTAATCCATTTTTTATAGATGGAAATCGATCGTCATTCTGAAAGCGAGGGCGAATATAGGATCTCCGCGTTGCCCGCAAAGAAAAAAAGCAGGAATACTCTATCCGCTAAGAATAACGATCCTACTCTGCGTTTATGCGGCCGGCTTCGATTTCTCTTTCGCCTGGGGGATGCGCCGCTGACGTATACCTTGATCATTTTATATGAGTTTATCTGTGTCAGATTTTTTATATTTTCTTATAGCGAGGGTTTCCGTGCTGATTTCTTAGATGTTTGAGCCCGGAATCCGGTCACTTGTCTCTCTCCTTCATGCAATTTCGTACAATTCATGCAATTTCGTACAATAAGGGCGCAAAGCTATTTTTGAATTCAGAAAAGAACGTGCTTCAAGAAGGAACCCTCTCCGCATTTCCTATGAGCCCCCTCGCCCTGTTTCTACTGCAAATCGCTGTGATTGTGTTGGTTACAGGTCTTTGCGGTGTTCTGCTCGGTTGGATGGGCCAGCCTCGCGTAGTAGGGGAAATGCTGGGCGGTATAGTGCTGGGGCGCTCTGTCTTCGGCTATGCGGCGCCGCATCTGATCGCCAGCCTGTTTCCGCCAGCTTCGCTGCATATCCTTTCCCTGGTCAGCGAACTGGGAATGGTGCTCTATTTATTTCTCGAAGGCATGAATCTGGACTTTGACGCTGTGTGGGAGCAGCGCCAGACCGCCGTCAAGATCAGTGTGCTTTCGATGGTGGTTCCGTTTGTCTGTGGTTGTGGGCTCGGCGTCCTGATGCATAGCCGTTTCCACGGAGTCGCCGGGAACAAGATTGCATTTCTATTGTTCGTCGGCGTCGGCCTCAGCACCACCGCCTTTCCGGTGCTGGCGCGGATGTTGCGAGATAAGAGCACGGGCGACCAGAAGCTGGACATGTTGGCGCTGGTCTGCGCCGCCATTGCCGATGTGCTGGGGTGGATTCTGCTCGCCGTCGCGCTCATGATCAACACCTCCGGCGCCTCGCCCT
This sequence comes from Acidobacteriaceae bacterium, assembly GCA_965276585.1. Classification (GTDB taxonomy): domain Bacteria; phylum Acidobacteriota; class Terriglobia; order Terriglobales; family Acidobacteriaceae; genus JAKAAZ01. The sequence continues at coordinate 401,719 of CBDIAZ010000002.1, read as the reverse complement.
GGATTCTGGCCCTGAAGATGTTTTTGCTGGTTGTCTTCATTGTTTTTCTGTTGGGAGTGGTGCGGCCCGCGCTGGGCAAACTGGTGCGGTGGAAGGGCGCGCCCAATATTTCGCAAGTGCTGCTGGCGGTCTTTCTGGTGTTCATTCTGGCTTGCGCCTTCGTGACCGAGCGGCTGGGCGTCCATGCCCTGTTCGGCGCATTTGTGGCTGGAATGTGCGTTCCCCGGTTGCATCATTGGCATCGTCAGCTGGAGCGGACTATCCATCCGCTGGTTTCGGTGCTGCTGCTGCCGGTATTCTTCGCCGTCACCGGCATCCATACCGAATTTCGCGATCTCGGCGGGAAGAGCGTGGCTGGCTGGTTTATCCTTCTGCTCGCCGTCGCTATCGTGGGCAAGATCGGCGGCACATATTATGGCGCGCGCAAGCTGTCGCATCTCCACAAACGGGAATCGCTGCTGCTGGGCTTCCTGATGAACACTCGCGGCCTGGTCGACCTGGTAGTGGTGAACCTCGCTTTTCAGGCGGGAGCAATCAATAGCGAACTGTTTACCATCCTCGTGCTTGTGGCGCTGATTACCACCGCGATGACTGCCCCCGCACTGAAGTTGCTCAAGAAAAAAACAGATGCTCCCGAACCTGCGGCAGCAACAGGCTAGCGAATACGTCTTTTGAGTTTGAAATTCGGTAGAAGTTTGATACGCAACGCAGTCTAATTTGGATTTCTCTCGACGATCGCAGCGCGTTTCAGTGCATTGGCGGATTATGCCCAAGCTATTTTCGTTTCGGTGGAATACCGCAAATCTCCCGAATATCCATTCCCCGCCGCTCTGCACGATGCGATTGACTCCTACAAATGGGTGACCGCGAATATTGACCGCTACAACGGCATCGAATCTAAGGTAGCAGTTGCCGGGGAAAGCGCCGGCGGCAACCTAGCTACTGAAGTTGCAATTGCCGCACGCGACGAGGGACTCCAGCGCCCTACGCACCAGCTGCTGGTCTATCCGGTTACAAGCGGCAATCTCGATCAGCCGTCGGATCTTCTTTACACCGCCGGATTTCTTCCTTTGAATACGGCAGCACTGAAATATGACATCATGCAATACGGACCGCCATCACTTGCAAGCGACCCCCAGGTGGCGCCGATTCTTGCCGATCTCCACAATCTTCCACCCACCACAATCGTTGCCGCGGATGAAGACCCTTTGAAGAGCGATGGGCAGGCCTACGCTGCGAAACTCTCCGCTGCCGGAAATCGAGTCGACTATCGCCTCTTCACCGGCACTACTCATGAATTTTTTGGCATGGGCGCTGTCGTGGCAAAGGCGAAAGCCGCCGAGCAGTTCGGCGCTGCCGATTTAGCTGCATCTTTCAAATGAAAAGATAAGGAAGACAAATTCCAGGTTAAAGAGACTTCGGCTGGATCGCCCAAAACGTAATTCGCTTACAGATGTGCGGCTATATGGACAGATGTTTTCCAGGTCTCTTCAGGAAGAAAACCAGGAGCTACTGAATTGTTTAAGGCAGCTTTTGAATCTTCGTTCCGCTGGGAATTTCCAGATCGAACTGATCGTCCCTCAGCGTGTGATTGAAGGTCAGCTTTGAGAATTTCAGGTCGATCTTGTATCCGTCGATCAGGCGATTGATGACGATGTGGGTGGGATACGGGATATTGTCGAAGGTCTGATAGTCGCTGTAAAGCGTCCGGGTTACCAGAATGCCGTGATCGTCGTATTCGTCCTGTTGATAGGGCAGCAGGTTGGTGCGGCTGATATGAATGACCCGCTCCGGCAGCAGTTGCTGACTGTCTCCGACACGCCGCAGGATACCCAGTTCGTAATCGGGTTCAATGACCATGTGCTTGGAATTGGGAACAGGCGCAATGCGCGTGTCGCTGGTCACGTAAATCAGATCGTTCGGCCCTACCTTGCCGACCAGCAGGGAATCGTAAAACACCACCGGGCGAAGGTTCATCAGCGGATTCGGCGAAGGCGTCGTAACCGTCCCCGAGCCGGTGATGGCTTCGCTTTTTGAGGGAATCAGCAGGGTGAACGTCTTGCCATTGCTGGTCATATCGAACGCACGGGTTTCGATCACCGGAAGGAAGCCCAGCACGCGCAGCATGTTCGGCTGGCGCAGCAGGATGTAGCCGCGCAAGGAGGTGTAATCGGTGATTTTGCCTTTGCTGGCGCCCCCGACAGAAGCCTGGATCAGCACGGTGGCGTTCATCGAGTGGATCGCGTCATAGTGTTCGTTCAGACCTGAGATCAACTGCTGCGCGTTCGAGCTTAAGACGACCGTCGGCTGCTGGGGCCGCTCCAGAATCCGAGTATGTTTCAGGCAGCCGCTGGCTCCCAAAGCAAGCGTGGAGGCAAGCAGCAGCGCTCCGCGGCGGTGATGCCGGCGAATGAGATTCCGCAGTTTGAACGCAGTCTTGGAGGGAAGCCCTGGCACTCGGTTCAACTACCTTCCAGGCCCAGATTGTTGGGCGTTCGCAGGCTGCTGGGTGTTAACCGATGGCTGGGCAGCAGCCGGTTGCGGGGCATCTCCGGCCTGCTGAGCCTTCTCGCCTTTGCGATACGCCGCCACATTCTTATTGTGCTGTTCGAGCGTGGTGGCGAACAGGGAGTGGCCCGCATTCGCAGGGTCGCTGACAAAATACAGATAGCTCGAATTCGCCGGATGCATCGCTGCCTCTAAAGATGGAATGCCGGGGTTGCAGATCGGTCCCGGAGGCAATCCCGTGTGCAGATAGGTGTTATACGGAGATTCGGCCTTTAGATCTGATGCATAAATCGTGCCGTGGTAGCGCTTTTCTAAAAGAGCCGCATAGATGACAGAGGGATCGGTGTCGAGCGGCATCTTCTGCGCCAGCCGGTTGGCGAAGACGCTGGCCACCATGGCCCGGTCATTGCCAACCGGAGTTTCGCGCTCGACGAGCGATGCCATCGTAACCGTCGCTGGAATATTTTGGGTCAGCCCCAGGGCTTTGGCTTCATGGCGGAAATGCTGCACCATCTCGCCCAGAATCTGCTGCGGCGTCATGTTAGGCGCCAGCCGATAGGTGTCCGGGAAAAGATAGCCTTCGAGGCTCGCCGCGTTGGGGTCCATGTCGCGGATCAGGGCCGTGTCCTGCTGTTCAGCGGTGAGGAATCGATTGCCCGGACCGAGGCCGGCCTTTTCAACGGCGCCGGCAATATCGAAAATGTTGTAGCCCTCTGGAATGGTCAGCGCAATGGTGTAGACATCTCCACTGCGCAGCCGTCCGTAGACGGAAAGCATCGGCGTGGGATGGTCGAAGCGGTAGACACCGGCCTTCAGCGTGCCGTGCTCGACCCGCGCCACCACGTCAAAGGCATAGCGGCTGCGAATGATTCCATTCTGTTCGAGCGTTCGTGCAATCTGGTTCACCGAGGTGCCCGGCGGAATCGTCACCAGCTGCGCGCGAGAGGGGCCAAACGGCAGAATCAGCAGCGTGTACGCTGCTGCAGTGGCCAACACCAGCAACAAGACAAATAAAAGGAAGAAACGCACGTCGAATGGTTACCCGCAGTCGGGAAATACTGCACCTGATTGTATTGTAGGCGGTTTGCCGGCCGATTCCAGGCCCGTAGCGGCATTTCGGTTACCATCACACACGTGGAATCCGCACCGCCAATTCGCATCCTAAGCCGAATTCTGGGGCTCGATCACGGCCAGCGGCGGATTGGCGTAGCAATTTCCGACGAATTGGGGCTGACGGCGCAGCCGCTGCTGACCCTGACCCATACGAACAGCCGCAATGACTTGCGCTCCCTGGGCCGGCTGGTGCGGCGGTACGGATGTGGAGCGATTGTCATCGGCTGGCCGATCCATCTCTCCGGAGACCGCAGTCCGCGCGCCATCGCCGCGGAGAAATTCGCAGACGCGCTGCGCGCTGAATTTGCTCTGCCAGTGCATCTATGGGATGAGCGGATGAGCACGGCGGAAGCCCACCGGCACCTGGATGCAGTCGGCCGTGGAACTCGCGACCGCAAGGATGTCATTGACCAGATCGCCGCTGTGCTGATTCTGCAGAGCTGGCTCGACGCCCAGCGCCATTTGCCGGCCAGCGATTCGCAATAGGCGCCCTGCTCTGAGCCGCCAGCCCGGGGACAACGGGCATCAGCTCCCCCCCCCGGTATAATAGTTCAATTGAACAGCAGCCCAGGCATTAGCATCTGCTGGTCGGGTCCACGCATCCATTCAAGGCATGCGGTACCCGGGATATTCCATGCACTGAGCGGTAGATCGTTCCAAAAATTGAGTACATAAATCCATGACAGAACACATCAAGAAGAAACTCGAAGAAGAAATCCGTTTGCTTGAACACGAGTTGACCCACGAGCTGCCGATTGAAATCAAAAAGGCCGCTTCTCTCGGCGACCTGAGCGAGAATGCCGAATATCACATGGCCAAGCAGCGCCAGGTGTTCGTCAACGCGCGGCTGGGTCAGCTGAAGCATCGTATGTCGGAACTCGCCCTGGTCAACTTGTCGAACATTCCCCGCGACCGCGCCGCCTTTGGCTCGACGGTCCTGGTCTACGATTCGTTGAAGGATGAGAAGATCCAGTACAAGCTGGTCACCAGCGAAGAGGCCGACGTGAACAAGGGTTTGATTTCGACCACCTCGCCGATCGGCCGCAGCCTGGTCGGCAAGCAGGTAGGCGACACAGCCACGGTGGTCACACCCAACGGCAATCGCGATCTGGAAGTGCTGGAACTGGCGACCATTTACGACGACGTAACGGATAATGGCGCGGCGAAATAACGACCTGAACCAAATGACTCACCAATGACCTGGACAAGCGCATTCGGAAGAGGTTGCGGAGCTATCCTGCAGAAGATCGTGGATGGCCTTGCCCTGACGCGAATCTCGCCGAACGTGCTGACGTTCATGGGCCTGGTGATCAACACCGCGGCCGCATTTCTCTTCGGGTTTGCCAACGCGCAGAACAACGTAAAGATGTTCGCGTGCGCCGGCCTGGTCATCATCGGCGCAGGCATCTTCGATATGGTGGATGGGCGCGTAGCCCGGCAGACGCAGCAGGTCACCGTCTTCGGCGCTTTCTTCGATTCGGTCATCGACCGCTACTCCGACGTGGCCCTGTTCTTCGGCCTGCTGGTGTATTACGCCCGCGGCAATCGCTTTTTTTATGTCGTGCTGGTGGCCTTTGTCATGGTCACCTCAGTCATGGTGAGCTACACACGCGCCCGCGCGGAGTCGCTGATCGGCAGCTGCAAGGTAGGATTCATGGAACGCCCCGAGCGGGTCGTGCTGATCATTCTCGGAGCCCTGTTCAATCGCTGGGGAGTCATGGCGCCCGTCCTCTGGGTGCTGGCAGTGTTGTCGACGGTCACCGTAATCCACCGCATCCGCTACACCTACCAGCAGACCCACCGCGTCGCTCCAGTCCACTAGACCTCTTGGCAGACGCAGCCAAATTGCGCGTTTCGAGCCTTCTCATCCCACGGCCATTGCGGGTTCTGGATCGATCCGTGTAGCCACGCTCGTATTTCGCACGATGCGCAGCACGCTGATGTCGTCCTGCTGGCCGAACTCCTGCGCAGCCGCGGCCACCTGCGCGGCGGAGATTGGTTTTTGCAGCAGCATGTGAACGCGTTCGAAGCCGAACAGCCGGCCGTTTCTATCCTGCGCTTCGGCGATGCCGTCGGAGAGCAGCATGAGCGTGTCGCCCTGGCTGAGTTGAAAGCGCGACACGGGAAACTCCGCCGTCGTGACCATGCCCAGCGGCAGCGCGCCGTCCATCGGCAATTCCTTTCCATTCAGATAGGGCGGCAGATGGCCGGCGTTGGCCAGCGTGATCGCACCATCCGCCGCGATCCTTAACGCCAGGCAGGTGGCATGAGCATTGCCGCGGCCGCAGAGCCTGCGATTCAGCGCTTCAATCATCGCCAGCGGATCGGCGGATGTCTCGGCGGTGCTGCGGATCGCGCCGACGATCAGCGCCACCAGCATGCCAGCCTGCAAGCCGTGGCCGGTCACGTCACCCACGACAATCAACGCGCTCCCGTCCGCGGCGTGCGGAACGATCTGAAAGAAGTCTCCGCCCACCTCGCTCGCCGGGCGATACTCGCTCTCGATGGTCAAGCCGGGCACATGCGGCAGATTGTCCGGGATCAAAACCTGCTGCACCTGCTGCGCCTGCGCCACGTCTTCTTCCATCGCCTGTTGCCGCCGCTGCGAGCTGCGGAAGCGGCGCAGCAGCCCGATAGAGAAACAGGCCAGCATGGGAACTTCGCAGAGCATGGCCAGGTCAACCCGTACATGGTGTGGAAACCATCTCGTCACCACGTGCAGAGGGTCCAATGACAATGCAAAGCTGGGAATCACGTAGAAAGCGAGGGCCAGAAACAGCAGCCAGTGTTCCCGGTGGGGACGCCGCCAGCCCAGCCACGCGATGTAGACGATCAGCGCGAACGTGACTGTGTCCACGACGATCGCGTCAAACGCGCTTGCCACAAACACGCGTCGGGAAGCGTCGCCGCGCAGCAGCAGAACATTGAACAGGATGTTTGCCGCAATGGTCCATAGACTCAGAACCACGATCGCATTGCGCAGCCATTTCTTCTCCTGCAGGCCAAAATATACCCAGAACGCCACGAGCCACAGACATACCCCGACCGGGCCAATTACCGAGATAGCAAGGGCGGCCGGCAGCGCCGCCATCAGCCCGGTGACTTCAGCAATCGTCAATGCCACCGTGGTCGCGGCGAACAGGCTGGCGGCCAACGGCCAGAGCAGGATTCTCTCTTTCCGGTCGAAGATGTAGAGCATCAGGACGAAGAGGGCAAAGGCAAGCTCCATCATTCCCCATGGAAATAAAGTGGCGATTCCTCGATACAGGTCCTCCCACGCAACGTGGTAGGCAGCCGTGATCGCATCGGAAAATCCAATTACCGGCGGCGCGTGAAAACCTCCGGGCAAGGTCTGCAGCAGCGTGCGCGGCGCCATGTAAAAGCGAAACGCGAGTACCGCAGTCCCGTGCCGACTCGCCGCGAGCATATCCGCGGGCAGTGCGAACCGGACCGCGCGGTTGGTGTAGATGGCTGGAACGGAGCGATTGAAATTTCCAAACGAACCAACCAGACGGCCATCGACGAAAAGCTGATAGGCGTCGTCGAAGTTTATTGGCCCGAGCAAAGACAGCGGCTCGCTCGCACCTGTAATGCGCAGGCGGATGCGGTACCAGGCGAATCCGGAATAGCCGGGATGGCCTTTCGCCGTCCACCCGGGGACAAATCCTGCGAAGCCCATCATGGGGTCGATGGAACCTTGTTTCACATGCAGGTCCTCAGTCTCCCATTGCGAATCGTCAAAGTTGGGATCGGCCCATTTGGGATTGTCGCCGATGTGGAATTTCCACGGCCCGGTAAGCGCGATTACAGAATGGCCCAGCGCGACCGGCACGGCGTTCGCAGCCGAAGCGACTGCCCGCGGCGCGGAAGCGCTCTGACTATGCAGCAGAAAAGGCGCGGCGAAAAACGATAACAGCAGGAACGCGAAGCGGGAGAACGGAAAGCGTGGCATAGGCTGGTTTCAGGGGTACACCACAAATACCAGCGATGCGATGCTTTGGCAACGCAGAAATAGCAGCAAGTCATCGACTGTAAATCATTCTGTGCAGGTATCGACAAACCGATCCTTGTGAGTCTCAGGCGCTGAAGCGCTGGAAATTTTTTAAGACATATCCCCCGGCTGAATCCGGGGGTCTACCCAAACGCCAAGGCGTTTTCACATTCGCCCATTACAATAAAACCGTGAGTTTTAAAGTCTCTCCTGTCCTGATCGTTCACGGCGGAGCCTGGGCCATTCCCGATGACATGGTCGAGGCGCATCGCCAGGGCGTGGCCAATGCCCTGGCGGCTGGATATGCCCTGCTCGAAAAAGGCGCGTCGGCGGTCGATGCCGTGGAGGCCTCCGTCGCCGTGCTGGAAGACGATGAGGCGTTCGACGCCGGCCGGGGAAGTTTTTTGACCAGCGATGGCCGTGTACAACTGGACGCGCTTTTGATGGATGGGGCCACACTGCGCGCTGGCGGCGTTGCCTGCGTCGAGCGGCTGAGAAACCCGATCCACGCCGCGCGCCTGGTGCTCGACAAAAGCCCGCATATCTATTTCGTCGGAATCGGCGCGGAACAATTTGCCGCGAGCCACGGCATGCCGTTGATCGACAACGCTGAGCTGGTACTCGATCGCGAACGGCAGCGCCTGGCCGAAGCGCAGCAGGAACAACAGGCCGGACTTCCGGATGAGACCTTTACCGGCAGCAATGGAACCACGCTGCAGGAAGAAGCCATATCGCACGATACTGTCGGCGCGGTCGCGCTCGATGGACGCGGCAATCTTGCCGCCGCCACTTCCACCGGCGGAACGCTGAACAAAGCTCCAGGCCGCGTCGGAGATTCTTCCCTGATCGGCTGCGGCTGTTACGCGGACAATCTCTCGGCAGCCGTTTCGCTGACCGGCTGGGGCGAGCCCATCATGAAGCTGGTGCTGGGAAAATGGGCGGTCGATCGCGTGCAGCAGGGCACTCCCCCGGCGCAGGCCGCGGAAGAAGCGATCGCGTATCTATTCCATCGGCTGGGCGGCTACGGCGGAATTATTCTGCTGGGTCCCGCGGGCCGCATCGGCGTTGCGCACAACACACCGCGCATGGCCTGGGGCGTGCGAACCCTCCGCGGAATGGAAGTCCACACCGAACCCCGCATCGTTTAATTCCGGATTTGCCATAATCGATCTATGCTCATGCTGGCCTCCGCCTCCCCGCGCCGCCGCGATCTGCTGACGCAGGCCGGCATCTCTTTCCGCGTCGATTCCATCCCTGTAGCCGAAGACCGCCAGCCCGGCGAAGAGCCACTCGACATGACGAAGAGGCTGGCGCGGGAAAAGGCAGAAACTGTCTTCCACGCGCGCGAAAAATCGTTTCATCGGGAAGACGATCCGCTGCTGGTGCTGGGCGCGGACACCATTGTGGTATGCGATCGCGAAGTTCTCGGCAAGCCCGCGGATGACCTGGATGCGATGCGCATGCTGCGACTGCTCGCCGGACGAACCCATCAGGTGATCACCGGCGTATGTCTGATTTCTTCAGCCGGCGCGGAAGTCGCAGCCGAGTCCACCCAGGTGACCATGCTGAACCTGTCGGAGGAAGAAATTCGCGCCTACGTCGCCACCGGCGAGCCCACCGGCAAGGCTGGCGCATATGCGATCCAGGGCCGCGCCGGCCGCTGGATCCCGCGCATCTCCGGCTGCTATTTCAATGTAGTCGGGCTGCCGCTGTCGCTGGTCAATACCATGATCGAATCCGCATACAGCAGACTGAATCAGTCGAAAGTCGTTTAGAAAGAGATACGATGTTTCCTCGTTTTGGGAATACTTTCGATAGCACTTTGGAGACGAGAAACAGCTCCACCTCGCGCAACCTTTTTCATGACATGCATATCCAAGTTTGCGAGGTGAACCAATGCAAATATTGAAATCTCTTGCTCTTGCAGTTGTTGTTGCGGGCCTCTCCTTTTCGGTCCTGCCCAAAGCCCAGGCACAGGTTTCTGTCGGCATTAACATCGGACCGGAACCTGGATGTCCGTATGGCTACTATGACTATTCACCTTACAACTGCGCTCCGTACGGCTATTACGGACCGGAATGGTTTAACGGCGGCGTGTTCATCGGAGCAGGTCCGTGGTTCCATGGCCCCCACGGCTTTCACGGGCATGTGAACAATCATTTCGATCCAAACCATGGTTATCATGGGGGATTTCCGAACCGCGGCGAGCACGGCAGTTTCCACGACTATGGCCACGGCCAGTTCCACGGAAACGAAATGCGCGGCGGCTATGCTGGCCACGGCGGCGATCACGGCCACGGGCATTGAGAATGTCTGCAATAAAAAAATGGACCCTCTTTCGGGAGGGTCCATTTTTATTCTTTAGATAAGAACACTGTGGAAGGACGCTTTCTACTACAGAAGAAGCGTTGGGTTCCGATACTCGTGCCGTAGTTAAATTGTTAGTTGCTTCGATGGTTAAGTATCGGTATTGTGATCCCGTAATTTGAACTCAAGTAGAGCAACCTTGTGCTCCAACTTTTTCGTAATCGCTTCCCCGCGAATTACACAATTGAGAAATAACATTTTCGTTATAGTTCTTCCGATACCAATATAAGCACATACAAAGCACAGAAAAAGTGCGCCTTTCCACATCCATAGCGAGTAATAGTGCTCCGGTCGATATTGCATCGTGACGACAACGATCGCGCCAAGGAATAAGGGAAGGAATAACCATGAAGCAAAGAAAACTCCTGCTTCCAGGGCTGAAAAGATGAAATAACGAAGGTCTTTTTGTGCTCGTTTGATACGCACGATCTTTAGCTCAGTTGCTGAAAGGCGAGCTCTCAATATCCATACGTTCAAACGCTGCGGTGGTAACCGAAGAAATTGTTTGATTTCAGATGCATAGATACTTGAGGGTGCGCCAATGCCAAACGCCAGGATGAGCGCAAAAGATATTGAATGTCCGGCAATCCAAGCATGAATGAAGTCGAGTGGGTGCATGGGATGTGCACCCAAGCATAGCATTCACGGGATGAAATCAACTCAGTATGCAATTGTGCTTCCGTGATGCGCAATCATTGCGGCCAACAGCGCTGTGCGCGGCGCCAGCGCATCCAGCAGAATCGATTCATGCGCGGCATGCGCGCCTTCCCCCACCGCGCCCATGCCATCGAGCGTCGGAATTCCCAGCGCGGCGGTAAAGTTGCCGTCGGAGCCGCCGCCTGTGCTGGCTTCTTGCAATGGAAATCCCATCGCCGCGGCGAATTCCTTTGCCTGACGAAAGAGCTTCACGATTCCCGGACTGCGCTCCATAGGAGGCCGGTTGGTTCCACCCGTAACTTTCAAGGTGCATTTGCGGTCGCTCGGAAGCAGACTGCGAAACATCCGCTCCACCCGCGCCGCATCCCGCATGCGCGCGATGCGCACGTCGATCTCGGCGGTAGCCTCCGCGGCAACAACGTTCACCCGTGTTCCGCCGCGAATAATGCCGGGATTCACTGTCAGCCCGGTCTTCAAATCGGTGAAGCGGGAAATTTTTTCGATCTGCCGCGCCAGCTCCAGCACCGCGGAATGGCCCTTTTCAAAATCGACTCCACTGTGCGCGGCCACGCCTTGAACGTGAATTGCGTATTGCCCAACTCCCTTGCGCGCAGTTTTATATGCGCCCAGCAATCCCTGCGCGGGCTCCAGCACAAAGACCGCCGAGCACTCCTGCGCCAATTTTTCGGTCACCGCGCGGGAACAGGGACTGCCGATTTCTTCCTCGGATACCAGCAATACGATCACTGGCGGATGCGGCAATTCTGTCTCTCGCAACATGGCAAGGGCGTTCACGGCCATCGTCACGCCGGCCTTCATGTCGTAAATCCCCGGCCCGAATGCGCGGCCTTTCGACACGCGGAAGGGCATTCGAGAGAGTGTGCCCATCGGCCAGACGGTATCGAGATGGCCCAGCAGCAGAACAGGTTTCTGTGGATTTTTTTTCGCCGCGTTCAATCGTGCAGGCCGAAAGCGAACCTCCAGCAAATCGCCGAACGATTTTTGTCGATGCCGGCGGACATTTCCGCCGAGCGCCTGCAGCCACTCTGCGACCAGGCAGCTGGCGAGGTCTACGGCAGCTTTGTTCTCGCTGGGCGACTCGATCGAGACCAACTCTTCCAGCTGCACCAGCATTGCTGCCTGGCGTTTTTTTGCCTCGGCGAGCAGGTCTCGCGGCCCGAATTTTTTCGACGCTGACATTTCCATTGCGCCTGCCTTAAATTGCTTGCGATTATTTCGCGCACGGGAAACTTTGCGCTGGAATTTCTGTCTAATTCTCTAATGCGTTGAGCCGCCCGACTTGGTGTGCCTGAAGAAAAACACTTCATATTGCACTACAAATTGTGCATTGTGGACACATTGTGTGGCAAATTTGCCACATTACTTCCGCGTCGGCTGCTCGTAAAATATCGAATTATTAACAGTCTACCGGCAGACAGGAGCCGCTATCACCCGTAACCTGCAATTCGAAGAGACAATTGCCGGACCTGTCGAGTTTGCCGGTATCGGTCTGCATAGTGGAGCTCCAGTTCAGCTGCGGCTGTTGCCGGCGCCTCCAGGCGCAGGAATTCTGTTTCGTCGCACCGACCTCGATAATTTTGAAATTCCTGCCACCGGCCGCAATGTCGCCAAGGTCAGCTATGCCACCAGCCTGATGCGTCAGGGTGTTCTGATTTCAACTACCGAACACCTGCTTTCCGCGTTGATCGGCTATGGCGTCGACAACCTCATCATCGAGCTCGACAACCTGGAGCTGCCCATTCTCGACGGCAGCGCTCTTCCATATATTGAGGCATTTCAGCGTGTCGGCCTGCAGCCGCAGCGCCGCCGCCGCGAATACATTCGCATCCGCAAAACCGTCGAGGTCCACGAGAACAGCAAATTCATAGGCGTCTATCCCGGCGAAGGATACAGTGTTTCCTATGCCATCGATTTTCCCGCGCCCATCGGTAAGCAGTGTTTTCAGCTCGATCTGAACACCGGCGCGTACGCATCGCAGCTGGCGGCGGCGCGCACCTTCGGTTTTCGCGAAGACGAAGAGATGCTCCGCAATATGGGACTGATCCGCGGCGCATCGGCGGAGAATGCCATCATCCTGACGCGCGAAGGCGTGCAGAACGGGCCGCTCCGGTATTCGAACGAATTTGTCCGCCACAAGGTGCTCGATCTTATCGGAGACCTGGCCCTCGCCGGCCGCCGCATTCAGGGCCACGTGGTTGCCGAACGCGCCGGTCACGCCATGCACACCGCGCTGGTTTCGCGGCTCATGCAGGACCGCTCGGCATGGGAGCTGGTGCATCTTCCCGCGGAGAAAGAAGTGCCCGCGATGGCGCGGCAGATTGTCCCCGCAACGGCAATGTCCGCTTGAACGAATCTTTCTCCCATGACAACGGCGTACATCGCACTCGGTTCCAATCTCGGAGATCGAGAACAATATCTTCATTCGGCCCTTGATACGCTGAGCCAGCTCGGAGACGTGGGCGCGGTTTCCTCGTTCTATGAAACCGAACCGGTTGGCACGGCTCCGCAGCCGGATTTCCTGAACGCCGTCGCGGAACTGCGGACCCAATTCGGACCGCAGGACCTGCTCGCAGCGCTGCTGCGGATTGAGCAGCAGCATGGCCGCGATCGCAGCGCAGCCCCGCCCAAAGGCCCGCGCACGCTCGACCTGGATCTGCTGGCGTACGACGATCTCGTGCTGGAAACGCCTACCCTGACGCTGCCCCATCCGGCGCTGGTAGAGCGGCGGTTTGTACTGGAGCCGCTTGCGGAGATTGCGCCGGGATGGCGGCATCCCATACGAGAAAAAACCGCCGCGCAATTGCTTGGTGAGATGGCCGATGAAAAGGGCAGCCATGTTGCCAGCGTTCGGAAAATCCCAGCCACGCGCAATCTTCTTGAGCCGCGCGGCAGATTCGGGTAGAGTGCAGACATTCCACTCGACTTCAAGGAGACTAGACTCATGCCGACAGATCAGGATTTTTTCAGCCGCCTGGAAAGCCGCATCGCACCTTACAATCTGCTGACGCATTCCTTTTATCGCGCGTGGACCGCGGGCGAGTTGACGAAGGACGACCTCCGCGAATACGCCTCGGAATATTGGCAGCATGTTTCTGCATTTCCCACCTATCTGAGCGCGCTGCATTCGCGCCTGGAAGACAGCGAGCTGCGCCGCACCGTGCTGCGCAATCTACTCGACGAGGAAGGCATCGATTCCCCCGACGGCAAACCGCACAGCGACATCTGGATGGACTTCGCTCGCGGCATGGGTGCAAGCGACACCGAAGTGCGCAGCCACCAATCGCAGCCGGAAACGGAAGCGTTGATCGGAACGTTTCACAAGCTGATGCTGGAGGGCAGCGCCGCAATAGGTTTGGCCGCGCTCTATGCGTATGAATCGCAGGTGCCGGAGATTGCAAAGCAGAAAGCTGCCGGGCTATGCCAACACTACGGCGCGGACGCCGCCACCTGCCGCTATTTCACGTTGCACCAGACTGCGGATATCCACCACGCCGAGGTCTGGAAGCAGGCGATTCACGAGGAACTGGCGCGCGATTCCGCTTCCGCCGACAAAGCCCTCGATGCCGCCGAAACCGCAGCGCAGGCGCTCTGGAGCGCGCTCGATGGGGTGGAACGGCTGCGGATGCAACGGCTGGCGAATTAAAAAAGTTGTCCGCTTGCCGCCCCGGTCCAAGGGGCGGCATTTCAATCCAAATTGGTGGACCCTAAAAGGCTGGAGGATGAAACAGATATGTCGAACGGGAAATCTGTCACTCAGAACGGCAGCAGGTTTCTATGGATCTTTCTCGCGCTATGTTCTGGATACGCCATGATCGGGTGCAGCTCACCGGTCATTGCCAGTACGAACCCCAGCGATTATGTCGGAGAATACGTGCTGCATCCCGGCAAAGGCGATCACGTTAAGTTCGCCGACTTTTTGATTTTGAAAGCGGATCATTCCGCGGTGGGGATACGCTTTTCCGATGAGACGCAGCAAGTGCTGCAAAGCAAGCTGCGGTGGAATCTGGACCACAACACCACCGAAAATGTTGTGATCGGAGATTTTTCCTATCCAGTCGCAGGAGAGGGATCGTCGATGAAGTTGAGCGTGAACGACGATCAGGGACAGTATTACGAGAAAGTTCGCTAGCGGACATAAAAAACCATTCGTTTACGAGAACGCTCATAGAGAAAAGAGCGTGGCGGACGATGGAGTCTGCAAGAGAAGAATTTGTCCGGAGATTTTTTGATGCCTTTGGTTCGAAGCTTGTTTCAGGCTTTCTTTTGCGCGCTTTTGTCGATCGTTCTTCTTCCGGCAACCAGTCGTGCGCAACAGTCCACACCATCTCCGGCCGCTTGTCCCGGCGATCATCCGGGTGTCTATGTGCGAGGTGCGGGCGAGTGGCATCTGCTGTCGCAAGCCTCACCCTCGAAGGTGAAAGCCAAGCACGCTTATCTCAGCTCACTGTCGTACGGAGCGGTAAGCGCGCCGATGGTGGCGGAATATCCGGGGCCGCATGCCGCAGTCGAGATTCATGCCACGCGCCCCATCGTCTGCGTCTCTCATCTCTTGACTTCGAACCCGCCCATGCTGGTGCGCCTGAACGAGAAAAAGAAAACCCGGGAGCTGGATAGCGGTACAATTCGCGCAGTTCCGCTGGTGGGAAGCGCCAAGCAGGCGGAGGCGCAGGCAGGCAGCGTCGTCCTTACCACTGCGGACCAGCCCGAAAGCGGCGTAACTCTCCTTCGCCCCCAGGCGGACATGGCACCCGGTGAATATGCAGTAATGTTTGGCGCGCAGAATCTGGCGATTCTCGATTTCGGCATCGCTGCCGGACAGTGATTGTTCTGGAACTCAGCCCTCTCGCTCCAGGATTGCGCCCTCGGCGAGTTCGGCGTCCGCCAGCGCACCGCCTCTCCGCAGCATCTCCAATGTCAATCTGCGGCTCAGGCGCAAATCCGCTTCGAAATCCTCTCGGAGTCTGGACGCCAGCTCGCGATCGAGCGTAGCGACATTCACCTCATCGTTCAGCGCGAACGATCGATGATCGAAGTTCGTAGAGCCGAACACACACCACGCATCGTCGATGACCATCAGCTTGGCGTGAATCATCGCCGGCTGATACTCGAAAATTTCCGCGCCGGCGCGCAGCAGATGCCGGCTGTTATGCCGGCTCACGCGGCGTACCGCCGGGTGATCGATATGCGGTCCGGCAACCAGGATGCGGACGCTCACGCTTTCATTTCCGGCCGCTTCAATCAACGCGTGCCGCGCGCTGCGGTCCGGCAGAAAATAAGGCGTCGTGATGGCGATACTCTTCTTTGCGCTCTTGATCAGCGCTTGGAACAGAATGCGGGCGGTGGTGCCACCACCCGCGGGAGTGCTGGAGACAACTAGCGCGGGCGCACCCTCCGATGAAGCCTGAATTTCAAATTGTCTGTGGCTGCTGAGGATTTCGCCCGAAGCCTCAAGCCAGTTTTCGGAGAATGTCGAGAGCAGCCCGGCCACCGCATCCCCTTCGATCGAGAACATGGTGTCGCGCCATCGTGGACCGCCTTTCTTCGTCGCCTGCATCCAATGATCGGCAATGTCGGCGCCGCCCGCGAACGCAGTCTTGCCGTCGATGACGATCAGTTTGCGATGGCTCCGATTGTTGGCGAACTGCCACGTGTCCCATCGCAGCGGATGGTACCAATACATGCGGCCGCCTGCGGCCCGCAATTCATTGAATATGGATCGCCGCGTTTGGAAGCTGCCAATCGCATCCACCACAATGCGCACTTCGACGCCATCGCGTGCCCGCTGAGTCAGCGCCGCCAGAAATTCACGGCTGACGTGGCCCTGCTGCCACTCATAGCATTCAATATCGATTGCACGCTGCGCGCTGCGGATTGCCGCCAGCTCTGCCGGATAAAATTCGGGCCCATTCACGAAGCGGCGGAACTGGCCGCGGCGAATTTCCGAATTGGTAACGATGCTCAGGAAGCGGAGGAATTCCGAAGACTCGTTCGAGTCGCCGGGACATTCCTCCATCGAGTAAGGTAGCGAAGGCCCAAAAAGATTGATCAAAACGCGCGCGCCGTAGATCGCCAGCGCTGCAATGCCAAGCGCTGCCAGTGCGTGCGTTGCCGGGCGAGAATTTCGTTTCCGCACAACCCTTGCAATTCCATTTTTGAAAAAAGCGTTCAATTGCTGCGCTCCTTGAAAGCCTGATTGGTAAGATGCCAGGTCGCGGCGTGCAATCGACTCGCAGCGATAGAAAATCCGTCACACAAGACCGTGTAACGCAGAGCGCGATCATCGCCAGCAACGACAGGTGTTTCAGCATGTTCGTTGTAAGGAAAGCTTTACACCCTTTACATGCCAGGCTGTAGGAAAATTATTTTCATGATCGATCAACATCAATGCTCTCCATGCATGGATGCAATGCGAATGCGTTGTCGCTAGCGCCTTTTCTTTCGCAAATTTTCACCTGTCAATTTGTCATTTTCGCCGAGCCAACTTTTAGGAGAAGTGTATGCAGCGCACTGATAATCCTGTTTCTGTCCGTTTTTTGCTTCCCTTGTGTTTTGTCCTGGTGATTTGTTTTTCGTTTATTGCGGCAGGAGCCCAGGTGGTTGGAGGATCGATCTCCGGTACCGTCCGCGATGCCTCCGGCGCAGCGGTGTCAGGCGCGCAGGTGCATGTTCGCGATCTGGAAACCGGCGCGGTCCGTCAGCTGACGAGCGATACGCAAGGCTATTACGCTGCGCCGTCGCTGTCGGTTGGCCGCTACCAGGTAACGGCGGAGAAGGAAGGCTTCAACACAGAATCGGAGACGGGAATCAATCTTGTTGTAGGACAGAATGCAGTAGTCGAAATCGCGCTGGCGGTGGGCAAAGTGGAGCAGCGCGTCTCGGTGACGGATGTGCCGCTGGCGATCAATACTACGACCCAGCAAACCTCAGGGCTGGTAAGCGCGCGCCAGGTGAAAGAGCTTCCGCTGAATGGCCGCAGTTATGACGAACTGATCACGCTGAATCCGGCAACGGTGAATTTCACGGCAGAGCGCACGGGCGGAGTGGGGACTTCCAACTCCTCGCCGGCAAACATGTTTGCCGTGGCCGGTCATCGCCCGCAGGAAAATCTTTTCCTGCTGAATGGAATTGAATACACCGGAGCGTCGGAGATTGACGTTACCCCAGGTGGCACCAGCGGAGAGTTGCTGGGAGTCGATGCGGTACGGGAATTCAACGTCGTATCCGACACCTACGGCGCCGAGTATGGAAAACGTATCGGCGCGCAAATCAGCATCGACACAGAGTCCGGCAGCAACAACCTGCACGGCAGTGTCTTTGAATTTTTGCGCAACAGCGCGCTCGATGCCCGCAATTATTTCGATCAGGGGAATATTCCTATCTTCCAGCGCAATCAGTTTGGCGGCTCGCTGGGCGGTCCGCTGGTCAAGAACAAGCTGCTGCTGTTCGGAAACTATGAGGGCTTTCGGCAGAACCTTGGATTGTCGGATGTGACCTATGTTCCGGACAATGCCACGCGCGCAGCGGCTGTACCCAGCGTGCAGCCATTGCTGGCGCTATGGCCGGTACAGGATACGGAATTAGGCCAGGGCATCGGCATCGCGTACAGTCATCCGCTGCAGCGTATTCGGGAAGATTTCGGCACGACGCGACTGGATACCAACATTTCAACCCGGGACACCGGATTCGCCGTCTACACCATTGACGACAGCACGGCGAACACGCCCACAGCCAATCCACTGAGTTTGGACTTTGAGACTCTTCGCGAGCAGGTTCTGAGCGGTCAGGAAGAGCACGTCTTCTCTTCGAGCACATTGAACACGATTCGCGGAGGTTTTTCGCGCGCGGCCTATTACTTTACGGGAGAAACTCCGGTGGACATTCCCGGCTGGGTTGCGGGCAAGCCGATCGGCGCCGTTGTGGTCGGGGGTGGAACGGCGCTGAACGGCGCTTCGCAAATCTCGGGTGCGGGCACCAATGCGGGAAGCAATCTGACGGCGGTGCGCAACCTGTTCACGGTCTCTGACAATGTCTACATAACGCGCGGCAAGAACCAACTGGAAGCCGGGTTCTGGTTGCAGCGCATCCAGTCGAACAGCAGCCTGGGGCAGGATCAATACGGCCAGGCATCCTTCAGCACCATCGGCAACTTTACAACCGGCGTGGTCAGCACGTTTACCGTGATCCCTTCGCCGACAGCGCTGGGCTGGCGCTCGCTCGAAGGCGCGGGCTTCGTGCAGGACACGGTGCGCTTATGGCCGAACTTTGAGTTGCGTGCCGGCTTCCGGGGTGAGTCCACAGATGGATGGAATGAGGCGCAGGGCCGCGCTTCCAATTTTGTATTCGACTCAAACGGAGTGCTGAAAACCAATCCACGCATCGCCAACTCAGTATTCACGAAAAATCGCGCAAAGTTCCTGCCGGAGCCGCGCGTCGGCATCGCGTGGCAGCCAGGAGAAAATGGCAATACGGTCATTCATGCGGGCATAGGCGTCTACAACGCTTTGCTCGACAGCCTCGATTATCGGCTCGACCAGAACGCGCCGTTCAACACCACGGAGACATTGAAGTCCGTGCCCGTTGCCGATCTCAACTTCATCCCCGGGGCGCCGCCTCCGGCCGGCAGCAAAGTTACTCCCAGCGGCATTCAGTCGGATGTTTATACACCTGCATCTTTGTCCTATTCATTCAATGTGGAAAAGAAGCTGGCTGCCAACACTTCCGTCACCATCGGCTATATCGGCTATCACGGCTATCATCAGATACTTTCCGAGGATGTGAACGAGCCGGTTCCGACGCCCTGCCTGTATGCAATCTGCCCGGGTGGCGTGTACTACCCGACCAACGCACCCTTAGCCAATCCAAATCTAGCTGCCAGCCAAACCTGGATTTCCGATGGAATCAGCAACTACAACGCTCTCACCGTGGACGTGAATCGACATTTCTCGAACGGACTGCAGCTGCGCGGTGTCTATACCCGTTCGAAGAACCTCGACGACGGCACGGCATGGAACAGCAGTGTCGGATCGAACGCTCCCGGCTTCGTGATGTTTCCTGCAAAGCCGCAACTGGACTATGGGCCGGCCGATTCGGATGTTCGCAATATTGGCGTCATCAACGGCACGTATGAGCTTCCTTTTGGGCATGGCAAGCCGCTGTTGGCCGACCTGAATCCCTTGCAGGAGAAAATCATTGGCGGCTGGTCGATGGGTGGAATCGCCACCTTGCAATCAGGTTTCCCGTTTACGCCGCAACTCGGCTATAACCCGACCAACAACGGAGACGGTAAGAATCCGATCCGTCCGTCGATCAACCCGGCGTTCCACGGAAAGATCGTCGAAGGCGGACCCACGCAGTATTTCAACCCGTTGGCCTACACCGTTCCCTACCCAGGGACCTACAGCAATCTGGGAAGGAATACGCTGGTCGGGCCGGATCTTTCTGAACTGGACCTATCGCTCAGAAAAAATACTGCTCTCACCAGTAAACTCAATATGCAATTCCGGGCCGAGTTCTTCAACATCCTGAACCACACGAATTTCGGCACCCCGAATGCAGTGGTTTATACGGCAGGTCCAACGGGAACCTTCCCGCCGCCAACCGCTGATACACCACTGCCACCACCGCCTACGCCATCGCCGACTGCCGGTGCGATTTCGGCGACGTCAACCACCTCGCGGCAGATTCAGTTTGGGGTAAAGCTGCTGTTCTAGCCGATGTTGGTGTTACGGATGTGGATGGGCGCAATTTCGCTCATCCACATGTATCGATTCTGCTATGCCCCTTCCGATTCCCTGGGCGCAAACAGCTGCACGTAGACTAAGAGCGCAACGCCGATCAACAGTGGAATGAGCCCCACCAGATAAACCGGGTGGTGATGCACAAGCGCTCCCAGGAACACCATCAGCGCGGCCCCGATGGCCATTGTCAGCAGTCCGCCCAGTTGCATGCCCTGGCGCTTTTTTTGCATCTCGCGTTTCCACTGGTACGCCTGTTGTTCGCGCAGATATTGGATCGTCGCTTCCGCCCCCGGCCCGGTCGACTCCGCGATCTTTTTGAGCGTTTCGTTTTTGTAGTAGGTTTCTCTCTCGCTCGCCCTTGCGCTTGACCACGCCGCCACAGCCAGAAACGTGAAAAGAGCAATACTTGCGATCGCGTTAAATAGCCAAAATGCATTTGCAGGGTTCATTAGAAGCTCCTTTTGCGTTTGATCCGCTACAGTCAGTGGGACAAGGCCGGTGGACGCACGGTTGCACTTTTTTCCGCAGTAGTTGCATTCAAAGAAAATGCAACCGCCCGCGGTTATCGCCGGTCATACCCATTGAGGACTCGCGCAAGCGCAAGCCATGAGTGCAAGGGAAGACCAGGCCGATATCGAAAAAGTTCTTGCCGGGGACAGCTCCGCTTTTGCTGGGATCGTTCGCCGCTGGCAAGGGCCGATGATCAACCTGGCATACCGCTTCTGCGGCGATCGCGGCCGCGCGGAGGACATGGCGCAGGAGGTTTTCCTACGCGTCTATCGCGGCTTGGCCAAGTGGCGCGGAGACGCCGCGTTTTCCACCTGGCTCTTCGCCGTGGCGACCAATCTCTACCGTACTGAACTGAGGCGGATTCCGGTAGGAACCGTGTCCATTGACAATGCTTTCGAGCTCAACGATCCGCGAACCGGCGCGAAGAGGATGGACGCAAACCTCGATAATGAAGATCGTGCCCGAATGGTGCGGCGCGCCGTCGCCGCTCTACCGGCAAAATACCGGGAAGCCTTGATCCTGTTTTATTTTCAAGATATGGATGTTCCCGCCGCGGCACGAAGCCTGGGTCTGCCGGAAGGGACTGTCAAGGCGCAATTGTTTCGTGCACGCAAGCTACTGGAGAAAAAGCTTCCACCTATGATAAGGAAGGCATCCTATGAGGAATTCGTATGACCGATAGCAATAACAATTTCGACCGTGTTCTTGCGCAGGAAGGAAATATTGTGCCGTCGTCTGGCTTCGTCGCTCGCGTCATGGACGCGGTTGAGCAGGAAGCGACCGCCCCGCCTCCAATACGGTTTCCATGGAAGCGAGCTCTGCCCGGCTTGGCAGCGTGTCTCACCCTCGCAGCGGTCCTGATCGTGAACTTCACGGCCGGCATGGCGCGTTCCAGCGGAAATGCGTTTCGCCCCGCGACTTCCGACAGACTCTTACCAATACTGCATCAGATCGCCAGCGGATCGGGAACACTGGCGCTGACTGCGTGGTTCGTCATTGCATTGCTGTTAAGCCTGGGCACCATGCAACTTTCCATGCGCATGGCCGGCAGTAGAAAATAAACCGTCGCCAGTCCTAATACCTATACAGCCGACAGGCTACTCTACAATCGAACAGGAATGCCGCTCACCTTCGATATCCAACAAATCTGCGGCACAGCACGCACCGGAACCATGCGGCTGCCCCACGGCTCTGTCGACACACCGATCTTCATGCCGGTAGGCACGGCAGGCACGGTGAAGGCGGTCCCGCAGAATGTTTTAGAAGACATTCGCACGCAGATCCTCCTTGGCAACACCTACCATCTGTATCTCCGCCCCGGGCATGAGAGGATTCGCCGCCTTGGCGGTCTGCACAAATTTATCAGCTGGCCCCATCCCATCCTCACCGACTCCGGCGGTTTCCAGGTCTTCAGCCTGAACGATCTGCGCAAGGTGACGGCGGACGGCGTCCATTTCCGCTCCCATCTCGACGGTTCCTCGCATTTCTTTTCGCCGGAGCATTCGATGGAAGTCCAGATTGCTCTCGGCGCGGACATCGTCATGGTCTTCGACGAATGCACGGAATATCCGGCCACTCGCGAACGCGCCCGCGAGTCTCTCGATCTGACCATGCGCTGGGCAATACGCAGCCGCGACTATTTTCAGAAACACGCCGAGGAAGTCTCCTGGTTCGCCGCCTACAACGGAGCCACGCAAAGTCTGTTCGGCATCGTCCAGGGCGGCATGTATCCCGACCTGCGCCGCGAATGCGCCGAGCGGCTGGTGGAGCTCGATCTGCCCGGCTACGCCATCGGCGGCCTTAGCGTAGGCGAACCGCGCCAGCACACCCGCGACATCATCGAATCCACGCTGCCGCATCTTCCTGCTGACCGGCCGCGCTACGTCATGGGCGTAGGCTACCCTGAGGAAATTGTCGAATACGCGGCTATGGGCGTCGACATGATGGACTGCGTGATCCCCACCCGTGCCGCGCGACACGGACTGCTGTTTACCTCTCAAGGCCGCATGAACATTAAGAATCAGCGCTACGCAGAAGACCAGAGTCCGCCCGATCCACAATGCAACTGCATGGTCTGCCGGCGATACACGCGGGCTTACCTGCGTCATCTGGCCATGGCGAAAGAACCGCTGGGCGGAGCGCTGAACAGCATCCACAATTTATCTGTCTACCTTGACACGATGCAGTCTGTACGCGATGCTATTTCCCTAGGTACCCTACCCGAACTTCTGGTCCGCATACGCGAGCGCGCAGGGATGCATGCGCACGACGCCTGATGTAAGCTAAAAGTTTCACGGTAACAATAGAGAGAGTAAAGACAGGCGACGGAGGACTTCTTCTGGTCGATGCGAGTCGATCGGGATGATGGCTCCCTGGCGTGCAAGCATGCGCTTGTTGAAACGACAGCCGCCGGAAAACAAAGGGAAACACTGCATGGCAACATTTCTGTATCTCGCCGCGAATCCGCTGCAAAGCCTGACGACCTTCGCGCCATTTATTCTTATTTTTGTCGTTTTCTACATGTTTATGATCCGCCCGGGACAAAGGCGGCAGAAAACCTGGCAGGAGATGTTGTCGAAGCTGAAATCCGGCGATCGCGTCACCACCACCGGCGGCATCCGCGGCGTGGTCGTTTCGGTGAAGGATGATGTCGTTCAGCTGCGCGTAGCTCCGGACAATATCAAGCTCGAAGTCGCCCGTTCAGCCATCGCGACCGTAACCACTACCGATGCGGAAGTTGTAAAATGACCCGACGTTTCTCCCCGGCTGGCGCACCTTCAATTCGTACTTGGTTTGTAGACCTCCATGCGTAAGAACCTAACTCAAAAAACCATCCTCATCATCGCCTTCCTGCTGATCTGCATCTTCGGCATCATCGGCATCCCCAGCGATTTCAGCGGCTCTGCCTTTCAGCAATCGCTCAAAAACAGGATTCATCTCGGTCTCGATTTGAGCGGCGGCACGCACCTGATTCTGCAAGTGATGGTGCAGGAAGCCGTCGGCGCCACCAGCGATTCCGATCTGGCGCGCATCCAGGCCGATCTGCAGCAGGCCGGCGCCACCGGAGCCGTCGCCACCAAGCCGGACGCGAAGAACCAGCCGGAAGTCATCCGCATTACCGGCGTGAACCCGGATAAAGACAGCGCCGTGCGCTCCTCGCTGGACGACCATTACGGCTCGCAGTACGCCATCGCTTCGGGAGCCGACAATTCCTATACGCTGACCATGAAGCCGGCAGTGGTGACTGACCTCGAACAGCGCGCCCTGTCGCAATCGATCGATACCATCCGCCAGCGCATCGATAGTCTGGGCGTCAGCGAGCCGGTCATTGAAGAGTACGGCCCCGGCAAAAATCAGATCCTGGTCGAGCTGCCGGGCATCGACGATCCTGGCCACGTCAAGGACATTATTCAGTCCACGGCACGGCTCGAAGTGCACGAAGTTCTCGGCGGCCCCTATCCCGACCAGCAGGCTGCGCTCACCGGCAATGGCGGAACCTTACCGCCGGACTCTGAAGTGATGAAGTCTGCCGACGGCTCCGCCGAAGCCGGGCAATTCTATCTGCTGAAACGGATTCCGATTGTCGCCGGCAGCGATTTCCGCGATGCCCAGCCTTCCACAGATCAGAATGGCCGTCCGGACGTCAACTTTACCCTGACCCGCAATGGTGGCGACCATTTCTACGATTACACCAGCAGCAACATTGGCAAGAGCATGGCGATTGTGCTCGACAACTCGATTAAAGAAGTAGCGACCATCAATGGCGCAATCCGTGACCAGGGACTGATCGAGGGCGGCGGCTTTACAGCGGACACAGCGCAGAATCTCTCGCTGTTGTTGCGTACCGGCGCGCTGCCGGCCTCCATTCATTTCCTGGAAGAACGCACCATCGGCCCCTCGCTCGGCGCGGACTCGATCCGTCACGGCGTCGAAGCCGCGGCAGCCGGTCTGATCGCGGTGCTCATCTTCATGCTGGTCTACTATCACGGCGCCGGCGTCAATGCAGATCTGGCCTTGATCCTGAACCTGATCATCCTGCTTGGCTTCATGGGCTATAGCCATGCGACGCTGACGTTGCCCGGTATTGCCGGAGTGATCCTCACCATAGGTATGGGCGTCGACTCGAACGTGCTGATCTTCGAGCGAATACGAGAGGAATTGCGAGCGGGCAAGTCGCCTTCAGCCGCCGTCGATCAGGGCTTCTCGCACGCTTTCCAAACCATCATCGATACTCACGTGACCACCATCGTTTCGGCGGCCATCCTGTTCCTGTTCGGTACCGGACCGGTCAAGGGCTTTGCGGTTACTCTCACCATCGGTTTGCTGGCGAACCTGTTCACCGCGGTCTTTGTTTCAAGAGTGATTTTCGAAGCGCACCTGAACCGCCGCCAACGTGGCGAGCCGATTTCAATCGGCTAATTAGATGAAAGGGAGTCATTCCGAGCGGAGTGTAGCGTAGTCGAGGAATCCAGAGAATGTTCGCGGAGCAATTGCCCGTGGATTCTTCGCACTCAGAATGGCACCTCATTTTAAGCAAAAGTATCGGAGCAAGGCGTGGAATTTTTTCATGATGTAAATATCGACTGGCTGGGAAAGAAGTGGTATTTCCTCGGCTTCTCGCTCATCTTCAGCATCGCGGGCCTGATCTCGCTGATCTTCTGGCACGGCCTTCCCCTCGGCGTCGATTTCCAGGGTGGCACTCTCATCTACCTCAAGTTCGACCACACTCCGGATCTGAACCGCGTCCGCTCCGCCGCCGACCGCGCCGGCCTGCACGATGTTAAGCTGCAGCGCTTTGGGCGGCCGGCAGAAAACGAAATCATCGTTTCGCTACCCGAAAAGGACACCAGGGAAAGTTCGCTCGACAGTGCGCGCGCAACCATTGTGAAAACGCTGCAGCAGCATTATTCCCGAGGCGCGGCGGCGAATGCGGGCAAGTTCGATCTCGACAACGCGACTCGAGAATCCCTGGCAACATTTCTTACCCAGACGGACCCGCTGCATCTGAACAACCAGGCCGTTGAGGAAGTCCAATACCCGCAGATCGCAGCCACCATTCTCGACTATCGTGACAAGGTACAGGGCGGCGTGCTCGGCAGCATTTCCGATTTGAACGGCAAGGTTGCTCCGCCCGTTGTCAGCGCGCTCCAGCAGGGAGCCTATCTCTCCGGATTCTCGGTCCGCAATACCGAAATCGTCGGGCCCCAGGTTGGCGCGCAGTTGCGTCGCCAGGCATTGCTGGCGACCCTCTATTCCCTCGCCGGCATGCTGGTTTATCTCTGGTTCCGCTTTGAGCTGATCTATGGTGTGGCAGCCGTGGTCGCCGTCTTCCATGACACGCTGATTACGGTCGGCGCATTCAGCCTGGCGAACAAGGAAATGACGCTGACCGTCGTCGCCGCCATCCTGACGCTGATCGGTTATTCGATGAACGACACCATCGTCGTCTTCGACCGCATCCGCGAAAATCTCCGTCTGGTGCGCAAAGGGTCGCTCTCAAATATCGTGAATCTCAGCATCAACCAAACCCTGAGCCGGACGGTCCTGACCTCCGGACTGACTTTTTTGACCGTTCTCTGCCTCTATCTGTTTGGCGGCGAGGTTCTGAATGGCTTTTCTTTCGCGCTGGTCATCGGCATCCTGATCGGCACGTATTCTTCGATTGCAGTGGCGGCGCCTATGTTGGTCGCGTATCAGGACTGGCGTGCTGCTCGCGGCAAGAGAGCCAGTTTGCCGGCCGGGAAAAAGGCACGAGTGTAATAAATATTTGCAAATATTGTGCAAATGCTATGCAGAGAGCGGGCGTCTTCCTTCCCCCGCCGGCTCTCCTGGAAAAAAATGACTGAAAAAAGACATAGCTTTCATAATTC
The DNA here is from genome assembly GCA_965276585.1 of Acidobacteriaceae bacterium. Lineage (GTDB taxonomy): Bacteria > Acidobacteriota > Terriglobia > Terriglobales > Acidobacteriaceae > JAKAAZ01. The sequence continues at coordinate 374,945 of CBDIAZ010000002.1, read as the reverse complement.
TGAAATCACCGGGAACTTTCTGACGCAGTTTCGGTGTCTAAGAATATTGAAAGCTTTTTGAGGGGTAAGGGCTATGTTTGAAGACAGCACATTTGAATCGGGCGGTCGAATCAAGACAAAAAGCAAGTATTGGACAATCGCGACAGGTTCATTGATCGCCAGTATCGTGGTTATTTTGATCCTGATTCCTCTTATCTATCCGGAAGCGCTGCCCAACCAGGCAATGGCTACGTTGCTGGTAGCGCCACCACCACCACCGCCACCGCCGCCACCACCGCCACCTGAGGTAAAAGTGGTCCAGGTGCATGTTGAGTCCATGGCGGATCAATTGCAGGCACCCAGCAAAATTCCTAAGGTCATCAAGATGGTGAAAGACCAGGCTCCTCCGCCTCCGGGTGCAACCGGCGGCGTGCAGGGTATGGGCGCTCTCGGCGGCAGCGTCGGCGGTGTGATGGGCGGTATTCTCGGCGGCGTGGGCAATGGCCCGGTGGTCAAGGCTGCCCCACCGAAAAAGATCGTCGTTTCCTCCGGCGTCATGGCGAGCAAAGTAATCTCGGCTCCCCCGCCGGTTTATCCGCCCATTGCCAAGGCTGCCCGCATCCAAGGGACTGTGGTGCTGGCCGCAACTATCGGCAAAGACGGCACTATCCAGAACCTCCGCGCCGTTAGTGGACCACCGATGCTGCAGTCCTATGCACTGGACGCGGTCCGGCGCTGGCGCTACAAGCCAACCGTGCTTGACGGGGTACCCGTCGATGTAGAAACGTCGATCAGTGTTGTTTTCAGTCTGAATGAGTGATACCTTCGCATTCACCCACTCTCAACCAGGCTCCATTTTTTGCAGTAACCAAAGCACGCTTATCCTTAAAGGAGGATAGATTCCAGTGATTCTCGCTCACCTTACGCAGGTTTCTCCCCACTCTTCGATGCTGGCCATGTTTTTCCAGGACCAGCAGCAGGCCGGCTTCAGCATCGTGGAAATGTGGCACAGCATGGGCTGGCTGCCCAAGGCCGTGGTCTTCGTGCTGCTGATCATGTCCGTCTGGTCCTTGGCCGTCATGATCGATCGTGCACTCTACTTCTCGGCTGCCCGCAAACAGTCCCGCGAATTCGCGCCCAAGGTTGCCGGCGCGCTGAAGGAAGGCCGTCTGGACGAGGCGATCAAGGTTGCCGACCGCAACAAGAAATCGCACTTGGCGGAAGTGGTCACCGCCGGTCTGCAGGAGTTCCGCAACTACGGCAGCGGCGGCACGGTGACTGAAGAGCAGGTAGAAGCCAGCCAGCGCGCCCTCGAACGGTCGGAAGCCATCGTCCATGCCAAACTGAAGCGCGGACTGGGCGGCCTGGCCACCATCGGCGCCACGGCCCCGTTCATCGGCCTCTTCGGAACGGTCATCGGTATTCTCGACGCGTTCCAATCGATCGCCACCCAGAAGACCTCCGGTATCGGCGCGGTTGCCGGCGGTATTTCAGAAGCTCTGGTCACGACGGCGTTCGGCCTTTTCGTCGCCATCCCGGCCGTTATGGCCTTCAACTACTTCACCAATCGCGTGGAATCGTTCGACGTCGAAATGGACAATTCTTCGAGCGAGCTGGTGGACTATTTCCTCAAGCAGGGTGCCCGCCGCTAACTGCAATTTTCCTGCAGCGCACATTGCTCGATTCAGGCGAGAATCTCTGTTCCGGGCCGGTGGATTGCGAAGCTCCGCCGGCCGATCAGATCGCTAGGACAAGTGAATCGCAAAAAGATTAAGGCTAGGCTCTCTGAAAGCGGATGAGAGTTTTTAGACTTGGAGTTTGTCCATGGGAATTTCGAAAAGAGACGAAGGTAAGAAAGTCAATTCCGACATCAACGTTACCCCGATGGTGGACGTGATGCTGGTTCTGCTCATCATTTTCATGGTTATCACGCCTATGTTGCAAAACAAGGTGAACGTGGATCTGGCGAAAACTCACAGCGCCGACCCGCTGCCGGATGCCGACCATGAAGATTCCGTCAAGGTTGCCATCACCCGCGACGGCAAAGTATATCTGGGCGCCAATCAGATTGCATTGGCCGACCTGGGACCGAAGGCGCAGGATCTCCTGCAGAACAAACCCGACAAGACGGTCTACATTCGTTCCGACGCCCGCGCACGCTATGGCGTGGTCATGGACGCGATCGACGATTTGCGCACCGCCGGTGTCGACCAAGTGGCATTTCTGACCGAACCGATCCAGCAGAGCACCCCGCCGGCGAAGGTTCCAGGAGCACCGAATCCCGCGTCGACGAACGTACCCGGCGCAACCGGAATGTAATGGAATTGTCCCTGCCGGGCGATTCAGATCTGAACCGAACGAAATTGGAGCCCGAACCGGGCGTACTTTAGAAGTGAGGGTAATTTCATGGCAATGTCATCTGGCGGCGTAGGCGGACTCTCTTCCAGCCCCAACGTCACTCCTCTGATCGACGTGCTTCTGGTGCTGCTGATTATTTTTATGGTCATCACCCCCACCACGCCCAAGGGCCTGGACGCTCTGGTGCCGCAGCCGCCGAAGAATCCACAGACGCAGAAAAACGACGACCGCACGATTGTGGTTCAGATCACCGCCCGCCCCGGCGGCGGACAGCCCGGCTACAAGATCAATGAGACAGACGTCTCCCACGGTCAACTGTTGCCGCAGCTGGAATCGATCTTTGCCACCCGGGCAACCAAGGTAATGTTCATCAAGGGCGATCCTAACCTGAATTTCGAAGCGGTTGCGGACGTCATCGACATCGGTCATCAAGCAAGCGTGGATCATATCGGCGTCATTACCCCGAAGATTGCTGCGGGACAATAAGAAGGCAAAATAGGCGCGACCTTCCCCAGGTTGTGCCTGTTTTGCGTCAGCGCACGCCGGCCAACTTTGTCAATTCCGAAAAACCGGGTAAAATCACAAAGCAAGTGAATGCCGCTTGCGTAAAGGTTTTCGTGGCCATCTGCAGGTCGATGAGCCGCGACTGACTCCAGGGAGATCAAGTCGAATGAATTGCAATGTACGCCGTCCGGTTCTCGCCGCGGTATTTTGTTCCGCGCTGGTTCTTATCACCGGATGCAACAGGCTGAAAGCGCGCGACCAGCTGAATAAGGGTGTGGAAGCTTTCAAGACAGCTCACTATGATACGGCCATCGGCCACTTCCAGCAGGCCACTGAACTCGATCCCTCGCTACCCATGGCCCGCCTGTATCTGGCAACGGCGTACGCGCAGCAAGTAATTCCCAACCTGCAGAGTCCGGATAACATGAAGAACGCGAATCTGGCGATTCAGAATTTCCAGATAGTTCTTGACCATAATCCCAGCGCGGGTGATCGGATTAACGCGCTGAAAGGTGTTGCGTCGTTGTATTTCAATACCCAGCAGCTCGACAAGGCCAAGGAGTATCAGAACAAGGTGCTGGCCGCCGATCCAACCGATGCCTCGGCGGAATATACCATCGGCGTGATCGACTGGACGGTTGCTTACAAGAACGCAATTCCAGTACGTCAGTCCCTCGGCCTGCAGGATAACGGCGCGCCCATCAAGGACAAAAAAGCCTGCCAGGCGCTGGCCGATAAAAACGGCCCGCTGATCCAGGAAGGTCTGGATGCTTTGCATAAAGCCGTTCAGCTTCGTCAGAACTACGACGATGCCATGGCTTATATCAACCTGATGTACCGGCGCAAAGCCGACATCGAATGCGGCGATGAAGACGCCCGCAAGGCCGATATCGCCAAGGCGGACGAATGGGTGCAGAAGGCAATGGCCGCCCGCAAGGCAAATGAGATCAAGGCCAATCAGCAGACGCCGAAAGGCATCGTCCTCGGTCATTGATTTTCGTCAACCAAATGAAATCGATCGGGCCTTCGGAATCTCCGAAGGCCCGATCTTTTGTGCGCCGGCTATCGAGAACAATCCCCACTTCGGTTGACGCCATCCGCGTTCCTTCCAGTACACTTAGCGTTTGAATAAAAAAATCCAAAAGATTCTAATCGCCAACCGCGGAGAAATTGCGCTGCGCGTCATCCGCGCCTGCAGAGAGCTAGGAATCGCCTCCGTCGCCGTCTATTCCGACGCAGACCGCGCCAGCCTGCATGTCGCCCATGCCGACGAAGCCTATCGTCTCGGCCCCACGCCGGCTACGGAGTCGTACCTGCGCGGCGATCTTATTTTAGAAATCGCCCGTCAATCCGGCGCGGACGCCGTCCATCCCGGCTATGGATTTCTCTCTGAAAATGCCGGCTTCGCCGCTGCGTGCGAAGCCGCTAACATTCGCTTCATTGGCCCAACCGCCGACGCCATGCACATGCTGGGCTCGAAAACGCGCGCCCGTCAAACCGCCGATGCTGCCTCTCTGCCGCGCGTCCCAGGTTCGGTACGCGCCCTCGAATCGCTTGCCGAAGCGAAAAAGATCGCCGCCCAGATCGGCTATCCCATCATGCTGAAGGCCGCAGCCGGCGGAGGCGGCAAGGGCATGCGCGCTGTCCACGCGGAGTCTCAACTCGCCGACGCGCTCGAAAACGCACGCAGTGAAGCCGAGCGCGCCTTCGGCTCCGCCGATGTCTATATCGAAAAGCTGATCGAGAATCCTCGCCACATTGAAATCCAGATTCTCGCCGACCACCATGGCCACTGCCTCTATCTCGGCGAGCGAGAATGCAGCGTGCAGCGGCGTCATCAGAAAGTGATCGAGGAAGCACCCTCCGCCATCGTCGACGAAAGCCTGCGCGCAAGGATGGGAGAAACCGCGGTTCGGCTCGCCCAGGCCGCGAACTACACCAATGCCGGTACGGTGGAATTTCTCGTCGACGCCGAGCGCAATTTTTATTTCCTCGAAATGAACACGCGCCTGCAGGTCGAGCATCCCGTCACCGAGTTGGTCACCGGGCTCGATCTCGTGCATCTGCAAATTCAGATTGCCGAAGGGCAGCCGCTGCCCTTCGCACAGAAAGATATCCAGCTGCGCGGCCACGCCATCGAATGCCGCATCTACGCCGAAGACCCGGACAACAATTTCTTTCCCTCGCCGGGAAAAATCACGCGCCTGCTCCACGCATCCGGCCCTGGTATTCGCGAAGACTGCGGCATCTACGAAGGCTGGACAGTCCCGCTTGACTATGATCCCATCCTCTCAAAACTGATCGCCTATGCCCCCACGCGTGCCATGGCGATCGAGCGCATGCTACGTGCACTCGGCGAGTACCACGTTGGCGGCATCGCCTCCAACGTCAATCTATTCCGAAGAATCCTGCGCGATGAAGGCTTTCGCACCGCCAATATTGACACCGGATATTTGGAGCGCCTGCTGGCAGCCGCGCCGCAAACCGGCAGTTCATCCACCCTTGCTCCTCAAACCGAAAACGTCGCCGTCGTCGCCGCCGGTATCTTCGAGCAAACCCATACGCCCGCGGCGTCCAATCACAACGGCAACGGCATAGCTCCATCGAATGCATGGAAAACCGCCGCCCGCAGAGAGGCACTGCGATCGTGAACTATCCCATCGAGCTGAACGGAAGCAAACATCGTCTTTCTATCGAACCTGCAGCCGACGGCTACCGCTTCCAGCTGGACGGCCAGCCGTATCCCGCAGACGCGCATCTGCTGCAGCCGAATGTGCTCTCCGTGCTGATCGAGGGAAAATCCTACCGCATTCTTTTTGATCCCAGGCCAGATGGCAGCGCCGTCGTTCTCGAAGAGCACAGGCTCCCGTATCGCGTCGACGATCCACGCTCCCTTGGCTCCCGCAGAAATGTGGATGCGAACGATACCGGCGCGCGGCCCATCACCGCCTCCATGCCGGGCCGCATCGTGCGCATTCTTGTGCAGGTAGACGACGCCATTGAAGCGCAGCAGAGCCTGATCGTCGTAGAAGCGATGAAGATGCAGAATGAATTGAAAGCACCCAGAGCCGGCACCGTCACGCGCATCGCCGTCGCGGTCGGCGCAACCGTGCAGGCCGGCCAACTCCTGCTGGTTATCGAGTGATCGGCGTCGCCTGCAGGCATGCCGATCGAAAGAGAGGTTGACAGCGTATGCGCATCTCCAGGCGATGGTGGATCTGGCTGCTCTCCGCGCTTCTTCTCGCCCTGGTTGCCCTCGACCTCTTCGGCAGCATGCCGGAGCGGTTCCTGGGAGCGGTCGGAATTCGCGTGCGGCATCAGTTGCATGCGCAGCTGTTCCTGATCGGGCATAAGCCCGTCACCCTGCTGTTCATTCTGCAAATCGGAATTTTCATTGTCGCATTGGGCCTGATCTCCCGCTTCGCGATGACCATCCTCGAGCGCCGGGTGATGGTCCACACCTCGCTCGCTGCATCGCAGCAATACGCGGTGGCCCGCATTCTTTCCTATCTAATTTTTTTGCTGGGCGCACTGGTCGGCCTCGAAACATTGGGTCTCAATCTCAGCAGTCTCGTCGTCGTGGGCGGCGCACTCGGCTTGGGCGTCGGCCTCGGTCTGCAGACGATCGTCAGTAATTTTGTCGCCGGACTAATCCTGCTGGTGGAGCAGCCCGTTCGTCTGGGAGATCGCATCGACGTCGGCGGCCTCCTCGGAGACATCATCGCCATCAAAGGCCGCAGCACCTGGGTAAGAACCAACGACAACGCGGTCATCATCGTGCCGAATTCGGAATTTATCGAAAAGCGCGTCACCAACTGGACCGTCAACGATCGCCGGGTACGCATTTCACTTCCGGTCGGCGTCTCCTACGACAGCGATCCGGAAATGATCCGCAAAATGCTGTTACAGGAAGCGGCCGCTCACCAGGATGTACTGCCGATGCCGTCGCCGGATGTGATGTTTCTCGGCTATGGAGACAGCACAATCAATTTCGAATTGCGCGTGTGGACCGAGCGGCATGTCCAAACCCCAACCCGGCTCAAAAGCGATCTGTACTTTTCCATCTTCGCCGCCTGCCGCCAGGCCGGCGTGGAGATCGCGTTCCCGCAACGCGATCTTCATCTCCGCTCTATTTCCAAAGAGGTCGCCGATATGTTGGCAGGCCGAGGCGCACAAAGCGAAACGGCGCTGGAAGAAGTTTCTCCTCCAGCGCCGCCGGGCTAGCAATAAATGCCTGTCAAGGCTAGTGAACGTTCTTCAACACATCTTCCGCGTAGTAATTGACCACTCGCGCCTGATCGCGCAGTACTTCATAGTAGGCGCTCTGCAGCAGCCTGGAACGGCTGTCGTGCAGTTGCTGGCGAATCATCTGCTGCACCCGAGGATCGCTCAGCGGATGCTGGCCCGCCGGTTCGACCGCAATCAGTTTCAGGATCATGTATCCCACCGGCTTTTTCGAGGGGCCGCCGAGAATCGGCAGAATTTCGGTAATCTGCCCAGGCTTCAATTTCGAAATCGCATCGTAAATTTCCGGGTTCGATTTGAGATGCGATTCCGCGATAAAGCCCATGTCTCCGCCGCTCGAAGCGGTATCGCAGGCTTCAGAATAGTTCATGGCCAATCGGGCGAAATCCGCACCGCTTTCCAATTGGTTGTGCAGTCCCTGGATTTTCTTCTGCGCTTCCGCGTCGTTGTGCGCCTTGCTGTTTTGCAGATTGCAGGGTTGTTGCTGCTGCGCGGGCATGGAAGTAACGGCGATCTGTGCCAGGTGGTACTGTGGTTCGATTACGTTAAACTCAGCCTTGTGCACGTTGTAGTAGTTGGCGACGTCCTCGTCGGTAATGTTGATTTTGGATTCGATTTCTTTATTGAGCACTTTTTCGGTCGTCAGGTTCAGCCATATATCGCGGCGAACATCTTCGAGCGTCAGTCCCTTGGTTTTGAGCTGAGCATCGAACTGCTCCGGCGTAAAGGGCGCCTTCAACTGCGCCAGCTTGGCGTCCACTTCCGCATCCGTCGCCACCAGGTGCATCTTCTCCGCGCGCTGCCGGATCACTTCCTCATTGATCCGCGAATGCAGAATGTCTAGCTTCAGCATCGCCGCCTCATCTGCCGTGGGAGGCTGCTGCATGGCACCGACCTTGTTCTGGAAGTATTTCTCCACTTCCGACTTCATGATCGGGTGGCCGTTCACCGTTGCCCACACATCAGGATTGGGCTTGCCTTTGCAACCGGCGACCGCTGTCAGCAACAGGACCCCGGCCACGGCATGAAGCGCGATTTTGCGGGTGCGCGCAATTCCCGAGTGCTCGCGTTTGAAAGAAACGCTGCGGGATAGAAATGATTTCTGCATTCTCGTGACCTTCAATCCATTCTCCATCGTCTGCTGACCGCCATTCGGTTGCCAGAATAATTCATGGAACTTCCCGTTAAAAAGCTGCGCGGCTATCGAGCCGGCGCAACTGCAGATGCAGCCGAAGCCTGGTGCGGCGGAGGCACTTCGCCCGCATCGGTAATCGCGCGATCGATGATCGTCCACAGCATTTCCTGCGTCAACGCTCCCGATGCCCGCTCTCCGTTGATAAACAAGGTTGGCGTGCCGTCGACGCCAAGAACTTCCCCCTGCTTGACCGAATCGCGAATTCCAGAGTCGTCCTGCTTCGTGATGCAGGCGTTCAGCTTGTTCAAATCGACCTTCTGAACCTTTCCTTCCGCGCGGGTGGCATCGTCCAGCTTCTGATCCGTGGCCGCCACATTCTGCTGTCCGCCCTGACCGGCAATTTCGTCTGCGTTCTTATGGATGGTATCGACCAGGTTCCAATAGCCAATAGGGCTTTGCGCCGCCAGACAGTTTACATCGACCGCGGCATGCATTGCCCAGGGATGCATCGGCAGCGGAAAATCCTTGTAAACGTACCGCACCATGCTGCCGTAATGCTGTTGGGTGGCAGGGAACAGAACTTCGTGCATACGCGCGCAGAACGGGCATTCCAGATCGTCGAAGCTGACGATCGTGATCTTCGCCTTGGGATTCCCGCGGACCGGCCGCGCCAGAATCGAAATGGTGGCGGCCGGGTTGCGGGTCAGGTCGAACTTCTCCAACCGCGCCAGCGTGTTGTTGTCCTTGGAGATCAGAAATGGCATGGTTTTCTTCTGTCCGCTGCTGCTGCTGAAGGTGACAGGCAGACTGTCGAATCCGTTGATGTCGCTTTTCGCGCGCTGGCCCAGCGTCACCGTGTAATCCGGAGGAACATTGTATTGCGATCGAATGGTCAGTTTGATCTGGCGGTCGAGCTTCGATTCCGTGGGGTTGCTAGCGGGGGTGGACTGCGCCTTGCAACCCACGCCGGCAGCCAGAAGCAAAATGACAAAAAAACGAGATATGCGCAACGGGTTCCCCAATGAGAGATATGCCCATTCATTATCACATGTGCGGCAGGTTTAGTGCTGCTCACTCAAGCAATGAGAAGCGCTTCTAAAACAGCCGCTCCGCTCGTTTCAAATTTCCTGCCGTGCCCACACCCGCCAGCGTGAAGCTGAAGCTCTCCTGGCTTTCATCGCGAATTGTCCCCAGCCGGAATTTTCGATACTCCACGGTAAAGCCGCAGCAGTCGAAGTTGTAAGTCGCCTGCACCGCGGCATATTCGAGTGAGTTCAGGGTGAAGTCGAATCCGCCGCTCGCCGCAGCGCTCAGTCCCGGCTTGGTCAACGCGCCATAGCCAAGCAGGAGCTGCATCTGGTTGTAATGCACAAAATTCGGCGGCAGCGACGGTGGCAGTGGCGTTTCTCCCACCGCATTTAGCACGGAGTCGCCGAAGCTCGAAAAGAAATTGCCGCGGCGATAGTTCGCGAAAACATTGCTGGCCGCTATCCGCCCCGCTTTTGTGTCATAGTCGAAGTCCCATTCCAGGTCGGTATTCGCGCTGGTGTTGGCGCGCAGCCGCGAAACGATCGGCGACACACTGCGCGGAGATGTGACATACGCAATCCCGCTGAAATCGAGCGTGGTGGTGAACACGTTCCGCCGTCCTGGAATTACCGCGCTGCCAAAGGTCGAATCGGCGAAATATTTCTGTCCGACAAACCAGGAAAGCCATTCCCGCGAAACCTCTCCGCAATCTTTCGGCGGCAACGGTACGCCGGGAACAATTTTCGCGCACGGCTTCGGATGCAGCCGCTTCAGGAAAAGCCGCTGCGTCAGCCCGTACTCCACTTCATTCGTATCGCTGTAGATATCGACTGGATCGAAGCGCGGCGCATGGTTGAACTTGTTCACGCCGGCCACATAGCGGTAGTTGATCTCCGGCTCGATGGTATGTCGCAGCGCCACATCGAAATGCTTGGCCAGAAACGGACCGGTAAAATCCCGCTCCAGCGCCGGCGGCAGAATCTGAACGTCGGCCTCGACCGCCTTGCGGCTCAAACTGGCATCCTGGGTAATGGGGACGGCATCCTGACCGGGCAACCCAGCCGGATTCGATCCGGGAGGAAACGGCGGCGGTATGAGCGGCACAGGGTCCAGCCGCTGGCTATGCGAATACAGCGTCTCCCGCAGTCCAATCGTTGGCCGGAACGTCCATCCATCGGCAATCCAGGGCATGGAAACATGCGGGAATAGATCGGTTCGACCGACATTGTGAGAGCGGTAAAACGGCTCCGAGCGCGACATCAGCCCAAAGCTGGCGTCTCCTCCCACAAGAATTGGGGAGTTTCCCACCCGCCGATCGAGCGCGTCAAATTGCAGCGTCGGCATATGCAGTATGCGAATCTCATCTCCGGGAATCGTGCTGGCGTAGTTCTGATAGCGCTCCAGATCGAAGCTGCTGGCAAGGCCATTCTTCTCGTGCGTCACAAAGCCCCAGGACTTGACCTCAGAGGAAATCGCCTGGGAGAAGTTTTCCGCGAATACCTGCCGGTACGAATAGGAGCTGAGATATTCCCCGTTAAGAACCGCACGCGTAAAAGGCGACAGATCATGGCGTGCGACCACAATCGTATCCTGGCCGCCCTGATCCAGATGCTGCAGCACCGGCGTAGTCTGCCCGGGCGGTATAACCAGTTCGTCGATTCCTCGATCTTCCAGTCCGTTATACGTGCCGCGTACCAGATCGTTGCCGCGGCCGCGATAGCGGAATTCGGCGCTCTGCTGCCACCCTCGCAGCGAATAATATTGCAGCCCCAACGTCAGGTCGGCGCTGCGATTGATGGCCCAGTAATATGCCGTTCCGATCACTGTACCTTTGATCGCCGATCCGATTTCAATCTCTGGAAGCAGAAATCCGGATTGGCGTCCGGAGGTATTGACCGCGTGCGTCACATACGGCAGATACAGGATGGGATAGCCCAGCAATTGGAAGTTGCTGTTCCAGGCCTTCGCGGTGCCGTCATCGACCACGATGCGTGGCGCGAGAATGCGCCAATGCGGCTTGGGCAGCCGGCAGGAGGTCATGCTGCCGCCCAGCATCGCATAGCTGTCCGGCCCTGACTTGATCAGCTCCTTGCCGGTCATCAGAAACGGATTCGGAGTGGTGTAGAGATTGCGGCTGCCGGCACGCTCAAGGCCCACCGAACCGATCACATCGTAGAAATTGCCGGTCTGTGCATCGAGATTCATCACGCCATGGCTGGCAGTAATCTGCTCGTGGTCCGGGCCGCCATCCACCTGCAGATGGCCATCCGCAACAATTTCGCTGGTGTCGGAGTGATAGGTGATGTGATCGGCGCGGACGACGTAGTCCTTGTAATCGATCTCGACTTCGCCGCGCAGATTGTACGTGTCGCCCTGCTTTTCCTGCTCCCGCGCGCGGATGGTGACCGGCACTCCGGTCGGCGCCGCGGGTACAGGCTGTGCGATGGGAATATTCTGCGCCGCAGGCGCGGACAGCAGTTGCATCGCCGACGTCTGCGCTTTCATTCGCACATGACAGAACGCGAGCAGCACGGTACAGATACAGGCACGGGTTCTCATGGCGGAAACACTTTCAGTGTAAATGCTCCGCTCGCAAGAAAGTTTTGCCGCGATTGTTCGTGCTCCGCTCGAAGCCATTTCCGCGTTTACGTCATTATCGCGATGCCACGGAGCATCGGCGGTTTCTCCACGATGCTCGACTCCAGGCTCCCAACCCCGCGCGTTTCCAGGATGCCTTGGCTCCATTCAATTTCGCCTTTCAGCAACCAACTGCGAAATGCACGTGTTTTCCACTGGAATATGCACCGGGATTGCAGCTATAAATAAATAAGCAGAATCGCAGCTGTAGATACGCAAGCAGAACGAGAGGGTGAGCACAGCATTGTCCGCGCCGCAGCAGCAATCGACAATTCCGTCATCGGTGGACCAGGGACCCGACTGGAAGCGGCAGCTGGCGGAGCGACTGGACGCGTATCGGTCGAAACATCCGGAAGCGAATCCTCAAACCCCCTCTACATCCAGCACACTCACAGACTCGCGCGCTTCGAGAATTGCACGCTCCGTCGCATCGCGGTATGCCGCTGTTCCAACGTACAGCGAATTGATGGCCGCCGCGCAGGTAGAGGCGGAAGCGCAGGCTGAACAGGAGCGCTCTGCCCACGAAGCTCATCTCGCCCAGCAAAGGCTAGTGCAGGAAAAGGCTGCGCAAGAGCAGCTCGCAGCGCTGGAAGCCGAACGCGCAGCATCCACCTCTCACGACAACCTTTCGACGCAGCCAGCCGCGGCGCAGCCCGGTACACCGGTTATGCCGCGGTTCGCCGCACGGACGCAGCAGATGCATGTTCATCAGCCAGCTCCGGAGCCGGAACCGACGCTTGAAGATCTATGGGCTTCGGCCCTGGTCGAGCCGCGCTCTTTATTGCCATCGAAGCTGATCGAATTTCCCCGCGAACTGGTTTCTTCCCACCGCGCCCGGCCGCGATTGCCGGAGAGCCCCGAGCAGGCGCAAAGGCAGGAGGCGCAGCAGTCGGAGTCGGCCCAGCTGCGCATCTTTGAAGTACAGTCGGAGAGCGAAGCGGAAAAAGTTGCGCTCGATGCGCCGGCGCAGACCCCACTCTCCGAAACGGAAATTTACCCGCCGTCCATCGATGCCAATCATCCTGCCGCATCCAACGACGCAGTGCAAAACATGTCTCCGGAACCGGCGCGGTCGTCGCCGCGGAGTACAGTTGCTGCAACCGCGGCGAACAGAGTTCAATCCGCCGCATGCGGCACGGAAATGTCTGCGCGAATCCCTACACCCAAGCCAGGCCATCGCGAAGGCTATGCTGCGGCATCGCGTACGGCCCCCGAATCGGGTTCCTCCTCCGCACGTACTTTCAAAAACCTGGAATGGGCGGCGATTTCTCTCGATAAAGAACCCGCTGCTCGCTCACGCAAACAAGAGAGCAGCGTGGCGGAAGGCATCTCATTCCTGATAGAGCCTGCTTCAATTGATCGCCGTCTGATGGCCTTCGCGGTCGACTTCGCCGCTGTCACCGCAGGGTTCCTGGGATTTCTTGTGGTCTTCGTCGCCTCCACTCCCCACCTGCCAACCGGTCTCACCGCCATCGCGCTGGCGGGCGTTGTCTATGCTGCGCTGTGGCTGCTCTATCAGATGCTCTTCTTTTCCTTCGGCGGAGCGACCGCGGGAATGTTGTACGCTCGCATCGCGCTCTGCACGTTCGACGATCAGAATCCCACGCGTAGCGCGTTGCGCCGCAGGCTGGGCGCATGGTGGCTATCGTGTCTGCCGCTTGGACTGGGCTTTCTGTGGTGCTTCGTCGACGAGGACAACTTGAGCTGGCACGACCGCATGACGGGCACGTATCAGCGGAGCTACTAAAATTTTTGCGCACAAGTACCGAACGCCGCTCCAGCAGCACATTCAAATAGACTTTTGAAGTTTTCCGGAGAGCCAATGTCTTCCTTTCATTCTTCTCTTGCTTCTCGTGCGTGCATGCACTCGGCTATCACGGCCTGTGTGGCACTGCTGTTGGTCACTCCATTCTGCGCCGCAGCGAAAGCTCCGGCGGCCAACAAAGCCAATTCTTCCTGGGTGGCGACCTGGGGCACGGCAACGGTCAAAACGGACTCCGGCAATGCTCCGGATTTTTCCGGCAAGACATTGCGCGAGATTGTCCATACCAGCGTTGGCGGCGAGCAGGTTCGCGTGTGGCTCTCGAATCGCTTCGGCAGCCAGCCGTTGCATGTTGGCGCAGCCCACATCGCACTGAGTGCCAGCGGAAGCGTCGGTGTCAACGAGGATGGCACCCCGAATCAGAGCGGCATCCAGACCATTTCCGACCGTACGCTGACGTTCCATCATCTGGGGTCGATTACGATTCCTCCCGGCGCCGCGATTGTCAGCGATCCGGTCGCGTTGAATGTTCCTGCTCTCTCCGATCTGGCCGTCAGCCTGTATTTCCCCGATCACACCCTGGCCACCACGGAACATTCCTCGGCGCAGCAAATCTCCTACGCGGCGACGGGGAATGTGGTGGGCGCGCCCGATCTTGCGGGCAAGTCGTGGACCGAAGAATCCTGGTACACGCTGAGCGGCGTGGATGTCGATGCTCCCGGAGATTCTGCCGTGATCGCGTTTGGCGACTCGATCACCGACGGCGCGTATGCCACGGTAAATCAGAATCATCGCTGGCCGGACTATCTGGCGCAGCGGCTGGCTGGCGACGCGGGCACGCAGAAGGCCGGCGTACTCGGCATGGTCAATGTAGGGATCGGCGGCAATCGCGTACTGCTCGACGGCTATGGTCCGAACGCGGTCTCACGCGTGGACTGGGACGTATTGGCGCGTAGCGGAGCGCGCTACATGATTGTGCTCGAAAGTATCAACGACATTGGACGCTTTGTGCGCGACCATCAGCCCTACGGCGATCTAGCTGAGCGACTGGAAACTGGAATTGCGCAGCTGGCAGAGCAAGCGCATCAACACGGCATCCTGGTCATTGGAGCGACGCTGACGCCCTATCAGGGCTGCGGATATTACTCGACTGCGGGCGATCAAGTGCGGCAAGCTGTCAATGAATGGATTCGCACCAGCCGCACGTTCGACGGCGTCGCCGATTTCGACAAAGCCGTGCGCGATCCGCAGAACCCGCTACATTTCGCCGCGCAATACGATTCCGGCGACCATCTTCACCCGAAAGATGCCGGGTACCAGGCAATGGCGAATGCCATCGATCTCAGCCTCTTCACCAAGAAGCGGTGATCTCACTGCCCGACATTCTGAGAGGCAGCAATCGCCGCTCCCGTCACTGCCAGATCGTCGCTCATCGGGATAGCTTCCAGCGTGTAGCTCTGCAGCGGGCTCATCTTCACCATCTGCTGCAAATAATGTTGCAGCAGCTTCATATCGAGAAAGCGAATGTTGAAGCCGGTGTAGTAAAACCGTCCCGGGCCTTCCATGTGGATGGAATTCGCCGTCACTGCCGCCAGGCTGCGATGCCACAGCCGGACAAAATCCCGGCAGCGTTCGTCGCCGGTCTTGGCGTTGGCGAATATCTCTTCCGGCTCCATATCGAGAAAGCGTAGCCGCATGGCGCGGTGTCCCATGATGCCTTCCAGATGGCCGCGTCCGCCGCAGCCGCAATACGTTTCCCCGGCATCGAGCGTCACCACGCAATGGCCGCCCTCCCAAATTCCCTGAGCATAAGGATAGCGGCCAAATCCAATGCCATAGCCGAGCGACCAGACCCGCACAAAATGATCCAGGCGGCCGTGCTTGGCGGCAATTCCGGCGGCGATGGCATCGGCATCGTTCAGAACGGTAACTGGCGCAGAAATGCCGGACTTCTCCAACGCCTGCCGCATGCGTTCCGCGATCCGGGCGCCTTTCAGCTGGACCAGGTTGGGCGCATCTTCGACCACGCCATCGCGAACGATTCCAGGTAATGCCATACCGACGGCTTCGATCGGGCCGCATTCACCCACGGCCCGCAAGGCCTGTTCGCAGACCAGCTCCACCAGCCCGTCGAGCGGCGTATCCAGCAGAGAGTTTGTCTCCTCAGGATTTTCAGGATAGTGGAAGACGGAGGAACACGGGCTCTCATCCTCAATCACTCCCAAAGCAATGCTGCCGGCCAGGTGAATTCCAAGACTTTTTGCCATCACAATCTTTCCTAAAACGTCCGTACGGGAGAGCTGGAGGCCACATTCTCACACGGGCGGGATGTCGCAGCCTGCACCATCCTGCCCGTCTTTGCCCAGCCGGTTCAGCCCGTTGAAAGCGGCTGCTTTGTAGCACTCCGCCAGCGTCGGGTAGTTGAAAACCGTATCCACGAAATAATCGATGGTGGCATTCAGCGCCATCACTGCCTGGCCGATATGAACCAGCTCGCTCGCGCCCTCGCCGATGATATGCACGCCCAGCAGCTGGCGCGTGTCGCGATGGAAGATCAGCTTGAGGCGGCCGGTAGTGTCGCCGCGTATCTGGCCGCGCGCGATTTCCCGATAGTACGCCACGCCCACTTCATACGGCGCGTCCTCTTCGGTCAGCTGCTCTTCCGTTTTGCCGATGAAGGAAATTTCCGGAATCGTATAAATTCCGTAGGGGTAATACTTCGGATTCGAGTGCAGCGCCTCATCGCCAAAGACACGCGCAGCCGCGATGCGGCCCTGTTCCATCGAAACCGAGGCGAGAGCGGGGAAGCCGATCACATCTCCGGAGGCGTAGATGTTTGGCACCTTGGTGCGATAGTTTTCATCCACGCTGATGCGCCCGCGCGAGTCGGCTTCAAGTCCCGCGGCGGCGAGATTCAGATCGTCCACATTTCCCTGGCGTCCAACCGCATACAGCAGCGCGTTGGCGGAAATCTTCTTCTTGCTTTCGAGGTTCGCCACCACCGTTCCGTCCGGCAGGCTCTCCACGCTTTGCACTTCTTCGTTCAGGCGCATGGTCACGCGGCTGTCGCGCAGGTGATAGCTGAGCGCTTCGACGATCTCCTGATCGGCAAACTCCAGCAGCTTGGGCCGCTTTTCAATCAGGATCACCCGCACGCCAAGCACGGCGAACATGCACGTGTATTCCACGCCGATCACCCCGCCGCCGACGACGATCAACGTCTTCGGCAGGTCGGGGATAAAAAGAATCTGATCGCTGTTGATGATATTCGTGCCATTGAGTGGAACCCTGGGGTTGGTCGCCGGACGCGATCCGACGGCGATCAAAACGTTCTTGGTCTCGTAAACGCTCGACCCGCGCGAATTGCTGACGCGAATATGCGTGGGGTCTTCAAAGCTGGCGGTGCCGGTCAGCACTTCCACGTTGTTGCGCGAGAGCTGCGCCTCGGTGACATCGACTTCGGTCTTGATGACATGCTGCACGCGAAACGCAAGATCTGCCATGGTGATCTTGTCTTTCACGCGATAATTCATGCCGTAAATGGAGCGATAGTTGTAGCCGGAAAGATGCAGCACCCCTTCGCGAAATGTCTTGCTGGGGATGGTCCCGGTATTCACGCTAACGCCGCCGACAAATTCGCGCTGTTCGATAACCGCAACCCGTTTGCCCAGCTTGGCCGCCGAAATGGCCGCGCGCTGCCCGGAGGGGCCGGAACCTAGGATGAGCAGATCGAAAATTTCCATAGTGTTAGCCGGTGAAGCGGCTCAGTTCCTCTCCAAATTCGACACTACCACAGGCAGGATGAAGGTTGAATCAGACACAGCAGTGAGTCGCGCCGATTTCTTCATCGACTAGACCGGTTTTCCTATAGGTGTACGGCGGGGGGCGAGGCGAACACATCCGTTCCTCAAAGAACGGATGTAAATAAGAATCTCTCGCCACCTCACAGGAATAGGAAAACCGGTCTAGACTGATTGGACGCAGCGAACAATCATGCTCTACGCCATCACAGATCGCGAGTGGTATGGAACGGACGAAGATAGCCGGCGCCAACGTCTGCTTGAACGAACAGCGGTCTGGGTTGCGAACAGCGTAGCCTTCATCCAGTTACGGGAGAAGGATTTGCCCGGCCGCGAGCAAGTGGAGCTGGCGCGGGCCATGATGGGGATCATCCGCAACTCGCCGAAGCGACCTGCCACCCGCTTATTGATCAACGACCGTCCCGATGTAGCGTTGGCCGCCGATGCGGATGGCGTGCATCTGTCGTCCGGCCTGCAGGCGCTCACGCCGGAGGAAGTGCGGTCAATCTTCGCCGCGGCAGATGGTTTGCCTGCGACTAGCAAGCCCTTCATCAGCGTCGCATGCCACACCATTGCGGAGGTCGAGCAGGCGCGTCAGCATCGAGCCGACTGCATCCTTTTCGCTCCGATATTTGAGAAGAAAATCGATAAGGTCTCGGATGAAATTCTGCCCGGCACCGGATTGCAGTTGCTGGAGGAAGCCTGTCGCGTAGCCGGGAATGTTCCCGTCTTCGCTCTTGGCGGAGTCACAACGGAAAATGCGCCACAATGCATCGCCGCAGGCGCAGTTGGAGTCGCCGCTATTCGGTTCATGCTGGAACCGCCTTCTGTCTGGCGCAATTTGGCGTAGCCATGTTTCTGCTACTTCTTTTTTGCTGGATGCTTCGCTGCTTTGCCGGTTCCAAATGTGCTCAGAAATGCTTCCGCTACCTGGGCTTCCAGATCGCCGGGAGATTCGCCGCCAGGCCGCTGGGCAAAAATGCGCCAGTACATGATGGGGCCTAATAAAAGAGCAATCCCTGTCTCCGGATCCATGCCCGGTTTCAGGATTCCGTTCTTCTCACCGCGTTTCAGCAGAGCCGTGAATGCGACCCGCGCCGGCTCAATCGCCTTCGCCCGCCAGGCCTTGCCGAAGTCCTGATTGCGAGCGGCGTATGCCATCAGATGTGGCCAGATCCGGTCTTTCATCGCCTTGCGATCGGCACCCGGCTTATATTGCAATTGAGCAATCAGGTCGGCGCGGAAATCGCCTGAGTCGAAAACAGGCGAAGTCTCATCCAGCCCGTGAACATACGCCAGGACTTCCAGGCATAAAGTATCTTTATCCGCCCAGTGCTTATAAATGGTGGCCTTGCTGACCCCCGAAGCTTCGGCGATAGCATCCATGCTGGTGGCGTCGATCCCGCGGTCGGCAAACAGCTCCGCCGCAGCTTCCACAACTTTGCGGTGCGCCTGTGCGCTTCTCGGCCTCGCCATTTCTAGACTTCGATTCTCGAGAATAAATATGCGCCTGCGCTCACGAAGAGCGCACCGATTCCGGCCAGAACCGCCACATCAATGGCTGCGCTGAAATGCCAGGACTGAATCAGCGCGCCCCGCAGTCCATCCACTCCGTAGGTAAGCGGATCGATTTTCGTGATGATGTTCATGGCCAGCGGCAGATTTGTCAGCGGAAACAGGGCGCCGGAAAGAAAGAAGATGGGCAGCACCAGAAAATTCATTACCAGCTGAAAGCCCTGCATATCCTGCAGAATCGATCCAATGGCCGTGCCTAACGCCGCAAAAACGATGGCAATGAGAATGACAAACAGAAACGCCGCCGGGATCGCGATCCAATTATGCGGTCGAAACCCGGCGATCAGGCAGATCGCCAAAATGAGCGTTCCCTGAATGACGGCGACCGTCGCCCCGCCCAGCGTGCGGCCAACCATAATCTGCATGCGTGAAACCGGAGCGACCAGCGTCTCTTTCAAAAATCCGAACTGCCGGTCCCACAACATGGCGATGCCGGAAAAAACAGAGCTGAACAACACCGTCATCCCAACCACACCCGGTGCCATGAACTGCAGATAGCTCCCCTGTCCAGCCTGTTTGAACACCGGTCCCAGCCCGAAGCCGAGCGCCAACAGATACAAACAGGGCTGACCCAGCGAGACCACAATCTGCACCCGCGACCGCACGTACCGCTTCAATTCCCGCAACCACAAAATGTATATCGCGCCCATTTACCGTCTCCACATCTTCGCCATATTGCGCAGTCCATCGGTCGAGCTGGCGCCTTCATCGCGCAGGCTCGATCCGGTAAGCGCAAGAAACGCGCCCTCCAGAGAATCGCTGCTGGTATGCTGCTTCAGTTCCGCCGAGGTACCCTGCGCGACGATCGTGCCGTGATCCATGATCGCGATGCGGTGTGCCACGCGATCGGCCTCGTCCATATAGTGCGTGGTTAGAAAGACCGTGGTCTTCTCGGTCTCGTTCAAGTGCTTCACATGCGTCCACAGTTGGTTGCGGCTCTGCGGGTCCAGGCCCAGCGTGGGCTCGTCGAGAAAGAGAATGCGCGGCGTATGCAGCAGGCCACGGGCAATCTCCAGCCGCCGCTTCATGCCGCCGGAAAAGGTCTTCACATAGCTGTCTTTTCTCTCCCATAGCTCGAAGAGCTTCAACAGCCGCTCCGTGCGTTCGGCGCGCAATTTGCGAGGAACATGGTAGAGCACGCCATGCAGGTCCATGTTTTCGTATGCGGTCTGCTCGGCGTCCAGGCTGGGGTCCTGGAAGACAATGCCAAAACGTTGGCGAGCATCTTTCTGTTTCAGCACGGGATTCATCCCGTCCAGCTCAATGGTCCCGCCGGTGGGCCGCAGCAGCGTAGTCAGCATTTTGATGGTCGTGGTTTTCCCCGCGCCATTGGGGCCAAGAAATGCAAAAATCTCCCCCTGGCCGACATCAAAGGAAATATCGTTCACGGCGGTAAAATCACCGAAGGTTTTCACCAGGTTGCGAACGCGAATCATGGAATAGCCTCTCTCATATAAATACTGAACGGTTTAGTTTCTATTGTCAAGTAATTTATAGTTACTCTTGCTGCCCGGCATTGAATCGGTAAAAGGACGATGTTTGACGAGCGCCATTCATCCTCTTAGTCTCAAAGTAAAGGCTCAAATTGTCCTACGGTCTTTGCACAAATCCAACCTTGGAGGGCATCGCCATGCGGTTTACCATTGCGGAACTTGAGCGGCAAGCGATCGATTTTGATGAAACCCTCGCCTCCGGCAGCATCGATTTCGTCGAAGACATGCAGCAGGTGGGCGTGCTGCACACCGCGGGACATGTCGATCTCCTGCATGAAGACCGCGGCTCCGGCGAAATAGTTGCCGACATCCGCATCCGCGCCAGCCTCGAGACGCGTGTGGAGGTCCCCTGCGCCCGCTGCCTGGAACCGGTGGAGCAGGCTCTTGAAACCAGCTTCGACCTGCTGTTTCGCCCGTTGGAGGCCGACCGGGACAACTCCGATCATGCCATCTCCACATCGGAAACCGAAATCGGATACTATGAAGGAGACGGTTTATTGCTGGAAGATGTGCTGCGCGAGCAGATCCTTCTGGCGCTGCCGGCGAAGATTCTTTGCAAGGAAGACTGTAAAGGGCTTTGCCCGGAATGTGGCCGGAACCGCAACACGAATCCTTGCGATTGCGTGACCCGTTCTGCCGACCCACGCTGGGCATCTCTCGAGGAGATTCGCAGCCGGGTAAAGCCATAGCGCTCCAGGCAACGATCGTAATTTCAAGTTTGTTCACCCCTCGGGTTTACGCTTCTTTGAAGATTCCGCCAGACTAGCCGCTGGCGCGAGATGCGAGAAGCAGGCCTGGGCGGGAAAAGGAAAATTGTCATGCCCAATCCGAAACGACGTCACTCCAAGCAGCGCACATCCAAGCGCCGCTCCCACGATTTTCTTACCATGGTGTCACTCTCCGAGTGCCCGAATTGCCACGAGCGCAAGCTGCCCCACCACGCCTGCCCGAAATGCGGCACCTACAAAGGCCGCGACGTTCTGGTTGTGAAGGAAGAGAAATAACCTCATCGCGCCCATGTTGATCGACATCGCACTCGACGCCATGGGCTCCGACAAATCGCCCGAGCCGGAAATTCGCGGCGCGATCTTGGCTTGTCGGCTGCTTCCGGTAAGAGTCCATCTCGTAGGTCCGGAGCGAACGCTGCGCCCATTGCTGGCGAAACAGATGCGCCGGCTGGGAGAGCGGCATCTTCCCATTAAAATCGTCCAGGCCAGCGAATTCATCGGCATGGACGAAAAAGCTGCACAGGCAGTTCGCGCCAAGCGCGATTCCTCCATGCGTGTCGGACTCAAGCTGGTGCGCGAAGGAACGGTTGCTGGCTTCATCACCGCTGGCAACACTGGCGCTGCCATGGCTACGGCGAAGATGGTGCTGGGCACGCTTCCCGGCGTGGATCGTCCGGCACTGGTTGCCGTATTGCCGACCAGCACTGGCAAGCCTTCGCTGCTGCTGGACGTAGGCGCAAACGTCGATTGCAAACCGGCAAATCTGGAACAGTTCGCCATCATGGGGGAACTGTATGCTCGCTCCGTGCTGAAAATCCAGCGGCCGCGCGTGGGTCTGCTTTCGATCGGCGAAGAAGAAGGCAAAGGCAACGAGCTGACGCGGGAAGCCTTCCCGTTGCTCAAGCAACTGCCCATTCATTTCCTCGGAAACGTTGAGGGCCGCGACATCTACAACGGTAACGCCGACGTGATTGTCTGCGACGGCTTCATCGGCAATGTTGCCTTGAAAGCCTCGGAAGGTCTGGCAAGGCTGGTGCGGGACTCTCTGCGGGAATCGCTCACCTCCACGGTGACTGCGCAGGCCGGAGCACTGCTCTCGCGCAAGGCCATCGGCGCCTTCAGAAAGCGCCTCGATCAATCGGAATATGGCGGCGCGCCGCTGCTCGGAGTGCGCGGCGTCTGCATCGTCGGCCACGGTTCCTCGAGCGATCGTGCCATTATGAACGGCATCCGAGTCGCCGCGGAATTTTCCCAGGCCAATGTGAATGCCCACATCGAACAGGGACTCGCGCGGTTGGCAGCCCCGCCGGCAGAGCAATAAATTCCCCGCATTCAATCGGCATCCTCCCAGGAAAAAAATACATCCATGATTCAGTCCCATCCCAATCGGCTTGGGATGAGTATCGATTCGCGTAAATTTACCGGCAATTTCAATCAAAGGAGGAGCGCAGCGAATTGATCGAACTTCTTCTGCGGTTTTTGATTGGCGGTGCAGTCGTCTCAGCATTTTCTTTTCTGGGAGGATTGTTTACCCCGAAGAGTTTCGCCGGCCTGTTTGGCGCCGCTCCGTCGGTGGCCCTGGCGACACTCGCGTTGACTGTATCGAAAAATGGCAAGCAGTATGCCGCGACCGAAGCCCATGCCATGATCGCCGGCGCGATTGCATTTTTTCTCTACGCTTCTGTCGTCAGCGCCATTCTGATGAAGAAGAAATTCTCTGCTATGCGGATCGCCATCGCCTGCATGCCGGTCTGGTTCGGCAGCGCATTTTTGCTTTGGCTGGCCTGGTTACGGTAGGCGACGATGAAAATTGGAGTGAGCTTTGTATCGCTCAAAGAAGATCGTTGGTTTGAATACGCCGAACGATTTATTTTCGGCGGCATCATTACCGCGGCTACCGGCGAGATCGCCAGAAAGTTCGGTCCCGCCGTCGCAGGATTGTTCCTGGCATTCCCCGCGATCTTCCCGGCTACGGCCACGCTGATTGAGAAACACCAGCGAGAGAAAAAAGAAGAAGCCGGCAAGCCCGGAATGCGCAGCGGCAGGGCGATAGCCAGCATAGATGCGGCCGGATCGGCCATCGGGTCTTTGGGGCTGATGGCCTTTGGACTGTTCGTGTGGCGAATGCAGCCTCGGCATTCGCCAGCACTGGTGCTTGCGCTGGCGACATTGCTTTGGGCCTTTGTGGCGTTCGCTGCATGGATCGTTCGAAAATTGCTGCGCAAGGGCCCATGGAAATTCCGGCGCAAAAGCAAACCGCTATAACTGCTCCGGTTCTATAGCCTGCGTTGTCATCGGCGCGTTTTCCTCCAGCCCGGCGTCGCGGTTGCGGAATGAAGAGTAGAGCGCAGCGCCGGCGACGATCAGATTGGCGGCAATCACAGGGACGGCGCCGATCTTCATGCCGTAGACGATCCACAGGCAAGCCGCGGCCGCTTGAATCTTCGTCAGCGTAGAAACCTTCGGCACAAAGTAAGAAATTGCGAATACCGCGGTTGCCGCCCAGCCAATCCATGCGATGGTCATCACAATCCTCCGCTGAATTCTGCTGCGGCTGCGGGCGTGGCGTTGCGAATGGTCAGCCAGTCGGTGCGCACGCGATCCCAGTTCTGCAGCAGAAATCCTCCGGAGTTGAAGAAGGCGCGAATCTGAACGGAGTTCCATCCGGCAATATCCTGCAGAATCGGAACCAGAACGCCGAGTGCGTCGTCGCTTAAAACCGTGCGTTTCGCAATCTGGGTAATGAAAGGGTTTTCCGAGACGGCGATGGTCAATCCATCGAGCCGGTTGACGTGCAGCATGACATGCACGTCGGAGCTGCCATCCCCCACGTAGATGATGCGATCGTGGCCCAGCGCCAGCGTGGCCCGCAGATCTTCCACCACAACCACTTTTCCATAGCCAGCAGGTACGCGGACGATCGACTGGATTTCTCCGGTATCGGGATGATAGCGGAACTGCGTGCCGCAGATATTTTCCGGCGGAACGATGCCCTCGAGCGCCGATTGAATCACCTCTTCCGGTGCCGCCGACACGACATAAAACGAAAAACGATAGCCTTCGAGTTGCTTCAGAAGCTCCAGCATCAGCCGGATATTTTCCTTTAGGCGAATCCGTTTTCCGACTGCGGTCAGATGCTCCTTGCGCACGCAGCGATATTCCGGATCGTGCAATAGCAGATAGGGCAGCTCGCCCCCTTGCTGGATCAGCCGAATCTGCGCCAGTCCTGCGACGCGATGCTCGAAGCCTTCGATGCCGAGCATCTCGCTCAGCACAATTCCAGAATCGTTGAAGCTCAATGTCTGATCGAAATCGCTGATCAGCAGCATTTCGCGCTTTCCGCCATTTTGTTCGCTTACCATGCGACCTCCTGTTTCCCGAATGAGAAAACCCGCGCCGCCGATCTTTTCGGATGCCGTTTGTCTCATTGCAAAGGAAGGGTTCTGCAGCCATAGTAGCGACAGCGGAGCCAATGTTTATGAGGATTCGATGAGTTTACGAATTTTTATTCTGCATAGAAAAATTAGCAATATCGATCGCCGCAAGTGTTGAGTACACTCGCTGCAAGGGTTTAGGCGTGGATGAAGATTTTTTCCGATAGAAGAGGGCCGGCAGCATCGATAGTGCCGCCAGCACCAATGAAGTCCGCATCGGCGGAAAAAGATCCGTGGCTGGGATTCCTGTTGGCTCGCCCTGTGCTCTGGCTGGGCACGCTACTGGCGCTCTTGTCCGTTGCGGATGGCATTCGCAATAGCATTCTGCACTCACTCGATTTTCAGTGGAGCCCGGCGTGGTTGCTGGCGCAGCATGTCGATCCGTGGGCTGTATATCTCGCGGGCAATTCCGGCCATCGCATTCTGCTGAACCAGGTGCCGAATTATTTGCATGAGCTGTATGTGGCGATGCTGCCGTTCGGCTATCTCCCGCTGCTGCCGGCCAAGCTGCTATGGGCTGCGATCAATCTGGCGCTGGTGCTGGCAAGTTGCATCTGCGTAGCGAAGCTCTATGAGCTGGATGGGCAGCGCGGGTGGCTGCTGACGATTCTGGTGCTGACCGGCACACCCTTCCGTGTGATCATCGGCAACGGACAGGTGACCGCGGTGGTGCTGGTTACGCTGGCGTTGTGGGCGCTGGTTGCGAGCCATGCCGGTCGCGGAATGCTGCTCGGGTTAGCGTGGGCGAAGTATAGTGTGCCGCCGGTGCTTGCAGTTTTTTTATTGTTGCGGCGGCGATGGCGGCTGCTATTCTGCTCTGCATTACCGCCGGTTGCGGGATTTTTATTTTTCTACGCATGGCTGCGGATGCCGTTCTGGACGCTGCTCACCGAACCCTTTCGCTGCGCCGCGCACAACGTGTCGCCGGGACTGGCGAACATCATGGCCGTCAGCGAAATCGCTTTGCGACGGCCGTCCCTGTTTCATGCGATGCCGGATGCGTTTTATCTTTCCACGCGAGCCGGCTGGGTCGATTTTGTTCCCCCTCTTTGCGGCGTAGCGCTAGCGGTGTTCATTGCCATGTATTTCTTCGCGCAAGGAAGAGAAGCCAATCCCGCAATATCGAGAGGTGATACATCGGGGCTTGTCGACGGCAGGATTTATTTCGCGTGTTTGACGGCAGCCAGCCTGCTCTGTTTCAAACATCAGATTTACGATTTTCTGTTGCTGATCTTTTGTCTGGCGCTCGCGTTGCGTGCCCCTCGCAGCACCGCGCGCAATTCGCTGTTCCTCTTGATTGCCTATTTCTGGTACGCGGAACGCCTGGTGCATATCCGCCGCTGGGAGTTCTGGCCTGCGGTAGTGATCGTCAGCTTTTTACTGCTGGCGGCACTGATTGCCCTCGTGTGGAAGCTGCGTGGATTCGTTGTTTGGGAACGAGACTGGACGTTCTGATCCGCGCGGGCAAAGAAAACCCACGTCCCAGAATCAAGACGTGGGTATCTGTATCCACCTGGAAATCAGCTAGTACTTCGGGACGGAATGGTCTACCTGATCCGACCAGGCGTCGATGCCGCCAGAGAGATTGTGGATTTTCTTGAATCCATGCTGCGCCAGGAACTCCGCGGCGCGCTGGCTGCGTCCTCCCACCTTGCAGTGAACGACGACTTCGCGATTTGGGTCGAGTTCGTTCACACGCTCCGGCAGGTCGCCGAGCGGAATCAAATGGCCCCCGATCTGCGCGATAGAAAATTCATACGGCTCGCGCACATCGAGCACGAAGATATTTTCTCCTGCGTCCATGCGGCGCTTCAGTTCGGCTGGCTCCATCTGCGGCACGCCGTTGATTTCAGCAGCGGGTGCGGTTGGCTTCGACGGAATCCCGCAGAACTCCGCATAATCGATCAGCTTGGTCACCGTCCGATGCGTTCCGCATGCGGGGCAGGCAGGATTCTTGTGCAGCTTCAACTCGCGGAAGCGCATGTTCAGCGCGTCTACCAGCAGCAGTCGACCCACCAAAGGCTCGCCCTGTCCCAGGATCAGCTTGATGACTTCCGTTGCCTGGATTATTCCCAGCAACCCCGGCAAAATCCCCAGCACGCCTCCTTCTGCGCAGGAGGGCACCAGGCCCGGCGGCGGCGGCTCAGGATACAGGCAGCGATAGCACGGTCCTTCCTCCGTTGCGAACACGCTGGCCTGTCCTTCGAAGCGAAAGATCGACGCATAGACGTTGGGAATGCCGGAGAGCACGCAGGCATCGTTAACCAGGTAACGCGTGGGGAAGTTGTCTGTCCCGTCGGCGACGATGTCGAAGTCCTTAAAAATTTCCAGCGCATTGTCGCTGGTCAGCTTGGTCTCATACTTCACAATCTTCACGTTGGGATTGATCGCCTTCAGCGAATCTTCCGCGGAGTCCAGCTTGGCGCGGCCAATGTCATTGGTGCCGTGAATCACCTGGCGATGAAGGTTGCTCGCCTCCACCACGTCGAAGTCGACGATGCCAAGAGTGCCCACGCCGGCAGCGGCAAGATACATGGTGAGCGGCGCACCCAGTCCTCCGGCTCCAATGCAGAGCACGCGCGCAGCCTTCAATTTCAGCTGCCCGACCTCACCCACTTCCGGCAGAATCAAATGCCGCGAGTAGCGGCCCATCTCCTCCGGCGTCAACGTGACAGCGGCAGGAGCTTCGGCCACCGGTAAGCCCCCCGCGATGGAAGGAATAATCGAGAGCGAGTCGGATTCCTTGACCGGCGCTTCTTCCTTGTGATCGATGTAGCGGATGTCCTCGTCATTCAAATAGACGTTCACAAAAGCGCGCAGTTTTCCTTCGTCCGTGTAGAGGTGTTTGCGCAACTCCGGAAATTTCGCGGTCAGTGCAGTAAGCGCTCCGGAAACAGTTTTGGCTGAAACGTGGATGGTCGATTGCTTGTCCGCGTAGGGACGAAGCGGAGTAGGGATGTGAATCTGCATGATGCGAGTCCTCTGAATTTTCTAAATCTTTGGCGGAGCGCATTCGGTGTGGAGAACCCAGGCGAGCTTCGCGCACCTGGGGCACTCGTGTAGATCGCTCTCTATGCGTTGACCGCGGCTGCAACTTCAATCGGCTCGGTCTCGAGGGCTTTGTCCTCTTCTCCGGTGCCGGTCAGCAGAAAGGAGTTGGTCTCGGTCGCCCGACATCGCTCCGCGTCCTTGCGCTTCACGCCATTGCCCATCACGCTGGTGATGACATAGGAGCAGCCAATCCAGTGGGCCTCAGCCAGATCGGTCTTCGACCATTGCGCCGGATGATCCGGATGCGAGTGATAGAACCCGACGATGTCCAGCCCCTGCTGCCGCGCTTCCCGTTGGATGCGGATCAGCTCCTGGGGTGCGATGCTATAGCGATTGTGGGCGGAGTCTGCACGCGTGTTCGTCGCAGGCACAGCATCCATGACGGAGTTCACGCCCTCTTCCGCGTGGCCCAGCAGAACGCCGCAGGATTCATGAGGATACGTTTCCTCCCCATGCCGGCGAATCGCGTCGAATTGAGCCTGCTCCATCCGCAATACGGTTGCGCGCATCGGCTTCGCTATTCCTCCCAGAACCGTTCGCTTAAATATTTGTCCGCTCCATCGCACAGGATGGTAACGATGACAGCATCTTCACCCCTGGCCGCGCACTCTTCGCCCAATCGCAAAGAACCGGCAACCGCAGCAGCTGCGGAGATGCCAACCAGCAGGCCTTCCTCCCGCGGCAGCCTCCGCGCCATGGCGTAAGCGGTTTCGGTTTCCATTTCAATTTTACGGTCTGCCAGGCTGGCGTCATAGATGCGCGGCACAATTGCCGTCTCCATGTGCTTCAGGCCTTCCAGTCCGTTGAAGGGCGAATCCGGTTCGAGCGAAATACATTGGATTTCAGGATTCAGTTCCTTCAGCCGCCGCGTAGCGCCGACAAATGTGCCGCTGGTGCCCAGGCCGGCAAGAAAATGCGTGACGCGGCCTTCCGTCTGCTGCCAGATTTCATTCGCCGTGGTCGCATAGTGAGCACGCCAGTTGTTGTCATTCGAATACTGATCGGCATACCAGTAGCTTTCCGGCTCCTCGGCGGCCAACTCCCGCGCCTTGCGGATAGCCCCATCCGTGCCATCCGCCGGATCGGTCCAGAGGATCTGCGCGCCATATGCGGCCAGGATGCGGCGGCGTTCCGGCGAGACATTCGACGGCATGGCCAGCGTGACCGGAAAACCAAGCGCCGCGCCCAGCATCGCGTAAGCGATTCCGGTATTGCCGCTGGTGGCGTCCAGCAGGCTCTTCTTACTGTTGCCGCCGATCAACCCGCGCTCCATGGCATCCAGCACGATCGCCCGCGCCGCGCGATCCTTCACAGACCCGCCCGGATTTGCCCACTCCGCTTTTCCCAGAATCTGGATGCCGGGCAAATGTGCCGTCAGCCGCTCCAGACGAACCAGCGGCGTATTGCCGATGCGGTCCAAGATTCGGCTCCCAAGCATCCGGCTGCCCAGCAGTTCGTGGGTAGTGGACGGTTTGGATTTTTGCAGCGTCGGCATCGGATCGAGTCCTGTGGAACTTATTTGTACTGCTTCTCGAAGTAGATTTCCGTATAAAGACTCAGAATAAGCCCAGTCAATCAAGGTGAAGAGGCCAGCCAGTCAAGATATAGTAAAAGTGTAGCGTTGCTGGCGGACTGCCGCAAATCGTTTCATTCCGTCACTTCGGCATCCCCTTCGTATCGAGAGTCTCATGGGTCGAAAACAAAAAATTCCAGTTCAGAGCTTCGAAGACGCATTGAATTTTCTTCGTGCGCATTCATTTGATGTCGAACCAGTCGCCGGGGTCGCAAATCAGGTGCAGGTAAGGAAACAGGACTGCGGCGCCATCCTCACCCGCACGGCAGACGGAGGGGTCGCCTACGTAGCCGGGCCAGGCTGCCTGATTGGCGGAGAAATCGCGGCCCTGATCGACCGGGGATATCAGAAATTTCTAGTGACCAGCCGGATCGAAGTGGCGGCGACCGCGGATCGTCTGCGCGCTCTGCACCTGTTTCAAGAAGAGATCGCCGATGCCGTCGGCCGGCCGGATTACTACAATCTCGCTCTCGGCACCGTAAGCGATCTCTATCTCTATGACCGACTGAAGGGCCGCGATCCTCTGGCAAAAACTTCTACGGAAACGCATTGACGGGCGCTTACGTCTCAGATGCGAGACCGAAGCGCCCATCAACTTCCAACTGAGTCCGTTTTCTAGCTCAAGAGTCCGTTGAGACCCTGCGGAAAGAATACGCCCATATATTTACCGGAGGGTGGTGCGGCCGCATTGCCGGTAACAATGCTCAGGACCTGCTGGTAGGTGCGGCTATACGTCTTGGAGTAGTTGGGGTTGCCGGTCTGTGCGTCGACGATCTGCGCGGCCTGATAAGTCGCGGAGGACGATTCAAGAGCGACCGTTTGGAAGCCAACGCCAAAGTCGTCGTTGTTCGTGCCATCGAGCGCTGCACGCGTTTTGGAAACGGCCTGAGTGTCGGCCTGCAGTCCCCCGGGTACGGGAGCGGTTCCAGTCGGATCCAAACCAAAAATGGAAGTCCGAATCAGCCCTGCGTGATACGCTTCGACAGCCAGAATGCCCGCTGCCGGCCCAAGATATCCCCCCGAAGAGGTGAGCAGACCGGCCGCTCCTGTGTATGCCGTAACTCCAACATCCTCGAAGACATAGGCGCCGATGAGGAAGAACTCATCGTTGGCGAAGGGATCGAACGTGGCGTTAATTCCCGCCGCGTTTGCCAGGGTATTGAAGCTGTTGTACAGATCCAGCTCCGGCTGCGCCACCGCTGCGCCCATCAAAGCACCGCGCAGGAAAGTAACGTGGTTGCGCTCCTCCTGGGCGGTTTCCGTGGCATAGGCTTGAATGGCAGGGATTGTCCATGGAACGAGACAACTGCCCGGGCCGCCCGATTTCGTGATCACCATACCGCCGCCGCCGGTCGCTGTACCGGCGCCGATCCCAATGCCGACCTGGTCGATCGTCTTGCCTTGGGTGGCCAGGGTGTAAAAATTCGCCTCGAGATATTCCAGGTTGAGAGCGAAGTTGAGAACGTCCGAATCCCCATATGCAGGAGTCGAACCCGACTGCGCGTCCGCTGTTTTCACGCCCGCGAAGGCAAGACCAGCCACTGCGGCAACGCCAAGGGAGATCATCTTCCGGCGACTCTTTACGATAATTTCATCCAAATGCTGCGTTTCTAAATTTGCCATGAGATGCCCCTTCCTTAACTGTTAGTTACGCTGATGCTGCCGTTCAGGCCGTTGGGAAAGAATCCGCCGCTTTTAACGCCTGCGCCCGGAGGCGTAGCGTACACGATGTGCAGAACCTCGTCGAAGGTCCGTGCATACGCCACCGAGGTCGTCGGATCGGCCGCCACAATCGCGCTGGCAGGAGTGTATTGGGTCGGAACGAATGGAATGGCATATGGAGGAAGTGGAATCGGAGGCGTTTCGTTTCCATTAGGAGTACTGCCGTCGAGCGCAGCGCGCAGCTTGCTGATTAGGATTGCATAATTTACGTATGTATTGTTCGGCGTGACCTGGGTGGACGTCTTGGTTGCGGTCGCGACGGAATCTGCAATCAGCAGTGTGCGAATTTCTGCGGCGTGATAGGCCTCAACAGCCATAATCTCTGCGGCAGCCGTGAGGTACGCCGGATTGGAAAGAAAAGTGGCCGCTCCGTGATAGGCGGTTACACCGACATCCTCAAACACAAAAGCGCCCACCAAAAATGCCTCATAGCTGGCGAACGGATTGAAGGCGGGACCGATCGTTGCTGCCATGGCCGCGGCATTGAAGCTGTTCATCAGGTCGATGTTCGGCATCGAAACAGCGGACGAACCCAGTGCGGAACGCAGAAAGCGCACGTGATCCAGCTCGTTCTGCGCAATCTCATAAATATAGTTCTGCTGCGCCGTGCTCAAATTGGGGATCATGGTGCTTGCCGGAACCGTGACCGTGGCACTCGAGTTGCCGGTGTCAGCGGCGGAAAGTCCGCTACCGGTCGCGGCATACAGATAAAACTGGGCTTCCAGGTACTCAAGGTTAAGAGCAAAATTCAATATATCGGCATCGGTTTGTTCGCCCGGGGTGGGGGTTGGGGGGAACGGGGTTGGTGCCGGGCCGCTTGAACCGCTACTGCATCCAGCGATTGCTGTAGCTGCGACCGCTCCCGAGCCGGCTAGAAACTTTCGACGCGAGACAGCTTTATCGATAAGCTCAGTCAGTTTCTTTTCCACGAGGAACCTCTTCTCTCTGCTTTAGCTTTCATATCTGGCCTCTGAAAATCCGTATCGATTTCCAGCATCTTGTGTACGGGAGAACGGGTGCATTGGATTTAGCCACTAAGCATTTTATAAAATTCCTAAGTAGGACAAATCCCTGGCGATTACATAATCTTCTTCTAGGTTTATTTCTATACAACCCTAATGTTTTATATGTCCTAACTCACGAATTGCAAGAATAATCCAAAATTTGCGCAGTTACTCTCTGGTGCCGGCAGCGCCACCGACAGGCATCTGTATGACCGGATGCAAATTTATTTGCGGCGTGACTGCTCGCGCTGCCACTCGCGGTAGACTTCGCTTTTTGATACACCGCGGTCGCGGGCAACTCGCTTCAATGCGGATTGCTCGTCCAATCCCCGCGACTGATACGCTGCCATCTGCTCGCGCACCGTCGCTTCTGCCGCGCTGTTCGTACTCTGGGAGGGATCGGCTCCAGCGATCAGCAGTGTCATTTCTCCGCGCTGCAAATCTCTTGCGGCCAATACGCTCTCCAGTTCGGCGAGCGTTCCCCGCAGAAATTCCTCATGCAGCTTCGTAATCTCACGCGCCAGTACGGCTCTTCTTGCAGCTCCGAAAATTTCGGCTGCGTCGTGCAATGCTTCCAGAATGCGATGCGGCGCTTCGTAGAAGATCAGAGTCGCCCGCTCATCGCGGAATTTCTCGAAGAATGTCCGACGTTCTCCGCTGCGGGGCGGCGGAAATCCTAGGAAGAGAAATGCAGTCGTATCCAGCCCGGAGGCGGCCAGTGCCGAAATAACCGCCGACGCACCCGGAATCGGAATGACCGAGATTCCAGCAGCGGCGGCCTCTGCCACCAGATGCGCGCCAGGGTCGGAGATGCCGGGCATACCCGCGTCCGAGACCAGCGCAATGCGGGCTCCGGCTTTCAATTCCGAGATCAGTTCCTCGCTGCGCCCTCGCTCATTATGGGCGTGGCAGCTCACCGTAGGAACATGAATATCAAAATGCGACAGCAGTTTTTGCGTCTGGCGCGTGTCCTCGCACGCAATGCGATCCACGCCGCGTAAAACGCGCAATGCGCGCAAGGTGATGTCTTCCAGATTGCCGATCGGGGTCGCAACAATATACAGGCCGGCTGCAAGCGGAGTATCGATTGTTTTCATCATTTCAATCGTCATGCGGAACGGAGTCGTCTACGACTGTTGCTGTTGCAGCCTTCGACTCTCTGCCAGCAGGCCCATGCTGTGCATCAGGTTCTGCAGCGTTACGATGCCGACAATCTGTTCACCATCGATGACTGGGACCAGCGACAGTCCGCGTCCGGCAGTGATGCGGCGAAAAGTCGCCCCCAGCGAGTCCTCGGGCTGCGCCACCTGAAAGCCGCGCGACATCACCGATTGCACATAGCCGTTGCCGTCGAGCTGCAGCGTTTCCAGAATCCGCTGCTTTGAAACCACACCCACCAGCAGGCCGCTGCGAACCACGGGGAAATCGTCCTGCAGGCTATGGATCGATTTGTAAATCGCATCTTCGAGCGTGTCGGAGGCGGAGAGCATAGCGAAATCCGTCAGCATGATGTCGCGCATGCGCACCGTATCGACGACGGATTGGAAGACGAGTCCCTGGTCTTCCAGCTGCGCTCCCACAAAAATAAAAAATCCTGCCAGCACCAGCCACGGGCTCTGCATCACGATCCCGGCAATAAATAATGCCAGCGCGATGACCTGGCCGACGCCCGAAGCCGCGCGCGTACCCCGCAACGCTCCGCGCGCGCGAGAGAAATTTCCCCGCAGCATGCGTCCCGCATCCAGCGGATAAGCGGGGAGCAAATTGATGGCGGCCAGAAAAATATTCAGCCAGAAGGCGCTTCGCAGCAGGTGCCGGGCGCTGACCCAGGGCTGCGCCAGCATGGACACGCTGGGCGCAACTCCAACGACGAATGCAAATAGCACGCCCGCGATCAACAGATTCGTGACCGGGCCCACAATCGCGAGCGCCGCCTGCGTGGCTCCTTCGCCGGCCTGTTCGGTCGACTCTGGAGTTGCATAAGAAGGCAGGCCGCCGATCGGCAGCAGCATCAGGCTGCGGATTTCCAGTCCGTAATAGGCCGAGACAATAGCGCGAGCAATCTCCCGCGCGCACACAACGGCCAGCAGCAGCATCCATAGCGCAATGCCCCGCGCCGGGCTCATGCCGCCCATCTCCGCATACAGCCAGGAAAGCCCCAGCAGGAGAGCGAAGAAAAGATGCAGCCGGATTTCTACACCAAAAATCCGACCCATGGGGATGGACCAGCTACGCATGAAATGCCTCTGCCGGTAATTGTAGATGGAGACGCGCCGCAACCGGCTAAAATGAAGGGAATCTACTGCTCAAGGAGCATTCTTCCGAATGGCCAGGCAGTTCCCGTCCATTGCCCCCGATTTTCGCGATTTTATTCTGCGCCAGCGGGTGTTCTTCATCGCCTCTGCCGCCCCCGCCGGGCGGGTGAACGTCTCGCCGAAGAATGTCGATGCCCTGCGCGTTCTCGGCGAAAATTCCGTCGTCTATCTCGACCTGACCGGCAGCGGCAATGAAACCGCGGCGCACCTGCGGCTGAACGACCGGCTCACCCTGATGTTTTGTGCCTTCGAAGGTCCGCCCAAAATACTGCGCCTCTATGGAAGCGGCAGGATTGTGCCTCGTCGCAGCTCCGAATACAGAAGCCTGTTGGCCGCGGAATTTGCCGGCGTCGAGCCGCCAGGCGCGCGGCAGATGGTCGCGCTCAAGGTAGACCTGGTGCAAACCTCCTGCGGTTACGGAGTGCCCCTGTTCGACTATGTTGCCGAGCGCCCCACGCTCACCCGCTGGGCGGAGGCGAAGGGCGAGGAAAAACTCGAAGAATATTGGCGCGTGAAGAACACACATAGCATCGACGGTCTGCCGACGGGCTTATTGGAAGAAATCGAAACGCAGTGATCGACGGCATTTTTAATCTCCGGAAATTTCCCACCCATGCGTATCATCGCCGGTAAATTTCGTTCCCAGCCGCTGTCCGCTCCCCGCGGGTGGAAGACGCGGCCAACCAGCGATCGTCTCCGGGAAACACTCTTCAACGTGCTGGCTCCGCGGATCGAAGGCGCCGTTTTTGTCGACCTTTTTGCCGGGACCGGCGCGGTCGGCATCGAAGCGCTTAGCCGGGGAGCGCGGCAGGTCTACTTTGCCGAGAACGCGAAGGCTCCGTTGCAGGCTTTGCAGGATAATCTGAAAAAATTTGGGACGGGATCGGAAGCGCAGGTCGAATCCGCAGGAACCCTGCCCCTGTTGCGCCGTCTATTGAAAGAAGAAATCCGGCTCGACATTGTCTTCCTCGACCCGCCATACAGCGATCGGAATGCCTATGATACGTCGCTACGGTTTCTCGCCGAGCAGCCGCTTCTGTCCGCCGCCGCCGTGGTAGTGGCCGAGCATTCTCGCCGCGCACCGCTTCCGGAAATCATCGCTACCCTGAAAAAAACCCGGATACTCGAGCAAGGAGAAGCGGCGCTGAGCTTTTTCCAATTCCATTCAGATCGTTAGAGATAGATAGTTAGAGATGTGGTCCGTTTTACGCCCCGGCGTCATTTGATGACGCCATATTGACACCGCCGTGTTACGTTGGTTACTTGTGGATAACTAAAGTGTTGTGACTGTTTTCCTTGTCCTGTGGTATGGGTCTGGCTACCTTAGGTTCACTCCCCGATCAAACGGGTGAGGCCAGATGGATTAAAGGATTCGACGACATGAATAAAACTTGTTTTCTGCGCAACACGGTTCTTTCTCTCATTTCGCTTGTGTGTTCCCTCGTTTTGACGGCTCCGTCCGCATCCGCCCAGAACGGGCAGCCGGTGCGGGGCTTCATGGGAGGCCACCTGCAATCGGTGGTCTATGACGGTTCCACCCAGGCCGGCTGGTATTCCTTTCCCGGTCAGCAGCCCAAGCTGCACTTCAAAGACGGCCAGGTACGGATCACTTCCCGCGACCACAGCACGGTATTGCTGAGCCGCGCCGCCGATGCCGAAGGCTCGACCGCCGAGGTATCGCTGGCCCAACCGCCCGTCAGCACCTCTTCGATTTCCGGATTGGCGGTGTTGAGCGATGCCCAGCATGCCATGGTGATCGGCCTCGAAGGCGGCAGTGTCGTTCTGTGGCAGCTCGACCCGGAAGCGGCCCGCGTGGTTGCACGGCAGCCCGTTAACGGCAGTTCTCCGCTGGAATTTCGCGTCAGCGGAGCCAGTGCTTCCGATGTGCGTTTCTTCTGGCGTCATCCGGGAGACAAAGCCTGGCACCCCCTCGGCGACTCGGCCTCGAACCAGATCCTGTCCAGCTGGCGCGAGCCGCTGCGCTTCGGTCTGCTGCTCGACGGTCCCCAGGGCAGCGAAGTGACGTTCAGCAACTACCGCAACGCCAGCTCCGACATGGCCAGCAACGTGGTCGCGCCTGGACTCATGACCGCTTCGCTGATCGCCGGACAATAATTCGTCCTGGCTTTTGGTAGACCCCCGGCTTCAGCCGGGGGATCAGCCATTGAAAATCTCAAGCGCTTCCGCGCCTGAGGTCCACGAATGTTGGGCTTGCCGACAATCCAAATCTCCTGAGCCTATTTCGGCCCCGCTCCGCCCGTGTGGCTGCCGTCAGCCAGGTTCACGCTGAACTCGACTTCACGGTCCGTTGCGATATCCCATCCAAAGCCGTGCAGTTTGTCGGCGCTGATTTCTGTCACCCGCAGACCTTCCCACGACAGGCGCGCTGTTTCCCAGGCGCGGCCTTCCGTGCCCAGCGCCCAAATCTCATGAAAGCCGGCAAAGAGCAGCAGGCTCTTCTGCGCTGCTGAGTGAACCGCCGTTACCGGACGATAGGGAACCTGGATCCACTGTTCCGGCCGGTCAACTTCAACGATATAGGCATACCCACCGGCCACCGCGCAAAGCTGACGCGGATTGGGGCAGCTCCAAAGTCCATACGGCAGGGAGAAATCCGCGAAACCCAGGGCAAAGGTCATCATGACCGCTTCGCCACCGGAACGCGCGCGCAACAGAATCTGCAACGCCCCGAGTTCGACTTCCTCGATCGCCTGCGGATAGACATACTGCCGCGCAGGCAGAATCAGCGGCGGTTTGTCGAGGATTCCCACGCGCCAGGCATGGGGGAAACTTTCATCGAGAATGCAGAAGCGAG
Source organism: Acidobacteriaceae bacterium (assembly GCA_965276585.1). Classification (GTDB taxonomy): domain Bacteria; phylum Acidobacteriota; class Terriglobia; order Terriglobales; family Acidobacteriaceae; genus JAKAAZ01. The sequence continues at coordinate 337,786 of CBDIAZ010000002.1, read as the reverse complement.
CGGCCAAAAGATTATCGGCCCAACGCCTGATCGAAATCGGCCAGCAGGTCCTCAATGGCTTCGCAGCCTGCGCTCAGCCGGATGAAGCCTTCGGAAACCTTGTCTCCACCCCAGCGCGCGCGCCGTTCGGCGGAAGAAACGATGCCGCCAAAGCTGGTAGCTTCCACCAGCAGTTGAGATTTCTTCAGAAAGCGTTCCGCAGCCTCCTGGCTCGCCAGCTCAAAGCTGACCACCGGACCGAAAAAGCGCATCTGGCTCTGCGCCAGCGCATGCGCCGGATGACTCGCAAGACCTGGATAGAAAACCGCGCTCACCTCCGCGCGTTCTTTGAAAAACTCAGCGATCGCCTGAGCATTTTGGCACTGTTTTTCCAGCCGCAACGGCAGGGTCGAGAGCGATCGCAGCGCCAGCCATGCCTCCATCGGCCCAACGATGGAGCCGGAAAATGTGCGCCAACGATCGATCTTCGCCATCAATTCCGCATCCCGCGCGGCCACATGGCCTAACAGCAGATCGCTATGCCCGGTCAACGATTTCGTATCGGAAGCCACGGATATATCCGCGCCCAGCGCCAGCGGCTGCTGTCCCAACGCGGTCGCCGTGGTGTTGTCCACCACCACCAGCGCTCCTTGCCGATGCGCCGCCTCCGCCAGCATGCGAATATCGCAGACATCCAGCCCAGGATTGCTCGGCGTCTCCAGCCACAGCAGTTTCGCCCCGTCGAGCAATTCCGCCTGCGCATTGTTTGCCGTCTCACCAAGACGTATCTCAATGCCGATGGAAGCAAAAAATTCGCGCGTCAGGGTGCGAGTAGCGTGATAGCTGTCGGCGGGAATCACGGCAATATCCCCGGGCCGCAGCAGTGCAGCAAACACGGCAGTGGTCGCCGCCATTCCCGAGGGGAAAATCCGCGCCATCCCGCCTTCGAGCGCACCCAGCTCTTCTTCCAGTTTCTGCCACGTGGGGTTGTGGAAACGAGCGTAAATGTACGGGGAACCGGCAATGTCGCCCGGCGCGGCAAATGCAGAGGCGAATACGGGACCGGAATGAATAGCCGCTCCCGGGGGCAATTTTTCCGGCGGTTGCGGCAGGCCGGCGCGGACAAGTTTTGTCGTCGTTTCCATCGTATTTCTGCATTGAGAGTAACAGACAGAATAGACACTGCAGCTGTCTGCCGGTCGCGTAGAATCGTGTTGCACCGTCGGAAAATACGGGCAAATACGCGAACAGTATTTCAGGAGAATTTCATGGTGAAGCAGACTCTTTACACCGCCGATGTCCTCACCCGCGGAGGCCGATCCGGCCACATTGAAAGCACGGACGGCAATCTCAAGCTGCATCTTTCGCCGCCGGTTGGCATGGGTGGTGAGGGTGGTTCGGGGACAAATCCGGAGCAATTGTTCGCCGCCGGATATGCAGCCTGCTTCGGCGGCGCGGTGCAATATGCTGCCAGCCAGAAAAAGATCGACCCCGGCGAAGTCATGGTTCAGGCGCAGGTCGGCATCGGCCCCAGCAGCGATAAGGAAGGCTTTGAGGTTTCCGTTGCGCTCGAAGTAACGCTGCCAAAATTGAGCCAGAAAGATGCGGAGAAACTCGTCGCCGAGGCGCACAAGATTTGTCCGTATTCGAACGCAACCCGCGGCAATGTAGAGGTGAAGCTAACCGCGCATGGCGGCGTTTAGGACGTCTCCGTCGCTACCAAATCGCCCGCTACCAAATCGCCCGCCACTAGATCGCCATAGATAAATCCTTCGCGCTCGATGTTGTGGGTGTGCTGGATCGAAATAGGCGCGGAGAACATAGGCCCGGCGCACGCGAAGCTGTGAAACTCCCCGCGTTCGCCGCAAGGATCGACAGAAGCCGGAAGGTCAGCCAGAAAATCTGCATCGAAAATACGCCCGCAGAAAGACTGCGGCAGATGCCGCGGATCGACACAGGTAATCCGCGCTCGCAAGCCCGCCGCGACCATTTGCTGCGCCAACTGATCGGTCGGAATTCCCCAGATCGGAAAAACAGGTTCCAGACCCGTGCCCGCCAGCTTCTCAATCCGATAGGCGCGGATGTCTTCCAGAAACAGATCACCGAACGCGACCGCAGTAAAGCCTTCTTCGACTGCCCGCGCGCAGACCGCGCTCATGCGCGACTCATAATCCGCATTGGTGCAGGGGTAGGGGAGCGGAACCTTCCACACCGGCAGCCCAACCGCTCTGGCCTGGCGATCAAGCAGTTCCTCACGAAAACCATGAATGGCAACGCGCCGGAAGCGCTCATTTACGGTAGTCAGCAGCGCGGCAACTTCATACTCCGGATTCTCGTGCAGGGTGTGAAGCGCCCACGCGCTGTCCTTCCCTCCGCTCCAGCTCAGTAATGTTTTTTTCGCTGTCAATTCGTGGTCTCATTTCTAGAAATCTATCCACATCGTTTGCCACATGCCTGCTAAATATCTTCCGCCGTCCCGCCCCAATCCTGCGGATGCACATCCATTACCGACTGAGAAAAAGTCCATGAATATCCGGCGAGGTCTTCCGCGTTATATTGCCGCTCGCCGTATGGGTGAGTTACCGGCTCTTGCGTAATCCGCGCCCCATGATCCCTGGCTCGCTCGCAGTGAACATCGGCATCCTCGATACGAACCGTGATCGAGCATCCCAGGCCCAGCACGGCGTTCATCTCGTTCGGCCGCATTTCCCTCACGATGACTGCGCCATCCCCCACATTCAGCTGCACCCGGTGGTTGCCGATCCGCAGGCGCACGCGAAACCCGAATGCATCGCACAGCCACGCCGCTGCCCGATTCACATCCGGATACGCCAGCACTGGAATTACTATGGCGCAAGGTATCGATCGGTTGGACAGCATCCTGTTTTCCCCCAGATAGTTTTCAACTCGCCTGCAACCCCGCGAGAAATCGCTCTACGCGCTGCTGCACGCTCGCGACTGGCGCAGGCATCGGCAGCTCGCTTCCAGCTTCCATCAGCGGCACCAGTTTGTCGAACTCCGGGCCGGAGTGCGCTCCCGTCAGTGCGATGCGGATTGGATGAAACAGCTCTTTCCCCTTCACGCCGGTCGCTGTTTTCACTTCGTTGATGGCAGCTTTGAATGCTTCCGCGGTGATGGGAGCGGGCAGTGCTGCGATCCTCGCGGCAAACTCGCGCAGCACTTTCCGCGTGGATTCGTTCGTAAGAATCGCCGCATTTTCTGCATTCGCCATGGCCGCCGCTGGGTCGAACTCAAATAGAAATCGAGCCTTCTCCGGCAATTGATCCAGCTGATCGACTGCCGGCAGCAACAGCGCCAGCAGTTGCTCGAACCATGCATCCACGGCTGGATCGAAAGTCTCCGGTAGCCAGTTCTTGGCGACAAAATACGGCCGCGCCAGTTCCGCCAGCCGCGTTGGTTCGGCCAGCTTGAGATAGTGCCGGTTCAGCCAATGCAGTTTATGGAAGTCGAAAATCGCCGGCGATGGCGTAACCCGCTCCAGAGAAAATTCCCGTGCCAGCTCCGGCATGGTGAACGTCTCGCGCGTGCCACCCTCCGCGCCCCAGCCTAGCAGCGCCAGATAATTCGTCAGCGCCTCCGGCAGAATCCCCATCTCGCGAAAGCTGGAGATGGAGGTCGCTCCATGACGCTTCGACAGTCGCTGCTTATCCGGCCCAAGGATGGTCGAGAGATGCGCAAACTCCGGCACCGGCCAGCCAAACGCCTGATAGATGGCCACCTGTTTCGGCGTGTTCGAAAGATGATCGTCTCCACGAATCACGTGAGTGATCTGCATCAGCGCGTCGTCGACGGTGACGACATAGTTGTAGACCGGCATGCCGGAAGATCGAACAAGTACAGGGTCGGAGACAGTCTCCGCAGCAAACTCCACCGCGCCGCGCACCATGTCATGAAAGCGGATTGGCTCGACGCCGATTTTCAGCCGCACCGCGAACGGCTCGCCGTTGGCAGCACGTGCGGCGCTCTCCTCGGCGGAAATCGCCCGGCAGCGGCCCGAATACACCTGCGGCTGATGTGCCGCGACCGCCTGCTCCCGCTCGGCATCCAGCTGTTCCGCGGTGCAGAAGCAGCGATAGGCCTTGCCCTCGTTCAGCAAACGCTCGGTGTGCCGGCGATAGATTTCCAGCCGCTCCGACTGACGGTAAGGTCCCACGTCGAGCTTGCCGGGTTTGTCGGGCCCTTCGTCCCAGTCCAGGCCCAGCCAGCGCAGGTCTTCGAGCAGTTGCGTTTCGTAACGCGCCTCGCTGCGTTCAACGTCGGTGTCTTCAATACGTAGAAGAAAATCTCCACCGAAGCGGCGCGCGAACAGCCAGTTGTAGAGCGCGGTGCGGGCATTGCCGACGTGCAGCTGGCCGGTGGGCGAAGGGGCGAAGCGGACGCGGGGTTTCAGTGCAGTCATGAACCTTGATGGTAGCAAGAGTTTTTTAAGGGAAGTGGATTGTTGCTGCAGCGCGCAAACCCGGATATATAGCAGTGCTTCGGATGGTGTAGCACCCGCTCAAAAAAGCTCGTCATCCTGACCAAAGGGAAGGATCTCGGCATTTTTGCTGGCGGCGAAAGAATCGGCAAGCTAAGGGCAGGCTCTGGGAAACCCGAGCTTTTCTCCTATTTGTAATGCTCCCACCCGCCGGGGAGGAGCGGGCGTGTGCCCTTCGCAGGGTCGATAAGCAGAACGCGCGGCTCACTCCGACCGCCGCGGCGCATTTGTCCGATACAACGGACCGCAACGCCGGCAATCTGCTTCGGGATGTGCATGGCAGGCGACGCGGTGAAGAGCAGTTCGTAGTCCTCTCCGCCATGCAGCGCCTGCTCAAGATTTTCCGCCAACGGATGCATGGGAATGGCTGCGGCATCAATGGTTGCGGCCACGCCGGACTCTTCGCACAGATGATCGAGATCGGTCGACAGGCCGTCGCTGATATCGATCGCGGCGTTCGCGCGGCGATGTTTCACCAGCCACGCTCCTACCGCCAGTCGCGGCTCCGGAAACAGGTGCGGATGATCCCCGGTTGCGACCGTCATCACCTTGCGAAAACGCCGCGGCGCGGCGGCGAGCTGTGCCAGCTCCGCCGCCGCGCCCCCCAACTGGCCGGTCACATAGATTCGATCTCCCGCCTTCGCCCCGGAGCGCAGCAAAGCACGGCCTCGAGGCGCGCTGCCAATCAGAACAATGTCGGCCAGAGCCCATCCGGTCGGCGCGGCTGAATTCCTTGGCGTTCGCATGGAATTCAGCGGAGACTGGGCAGTGTCGCCTCCGGCAAGCGGAACCTGATATTTGTCGGCGAGCGAGAGAAATCCCTTAAAGAAACGATCGCGCCACGACGGCAAATGACGGCGACTCCGCACCAGCTCGATGGGTAACGCCAGCGACAGAAAAGCCGCCAAAGGCTGCGCCCCCATGGCGGCAAGATCGCTCAGACCCCGCGCCAGGCAGCGATGGCCAACAGATTCCGGCGTCTGCCAGTCGCGGCGGAAATGAATATTTTCCAGGCTAAAGTCCGTGGTGACAAGGACTTCGTGGCCGCGGGGTGGATCGAGGATCGCACAATCGTCGCCCATGCCGACTTTTACACGGCCAAACGCTTTACAATGGGAACGAAGAGATTCGATCCAGTCGCGTTCACCAGGGATGGAGCGTGATTTGAGCATCGATTGCCAGAATACAGCCCCGTTCGTTCAGGCAGGATTGCACCGATTTCATGTTTGTAGGGGGTGCAACCTTGGTTTCCTGCAGGGCATCTGAGCGAATCTTCGCAATTGACGGCTTTTCCCTCGTTTGCTAGGCTGATGCCTCAGCGAAAAACTTGGTATTGCCCGCATCTCCCCGAATGCTGCTGGCTGTTCGAACGAATCTTTCGGGGAATAACGGGCGTCCGTCGAACGGACCGTGCGAAAGGAAGCGCATCCCCATGCGAAAGCGTCATTACATTGTCTATGTCAGCCGGGACGAGGAAGGCCAGCTCCACAAGGTCCCGATTCCGATGCGATATGCCTATGCATTCGTCGCCGCGGCGGTTGTGGGAATGTTTACCATTACCGGTCTCGCCGGCTCCTACGGCAGAATGCTGGTAAAGGCCGAGCATTTCAACCAGGTTCGCAGCGAGCAGATCGCGTTACGCAAGCAATACAAGCAGCTGCAGCAGGACACGAAACAAAAGGACATGCAGGTCGCGTCGCTGGGTTCGCTTGCCAGCGAAGTATCGGCGCTCTATGGTCTGCGGCAGAACAAGCTGGTCGCCTCCAAACTGGCCGCCACAAACACCGCCAGCGCACTCGCTTCCGACGACAGCTCCTATTACAAATCTCTCGACCGCTTTTATGCGCTGCGCAACACCGCGCTCTCCGGCGTGGCGACCCAGGCGCTGGCCTCGGGTCTGCACCCTGCATCGACGTTGACCGACTGGGTGAATCTGGCGGATGCGCCGTCGCTATGGCCGGTCATGGGCCGCGTCACCAGTTCCTTCGGCGAGCGCACCGACCCATTTGGCGGCGAGTCTGAAGGCGAGTTTCATCGCGGCATCGACATCGCCGCTCCCAATGGTACGGCCATCCATGCCACGGCAGACGGTGTGGTTGCCTCGGCAGGTTGGGGCACCGGATACGGCCGGGAAGTGGTGCTGAACCACGGCAACGGCATCAGCACTCTCTACGCGCACATGGCGTCCTTTGCCGTCACTCCGGGCGAGACAGTCACCCGCGGCCAGGTAATCGGCTATGTCGGCATCAGCGGACGCAGCACCGGAGCCCACGTGCATTATGAAGTGCGCATCCGCGGCACAGCGGTAAATCCGCACCGCTACATGCGCGAAACCATGGAGCAGATGGCCGAAACAACCCTGCCGCAAAGCGCCGGCGAGTAGCTATAGGCTGGATTGATTCAGCATGGCTTGTCAGGCTCGAACATCAATAGATATGGAACCTCATGTCGATGTTGATCAGCACGGATACCGGCTTGCCGTTCAGAGTGGCTGGCGCAAAGCGATATTTCTTTACCGCTTGAACGTCATTCTCGTTGAGTCCCATGCCTAATTGCTTTTTAATCTGAATATTTTGCGGTGGCATAAATATACTTGACTAATCCTAAGCGCGTGTATTTTCTTAGGAACCTTTAGGGATATTTTGCGTCTAATTATTAGGTTGTATCTTGACGAATACTCCGTTATGCTAGCGCATAACGGAGTGCAATGGAGTGAGTGCATCCAAAATTGGAGGGGGGAACGTCAATGACATCCGTAAAAGACGTATCCAAAATCGTCATCCAGAGGTCTTCGGAACCGATCTCCAACCTGAAGCTACAGAAGCTACTCTACTACGTTCAGGGTTGGAGTCTGGCGTTATATGATCGGTTAGCTTTTCATGAGGAGATTCAGGCTTGGGTTCATGGCCCCGTGGTGCCAGCCGCATTCTACGAGTACAAGCATTTTCGTTGGAACCCGATTGAAATTCCTCTAGAAAGGGTCTCTGTTTCCGGCGCTGAAATATCTCACGTTGATAACGTGCTGGAAAAATATGGGATTTTTACAGCGTATCAGTTAGAAGATTTGACTCATGAAGAAGATCCTTGGATCAATGCGAGAGTAGGGTTGGATCCCAAGATGAGTTCGAGAGCAGTTATCACACCTGAAGCAATGAGGGATTTTTTTTCGAAGAAACTTCATGGCTAAAATAGAAGTCGGAACCCAGAAAAAACCGAACCCAGAGAAGGTTCGGTTTTCTTTTGAATACCTTCAACCTGACCATCCGCGATTTCCCTTATCGGCATGCACGAAAGAATATTTTAATGCTCTGTTTCGAGAAATTCTTCGCTATCAGACTTGCCTAATCGATCACTTCAGAGATTTCAAAAATGAAGAAAAACGGCATACGACACATTTCAAAGACACGGTCGAGAGAGAGGGTTTTCCCGGTATCGACCCGCAAGATGACGAACTTTGGACAGATGATGTTTGGCAGTTCGCTCTACCCGGAGAACGTGGGGAACCTTCAGAACTGTGGAGAGTTCACGGTTTCATATCGCAAAATATTTTCTACATAGTTTGGCTCGATCCCTTTCATCTTTTGTGCCCGCTGGGAGAAAAGAAAGGAATACCCTACGCCTATGAAGATTGAGCCTTCATGTCTCCATCGTTTGGTGAGGCCAATTCCGGGATCAGACATATAGGTCGATGAGCACCAAAACTGAGTCATAACTAGGCTAAAACTCAAAAAATGGACATAGTAAAAATTACTATATTCACGCAGGAATTTATGCGGGAAAACCGGTGTTTTTCCCTCAAAAAATGCAAATTTAAAATCATATCTCACGTAGAATCAATGATTTGCATTTGAGCGCAATGGAAATAAACACCTGCATTGCAGGCAATTGCCGGTTACACCCACCCGTACTGAAAAATCGCCCATTTTCCCTGGTCCTGAACCGCTCAGAAAAAGCGCCACAAAATCACCTTTATTTGCATCTTCGCAAAGCTTGCTTTCAAATCAGATAGCCGAGGTTTGGCACGCGAATTGCGTTTGGCCCTTTAATTGCTTTTATGTTCCACGTGGAACATTTTCGTTTCTTACCGAACGAGCCCGGCCCAGAGAAGTAGCCTTCCCCTAAAACCCTCAATAATTTTTTTCTTTCAAAATCAAAATAATCGGATTTTCACGGATTCGGCTGCGATTGGACATTACCCGGTGCGCCGGATTTGTTCTGTGCCATCAAACTTCGCACCAGGCTTACCGGAACCGTCGCCCGCAGAATGGCAAGGTTGTCTTTCTGCTCCACATTCATACTTCGCAGCAGTTCGTTCCATTGCTGCCCGGTTGCATCCTGCGGGCCGGCGGTAATCTGCGCGGAACGGAGCATTCCCAGCACCAGCTTCACCATTTCCACCGACTGTTTGGCCGCGCCTGCCGAGGGTGCGATTTCTTCCAGGCGCAGACGGACCGTTCCCAGATAGCGAACCGATGCGATAAACGTCGAATCCACCGGCAGCGGCAACGGCAGCCCGAAAACTTGAAACTGCTGGCCGTTGGCGAACGGCAGTCCGATGGCGCCGATTCCCCAGGCCTCCGACAATAGCGGAACCTCGGAATAATAGCGCGACAGCAGCGTGTTGCCGCTAAAGGGCGAGGCTGCCGAATGATAGCGGTCGATCATGGAATGGATCTGCTCCGCGGTCGGTGTGTTCGAAACCGCGACCAGATCATAGCCCAAAAGAACGACGCGAACAGTGCGGCCTTCATGCTGAATTGCATAGATGTCGTCGCCAGCGTAGTTCTCTGTGCCGGCTGCATGGGCCGCAAGATACGCCGTGAGCCGAGGTCCGTCGAAGTGTCCGCGAAATGCCTCGGAGTAGGCAACAGCCCCATTCGGACCATTCGGGTCAGCCAGCCGATGGACGGCGAAAGCAGCCTGGTCGAGATCGCGCTCGAACTCAATGCCAGTCGCATCGATAAAGGCCTGATAGCTGGCGTCGTGCGCCACGGGATGCTGGTCGAAGTGGGTCAGGGCCCGCAGCGGCTTGATGTTGAGATACACCACGGCGTCCGCTTCCGGCAGCAGGCGAGCGATTTCCGGGGGAGCATTTTTGCGGAGGACGACGATTGCAACCAGTGCTGCAATCACGGCTGCAACGACGGCAAGGCTTGCCCAAGTGCGTCTACGCATGGATTTGAACGAACCTCATGCGGTGGGGGCGGAGGAGGCAGGTGCGGAGACTTCGGCCAAAGGGGTCTGTCATATTTCAAGTGCTGTGGTACATCGACTGCGTTGCGCGAGCGCAAAAAATTGATCGACGCGCAAAATGTGATTACGAGCATAGCACCGATTCTTCTCTGTAGGATCATTTCGCCGATCGCGTCTCCGCGGTTGCGGTGGGCTGCGCCGCGTGATAATTTGACTCTTGTGCGTAATGGACGCGGCACTGTGCGCGGGCGTTCCGGATGGACTGTTTCAGGGCTGGCGTAGCTCAGCTGGTAGAGCATCTGATTTGTAATCAGAGGGTCGGGGGTTCAAATCCCTTCGCCAGCTCCAGAGAATGTGCCCAAACCTGTTTTAGACCTGTTTTCCGGAAGCGGCGCGGGCTACTCGCACAGCAAAGCAATACTGCAAAGAGCAAGGTTCGGTTCCGTCTCCCTCGTAGCCGCGTCTCCTGCCAGACAAGTTTGCACCGATGAGCCAATTTCAGCGGAGCTGTCTTCCGTTGCGGACCTCGGATGCGATGGCAGAGGGACGAAACGATCGAGCCGGAAGAATGTGCACAGGTGGCCGAGTGGTTAATGGCAGCAGACTGTAAATCTGCCGCTCCTTGCGAGCTACGGAGGTTCGAATCCTCCCCTGTGCACCACAGTTTGGATGGTTGAAATGAATGCGGCGGTGAAATCGAGAGTCGCCGGAGGAATGCTGCTGGCGCTGATGGCGCTAGCCTGGTTCACGCTCGACCCGGGCAGGATTCGGCTGATTGCAGTGCTGATCCTGGGAATGTTTCTGTTTCGTGTGGTGATCCACACGGCGCGTTCGCGATACGATGAAGAGGAACGCGAGGAAGACGAAGAGATTTAGATTTGGCAGGGCTGATGTAGCTCAGTGGTAGAGCACTCCCTTGGTAAGGGAGAGGTCATGGGTTCAAGCCCCATCATCAGCTCCAGAAATTGCAGCTCGCGCGGGAGTAACTCAGTGGTAGAGTCACAGCCTTCCAAGCTGTTGGTCGCGGGTTCGATCCCCGTCTCCCGCTCCAGAAATTAATCCAAAATTTAGATCATTGCGTTCAGGCAAATTTATGGGAAAGATGTTTCAGCAGGCGACAATTCCGATTGAAAACCCGGCAGTTTTTGAGCCGGTCAAGGCAGCAATTGATACAAGCTATGCGACCCCCGGCGTGGGCAAATTTCTGAAGCGCGTCGAGCAGGCAAAGCTGCGGGTACGAGACTTTGAGCAAGTTCTGGAGCTGGGTTTGCTGGGCAGCGCGGCCAAGTCCGGTTATGCGCAACTGGGCGATAGTGACCGCGGACAGATTCGCGAATTGTATCTGAGATCCGTGGAACAGGTTGCGCCGGAGCTGCGCGGGAAGTATTTGAAGGTTTACGCGTACTACTGAGCCCGAGTAGCGCAATCATTTTTATCTAGTAAGAATCCAACGAAATCGAGAGTAGAGAAGAAGAAAATGGCGAAGGAAAAATTTGACCGGTCGAAGCCGCACGTAAATGTGGGAACGATAGGACACATTGATCATGGCAAGACGACGTTGACGGCGGCGATCACGAAGGTATTGTCGAAGCACAATCCGAACAACAAGTTCCGTTCCTTCGACACCATCGACAATGCGCCGGAAGAGCGGGAGCGCGGCATCACGATCGCGACCTCGCACGTGGAGTACGAGACGCCGAACCGGCACTATGCGCACGTGGATTGCCCGGGCCATGCCGATTACATCAAGAACATGATCACGGGCGCGGCGCAGATGGATGGCGCAATCCTGGTGGTTGCGGCCACCGACGGCCCCATGCCGCAGACCAAGGAGCACGTGCTGTTGGCCCGCCAGGTCGGGGTGCCGTACATCGTGGTGTTCCTGAACAAGTGCGACGCGGTTGAGGACCCGGAGCTGATCGACCTGGTGGAGATGGAAGTGCGCGAGCTGCTGAGCAAGTACCAGTTTCCGGGCGACGATGTGCCGGTGATCCGCGGCTCGGCCCTGGGAGCTCTCAACGGAGAGGCGCAGTGGGAAGCGAAGATCGACGAGCTGATGGAGGCGGTCGACAAGAGCGTGCCGCTGCCGGCGCGCGCCATCGACCAGCCGTTCCTGATGCCGATCGAGGATATCTTCTCGATCTCGGGCCGCGGCACGGTGGTCACCGGCCGTATTGAGCGCGGCAAGGTGAAGGTGGGCGAGGAGACGGAGATTGTCGGCTTCCGCGAGACCAGAAAAACCGTGGTAACCGGGGTCGAGATGTTCAAGAAGCAGCTGGACGAAGGATTGGCGGGGGACAATGCCGGGCTGCTGCTGCGCGGTATTCCCAAGGAGGATGTGGAGCGCGGGATGGTGCTGGCGAAGACCGGCTCGATTACGCCGCACACCAAGTTCAAGGCGGAGATTTACGTGTTGAGCAAGGAAGAAGGCGGGCGGCACACGCCGTTCTTCAACGGCTATCGGCCGCAGTTCTACTTCCGGACGACAGACGTGACCGGAGTGGCGAAGCTGCCGGAAGGCACGGAGATGGTGATGCCGGGAGACAATGTGGCGCTGGAGATCGAACTGATTACCCCGGTGGCCATGGAGAAGGGTCTCCGGTTCGCCATCCGCGAAGGCGGACGCACCGTCGGCGCCGGCGCTATTGCCGAGATTTTGAAGTAAATCTTTTTGGCGAAAGCGGTTGGGATTTAATCCAAGATCTCGGAATTGAGACCTTGAGCACTCGGCCAGTGCTGTCGCCGTGGAAAATTTCCATCGGCGAACGCTGGTAGAATCGGATAGGATAAAAAGATGCGCGAAATTATTACGTTACAATGTCCAGACTGTAAAGAGCGGAATTACTCGACGACCAAGAACAAGAAGAAGACGACAGCCCGGCTGGAGTTTTCCAAGTTCTGCAATCGCTGCCGCAAGCACACGGCTCATAAAGAAACCAAATAGCCGCGGAATTTCTTCACCAGATGTAGGGGCGTAAGCTCAACGGTTAAACTGCTGGTCTCCAAAACCGGACTTGGGGGTTCGAATCCCTCCGCCCCTGCCAGCTTTTTAAAGCTGGCGCTGTCGATCACGAGGGTTCCAAAGCGATGCGGAATCGAGCGGATTCAAGAAGGAAGCAATTATGGCAAAGGCAATCGCTGTCTCTGGAGAAACACGCTCGGTGACGCCGCAGTGGCGGCAGCAGCCGGAACGGTTCTGGAATTTCCTCAAGGAAGTTCGTAGTGAGATGCACAAGGTGGTGACGCCGTCGCGCGAGGAAGTGCGATCGACGACCATTGTGGTCATCATTACCGTGTTCCTGTTCGCCGCATATTTCTATGTGGTGGATGCAATAGTAGGACGCGCCGTGCAGACCTTGCTGGCGTGGCTGACGCACTAAAGAAGTTTTGTACGGAAGGTGAGTGGATGGCAGAGGAAGTGAAAGTCGAAGCGCAATCGGCGTCGGAAGGGACGGTTCCAGAACTTGCGCCTCCAGTTAACGAGCGCTTCCGGTGGTACATCATCCATGCGTATTCCGGCTTTGAGCGCAAGGTGCGGGAGTCGATCGAGAGCCGCGTGCAGGCCTACGGGCTGCATGATCGCATCGGGCGGATCATGGTTCCCACCGAGCCGGTTACAGAAATTCGCAACGGCAAGAAGTACACCATCGAGCGCGTTTTTCTTCCCGGGTACGTGCTGGTCGAAATGGATCTCGACAACGAGATCTGGCACCTGGTGAAGAATACGCCGCGGGTCACCGGATTTTTGGGCACGGGCGAGAAACCAGTTGCATTAACTGAAGAAGAAATCAGTTCGATCATCTTCCGCTCCGACGTCTCGAAAGACAAGCCGCGGATGAAGGTGAAGTTTGAGAAGAACGAGCAGGTGAAGATTACCGAAGGGCCGTTCGCGAACTTCAACGGCGTGGTCGATGAAGTGAATGAAGACCGCGAAACGCTGAAGGTGATGGTGACGATCTTCGGACGTTCGACGCCGGTGGAGCTTGAGTTCAGCAAGGTAGAAAAAATTGCATAACGAAGCAATCAGCCGATAGCTTTTAGTTTTTGAAAAGGATCAACAATGCCTCCAGTTAAAAAAGTACAGACCCAGGTGAAACTGCAGATCGTTGCCAACAAGGCGACCCCGGCGCCGCCGGTTGGCCCGGCCTTGGGCCAGGCGCAGGTCAACATCATGGAATTCTGCAAGCAGTTCAACGCGCGCACCGCCGCCCCCGACATGGCCGGGCTGGTCATTCCGGTCGTCATCACCGTCTACACGGATCGCACCTTCACCTTTATCACCAAGACGCCGCCGGCGGCAGTGTTGCTGAAAAAAGCGGCGGGTGTGGCCAAGGGTGCGGGCACTCCGAACAAGGACAAGGTTGGCAAGGTGACCGAGAAGCAGGTAGCGGAAATTGCCAAGCAGAAGATGCCGGACTTGAATGCGGCTTCGATCGATTCAGCGATCAAATCGATCAAGGGTACCGCGCGCTCGATGGGGATTGAAGTCGTCGCGTAGCGGCTGTTTCGATAGGGCGATTGGTATGGACAAGACCATCCGCAAATACACTAGCTTCGATGAAATGAAGGCGGACGAGTACCGCTATTGGCAGAGTCGTCCGGTGCATGAGCGTGTCCAGGCCGTTTCCGAACTCACCCAGGAACACTATGCGATGAAGGGCCGGGTTGCCGATGTACCCAGACTTCAAAGAACTCTTGTCCGCTTTGAACGAGCACCGAGCTAAATACCTGATCGTTGGAGCCTATGCCGTCTCCATTCACGCGCAACCTCGGGCCACAAAGGACCTGGATATTCTGGTCAAGGCCGACGCGGCAAATGCCGAGGCAGTTTTTACGGCCCTGACCCAATTCGGAGCGCCGCTCGAGAAGTTGACCCCCGCCGATTTTGCAAAGCCTGGGCCGCTCTTTCGTCTGGGACGCGAGCCGATCAGTGTTGATATTCTTACCGACATACCGGGCGTCGAGTTTGATGCGGCATGGCAGCGCCGGGTGGAGGATGTGGTTGACCCAGCAAGCGGATTGAAAGCCAACTTCATTTCTCGCGAAGATCTGATTTCCGCAAAGCTGGCGTCAGGCCGCACGCAAGACCTCGCCGACGTTGAGGCGATTCGCAAGGCAGCTGAGAGCGAACGTCCGCAGCCAGGAACGTAATTGTGAAGTGTGAAGCTGGTTCGCAAGACTTGCGCCACTAGCCTATCTGCGGCATAATAGAGAAGTACGTTTGCGGTGCGAAGACTGCATTTGCAATGTACACATACCACGGCCGGACGGCCGCTCCGAGCAATGCCGTAACAAGCAGTTGAATACAAGCAATACGGGGCGGTTCAGCGGAAACAAGCGCTGCATTAGGTCCGCGCGGTGGGAGACGGAAGGATTTATGTCGAGAAAGTCTGGAAAGAATATTGAGAAGGCGCGCACGGCTATCGAGCCGCGCCCCTATCCATTGACCGAAGCGGTTCCGCTTCTTCAAAAAGTCAAGTTTGCCAAGTTTGATGAGACCGTCGAGATTACGCTGCGTCTGGGCGTAGATCCCAAGCATGCCGACCAGATGGTGCGCGGAACTGTCGTTCTGCCGCATGGCCTGGGCAAGACCAAGCGCGTGGCTGTCATTGCCTCGGGCGAAAAGGTGCGCGAGGCGGAAGCGGCTGGCGCAGAGTTTGTCGGCGGCGACGATCTGGTCGAAAGAATTCAGAAAGAGGGCTGGACCGATTTCGACGCGCTGATCGCAACTCCCGACATGATGAAGTCTGTCGGACGCCTCGGCAAAGTTCTCGGGCCGCGCGGGTTGATGCCGAACCCGAAGACCGGAACCGTGACCACAGATGTTGCGGCGGCAGTGAAGGAAATCAAGGCCGGAAAAATCGAGTTCCGCACAGACAAAACGGCGCTGGTGCACGTTCCGGTGGGCAAGCTCTCCTTTACACCGGAGAAGCTGGTAGAAAATGCCACCACGGTGATTACCAGCGTGGTGAAGGCCAAGCCTTCGGCCGCCAAGGGCAAATATGTCAAGGGCATTACGCTGAGCTCGACTATGGGCCCCGGCATCCGGCTCGACAATGCGGTGGTTGAGGCTGCGGGCAAGGCCTGATCGCGGCGAGTCGATTCACTTTGAGCGAAATCAAAAGGTCTACCGTCTAAGAGCGATTCAATCTCGACGTGGGCGCTGAAAATGGAGAGGTTTGTATGGCAATTTCAAAGGCCAAAAAAGCGGAGCAGGTCAAGCAGCTCGCGGCGGAGCTGGCCGGCTCGACCACCGCGATTGTCGGTACATTTCAGAAGCTGACTGTTTCTCAGGATTTTGCCCTGCGGACAGTGGTTCGCGGCGCCGGCGGCAAATATCGTGTGCTTAAGAATAAGCTGGCCTCCCGCGCTGCCGAAGGCACCAAGGTGGAAGAGGCGCTGAAGGGGTTGAAGGGTGTTTCGTCTGTAGCGTACAGCAGCGGCGATCCGGTGGCCCTGGCGAAAGCGCTCTCCGAGTGGGTCAAGGACAACGAGCAATTTTCCTTCAAACTGGCGATTGTCGACGGCAAAATTCTATCGGTCAAAGAGATTCAGCAGTTGGCGACCATGCCGGGCAGGGAAGAGCTGTATTCGAAGCTGCTGTTCCTGATCAACGCGCCCGCGCAGCGCCTGGCGACGGTGATCAACGCAACCGGCCGCGACGTGGCTGTGGTGCTGGGCCAGGCGGTCGAGCAGAACAAGTTTGCCGAAGCGGCGGCATCGTAGAGCGGGAGTGTCGCAAGGTTCGGCGGAATATCGCTGCATTCGCGTCGGGGTGCTGGTCTGGGCACAACGGAAACCGCGCGAACAGCAAAGCAATACGGTAAGTGGAATACGAGTTTGAAAAATCGATTTTTAAGCAGCATGGAGAATGGACATGGCGGATTTACAGCAGATTGAAGATCAAATTGTCGGGCTGACCTTGCTGGATGCGGCGGCCCTGGTGAAGAAGCTGGAAGAGCGTCTCGGCGTTTCGGCAGCGGCGGCAGCTCCGGTGATGGTGGCTGGCGGCGGTGCGGCGGCGGCAGCTCCGGCGGAAGAGCAGACGGAATTCTCTGTCATCCTGAAGGATGCTGGAACCAACAAGATCAACACCATCAAGGTGGTGCGCGAAGTGACGGCGCTTGGCTTGAAGGAAGCCAAGGATCTGGTCGATGGCGCGCCCAAGACGGTGAAGGAAGGCGTGACCAAGGAAGAAGCGGAGACGATCCGGAAGAAGTTCGTCGATGCGGGCGCCGGGGTCGAAGTCAAGTAGTCGGCTTGTCTGTCGGGCGAATCTGGGTTATTCTAAATAAGCGTGAGCGGTTCGCCCGCATGCTCTCTTGATCTTAAGACTCTCGAATTTCTTCAGGGCCTGTGGGTATATGCAGTCAGACTGATCCTGATCTGTGTTGCTCTCACCGATCCAACAAAAGCGCCCGGAAATATCCGGCGCAGGCGGAAGCTAAAACCCATCTATCTGAACAGTGCACAATCCGGTTGTGACGCTCGCGGGACATATTGTCTCTTGCGAGCGGTTTGGCGTCTCTGAGCAGATTTTTCAGTAGATCCAACCATCGGCGAACTTCAGCAATGGCGAACTCGGCGCAACGGGTTTAACAAGACGAATTTCAAGCAGCAAGCGCAGCAAGCGAAACCGAAATGGGCGCGCGCCTCCGTGGATGAGCCGGAGCGCCGCCTGACCAACTCCCCGGGTTGCCGCCGGGAGTGGGCCGCGAAGGCAAATCAGCCAGGAGTGAAGCATGTCGAACGAGAAACGCGCGATCCGCAGCCGTCTCGATTTTTCTAAAATTCCCACCGAAATCCAGATTCCAAACCTGATCGAAGTGCAGCGACGCTCATACGAGCGGTTTTTGCAAATGGACAAGCTCCCGACGGAACGCGACGATCTCGGATTGCAGTCCGTGTTTGGTTCCGTGTTTCCAATTACCGACTTCCGCAATTTATCGGAGCTCGAGTTTGTCGATTTTTCGATCGGCAACTGGGAGTGCAAATGCGGTCACCTGAAGGGACTGCATCACCTCCGCACCACTTGTATCAACTGCGGCAATATGGTGATCACCGATCCGTTTCATCCCGGCGATGTGCTGTGTCAGAAGTGCGGCACCTACAACAAGAACACGCCGGATTTCTGCAACAAGTGCGGCGATCCCGTCGGTCTGCAGTTGAAGTACGACCAGAGTGAATGCGAAGAGCGCAGCATGACCTACTCCGCACCGCTCAAAGTCACCATTCGCCTCAAAATTTACGACAAGAATCCGGAGACGGGCGTCAAGACCATCCGCGACATGAAGGAACAGGAAGTCTTCTTCGGCGATATTCCGCTGATGACGAAGAATGGAACCTTCCTGGTCAACGGGACCGAGCGCGTCATCGTCAGTCAGCTGCATCGCTCGCCAGGCGTCTTCTTCGAAACAGCGAACAATCGCACCTATTTCCTGGGCAAGATCATTCCCTATCGCGGTTCGTGGGTAGAGTTTGAATACGACCAGAAGAACACCCTCTACGTCCGTATCGATCGCAAGCGTAAATTTCTGGGCACCGTTTTCCTCCGCGCGCTGGGTCTAAAGTCGGATGAAGAAATTCTCAAGAACTTCTACACTGTCGATACCATTGCGACCAGGGGCGGCAAGCTCTACTGGAATGTGAAGGATGAAGGCCATGCGACGCACCTGCTGGGCGTGAAACCGGCGCATGCGGTTGTGGTGAAGGGTGAGGAGATTGCCCACTCCGGACGCAAGATTACCGCCAGCATCCTGAAAGCTCTGCGTGCGGCGAAGATCGGCGAAATCGAGATTGAAGACTCCGAGCTCGACGGCGCGATGTCGGCCTCCGATGTTGTCGATACGACGACGGGCGATCTGCTGCTTGAGGCCAATCAGGAACTGACCAAAGAGAAACTGGTCCAGATTCTCGAGAGCGGTGTGACCGCAATCGAGATATTCATGCCGGAGCGCGACGATGTCGGCAACGTGATCTCGCACACGCTGCGCCGCGACACCGTCCACAAGCCGGAAGAAGCGCTGATCGAAATCTACCGCAAGCTTCGCCCCGGCGATCCGCCGACGCTCGATACGGCGACGGCATTGTTTGAAGGCATGTTCTTCGACGCGCGCAAGTACGACTTTTCGCGAGTGGGCCGGTTGAAGTTCAACATCAAGCTGTACGACAAGCAGGATGCGACTTCGCTCGATCATCGCACGCTGACCCCGGACGATTTCTACGCGACCATCCGCTATCTGCTCAAGCTGCGCCGCAACATTGGCGTGGTCGATGACATCGATCACCTGGGCAATCGCCGCGTGCGCGCCGTCGGCGAGTTGATGGAGAACCAGTTCCGCATCGGCCTGGTCCGCATGGAGCGCGCCATCAAGGAAAAGATGAGCGTATACCCGGACATGTCGACAGCGATGCCGCATGACCTGATCAACGCCAAGCCGGTGATGGCGGCCATCCGCGAATTCTTCGGAAGCAGCCAGCTGTCGCAGTTCATGGATCAAACGAATCCGCTGTCGGAGATTACCCACAAGCGGCGTCTATCGGCCCTTGGGCCGGGCGGTTTGAGCCGCGAGCGCGCGGGCTTTGAAGTGCGCGACGTGCATCCCACCCACTATGGCCGTATCTGCCCGATCGAGACGCCGGAAGGTCCGAACATTGGATTGATCTCGTCGCTTTCCTGCTTTGCCCGCATCAACGAGTACGGTTTTATCGAGTCGCCCTATCGCCGTGTGCGCGACGGTCTGCTGCTCGATTTCGTGCAGGTCATCAATGCCGGTGACAGCGGACTGCGCGTGGGCGATCACCTGGAAAAACCGGACGCGATCAAACGCAATAAAGAGTTGATCAAAGAAAAGAAGCGGCCCATGGAGTTCGAGCCCTACAGCTTCTATCTTTCCGCCTGGGAAGAAGATCGTTACACCATCGCGCAGGCGAACGTGGAGCTCGACAAAAACGGCAGCATCAAGGACGAGCTGGTCACGGCGCGGCGTCAGGGCAACTTCGTTCTCGTCAATCGCAGCGAAGTCACCTATGTCGACGTCAGCCCGAAGCAGCTGGTTTCGGTCGCCGCCTCCCTGGTTCCGTTCCTCGAGCATGACGACGCCAACCGCGCTCTCATGGGCGCGAACATGCAGCGCCAGTCGGTGCCGCTGTTGATCTCCGAAGCCCCGTTTGTGGGTACGGGAATGGAAGGCGTCACCGCGCGCGATTCCGGCGCCGTCGTGCTGGCCCGCCGCCACGGCATCATCGACTCCGTGGATTCCGAGCGCATCATCGTGCGTGTCGAGGGAGAACATCACCCGACGCAGCTGTCGCGCGAAGTCGGTTCGGACATTTATCAGCTAACCAAATTCAAGCGCTCCAATCAGAACACCTGCATCAATCAGAAACCGATCGTCCGTCAGGGCGACCGCGTGCTGAAAGGGCAGGTGATCGCCGACGGACCTTGCACGGAGCAGGGCGAGCTTGGCCTGGGCCGCAACGTACTCGTCGCATTCATGTCCTGGCGCGGCTACAACTTTGAGGACGCGATTCTCATCAGCGAAAAGCTGGTGCGCGAAGACTACTACACTTCGCTTCATATTGAAGAGTATGAGATCGAATCCCGCGACACGAAGCTGGGGCCGGAAGAAATCACCCGCGACATTCCCAACGTCTCCGAGTCCGCGCTGCGCGACCTCGACGAAAGCGGCATCATCCGCATCGGAGCCAAAGTCAAGCACAACGACATCCTCGTCGGCAAGGTGACGCCGAAGGGCGAAACTCAGTTGACGCCGGAAGAAAAGCTGCTGCGCGCCATCTTCGGCGAAAAGGCCGGCGATGTTCGCGATGCTTCGCTCACATGCCCTCCGGGTGTCGAAGGCACCATCGTCGATGTCCGCATCTTCTCCCGCAAGGGGCAGGAAAAGGACGAGCGCGCCAAGCTGATCGAAGCCGATCAGGTGGCGAAGCTCGAAAAGAACCTTGAAGATGAGATTCGAATCCTGACCGATGAGCGGCTGAAGCGGTTGGAGTCGATCATGGGCGCGAAGGAAGTGCAAGCCGACCTGCACGACGAGCGCACCAACAAGCGTCTACTGGCGAAGGGCGCAGTTCTCGATCGCGAGATGATTGAGCTGATCTCGACCCGCAATCTGAAGCGCATCCGCTACGCGGACAAAGACCCGCGGGTGAATGAGCAGATCGACGAAATTGAGGAGATGACCTCTCGCCAGATCGATGTGCTGCGCAAGATCACCAATGACAAGATCGGCAAGCTGCAGAAGGGCGATGAACTCGCGCCCGGCGTCATCAAGCAGGTCAAGGTCTACATCGCCATGAAGCGCAAGCTCTCGGTCGGCGACAAGATGGCCGGCCGTCACGGCAATAAGGGTGTCATCTCGCGCATTCTGCCCGAAGAAGACATGCCGTACCTGCCCGATGGAACGCCGGCGGACATTGTGCTGAACCCGCTGGGCGTGCCGTCGCGTATGAACGTCGGTCAGATTCTCGAGACCCATCTTGGCTGGGCGGCGCACGAGCTCGGCAAGCAGATTGCCGAACTCGTCGAAAAGAATCAGAAAGCCAACGAAGTCCGCAAGCTCTTGGAAGAGCGCTTCGGCGGAACGGCTTTGTTGCGCCAGTTGCTCGATCTCGATGACGAAAAGCTGCTGCAGGTTTCGCGCGGTATGGCGAGAGGCATCTGGTTCGGCACCGCAGTATTTGACGGCGCGAAAGAGGAAGAGATCAAAGCTCTGCTGACGGCGGCGAACCTGCCGACCTCCGGCAAGATCTACCTCTACGACGGCATGACAGGCGACAAGTTTGAGCAGCCTGTCACCGTCGGCTACATGTACATGCTGAAGCTCTCGCACTTGGTCGACGACAAGATTCACGCGCGTTCGATTGGACCGTATTCCTTGATCACCCAGCAGCCGCTGGGCGGCAAGGCGCAGTTCGGCGGCCAGCGCTTCGGCGAGATGGAAGTCTGGGCGCTCGAAGCCTACGGCGCGGCCTATATCCTGCAGGAGTTGCTCACCGCCAAGTCCGACGATGTGTATGGCCGCACCAAGATTTACGAGGCCATCGTCAAGGGCGAGGCGGCGATCGAGCCCGGCGTGCCGGAGTCGTTTAACGTGCTGGTGCGCGAGTTGCAGGCCCTCTGCCTCGATGTCGAGCTGATCAAGCAGGCGGAAAACAAGAAGGTTCCGCTGCCCACCGTGGCTGCCGCGGATTAACAGCAGGGTCGATGCAATTGCCCGCATCGACCCTGTCACAAGCCGATTTTTTTAAGACACGACCGCAAGTCCACAGAAGCCAACGCGCTCCCAGGACGGACAGGCGGACGGAATGATGGAAATCCTGGGAACGCGAGAGCCGGTCCGCTGCAATCTGTAAAGTGCGGCGGAGACCCGGCACGGAGGTCGTCTTGTTCCGCTCGAATCCATTCGAACTCAGCAATCCTATTTCGGACTTCGATGCAATTCGCATCAGCCTTGCCTCGCCGGAGAAGATCCGCAGCTGGTCGCACGGGGAAGTCACCAAGCCGGAGACGATCAATTACCGCACGTTCAAGCCGGAACGCGACGGCCTGTTCTGCGCGCGCATTTTTGGCCCCATCACGGACTGGGAATGTCTGTGCGGCAAATACAAGCGCATGAAGCATCGCGGAGTCATCTGCGACAAGTGCGGCGTCGAAGTCACCTTGTCGCGTGTGCGCCGCGAACGCCTTGGACATATTGAGCTGGCTTCGCCCTGTTCGCACGTCTGGTTCTTC
This sequence comes from Acidobacteriaceae bacterium, assembly GCA_965276585.1. Taxonomy (GTDB): domain Bacteria; phylum Acidobacteriota; class Terriglobia; order Terriglobales; family Acidobacteriaceae; genus JAKAAZ01. The sequence goes on along the minus strand of CBDIAZ010000002.1, from coordinate 315,362 downwards.
AAGGGGCTGCCGTCGCGCATCGGGCATCTGCTCGACATTTCTCTGCGTGAGCTCGAAAGCGTTCTCTACTTCGAGAGCTACGTCGTTATCGATCCAGGCGATGCGCCCATGAAGGATCACGAAATTATCAAGGACGAGACGCGGTATCGCGAGCTCGACCAGCAGTATCGCGTCTCCGGCTTCAAGGCCATGATGGGCGCCGAAGCCATCAAGGAGCTGCTGAAGCGCGTCGAGATCGACACCCTTTCCGTCGAGCTGCGCGAGCGCATGAAGATTGAAACCTCCCTCCAGAAGCGCCTCAAATATGCCAAGCGTCTGAAAGTTGTCGAGGCATTCCGCAAGTCCGGCAACAAGCCGCAGTGGATGATCCTCGATGTCGTCCCCGTCATTCCTCCCGAGCTGCGCCCGCTGGTGCCGCTCGATGGCGGACGCTTTGCCACCTCCGATCTGAACGATCTCTATCGTCGCGTCATCAACCGCAACAACCGGTTGAAGAAGCTGATGGACCTGCACGCGCCGGAAGTCATCGTGCGCAACGAAAAGCGCATGCTGCAGGAGGCCGTCGATGCGCTGTTCGACAATGGCCGCCGTGGCCGGGTGCTGCGTGGCGCGAACAACCGTCCGCTCAAGTCGCTCTCCGATACGCTCAAAGGCAAGCAGGGCCGCTTCCGCCAGAACCTTCTCGGCAAGCGCGTGGACTATTCCGGCCGCTCCGTCATCGTTGTCGGACCGGAGTTGAAGCTGCACCAGTGCGGCCTGCCCAAGAAGATGGCGCTCGAGCTGTTCAAGCCGTTCATCTATCACCGCCTGGAACAGATCGGCCATTGCACCACCATCAAGCAGGCCAAGGAATTGGTCGAGCTGCAGGACCCCATCGTCTGGGACGTGCTGGAAGAGGTCATCAAGGACCATCCCGTGCTGCTGAACCGTGCGCCAACGCTCCATCGCCTCGGCATCCAGGCCTTCGAGCCGGTGCTGGTCGAAGGTAAGGCGATCAAGATCCACCCGCTGGTCTGCACCGCCTTCAACGCGGATTTTGACGGCGATCAGATGGCAGTACACATTCCGCTGTCTCCCGAAGCGCAGGTAGAGGCAAGCGTTCTGATGCTGGCTTCGCACAATATCCTGTCGCCCGCATCCGGTCAGCCGATCACGGTTCCGACACAGGACATGGTGTTGGGTCTTTACTACCTCACCAAGGCGCATGCCGGAGCGAAAGGCGAAGGCCGCGTGTTCGCCAACACCGACGAAGTGCTGATGGCGCTCGAAGCCGGCGAAGTGGAAACGCTGAGCCCGATTCGCCTCCGCTACACCGGCGCTGTGCTCGACATGTCGACTGCGTATGACGATCAGGACCTGCTGCACACGGAGCCGATCCAGTATACGAACCAGTATCTGTCGACCACGGTAGGCCGCGTGATTCTGAACGACTCCTTCCCGGAAGGCATGCCGTTCGTCAATGGCCTGTTGAAGAAGAAAGGCATCGGCCAGGTGGTCAGCTATTCCTACCTGAACCTTGGCCTCGAAGTCACCGTCAAGATGCTCGATCGCATCAAGGACCTGGGCTTCAAGTTCGCCACGCGCAGCGGCCTGTCGGTCGGCTTTGACGACATGGTCATCCCGGACACAAAGTACAGGCTGGTCAGCGATGCCGAGAAGCAGGTCGTCAGCGTGCAGCGCCAGTATCTCGATGGCGCCATCACCAACGGCGAGCGCAACAACAAGGTCATCCAGCTCTGGTCGTCTGTAACCGAACAGGTCGCGGATGAAATGTTCAACAACATGAAATCCGCCGACAAGGCCGGCACCATGAACCCGATTTACATCATGGCCGACTCCGGCGCTCGCGGATCGAAGCAGCAGATTCGTCAGCTCTCCGGCATGCGCGGACTGATGGCGAAGCCGTCGGGCGAAATCATCGAAACGCCGATCACGGCGAACTTCCGTGAGGGGCTGACGGTGCTGCAATACTTCATCTCCACCCACGGCGCGCGTAAGGGCCTGGCGGATACGGCGCTTAAAACCGCCGACTCCGGCTACCTGACCCGCCGTCTGGTCGACGTGGCGCAGGATGTGATCATCAGCGACTACAACTGCGGCACGGTGGAGGGCATTTACGTTGGCCACATCGTCGAAGCGGGCGAAGTCATCGAACCACTGCGCGACCGCATCATTGGCCGTGTATCGCTTGAGAAGCTGAAGGACTTTGAAGGCAATGTGCTGGTTGAGGTCAATCAGGAAATCGACGAAGATATGGCCAGCGCAATTCAGGCTGCGGGTGTCGAACGCGTCAAGATTCGCTCGGTGCTCACCTGCGAATCGAAGCGCGGCGTCTGCATCCTTTGCTATGGACGCAACCTGGCTTCCGGCCGTCTCGTCGAAATGGGCGAAGCCGTCGGCGTGATCGCGGCGCAGTCGATCGGCGAACCGGGCACCCAGCTCACCATGCGCACCTTCCATATCGGCGGGGCGGCATCGCGTGTTTCCGATCAGTCGCGGTTAGAAGCGAAGAATGCCGGTACGGTGCGCTTCCTGAACCTGGTTACAGTGCGCTCGAAGTCGGGTGATCTGGTAGCCATGAATCGCTCCGGCGTGGTCGTTGTCGTCGACGATCGCGGCCGCGAAAAAGAGCGCTATACCCTGGTCTACGGCGCCAAGCTCAAGGTGGAAGAAGGCGCACAGGTCACGCAGGGCCAGACTCTTGGCGAGTGGGACCCATACACCTTTGCCATCCTGACGGAAGTCGGCGGCACGGTGCACTTCCACGATCTGCACGAGGGCACCACGCTCAACGAAGAGGTGGACGAAGTCACCGGGCTGTCACGGCTGGTGGTCGCGGAATCCTCCGATGAAAAGCGTCAGCCGGCCATCATGATCAAGAACGCGAAGGGCCAGAAGCGCTATCTGCTTCCCAGCCGCGCGCACTTGATGGTACAGAATGGCGACGAGGTTTTCCCCGGCGATGTGCTGGCGAAGATCCCGCGCGAAACCACCCGCACCAAGGACATCACCGGCGGTCTGCCGCGGGTGGCCGAACTCTTCGAGGCGCGTAAGCCCCGCGAGACGGCCATCATCAGCGAGATCGACGGCGCAGTCCGGTTCGGCGAAGTCAGCAAGGGACAGCGCAAGATTTACGTCACGGCGGACAGCGGCGAAGAGAAGGAATACTCGATGCCGCGCGGCGTGCACGTCAACGTGCAGGAAGGCGAGCGCATGCGCGCCGGCGATCCTCTCATGGACGGACCCCTGAACCCGCACGACATTCTTGCTGTGCTCGGGGAAAAAGAACTGCAGTCCTACATGGTCACGGAAATCCAGGAAGTCTACCGGCTTCAGGGCGTGGCCATCTCGGACAAGCACATCGAAGTCATCGTTCGCCAGATGCTGCGCTGGGTCAAGGTAGAAGATCCGGGCGACACCGCGTTCCTGGTCGAGCAGCAGGTGGACAAGTTCCGCTTCCGCGAGGAGAACGAGAAGGCCATCAACAATGGCGGTCGCCCTGCCGTCGGCCGTCCGCTGCTGCTGGGCATCACCAAGGCATCGCTTTCGACCGACTCGTTCATCTCCGCGGCTTCCTTCCAGGAGACCACGCGTGTCCTCACCGAAGCGGCCATCAACGGCGCTGTCGATCAGCTGCGCGGCCTGAAGGAGAACGTCATCGTCGGACGGTTGATTCCAGCCGGAACCGGCATGGAGTTCTACCGCAATGTCCGCCTGTCGCAGGAACTGGAAGAAGCCGCCGCCCGCGTACAGCAGGAGGTCTCCGAGGCCACCGAAGCCGCCGAGCGCGAACTGGAACTGATGCGTCAGGAAGGCGAAGCGGAAGAGATGGCTGCCGAGTAACAAGCCAACAAGCCGATGGGGGATGCTGTCACCAGGTGACCGTATTCCCCATTCAATCTTATAGTTGCAAACAATCTTCGCATCAGGTTGTAGGTAGTTTGTCGCGGTTCGTCTGATTCAGCCACCCCTCCTACCCGCACTGCCAGGCTTTCACGATTCAGGCTTTAACAATCTAAAAGACAACTGTTTCTTCCAGGGCTGCCATCCTAACGGGGATGGTTCGCGAACGTTTGCCGCGATCAGGCGAATGTGAGCGAATTCAATCTTGCCAATTTAACTTCTCCCCTTCGTTTATTTCAGAGAGGAAAAATTTATGGCCGGTTCCATCGTGGAAAGTTTAATGGGCTTGCTGAATACCCAAAGTGTTGCCCCTCTAGCCTCGCAGCTTGGAGAGTCAACGGATGCTGTTCAACGCGGGTTGCAGGGTGGCTCGGCTGCCATGCTGGCCGGTATAGCTGGTAAAGCGGACGAGCCGGGATTTCTGGGAAATATCTTCAGCATGGTTACCAATCAGGCGAATAATTCCACCTCGCTTTCATCGCTCGCCTCCAATCTCGGCTCTTTTATTCCTGGAGCCGAGAATTCACCCCTGGGATCTCTGGGAGGACGCTTTCTCTCCGGCATCTTCGGTTCCAACCAGTCCTCCGTTACGGACGCGCTTGGTCGGTCCACGGGGTTGAGCGGCAGTAAGGTAGCCACGCTTCTCAGTATGGCCGCTCCGCTGGTGCTTGGTGTCCTTGGCCAGCATGTTCGGGCCAATGGCTTGAGTGCTGCCAGCCTGGGAAATGCGTTGAAAAATGAGGCGCCAGGCCTTCAGAGATTTCTTCCTGCCGGGCTTGGTTCCATGTCGGCGAGACCCTTAGACGTTGCTGTCGTGCCGGAAGCGGCGGCGCGGACCGGGAACCGCTGGTTGTGGCCTCTCATCGTGCTCGCGGCGCTGATACTCCTCGGTATCTGGTTCTTCAACCGCGGGAAAGCCCCGGTTCAAAATGCCGTCAATACCGCGACCTCTTCTCTGGGGCAGTTTTATAAGACCACTTTGCCAAACGGTGTCGTATTAAATATTCCTCAGTACGGCATTGAGAGCAAACTCATTGCCTTTCTGGGAGACAATTCCAAGCCCGTGGATACAACAACATGGTTCAATTTTGACCGCCTGTTGTTCGACACCGGGCAAGCCACGCTGCAACCCTCTTCAAAGGAGCAGCTGGATAATGTCGCAAATATCCTCAAAGCTTATCCTAAGGCGCAGATCAAGATTGGCGGCTACACGGACAATACCGGGGACGAGGCGGCGAATATGAGCCTTTCCACGGCACGCGCCAAGAACGTAATGGATGCCCTTGTTGCTGCGGGCATCGACCCATCGCGGCTCAGCTCGGAAGGCTACGGGGATCAGCACCCTGTCGGCGATAATTCTACCGCGGAGGGGCGCGCCCAAAATCGGCGGATAGCATTGAGAGTCACCGCAAAGTAGGTCGACAAGCAGAACGCATTCTTTGCAGCGTCCAGAAGGGCATGCCTAACCGGCATGCCCTTCTGCTGGTGTTGTGTGTGCCCGGAATTTCAGAGCAAAAGCGCAGAAGGTGTAAGGTGGAAAATCGCTCTTGGACACAGCCGTTCCCAAAGAACGGCTGCACAGCAGCCCAACTCACCACATCATAGTATCTGTGCTTTTGCTTTAGGGAGACTCTGATGAAGCGGCTGATTTGAGAACTTTGGGTAGACCCCGGCCTTCAGGCCGGGGGTAGTCACCGAAAATATGAGGGTGGCTTTAGCCACTGAGGTATTGAATAACTGAATCGGAATTTCCCTAGGAGTACCGTCTATGATCTTCAATCGAATGCCGAAGCGAATCGCGACTATTTTCAGCATGTCGTTGTTGTGTGTCGCCGCCCATGCGCAATCGACGATAAACTCGGTGCGGAACGACTCTCCCACCACCGGCCTCAGTTCCAATCTGTCGGGATGGACCGCCGACATGACCGACACGCAGTTTGCCGGGAGGGCGATGGAGGCCAATCTGACCGAGGTGCAGCTTGCGAAGCTCGCGATAGAGAAGGGCGGCAACGATGTGAAACAGATTGGACAGATGATGGTGCAGGATCACCAGGAACTGTTCGACCAGTTGAAGCCGGTTGCCTCCAGGATCGGCGTAGCCGCACCGGCAACGCTTTCCGCCGACGATCGGGCGCTGCTGGCGTCGCTGAAAGCCAAGTCCGGTAAGCAGTTCGACGATGCCTATATCGCAACAGTCATGGATCGACACCGAGCCGACGCCGTCGCGTTCGGCAACGAGGCGCGGATCGGGAAGGATCAGGCGCTGATCAGTGTGGCCGCAAATGGCACGAAACGTATCGGAGAACATCGTCAGGCCATCGAGCAATTGGCGCGAAATCACAATGTGCCCATCCCAAGTCCGACTGCCGGCTCTCCAGGCGCACAGCCCTGATCTCCTGTTCAGCGACGTCCCAAGGAATGCAAAGCAACCGGGCTGGGTTGCTTTTTTTGCTCTGCATTTTCTTTGTGGCCGATGGAATTTTCCAGAGAAAAAATCCGATTCACGGAAAATTGATTCGGGCGTAATCCGCCCCGCGCCATGCCCCGCGTAACAACCTTAGCCAGGAGGTTGTTTATGAAAAAATTGGTGGCACTCGCATTCATCTTCGCTTTGTCGGCGTTCGCCGCGCAAGCGCAAGACGGCAACCGTAGTCCGATTCGTCATGTCATGCTGATCAGCGTCGATGGGATGCATGAGATCGATCTTCTGAATTGCTACAGAGGGCTTAGCGGCATCAACTCGGGTGAATCGTATTGTCCGAACCTGGCGGCCTTGAGCGTCGGCGCGGTAAATTACACCGCTGCCAGTACATCGAAGCCCTCGGATTCGTTTCCGGGCCTGATGACCATCATGACCGGAGCAACGCCCCGGACGATGGGCGTTTATTACGACGTGGCGTACGATCGCTCGCTGGATGCGCCAGCCAAAACCACGGGCAACGGCGTGGCGGCTGGACCCTGCACCGCGGGTGGCACTCCTACAGGCACGCGGACTGAGTATGAAGAGGGAATCGACCTTGATCAAACCAGGTTGAACGGCGGTGCTCCCGGAGCCGGGCTGACGGATGGAGGCCGCGCCTCGATCGACTCGCAGCGTCTGATTCGCGACCCGAAGAACGGTTGCCAGCCGGTTTATCCCTGGAATTTCGTGCGGACCAACACGATCTACGGGGTGATTCACCAGGCGGGCGGCTATACAGCCTGGTCGGACAAACATCCTGCCTATTTGGCCGTTTCCGGTCCGGGCAACGGGTACAACGTCGACGATTACTATGCGCCGGAGATCAATTCCACGGTGGTCGCGCTCCCCGGAGTTTCCACTCCCGCGGGAATGTCTTGCGCGACGGTGCCGGATCCATCGCAGACCGCGGCGTGGACCGACAGCTTCAAGAATATTCAGTGCTACGACACGCTAAAAGTCAATGCGATTCTGAATGAGATCAAAGGGAAGAACCACAATGGCTCGGCGGATGAGCCGGTGCCTGCGATCTTCGGCATGAATTTTCAGGCCGTGAGCGTCGGGCAAAAGCTGATTGAAAAAGGTGTGGCCACCGGCGGCTATCAGGATGCGGCAGGCACACCCACTCCCTCCCTGGTGAAAGAAATTCAGTACGTGGATGCCTCGATCGGCGAGATGATTTCAGAGCTGAAGTCGAGAGGTCTCTACAATTCCACTTTGATCGTTATTACGGCCAAACACGGCCAGTCGCCGATCGATCCTGCGCGCTATTTGGCGATCCCCGGCTCCAGCGGCAACAATGGCGAATCGCCGGCGAACCTGATTGCGAATCTTCTGCCGTATTCGGAATCGCCCGCCAATCCGACAGGAATCGGACCGACGGAGGACGATGTTTCCCTGCTCTGGCTGGCCAACTCCAGCGAGTTGACGACTGCCGTTTCCACGCTGGAGGACAATGCCGCGAAGGCAGGGATTGGGCAAATCTACTATGGAGCCGCCGTCGCGCTGAATTACGATGTGCCGGGATTGCCGCCCAACGATCCGCGCACGCCGGACATCATTGTGACGCCGAATGTCGGAGTCACGTACACGGGCAGTTCGGCAAAACTCTCCGAACATGGAGGCTTTGCGCACGACGACACCAATGTCATCATGCTGATTTCCAATCCTGGACTGAGTCCGCGAGTTGTTTACACCGGAGTGGGAACGGACCAGGTTGCGCCGACCATCCTGCAGGCGCTGGGGCTCGATCCGAAAAAACTGGATGGAGTGCGGCTGGAAGGCACAACTGTCCTGCCGGGGCTGCAGTTCTAGCAACGTAATCTGCCAGATGGCCTGAAGCGCGGATATTTCCCGCAGGTATCCGCGCTTCTGCCACAGACAATCCTTCTGGATCGGTTGCGACCTTCCGTGCATCCAAATTTCAAGCGGGACCCGATGCGTACCGCTCCGCAGGAGCCGGTACCGAGTCGATTCTGTTACACACGCCGTCCTCACGGCCTAACTTTGAGAGGAAATTTTATGTCTACATCTGAAGTTGCGAAGGGCCTGGTCGATCTGTGCCGACAGGGCAAGTACATGGACGCCATCAACCAGTATTATTCCGACAAGATTGTCAGCGTGGAGTCGGCCAGCATGCCCGGCATGCCGGCGGAGATGAAAGGCATCGATGCCATCCGGGGAAAGACCAGGCACTTCGAGGAGAACAACGAGATTCATAACGCCGAGGTGAACGGACCGTTTGTCGGGGAGAAACAGTTCGCCGTGCAGTTCAAGCTGGATGTAACGCAGAAGCCTTCCGGCAAACGCATGCAGATGGACGAGATGGGACTTTACACGGTCGAGGGCGGAAAGATCGTCCACGAACATTTTTTCTATCCGACGGGCGCATAATCGTTCTCGATCGTTGGGCGATACAATCGATCATGCGATTTTCAAGGAATTTCTGGACCGCCGCAATTTGTGCCGGCGCACTGGCAATGGCGGTGTGCCCCGCTGTGGATGCTTCTACAGGTGTAGGTCTGCGCTGTGGAATGCATTTCCAGATGGCGTCCGCGAATATTTATTCCGACACCGCAGATGCCAAAGAAGAGATCCGCCATGCGATCTTGAAAGCAGCCGCGGAACATAAGCGCGTCCTGCTGGATTTCGGCGGCAACTGGTGTCCGGACTGTCATTTGCTGAATATTTATTTCCAAGATCCCGGCAATGCCGCTCTGCTGGCTGCGAATTATGTTCTCGTCGACGTAAGTGTCGGTCAGTACGACAAGAATCTCGATGTGGTTCGCAAATATGGAATTCCGCTGAACAAAGGAGTGCCCGCTCTGGCCGTGCTCGATGGCGCGGGTCACGTTATCTATGCCCAGCGAAATGGCGAATTTGAATCGATGCGCAAGCTGGACTCCTCCGCCGTGACGACGTTTCTGCAGAAATGGAAGCCGCAGCGGCGGGTTGCCCACAGTTAAGTAGCGGCGAAGCTGTTACATGGGCGAAATTTTCAACGCCTGCTTGTGCTGCGGCCGGGCGACGCTGTACCGTCGTTGCGATTGCATAACTTGTCCTTTGCATTGAACAAAAATTGAGAATCGCGTTCCTGAGGCCACCTGGGAGTCCCCTCCTCCTGCATCTCAAATCCGGGGGAAGTTTTTCATGATCGACGCCACGCCAGCAACAACCGTTCGTCATTCGCCGAAACCGGACTTCGCGCACGCACCGGAGTCGACAAATCTCCCGCCGCAGCTCACAAAATTCAGTACGTTAATAATCCTGTTTGGATTGCTCGCGGCAGCAGTGGCGGAAAAAATTCTGGAGACGCCGTTCTGGGCCTTCAATGGGATCCGACTGCTGCCGTCCTTTTACCTGTTTCACGGAATTAAGGTCTACCCGGGGCCGCATACAGGATCGCTGCAAAGCGCGCTGTACGGACCGGTGACAGGCCTGACGTACGCCATCACGGGGCTGATGCGGACCCCGAACGCGGCCGTCCTGCTAGGCTCGGCCCTGACCGTGTTGCTCTGTTTTGGCGCAGCGTTCTGGATGCACATGGCCGCGGCCAGCGGCCAATGGCGCCGCGCCATGCTGCCGTTCCTGGCCACGGGATTCATGATCCTGTATCTGGAGCCGCTGCGATATTCCTGCATTCGCATTCACGCCGACGCTCCCGGAATATTCTTCGGAGCGCTTGCGATTATCGCCCTATGCGATGAGAAGCGCCCGCGCATGTGGGCGCTGATTGCCTCGGCGGTTTGCGCGGTGCTCTCGGTATGGGCGAAACAGCCGTTTGTAGGTCTTCCCGTCGGCCTCTGCATCTTTCTCGCGGTAACCGAGGGAGCGCAGCGGCTAGTCCGCTATTTTCTGCTTCTGCTGCTGGCCACTGCGGTGATCTCCGGAGTATTCGCGGCTATCTACGGAGCACATGGCCTGTACTTCAATCTGTTCTGGATCCCGGGTCACCAGGCATGGAAAAATGCGGCGCACCTGATGGCGCTGTTTCAGAGTTCGCGGTGGCTGCTCACGCTTGGCTTCACGGTATTTGCAGGTCTGACGGCTTGTCTGATTTACCTGGCAGGCCTCGGAGAGCTGAGCTTTGCATCGCGGCGGACGGCGGGTCGGCGGAAGATCTGGTGCGCGTCGCTGTTTGCGGGCGTGTGCCTGATTCCGTTCTCGCTGATGGGTGTGTCCAAGCAGGGCGGCGATGTGAACAGTTTCAGCTTCTGTCTGTTCTTCCTGCTGCTGGCATTCATGCTGCTGCTTCAGGAAGGCATTATCGTTTCGGAGCACTCGACTGGCAGGATGGCCAAGGCTGCCACTGTGGGCGTGATGGCCATAGCGATGGTGTTCACCGTCCCATTCATCGCGCAGATTCCCGGTATGATAAAGGCGCTGCCGAATAGCAATCAGGAAGTTGCTTACCGGTATGTCCTTGCTCATCCGGGGCAGGTGTACTTCCCTTGGTTCCCGCTGGTGCACCTGATGGCCGAAGGCGGCGACTATAACAGCGCGTATGGACTGTGGGATCACATTGCCGCAGGGGTTGGGCCGACGGAACAGGAGTTCCGCGCTCACATACCTGCGGCTGCCCGGGCGGTCGCCTTCGGTCGAGATGGCAGCCAGGTCAATGACATCGACCTCATGACGTTTCTTCCCGAATTCAACTGCGCTTGGCGCGATTCGAAACTGCGCGGATTCGTTGTGCTGTCAAAAACGCCCCCGGCCACGGGCTGCCAGCCGCAGTTGAATTCGGATGTCATCCATCGACGACGCGGCGCCAACAGCGCGATGACTACCCAATCCGCCGGCGCAACTAATCCACAACCTTGAACCCGGCGTGTTCGGCGGCTTTTGAGCTGCCGCCGATGAAGACTGTGTAATCCGCCGGTTCGACGACGCGCTGACTCCTCGCATTGATGAACGATAGCTCCTTGAATCCTAGCGCGAAGCTCACCCGTTTCGATTCCCCAGGCTGTAGCGTTATGCGCTCAAACCCCTCCAACCTCCGCACCGGCTCCTCCACGCTCGCCCCGCGGATTTCAATATAGAGCTGCGCGATTTCCGTACCGGCCACCGCGCCGGTATTCCGGACCGTAACCGTGGCTTGAACAGCGGCCCGCCCGGCACTCCCGCCGTTAGCGGACATCAGCTGCGCCATCGCAATCGAATTCGTATTCAGCGTGACCGGAGAATATGCAAACTCCGTATAACTCAGGCCATGCCCGAACGGATAGAGCGGCGAATTCGGCACATCGATATAATGCGAAACATATTTATCCAATGTGTCTGTCGGCGGATGCGTCAAATCGATCCCAGTCGCGGGGCGCCCTGTTGGAAACTGCGCGAGATAGAGTGGCTCCTGGCCAACCGCGCGGGGGAAGCTCACCGGCAGCTTGCCGCTCGGGTTCGTCTGCCCGTAGAGAATATCCCCGAGCGCCGGCCCCGCTTCAATCCCCGGGTACCACGCTTCCAGGATCGCCGGAACATGCTCCGATGCCCAGTCCAGAACCAGCGGACGTCCGCTGAAGACAACCAGCACCACCGGTTTGCCGGTCGCCACAATCGCCTGCAGCAACTGTTCCTGATTGCCGGGCAGATCGAGATGCGCGCGCGATCCAGCTTCGCCGGTCATCGTCGGACCATCTTCTCCCAAAGCCAGAATCACAAGATCGGCCTGCTGCGCCGCCTGTTTCGCAGCCTCGAAACCGGCATCCGACCTCGTGAGAATCTGCGTTCCCTCGGCATACAGAACATGCCCGCCCGCACTCTTCGCCCGCTGTTCCAATGCCGTCCGCAGAGTTACCGCATCCGCCGGATTTCCTTGACCGGGCCACGATCCCAGCATCTCGCCTTGCGAGTCGGCCATTGGACCGATCAATGCAATCGTATGGACATGAGCCGCGACAGGCAGCAGTTTCGGCTGTCCCTCCAGCGCGCGATTCTGCAGCAGAACGATGGACTCCTCAGCTGCCCTGCGCGCCAGTGCGCGCTTCTCCGCTGTCGCCACATAGGCTGCGGCATTCTCATCGACGTATGGATGATCGAACAGCCCGAGAGCAAATTTCACCCGCAGCACGCGCCGTACGGCCTCGTCCACCGTCGCTTCCGGCACCACGCCTGTGCGCACCAGCGAGACCAGTCGCGAGTGGTACGCGCCGCTTTCCATATCCATATCCAGCCCGGCGCCGATCGCTTTTTGCGCAGCTACTGTATTGTCGAGCGCGACACCATGGGCAACCAATTCGCCCACTGCGCCCCAGTCGCTGACGACAAATCCGTTGAAATTCCATTCCTTACGTAGAATTTGCGTCAGTGTGTATGGATTGGCGGTCGCGGGCACGCTGTTCAGGGTATTGAAGGAGCTCATCACCGTAGCCGCGCCGGCATCGACGGCGGCCTGGTAGGGCGGCAGATACACCTGGCGCAGCATCAGGTCCGACATGTCTACGGCGTTGTAATCGCGGCCCGCAATCGCCGCGCCATACGCGGCAAAATGTTTTACGCACGCCGCAACGGAGTCCGGATTGCCAAGGCTGCTTCCTTGATACCCCTCGACATACGCTCGCGCCAGGGCGGAGCCGAGATAGGGAGATTCCCCCGAGCCCTCGACAATACGACCCCAGCGGGCGTCACGGGCAATGTCGACCATCGGCGAAAAGACCCAGCGGATGCCGTCGGCGCTCGCCTCCTGCGCGGCCATGCGCGCCGTTGCCTGAATCAGCGCGGGGTCGAAGCTCGAAGCCATCCCCAGCGGCACCGGAAAAACGGTTCGATATCCGTGGATCACGTCAAATCCGTACAGCAATGGAATGTGCAGCCGGCTCTTCTCCATCGCAATATGCTGAAAGGTATTTGCCTTTTTTGCATCGGCGACGTTCAGCAGGGAGCCGACTTCCCCGGCCGCGACCATGACATCGTAGCTCTCGCGCCCGCTGCCGGGGCCGGTCGGCGTGCCGGAAGAGAATTGCACCAATTGGCCGACCTTTTCCTCCAGCGTCATCTTCGCCAACAGCGCGTTCACTTTTTTGTTCAGCGCTTTGTCGGTCAATTCAGCGTTCGGTACCGCAGCATTGGAAGTGTCTTCTGTCATGGTCGATGGGGTTGCTCGGACTCGATTGCGCGGCTGGGCCTGGATCGGTTGCGTCTGAAAGCAGATCGGCAGCAGGCAGGCTGTGGCGATGGAAAGCGATACGGAACGGCAGGCCGGATTCATAATACTTCTGATGCTAGATCATCTTTTCATGGTCCATGAAGGAGGCTCTGATTCAGCGGCTGCTTTGAGGCCTTTGGATAGACCCCGGCCTTCAGGCCGGGGATAGGCAACAGAAATATTGGGGATGGCATTAGCCACTGGGGGCGCTGAACAAATGAATCGGAGCGTTCTTAAATCATCGATGGAATCGGCTCGACTCGCAGCCAAAGAATTCTCCAGGCAAGCATTCCACCCGGAGCATCGCAGTCGGCGTGGAATTTTTCTCCGGATTTCAGATAGTCTTTTGCATAACGTATGCGGCGCTGGCTGGTGCATCTACGAAGAACGGTGATGAGCAGTGTCCGCAACGACGTTTTGATGCTGGCGCGGGCCGGCGCTTATTCCGCCATTCTCTGCGTCTTCCCCATCGTGCTGGTCACGGCGGCAATTCTTGCCACTTCTCCCGGCGCGGAATTTGTTCGTGCGGAACTGCGCGCCATGCTCTATCAGATGTTCCCTCCGGATATTCCGCCGCTGGTGTTGGCATATTTCCAGGTGCAGCATCGTTCCATTCGGCTGGTGCTGACGGCCGCAATCGTCTTTGTCGCAGCCGCCAACAGCGTCATGACCACTCTGATGGAATCGATGCGGCGCGCTTATCGTCTCCCCGAAGGCGGATGGAGCCTGCAGCGCCAGGTTGGCATCGCTTTCGTGCTGACCTTTCTCTCTTTTTTCCCGCTGGCTCTGGCATCCATGTTCGTCGTGTTCGGCCATCAAATCGAGATGTGGATGAATTATCAATCCGCCTACGACATCCGCCCATTCGTCCTGATTCTGGCGCGGCTGGTGCGTTGGCTGCTGGCGCTCACCACCAGCGTCACTGTCCTGACCATCATTTATCACATGGGCACTCCGCGCACTCAATCCTGGCGCAGAATTTTGCCCGGCTCCATCCTCGCCACGGCGCTCTGGTTTCCCGCAACGCTGGCGTTCGGCTGGTATGTCACCCGGCACGCGCACTACCAGCAGGTCTACGGATCGCTCGGTGCCGGCGTAGCGCTCATGGTATGGCTCTACATCATCATGGTCAGCGTCATGGTCGGGGCGGAATTCAATGCGGAAGTTTTTCCCAAACAATTAAAGAAGCCGCAGTAAGGATGGTCTGATCGAGTTCGAGCCTTGAAGGGACGGGCTTAAGCTCCGTCCTCAGTGCTGTGAAATACATGCGGCTTTACAGGCGGATAACAAACTCGGCTTTGGGTAGACCCGGCTTCAGCCGGGGGATAAGTATTGAAAATTATCGAGCGTTTCAGCGCCTGAGGTTGACAATGATCGATTTGTCAACAATCTGTTTAGCCGCTGAGGCAATTGCTTAGGATCGAATCGGAAGTTCCCTGGAGCATTCTCCTGCTCCGGATGCACCGCACCCGCTTCATCCGACGCCGCGCCGCATGGAGGTCGATCACGCTTTACAATCAGACTTGGATAAAACCGCTACAAATGAAATTCTCTTCTGGAGCAGGAATGCAAACACCGCTTTCAATAGATGGTCCGCGTCGCGCGAAAATTGTGGCTACCCTGGGGCCGGCCAGCAACGTCGAAAATGTTTTTCGCGAACTGGTGCGCGCAGGGTTGGACGTGGCTCGGCTGAACTTCTCTCACGGCACCCATCCGGAAAAGGTCAAGCTGATTCAGATGATCCGCAACGTGGCCGCCGAAGTCGGCAAGCCGATTTGCATTCTGGGCGACCTGCAAGGCCCGAAGATTCGCACCGGTCGTCTGCGGAATCGCATCCCCGTTTCGCTCAAGAGCGGTCAGCATTTGACGATCACGCCGCGCGACGTTGCCGGAACCTCCGCCGTGATCGGCACCACGTTCGCGACGCTGGCTGAGAACCTCGAAGAGGGATCGCGCATCCTGCTTTCCGACGGCTTGATTGAACTGCGCGTCACTCGCATTCGCGGTACGGACGTGGAATGTAACGTGATCAACGGCGGCATACTCGGCGAGTTCAAAGGAATCAACCTGCCCGGCATCGCCGTTCGCGTCCCTTCGCTCACGCCCAAGGATGAAGTCGATCTCGAGTTCGCCATCAGGAACGGCGTCGACATGGTCGCGGTTTCCTTTGTGCGAACCGCGGAAGATGTGCGGCTGGTGAAGCATCGCGTAGCCGCCCTGGGCGCGGAAACCTGGATCATCGCCAAGCTCGAAAAGCCCCAGGCGATCGAGCATCTGGAAAGCATTCTCGAAGTCGCCGACGGCGTCATGGTTGCCCGCGGCGATCTCGGCGTCGAAATGCCTCCGGAGAAAGTCCCGGCAATTCAGAAGCGCGTCATCCGTCGAGCTGCGGAGCTGCGCAAGCCGGTCATCACAGCAACGCAGATGCTGGAATCGATGATTGAAAATCCCCGGCCTACGCGCGCCGAAGCCAGCGACGTCGCGAATGCAATCTATGACGGCACCGACGCCGTCATGCTGTCGGCGGAAAGCGCAGCAGGAAAATATCCCGTCGAAGCCGTCGCCATGATGGCGAAAATCGTCTCCGAAACCGAGATGCAGATGCGCTCCGAAACTCAGCGCCCCAGCTATCACGCCGAGGGCGGGCTGTCGATTCCGGAAACCATCTGCGAGTCGATGGCGCACGCCGCGGACGATCTCGATTTAGCGGCCATTGCCGTGTTCACGGAAACCGGCACCACGGCTCGCCTGCTGTCGAAATATCATCCGGCCCCGCCGATCTATGCGCTGAGCAGCGTGGAAGCCGTCATCCGCCGCATGATGCTGCTGTGGGGCGTACATCCCGTGCTGTGTCCGAAGCTGCAGCATACCGATCAAATGGTCGATACCGCCGAAGGTCTGCTGGTCGATGCCGGACACGTCCGCGCGAAGCAGATTTTAGGCATCGTCGCCGGCACCCGCACCAAGAGCGGCTCGACAAATTTCATGCGCCTGCACATGGTGGGGGACAATGACCACACCTCGCGCAAATATACGGAGCTGAAGCCGAAGAGCGAAAAACCGGCAGTGGGCAAGAGTGTGCCCGCGAATGGAAAGGCTGTGCCGGCTGCCGCAAAAAAAGTAACAGTAGAAAAATCCGCTGCGCCATCCTCCTCGCCGAAAACGGCAAAGAGGGGCCGCTCCTGATCCGCGCCGGATTAAGTTATATATATGTATAACTTTGGGCTTCCATTCAGTTATATATATGTATAACTTTTGAGAGTCCATACGATAACGGATATGGAAGGTAGATATCCGGCAAGTCGAAGCAGGATATATGGATGAAGAGATTCGGTTGATTGGAAGCAAAAAAATACTGTCTTCGTGTCACACAAATAACCGATGATTTTTTGTCAGGAAATGTGAAATTCGAAATTTGTATCCTGCATGGTATCAACAGCTTGCAATCGGGCAAAATAAAAATAAACACCAGTATTGCTGGCAATTGCCGGTTACATTGAAATGCCTCCCCAAACAGTCCATTTTTGATCGGACCTGAATCGCGCGCGAAAAAGCGCCAAAAAATCGACTTTCTTTGCGGTTCCGCAACTCATTCAATTTAAACATCTACAATTGAAATTCGATGGGGTATATCCGCGTTCTTTCCGATCAGGTCGCAAACCAGATTGCCGCCGGCGAAGTGGTGGAGCGGCCCGCGTCCGTGGTCAAAGAGTTGTTGGAAAACTCCCTCGATGCCGGAGCCCAGCGCATTCGCATCGATGTAGAAGCCGGCGGCCGCAAGCTGATCCGCATTACCGACGATGGCTGCGGCATGATGCGTGACGATGCCATGCTGGCCTTCGAGCGCCACGCGACCTCGAAGATTCGCTCCAGCGATGACCTCCTCAGCCTGGCCACGCTTGGCTTTCGCGGCGAGGCGCTCCCCTCGATCGCATCGGTTGCGCGGGTGCATGTCAGCACGCGCTCTGCCGAGGAAACCGTCGGCACGGAGATGGAAATTGCCGGCGGGAAGATTCTCCGTGTCGCCGACTTCGGCGGTCCGGTTGGAACCACGCTCACCATTCGCGATATTTTTTTCAACACACCTGCGCGCAAAAAATTTTTAAAGTCTGAGCAAACCGAGCTGTCGCACATTGCCGCCCTTGCAACCCATTACGCGCTGGCGCATCCATCGAAGCACTTTGAGCTGCACAGCGCCACCCACGCGCTGGTCGACGCGCCGCCGGTGCAGCATGTCTCCGAGCGAATTTTTCAGATCTTCGGGCGCGACGTGCTGGATCAATTGCTGCCAGTCGCGGCGGAGACAGATTTCGAGCGCGCCGGCATCCCCGCGCCGCCGCCCTGGAAACGCGAGCCGGATTGGGAGCCGCCGAATCCAGGCACGCTGCGGCTGCATGGGTTTGCTTCGCGGCCGGAATTGCAGAAGCTGAATCGCAATTCCATTTACGTTTTTGTCAATCAGCGCCTGATCCGCGACCGTCTTATTCTGCATGCGCTGACAGAGGCATACCGCAATATTCTTCCGCCCACATCGTTTCCGGTAGTGCTGTTGTTTCTCGAAATGCCGCCGGAAGAAGTCGACGTCAATGTGCATCCGGCGAAGACAGAGGTCCGTTTTCGCCAGCAGGCATTTGTGCATGACTTTGTGCGCGATGCCGTGCGCAATGCATTGATCAAGACGCGTCCCGCTGCAAGTTTTCTGACTGCGCTCAGTCATCACGCCGCCATGACGCCGGCACTGGTGCCGGATATTTCTCCGCTGCCTGGCGCTCCGGAACCAGCCAAATTCGTGCCGACCGGAACTCCTCCCCGCACTGAAACCCAGGTCTCAGAAGCGATACAGGGAAAACCCAGCTCTCCTTTGGCGCAGACCGACTCTGCGATTCTCGCAAGCAGCGACAATCTCAATCCATCCGATGCGGAGCAATTTGAATTGCAGCCTCCACCCTTGCAGCCGTCAGCGCAGCAGCTCCCATTCGTCGCTGCCGAAAATATCGAGCACGAGAGTGACGCGCCGACTCTGCATGGGCTTGCGTCGCTGCGCCCACTGGGACAATTGCAGGAGTCGTTCATTCTCGCAGTCAACGAAGAAGGTTTGTGGATCATCGACCAGCATGTAGCGCATGAACGGGTGTTGTTTGAAAAGATCAGCCGCGAGCGCAGCGTGGAACAGGTGCAGCGCCAGCGGTTGCTGATGCCGGTGCTGATCGACCTCAAGCCCGATCAGATGCCGCTATTCGCCGTCATTGCCGCCGAGCTTGAAAAAAATGGCTTCGAGGCCGAACCCTTCGGCCCGCGCACGCTCGCAGTGAAGGCGACGCCGGTCGGTCTGACGGGCCGTGAACTGGAACGTACCTTGATTGAGGTTCTCGAGCAGACGGAGCGGGAACGGCAGGCGGAGAATCTCGAAACTCTGCGTCTCCGTATTGCCGCTTCCATTGCGTGCCATGCGGCCATCAAGATCAATACGCCGCTCGAAATGGTCAAAATGGAGTGGTTGTTGGCGGAACTGGCAAAAACCGAACATCCAACCAGCTGCCCACATGGGCGTCCCATCGTCCTACGGTATTCTTTAAAAGAGATTCAACGCGCGTTCCAGCGCATTTAGACTGGCGCCGACCTGCCATGCGCAGGCCAATTTGCGGCCAGCGCAATACTCGGAAGAAGGAAATTTTTGAACACGGAACAGCTCAATTCGGCACGACTGGCTCGTTGGAGCCAGAATGGCGAAGCACGACTCACGCTGGATGCGGCTGCGGAGTGGCTGAACGCCATCGGCTTTTGTCCGTACCTGCCTGCCACTCAGACGGCATCTGCTCCCGCACCTAGTTTTCTTGAGGCGGTGGTGGGCCGGCCCGCGCAAATGCCAAGTGCGGGCGAGCGCTCCCGTGCCAGCGAACTATTGGCCCGGATGGTAGAAGATTCCGCCGTCGTGCCGCTGAAGCTGGGCAATTCACTGGGGGAGCAGCCGGACGTCGTCGCCAGTCCGGAGGTGCTGCGGTACATCTACTCCTTGCGTGGAAATCGCAACTTCAAAGTCGGCCCATCAACCGTCGGCAACGAAAAAGTCACCCCGCTGGCGCTGCATTGCTGGCAAGCGATTCAGGAACAGGGTCCGTTGGATGTGCCCACACTGCAGCCGATTCTGGGCCGCGATATCACGGAAGCCGCCATCGCGCGCGCGCTACAGGAATTGTGGGTCGGGATGTATGTGATTCCAATTCTGAGCATGGCCGGCAAGCCCGCGCAATGGGAACTGCTGTCGCGCCGTTTCCCGCAGCAAGTTGGCGCGGGCGCGAGCACCGGGCAGGCTGAATCGCAGTCGGCAATGGTGTCGCTCTATCTGCACGCAGTGGTTGCAGCAGCGGAAGAGGAGGTGCTGGCATTTCTTTCTCCGCTGGCTCCGCAATCGAAGTTGCGGGAAGTGATTCGCGGCCTGGGTTCGATGCGGCAGCTGGATATGATCGACATCGCCGGACGTGCGCATGTGTGCCTGCAGGGCGGCCTGCTGCCGGAGATGGTGGCGCAGCTTTCTGAAGAACAGCTGGGAGTGGCGATGAAAAAAGTTGAAAATGAAATCGGCGAGTCCGGCAATCGAGAGACGGAAAGCATCACTTCCGGCATCGGCGAGGACAGAATTGAAATCGAGCGGGAGCCGCAGCGGGCTTATGGCGACTCTGGCGTAACGAAGAAATTTGTGCCGAAGAAGTTCGTACCGAAGAAATTTATCCCGCGAGAATCTGGAGCCGGTGAGTCCGTTGGCAAACGATTTGGCGCGCGGCCCACAGATAGACGACCCGGTGCAGGCCGTTTCAACAATTCGCGTTCTGAAGGAACTACGCCATCGCGCCCGCGTAGTTTTGCTGCCAGTGCCGGCAGTGCGTCTGCCTCGAAAGGACGCGACTTCAAGCGAGCCGGCTTCGACCGGCCTGGTTCCGATCGACCGGGATTCGGGCCGCGCAACCCTGCTACACGCGGTTTAGGGGAACGGGCAAAACGCTGGGAGAAGTCTGCTGAAGGCCCAGCTGGACGGGCCACCGACGGAGGTCGACCCTTCGAGCGCAAACCATTCAAAGCTTCTGGATTCAAACAAGGTGGATTCAAGCCCGCTGCAACTGGAGCTGCAAAACCCTGGGCGTCAAAGGGTCCGCGTTCGGAGGGAGAAGGCGCAAAGCCTTGGGTGAAACGAACTTCCTTTGGCGCGGATGGTTCGAGTGCGCCGCGTGGAGGTGGCTCTGCTGCCCCCAGGCATGCGAAGCCCTACGCTGCGAAGTCTTCCGGCTTTCGACCGGCGGCGTCGAAAGCTGGAGGATTCAAGGCCGGCGGTTTCAAATCCGCCAAGCCCTGGGCTCGCCGCGAGGATGCTGGCGCGGAGAAGCCTTGGGTATCGAAGGGCGCGGAATCGCGTATTGGTTCGAAAAAATCGTATACCGAGAGAGCTTCGCGGGATGGAGAAAGTACGGGTGCGCAGGGGCCTCGCAGAGGCTTTAACAAAGGCGAGGGCGCGAAGCCTTGGACGAAACGGGTTTCCGCGGGGGGCTCGGAGGACAGGCCGAAGCGTGCGGAAAAATCGTATAGCGAGGTGGGCAAATCCGGCAGGAATGAGGGGCCAAAACAGGGTGCGAGGCCGGCAGGCAAACAGGGAGCGAAACAGGGTACGAAACCGTTCTGGGCGAAGAATCCTCGCGGCGGTAAAGGCTCGGTGGCGGCGTCTCGCACCAACCGGCCGCGGGGCGGGAAAAAGGGCGGCAAGAAGAAATGACGATGGACGCTGGGGGACGCCTGCGTCCGGTGATTGCCATCGATGGGCCGGCGGGGGCGGGCAAGAGCACGCTTGCCAGCCATCTGGCGCGGCGGTTTGGATTTCTCAACCTTGAAACCGGAGCGATGTATCGCGCTCTTGCGTTCAAGGGGCTCACAACGGCGACCCCATTCGACGATGAAGACGCGTTAGTGCGGCTGGCTGCGGCTACCCAGATTGTCCTTGAACCGCGCGCGAATGAAAGCAATCGCGTGCTGCTGGATGGCATGGATGTGACTTTGCGCATTCGGGAAAAAGATGTGGCGGATGCGGCTTCATTGGTCAGCGTGCACCCACGGGTGCGGGCGTGGATGGTGGAACGGCAGCGCGCTCTGGGCGCTCAGGGTGGGGTGGTAATGGAAGGCCGAGACATCGGCACCCAGGTATTTCCCGATGCCGAGGTAAAGATTTTTCTCGATGCCGCGGACGATGTTCGCGGCCAGAGACGCTTTCTGCAGCAGGCGGGATCGAACGATGCCCACGATGCGCAGGCCGTCCTGGCGGCGGTGCGGGAGCGGGACGCGCGCGACCGGAACCGTGCGGCTTCTCCGCTAATTCCTGCCGCGGATGCGGTGCATCTGGACACCTCTGCGATGACGCTCGATGAGGTTCTGCGGCAGGCGGAAGAGCTGGTGCGGGGCAGAATCCGCGAGTAATTCCCTGCACGATATACGATTCCAGCATAGGCGAAAATATACGATAAATTAGAGTGCGAAATGTCGCTTTTTCGCGTTTTTTCTGCATGAATATAGTAATTATTACTATATTCATTTTCCGCCTATTTGCTGCGAATATAGGGCATTTCCGTTAGTCGTAAAAATTTTCCAATTGACTGGCGTATTTTCAGCCGGAGTGTGATTCAGGGAGCCTGAAGGTTTTTTGGCAGGATAACGGATATTATCCTGCGCGAAAGGAGTTAGGACTCGCCCAATGGGTAAGTCGGCAACTTAACAGCTGGGAGTCGAAACGCGTTGATTACTGCAAGCGCGTTTATCATTACCGATCTTTCTGTCCAAGACGGCACCCAGAGGAGTACTGAAGAGGGAATTCGTCACTGCGAAGCATCTTCGATACTTGCAGTTTGAAGATAAAGGCCATTTCTCTGAGACAGGTTGAGCAGGTATCAGGATTTCGAGTTTCCAAGCATAGAGAAAATGACAGGGCGAGCATAACGGTCTCCTGTATATTCAGAAATCTGTACAACTAAAACTGACTGTGCAAGCAAAGCCTCCAACTCGCTTCCTGGCTCGCCGCACGGCGGATTGGGTTCGCCTGAAGTTGGCTTCGCCGCGTTACCGATTGGTCTACCGGGCCTCCTGGCGGGTCAAGACCCATCCGTGGTCAATAAGCATTGGCTTAGGATCAGTAACGGCTATGGTTTTGGTGTTTTTGTTCAGGGCCCGACTGGCCAAAATCTTGGCCGTCTTAAATCCGGGGCTCTCCGCCCAGTTGTGCATTGGAGTTGGAGCGGCACTGATAGGCCTAATCGCAATTGTCTTCACTCTAAGTCTTTTTGTGATTCAGCAAATCTCGGACAGGTCCGTTCCAGGTATTCTCCGTGAATATGCCGCCGATGGGGTGACAAGGGCTATCTATGCAGCGCTCTCTGGACTGGCTGTCACCTGCCTGCTGGGAGTTTCGATTTCCTCCCGGCACCATCCAGTTATAGCGTTTACCTTACCTCTTTTTTGCGCCATAGGGAGCTTGATATTGCTTTCAGTGCTCTTTGAGCGGGTTGCGTTCCTCAGCGATCCATCCAACATCATTGAGCACATTGCAATAACTGGCGCTGGAGAATTGAACCGACTTAGAAAGGTCCAAGACGAGCTCCTGAGATTCAATCCAGACCTCAAGAATGAGGTCGATGTCTTTGGGCAACAAGTAGACAATATTGGGCTCGCGGTTTCCGCTGTGTATGCGAGAGCTCCTTTCCTCACGAGGCGACTTGCGAAATCTCTTACGGATCTTCACTCGCTGATGCGTCACTTCAGTAGCGAGCAGCAATACAGTCTTCTTGGTGAATCAAGTGACGCAGTTGTGAGTGTACTCGGGGAGTACGTGCTTCTTCGCGGTTCGAGCCTGCCCATGGCAAGTAGCGTCCACGCCATGATGGGGCTGGAGTTGAAGTGGGACTCTCTCGTCATTGCTTCGGTTGAGACGTTCGCCGCTTTGATACGTACGGCAGTTGAGACCGGCGATACACAACGAGCACAAATACTCCTCAGATCTCTAGCTTGGCTGGCCCACCGCGCGATTGAAGCGAGTGCACCGATTGGTGCCCCTGATGAGCACCCGACGGTCGATTTCATCAACGGCTATCTGACGATCGTGTTGCAACAAGGGATTGCCAAGAAAAACGTAGATGTAGTCCTCACATGGAATGACTCTTTGCTGCCGGTAGCTGCTGCACTTGCCAAAGCAAAATTTGCTTCGAGTTTTCGCATATTGACCGAAGCATGGCTGCAAGCGGGAACATTGGCAGTTTTATCGCGACAAGCGGTCAGCGCTACTGATTGTGCCGGAACTATGCTCAAGCTCATAGACTTTTTAGTCCAGCAACCGGATCTCGCTCACTACAGGCTGATCAAGAACCTTCGCGACAAAATAACGACGCTCTGCGAAACGGAGGCTAGCTTGGGCGCAACAGGCCAGCCTTTAGGTGCGAAACTCAGTGCATCTCCCGATACTCCGATTCGGATTGCTCTGTCTGGGGTCGCGCCGATCTCATTTCAAAGCATTCATGCCTGCATCATCAATCAAGTGGTGGCTACGTATCCTGACGAAAAGCATGAGTCTTGGGATGATGCGATTGTGATGCTGAAGGAGTTCAACGACGCCCTGTGGGTGCGGTTTGAGAGAATTGGAAAGGCATCGCTGACCGGCAAGGAGTCAGTTCTCTTCGATCTCAATCAAGCGACATTTGCTATAGGGGAGCAATTGCTCTGGCTTTGGCATCAAATCGAAGAGATTCCTATGCCGAACCCCGATCTCTATGCGATCGCTGATAGCGAAGAGAGAGTCAGGGTAGCTGGACGTCTCCACAGAAGACAAGAATTCAAGCAGAATGGATTAGAGGAGCTGCTGTCCTCGCACATAATTACGTTTTACAGCCGTTGCGGAATGCTACTGCCGGCGAGTGCAAACGATTCCGACCTGCGCGGGTGCCTCCAAAGCGCAACTGCGCTAGGAATTCAAGCCTTGGGTCTAGGGCTGTCAGAACTGGCCGTTAGCACGGTCGAGACCGTAGGGCAATCGTGCTCAGCAATGCTCAAGCAGGGAGGTATATCGAAGCTAGTCGACAACTGTCGAACCATCTCGATCCTCCCTGAGGTTGGACTAATCGCGCTCCATGAGAATGATGACAATATGGTCACGGCGACCCAAAAGGTCGTTTCTTCGCTGTTCGCCGAAGCGAAAGAATTGGCGAACCAGCAGCCAGATGTGTTCCAGAACTGGAGTGCCCCCAATCGGCTCATCCTTGAACGTCTGGTCAAGTGGGCAAACGGAAAGACCCCGGATGGGCTATTCGGCGTGCGTTATCGAGCGTGGAGGCCAACATTCACCCGGGAGGAGGTGCAAACCTACCTACAGATGTGGCAGGGTCTGCTCGTCTGAGCGAAGCTGCTTCACGACCCGGTGTACGAGATTTGTTCCGGCGATCGTGCTAATCTCTCCCACCAACATTATGAGAGCGGCTCGAGACCATGCGCCGCGGAAATACTGATTGGTCCTGATGAGTCGGCTTGTGTTCAGCGTTACCAATCTCGTCTTACGTAAACAGTGTGGTTCGATACAGCGTCTCCAGTTCAACGGAGTGCTTCGGTATGGTTCTAATTTTGGTCGGAAGTTTGCAGGCGATACAAATCAGGCGATTCGCGATTTTGTTGCGAAGAATGGGTGTTCGGCACATCCGGCCCGTGGGGTGGTTCTCGTTACGATCAGAACGAGTTTTCATCTGATGTGGACTCACAGATTGGGTACACTTAAAGTCTTGGGAGATTTGTGGAATCTTTTTCGATTCTGCATCTCATAGACTTAGAAGATATGTCGGACAGGTTGCCATCTCGGATCAGTCACATTTCTGTCGTTGCCAGCATTGTTCTGGTGCTGATGGCGATGATGCTGCCGGTTTGCCATCTGCATCCTTTGCTGGATACTTCGGCTCCGGACCATTGCACGATCTGCGTTTCCCTGCATGCGGCGTTGCCGATGGGCGTGCATGCGCCGCCGGCGGAGGCTCGTCTGCTGGCGGTTGGGCGCGTGGTCGTCGCCGGTGTTCAGAAGCAAGCCAGTTTCACTCCTCGATTTGCCGAAAGCCGCGCCCCGCCGCTCCCAGCCTGCTGATCGCACACTAGACAACTTCATCGATCACAGCGCTTTTCTCACCCTTGGAGAGGAACATTCTTATGAGGCGTGCGGCATATTTGCTGGCACTTGCAGTTGCATTTCTGTTTTTGACCCTGGGGGCGTCGCCTTTGCGGGCAGCTCCGGCTCCGGGCACCGGAGGCAGCATTGATGGAACGATTGCGGACCCTTCGGGCGCGGTGATTCCTGGAGCGACGGTGACGATCCTGAACCCGGTTACCGGATATCAGCGCGCGGTGACGGCGGACGCGGACGGCCACTTCTCGTTTGAAAATGTGCCGTTGAACAATTACCACATGACGGTGACGGCGCCGGGGTTCGGGCCGCTGGTGCATGATGTGGACCTGGTGAGCAGCGTGCCCGCGACCTTGACGCTGACGATGAACGTGCTGGCGGAGAGCACGACGGTGACGGTGACGGCGGACAGCGGGGACATGGTCAACGGCAATCCCAGCACGCATACGGACGTGAACATGTTGCTGCTGCAAAGCCTGCCGACGGATGACGTGACGAATGGATTGAGCTCGGCGGTGACGCTGGCGACGCCGGGAGTGGCGGCGGACTCGAATGGAATGTTTCATCCGCTGGGCGAACATTCCGACACGACGTTCAGCATTGACGGCGAGCCGGTTTCGGACCAGCAGAGCCGCAGTTTTTCAAACCAGCTGACGTCTCATGCGGTGCAGTCGATTAACGTGCTGAACGGCGTGATTCCGCCGCAGTATGGCGACAAGGCGAGTATCGTGGTGCAGACGACGACCAAGTCGGCGCTGGGGGATGCGCGTGCGACGGGAGATATTTCCGCCAGTTACGGGAGCTTTGGCACGGCAGTGGCCGATGCCAACCTGGGTGTAGGCGCGCAGAGTTGGGGAAATTTTTTCGACGCCAATGCGATGAAGAGCGGACGGTACCTGGATACGCCGGAGTTCACCGTTCTGCATGACCGCGGCAATACGGAGAACCTGTTCGACCGCATTGACTACAATCCGACGCCGAAGGACACGCTGCACCTGGATCTGACGGCGGCGCGGTCGCTGTTCGACAATCCTAACCAGTTCGACCAGCAGGCGGACTTGAACCCGGCCGGAGTGGACCAAAATCAGCGGCAGAAAAATCTGACGTACAACGTTGCCGGATTCTGGACGCACATCATGGGTTCGACTTCGCTGCTAAGCGTGGCGCCGTATATTCGGCAGGACAATATTCACTATTACCCGAGCGCGGATGTGTTTGCGGACACTCCGGTGACGCTGGCGCAGAGCCGTCGGCTGCAGAATGTGGGGCTGACGGCGGACTACTCCTATGTGAGGGGCATTCATAGTATCAAGGCGGGCGGGGTGTTCGAGCATACCTTTCTGGATGAGGGGTTTGGGCTGGGGATTACCAGCCCGCTCTACAACGCGGTGTGCGTGGACGCAGCGGGATCTCCGGTGGTTGCGCCTGGGATTACGAATCCCGCGGCTTGCGGAGTTGAGGGATATACGGCGAATCCTAACTTTGCGCCGGGAGAGCTGCAATACGATCTGAGCCGCGGCGGCAAGCAATTCGTGTTCAAGGGGCATACCGACATCAAGGAAGAGACGCTGTATTTTCAGGACAACATTGTCTGGAAGAACTGGGAATTTCTGGTTGGCGCGCGCGGGGATAACTACAACGGGCTGAGCAGCAAATATATGCTGGAGCCGCGTGCGGGAGTGACTTATAAATTGTCGAAGACGGGTACGGTATTTTCGGGCGGATTTGCCCGGTTGATGCCGACTCCTTATAACGAGAATTTGATCCTTTCGAGCTCGACGGGCGCGGGGGGGTTGGGGAACAACCTGGGGGCGAGCGGGCAACATCCGCTTACGCCTGCATCCAGGAACCAGTACAACGTGGGGGTTCAGCAGGCGTTTGGGAAATATGTGGTGGTGAGCGGGAACTATTTCTGGAAGCACACCAAGGGCGATTATGACTTTGACGTGATCCTGAACACGCCGCTTACGTTTCCGATTCAATGGAAGAAATCGAATATCAGCGGCGGCGGGCTGCGGGTAACGCTGACGCCGGTGCATGGATTCTCGGCGTTTTCCGTGATGGGACATTCGCATTCGCTGTTTTATCCGCCGGAGATTGGCGGCATTATTTTCAATGACAACAGCAGCGCGACCGGGCTGCAGCCGTTCCTGATCGACCATGATCAGGCGTTTGAACAGAACACGCATTTGCAATACCAGCCGAAGCCGAACGGGCCCTGGTATGGCCTCAGCTGGCGGTATGAAAGCGGTGAGGTGGCCGGAAACGTTCCGTTTGGAACGGCGCCGGGCGTGCCGGTGAAACTTACCTATTTGACTGCGGATCAGCAGCAGCAGATCCGGTTGAGTTGCAATGGCGTTGCGGCTACGCTGACGACGCCGCTGGTTAGTTGTTTGCCAGAGGGACTGAAATCGCCGCTGGTGACGATTCCGACGGCCGGGATGGAGAGCCCGGACAAGAATCCGCCGCGCGTGGCTCCGCGGAATTTATTCGATATGGATGCGGGCTGGGACAATGTTTTTCATCGCAAGCGCTATAAGACGAACTTGAGCCTGACGGTAACGAATGTGACGAACAAGGTGGCGCTGTACAACTTTTTATCCACTTTTAGTGGGACGCATTTTGTGCCGCCGAGGATGATCACGGCGCAGGCGGTGTTCAACTTTTAATCTCTGTTGGAGTGCCGTTCTATTTGCGGGACTGCTTCTAGTATGCTGGTGAGATATTGACGACTTCCTGGGTCCTTCCCCAGAACGCTGCGGGGTCCGGTGCATTGCCGCCTGGCCCCGTAATAGTTTGGAAGCCTATCTCCTTACCGCTGACGGGAATTTCACTACCATAAGTTGACTTTGTTTTCTATACTTTATTTAGGGTGAGATATGCCGATTTCTGTCAAAGCGATTGCGAATGAATTTCTGTCGATCGCCGAAGAGCGGGACGATGAGACGCTTTCGCCGATGAAGCTGCAGAAATTGCTATATTTCGCCGACGGATGGATGCTGGCGTTGAAAGACAAGCCGCTGTTTCCGGAGCGCATCTATGCCTGGCAATATGGCCCGGTGATTCCGGCGATCTACCATGAGTTCAAGCGTTATGGGAAAGATCCGATCCGGGATGACGCTACCGAAGTTGTTCTGGAAAATGGCCGGCTTGAGATTGCGACGCCCACGATTGCGCGCGCGGACGCGAGTGAGATCGAGAAGAAGTTCGCCCGGAATTTGGTCCAGCGTATCTGGGATGTTTACGGCGGCTATACGGCAATCCGATTGTCGAATGCAACCCATCAGCCGGATACTCCCTGGTGCCAGGTTTATGAAGAGGGCAGCAATAACAATATTGTTATCCCCGATAATGTAATGCGCGATTATTTCAAGCAGTTCCTGTCGAATGCAGCCTGATAATGCCAGCTCGGTATGCGGGGAAGAGGAAAGCCGCGATCGCGCGGCGCTGACTCAGATTACGTCCGGGGGCATTTCCTCGTCTTCAGTCCATGAAGATCAAAATACCGAGCAGGAATTGATCGGCGATCCTCGCATTCTGCAGGATATTAAAGATCTTATCCAGGACCGCGATGAGCGGAAGAAATATGCGCTGCGGATTTTTATTTTGATCTGCGCGTGGATCGGGCTGCTGTTCGCGGTATTAGCCTTGGAGGCGGT
Organism: Acidobacteriaceae bacterium; assembly: GCA_965276585.1. Classification (GTDB taxonomy): domain Bacteria; phylum Acidobacteriota; class Terriglobia; order Terriglobales; family Acidobacteriaceae; genus JAKAAZ01. The sequence goes on along the minus strand of CBDIAZ010000002.1, from coordinate 286,020 downwards.
GGGAAGTCCCAGGGGCTGGTTTCATCTGGATGATGCGATCCTGCTGGCGCTGATTGGCGGGACAACGGCGAATGTGCTGGGAATTTTTTATATTGTGACGCGATATCTTTTTCCGCGAAAACTTTGACGATGTCGTTTTTCTGCAGATGAGAAAATTCCCTTCCCTCCCTTGTTCAGTTCTGCGAAAATAGATTGTGCCCACCTCGTACGACCCATTGCAAACCCAAAATCAAGGAGCCGCGCCCATGTCGGCAAAATATGTTTTTGTGACTGGCGGAGTTGTGTCCAGCCTGGGAAAAGGTCTTGCCGCGGCATCGATCGGCTGCCTGCTGGAGAGCCGCGGACTGCGCGTCAATTTGATGAAGTTCGATCCCTATCTGAATGTCGATCCGGGGACGATGTCGCCGTTTCAGCATGGCGAAGTTTTCGTGACCGACGATGGGGCGGAGACGGATCTTGACCTGGGGCATTATGAGCGCTTCACGCATGCGCATCTTTCACGCGACAACAACCTGACCACCGGACGAATTTATGAGCAGATCATCACCAAGGAGCGGCGTGGGGATTATCTGGGCAAGACGGTGCAGGTGATTCCGCATGTAACGAATGAAATCAAAAACGCCATGCGCAAGGTGGCTGCGGATACAGATGTGACGCTGGTGGAGATTGGCGGAACGGTGGGCGATATCGAGTCGCTGCCGTTTCTGGAGGCGATCCGGCAGATGCGGCAGGAGCTGGGGCGCGAGAATACCACTTTCGTGCATGTAACTTTGGTGCCGTGGATTGCCGCCGCGCAGGAGTTGAAGACTAAGCCGACACAGCACTCGGTAAAAGAACTGCTTTCGATTGGGATTCAGCCGGATATTCTGTTGTGCCGCACGGACCGGTTCCTTTCCCGCGAGATGAAGGGCAAGATTGCGCTGTTCTGCAACGTGGAGGAGCAGGCGGTGGTGACGGCGAAGGATGTTCCGTCCATCTATGAAGTGCCGCTGGTATTTGCGCAGGAGAAAGTGGATGCGCTGGTGCTGAAGTATCTGCATCTTGAAGCGGGCGAGGCGAAACTGGATCGCTGGCGGGAACTGGTGGAGCGCTGCTACAACCCGAAGGATGAAGTTTCGATTGGGATCGTCGGGAAATATGTGGAGTATGAGGACAGTTACAAGTCCCTGAAAGAGGCGCTGGTACATGGCGCGATGGCGCACAACCTGAAGCTGCGGGTGACGTGGGTTGAGGCTGAGGGGCTGGAGACGAAAGACCGCAGTTATGAAGATCAGCTGGCCGGGTTCGATGGAATTCTGGTGCCGGGCGGGTTTGGCAAACGCGGCATTGAAGGTATGCTGAACGCGATTCGGTATGCGCGGGAGAAGAGCATTCCGTACTTTGGAATTTGCCTGGGGATGCAGACGGCGTGCATTGAATATGCGCGCAATGTTTGCGGGCTGGAAGAGGCAAATTCCAGCGAGTTCGATCCGGCTACGCCGCACCGGGTGATTTACAAGCTGCGTGAGCTGACGGGTGTGGAAGAGATGGGCGGCACGATGCGGCTGGGCGCGTGGCCGTGCATGCTGCAGTCAGAGTCGCTGGCGGCAAAGGCGTATGGAAAGACGGAGATCAGCGAGCGGCATCGGCACCGATATGAATTCAATCGCGAGTATGAAGCGCTGCTGACAGGCGCCGGGTTGCGGATTACAGGGACGACTCCCGATGCGACGTATGTGGAGATTGTGGAGATTCCGGGGCATCCATTTTTTCTCGGGTGCCAGTTTCATCCGGAGTTCAAGTCGAAGCCGCTGGAGCCGCATCCCTTGTTTCGCGAATTTGTGGCTGCGAGTTATCGGAATCGCATGGCGGGTGAAGAAGTTTTGCCCGATAGCGCAACTGCTGAACAGCGGGTTGCACGCTGAATCCGAACGCTTTGAAGAATTTCTAAGAAGAAAGTGATTTTCAGATCCTCTATGTCACTTTGGCATGTGATTGTTTTGGCAATTATTCAGGGGATGGCGGAGCTGTTGCCTGTCTCCAGTTCCGCGCATGTTGTGGTGGCGGAGAAGCTGATGGGAATGGACCCGGCTGCTCCGGCGATGACGCTGCTGCTGGTAATGTTGCACACCGGGACGATGTTTGCGGTGATCGTGTATTTCTGGCGGCAGTGGATGCGGACGTATTTTCGCAGCGTGCAAACGTTCCAGACGATCATTGTTCAGCTGATTGTGGCGAGCATTTTTACCGCGGTAATTGGCTACGGCATTATTGAGTTTATTGAGAAGATTGTTCTCCATACCAAGCATGCGGAGATTGAGCAGCTCTTTGGGCGGCTGGATCTGATTGCGCCGGCGCTGGCGCTGGTGGGAGTTTTGATTTTGATCGCCGGGTTGAAGCAGACGCCAACATCGCGCGAGCCGGAAGACGATGGCACCGGGCTGAACATGAGGCAGGCGAGCTGGATCGGCGCGGTGCAGGGGCTGGCGATTCCGTTTCGCGGATTTTCCCGCTCCGGTTCGACAATTTCAACGGGAATGCTGCTGGGCGTGGTGAAAGCGCGGGCCGAAGAATTTAGCTTCGCTCTGGCGGTGATCTTGACGCCGCCTGCAATTGCTCGAGAAGCATGGCGGCTCAAAAAGGCACAACATATCGCCGGTGGTTCTCTAGCCGGAGCGGTGGGGCCGAGTCTGCTGGGTTTGGTGTTTGCATTTCTTGCCGGATTGCTGGCGCTGAAGTGGTTGAGCCAGTGGCTGGAGAATGGGCGCTGGTACTGGTTTGGGATTTATTGCCTGATTGCCGCAGGGGTGGTGGAGTATCTGCACCATGTTGGATATTGAGGCGATATTCATTCGCTTCCGGGGAAGCGTCGTAGAATAAAAAGCATCGCAGCCAGCGATCCAGCAGGCATATTTTGAAGCGTATTGCTCTTGCTCTCTCTCTTTTGGCATTCATGGCGCCCGCGCTCCGGGCACAGGCCACTCAGGTTCATGATTCTTCTGCATTGAAGCCGCCGCCGGGCGCTCGCGTGGCCATTGTGGAATTTGAAGACATGGAATGCCCGATGTGCGGCCAGTCCAATCCGATTTTGAAGCAGGCCGCGGAAAAATATCAGATTCCGTGGGTGCGGCATGATTTTCCATTGCGCATGCACGTGTGGAGCTTTGACGCCGCGGTGGATGCCCGCTGGTTCGATACGAAATCCAAAAAAATTGGCGATGAGTTTCGCGATGAAGTCTTCGCCAACCAGCGCAGCATTGAGACCAAGGCTGATCTACGGGCGTTCGCGGAAAAATTTGCTCAGCAGCATGGGTTTGGATTTCCCTTTGTTGTCGACCCGCAGGGCAAACTGGCGGCGGAGGTGAAAGCGGATTACGCGCTGGGCGAGCGGATCGGCATTGAGCACACGCCGACGATATGGATCGTGACGAATAAGACCAGCGGCGTGCCGTATACCGAAGTCGTCGACATCAACCATCTGTATCAGATCATCGATCAGGCGCTGGCCGACACCGGCGGCGAGAGCCACACGGCGAAGCATGTTCATCACGGGACTCGGTAATGCGTAGAACGTCCCATCTTTCACGAAAAACGTGAAGGATGGGCACAGCTTTTTTCCTTTCATTCCGAATCAGCGATTCACGATTTTCATTCCGCCTTCGGGATATCGCATGCCTGCGGCCGCTCCTTGCGGAGCGACTGCGTCGATGCGCTGCAGATCCTCCGCTGACAATTTGACCTTTGTTGCGCCAACATTTTCCTCGAGATAGTGCAGTTTCTTCGTTCCGGGGATGGGCACGATGTCGTCCCCTTGCGCTAATACCCAGGCCAGCGCGAGCTGCGATGCAGTGCAGCCTTTGTCGCGGGCCATCTCTTCTACCTGATGTACGAGTTCCAGATTTTTGGCGAAATTCTCGCCCTGAAAACGCGGGGAATTGCGACGATAATCGTCTTCGGGCAGGTCTTCCGGCTTGCGAAAACGCCCGGTAAGAAAGCCGCGGCCCAGCGGGCTGTAGGCGACGAAGCCGATGCCAAGTTCGCGACAGGTGGCGAGAACTTCGTCCTCGGGGTCGCGGGTCCACAGGGAATATTCCGATTGCAGGGCGGTGATGGGATGGACTGCCGTGGCGCGGCGTAAGGTGGCGGCGGAAGCTTCGGACAACCCGAGATGGCGAACCTTGCCCTCGTGCACCAGCTCCGCCATGGCGCCAACGGTTTCTTCAATGGCGACGTTGGGATCGACGCGATGCTGGTAGTAGAGGTCGATCGTGTCGACGCCGAGCCGCTGCAGGCTGGCTTCGCAGGCGCTCTTGACGTACTCCGGTCGGCCGTTGACTCCACCGCTGACTCCGGCATTTGCGCCGGTATTGGCGGGGCGGGTGATGCCAAATTTGGTTGCTAGCACGACACGGTCGCGCCGGTCGCGAATGGCTTTGCCGACCAGCACTTCATTCGTGTGCGGACCGTAGATGTCGGCGGTGTCGAGAAAATCGATACCGAGATCGAGCGCGCGATGAATGACGGCAATCGAATCCTCGTCGCTTCCACGATCGCTGTAGAAAGCGGACATGCCCATGCATCCCAGTCCGAGCGCTGAAACTTTCAGTCCTTGTCCAAGTGTTCTTTGCTGCATGCGAGAATCCCCTCCGGTTTTTTCGTTCTTTTATATGGATGCTGCGAGTCTCTCCAGCTCTTCAGAATTCCTTTTGAATTTTCCCGGAGAGCATTTATTTTTGCAGCGGAGCTTCGCAGTACACTGAAGCTTTCAGAGACAGGAATTCCATGAATAAACTGCGCGTAGGCATTCTGTTTGGCGGCCGCAGCGGCGAGCATGAGGTTTCGCTGCTGTCGGCCGCGTCTGTGTTTCAGGCCATCGATCAGAAGAAATATGACGTTCAGTTGATCGGCATTACCAAAGATGGCCGCTGGCTGACGGCTGCGGATGCAGCACAACTGCTGCCCGCCGCGTCGAAGCCACAGCGCCTGCGCGCCGGCGATCCGGAGGCAACCGCGGGCGCGGCGCTGCTGGAGCATGGCGAGGAAGTGCTGCTGCCACCGGTTCCGGCAAACGCGGAGCATGCTGGAAATTCGCTGGCGACGCTGCGTGCGAATGCGGAAACATCGCTGGGTGTCGATGTGATTTTTCCTGTGCTGCATGGGACCTTCGGCGAGGATGGGACGGTGCAGGGATTGCTGGAGCTGGCGGATTTGGCGTATGTCGGCTCAGGCGTGCTTGGCTCTGCCGCGGGCATGGACAAGGATGTGATGAAGCGGCTGTTTGCCGCGGCGAAATTGCCGATTCCGAAACACGTTACGTTGCTGCGGCGAGAATGGAAAGAGAGCCCGCGCCGCGCCAGGCAGCAGATTGAAACGGCGCTGCGCTATCCCATGTTTGTGAAGCCGGCGAACCTTGGATCTTCGGTCGGCATCAGCAAGGCGCATGATCGCGCAGGGCTGGATAAGGCTATCGATCTGGCCGCCGGCTTTGATCGCAAAATTGTGATTGAGCAGAGTATCGGCGGCAAGCGCGGGAAGGCGCGCGAGCTGGAGGTTGCCGTGCTGGGCAACGATGCGCCGGAGGCATCCGTGGTGGGAGAAGTGATTCCGTGCAAGGAATTTTACGATTATGAGGCGAAGTATTTGAGCGAGGGCTCCGAGCTGATCATCCCTGCCAAGCTGACGAAGGCGGAGACGAAACGCGTTCAGGAGATGGCGATCGCGGCTTTCCGCGCCTGCGATTGCGCCGGTATGGCGCGGGTGGATTTCCTGATGGAGCCGGGTGCGGCCAGTGCGGGCCGGGCAAGAAAAATTTATCTGAATGAGGTGAACACGCTGCCCGGTTTCACCGCCATTAGCATGTACCCCAAACTATGGCAGGCGAGCGGGCTGGCGTACAGCAAGTTGATCGATCGTTTAATCGAGCTGGCGCAGGAACGCCATGCGGAGAAAAAAAGTAACCGGTACGACCTATAAAAATATAGGCCACAACTAGCTACAAATATCTTGACTGGATTCTGAATTGAAATAGCTTGAATAACTTTTTAATTGCTACGATCGGCCCCAAGTGGAATCCCGCTCATCGTCGCATTCAATCGTGAGGATACGAAGCAAACTGTTTGGAAGTGGCTGCCGACATCTTACATATCTGTTGCATGGCGAGAGATTCCGTGGTCGTTTTCGAGTCGGCAATCGTGGACCGCATTGGATGCCCCTGGTGGGATATTTGAAACTCCACTGGGAGCCGGCGACATTGGCGTCCACTGGTGGGCGGCTATTATTTCGAGTGGGCATAGCGCCATTCCATAGAGACTGAATTCACTCCGTCGTTTTTCTTTTGTGGCGCCAGCGTCTTACAATGGCGCCATGACGCTGCTCGATGCACCGCAATATGACGCACGCAAGGCAATGATTCGCCGCCGTGTTCTGATCGGCATTCTTGTTGCCATTCCTTTTATCGCATTTTTTACCTGGTACCTGTGGAACTGGCCGGAAGAACACCGGGTGAATCAGTTCTTTCATGCGGTGGAGGCGAAGGATTATTCGCGCGCATTTGGCATCTGGAATGACGATCCCAAGTGGCAGCAGCATCCGGATCAATACAAAATGTATCCTTTTTCGACGTTCATGTCCGACTGGGGGCCCACTGGCGAGTACGGGACTATCAACAGCGCAAAAGTCGTGGTGACAAAACAATATGGAACCGGCGTTGTGGTCGGCATTGAGGTGAATAAAAATCCGAAAACACTCTTTTTGTGGGTGGAGCGAAAATCGAAGACGCTCGGGTTTTCTCCGGTCGATCTACGCTTCTAGAGAACGCTTTTTAAAAGAACTGTCAGGATCGTATGCCAGTCGGAACGGCCCGTGCAGGCTTCCGCAGCACATATCTGCGTAGAGATATGAAAGGGAGCTCAAGCGCGTAACGCGAGAGTATGCAAATCAGGACGGTCGCGCCCAGAACGACAGCGATCCGCATGCAGTATGCGAGAGTGTTTCCGGGTCGCAGCGGTCCTCGCCAATCGTCGTAGATGCGCATCACGTACGTGTGCGACATGTACATGCAATAGCTGATCTGCCCGAAGAAGACGAGCACGGAAGATCGAAAGATCGCCAGCTGTCTCGATCCGGAACCGCAAACCGCCATCCGGATGATGCTGTAGAAGCAAATATTCATCGCGGAGAGAATCAGCGCCGTTCCCTGCATGTAAAAACGCGGAGATTCCATCATCCACGCCGTTGCCACAACAAGAACCAATCCGGCAGGCAACAACCAAAGGGCCGGGGACTTGCGCCGGAGGATCGCGTTGAAGTTTTGCTCCGAAAGCTGGCCGCGATGAAGTTGACAGGCGAGAAATGCACCGATGGCCAGACCGTCGCATCGAAAAAATGTCAGGATGAAATCGTAGTGGTGGAACCAAGTATCGATCAGCCGCAAGACAGGTTCCACCAGAACGATCGCCAGGGCCAGCTTTTGGAGCCGATCTACGCGCATCCGGCGAACGAATTGCGGCCAAATCAAATAGAATTGTTCTTCGATCGCCAGCGTCCAATACGGGCCGCCGATGTTTACGTGAAACACGTTGGTGAAGTTTGCCAGAAAAAAAATGCTGAGAATCACGCCGCCGGTCGTCCCAGGGATCCATATCCATACGCCGAGAAGAGAGAGAAAATAGACGGGCAGGATCCGCAAGGCACGCTTCCAGTAAAAGTTATTCCAGTATTCCTCCGACTCCCGGTCCTGTAGCAGCAGCGAAGTAATGAGATATCCGGAGAGCACAAAAAACAGGTCGACTCCATAAAGTCCGAACCTGCTGATCTTGTGGAGTGAAACGATTGTGGCGGGCCAGGAGGATGGTCCGACCGAAGTGAAGGCGAGATGATGGAAGAACACGGCAAGCGCCGCAATTCCTCGAAGCCCGTCCAACTCCGGAATATGTCTTAGCTTCAAAGGTTTCGCGGCGCTCATCTGAACTTCATGGGGCATTTTGATTGAAAGCTATCATCCAACAATTTGTATTCGGCTTCATTGATGATCCCATTTGCACTTGAATGTTAGCAATACACTAGGACCGGATTGATGGAGTCGAGCTATCTATGAACAGCGCGCCTGGACCTGCCATGCTCAGGAAGGTCTCCACAGTTTTGGCGGAAATTTCTAACGATCGCCATGTCACCATTCGCCGCGATGGAATGCCGAAGGCAGACGCCGCCTGTGTCGTTTACTGGATGCAACGGGCGGCGCGCGGGTTGAATAATCCGACGGTTGATTGCGCCGTCAATGTTGCCAATGAGCTTGGCCTGCCGTTGTTGGTCTACTTTTCCGTCATATCGAATTATCCGAATGCGAACCTGCGGCATTATGTTTTTCTGAACCAAGGACTGCGCGATATTGAAGAGGACCTGGCGGAGCGCAACATTTCTTTCGTCGTTCGGCGGCAGCCGGATAATTCGCTCGACAAATTGCTGGAAGAAGTAAATGCAGCGATCCTGATTGGGGATGAAAATCCCTGCCGGGAACCGGAGCGATGGCGACAGGTGATCGCGCGCCGATTGAAGATTCCGTTCTGGACGGTCGATGCCGATGTGATTGTGCCGAGCAAATTGTTTCCGAAAGCGCAATATGCGGCGTATGTGTTGCGGCCTCGGCTTTATAAGGAATTGCCGAATTATTTGAAGCCGCTTGAAAATCCGAAGGCCCAGCATGCATGGAAACGCGCGAAGAATTTTGAGAGCTATCCGGTTACGGAAGACATTACTGCGGGTTGGAAGAAGTTTGATCGTAGCGTGAAGCCGGTAGAGAGCTTTGTAGGAGGTTCGCATGCCGCTCAGAAACGGCTGCGTTTTTTTGTCGAGCACCTGCTGGAAAATTATGACGCGGAGCGGAACGAGCCAGCGGTCGATGGCACCAGCCGGTTATCGCCATATCTCCATTTCGGGCATATAGGGCCGTTGGAGATTGCACTGGCTGTCGAGGCGGCGGTGAAGAGAAAGCCGTCGCTGGCTGAAGCGCGGGATTCATTTTTCAACGAGCTGATTGTGTGGCGAGAACTGGCGGTGAATTTTGTGAAATACACGCCGGGCTATGACTCGATCGAGTGCGCCGAGCCTTGGGCCGCGCAATCGCTGGCGGAACATGTTCGGGATCGCCGGGAGTGGAACTACACGTTGGAGCAGATGGAGCGCGGCGAAACGCATGATGAGTTATGGAATGCATCGCAGCTGCAGATGGTGCATTTTGGCTGGATGCATAACTACATGCGCATGTATTGGGCGAAGAAGATTCTGGAATGGTCGCCTGACCCTGCAATTGCATTTCAGAATGCAGTTATTTTGAACGACCGCTACGAGCTGGATGGACGCGATCCGAATGGATATGCCGGCATCGCCTGGGCGATTGCGGGAAAGCATGACCGCCCGTGGTTCGACCGGCCGGTTTTTGGGAAAATTCGCTATATGTCGGGTGGTTCTACGGGAAAGAAGTTCGATTCGAAGAAATACATTGAGCTGGTTCGCGAGCAGGCGGATTCGGGGAAGCTATGGTGAATCCAGGTCTCGAGATCGAGACCTGGATTCACCATGCCGGTTTATTTCGAGAGGCGGAGCATGACTACGCCGTGGGCGGGAACCACCGCGGTGTACGAGCTTTGCAATGTGCCCAGATCTTTATGCGACCATAGATCGCGTGCGTGGGCGGAACCCTGAAAGCCTGCATCTTTCAGGTGGATCGTCATTGGATACGGAAAACCATCGCGGTTGAAAAGGGCGACGGCTTTCGCTCCCCCTTGAAGCGGCTTCGTCCAGATTTCAAACGGTCCGGTGGCGCTCAGGCGATCGCCTTCGATGCCGAGGCGATCCTGGTCGATGGCGATCACATCCTTGTTCATCAAGATGCTTTTCGTGGTGTCGTCCATCTTGCTCAGGTCGTTGCCTGCGAGCAGCGGCGCGGCCAGCATTGCCCACAGACTCATGTGGGTCCGATATTCGTCGGGTGTCATTTTGCCATTGCCGACTTCGAGCATATCGGGATCGTTCCAGTGACCGGGCGCGGCATACTTCGATAAGCCAGCCTGGCGAAATCCAATCATCGTCATGCGGTCATAGCTGTCATTGATGTCTCCGGTGGTCCGCCACAGATTGGCGCCGACGGTCGGACCCCAGCTCCACACCGCACCTAACCCATACTGGCACAGGCTGTACACCATGGGACGATGCGTGTTCAGAATCGCCTGGTGCATTTTTTCATAAGCCTGTTGCATCATCTCCCACTGTTTTTTCTGGTCGCCCTTTGCTTCTTTATGCATGATTTGTTCATAGCTGCAAAGGTCGTATTTCAGATAATCGATTCCCCACTTGGCGTAGGTGTTCGCATCCTGCTGTTCGTGGCCGTAGCTGCCGGCATACCCGCCGCATGTTTTTGGCCCGGGTGAGGAATAGATTCCTAGTTTCAGTCCGCGGGCGTGCACATAGTCGGAGAGCGCTTTCATGTCGGGAAATTTGCTGTTGGTCTGGATGTTGCCCTGAGCGTCGCGTTGGCCCTCCCAGGTATCGTCGATATTGACGTAGATGTAACCGGCGTCGCGCATGCCGCTCGATACCAGGGCATCGGCGGCGGCGCGCACGTCGGCATCGTTTACCTTGTCGGCGAAATGGTTCCAGCTGTTCCAACCCATGGGCGGCGTGGCTGCGAGAGTTCGAGCTTGCGCCCTGGCTGGAACAGAAAACAAGCAGACGCATACAGCGGCGGCACTCAGAAAAACGGTAAAACTCCAAGAAGATGATTCCAGACTTAAACGAAAACGCACGTGGTCTCCTATATTCAAAGCATTTAACAGCGCAATTTGCAGGAAAGCAACACTGTATCATCCTGCTGCATGTACAGCGAATCGATCTCGCTGGCGTTCGGCCATCCAGTCGCAGATCGCGTTCAGGTCGGCGACGGGTTGCTGGGTGTAGGGAATGGTATGGAGATACGGCGGCGGGCCGAATTCCGGAGTCAGGGTGGAAGTTTTGAATCCATTGGCGCGCTGCGCCTGCCAGATTGTTTCCCACCATTGTTCATGAGCTTGAAGATGCGTTTGCCACTCCGGGGCGCGTGGATCAGGCACTTGCGGACCTTCCTCATAGCCCACCCGGGCATGCAGATGCTGACAGTGAGCGGCGCAGAGTTCGATGATCTCCGTACAGTCTTCGAGCAGACGTTCGGCGACGCAGACCCAGTGGCTGAAATCGCAGGTTAGCTTTAGCGCGGGAAAACGATCGAGAATTCGGCGGGTGTTCCAGGGATTGTTGAAGTAGCGGGAGCGATGGGTTTCGTGCGCGAGTGTAACGCCGAATTTCCTTTCCATCTCGAGAGCGGCGCCGTAAAAATCTTCCGCTTCGGTCGCGCTCCAAGCGTCGGAGCCGGTGTGGCAATTGTAGAATAGCGGCTCGCCATCGAGGCACTCTTCGATCTGCTCCTGGAATGAGTGCAGATGCTGCTGGACAGTTCCACTTGGAGAAAACATGTTGCTGAAGATTTGCGCGATCCAGCCGAACTGCTCCGCCTTGCATGTCTGCCGCAGGAGACTGGGGTCGGGAATGGTGCGGACGGACGCTTCGAGAGCGGTGTAACCGATGTCATGCCAGTGGGCTACGTAAGGCGAAAGGCCGTTCGATAAATCGACGCCCCAGAGATGACGAACCAGTTGAAGTTGCAAGAAGGATGCCTGCCTTTCAATTCAGGGTTGTGCGGCACGAACAGAGATATCTGTTCGCAGTTTAAATAATGATGGAAATTACCGCTGGATAAGGAGGCGCGAGATAGACGTGATCGCGCACAAGATCATCTAAATTTTCGCGAGGGTAGGCCGGTGCAACGGTTGCGATTTCAGCTCAAGTTATGGGTAGCAGGTTTGTTATTTCTCTGCATCGCGGCGGCGGCCCATGGCGATGTCGGGTTATTGCTGGAGCAGCCGATCGGAAGGCTGGGATCGATCAGCGCTTCCGGCCATGCGGCGATTTATTTGTCGCGGGTATGCGCCGCGTCTCCAACGCAGCTGCGCAGGTGCGCGCCCGGCGAAGATGGGGTGGTGATCAGCAGCTTTGGCCGTGCAGATCGTTATTACTGGACGGCAATCCCGCTGGTGCCATATCTCTATGCGGTGGAGCGTGTCGAGGAGATACCGGACCGCGTCGATGCTGCCACCGAATTGAGGCTGCGGGATGCGTACAGACGAAAATATCTGGAGAGCGTTGCGCCGGATGGGCCGCATGGCGCAGCGCCGTTGAACCAGTGGGGACAGCTGGTGGGCAGCGCGTATGACCGGAGAATTTATATCTTTGAATTGCCGACGAGCGCGGCCCAGGATGACCGGCTGATCGAAAAGTTGAATGCGGATCCGAACCGGCAGGCGCAATATAACTTCTTCTTTCGCAACTGCGCGAACTTCGCTCAGTCAGTGCTGAATTTTTATTATCCTCATTCGGTGCGCCGCAGCTTCACCGCGGACCTGGGCTTGCTGACTCCCAAACAGACGGCGAAGTCGTTTGTCTCATATGCGCGGCATCATGAAGGGCTCCAGTTTTCCGCGTTCGTGATTCCGCAGGTGCCGGGAAAAATCCATCGCAGCGGCAAGGCGTACGGGGTCCTGGAGGCGTTGCTCAAGAAAAAGCAGTATGTAATTCCGCTGGCGATCTGGCAACCTTACGTGGCGATTGCGATGGCTGGGACATACCTGGCGCGGGGCAGATTCAATCCGGAGTGGCATGCTGTGGTTCTGAATCAAAGCGAAGATGTGGCGGCGCTGACGCAGGATGCACCGTCGCCGGTTGGAACAGCGAAGCCGGCGCGTGTGGAAACGGTCTCCATGCGATCGGCGGGTGCGAACCGATATCGTAATTGCGACAGCGGCCATTGCGGTGAGCCTGTGGATGCGGCCGAGTAATGTGGACGCAGCTACCGCTCGTCTACAGTTGTGAGAACCATCAAATCTTTCAGTAATCTACTTTCGTTAACCTATCTCCGGTTAAACTTGTTGCCGGGGACTGCTGGCACATGCCGAGACAGCGACGGGTCGCAAGTATTTTCCGCGCCGCTTTATCTTTGATTTCAACCGGAACTCTGCTGCTTGCCGCGTGCGCGTGGTCGCAGCAAACTACGATTACCAGCCTGCGCGTGGAGAAAAAATCGAACGCGGCGCATGGCCGTGCGATGGCAACAGTGACCGGCCAGACCAACGTGAAGGGCAAGTTGGTTGCGACCGAGAAGACCGGGCGCATTGCGAACCATGCGGTTCAGGCTTGGACGATTCTGAATGGTCATGGCGCATTGTTGCTGCTGGCTCCACAGAAAAAAGACGAGCTGTATCGTGTGCGTTACTATGCCGCGGATGCCGGCAAGGGACGCACGCTGGGGATGGTTCCTTTCGCGCAAGCGAAGCTTGTGGAGTCGAATCGAGCGGGTCAACCGTGGGCTTTTGCGATCACGGGAGTGGATCCGCGGAAGAAACTCCCGCTGACGTTTGCCGGGAACATGGACGCTCTGCATGCCCGCATCGAAGGTGCTTCGGACCCGCGATTTACGGATACGACGCTTATGTTTCAAACCGCCAGTGCTGAGAAGGCAGTCCGCATCTCTACGTTGATGGGCCAGGATGTGCAGGGTATGATTCTTGCGCCGTCGAATACTCCGCACGGGCAGGTCCAGTATCTGCAGTTTCTTTCCAATGGAAGCTCGCTTACATTTTTTGCGAATGGGCAGTCGGAGCGCGGACACTGGTTGAGCGATGGCGCGACGTTTCGCGTTCGATCGAAAAATCAGCAAGTCACGGTGTGGCGGAAGTCCGACCTTCATCCTGTGACCGGCATCCCGGCGACCAGCCGCATTGGCGTTCGCCTGCTGGAGCCATTGTCGTCGAGGACGGCAAAGGTGGGCATGGAAGTGAAGACCATTTCGATTACGCCGGCCTTGTCACAGAATGCGATCCTGATTCCGCAAGGCACGGAAATCGACGGCCGGATTACTCAGGCACATGGTGTGGGTTGGGGGATTAAGCATGAGTCGGCGGCGCTGACAGTGCGGTTCGACCACGCCAAGCTGCCGGATGGTCGCACGTTGCCGATCGACGCCTGGATGTACGAGGTGGAGAACGCGCGCGAAAAAGTGACCGAGAGCGGGAAGATTCAGGGCATTCGTTCGACAGGAACAATTGGACACTCGGCGGAAAATCAGTTGACCGCGCTGGCGCAGGTCGATCCGGTTGCGTATCTCTTTCTAGCCGCATCCGGGCCGGCGGTGCTGGGGTTTGCGGAACCGGAGATCCTTTACGGCGCGGGAACGGATTTGCTGATCGAGTTCGAGGCTCCGGTGATTACATCGAAGACATATCCGCCGAAGGTGCCGCTCAACAATCTGAACGCCGCGGATATGGCGCACCTGGATGCGATGGTGAAGGAGCTGCCGTTCCGCACAGCCACAGAAATCGGCAACAAGCCTTCGGACATTACGAACCTTGTCTTCATTGGCAAGGCGAGCGCTCTGCAGCGTGCATTCCTTGCCGCCGACTGGACCACTGCGGACACGCTGACGGCGGCCACTACGTTCAACACCATGAAGACGCTGGGCGGCAACGAGACGTATAAGCAAGCTCCCATGTCGACGCTGCTGCTGGACGGGCAGAAGCCTTTGTTCGCGCTGCAAAAGACCACGAATACATTTTCCGCGCGGCATCATATCCGTGTATTTCCGACCATGGAAACGATCGATCATAAGACGGTGCTGACAGGTTCTTCCACGCAGGATATTGGGATTGCATTCTCTCGCAAGCAGAAGACGTTCATCCATGTGATCGACGAATATCTCGACAACGAGCGGTCGACGATCGTCAACGACCTGGTGTTCACCGGGTGCGTGGAGAGCATTGAGATGGTGCCGCGGCCGTGGGTGCCGAAGGACGCGTACAACTCGACAGGAGACCGGCTGCGGACGGATGGAGATGCGGCGGTGCTGTACTTGAACGATTGCAGCGATCCGCGTACCACTCCGACGATTGCGGCGCAGCGTGCCCGGTGGTTTGAACGCGGCGAACGCAACACGGCGCTGACGGTGAAAGATACGGTATATCGCGGCAACCTGATTTATCAGGGAATCGCCGGTGGAATCAAGGTCCATGGTTATCTGGCGAACCAGGGGGAGCTGGAAGAAGGCACGGGGAACTGGCGCAAGACGGATGCTTCCGGCACGCAGTACAACGTGCGCGGCGAGGGTCCTAGCGTGTGGTCGCGGCCATTCCACCGGCGCGCGAACGGTCCGGTTGATGGTGAGAATGAACTGAATGCGGCAGCGCAGGCGCAGGTGCGGTCGCATCGCTGGGACCCGCCACGCTATGAGATTGCGCTGAACCTTGGCTACTCCCGGTATCGCAATGAAGTTTTGGAAACGACTTTGGTCGAAATCGAATCCTCCGACCCCAGCAAGCCAGCGTATCTGCTGGGGCTAGGGGATGCAGTTGGCGATGGATGGGCTGCGGGTTTCTCGCTGACGCTGAACTCGTGGAATTACATCTCGAACGAGTTTTCCTACATGAGGCAGGAGACGAAGTTTGATCTGCTGGCGGTCAGGCTTTCTTCCGATCCGCAGCAGGAGCCTCAACTGGATATCGCTACTGTTGGGCTGACGGCGCGCCGGGCCGCATACAACACCGTGTTCAATCTGCGTCCACGCCGGTCGCGGTGGCGTCCGTACGTCGATGCCGGCCCGGTGTTTCAACTGGTGTCGCTGGCGCAAGCGCCGCTGAAAAAGCCGAGCGGCTATTTCCGGCTGGGACTGTCGAATATCGGGTTGATAAAGGCTGCGTTCGATTTCGGCAACACTCCGCCGCTTGATGGCGGAGGAATTTTTCAGTTTGGTCTACAGTACGGCGCGGGATTCAAAGTTCGCGTTCATCCACGGGTGATGTTACGAGCGGATTATGGAGAGACCTGGAGCCGAAATCCCGAGATCATCCGCGACAGCTACCTGGGTTTTGTTCCCGATGGCGTGGATGACACCTATACGACGACGGTGACGACGATCAAGCCGCCGGGGAAATTTATTCAGCAGAGGGGAACGGTTGGGGTGGCGTTTACGTTCTGAGATTTTTGCCGACTTCCTCAGATGCTTTCAGTCCGACTCTTCGCGCAAAACATTCGTTCGACAAGCTTAGGACAGGCTCCGGATGAGGAGCCGGCTTTGTTCCTATTGCAGTTTGCAGACGAGGACAGCCGCGTTTTTATAGGGGCAATCCATTCCTTCCACGCCGGGTTCGGCAATCACTGCCCAGGTAACGTCGAACTGTTGGTGCAGGCGGTCGAAATCGGATCTGTTGAAGTGCTTCCAGCCTGTCTCTGCTGTCGTCTGTTTCTGCCACGCTGGACCTAGCTGCGCGCCAACCGTTACCACGGCTGCGTCTTTCACTTTGTCGGCCATCACACTGCGCTCGGCTAACGCGCGGAAGCCGTGGAAGTCTTCGCCAGGCAGTTCCAGATAATGCGGATCGATGGCGAAGTAGGCATCCTCCGGAGTGTGGGTTCGAATCCACGTGAAGGCCTGGAGGTATGGGTTTGACGATGCGCGGCCGGGCAGCTCGAGGTGTTCGGTTCCGGGGTAGAGGCGACATTGGGCATAGAACATTCCGGCGCAGAGCGGAGCGAACAATATTGCCCAGCGAATTGCGCGGCGACGCAGAAATTTCTGACCGATCAGCCCGCCGGCCAGCAATGCCAGCAGTAGATAAACGATATGTAGAAATCGCATGGGCTGTAGCGGCCGCAGGCGCATGAGCGCTGGCGGCAGCATGATGCATAGAGCGATCGCCAGTTGGAATGTGCCATAGTAGACCAGGCTGGAGCTGACCTTGTCGAGATTGCGCGCGCCGGTGCGTTTGGCGATACGGCTGAACCACCAGAGCAGCAGCAGGGGCGCGAATATGCCGAGCCATTCATACCAGGTCCAGCGCGACAGAAAATAGTAATCGCGGCCCGACATGGCAAGCTTTGAGGCAGGCGACATGGGATCGAAGAGCCATGCGAGCGGCAGCAGGACTGCCATGCCGCGCGCCGGTCTGGCGGTTATCTTGTGCAAAATTCCGCGCCGGGTGCAGGCGAGAAAGATGCAATAGGAAATTCCCAAGGGTCCCATGATGGGATGGAATGCGCAGGCAACCGCCAACAATAGCGCGGTAATGAGCCATTTTTTTTCCAGCGCCGCCGCAATGGCCGCCAGAATGGCCGCGGTCGCCAGGGCCCGCGGGTGCAGATTTTCATCGACCAGATAAAGGCCGGTATTCGTTACCGGAAGCGCCAGCAGAGCCGCGACCAGCGCGACGCCGGCCCACTGCGCATGAGGTTCCCTGAAGCAGAATCGCGCAATCCGCAGACATCCCCAGAGGATGAGAAGGATGGCGAGGAATTGCCAGATCAATATTGCCCAGGCCAACGGCAGGTGCGTGAGCCGGACGGATGTGGCGATCACCTTATCGAAACTGGTGGCCTCCATCTGGGTGCGGAAGAAGCCGGCGTTGCGAGCGAAGAGATGCGGATTGAGATCCTGTTGGACGGCCGGAAGGTAGACTCCGTCGTCCTCGGCGCCCGGATGGTAGCCCTGGATCAGAATCGCAAAAACGGTGAGGAGCAGCAGAATCAGCAGAGTTCGCAGCTGAGTATCGCGCTTGCGTTCGGGCTCTTTGGGCGCTGCGGGGTGCGCGTAGAGGACTTGTGTTGGCGCACGTTCATCAACGACGGGAGTTATCTCAATAACGCTCGCCGATCGCGCGAAGTCTGCCGAAAGATTGGTGGTCATGGTTTTCAGGCTGCACGAAGCGGACATTCTACCCACGCTGTTGCAGCTCGTTCGGGCGGCGTGCGATCCACACTCGATGGAGTTGCAGTGATTATATTCCTTCGCAGAAGCAGCGGTGAAGCGCGTGGGGGATTGTCCAGACGGTATCTTCCTGGCGGCTAGTACATATTTGCCAATTTATTTCCGTCCACACGCTAGCTGTCTCGGTTTAAGGAATCAGATAAGCTCCAGATATTTTTTCATCCAGAGTAGCGAAAATGGCTCCATTCGCGCCTGCTAACTCTGATAGATGACCGTCTGTAGTCTGCCTGGGCGCTTTGACCCATGTGGGAAGACGCGAAATATCGTGATTGTCTGCGATGAAGGTGAAGGGAAGAACATCGGTCTTCTTTAACCGCAACAGTAAGGTTTGCGCTTGCGCTACCGTGAATCCATAGGATGGAGCCTGAGAGAGAACTCTCACAAAGCCAAGTTCCGTAATCGAGCATGTTGCCATCGCCGGAAATCGCCGTTTCTTCACCCAGACCGCCACACGATCATGAAACTCGTGGCGAATGAACCCGAGAGCGACCAAAGCATTCACGTCGAGGAGATATCTCATGGAAAATTCGACAAAAGTTCCTCAACCTCTTTGCTGCTCAATATCGGAGCATCGTCGCCAGCGGTAAGAACCGGCAAGCCAGTCGTCGGATCGGAGATGATCTGCGTCTTATGCGGAGTTCTTTTTCGAGGCGTCAGGACAATGCTGCCCGCCTCAATGCTGACATCGAGAGGATCGCCGGCGCGGATGCCAAGCCTGCGGCGAAGAGGACCAGGAAGGACAACCTGACCTTTCGTTGAAACCTTGGTCTGCATGGTAAGACGATCTTACCTCATATTCGTTCTCGCCACAATAATTGCTGCTTATGTCAAAGCCGTCAGCGCACAGGTTCAATCGTTTCCCCATCCAGCAGAAAACTGCTCAGCCCCAGCGTATCCGTACGATAGGTGCGCACATGCGCCGCGCCCAACTCATCCAGCACCGATAAGCGCGGATGTCCGAACGGATTGTTCTGTCCAACCGAAATGACCGCATAGCTGGGATGCACCGCCGCCAGAAACATTGGGATCGTCGACGTCTTGCTGCCATGATGGCCCACCTTCAAAAGCCCCGCCGTCAGCGAATTCAACTCTGTCTCCGTCATTTGCTCCTCTACCGGAGCTTCCGCATCGCCTTCAAGCAGCGCGGCGGTTTTTCCATAACGTATCCGCATCACCAGCGAATCGTCGTTCTTTGCTACGGGTCCAGGCTCATAGTTGGTTGTCGGCGCAAGAACATGCACCTGCACGCCGCCGAATACAAAGCGTTTTCTCGCAGCCATTCGCTCGACTGGAATCTTCTCCTCACGTGCCAGTGCCAGCAGCGCGCGATACTCCGGAATCATGGGATTGTTGCCCACCCATACTACCTGGGGATGAAAATTGCGCAGCACCGCCGGCATTCCACCCATGTGATCGCTATGCGCATGCGTCAGCGCAACCGCATCCAGCCGCCGAATGTGCCGCCACCAGAGATACTGCGAAACCACATCTTCGCCGACATCGAATTGCGAATCCGTGCTGCGCGGGCCGCCGATCGGGCCGCCCGCATCGACCAGCAGCGTCTTCCCGTCGGGCGTGACGATCAATAATGAGTCTCCCTGGCCGACATCGATTGCCGTCACCTCCAGCACGCCTTTATGGATCGCAGGATGCACCGGCCACAGCACCAGCAGCGACCCGAAAAATACTGCGCCGAGCGCGCCCAGCTTCCAGGGCCGCGATTTGCGAATCAACCAAAGCGCCGCAATCCATGCCGCAGCGAAACAAAAGAGCGACCACCACGGTGGATCGGGTGTACGCAACCCCGAAGCTGAAAGATTTCCGAACAGATGGATCAGCCAGGAGATGGCATGCAGCATCAGCGCGGTGAATGCACCGCTGGGCACCGCTAACGCTGGATGAATGCAGCCCAGCAAAAATGTCAGCAAGGCGAGCGGCAACAGAAACGCCAACAGCGGCAGACCCAGCAGATTTGCCGGCAACGCAACCAGCGTGATGCGATGGAAATAGACCGCCATCGGCAGCACCATCGCCAGCTCGACAATCAATGCAACAATCAGTGCCTCGAAAAATCGCAGCCCCCATCGCACCACGCCAAAGGGAACGCGCCACGCCCACCGCGTTCCAAGAAAAGGCCGCAGTCCCGCTACCAGCATTCGCAGCGCGACGCGCAGCTGTGTGACTCGTCGTGGCAGATGCGGATCGAGCGAAAGCTGGCGCGAAAGCCGAACCCCGCGCAGATACGGCGCAATAGTGGATTCAATCAGCGGCGCGGCTACTCCGGCAATCACCAGCACGGCGAGAAACGTCATCTGAAAGCTGGAATCGAACAGCGCCGACGGCTTATAAACAAGCACGCCAATCGCGGCAATCCCAATCGCGTTCAGCGCCGCCCGCTCGCGATACAGGATGCGGCTGACAAGATAGACCGCGCTCAGCCAAAGCGCGCGCTGCACCGGAGGCGCAAAACCCGTTAAGAATGCATAGGGAAGCGCCAGCAGAATCGCCAGCACCGTAGCCCATCCCTGCCCCAGCCGCAGCCTGCGCGCCAGCCAGAAGATCAACCCGATCACAATCGTGATATGCAGGCCGGAGACGACCAGCAGATGAAACGATCCAGTGCGTTCAAACGCGCTGCGCATGGTATGTTGCAGACGCGTTCGATCGCCAAACAACATCGCGCTCAACACGCCGCTGTCCTGGGAGCTCAATAGCATCCACTGCGGCAGCCATTTATACCGTGCGCTGATCTCGGCAATTTGATCCAGCCGCTCGCCCGCCCATCCCTGCGCCGCTGTCGCCAGGCAAGCAAGAGTTGCGCGCCCATCCGGGGTCGCTGCATGAATCCCGCTCGCATCCGCGCTGCCCAGCACTGTGATTCCATGCTGCGCCAGATACGCCGGATAATCCCACGCGCCGGGATCGTGATAGAGCTCCGGCGCGTGATAGCGCACGATAAAATTCAGACGCTCGCCGCAATGAACCCGCGGCAGATTTTCTCCGGCGTGCGCATACACATTCAGCCGCAAACCGCCGGAGACCGCCTCTTGCCAGTCGCGCTCGGCAGTGAAGTCCTCTACATGGTCCAGAGACAAATCGATCTGTTGCGTCCGCTCAGTTACATCTCCTTGGCCAAAAGCAAGGCTCCGCTTTTCCGTGCGCGGAGAATGAATGGCGATCACGGTTCCGCTCACGCTTCGCTGCAAGCCATCGGCAAGCTCCAGCAGGTTTTGCGAGGGAGCGTGCACGGGGGCTATCTGCACGCAGAACTGTCCCACTGCAAACCACAGCAACACCAGCGGGAATAATAATGTTCGTTCCGCACGCCAAATCGCCAGCAGCGCCAATCCGGCGGCGAGCACAGCAGCCATTAGAAAAAGCAGCGGAGGATGCCACACCCATCGTGCATCGAGTATGCCCAGTGCCAGCCCACCTGCAGCCAGCAACATCGGCGCCGCGGCGAACGTAAGATTTTCCAGCGCGCGCTTATGTCGCGTCGCGCGCAGCGGAGCCGGTTGATATCCGCGCACATTGCGCCGTGGCCGGGATGTCTCCGTCGGGGGGGCGGGGAGAACCATAATTGGCTCCGCGGATTAACGCGCGAGCTTGGCGATCGTTTCCAGGTGGCCCGTTTGCGGAAACATATCGACCAGCTGCAGTCGTTGGAGGCGGTAGCCGGATTGTATCAATGCCGCCAGATCGCGGCCCAGTGTAGCTGGATCGCACGATACATAAACGATGCGGCGCGGGCTGCAGGCAGCCAGCAGACGGCAGACTTCTACGCCGGCCCCGGCGCGCGGCGGGTCGAGCACGACAAGATCGGGCGCTGGCTCCTTATTCTGCGCGGCCTTTTTCAGAAATTCCAGCGTAGTCGAATTCACCGCAACGCCGGCTGTGCCCTGCAAATTTCTGCGCAGATCTTTGCCGCTCGATGGACTGGACTCAACCGCCAGCACACGCGCGAACCGCTCCGCCAGCACCAGCGAAAACAGCCCATCCCCGGCATAGAAATCCCAGGCGCATTCCCCGTGTTCCTCATCGACAACGGAGGCGACAAACGTATCGAGCAAGCTGGCGTTGACTTGAAAAAACGATCCCACGCCAACGCTATAGTCGCGCCCGGCCACGCGATATTGCAGCGAGCGCAGGCCCCACTGCAGCAATGGCCGCGTCCCGTGACTCGGCTTCTCCTCTGCCGCCACGACAACAGCGCCGGTTAACTGCGGAATTTCCGTCTGCAGCTTCAGAAAACATTCCATAGCCGCTTTTGAATCAAACCGTGAGTGCTGCCCAATCCAAAGCGTCAGCAAAAGCTCACTTTCATCATGATTCGTGAAGAGCTCCATCTCCATCACATCTGTGGGAACAGAATCTCTCAGCGCCCGGATCGCAGCGATGCACCGTTCCAACAAGGGCGCGGCAATTGGGCAGCGATCGATGCTCGTCAAACGATGCGATTTTGCCTGGCGATACCCAATCGCAAACTCCGGCCGGGTCTGCACCTGCAATCGCACGCGGTTGCGATATCCCAGCGCTGCCCCGCGCAGCGATGTGATCTCGGGCAGCTCACGAACTCCGGCGCGCGTCAGGCTTTCCGCCAGCATCTCGCGCTTCATTTCCACCTGATAAGCGTAGGCGCTATGTTGCAGCTGACAGCCGCCGCACACTCCGAACCACGGACAGGGCGGACTGACACGAAACTCCGACGCTCGCTCCACCTGCCGTACTGCCGCTACGCAGTACCCGCGGTGCTGCTCAGTAATTTCCGCCTCGACCATTTCACCCGGCAACGTGAATGGCACAAACACCTTCATGCCGCTCTGAGGGCCAGACTCCGCGGGCATCCGCGCCAATCCCTGCCCGCCGGCAATAACCTTGTCGATCGTGAGCTTCATGACTGCCGCATGTAAAACAGGCTCAAACGCGGAACCCGATTCTTTTGGAATAAACACCGTCGCAAAAACTGCTGCTCGATCTGGCGAATCTGCGCCGTCTGCAACCGGCTGCGATAGGGGGCCAGCTCCCGCGCCGACTGCTCGCGCAACGCAGCCGAATCTTCCGCCGGCGTGAAGGCCTGCAACGCCGCGAACAATTGATCCTCCAGCGCCACCAGATTTTGCTCCAGCGATTCGGTGGAAATCTCCGCGCTGCTGTTCAGAGACGCAGCCAGCTCCATCAGCTTTCCCGCAGCATCAGCAAAAATATTCTGCGCACCCGAGGCGATCTCGACAGCACGAAGCTCTTCCGCGGTCGCGCGAAGATAATCGGCAATGCGGGCCGCTTCAAAGCCGCTTTCCTGCTGTGCGGCGCGCGGTCGCATAGCGCCCGTCGCCGCCTCATGCATATCTTCCACTGCCCGCAGTACCTCCTGCGCGCAATAGGCCAGCCCGTTGATGCGCCGCGCCCGCCCTTTGGCCTGTCGCGCTGCATATTTGTCGAAGGTTGCATCGATGCCGCTCAGCACGGCCTCCAGCGGAAATCCCGCTTCCTGCCAGGCGGCAATCAGCGACCAGTCCAACGTGGATAGCATCAGCAGCGTGCCGCGGCGACGCTGGAAATGTTCTTCGATTTCCGTGTAGTAATTGAAATAATTCTGCAAGACGTCCGACTAGAGCTGTTTTCCTATAGGTTTAGACCGAAAAGAAGGTTTTGACGCCGTTTTTCCTCAAGAAAAACGGTACTTCGACGATATTTGTGATGCACAGGAATAGGAAAACAGCTCTAAGCCTCACGAGTGCCGGAAGATTTCCTTGCGCGCTGCCTCGGCCCGGCAAGAAAATTGCGCTCATAAATAATGCGCAATCCTTCCAGCGTCAGCGTCTCGTTCACCTCGGAAATATATTTCGACTCGCCGGCAATCAACCGCGCCAGCCCGCCCGTGGCAACACATTTTGTACTTTCTCCAAGTTCCGCAACCATCCGCTGCAGAATTCCATCTACCAGCCCCACATGTCCATAGAACAATCCGATCTGCAGGTTGTCGACAGTATTGGTGCCGATCACTTTCGGCGGACGTTTGATCTCCACCCGCGGCAGCCGCGCAGCACGCGCAAACAGCGCCTCCGCCGCAACATTCATTCCCGGCGCAATTGCCCCACCCAGAAATTCTCCCTGTTTGGAGACAACATCGAAGTTCGTCGCAGTTCCAAAATCCACGACAATGCATGGGCCGCCGTAGCGCTGAAACGCGCCTACGCAATTCGCCACGCGATCCGCGCCCACTTCACCCGGGTGATCGGTCAGGATCGGCAGCCCGGTCTTTACCCCTGGCTCAATAAACAATGGCTTGTGATTGAAATAGCGCTCGCAGAATTGCCGCAGAATCCAATCGATCGGCGGCACCACCGACGCAATCACAATGCCGCTGATTTCCTTACTCTCCACGCCCTCGGTACCCAGCAGGTTGCGGATTAGAATGCCGTATTCATCCGCCGTCTGCGCATGCCGGGTGCTGATGCGCCAGGTCGCGCGCAACTCGCCAGTGCGCTCGCCCACCAGCGGATAGAGTGCAATCACAGTGTTCGTATTGTTGACGTTCAATACCAGCAGCATTTTGCCTTAATCCTTCGCCTCGCGAACGCCACCGGAAAGAACGGTGCGCATTCCGGCCTCCGTCTCGACGCGCAAAAAACCGAGCGCATCCAGCCCAGCGGTGACGCCAGTGTACCCCCCTGCCTCATTCACCGACACCCGCTTGCCGCGAATCCAACTGGATTTTTTTTCCAGCCGCTTCAGAATGCTGTTCGTCGCCCGCGCAAAACCTTCCGGCTGCACCAACGCTTCAATTTCTTTTTGCATCGTCTGCAGAATTGCGATGGCCAGTTCCTGGCGGGAAGTAAAACGGTCCGATTCCAGGCGCAAGGACGTCGCCACATCGCGCAGCTCTTCGGGAAACTGACCATGGTTCACGTTGATTCCAATTCCCGCAACCGCGTAGCGTACTCGCGTAGCTTCCGCATTCATCTCCGTCAAAATACCGCCGAATTTTCGGTTCTCGAACAGCAGATCGTTAGGCCAGCGGATATCTGCAACTAACGCAGTTACATTTTCAATTGCAGCCTGCACCGCAAGCCCGGTGGCCAATGAAATCCACAGCGCATCCGAGGGAGCCATCTGCGGACGCAGCACCAGACTGATATAGAGTCCCGCGTAGGGCTCCGAATGCCACGCATGTGCCCCGCGCCCGCGCCCAGCCGTCTGTTCTTCGGCCAGATAGACCGATCCGTGCGGCGCGCCTTTCTGCGCCTCCTGCATGGCATGGGTGTTGGTGGAATCGATTGTAGAAAAAATATGGATGGCTTCTGCGAAGATAGTTCCTTCGAGAGCGGACTTCAAGGCGTCAGCGTCAAGTGAGTCTGCCATAGGTTCAGGATTCAATCGCTTCAGGAAGTATCGTATTCAATCAAGATCTCGCAACAGACAGGCATCCGTCCGTACATCGTTTTCCCACCCAGCAATACTTTCGTTACCGGCGAAGCATTAAGCTGCACTATAGCTTAAAAAATTTCCGCCGTAATCCGCATGCTCAGATCAATCGCCGCCACGGAGTGGGTTAGTGCCCCCACGGAAACATAATTCACGCCCGTCTGCGCAACCTTCCGCACTGTATCGAGCGTCATTCCACCGGAAGCCTCAATCGGAATTTTGCCGGCCCGCTTGCGCGCAAACTGCACCGCTTTTCGGGTCTCCGACGGCGTCATATTATCGAGCAACAGAGAATCCGCGCCGCCATCCAACGCCTCTTGCAGTTCCTCCATATTGCGTACTTCCACTTGGATTTTTTGTGCCGGCTTCCGCAATTTCATCGCGCGCGCCAGCACCTTCGCCACTCCGCCACCCAGGGAAATATGGTTGTTCTTGATCAACACCCCGTCCGCCAGATCCATGCGGTGGTTCTGTCCGCCGCCGCAACACACTGCATATTTATCCAATGGCCGCAGGCCCGGAGCCGTCTTGCGCGTATCCAGAATCACCGCACCCGTGCCGGAGACGGCATCGGCATACTTGCGCGTCTCGGTCGCGATCCCGCACATGCGCTGCAATAGGTTCAGCGTCACCCGCTCGCAAGCGAGGATCGTCCGCGCATCGCCGCGGATCACCGCAACCGCCTGCCCTTTGCGAATCCGCACTCCATCGAAAATCTCCGGATGCCGCACCACATCGAATCGCCGCGTGGAACTCTGGTCCAATTTGCGAAATACTTCCAGAATGCGGGGAATAGCTTCCCAACCTGCCAGAATGCAGTCCTGTTTTGCCAGCACCGTTGCTGAAGCGGGCAGCTTTGCATCCAGCGTTAACTCTGTTGTCGCATCGCGCGTAGCGTGGTCTTCAATCAGCGCCTGCTCCAGAATTGCGGTAACGCGCTTAGTTTTCCAATCCATTGCTTATCGGCTCCCAACCGCATCGAGCGAATCCAGCGCTGCCCGCGTTTTCGTCAGCAGAACGTCCAGCTCGGCAGCCCGCGTCTTCAGTCCATCCACCACTTTTTCCGGTGCTTTCGCCAGGAAAGCCGCATTTTGTAACTGCGACTGTTTCGATTCCATTTCCTTCTCAAACTTCGCCAGATCTTTTTTCAGACGCTCGCGCTCCGCCCCAATATCGATCTGCTTTTCGTACTGAACGGCAACGTCAAAGTTAGAGGTGCTGCGCTTGCTTCCACTATCTGGAATCAACGAAACAATCTCAATCGCGGATACACGGGCAAGGCGTTGGATGATATCAGCGTTGTCCGCGAAAATATCTTCAGTACCTGGATTTGGGTTTATCTGAATCGGAACACTAACCTTTTCTTCCACTCCGATATCTTTGCGCAGCCCCCGAACAGTAATTACAAGCTCCTGGACGATTGCCATTTGTCGCTTTGTACTGAAGTCCTGCAATTTCCCGACGACACCGTTCGACTCCGGATAAGACGCTAGCGCGATTGACTTCAATGGCGTGTGCTCATCGTAGAGGGCATGCCAGATTTCCTCTGTTAAAAACGGCATGAATGGCGAGAGGAGACGCAGCGCAGTCTCAAAAACCGCGAGCAGTGTCGTCAGCGCTCCGGTGCTTGAAGACGTATCCGTGCCCTCATCGAAATTCAGCCGCAGCTTGACGATTTCTAAATACCAATCGCAGAATTCACCCCAAAAAAACTGGTAGATGAAATTGGCAGCATCGTCGAACCGATAGTTTGCGAGGGCCTGTCCCACATCTGAAGCGCATTGGTCCAAACGAGAGATAATCCAGAGCGATTCCAGCGGAGCGTCTTCGGCGATCTCTGTTGGCAACGATTGCAAGTCAACTTCAATCCCAGCATCTTTCGCCCGCTCCATCTGCATAAAGATAAACCGCGCCGCATTCCAAATCTTGTTCGCAAAGGCCCGATTGCCTTCCGTGCGTGCCTCGCTGAACGCGATATCCGTACCCGGCGAGGCCATCGATGCCAACGTAAACCGCACCGCATCAGTCCCGTAGCGTTGAATGATATCGATGGGATTAATCACATTCCCCTTGGTCTTCGACATCTTCTGCCGGTCGGCATCGCGCACCAGCGCGTGAATATACACTTCGCGGAAGGGAACGGCATCCTTCAATGCACGCGCGGTTCCATCCGGCATCGGCACGTCCAGCATAAAGTGGCAGCCCAGCATAATCATGCGCGCCACCCAGAAGAAAAGAATGTCGAAGCCCGTCACCAGCAACTGCGTCGGATAAAAAGCCGCCAGTTCGGGCGTCTGTGCGGGCCAGCCAAATACGGTAAACGGCAACAGGCCGGAGGAGAACCACGTATCCAGCACGTCGGTCTCCTGCGTTAGCTTCGCGCCGCCGCAATGCGCGCACTTCGCCGGAGCCTCCCGCGCGACAGTAATCTCGCGGCAATCCGCGCAGTGCCACGCCGGAATTCGATGTCCCCACCACAGCTGGCGCGAGATGCACCAGTCATGGATATTGTTCATCCATTCAAAATAGGTTTTTTCATACTGCGATGGAGTGAACGTGATCGCTCCACTTCTGACCGCTTCCTTGGCTTTATCCGCCAGCGGCTGAATCTTGATGAACCACTGTGTCGAAAGCCGCGGCTCGACCACCGTTTTGCAGCGGTCGCACTTGCCAATGGAGTTGATGTGGTCCTTCACTCCGGCAAGCAAGCCCTGCGCTTCCAGATCGGCCAGAATTTTCTTGCGCGCCTCATAGCGATCGAGTCCCGCATACGCACCCGCCGCCGCGTTCATGTGTGCGGTCTCATCCATCACCACTATGGGATCAAGCTTATGCCGCAGCGAAATCGCATAATCGTTGGGATCATGTGCCGGCGTCACCTTCACCGCACCGGTGCCAAATTCAGGATTCGCCCATTCATCCGCAAGCACAGGAATCTCGCGGCCCACCAACGGCAGCCGCAGCATCTTTCCATGCAGATGCGCGTATCGCTCATCCGCCGGATTCACCACCACCGCAACGTCGCCCAGCATGGTCTCCGGCCGAGTCGTCGCCACGGTGATCGATCCGCTGCCATCGGCCAGCGGATAGCGAATCTCATACAGCTTGCCCTGCTGTTCCTCGTGGATCACTTCCAGATCGCTGATGGCCGTCTGGCAGCGCGGGCACCAGTTCACAATGTATGCGCCGCGATAAATCAGCCCCTGCTCGTAGAGCCGAACGAATGCCTCTTTCACCGCAACGGAAAGTCGCTCGTCCATGGTGAAATATTCGTGCGACCAGTCCACGCTCGCGCCCAGCCGCTTCATCTGGTCGAGAATCGCGCCGCCATATTCGCGCTTCCATTCCCACACGCGCTCGATGAACGCTTCGCGGCCCAGTTGCTGGCGCGTCGTTCCTTCATCGGCTAGCCGTCGCTCGACCATCATCTGGGTGGCAATACCGGCATGGTCCGTGCCCGGAACCCACAGCGTCCGCTCGCCGCGCATCCGGTGCCAGCGGGTCAGGATGTCCATCTCCGTCTGGTTCAGCATGTGGCCCATGTGCAGCCGGCCGGTCACGTTCGGCGGAGGCAACAGCATGGTGAAGGTGCCCGCGGCGGACGAAGCAGCATCGGGCGCAGGAGTAGCAAAGATGCGCTCGCGCACCCAGTACTCTGCCCATCGGTCTTCAATGGCAGTGGGATCGTAGGCTTTTGGAAGGTCACGAGGCATGGATTTGGAGGGACTGGACTCTGGACGCCATCCAGCCAAATTTCACGATAGCACAGCGCGTCCGCTCGAAGCCGCACTGTGCCGTCGTTACTTTGGCTGAAACAGCAGCGGAGCAAAATGAATCAGGTTGTCGCGCCATACTGGCCACTCATGCATTCCGGGTGTTTCGACAAATGTCATCGGAATATTTTTCGACTTCAGCCATGCCACCAGTTCCCGGTTGCGCGTAATCAACGGCGTCGGGCTTACATAGCGATCGTTCGTCCCGCACGCAATCCACAACAGCCGCAATCGCGCTGCGTTCACCCTATCCAGCGCCGGAAAATCCTTCGCCAAATTCTGGTCGAGTCCGCCCGCGCTGAACGACCCAACCCACGCGAACATATTGATGTGGTTCAGCCCCGTCAGCAGGCTCTCCGCTCCGCCCATCGAAAGCCCGGCAATCGCGCGGTCCTCGCGTTTCGTCGCAACGCGGTATTCCGACTGCACCTGCGGAATCACTTCCTTCAGCAGCGCCTGCGTAAACAAATCGGAATTTTTTTCGCGCAGCGCCACATTTTCAAAGTTGGGATGCCGTCCGGTAACAATCTCCGGCGCTCCGTACCCCAGCGGCATCGCCACGATCATCGGCCGTGCCTTGCCTTCGGCAATCAGATTGTCCAGGATGACATTCGCCCGTCCGATCGAGACCCACGCTCTTGCGTCATCGGAATACCCGTGCAGCAGATACAAGACGGGATATTTTTTGTGCGCACGCGGGTCATATCCCGGCGGAGTGTAGACAAAATATTCCCGTCGATCCCCGACAATCGCCGACTTATAGAAATGCCGATGCAGCGTGCCGTGCGGCACATCCTGGATATCCCACAACTGCGGCGTCGCGGCGGGGACTTCGACAAAATTGGAAGGACTGCGCAGACTGGGATTGATGTTGATATTCAAAGGAGCGAGCAGCGGAATACCGTCGGCTCGGAAAAGATAACTGTAAATCTCTGGCTGCAATGGCCCCACCGTAATGCTCCACACGCCTTCGCTGTTCTTCTGCATCGGCAGCGGATGAGCCACGCCATCGAGACTCAGGTCCACATGCCTCGCGCCCACGTCGGGAAAAGTAAACGTGACCTGCCCATCCGCGTGTACCTGGGGAGTGGGATGTATGGTCGCAGCGTTCTGCGCCTCGGCAGCCTGCGGATGCCCTGCAACGGCAAATGTAACCAGCATCAGAAATCCGGCAAAGCAGTTACTAGTCCGGAATAAATAGCAGCTGAATCGTCTCAAAACATATCTCCTCGTTGCTGCGGCCTGCGAAAGCCAATCGTGCCAAGAACAAAGGCATCGCCTGGACGACGATGCCTTTGTTGTATCAGCGCGTGGCTCGCTCTAAAACGGATTCAGCTTATGCAATCCCTTTTTCTTCTTGTGCGTGCTCGAAGATTCCTCACCCTGCGTAAACTTCGGCTTGGGATTTTTCTTCTTCTTTTTCTTGCCCGTTGTCGCAGCGTTCTCGTTCACCGTATTCACCGGATGTCCGCTCGACGTCACATCGTTGACCTGCGCGGGAGCCTCCGCTGACTTGGTCGCCGTGGGCAGCGGCGAATTGTCTGCCGGCGCCACCGTCGGCAATCCGCCGTTGTCATGCACCGCCGAAGGCCACACTGCAGGCTGGCCGTTCGCCGTAGCGGGCGCAGGAGTCGCCGGCTGTGTCGGACGCTCCGAACCCGGCCCCGATCCTACAGGAGGCTCAACCGCGTTCCCTGTCGTGCCGCCTGGCGCGCCCTGCGCAGCGCCCGTATCCGCGCCGTTGGAGTTGATCACCGCGCCCGTCACATCGGCGTTCCCGGAAAGATCGTTCATCTGCAGCGCATTCGTCGCGCCGCCTGCAGCAGCCGGTGCTCCCGCAGTTGTCGGGTTCGTCGCATTGCTGCCCGCAGTGGATGCGATCGTAGCCAGGTTGTTCGACCCGCCGGGAATCGTAGGCGCCGGCTTTCCATCCGGTTTTGCCGCCCATTGCACATCCGACATCGCTTCCTTCACCACCGCCGGAGCCATGATCGGCGTCGGATCCGTCAGGCTCGGCTCCCCCACGCGCGAGGCCTGCACCACCGAAGGCCGCGATGTGATCAGGATGATCGTCTTGTACTTGAGATTTACCGGAGCACGGCTCTGTTCGATTGCCGAGCTATCCGCCAGCTCCTGGTGGTTCGGTTCCGGAACCGGACGTCCCATCGCCTCCAGGCGATCCCGTGCATCGTCGGCATGCGCCGCCATCGGATATTCCAGAATCACGCGATCGTACGCATTTGCTGCGCGGCCGCTGTATAGCTTCACCAGCCGCTCTTTCGCCGCCGCATCCAGCCGCATGTGGCTTACATTCTTTGCCTGCGCGGCATAGGCATCGCCCACATCCAGCAGTGCTTCATCCGTTCGGCTGTACAGCGGATATGTATCGATGATCGACTGCAGCCGCGCAATCGACGCCGCATAATTCATCTGCGCCTGGTAGTAAGCGCCGATCGTGAATTCATGATCGCCCAGCACCTCCTGCACCTCACGCAGTTGCTGCTTGGCCTGCGGAATCAGGCTGGAGTCGGGATACTGCAGGATCATCGCTCGGTATTCTTCCTGGGCGCGGGTAGCATTCGTCGGATCGCGGTCCGGCTTCTCCATCTGCTTGTAGTAAATGTCCGCGACTTTCATCTGCGCTTCCGCCGCTTCCGGCTTGTCGGGGAAAAACGTGATGAAATCCTTGTACTCTTCCTCCGCCTGCTGCAGCGCAGCCGTGCCGCCTTCCTTGTACCAGGTGTCGCCAATGGCCAGCTTCGCGCGCATCGCGTATTCGGAGTCGGGATACGTATTCAGCAGCGTCTGCAAGTCCAGCCGCGCAATGTCGAATTTACCCTTCTTCAGCGCCTTCATGGAACGATCGAACAATTCCTTATCCGGCTGATTGGAGGCAACGCTCGCCAGCGCATCGTCCTTCTGCGAAAGCGGCTTGTTCTTCTTGTGAAAGATGCCCGCATGTGCAACCCCGCCCGTAAGCGCTGCCAGAAGGCATAGCGAGGAATAACGATGAAACGAATGTCTGAAAAAACTGCTCATGGTAACTTCACCCTCACCGGTCTATTCGACCGTTGATCCTTATGGATCGTTAACTCCGGTCCGTTGGACCGTCAATTCCTATACTGTAAGCCCGTTACGCTTGCCTGCGACTGCCGCAGGCGTGCGATTCTCCAGCGGCTTCAAATTTTCCTTGCCATTTTTCGACTTGCGAAGAAGCGGATGTCCCATCCTCGCCACGTTCTTTGCGGCCAGGGTAGGAGAGACGGCTTCACCCGCCGCGATCCGTGCCTCTCGCAAAAGCTCGCGCGCATTTTCTTCCGGATTTCCCCTGCCGAACACCGCATTGCCGGCCACCAGCAAATCTGCTCCCGCCTTCACCACCCGCGCAATCGTCTCCTGCCCGATTCCGCCATCAACCTCAATCCTATAGCTCAATCTCAACTCTTCGCGCAACTCGCACAGCCGTCGAATCTTCTCAGTAGAAAACGGAATAAACCGCTGCCCGCCAAATCCCGGATTCACGCTCATCACCAGAACGTGATGCACCATCGGCAGAATATCCACCAGAAAATTTACCCGCGTGGCCGGATTGATCGCCACCGCGGGCTGCATGCCATGCTGTGCAATCAGTTCCAGCGTGCGATGCAGATGACGGCAAGCCTCATAGTGCACGCTCACCCAGTTCGCCCCGGCATCGGCCAGCGCCGGAATAAACTCGTCCGGATTCTCAATCATCAAATGGCAATCGAGCGGCAGCTTCGTCACCTTGCGCAAAGACGCTACCACCGGCGGCCCGATCGTAATGTTTGGCACAAAATGACCGTCCATTACATCCACATGGATGACAGTCCCGCCTCCGCGCTCTGCAGCCTCAATCTGCTCGGCCAGACGCGCAAAATCGGCGGAAAGAATAGAAGGCGCCAGCTCCACCACAATGCCTTTAGTCTATCAGCGGCGCAAGCAGCGTGGAGCGGGTGGCGGAAGGAATCCGGGCTGATGACAAACTTGGCTTTTTTGGTAGACCCCCGGCCTCAGCGGGGGGATTAGTCACTGAAAATTTCGAGCGCTTCAGCGCCTGAGGTTTACAAAGATGGGTTTGTCAAAAACCTGGGAATCTGCATTTCCTTCAGCAAAAAATCATCGCGGACAGTTATCGCGCCCCGCCGCTTCAAACAATTTCCATCCCTTCGCAACCGCCAAAGCCCGCTCCCGGCAAGGCAGCAGAAAAAAAATCGGGTGCGGAGTAAACGGATCGCCCACCTCCGCTCCCGGCACCCATCCCACCACCGGATAATGACTTTCCAGATCGCGCGGCAGCCATGTCTGTTCGGCCAGCGCCTGTTCCGGCAGCCCGTCGACAGCAATGGCATCAAACTTTTCCCCGTCAATAGCAGCGCGAATTTCATCGAGCAGCGGCTGGCGAATCTCAGGCATATCCGGACGCAGCGCATCATGCAGCGCCGCCGTATCCGGATGCCACGCCTTACCCGCCAGCGTCGCTTCGTAAGGATTGGCAGGGAGGAACACATCCCCCGGAAAGGTACGCATCCACGCGATCAATTCATTGTTCCCCGCAATAAGATCACGCTGCGGAATCAAGTCATGCGGGTTGTAAATCCAGGTGATCAGAGGAATACCCACCGCCGCCAGCAGAAGAATTCGCGCCGGCTCCCGGTATTTCTCCAGCGCCGGCGCCGCCCAACCTTCGAGCCGGGTATCGACACGCCCAAATGCAATCCCGAACAGAATCGCGATCACCGCATAAACCGGCATCGCCGTATTGCTGGTCGCGCCCCCATGCGCCTGCAAAAACCAGCAGAGTCCAAACGTAGACACCGCCGCCAACAGATAAAATCGGCCAGCGGCACTCTGCGCGATTGATGCCGGTCTCCACAACCATGCCGCCGCCATCACCAGCAGCGCAATCCCAAACGGCGCCAGTATCTGCGACGGAATATAAAACACCGCCGGCCGCAGCAGCAGATCCGCATTTGCGTGCGGCACGGTAAACGCATAGAACCGGAAACAGCCATGCGTCGCATGATTTACGAGTGCCGTGCTCGCCGCCGCCATCGCCAGAAAGCTCACTACGCCAATCATCGTTCGCCGAGGACGCTTCCAGTCAAAGCAAAGCATCACCACCGCCACCGGCAGAATCGTCTGCTTGGCCAGAAAAGCCAGTGTCCAGGCGACCGCGGCAATCGCCGGATGCAGTCTCCGCGTGCACCACAACGCCACCAGCAGCAGAAAAATATAAAAGGAATCCAGCCGCCCCAGGTCGAACCACTCCCGCGTCCACGGATACGCCGCCGCATAAAGTCCAACCCCGGCAATCGCCGCCAGATGTCTGCGAAATCGCGTGCCGCGCGTATCCAGCAAAATAAAAAAATAGAGAATCGCAAACGAAGCGCACGTGCTCAGCAGAGAGATCAGCCGCAGCGGAAAAAATCCCGCGCCCAGCCAACGGACCGCCCATCCGGAAACGTAGTAATACGCCGGCCCATACATATAAGGAATGAAGTGGAAATTTGGCCGCACATAAATCGGCAGTCCGTGAGCGATGCGTTCGGCGGCCAACAGCATCGGCCCTTCCAGTTGCTCCAGCGGAAACGGATAGCCCAGACGCCGCAGGCTGGTAATCAGAAACAGCGCGATCGGCATCAGCGCAATCAAACCCAGCAATATTTCCAGCGGACGAAGCCATCGTCGCCAGCCAACGCCTGCAATCGGCAAGGAACAAGATTCCTGCTGCATGCCGGAGTCGCTCACGCCGCGTGTCGCTTCATGGGAGTGAAAAAATCCTATCACAGCGCCGCGGCACCGCTGGACTGCTCGGAAGTCGCCGCTGTCTCCACTTCCTTCTGCCCGCAGAACACCCGCGAAATCCCCCGCAGCACCCGCGAAAGCGGAAACCCGCCCGCATCCTCGCGAAAAAAAATCTCCCCCACCCGTCGCGCCGGAGGCCGATAATACCAGCGCGCCAGCAGCGACAAATGCTCTCCCAACTGATCCGCGGGAAGTTTTTTAGAACGCGCCCCAGCTTCCAACTTCTCCAGCAATATCTGCAGCCGCTCCTCCAATACGCCGCGCGCCGCCTTGGGGTTCGGCGCAATCGCAGGCGCATCGAGAGGCACCGGCTCCAGCAGCGTAGGATGCGCGAACAGCGAAGTCGACCCCGCGCGCTCATTCGGATGTCGCATCCCCTCCACTGAATACCACCCCGGCCCAAGAATTCGCCCGCCGCGCACCAGAAAAATCGCCACCGCGTCCGCCTCGGACCGCAGCGCGCGATTGGAGTATTTCTCAACTTTTGGAATCGACATCTTTTCCGTTTTTGCCTGTGCGGTTTGAGATGTCGGCCCCGCCGGCTGCACAATCACCGCATCCAGTTCCGCGATGGGATGCACCAGCGGAGCCGCCTGCTGCGCCACGTTTTTCATCTTCTCCACGCGTTGATGCAGCCGCGCCGCGTTTTCAAAATCGAGCTTTGCCGAGGCCGCCTCGCGTTCCTTTTCCAACCTGGCAATCGTCAAAGCGCCCCGCGAAGCAAAATACTCCCGCACCCGCTCCACTTCCTCCGCATAGCGCTCATCCGTGCAGCCGCGAAAGCAAGGCGCCAGGCACATCTTCATCTCGGAATACACACATCCCGGAAACGCCGGGTCAGGATCAAGCTCCTCCGTACATCGCCGCAGCTCAAAAAAATTCAGCGAGTCATCCAGAAACCGTTCCGCCCCGGCACGCGACTGGAACGGCCCATAGGTCGAAGCCAGCGCCGCGGCCCGAGTTGTAGCCCGTTGTGTTATCCGGTTCGTCACATACATCCGCGGATACGCATTCTCCGCCGCCAGCCGCAACAGCGCTGGAGCCCGCAACCGCAGCCGCTCCTTCGCGCGTTCGCCGCAATAAGCCCGCGTCGCCTCCACCAGCAGCAGGGAAGTCGCAAACCGCGAGCCAACCTCGGAGTATTCGAGCCGCGCCGCTCGTCCACCCAGGTGCAGCCGCTTCGTGCCCGCAAACGCAGGCGCCAGCAGCCGCTGCATCCGCTTCCGCAGGTTCGCGGTTTTGGAAATATAAGGCTCGCTCCCGGCCTCATGCCCGAAAAGCGCAAACACCGCCGCCCGAGCCGGAACGCTCTCCAGCCATTCGTCCGCAACCGTCTCAGGAACATCGAGCGAATGTTCGAACACAGCTCGATTGTAGCGGCTTGCAAGCGCTCAAATTATCAAGAGAAGGCTCAGGAAGTTGAGTTCGTAGAAGGAGATTTTGTCGTGCTCGTAGCCGAGCTTTCCGACGCACTCGAACCGGAGTTACTCGCAGTAGAAGAATTGCTCGTCGAATCGCCAGAAGATTTTGCTGCGTTCGCGCCATCGCTCTTGCTTTCCGACTTGTTTTCCGACGCGCCCTCGGATTTACTCTCCGTCTTTCCGTCGGCGCCGTTCGCCGGCGCCTTCTTCGCGCCTGACTTCGCATAGTCGTTCACATACCAGCCCGCGCCTTTGAACTGGATCGCCGGAGCCGAAATCACCCGCTCCAGTTCCCCACCGCACTTCGGGCAGACCTTCTCCGGCGCCGCGCTGAAGCTCTGAATCTTCTCCAGCCGCTGGCGACACTGCTTGCATTCGTACTCATATAACGGCATGAATCGACCTCTTGAAATACTGAAGTACAAAAAAACGTTCGGCGCAGCGCAAAAAACGTTCAGAGTAGTGCTAAAAAAACGTTCAGCGCGGCACAACAAATCTTGTCATCCTGAGCGAAGTCCTTGCGCAGCAAGGACGCAGTCGAAGGATCTGCTTTTCTTTCGCGCAACACGAATGCTGCTCTTGCTCTACTGCGCCAATCGAGCGCCGCACCGCTACTTCAGTTTTACCAGCTTCACACTGCGAATCGCCGGTAGCGCCTCAACCGCCGCCAGCGCATCCCCAATCTGCGAATTCTCTCCCAGCGCATCCACATGCACCACCGCCAGCGCCTCCCGTCGCGCCAGCTTGGCATTGCCGTTTATCTCCGCCCGGCCCAGCGCAAAGTTAGCAATGTTTACCGCATGCTCGCCCAGGATCGTTCCAATCCGTCCAATCACGCCGGGCACATCCTGGTTGCGGATAAATAGTAGCGTTCCATTCAGTGGCGCTTCAATATCGATTCCATCGCAAGCCAGCAGCCGCGGAAATTTCCCATGCAGCACCGTCCCGCTCACGGTCATGCTGCGCTGCTCTCCCAACTCGCCCGAATGCACTGTCAGCTTCAGCACACTGCCCACGCTGCCGGAGCCGGCCTCGGCCTTCTCCTCATGCACGTGGATGCCCTGTCCCTCGGCCACCGACGATGCATTGATCCGGTTTGCATGGCCGGAGCTGCCCAGCAACCCGCACAGCGCCGCATTGCGAATCATCTCCGTGCGCATCTCCGCCAGCGCACCGGAATATCCAATGTGGATGCTCTCCAGCTTGTCGCCAAACGTCGCCGTCAAAAATTTCCCCAGCCGCTCGCCCAGCTCCAGATACGGCGCCATCGCGCTGTATTCCTCGTGCGACAGAGAAGGAAAGTTCACCGCATTCTGCACCACGCCCGTGGTCAGATACGCGCGCACCTGCTCGGCAATCTGGATTCCAACCGCCTCCTGCGCCTCCGCCGTGGAACCGGCAATATGCGGCGTCAGAATCACATTCTCCAATTCAAAAAATGGCGAATCTTTCAGCGGCTCCTTGCGAAATACATCGAGCGCCGCACCCGCTACCTGCCCGCTTTTCACCGCAGCCGCCAGCGCCCCTTCTACCACCAGTTCGCCGCGCGCGCAGTTCACAATCCGCACCCCGCGCTTCATGCTGGCCAGCGTCTTCTCGTTGATCAGGCCTTCGGTATCGGGAGTCAGACCCACATGCAGCGTCAAATAATCCGCCTCGCGAAACACTTCCTCCAGAGAAGTCAAACGCGCTCCATATTCCCGAGCAATCGCCGCCCGCTCCTTCGGCCGCTCCGACACAAACGGATCGTGGCCAATCAACTCCATCCCAAACGCCCGCGCCC
Organism: Acidobacteriaceae bacterium; assembly: GCA_965276585.1. Taxonomy (GTDB): domain Bacteria; phylum Acidobacteriota; class Terriglobia; order Terriglobales; family Acidobacteriaceae; genus JAKAAZ01. The sequence goes on along the minus strand of CBDIAZ010000002.1, from coordinate 247,920 downwards.
GCCGCGCCACTTCCAACCCCACACGCCCCATACCCACAATACCCAACGTCTTGCCGCGCAGCTCGAATCCCTGCAGCGATTTCTTCTCCCATTTCCCGTCATGCATCGTCGCATTCGCCCGCGGCACCATCCGCGCCAGATCGATCATCAACGCAATCGTCAACTCCGCCACCGCCACGGCATTCGCGCCGGGAGTGTTCATCACCACAATGCCGTTGCGCGTCGCCGCATCGGCGTCGATATTGTCCACGCCAACCCCGGCCCGCCCAATCACCCGCAGCTTGGGCGCGCTTTCCAGCAACTTCGCATCCACCTGCACCGCCGACCGGACCACCAGCGCATCCGCATCCGCCAGCTCCGCCGGCAGGCCGTTTTTAATCTGGTCATGCGTCACCACATTCCAGTCCGGCGAGCCCGCAAACACAGCCACCGTAGCCGGAGAAACTTTTTCCGCAAGAACAACCTTCATGATTGAGTCCTATTCATTCGTACAGAGAATTTGTCAGCAGATGTTAGCAGTCTTAATCACGCGAAGCCGGCGGGTGCCCCAGGTCTCGATTTTGAGACCTGGGTGAATCTAGTAGAGCGCGGTGAGTGCTAGCGACTCGCCCCAACCGCTTCGAGCGGAGCAGGCGCAGTCTTCCGAACTCGATCTGCAAAGGTCTTCTGCGCCGCCGTCAATCCAACCCCCAGCGAGAATCCCTTCACGTTTAGCGAATCCGCCGTCACCTGTTCCAGCGCTCCCAGCAGAGCCAGCGTATCCAGCGGGTCGAAAAATCCCAGATGCGCAATCCGGAAAATCTGTCCCTTCATCTCGCCCTGGCCATTCGTAATGATTGCCCCAAAGCGCGACTTCAGCTCCTTCACCACCACGCCGGAATCCACGCCCTCCGGCGGCAGCACCGCCGTCACCGCGGCTGCCGGAGCTGTCGGCGCAAACAGCCGCATCCCCATCGCCGTCACCGCCGCCCGCGTCATCGCGGCGCAGGTCTCGGCATTCTCCACCAGCAGCACCCGCCCGCGCGCCAGGTCGCCATCCCCTTGCGCTGCAATGTAGTCGAACGCCGCACCCAGCGCGGCAATCAGCGCCACGCCCGGCGTGTATGCAGACTCTCCATTCGCCGCATTCTTCCTTTCCTTGCGCAAATCAAAGTAATACCGCGGATTCTTCGACGTATCCATCCGCTTCCACGCCCGCTCGCTCGCCGCCAGGTACGCCAGTCCCGGCGGAATCATCACCGCCTTCTGCGACCCGCCAATCAGCACATCGACACCCCAGGCATCCATGTCGAGATGTGTCGTCCCCAGTCCGGTAATCGCATCGACCACCAGCAGCGCCTCGCTGTTCGCAGCACGCAGCAGATCCGCCACGCCCTTCACATCGTGCCGCACCCCGGTCGAAGTCTCAGTCGCCTGCATGTACACCACGCGCGTATCCTCGCGCAGTGCTTTCTTAATCTCCGCTAAAGAAAATGTCTCGCCATACGGCACGCTCACCACGTCCGGTTGACAGCCGAAGGCCTTCGCCAACCCAGTCCAGCGCTCGCCGAATTTACCGCCAGCCAGCACCAGCACCCGGTCGCCCGGAGAAGTCAGGTTCGATACCGAAGCCTCCATCGCCCCCGTGCCTGAGCAGGTCAGCAGCACCACATCGTTCTTGGTGCCCACAAAAGCGCGCAGCTGTTCCAGCACGCGTTTGTACAGCGCGCGAAACTCCGGCGTACGGTGATGGACATCGGCGGCAGCCATGGCAAACTGCGCCGCTGGCAACAAAGGCGTTGGGCCCGGAGTAAACAAACGAGTCTTGCGGAAGGTTTCCTGTGGCATAGCTAGATTTTACTGAAAGAACAAGAGCAGCGCTTGCCTTCTATACTGAAAGCTTGCGTTCTTCAAACGCCGTCATCCTGAGCGGAGCGAAGGACCTCTGTATTTCTGCAACGCCGGAGCAAAAAAATGAGTCTCACCGACAAAGTTCATCAAGATATGGTCGCCGCCATGAAGGCCAAAGATCCCGACCGTCTATCCACGCTGCGCATGATGAAAACCGCGCTCAAAAATAAAGAGATCGACAAGCGCGCCCCGCTCACCGACGCCGAAGCCGCGCAGATTCTCGTCACCATGGTCAAGCAGCGCCGCGACTCCATCGAGCAGTTCACCAAAGGCAATCGCCCCGAACTAGCCGCCAAAGAAGCCGCCGAAATTCCCATCATCGAAAGCTACATGCCCAAAGCCGCCGGCGAAGAAGAAGTCCGCGCCATCGTCGATCAAGCCATCGCCGAACTATCCGCCAACGGCCAGCGCCCCACCCCAAAAGATATGGGCACGGTAATGAAATCTGTCCAGCAGAAAATCCAGTCCGCCGGCCTACGAGCCGATGGCAAACAGGTCAGCGAACTCGTAAAAGCAGCGCTCGCGTCGTAGCGGTGAACTTCCTTTCGGAAAACGAAATCACCGCAATTTTCATAGCAGGGTCAACAAAAAAGTGGCAGCCGCTACTACGACAAGCCAGAAACTGAACCGGACAAAAACTGGTAAGGGACTTTGCGGAAAAGATGCTTGATATGCGCTGGTGATATCGGATTCACCGCGGACCAACCATGAGAGTTTGTCGTTTGCCGCCCGATTACTGAGACGGACTCTCATCACCAAGTTGATGCATATATTCAGAAGCGCCAGTAATACGAGGATCGAGAAGGCGATTGCTGTCACATCCCTGATGTGGTTTTGCACGCCTACAGGATAAACTCCACCTAATGTGCCGGGTGCTTCGTTCAAGCCTTCTTTCGGCTTGAGTGGGAAATCTCAGAAGACTTATTTCCTCCGTTCTCCCAAAGCTTTCTCCGGCATAACCACCACAATCGTCCCCTCAGGAATCGACCCCTCCAGCAGAGAAATTCTGCCATCCTTCACAATCCCGCGCAGCGGCCGAATTGGCGGAGCCGTAGGCTCAGGCACCTTCGTATCTGGTCGCCGCATCCCGCGATCCATAGCCTGGTTCGCCAGTTCGTCCGCCTTCTTATTCTTCCCCCGCAGAACATGTTCAATCTGAAACGCCTCGAGCCTACTCGCCCGCCGTTTCGCCTCTTCATAAAGAGGCCGCAATTCCGGGCTCTGCACCCGATACTGCCCCTTCATCTGCTTCACCATCAGCTCGGAATCCGACACGATCCGCAGCCGCGCCAGCCCATGATTCAGCGCATACTCCAGCGCCGCCAGCATGCCGGAATACTCCGCCACATTGTTCGTCCGCATGCCCAGGAACTCACTCAACTCCGCCAGCACCGCCCCATTTTCTGCTTGAATCACCACCCCATACCCGGAAGGCCCGGGATTGCCCCGCGAGCCGCCATCGGTATACGCCACCGCCCAGCCGGAGTCTTTTGCCGCCGATTGCTCCTCCCCGCCAAACAAAGAGGGCCTGCCACCCAAAGATTCTGATTTCGAAATCATTCGCCTAGTCTATCCAAATCCACAGCAAAGAGAATATAAGGCGAATCCGCTACCGTTTCGCCGGAATTTTCGTCCAACCATCGGAGAGACATTCATGGAGTCGCGACGATTTGCCGTTTTGCCCGCGGATACATTGCCCGCTACCCTCCCCCCACTGCCCGCCCCTCCGCGCATAGAATCAAAGGCGAGAATGTATGCCGACAGTTCAGCGCGGGTGCAGGACGCCGAATTGATCCGCGAAGCGCAGAATGGTTCGCGCGCGGCCTTCGATGTTCTGGTGCGGCAGTACGATCACGCCGTCCTGCGCCTCGCCATGCATCTCACCGGCTCCGAGCAGGACGCCCAGGACATTCACCAGGAAGCCTTCCTCAAGGCCTATCGCCACATCGGCAGCTTCCGCTTTGAGTGCTCGTTCTACACCTGGATCTACCGCATCGTCACCAACCTGTGCCTCGATCATCTGCGGCGCAGGAAGACGCGCAAGGAAGATTCTGCCGTCATGATCGATGCCGCTGGCGAAGAGCACGATACCATGATCAACGTCTCCGACGAGCGCGCCATGGCCAACCCGGAGCGCGAACTCGACCGGAAAATTCTAAGCCGCCAGATTCAGGCGGCGCTCGAAAAACTCACTCCGCGCGAGCGGACTGTATTTGAACTGAAACACTATCAGGGCCTGCGTTTGCGGACCATTGGAGAAATGTTGAACACAACGGAAGAAACAGCGAAAAATACGCTGTTCCGTGCCACGCGCAAGTTGCGTACGCAGCTTGCAGAGCTGCGCTAAAAAGAACTGCGCTAAAAAAACAGGCAGGTGGTGTCGGGTGACTCGCAACAGTTTCAATTTCAGGAGCAGGCCATGAAGTGCAATCTCGCACAGCAACATATTGTGCAATACATCTACGGAGAGCTGCCCGACGAAGGCTGCCACAATCTCGAGCAGCACGTCGCCGCATGCGAACGCTGCCGCAACGAGCTGCAGGCGTATGAAGCCTTGCGGCGCGCCATGCTGGTTGCGCCCGTCGAAGAACCTTCCCCCAGTTTTCTCGCCGAAAGCCGCATTCGTCTCGACGACGCGCTCGACCAGCTGCCGCCACCCAGTCCCTGGCTGCGCCTCGAAACCGGATTTTTCGGATTCTTCGCCCAATTGCGCGCCGCCCCCGGAATGGCAATGGCCCTGGCTGTTCTCGGCGTGGGCATTGGCGCCACCGCCGGTCATTACTGGAACTTCCAGCATGCCCCCATCGCCCTGCCGCCGGTCGCGGAGTTGGCCGTTCCGGCTCCGGCTTCCGTCGCGCCATCTGTCGTCAATGTAAGCAGCATCGTTCAGCACCCCAACACGAAAATGGTCGAAGTCCATTTCAACCAGATGGTGCCGGCCACCGTAGAAGGTTCGATCGACGATCCCGAAGTTCGCAAGCTGTTGCTGATGGCGACAGGAAACACCGTAGACCCCGCAGTCCAGAGCGATTCCGTCGGCCTGCTGGCGCAGCAATGCAAAGACGGCCACGATTGCGATGGCGGCGCAGTGCGCACCGCGCTCATGGTTGCCTTGCGCTATGATCGCGATCCCGGCGTTCGGCTTACTGCGCTCACCGGCCTCGAGCCCTACGTCGCCCAGGACCCACATGTTCGCGATGCGGTACTGGAGTCGCTGATGCACGATCCCTATCAGCCCATCCGCAGCCGCGCTCTCGAAATGCTGGAGCCGGTGCAGGCCGACAGCAGCGTCCGCATGGTGCTGCACACGGTTTCCACTGAAGATGGCAACCCAGCCATGCGCCAGGCTTCGCTCAAGGTGCTTCAGGCCATCCCGCCAACGGAATAAGGAACATTTCCGCTGCGGTACAGTAGAGCAGCGCAAATTGCATGCAGCGAGTGTGAGCCGGGTCCAAGGTGTGGGAAGCCCACCTGGGTACGTCACCGGAACAACTTGAAGCACCCATAGAAAATTTCAAATGAGACTACGATCCATCCCTTCGAGCGCTGTCTGCCTCGCCTGCCTGGTTCTTCCGGCAATCGTTCCCACATTGAACTCCGGCCACGCGCACGCCATCACCAGTTTTCATCACCACGGCGACGGATATCTGGGGGTCGATTTTGAAAATCTGACTCCCCAGCAGCGCGCGAAATTCAACGTCCCTCCCAAGCAGGGCGTGGCCATCGCCGCCGTTGACCATGACGCGCCCGCCGGAAAAGCCGGCATGCGCAGCAATGACGTGATCATCCAGCTGGATGGCAAACGGGCCCAGCATGCCGAGGACCTGCGCGACGCGCTGCACAAGATGGATCCCGGCCAGCGTGTGGAGTTGCTGGTTCTGCGCTACGGCCAGCCCATCACTTTCAGCGTCGTGCTGGCCGACCGCAAAACCATCCAGCAGGAGGCCTGGTCGCAGCATTACACCGTGCCCGATCCGGCGCCGCAGTCGGGATTTTTCGGCACCGCAGGATCGGAGATCGGAAAAACTTTCAGCTCCAACGGCGGCCTCATGAGCTATATTCCCGGCACGCTGCCCTATACCGGCATCACGTTCGATGTCATGAACCGGCAACTGGCGCACTATTTCGGCCTCAGGAATTCGACCGGCCTGCTGATAAAAAGCATCGACCCGAACAGTCCCGGCCTCCGCTCTGGACTGCAAGCCGGAGACGTTATCTGCAAAGCCAACGACGCGCCTATGAGCTCCCGCAGCCGCTGGAGCCATGTGCTCAAAGACAATCGGCACGACGTAATCAAACTGTTGATCCTCCGCCATCGCCAGAAGCAAATTCTGCTGTTGACCCTCGCCGCCAACAAGTCGTGAGACATAAAACTCCACAAAGTTCTTCGCTTTTATATCGATATGGATATTCAAGGTAAAGCTCAAAGCCGCTTGAAATGTGATCTCCGTCACTTGGTCTCCCGCCTGTCCTTCCAGTACGCGCCTGTGATTCAATAAAACAAGACATGGCTCGCCCCCACTCCAATCTGACGCGCCGCAGAAAAGCCGTAGCCCGCCGCACCCGCGAGCTGGCCTCCATCGCGCACGCTCTCGCTTCCACCAGTCATCCCTATATGGCGCACATCGTGCCCATGCGCCGCTGCAACCTGGCCTGCACGTATTGCAATGAGTTCGACGATGTCTCCAGCCCGGTCCCAATCGATGAAATGCTCGCCCGCATCGACGACCTCGCCCGCCTCGGCACCAGCGTCATCACCATCTCCGGCGGCGAGCCGCTCTTGCATCCCGAGCTCGATCAAATCATCGCCCGTATCCGCCATCACGGCCGCATCGCCGGCATGATCACCAACGGCTATCTGCTCATGCCCGAACGCATCGCGCGTCTCAACGCCGCCGGCCTCGATCACATGCAGATTTCCATCGACAACGTGCAGCCCGATGAAGTCTCGAAGAAGAGCCTCAAGGTCCTCGACAAAAAACTGCAGATGCTGTCCGAACACGCCGATTTCCACGTCAACATCAACTCCGTCGTCGGCGGCGGCATCAAGTATCCGCAGGATGCGCTCACCATTGCGCAACGAGCCCTGGCATTGGGATTCACTTCCACCATCGGCATCATCCACGACGGCGACGGTCAGCTAAAACCGCTGCGCGAGGAAGAGCGCAAAATCTTCTATCAGGTACGCGAGTTGAGCAAGAAAAATTATTCCCGCTTCAATCACTTTCAGGAAGCCATCGCCAACGGCGAGCCAAACGACTGGCGTTGCCGCGCCGGTTCTCGCTATCTCTACATCTGCGAGAACGGCCTGGTGCATTACTGCTCGCAGCAGCGCGGCTGGCCGGGCACGCCGCTGTCCGAATATCAAACCGCAGACGTCGAGCGCGAATTTCTAACCCAGAAATCCTGCGCCCCCAACTGCACCATCTCCTGCGTCCACCAGGTCTCTTACATCGACCACTGGCGCGCTCCGCAAACCTCGGAGATTTCCCCCGGCATGCCGCAAGGCCAAACGCCGGAGCTGGTCAATATCCAGCCATAAAATTTTGTTCGTCATTTCTGAGCAAAGCGAAGAATCCAGAGAACATTGGCCTCGATTGTGTCGCCATCGTCTGCTGGATTCTTCGGGAAGTTTACCTAAACTCGCTCGAAGGGCTCAGAATGACACGTGTCAATTCTGATCGCGGGTGCCCCATTCAAGCCGCGTTCTATGCGGTTTGAGTGGGTGAGAATTTCCAGGGATCGAGGCTGCGATAGACCTAGGATTTCTTCCGCCGCGCTTTCCGCTTCGCTACCCATCCGGCTTTATTCTCCTGCCGAGCCCGCCCCAGCGCCAGCGCCCCCGCCGGAACCGTCTCCGTGATGCACGAAGCGGCGGCGACATAGCTGCCATCCTCCAGCGCCACCGGCGCAACCAGCGTCGCGTTGCTGCCCACAAATACGCCTTCCCCAATCTGCGTAGGGTGTTTATCCACGCCATCGTAATTGCACGTGATCACCCCGGCTCCAATGTTGCATCCCGAGCCAATCTCCGCGTCGCCAAGATACGCCAGGTGGTTCGCCTTCGAGCCATCCCCCAGCCGCGTTTTCTTCGTCTCCACAAAATTTCCCACATGCGCCTCGCGCCCAATGTGGCTCTGCGGACGAAGATGCGCAAACGGCCCGATCTGCGCGCCCTGCTCCACCGTGGCGTGATCGATCACGCAGCTGTTGCGCACCAGCGCCCCATCGCCCAGCGTGGAATTTCCAATCACCGAGTAGGAGCGAATATGGCAATCCGCCCCAATTTTCGTTTGACCGAAAAGCTGCACAAACGGCTCGATTACGGTGTCCGGCCCCACCGAAACGCTGCTATCGATCACGCACGTCTCCGGCCGAAAAATCGTAACCCCCGCAGCCATCAGCCGCTGCGCCGTCGCCAATCGCATCGCCTCATCCAGCTGCATCATTTCGGCAATCGTATTCGCCCCCAGCACCTCGGTCGCGTCATCTGTTTCCAGCGCCACCACGCGCTCGCCCGCGGCCCGCAGAATCGCCGCCATATCCGTCAGGTAATATTCGCCATGCGCATTGTTCGCTCGCAGCGAATCGATATGCCGATACAGCGTCTCCGTACGAAACGCATAAATTCCGGAATTGATCTCGCTCAGGTGCAGCTGATCCGCCGCCAGCGCTTTCTGCTCGACGATCGCCCCCACCTCCGCGCCCGCAGCCGACACCCGCACCACCCGTCCATAGCCAAAAGGATTCTCCGGCCGCGCGGTCAAAATCGTCATCGCCGCCTGCTGCGCCAGGTGAAAATCCCGCAGCCGCTCGATCGTCTCAGCGCGAATCAGCGGCACGTCCCCCGACAACACCAGCAGATCCTTGTATCCGCCTGCCGCGGCGCTGTATTCGGTGGCTGCGACGCTCGACCCGCCGATAGCCTCCCGCAGACTCTGCACCGCATGGCCGGTGCCCAGTTGTTCCGTCTGGCGGACGAACTGCACGCCCGTAGCGCCCAGCGCACGTTCCACGTCCTCCGCCTGGTGCCCCACAACAATAAAGACCTGTTCCGCCGAAACCACCTGCAGCACGGCGTCCACCACGTGCTGCAAAAGCGGCTTGCCGCCGATCGTATGCAGCACTTTGGCGCGTTTTGATTTCAGCCGCGTCCCCTTGCCCGCGGCCAGAATTGCGATTGCAAAGCGGTCGTTTTCCATCCTCCTCATCGTCTCACAGGGATCAGGATTTTCATCCCGTACAGATGCTTGCAGTAGTGGCTTGTTCGAAATCGCCGTGCTATGCTCGGGAGGCAATATCCAAAGCAATACCGGCGAAAGCCAATCCAATCTGCCAAATGTGTATGGCAGATTCCCCCTGCAACATTTCTGTATATCTGCGTCTTTACTATTTCTGCCCAAAAATCTGCAAGGGGACTTCATTCATGCATGTCGATGCTCGTCGTAATTCTTCCTTCCTTTCTGTGCTGTCGTTTTTTGCTCTGTTATTTGGCGCAGCATTCGCAGCGCATGCGGCGCCGGCCGTCTCCGTGCTGACCTACCACAACGACAACACGCGCCAGGGTCAGAACACCGAGGAGACAGTCCTGACCACCGCCAACGTGAATGCCGCCACCTTCGGACGATTGGGCTTTTATTCCGTCGACGGAAAAGTCGACGCGGAGCCTCTCTATGTCCCCGCGGAAACCATCGCCGGCGCCATCCACAACGTGCTCTACGTAGTGACCGAACACGATTCTGCGTATGCCTTCGATGCCGATACCGGCAAGGTACTGTGGAAGGTCTCGGCGCTCGGCTCCGGCGAATCCTCTGCCAATCCAGGTGCCTGCGACCAGGTCGTGCCGGAGATTGGCATCACCTCGACTCCCGTGATCGATCCCAAAGCCGGAAAGCACGGAACTCTCTTCCTCGTCGCTGCTTCCGAAAAAAGCGGCACTTATTACCAGCGTCTGCACGCGCTCGATCTCACCACCGGCGCGGAGGTGGAAGACAGCCCGGTAAATATTCAGGCCAGCTATCCCGGCGACGCTCCCACCAGCGTCGGCGGAAAAGTGGCCTTTAATGCCAAGTCCTACAACGAGCGCGCCGCGCTGCTGCTGTTGAACGGCACTGTCTATCTTTCCTGGTCCTCGCATTGCGATGAACTGCCCTACAACGGCTGGATCATGGGCTATGACGAAACCAGGCTCACGCAGACCGCCGTCCTGAATCTCACGCCGAACGGCTCCGAGGGATCCATCTGGCAGGCAGGCGCGGGTCCGGCGGCCGACGCCAGCGGAAACATCTATTTTCTCGATGCCAACGGCAGCTTCGACACCACGCTGAACGCCCAGGGATTTCCCTCCAAAGGCGACTTCGGCAACGCCTTCGTCAAGCTCTCGACCGCGGGCCACAAGCTCGCCGTCGCAGACTATTTTGCCATGTCCAACACCGTCGCCGAATCGAACATAGACCAGGATCTTGGCTCCGGCGGAGCCATGCTGCTGCCGGATATCAAAGAAGGATCGGCAGTCTATCAACTGGCGGTCGGGGCAGGGAAGGACAAGAACGTCTACGTGGTCAACCGGAACAACATGGGAAAATTCAGCCCCAGCCGCAACAGCATAATCGAAGAGGTCAAAGGCGCATTGGGCGGCGGGGAGTACGGCATGCCCGCCTACTGGAACAACACTGTCTATTACGGCGCCGCGGGAGACATGCTGCGTGCCTTCAGCATTACCGGCACTGCCGAGTCGCGGACCAGCCACTACTTTCCCTATCCCGGCGTCACGCCCGGAATCTCTTCCAACGGAACCTCGAACGGAATCGTATGGGCCATCGACGAAAGCAATCCGGCGACGCTCTACGCCTATGAAGCCGCCAATCTAAGTCGCGAATTGTACGACAGCAACCAGGCTGCCGGCGGGCGCGATCATTTTGGTGCAGGCAACAAATTCATTACTCCAATGATCGCCAACGGAAAAGTCTTTGTCGCCACACAGAACGGAATAGCGGTATTTGGCCTGCTGAAGTAGTAGCCTTGTAGGAAAGGCGCGCGGAACGGATCCGGGCGCAGGAGGATCAAGCATGCAGTCGATTCGTCGGTATTCCCGGGTTCTTTCCGTTCTATGTTTCCTGTCTCTGGCCTGCTTTGTCGGCTGCAACGGATGCAGTTCCAACAACAGCTCCAATGCCTCCTCCGGCGGAACTGGAAGCACCGGAGGAACTGGAGGAACCGGAGGAACGGGAACCACTCCACCCTCCGGCGCGACCGCCGCTTCCGTTCTGACCTACCACAACGACAATTCCCGCACCGGCCAGAACACCCAGGAAACCGCCCTGACCACCGCCAATGTAAACTCCACCAGCTTCGGCAAAGTGGGTTTCGATTCCGTCGACGGCAAGGTCGACGCCGAACCGCTCTACGTCCCCGCGGAAACCGTCAACGGCGCCACCCACAACGTGCTCTACGTTGAAACCGAGCACGATTCCATCTATGCCTTCGACGCCGATAACGGAGCCGCGCTGTGGCACGTCTCCGCGCTGGGCGCAAACGAGACATCCACCGACAATCGCAATTGCAGCCAGGTCACGCCGGAGATCGGCATCACCAACACTCCCGTCATCGACCCCAAGGCCGGAACCCACGGCACCCTGTATTTCGTCGCCGCGTCAAAAGATTCCAGCGGCAACTATCATCAGCGCCTCCACGCTCTCGATCTCACCACCGGCGCCGAGCAGGCCGGCAGCCCGATGATCGTGCAGGCCACCTACCCCAGCACCGGACCGCAAAGCCACAACGGACAGGTTGTCTTCGATCCTGCGCAATATAACGATCGCGCCGGTCTTCTGCTGGTCAATGGGGTCATCTATATCGCCTGGGGCTCCCATTGCGATATCGAACCCTATACAGCCTGGGTCATGGGCTACAACGAGAACACCCTGGCCCAGACCAGCGTGATCAATGTCACCCCAAACGGCTCCGAGGGAGGATTCTGGAATGCCGGTGCCGGACCTGCCGCGGACTCGAATGGCAACATCTACCTGCTCGCCGGCAACGGTACTTTCGACACCACGCTGAACTCCAGCGGCTTTCCCTCGCAGGGCGACTTCGGCAACGCCTTCCTCAAGCTTTCCACCAGCGGCAACAAGCTCGCCGTTGCCGACTACTTCACCATGTCGAACACAATAGCGGAATCGGCTGCCGATCAGGATCTCGGCTCCGGCGGCGCCATGCTGCTGCCCGATGAGACCGACGCCTCCGGCGCCGTGCATCATCTTGTCGTCGGTGCGGGTAAGGATGAAAACATCTACGTCGTCGACCGCGACAACCTGGGCAAATTCAGCCCCACCGCGAACAACGTGTATCAGGAGCTGCCGAAAGGTCTCAACGGCGCAGAATTCGCTGCGCCCGCCTACTGGAACAACACCGTCTACTACGGCGGGGTGGGCGATGTGATCCGCGCCTTCCCTGTCGCGCAGGCCAAGCTGGCCACCGCGCCCAGCTCGCAGACCACGCATCCGTTCCCCTATCCCGGAGCCACGCCCAGTGTGTCTTCCAACGGCACATCGAACGGAATCGTCTGGGTAGAAGACAACGGCGCCTCCGGCGCGCCCGCAACCCTCTACGCCTACGACGCAACCAATCTGGGCCACGAGCTATACGACAGCAACCAGGCCGCTAACAACCGCGATCAATACGGAGCAGGAAATAAATTCATCACGCCCATGATCACCAACGGCAAAGTATACGTAGGCACCCAAAACGGCGTAGCCGTCTTCGGCCTGCTGAAGTAAGAGATAATCAGGAGTTTCTTCGGCCGTTATCCCGGAACTGAGCGGCCAAAGCCAGAAGATCGCGAAATATCCTCGCCCCAAAAATTGTTTCGGCGCCGCTCTGCCGTTTCAACTCAGGGACAGAGTGTTCCAACAATTTGTATGTCCGCATCATCTGCTCAACCGTTGGCCTGTATTTCGGGCGAACAAACGAATTGCAGAGCTCGCGCATGACCCCTTCCGGTTTCTCGCCATGAATGTGGCAATCCGTCCCGTTCAGATCGCTGATCGATTTTTGGGGACGATGCATTTGCGTCTCATAGACAAACCACGTGTGCCGCCCCGGATTGAGCTTTGCCCATCCAATGGCAAGACCCAGTTCAAAGGGCATGTTGAAGCGCGGCGTGCGCGGTGGCGTATGGTCAAGCTGCACGCGGGAAAGGTCGTGGATCGAATATCGGCACGTCTGGATCAGTTCGAAAATCCTGTCCAGCCGTGCTGTCCCACCAGTTATCCCAAGGGTGACTTTCGGGGTAAGTCCAAGTTCGATTAGGCCGACGATATAGGCGAGGTAGAGTTTGCTGGATCGCCTGTCATAGGGAAGTTTCAGAAAAACAGAATCCGCTTCAACGCTGGGCTTTGGCACGTTTCTCGGATTTGCTCCTCGCGGACGCCTTCTTCCCGCCGATCTTTCTGGAATCTAACTGTTGCCGCACGATGCTGGAGAACATCTTCTGGCGCTTTTCGCCAATGCCGAGGCGTTTTGCCATCTCCTCGGCAGAAGGAATCGGCGTCGTTATTTGAACGGAGTGGCCCATGCATCCATTATAGCCAGGTGCCTCACCCTCGTATCTTTCATTCTCAGGCGCGACTACGATTAGGGCGGGTGGCCCATTCAAGCGCGTTTTGGCTTGAGTGGGGCAGATTTGCGGCCTAAGTTTGCCAAATGCTTGGCCGGAAAGAGAACTGCTAGATGGATAACCCAAGGAACAACAAACAGGGCGATCCGAAGGCTGTCAACACTGTCTTGGCAGACATGATCGACATCTGGCAGGAGCTATTCCGCCATGCCGACATTCGCGAAGATTCGGATTTCTTTGACCTGGGCGGGCACTCCTTAACTGCCGGATACATGCAGATCGTTGTGTCGCGACGAATCGGCCTCACGCTGCGGACTACGGATATTTTGCGCTATCCAATCCTTAGAGACCTCGTGGAATATGTCGAATCCCAGCAGGTGCAGGTGAGCCGTGCCGTGTTCCTGAAGAGCAGCGACAATGTGATTCCGCTGCAACCCGAAGGAGTCGGTACGCCGATCTTCGTTATCTCCGAAGGGTTTATCTTTCGCCCGCTTGCGATGGCGTTGGGAAAAAGTCAGCCGGTGTATTCGATCCAATCCGAACTGGAGTATGCCAGTTTTCAGGACTGGGTTACGTTTTATGCAGGCATCATCCGGAAAGTGCAGCCGTCAGGACCGTACCGTCTTGCTGGCTGGTGCGTGTCTGGTTGGATCGGCTACGGGGTTGCTCGACTGTTGGAAAATCAGGGAGAGCAAATCGAATTGCTCGCAGTAGTGGATGGCGTTGCGCCCGGATACTGGGATATTCCCGTCTGGCAGAAGGGAAAGCGGAAACTGGTTTATTTGAGGCACCGCTTCCAACGATCAAAATCGACGCCTTGGCAGATGCTCGGCCGGGTGTTTCAGAAAAAGGAGGTGGATCCGGGAAAAATCGCTGCAGATCGAATGGACAAGCTGTGTGAAGTTGCCAAGTACTGCGGCAGGTTTCATGGGAAATTGCTTCTATTTGCCGGCGATGAGGAGCCGGACTTGCTGCAGCGATCCGGTCTGGGATGGGACAAGATGATTGGGTCGCCGGTAGCGGCGATTCACTTGCCGGGAGATCATTACGAAATCTTCGCACAACCCGGAGCGCAGATAATGGCGGACCGGATCCTAAGCGAACTAAAGCCGAGGGGCGAATGAATAAAAATCGGCTAGGGAATGCCGATCCGTTCACATACTCGATCGCGACGGCATTCTGCCGATAACGAATATGCAACGCTCAGCAGCGGTTCAAAGAAAGCAAGTGACAATCACAAAATGTCAGGGGACTGATCCTCGACTCCAGCGCAGGACCATTTCGACGGAGCCCCAAAGCATCACAATTGATGCAAAACCAGCAAAAATGAATACAGTAAAAATTACTATATTCATGCAAAATTTATGCAGGAAAAACGCTGTTTTTCTCTAAAAAACGCGAAATTGGAATCCGTATCCTTCATGGAATCAACAGTTTGCATTTGAGCGCAGTAGAAGAAAACACCGGCATCGCAATGAATCGCCGGTTACACCCGATAGTCTCGAAAAACAGCCTATTTTCCCCGGCCCTGAATTGCCCAGAAAAAACGCCACAAAATCGGCTTTATTTGCGTTTCCGCAACTCGCTCGATTCAAATCACATAACCGAGGTTTGGCATTCAACGTGCGCTTGGCCCTTCAATTGCTTTTTATATTCCACGTGGAACATTTCGCCAAATCGCCGCCCACGCCGCCATCTCCAATTTCCCGAAATGCCGAAATCACACCGAAAATCACTTTTTTTCGCAAAAAATCAGCAATTTTTGAATCAGATTTTCAATTCGCCCGATCGCCAGTGTGAAAACTCGCCCAGGGATTCCCCTTCATATCCCCAAGGACTGGTTTTTGCCACGCAAATTGCGGATGCGCGGCCAAAAACGGTTGCATCAGAAAATCCTCGCCGCAAGGCCGCCCGGTCCGCGCAAGAAATGACATCCGGCTCGCCATCGCGCTGTCGGTGGTCTTCGCGCTCACCGCGCCGCTCGGATCGTACGGTGGGTCGTCCCACGCAGGAACTCCGCGTTTCGAGACATCCTCGTGTCCGCAAAGTGTGCGCTCATTCGCACCTTCCTTGTCGGCATAGGCGTCGAAGTGGTCGGCCAGAAATTTCTGCGCCAGCGGCGCGTCAATCTGTCCCTTGTATTGCGCCATCAATTGCTTCCAGCGTTTATGCCGCGCATTCATAGAGCTGCTTGGATCGTTCGGATTGAAGGTCGTCTCTTCTTTGATGAATGTAGGATCGCTGGGAAAGTTGGAACCGACAAAATAGCCATTCTTGCTGCGCCACAGACGATGAAATTTCAGGCCCAGTTCCAGCCGCGCCACCTCGCCGGTATGGTTGTCGGCAATCAGCCAGTCGTTGGCATAGCCGCCGTTGTTCCCCGCGGCCATAATGCGTTCAAAGTCGTCAATGCTGGAGGAATACTGCATCGCCTTCCGCGCCCGGACAAACTCCGGCACGCCATGGGGATCGAATCCCAGAAAGCCAGTGATGGTCGTTTCCGTAATCTCAATTCCGGCGGAATTGATGCCGAAGTCGTCCCCGCTGTCGATTCGCCCGGGCATCCCGTCCATCAGGATATGGTGGCCATGTTGCGGCTGAATATCGAAAATGACGCGCCACCGCTCTCCCTGCAGGAAAGAACTCCAGTTGCTATGGGCGATCACTGGCCTGTGATCGCGCGTCCAGTCGCCGGTCGCAACAAACGCGCTGCAGCGGCCCGGCGGTTTGGTATTCGCCGGCTGCCCCAGTTTGCTTTTGAGCCACGGCAGATAATACTCGCCGGTTTCCATAAAGCCATCCAGCCCGACGACGTCCCATAGATCCATGTCACGGATTCCATGGGCCTTCAAACCGTCGGCGATGCCCTGAAATTCCTCGCGGTATTCCGTTTCAATATGCGGCCAGTAGATATTTTTCGCAGTAGCCCGATAGAACTCCCAGTTGCGCTTGGTGTTGTGCGTGCTCTCCAGCCGAACCGCGTGGAATGTGTCTTCAATCTCAGGCGCCAGCAGATAGCCATGTTCAAAGCCGACCTGGTGCGGCGAGCCTTGCAGATGCACGTAAATCCAGTGCGCCCGCTCAAAACGATATGCGCCATGCAGTTGTTGGGCCTTGATTGAGACCGATTGGCTGGCGCTGGCGGTTTGCGATTCGCCAGCGGAAAAAGCGCAGCCCAGCAATGCAAGCAATAGAATCGACCGGCCGTAAATACTCATTCGAAACCCCCGAGCAGCCTAGATGATTGCAAGATTCCTGTACAACGAGGGAAGGTTTTATTCGGACCAGCGTTTGAAAATCAGCGAACCATTGGTGCCGCCAAAGCCAAACGAATTCGACAGCGCGATATCGACGTGCGCCTGGATCGGCTTGTTCGGAATGTAGTCAAGCGTGCATGCCGGGTCGAGATCGACCAGGTTCGTCGTCGGCGGCAGTTGCCCGTTCAGCATCGCCATGATCGTGATGCCCGCCTCCAGCCCACCCGCGCCGCCAAGCAGGTGGCCGGTCATCGATTTCGTCGAGCTGATCTTCAACTTGTGGCTGGTGGCATGTTCGCCGAACACATTCGCAATCGCCGCCGACTCCAGCGCATCGCCAAGCTGTGTCGAAGTGGCATGGGCATTCACATAGTCGATCTCATGCGGCTGAATTCCGGCGCTCTTGATGGCATTGCGCATCGCCCGCGCACAGCCCTCACCCTCCGGTGCCATGCCGGACATGTGGTATGCATCCGCGCTCATGCCATAGCCGATGATCTCGGCCAGGATCTTCGCGCCGCGCGCCCTGGCATGCTCCAGTTCTTCCAGGATCAAAATGCCCGCGCCCTCGCCAATCACAAACCCATCGCGGTCCTTGTCGAAAGGCCGGCAGGCATGTGCCGGGTCATCATTGCGCGTCGAAAGCGCACGCATGGAAGCAAATCCGCCCACGCCCATCGGCGTAATCGCAGCCTCCGAGCCCCCGGCAAACATCACATCTGCATCGTCGCGTTCGATGATGCGATAGGCATCGCCAATCGAATGCGCGCTGGTGGTGCACGCCGTCGCCGTCGCCTCGTTCGGTCCTTTTGCGCCGTAGCGGATGCTGACCTGTCCGGCAGCCAGGTTGACGATAGCCGCGGGAATAAAGAACGGTGAAATCTTGCGCGGTCCGCCAGCCAGCATGGCGCTGTGCTCGCGCTCGATGATATCGAATCCGCCAATACCGGAGCCGATATGAACGCCGACACGCTCCTCATTCTCCGGCGTAATCTTCAAACCGGAAGACTCAAGAGCCTCCTGCGCCGCCGCCACCGCGAAATGGATAAAGCGCCCCATCTTGCGCGCTTCTTTTTTCTCGATAAAAACGTGCGGATCGAAATTCTTCACCTCCGCCGCAAAGGTGACGGAGAAGCCGGTTGTGTCAAAGGCTGTGATGGGAGCCATCCCGCTCTGGCCCGCCAATAGATTGCTCCATACCTCCGGAGCGGTCTTTCCCACTCCGCAGATGAGGCCAATGCCCGTGACAACCACACGCCGCTTCAAGACCAAACCTGTTTCCCTGTTGCCGTTCCCTTGCAAGCAGCCCTCTCGTGCATTCGTTCTTCGAAGGAACGGATGCGTAAACTGTTATTCGCCGGCATAGACCCCGCAGGAAAACAAGTCTAGTTGCCGCCTTTACCGTTCTTTTTGATGTAATCGACCGCATCCTGGACGGTCTTTATCTTCTCGGCTTCCTCGTCGGGAATCTCGAGATCGAAGGCCTCTTCAAACTGCATCACCAGTTCGACCACGTCGAGCGAGTCGGCTCCCAGGTCTTCCTGAAAGGATGCGGTGGGAGTGACTTCGGCTTCATCGACCTGCAGCTGCTCGACGATGATCTGTTTCACTTTCTCTTCAACGGCCATTTGTTTCTCCTAAACTTCGTTTGGGCTCCGAAACTCACTCTGCTCCGGGGAAAACCTGCCGGCGCAATATCCTGTATATCCGCAATACTGAAATTTGAGTGTACTGAGGGCCTATGCGAGTGTAAAGCACCGCAGCTGCACATGCTGATAGAAAAATGTTTTTTGCCGCTATCGGCGAGCGAAGCGCATTCGGGTTCCCCGGTGACAGGTGTTCGCCGCCGGGGTGGGAGGCGAAATAGAGGGATCTGTGGTTTCTCTGATGCGAATCTCCATCCAAACTCCGGAGAAATCGAGAAATCGGAGGTTAAGCGCTTCCTCCGCGCCACGGGTACAGTAAAGGGATGAATATCGCAACTATTCTGGCAGTCATCCTGGCGGCAATCGTGGCTCTGCTCGCAGGCTGGCAGCTGGGCAGCCGGGGCGCGACGCCACAAAAAGAAGCTCTGCACGAAAGCAAGGAAGAAGCCGAACGCCTCCGCCGCGAACGTGACCTCCTCGTCGCCGACCGAGCCGCCTTCGCGTCCGAGGCAAAAGAACTCCGCCGTCAATGCGACGAGCAGATGGGCGAACTGGGAAATCTCCGCCGTCAGTGCGCCGAGCTGACCACCGAAGCCGCCCGCGTGCAGGAGCAATTGAAAGCCGGAAGCGCCGCCCTGATGAGCGAGCGCGAGCTGCTGACGGCGGCGCGGGAAAAATTGACGGACGCATTCAAGTCGTTGGCTGGCGACATCCTGAAAGAAAACAATGCGCAGTTTCTAGGCGTAGCCAATCGCGAGCTGTCTGCAAAAGAAGAGTCGATCGAGAAACTTCTCTCTCCTGTCCGCGAAACTCTTACCAAAATGGAAGCGCAGACGCAGCAGCTGGAAACCCGGCGCGTCCAGGCGTATTCGGAAGTACTGACAGAGATTAAAAATATCCAGAAGACGCACGAAACCCTGCGCCAGGAAACCACACAACTGGTGCAGGCACTGCGTGCGCCGAAAGCAAGAGGCAATTGGGGCGAGCTGCAACTGAAACGCTGCATCGAATTTGCCGGCATGGTCCAACACTGTTCCTTCGATGTCGAAAAGCACATGAAGGGCAACGAGCAGGACTCTGCCCAGCGTCCCGATGTAGTCGTCCAGTTGCCAAACGGTCGCGCCATCGTCATCGATGCCAAGACGCCGCTCGATGCCTATCTTTCCGCAATGAGCACGGCGGATGAAATTCAGCGCACCATCTGCCTCAAAGCTCATGCAACGCAGGTGCGCACACATCTTTCGCAATTGGGAGGGAAACAATACTGGCAGCGCTTTCAGAATTCGCCCGACTTCGTCGTCTGCTTCCTGCCTAGCGAAGTCCTCTTCAGCGCCGCGCTCGAACAGGATCCCAGCTTGATTGAGGTGGGCAGTCAGCTCAATGTAATCCTCGCCACGCCCACCACGCTGATCGCATTGCTGAAGGCCGTCGCCTACGGCTGGCAGCAGATGGAAATCACCCGCAACGCCATCGAAATCTGCAACGCCGGAGAAGCACTCTACCGTAAACTCGCCGGCACGCAGGAGCACTTCAATCGCATGGGCACAGCGCTCACCAGCACGGTGAAGCACTTCAACAATCTTGTCGGTGCGGTCGAAGGCCGCGGCAGCGTATTCTCACTCGCCGCCAGATTGCATGAATTGAAAATCGGCCAGGAAGAAATCGACGAAGTTTTGCCGATTGAAACCGCTGCCCGCTCTCTGCAGTCCGAGCACTGGGATCAGTCGATTGCATTGGCAGCATCCGAAGAGACCCTGGACAAATGAAACAGCAGATTGAGCGGAGCATAAGAAAAACTGTGCCGCGCAAAGAACGCCATCGCATCGGACGCATCGGCTGGTTGCGCGCCGCCGTTCTTGGCGCGAACGACGGTATCCTTTCCACTGCCAGCCTGGTCCTTGGCGTGGCCATGGCACATACAAGCCACAACAATGTATTGATCGCAGGCGTTGCGGGTCTGGTCGCGGGTGCGATGTCGATGGCGGCAGGGGAATATGTTTCTGTCCACTCCCAGGCCGATACAGAACGCGCCGAGCTGCAATTGGAGCGCGCGGAGTTGAAGGCCGACAACAAAGGTGAGCACAAAGAGCTGGCCGAGATTTACGTCGCCCGCGGACTCGACCCAGCGCTGGCGAAACAAGTTGCCCAGCAGTTGATGGCCCACGATGCCCTCGAAGCCCATGCCCGCGATGAGCTGGGCATCACGAAAACGAGCACGCCGCATCCCATCCAGGCCGCGCTTGCCTCAGCCGCCAGCTTTGCCGTAGGTGCCGCCCTGCCGCTGGCCGTTACCGCACTCGCGCCGCAAAAAATTCTCATTTATCTGGTAGCGGGAACATCGCTGATTTTTCTTGCGCTGCTGGGCGGCATAGCCGCGCGAGCCGGCGGCGCGAACGTGGCGACGGGCGCAATCCGCGTCACCTTCTGGGGCGCACTCGCCATGGCGATTACCGCAGGCGTCGGACTGCTATTCGGCACCGTCGCATGAGCGGGCTCGAATTGCATCTGCAATCGCAATCGCTTCCCGCGCCGCGCTCACATCGTGAACGCGGACCAGATGTGCCCCGGCCAGCACAGCGGCCGTAATCGCTGTCAGCGTGGCGATGCCGCGTTGACCGGGCGCAATCTCATGGCCATGAATTTTCTCGAGCGTTCTCCCCAGGAACGCTTTGCGCGACGGCCCAGCCAGAATCGGATAGCCCAGTGCGTGCAAATCGTCGAGATGCGCCAGCAGCGGATAATTTTCCTCGCCGATTTTGCCGAAGCCGAAGCCGGGATCGAGCACCAGTCGCCCAGGTTCGACTCCCGCAGCGACGGCGATGTTTGCACGCTCGTGCAACTCACGAAGAACCATCGGTACAACTTCCTCATGCGCCAGCGGCGGCAGTGTGCGCCACTGCTCGCTGCGCCCACGCGTGTGCATCAGGATCACGCCGCAACCCAGCTCTGCGCACGCCGCAGCCATACCAGGATCCCACAGAAATCCGCTGACATCGTTGACGATCTCTGCCCCCGCGGCAATCGCAACGCGCGCCGTTTCCGCCTTGTACGTATCGATAGAGAGAACGGAGTTGGACCGTTCGCGCAACACCGCTTCTACGACCGGCAGCACGCGATCCAGCTCTTCCTGCGCGGAAACAGGCGCATGCTTGCCGGGCCGCGTCGACTCACCGCCCAAATCAAGAATGTCCGCGCCATCCTCCAGCAGTTGCAGCGCGTGTTCGATGGCGCTCGCCGCCGAAAAGAATTTTCCGCCGTCGGAAAATGAATCTGGTGTAACGTTCACCACACCCATCAGCAGTGTGCGCTTGCCCAGATCAAGCGTGCGCCTGCGCAGGTTCCAGCGGAACAGCGGTCGCGCGGCAACAATCATGCCATGATTCTAGTGCGTGATCGCGCGCAAGGGCGTAGTCGAGAGGGAAGGAGAGCGTGCAGCGTTTTCTTTATCCAACTCCGCACGTCGAAACGCCACCCTGTAAAATTCCCGCATGGATTCGTACCCCTCCCGGACAGCCGTGGCGCTGCTCACTTTTCTTTTCTGCCTGCTCTCTCCGCTCTCTCCATCGATGGCCCGTGCAGCTCGCAGGCATCGGCATCATGCAGCCATCCACAAAAGAGCAACCGGACCGGCCCAGCTAGCGCGCCAGATCGACGATCTGCTGGCAACCCCGACAGCCGCGCAGGCCCACTGGGGCATCTCGGTGACCACGCTCGATGGCCGCATGCTCTATGAGAAAAACGACGCGCAGCTTTTCGCGCCGGCATCGAACGCAAAGCTGTTTACTACAACGACGGCGCTGGCTCTGCTGGGGCCGAACGCAACCATTGAAACCCGCGTGATCGCCGCCGCTGCTCCCGACGCGCAGGGTGCAGTGCGCGGAGATGTAACCCTGGTCGGCGCCGGCGACGCCAGCATGTCCGGCCGCGCCTATCCCTATTCCGGCAAAACTGTCCGGTCCAATCCGCCGCTCGCCGCATTGGAGTCCCTGGCGGATCAGTTGCAACAACGCGGCGTACGCCACATCGAAGGCCGCATCGTCGGCGATGACACCGCGTTTCCCTGGGAGCCCTACGGCTCCGGCTGGGCCTGGGACGATCTGGAGTGGGACTGGGGCGCGCCGGTTTCGGCGCTGACTGTGAATGACAATATTGTCTACCTTGCCGTAATGCCCGGTGCGCGTCCCGGCGATCCGCTGACCTTCGCCTGGAACCCCGATGCAACGAATTCGTATTACACGATCAGCAATTCTGGCCGCACTTCGGCTGCAGGCTCACAGGCCTCTTTAGGTTTAGATCGGCCACTCGGCTCGCGGGAAATCCGCATCTTCGGCACGCTGCCCGCAGGCGGTCCCGTGAAACATCTGGCGCTCGCCATACTCGATCCGGCGGAGTTCACCGCCATCGCATTTCGCCAAATGCTGGAGGCCCGTGGCATTACCGTCACCGGTACCGCTGTCGCGCATCATCGCCTGTCAGTCGACACGGCAATTTACGAGCAGAGCGTGCTGCGCCCTCTGACGCTGCCTACGGAAACGAGTTCGTCGGCCTCTGCATCTCCATTGCCGCCGGGCGCTGTAGTGTTGGCCTCACGCACCTCCGTTCCCTTGTTGGAAGACGTGACCGTAACGGACAAGGTCAGCCAAAATCTGCATGCCGAAATCCTGCTGCGCCTGTTGGGCAAGCGTTATGGCGATGATGGTTCCATCGTGGAGGGCGCCCGGGTAGTACGCGCCTTCGCGCTGCGGGCGGGCATCGCACCGCAGGACTTTTTCTTCTACGACGGCTCTGGCCTGTCGCCGGACGATCGTGTCACCCCGCGCGCATTCACTGCGCTCTTGCGATACGTTGCGCAGCAGTCGTGGGGCGCTCAGTTTCGCTCGGCCCTTCCGGTAGGAGGCATCGACGGCACACTGTCAGACCGCTTCATCCGTGGACCATTGCACGGCCGCGTCTTCGCAAAAACTGGAACGCTTGAGGAGGCCAACTCCCTCAGCGGCTATGTCACCACGGCCAGCGGGCGTACGCTGGTATTTTCCATCCTCTGCAACGGCCACATGCCGGAGGCACATGGGATCACTTCGACAATCGACAGCATAGTGACGGATATAGCCGCGGCGAAGTAAAGATTTGCAGCGAGGCAAGCCGAACATCAGCGAACAGCAGATTTTCAAAGGAGACTCCAGTGCAGGAAAAGAAAGAGCAAAATTATTCGAACCATGCACGCGTCGATCCGGCGTTTCATTTTTTTCTAGCCCCGGTCATGCTGCTCACCATCATCGCCACGATCGTGCATCTGGTGATGTACCCGTTTTTCTGGAGCGCATGGCTGGTAGTGCTATCGGTTGCGCTGTTTGTGATGGCTTTCAAAACCCGCAGCTATGCGCTCAAGGCACAAGATCGCGTGATTCGTCTGGAAGAGCGCATGCGACTTTCTTCGCTGATGCCGGAGCCGCTGCGCCCGCGCGTCTGGGAATTGCAGGAGAGCCAATTGATTGCGCTGCGCTTTGCACCCGACGCCGAAGTGCCGGAGCTGGCCGATCGCACATTACGGGAAAACCTCACCCCGAAACAAATCAAGCAGGCAATTCAAAACTGGCGCGCGGATCATTTCCGCATCTGACAATTTGGCAAACGCCGCTGCCCGGCTTGAGAATGGAAGCTTGAGAAAAACAATTGCATGGTCATGGATGGCGGCTGCCGCGATCCTTCTCGCCGGCTGCAATTCCGCGCCGCCATCGAAACCGCTCAGTCAACTCACGCCTGCGGAACGCCAGGGCTATGACATATTTCAGTCGAACTGCGCCCCGTGTCATCTGACCAATCAGGGGCCAAACCTGCAGGGAATGTTCCAGAAACAATACCTGCCCAGCGGCGCCCCTGCGAATGACGACCGCGTCCGCGCCACCATCCTGCATGGTCGCGGCATGATGCCGGCCTTCGGCGACGCACTGGACGACCAGCAGATACAGAACTTGATAGCCTATCTCCATACCCAATGAAGGAAGCGAAACCAACGGAAGCCAAGGCAGCCGCGCCGGAACAAAATCCGATCGTCGAACCGCAGCGCGAAACGATCCCGCAGCAGCAGTCCGCGGCAAAGTTTCCCGGCGTAGCCGCTATCGCATTCTGGATGCTGCTCGAAGCATTGATCGGCGTCGCCGGCGTCTTTACGCATCACTTTGCCAGCCAGGCCTCGCGGCTCAGTGTTCTCGCGGTTGCGACCTTGCTGGCATTGGCAGGGCTCGGTCTGTTGCGGATGAAGCGCTGGGGCTGGGCGCTGGCTCTTGCCGCTGCGTTTCTCACCAGCAGCTACGGTGTGTATGTAATCCTGCGGTCTCACCAGCAGAACTACTGGGTAATGACGATCGTCAACTTCATCTTCTTCTTTTATCTCGTGCGCCCGGAAATTTTGCGGCGGCTGCGGTAAAGCCATTTTCGTAGTTTGTATGTCGTGCCCAATCCATATCGGCACCGCCGGTTGGTCGATCCCCAGCCAACACGCCTCTCTGTTTCCCGCCGAAGGGACTCACCTCGAACGCTATTCCCAGGTGTTTTCCTGTGTAGAGATCAATTCATCCTTCTATCGTCCGCACCGGCCGGCGACGTACATGCGCTGGGCGGCGTCTACCCCCGAGCATTTTCGCTTCTCCGTCAAAGCACCGAAAGCGATCACGCATCAATCGGGCCTCGTGCCGGAACGCGCGCAGTTCCAGGCCTTTCTCGATGAGATACGACATCTCGGCGGCAAGCTAGGTCCCATTCTGCTGCAATTTCCGCCACGCCAAATATTGAATGAGCTCGCTCGCGGTTTCTTTGCCCTCTTCCGCGATCTTTATCCGAACGGCGATGCCGTCGTCGAACCGCGCCATGCTTCCTGGTTCTCCCCCGAAGCCGACCGACTCCTCGAAGAATTTCGCCTGGCGCGCGTCACAGCCGATCCATCGCCCGTACCCGGCGCAGTACGCCCTCGTTATGACGCAAAGCTCGTCTACTATCGGCTGCACGGCTCGCCCCGCGTTTACTATTCCAGTTACTCCGAAAGGCAGATCGAACAGCTCGCCGCGACCCTCTCCACATATCGGAATACGGCAAACGCCTGGTGCATCTTCGACAACACGGCCCTGGGCGCTGCGACGGAGAATACCCTCACGCTCGCCCATAAGCTCGGTCAACTCCGCTGACCGATATAACCCAGCGTTCTTCACAGGTCGCCGTCAATTTCATCTCCCGTTTACATTCCTGTAATGTTTCCCGGCATCCGACTGGTTTTGAGGAAGAATCCCCATGAATCCCACCACCGCCAATATCTCCGATTTTTCCGAGATGGATAATTCCGGAATTACGAAAACCCACTGGAAGATTATGTTCATCTCCGGCATGGGCTTTTTCACCGATGCCTATGACCTGTTCATCATCGGCGTGGTCATGGTGTTGCTCAAGCAGCAATGGCACGTCGGCAAGGTGGAAGAAGGCCTGGTCACGTCGACCGCATTGCTGGCCTCCGCCCTTGGCGCTTTGCTCTTCGGTCGCGTCGCCGACATGGTAGGCCGCAAGCGCATCTATGGCGCAGAGGTACTCATCCTGGCCATCGGAGCCATCGCCTGTGCCTTCTCTCCGAACATCTGGTGGCTCATCGGCTTTCGCTTCATTCTCGGCATCGGCATCGGCGGCGACTATCCCGTCTCCGCAACGATCATGAGCGAGTATTCCGGCAAGAAATCCCGCGGCATGATGGTTTCGCTCGTCTTTGCCATGCAGGCCGCCGGGCTCATCCTGGGGCCGCTGTTGGCCGTCGCCCTGCTCTCGACGCACCTCTCGCACAACATCATCTGGCGCATTCTGCTTGCCTTTGGCGCCGTGCCTGCGCTGGCCGTGTACTGGCAGCGCCGCCATCTCAAGGAGACTCCGCGCTATCTCAAAGCCGCCGGGCAGGAAGAAGACGAATCCGGCAACCTGAGAAAAGCCAGCCACTACGACAAGGCGGAGCACTCCGTCTCCTTCTGGGACGGCTTTCATCGCATCGTCAATAACGATCGAACGCTGTCTTTGCTGGTGGGCGCTTCCGCCGCCTGGTTCCTGATGGATTTCGCCTACTACGGGAACACGGTATCGAGTCCGCTGGTGCTCTCCGCTCTCCACAGCGACCATACCCTGCTCGAAAAGACGCTCACCCAGCTCGGTATCTTCGCCCTCTTCGCCGCGCCCGGTTATGCGCTCGCCGCCTACTTCATGGATAAGATAGGCCGCAAAACAATTCAGTGTGTCGGCTTCGCTGTGATGGCAATCTGTTTCGCGATCATTGCCTTCATTCCCGATATCACCAGGCAGCCGATCTTCTTCCTCAGCGTCTATGGCGTTTCCTATCTCTTCACAGAGTTTGGTCCCAACGCCACGACATTCGTCTATCCGTCTGAGATATTCCCGGTCAAGGTCCGTACCACCGGCCACGGCATCTCCGCCTGCATGGGCAAGATCGGCGGCTTCGTGGGCGTCTTCACCTTCCCATTCTTCATGCACTGGAAAGGTCTGGCCGCCGCTGAAGGAGCTGCCGCCATCGTCAGTGTTCTGGGTCTGCTGGTCACAGTGTTCCTGCTGCCGGAAACGAAAGGCAAAAGTCTCGAGGAAATCTCCGCCGACTCCAACGCCGAACAGATCGCGGCCTAGAGCAGTTCCACGGCAGATGTACCCAGCGGGCCTGAACCTTCGCGCAGCTTTTCCTTAAGAAAAGCTGCACCTCGCGATTTTTGGCCGGGTAGAGTAACCGTGGAACTGCTCTAAAATGACGCTGGCTGTGGCACGGGGGGAGCTGTTTTGCGCAGATAGAT
Organism: Acidobacteriaceae bacterium; assembly: GCA_965276585.1. GTDB lineage: Bacteria > Acidobacteriota > Terriglobia > Terriglobales > Acidobacteriaceae > JAKAAZ01. Next base: position 220,685 of record CBDIAZ010000002.1, on the reverse strand, counting down.
TCTGTATCCGAACGGCGGCCTCGAATACGACCACCACCGCGTCCACCGCGCTGGATTCCGTTCCGCAGACAGCCGATAATTGGCCGCAAGGTATGCATCGAATTGCGGCCAGAGATGTAGCTTCCCATACCCTGCCGGCCCATTCAGACAGAGCTGATTGCTGACCACGAAAACCTCCGGTGGACGATCCCCTATCTTTTGCCAGAATTTTCCGCGCATCTGTTCGACCACAGCATCTGCCGCTCGTGTCTTTCGCTCCGGCGTATAGAAATAGCAGTCGTACAGGAATCCCGTATCCTGCACCAGCTGCATGCGGTCCAGCGTGGCGATGCACCCGGCAATCGTGTCCATGCATTGCACCCTACCGGAAAGCGTCGCGCCGCCCAGCGAGTCCAGATCGGCCTGCAACATCGTGGTGAATTCCGTCCGTTGAAAGTCGTAGCGGCTGACCTTCCGCAGCGAAAGCGGCGCGAGCACCAGCGCTCCATAGATCAATCCGGCCATCCCCAGCACGCGCAGAATACCCGGCGAGCGCAGCGCCATGGAGAAATCGACTCCCATCAGCAACAGCAGAAAGGCAATCATCGGATAGCGATGGTAGGGATATCCTTTCGCCTGCGCAACGAATGAAAGCAGCCCGAAGATCACCGCCAGCAGGAGCGCCGCCCGCTCCCAGCCGGGCCGCTGACGGTTCGCCGCAAGCAGAATCACCCACAAAATCAGCAATGGCGCCAGCGGAAAAAAGCTATGGTTCAGCAAATATCCCAGCGACCGATGGGCAAGGCTGGCATGGTAGGGAAGAAGCCCATGCACGATGCCGAAGAAGGCCGAAAGCGAATGCTCCCGCTCCAGAAAACCAAACACCGCGGCCAGCGGAATAAGAAATCCAATCGCGCCATGCAGCAGGCAAGCGGCAAACGGCCGCTGACGGCGATGCAACACCCAACACGCTAGCAGAAGCAGCACAGGAGCAAACGGCAGCACCGTCGGTTTGATGGTCGCCGCAATCGCCGCGCATAGCCCGAAAAGCCCCATCGCCCACGCTTTATTTCGTCGGACTGCATGGAACAAAAAAGTAAACGCCGCCAGCAGCAGCACCGCCATCACAAAATCACGTTGGCCACTCTGGTCCACGCCATCCCAGCCATGCACCAGCATCAGCAGCGCCGCCGCGTACACGCCGGCAAACCAATCATAGGGCAACGCAATCGCAATCATTGCCGCCAATGCAACACCATCAAGGGAGAAGTCGAACACGCGCCAGGCCAGCGAGCCGCTCCCGAAAATATGGTCCACCGCCCAGGAGACGAAATATGTCCCCGGCATATTGATGTCGACGACATCGCGATACGGAGCCATGCCATGCTGCATCAGAAAAACCGCATAATGCATCAGCGCGGCATCCCCAACCAGCGGCCACCGCCAGGTAAGCGCCACAAAGACGCCGACGCAAACGAGAAGAACAATGCACAGTGTCGCGCGCAGCCAGCGGATCAGATCGAACTCCTAAGAGTGCACAAGATCATTGAAAAGCATTGTATCGAGCGGTATGGAACCGATCGTCTTCACCATCTGAGCACTTCAAGCTGCGTTGAAAATCTCGCAGCAGCTACAATAGAAAGTTCGCATGGCAACCGTTCCCGAGCTGATCCAGATCGACGTCGCACCTAGGCGGCCGCAGCCCAAGCCCGACTGGCTGAAGGCGCGCGCGCCCATGGGCGAGACCTTCCACGATCTAAAACGGCTGGCGCGCAGCCTCAATCTGCACACCGTTTGCGAGTCCGCCCATTGCCCCAACATCGGCGAATGCTGGAACCATAAAACCGCGACCTTCATGATGCTCGGCAATTTGTGCACCCGTCGCTGCGGATTCTGCGCCGTCCCCAAGGGTCGTCCCGAGCCGATCGATTTCGACGAGCCGCGCCGGGTCGCGGAAGCCGTCGCCACGCTCGGCCTGAAGCATGCCGTCATCACCAGCGTGAATCGAGACGACGATATCGCCGGCGGCGCCCGCGCCTTTGCCGTCGTGATTCAGGAAATCCGCAAGCAGGCGCCCGGCTGCCAGGTGGAAGTGCTCATTCCCGATTTTCAAGGCCGCGAGGATGCCATCCGCATCGTGGTCGACGCCGCGCCGGAAGTGCTGAATCACAACACGGAAAGCGTCCCGCGGCTCTATCGCGTCGTGCGCTCCGGCGCGCGCTATGAACGCACGCTGCGTCTGCTCGAATTCGCCAAGCAGGTGAACCCAAAATTAGTGACGAAATCCGGCGTCATGGTCGGCCTCGGCGAGGAAATGCACGAACTGCTCCAAGTCTTCCGCGATCTGGCTAACGTCGGCACCGACATCCTGACCATCGGCCAATATCTGCGGCCCTCGAAGGACCACCTGCCCATGACCCGCATCTACACGCCGCAGGAGTTTGTCTGGATGAAAGAAGAAGCATTGCGTATGGGATTCCGTCACGTTGAATCCGGCCCGCTGGTGCGCTCTTCCTATCACGCCCATGAGCAGGCAGCATCGACAGGATTGACCGTACTGGCGTAGCCCTTTCGATTTCAGAGGACGAATCTTCGCGTCGGTTGCCGACGCTCAATCCGCAGCAGCCAGCCCAGCAGCATGAACAGCACAAACAGCACGCAGCCGATCTGGAAGAGGTCCCACCACCAGGTCGTCGAATTCACGTCGGTCACGCCGCTCATATCGAGCACCATAAAGCCGGCGATCACCAGGATCGCCGCTACAATCGGGATGATTCGCCCATGGATCTGCAGATGGCCGCGGCACACCGGGCAACGAAAAAATCCGCGCAATCCTCCACGGAAGAACGCTTGCGAAATGCTCAAGTGAGTTGTGCAAACTGGACAGGTATGCATAAGGTTCAAAGCGGGATACGGTGTTTAATCATCTTACCTTGTTCGACTACCGCTTTTTAGATGCAGCCTCGCGCGAAAATGAACCGGCGATGTGAGCAGCGCAGGCCGCGGTTGTTTACAATATCGTTTTGTGTAGAGAGGAAACTTGAATCATGGCTGGATCTACGATGGCCGGCATTCCGGCTCTGAAAGAAACTTATCAACAGCTGAAAACCCGTATGGATAAAGCTGTCGAAGATTTTCGCGTCAACCTTTCTTCCATCCGCACCGGCCGCGCCTCCGTGCACATGCTCGACCAGGTCAAAGTCTCCGCGTACGGGACCGAGATGCCATTGAACCAGGTCGGACAAGTGAGCGCGCCGGAGCCGCAGATGCTCGTCGTCCAGCCCTACGATCCCACTCTGATCGCGGAAATCGAAAAGGGACTGCGGGCCTCGTCCCAGGGATTCAATCCGCAGAACGACGGAAAAATCGTGCGCATCCCCGTACCGCCCATGACTGAGGAGCGGCGCAAGGAAGTGGTCAAGCACCTGAGCAAAGTGCTCGAAGATCATCGCACCGGCATCCGCAACATTCGCCGCGACGGCAACGACCTGGTGAAGAAAGCCGCTAAGGATAAGAAAATCTCCGAAGACGACGAGAAGCGCGCGTTGGAAGAAATGCAGAAGCTCACCGACGATGAAATCAAGCGCATGGAAGAGCTCTGCAAGGCGAAAGAAAAAGAAGTCATGCAGGTCTGAGTATTCGATTCGGAAATAATTCCGGGTGCCCCAGGTGCGTGAAATTCACCTGGGGCTTTTGCTTCTGAAGAGCACATGGTCGTCGCTGACAAGATGTGTAAATCATCTGCATTACAATAAAGGAGGAGATTTCACATGTCGGCAAACGCATTGGTCCAGACGCGAATTGATCCCTCGGTAAAAAAACGAGCGGCCGCGGTGCTGGAGGAGCTGGGAATTACGGTTTCCGATGCTGTGCGCATTCTTCTTACGCGAACCGCGAACGAAGGCGCACTGCCATTCGCAATTTCCAGCAATACCGCGGCGCACGATGTATGGTTCCGCGCCAAAGTGCAGGAAGCTCTGGACGATCCGCGTACCGGCATTCCTCATAAGAAAGTCGAAGCGCACTTCGCCAGGCGGAGAGCTGCTGCTCTGCGCAAAACGCGATAACCGATGCGGCTGGAATGGTCCGTCTTCGCGCAAGCGGACCGCAATGCAATCTTCGACTACATCGAGGCGGAAAGCCCACAGGCCGCCATAATCGTCGATGATCGAATTCGGATGCAGGTCGAAGCGTTGGCGCAATTTCCACTGAGCGGACGCTCCGGCCGCGTAGAAGGAACCAGGGAATTGGTCATTCATCGCACGCCATATATCGCTGCCTATCGAATCCAGGGAAAAACGGTTCGCATCTTGCGTGTGCTGCATGGCGCCCAGCAATGGCCCGGCGAAATGCCGGAGAAACCGCAGCCATAAACCGCTCTTTCGTGGCAGCAGAATGTAGCTTGTTGTTTCTCCGCTTCCCCGAACCTAGAATGGCAGCATGGATTCCCCAAAGGTCATGCACGCGGTGTGTTCTCTCGACTGTCCGGACACCTGCAGTTTGCACATCACGGTCAACAGCGAAGGCCGGGCGACAAAAATTCAGGGCAATCCCGATCATCCTGTGACGCGCGGTTTTCTTTGCGCCAAAGTCACGAAATATCTCGATCTCGTCTACTCCTCTGACCGGGTGCTCCATCCCATGCGCCGCAGATCCGGCGCGCTCAAAGGCCCAATCCCTACCGGCAGGCAATCGGAAATCTTCGAGCGCATCTCCTGGGATGAAGCTCTCGACACCATCGCGACGCGATTCAAGGAAATCTCCGCAGCTTACGGATCGGAAGCAATCCTGCCCTACTCCTACGCGGGAAATATGGCCGTCCTGGGCTTTGGCTCGATGGACCGGCGCTTCTTTTTCCGTCTCGGTGCCTCGCAACTTGACCGTACGATTTGCTCGGCCGCAGGAGGTGAGGCGCTGCTCTCCGTCTACGGCGTCAAGCTCGGCATGGACATCGAGGATTTTCGCCACGCTCGCACCATCCTCGCCTGGGGCGCGAACATTCACGGCAACAACGTACATCTCTGGCCATTCGTGGAAGAAGCTCGTCGCAACGGCGCACGGCTGATCGTCATCGATCCCTACAAAACGCGCACCGCAAAAGCCGCCGACTGGCATCTGCCGATTCGCCCCGGCACCGACACCGCGCTGGCCTTGGGAATGATGCACATCCTGATCGCGGAAAACCTGATCGACGCCGATTACATTCGCAGCCATACGCACGGCTTTAAGCAACTACGCCAACGTGCGGCGGAATATCCTCCCCAGCGCGTAGCAGAAATCACTGGCCTCTCCGTCGAAGACATCCTGCAGCTCACGCGCGAATACGCCACGGCGACTCCATCGGCCATCCGCATGAACTACGGCGTGCAGCGCGCGCAGAATGGTGGCACCGCAGCCCGCGCCATTGCCATGCTGCCCTGCCTCATCGGCGCATGGAAGCAGCGCGGCGGCGGCCTCCAGCTTTCAACCAGCGGCGCTTTCCAGTTCAACAAGCAAGCGCTGGAGCGTCCGGATCTCGCACACTCGAGCCTCATCGGACGCCCGGGCCGCATGGTCAATATGAGCAGCCTAGGCCACGCCCTGACCGAGCTTGCCGACCCTCCAGTCCACGCGATGATGGTCTACAACTCAAACCCGGCCGCCATCGCACCCAACCAGAACACGGTCCTGCGCGGCATGCGACGCGCCGACCTCTTCACCGTCGTCCATGAGCAATCCTGGACCGACACCACCGACTACGCGGACATCGTTCTTCCTGCAACCACCTTCTGCGAGCACAAGGATTTTCAGGGCACCTACGGCCATTACTACGTGCAGCTCTCCGACCCTGCCATTGCGCCGCAAGGTGAAGCGCGCTCGAACGTGACCGTCTTCCGCCAGCTTGCCCAGCGCATGGGATTTACCGAACCCTGTTTCCGCGACACGGAGGATGACCTGATCGATCAGGCGCTCGCCTCCGACTCCCCGTGGATGCAGGGCATTACTCGCGAACGCCTGCAGCGTGAGCATTTCATCCGGCTGAAATTTCCGCAGGAAGAAAACGGTGGCTCGCTTCTACCTTTCAGTTCTGCGGAATGGTTTCGCACTCCTTCTGGCAAGGCGGAGTTTTACTCCGACACATTCGCCGCGCAGGGCCTCGATCCGCTGCCCGCCTATGTCCCTGCCACGGAATCCCGCCACGCGCCGCTGGCGCAGAAATTCCCTCTGGAACTGCTCGCTCGCAAGGCCGACAACCACATGAACTCCACCTTCGCCGCGCTGCCCGCCCATCGCGCGTTTGAATCCGCGCACGCTGGCCTGCTCGAACTCCACCCCAGCGATGCCGCTCCGCGTGACATCGTAGACGGCGATCCGGTCGAAGTCTTCAATCAGCGCGGAAAAATTCTCCTCCGCGCCAAAGTCATTGCCTCCGCCCCTGCCGGAGTAGCCGTTTGCCGTTTAGGATGGAACAAGCTCGCAAGCGATGGACAAGGGGTCAACGCGCTCACCAGTGAAACACTCACAGACCTGGGCGGCGGCCCAACGTTTTATTCCACGCTGGTTGAGGTACGCCTCGCAGGAAAAAGCGAGACCGTATCCGAAGCGGCAGCGGAGAGAAATTAAATGCAGGATGCCGCCGGATTTCAATGCGCAGGTTGCGGAGAATGGAACGAAACGGTGGTGGATGAATCCGGCGGAACCCACCAGAGTTACGTCGAAGATTGCCAGATATGCTGCAAGCCGAACCAGTTGACGATCCATTGGGACGGCGACGCAGAGGAATTTGTCATCGAGGCTGAGCTGGAAAGTTAGCTCGTCTCCGTAGAGGTCCGGGAGCGCAGTCGATCGCGCGTTCCCAAAACAAAAAATTTCCCCAGAGCAGAAGTGTCGACGCTAGGACTAGAGAGAGTCTGTCCCGTATAATCGACTTTTCCTTTGGAATCGATTTTTGGCAGTGAGGGTGTGCATATTTTTCCCGCGAGTGCAGGGGGCTTCCATGTCCCAAACCAACCGACCACCAGCGCAGTGCGCCCGTGGATTCGACGGAGCCGGCAGACCTGGCGGACTGTTCAAGTTCTTTCGGTGCTGTTTCTTTTTCTCGGCATAAGCTTCAGCGCCCCAACCCAGGGTCAAGCCCAGACCACTCTCCAGTCCATTCCAGCAGCCGGCGCCACCGCCCAGAGCCAGCCTCAAACCAGCATCATCAGCGAAATCCGCGTCATCGGCAATCGCCGCATTCCCAAGGAGACCGTCCTGGCGCGCATGTTCTCGCACGTCGGCGATGCCTACGATCCGCAGACCGTGGAGCGCGACTTCAACGCTCTCTGGAACACCGGTTATTTTGAGAATGTTCAGATCAATCGTGAGAGCACTGCCAAGGGCGTCGTCCTTACGGTCATCGTGCGCGAGCGCCCCACCATCCGCGAGATCAATTACAAGGGGCTCAGCTCGGTTTCACAGTCCGATGTGCTGGACCGCTTCAAGAAAGCCAAAGTCGGCCTCACCGTCGAAACCCAATACGATCCCACCAAGATCAAACTTGCGGAAACAGTGCTGAAGGAGCTGCTGGCCGAGCACGGGCACCAGTTTGCCACCATCCACACCATCGTCAAAACGATTCCGCCGGCCTCAGTCTCGGTCAACTTCAACATCAAGGAAGGCCCAACGGTAAAAGTGGGCCACATCCGCTTTGAGGGCAATCATAAAGTTTCAAGCCGCGTGCTGCGCTATTCCATGAAGAACCTGCGGCCCATCGGAATTCCGCATTCGATCATCCTCGAGGACCTGTTCGCCCGCACCTACGACGAAAGCAAGCTGGAGGAAGACTCCGAACGTGTTCGCCAGGCCTACCGCGATCGCGGTTACTTCCGCGCCAGCGTGGATACGCCGCTCACGCACATCCGCAATCAGGGCGGCCTTCCCATCCCCTTGATCCACAACCGCAAGGGCAAGGTGATGGACATCACCATGCCGGTTGAAGAAGGTCAGCAGTACAAACTGGGCGGCATCACCTTCACCGGCAACAAGCGCGTGACCAACGTCAAGGCGTTGCGCGCACTCTTCAAGCTGAAAGATGGTCAGATCTTCGACGCCTCGCTGATCGGCAAGGGTCTGGAAAACATGCGCAAGGCCTACGGCACCCTCGGCTATATCAACTTCACCGCCGTCCCCACCCCGCGCGTCGATGCCGCCAAGCATCTGATCTATCTGAGCATCGATATCGACGAAGGCAAGCCCTATTACGTTTCCCGGATCGAGTTCCGCGGCAACACCACCACCCGCGACACCGTCATCCGCCGCGAACTGCTGCTCCAGGAAGGCCAGGTCTACAACAGCCATCTGTGGGAACTCAGTTTGCTGCGCCTGAACCAGCTCGGCTACTTCAACCCGCTGAAAGTCGATCAGGATTCTGAAACCCAACAGGATGCCGACAACGGCACCGTCAAGCTGCTGTTGAACGTGAAGGAAAAAGGCAAGAACTCCATTGGCCTCAATGGCGGGTTCAGCGGCCTTTCCGGCGCTTTCATCGGCGCGAATTACCAGACCAACAACTTCCTCGGCCTCGGCGAAAGTCTCACCCTGCAAACCGCCCTCGGCGATCTGCAGCGCAATTTCACCTTCGGCTTTACCGTGCCCTATGTCAGGAATCGTCCTCTAAGCCTCGGCTTCCAGGTCTTCACCCAGAAGACGCAATATAACACCTCGAAAAATCCGCTGACCGGCGGGACAGATGCGAACTTCACCACTGCGCAGTCGTCCTTCCGTCAGAGCTATGACCAGGGCCGCGAAGGCTTCAACGTCTCCATCGCCTACCCGATCCCGCGCACCTTCAAGCGCATCGGCGCCACCTATACGTTGAGCCGCTCCAACATCAACGCCTATAGCCCGGCGACGACCAACCTATTCCAGTTTCTGAATTTCCGCCACGGAACCACTGGCCAGAGCGCGCTGAACGGCATCATCACCAGCCAGCTCTCGTTGAGCTATACCTACAGCACTATCGGGAACCCCTATCGGCCGCACAACGGCAAAAGCCTCAACCTGATCCTGCAGGGCTCCGGCCTCGGCGGCAACGTCAGCTCGATCACCCCGGTCTTGGAATTCAAGTATTTCCGGCCTATCCAGAAACTTCATTTCAATCCCGAAGGCCGCAATATCTTTGGCTACCGCCTGCAGGCCGCATACATCCAGGGCATCGCCGGCCTCGAAGCCTCGCCCTTCGACCGCTTTAACGCGGGCGGCGAGAATGACATTCGCGGCTTCGACGTCCGCTCCATCACGCCGTACGCATTTATCCCCACACGCGTCCTCTACAATCTTGAAAATTCCGACGGCTCGCTGGTCCCCCGCGATCCCACCAACCCGACATTGGGTCCGGTACAGATCCCGCTGCCGATTTATTCCATCGCGCCGATCGGCGGCGATACCCAGATCACCAACAACATCGAGTACCGCATTCCCGTCGCCGGTCCGGTGGACTTTTCCTTCTTCATGGACGTAGGCCTCGATATGGCGCTCAACCACAATCAACTCAAGCTGAATCCGCAGGCGAACGCGACCCTGAACGGCGGACTCTACGGCTGTCCCGAGCTGATCAACGGCACCTGTCAGGGCGGTGTCAAATGGCCCAATGGCGGAGTACCGAATCGCCTCGGCGCTATCCCCGGAACCAATATTCAGCCGCGTCTGTCGGTCGGCCCGCAGATCACCGCCATGCTGCCCATCATCAATGCGCCAGTGCGGCTCTATTTCGCCTACAACCCGGCTCGTCTCCATCAGATCCAGGGTTCGCAGTTCGTCGTCACCCGCGACATGTTCCCGGCAGGAGGCGCTGGAGACTTCACCTTCCAGCAGGTCCAGGCATTCTACGGCTCACAATATTTCCTGTGGGAGCCGCGCAAAACCCTGCGCCTCTCCGTCAGCACATCGTTCTAATTGGATGAGTCTTTAATTCATCCCATAATCTGTCATCCCGAGCGGAGCGCGGCCGGGGTGGAAGCGAAGTCGAGGGGACCTGCTTTTCTTCAGCCTGCAGCGAAACAAATGCTGAGGTCTACTGCAACCAACTTCTGACTCGGGATACTAAGGAGTGGCTCATAGACGGATCTGTCGGTTTGACGGAGGATTTTCCCCGACCCTATAATTCTTTTTAACCAAAATTTCTGGTAACGAAAAGCGTTTCTTCAACCCTGACGTGTTGTGGCTTTCCCGTAGCTTATCGGCCCTGGTCAGGCGCCCGTTCTGTCCGCTCGGAGTGCATCCAGCGTGCAAGCACAGTCAAGTTTCAAACGATGCTCCGCCCGTACGGCGGAAACCTGAGTGGAAGGTAAAGGAGTTCCAAAATCTATATGAAGCATTCTTTTCTAGCGGTCGCCGCACTGGCCACCACATTCGCAGCCGGTGCCATCGCCCCGGCTTATGCACAGACCAACCAGCCACCCTCGGCGCCGTCCCCGGCATCGTCCAGCCCCGCGCCCACCGGCGCCACCAAGATTGCCGTGATCGCATTTCAGCCCGCTGTCGCCTCCACCAATGAAGGCCGGGCAGCCATTGCCAAGGTGCAGCAGAAATTCGCCCCCAAGCAGGCAGAGCTGAAAGCATTGAACGATCAGATCGAAACCCTGAAAAAGCAGCTGCAGGCCAACAAAAGCACCCTCAGCCAGGATGCCCAGGCCGCCCAGCTGCGCACCATCGACGACAAGACAAAGTCTCTGCAGCGGCAGGCGCAGGACGCTCAGTCGGACTATCAGCAGGCGCTCGGAGAGGTCTTCCAGGGTCTCGAGCAGAAGTTCTACACCGTCATGCAGGATTACGCGCAGAACAACGGCTACGGCGTCGTATTCGATATGAGCTCGCAGCAGACTCCCGTGGTCTGGGCCAGCAAGGCCGCCGACATTACCGGCGCTGTGGTTGCCGAATATAACCAGAAAGCTGGAGTGGAAGCTCCTACGGCGCACCCGTCGTCGAGCACCACCCCGCACCACCGGACCACGACCTCGCACTAAAGAATCTCTAAAAATGCAGGTGCCTCAACCCTTAGCGTCCTCTGCGAAGGGTTGGGTATCTGGTTTCAACCCAGATGGGCCTGAATCGCGATCACTAGTTTTGAGGGCTAAAGTTCTAGAAATAGCTGCCGATAAGGCCCTACAGGACGGCAACTGATTGCACCCGATTGGGCGGTTCCGGCACAGTGCCGGAAACCGCCCGTTTTCTTGTGGAAAAAACTGTGGGAAAGCCTATCTCACTCTTGGAAAAGTACCTGTCTCAGGTGCAAATATCGGCCGCGCCAATTTTTCTTGCTTCTAAACTATTGAAATGATTGCTCATTAAAGCAGAAATAAAATCGCTTGCAATTTTTTCGACAGAGTGATCAAGTTTTTTCGCCCGCAAGCTTTCCACAGGCCGGCATGAACGCGTCATGAATTCCCAGGCTCAATACAGGAGAATTCTGCCTCCCTGCGTGGCTTTGATCGGGTTGAAAGGGCTACTCCGCGTCATCGGCCCAATTGCAAACAATAAGCTTCCCCTCGAGCCCTGCAAAGGCCCTTTCATTCGTTACCAGCACCGCGCGTTCAGCAATCGCATGCGCAGTAATCAACATGTCCAGGTTGCCGATATTTCTGCCAACCTTTTCATTGCTGGCTCGAAATTCCGCATATTCCGCTGCCGCTGAATCCCAGGGAACGATCACTAGATTGGCAAGCAGCGCGTGGGCAGATTTCCCCAGTTGTACGGCAAGCGGGCGTTTAGCCAGACCCATACAGAGTTTCCGCCTCTGTAATTACCGATATGCACGCTTCTTCGTCATCCTTCAAATCGACCAGATGTTGACGGATTTTCATCGATTTGTTGCGGGCGAGATAGGACAGCATGTTCGTGTCCAGCATGTACCGGGTCATAATCCAGACCGTTCCTGAGGAGGCCCCTGGTTTCTATCTTCCGGTGTCAGGAAGTCATCGGGTATTTCCGCGGCATCCAAACGCGCAAAAACATCCGCCCATTTCCCCGGTTTGGGCGAGAGAACCACATCCCCCGTGCGTTCATCCCGATAGATATACACTTCGCGCTTATCGAAGCGGAATTCAGCAGGCAAACGGACAGCCTGGCTGCGGCCAGTCATAAATACTTTGGCAGTCTGTCGCATATCGTATCTCCTCTTTGATATCTACCAAAGTAGATACCATAAGATGTGAGCATCGACGCGGATTTCAGCTGCGGCCGATTCTAGGAGTCTTCGCCGATCCGTAAAACCGCCAGAAACGCCTCCTGCGGAATGTCCACCTTGCCGATCCGCTTCATCCGTTTCTTGCCCTCTTTTTGCTTCTCCAGCAGCTTGCGCTTCCGCGAAATATCGCCGCCGTAACACTTGGCCAGCACATTTTTTCGCAGCGCCGCCACCGTCTCCCGCGCAATCACCTTGGCTCCAATCGCCGCCTGGATCGCAACCTCGAACATCTGCCGCGGAATCAGCTCCCGCATCTTCGAAACCAGTGCCCTGCCGCGGTCATACGCAAACTCGCTGTGCACAATAATCGAAAGCGCATCCACCGGCTCGCCCGAAACCAGAATGTCCATCTTCACCATCGGCGATTCCCACAAATCCGACAGATGATAATCGAGCGACGCATACCCCCGCGAAACCGACTTCAGCCGATCATAAAAGTCCAGCACAATCTCATTCAGCGGCAGCTCGTAGGTCAGCATCACCCGCGTCGAACTCACGTATTCAAAATTTTTCTGCCGCCCGCGCTTGTCTTCCACCAGCTTCAAAATCCCACCGACATATTCTTCGTTCGTCAGAATCGTCGCCGTAATCACCGGCTCCTGAATTTTTTCGATGTTCGTCGGGTTTGGCCAGTGCGAAGGATTGTCCACCTCCACTACGCTGCCGTCCGTCATCGTAATGCGATACCGCACGCTGGGAGCTGTCGTAATCAGGCTCAGGTTGAACTCGCGCTCCAGCCGCTCTTGAATAATTTCCATGTGCAGCAAGCCCAGGAAACCGCAGCGAAAACCAAATCCCAGCGCCGCCGAGCTTTCCGGTTCAAAGAAAAATGAAGAATCGTTCAGCCGAAGTTTTTCCAAAGCCTCGCGCAGCAGCGTGTGTTCATGCGCCTCCACCGTATACAGCCCGGCAAACACCATCGGCTTCAACTCTTCAAACCCCGGCAGCGGAGCCGCGCAGGGATGTGCATCATGCGTAATCGTGTCGCCAATCTTCGTGTCCGCCACGTTCTTGATCGTCGCCACAAAAAATCCCACTTCGCCCGCCGACAGCTCCTGCACCTCGACCGGCTTTGGCGTCAGCACTCCCAGCGATTCCACATCGAACGCGCGCCCATTCGACATCAACCGAATTTTTTCTCCGCGCTTCAGCCGCCCATTCATTACCCGGGTCAGCACCACCACGCCGCGATACGTATCGAACCAGGAGTCGAAAATCAAAGCCTGCAGCGGCGCGCCGGCGTCTCCCTTCGGCGCCGGCAGTCGATGCACAATCGCTTCCAGCACATCCGGCACGCCCAGTCCTGTCTTCGCGCTCACCGGCAACGCCGCGCTCGCGTCCAGCCCCACCGTCTGCTCGATCATCTCCTTGGTGCGCTCAATATCCGCGCTCGGCAGATCGATCTTGTTGATGATCGGAATAATATCCAGCCCGTTGTTGATCGCGATATATGCGTTCGCCAGCGTCTGCGCCTCCACACCCTGCGTGGCGTCGACAATCAGCAGCGCGCCTTCGCAGGAGGCCAGCGACCGCGAAACTTCATAAGAAAAATCCACATGCCCCGGCGTGTCGATCAGGTTCAGCTGATAGGTTTCGCCATTCTGCGCAACATACGCCATCCGCACCGCATGGGCCTTGATCGTAATGCCGCGCTCGCGCTCCAGGTCCATATCGTCCAGCACCTGCGCCTGCATCTCCCGCGCCGTCAACGACCCGGTAAGCTCCAGCAACCGGTCGGAAAGCGTAGATTTCCCATGGTCGATATGGGCAATAATGGCGAAATTGCGGATGTGTTCGCGATCCATTGAAGGGGTGCCAAGCCAGCGGAAGAAAGAATTCCGTGTGTGGAGTTTGGTCCAGCAACGGAAGGGCTTCTCTTGAGTGAGTTTACCATCAGCTTATTTCTGACTTGCACCCACAATGGCCATACAATGAGAAGCGAATCGTCCAGAACTGCTTTCGATGAAATCATCTCTCCTCCCGGCCGCGAGTGTCTTGCTCGTTCTGCTGTGCGGATGCGCGGCCAAACAGCCGACCGTCCATACGCAAACGACCGCGCACGCAACCGCACCCACACTGCGGCAGTCGAATACACAGCCTGCGAAGACCGCGGTGCAGACCTCCTCTGCGCCCCAACCGGAGAATCACGCGGAGCAGGACCAGGCCCTCATCGCCGCCGCAAAACAGGCCTACGACAGTGGCGTCACGCTCTATCAGTCCGGTCAATACCAGCCCGCCCGCGCAGACTTCGACCGCGCCGTCGATATCTTCCTCACCAGCGGACGCAACCTGAAAAGCGACACAGTGCTCGGCGACGCATTTGAAAATACCGTCGACAAAATCAACGCACTAGAACTCGATGCTCTTCAGCAGAGCAACGGTTTCAGCCAGCAGGATCAAACCCCGGTCGGCGTCGCCAACGATGTCACCTTTCCCGTCGACCCCAATCTGCTCGCCCGCGCCCAGGCCGACCTGAAATTTACCCGCTCCGATCTTCCCCTTGTCGTCAACGATTACGTCGCCGGCTACATCAACTACTTCACCAACACGAAAAAAGGTCACTACACCATCGAGAACTCCCTCGCACGCGAGGGAAGATATCGCGCCATCGTCGAAAAAACCCTCACCGACGAAGGTGTCCCCAAAGACCTCATCTACCTCGCCATCGCCGAATCCGGTTTCCGCCCCCGCGCTGTCAATGGGCGCTCCGGCGCCGGCGGCATGTGGCAGTTCATGCCTCACGGCAACTACGGCCTCGTCCGCAACGCCTGGGTCGACGAGCGTTTCGACCCCCAGAAATCCACCCAGGCCTACGCCCGCTATATCAAGGAGCTGCACAATCAGTTCGGCGACTGGTATCTCGCCATGGCTGCGTATGACTGGGGTCCGGGCAAGATACAGCGTGCCGTGCAGCGCACCGGCTACGCCGATTTCTGGCAGCTCTACGAACGCAACGTCCTGCCTGCGGAAACAAAAAATTACGTGCCCATCATCGTCGCCGCCGCCATCATGGCAAAAAATCCCACCCAGTACGGCCTGGAAGACATTCCCGCAGACCCGCCTCTGATCAGCGACACCGTAACCACAAATTCCCGCGTCAGTCTCAACCTCGTCGCCGATCTCGCCGGCACCACCGCTGACGAAATCCAGCAGCTCAATCCCGCGCTCCTTCGCAACTCCACGCCGGAAGACATGCCCTACAACCTGCATCTTCCCGCGGGAACAGGAAAATTATTCGAGCAGCGGCTGGCGATGATCCCGGAGGAGCATCGCGGTTCCTGGCGCTTCCATATCGCCGGTCAGCAGGACACGGTCGATTCCATCGCGCAGATGTTTCATGTCCAGGCCGGCAATCTGCTCGCGGTCAATCAACTGCAGCCGGAAGATTCCATCCGCGCCGGCGAAGCTCTGGTTGTGCCGGTCGCACCGCCGCCGGTCGTGTCCGCGCACATGCGTTATCGCTCGCGCCGCGGCGATACCATGATCACCGTAGCCGATCGCTTCGGCGTCACCACCGGCCAGCTGCGTCGCTGGAACGGCATCCGCTCCAACCGTCTGCCTGTTGGCCGCCTGCTCTATGTTTCTCAACCAGTGCGAAGCCGTCACCGTTCCACCCGCGGTCGGCGCGGGCATTCGTTGGCATCCACGCGGCGCGTCAGTACCGCACATTCCCGCTCTACACGCCACGCGAAATCGCGCAGTACCAGTACGTCTCGCAGCATTGCCGCCGGGCATGCGGCTCGTCGCCGCAAAAAAAGTGCCGGATAGAGCATTTCGCCACACCACAGTATCAGGAGAAATGCTCTAAATGCTCGCGCAGCTCAAGCGAAATCCGTTCGTCGGCTCGAAACGTAACCTTCAAGGAAAAGTTCGTACTTGTGTTTCCTCGAAAGTCGTAGCATTCTGATGCTGGTACACAACAAAATATGCATTCGATGTGTATTGTAAGAGAGATGAGACCGCGGTTAAGCGCTGCGGGAGCAGTCCGGGAGGGCGAGCATGATCGACGATCAATTCAAGCGAATGTCCGAAGATGACGATTATCACGAAGAAGCGGATGAGTTGGCGGAAGATGCCAACGATGGTTTTGAAGAGGAAGAAGAAGTGACGATCTCCGTCACCTCCGACGACGATGAAGATCGTCTCGATCTCGATGGAGAAAACGAATCGGGCGCTTCCGCAACCAATTCCATGATTGCGTATCAGCCTCCAACCGGCGGCCGCGCAACCGGAGTTCCAACCAAAAAAGCAGTTCCGGTAAAGAAAGTTGCGCCTGCGAAAAAGCAGGCAGCAAAACCGGCAGCCCAAAAAACGGCGATCAAAGCGCCGGCGAAAAAGGCTGTGAAGAAATCGGCAAAGAAAGCAGCCAAAAAAGTAGTCACGAAAGCAGCCAAAAAAGTTTCGGCCAGACCGGCCGTAAAGAAGTCCGCAAAGAAAGCGGCCACGAAGCACCGCAGTAAAAATCCTTCAAGGGGGAATCACTTGGCAGTTAAAAAGGCAACGAAAAAGGCAGCAAAGAAGGCTCCAGCGAAGAAAGCTGCAGCAAAAAAATCACCAGCAAAGAAGTCAACCGCAAAGAAGGCCGTTAAGAAGACCGCGGCCAAGAAAACCGCAAAGAAGTAGCAAGGCAACCTAAGGCAAGCAAAAACGCCCGGCAATCCGCCGGGCGTTTCTGCGTCTGCACTCAAATAATTTCTATAGCGACTTCAGGCGTACTGTAGTGCTAAAAAGTATGTCATCCCGAGCGGAGTCATTGCGTAGCAATGATGTAGTCGAGGCACCTGCTTTTCTTCGCGCTACACCAACGATAAAACTGCTCTAAGATTTTTCCAGCGCCCGATAGTATCGCTCCCCCGGCTCGGCGCACCCGCGGCAAAGTTTTTTCCCCGCCTGCACAACGTAGCGCTCGTAGTTGATCCCCTCCCCGCACACGGCGCAAGCAATCCGCTCGCTTTTATATCCGGGAAATTCTCGTGCATCGAGCGCAACCCGCACCCATTCTTCAGCGAAAAGTTCTTCATCCGACAGCTCGCGATACGCCAGCATCTGCTGCCGATTCTTGTTTTCAATCTCCGGATGCAGCCTGCGCGCAGCTTCTTTTGAGGATTCAAGCGCGGCAATGCGTACAGCACGGTCGGCTTCCACATCCACAAATGTAGCCGCCATCTTTCCCCAGTCGCGGAATTTCAGTGCGCGCTTGCCCAGTCGGCAGCCTGTCACCACCGCAATCGCATCCGTAGCGCAGCGATCGATCTCCACAAAGGTGACCAGGCGCTTGCGGTCCTTGCCGCGCGGGTCGTCGATGCCCAGCCGCACGCATCCCAGCATCGCCATCCGCACCCCCAGCACCTGCCCCGCGCAAAGATGCCCATGCGCAATTTCCGCTTCCCGCAACAATTCGTCGAACGTTTGCATACCATCAGTATGGACCGGAGTTCAACCTGTCGACACTCGCCGCGTGCAGTCATTCACCGTTTGCAATATATTCATCTTCACGCGGAGGGAAGAGGCATGTCCGCTCGGATATTCCGGCAGCTCACGGTATTCGGCCTGTGCATCTTGCCGCTCAGCGCGCTCTCGCAAGTCCCCAACATCAATTCCGCCGCCGCGCCCCCCGCAATTTCCTGGCACACCGCCAATGCCATCACCATCCCTTTTGAATATTTCCAGCAGCACATTTACATCAGCGTCGCCATCAATGGCGAGCCGGGATTTATTTTCATGCTCGACAGCGGCGCCAACCGCAACGTCCTCAATCTGCGCACCGCGCGCCGGCTTGGAATCGAACTTCCCACACTCGGTCAGTCCAGCAACATCGGTTTCGGCTCCGGAAGAATTTATGTTGGCCCAATGGTAAACGTCGATGCGGAAATCGATTCCATCCCCGTGGCCCATGAGATGGCCGTACTGGACCTCAACCGTTTCGAACAGCATTTCCATCACCCCACCGACGGCATGCTGGGCTATTCATTCTTTCGCCGCTTCGTCGTTCGCGTGGATTTTCAAAAGAAGCTGATCACGCTATCGCCGCCGGAGAAATACCGCTATCGAGGACCCGGGATACGGGTGCGCCTGAAGCCGAGCAGGAACTTCATTGAAATGCCGGTGACGGTTGTGAGCAACCGTTATGTCAGCCATCAGATCGATGTTGTCGTCGACACGGGCAGCAATGTGACGTTGGTCCTGTATGAGCACTTTGTTCACCTGCTGGATTTGCAAAGCAGTTATGAACACGCCCAGACCGGGCTGGCATTTGGTTTGAACGGCTATTATCCGATCAAGATCGGCATCGTCGATTCACTGCAGTTAGGCATGGTGGAAACCCGCAATCTGGATATGGATTATCTCCAGGATGTAGAACAGATCGGCCCCGAGAAAACTCTCCCTGGTGCGATCGGAAACGGAATGCTGCAAAGCTTCCGGGCAATCGTCTTCGACGTGCCGCAGCGTAATGTTTTCCTGGAAGTCACGCCGCCGCCGTGGGAACCCGGTTTGCAGCGCAGCGAAACTTTTGGGCCGTAGCGTCCTATTGCTCGTCCGGAGTCTCCCCACCCTCCACCAGCGCGGAGGCCAACCCAAAAATCTGATACGTCAGCGCATCGCTACCGGTCGGATGAAAAACCACCTGCAGCGGCTGACGTTGCCACGTAGCATCTGCGCACGCCGGCGTGGGATGATCGTCCACCGTCCATTTCGTAATCGGCTTCGCCACCAGCGGACGCCGCACCCCCAACTGAGCCACCACGGCATAGAGATGCTTGCCGGTGGAATTCACACCGCAATACGCAGCATAGTCGCGGAACCAGACCACCTGCGACACCGCAGGATCGAAGTCCGGCAGATGCAACACCGTAACGTGTGCCGAAGAGCGATCGATTTGTATCCAGGGCCCCAACACCCAAAGCCAGTGCGCGCCTGTCTCCTCCGGCAGCGCATCGTTCAACTTCACCGCGCGCCGCGCAACAAATGTGCGCCCGGTAATCTCGTGGATTTCGCCCGTAGTCCAGTCGCGCACCTGGCCATCGATCACCAGCGGACGCACCCGCAAAGTATCGGGCACAGTAGCCGCAGGCGGTGTATAGGGAACCTTGCGCCACGCGCCAATCGCAACCGTATGCACTTTAGCGTAGACAGGTAGAGAAAACAGCAACAGCGCAGCGCAAACAACAAGAGGCTTGGGGAGGGTCATGCGGATGAGAATAGTTTGCCTGCGGCTGCATGCACAAGTGAAAAACCGAAACAGTCTTCAAAATAAAGTCCGTCATTCCGAGCGGAGCGTAGCGCAGCCGAGGAATCCGCATTTTTGGCCCGCAGCGCGCGGGTATTTCGCTACACATCCGGGCCGCAAACACTTATTCAATCTTCACAATCTTAGCCCGTTTCCCAACCCGTAAAGCCAAATGCGCCGGCACATCCTCAACCCGCACCCAGGGCGTGTTGTGCACCGCATCGCCCACATACACCGCATTACTCTTCAACTTGCGCGTAGCATCCGTAGTCGACTCGGCAAGCCGACAATGCACCAGCAATTTGTCTACGCGAATCGTACGATTCTCCGCATTCCA
The DNA here is from genome assembly GCA_965276585.1 of Acidobacteriaceae bacterium. Classification (GTDB taxonomy): domain Bacteria; phylum Acidobacteriota; class Terriglobia; order Terriglobales; family Acidobacteriaceae; genus JAKAAZ01. The sequence goes on along the minus strand of CBDIAZ010000002.1, from coordinate 200,936 downwards.
TCCCAGTGAGTCCCTGCTGAGCCGAACCTCTTCCACATTCGTCGGCATCTCCTTGCGCTGAAACTGCCGCGCCCAATCCTCATCCGCCTGCGCCGCCGCAGCCTCGCCGTGAAACCCGGCGGTAATCGTTCGCGCCAGCCGCTTCTTCGCCTCCATCGGATGCAGCGCGCCGCTCGCAACCTCCCGCTGCATCGCATCGATCTCACTCGGCCGCAGATCCGTCAGCAGCGTCCAATACCGCCACATCAGCGTGTCGGAGATCGACATCAGCTTGCCATACATCTCCTGCGGCGGCTCTTTAATTCCAATCGCATTGTTCAGCGACTTCGACATCTTCTGCACGCCATCGAGACCTTCAATGATCGGCATCATCAGCACAATCTGTGCCGGTTTCCCAGCCTGTCGCTGCAGCTCGCGCCCCACCAGCAGATTGAATTTCTGATCGGTGCCTCCCAGTTCGACGTCGGATTCGAGCATAACGGAATCGTAACCCTGCGCCAGCGGATACAGCATTTCATGCAGCGAAATCGGCTGCTCCGCCTGGAAGCGCTTGTGAAACTCCTCGCGCTCCAGCATCTGCGAAACCGTAAACTTCGCCGCCAGCCGAATGATGCCCTCAAATCCCAGCGACCCCAGCCATTCGGAGTTGAACCGCACCTCCGTCTTCTCGCGATCCAGAATCTTGAACACCTGCTCCGTGTAGGTCTCGGCATTGCGGTCGATTTCTTCCCGCGTCAGCGGCTTGCGCGTCACCGAACGCCCCGTCGGATCGCCGATCAAACTCGTAAAGTCGCCGATCAGAAAAATTACAGTGTGGCCCAGGTCCTGAAAATGTTTCAGCTTGCGGATCAGCACCGTATGCCCCAAATGCAAATCGGGCGCTGTGGGATCGAACCCGGCCTTGATGCGCAACGGCCTGCCGGTCGCGCGCGACTGTTCCAGGCGCGTACGCAGCTCTGCCAACGGCAGAATCTCCGCCGTGCCTTTGGTCAGATATTCCATCTGCTCTTCTACAGGTGCGAAATTCGACATGATGAAACCCAGTATAAAGAGTGCAGCGTCTTTCTTTTCTTTAAGGAGTGATTCGTGGCCATCGACATAGCCTCCGTCCGCGCCGACACGCCGGGATGCGCCAACGTTCTGCACCTGAACAACGCCGGTGCCAGCCTGCCGCCCACTGCCGTGCTGGAGCGCGTAAAGGCGCACCTCGATCTCGAATCGGAAATCGGCCCATACGAAGCCGCCGACCGTACCGCCGACGAGCACGAGCGCATCTACGCCTCCATCGCAAAAATGCTCGGCTGCACACAGCAAGAAATCGCGCTCGTCGAAAGCGCCACCCGCGCCTGGGACGCGGCCTTCTACGCGCTCGCAGAAAATTTACAGTCCGGCGACAAAATCCTCACCGCCGCAAATGAGTACATCAGCAACTACATCGCATTTCTGCAAACCGTCCGCAAGCGCGGCGTCGAAATCGTCGTCATCTCCAGCGAGCCCAACGGTGAAATTTCTCTGCGCGCTCTCGAAGCCGCCATCGCTCAGCACGGCCAACGCGTGAAGCTGATCGCCCTCACTCACATCCCCACCAACGGTGGCCTGGTCCAGCCCGCCGCAGCCGTCGGACGCATTGCGCGCCGCAACAAGATTCCATTTCTGCTCGACGCCTGTCAGTCCGCAGGACAGATTCCGCTGAACGTCGAGGAATTGAACTGCGACATGCTTTCCTCCACCGGCAGAAAATATCTGCGCGGCCCGCGCGGCACCGGCTTCCTCTACGTGCGCCAGTCATTGCTGGAACAGCTCGAACCGCCGCAGCTCGACATGCGTGCCGCGGAGTGGACCGCGCGCGATCGCTATGTCATGCGCAAAGATGCCCGGCGCTTCGAAACCTGGGAAAGCTCCGCTGCCTGCCGCCTCGGCCTGGGCGTCGCCGTCGAGTATGCAATGGCGCTCGGCATCGAAGCCATCGCGACACGCGTCGCCATGCTCGCGGAGCAACTGCGCCAGCAACTCGCCAACATTCCCGGAATCGCCGTTCGTGATCTACCCGGTAGCAACAAACAGTCGCGCTGCGGCATCGTAACCTTCACCCACGACCAAACCCCCGCGCAAACAATCTTCGAGCGTATGCGCGATCAACAGATCAACGTGCGCGTCACCCCAACCTTCGGCGCGCTCATCGATACCGAGCAGCGCAACCTGCCCGAGATGGTCCGCGCCTCCGTCCACTACTACAACACGGAAGAAGAACTGGCCCGCTTTACCGAAGCCATGCGCAGCCTCTAAACCTGTGTTCAAGCCAGCGCTTTACCCCACAAAACTTGCGCGAACCCGCAGCATCTTTTAGCGTCATCATTATGACAAAGTTGGATTCGGATAAGGGAGTCCTTCTCTCATTGCGAGGGAAGGTTGCATTGATCACCGGCGGATCGCGCGGCATCGGCGCGGCCACCGTGCGGTTGTTCGTACAGGCAGGCGCGCAGGTCGTCTTCAACTATCGCAGCGCAAGCAAGCAGGCGGACCAGCTTGCAGTCGAATGCGGCGGTCCCGAACACTGCGTCGCCGTGCATCGCGAATTGAAAACTCCCGCGCACGGCCGCGAGCTAGTGGACGACGCCGTCCGCACCTTCGGACGCATCGACTGCCTGGTCGTGAACCACGGCATCTGGCCGCCGCACGATGCGCCCATTGAGTCGATGACCGACGCGCAGTGGCACCAGACCATGCACGTGAACCTCGACAGCGTTTTCGGACTCGTGCAGGCCACCGTCGCCCAAATGAAAAAACAAGCGAAGCCCGCAGACAAAAGTGCCACCGGCCACATTGTCCTCATCAGCTCCACTGCAGGCCAGCGCGGCGAGGCCATGCATGCCGACTACGCCGCCACCAAAGGCGCGATCATCAGCTTCACAAAAAGTCTGTCCAGCGAGCTCATCCGCGAAGGCATTCACGTCAACAGCGTCGCCCCCGGCTGGGTCGACACCGACATGTCCGCGGCCACGCTGCGCGATCCGGAAAAATGCCAGAAGGTTTTTTCCAACATTCCCGCAGGCCGCGCCGCCACCGCCCAGGAGATCGCCGGCCCCGTGCTCTTCCTCTGTACCCCGCTAGCAGGCTTCATCAGCGGAGAAATTTTCAACGTAAACGGCGGCTCGGTCCTTGTCGGCTAGATTGTCGCCCAGTGGCCCATTCAAGCCGCTTTTTGGCTTGAGTGGGGCGAGAAGCCGCTGCGCCTGGTCACGAAGAAAAGCCGCAGCGCGACGCGCATCCCGCCTCAGCATCCTCTGCCTGCTGTGGCCTTCGTTGCTAGTGGCCCAGACAATCGGGTCTGCCGCTGCGACGGCCCAACCCGCCAACCAGCAAAAAGCGCACGCTCTGCTAGCGGCTACGATTCAGGCGCTCGGCGGACAGGCTTACCTCGACTGCCATTCCAGCCGATCGAGGGTTCGTGTGGCGAAGTTTTTTCAAGCAACCCCGAACGGAACTTTCGAGGCGACAGCTACGGCCGCGTTGCCAGACAAAGAGCGTCTCGATGTCCGCAAACAGCATGTCGTTCAGATATTTTCTGGAGCGGACGGCTGGGAGATCACCTACAAGGGTAAGAGGGAACTTTCGCAACAAGAGCTCGAAAAATATTGTCGCTTAAAGGACCATTCTCTCTCCGCCGTTCTTGGCAAGTGGTATCCCAATCCGGCGACGGCTCTGATCGATGAAGGTCCATCGGAAGTCGAGCGGCATCCATCTGAAAAAATCAAGGTCGTCAATTCCGCCAATGAAGCAGTGACTCTTGAAATCGACGCGGAGAGCCATCTGCCTTTGCGCCTCAGTTATGAGTGGCGCGATCATCAGTTCCACGACAAAAATCTGGACACGACTGAGTTCGACAATTATCGGCGTGTCCAGGGCATTGCCACGCCGTTCACCGTCACGCAAACCCATAACGGCTGGGTAGTTCGCGAGGCCTATTTTCAAAAGGTTCAATACAACATCGCGCTGCCAAAGGATTTCTTCAACCCCGACGCCATCGCCGCACATCTCAAATAAGATGGGAGCGCGTATGACAGCCAACGCAGAAAAAATTCCAGCAACCAACGATTCCCTCGCCACAGCAGAAACCATCTATCGCATGGACTGGCGCCGCAGCTACGCCGAAAGCGTCGTCCGTGTCTGGGCCGCCATCTCCAACCAGGATGAAATCACCGCCTGGATGCAATATCCGACCACACTCGACCCGAAACCAGGCGGCAAAATTCATATCGATTTCTCATCGCAAGGCTCGCTCGAAGGCATCGTCTGCAACATCGAACCCCTGCGCCTCCTCATCTACACCTGGGGAGATTCATTGGTGAAGTGGGAAATCGAAGAAGCCTCCGGCAAGACGCAGCTCCATTTCGCCCACATCGGCGTTCGCCCTGAGCTGCTCACCGGACTCGGCGCAGGCTGGCACGCCTTCCTCGATCAACTCGAAGATCATCTGACCGGAACCGCCCGCCCCAATCGTTACCGCGAACTGAAAAATCGCTATGAAAACATTCCCATAGAAGTCTCCAAATGATCCGCTCCACTCGCGGCGTTTTATAATCGGCTGGGCACTCATGGAAAATACAGAGAACGCGCACCGCGAAGAATCCGGACTCACCGCTCCGCTCGACATCGTCGAGATCATGGCCATCCTGCCGCATCGCTATCCCTTCCTGCTCATCGACCGCGTGGTCGAAGCGACGCGCCGGCAGCGCATCGTCGCCATCAAAAACGTCACCATTAACGAGCCATTCTTTCAAGGCCATTTTCCCGACTACCCCATCATGCCCGGCGTCCTGCTGGTCGAAGCCATCGCCCAGGCTGGCGGAGCCCTGCTGCTGAATGAAATCCCCGACCGCGGCGACAAGCTCATGGTCTTTACCGGCATCGAGCGCGCGAAATTCCGCCGCCCCGTCGTTCCCGGCGATCAGGTTCGTATCGAAGTCGATGTACTCAACTGGCGCAGCCGCGCCGTCCGCATGCAGGGCAATGCATTCGTCGAAGGCAAGCTCGCCTGCGAAGCCATCGTCATGTGCCAGCTCGTCCCGCGCCGCCCCGCATCCGCCGCGACGCCGCAACGGCACGAGGCTGCAGTAGAAGCGTGAGCATCCATCCCACGGCGCGCATCCACCCCACGGCCATCGTCGCAGAAACGGCAATCATTGCCGCCAACTGCAGCATCGGCCCGTTCTGCACCGTGGGTGCAGATGTCGAACTCGGCGAAGATTGCGAGCTAATCTCCCACGTAGTCCTGGACGGTCACACCCGCCTCGGCAGGCAGAACAGAATTTGCCCCTTCGCCGCAGTCGGCATCGCGCCCCAGGACCTGAAATATAAAAACGAACCCACCCGTCTCGAAGTCGGCGACGAGAATGTCATCCGCGAATCCGTAACCATCTCGCGCGGCACTGCCGGCGGCGGAGGCACAACCCGCATCGGCAGCCACTGTCTCATCATGGCCTATACCCACATCGGCCACGACAGCCTGATCGGCGACCACTGTATTCTCGCCAACGCCGCCACTCTAGCCGGCCATGTCGTCATTGAAGACTACGCAACCGTAGGCGCGCTCTGCCCGGTGCATCAGTACTGCCGCATCGGTCGTTATGCGTATGTAGGCGGAGGAACCACCATCACCCAGGACGTGCTGCCATTCTCCCTCACCTCGGCGACGCGCGAAACCCACGCCTTCAGTCTGAACAAAGTCGGCTTAGAGCGTCGAGGATTTTCCAAAGACCAGCTGCGCGAACTCCACCACGCCTACCGCACACTGCTGGCCGCAAAATTAAACACCACCCAGGCTTTGGAAAAATTGAAATCCAGCCAGGCTCTAAGCGAAGAAGTACAGTATCTCGTTTCCTTCATAGAAACCTCCTCTCGCGGAGTCATCAAGTAAGAGGGTTGTCAACAGTTTGATCGTCATCCTGAGCCAAGCGAAGGATCTCTGTATTACGGAAAGCCCGCAATAGAAAGATTCTTCGCTCCGCTCAGAATGACAACCGCTTCCTGGGTTTTGTCCCCACCGAATAGAATCATCCCAGCACCATGAACCCCACAGAAAAAAAGCTAGGCCTGATCGCCGGCAACGGAAGCTTTCCATTCCTCCTGCTCGACGCCGCCCGCGCTCACGGCAGGGAAGTGGTCGTCGCCGCCATCCGCGAAGAGACCGACCCTTCCATCGAAACCCGCGCCGCCCGCGATCCCGCCATCCAGGTACATTGGCTATCGCTCGGCGAACTGTCGCACCTCATCGAGACCTTTCAACGTGAAGGCGTCACCCAGGCCGTAATGGCCGGGCAGGTAAAACACAAGCAGATTTTTTCCAGCATCCGTCCGGACTGGCGTCTCGCCAAACTGCTCCTCTCGCTCGGCACGCGCAACACCGACGGCCTGCTCGGCGCTATCGCAAAAGTGCTCGAAGATGAAGGCATCGAACTGATCTCCTCCACCACCTTCCTCGAACCGTTGCTCGCAAAGGAAGGCGTCCTCACCGCGCGCACTCCCAACGAACGCGAGCAGCGCGACATCGATTATGGCCGCGGCGTAGCCCACGCTCTCGCCACGTATGACGTCGGCCAGACCGTCGTCATCGCCGCGCAAGCCTGCGTAGCCGTCGAGGCGATGGAGGGCACCGACGCCACCATCCTGCGTGCGGGAGAAATTCTCCGGGCGCTGGATAACGATGACGCGGCAGAAGAGAAACATGCTCCAACATTGGCCCGCTCCCTGACCGTAGTCAAAATAGCCAAGCCCAAACAGGACATGCGCTTCGACGTACCCGTCATCGGCCCCGCCACCATCGCCGCCATGCACCAGGCCGGCGCAACCTGCCTTGCCCTCGAAGCCGGACGCACCCTCATCTTCGATCTGCCTGCCGTAATCGCGTCCGCGGACCAGGCCAGTATCGCCGTCGTCGCCAACCCGGCTCCAACAAATCGGGCGTAGAATCTTTTCTGCAGAGAGTCGCTCGAACCTATCCGGAGAGAAAACAAAATGAACACGACACGCATCGTCCTGGGAGTAGTCCTGGCAGCCGTCATCGTCTTTTTCGGAGTCCGCGTCTTCGCCGCCTCCGATCCCATTCCGCAGGTCGGTCAGGCCGCGCCCGGTTTCACCCTGCCCAATCAGGAAGGCACAAACATCAGCCTCAACCACTACAAGGGCAAGTGGGTCGTCCTCTATTTCTATCCAAAAGACATGACCTCCGGCTGCACCATCGAAGCCCACAATTTTCAAAAAGACATCGGCAAGTTTGAAGCCGTCAACGCCGTCGTCCTCGGCGTCAGCGTCGACTCCGTCGAAAGTCACCAGAAGTTCTGCGCCAAAGACGGCCTGCATTTCAAGCTGCTCTCCGACACCGGCCACAACGTCGTCCAGCAGTACGGCTCGCTCGCCAACTACATGGGCGTCAAAATCGCCAAGCGCAATACTTTCCTCATCAACCCGGAAGGAAAGATCGCCAAAGAATGGATCGGCGTCGATCCCAACCAGGCTAGCTCCGAAGTCCTTGACGCGCTAAAAGATCTGCAGAAGAGCTAGCCGACATTCCTGCTTAACCGCCCTGTCCACTTCCGAACGCCATCGTTTGAAAGTGGACAGCTTTCCCGCATCGCCCAACTCCCTCCGCCGTCTATCTCGCTGACTCTATTGATATCTGCCTGAATGGAATTTGGCATGGAACATGCAACTCCCTTCCTACGTATCTGTTTTTTAGGAGTTGCCACCCATGCGAAATCTGCTGCGAGACGCGCTCTATGCATTGCGGCAACTGCGCAAGTCGCCGGGATTCGCCGTCACCGCCATCCTCACCCTGGCCCTGGGCATCGGCGCAAACGTCGTCGTCTTCAGCGTGCTCAACGCGCTCATCCTCAAACCCCTGAACGTTCCTCAGCCGAAAAATCTCTACAACATCGCCCGCAAACCCGTGGGATGGGACACCCAATCCTACCCGGATTATCTGGACTATCGCGACCGCAACAGCACCTTCAGCGGAATCGCCGCTTACGACATGGCGGAGGCCGGCATCAGCAAGGGCAACATCGTCGTCAAGAGTTTCGGCTTTGAGGCTTCCGGCAATTATTTCGACCTGCTCGGCATTCAGCCCGCGCTGGGCCGCTTCTTTCATGCCGCGGACGAGCACGGGCCCAACTCCGCGCCATATGTCGTTTTGAGCGACAATTTCTGGCGTACTCGCTTCCATGGAGATCCGAACATTGTCGGCAAGACCATCGATCTCAATAAAATTCCATACACGGTGCTGGGAGTGGCTCCCAAAACCTTCCACGGCACCGAGATTTTCATGTGGCCCGACTTCTGGGCTCCCATGGCGAACGAGCAGCAGATCGAAGGCGACAATTATCTCGATCAGCGCTCCAACCATCGCGTTTGGCTGCTGGGAAGACTGAAGCCCGGAGTCGCCCCCCAGCAGGCTACGGACAATCTGAATGCCATCGCCGTCCAACTCAAAAAACAGTACCCCACCTCCGACGATTGGCTGGCGGCCCGTCTCATCAAACCCGGACTCATGGGAGATTATTTGGGCGGCCCCATCCACGCCTTCCTCTTTGGCATCATGCTGCTGGCTCTCCTGGTGTTGCTGGCTGCCTGCGCCAACCTCGGCAGCATCTTCGCCGCGCGCGCCGCCGACCGCGGCCGTGAAATGGCGATTCGACTCGCAATCGGCGCCGGACGCGGCCATGTCCTGCGTCAGCTCCTAACAGAATCCATCGTCGTGTCTCTTCTCGGCGGTCTCGTAGGCACTCTTTTCGCAGCCGAGCTGTTGCAGGCCCTGGGCCGCTGGCAGCCCTTCGCGCAATTCCCGGTTCATGTTCCCGTCTCGCCGGATCTGCTCGTCTATGCCGTCGCGCTGCTGCTCTCTCTCGCCAGCGGCATCCTGTTTGGCCTGTTGCCGGCGCGGCAAATCTGGCGCACGGATGCCGCGCAGGTCATGAAAAGCGGCGCCAGCTCGGTCACCACCTTTCGCGGCTTCGCCGTGCGCGACGTTCTCCTCGTGGTGCAGATCGCGCTGTGCACCCTGCTGGTTACGGCGTCCCTGGTTGCGGTGCGTGGCATGCAGCGTTCTCTCCACGCTCCACTGGGAGTCCAGCCGGATGGGGTCACACTGGCGAACGCCGACCTGGATATGGCCAACTATTCCGCCGGCCAGGTGTTCCCCGCACAAAAGCGCATGATCGATGCCGCGGCACGCATTCCAGGCGTCACCGCCGTCGGCACCATCAACGAGGCTCCGCCTTCGGTGCGCGGAGGAGGCGATGAGGTGGTCTATCGCCAGGGGACCGTCGATTTCCGCTTCTCCAACAGCATTCTCGACGCCGACAACTATTCCATCTCGCCCGGATATCTGCACGCCGCCGGAACAAGATTGCTGGCTGGCCGCGACTTCACCTGGCACGACGACGCCAATTCCCCCAAGGTCGCCATCGTCAACCAAACCTTCGCCCGCAAGATGTTCGGAGAATCGTCGGCCATCGGAAAGCGATACCTGACCTGGGACAAAACCCTCTACACCGTGGTCGGCGTCGTCCAGAACGGCAAGTACCGCACCCTCACCGAGCCTCCAACCCCTGCAATGTTCTTTCCCATCGCGCAACAGGCAAACAGCGACACCACCCTGGTGGTGCGCTCGCAATTGCCCCCGGCGGAAATGGCCGCCGACCTCAACCGCACCCTGGCCGGCATCGTCCCGGATGTGCCCTTCACCATCCAAAGCTGGCCCACCGCCCTGGGAATGCTCTATTTCCCCGCCCAGGCCGCCGCCGCCTCGCTCGGCATCATGGGCCTGCTCGCTGCCATGCTGGCCATCACCGGCATCTTCGGCATGGCCGCCTACAGCGTATCGAAGCGCATGAAAGAACTCGGTATCCGCGTCGCCCTCGGCGCCCAGCCCGTACAACTCATGCGCTCTGCACTCGGTAGACCTTTAGCCCTGCTGCTCTCCGGCTCCATCGCCGGCCTCGCGCTCGGCATCCTGGCCAGCCGCCTGCTGGCGCAAATCGTCTACCAGGCCACGCCCGGCGATCCGCTGGTCATGGCCGGCGTACTCGTAGCCATGGCCCTCATCGGCCTCGTGGCCACGTGGATTCCCGCCCGCCGCGCCCTCCACATCGACCCGGTATGTCTATTACGACAGGAGTAGCCCCATGCCGAACCGGAACCCGCTCGCTTCTATATGAATACCGCAGGCAAATCCGACATATTCGAAGCGGTCATCCAGATCCTCGTCTTAAAGTCTCTTCACGAAAGCGGATCGGCAAAATCCGCCCGCCTGATCAAGGACCTGCAACGCAAAACCCACGGAGTTCCGGGCATCGCGGAAGATTCCGTCTACATCGCGCTCCGCAAGCTGGAAAACAGCGGATGGATTCGAAAAACATCGCCCACCGCCGCGCCCGCCTCCGTCCAATGGGAACTGACCCTCTCCGCCACCAAAGGTCTCCCACTAGAAATCAGACGATGGAAAGCCTTCATGGAAGAATGGCCACCAATCCTAACCCAACTCAAATCGGATTTAGGCAAGGTCTGATTTAAGTTCAAGTGATGCAGGCGATGCGCTTAGACAATTACGAACCTCTTCGACCAAACGAAGTACCGTAACCGGCCCTCAAAAATCGGCAACAAATTAAAGCCAAGTGACAATAACGGCGTTTACGGGGACTGATCGGGATAAATCTGGTTAAGTTTCGGGCCGGTTCGGGGTCTGTGCCACCTCCGGTACCCAACTGCGAGCACCCTCATTTGTGGTCGATTTAGGACGGCAAGACAGGAATCACCAGCCAATGGGACTTTTCTTCGCGCAAACAAGAATAAAGTTCGTTTTCTATTCGCCCTCGTCCCGATTCGGTTTATATTAGGGTTGAGGCACGAGCGCTGCCTCACACTGGCTGGGGGCGGCAACGGAAAGGGCAGAAATGACAGAACAGAAGTTCTTTACAGGACAGACGGTCAAGCTGAGGTCCGGCGGCCCCGTGATGACCGTCATGGGTACGCCCACCTTCGGCATGAATCCGAATATGTATGTGTGTCAGTGGTTTTCTGGAAAGTCCTACAAGCAGAGTGAATTTCCGGGACCAAACCTCAAATTGGCCGCGCCGGGAGACACGCCGAAGCGGACGGTAACCCGTGCGAAGCCGCGCGGCTTCCTCGTTCGGGGCCGTTAGAGCCACCCCACGCCCGCTACAAAGCGCCACCGGACCCGCCCGGAAGCCGGTCGAAACGGAGCCACGGCGTTAGTTCGACGCCTTACAATTTAACCGAACAGCCGCATCAGGACTCTGCTAGAGGAAAGTATGCTCAGACGCAGCTTATGTTTCACGGTTGTGTTTGCCGGGCTGATGTGTGGAATCTGTCGGGGACAGCAAAACCAGAGCGCCCTGCAAACCCAACTTGACCACTATTGCGAGCAGCGCGGCAAAGAGCAGATCGACAACAACGATAAGCCACTTCGAGTCGAGGCATTCTTCAGCCCGCGAATCGACACTTGCATTCAGTTAATCGTCAGCAGCGACCCGAAATACTGGCACTACACAATCAGCGACATCACGAATGGGTTTATGCGTGGGCCAAAGTGGACGAAAACAGAAATCCCGTTAAAGGTGTTCCATTACGATCAAGTGGGAATTGCAAGTGCTGAAGGATACTGGGTGTCTACTGACCCAAGCCCTGATAAACAGTTAGTAAGTCAGACCGCCGTTAAGATCGAATGCACCCAGTACGATCACGTTTGCAGGGAAAACGATGCGTCCATGCTCTTGGGATCGCTTGAGCCTGATACGGAAGAGTATGAAATTTCAAGTTGGACGAACGGCGGCATTGAAGCTGACGACGCTGGCGTGGGGCGCTGCGGCATCGGGCATAAATTGTCAATCGACTTCGCCAGCAACAGCGTAGTAGTCACCGATTTTCCAACGAAAATTGATAATAGTAACCCCAAGAATCCCCTCCTCTCGTGCAAAGCATTCCAAAACGCCAATTCCTACGCGCTTCACGGCGGTAGCTTGATTTACTACGGCCAAGATGAATTATTTGACTGTAGCAACGACGGGGTGAACAACGCCATACTGTCGAAGGTTATCGCGTTCCACGGAGATGTTTCCGACAAGGGCTACTCATTGTGGATGGATAACGGTGAAGGCGGTGCAGCCGCGACAATCAAGACTCCGCCGAAGCCGTACACCCGAATCGACTGCGAGCGCGCCACTGCGAAAAAGCTGAAAGAGCTAAGAGGTAATTGAAGCGGGCGGCGGGTGGCCTCGACCCTGGTGCACTTTCCAACCAAATGAGGGTGCACACGGCCCCTCGCAGTTGGGTTCCGGGGATACCATAGATCTCAACTCGGAATCCGATCGCGATACTCCAGTTCAATACCCATAAGTCGGCTTCCGGGAAGGATCATCACCACCCATGACGCACAATCCGAAAGCTGATTCTGACCGCCGCTGGAATCCAATTTTTCAATGCTAGGTCGGTTGCGCCGTTAAACAGAGCATTTCTATTACGCGGTCGCCACGCTACGGCGCGCCATCCAGCAACCCGCACGGAATCGCCTGCTTCCGCACACTGCTCTCAATCGCCAGTTCCAGCAGACGAATCACCCGCCAGCCCTGTTCCCCCGGCACCGCCAGCGCCGCGCGGCCCCAAATCGCATCGCGAACAGTCTCGTAATACCGCCGATAATCCCCAGCCAGCGTAGGCACCACGCGTTCGCTTGGCACCCCATTCTCCATCGTCGTCAGTTTCCCCCACGCCGCCTCCGGCTCCTCGCCCCAGTGCGGACCACCCAGTGTCGCCCCACCCTTCAGCGCCGGTTCCTGCGGATCGAGCCCATATTTCACGTACGATCCGCCCGTCCCATGCGCCACAAATCGCGGCCCCGCCGCCGCCGCGATCAGCGAGCTATAAAGAGAAACCCGCAGCCGGGGATATTCCAGATGGATCGCAAACCCATCGTTCACCGCCGTCCGGTCGCGGTCGTAGCGAATATCCGCCGTCACCGATTGCGGCGTGCCAAACAGCACCAGCGCCTGGTCCGCCAGATGCGACCCCAGATCGTGCAGCAGCCCATTGCCCGGCACATTCTTCTCCTGCCATGTCTTCGGCCGCAGCCCCGGATGAAACCGCTCAAACCGCGATTCCAGCGAGACCACCCGCCCCAGCGCATCGTCGGCAATCAACTTCTTGAGCGTCAGAAAATCCCCATCCCAGCGGCGATTCTGATAGGCGGAAAGCGCCAGCCCGCGCGCCCGCGCCAGCTCGATCAGTTGCCGCGCCTGTTCGCTCGACGCCACAAACGGCTTGTCGATCACCACATGCTTACCCGCATTCAGGGCTTGCCGAGCCAGCTCAAAATGGCTCGAAGGCGGCGTAGTAATCACCACCAGCGACAGTTCAGGCACCGCCAGCAGTTCTTCCATCGTGCGCACAATCGCGACACCGGAATACGCCTTGGCCGCGTCCTCCCCATGCCGCTCCAGAATGGCCGCCAATTCCAGGCCGTCGATTGCCTGCAGAAACGGCGCATGAAAAATCTTCCCACCCAATCCAAATCCAACCACCCCAGCGCGAATCGTCCCAGCCATAGCGTCTCCTGTAAGAAAATTATCAGGCATCAGTTCAACCTGATCCGACAGGCAAAGAATCTCCACACTCCTGGGAGTGACGGAATGTAGAGATTCCCCGCGTCTCAAAAGAAACAAATTCAATAGACACCGAAAACAAGCACCAAAACTGGGGCAAAACTGGCCTGAAACGAGGGAAAACCCCAAAAACCGATATAGTAAAAATTACTATATTCATGCAGAATTTATGCAGAAAAACGGTGCCTTTTCCTCCCAAAATGCCAAAATTGAAAATCGTATCCCGCATAGAATCAATAGTTTGCATTTGAGGAAAATCGAGCTGGATACCGGTAATGCAGGCCATTGCCGTTTACAACCCGATCGCCCCCAAAACCGCCATTTACCCCGGCCCTGAATCGCCTGGGAAAAACGCCACAAAATCGCCTTATTTGCGATTTCGTAACTCGCTCGATTCAGGCCACATAATCAGGGTTTGGCATTCCAATTGCGTTTGGCCCTTTAATTTTCGCCAAAGAAAAGTTCACCGGCCCTATACTGGCAATCGTCCGAGGATCGAGTTCAGCAAGGAGAGAGATGGCCATGCAGAAGACAAATTTCGTATTAGCCTTGTGCGTCGGGGCGGCAATGATCGCCGCCGCTCCCGCGCCCAGCTTCGCGCAGCAGGATCGAAGCGCTCAGTCGCAGGATAACAAAGGCGCCCAGAGACCTGCTCCACAGGGAAACAAAGGCCAACAGCGCCCGCAGCCCAGTCAGCGCCCGCAGCCCAGCCGTCCTCAACCGAGCAAACCCCAGCCCAGCCGCCCCCAGCCCAGCAGACCCCAGCCCAGCAGACCGCAACCCGGCAAGCCGCAGCCCAGTCGTCCCGGCAATAACAATGGCCGTCCCACGATACAGCCAGTGCGCCCTCAGCCCGGCAAACCCAGCCGTCCCCAGCCCAGCCGCCCCGGCCGTCCCACAACGCGTCCCAGCCGCCCTGGCCAAAGTCGCCCCAGCTACCAGTTCCGCAGCCAGGACACCAACCGGCTGCGCCAGTATTACCGCGGTGGATTTGGAAAGATCAACCGGCGTAATCGTCCCCGCTTCTATCGCGGCGGCTACATCCCCAGAACCTACTGGGGTTATTTCCAGCCGGTGCCTCCCAGCCTGATCGGCTATCTGCCGGCCGTGCCTCCGGGCTACGCCATTGGATATTACGACGGCTACGTAGTCGTCTACGACCCGTCCACGTGGTTTGTTTTAAGTGTGCTGAATATATTGCAATAGGCAGGGCTGCACAGGGAAGCCGGTGCAGAAGAAAATCCATGCGGGTGCGGCAGTCCGCCGCGCTCGCATGGATCTTTTTTGCTTAAGCTTGTGTTTTGATTAAGCTTGTGCGGCTGGAACCGGCTCGACGGCCGCAACCGGCTTGGCCGCGGCCTGCTTGGCCTGCTCCGGTTTCTTCGAAGCTTCTGCCTTTTTCCCGGGCGCAAGAATGGCGTGCAGCGTCGTGCCTTCCATCCGTGGATGAAATTCCACGATGGCATTTTCGCCCACGTCCTGAATCAGCCGATTGACGATCTGATAGCCCAGTTCGCGATGGGACATCTGCCGCCCACGAAAACGCAGCGAAGCCTTAACCTTGTCGCCTTCCTGCAGAAAGCGAATGGCCTGGTTCTTCTTCGTCTGGTAATCGTGCTCGTCCACAGTGACCGAGAATTTGACTTCCTTGATAACGATGATCTTCTGCTTCTTGCGCGCCGCGCGTTCGCTCTTGTCTTTCTCGTAGAGGTACTTGCCGTAATCCTGAATGCGACAGACCGGCGGTACCGCATTGGGGGAAATCTCCACCAGGTCCAGGCCGCGCTCACGCGCGATTTTCAGTGCTTCAAATGGGGGGAGAACTCCAAGCTGCTCTCCGTTTTCGTCAATGACGCGAATTTCACGCGCGCGAATCCGATCGTTGATACGGATAAACTGTTTCGCCGAACGCTTATCGATGTGCCGCCTCCAGAACCGCGAGGATGACCCTCGCCTCGCTAGTATACCATTCCAGCTTTTCGCAGGCCGCGCACAGCTTTCCGTCCGCAGCCCGCCAATCGCATTGTTTACGGTGCCTTTACCTCGGCGGCAGCGTGTTCGTGGTTACCACCGTATCGTATGTGCGCCGCCTTCCGCCGAGGCCAAGCAACCCCAGCAGTCCGAAGAGCCCAATCCATCCCCATCCGCCGCGACGATGCCGGTGGCGATATCCGTAAGGCTGGGTATTGTCCATATTGCCGGTCGGCGTGTTCGGCATCGCTCCGGCATTGTTGTCGCCGGGCTGGGTGCCATTCTGGGTGCTGCTCATGGAGCTGCTGTTGGAAGGTGAGTTTGCCGGAGCGCTATCTTGCGCAAACGCACCCATGCTGAACAGCAACACTGTCGATAATGCGAGAGCCCGTACTTTCATCGTATTTCTCCTGCCGTACTCAATACGGCGTGTCCCTAATACGATGGACCGCGACCGGCCTGTGTTGTCCCACGCAGAAAAACTGTGTTAGCCGACTGAAGTTTACGCAGCAGACGCGCAGTGGAGGGTTTCAGCTCGCGCAGACAGCGCCGTTCAATCCGGCGCCCGAGAACTTCGCAATCCGAACCGAAACCAGAGCATTCGCCGCCCAATCGCCGTCAATCTCCACCGGCAAAAAATTATCGGCAAGCGCAGAGCTTTTCCCATCTCGATCTGGAATTAACGTAACCGCGCTCAAGGTTCTTCCCAGAAATCGAGAACGGAACGCCAGATTTTTCTCCTCGATCAGTCGGCGCAACGCAGCCATCCGCTCCCGCACGGCAATCCCGGAAACCGGATTTTCGCGATGTATTTCCCAGGCGGGAGTCGCCGGGCGCGCAGAAAACGGAAAGAGATGCAGATATGTAAACGGCAGCGCCCGAATGAAATCAAAGTTTTCCTGAAACTCGGCATCCGTCTCCCCAGGAAAGCCCACCATCACGTCCGCCCCAATCGCCGCATCCGGCGCCGCCGCACGAACCGCAGCCACTCGCTCCGCATAATGCCAGGGCCGGTAACGGCGATGCATCCGCCGTAGCACGGCGTCCGATCCCGACTGCAACGGCAAATGCGCATGCCGCGCCAGTCTTGGATGAGAGTGGCGATGTTCGCCCGCTCCCCAGCGCGCAAACAATGCAATCAGCCCATCCGTCCAATCCATCGGCTCGACCGAGCTGATGCGCAGCCGCGGCAGCGACGTAGTTTCAAAAATTTCCACCAGCAAATCCTCAAACAGGCATTGCGGAACAAGGTCGCGCCCCCAGCGTCCAAGGTTGATCCCCGATAGCACCAGCTCCTTCCCGCCTGAATCGGCAAATTCTCGCACCGCCTGCAGCACTTTTTCAGCCGGCAGCGAACGGCTGTTGCCGCGGATTGAGGGAATTATGCAGAAGGTGCAGCGATTGCCGCATCCATCCTGAATTTTCAACGATGGCCGCGTGCGATGGGCGTGACCCGGCAAAGCCGGCAAAGGCGGCAGCTGAAAATCGCTGTGCGCAAAAATATCCCCGGTCAGCAGAAAAGGTCGCGCGGCAAATACCGATGATTCCGCCTGCAAAGAGGCAACCGGCACGAACTCGTTCGATCCGCGTAAAGCAATCGACGCCACCTGATTTTTATGGCTGTTGCCAACCACCGCAGAAACACCCGGCAGCGCTCGAACTTCTTCCGGCGCGCGCTGCGCATAGCACCCAGTCACCACAATCCGCGCCTTGGGATTTTCCCTCTGCGCCCTGCGAATATAGGATCGAGCATCCCGGTCCGCCTCGGCCGTCACTGAGCAGGTGTTTACTACCACCAAATCGGCCTGTGCTGCTTCTTCCGCAGGTCCCGCACCCAATGCACCGAGAGCCGCAGCAATGGCGTCACCATCCGCCCGGCTGGTGCGGCAACCGAAATTTTCCACATGATAGCGGGCCACCCGATGAGTGTAACAATGGAAGGTTGTCTGCCGAGAAACTGCCGAAGTATCGACAGAGCACCCGGGATTGGCTTACAGTGATTCCGTAGACAGAAGGGAACTCCGACACATGAAACGCCGCATCTTATTGGTTGACGACGAACCTGCAATTCTGCTTACCTTGAAGGCCTTGCTCGAAATCCACGGCTTTGATGTGGAGACGGCATCGTCCGCACGCGACGCGAAAGCCAAGCTGCGTACCTCGACCTTCCACATGGTCATCACCGATATGCGCATGGAAAATGAAGAGGCCGGACTCGAAGTAGCGCGCGCCGCAAAGAAGGCCGAGTATCAGCCGGCCGTCGCCCTGCTGACCGCATTCCCGCTCAGCGACGACGTCTGGCGCGACGACGGTGCCGACGAGATGCTGGTCAAGCCGATGAACAGCCAGGCCCTCATCCGTCAGTTGGAAGCCCTGCTGGTTGCCCACGAAGACCGCAAGCGTCCGGTAGAAAAGGTCACCAGCATTGCGGCCGCGGCAGTAGGGAAAGAACGCCGCAAAACCCCAAGAGCCGTAGCCACCGCCCGCTCGTAAATTGAAACAATAAATTGTCATCCGAGCGAGTTGAATCAGAAAGCCCGTGGCTTATGCCGCGCTCTGGCTTATAGCTCGCTCTTAAGACCTGGGTTATTCGCAAGCAGAGAATCGCCGCTCAAACATCCAGCCCCACTGACCGCATCAACTTCAGCGCATTCGCCGTGGATACCACCCCTGGTGTCAGCCGGTAATTGAACCGCAACTCGCCGTTCTCAAATGTATCTTCAAAATGGAAATTCGCAGCCTTCTCTGCCATCGATTCCGCAATCTCCGCCAGAGCCAGATCGTGCGTAGTGATTAGCCCGATCGCTCCGCGCGCCAGCAGCGTGCGCACAAACGATTCGGTCCCCACGCGTCGATCGTGCGAATTCGTCCCGGACAATAGCTCATCCAGAAGAAACAGGACCGGCACGGCCTCGCGACTCTGCGAATCGATCAATTTCAGCCGCAGAATCTCGGCATAAAAACGCGACAGACCACCCTGCAGCGAATCCAGGACGCAGATCGAAGCCGCCACATTCAATCGCGACAGCACCATCCTGCGCGCCCGCACCGGCGCCCCCGTCTGCGCCAGCACCACATTCACCCCAACACTGCGGATGAATGTACTTTTGCCCGCCATATTCGGCCCGCTGATCACAATCAGCTGCAAATCGGCGTCCAGTTTCAAATCGTTCGCAATCGCTCGCGTCCGCGGAATCAAAGGATGCGCAAAATCCTCCGCCTCGAGATACGGTGCGCGTTCTACGAACTCGGGGAAGCTATCGGAAGCATGTTCATACGCATAGCCTGCAAGGGAATTCAGCGCTTCCATCTCGCCCAGGGCGGCAATCCAGCCGCGCACCGCCGCTCCATGCTGCGCCCGCCAACTCTCAATCGCCGCCGTGCACTGCACTGTCCAGAAAATGAACAGATCGTTAAATTTAACGAATAGATTCTCGCGCGACTCCAGCCACTCAACGCGTCGTTTCAGCCGCGAAACCGCCTCCGATGCAGCCTCTCCATGCGAGCGGATCGCGGCCTGCAAAGCAGTCAATTTCGCACTGCTGAATTTCTGCTCTTCGATAGCGCGAAAAACCGCCGCCAGCAAATCCAGCTCGTGCATCGCTTCTTCGATGGCGGCCGCAGCCTGGTCCACCCGTGCGCGAGTGCGATACGTCGCCGCCAGATTTACCAGCGTCATCAGCAGCGCCGCCCATCCCCAATCCAGCAATCCCCACGCCAGCAAGCTGAGCACCCAAAGCGCCGCCAGCACAGGAGCAACCACCCGCGCCAGCCTCGGATTCAGCCGATCTCGCCGTTCACTCCAGGCAATCAGCGCATTCGGCCGCACTCCAACCCGAAAATCCTCCCCTGCAAGTGACAGCCGCTCGCGAAAATCCAGCCGAGGCCTCAGCTCCGCCACCGCATCCTGCCGCGCCAGAACCTCCTCCACCGGAGCAGCCGCCAGCAACCACGCCGCCAGCCTCTCCTCCCCAGCACGCGTGCGGGCAGTAGAGAGCAGTTCAAACAAGCCGCCCGTGCCGAACAAATCCAGATCGCGTGCATACGGATGAGCCGGGTCAAGAAACCGCTCGCCACTTTCGCCCGCCCCCGACCAGCGGTCTTCGATCCGAGCGATGCCTTGTTGGTAAAAAGTCTTTAACCGGCTACATCGCCGCAGCTCCCGCAGCACGCGCTCATGCAGAACAAACAGCAGCACAATCGCCACCACCGGCGCCAGCAGAACAAAAATATATCCTGAAAAATATTTCGCCAAACCTGCAGCCGCAACCACGGTAAGCGCAATCGCCACCAACTTCGCCAGCCCAAACCAGCGGCTTCGCCGCTTGCAGCCAGCTTCCCCCGGCAACAATGCCTTCAGCCGCCGTCCATATTCGTCAGCAGCATCGCGAGGTATAGGCTCCATCCCACAATTATCTCAAGCCGTCTTGCTGGCGGATATCGGTCCGGACCTGCGCAACATCCAAAAAAATCCACAATCTAGCCTCGCTTTCCCCAACTCGCATCTAAGCGTGCATCCGGGGGTATGTCATGAAGCGCCCGCTTGCGATTATCGGCTCCATCATCGTCCTGCTCATCCTCATCGTGATCGTGTTCTCGCTGCTGGTCAACGGCAATACCTTCCGCCCCAAACTCGAAGCCATGGCCTCGCAGGCACTCGGGCGCAAGGTGCAGATCGGCAACCTGGACTTCTCGCTCTTCTCCGGTTCACTCAAGGCAGACAACCTGACGATCGCCGACGATCCCCGCTTCAGCCAGTCGCCGTTCCTCACCGCCTCCTCGCTCAAGGTCGGTGTAAAGGTATGGCCGCTCATCACCTCGAAACAGCTTGAGATCACCGGTATCACCATCGACAAGCCGATGGTTCACCTCATCTCCGACTCCGCCAACCAGTGGAACTACTCCACCCTCGCCAACACCGGGAGTTCCGCGCCCGGTCAGCCCCACGGACAGACGAACAATCTCAGCATCGCCAAGTTGAACGTGAACCAGGGCCAGGTGACCATCCTACCCGCCGGCGCGAGTGCTCCCAGCGTCTACAACAATGTAGAGATGGAGGCGACCGACGTTTCCTTTGCTTCCGCTTTCCCCTTCACTCTTTCGATGGACTTGCCCGGCGGCGGCACCATGAAGCTCAACGGCAAAGCCGGTCCCGTGAACTCCACCGATGCGACGTTCACTCCCTTCGAAGCTGACGTGAACGTGAAAGACTTCGATATCGCCAAAAGTGGTCTGGTGGAACCAGCCAGCGGCCTGAGCGGACTGGTCGATCTGACGAACCACATCAGCGCCGCTAACGCCAAAGCGCATTTGAAAGGCACAGCCACGATGCGCAGGCTCAAGCTGGCCGCCAACGGCGCGCCCTCCGGAGTGCCCATCGCTATGGACTTCGATCTCGACTACAGCCTTCCGCAAAGTTCCGGCACGTTGAATAGCGGCCTGCTGCACATAGGCCGCGCCCAGGCTAACATTAAGGGAACCTTCACCAACAAAGCCGCGGTCACGTCGCTCGACATGACCGCCGTCGGGCAAGGCATGCCCATTGACGATCTGGAAGCCGCCTTGCCCGCCTTTGGTGTCGTGCTGCCCTCGGGCTCAACGTTGCATGGCGGCACTACGAGCATGAACGTGCACGCGCAGGGCCCCACTTCGGCATTGGTCGCCGCCGGCAATGTCGGCGCCTTCAATACTCGCCTGGCCGGGTTTGACCTGGGTTCCAAACTTTCCACCGTCTCCAAACTGACTGGCGGCCACGCCCCCAGCGGAGATACACAAATTCAACGCTTCACCAGCAACATCCGCTACAGCCCGGCAGGAATCCAGGCCTCCAACATTGTTCTCGTGGTCGGCGGAATCGGCCAGGTAACCGGCAATGGCACGCTCAGCGCCAGCAACGCGCTCAACTTCCGTCTGGTAGCCCAACTCAGCGGCGCAAGCGGCATCATGGGCGGAACGCTTGGCGGTGCGCTGGGTGGAACGGTCGGCAAAACGGTATCGATGGCGAAAATCCCATTCGCCGTCCAGGGTACAGCCAGCAATCCAAAGATCATCCCCGACGTAGGCGGTGCCATGGGTGGCGTAGTCTCCGGCCTGGGATCCAATCTGGGCGGCGCGCTAGGTGGCGTAGCCAAGGGCAAAGTCGGCAACTCCGGCGCGGCGGCGCAGCAGTTGACCAAGGGCCTGGGCGGGCTGCTTGGCAAACACTGACGGGATTCACAGGGCAGCGACTTGGACAGAATCGCTACCAGGTAAACGCCCTAATTAGACGCTGAATTTGAAGCCAGAAAATAAATTGCGATGGTCACGATGGACTTCAAATCCGTAGACGAGTACATCGCCTCGCAGCCCGAGATTGTGCAGGGTGTACTGAATCGCGTGCGGAGCAACATCCGCAAGGCAATGCCCGGAGCTGAGGAAGTGATCTCATACAAGATGCCCGCGTACAAACTGAACGGTGTTCCTGTGCTCTGGTTTGCCGGATGGCGGCAGCATTACTCGCTCTACCCTGCTACCGATCACGTCGTCGCTGCGTTCAAAGATGAGTTGGCGCCGTACAAGGTCAACAAGGGCACGATTCGCTTTCCGCTCTCCGAGCCGGTGCCGGTGAAGTTAATCGAACGTATCGCGAAGTTCCGTGCCAAAGAAGTTGCCGAGCGCGAGAAGTTGAAGGCGGCCTCGCCGAAGAAGCGTTAGGATTGCGGAGCAGCTTCTTTCAAAATGACCCATGACCTCGACTGCCATTTCATTCTGCATTTGTGCCTGTATGTGTTACCATTGCACTACGCTCAGTGATTTGGTTGTGAGCCGTTCCTGGTTTGGATACCAGGCCGTCCGCAGTTGCACCCTCCCAAGCCTCTACAGCGTGATCGCTCGCAATTGTTTTGCGTTGCGATGCAGCGGAAGCGATAGCGTTTCCGCAACCCAGCTGTCATGCGGCATCCGAGGTCGACACCGTTCTTCGTATCGACCCCTAGAGATTTCTGAAATTTCTGAAACCATTTCCGAAAACTCCGGTATCCCCTTGCGGTAATTCTCTTTCCTCCTGCGGCCACGAAGACCGTAGAGGCAAGCAGTGTGTTCCAGTCCTCCTGCATGCGGGTGCAAAGCAGAGAGCGACGGAAACCGAAGGAATATTTTGACTCAATTTACAGATTTCACTCTTTTGCCCGCGCTCCAGAAAAAGCTGGCGCAGGCCAATTTCATTACCCCTACCCCCGTACAGGCCGGCGCCATCCCGCCCGCACTCGAAGGCCGCGACGTACTCGCAACCGCCCAAACCGGCACCGGCAAAACCCTCGGTTTTCTGATTCCCATCATTGAAGGCCTGCAAAAAACATCGAAAATGCCGGACCAAAACCAAGGCCAACGACAGGGTTCTCAAGGCCGTGGAAAAAGTCCGTTCGCGCTAATTCTTTTGCCCACGCGCGAGCTCGCCATTCAGGTCGAACAAGCCTATCGCAGCCTTGCCCTCGATCCATCTCTGCAGTCCGCACTGGTCGTCGGCGGACTCTCCGAAGGCCCGCAGCTGCAAGCCATTCGGCGCGGCGCGCGCATGATCGTCGCCACTCCCGGACGCCTCGAAGATTTTCTCCGCCGCAAGCTGGTTCAACTCGATCAGGTGCAGATTCTCGTCCTCGATGAAGTCGATCGCATGCTGGACATGGGCTTCAAGCCCGCCATCCAACGCATTGTGGCCGCGCTGCCCAAGCAGCATCAGACGCTCTGCTACTCGGCCACTCTCGAATCGCCGGTCAAGGAAGTCGTTCGCGATTACCTGAGCAATCCGGTACGCATCGAGATCGGCTCGGTCCTGAAGCCCGCAGAAAACGTCCGCCTGCAGACCTTCGAAGTCTCGACCGACAAGAAAATGCCGCTGCTCGAGCATCTTCTACGTTCTGAAGCAGGCAGCTTTCTCGTTTTCGTCCGCACCAAGCATGGCGCAGATCGTGTAGCCAAGCGGCTGAACGGTTCCGGCTGGAATGCAACCAGCATTCACGGCGACCGTACTCAGGCGCAGCGCAGCGCCGCCTTACGCAGCTTTTCGCAAGGCCAGCACCGCGTGTTGGTCGCCACCGATGTAGCCGCCCGCGGCATTGACGTCTCCCACATTGCCCACGTCGTCAACTACGACATGCCGAAGATGGCGGAAGATTTCGTCCACAGGGTAGGCCGCACTGGTCGAGCCTCAAAGAGCGGAGTAGCCTCCACCTTCGCCGCTCCGGAAGAACGTAGCGACCTCCGCCGCATCGAACGCGCGCTGAAGATCACCATGGAACGCTTCCGCGTAAAAGTTCCACTGACTGCATAAAACTGATAGCACAAGCTGGTTACATTAATGGCGCTCCTAAGCTGGAGCGCCATTTTTTTATTTGCTGAAAACGTTTGTCGTCTATGTGAATGCAAGCGCGCTATGCCCAATTTCTGCCAGCATCCCACTAAAAGCGGATGCGTGCTATTCCGACCTGAGCGTCGAGACAATGCGCTACGCAGAAAAGGATGTGTCATGAAAGCACTCGTTTATCACGGTCCCAGAAAAGTCTCCGTCGATACGGTTCCCGACGCCAAAATCGAAAAATTGACGGACGTCGTCATCAAGCTGACCACCACCAACATCTGCGGCTCCGACCTTCACATGTATGAGGGCCGCACGGATGTGGAGAAGGGCAAAATTCTCGGTCATGAAAATCTCGGCGAAGTTGTCGAGGTTGGAAAAGCGGTCGATACCGTCAAGAAGGGCGATAAGGTCGTTCTGCCGTTTAACATTGGCTGCGGATTTTGCGCGAACTGCGAACGCGGTCTAACGGGGTTTTGCCTCACCTGCGCTGACCCCTCTGTCATGCCTGGCATGGCAGGTGCTGCCTACGGATTCGCTGGGATGGGTCCATATTCCGGTGGGCAGGCTCAATTTCTACGCGTTCCTTATGCGGACTTCAATTGCCTTCAACTTCCTGATGACGCCGATGAAAAAGAAAAAGATTACGTCATGCTTTCCGATATTTTTCCTACTGGGTGGCATTCAACGCGTCTGGCCAATCTGAGACCGGGCGAGTCGATCATCATCTACGGTGCTGGGCCAGTGGGTTTGATGGCGGCGATGTCCGCGCGCATCCAGGGCGCAAGCCAAATTTTTGTAGTCGACGGCAAACCAGATAGACTTGCGCTCGCCAAGAAGATTGGTGCGACCCCCATCGACACGATGGATGGAGAAACCGGAGACCAGATTCGCGAACACACCGATGGTCTGGGAGCGGACTGCGGAGTGGAGTGCATCGGCTACCAGTGCCACAATGCCGCCGGCGAAGAGGTGCCTAACTTAGTCATGAATTCGCTTGTGGATGCTGTCAAGGCGACAGGCAACATCGGGGTGATCGGCGTTTTCGTGCCAAAGGACCCAGGGGCGGAAAATAAGCTTGCCAAGAAGGGCGAGATGGCCTTCGACTTTGGGAAATTCTGGTTCAAGGGGCAGAAGATGGGCACCGGCCAGGCCAATGTGAAGGCATACAATCGCCAGCTCCGCGACTTGATTCACCACGGCAAGGCGCATCCCTCCATGATCATTTCTCACGAGCTTGCGTTGGAAGAGGCGCCGAGTGCCTACAAACACTTTGACGACCGCGACAAAGGCTGGACCAAGGTGATTCTGCATCCAAATGCAGCCTGAGGTATCGACGACAATCAACAAAAGCCATAGCGCTCCGCAATTACGGAGCGCTATGGCTTTCCTTCGTTTAACCGGTGGCGACGCGCATGCCATTCACGTATACTGATCGAAGCCTATAAATTGCTTTTTTGGATTGGATTTACCATGCCGAAACTAAAGACACACAAAGGTGCGGCCAAGCGCTTTAAAAAGACCGGAAGCGGTCGAGTGAAACGCGGCCAGGCCTTCATGCGGCACATCCTTACTTCAAAGTCGACCAAGACCAAGCGGCACCTAGCTTCCTCCGCCATGGTCTCGGATGCCGACTTGCCCAAGGTGCTGCGCATGATTCCCTACGCTTGATCGGCTGAAAAGCATGGGCCCGCACGCGTTCGAGGCCCCCGGAAGAGAATCTTCCGAGAGATCAGAGCAAGCAAAAAGCGAGTGAAGAGGCGATCGGGTTCAGAAGACCCTCCTGCCTCCAGCCGCATTGAACGAAACGCAAAAAGGAGAAACCAACCATGCCCCGCGTAAAACGTGGCAACAAACGCAAAGAGTATCGCAAGAAGATCCTGAAGCGCGCCAGCGGCTACTTCCTTACCAAGTCCAAGCTCTACCAGGCCGCCGAAGAGGCTGTCGAGCGCGGATTGAAGTTTGCCTATCGCGGCCGTAAGGAAAAGAAGCGCCAGTTCCGTTCGCTATGGATCGTGCGCATCGGCGCTGCCGCCAAGCTGAACGGCATGAGCTATTCGCAGTTCGTCCACGGTCTCAAGCTGGCCGGCGTCGAGCTGGACCGCAAAATCCTCGCTGAAATCGCTGTCAAGGACGCCGCCGGATTCACCGCTCTCGCCGAGCAGGCGAAGGGCGCAATCGGCAAAGCCGCATAAGCTTCCGCTTTCGAAGGAAATAAGGCGCATCGCCAAACGATGCGCCTCTTTTCATTGGCTGATGGTTCATCGTGCGTAGCGCCGCGCGACCACCAGTTCTATTGCGGCAAAAATCGTAATCAGTGCAATAACCCCCTGCGAAATCACGCAGTAAAGACACCAGACCTCCAAAATCGAAGCCTCAATATGCGAAAGGTAAAGCGCAAATCCCAGCCCAATTAGCGCGAAGACCAGCGTCCACTCGCGTTTCCGAAACAGCGCCAGCAACCCAATCAGCAAGTATCCGGCAACCCCGACCGCCGCCACCGGAACGCCATGAATCATCGAGTACCGGCTATGGTTGACGATGCCGCAATCCCAATGCGCGTTGATATCGCAAGGCTCGACTTTATTCGAATAATGCACCTGCCACGCCAGCGAAGACACAACAATCCCCGCCACAGCCAGCAAAAAAATAATGTACCGCAATGGTTTCTCCTCCCTTCAATTTGATCACGATTTGACCACGACGCCGGCGCGCCACAAAGCGCCATCCTGGCCTCCAGAAAATCGGCGTTTTCCGTCCCCGCTCATTTATCCTCAAACAAACAATGTCTTCCACACTAGTTCCAACATTACCAAGCCATGAGCCGTGCCTGCCGGATGCCGCGTTTCTAGCGCAGCATTCTCAATCCTGCGTTGTACACTACTCGGGAGCTATTCGGACAAGATGAAAGTCCGCGATGTTCTTCAACTGGTGATGCAAGATGGCTGGTATTTCGTAGGACAGAAGGGAAGCCATCGGCAATTCAAGCATCCGGAAAAATCTGGAAAAGTGACGATCGCTGGCCATCCTTCCGAAGAAATGGCGAAAGGCACGTTTCAGAACATTTTGAAACAGGCAGGTCTCAAATGAAGCAATACGCGGTAGTTTTTGAGAAGACCTCGACAGGCTGGAGCGCATACGCTCCCGATCTTCCGGGCCTCGGTGTGGCGGGCAAGTCCTATGCGGAGACTGAGCAATTGATTCGTGAGGGAATCGAATTCCACATTGAGGGATTGCGCGCGGACGGAGAGCCGGTTCCGGAGCCGACCACGCGAGTCAGCGAAATACCGATTTCAGCCTAGTTTTCATGATTCAGAAAAATCCGCAACTTCGCCATCCTTATAGATAAATGCCAAACATAGAGATTCCAACCCTTCAAGACTATTCCTCACCCTCGCTCGATCGATATTTCGCGGCGACTAAAAATCGGTTCGACCAGGACGCGAGCACCGCTGATACCGAAGAAAAGTTGGAGCACCTGCGCGTCCGCTGGGTAGGCCGCAAACAGGGCCTGATGAATGAAGTTGACGCACTGTTGAAGAGCGCGCCCGTAGAGGCGAAGAAGGACTTCGGCCGCGGACTGAATGAGCTGAAGCGGCACATTCAGCTCCGGCTAAGCAATTCGTTTTCATCAAAAGATACCAAGCCGGTCGAAGACGCCATCGACATCACCCTACCCGGCATTCGCCCGACGCTTGGCGCCGAGCATCCGCTCATCCGTACCATGCAGGAAATCGTCGGCGTCTTTCAGCGCATGGGCTATTCCGTCGGCGTCGGCCCCGAGGTCGAGACCGATTATTACAATTTCGAGTCGCTGAATTTTCCGCCCAACCACCCTGCGCGCGACACTCAGGACACACTCGTCATCGCCAACCAGGAGCATAAGTCGCTGCGCGATCGCCTGCTGCTACGCACCCACACCTCGCCGGTGCAGATTCGCACCATGGAGAAACAGCCTCCGCCCGTGCGCATCGTTATCCCCGGCAAGGTGCACCGCAATGACGCAGCGGACGCAACTCACTCGCCCATCTTTCATCAGGTAGAAGGCCTGTGCGTCGATGAAAATATCACCTTCAGCGATCTCAAAGGCACCCTCGACCACGCCATGAAGGAGCTCTTTGGCTCCAGTGTCCGCACGCGGTTCTTCCCATCTTTTTTTCCGTTTACCGAGCCCAGCGCGGACGTGCAGATCAGCTGCATCTTCTGCGGCGGCAAAGGCTGCCGCAAATGCAAGCACTCCGGCTGGATTGAGCTTCTGGGCTGCGGCATGGTAGACCCGGCGGTATTTGAATTTGTTCGCGGGAGCCAGCCCGGCTACGACCCCAAGAAAATCTCCGGCTTCGCCTTCGGGATGGGCGTCGACCGCATCGCCATGATGAAATACGGCATCAGCGACATCGGCCTGCTCTACTCCGGAGACGTTCGTTTCCTGGAGCAGTTCGCATGAAGATCGTTCCCGCATCGCCCGACCCGGAAATCCAACCCGCAGCCGTGTCCCCGCGCAGCACGAAAAAATGGCGCGCACTGCTGATTCTTGTATGTGTATTACTGGTCATCGCCGCACTGGCGCCATCCGTCAAGTCGTTTCTGCAATCGGTTGTCATTCTGGTGGAGTGCAATGGGACTCTGCCGCCTCGAATTCTGCGGTCGGTATGCGACAGGAACGTCATTTCTGAGCGCGTTTCCATTCCTGGTCCCGGCCGTGATCCGATCGCCGCCATGCTGTACACGCCGGCGTCGAATCCGAACGCACCCGGCATGGTCATCGTGCATGGACTGGACCCCGGCGGCATGAACGCTCTCAGCGGTTACGGCCGGCTGGAAGCCTCGTGCGGATTGCGCGTATTGACGCCGGATATCACGCAGCTGAAAACCTATAGCGTCGCGAATATCAATCTGTCGCAGATAAATATCATCGGAGCATCCACGCAATGGCTAGCGCATCGAACCGGCCATCCGGTATCGTTGATGGGCATAAGTTTTAGCGGCGGTCTCGCCCTGGTTACCGCGGCAAAGAAGGAATACGCGCCCAGCATCAAACTCGTATTCGATGTCGGCGGTTATGACGACCTCGCAAGAGTCATCCATTTCTACATAACCGGTATAGAAAAAGACCCGGATGGAAAAATTACCGAAGTCCGGCGCGGCCCCTGGGACTCATATTTTCTGGAATACACTGATTTGGCCATGACGGGTTCTCCCGCGGATATCTCCGCCTTGAGTCCAGTCCTGATCGCCAGAATTGTCAATGCAGCCCATCATCCGAAGAGCGGAGCGCAGAAAATTGCCGACCTGACCACCAGGCTGACTCCGGCAGAAGCTCATAAACTGGATATCCTGGATAGAAAGGTTCAAGGGGCAGACTACGCGATACTCGTCGCAAATATTGCGGCTGAATGCCGGCAGGTATCTCCGCACGGCAATCTGGAAGGTATTGCGGCCCCCGTATATATCCTTCACGGATTGAACGACGAGACCATCCCATCGGACGAAGCATTGTGGCTCGAAAGGGATTTAATTCCATCCGGCGGACCTGGAAGAATTCTAATTACTCCTTTGGTGACTCACGTTTCCATAACAAAGAAGGGAAAAAGAATTACTCAGGGAGATAAGGTATCGCTCGTGTATTTCTTCTACAAATTACATAATGCGGAAACTTCTCCCTATGCAGGTAGGCCCGATAGAAACCGATTATTCTCATGGTTCAGCTTTCTTCGACCTCTGTAAAATTTTCCATCCCTTACCAATAGGAAGAAAAAGATTTGAAGATATTATCCCAATGGCTGCGTTCTTATCTGTCCGGTCTCAATGTTTCCGATCGCCAGCTCGCGGACGATCTGACATTACGCGGCATCGCCGTCGAAGGCGTCTTCGATCTCGGCGAAAACAACGGCTCTCTGTTTGAAATGGACATCACTACCAACCGCGTCGATGCCATGAACCACTACGGCGTCGCCCGCGAAGCGGCAGCGATCTACAACATCCCGTTGCTGCCGCTCGATGCATCCTTGCCCAAGGCAAAGCCTGGTCCAAAAAATGGAAGCGATCCGTTCCCGATTCGAATCGAAGCAGCCGATCTTTGCGGGCGCTTCACCGGACGTGTACTGCGCAATGTCAAGATCACAGCGTCTTCTGGAGAAGTGGTGGAACGCTTCGCTCTGCTTGAGCAAAAGCTCATCAGCAACGCTGTCGACGCCACCAACTTCGTGACCTTGGCGATGGGCCATCCCACCCACGCATTCGATCTCGACAAAGTCGAGGGCGCAATCATCGTCCGCCGCGCCCGTCCCGGCGAGCATTTGCGCCTGCTCGATGGAATCGAGCGTACCCTGGTCGCTGACGATCTAGTTGTCGCCGACGAGAAAAAGGCGCTCGCGCTGGCCGGTGTCATGGGCGGCTTGGACACCATGATCACGCCCGAAACCAAAAACATTCTCGTTGAAGCGGCCTGGTTCGATCCCGGCACAGTACGGCGCTCCTCACGCCGTCACGGCCTGCACACCGATGCATCCCACCGCTTCGAACGCGGCGCAGATTTCACCGCTCCACCCATCGCCTCCGCAATAGTCAGTCGCCTCATCCTCGCCGCCGGTGGCGAAATCGAAGGCGACCTCATCGACGTCGTCGTCCCGGAGATCGCCGCACGCACTGCCGATCGCCCGCCGATCTCTCTGCACATTGCCGAAGTTGCCCGCATTCTCGGCACCACGGCAGACGGCCATATCATCGACACGCCCACTATCGAGCGCTACCTCACTGCTCTCGGCGCAAAGGTACAGAAAAACTCGCCGGAAACCTACGCGGTCACCCTGCCCAGTTGGCGACTCGATCTTGAACGTGAAATCGATCTGCTCGAAGAAATCGCGCGCCTCTACGGTTACAACCGCTTCGCCAATACCCTCCCCCCATTTGCTGGCAGTGTAGTCGAGCTGCCCGGGACTGCGAAGGAGCGCCTGCTGCGCGCGAAGCTACTCGCCGCCGGATATAGCGAGGCCATCAGTAGCACATTCTGTTCTGCAACCGACGCAGTTACATTTACCCGCCAGAAAAATTCCCACGTACCTCTCGGCAATCCGCTCAGCGAGGAGGTAGGCTGTATGAGACCTTCCCTCTTGCCTGGAATGCTCTCCATGCTGGCGCATAATTTAAATCGCGAAGTCGACAACATCCGCCTCTTCGAAATGGGTACACTCTTCACCGGCTCGACAGATCGCGTCCATGAAAAGCAATCGCTGGCTATCGGTGCCACCGGTAGCGCAATCGCGGCCAACGCCACCGTGGGAAGTCGCGAGTACAGCTTTTACGACATGAAAGGCATCGCCGAAGAACTGCTCGCCGGCTTTCAAACCGATTCCATCGCATTTGATGCCATCCCTGCAAAAAGCGAGTCTCCGTCGTGGCTACATCCAGGCCGCTCCGTCCGCATAGTTGCCGATGGCGAAACCGTCGGCTTCTTCGGCCAGCTATCTACAGAGGAATCACAAAAACGCAAACTCCGGCAAACCGTATTCGCCGCGGAAATCGATCTCGATCGACTCTTTCACCACGCCCTTCGCACCCCCGCAGTCGGCGAACTCTCCCGCTTTCCCGCAGTAGTCCGTGATTTCTCTTTTCAGTTCCCGGACTCCATTCATTGGCAGCAGATCGACCGCGCCATCGCTGCACTTGGCATCGCCGAAATACGCAGCGTCAAGCCGTTGGAAATCTTCCGCGACAAAAAATTGACATCCGGCGCGGCACCTCAATATTCCATGCTGCTGCAGGCCGTATTTCAATCGCCGGACCGCACCCTGCGCCTCGAAGAACTGCAGGCTTGGGCCCACCGGATTTTTGCCGCGCTGATGGAACTCGGCGGCCAGCCTCGCTTCCCGCTCGAGCTGCTGTAATCGAGATTTGCGTTTCGCCCAAGTTATTCACATACCGGTATTCGGCCTCTGCTCTGCGATGGCGCTATACTGCGCGAAGAGCATCTAATTTATTTATGACAGCAACTATGGCGAAAGAGCAGGAACTGGCGGTAGCGGTCGACACCTTTGCCGCATTGGAGCAGCGAGTCGTTCGCGCGATCGAGCTGCTGAACCGAGAACGCGAACAGCGCGCAGCGACAGAAAAACAGCTCGAACATCTGCACGAGCAATTGGAAGCACAGCACAATCAAAGCGCCATCCTGCGTCGTGAAATTGAGGAGCTCCATCACGAGCGCGACACCGTCCGTACCCGCGTCGAGCGTCTCATGGCCTCGCTTGATGCTATTGAAGCTTCTTGAATCCAGCCTGCTTCGGCAGCCGCGACATGCACTACGGGAGTCAATATGAGCCGCGAAATGCAACAGGATCTCCTGCAGCATGAGTCGGAACGCATGGAAGAAAACAGCACGCCTTCGAGCAGCAACCCAGCCGCAGCTATGACTCCCGAAGAACCGCCGTCGTGCAATTTAGTCGTCGACATTTACGACCAGATGTACCACCTGCGCGGCCCAGACCCGAAATATCTCGAGCAGCTCTCCGCATTGGTCGATGCAAAGATGCGCGCCGTAGCCCAACACGGCACTACCGTTGACTCGCTGCGCGTAGCCGTGCTGGCCGCTCTCAACATCGCCGATGAGCTGGTCACCCTGCAGCAGCAGCGCGATGCGCTCGCCGGCAATGTCGTCCGAAATATCAAATCGCGCACGGAAACACTGGCAGAAATGCTCGACGCCGCCCTGGAAGGCAATCGCAAAGCCGGCTGAAGATGAGCATTCCGCCTGCAAATCGAACCGAATGTTTGTCCGCAATCGGACAGTCATTTCCGATTTCGATCATTTTCCGGCCATCCAAGGTCTATCCGGCGTAAAGAAATCAATAAAGTAGCCCCGCAACGTTTGGCGCGGAACATGCTCTCGGTAGATAACGTATCAATTGTCTGGATACGATCGAGGCCGCCATCCATGTCCACTCTGCTGCAGGATCTTCGCTATGCTCTCCGCCAGTTGCGGCATTCCCCCGGCTTCACGCTGACGGCCGTTCTCACGCTGGCGCTTGGCATCGGCGCAAATGTAGTCGTATTCAGCGTGCTGAATTCGTTGATTCTTCAGCCCTTGAACTTCTCCCACCCGAGGCAGGTGGTTTCCATCCAATGCACCAACAACGGCTACGGCGTCACCTCGTACCCGAATTATCGTGACCTGCGCGACCGCAACAGCATGTTTTCCGGCGTTGCCATGTATCGCTTCATACCTGCAGGCCTCGAAACCTCCAGCGGTGCGCAGCAGGTCTGGGGAGATCTGGTCAGCGGCAATTATTTTGGAATGCTCGGCGTAAATCCATATCTCGGCCGCTTGATTCAGCCGGCAGACGATATCCATCCCGGAGCCAGTCCTTACATAGTCCTCAGCTATAACTCCTGGCGAGATCGCTTCGGCGGCGACAAGGGGATTGTGGGGCGCACCATCCGTTTGAACAAATCCCCGTACACCGTGCTCGGCGTCGCGCCAAAAGGCTTTCAGGGCACAGAGCGATGGTTTCAGCCGGAGTTCTTTGTACCTGCAATGAATCAAGCACAGATGGATGGATATAGCTGGCTGGAAGAACGCGGCGATCAGAATATATGGATCATCGGTCGGCTCAAGCCCGGCATCACCGCAGCCGCAGCTGCAGCCAATGTGAACGCCATCGCACATCAGCTGGCGAAGGACTATCCGCAGAACAATGGAGACCTGGCGTTCAAGCTGGCCCAGCCCGGTTTCATGGGAGATGTCCTGGGCGGACCGATCCACGCATTTCTGCTGGGCATCATGCTGCTGGCTGGACTGGTTCTGCTCGCCGCCTGCGCCAATCTCGGCAGCCTTTTCAGCGCGCGTACGTCCGACCGCAGCCGAGAACTCGCGATCCGTGTAGCGGTTGGCGCAGGTCGCGGCCGCATTCTGCGGCAGCTTTTGACCGAGTCCATCGTCGTATCTCTGCTCGGCGGAACTTTTGGGCTCCTGATCGCTTTGGGTTTGCTCAAGGCCATCGACAGATGGAATCCTGCTACGAATTTCCCCGGCCGGATCGCCGTCCATCCGGACGCAACCGTGTATACCTTCGCATTTTTCGTTTCCATGCTGGCCGGAACGCTGTTTGGCTTGGTTCCTCTGCGCCAAATTTGGAAGACCGACCCCAACCAGGCGATCAAGAGCGGAGCCAATGTGCTTCCCTCGAAACACGGCTGGGCATTGCGGGATATCCTGTTGGCCGTGCAAATCGCCATCTGCTGCCTGCTGGTCACAGCATCGCTGGTGGCCTTGCGCGGGCTCGGACGAACACTCAAGGCAAACCTAGGATTCAATCCCAATGGGGTGACGCTCGCGAACTTCGATTTGCATCTCGACGGCTACAACGACAACGACGCTACGCAAGTTCAAAAACATCTTCTCGACAACGTATCGCATCTTCCCAGCGTAACCTCCGCCGCCTATGCCAACACAACGCCGCTCGACCCCAATCAATCGTTTACCCCGATCTTTTCGTCCGAGACATCGGACTTCGGCGTGAGAAATGAAAAATTCGACGCCGGCCGTTTCAAAATTTCTCCCGGCTATTTGCATACCGCGCAAACCCATTTGCTCGCAGGCCGGGAATTCTCCTGGCACGACGACGCCAAAGCCCCCAGAGTAGCCATCGTAAACCAGACCTTCGCCCGTAAACTGTTCGGCATTCCCAACGTTGTCGGCCGCTACTTCCGGCTGGGGCCGAAAGATCGGTTGGAAATCGTCGGCGTCGTGGAAGACGGGAAATACACCACGATCTCGGAAGACCCGAGACCTGCATTTTTTTACCCGATTCTGCAGGATACCGATTCCTCCACCGTGCTGCTGGTGCGCTCGCGGCAAAATGGCCCAGCAATAGTTGCCGAGCTGCGCGATGCCATCTGCAAAGTCGATCCCAATCTTCCCATCTCCTCGCTTGGTAGCTGGCATGACGATCTAACCACGGTATTGTTGCCTACCTACGCCGCCACCGCCGCCCTGGGAGTCTTCGGCGCGCTCGCCATCCTGCTCGCCATCACCGGTATCTTCGGTCTCGCATCCTATACCGTGAGCCGCCGCATGAGAGAGCTCGGCATCCGTGTAGCGTTGGGCGCATCGCATCGCCAGGTAGTGGGCGCAGCACTCCGTCGCCCCATATTGCTGCTCGCCGGCGGTTCACTAGTGGGCCTCGCGCTCGGCATCGCCGCCAGCCGCCTGCTGGCCAGCATCGTCTATCAGGCCACGTCGAACGACCCTGTCGTGCTGATCGGCGTAGTCCTCACTATGCTATTAGTGGGCGCAATAGCAACCTGGATTCCCGCCGTCCGCGTATTCCACGTAGATCCATCAGAGGTGTTACGCGAACATTAAGTAAGTGTGTCATCCTGCGCGAAGCCGAGTACAAGAAAAAAGGGTCCTTCGGCCGAAGCTAGGCGCAACGAATGCTCACGCCCGCACTCGTGCGGCTGTCCCTCGTTGCTCAGCATTAGCGATCCTGCGGACATCACTGCAGAACCATACTAAAACGATCCCGCGATTACCGTCGCAATCGCTGTCGAATTATGACGCTCCTCAAAAAGGGCGGCTCCGCGGTCCTGCCGAACAAATCGCATCATCGGCTCGCCAGCCATATCCCCTCGCCAATGTTTTCGTAGAAATTTCCCGCCTTCACTCCTGGTCGAAATCGATAGCAACTCACAGGAGACAAGATGCTTTCACGGAACAGATGTTGGCAAAATTTTTTTGTACATGGATATCGCTGTTCGCATACGGACAGCAGTTTCTATTTCCGGTCACTGCGCGCCGCCGTGAGAAAAGGAAAACGCTGCAATGTCAGCATTTTATTTTTCAAAAATTTGGAACACAACATGCACTGTCTTCGTACATGAGATAGGCGCCTATGCAATGTTTTGGGATTGGCCATGCCGAATCGTGCAATGTTTTCTGTATTTGTAACTACAGCAGATACATTTGCTAAAAATTCGCATGTGCTGGTTCCGTGGGAACAAGGAAGAGCTAATCAAGGATCGACGCAATCAGCGATCGAAGGAGTATTTCAATGAAGAATCAATATTGGTTGGGTATTTTGTTGGTTGGCATATTGGCCGCCGTAGCGCCCGCGCGGGCAGATTCTCCAGCACTGCACGGTGAAGCAATGCTGTCCTGCTCCGGCATGCCGTGTGTCGACGTTGCCCTAAAAAACGGCAAGCATCTGCGCATGCTGGTCGATCTCGGCAACGATCATTCCATCGTCGATGCCGCAACCGCGAAAGAACTCGGCTTGACCGTAGAACCGGCCACTGCGACCGGTAGAGACGGAAAACCGATTTCCGGTATCAGCAGCGCCACGCTCGAAGGCGTTAGCCTGGGTAGCGCCTCGCTCGGCGATGTGCCTGTGTTGGTGCGCGATATTTCTTCCAGCATTCAGAAAGGGAATTTACCGCAGGCCGACGGGCTTCTGGCCTACACCGCATTTCGCGATCGCCTGCTTCAGGTAGATTTCAAGCGCCACATGGTGCAGGTGTCCGAACCGCTCAGCGCCGATCCGCCATGCAAAGGGAGCTGCGGCGACATTTCCATGCTGACCTTCGGCAAAGCAGGTCCGCCGATTCTGGTCACTACCGGGTTCTCCGTCAACGGCAAACCGATTACCGCCCAGATCGATACCATGTATACGGGAACCATGCTGATCTATCCCGAGGCAGTCGCCAAGCTCAGCCTCCAGGCAAGCAGCGGAGTGAACGCAACCCAGTTCTTCAAATACACTGACGGCGGAGTTCCCATGCTCGAGGGCAAGGCCAGCTCCGAATCTTTTGGTTCAAAAGCATTGGCGCATAACGTAGCCGTCTTCTTCACTACGCCGCAGGTGCATGTTCCGGATGGAAATTTCGACGGAACTGTAGGCCTCGGACTGCTGAATGGACACGTAGTCTATCTCGATCTACACTCCAAACATTTCTGGATGACGAACTAGTCTTCTTCAAAATGGACATAGAGAGGAAATCGAAATAAGGTCCCGGGTCTCGTCTCTGAGACCTGGGTTTCTTTTTTTGCAGTGATCGAAATCACTCGGCCCTTGCCAATCGAAGCACGGCCCGTTAGCATCCATGTAGAAACCGGCCTGCAAAGCAGGTAGGGTGATCCACGCTGGTTGAACCTACATTCATTGAACAGGGAACTCGACTCGCATATTGGCTCGGTGTGCAGTGTCCGCCAGTCCGGAATGCCTAAAGAGCCACGGCGGGTTCCCACCGTCTTAGGACGGGTTCACCGGCGCATCATCGTACGGCCACGCGGGTCGGTTTTCTCTTCTCCCATGAAAAAACGGTAAAAACGATGCAGGCAACCGGCAGCTTCGAAGTAAAAATCACTCCACTCAGCCTGGACGAAAAAACCGCCGTCGCAACGCTCGGCAGAATGGCGATCGACAAGCAATTCCACGGCACGCTTCAGGCAACCAGCAAAGGAGAAATGCTCACCGCCGGCACCAGTGTGAAAGGCTCCGCCGGTTACGTCGCCGTCGAACATGTTACCGGAACCCTCGACGGACGAAGCGGCAGCTTCTCCCTGCAGCACACCGGCACCATGAATCGCGGTGTGCCGCAGCTAAGCATCACTGTAGTGCCCGACTCCGGAACCGATGCGCTGACCGGCATTTCCGGCTGGATGACCATCCACATTGCTAACGGAAAACACTCCTATGATTTCACCTATACGCTTCCGGAAGCGCGTTGAGCAGGGCTTCAATAGCGTATCTCGCTAAATGTATCCACGACTGTTACAGCTCGGCCTCTTTACCCTTCCAACCTACGGAGCCTTCGCCGCGATCGCACTGATCGCCGGCCTAATGCTGGCCATGCGAACCGCCGCGCGGCTTCGCATTTCTCCCGATGCCATCTGGAACTTGGGTTTGCTCAGCATCTTCAGCGCCGTTCTTGGCCTTCGCATAATTTTGATTGCCGGCCATTGGCAAGATTTCCTCGCCTATCCGCTCCTGATGCTGAGCCTCACCATTCCACGCACCGTCGACTCCGTACTGCTCGAGCTCGGAATCGGAATTTTCGTGGCCCTGCTTACCATGACGCTGAAAAAAATGCCGTGGCTGCCCACTCTCGATGCTGTAGCACCCGCATGGGCATTGGGTCAGGCCATCCTGATGCTGGGCTGTTTCTTTGCTGGCTGCGACTATGGCCGTCCAACAAATATGCCGTGGGGCGTTGCATTTCATAGCCGCTGGGCAGCCATGTGGAACGGCACTCCGCTCGAAACCCGTCTGCATCCCGTACAACTCTATCTCTGCGCCATGCAAATCGCGCTCTGCCTGCTGTTGCTCTGGTGGTTGCCCCGACGCCGTCAGCCTGGAGAACTCGCCGGCGCGTGGATGCTTTTATCCGGACTGGGGCAGTTTTTCCTCGATTTTTATCGCGGAGAAAATCGTTTGATGATTCTCCACGGAGCCGTTTCCTTGACCCAGGCCATCGACTTTTGCCTCGTCATCGTGGGAGCATGGCTTTTGCTGGAGCGGCCGTCGGCCATAGTGTCGCAACAGCCTGCCGAAAAGAGTCTCGCATGAACGCACGTCAGACGAAACCCCTAAAGCAGAATGTTCTCGACGATGATCTGGAAGACGACATCGAAGAAATTTCCGAGGATGCAGGGGCAGAAGCCATACACAGCTTTCCAGTCGAAGAAGCCGGCATAGGCCAGCGCCTCGATCAATTTCTCACCGCGCATTTTCAAGAAGTCAGCCGCGCTCGCATGCAGCAACTAATCGAGCAAGGCCGCGTCACCGTCACCGGCCCGGATAACCAGCCGCGCGCCATGAAGGCCAGCGGAAAACTCCGCGCCGGAGAAACCGTAATCGTCACCGGTCAGGCAGCCGTGGCCCTACTGCGCGCGGAAGCCGAAGCGATCCCACTTGAAATCGTCTATGAAGATGCCTCTCTCGCCGTAGTCAACAAGCCCGCCGGAATGATGGTCCACGCCGGCTCCGGCGCCACCGACAGCGCGCGCAATCGCGGCACGCTGGTTAACGCGCTCCTCCACCACATGGCCACGCTCTCCACCTCCGGCGGAGAGTTGCGACCCGGCATCGTGCATCGTCTCGATAAGCAGACCAGCGGCCTTATCATCGTCGCCAAGGACGATCGCACCCATCGCAAGCTGGGAGAGATGTTTGCAAAGCGCCAGGTGCATAAAACTTACGTCGCGCTGGTGCATGGAGCGGTCAAACTCGACCGCGGTACCCTCGACGCATCGATCAGCCGCGACCAGCAGCGCCGCACCCGCATGACCACCCGACGCGCCGGCGGTCGCACCGCCATCTCGCATTATCGCGTGCTGGAGAGATACGATTCCCGCTACGGGCACTTCACTCTGCTCGAAGTCGAGATCGAAACCGGCCGTA
Source organism: Acidobacteriaceae bacterium (assembly GCA_965276585.1). GTDB lineage: Bacteria > Acidobacteriota > Terriglobia > Terriglobales > Acidobacteriaceae > JAKAAZ01. The sequence continues at coordinate 161,565 of CBDIAZ010000002.1, read as the reverse complement.
CGCATCAGATCCGCGTGCATCTGGCTTCCATCGGCCATCCGGTAGTGGGCGACACGCTCTACGGCGCGCCGCAAAATATCCTGCCGCGGCTGGAAGCCCCAGCCACCCGTCTGCAAAAAGAAGCCGCAATCCGCGATGCGATTACGCTCGATCGCAATTTCCTCCACGCCGCTCGTCTCGAATTCACACATCCACAAACCGGCCAGTCATTGGAACTGAAAGCTCTCCTGCCAGCCGATCTGAACGCCTGGCTCCAACACCTGAAATAAACCTGGGTACCCTGCACCTGGATTTGATATGTGGGATGGGAGCCCGCATAGGAAACGATCTTCGCCGTTTAAGCCCGTAAATTTTAATCCCACGCTGTTAAAATGAAAAAAACCATGCGACAGGAAAATGGACAGCGGCATTGTAGGTTCTGCGCGGCGCGGCTGTTGCTCGCCGGTTTTTTCCTCGCGACATTTCTCGCCGCGTCAAACCATGCCTGCGCCCAAACCAGCCAACCGCCGCAACAAAAAAATTCCAGCACTACGAATCCATCCGGCACCCCTGTCCAGCAACCTGACCAGAATGGGCAAGTAACCCAGCAGCAGAACGGCGCCTACACCCTCACCACGGTCGTCAATGAAGTCAATCTCATCTTCACCGTGACCGACAAGCACGGACACTTCATCCGCGATCTGAAGGAAGATGACTTTTCTCTGCTTGACGATCGTATGGCCCCCGCTGAGGTATACAGCTTCACCCAGCAGACGAACCTGCCATTGCGCGTCGGTCTTTTAATCGACACCAGCAGTTCCATCCGCTCGCGGTTTCAGTTTGAACAAAACGCCGCCATCGAGTTTCTCCTCTCCGTGCTCCGGCCAAGGATCGACAAGGCATTCGTAATGGGCTTCGACGTCACTCCGGACATCACCCAGCCTTACACCAACAACGGCGATTTGCTCTCTACCGGAATTCGCAAGCTTGCTCCCGGTGGCGGAACAGCGCTTTACGACGCCGTCTACACCGCGTGCCAGAACCAGATGCTGCCGCTCCATGGGCCGCCATCGATCCGCAAAGTCATCATCCTGCTCTCCGACGGAGACGACAACCAGAGTCACGCCACGCTCGACGATGCGGTAAAAATGTGTCAGCGCGCCGACACCACCATCTACTCCATCAGCACCAATGACAGCCCCAGCCGCGACCGCGGCGACGACGTCCTGAAAGCCATGTCGCTCGTGACCGGCGGCCGCGCCTTTTATCCGCCGCGCATGGAAGACGTGTCAAACGCGTTTCAGGGCATTCAGGAAGAATTGCGCAGCCAGTATTCTCTTGTCTACAAGCCGGCGAACTTCAAAGCAGACGGCTCCTTCCGCCCGATCTACCTGGCCTCCCGCGACCGCAAATACAAGGTCCGTGTACAAAAGGGCTACTTCGCCCCCAGTTCTCCGTAGCAATCCATCTGGCTAAAGCAATTCGCATGCAGGTATAGTCCGTGCGCAAAAAATTAGGTCATCCCGAGCGAAGTCAAGGCTCGCGTTTTGCCTGCGATAAACTTCAAGATCTTCCACGCTCCAGCAATTCCATCAACCCGGCCTCATCCAGAATCGCAATCCCCAGCCCGCGCGCTTTGTCCAGTTTCGATCCCGCTTCTTCCCCCGCAACCACGTAGCTGGTTTTTTTGCTCACCGAGCCGGCGACATTTCCGCCTTCGCGCTCGATCCGTTCTTTAGCCTCATCCCGTGTCAGAGTAGGCAGCGTACCGGTCAGGACAAACGTCAGCCCGCTCAATTTTGAAGAATGTTTTTTCCGCTCCGCCGTAAAGTTCAGTCCCGCCGCCCGCAGTTTGTCAATCAGCTCCCGGTTCGCCGGAACCTCGAAGAACTCCCGGATCGCAGTCGAAATGCGCGGTCCAACCTCCGGCACCCGCTCCAGCTCATCCGCACCGGCCTCCATCAGCCGATCCATGGTTCCAAATGCCTCGGCAAGAAACTGGGCCGTGCGTTCGCCGACAAATCGAATCCCCAGCCCCAGCACCACCCGATCGAGCGGCGCTTTTTTCGAGCGCGCAATCTGCGCCAGCAGCGACTGCGCCGTCTTTTCCCCAATGCGCTCGAGCGACAGCAGCGCCGCCTCATCCAGTTGGTAGATATCCGCCAGTCCGCGAACGATGCCGCGATCCGTAAGCTGCTGCACCACCGCCTCGCCCAGGCCTTCGATGTTCATTACCTTGCGCGCGGCAAAATACAGCAGGCTTTCCCGCAGCCGCGCCGGGCAGTTCACATTGATGCAGCGCCAGTCTACCTCGCCTTCCTCGCGAACGACAGCGCTGCCGCATACCGGACACTCCGCGGGAAAGGAGAATTCTCGCGCATCATCGGGGCGTTTTTCATGCAGCACGCCGACGACTTTCGGAATGACATCGCCGCCGCGCTCGATGGTAACGAAATCACCAATCTTCAAACCCAGCCGCTCAATCTCATCGGCATTGTGCAACGTCGCGCGGCCCACTGTCGTGCCGCCGATGGCCACAGGAGCCAACTCCGCCACCGGCGTCAGCTTGCCCGTGCGCCCCACCTGCACGGCAATGTTCTGCACCTGGGTAATGCCGGAACGCGCGGCAAATTTATACGCAATCGCCCAGCGCGGCGCACGCCCCGTAAGCCCCATGCGGTTCTGCTGCGCGGTGTTGTTCACCTTGACCACCACGCCGTCAATCTCATACGGCAGCGACTCGCGCATGCCATCGGCCTTGGCGATAAATTCCAGAACTTCGTCGATGTCGCGCGCAATTCCGCGTTTCGGATTCACGCGAAACCCTGCCGTACTCAACGCATCCAGCGCCGTGCTCTGCTCGGAGAAAATATATCCGCGATCATCCAGCGCAAAATACGCGTAGAAATCCAGCCGCCGCTGCGCCACGATATTCGGCTCCAACGTGCGCAGCGTTCCCGCGGCAAAATTGCGCGGGTTCGCCGCCGGAGCCAATCCCTGCTCCTCGCGTTCCGCATTCAGCTTTTGAAACGCGGACAGCGGCAGGACCACCTCGCCGCGAACTTCGAAATTCTCCGGCAGCCCGGAGCCACGCATCTTCGCCGCCGAAATACTGAGCGGAACGGAACGAATCGTCCGCACATTCGTCGTCACATCCTCGCCGATCACCCCATCGCCGCGTGTAACCCCGCGCACCAGGCGCGCATTCTCGTAGGTCAGCGCTAGCGACAATCCATCCAGCTTCAGCTCAATCACAAAATCGACACGTTCTCCGCTGGCAAGCTCATGCACGCGCCGATCCCACTCCCGCAACTCGTCTTCATCGTAGGCATTGTCGAGCGACAACATAGGCCGCGAGTGCGCCACCTTGGCAAAGCCTTCCTTCGGCTTGCCGCCGACCCGCTGCGTCGGAGAGTCTGTCGTCAGCAGCTCAGGATGCGCCTCCTCCAGCGCCCGCAACTCCCGCATCCAGGCGTCATACTGCGCGTCGGAAACCTCCGGCGCATCCTCGACATAATAGAGATACTCATGGTGACGCAGCGTCTCGCGCAGGGTTTCCAGCTGCTGCGGAACATCATGTTTGTTGGATTTCGTCATCGAGAGAATTATAGAGAGAAGCGGGTAGTGGGTCAGTTTGGAGTTTGTAGGAGTTGGTGGGATCATTAGAGTGCAGGGTGGAAGGAGCGGCGACATGAAACGTCGAATCGCAATTTGGGCCACTTTGGGTGCGCTCGTTGTCATCTTCTGGAGGGTCTACATCTCAACGACTCTTTCGAATCCGCTTGGTAGGGGCGGCCTCGGGCGATCTCTCGTCTATCTGACCTGCCCGATTGCGCTGGCCCGCCAACACCCGCAGGGCTTCTATTTCGTCTTGATTACTAATGCCGCAACCTTCGCATTGGCCGGTGTGATCGTAGAAATCATGCGGCGGCACTACCGGACTCGCTTAATTTCAGACTGACCACTATCGAGAAGCGCCCGTTACCGATTTGCCCCAATTTCCGGTATTCTAGAGTGTGTCCAACCGGAGCGTTGGGAGGTGTAATCTCATTTGGCAGAAGTAAAGATTCAGGAAGGCGAACCGCTGGAAAATGCACTGCGCCGCTTCAAGCGCAAGGTGCAGCAGGAAGACATCATCAAGGAAGTCAAGCGGCATTCGTATTACATGAAGCCAGGCGAGAAGATGCGCATGAAGCAGGCACTAGCGCGCAAACGCAATCGCAAAAAGGCCCGCAAGGAACAAACCGACTAACAGTCGATCGAACGGGTTGAGAAGAGCCGCAATCGCGGCTCTTTTCTTTTGCCAGGAGAAAAATTCAACCTTTTCCAGCCATGTAGTAATGCACTGCCGGGGTAATCACCAGCGACAGCAGCATGGAAATCAGAATCCCCCCGATGACCGCAATCGCCAGGGGCTGCAGCATCTGCGAGCCTGCGCCGATGGCCAGCGCCAGCGGCAGCATCCCGGCCACCGCGGCCACGGCGGTCATCACAATGGGACGCAGCCGTCTGCGTCCGGCCTGGATCATCGCATCGCGCGGCGACATGCCCGCCGCGCGGAATTTCACATCCGCATCCAGCAGCAGAATCCCGTTCTTCGACACGATCCCGACGACCATGATCAAGCCCATGAAGGAAGAAATATTGAAGTCCGTGCCGGTCAGCAGCAACGCCAGAAATACGCCGGAGGTCGACAGCACCGCGGAGGCGAGAATCGATACCGGCGCGGAAAATGTTCTGAACTCGAACAGCAGCACCAGGAACACCAGCAGCAGCCCGACAAACAGCACCATCAGCAGATCGCGAAAGGACTGCTGTTGCGTGGCGTACGTGCCGCCATACACCACGCGAATCGAAGGCGGCAGGTTGGCATCGACCACCGCTTTTTTCACGCCGACAATCGCCTGACCCAGACTCGTGCCCTGCAGCCGCGCGCTGACTTCCACCAATTGCTGCAGATTCTCCCGCAGAATTTCCGTCTGCCCGGGAAGATTTTCCACCGTCGCCAATGCGCCGAGCGTCGCCGTCGTTCCCGTCGAGCTGACCAGCAAGGTGTTGTCGATCGCCTGCGGAGAGGCGCGGTTCTGCTCCGGAAAACGAACGCGAATGTTGTACGCGCGATCGTTCGCAATCAGCGGAGTGGTTGCCGTTTGCCCCTGCAGCAGCGCATTGGCATCGGTCGCCACTTCTTCCGGCGTAAAGCCGCTGGTCGCCGTCACCGACGGTCGAATCCGGTAGATCGTTTCCGGACTGCTGATGGTGTTGTCGATCCCATTCAGCACGCCCACAATTCCAGGCACATTGGAAATTTTGTCGGCCACGATCGGCGCCCAGTGCCGCAGCAGCGCCGGATCTTCGCTGAAAAGCTGCACCACGACTGGCTGCGGCGCATTGGTGAGATCGCCGATCATGTCCTCCAGCGTCTGGTGCAGGTCGATGTCCAGCATCGGTTCCTGCTGGCTCACCTTCGCCTGCACCTCGTCCATAATGGCGTAAATATCGCGGCTGCGATGGCTGGTCAGGTTGACGGAAATATCGCCGGTATTCGCCTCCGTCACTGCCGCCAGGCCCAGCTGCAGCCCAGTGCGCCGCGATGTCGCCACCACTTCCGGAATGCTTTGAACAATCTGCTCCACATGCCCCACCACGCGATCCGTTTCCTGGAGCGAGCTGCCCGGCGGCATGATGTAGTCGATGGTGAAGTCGCCTTCATCCAGCTTCGGCAACAGGTCGGAACCCAGCGACGCATAGCTGAAATAAGAGATCACAATCAGCAGCACGGCGAAGGCAGCCAGCCACCACGGTCGATCCAGCACTAACGTCAGCAGCCGCTCGTAGGCATGGATCACGCGACGCATGAATCCGCCAAGCGAAGCCTCTTCCACTTCCATCAGCCGCCGCGCTTCGTCCTCCAGGGAAGCAAATTCGCCGATCTGCTGTTCCGGTTGGAAGGTATCTTTGCGCCGCACGAAATATTGGCTCAAGGTCGGCGTCCAGGTAAGCGCCAGCACCAGAGAGGTCAGCAGCGCAGCCGACATGGTCACCGCCAGCGCACGGAAAAAAGTTCCCGTCACTCCGGTGATCAGCACCAGTGGCAGAAAAATTACCACCGGCGTCATCGTCGATCCAACCAGCGGAACCTTCAATTCGCTCAGCGCGCTCTGCACCGCCTGCAGCTTGCCCTGTCCGGCATCGCGATGGATCACGATGTTCTCGACCACCACGATGGCATCGTCGATCACCAGTCCCACCGCGGCTGCGAGGCCGCCCAGCGTCATCAGGTTGAAGCTTTCTCCCAGCAGCTTCAGCACCAGAAACGTAATCATTATGGTGACCGGAATCACCAGCCCGGCCACCAGCGAACTGCCCCAGTCGCGCAGAAAAATCACCAGCACAATGCACGCCAGAATGATGCCGATCAAGATCGCGTCGCGAACGCTCCTGATCGCTTCCTGCACCAGGCCCGCCTGATCGTAGAAAACGGAGAACTGAATTCCCGGCGGAAGACTTTTCTTGATCTGGTCCAACTGCCGATACACGCCATCTGCAACCGTCACGGTGTTGGTTCCCGGCTGCCGGTTGATGCTCATCAGCACTCCCGGGTGGCCGTTCGCAGTCACCACGGTATAGCGCGGCTGCACCGCGGCTTCCACCGTAGCCACGTCGCCGATCTGCACCGGAGTCCCCGCCGGCGTTTTTTTGATCACGATGCCGGCGATCTCTTTCGGGTCATGCACCTGACCATCCACCAGGTCGAGCACCAGCTGATGGTTCGCAGGAATCAGCCCCGGCGACTCAATCAGGTTCGTCTTCTGCAGCGCCGTCAAAATATCTGTAACAGTGACGGTTGCGCGCAGCAGTTTCGATGGGTCGGGAACGATGTCGAATTCGGGAATATCGCCGCCCTGCACCAGCACGCTGGAAACGCCGTTGACGCGATTCAGCCGCGGCTTGATCTGATAGGTCGCGATCTCCCACAGCTTCGTCGACGGCATGGTGTTCGACGTAAGCCCGAAGCCCAGAATCGGAAAGCTGGAAAAGCGCAGCCGGTTCGCCTGAACTTGCGCCGTCGGCGGCAGCGAGGCCTGCACCCGCGACATGGCCGCATACACGCGCTGCAGCGTCTGGAACATGTCCACTTTCCAGTCGAAGAATAGGTCCACTTCGGCGGTGCCGCGGCTGGTGATCGAGCGCACCGTCTGCAATCCCTGCACGCTGTTGACAGCCTCTTCGATCGGCCGCGTAATTGTCACCAGCATCTGATCGATCGGCATCACGCCGTTGTCGATCGCAATTATGACGCGAGGGAAATTCGTCGTCGGAAACACCGCCAGCGGAATACTCATAGCCGAGTAGGCGCCGACAAAGGCCAGCACCAGAATGACGGCAATCAGCGCCTTCGAAAAAAGCGCAAACCAATACGTCTTCGACGAGTCCTCGGGTCCTGGCTTGCGGTGATTCGGATTCGAGCTGGTCATTTCAGGGCCCTTCAACCTGCGATTCCCCAGCAGGACGAACCGGCGTCGCCTTCACCTTCGTCTTCTCCGGCAGCCCATATTCTCCGTTGACGATTACCTGCGCCCCCGGCTGCAGTCCGCTCACAATCTGCATCAGCGCGCCCTGCTCGATCCCCGTCTTCACCTTCTGCGAATACGCGCGTCCATCCGAATGCACCACCATCACTGTTGTGTCGCCATTCGATGCCTTCAGAATCGCCTGCGCCGGAATCACGAGCGCATCGGGAATTGTCTCCACCTTGATCGAAACTGTCACCGAAGCTCCCGGTTTCAAATCGCCCTTGGCATTATCCGCCTCCACCCACACTTCCACCGTCGTGCTGTTCGGGTCGAGCGCCGGGCTCAGCACTGTGACCTTCGCCGGAAAGCCGGCGGCAAATCCCGGCACTGTAAGCGCGGCCGCATCGCCCAGCTTCAACTGTGCTGCCTGCGACTGCGGCACATGCAGCCGCACAATCACCTTCGACGTGTCCATCACGATCAGCAATGGGGTTCCCGCCGGCGCAACATCGCCCGGATATACCGCGCGGTCGGCCACTACACCATCGATTGGGCTGCGAATCTGGGTATACGCAAGCTGCGCCGCCGCTCCCTGATACTGCCCATTCGCGATTTCCAGCTGTCCCTTGGCCGTCTGCCGCTGCTGCGAAGCTCCCATCGCCTGTAGATTTTTCAAATGCGTCTCCGCCGTCTGATAGGCGCTGCGCGCCGCCGTCAGCGCCACCTCGGTCGCATCTACCTGCTTGCGCGCAATCGCGCCTTCCTGAAATAGCTTCTGCTCGCTGTCGAACAGCTTCTGCTGTGTATCGAAATTCGTCTTCGTATCCTTCAAATTCAATTTCGACGTCTGGATTTCTTCCGGCAGCGTTGAGGAAGTCGTTGACGCGTACGTCGCCCTGGCCGCGTCATAGCTGCCCTGCGCGGAAATCAACGCGGCGCTCAGATCGCGATTCTCCAGCACCGCCAGCAATTCTCCCATATGCACGCGGTCGCCCCGCTGAACGGCAAATCTCCGCACCGGCGCGGTAATCTTCGGCGAAATCGAAGCCTGCTGCCGCGGAAACAGCACCCCCTCCGCGCTCACCACGTTCGTAATCGATTGCACCTTCGCCGTTGTCGTCTCCACCGCGACCACCGGCTCCGGTCCATTCAGATCCGGATTGCCGCTACTGCAACCCGCCAGCACAGTAAAAAATAAAAGTGTCATTCCGGCCGACGTTCTCGCGCCGCCTGAACGCGGTGAGGAGGTCTGCGTTTTCCTTCCTCTCGCGAAAATATCCTGAAATACGCGGCGCGCCATCATCTATAGTTTCCCCGTCAACGTCGCCAGATTCGCAATCGCCGTTGCATAGCGAGTCTGCGCATCCGCATAAGCATTCTGCTCCAGCATCAGCGAATCTTCCGCGGTCACCACTTCCAGCGCCGTAGCGTCCCCCGCCTTATATTGCACCAGCGTGAGCTTCGCGCTCTCGGCTGCATTCGCCGCCGCGGATTTGCGAATCTCCATGTCCGACTGCGCCGTCTTTGCTTCCCCATAAAACTGCTGCAGGTCGGCAATCAGTTTCCGCTCCGCAAATTGCCGGTCGAGCATCGCCTGACGATGCAATATTTCCGCCGACTTTACCTTGCTCTGCGTCGCGCCCCAGTTCCATATCGGCAACGTAATCGAAGCCAGCACCGAGTAACCCAGATTCTGGATTGGCCGTCCCTGCAACTCCGGATCGATGGTCGGCGAAGAAGGCGTGTTCACAGCAAAACGATTGGCATCGATCCCATAGAAATAATCGAGCGTCATCGTCGGCAGATACTCCGACCGCGCCGCCGCAATCGCCTGGTCCGCAAGGTGCTCGTTCTTGAACGCCGCATCGAGTGCCGGATTGTTCTGCCGCGCCTCGGTTTCCACATCCCCGTAAGCCTGCAATGTAAGCACCTGCGCCGGATCGTCCACCACATCGTACTTTCGGTTCACGTCGGCAAACACCAACATCGCCAGCGCCGCCTTTGCCGTGTCCCGCGCCAGTTCGGCATCCTGCAAGGCCACCTGGCTGTCGTCGTATTGCACCTGCGCCTTCACTACGTCGGCGTGCGCTACCTCGCCTCCGCTTTCCAATTGCTCCGTCGTCTTCAAAAAATTCTGCGCGATTTGCGCCGCCTGCTGCTGGGCCAGGTATTTGCGTTTCGCCGCCACCAGCGCCGCATACCCCTGTACCACGGCGACCATCAATCCCCGCCGCGCAATCTCCGCCTGGTCTTTTGCCAACGCCGCCGAAACAACGCTTTCCCGATACAGAATTACGTTGGCAACCGAGAGCGCCTGATGTACATCGACCTGCGCAATGTATTCATGCACGCCATTGTTCGCAATAAAACGGGACACCGGCGTTCCGTTGCCCTGGGTGTAAAGAAACTGGGAATTGGAAGAAACCGTCGGCAGATTCGCACCCCGCGATTGCGTGGGTTTCTCCGCCGCGATCTTCGCGTTGGTAATCGCCAGCCGCACTATCGGGCTCATCGCGCGCGCGCGCTTCAGCGCATCCTGCAGCGTTACCAATATAGGAGCCCCCGGTGTCGTTTCCGGCTGCCCCGTCGTGATTTCTACCGAAGGCATAGGATTCTGCTGCGCCAGTAGCGGCGCACTCACGCAGAGCAGCCATAGCGTTATCAGAAGGAATGTTGCGTAAAAAGGAATGTCATCCCGATCGGACACCGAGGCCGCCGAAGGGGAAGTGGAGACAGCGTTTCCCGCTGGCGCAACAAATCCCTGCCCCAGACCACCCGCAGCATGCACCCCGATATGGCGTAGAGGTTGAGCCATCAGATTCATTCTGCCGCTGGAATCTGAAATTTCTCTGAAGGCCACGGAAAACTGCTCATCCGGTGTTGCGAAGCCCGGCGGAGATCCCATTGATCGTCGCCGCAATCGCCCGCTGCAGCGTGTCGCTCGCGTCTCCCGCCCGCTTGCGCCGCAGCAATTCCACCTGAATAAGACTCATCGGATCGACATAAGGGTTGCGCAGCCGAATCGACCGCGACAGCACCGGATTGGTTTCGAGCAGCACGCTCTGCCCAGTCACCGCCAACACCGCCCGGCAGGTATCCTCATATTCCGCGTGCAGCCGAGTGAACACTTTCTCGCGTACTGCCGCATCCTGCATCAGCGAAGAGTACTGCCGCGCAATGTCGAAGTCCGCCTTCGCCAGCGCCAGTTCCACATTGCGCATCAAGTCGATGAACAGGGGAAACTCGCGCATCATATTTTGTAACAGTGACAGATTTCCTTGTTGAATCGACAACTGCAGCGCATGTCCAACGCCGAACCATCCCGGCACTCCATGCCGACTCTGCATCCATCCAAACACCCACGGAATCGCGCGCAGATCGGCAAAATTCGCCTTGCCTTTTCTCCGCACCGGCCGCGAGCCGATACGAGCAAACTCCAGCTCGTTCACCGGCGTGGCCTCGGCAAAATACTGCAGCACCGCGTCGTCTTCCGGAATATTCCTGCGATAAAACCCGTATGCAGCGGTCGAAAGTTCCTCGCAGACTTCCTCCCAACCCGGCTCCATCTCCCCGGTGCGATGTCCACCCGGTCGACGCGCTTCAGGCCGGGCGAGCGCGTCGAGCGAAGCCGCCACCATCAGCTCCAGGTTCCATTCCGCCAGCACTACGTCGGAGTATTTCCAGTGCAGCACTTCACCCTGTTCTGTAATGCGAATCTCGCCGTTGAAATCTCCGATCGGCTGCGCATAAATGGCACGATGCGTCGGCGCCCCGCCGCGTCCCACGGTCCCGCCGCGCCCATGAAACAGTCGCAGGTCCACGCCGCACTCCCGCGCCACCGCGTACAGCGCGCGATGCGCCTTGTACAGCTCCCACGTGCTCGTCAGCATGCCGCCATCTTTGTTGGAGTCGGAATAGCCCAGCATCACTTCCTGTTTGCGATTCCAGGAATCGAGCAGAGGCTGATACGCCGGCGTTGTCCAGATCTCACGGCAGATCGCAGCCGCACCGCGCAAATCTTCGATCGACTCAAACAGTGGCACTACTTGAATCGCCGCAAGATTTTTCCCGGCCGTCGCCGCCACTTGATTCGTCCGCGCCAGGTGCAGCACCTGCCACACATCTTCCACACCTGTAGCGCCGCTGATCACATACTGCTCGATCGTCTCCGGCGGCAGCTCGCGTTGAATCTGCGCCACTGCGCGAAATGCAGCCAGTACATCCGCGGCATCGGTCGAAAGCGGCCGGGAAAAATCTTCCACGCCGGGGATTTCTGCCGTGCAATGTTCAATCTCCTTCAGCGTCTGCGTATGCAGCCGCGCATGTTGGCGAATGTCGAGCGTATGCAGATGCAGCCCAAACGTCCGCACCTCGCGAATCAACGGATCGATCAGCGAACGCGCCAGCCGCAGACTCTTGTTCTCCGCCAGGCTGTCGCGAAGCAGTTCCAGGTCGTCCAGAAATTCCTGCGCCGAACCATACGGCGGCAACGTAGCCGGCCCGCCGATTGCGCGCAGTTCCACACGTGCAGCCTGCAGCCGAAGATGCATGCACAGCGAAAAACGGCGATCCAGCTCATGCGGAAAGCGATCGTCGAGAGTCGCACCTGAGTGTTCCAGCTGCGATTCGTAGCTCTCCAACCGTTCGCGCAGAGCTTTCGAGATCCCCACCCGCTGCACTGAAGGCGTCAGCAAATCGACAATCAGCTGCACTCGCGCGCTGTAATGGTCCATCAATTTGCGCCTTGCCATTGCGATCGCCTCAAATGTAACTTCTGGAGTTACATTTGGATTTCCATCGCGATCGCCGCCAATCCACGATCCAAACTGCACCACCTGCGGCAGATCTTTCGCCTCTACATCCATGCCATATTCGTCGCGCAACGCACCGGCAATCTCCTCAAACAATTGCGGCAGCGTTTCAAAGATCGCGATGTCGTAGTAATCCAGCCCCAGCTTGATCTCATCCTGCACCGTGGGCCGATAACTGCGAACCTCATCCGTCTGCCACAGCGCCGTGATCTCGGCGAGAATGGCCTGCTCCCGCGCCGCCAGCTCTTCATCCGGCAGCGGAATCTGGTTCAGGCTTTCGAGCGCCTCGCCAATCCGCCGCCGCTTGAACAGGACGGACCGCCGCGCCACTTCCGTGGGGTGCGCAGTGAACACAGGAATCACGCAGATTTTTTTCAGCAGCTCCATCGCGCCATCGGCGCCGATGCCCGCCTCGCGCATACGCCGCAACGTGCCGCGCATCTCGCCGGGCTGCGGAGGACTCTGGCTGCCCAACAGCCGATGCGCCCGCCGCCGCCGTTTGCGGTGGTTCGTCTCCGCCAGGTTGATCAGTTCGAAATAAAATCCAAAGGCGCGCGTCAGTTGCTCGGCAAATCCAGTCTCGCAGCCGGCAATGCGAGCGATCGCCTGATCCAGCAGCTTGTCGGCTTTTTTCTTGTCGCCCTGCAGGCGAGCTTCGCGGCTCTCCGCTGTGAGCCGCCGCAAATCCTCAACGGCTTGAAACAGCGCATCCCCGGCCTGCTCGCGCAGCACCCGTCCCAGCAAAATTCCCAGCGAGCGCACGTCCCGCCGCAGCGGCGCTTCCTTGCGTTCGGCATCGAACGACTGCAATTCCTCCAGGCGCTCGCGCCAGTCTTCCGGCTTCCACAGTAGGTCCATAGTTATTTCGATTATAGGGTTCGAAATCATGCGAACTGTATTCGCGTCCTTCGATTGCATTCGCGGCTAAGAAATCGCCGCCTGCTCTTCGAGCTGCACCATCAATTCCTCCCACTCGAGCAGCATGGCCGCATGATCGCCGCGAAGCGTATCCAGCTGCCCAGCCTGCGCCTGCGTATGCTCCGCGGAAACAAACACGCCCATCTGCTGTTCCGTCGTCTGAATCGCTGCCTCAATGCGAGGAATCTCCTCCTCCAAAGCAGCACAGCGCTCCTGCATCTGCCGCAGCCGGATCGGATTGATCCGCTTCGCCCGAGCAGTTTCGTTGTCCTTGGCTTCATCAAGCGCAGCCGCAGGATTTCCATTCGACTTCTGTACGATCGCGGGCGCATCGTCAGGAATTGCGGATTGCCGGGAAATCTGCCAGAGATAATCCTCATAATTCCCGGTGTAAACATGCACGGCGCCATCGCGAATCTCAAACACCCGCGTCGCCAGCGCATCGATGAACGCACGATCGTGCGAAACGAAGACCACCGTTCCGGTAAAATTCCGGATCGCCTCCAGCAATACTTCCTTCGCCCGCATGTCCAGATGATTTGTAGGCTCATCCAGCAGCAGAAAATTCGCCGGACTCACCAGCAGCCGCGCCAGCGCGTATCGATTCCGCTCTCCGCCGGAAAGTACGCCGAGCTGCTTATAAACATCGTCTCCGGAAAAAAGGAAACACCCCAGCAAACTGCGCAATTCCGTCTGCGGAATCCGCGGAGCGCTGCGGCCGATATCGTCCAGCATGCGCGCGTCCGCATCGAGCTCTTTATATTGATCCTGCGCAAAATACTGCAGCACCACGTTGTGCCCCAGTCGAATCTCACCCTCTGTCGATCCATCGATCCCCGCCAGCAATCGGATCAGCGTAGATTTCCCAGCGCCATTCGGCCCTACCAGTGCAATCCGCTCGCCGCGTTCCATGGTGAACTGCGCGCCCGAGAAGACCCGCTTGTCGCCATAGCATTTGCCCACCCCACGCGCCTCAACTACGGTGCGGCCGCTCGCCGGCGGCTGCGGAAACGTAAAGTGAATCGCTACTTCCTTCGGCGGCAACTCGATCCGCTCGATCCGCTCCAGCTCCTTGATCCGGCTCTGCACCTGCCGCGCCTTGGTGGCTTGCGCGCGAAAGCGATTGATGAATGCCTCCAGATGCTCGATATGCTCCCGCTGATGCTGGTATGCCGCCTCCAATTGCGTCTGGCGCTCCGTCTTCTGCTGCAGATATTTCTCGTAATTCCCGCTATACGTATACAGCCGACGATTCCAAAGCTCCGCGATCTTGTTGGTCGCCACATCCAGAAAGAATCGGTCATGCGAGATCAAAATATAGGCATGCGGGTAAGAATGCAGATATCCTTCCAGCCAGTTCCGCGCCTCCAGATCCAGATGGTTCGTAGGCTCGTCTAATAGCAGCAGATCGGGTTTCTCCAGCAGCAGCTTGGCCAGCGCCACCCGCATCTGCCAGCCTCCGGAGAATTCCTCCGTTTGCCGTCCCCAATCCTCCTTTGCGAATCCCAGCCCGGAGAGCACAATTCCCACCCGCGCCTCCATCGTGTACCCATCCTGGGCGCGGAATTCGGCATCGCTGCGCGCCAGCTGTTCCGCCAGGGCCGCATATCCAGCGGTATTCGGCGGCAAATCCGCCAGCTGTGCATGTATGCCCTCGATTTTTTCTTCGAGCGCCTGCGTCTTTTCAAACGCCGACATACATTCCTGAAACACCGTCCGTCCGCGCAGCGCCAGGCCGTCTTGCGGCAGATATCCAAACGTCATCCCGCCCGTGCACTCGACAGAGCCGTCGTCCAGCGTTTCCATCCCCGCGAGAATCCGCAGCAAAGTGGATTTACCCGTGCCATTGCCGCCTACCAGCCCCGTCCGTTCGCCCGGAGTAATCTGCCAATCGACTTTTTCAAATAGAAGCTTGTGGCCGAAGCGCTTGCCGGCCGATGTCAATTGCAGCATAGGTTCAGACTCAAAGCACGCGAGACGGCGCGCCCCTATATTGTCGCATCGCGACCGCAGCATCCAGGTTGGTATACTCGGGAACAAGCTGCCGAAAGCGATGTCTCTTCCAGCAATGACAAATTACCTAGAGCTACCGATCGGCAACGACGCCCCCAACCTAATCACCGCCGTCGTCGAAATCCCCCAGGGCAGCGTCAATAAATACGAGTACGACAAGACGCTCCACGTCTTCCGCCTCGACCGCAATCTCTTCAGCCCCGTCCACTATCCGGGCGACTACGGCTTCATTCCCCGCACCCTCGCAAAGGACGGCGACCCGCTCGACATCCTCATCCTCGGCGACGCCCCCAGCTTTCCCGGCTGCGTTCTGAGCGCCCGTCCCGTCGGCCTTTTCCGCATGCTCGATCAAGGCATCGAAGACGAAAAGGTAGTCGCCTTCGCCGCCGCCAACCCCACCTTCAGCCAGATCGAAAATTACACTGCGGTCTACCCGCAGATCCTCCGCGAGGTCGAACACTTCTTCGCCATCTATAAAGATCTAGAAGGCAAGCGCACCCAGGCCCTTGGCTGGGACGACGCCGAAGCCGCCCGCGCCACCATCCTCGAATGCCACGCCCGCTTCCAGGAATCCACTGCTGTCGCGCCGGCCTGAGCTTCCACCATGCGCATCCCCTATCCAACCCGGTTCAATATCAACCACATCCTCATCGTGGTTCTGGTCCTGCTGTTTGCTCAGCTGCTCGATGGAACCGACCCCGTCTTCGCCTTCCTCGGGTGCACGGCCATCGTCTTCAGCGCCCTGGCCTTTAATGTGCTTAACGGCCTCTCCACCACCGCCGGCGCATATGTCTTCTTCACCGCACTGCCCACCTTCGTCCTTCTCATCGTCATCAAGGTTCTCTATTGGGAGCCAACGAACCGCCATTTCGACCAGCCCCTGATCACCATCTCCGCCACCGCTCTGGGATGGCTTGGAATCCTGGTGGCCGCCGCGCTCAGCGGCCGCTTTTCCACTCGTCGCAACATCGTGAACTTTACCGCCCGCGATCTCGAGAATCTCAAGAACACCTCCGCCGGCCTGCTCGTCATCGGTCTCATCAGCCAGATCCTGCTTTCCAACTACAACACCGGCGCCAACGGCACCATCTGGGCGGCGCTCAACCAGCTCAACATCTTTGTGCCCATGGCCACCATTCTTGCCACGTATTACGAGATATGCATCAGTCGCGGCCAGCGCAGCATGAACTGGATCGTGCTGGTCAGCATCCTCTACGTCGCCGGCTTCGGTTTCATCGCCGCCTCCAAGGAGGGAATGTACGCGCCCTTTTTCTCCTATTTCCTGGTCTGCGCCGCACTCGACTATAAATTCCGCCCGCTGCAGGTCCTCGGTATTCTGGCCTGGCTCGCATTCGCTGTAGGATTTTTATTCCCCTGGGCGCAGTATGCCCGCTCCATGACCCGGCAGGCCACGCTCACCGGCACTGTGAACGCAACCATTGCCCTGATCACCAATCCAGCCACCATCCCCGCCATGTACCAGTGGTATGCCGACTCGCTGAAGATGAATGAAGATATCAACCAGGTCGCGCTCTGCTACGACCATCCCCACGGTCTCATGGATCGGGAATCGCTCATCTGCCAGGACGATCGTCTGATCGATGTCACCCAGCACGCCGGCCCCGTTGGGTCTTCCTACCTCATCGATGGTTTTGAAATGGTCATTCCCCACTTCCTCTGGCAAGGCAGGCAGAATCTTTCCCTGGGCAATATCTACGGGCGCGAAACCAACGAAGCCAGCTCAGAAGACTACACCACCGCCGTCGCCTTCGCCCCCATCGGCGACGCCTATCGCGAATTCGGCTGGTCCGGAATCGTAGTCGTCATGCCCATCCTCTATTTCTTCTCCTTCATCATCTTGAATGGAGTCTTCGGCGATGCCCGCGAAAGTCCCTGGGGCCTGGTCATGATTTCCTACGCCGCCTTCGCCGCGCCCGGTCTCCTGCTGCCTGTTCACCCGCAGCTGTGGGGCCACTACATTCCGCTGCTTCTCTTAGTCATGTGGATCACCCGCTACATCGCTCCGCAGATCGCCGTAGTCTTCGGTTTCCGAAAACTCCAGGCAAAAATCGTCATGCCCGGAACCGAGCTGATCCCCAAAGGCAAAGAAGCCCAATCCAGCGGATAAACAAAGCAGGTCATCCCGAGCGCAGCGCAAAAATCATCGCAAGGAGGCACAATGAAGGTTCAACTCCAAGATAGGCGCGTCTTGCGCACAATGACGATCGCCCTGGCCCTGGCTCTGTTCACTGCAGGCTTTCTCCAGGCGCAACCCAAAACGACCCCCTGGTGGAAGCACGCAGTCGTCTACGAAATTTACCCCCGCAGCTTTCAAGACACCACCGGCAATGGAGTCGGAGACATCGACGGCATCATCCAGCGTCTCGACTATCTCCAGCATCTGGGAGTCAACGCCATCTGGCTCACTCCGATTTATCCCTCGCCGCAAGTCGACTTCGGCTACGACATCTCCAACTACGAAGCCATCGACCCTCTCTACGGCACCATGGCCGACTTTGACCACCTCATCGCCGCCGCCAAGGCGCATCACATCCGCATCGTCATGGACATGGTCATGAACCACACCTCCGACCAGGACCCCTGGTTCAAGGAGAGCCGCAGCTCGCGCACCAATCCCAAACGCGACTGGTATGTCTGGCGCGACGGCAAAGGTCCCGGCATACCGCCTAACAATTGGCAAAGTGCCTTCGGCCACTCCGCATGGACCTACGACGCCACCACCAGGCAGTGGTACTATCACAAGTTTTATTCTGCCCAGCCCGATCTCAACTGGCGCAATCCAGCCGTCCAGAAGGCCATGTTCGACGCCTGCCGCTTCTGGCTGGACAAGGGCGTCGCCGGCTTCCGTCTCGACGCCATCCCCGAACTGTTCGAGGATCCGCAATTCCGCGATGAAAAGGTTCTCGGCGGCAGCAACGACTTCGGCGATCCCAACATCTCGAACGACCTTACGGAGAATCTGCCCCAGGTCCACACCGTCATGCAGGCCCTGCGCAAGGTCGTCGACAGCTATCCCGGAGATCGCGTGCTTATCGGCGAAACCTACCTGTCGAACATCCAGGACCAGCTGGCCTGGTATGGCGGCACCGCCCACAATGAGCTGCAGCTGCCCATGGACATGCAGGTCGGCTTCCTCAACAAGCTGGATGTGGATGCATTCCGTACCAGGATCAATCAGGCGGAAACCGGGCTCAACGGCTACATGCCGTTGTTCGTTTTCGACAACCACGATAATGTGCGCAGCTGGGACCGCTACGGAGACGGTGTCCACAACGCGCAGATCGCCCGGATCGTCGGCGCCATTTTGCTCACCACGCGATCGGCCTCGCTGATGTACTACGGCGAAGAGATCGGCATGGTCACCACCCCGCCCAAAACCCGAGCGGAAGTCCAGGACCCGGTTGGCAAAGTGGGCTGGCCAAACTATAAAGGTCGCGATGGCGAGCGCACTCCCATGCAGTGGACCCCAGGCAAAAACGCCGGCTTCAGCACCGCCGACCACACCTGGCTACCGATTCCGCCCAGCTATGAAACCGTCAACGTAGAGGTGGAATCCGGCCAGCCCGACTCGTTGTTGAACTGGTACAAGCAGCTCATCCACCTGCGAGCGACCAATCCCGCGCTGCATGCCGGAGAAAACATCATGGTCGATACGTCCGATCCAAACGTGCTCTCCTACATCCGCAAAAATCCCGGCGACGGTCCCTCGGTGCTGGTGGCAATGAACTTCACCGCCCAGCCCCGCACCGTCTCTTACGACCTCGAATCCCAGGGAATCCACGGCCATCGATCGACCGCGTTGCTGAGCGATGGCGGCGTGAGCAAAACGGTCGATTTACAGCATGTCGTGCTGCCGCCGTTCGCCGTCTTCATTGGGAATGTGCAGTAGGGGAAGGCTTTTTAAGTCGAGTCATTCTGAACGAAGTGAAGAATCCAGAGAATATGCGCTGAATACGTGCTGCCATCATCCTCTGGATTCTTCGCTACGCTACCGCCGCGTCTTCGC
The DNA here is from genome assembly GCA_965276585.1 of Acidobacteriaceae bacterium. Lineage (GTDB taxonomy): Bacteria > Acidobacteriota > Terriglobia > Terriglobales > Acidobacteriaceae > JAKAAZ01. Next base: position 142,300 of record CBDIAZ010000002.1, on the reverse strand, counting down.
AATTTCCGGCCGCAGCGACATCTCCGTCTCCACATCCACAGGCGCATCCGGTATTTCCGCCGGCGTCAAATAATCGCGCGTCAGGTTTTCCTTCAGAATCGCGAAAGCGTCCTCCGGCGTGTCCGCAAACTGGAACAGCTTCATGTCCTCGGCGGAGACGACTCCCTTCCGCACCAGCGCGTCAAAGTTGACGATCTCATTCCAATACTTCGAGCCGTAGATCACAATCGTCAACTGCTTGGCCAGCTTGCGCGTCTGCGTCAACGTCAGCAGCTCGAACATCTCATCCATCGTTCCGAACCCCCCGGGAAACACCACCAGCGCCTTTGAAAGATACGCGAACCAGAACTTGCGCATGAAGAAGTAATGGAATTCCAGATTCAACGAAGGCGTGATGTAAGGATTGTGCTCCTGCTCAAACGGTAGCTGAATGTTCAGCCCAATCGTCTTTCCGCCCGCCTCGCTGGCCCCGCGATTGGCCGCTTCCATAATGCCCGGACCGCCGCCGGAGGTAACCACAAAGCGATGCCGGCGCGATCGAATCGTCAGGCTCCACTGGGTCAACAAAAATGCCAGCTTGCGTGCGTCTTCATAGTAGTGGGACATCTCCACCGCCGCTTCAGCGCGCGCGCGGCGCAGCTCGCTGGTTTCTCCGGCGGCTCTCTCTTCGGCAGTCGCCGGCTGTTCCTCGGGCGGCGCAGGCTTCGCCGATCCGGGCGCATCCAGCAGCTCCAATTCGCGGGAGGAATCATCGAGCTCGCGAAAGCGCGCCGAGCCGAAGAAGACTACGGTGTCCTGAATCCGCTCGCGGCGAAAATGCGAAAGCGGCTCCATATACTCCGCCATAATGCGCAGCATGCGCCCATCCGGACTGTTGATGAAGGCAGGGTCTTCGTAGGCAAGCAGCGGCGGCTTCATGTCGCTCATCGGGAACCTCTGGAATGGGATTGGAAGCAGGCAGGTCGCGCGCAATTCAAGCGCGATGCTCATGGTAATGAACGATTTCGGAGATGCCGATCCAGATGTCGATCAGCCCCAGCCCCGAGATAATGCCCCGCGTAACACCGGAGTTCAGCAGCGGCCCAAGCGAAGGCATCGTCAGCAGGTAATGGTTTTCCTGCCAATAGCGCGTCCACGGCAGCAGAAACAGCAGCAGCCCGACGTAAAAGCAGAAGACCACCAGAATCACAATCGACAGCCGCTGCAGCCACACCGGCGCGGGAGGATTTGCCGGCCTTGCTGTCGGCACCCGGCGCGCGGCTGCGGATTCTGACGCTTCTGGGGGAAACAGATCCTGTTGTTGCGGCATTTTCAAAATTGACCGGACTGGAAAACTCAACATACGGGGCTGCATGTTCAGACTACACGTTCAGCCCCGATGCGATGGCGGCGCATACGTCGTTACACCGATGCAGGCACCACATTCCGCTTTGGCCTGCGATTGGCCTGCAGGATTTTCTTCCGCAGCCGCAGATTCTTCGGCGTGACTTCGACCAGCTCATCTTCATTGATGAACTCAATCGCCTGCTCCAGGTTTTGCGGCTTGAACGGCACCAGCCGGATCGCATCGTCCGCAGAGGAGGCGCGCATGTTGGTCAGCTTCTTTTCGCGGACCGCGTTGACGTCGAGATCGTTGTCGCGCGAATGCTCGCCGACGATAATGCCTTCATACACTTCATTGCCTGGCCCCAGGAACAGAATGCCGCGCTCCTGCAGTCCGTCGAGCGCGTAGGTGGTCGTCGTCCCCGCGCGGTCGGCGATCAGCGCGCCGGTCGAGCGCTGCGGAATCTCTCCCTGGTGCGGCATGTATCCGTCGAACAGGGAATTCATCACGATGGTGCCGCGCGTCTCCGTCAGCATTTCGCTGCGCAGCCCGATCAGGCCGCGGCTGGGAATGCGGAACTCCAAACGAACGCGCCCGTAGCCGTGGTTGTGCATCTTGACCATCTCAGCCTTGCGCGGCCCCAGTCGCTCCATCACCACGCCGACAAAATTTTCGGGAATATCGATAGTCAGCAACTCGACCGGTTCCATCAGCTTGCCGTCGACCACGCGGGTCACAATCTCCGGGCGGCCGACCATTAGCTCAAAACCCTCGCGGCGCATCATTTCAATCAGAATCGCCAGCTGCAATTCGCCGCGTCCCAGCACCTTGAAGTTATCGGCATTGCCCGCATCTTCCACGCGAATGGAAACATTGGTCAGCAGTTCTTTTTCGAGGCGCTCGCGCAGGTTGCGCGAAGTGACGTATTGGCCTTCGCGTCCGGCAAACGGGGAATTGTTGACGAAGAACTGCATGGCAATCGTCGGCTCGTCGATGGCGATCGTCGGCAGCGGCGTTGGATTCTCAATGCTGGTGATCGTTTCGCCGATGGTGATGCCGCTGATGCCGGCAATGGCAACGATATCGCCCAAGGTGGTTTCTTCAATATCGGTGCGCTTCAGTCCGCTGAAGCTGAACAGCTTGGTGATCTTCGTTTTTTCCATCGAACCATCGCGCTTGGCGATGGCGACTTCTTCGCCGGTGCGCAGCGTGCCATTGAAGACACGCGCAATCGCGAGACGGCCGAGATAATCCGAATAATCCAGATTGGTGACCAGAATCTGCAGCGGACCCGCAGGATCGCCCGTAGCCGGAGGAATGGTCGAAACGATCGCCTCAAACAGCGGCTGCAAATTCTCGCCCGGAGTCTTAGCATCCGTCGAAGCCGTGCCCAGCTTGGCATTGGTGTAGAGCACAGGGAAATCCAGTTGATCTTCCGCAGCGTCGAGATCGATGAACAGATCGTAGACCTCGTTTAATACTTCCTGGGGGCGGGCGTCGGGCCGGTCAATTTTGTTGATCACCAGAATCGGCGGCAGCTTCGCTTCGAGCGCCTTCGACAAAACGTAGCGCGTCTGCGGCAGCGGGCCTTCGCTGGCGTCGACCAGCAGCATGACGCCGTCGACCATCTTCAGCGCGCGTTCCACTTCGCCGCCAAAGTCGGCGTGGCCGGGCGTGTCGACGATATTGATCTTGGCGTCATGAAAAATGATGGCGGTATTCTTCGCGAGAATCGTAATGCCGCGTTCCCGTTCCAGCTCATTCGAGTCCATCACGCGTTCGGTTACGGCTTCGTTGGAGCGAAAGGTTCCGCTCTGGCGAAGCATGGCATCGACCAGGGTAGTTTTGCCGTGGTCGACGTGGGCGATGATGGCGATATTACGGATAGCGGACGACACGATGGTTGAAGTTTCCTGTCTAAAATAAAGTGGGCAAATTCTGCCTGTAAACAAAATGGACGAATTTCTATCTAAATAACAGTAGGCTGGGGAATGCCCGTGCGGTTCAACGGTGCAATCCAACGGGTGGGCCCAACTGGAATCGAGCGGTTGGACCAAGAGGCCTTCCGGTCCCCCTATAGTTTACCGCATCGCCGATGCAGGATTGTTATCGAACGGTCAATGCCGAGGCCGAATCGACGTTTGCGGAAATGGCAACCGATCGCACCCGCGATGGCAAAGCAAGCGTAGGCTTAGATTTCACGATTTTATTTTGGAGAAACCATCGATGGCGAACCCGCTGAGTTCAGAGAAACGATTCGCGCTGGGCCAGCAGATGCGCAAACAGATGCGCCGTACCGATCACGCTGCCTGGAAGGCGAAGGATCGGCGCGAAGATCCTCTAAAGCTGATGGACAGGTCGATGCGTGGCCGCATTCCCGCGCTCGCAGCGCTGAAGTATGAACGGATGGAGGCCACGCCTTTTGGATATTTTCGCGGCGCCGTGCCGGTGATGGCCTACGATCTTTCGCTGGCCGGCAACACCGGAATTCTAAGCCAGCTCTGCGGCGATGCGCATGTGCGCAACCTGGGCGCGTATGCCGGACTCGATGGCCGGCTGGTGTTCGACATCAACGATTTCGATGAGACCATTGCCGGCCCATTTGAATGGGATGTGAAGCGCATGGCCACCAGTCTGCTGCTGGCCGGGCGCGAGGCTGGAGCGAGCGATCAAAATTGCCGCGAGGCCGCCGCCGTATTTCTGGAACGCTACCGGCGCAGCGTGGCTGCGTTCGCAAAGATGCCGATCATTGACGTCACTCGTTTTCAGGTGCGTCGACTACGCAAAGTAGCCGCCGTAGAGCGGATTCTACAGATGGCGCAACGGGCCACACCCTCCGATACGCTGGCCGCGTTGACGGAAATGGAAAAGCGGCCGCGGGTGAAGACAAAGCGTGCATCGAAGGCAGATAAAGAAAATTCGGCGCCGGGTGCGCGCAGATTCAAGACGATTCCGCCGATATTGAAGCGCGTAACCGGCACGGAAGCCGAGCGCGTGATCGCCGCGCTGCCGAAGTACGCAGAAAGCCTGTCGCCGGAGAGGAAGATATTTTTTCTGCAATACAGGCCGATCGATGTCGCGTTCAAAGTCGTAGGAACCGGCTCCGTCGGGCTGCGGGACTACTGCATCTACATGACAGGGAACGGGCCCGGGGACCCACTATTTCTGCAGATCAAGGAAGAGGTCGCATCCGGATATGCGCCCTACATCAAGCCGCGCGGGGGCAAGGCAAATCGTCCACGCAGCGTTCATCAGGGTCGCCGAGTGGTCGAAGGCGAACGGCTAATGCAGTTGCAGTCCGATCCGTTTCTCGGTTGGACAACGCTCGATGGACGCGATTATCTGGTGCGCCAGCTGAACGATCATAAGGCATCCGTGCGGCTCAAAGATTTGAACCAGGCCGGACTGATCGAATATGCGCGAGTATGCGGCGAGCTGCTGGCACGCGGCCATGCTCGATCGGGAGAAAGCGCAGTGCTGGCAGGATATCTAGGCGTCTCAGGCAGCTTCAATCGAGCCGTAACCAGCTTTGCAGAAGCATATGCGGATCAGACAGAGCGCGATTGGAAGCAGCTGGTGCGATCCAGGAAGAAGTGATGAACGGTTAAGGAAAAACTGGCTGCCCCACGCTTGATTCTGAAACGTCGGTTGCTGCAGCGCGCAGAATTCAGTTTCCAGCCGCCGCTACAGACGCGGTCTTCACGCTGGCGACTTTCATCGCCGGTTGTTGGTTATGCAACAGACGCAGGTTCGTTTCGAGCTTTCTCTGTTTCCGGTCCTGGCGCATGTGGAACATATAGTAAATCCGCCGTCTGTGCGGAGTTTTTAGCGGCGCATAATACTCCAGCATACTGGCGCGCAGATCGCTCGGAATTTCCGCATCCTTCTGCCGCACGAGTGAATCGAGCAGCTTGGCGTGGGTCCGATCCGCCAGCGGATATTCACCCAGATGAGTATCTTTTCCGGTGTCGTAATCGAGGTCCTTCAGCGGCAGCGTTCCGCCCGGCGTGCGCTGTGCTTGCAGTTGATCCAGGTCTACCTCGAAGAGATTCACCGTGGTCTGCATGCTGTTCAGATATGTCTTTTGATCGGCGGCATTCGGCATCTCCAGCTTGAACGCGGAGAACGGCCCCGTCTTCGGCATGATCTTGATGATGAAGTCGATCACATACACGCCGAACCCGGGCCGATGATATTGCTTGCCCCACTCATGTTCGTAGTCGGTGCGCTTCACGCGATAGACAAATTTGCGTCGATCGAACGACGGAACCTGCTGTTGAATCTGCTTGCCGTAGTGCAGCACGGCGGCGCGCGTCATCTCCGGAATCACCGTGCTGACGGAATAGCGATAGGTGTTGACCGCAAGATCCTCATGCGTCAAAACAGATTTGATATCGACGCCGTAGGTTTCCTTGAAAGCGCGCTCCAGCAGCGGCGTAGCGACGTTGAAGCCGATGAAATTTTTGTAGTCGTCGCCGACATAATGACCCTGCGCAACTTGAACCACATCGAAGCCGAACTCGGTGCGGATGTGCGCCGTAGGCGAATCGTAGTAGCTGACGAACGGGCCGAACCGGCTGCTCAACTGCGGGTATTCGCGGGCCGTGGCGATTCCGACCGCCGGGTGTCCGGTAGTGTCGCCGCGATAGTGGGCCAGCGCTCCCAAGGCAAAAGCATACTCGTTCAGACTGCTCGCATCTTTCAAAAGATTGTTGACGAATTCGCCGGTGCGGACATAGTGCAGCAGGTCGCTGAATTCCTTGCTGCCGAATGGATAGTAGCCCAGATCCTGAATAATGCAGCCGCCGTACGCGTAGGAATGGGCAATGCGCAGCTCATCCGGCGTGACATTCGGGTAACGTTCCCGAAGCAGCGGAACAATGTGATGGCTCCACGCCAGGTCGACGGTTTCTTCGTGCGACAGCACTGAATACGCGCTTGCGGTGAAGGAGCCGGGCCCCGCCGCCAGCAGAAAAACAGCGAGGCATAGCAATGCGCGAGAGGATTGCCGCTGAAATATTCCCATCGATCGTCAGGGTCTCTCGATGAAGAATACTCTATCTGCCGACGTAGCTGACGCGCCAAATTGAATTTGAGCCATCGTCGGTAACCATCAAGGAACCGTCTTTGGCGACGGCCACGCCTACCGGACGACCCCAGACATTGCCATCCGGAAGCACAAAGCCGGTAACGAAGTCTTCATACACTCCCGATGCGTGACCATCTTTCAACGGCACGCGAACAACTTCATACCCGCCGCGTGTTTGCTTGTTCCACGATCCATGTTCGGCGGCGAAAATGTCTCCGTGATACTTCGCGGGAAACTGGTGGCCCGTATAAAACGTCATTTCGAGCGACGCTGAGTGCGGCTGGATCAGCACATCCGGCGTGATGACCTTTGACTTCAATTCCGAATGCTTGCCTTGCAGCGTCGGGTCCCAATGGCCGCCCATGTAAAACCACGGCCACCCATAAAAGCCGCCAGGCTGGATGTGCGTGATGTAGTCCGGCACAAGATTGTTGCCGAGGGTATCGCGCTCATTCACCGATGCCCAAAGCTGCCCGGTCGTCGGGTTGATCGCGATGCCGACGGGATTGCGAATACCATACGCGTAGATGCGGAAATCTTTTCCCTCCGGCGTATAGGCCAGGATGTCGGCGCGGTGCTTTTCTTGCGGATGTGTGTCGGCATCGTCATGGTTCGAGTGCGAGCCGACGGAGACGAACATCGTTTTGCCATCGGGAGAAAATGCAACGTCACGCGTCCAGTGGCCGCCGCCGCGCAGATGCCCGCCTGGCGGAATATCCGGCACGATCATCTGCGAAGGTCCGCTGGCTTTCATCTCTCCATTGCGATAGGGAAAGCGCACTACCGAGCCGGTGTTGCCGACGTAAACCCATTGCGGATTCGGGCCAGGCGGATAGAAGGCGATGCCGAACGGCATATCGAGTCCAGTCGCAAAAACTTCCGACTTTTCCGGTTTGCCATCTTTTGTGATGCCGCGAAAGACGCGAATATCGCCCGGCTTGCTCTCTGCAACGAATAGGTCTCCATTGGGCGCGGTAAGAATCAGGCGAGGATTGTTCAAATCCGTGGCGTAGAGCTCGACTTTGAATCCGGGAAGCGTCTGCGGCCACACATTCGCCGGCCGCGGAACAATGCTGGCGCCATTGTCGACAGATTTTGTAGCGAACGGCTGCGGCAGATCGGCCAGCGTGATTTTGCGGGAAACGCCGGGTTTTTCCTGCTGATAATTCGTGAAAGCAGACTGCCCGGTTCGAACCTGCGTGTTGCCGGACGGCTTCACATCCTGCGCGAATAGGGCGGTAACGGAAAAAGTAAGTGCAACAGCGGCCACGCAAACGTGGAAATTTTTCATTGAGGATTTCTCCGGGACCAGTTTGGCAATATCGATTCGCCAATTTCTTGGATGCTCCTGGATCGGAAAGCGCTCCACCTAAAACGTTTTGTCCCGCTCGATTTACATCCAGGCCTCCGGTTTCGCCGCCATCGCTTCTTCGATCGTCACCCGTCGCTTCTGCCGATAGGCCAGGTTCGACATGTGCACAGCAATCGCCGACAAGTATCCAATCTCCACCGGAGCGTTCGGCTGTTTGCGATCGCGGATGCACTCCATCCAGTTCGCCATGTGATCGACGCCGGGAGTGTGTCCCTGAATGGCAGCGCCGCCGGGATTGTTGATTTTTTCCGGGTAATATTTGATCGTCGAGCCGGATTCGCCGTGGATCATATCGGTCGCGCCGCTGACATGTTCCACGGTTCCCTTATCGCCCAGGATATGTTCGCCCAATCCATAACGGCTGTTGCTAAAAGTCGATTGCCACAGCACCAGCAGCTCCGGATATTCCAGGGTCACACTGATGGTGTCGGGAACCTGGCGGCCGTCTTTTTCCGAGAACACGCCGCCCATCATCATCGCCGCCTTGGGCAGCTGCAGATTCATCGCGCTGATGATCCACGCAATCTGGTGGACCATATTTTCCGTCAGGTTGCCGCCGTCGAATTCCCAGAACAATCGCCAGTTGATGAATTTATAGCCGTCGAATGGAATCTTCGGGCGATCGCCAAGAAACAGGTTCCAGTTCACGTTGGCTGCCGTGCAGTCGCTCGGCACAGGCCTCACCCACTGACCCTTGCCGATAGGTGTATTGCGGCTCATCCACGCCTCGACCATCGTCACCTTTCCGACCGAGCCATCCTGAATCCATTTTTTCGCGTCCACCAACTCGCCGGAGCTTTCATGCTGCAATCCAATCTGCACCACCTGTTTCGACGCGCGTGCCGCGGTCCGGCAAGCGACCGCTTCCGGAATGTCCCAGGTCATCGTTTTTTCCGAATACAGATCTTTGCCCGCGGCAAGACTCATCAGAAAATACTTCGCATGCAGATGCATCGGCGTCGCGTTGATGACCGCGTCGATATCCTTGCGGTCCAGCAGGCGCCGGGGATCGTCATAGGTAGTGACGCCGGGCAGGCGGCTCTTCACCTGGTCGCGGCGATGAGAGAACACATCGGCGATGGCGACACACTCGACATTCGGCTGCTTCAGCGCGGTTTTCAAATCTTCCTGACCACGGTCGCCGGCTCCGATCAACCCAATGCGAATGCGGTCGTTCGCGCCAATCACGCGAGAGCTCGCGGCAAACACGCGCGCGGCCGGCAATGCAGTCAACGCAACCGCGCCAGCCTGTCCAATAAATTCCCGGCGATTCAACTTTTTGCTTTTGTCTTCCATTCCGCGTTTCTCCTTTTCAACAAACGATTCCCGCCTTGCGCAGCGTATCTTTCAGCCCCTGCATGCTGACGCGCGAAGATGCTTCCGGCGTTCCCGCGCCGCGCCAGTGCGTTTCAAGGCTCACCGCGTAATGGTAGCCCTGTTTCTTGAGTGCGCGGAACTGACCTACCCAGTCGACAATGCCTGCGCCCACCGGCGCCCAGGCGCGCTTGCCGTCCGGCTTCACCACGACATCTTTGCAGTGGCAATGTCCAATCCTGTGCCTTGGCAATGCATCGTAGCCATTTGGATAAGGTGTAGCGCCGATCATGGCCGCGTTGCCGGGGTCCCAGTTCAACATGAAATTTTTATTCGGAATGGCTTTCAGCACGACAGCCGCCTCTTCGCCCGTGGCTGTGTTGCAGTCCATCTCATTTTCCAGCAGAAGAATCTTTCCGCTCTTCGCGCACGTCTCCGCGGCCTGGCGCAGCTTGTCGTTGATGGCGGTGCGATAGGGCTTGGGATCGTCGAGGCGCCAGAAGTCAAAGCAGCGAATGCGTTCGGTTTGAAACACCTTCGTCAGCTCAATCGTGCGTTCGAGCAACTGGTCCTGCTGTTGGAAATCAAAATCCGCATGAAACTCGGCGTGACGCGGGCTAAAGCGCGAGCGCGGCGCACCAGGCCAGTCCACCTTGAACAATGGGCTTGCGATATCGGTAACGCGCAGCTGGTTCTTCTCAAGAATCCTGCGCGCCTCAGCAATTTCCTTTGCGTCCAGATCGGCCAGGCTCTTGTTCCACATGCCGCGCAGCTCGATCCAGTTCAACTTGAAATCCTTCGATGCAATTTCGCAGGCATGGCCGAAGTCCTGCGAAATTTCGTCGTTGATGACGGCCAGCCGAAAAGGGCAACTCATACCTGCACTCCTAGTTTTTGCATGAGATATTCTTTGCTCATTTCCGCGGACTGCTTCGGCGTGCGCGTCACGCCAATCCGTTCATCGTCGAGTTCGACGACTGCCCAGCCGCGGAATTGGACCGCGTGTAATGCGGCGAAGATCGCCGGGAAATCGACGTGGCCCTGTCCCAACTCTGTAAATTGATAGCCGCTGTGCGTGGCTGCAGGCTCGACATCTTTCAGGTGCAGAAACAGTAGACGGTCATGATATTTGCGAATGGCCGCCGCCGGGTCGCCGCCGCCCTGAACATAATGCGCCACATCCAATTCAAACTTCACATAGCGCGGATCGGACGCAGCCAGGATTGCATCGACCTGCTCCGGCGTCTGTCCAATGCTGCCCATGTGGTTGTGAAAGCCGGTCTTGATTCCCAAGTCGAAAACGCGTTTTGCGATTTCGGTCACCAGTTCACCTTCCCGCTTGTAGTCAACAGAGGTGAATGGGCGTTTTTCAAATGTGCCGATCACCTGCAGATATTTTCCGCCCGCTTCCTGCAGGTACTTTGCATTCTTCACATGCGTGGCGACGCAATTCGCGGCCAGCTTGGGATCGAGGGGCGCACCGCCATCGCTCGACATGGCGACGAACGCCAGACGATGTTCAGCCAACAGGTCTTTCAATGCATGCGGGTCAGGAAACTCCGTGAGCGCGTTGGCACGCAACTGAATTCCCGGATAGCCAAGCGAGGAGATGTCCTCAATCGCCTGACGATCGTTGCGATTCCAGGTGATGGACGCATAGCCGATCTTGATCGCGGAAGGACCGCGAGGGATTGGCACATCAAAATACGAAAGGTCAGTAGGCGGATACAGGCACGCGGGTGGCTCCAATAACTTTTCCGCTACGGCGGGAACCGCAGTCGCTGCGGTCACAGCTCCCAATCCTGCAATAAATTTGCGGCGCGAATGTGCCATACGCAATAGCTCCTGTCTGCCCAGCGGATTTCATGTGCAGAAAATGCCTTTAGATTCTCGCCCACGAATTATATCGGGATGCGAAGCATCAGCGGCTGTCAGGAAAGATCGCCATCAGTTCCTGCGGCGGAACGACCTCCAGTTGTTCGTACGTGCAACTGGCCGGGCTCTTGTCGAAACGCCATCGTTGAAAGTGCGCCATGTGACGAAAGTGGCGTCCCTGCATGTGCTCGTATGTGACTTCGACCACAAGCTCGGACCGCAGCGGCTCCCAGGAAAGATCTTTGCCCTGGCTCCATCGGCTTTGGCCGCCCGGTCTGCGGTGCTCTCCGTCGCCTGCATCGGATTCAGTTTTCCAGGGATGATTATTGAGCGCTCGCTTGCGATAAGGCGCGAGAAATTTCGTCAGCTCCGCGCGCTTCTCTTTAGTAAAACTGGCGCAGACGCCGACATGCTGCAGCGTTCCAGATTCATCGAAAAGCCCAAGCAGCAGCGATCCAACCGCTTCGTTTTCCGCATCCTTGTACCAGCGAAAGCCGCCCACCACGCAGTCGCAATCACGCTTGTGCTTCACCTTGAACATGGAGCGTTTGTCCGGCTCGTATGCGCCGGCGATCGGCTTGGCCATCACGCCATCCAGTCCCGCGCCTTCAAAGCGGCGAAACCAATCTGCGGCAATCCGCCGATCGGAGGTTGCAGGCGTCAGGTGAATCGGCGGGCTGGCGGAAGAGAGCAGCGACTCCAATTGCTGCCGTCGAGTTGCGAATGGATCATTGCGCAGATCGCGATTTCCCTTACACAGCAAATCAAAGAAAACGATCGATGCCGGAATCTGCTGCGACAGAAGTTTCACTCTCGAAGCGGCCGGATGAATCCGTAGCTGAAGCTGCTCAAAGTCCAGGCCATGATCGCCAGCGATGACAATTTCTCCATCGAGCACGCAGCGTCTCGGCAACTGCGACCGTATCGGCTCGATCAGTTCGGGAAAATAGCGGTTCAGCGATTTCTGTTCGCGGCTCTGGATCAGAACTTCATCGCCATCGCGAAAGATGAGCGTGCGAAAGCCATCCCACTTCGGCTCGAAAATCCATGCGTCTCCTGCAGGAAGTTTTTCGACGCGCTTGGCCAGCATCGGCAGAATGGGCGGATTGACCGAAAGATCCACGTTAGTCCTGATCCCCGCTTTCCGGCAACTCCGCTGGTTCACGGCTTAAATCGAGCGGCGCCAGATGGGCCGCGTGCAGCCGTTTGTCGATCGCGGGAATTTCATTCTTCTTGAATTGCTGCCATGCTTCGACCGCTGCGCGAATTTGTTGGATGAGCGTATCAGTTGCCTGTTGTTGCGATGCAGTCGGCGCGGCATCCGCCTGGCCAAGCTGCAGATAGAGAGCGTTGGCGCGCTCGGCGAGTGCGTCCAATCCTACCGATTGTTGTTTGGATGCAGGCGGCTCGATCATTCCATGCAGTGTTGTCCGAAACTGCACGATAGCTCCATGCAGCGCAAGGTTCTGGCGCGCTTTTTTCTCCGCCGCTCCAATCTGCTCTTCCGCCGCATGCGCTTCCAGCGTGGCCTGAGAAATCGAACTCAAGTTTTTCGCCATCCCCAGCTCGCTTTGAAAAAGTACGCGGAGATCGCCGGCCGACGTATGCAGGCGTGGATCCATCGTCACTGTAAGCGGCGCAGTGTAACTACGGCCTGCTGCGATCAGCTTCACGGTGTAAGTACCGGGCAGCGCCAGCGGACCCTGCGGCACGCGAGGCGTGCGATGCGGCACCGCCGAGATCGGATATTCATAATGGATCGCCGTAGGTTTGGTATAGCGCAGGTCCCATATCTCGCGATGCATTCCGGGGTTTGCGGATAAAGGTTTGTCGATGCGCGGCCAGTATGGAGGAATCAATTGCGTCGCCAGTTCGGCGGATGTTGGCGTGATTGCATCCGCGCTGCTGTAGGTCCGCACAACTGCGCCGCCTGCATCGAGGATTTCCAACCGCACTGGACCTTGAATTCCAGCAGGCAGAGCATAATCGATCATCGCTCCATCCGGCGGATTTTCTCCCGCAGGCTCGTCAGCAGGCAGCGGAGTATCGGTGTTCGTGTCGCGTCGCACGCGGTACGTTCTACCGGGCGTAAATAGAAATGGCGTATGCCGGCCAGTGGATGCGGCAAGCTGGCGCAGCGGCCCGATGCCATCCAGCACCCAGAAGGAACGCCCGTGCGTGGCGACGACGAGATCGTCTCCATGAACCAGCAGATCGCGCATGGAAGTGTGTGGCAGGTTGTACTGTAGCGGCCGCCAGTGATCGCCATCGTCGAACGACATCCAGACGGCGGTCTCGGTTGCCGCATAGAGCAAGCCGCGGTGTTCGGGATCCGCGCGAATGGCATTGACAGAAGAACCATCGGGCAATGTAGATGCGATAGCTTGCCATGTCTTACCGCCATCGTGTGTGCGGAAGGCGTAAGGCAGCTGATCGTCAAGCCGCATGCGGCTGACCGAAACATACGCAGTGTCGTCATCGAAGCGCGAAGCATCGATCTGAGTGATCTTGCTCCACGCGCTGACGGAAGGCGGCGTAATGTTGCTCCAGTGCTGGCCGCCGTCGCGCGTGATCCACACGTAACCATCGTCGGTGCCGGCCCAGATCGTCTGCGTATTTTTGTACGATGCGGCGACCGCATAAATCGCGCCACGGCGTTTCTCCTGCTGCTTCGCCGGTAGCGGCGGCAGAGAAGCAGGCTGGCCGGTGTGCTCGCGCGTCAGGTCTGGGCTGATCGCCTCCCATGTTTTGCCGCCATCGCTGGTTTTAAAAAGTTTGTTGGCGGCGTAATACATCACATGCGGATCGACCGGCGAGAACAAGACCGGTTCCGTGCGGTCGGCGCGGAAGCCGGACTGCGCAATCGGGAGCGGCGTCACGTTCTGCACCTGGCCGGTGACCGCGTCGTAGCGCGACACCTCCATGCGCCCCGCGCCGTACACGATGTTCGGATGCAGCGGATCGGGCGCGGCATAGCCATATTCGATTACGCCAGCGGGATGCCAATCGCGAAACGTAATCTCACCGTCATTGCCGCGTGTAGACGTGCAGACGGAGCCGCTCTCCTGCTGGCCGCCACATACCTGATACGGGAAAGTATTCGTCGCGGCTACGTGATAAATCTGCGCCGTAGGCTGGTTGTACCAACTGCTCCAGCTATCGCCGCCATTCACGCTGACCACCGCACCCTGATCGCTGACCAGCAGAAGTATTTTCGGATTGCGCGGATTGATCCACAAGTTCTGATAATCGTCTCCGCCCGGAGCGCCGCGCAGGCTCGACCACGTTTTGCCGCCATCGGTCGAGCGGCAGGTCACGATGCTGGCGCTGTAGACAACGTCTGCGTTCTGCGGATCTACGACCGGGACGGGGAGATCGCCGCCGCCAATCTTCATCGCCGGGCGAGGATCGTCCGTGATGCGCGTCCAGCTTTCGCCGCCATCGTCGGAGCGGAAAACTCCGAGACCTTTGTCGGAGGCGTAGGCGCTCTCCGTCGTGGTGGAAATCGTTGCGTACAGGCGATTGCTGTTGCTCGGCGCGACGGCGACGTTGATCTGCACCAGATTGTCAGGAAGACCCTTGCTCAACCGATGCCACGTCGTTCCTCCATCGGTCGATTTGAAAAGGCCGCCGTGCGTGCCCTCATAGCTGTTGTCGTCTTCCCATGGTCCCAGCCGCGCTTCCCACATGGAGGCGTAAACGATATTTGAATTGGTCGGATCGATAACCACATCCGAGCCGCCGACGTTTTCATTCTGATAAAGAACCTTGGTCCAGGTTTTGCCGCCATCCGTCGATCGAAAAATGCCGCGCTCCGGATTCGGCCCATAGGGATGGCCCAGCACCGCAGCAAAAATCCGGTTTGGATTTTTCGGATCGACAGCCAACGCGGGAATCTGCTGTCCATCGCGCAAACCCAGATGCGTCCAGGTGCTGCCTGCATCCGCGGAGCGATAAATGCCATTGCCTAGCGAAAGGTCGGGCCGGTGCAGGCCCTCCCCGCTGGCCACGTACACAACGTCGCTGTCCGACGGCGCAACCGCAATGGCCCCAATGGACTGCGTTTCTTCTCCGTCAAAAATTGGTCGCCAGGTGCGGCCGTAGTCGTCGGACTTCCACACGCCGCCGTCGACTTGCCCCATATAGAAAACGTTGGGCTGATCCGGCACACCGGCGGCGGCGCGCGTGCGGCCGCCACGAAACGGGCCGATCATGCGCCAGTGCAGGTCCGGCATCCACGTCTGCGCTGCGTTTTGTGCGAAGAGGCAGCGTGCGGGTTGAAGGTATAGAAAAGCAACCAGCAGAATGGCGAGGCGGGCCGTTCGCGTCATCAAGAAGTCCCTCGAAGGTGAACCGGTGATTTTAGACCGGTTTCCCTATTCCCGTGAGGTGGCGAGAGATTCTTACGTGCATCCGTTCTTTGAGGAACGGATGCGTACGCCTCGTTCCCCACCGTACACCTATGGGAAAACGGTCTAGCTGTTCAAAATTTGTTTGGCTGCGCGCACGCCGCTGCGCAGGGCTGCATGCACGGTTCCCCAATGGCCAGTCGTGTCCGTGTGTTCGCCGGCGAAGTAGAGAGTGTCTTCGACCGGCTGCGTCATCTCGTCTGGAGCGGAAATCGCGCCGGCGGGCACGTAGCTGTATGCTCCCAGCGAGTATGGATCGCGCTGCCAGTCGTGCGAATGGCATTCCAC
Source organism: Acidobacteriaceae bacterium (assembly GCA_965276585.1). GTDB lineage: Bacteria > Acidobacteriota > Terriglobia > Terriglobales > Acidobacteriaceae > JAKAAZ01. Next base: position 126,629 of record CBDIAZ010000002.1, on the reverse strand, counting down.
CAGCAGCGCGTCCATCTGTTTCGCATCCATGCGAAACATCTTCGACAATGCGCCGCAGATTTTTTTGCTCAGATCGGCTGCATTCAGTTCCGCAAGTGTGTCGGCGCGCGGACCGCCGACCCATGCAGTCAGATTTCCGTTGCGGCTGGGAAACTGCGTCCACCAGGTCGAGGGAATCTGCTGAAATGCGAACAGAAAGCTCAGATCGTCGAATGGGGGATGCTGCAAGAAATACTTTTCATCCGCCCAGAATCGCTCGCGAAAGAAAAGATCGGCGCGCCGAACATGGCCCATGCGAAGCGATTGCGCGGCGTGAAGAATCTTCGCCGGCTCCGGAGCAAACTGGACCGAGCCCTGCTGCAATACTCCCAAGGGCAATGTGATGACGGCGGAATTGGCGGTGAAGCGTTTTACTTTTCCGCGAGCGGAGCCAGTAATCGCGACGCTTCCCGGTTTCCATGCAATCGATTGAACATGTGTGTCCAGCAATATTTCGCCGCCCGCTGACCTGAGCTTTTCCGCCAGAAATTCCGGGACCCGCGCATAGCCTTCGCAGACGCGGAAGATTCGGGCGCCGTCGATTTCATCCTCCGCGGCCTGTTGCTTGCCTAGGGCAGTCACGCCGATCGCGCGATGATCGGCAGCATTGAACCCTTCCACATACGAAACCAGATGCTCGCGGCGCGCGCCTTCGATACGTTGCTGGTCGAGGAAATCGGCGAATGGGCAATCCCGTTTTCGCCATTCTTTCAACTGCTCCAGCATCTCTAAATCATGTTCCCAGCCGGAGCCGCAATTTTTCAGTTCACCTTGTTCGTAGCAGATTTGTCTGCCATCCAGTTCCTCGGTGCGCAGATTCGCTTCTTCAAGGAGCTGCCACAACTCCGGCGGCAACCCGTGGACAAACTCCGCGCCAAGTTCAAATTTCCGATCGCCGGATCGCAGCGTGTAGATGCGTCCGCCGATGCGATCGCGCGACTCCAGCACCGTGACCTTCGCGCCGGCTTCCGCCAGCAAGCGCCCCGCGGCCAGCCCTGCGACTCCAGCGCCGATGACGATTACATTTTTCTCTGCCATAAGAAAAATTCTTTCTTTGCCGGCGTCGATCTGTCGCAGACAAGACCCCGCAATTAATGAAAGCGCGCGCACCCAGTTTACCCGGCATTCTCGATACGAGAATGCCGGGTAAACTGGGTGCGCATGAATGAGAACAGATTCTAGAAGATGTAGTGCGCAGAGAATTGAATCACCCGGGACGCCGAGCGCGTGGTGTTGATCACGCCGTAGGTTCCATCCGTCACTCCGCTATCGACATTGCCATAGCTGGCAATGTTGAACAGATTGAAGAAGTCCGCGCGGAAGCCCACAGACTGACGGTCGGTGATATGGAAGTCTTTGAACGCGGAAGCGTCGATCTGTTCATATCCGGGCGAGCGCTCGCTGCCATTATGGGCCGTTCCGAAGGTGTTGACAGCGGGAACGCCATAGGCGCAAACGCCGTTGTCCTCGCCTGCCGTGGTGCAGGGCACGGCAGAGGGATCGGTGCCCCACCAGTTCGCCAGGCTGCGATTCACGATTTTCATTTTGCGATATTGGTTGGCGCGTTCCTGACCGAAGCTGTTCGAGTTGCTCACCCCAGGAGCGGTAATGGTGACGGGGAAACCGGAATAGGCAACCACCGAGCCGGAGACGGACCAGCCGCCGAGCGCCAGATCCTCAAAGCGATTCATGCCGGAACCATACCGCTTGCCGCGTCCGAAGGGCAGCTCATAGGAGCCCAGCGCGGACAGGTTGTGGCGAATATCGTACCCGGCTGGCCCAACATCGGCGGCACTGTCGTAGCCGTTTTGAAAAGCTTCGTTGCTAAACCCATACCCGCTGGTACCCAGGGCGTAGTTGCCAAGGTCGTTGGTCATTGCTTTGCCATAGGCGTAGTTCACCGTGTACTGCACCCCATGAGTGGTGCGATGGCGCAATACCGCCTGCAATGCGTTGTAGTTCATTTTGGCCTCGGACTCGGTCAACAGCAGGTTGCCAGTCCCAAGTGTTTGGCCCACGCCTACCAGCATGTTGGCGAAGGGAGCCGTCGTCGGATCGCCTGGAACGAGGAATTGGTTGGCATTGCGGGGGTCGATCAGGTGCTGGCCGGTTTCGCCAATGTATCCCACCTGCAGCGAAGTAGAGTTCGTCAGCTCATATTCCAGAGTCAAACTGTATTCCTGGATGTAGGCGGGCTGCATATTCTGCGGCCATGCGCCATAACCGCCACCGGAGTAGGTAATGGAGCCGGGGTTCGAGCTGAAACCTTCCTCTACCGTATACGGCGTGCCGCCGCTCGCCGGTGTCGTACCCATGGCCGGTGCCGGATATTGAGCTTGTTTGAAGCTCGATTGGATGAAAGGCGGTAAAAACGTCAGACGCTGATTGCCGGCATTGCCCTCAAAGAAACTGGTGGTGCCGTAACCGCCGCGAACGACGAACCGGGGCATCGGCTGAAAGGCGAATCCAATCCGCGGCATGATCTGGTTGTATGTCGGGTTATAGCAGGCGCGATTTTTGCAAACCTGCGCGCCCGGCACCGCGCCCGCCGGAAGGTGCCCGGCGTAAATTATGGTACCCATTTGCGGACCCGACAGGATCACATTCGCCGTCTTGTTATTGACTTCATACCAGGGCTGGTCGTATTCATACCGAACTCCCAGGTTCAGGGTCAGATTGGGGCGAATCTTCCAGTCGTCCTGCACAAACCCTGCCGTACGCCACTGGCGCTGTCCGACAAAGACGCCCGATTGTTCAACCTGGGCGGTGCTCACCTGGTCCAGAACGAAATCGGCGGGAGCATAGCCGGTTGCGTCGAGCGCACCCGGGGTGGGATTGCTCGTGAAATTGCCGGTATAGCTGAAGGTTCCCAGAAATCCCTGGTTGCTGCTGGTGATGTAGTTGTTCTGGTAGCGGATTGCCTGGATGCCTAGGCTGATCAGGTGCAGGCCATGCTGCCATGTCAGGTCGTCCCCATAGCTATATGTATTGTCGATGATCGACCCGACGTTCGCCGGCGTGCCCACGCCGCTCAGCGGAAAACCGCCGGGGAAACCCTGGAACGAAAATCCCGGATAGCTCTGTGTCGGCAGAGGGATGCCGACCTTGGCGTTTCCCGTAATCCCGAACTGCCCGCTTGGATCCGTCGGTACACCTGTATCCCAGACGACACGAAGAAAGCCCACGCGGAACGAGTTCACCAGCGCCGGCGAGAAGACATGGACCCACATTCCGCCGCCCAGCTTGCTTGGATACACATTCTGCGGCGGAAAGGAAAGTTCCAGCACCGGTTCATTTCCGTCAAATGCGTTCGATTGTGAGTAGAAGCCGGTGATCTTGTCCGCCGCTCGCGGATCCGCCTCAATCTTGATATCGCCCTGATTGTTCACCGTGAATGTCCGGTTCGGCCCTTGAAAATTGTTCAAGGTGATGCCATCCTGCGGCGTCGCATTGGGCAGGGGATATAGCTCCGGATGCGCGAAAATAAATTTCGCCACCGGATTCACGATGGAAATCTGGTTGTTCTTGTATGGAGTGAAGCCGGCCTGGGTGTTGTACAGCTGGATCGGTGCGTTGGTTGCGCCGTTGGTACCCGGCGGTGGATTTAACAATATGGAGAAATCCCCAGTCCGCATAGCCGGGGTAAGCACGCTTGCCGTAGTCGTGCCGCCTTTATGTTCGCGCGCCCCTTCATAGTCGGCAAAGAAAAACAGCTTTTCACGTTTGATCGGTCCGCCGATCGTACCCCCGAATTGCGTCTGCGTATAGGGATTGATGGGGATGATGGGAACGGAGTAGTTGTTCGTCCAGGAGTTGGCGTTCAGGTTCTGGTTTTGCAAGTATGCGTAGGCTGAGCCGTGCAATTGGTTCGTGCCGCTCTTCAGCACGCTGATCACGTCGCCACCATTCACGTTGCCATACTCCGCCGACGCGTTGGAAGTGATCACCTTGATCTGCTGGATGGCGTCCGGCGCCGGATTGTAGGCGATCAGGTTGTTCTGGTTTTCGTTCATGTCAATGCCGTCGAGCGTGTAGTTGTTCGCCTGGGCTCGATTGCCGTTGATGTTGGGAATGTCGCTGTAAAACGTGCTGCGCTCGATTGCATTGTTGCCCGTCATTCCCTGGGGGCCGTTGGTGTTCACTGCTCCCGGCACAAAAAGTGTCACGGTCGAAAAGTTACGCCCGTTTAGCGGGATCGTATTGATCTCTGTATTTGAAAGCGTGATTCCCAGCGACGCGTCATTGGTATTCAGGATCGGAGCGACGCCGCCCTGGACGAGCGTCGTCGTCGAAACCGCGCCGGTCTTCAGTCGCGCGTCCACCTTGGCGGTCTGATCGATTTCGAGATCGAACTGCGGATAGGAAGACGTCTCAAATCCTGCTGCGCTCATCGTCACCTGATAGTGCCCGATCGGAAGAAAGCGAATGCTGTAGACACCCGATCCGTTGGTGATGGCCGGAGTTTCGACGCCGGTCGTCATGTTCTTGGCCGTCACCGTCGCTCCCGGCACAACTGCCCCGGTGGTATCGGTTACCGTTCCGGTGATGCTGCCGGTCACGGTCTGGGCCATCGCCAGGGAAGCGGCCGCGAATGTCAGCAACAGGGTGATGCTGCGGATGAGCCGAAGAGATTTCACTGTCTGAATTCCTCCATCAAATTGCAGAACGATCCCAGAACATTTCGAAGTTCTGTAAACCAGCCCGACTGCGTTGCATCCTTAAGCCTGAGAGTGCAGATCCAACGCAATGCACGATTGCGGGCAATTATTTCATGCGATAGACCAATTGTGAACAATTATTCGCTATAACGATCACTTTTTAGATTATTTTCATGAAATATCATCAATATTGAATTTGCCTCTCCAATGCGCATATAGCCTGAATTCAATATTGAAAGGTAGTTGGCTGCAAGCGTGCATACCGTCAGGCAATCAAATTTCATTCATATATTGATCGATACATGCTATTGTGATCACATTTGGTTGCGGGAGACTGGGAACTGGAATGCCAATGTCAGGACCATTGATCGAAATTTGCGTCGACACATTGGCTGGCGCCCAGGCAGCCGCACGCGGCGGAGCAGACCGGATTGAATTCTGTAGCGCTCTTTCCGAACGCGGGCTGACCCCCAGCATCGGCCTGGTCGAACTGGCGCTCGAAACGGTCGCAATCCCCGTCCACGGTATCGTTCGTCCGCGATCGGGAGATTTTGTCTATTCCGATGACGAATTCTCATCGATGGAACGCGACATCGATCGAATGAAACTGGTTGGCGTCCACGGCATCGTGCTCGGCATTCTCACCCCGGCGAACACTGTCGACACCACCCGGACGCGTCAACTGGTAGAGCGTGCCGCTCCCCTGCCGGTGACATTTCATCGCGCCTTCGATGACTGCGTCGATCTGGAACAAGCTCTGGAAGACGTCATTGCCGGCGGAGCACGCATGCTGCTGACCTCCGGTGGCGCGTCCACGCTGGCACAGGGCGCAAAAAAAGTAGCCAGGCTGGTGCGGCAGGCCGGCGACAGAATTGAGATCATCGCCAGCGCCGGTGTCACCATCGAAACTGCGGCCGGGCTATGGCGTTCCACGCAGAGCGCGGCCATTCATGCCTCGCTGCGCCGACCCGGTTTCCGCCGGGAAGCGAATCGCCGCTCCAGTACAAACGCATCCGCCTACGCAGAATTAGGTCCGTCTGAAGAAGATGTCCGCGCCCTGGTGGAAAGCTTACCCAGGCCAATGCCAGGTCGATAGTCGAATGCATCGGCACAATATTTGTGCACTCTATAATCTGAGACGAGACCCCGCAACAATTGGAGAGCTGGCTCGATGGCCGCAAAGGGTGAAGATCGGGCAGAGAAGATCGTCAAGCTTCTGCTGCGTGAAGGCGAGGCGTCGCTCGAGCAGATCATTGCCGCCGTCGGCTCTTCCGCGCCCAGCATCCGCAGAGATCTGACCAAGCTGGAGCGCCGCGGCCTGGTACGCCGCACCCACGGCGGCGCGACGTTGGTCGAGCCGCTGCTCTACGAGCCATTCCGCTACGACCAATCCTTCCAGGCCCGCGACCATCGCTACGCGAAAGAGAAGCGCCGCATCGGTCTCGCCGCCGCGGAGCTGATTGCGGAGAACGATACCATCGGCCTCACCGCCGGCACCACGACTACTCAGGTTGGGCGCAGCATTCGTCACCGCTCCAACATCACCGTGGTGACGAATGCCATCAACATCGCCATGGAACTATGCAATCAACCGCGAATCCGCACGCACCTGACTGGCGGCGCTGTGCCGTGGGCATGGTCGTTTTCCTTAACCGGCCCGACGGCGGTGAATTCTCTAAGCGGCATCTATATGGACAAGGTTTTTCTCGGCGTCATCGGGCTCGACGTGGCGCGCGGCGCAACCACCGGGGAAGCGGACGAAGCCCTCACCTTCCGCACCATGTTGAAGCAGGGAAAACAGGTGATTGCCGTGGCGGATTCAAGCAAGCTCGGTCACGTCAGCCCCGCGCTCATCTGTCCCATCAGCGACATTCATGTGCTGATCACCGACACCGGCGCCTCCGATGAGAGTGTCGCCGAGTTTGCCCAGCGCGGCGTCCAGGTGATCCGCGCATAGAACCGCAGGTCTCTCATTCCGTGAGGACCTGCGGTCTTCCTCGCAATTCATTTCCGCTACACCATCCAGCATTACCGATGATTGTTATCGCAGCCCTGGCCATTGGTATCGGAAACCAGCTTCTGCGCCTCTGCCGTCAGCGTGCGGCTGTAGCAGCGACCCAGCGAGTTTCTATAGAAATAGGTCTGCGTTGTCTTGGCTCCGGTCGGCACCACATTTCCATTAGCTTCAAAGTTCAGCACATCCGTCGCGTTCACTTCGTTGCTCAGGTTGCTTTCATAGAACGGGAAGCCGAGAAAGCTCTGCACCTGGTTGACCAGATCCTTCTGATCGGTCGTTGTAGTCTGGACCGCGCTGCCGTCAGGATTGGCAATGTAGGAATAGTCGATGTTCAGCGGATAGGAGAAATGTTTTTCCGCCGTGTTGACGAAAAATCCATTCCGGGTGGTGGTGCGCACGTCGACTGTGCTGGCCTGCTGCGCATTCTGTTTGTCCGTCGTCGGGTTCACATCGAACTCCTGCGTATTCAGAAAATTCACCGTCTGCTCCACCGTAGTTTCCACCCGCCCGTGCGAGGTATCGACGTATCCGCTGATCGTAAATTTGCGATTGGAAGCGACCGACACCGTGCCGGTGTAAGTCGGTCCGGTAGGATTCGTCGCAATGTTTTCTTTCACGACCGGCGTGGGCGCCGCAGTCAAAGTGTTGCTGAGAATTCCTCCGGTGACTTTCTGCTTTCTGTGATCGGTATAAACCAGCAAATTTGCCGTGGCCAGGAAGTAGCTGTCGGCATTGAACACGCCGACACCCACAGTATGCGGGCTGCCGTCATCCAGAACTCCGGCAAACGGAGTCAGGTCGACCCGATACGGTTTAAAGTCGAGCGTCTGCACGCCGGGAATCGGCTCCCACAAATAAGGATCGATGCCGCCGGTATAAATCCACGGATAGATGGGCGCGACTCCGGCAGGCTTGCCGTCGATCGTCACTTCCGTCTCACGGAAAGCAGTATTGCCGCAGCTTTCAAGATTCGTGGTCTGATCGTTGGGCACGCAGAAATACCAGAACTCATCGTTCGACTGGCTCTGCGCAATCACATCCAGATAAGCACGCTCCACATTTGTCGGCAGATCGAGCACCTGCGTGATCTGGTCGGCAGTGGTGTTAAGCGTGCCCGCATCTCCGCCGGTTCCGTTCACGGGAACAACAATGTCGGGAGTGGGCGGCGCAGGATCCTGCCACGATGCCGGGTAAAATTCCAGTGCAGCGCTCGAATAGATGATGCCGTTGTACGTCACGCCGCCGGAAACGCCGACGAAGTTGCCGATATTGGCCTCTCCGGTTTGTGCAGACTTGAAGATTGCCGACAGATCGGTGACATCGCGTTCCACATGCCATGAAGGGCTGAGAGAACTGCGCGGCTCGGCTGTGGAGCCGTAATAGATATTCGCGTGATCGAGGTAGAACGATGCGGTGCGATCGTATTGACGGCCCGCTGTCACGGTAAAGTCCGCCGTAAAGACCACCTTGGCCCAGGGGCCGGGGCATGCGGATGGCGGCGTGTAACTGTAAGTCTTCGGCGTGTAGTCGGCGAATGCGAGATTTTCAAATAGCTGCACAACGCAGGGCTGAGTATGCGATCGAGTCACTAGCGGCGCTGCAGTGATCGGGTTCGAAGATCCAATCTGCGGCGTCGTCGGCACAGGGACCACCTGCGCGCGTAAGGCACTCACAGAAATGAACAAAGTTACTGCGGCAAAAACAGTCCAGCGCCGCGCGGTGGGGGTTGAAACTCCTGTCATGGGCATAACTCATTCCTTTCGGCCTCTCAAAAGATGCGCCCCCACAATAGCACGACATTTAAGCGGTCGGAATAAACCGGATTGCATCCCATCAAAGCGGCAGCAAAGATGCAGGCGAGCAGAAGATTTTCTATGCAGCGGTCAGCGCCGCTTCAGAGCTTCCAATTCGTCGAGCGTGTGCGGCCAGTCCTCTCGCAACAGCCGCGACAGGCTGCGGTCCGCCAGCAGCTTGCCGCCCGTCTGGCAGCGGGCACAGTAGTTCGTCTCGTTATCGGCATAGCGAATGCGCTGTACCTTTTCTCCGCACCGCGGACAAGGTTCTCCATAGCGTCCATGCACTGCCATCCCCTTGCGAAATGCGGTGACCTTTTCTGGAAATCCGGCCTCCGCCTCCGCCTGCAATCGATCGGTCCACTGTTGCAGAGTCTCGCGCGTAGCCGTGAACAGCCGTTCCCATTCCTGCGATTCCAGCTTGTGCGTCCGCAGAATGGGAGACAACTGCGCGGCGTGCAGAATCTCATCGGAATACGCATTGCCGATGCCGCTCACGATGTGGGGATCGGTCAAAGCCCGCTTGAGCGTGCGATTCGCAGCGGTAAGCGCGGCACGGAATGCATTAAGATCGCTTGAAAAAATTTCAATTCCGCCGGGGTTGATGGAAGCAAGGCCGTTTTCCCCGCGGAGAACGTGCAACGTCGCCCGCCGCTTGCTGCCGGCCTCGGTAAGAACGAGGGAGCCTCTCGGAAAATCCAACGCCATCAGAGTGCTGCGCCCCGTCAGTTTTGCTCCGGGCAATCGCCAGTGCAGCCGACCGGCAATCATCAGATGGATTATCAGCCAGAGATCGTTATCGAATCCAATGGCGATGCGCTTGCCAATGCGCCGCAACTCGCGGACAATGTGACCTTCCACATCGCCAGGCGGCGGTAGCACCGTGCGCAGCAGAAAAGGGCTCGCCAGTCGCACATGCTCCAGTGGCTGGCCGGCGATGCGTAACTCCAGCGCGCGGATATAGGCGGTGATGTCCGGCAACTCGGGCATGGCTAACAGATTGCGCGTGGCACGCACCGTTTGCAAGCTACAATTTATTTTCGATAGTGGATCAGTTTGTGCCAGCACATGCGACAACTAATGAGTTTCTTGCTGGAACCAGAGCTGCGGCAGGGGTCGGTGTTCCGGCCAGATTTCATCCAATGTGTTGCCGTCGTAAAGGCGTCCATTCTTCATCACTGCATCGATCGACAGCGTGTTCCTGATATCCAGCAGCGGATTCCGGTCCAGTATTACCATGTCCGCAAGCTTGCCCGGTTCAAGGCTGCCGATCTCTTTGTCGCGCCCAATTGTTTTGCTCGAACCCATGGTGGCGGCGTGCAGAATTTCATGTGGCGTCATGCCTCCAGCGGCATACGCCTGCATCTCCCAGTGGTATCCCAGGCCCGGCAGTTCTCCATGACTGCCAACGCCAACCAGGCCGCCTGCCCGCTGAATCTCCGCCGCGCCGCGAGCGACCTCCGGAAAGATATATTCGTCCGGCAGCGCCCAGCCCAGCCGCTCAGTTTTGTGATCGATAAAGTAGTGCGGAGTGAAGTGGTTCAGCTTTACATCGGAATGCGGCGATTGCGTGGTGAAAAAGAATTGCTCCCCGGGCAGTCCTCCCGCGTTGATTTGCAGTGTCGGCGTGTAACTCACACCGGTGCGGGCAAACAGCTGGATGATGTCGTCGTACAAAGGAACCGCCGCCATCGCATGTTCGTTCCCCGGAAAACCATCCTGAATCTGTGTCATGTCCATCTTCATATCCAGCGCGCCCTCACAAGTCGGCAGCAGGCCCAGCTGACGTGCGGACTCGACAACCCACTCCCGCACACGACGATTGCCGGTTCGATATTGCTTCAGGTTCCAGGTGCGGTAGTCGTTCGGGTAGCGGCTCAGAACATCGGTCACAGCCTCGGGCGAGGAGAAATTGTTGTACGAGAAAATTGCCGGCCCGGTGCTGAAGATGCGGGTGCCCGTCATCTGGCCATCCTCGATCATGTCCTGGTAGGCAAGCATGTCGATGCTCAGCGGAGAAGGATCGAGCGCTGTGGTCACTCCGTAGGCAAGCGTAGCCAGAAAACCCCAGTCGTGCAGGTCGAGCACGCCGCGTCGAACTTCTCCCCAATGCATGTGCGTGTCGACAAAGCCGGGTACCAGATATTTGCCGCGCACATCGCGAATCGTCGCGCCCGACGGAATGCTTACCGAGCCTCTCGTGCCGACCGCAGTAATGCGATTGTTCATAACCACCACATCGACGTCCGGAATCACTTCATCGCCCCGCATCGTAATCGCCGTTGCCCCTCGAAGAACAAGAATGCCGTGTGGGATATCTCGAGGGACCTCAATCTTGACGGGAATGCTCTGAACTCCATCCTTGCCGTTAACGGGACCGCCATAGACGACCGGTTGACCCACGTGAATTGAAGCAAGCGGGCGCCGGTAGAAGGTCGATCCCAATGCCCAGGTGATGGTCTTGCCGCCATCCGCCCAGGCAAAAAAATCTGCGCCGACCGTGGTGAGCTTCGTCATTTTGCCGGAGGGCTGATTCAGATCGAAGGACGCCGCAACATCCCCAGGAGAAACGGGTACCAGATAAATCTGCTGGACAATCTGTGCCAGCGCCCACTTGCCGTCCCGGCTGATCTTCACATCGTCGGCGGCAACGGTCCCCTCCTGGAAGTAGAACCCGGGGCCGTTCACCTGCAGCACGCGCTTCTTGCCGGAGCCATCGAGCGCAACCCCATAGAGTCCGTCCTGAAAATAGATGTAGACAAGATTGACTTGCTGGGTGAACTGCGGCGTGCCGCTCATCACACCCGAAGCGATGACGGTTGTTTTTCCGCCGCCTGCCGGAAGTCGAATGACATTCGCCTCCCGTGGTCCGAATTCCAGAAAATTATGCATGCGCTCGTAATTGCTGGATTCGATCGCGACAATCGTCTTGCCGTCGGGAGTGAAGACGGGATGCGTGTAGTACGCCGTGTCGGCGGTCAGCCGCTGCGGACGCCCGCTCCCATCGGATGGAATGCGCCAGATTGTTCCACCGCGCGTTGTCCATGTGATGTAGACAATCGAGCAGCCATCGGTAGACCACGAAGGTTCAAATTCCGGGACATCGCTGGCCGTCAATCGGCGCACCGTTTTTCGCGCAATGTTTATGACATAGAGATGGCCAAGAGCAGAGAACGCAAGCCGAGAACCATCCGGCGATTGTCGCGGACTCTGTATCAGCCGCGCCCGCACCGGTCCGGTTTCCTCCGGCAGCGGATGACGCAGCGACGGGCCCACGTCGAGCGCCACCTGCGCCAGAAAGGGAACCGGCTCCACCTTGCCTGTGGCCATATTCAGGCGATGAATCTTCCCGCCATAATTCAGCAGCAGAGCCTGCCCTTCCGGAGTAAATGCATACCGCGGTAGCAGATCGCGGGTGGATAAACCTTCCTGATCGTCATGCTGAACTGGATAGAGAAGCCATCGATCATGGCCATTCGCTAAATCGCGCAAGCGCAGCCCCGTCTTGCCTTCGAACCGGGTTGCGTAGACCAATGTTTTTCCGTCAGGCGACAGCACAGGACGAAAAGCGCTTCCCTGCGCGGTAACGATGATTTCCTTCTCGCCCGTACGCAGGTTCAGCCGCGCGATGTGCCACAAGGGAAACGCAAGATTGTCGGCAAATCCTGGTCCAATTTTTTCCTCAAAATAGAGATACCGTCCATCGGGCGAAGCAACAGCGCCCAGCGCATTCAGCCGATCCGCCTTCGCTGTGTCGGGAGAATATTTGGCATGCGTCACTCGTGTCGCCGGCGATCCATCCAGAGGATAGCGCCATATTTCAAACGCATTTAGATCCGGTTTGAAGCGGGAGACGAAGATCGAACGTCCATCCGCAGCCCAGGCCGGCGAAATAAAAACGCTGTTGTCGTCGCGCCTGGAAATCTGAATCGGGTCGGAACCGTCCGTCTTCATCGTCCACAGATTTTCATTGCCGGAGCGGTCGCTGACGAACGCAATCCGCATTCCATCCGGCGAATATGCAGGCTGAGAATCGAAGGGCAATCCGCACGCGATGCACCCAGCAGTGCCGCCCTGCACGTCCATCCGATACAAATCGCCGAGAAGTTCAAAAACAATTTCTTTCCCATCGGGAGCAACGTCGAGCGACACCCACGTGCCCTCCGTCTCATCGAAACGCAGCACGCGGCCCGGTTCGAGCGGCAGGGAATCGCTGAGTTTTCCGCGAACTTCATGCGTATCCGGCGAAATTTGAGCTGAAAGTCCAGGGCTCGAAATCAGCAACAGTGCCGCAACAATAACGAGAAGTATCGAGCGATTCATCGCAGTACCTCCCCGCGTGCAGCGACAGGCCGGAGCGCCCGCAGCCGTTTCCATTTCTTGCTGAGAACCCGGTTCCACCACATGATGTAACCGGTAATCGTCAGCAATACCGGAACAAGGCCAAGCAGGGCCCACAGAATCTCCGAAGGCAAGCCGCCAAAATCTCCGAAATGTACGGTATAGATGCTGGTCGAAAGCCTTTCTCCAATCGTCCAATCGCCGCTGGAAAAATTCGCCAATACATCTGCATTCGTCGGTTGCAGAGTTACCACATCTTCCAGCAGCGTCAAAGGTCGCGTCGGATTGCGCGACAGGAACACCTTCACAACGCCATCGCTACGGCCCGTGTCCATGTACAGATAGGCCAGCTTGTCTCCGGGATACATGCGCATTGCCTTTTCGATGAAAGTATCCACGGGCAGAACCGGCGAACCCGGCTGCCATTCCGAGGCAGCCTCATGAAAATGCGGCATGGAAAAAACCAACGCCAGGGCGCGGGTGAACGGCCTGGGGAAAATAAAATACGCTCCGCTCAGACCCCACATCGCGATGAACAGCAGGCACCAGAATCCAAATGCGCTATGCAGGTCCCAGTTGAGACGCGCCCAGCGTGCATTCCACTTCACTTTCAGGGCGCGTTTCCATTGCTTTTTTCCCGGCCACCACAGGAAGATTCCGGTCGCCGCCATCCCAAACAGCAGCGCGCCGCCCACGCCATTCGCCGTGGCCCCTTTGGCTCCGGCGGCCAGCTCATTGTGCAGGCTCTCCGCAAATTCCAGAACGGCATGCCTTCGCTGCAATATTTCCTGCCCCACAATGTGCCCGGAAGCAGAGTCCACATAGACGACGCGATTCTCTGTACCTTGCTTCAATCCGACGGCCATAACTCTACGGTTCGCGGAACGCATGTCGATGTTGTCGAGCGTGCCGCTCGGACACGCCGCGCGCGCTATCGCCGCCGCTTCGCCATAAGTCATCGCTCCACGCATGGAGTTCTGCCCAAACCGGGGCGCGTCATCCATCAGCCTCTGTTGAAACACCAGCAGGCTTCCGCTCAGGCAGATCAGAATCACGTACACGCCAAGAAACACGCCGATCCACAGATGGATTTGAAATATCGCCTTCCGCCACCACACACTTTGCGGCCGATCTGTAAATCCCATTCCCGGCTTCCTTTTGTCAGCGCTGCGATTTTTCGCAGTCGCGCGTTACTGCCCAGATAGCGAAGGAATAGAACAGCGCTGTCTGGTGCAACTCGGCCAGCCTTCCCGCCGCTCCGCCATGTCCGCCTTCCATCTCCACCCGCAGAATCTTCGGTTCATGGGCAGTATCGCAATCCCGCAATTTCGCAATCCACTTCGCCGGTTCCCAATAGCCCACGCGGTCGTCGGCAACACTGGTGGTCGCGAGTACCGGAGAATACCGCTGCGGCTTTACGTTCTCATACGGCGAATAGCTGGCGATGTAGTCATAGACTTTTTTATCCACCAGCGGATCGCCCCAATCCGGTCGCGTCAGCGGAACCAGCGGCAAGGTCGCATCGCTCATCGTGTTCAGCATATCCACGAACGGCGCCTGTGCGATCACGCCTGCCCACAAATCGGGCCGCATGTTATTGACGGCGCCCACCAGCAATCCTCCGGCAGAAAAGCCGTGGATCACGATGCCACCCTTGCGGCCATATCCACTGTGGATCAGAGATTCCGCGCAGGAAATGAAATCCGTGAAGGTGCGCTTCTTGTGCAGCCGACGCGCTTCCAGAAACCAGCTCCAGCCCTTCGCGGAACCTCCGCGTACATGGGCAATCGCATAGACCCACCCGCGGTCAATCAAAGATAAATTCGGGCCGGAGAATTCCGGTTCGACAAAATCTCCATACGAACCGTATCCGTACATCAGCAACGGCGCGCTGCTGTCGAGTTTGGTTTCGCGGCCACGCAGCACGGTAATCGGCACCCGCGCACCATCGTCGGCGCTGGCGAACAAGCGCTCCACGATATATTTATTTTTCTCGAACCCGGCACCCGCGCCCTGCGTCTTCAGCACCACGCCTCGGTTCGTTTTCATGTCATAGTCCGTCCACTGCTTCGGCTGGCGCGGGGACTGATAGATGTATCGCAGGCTGGACGATTCGTATTCCTGCTCCTTCGTCAACGCAGCCGCGTATGCCGACTCATCGAACTCGATGGTGTGCTCCGCAAGGTCTTTGGCGCGGGTAACGATCAGCAGCGCATTCGCATCGACCCGTTCGACCCGCACAAAATAATCTTGGAACGGCTGCATGCCGGTAATAAACCTGCCGGGCCGATACGGCACCCACGCTCGCCAGCTTCGCCGGGAAGGATCGCCGCGGTCCGCCCACATCAGCTTGAAATCGACGGCTCCATCCGCGTTGGTCAGGATGACAAAATTGTCCTTCCAATCTTCGACCGAATACACCAGCCCTTGCGTACGCGGCTCGACAATTCGCGGCGCAGCAGTCGGCGCGCCGGCGGGAATCAGCCGAACTTCGCTCGTCTCCGCATTCCAGCTTCGGATCGTCACAAAGCTCTTGGCGGCGGTACAGCCGATCGCCATCAAAAAAGCCGGATCATGCTCCTCGTACACCAGAACATCGTCGCCTCCGCGCGCAGGCCGGCGGAAGACCTTTACCGGTCGGCTGTTTTCATCCCTCCACACCCAAAAAATCCATTGCGAATCCGGCGAAAACACAAAATCCCCAAACGCATTTTGCGCCGAGTTCGGCGGCACGTCGTCCGTCTTCAAATCCTTGACGAAGATCTGAAATTTTTCTGATCCATGCGCATCTTCCGCCCAGGCAAACAGCTTCTGGTCCGGGCTGTGGATCGCGTTCACAATATTGAAGTACGCTCGTCCTTTGGCGCGTGCTTCTCCGTCCAGCAGCAGTTGATTGCCGCCTTGTCCATCGCGCCTTTGCCGATACCATGAAGGATGTTGCGCCCCAGCCGGAAAGCGGTTGAAGTAGAGCCACGGCCCATCGGGCACAGGCGGCGCCGACTCATCCGCATCCGAGCGCGCCGACATCTCCGCGAACAGCCGCTTCTGCAGCGGAAGCGTTGGCGTCAGCACTTTCTCGGCGTATGCATTCTCCGCTTCAAGATGTGCTTTGATTTTCGGATTCAGCGTCGCTGGATTTTGCCAAACCTCTTTCCACTTGGGATCCTTCAGCCATGCATACTCATCGACGCGCACCCGGCCCAGCTGTACGATGCGCTTCGGTTCTTTCGCCGTAACCGGAGGCGTGGGCAGCAGGCAGTAGCCCGCAGGCGCTGCGAAAGCGGAGCTCCAGCCACGCGCCAGCAGCGCAGTCGCAAGCGCGAGAAATCTTCGGCGGTCCATGCGGCTTCCTCTTCTCCCTGGCAAAACGCGCGCGAAGGCGTTTTTGAAACAGTGCTAGCTGTTTTTCCGCTCGGCAACAATCTCGCCGTTCAAGATCGTCATATCCACCTGGACATCGGCGATTGCTACCGTGTCGATAGAAAAAATATCCTCGGAGAGCACGACAACATCTGCCAGCTTCCCGGGCGCAATCGATCCTTTTATCCATTCCTCGCCAGATGCATAAGCGGCATTCAGGGTGTACGCGCGGACGGCCTCCTCGACCGAAACTTTCTCCGTCGGCACCCATCCCTGCGGGAAACGTCCGTCCACCGTGCGCCGCGTCACCGCTGCATAAATCCCCGCAAGTGGATTGATCGGCGCCACCCACCAGTCGGACCCGAAGGCGACCACAGCGCCAGCCTCCATCAACGAGCGAAACGCATACGTAGTTCGCGCCCGCTTCGCTCCAATACGTTTCTCCGCCCAGCGTCCATCGTCGATGCAGTGGTAAGGCTGCACCGACGCAATCACGTTGAGCTGCTGGAAGCGCGGAATGTCTTTGGCGAGTAGATGTTGTGCATGCTCGATGCGAATGCGCCGATCGCGCTTTCCATTTTCTTTCTCCAGCCGCTCGCACATATCCAGCACGGTACTGTTAGCGTGGTCGCCGATGGCATGAATCACCAACTGCAGTCCGGCTGTATCCGCATCGCGCAGATTGCGATACATGCCTTCCTGGTCGAGCATTTCCTCGCTGGGCAATCCGCAGGTCTGCGGCGCATCTGTATACGGATCGAAAAACCATGCTGTCGTCGAGCCCAGTGAGCCATCGGAAAAACTCTTCACCGCGCCAATCTGCAATCGCCCGGAACCGAAGTTCGCCATCACCCCCGCATCTCCAAGCCGTCGCCATTCCGGTAGTGGAAGATGGGCGGAAATGCGCACACGCAGCGCGCCTTCGCGGTCCAGCTCCTGATATGTCCTCAGGACCTCCACCATCGTCTCCCCGCCGCGGCTGCCCAGCACGCCCATGTCCTGCACGCTGGTCACTCCATAGGAAAGAGCATGTCGTTGTGCTGCCAGAATCGCCTCGCGGATGTGCGATCGAGAAGGCAGAGGAATCGCGTGATCGATCAGCCGCTTGGCCGCATCTTTGAAGATTCCCGTCGGAACGCCGTTCTCGTCGCGAACAATTTCTCCGCCCGGAACGTCGGCAGTATTGCCGTCCACTCCAGCCAGCCGCATGGCAAGGCTGTTGGCCAGCATCATGTGCCCGTCGGAGCGGTTCACCCACACAGGATGATTCGGAGTGACGTCATCAATCAGGCGGCATGTGGGCAAACTGGAAGGAGTCCAACGTTCCTGATCCCAGCTTCCGTTTTGAATCCATTCTCCCGGTGGTTTCGTCTGGGCGAAGCGGTGAATCCTCTCACGAAATTCCGCCGGGCTGTTTGCATTTCGCAGATCGACGCTGGTGAGCGTATCGCCGCCCATGTAGAAATGCACATGCGCATCATTGAAGCCCGGCAGAACCAGTCGGCCGCGAAGATCGACGATCCTCGCATCGCCGCCGGCCAGCGCCCGCATCTCATCGTCGGTCCCCACCGCGGCAATCTTCCCGCCGGCAATGGCAATCGCCTGTGCCGTAGGTTTACCGGGGTCGCAGGTCCACACCTTGCCGTGCAGCAAGATTAAGTCGATCGCGCAATCGATTTGTTCCGCCATCCTCATGCTTCATATCGCAATGTCAGAGCCATCAGAACGGCCTGCGCCAATTTGTCCAGTGATACTTCACATTTCCGATCACATTTCTCCGGCTCCCATAATTGCAGTAGGAGATGGACGTGCAGATCGGCACATAAATCTTGTCGCCGAGGTTGGTAGCGGCAACTTGAAATTCCAGCGTCTTCCAATAGTACTGAAGCGATGCGTCGAACAGCGTATATCCCGGCAGAATGAAGCTGTTTTCCGGATCGCCCGCCACTGTGCCCGTGTAGCGCGCGCCGCCGCCAAATCCCAGCCCGGTCAGCTTGCCCTGTGAAACGGTGTAATGCGCCACCAGGCTGATCAGGTCCTTCGGAATCAGCACCGGGCGCTTGCCGATTTCGCTTGCTGGTGAAGTGTTCGTGACCACTTCATCGTCGTATGCATACGATGCATGGAGATCGAGGCCATGCATCACGTTCGCGACCGCCTCCAACTCCACGCCGCGCGACCGCACCGACCCAATCTGCAATGTGTTCTGCGGGTGGATAGGATCGGGAGATTGAACGTTGTTCTCGTCGATATTGTAAATAGAGGCGGTAAGGAAACTGTTGGAATGCCGCGGCTGATACTTCAGACCGCCTTCATATTGTGTGCCCGTGGTCGGCTTGAAAGGCTGCCCGAAGAAATCCACCCCCGTCGTCGGCAGAAAGGATGTCGAGTAGCTGAAGTACGGCGCAATGCCAATGTCCGAAAGATACGTAATGCCGGCCCGGCTGGTAAAGCGGCTGGGATTCTGGCTTTGCGTAGCACCGAGCAGCAGATCCTTCGTGCTCTGCTGCGTCCAGTCCTCTCGTCCGCTTAAGGTAGTAATGATGTGCGGAGTGAACTTGACCAGGTCCTGCAGATAAACGCCGGTCTGCCACGATGGCTGGTCGCTCTTCAAGTAAGGGACCGGGGCGGGGATCGTCTGATTGTAATCGGGGTCATACACGTCGATCGAAGGCGTCGTCGGGGATAGGCCGCTAATCTGCAGCGCATTCGCATGGGAATAGTCGATGCCGCCCAGTACAGAGTGCTCGATTTTCCCCGTGTGGAATTGAGCGAACACGTTGCTGTCCACCGCGTACAGTCCCAACGTCAGCGCGTCGGAATATCCAAAGCGATTCAGCGTGCGCAGGTCTGGCGGCGAGAAGCCTCCGCCGAACGCATCGTTGCCGTCGAAGGCAATGCGTGAATAGCGGAAGGTCTGGCGGAAGGTAAAGATTTTCGACAGGCGATGTTCGAACAAATATGCCGTCGACCACTGCTGTCGATGAAAATAGTCGAAGCCCGGCTGGCCGGTGAAGAAGCTCGTAGGAATTTTCCCGTTCGGGTTGAACTGCAGAGTTCCCTGCGCCGGCAGAAATTGGCTCCAGCCCGAGTTGTCGTGCTGGTAATCCGTCAGGATCGTCAGGGTGGTTTTATTCGATGGAATCCATGTGAACGCCGGGGCGATAAAGCGCCGGTCGTCCGGCACATAATTTACCTGCGTATCGCTATCGCGGTAAAGGCCCGTCATGCGATACAGATAATGGTTGCTGTCCCCGATGGGACCGCCGGTATCTCCCTGCACCTGGCGGCGATTGTAGCTGCCGAACTGCGCGATCAGTTCATTCGACGTTTGCGCCGGCGGGCGCTTGGTCACCAGGTTCACTAGGCCGCCCGGCGTGTTTTGCCCGTACAGCACGGAGCTTGGTCCCTTGATGACATCGATCTCCTGCAGATCGTACGGTTCAATCTCACCCTCAACCTGACCGCTCTGCCACCGAAGATTGTCGCGGAACATTCCATACGTCGACTCGTCGAAGCCGCGAATATTGAACCAGTCGAACCGCGGGTCCGCGCCGTAGGTCGCCGTCCCTACGCCCGCCGAATACGCCAGCGCCTCATTCATGGACTGCACATCGCGCTGCGCCAGTTGGTCCAGAGTGATCACCGAAATCGACTGCGGAGTTTCAATCAGCGGAATATCGCTCTTTGTCGCCGTCGTCGAAGAGGTGGCCACATACCCGCTCTGCGCCGTAACCGAAACAATGCTCGTCACCCGCCCCACGTTCAGCGTCAGGTCAAGTTGCTGCGCTCCGGCCTGGCTCAGATCCACCGTGCGTTCCAGCGTGTCGTAGCCCGGCGACTGCACCGTCAGCGTATAGCTGCCCTGCGGCGCGGAAATCGAATACGAACCGTCCGCCGTCGTTTGCGTCTGCTGCTGATAGCTGCCGCAGACCAGAACAACACTGGCCCCGATCACCACTCCCTTCGACTGATCGACGACCGCGCCGTTCAGCCTCACCTCGGGATTGTGCGTATCGACGCTACAGGAGGATTGCGCGGCAGACAGGGCCGCTTTCGACCGGGAAGTTTTCGTCTGCGCATGGAATGCCGGGCACCACAGCGCAACCAGCAATGCCGTCAGGCCAGTCATGCATCCAGGGGTCAGCCGGAATTTCTCCCTGCGTATTCCGGGCTCGACAAGCGCTGCGGTGCGGCAAAAGGCCGGTCCTGGGATCGAAAATGAAATACGCCGTGCCGTTTTCATGGGCCACTCCTGATATGTATGTCCGGTTGCGACTGCGCCTGGTCCGCTCCTCAACGTGTGACAGGACTGTGAATGTGGGTATGTTCCTGTCTTTCGTGGCTCCAGTAAAGGTCCAGATTATAAGCTGTACATAGATCCAGATCAGACCGTTTCCTTTCCACTTTTTCGCTAAGAGATTGGCTGCATCCGAATGGGTTGGTTTGCTGAAATGGTTTCGATCAAGGTGCGACGCGGCGTCGCGCTGTCCTGCGTACGCCGTTCGACTGGAGGTGATCCATAAGTTGATGGCGGTTGGGTATCTGCATTTCAGTTGTGGCCAATTCGCATTTATCCAATATGCGACACTTTTGGTCGTATTACAAGATGCTAAAAGATCAAAATCAACGAGCATCTCGGATTTTTGTCTGCCCAGGAGCTGCCCTTTATGAGCACGTCATCGATTTTGCGCCGGGCCTGCGGATGGCGGGCCATATCGCTGGATCCATCGTTTTGTCATTTTCTGGACCTTTACGTGATCCAGCAGATTGGGCGAGTCTTCTCACTGGAGCGATATCGATGTTTGTACGCGACTGCTGGAAACCCCGCGCAGAGGAAGAGCTCTGGAAATTCCTCGACAGCAATCCCTGGGCACTCCTGATCGACAATGGAGAGGCCGGACCCTATGCCACCAACCTTCCCCTGCTGGTAGACCGCTCCGGCAAAAGGCCAAAGCTCGTCGGACATCTGGCGGCAGGCAATGAGCACGCAGAAGCTCTGCGTTCTGCCTCCGCTCCTACCTTGGCCGTCTTTAATGGTCCGTATAGCTATGTCACTGCCTCCTGGTATCCGAATCGCGACATGCCTTCCACCTACTACTACACCGCCGTCCACTGTTATGGGCGCGTAAGAATTCAGGACGAGTCGGCCCTGCGGCAATCCCTCGAAATTCTTACCCGCCGCATGGAATCGGAATATCCCGATGGATGGAAGACCTCCGAAATACCGCCATACGACATCACCCGCCGGCTTCCCTACATCATGGGGTTCGAGCTCGACATCGATCGCATCGAAGGTAAATTCAAATTAGGGCAGGATGAGCCGAAGAAAGATGCCCTGGCGGTCGCTCGCCACCTCGAGCAGTCCGAGGACCCATCCCGCCGGGAACTGGCGAGCATGGTCTTGTCTTACAATCTGGACCGCAGCGACCGCTGATCCGGCGCATTCTTGCGGAGGACACCATCGAGAAATCCGACAGTCTTGCGCACGAGAAATCCGACAGTCCGGCGCACCAAAATGGGACCCTGATTCGCCAGCTCGGTCTTGGCGATTCCATCTCCATCGTCATGGGCATCATGATCGGCTCCGGGATTTTCCTGATGGCCGGCAGCATCGCCCAGCAGGTTGGCTCTGTCGTCGCTGTCGCCGCTGTATGGACTTTGGGCGGCCTAATGAGCCTTGCCGGCGCTCTCTCGCTCGGGGAACTGGGCGCGGCTTTTCCCGCCGCCGGCGGCCTCTATGTCTATCTGGCCGAAGCCTACGGTCCCATTGCCGGCTTCATCTATGGCTGGAGCGCTGTCAGTCTCATCTATGCCGGCAGCATTGCTACCATGGCCGCCGCCATCGGCTTTTACATGGCTCCTCTTCTCGGTCTGACGCACACGGAACAGAAGCTGCTCCAGGTCCTGTGTATCGCCTTCTTCACCCTTGTCAACAGCCTAGGCGTCTCCTGGGGCAAACGCGTTCAGAATGCGCTGACCGTGGTGAAGGTGGCTGGAATCGCCGTCATGATCGCGGTTCTCTATATAAAGGGAAACCCATCGCTGCTGCGCGCCAACCTGTTTCCCGCAAGCGGCCCTAGTGGCCATGTCGTCGCCTTCGGGGTCGCGCTCATCGCCGTTCTGTGGGCCTATGACGGCTGGCATATCGTCTCGTTCGCTGCCGGCGAGATTCGCGATCCCGGCCGCACCTTGCCCCGCGCCCTGCTCCTGGGCACGCTGCTCACCACCGGAATTTATCTGCTGACCAATGTTGCCTACTACGCCGCATTATCCCCCAGCGCCATTCGCGCCACGGATCGTGTCGCCGCCGTCGCCGTGGAGTTTGTCCTCGGGCCGCGCGCGGGACTGGCCATCAGCATTCTCATCATCGTTTCCATCCTCGGCGCCATCAACGGAGTCATCCTCGGCGCACCGCGAGTCAACCTGGCCATGGCCCGCGATGGCCTCTTCTTCCGCCAGTTTGCCCGGGTCAGCCGCCGTACCCATGCTCCCGTGGTGGCCACCGTCGCCCAGGGAGCCTGGGCCATCCTGTTCACGCTGATCGGTTCCTTCCGCGAACTTTTTACCTCCTACGTCTTCACTTCGTGGATCTTCTATGGACTGGCGGTTGCCGCCGTCATCCTGCTGCGCCGCCGCCGGCCTTCCCTCGACCGGCCCTATCGCTGCCCGCTCTACCCGCTCACACCCATCTTTTTCGTAGCCGCTTCCATCGGCATCGTGGTGACAAATTTCGTTGTCAATTTCCGCCAGGCAATCCTCGGCATAGGGCTCATCTTGATCGGTCTTCCGCTCTACTTCGTCTTCCGCTATATCGAGAAAGGCAAGCCCCCCATGCAGGACGATCCGGCACAGAGCTAAACCGTCACAGTTCCCGCCAGCCGGACAAATTCTTCAAACCCCGTTTTCATCTTCCGCGGAGTCAGCGCAGTAAATCCGAAAACAAGTCCCGGCGTCCGCGCCTTCAGCGAATACGAAGACAGCGATGGAATATCGAGTCCGCCGCCGCGCATGCACGTAGACCACGCCTGGTCGTCGGCGCCCTTCGGCAGCCAGCCGACGAGGTTCATGCCGCCGTCGGTATTGCGAAACTCGATCGGCAGGTCCGACCTGCGGAACATGTCGAGGAACAAGCCCTGCCTCTCCGCATAGGCCCGGCGGCAGCGTCGGATATGAGAATGAAATGCGCCGCTTTCGAGAAACATCGCCAGCGTCGCCTGGTCGATGAGCGGTCCATGGTCGTCGATCAAGTGCTTGGCCGCGCGAAAACGATCGAACAACTCCGTGGGCACCACAACGTAGCCGACGCGAAGCGCCGGAAACAGCACCTTGCTGAACGTTCCGACATAAATCACGCGCCCATTCGCATCCAGACTTTGCAGGCTGGGCAACGGCGGCGCGTTATAGCGGAACTCGGCATCGTAATCGTCTTCGATCACCCAGGTCTTGTTCAGCGCGGCGTAGTTCAGTATTTCCAGCCTGCGCGCCAGCGACAACGAAACTCCGGTAGGGAACTGCCGCGAGGGAGTTGTATAGATCAACGCCAGCCCGCGGATATCGCTGCCGGGCAGTTGCAGCCCCTGATCGTCGAGCGCCCCGGGAATGATCCTCGCCTCCGCGCTCTGCCACGCCAGCCGCGCCCCCAAATACCCCGGGTCTTCCATATAAATTCTTTCGCCATAGCGCGGCACCAGCAGGTTCGCCAGCAAATACAGCGCCTGCTGCGATCCGGAGGTGATCACGATCTGCCGCCAGTCGCAATTCACTCCGCGGCTGGCCTGAAGATATTGCGCCAGCCCCTGGCGCAGGGCCGGAAAACCGGAAATACAGCTTGCCTGATAGTGCAGCAGGTCGCTTCCATGCTGCCGCAGTGCGCGTCCGCGCAGCCGGTTCCACATCGGCAGCGGGAATAAATTGACATCCGGCTGACAGGGTCGGAACGGTACCGGAGCCCGCAGGCCGCGCGCGGAAGCGCCGGCCTCGGGATCGAGCGTTCTGCGCTGTTTTGCCGCGCTCGGCTCCCGGCCGCGGCGCGGCAGCGTACCCAGCGAGCAGACAAACACCCCGGACCGCAGCCGCGACTCCGCATAGCCTTCGCTGATCAGCCGATCGTAGGCATACACTACGGTGTTTCGCGAGATGCGCAGCTGCAGAGACAGTTCGCGGCTGGAGGGCAACATCTGCTGCGGGCGCAATGCGCGGCGCTGGATTAGTTCCTTGATCTGCCGTACCAGCTGGTCCTGCAGTGTTGCATCGTCCTGCCGGTCCAGCCAGATTCCGCCCAGAGTGTTCATTCCGTCCCTTCGCTCACAAGCCCGATGGTTCAACAAATAGCTTATGTGGACCGGACCTGCAAACGACGATGTTCTTACGGTCTATATTTTTCAAAACAAAGGGAATTTTTTTCAAAATAAAGGAAAAGGTTTTGCGGGGGTGCTTGCGGGACTTCGGAAAAGGCGCATTACGAGCGTTGACGATGTTTTGGCGAAATGTTCCACGTGGAACATAAAAGCAATTAGAGGGCCAAACGCAATTGGAATGCCAAACCTCGGTGATGTGGCTTGAATCGAGAGAGTTGCGGAAACGCAAATAAATGCGATTTTGTGGCGCTTTTTCTCGCGCGTTCAGGGCTGGGGAAAATGGCTGTTTTTTCGAGGCGATTGGATGCAATCGAATGTAACCGACAATGGCCTGCAATGCCGGTGTTTTATTTTATTGTGCTCAATTGCAAGCCATTGATTCGATGCAGGATACGTTTTTCAATTTGGCATTTTTCAGAGAGAAAAATGCCGTTTAATTCTGTGACACCGTTATTTCGGTTATATTTTTGTATAACTGACTTCCAGCGCTTCGGATCCTACTGCGGCGACTGGACTGGCGGCGCACTCAACGTCCCGCCGATGGAAATGCCGGAGGGTGCGAGATGCAGATCGAGCGCGCGGCCAAATGTTACTGTTCCGGTAACCGACTGGGTCACCGGCTTGACCAAACCCTGACGCTGCGGGGCAATCTGAGGAACCATCCGGCTGGAATCGAGCACCAGCGTGCGGCTCTGAACGATTCCTTTTGCAGTCCACCGATCGAATTTTCCAAGAGAGGGAGTATTGGTCTCTTCGGCCGCGGGCGGAAACATTCCATTGCGCCAATCGACGGAGAATTTTCCGCCGGCATTCCCAGCCAGTTCCGCCGCCGACCAGCCCTGGGTCTTCAGATCGATCTTGGCATCGGCCACGCCGCCACCCCAGCGTTCATGCCAGATGGCGCCCACGTTGTCCGGTTGGATGCGATTCAGATCGACGTGCAGGGTATACGCAGGGGCGCCATCGCCCCAGCGGGCCGATCCTGCCCCGCGTGAATCCGCGCCCGATGGAGCGCTCGATATCGTCCCGCCAAAAATTCTGCCGGAAATCGATTGCAACTGAGCGCTCTCCCCCTGTAGCTGCAACTGCAGAATTGCATCCTTCAGCGAAATTCGTCCAGCCGAAAGGACATCGGCGCGGAAGGTTCCGGAAATCTTCGGCAACCGCGGAACATCCTCCGCAAAGGGATTGATGAGATCGAACAGCCCACCCGCGCTGCCATGCAACGCCGCCTGCAAATGTCCCGCGTTCAGGTTTGCGGTATGCAATGTAAAACTCCGCGCGCAGGCAGAGTTCGCGGTCGGGCACGGCGTTTGCCACTCAATACTGCCATCGAACGGAATGCGCGCGAAGGTCCCGTTCAGCGCCGTCCATTCGATTCCGGCCGGCGTCAAATCGATGCGGCCCGATGCCAGCTCAATCGGCACCGGCAGCGCCGCCAGCTTCAACGTGGCATCCCGCAATTGCACGCTGCCCGTCCATTGCGACGGGCTCAGCGAAATCGCAGCCGTTCCAGGCAAATCGCTATTGTCCTGACCGGCGAGCCAATTGCTTGTCAGCGTCAACCCCAGCTGCGCGCTGCCGCGGACCGATTGCACCTCTCCGGAAAATGCAGGAATTCGCAGCGACTGCGCCAGCCTGCCCATCTCCGTCAAATCCGCCGGGCCGGTAACCTGCAAGGCCACATTGCCGGAGCCGGCCGTGCCCGCAATCGTCGCCGCTGTCTCTCCGCCCAGCGAAACATGCACCGGCTCCAGCCTCCAGAGAGTCGGCGAATTTTCCTCCGATGCCGCCGCGAGCACAAGCGGCGACAACCGCAGCGGACGATCGAGATGCGCCAATTGCAGACGCAGTTCCGGCGCGCGAACTTCCCCGGTGCACGCGGTAGGGATGTGCAGCCCTTGCCACAGGCAATCGGCGCGGCCATTCACTTCGCCGCTTGCGGAAGCGTCTGGAGCCACTCCGGGATGAACATGGCCCAGCAGATCGAGAAAGAATTGCGCCGGAATTTTTTGCAATGCGATCTCAATCCGCGAACCGGGAGATGTTTCCTGATCGCCCGCCCTCAAACGCGAACCTGGCTCCGTCGTATGTTTCCGAACCTTTCCGCCATACGGAACCGGTGTCGCGCTCGTCGTCGGCAAAGCCCCGAATCCGCGCAGCCACAGGTGACCGCCCTCCACCGGCGCATTGCAGGCGAGCGAATCGAGCGCCGCATGATTGCGCGCATATCGCGCCTGGCAATGCGCGGAGAGATCCATCTCGTTCACCGGCATAAATTCCGCGCGGCGAAATTCCTCCACCGCAATGTCGGAGGTGACGACCACATCCGCCAGCGTCCCCTGGGCCAGCGCTGTCCAGTCCACCGTTCCCCGCCAGCCGTCATCTTCTCCGTGCAGCAGCCGGCTGATATCTCCCAGCTCCACCCGCCGCCACTCCAGGCTGGCGCGGACGGGCGCATTCATCAGCTCTCCGCCGGTTAGCAGGCGGCCTTCGCCGCGAATCTGCCCGGAATCCTCGACCGACAAATCCGTCCGCACAGGGTTGGCGCGAATGCGCATTCGCCAGACATGCGGGGAGTCTTGCCATACCGCAAGGTTGGCGCGCTCGAGCGAAAGCGGCAGTTTCTCCGCGCCCAGTTTGAAGTTGATCCGCGCCTCGGTCGCTTCGACATAGGGAAACGGCAAGCGGTTGCCGGAGCGGCTGGCCACGACAGAACCATGCCCATGGAGCGCCGGAGAATTTCTCAGCAGCGACTCAAAATTCCAATGGCCGTCGGCATCGCGCACCAGGTTCACACTGGGCGCGTCGAACTTCAGCGTGGCAATCTCCACCCGTCGATGCCAAAGGGTGCTGGCCCGCAAACCCGCCGTCACCGTATCGGCCATCATTACCGGCTCGGCACCGAAGGCCGGGTCTTCGCCCACGCGCAAATTATGGAGCACAAATCCGGGACGGGGGAATAGCTGCAGCTCGACCGAGCTTGCTTCCACGGACCGGCCCAGCCCGGCGCTGATGGAATGAACAATCGTGCGGCGAAAGCGATTTAAGCTGATGAACGGCGGCACCACGACCAGCAGCACCAACACCACCACGATGGCGGCAATCCATCGGCCCCGGCGCCGGGTTCGAGTTTCCGGCGGCATGTCGATCGAACGGACGGACTCACTCATGGACGCAGGAATTTCTCTGGCGGCAAAATTCCACCCTCACCGCACGATGTGGAAGGTTCGATCCCAGCGGGTCTGGTCGAAGAAGTGGGTCACAATGTGGACCATGAATCCGATCCGGTCGCTCATCGCGGTCTTGTCTTGCTGATCTTCCGGTGTGACGAAAGACCAGTAGATGAACATGGGCCGGCCGATGATATTGGCGCGCGGCACAAAGCCCCAGTAGCGGCTGTCGAGCGAGATCATGCGGTTGTCGCCCATGGCGAAATAATGCCCTGGGGGAACCACCAGGTCTCCGTTCTGAATATGCGTCGGCAGATCGACGGACCAGGTTGCGGTCACCTCGGAGTCTGCCGGCGGCGCGACGGCGGGAAAGTCGTCGCGATAGGGAAAATATTCATCGTTGGGGTTGCCATCCTCCGACGGCAATGTGGCGAACGGCATATTCTGCGCCTTGCCGTTCAAATACACCACGCCATGATCGAGGTGCAGATGGTCTCCCGGAATCCCAATGACGCGTTTCACCAGGAACAGTTTGGGTTCGCCCGGCTTGTAAAAAACAATAATGTCGTTGCGGCGAATGTTCCGGTAATGGACGAAAGGCGCCCAGTGGGCCGGCGGTGCGAAGCCAATGCGATCGACCAACACATGATCGCCGATCAGCAAAGCCTTTTCCATCGAGGAGGAGGGAATTTCAAAATTCTGAAAAATAAACGTGATGACGAACAGCCCCACCACCAGAACCGTGCAGATGGAGGCAAAAAACTCGTACGGCGTTTCTTCGTGCCGCGGCTTGGATTTATTTTCTGCGAGTGGATTGCCGGCCAAAAATTTTCTCCGTAGAACAGGTTAATGAATCACGTGAAAGATACGGCCCCAGCGGGCGGACCCGACCAGATCGCTCCACCAGGCGGGTTCGTGCGCCAGTCTATCATTGGAAGAGCCGGCATTCGGCAGACTGGCGTTCGGCAAACCGGTAATTTCCGACCGGCCTGCGGTGGTGACGGAAAAATAAACAAGAAACGGTTCGCCCACAATATTCTGGCGCGGCACAAATCCCCAGTAACGGCTATCCAGGCTGTCATTTCGATTATCGCCCAGCACAAAATATTCTCCCGGCGGAATCGCAAGTTCTCCATTGTGGACATCGCTTTTCATCTCCGCCCACCAGGCCGTGCTCACTCCGGCATCGGTATAGTTCGGCGTGGGAAATTCATCGCGAAAGGCGCTGGGATAGCTGGGAATGTAGAGAGCGAACGCTTCCTTCTGCCATTGCCCGTCGATCGATACCATGCCGCGGTGCAGATGAATGCGGTCGCCGGGAACTGCGATGACGCGCTTGACCAGGTGCAGCGATCGATCGATGGGATAGTGGAAGACGACGATGTCGTCGCGCCCGACCGGCTGGTATGGCAGCAGATGCCGCCACGGTCCGGGATTGGCGAAGACAACTTTATTCACCAGCAGAAAATCGCCGATCAGCAGCGTGTCTTCCATCGATCCCGAGGGAATGCGATAGGGCTGCACGATGAACGTGAGAACGAACAGCGCGCCGACAAGAAATGTCAGCGTGGTCTGCAACATGATCAGCACTTCATGGTGATGAACGATGCGAGTTGCATCCGACGCAGGCGCAATCGAAACCGCTGCTGGAATTGCCGCAGGTTCCGGCGGCGCACTGGGGAGACTTTGCGACTCGCCAGTCACGATGCGATCTCCGGGGATGCAGCCTCGGCACTCGAATCGCTCGCCCGCAGATGTTCCAGCGCCAGCCGCGCGGCTTCCTGTTCGGCATGCTTTTTCCGCGTGCCGGTTGCGGAGGCCAGTGTCTCTTGCCGCCCATCCGCCGTCCGCTTGACCGCGATCACGAAGCTCTTGCGATGATCCGGCCCGGCCTCCGCGGTGACTTCATACTTTGGCTGGCCAAGCCCATGCGCCTGAAAATATTCCTGCAAGGTGGATTTGTGATCGCCCACGCCTTCACCCGCGCGCGCCGCGGCTACCAATGTTTCCAGGTGTTCGTCGAGCAGCCAGGCATGCACCAGGTTCGCCGCCGCCTCCATGCCGCCATCCAGATATACCGCGGCAATCAATGCTTCCACGGCATTGGCAAGAATCGCCGTCTTCCGCCGGCCGCCGCTCTTTTCCTCTCCTTTGCCGAGCCGCAGATACTCCCCCAGCCCGAGCGCGTGGCCCACACGCCCCAAATGCTGGCGGCTGACAAACTGTGCCCGCAGCCTGGTCAACGGACCTTCGGGCAATTCCGGACAGGCGCGAAAAAGACGTTCCGTCACCACCAGCCCCAGCACGGCGTCGCCGAGAAATTCCATCTGCTCGTTGTCATCCTGAGGATGTCGCTCCACCTGTTCCTCATATGCGACAGAGCTGTGCGTGACCGCCAGCGCAAGCAGATCGAGATTGTGGAATCGATAGCCCAGCAATTGCTGCAGCCGCTCCAGCAAAGCCTCGCGCGGCGGCTCAGGGGTTCTCGAAGCCGGCGCGGGTTGGACGTCCGAAGACGCGGATCGATTGCCGGTCAAAATGCTCTGGCTCCTGAATAAATCTTATAAGCCGCCGGAAAAAGCTGTCATCCTCAGCGGACCATGAGCATAGTCGAGGGACCTGCTGTTTTCGCCAGCCAAACCAGCGCTGCTTTGGAATTATTGCTGCGGCTGCGAATCTCCGGCATTGTTCGACTCGCGCTGCGCCGCCTGCGGTGGAGCGAACGGAGCTTTCAATCCAGACTCCGCCGCCTGTTTCGTATCCGGCTTGCCATCGCGGGTCTTCATTGCCGCCTGATATTCCGTGACAGCAGTGGTGCGGTCGCCCTGCAGATCCGCCAGCCTGCCCAGATAAATATGCGACCACGCAATCGTCCGCAGATTATGCGAGACCTTGGCTGCTTCCGTGAACGCCTGCTGGGCAGCCTCCATCTTGCCGCTCATGATGTCGGCGCGCGCCAGCAGAAATTGCGCCCGGCCAGGATTGCCGGTATGCGCCGCCAGCGCCTGTTGCGCCAGCGTCGCGGCTCCGGCAACATCGCCCGCGATCAACTTTTTTTCTCCCTCGTCCAGCATCGCCGACTGCGGGGCTACGGGTTCGGTCACGTCCTGATCGGTGTGGGAGGCGAATTCGATATCCTGCACCCGCCGCTTTTCGATGTCTACATTCATGCCGTAGATCATTTCGCCGACTGCTTCCTGCAGCGTGGTCGGCCGATTCTCAAAGTCGTGGAATTGTTCGTAGAGATACTTCGTCAGGATGAAACCCTGCACCATATCGGACTGGACCGTCGCGCGGCGCACCGCTTCCACCTTGCGCTCGTAGGCGTTTTCCTGGCTGTCGATGGCAGCAGCCTGGTTGCGGTCGAAGTGCGCGGGAATCTTGTAGACGGGCACGCCGGTATCCATGGTGTGCGCTTCAATGGCGCGGATCATGCACTCGGTGACGAGGGAAAGAATGTCGCTTTTGAACTCGTACGGCAACGGGGACGGTTGAACGATTTCAAGAATCGGCGTCAGCTTGTCGATGGACGTCGAGCGGGCGTAGATCAGCGGTTCCAGCACAAAGCGAAGATAGGTGTGCTTCACCGGTTTCAGGTCGATGTGCCCATTTACCGGCGATTCCACCACAATGTAATCGCCGCCATAGACACGCGCATTCACCTCGCCGGGCGCAATCAGCGGTTCCAGAATCACGAGGAAGCGGCGCGGGCCATAGCTTGCCGGCGGCTGTTTCAAATACAGATCGGTCTGCACCAGCATGTCCGCCAGCGCCACATGCGCCTTGGTGACCTCGGCCTCATACTCCGGACGATGCAACGCCCAGATCAGGTGCAATCCCACGGCCTGAGAAAAATCGCGAATGTAAGGAGGCAGATCGACCAGCGGAGCCGCGTCGGGCGGCAGATCGGACGGCGCGACATTCGGCGTCAGGCCCGGCGGGGGTGTCAGAAACAATGCCAGCGAAATGTACGCAGCCAGGTTGAGCTTGTTGCTGCTCATCGTATGGGTTCGGATAAATCCGCAAAGCCGGTCGCGGGAACCGCGCGCCTCCTCCGACTGCTCCAGCGCACGATCGATGTCGTCCCGCACCTGCTGCCGCACTGGATCGGAGATCGACAGCCCCTCGTTATAGCCACAGGTGTTCAGCGCCGCCATCACAT
Organism: Acidobacteriaceae bacterium; assembly: GCA_965276585.1. GTDB lineage: Bacteria > Acidobacteriota > Terriglobia > Terriglobales > Acidobacteriaceae > JAKAAZ01. The sequence continues at coordinate 94,726 of CBDIAZ010000002.1, read as the reverse complement.
CGAAGAGCGACTCCGATGTTTCGAGCGAAGTCGCCGGTCCGGTCGGATCGATCACCGCCGGCGCTTTCTGCGAATTGGAAGTCGACTGGGTTTGCAGGTTCAGCGAGCCATCCGAAGGCGCGGCCCCCGGCGACGAGGAAGAGGTCGAACTCTGTCCGGCAGGCAACTGCGGCGCCGCAGCCGTCTGCGCGAACAAGGCCTGCGCGGAGATTGAGCCGGCCAGCACCGACAACCCGATCACCCGAATACCAAAGCGTGCTGCATGCCTATAGTGCATAAATGTTCTTGGCGGAATCAACTTCAGTCTATGCATCCGGCGGTGGCAGGGTCAAACCAGCTTGCAGACTTTGACGGCCGCATTCCGGTAAGGGCAGAGGAACGATGTTGGCGATGCCATCGGTAAAATTAGCCAAGTCGCGCCCAGAGGTACGAGCCGTGCGAGGCGTTCCCGGTCGCTGAGGGAATCCAGCTTCTTCTCCGCCGAATGCTCCGCCATCCACCTCGGGGCAAGCTGAGGAAAGATCGCCGCTGATCCTCCATCCTTCCAGTAATCCGCCAGAGAACTGCGCTCCGCCATGGCACGGAAGACATGGCCGTCCTCGCCCGGAAGCGCGATATAGTCGGCATCCATCGCAACAACCGCGTTGCGCGGCGTGTTCGCGCGCATCCACAGAAATGCCTGAGCCCATTGGTTGCAAGGGTTGCGCCATGGCAGTTCAAAGTGGTTTGACGCGGGATATGTGCCGAGTTGAATTGCAAACATGAGTGCAGAAATTGCCGTAATGGCCATGACCCAACGCCACTCCACATATTTCAGAAGATATTGTCCAAGCAGGCCGCCAAGCATCAAGAAAAACACGAAGTAAATTGTATGGAACGTTCGAATCGTCTGGATCCGGGCGATCAAGTGAGAGTGGCTATCTGGACGGGAAAACAGCAGAGAAACCACGATCGAAGTGATCCCTTCAGCGATACACGCTCCGCATAACGCAACGATCGGCTGCTGAAAGCGGAACTTCCGCCAGCGGCAAAACAGGAACAGAAGCAGAAGCGGCGCAAGCAGCCCGACCCACTCATACCATTCCCAGCGTTGCAGGAAAAAATAACGCCGGCTCAGGGCCGCACTCAGATAGGCACTCGTCTCGGTAACGTTGCGCTGCCACAACTGCAACCCTGCGCCGCACCCAATGGCTCCGGCAAACAGCGCGTACACCAAAAGCCAGCGCTCCTGCTGAACAGCCCACAGGAGTAACAAGAACCCAACAGCGTAGATCGCCATCAGTGGATGAAACAGGCCAACCAGTAGCAGCGAAACGATCGTTGCCATTTGCGGTCAAGATAAGCACATATGGCCAGCAGCGTAAATGGCGCGGAGAAGGATCGGCTGGTCACGTATGAATCCATCAGAAACAGCGCGCTGCCTGCGACCGGCAACGTCAGCAACACCGCGACCAGGGCCACGGCTCCCCATCGCGCCGACGCCTCTTGAAAGCACCGCCCCGCCAGCTGCCAGCAGCTATAAAGCAGAAGCCAGGTGGTGACAAGTTGGACGGCCAGGAACATATAAGAAATGGGTAAGTGGGTCAGCCGTACGAGAGCTGCCATAACATGCGGGAAAATCGAGAGGTGTGCGTATGCAGCGACAAAGGCTGAATCGTGCGGATACAGGCTGGGATTCAATGCGAGTTTGACGCCCGCAAGGTAGATGCCCGCATCCTCCGCGTAGGGATGGTAACCGCATATTGCCGTCGCCAGTGCGGTCAGCAGAAGCAGGACGACCCCAACTGGAATTTTCTCCAGAAGCTTTGGAAACACTCTCAGCCTTCCCGCAACGCCCGGTCGAGCGCTACTTTCTCCGTCATCAACTCCTGCACGGTAGCCGCATCGCCGCGATGTTCCGCTTCCGCTAAAAGTCTCCGCAGCTCGCGCTGCCGTCGCTCCAGCCGGCTGTGCCGCAGAGAATGAAACGCCTCCTCCACCTGTTCCGGAAGAATCTCCTGCGCATTGTTCATCAGCACCGCGGCCAGCCAATGGCGGCTGGTTTCGTCGGCCGCAAAATCGAACGGATTCGAGATGGTCTCCGCTGCCACAAACGCGGCCAGCAGCGAAGAAGCAGCCAGGCCTTCATAGAGCGATGGCTCATCGGATAAACGCCGCCGCGCCAGCTCTCGCACAGGTGCGTCGGCTGGCAGGGTGAGCGCGCGCAGCAATAATTTTTCCGCCTCACTCCACGCCGGAGCAACAGCAGCCTTCGTGCCCACATCGGCACGCCGCGCAAAGGCAGCCTGCTTCAACTCTTGCCGCAGCAGCGCGGAATCGATGGCCAGCTTCTGCGCCGCATCCGCGGCAAATTCATCGCGTGCGATGCGGCTGGGAATGTGCTGCATGTGCGGCAGCAGAAAATTCAGCGCCTTTACCTTGGCGTCGGGAGTGACCGGCGGAAACAGCGTCCGCGCCCGCTCGATCAGATAATCGCTATGCCGCCGCGCCCCGCGCAGCGCCGCAATATACGCCTGCGTCCCGCGCTCGCGCACATACCGGTCCGGGTCCAGGCCGCCCTCCAGCGTGACTACCTTCACGCTGAAGCCCTCTTCAATCAGCAGGGCGATCGACTTTTCCGCAGCGTTCGCGCCTGCCGTATCGGGATCGAAATTGACGACGACCTGGCGGCTGTGCCGCGCCAGCAACCGCACCTGCGCTTCTGTGAAGGCGGTGCCACTGGTCGCCAGCACGTTCGTGATCCCCGCCATGTACACGGAGATGCAGTCCATCTGCCCTTCCACCAGCAGGGCAAATTCGAACTGCCGGATGGCCTGCTTCGCTTTGTCGAGATTGAACAACACGTTGCCCTTGGTATAGAGCGGCGTCTCCGGCGAGTTGAGATATTTCGGCCCGGCCTTGTCGTCGTTGTCGAGCGCCCGCGCCGTAAACGCGATCACCCGCCCGGCTTCATTGCGAATCGGAAACATGATCCGCTTGCGGAAGCGAGCATACATCGCGCCGGTCCCTCTCTCGCTCTGTTCTTTTGCAGAAAACAATCCGCTGGCGCGCAACACGTCGTCTTCAAATGTAGATTGAAAACGATCCCGCATCGCAGAGAAAGAATCCGGCGCATACCCGATGCGAAAATTTGCAATCGCCTCCGCCGAAAGGCCGCGTCCGGTCAGATATTCCCGTGCCCGCGCCGCTTCCGGCGATTTCAACTGCTCCTCAAAATATGCGCCGGCCTGGTCGTGAATTTCCAGCAGCTTGGAGCGCAGCCGCGAAGCCTGCGCTTCTTCAGGCGATGAAAATTCCCGCTTCGGCAGCGGAATCCCGCTCTTCTGCGCCACCGTACGGACGGCTTCAGGAAAGCTGAGGTTCTCCATCTTCTGGACGAAGGTAAAAACATCGCCGGACTGCCCGCAGCCGAAGCAATGAAAAAATTGCTGCGCCGCCTGCACATTGAACGACGGCGTCCGCTCCTTGTGAAACGGACAAAGCCCCTTGAAGCTCTGCGCGCCGCCTTTGGTCAGGCGCACATATTCCCCGATGATGCGAACAATGTTCGCCTGCTGCTTCACGGATTGGGCGAAACCGTCGGCCATGAGAATGCTAGAAAAAGTGTATCGGGAATGAGCCAAAATGAAATTTTGCGAAATGGAGGAGTCCAGGTTTGATTCGCACAATCGAACTCACAACGGTTCGCCTGACGATTGGATTCGGTTCCATCATCCGGCCAGAAATGGGTTAATATGGCTGCAAACTCCCCTCGCGCAAGCGAGCGCAATTGGAGTCAGCAAGATGATGGACGCCGTAAACGCCGAAACCGGCATGGAACTTCGCGATCTGCTGGAAGATGAGCAATTCTTCCGGCGACCGCCCCGCTTGCGCAATGCCGGCCATGAGGCCGAGGCTTTGCGCAGGCTCGCCCGGGTGCTGGCCAGCAGCCCGGAATCTGTTCTTGAGGAGCTTGTCCAGATTGCTGTCGAGTTCTGCGGTGCAGACAGCGCCGGCATCAGCCTGGAAGAAGCGGACGAAAACGGGCAGCTGCGGTTTCGCTGGATCGCGATCTCCGGAAGTTTCGCCCAGTATCTGCATGGGACGACGCCGCGCTTTTTCAGCCCTTGCGGAACCTGCCTGAGCAGCGGCCGCGCGCAGCTCTATCGCGTCACCAAGCCGTATTACGATTTTCTGGGAGTGACGGCAGAGCCCATTACCGATGGCATGTTGATTCCGTGGGCGGATGGCACGACCCGGGGCACTATCTGGGCAGTGGCGCATCGATCGCGGGAGGCCTTCGAGCTTGCCGATTACAAGCTGCTTAGCAGCGTGGCCGATTTTGCGCTGATCGCGGTGCGGCACCAGGACCGGGAGAAGGCCCTTCGGAAGAAGGAACAGGAAGCCGTCTCGGCCGCCCGCGCCAACGAGTTGGCCCACCAGATCAACAATCCGCTGCAAAGCCTCACCAACACTGTGTATCTCGCCCGACTTGGTGGAGAAGAGGTTCCAACGTATATTGAACAGGCCTCCCGCGAGCTGTCATTCTTGTCGCACTTGGTCTCGGAGCTGCTCGCCTCGCGATAGCTCAGTGGGTGCAGCCAGCACCTCAAACGGTCGCATCATTTCCTTATCTTCATGTTCCAGGATATGGCAGTGCCACACGTAACGCCCGGCATAGCCTTGAAATGGCACAATGATCCGCGTCACCATGCCCGGATCGGCGCGAACCGTATCTTTCCATCCACGCTCGACGGGTTCGGGAGCGACCGCGGCGCCGGTGTAGCGCAACTCCTGCTGCGCTTGATAGTGGAAAATATCGAAGCGCCTTCGATCCAGAATCTGAAGCCGCACCAGGTGCAGATGGATGGGATGCGAGTCTTCCGTCAGGTTGATCAACTCCCATATCTCCGTCGTATTCAGCAACGGCTTTTCCGTTACCGGCATGTGCCACGGAGTATTGTTCAGCAGCATTCCCATCGACTGCTGCACCGGGTCCATCTGCTCGTCGAGCGTGAGCCGCCGCGTCCGCACCGCCTCACTTTCCGCCATACGCGGCAGCGGGCGCAGCGTAGCAGGCAATTCGCTCGTGTCTGTCGCCGCCTCGCGTCCCACGCGAAACTGCATCACGGAAAAAGAATCGCTGTGCAATTCGACCGTCTCGCCCTTCATCGCACTGAAGTCGATGATCCAGTCGGCGCGCTCTGCCGGCGCAAGCGTCGAGCGTTTGATCTCTACCGGAGCTGACAGCAATCCCTGGTCTGAGCCGATCTGATGGAACGCGGCTTTGTTCGCCAGCGAGAAACGATAGAAGCGCCCGTTCGATCCGTTCATCACGCGAAAGCGATACCTGCGCGGCTCCACTTCGAGATACGGCAGCAGCTTGCCGTTCACCAGAATCGCATCGCCGAAGACCTCCGGCACCCAGGGCGCATTCGGATCGGGCGATACCGGATAATCCAGCTGCCCATCGGCGCGCAACAGGCGATCGCAGATCACCAGCGGCACTTCATATTTTCCCTTTGGCAAGTTCAGCCGGTCTTCCACCGCATCGCGAACGAGAAACAGCCCCTGCATCCCGGCGTAGGTATTCAGCCGGTTAATTCCCATAGTGTGGTCGTGATAAAACAGCAGCGCCGACTCCTGCCCCGAGGGATAAAAACAGGTCTGCGATTTTCCCGGCGTCACCCACTCTTCCGGATAGCCGTCGCTCGCCGCGGGCGTTCTGCCGCCATGCAGGTGGATCACGCTGCGCACCTCGGGCAGATTTTTTCCCGCTCCATGCAGCGTGTGATCGATGGGAAGAAAATGCCGGCTGGGCAATTGATTCTTCCATTCGACTATCAATCCGCTGCCGCTGCGGGTTTCGAGCGTCGCGCCGGGAAAGCCGTCGCCTATGGTCCACATGCGCGTTGGCGGCAGATCGCGGTGCACCTTCACTCGCGTCTCGCGGATCGCCATCTCATAATAGGGAACTTGTGTCGACGGATGATCGGGATTCGCCCGCATGCCCGCAGACCGCGCCAGTGGCGGAATCGGCAGCGGATCGACAAACGATGCCAGCGTGCCGGGATCGAGTGCCCCGACATTGGGCGACGGAGCGATGCTGCCCTCGGCATCGCGAAACGGAATGGCGGCCAGCGCCAGGCTGCTGTATTGGAGAAATCTACGACGATTGATCAGAACAGGTTGCCTCAATAGAAATTCGGGAGCGGCGAATGGTTTGCCGCCGCTCCCGAATACTTTCTCAGATTGCTCGCGATCCTACCAGCCGTTCCCATTCGCGATCACTTCTCCCGTTGACGGATTCAACAGGTACGCGCCGCGATTTGGCGCATTCTGAAAGTTGAACATGCCGTTCAGCGATCCCGCGAGCGCATCGAACGATCCCTGCCCGATCCGCTGTCCGTCCAGCCAGTTGTCTTCGACAAACCGGATGATCGAAGTCTGATCGGCCAGTGTGTGATCGACATAATTGCGTCTCGCGTACGGCGAGATCACCATCATCGGAATACGCGGACCATAACCGCAGCGACCCTGCGCATGCAGCGCCTCCGGCCCCGCCAGCGCACTGTCTGTACCGTTGCCGCACTGTCCGGTCGCCGTCAGCATATCCGCCGCTGTCGTCGACTGGTTCACGATCGTGCTCATCTGATGGTCGTACCATCCGTCGGAGTCGTCATAATTGACGATCACCGCGGTCGAAGACCATTCCGGCGACTGCTGCAGGAAGTTGATCACCTGCACCACGAAAGCCTGCTCGTCGATCGGGTCGGAATATCCTGCATGCGCGTCTTCAAATCCCGGGGCCTTCAAAAAGCTGACCGCCGGCATATTATGCGCATTCACCGCCGCGTAGAAGTCGTCGATGTCGTACTGGTGGTTGGCCGCATCGCCTGCCTTGCCGATCATCTGTTTGGAGGTTGGCCGCACATGCTTCGGGTTGGCCGTCGAAGTGTAGTACTGGAACGGCTCATGGTGGGGAATATAGTCGACTTCCGTCACCTTGGTGACCGTCGATGTGGTCGAGCGGGCGCATCCCGTGGTCCCATTCGGATTCTTCTTCGTCAGGTCGAAGCCGCCTTCAAACCAGCCCCAGGAAACGCCGCGGCTGTTCAGCAGGTCGCCAATGTTCTGGCCGCCCAGCGCCACCTGCGCGCCGGTTGTGCCCGAACATATATCGCCGACCGGATTGGCATCGCTGATCAGCGTTACCGTTCCGTCGCCGCCGTCGATCACATCGCCGCCTGCGTTGATCTCATCCGTCACGCCGTTGGTCTGGCCGGAGATCAGGTTGATCGCCCCCGGAGAAGAAGGTCCGAACGTGGTGCCAAAGGCATTGTCGTTCAGCGAATAGCGCTGCGCATAATTCCACAGAGCGGTCACCGTGTTGCCGTCGAAATAGCCCATCACCAGCCCGTGCGTCGTCTGCCCGTTCGGCGGCGGTCCGGGAGTGCCCGTATATTCCGGGAACGAATCCATCAGCCCGGCATGAAAGGCCTGTTGCTCCGGCGTGTAGTCATGATCCTGATCCGCGGTCGCGGCTTCCGACCGATCCAGCCGGAACGGGTTCATCGCGCCGGCGCCATTGCCGGTCGTGTTCAGAAAGTTTGGATTGTTATAGAGCAGCGCGTCGGTGTAGCCATTCACGCTGGGCGTTCCCGGCGCAGCTACAAAACGGGGCTCTCCGCGACCTGGGTTGACAGCGTAAGGGTAGGTGCCGAAGTAATGGTCGAAGGAGATGTTCTCCCCAAAGATGACGACGACGTGCTTGATCGGCGTTGCCGTCCGGGCTCCATCTTCCTGCGCAATGGACAGAGCCGGCATGGCAAGCTGGCCGGCAACAAGCAACGCGGCTAACGACGCTGCGGCGAACTTTTGCATTTCACTTTCCTCCAGATGGCCGGACGTCTCCGCCGGCACTCCCGATTGATACACGGGACCGCATGCCCGTGCCTTTACGGTTTGGTTACATTTCGGAGAAAAGATTTTTTTGAAGTATGGCGCAATGAAAATTCGCCGATAAATATTCCTGAGAAAGAATTGTCATCCCACCGTGCCGCGAGCGTAGTCGAAGGGGTAATGGAGGGACCGGCAGTTTCGTCAATCCCCCGGTGCCTCGCCAGCCACAACTTCTCCAGTCGAAGGGTTCAACAAATACACCCGGCGATCCGGCGGCCATTGGAAATCGAACATCGTATTCACCGAGCCCGCCAGCGCGTCGAAAGATCCCTGCCCGATCCGCCGCCCTCCCAGCCAGTTGTCCACAACAAACCGGATGATCGAAGTCTGGTCGCTCAAGTTGTGGTCTACGTAGTTCCGCTTTGCATACGGCGAAATCACCATAAGAGGAAGACGCGGACCATAGCCGCAGCGTCCTTGTGCATGTGGCACTTCCGGGCCGGCCAGCGCCGTATTCGTGCCGTTGCCGCACTGTCCATTGCCTGTCAGCATGTCCGCAGCCGTCGTCGAGGGATTCAGTATCGGTCCCATCTGATGGTCATACCATCCGTCGGAATCGTCGTAGCTGATCATGATCGCCGTCGAAGCCCACTCCGGCGTCTGCTCAATAAAGTTGACCACCTTCACCACAAACGCCTGCTCGTCGAGCGGATCGGAATATCCGGCATGCCCATCTTCATACGCCGGAGCTTTGAGGAAACTCACCGCCGGCATATTGTGGGCTCGTACCGCAGCATAAAAATCGTCGATATCGTACTGGTGGTTGGCCGCATCGCCCGCCTTGCCAATCGTTTCGACCGCGGTAGGTCGCACGTGTTTCAGATTCTGCGTTGAAGGATAGTACTGGAACGGTTCGTGATGCGGAAAGTAGTCCGTCGAGGTGGTCCTGGTGAACGCCGACGTATGCGAACGCGCGCATCCCGTAGTGCCGTTGGCATTCTTCTTCGTCAGGTCGAAGCCGCCTTCAAACCATCCCCAGGAAACCCCGCGGCTGTTCAGCAGATCGCCAATATTCCGGCTGCTCATCCGCACCTGCGCGCCGGTTGTCGTCGAACAGACATCGCCGATCGGATTCGAGTCGACCAGCAGAGTATAGCTTCCATCGCCGCCATCGATCACAAAGCCGGACGCATTGATTTCGTCGGACACCCCATTCGTCTGCCCGGAAATCAGGTTGAGCGCGCCCACCGTGGATTCGCCAAACGTGGAACCAAAGTTGTTGTCGCTCATGGAATATCGCTGCGCGTAATTCCACAGGGCAGTCACCGTGTTGCCGTCGAAATATCCCATCACCAGCCCGCGGTTTTTTTCCCCGCCCGGCGGAGGACCGGGCGTCCCCGTGTATTGCGGAAACGAATCCATCAGCCCGGCGTGAAAGGCATGCTGTTCCGGCGTATAGGAATGGTTCTGGTCTGCCGTGGCCGCCTGCGAACGATCCAGCCGAAAGGGATTCATCGCGCTACTGCCATTTCCTGTTGTATTCAAAAAATTGGGATTGTGATGGAGCAATCCAGTGTTGTAACCGTTCACCCCCGGCGTTCCCGGTGCAGCAACGAACCGCGGCTCTCCCTGTGGATTGGCCGCGTTGGGATAGGTTCCAAAGTAATGATCGAAGGAAACATTCTCATCGAAGATGACCACGACATGCTGGATCGGCGTAGCGGTTTTCGTTCCATTTGCCTGAGCGTGCAAGACGATCGGACAGGCAAGTGGAACGGTCACGAGCGAAGCCGCCAGCAACCCCGCAGCTATTTTCTGCATTCATCGACTCCCAAAGCAGCGTTTTAAAATTGTCATCCAAGCTAACGGGATAAACACACAACTACAATCCCCCATACCAGTCATACCCAAGCTCCGCCCAGTAATCCGGCGGCTTCCGGTTGGTATAGGTAATCTTCGCAATCTGCTTGATCTGCTTGTATCCGTACTTCAGCGGCATCGCCAGCCGCAGCGGCGCGCCATGTCCCGCGCTCAGCGGCACGCCGCCCATTGCATAACAAAGCAGCGTCTGCGGATGCATCAGACTCGCCATGTCATAGCCGCTGAAAAAATCTCCCTGGGGCGTTTCCATCGCCGCATACTTCGGCAGACTGCCATCGGCATTTCGCTTTGGCGGATACGCCTTCAAAAAATCGCTGAAGCGCGCGCCCTCCCACTGGCAGATCTGGCTCCATCCCTCGATGCATTTGAACTGCGTGATCATCTCCACACGCGGCAGCTTGTAAAGATCCATCATGGTCAGCAGAACTCCCGGAGTCTTCTTCATCCCCGTGCTGGAGGGAACGGCGGCCTGCTGCGGGGTAATTTCAATCTTCACGCTCGGCCCCTGCGATGCATCGGCGGCGGATGCATCGTCCTGCGTCCGGTAATTCCAAAGATCGACATCCGGCGTGAACTGCGGATATTGCTCCGGCCGATCCAACCCCACCACCTGTAGCCGCCAGCTATCGAGCACCAGATCGTCGAGCCCGATATCCCCATTTAACCGCAGCGGTGTCGCCAGCTTCGCGGGATACGTGGGAGCCAACACGCGCTCCTGAAACAGCGTCTTGTTAACGGCAGCATTCCAGTTTTCCGCATGCCGCAGCGGCGCCTGCAGTTGGCCCATCTGCGGAGCATGCTCCAGCCACTCATATCCGGCCCATGCCGCCAGCGCCGCCGCTCCGCCAATCAAAAAGCTACGCCGCGTCCTGCGCGTCATCGCGCGACGGACTTCTTCGTCCAGCACTTCCTGCGTCTTCTCGCGCGGCGGAGAAATGGGAGAGTTCATTGCAGATCCTCGCTGGACTTCTCGCGCGGAACAATCTCATATCCCGTTACCATGGAGCGAAAATTGTTCCACCCCGCCAGCGCCACCTGCGCCACATGAATTACGAAGAAGACGCAAAATCCCATGGTCAGCCAGAAGTGCAGCCACCGCGCCATCTCATACCCGCCCATCAGCGTCGTGATCCAGTGCAGCGTGGTCGGCTTGTAGATGGCAAGCCCGGTCGCGAGCGACCCCGCGCCCATCAGTACAACAATGGTGTACGCAATCTTCTGCGCGCCGTTATATTTCTTCTGCGGCGGCAGACCGCGGTGGATATGCAGATCGTGCAGCGTCACCCGCCACGCCTCGCCCAGCGAATGCCGGTCGGGAACGAATGAGCGCCACTCGCCGGAAACCGCCATGTACAGCACGTAGATCAGGCCATTGATGGCGAAGATCCACATGAAGAAAAAATGATAGCCCAGCCCGGTGGTCAGCTTGAATTGCCCATGGATCGCGCTCCAGAAGCTGTCGGGAAACAGCCGCACCAGCGTGTGTTTTCCAAACCCGATGCGGTATACCGCCCCCACATGCCCGACATACGGAATCGAATCCGCCCAGTAAATCAGCAGTCCGCTCCAGATCATCGTGAACAAAAGAGGAAAGTTGATCCAGTGCATCCAGCGAATCGCCACCCGATGTTTGCGGACCATCAGGATCGAAGCAGTCGCGGGCGCCGGCGGGCGGTCTGCGATTGGATAGGAAGTGCCGGTTTCGCGCTGTTCGTCGCTCATCCGTTTGCCTTGCACGCGATGATACTGCAGAGAAAAATTGCCATCGCAGATTTCAAACAGCGCCACGTTGCAAGCGTTCGAAAAGGGAAGATGGCGCCGCAAGCTCGCGGCGATAGCAGAGTTCGTGCACTGTCACGCCCCACATCGTGTCGGTTCGGCGCACCCCATCGGATACCCATCCATCGTTTCGATAAAAACGTTCGGCGCGAACATTGCCAACAAGTACCCACAGGACCGCATTTTGAAATCCAAGTTCGAAAAGGCGGGTACGAGCAGCCGACACCAGGGCGACGCCTATTCCAAAGCCCCATTGTTGCGGGTCCACATAAAGCGCGCAAAGCTCTCCATGATTCGCGATATCCGGCGACGGCCGCATGGTCGCAAATCCCTGGATTACTCCTTCGTCGCAGGCCACAATCGTCTGCGGCTTTCCCGGATCCAAACACGCGAAATCATATTTTTCCGCTCGATCTTCCGGACGAAGTTGATCGAGATAATCATTGGGAAGAATTTTCCGGTACGCAGCCTGCCAGGACCGGACATGCACGCCCGCCACAGCCAGGGCATCGTCCGGTAGGGCGGCGCGCAGCAGCATGTTCTAGCGCTCCTGCTCGGAATTTTTCTCGCGAATCGGCCGCGCTGGAATCCCCGCACTCACCGTGGACGGCGGTACATCGTGCGTCGCCAGTCCCATCGCGCCCAGCATCGCATCCTCGCCAATCTTCATCCCGGCGAGCACCGTCGCATGATACGTAACACGCGCGCGCGGCCCAATCTCCGTCGGGCGATTCGTCACATCCGATGCGTCGCGAATATCATGCGTGTGCGAATACACATTCGCATAATCGGAAATCGTCGATCCCTCGCGCACGATGATCTCGCCGCGGTCATCGAGCAGCACAAATTTGTGAATCGTGCAGTTGTCTTCGATCGTCAGGTTGTAGCCGAAGCTGAACTCAACTCCGTGAAATATCTTCACGTTTTTCCCGATGTGCTTGAAGATGTGTTTGCCCAGCATGCATCGAAACCGAAAACCCAGCCAATGATTCAGCCCCACCGGGGAGCGGTCGTACATCTGCCAGAACCAGATCAGCGGCTTCAACGCGGCATACTTTTCCGCGTCGACATCGCCGTAGTATTCCGGCTCCAGCGTAGCGTTGCGCGGATCGAGAGAAAGCTGCAGCACATTGAACGGCAGCTCCGTCATCATGTTGAAGTTCAGTTTGCCGCCATGCGGCCGCCCCAGGTAGAGCTGGTGCAGTTCATCGCGGACAATCTCCGCCCGGATCTCCGGCTTGTGATGGCGCGAAAACTCCGCATCCAGATGCGCAATCCAGCGCGTATACGCCGCCTCAGCTTCCGGCGTCGGCTTCAGTTCGCGATATTTATAGCGGGCCATAAAGAATAGTGTAGCGGGCCGCAAATAAGTACGTTATTCCGACCAGGTTCTCGCTTCGCGCGACAATCATCTACTGAATCGCAAACACTGCATACACGGTAGCCGAGCGCTCGACCTTGCGTGGACTAACTGCGAGGGGAGCTGGCCCAGTTCCACCTACAAGCCCGCCCTCACCTGCCATCTCACGCATCATCATCGGCCGCGGCCCTGTTTCCGGCACCTGGTTGCTGGCATAGATCAGATCTCCCAACTTGATATTCAGCCCCTGCGCCATTTGTGAAGCCACAGCATGCGCGCGCGCCAGCGCCTTTCCGGCAGCCTTGGCTTCGAGCGCATCTTCATCCGCGACCGACCAGTCGATCTGCCCACTCTGGTTCGCTCCGGCGTTGATGGCCGTGTTCAAAATTCTCGCTGCATCGTCGGCCTTGGTTCGCACCGTCCAGCTCTGCCGCACCTGAAACTTCTTCTCCGCCTGTTCCGCGGGCGGCAGCTTCTCCAGCTCAAACTGCGGTGTCTCGCTAACGTTCTGCGACTCGCTTTGCAGCGCATCTTTCGCAACGCCCGCGCCGGTCAGGGATTTGGCGATCGCATTCGACGCTGCCGAACCCCTCGCATACGCCGTCTTCGCATCCGGCCCATACACCAGAAATCCGATATGCACGGTAGCCGTATCGGCCATCGCGCTTGCCGTATCGGAAGCAGTAATCGCCAGCGTACGGTTGTCTTTGTTCACCTGGATCTGCTGCGAAACCGCGCTGCCCGCGAACAGACAGCCTGCAAATGCCGCCGCAACCATGCTGCAACGTCTTGAAAGAACTTTCATGCCAATTCTCCTCCGGTTCTGACGCGTCCCATCTTATATAGACACCACAGCCGCTGCGCAGTCACGCACTTATTTTTGGAGCGCGTGCTGCAAACTCCACCAGCGCCGCCAACGTCCGTTCTACCGCGCCGGAATCGATGGCCTGCGCCGCACGCTCTATCCCGCCGCGAAAATCCGCAACCACGCCGGCAGCAACCAAAGCCGCCGCCGCATTCACCAGCACAATGTCCCGTCGCGGTCCAATCTCTCCCGCAAAAATCGCTCGCAGAATCGCAGCATTCTCGCTTGCGTCCCCACCCGCCAGCGCAGACACCGGGGCGCGCTGCAGGCCTACATCCTCCGGCGAAAATTTCCAAATGCGAACCGCGCCCTCTTTCACTTCGGCGATTTCCGTTTCCCCACTCAGCGTGATTTCATCCAGGCCATCGGCGCCATGCGCCACGAAACCATGCCGCACCCCCAGCTTCGCCATCGCCTCCGCCATCAGTGGAACCAGGTCTGCCGCATACACACCCAGCACCTGCGCCGGAGCCTGTGCCGGATTCGTCAACGGCCCCAGAATATTGAACACCGTGCGAATTCCCAACGCCCGTCGAATCGGTTGCACCCGCTGCATGGCCGGATGCATCAGCGGCGCAAACAGAAAAACAAATCCCGTAGCCCGCAGGCAGGCAACGGCTTCCGCCGCGCCCAGCGAAGTCGGCACGCCCAGTGCATCCAACACATCCGCCGAGCCGCAGCGGGAAGTCAAACTGCGATTGCCGTGCTTGGCAATCTTCGCTCCCGCCGCCGCTGCCACCAGCGCAACCGCGGTCGAAATATTGAAGGTCCCGCTGGCATCCCCGCCGGTGCCGCAGGTGTCCAGAATTTGAGCACGCTCGGTTTCGCTCAAATCGAGTTTGACTGCCGTCGCGCGCATCGCATCGACAAATCCGGCCAGCTCGTCGGCGCTCACATCCCGGCTGGCTAAAGCGGTCAGAAACGCTGCAATGTCGGCGTCCGGCAGCGCGTTCTCCGTATCTTCCAAAATCGTCCGCATCGTCACGCGCGCCTGCTCGCGGGTGAGGGTTGATTTACCGTCCGCTAATCCAAATCGGGTTTTCTCAACAGACATCATCGCGACAGTTCGTGAAAGTGTAGTATGCGACCGGTGCAGCAGTATAGGCGAGCTAAATTCACTAGCGCCGGAAGGCGATGAACATCCGCTGCAGCGCAAATACGACAACAAAAGCTCCTAGGAAAGTACCTCCGCAATTTCGAAACAGCGCCATATGAGCGCTGTGAACATCTGAGTAGGGATATGGATAAGCTTTATGTGGAGCGAAATAAAAGTTGTTGAAGGATTGCATCGCGATGTTTGCAAACACCAAGATTGCCGCGAGCGATGCGAACACAACGGCAATTGCGGCCTGTTTGCCTTTAGATCTTGGCCATTTCGCAATGACTGTCATGCGTTCACGCCTCTTGCAATCCGACAATTCTCATTAAGCTTATCCGCTTGATTCTTGGATTTGCTCCACTTCCGCTCGTCCGATAGTATCGAAGGTTCGCTGCTTTTTCTTCTTTTGCTGTTCGTGGATGCATTTTCCAACCCAGTGAAAGCCAGCGCGCATCACCACTGAGACGATCCAACATGAAAATTCACGAGTATCAGGCAAAAGACATTCTGGCGAAATACGGTGTCGCCGTCCCCCACGGCGAAGTGGCGAACACAGTCGAAGAGGCCGTCGACGTGGCCAAGCGGCTATTTGCCGCGGGCGCAAGCGGCGTAGTCGTCAAGGCGCAGATCCATGCCGGCGGACGCGGCAAAGGCGGCGGCGTTAAAGTCGCGAAGAACATCGCCGAGGCCGAGCAATATTCCAAGCAAATCCTCGGCATGCAGCTCGTCACCCACCAGACCGGCCCAGAAGGCCAGAAGGTCAAGCGCCTGCTGATCGAAGAAACCGCGCAGATCGACCGCGAGCTCTATCTCGGCATGGTGCTCGACCGCGCCGCCGCCAAGATGGTCTTCATGGCCTCGAAATCCGGTGGTATGGAGATTGAAGAGGTCGCCGCAAAAACTCCCGAAGCCATCTTCAAGGAGTATATCGACCCCGCCATCGGCTTCCAGCCCTATCAGGCCCGCAAGCTCGCCTTTGCGCTCGGCCTCAAGCCCGCGCAAATCGCCCAGGCCGTCCAGTTCATGACTGGCCTCTACAAGGTCTGCATGGATACCGACGCTTCGCTGATGGAGATCAATCCCTTCATCACCACCAAGGACGACAAGCTATTTGCGCTCGACTGCAAGATCAACTTCGACGACAACGCCATGTTCCGCCATAAAGATTTAAAGGAGCTGCGCGACACCAACGAAGAAGATCCGCTGGAAGTGGAAGCCTCAAAGTTCGCGCTCAACTACATTCGCCTCGATGGCAACATCGCCTGCATGGTCAACGGCGCGGGTCTGGCAATGGCCACCATGGACATCATCCAGTACGCCGGTGGCTCGCCCGCGAACTTCCTCGACGTCGGCGGCGGCGCCAACCAGGAACAGATTGAAAACGCCTTCCGCATTCTGCTCTCCGACAAAAATGTTAAGGCAGTTTTCATCAACATCTTCGGCGGCATCCTCCGCGTCGACACCCTGGCGCGCGGCGTGGTGGAAGCAGCAAAAAAGATGAACGTTAAGGTGCCAGTTATTCTGCGGCTCGAAGGCACCAACGTCGAAGAAGGCCGCCAGATCCTGAAAGACTCCGGCTTGAATTTCCTAATCGGCGAGACCATGCAGGATGCGGCAGAGATCGCAGTGAAAGCAGCGAAAGGAACCAAATGAGCGTCCTCATAGATAAAAACACGCGCTTGATCGTGCAGGGAATTACTGGCAGAGAAGGCACCTTCCACGCCAAAGGCTGCGCCGAATATGGCACCAATGTGGTTGGCGGAGTGACCCCCGGAAAAGGCGGAACCACGCATGAAGGCTGGCCCGTGTTCGACACCGTGCAACAGGCTGTAGAGCAGACGGGCGCGAATGCCACGGTGATTTTCGTTCCGCCGCCGTTTGCCGCCGACGCCATTCTTGAAGCCGAAGATGCCGGCCTGCCGCTGATCGTCTGCATCACCGAAGGCATTCCCACGCTCGACATGGTGCGCGTCTGGGAAAGATTGAAGCACTCGAAGTCGCGCCTCATCGGCCCCAACTGCCCCGGCGTCATCTCTCCGGGTAAGTGCAAAATCGGCATCATGCCGGGCCGCATTCATAAGGAAGGCTCCGTCGGCATTGTCTCCCGCTCTGGCACGTTGACATATGAAGCCGTCTACCAGCTAACGCAGCGCGGCATCGGCCAGTCCACCGCGATCGGCATCGGCGGCGATCCCATTATCGGCACCACACATGTCGATGGACTCCGCCTCTTGAATGAAGATCCCGGCACCGACGCCATCATCCTGATCGGAGAAATCGGCGGCACCGCGGAAGAAGCCGCCGCAGACTACGTAAAGCAGCACGTCAAGAAGCCCGTCGTCGGCTTCATCGCCGGACAAACCGCGCCTCCCGGTCGCCGCATGGGCCACGCGGGAGCGATTATCTCCGGCGGTCAGGGCACTGCAGCCGACAAAATGAAGGCGCTCGAAGCCGCCGGCATTCATGTGGTGAAATCTCCAGCGCTGATCGGAGAGACGCTGGCAAAGGTAATCGGCAAGACGTAGAGGTTAGGCTCAAGATCTGGTCGGATGGCCGCGAGTCATTCTGAGCGCAGCGAAGAATCCTAGGGTCTCAGCTGCGATTACGGAGCGGATATTCTCTGGATTCTTCGTTTCACTCAGAATGACAGCTCATTTTCTAAAGATTTCAATTACCAAGGAGAATTTCTTTTGCAACGCACGTTCAGCATTCTCAAACCCGACACCGTCCGCAAGGGCCAGACCGGAGCCGTCCTCGCCATGATGGAAGCCGCCGGCTTCCGCATTGTCGCCATCAAAAAACTGTCGATCTCGAAGCAGCAGGCCGCAGGTTTTTACGCCGTCCACGCACAGCGACCCTTCTTCGACTCGCTCACCACCTTCATGTCCTCCGGCCCAATTTTCGTCCTGGTCCTGGAAAAAGAAAACGCCATCGCCGACCTGCGCAAACTGATGGGCGCCACCAACCCGGCCAACGCGGAAGAGGGAACGATCCGCAAGAAGTTTTCCGGCAGCATTGAAGAAAATACCGTCCACGGCTCCGACGCCGAAGACACCGCCGGCTTCGAGATCGGCTACTTCTTTGCCGGATATGAACTGGTATAGCGATCGGCACTGAACCCATCCAGTGCCGGACGCAGTCACTAAAATTGGGGAATGGATCGGGATCGGACCGAGGATCGCATTGCGGCTCACCGGGCATTCTTCGCCAACTATGTGACCACCCAGGTCGGCCTTCCTCCCGGAAGCAAACTGGCCGCTGCCTTCGCGTCCACGCCGCGAGAGCAGTTTGTCGCTCCGCCGCCCTGGAGAGTGTTCACTCACACCGGCTACATGGAGGCGCCTTCGGACGATCCCGCGTTCCTGTATCAGGACGTGGTCGTCTCCCTTGCAACAGACAGCCCATTGAACAACGGGCAGCCGACATTGCACGCCCTTTGTCTCGCCGCACTCGCGCCCAATAAAGGCGAGCGCGTCGTCCACGTCGGCGCAGGCACGGGATACTACACCACCATCCTCGCCAAGCTGGTCGGCGAGACCGGATCGGTCGATGCCTATGAAATCGATCCGGAGCTGGCGCAGCGCGCCACCGAAAATCTCGCCCAGTTTCCGCAGGTCACCGTGCATCTCCGCTCCGGCGCGGAAGCTCCTCTTCCGCAGTGCGATGTGCTCTACGTGAATGCCGGTGCAACCGCGCCCCTGGCGGTCTGGCTTGACGCTCTCGCCCCGAACGGTCGCTTTGTATTTCCGCTTACGCCGGGGGAAAGTGCCGGAGGCATGCTTCTGGTCACAAAAAAAGAAGATGAAAAATACGAGGCCAGCTTTCTCTGCCAGGCGCAGTTCGTTCCCTGCATCGGCGCTCGCAGCGAAGCGGAAGCGCGAAATCTCTCCAAGGCCTTTCGCAAAGGCAATTGGAGCCAGGTGAAATCGCTCCATCGGAACAGCGAACCCGACAAGAGCTGCTGGTGCTCCGGCGACGGCTGGTGGCTTTCCACAGAATCTCTTTAGTCGCAGCCACGCATTTTGCGGCATTTATCATTGGTGTCAACGATGGAAACCATACAGATCCATGGTGCGCGAGTTTCGCGGATCGCACTCGGCACCTGGGCCATTGGCGGGGACGAATGGGGCACCGTTGACGAGCAGGAATCGGTTGACACCTGCCGCGCTATTTTCGATCACGGCATCAACTGCATCGACACCGCATTCATCTACGGCCTCGGTCATGCCGAAAAAATCGTGGGCCGAGCCGTCCGTGAACATGGCCGCCGCGAAGATTTCTACATCGCCACTAAGGGTGGCCTCGCCATGCAGAACAACATCTGTGTCGCCGACGGACGCCCGGAGCAAATCCTGCGCGAAATCGACGACAGCCTGCGCCGCCTGCAAGTGGACTCTATCGATCTCTATCAGTTGCACTGGCCCGACCCGCTTACACCCATCGCGCGGACCGCGAACGCCATGCGCGAAGCCTATGAAGCGGGAAAGATTCGCGCCCTCGGCGTCAGCAACTGTTCGGCGCAGCAGATGGCGGAATTTTCCGCCGTCGCCCCGCTTCACACCAGCCAGCCGCCGCTCAATATCTTCGAGCGCGGTGCCCAGGAATCCATCGTTCCCTGGTGTCGCAAGCATGACATCTGCGTGTTGGCGTGGAGTCCGTTGTGCCGCAGTCTGCTCACCGGAAAAATCCGCGCCGAGCAGGCCTTCCCTGCCAACGACATTCGTTCTCAGGACCCGAAATTTCAGCCGCCGCGGCTGGCGCAATACGTAGCCGCTGTCGATGCGCTCGACCGCTATGCGCAGGAGCATTACGGCAAGCGCGTCCTGCATCTCGCTCTGCGCTGGCTGCTCGATCAGCCGGGAATTTCGGTTGCCCTCTGGGGCGCAAAGCGGCCGGAACAGCTGGCCTCCGCCGGAGAAGTCTTCGGCTGGAAGCTGACCGGCCAGGATATGCAAGCTATCGATCGGATCGTGCGGGAAAACGTGAAGGACCCAGTCGGTCCGGAATATCTAAAGCCGGAACCGCGGCAGTAGCGTCGCGCAATCGGAAATATTTTTTTGATGTGTAAGGGTGCGCCGGGAAAGAAGAGAAGCGGACCGGAAAGAAGGCTCAGGGATGAGGGGGGAGGGCCTAAGCTCCAATCCGCTTTAGCATGATGTTGACGCCCGGGAGACCACAAGTCAAAGCACGAAAGGATGCAGCCCTTTCGTAACTGTCCTGTTAACTATCTATGGAATGGGTTGTGAAAGCGCGGCCCTCTTCGTTCGATCGGCTTCTCTTCGCCCCGCGTGTCCAGATGGCCCAGGCGAAAAATCGGACCCACGGAAAACCCGAAGTTCTGCTGCGCCGTGCCGCCATAGCGGGTAAATAAAAGCTCAGGCTGGGCGCGAAACGCAATCCGCGGCGAATAGTTGTAATCGAATGTCCCGCCGAACTCCCCGGCAAACGTATGCTGGGTCGCAAATAGCCCCAGCGTCTGTGGATCGATCCCATGCAGGGTGGCGGCATCGAAAATACCGTAGGCGTCGCCGAACAGCGCATGCACGGTCGCCGAAGCACGCGAGCGGCGGAACATGCGATACTCCGGCCCGGCAGCGAAATAATATTGCATGATGCGCGGCCCGGTAATGCTCCGGGGGTTATAGCAGCTCTGGTTATACGGCGAGCAGGGCGGAGGCGTTCCGCCAATGGCGTTCGGATACACACCGGAGGTGCCGATATACTGGCGCACGTCCCCGGCAATGCCCCAGTGCCAGCTCAGCCAATAAGTCGCGCCCGCTTCCCATCCGCCCAGGTTCGAGCGTTGAATCAGCGCCGGCCCGGCAAGAAAATTCGTATATCCCGCGCCGGCATACAAATCCCAGCGATGGTTGTAATACACATTCGGCCCCGAAGGCGGAGGCGGCGGAATATAGTTGCCGTTGCTGACGTTATTCGATTTGGGATTGTTGATAGTGGGCGTCTGGCCATTGTCACCGCTGCTGCTGGTGGCCTGCGCCAGCCCAACCACGGAAGAGCCCATCAAAACAGCACACACAAAAACTCCCAGCTTCAGGCGGACACCCGCCCGGGCAGGAAAGCGAAACAGATTCATCCTGATCTCCAGCATTCAGTGTATCGGAAGCGCCCAGTTTCGTCCGGGCAGTCGCAGGAATTCGTCCGCTGTGGGCCCCTCATCCCGACCGGGCTCCGAGCGCAGCCGAAGGGAGATTAACCGCGAAGACGAAGCAACTCCGCAACCGCCAACAAATCCTCTTCCGTATCCACCCCAACCGTATCGAAGTCAACCAACTCCACCTGAATTGGAATCCCATTCTCCAGCAGCCGCAGCTGCTCCAACCGTTCCGCTGTCTCAAGCGCGCCGGCGGGCAAAGCGGCAAACCGATCCAGAGCAGACCGCCGAAACGCATACAACCCCAGATGCTTCGAGTACCCTACGCGTCCATGTCCATCCCGATCCCACGGTATTGGCGCGCGCGAAAAATACAGCGCCTTGCCGTTGCGGTCGACCACCACCTTCACCACGTTGGGATTTCCCACATCCTGCGACCCGCAAGAAGTCCGGAGCGTCGACACCATCACCTCCGCGCGAGCAAAAGGCCGCAGCAGCGCCTCGAAATGCTCCGGGCGCAACAGCGGCTCATCCCCCTGGATATTGACGAAGATCGCTTCTCCAACATTTTCCGCGTCCAGCATCTGCGCCACCGCATGCACGCGATCCGTTCCGCTCGGCAACTCCGGCGCAGTCATCCGAAACTCCCATCCCCGCGCGCGGCAAAGCTCCGCAACTTCTTCGGAGTCGACCGCAACCATCAGCCGATCGAACACCCCCGCCCGGGCCGCAGCCTCAACCATCCAGGCCAGCAACGGCTGCCCGGCGATCTCCCGCAGCACCTTGCGCGGCAAACGCGTCGAGCCAAGCCTCGCCGGAATCACGCCAATCACCGCACTCCGAGAGCTATCGCTCATCGCCCACGCCTTTTCTAATTCTCGATTTTTTTGACGCACTTCGTTCGCACACTCTTCACATCGATATTGCCATTCAAATTTTCGGTGCTGTCCTCAGTTCGATCTTCAGTCCTGAGGGGCGCTTGAGCAATCGAAAGAAAATCCGGTGGGCGCACTCATCGGCCGCGCCGCGCCGCGCTGTATCCAGAGCCGCATGCAGTTTTTGCATGTCGAAATTGCGCAGGGGCGCTCTCATCGGATCACCGCAGCACAAGCAGAACCCGCAAATCTGTTGGAGAAATTAAACAGAAACATTCCTGTGCGTTCCTCTTGTTTGACACTACTTTCTCACCCTCCGTATGATCAAGAAGCTACCCATTGCGTGTCTTCTGCGTAAACACCTCTCAATTGCCAGACGGCGGCGTAGCTCAGATGGTTAGAGCGACGGACTCATAACCCGTAGGTCGGTGGTTCGATCCCACTCGCCGCCACCAATTCAAAGAATTCATAGCACTGCTACCGCGATACGGTTGAATAAAACGTGTTGTCGCCGGAACGCAAGTCCTTGCCATATCCCAACACAACTTGAAACCGCCCCAGTATCCTGACTGTAGTTTGCAGCCCGATATCGGTCAGCCATTTCGGCGAACCGAAGAATTGCGATGAGTCGGCAATATCTCCCGTATCGACAAACGGCCCAGCCTTCACCAGGAAAAGCCCATCGTTGAACACAACCTTCTCCATGTCGGAATTGGAAAGAACAAAGTCCCGCCCGAGCGGAGCATTTCCTTTCTGTCCATTGCGGATGTCATTGTGCCCGCGCAGCCACAGATCGTTGTCGCGATCGAACCCCAGCATGAACAGATCGTCGAACGGTACTTGCCCGGCTATGCCGCCGGCGCGCAAACGCGTCGTCACCTCATAGTCCTCGCCACGCGCCCGCGGCAGCCAGTCGGCAGCCAGCGCCCCTTCCACGCGCGCATATTTCCCAAGGGGGTTGGAGAAAAATTTTCCCGCCTCACCGTTCACCGCCGCATCCAGCGAAAATCGCCGCTCAGGAAAACGGATCAGCGGATGCTCGACCCCCGCGCGCAGCGCAATGGCAGAGCTGTCGGTGAAAAACGGAGCGGCAGCCTGCGGAATTCCAACCATGCTGCGAAAGTCGCGATAGGAGTATTCCGCGTCGACATGCGATTGCCATCGCCAGTTGGAAATCGAATCGATGCCAACATCGGCCGCGGTCCTGCGCAAGTTGAACCCGGCCGGCGAATCGCTGAACGGCAAAAGCCTGCCGGCAATATTCCAGTTCTCGTTGCGGTCTTCAAAATACAGCCGAAAGCGCAGCTGGGGATTCTCAACAATCGGCGCGGAAATTTCGCTCGAATACCGGCGCTTCTGATCGTCCCAGCGAACGAGAGACCGCCAGTTCAACCCTTTTCCGTTCAGGTTGTAGAACTCCGGATATACCGTCAGATAGGGCAGCCCGCGCAGCATGGGAACAATGCTGGTCCATCGCAAATCACGCCAATTGCTTCGCTCGCTGTCATGCCAGACAAGCCGGAATGCGCCGTCCGGTTGCGCCTCCAGATCGTAGTACATGCTCGGAAACAGGTCGAGCGATTTCAGCTCCGCTTTCGTCGTCAAATATCGATCGCGCGTCCACACGTCACCCGGAGAAAACTGGAACGCCCGGTCCAGAATCAACGGATCGAGTTTCGGCGCCGGATCGTATGCCAGGTCGCTGAGCTTGGGCTTGCCCACGCGATTCCAATATTTCAACGCTGCATCCAGATTGCCCTCGAGGAAATAAATGGACGCAAGAAAATTATTGGAATAATTTTCGTTCGGATCGATCGCCAGGGCATGGCGCAATTCCAGCTTGGCAACCGAAAAACGCTTGTCGCCATACGCGATGCCCGCCATCTCCACCAGAAAACGAGCGTCTTTCGGATGTCCCGCATGTCCAGCCTGAAACGTCCGTTCTGCCTGCGTGTAGCGCCCCAGCCGCGCCAGCGCCAGCCCGCGATACAGCTCCGGATCGGCAGGCTCCGCGGGAGACACCGGAACCATGCGCACCACGTCGCGCCAATCGCCGGCATCATACAGCGCCTTTATTTTTTGATTGCTCGAACCGGCAGGAGCTGTGGCCTGAGAAGATGCATAGCCAGGAACAAGAAGTAGAAAGAAAAGAAAAATCAATGCGCGTGTTGCGGAACCGCCAGCAGCGTCCAGTCGTGTGTGTGGCGCCATTCCGACTCGAATCCTTCCCGCGAGATTCGAAGCATCTTTTGTTGTGCCGGATCGTTCACAAACACGTACCCACGCTCGGGATCGATTCCCACAGCGACCACGTAATGCAGCGCTCCCAGCGATCCATTTGGCGCTATGCCCACGATCAGCGGCCGCCCCAGCGCCAGATGGTGTTCGAGATCGCTCCATTGTCCTTGAAATGCGAAAGCCCGATAGCCGGAACGCTGAAAATACTCTCGCATGCTGTTCGAGAAAATTCCGCCCGCCGGACGAGAGAAAAGCAGTCCCTGAATTTTCTCCGGATCCGCGTCCGCGGCAATCGGCAGGCCTTCTTTCCGATCCCAATATTGAATCACCATAGCGATCGAAGCGGAGCCGCAACCGTCTTTGGTCTGCGCCACAAAAGGAACGTCAATCCAGATCGCCGGCACGGCTGCGCCGGCGGCTTGGTTTGAAATCGGCTTGGCGATCCCGGAGCTGCTAAAGAATCGATTGCTCCAGAGACCGCCAAACATTAACCAGACTGCGATGCAGCACAATTTCATTCCTATGCGAATATGCCAATCAAAATCGCGGCAACAACCACGATGCCAATCAAGGTAAAGATTCCCAGAACGCCGATCCCGCCTGCGGCGAAATCCTTCTGCGCCTGCTTCGATTGCGCAGCCAGTCGCGCCAGCTCGGCATCGCTCAACTGGTCGACCGCATTCGTCACCTGTTGAGGATTGATGCCCTTCGACTTCATCGCCGTCTGCATCTCCTTCATCGCCAGAAAACTCTTCAACTGCTTTTCGTTTTGTTGGCGAACCGCGGAGGCGCTGGATACATCGTTCTGAATCTGGGCCGGTGCAACCACATGGTCCTGCGCCCGCATTGCCTGAGGCGCAGCCACTACGGAACCGAGAAGCAACACAGCGGCAAACTTGATTTCGCAACTCGCAAATTTCTTCATCTTTGTTCTCCAGATCGGGGGATTGAAGCTCCGGATTGCAGAGCTATCACAAGTACGGTCGGATGGCGAAATCGCAGCGTCGGGTTGCACGATCGGGGCGATGGAAAAATGGAATGCCCATTACTCTGTAGCCGGCGTACCGACGATTCGAATCGTGTCGCTGTGGCAAACAGGAAAACGGCAAGCCATCGTCAATTCGATTGTTGGATAATCGTCGAAATGTTGCCTTCATCCCAATCGATCTGACAGTGCCCCAACTCCCATACTGGGACACAATATTTCTGTCGCAGTAGTTCGTAAGCCAAAAGGCTTCAAGTCCTTTCCTACCAGATGCGTCGGACACCGAACGAATCCAGCTTGCGATCGGTGCTGATCACGGGGATGTCTCCGGCCAGAGACTGCGCTGCCAACATGCGATCGAAAGGATCGCGATGCTCGCCGGGTAGTCGACCGGCGCGCAGTGCGCTCCCGGCGTCGATCGGAAGAAGCGCATACCCGGCATTTTCCATCACATCCAGAAATTCCTTCTCCAGAATTTCCGCTCCGGGAAGTTTCCCCAGGCGCACCTTGGTCGCAATCTCCCACGCAGACGCGGAAGAGACCAGAATTACGTTCGCCTCATCCGCGATCCAGGCCGAGGCCTTGCGGCTCAGCGATGCCGGGGATAGCACAGCCCAGAGAAGGACATGGGTATCGAGCAGAACTTTCATTCTCCCTCCCCATTCCAGAGTCGCAACTCTTCCTCCGGAAGGGGTTCAAAAAAGGCCTCGGTCAATTTGAATCCGGGAGTCTTGAGAGCGCCCAGGCGCTTTTTCCCCACCGGATGAATCGCTTCCAGTCGCGCCACTGGAGTCTTCTTCCGCCCGGAAGTAATGATGACCGTCTCTCCCTTTTGCGCCTTCTTCACCAGTTCGGAGAGATTCGTCTTCGCCTCAAAAATTGTCGCCGTAATCATAGCGGTCTCCAAAGCTGCTAATATAGATTAGCTAAGATAGAGACCGGTGGTCAACCATCCCAACAACCGGCAAAGCCAGGTGTGATCGCCGTCGAAAGCTGTACACTGTTCTCAAGCGCTCCGGCAATCCCGCGCTTCCAACATAAGTATGCCCAAGGCCCTCAAGCTCTCTCTTCTCGCAATTTCCGTGTTGCTGATCGTCTTCGTATTCCTGGGCGGAATTCTGCCCGGCGGCGTTCGCGCCGGCACCGATGCCAGCGCCTACCAGCAGATCGAAGTCTATAGCGAAGTTCTCCAGCACATTCAGAACGACTACGTCGTCACCCCCAACATCCCCGACGTAACCGCAGGAGCCTTGCATGGCCTGCTCGAAGGCCTCGACCCAGACTCCGGCTATCTCACGCCGACGGAAGCCAAGCTCTACCAGGCGCACGAGGATGAACCCAAGGCGCAGATCGGCGTCGATATCTCCAAGCGCTACGGCTACGCCACTGTCATTTCCGTCATCCCCGGCAGCCCCGCCGACAAGGCCGGCATCGCCGACGGCGACGTGATCGAGACCATCGGCAACCAGGGAACCCGCGTCATGCCGCTGCAGATGATCCAGCTCGCGCTCGACGGCGCGCCCGGTTCCACCGTCAGCTTCTCCGTCATCGAACCCACCAGCGCCACGCCCGACAAGATGACCCTCACTCGCACGATGGCCGAATACCCCGCGCTCCATACCGACGAGTACGAGAACAGCAGCATCCTCTATCTGAAACCCTACGATCTCGATCCCAGGCGCGTCGATGAAACTCTGGCAAAAGTCGCGCAGGCGGAAAAAACCGGCAAGCAAAAACTTCTGCTCGACCTGCGTGACGTAGCCGGCGGCGACATGGACTCCGCCGTCCGCCTCAGCGATGCATTTTTAAAATCCGGAACCATCGCCACTCTCGAAGGCCAGAAATATCCCAAACAGACCTGGGCGGCGAACGGGAAAAATTTCGTAACCGACGCGCCGCTGATGGTCCTCGTCAATCACGGTACCGCCGGCCCGGCGGAGATCGTCGCCGCGGCGCTCAAGGATAACAGCCGCGCTCAGCTCGTCGGCGATCGCACCTTCGGCTCCGGCTCCGTGCAGAAACAGATTCCCATGCCCGACGGCGCGGTGCTGTTTCTCTCCGTAGCCAAATACCGCGCCCCCAACGGCAACGTAATCCAGGACAACGCCGTAATGCCGAACGTAGTCGTAGCCGAGAACAACGGCCTCGGCCCGGTAGCCCCGCCGGCTGGCCCCGTAACCAAGCCCGGTGCCCCGGCAACCGCAGTCCCCGCAAAGCCCACACCGGAGGCGCAGCCGGACGATCAGCTGAATAAAGCGCTCGACCTGCTGAAGCAGGCAAAAGCCGCATAGACAATTAGAATTGTTGTCCCGAGGAGCGCAGTGAACTGGGGGAAGTCCGCGTTTCCCTGCAAATCTCGAAGTCTTTTCTTCGCATGGCATCAGACCCTGCCATTGTGATCTCACTGCGTAGATGTCGTGGATTTACTAGAAGAGCCTGCGAGCAAATCGAGCCTGTCTGAGTGATCGGCTTGTACGAGCTGAAGTTTGCTCAAATGCCAAATACCTGCTTCCTTGGCTGCCTCCGCATATATACTCGCGTGGCCTTTCGGTCCAGATACGGGAATCGTAAGTTCGGCTTGTCCATAGCCTGGTTGAACACTAATGCTCCCAGAGACAAACCATCCCTTCCTTAGCGGACTGCCGAGCCGTTCTAACACCGCCGGATTTGATTCGGCGGCAGCAATAGAGAGTTTTGTAACGTAAGAGTTTCCTATCCAAATGATCGCCACAAGTCCACCAGACAATGAGAATCCCAGCCAAACAAGCAAAGCTATTTTCCAATGTCTTCGGAGCCAAGCGATACGAGACATAAAGAGGCTTTCTTCCATTTTCAATCCTTAGGACGAATGCTTGACTGCACGCCATATAAGACCAGAGCTAATTCGCGTCTCCATTGGCTCCATACGATATTAACCAGATCTAGCTCTCCTAACTGCAGTTCGCTCATCATGAACTTTCTAGTTGAAACCGATCATGGCCAAAGTTTCTCCATAGGCAGCCCGCAAATCTCCCGTTAGGATTAACTACATCGGCGCTCTAGAATTATCCGCCGCCATCGGGATTGTCTTTGACCTCTACGCCCCCATCGAACAAGCCGTTTCTCGCCGCACGCGGTGGCGCCAGCCTCAGCAGGCGTGCAAGCTTTCGCCCACCCTCCACCCGCCGCAAAAAACTCGCCGGCTCCGCCGCCTTCGCCATCCTCGCGGTCCTGGCTGCAATGTTCGGCTCCCTCGCCGGCCTGCTGCTCATTTACACCGTCGATCTTCCGCAAATTCAGGAACTCGAACGCTACCGCCCCAACACCACCACCGTCCTCTACGACGTGCACGGCACTCAGATCGGCTCCTTCGCCCTGGAGCGCCGCATCGTCGTCGGCTACGACGACATTCCCCCGGTCCTCCGTCACGCCGTCATTTCCATCGAAGACAAAAATTTCGAATCCCACTGGGGAGTCAACCTCTTCCGCGTTGCCGGAGCCGCCTATCGCGACTTCACCTCCGACCGCCGCGCGCAAGGCGCATCCACCCTCACCATGCAGTTGGCAAAAAACCTGTTCTTATCTCCCGAGCGCTCCTTCCGCCGCAAATTGCAGGAGGTCCTGCTCTCCATCCAGATCGAGCGCAACTTCACCAAGGAGCAGATTTTCACCCTCTACGCCAACCAGATTTATCTCGGCCAGGGCGTCTATGGATTTGAAGCCGGCTCCGAATATTACTTCAGCAAACACGCCCGCAACCTCACCCTGCCGGAAGCCGCCCTGCTCGCCGCCTTGCCCCGCGGTCCATCCTATTACTCGCCCGTCGCCCATCCCGAGCGCGCCCTCGACCGTCGCAACCGCGTCCTGAATTCCATGCTGGAAGATGGCGTCATTACCGCCGAGCAGGCCTCCGCCGCCAAAGCCACCCCGCTCGGCCTGCACATCGAGCCGCCGCCCAACACCGACGCACCCTGGTTCGTAGAAGAGGTGCGTCAGGAATTGGACCAGCGCTTCGGCGCGGAGATGGTTCATCAATCCGGCCTGCGCGTCTACACCACGTTGGATTTGAAATTGCAGCAGGCCGCGAATCGCGCCGTCCTCGACGGTCTCGCCGCCTATGAGCGCCGCCGCGGCTGGCAAGGTGGATTGCTCAACGTAGTCGCCGCCGGCAGCTCCATCGACACCTTCCATCACCCCGACTGGACCACGGCCCCCGCTCCCGGAGCCTGGATCCACGGCGTAGTCACTGAGGTCCTTCCCTACGAGGTAACCGTAAAAGTAGGCGAGAACCAGAACGCCATCCTGGCCCCGGAGGACTGGGCCTGGACCGGCAAAAAGCTAGCCTCGGATTTTCTGAAAGTAGGCGACATCGTCTACGTCCACATCGCTCCGCAGAATGCCTCGTCCTTCATGCAGCCTGCGAAGGGTGAGATCGAAAAAAATCCACCTCAACCGGAGCAACCCGCGGCCCCGCCCTCGCAAGCAGACACCGACCTCCTCCACGCCACGTTAGAACAAGACTCCGGCGTCCAGGCCTCCCTGATGGCCGTAGACAACCCCACCGGAGACGTATTGGCCATGGTCGGCGGCCGCGATTTCAATCTCTCGCAATACGATCGCGCCACCCAGGCCCAGCGCCAGACCGGCTCTTCTTTCAAAGCCTACGTCTACACCGCGGCCCTCGAAGCCGGCGACAAACCCGACACGCTCGTCCTTGATGCCCCCGTCACCTTCCGCACCGCTTCCGGCCCGTACACGCCGCACGACTACGAAAAGCGCTTCACCGGCAACGTCACTCTCACCCGCGCCTTTGCGGAGAGCCTCAACATCCCCGCCCTGAAAATCGCCGACCGCATCGGCATCCGCAAAGTCATCGCCACCGCCCATCGCTTCGGCGTCACCACGCAAATCCCGGCCTTCCTCCCCATCGCCCTCGGCGCCGCGGAGATCAGCCTCTACGAACAGACCGCCGCTTACAGCAGCTTTCCCAACGACGGCATCCGCCTCACTCCGCACTTCGTCCACAAGGTGGAAACCGCCGACGGCGAAGTCCTTTGGGACGACACGCCCGATGTCCACGTCTCCACCGACACGAAGACCGCGCGCGAAATGATGCAGTTGCTGGAAGCCGTCATCCATGGCGGAACCGGCTCGGCCGCCGCCCAGCTCCATCATCCGCTGGGCGGAAAAACCGGCACCACCAGCGACTTTACCGATGCGTGGTTCATGGGCTTCTCCCCGTCCGTCACCTGCGGCGTCTGGGCCGGCTATGACGACCGCCGCTCGCTCGGCGACAAGGAAACCGGCGCCCGCGTCGCCCTCCCCATCTGGATGAGCTTCATGCAAGCCGCCATCGCCGACCGCCCCAGCGAGACCTTCCCCGGCGAAACCCCCACCCATCCTCCAAATACCCAAGCCGCCCCAGCCAAACCATAAAAATTGTCATCCCGCGGGATCCCCGCGCAGCCTGCCGCGCAATGCAAACTCGGGACTTCCGGATACCCTGTGGAAATCTCGTACAATTTTTTACTATGTTCGACAGGCGACCGAAGTAAAATTTGCTGTAGGTCATGCTGGAGACCGGCTGACGGGAAATTCTGTTTCTCCCCCGGGAAGCAGTATCTCTTGTCATTTTTGCTAACGCATTTTTTCACGCGGCAAAGCGGGGGAGAAGCTTTCATGGCTACGCGTGGTGAGCAGCAAAGGATGAATGGGGATTCGATCCGGAAGTCTCCATCGAAAGTCGGCGGGAACGAATACTTAACAATCGACGGAAACGAGCATTCCATCGCCAGCGTTCAACGTTGGCCCGCCCTGCAAGAAATCCTGTTCATCGGATGTGATCAGACCGCCAGGATGTATACCGACGATGTTCTGCGCCGCGCTGGTTTTGGCGTCCGCGTCGTCGCTCCTTCAGAGGCAAAAGACCTGGTCAACGACGATGGCCATTCCTGGCCGCTGGTGGTTTTCAGCAACACCCTCAACCCCCAGAACATCTCCGAAATCGGCGCTCAGCTGCGAAAGCGCAGCCCCCGTTCCAGGCTGCTGCTCATGCTCGGTCCCGACTCAATCCCTGTGGCCAGCACACTGTTCGACGCGACCCTGGAAAGCCTCGAAGGGCCGGTAGCCCTCATCCGCGCCGTCCGCCGCCTCGCCGAGGCCGCCATCGAGGACGGCGCCGCCTGACAGAAGGCCCGCATCTTGAATTTTTCTCAGCAGTCAGCCATCGGCACGCCGGCCTTATCCGCTACGAACGCGGCACCCTTACCGTACTCGACCGCGAAGGTCTCAAAGCCGGGTGCTGCGGATGCTACACCATCATCGAATCGAAATTCGAGTCCGCCCTCGGCAAATGCCTCCGCAAGTAAGGGCTCGGAAATTCCTTGCTCGCGCTCAATCGATTAATTGCGCATCAAACAAAATTTTTCATCACGGCCCGAAGTTCTCGCATAGCGGGAATGGAGTCGAGGACCTGCGTTTTGCTCGCAGCAAAGATTCGATCGCTACCGCGCCATCTCTCATCCCATCGAAACAAGTCTCGCTCTGGAGTGGCAACTCACAAGCACCGCCGCGCCTCCATACCAGCGAGGCCACTGCCTCTGAGAGAGACCCCACGTGAGCGTTATCGATTCCAAACTATCCCGCCGACATGTCGTATCGGCGCTCGGCGCCGTCGCTGCTGCAGCCGCCATCCCCTCCGCGGCCGCGCAGACCCAATGTGAGCCCACCGCTCAGCCGCTTGTCGATCCCCGGACAAAATATCCCAAGCCTCCTTATAAAGAGCAGCCGCAGCCCTGGCCCGGCCTGGCCAGCAAGATGGACCCGCGCCCCGACCACGGCGAGACCAGCTACAAAGGCTCCGGTCGTCTCCTCGGACGTAAGGCCCTCATCACCGGCGGCGACAGCGGCATGGGTCGCGCCGCCGCCATCGCCTATGCACGCGAAGGCGCCGATGTCGCCATCAACTACTACCCCACCGAGGAGCCCGACGCGAAAGAAGTCATCGATCTCATCCACGCCGCCGGAAGAAAGGGAATTGCGATTCCCGGCGACTTGCGCGAGGAAGAGTTTTGCAAGCAACTCGTCGCCAGAGCCGTCGGCGGTCTCGGCGGCCTGGACATCCTCGTCTCCAACGCCGGCCGCCAGCACCAGGTCCAAAGCATCCTCGACATGACCACCGAACTCTTCGACTGGACCATGAAGACCAACATCTACGCGCCCTTCTGGATCATCCGCGCCGCCGTGCCCCACATGCCGCCTGGCGCCACCATCATCGCCACCGCGTCGGAGCAGGCCTATGACCCCTCCGCCAATCTCTACGACTACGCACAAACCAAGGCCGCGACCATGAATTTCGTAAAGTCCCTCGCCAAGCAGCTCGCATCGAAGGGCATTCGCGTCAATGGTGTCGCCCCCGGCCCCATCTGGACCCCCCTGCAAATCTCCGGCGGCGCAACCCTCCACCATTACCAGACCTTCGGCGCGGATTATCCATTAGCCCGCGCCGGCGAACCCGCCGAACTGGCGTCCATCTACGTCCAGCTCGCCGCACAGGACGCCAGCTATACCACCGGCAACATCTACGGAGCCGGCGGCGGAAACGGTCAGCCATAGCAGCCGGGGCCGCGAGCAAGCAACGAGAATAGGAAAGGTATGACTTACTTTTTCTTTTTCGCTGCCCGTTGAGGAAGCGCTGCGGAGTTGGCCGCCACCGCAGCGCGGATCAGTTGCTTGAACGCCGCTTCGTCGATCTTCTCCCCTTCGCGCAGGTCGATCGCACGCCGCACATTCCCCTCCAGGCTGGAATTGAAGAGCTTCTTCGGGTCTTCGAGGGAGGCTCCGCGAGCGAACGTAAGCTTTACCACCTGTTGGTACGTCTCTCCCGTGCACACGATGCCGTCATGCGACCAGACCGGAGTACCCGGAGATGTCGCCTTGGCCCACTTCCACTCTTCAACCATCTCCGGGTCCGCCGCGTGGATGAGTGCGCGCATCTTCATCAGCATCTCCCCGCGCCAGTCCCCAAGTTCCTTGATCTTCTCGTCAATGAAGGTAGAAGCAGATTCCATCAGCATGGCCCCTTTCTGTACAACTCCAACTCTCGCACCTAATGTAGATGCGCCCAGCGTAACCGGCAACCCTTGCAAAGGATCCGACGTAATCTCAAGCTAATTGAGGTCACCTTAACCTCAAGAGGTGACTCGAATCTGAATTCTCCGATCTCGCCTGTAACGACCGATCAGTAGCGGGAAGTTGGCTTCTTGGCAGAAAGCAATTGTGTCGCCCGGTCGCAAAATGCGGCTTCTTTATAGAATTGTAAAAAATATTTGACACACGTCGGAATTCAGCGCTATCTTTGGATGTCAAATATTTTTTACAAGGGAGCAATTGCCATGCCGACAAGCCTTTCCTACCGGGAGAAGTCTCTTTACGCCTCGCTCGCGGCGGAGCTCTTTGTGTACGGCCCTTACTTTTTCCTGCATCGGCAAAACTCCGTCAACAAAGTCGCAGGCATGATCGTCGCAATTATTGTGTTGGAGATAATCCTGCAGTCGATCATCGCCGCCGTCACGCGCAACCGTGTAACCGACGAGAGGGATCGCTTGATCGAGTTGCGCGGCTATCGTGCCGGGTATCTAACGCTCGCCTCACTCATGGTGATCGGGCTGGGCATGTTGTGGTTTCACGCGACTGTCGGCCACCTTCCATTGGACAGCCCGTGGATAGCGCTTCACTTCCTGAATGTCTTCTTCGGCATGTTGGTCCTCGCGGATATCACCAAGACCGCAACGCAAATTGTCGCTTACCGGAGAGCACTCTGATGCCCGCGATACGCAATCAGATTCGAGAACTCCGGGCGCTCCGGGAGATGACGCAGCAGGAGCTCGCCGATCGAGTCGGCGTTACACGGCAGACGGTCATTGCGATCGAACAAGACAAGTATTCGCCTTCCCTTGAGACTGCGTTCAAGGTGGCAATCGTGCTGGGTGTGCCGATCGAGCAGTGCTTCCAGTATGACCCGCGCGGCAAGCGTTAACCTGACCGGATTTTCATTTCTTTAAGCCGACCTTTGCACCGCCAAAGACGCAGGTTTCTCTGGTTTGACGCGGCTCAACCGCACTCCTATACTTGGGCCGAATTAAAAAGGCCGATTGGGGAGGAAGTCAATGTTCAAGCGTTCGATGTTACTCAGTTTTTTGATTGCCGCTGTTGCTACCGCAGGGTATGCGCAAGGCGCATGGAAAGGTCATCAACCCAAGCTCACTGCACAACAGAGCCACACAACGCAACTGCTGATTGCCGTCAGTCCGGTGGACTCCCACACCGTCTGGGCAGCCGGAGCCGGCGGTACGTACGTGGTCACAACGGATGGCGGCAAAACATGGAGATCCGGCGTCGTGCCGGGCGCGGAGACTCTGCAATTCCGAGATGTTCAAGGCGTAAGCGACAAGGTCGCATATCTGATGTCCATCCCTACCGGGACCAGCGCCGGAGATTTTCGCATCTACAAGACAGAAGACGGTGGCGCGCACTGGACTATCCAGTTTAAGAACAAAAATGTGCATGCCTTCTATGACTGCTTTGCGTTCTGGACGCCGGATCGCGGTGTCGCGCACAGCGATTCGTTCAACGGAGTATTTCCCGACATTCGCACCCTCGACGGCGTGCACTGGGATTCGATCGCCGCCAATATGCCGCCCGCCCTGCCCGGCGAAGCTTCATTTTCTTCGAGCGGAACCTGCATCGCGACACAAGGATGGGCCAACGCGTGGATTGCCACCGGCGGCTCCAGCATTGCACGCATCCTGGCGACTCGCGATGGAGGCGAAACCTGGGATGCATACGACACTCCGCTGGTGAGCAATCCGAATGCGGGCGGCTTCTCCGTCGCGTTCCGCGATGGATGGCATGGCATTGTGGGTGGCGGAGACTTGACCAGCAACACCAGCGCCCAGGCCGCAACCTCGCGGGATGGCGGTCGAACATGGACGCTTACCGACAAGCCTCCCATTCCAGGGGCCATCTTCTGCCTTTCTTACGTGCGTGGGCCTCGACACGACGACAACTGGGGTGATCGCGATCGTTCGGCCAACGACGACCGCGACGGTTGGGGCGGTCGCAACGATAAATACGACCGCACCGTCGTGATTACGACGGAGACTCAACCGAACTTCACCTCCGGCGCAGCCGCCTGGACTCCTGACGAAGGACAAACCTGGTTCGCGCTGCCGCAGGTGAGCGGTTACTGGGCAGTCGCTTTTGCGAATCCGGAGGCTGGATGGTTCGTCGGCAACAACGGCACGATTCTGAAGATCAGCTTCTAGAAGCTGCGTAGCTCTGTTGGCATCCCTCCATTCTTCTTGAATGGTCATCCCGACCGGAGTCGGGGTACCCGGCGACAGGTCTTCGTTGCTGGGGTGGGGTGCGTAGCGGAGTGCAGGGACCTGCTTTTTGTATGTCCGCATACAAACCCTCTTTTTCTTGTCGGCATTCTGGATTCTTAGAGCATTTCTCCTGATGGTGTAGAGCGGAAATAGGAACTCAGCGTGGCCGTTCCCAGAGAACGGGGAACATAGAGAATCTCGCCACATCACTAGGATCAGGAGAAGTGTTCTGGAACAGGGATGTCAACAAGGCCAACCTGTGGCGTCGCCCTTATACCCGCCCGTCGGTTCTCGTAGGAATAAGAATTCCAATCCGACGGCTTTCCGGTCGAAGCGCCCAAGAGGCCATAGCAAGGCCAGCGATGATCAGAGGAGCAAGAATGTGAAAGCCGTAAGCGCCGTATCCGCCGACCGCGGCGTTGGATGCGGCCGCGCCGGTCAGGTCGAAGAAGATGCCGGCATACGCCCATTCCTTGAGCCGCGGAAAACGCGGCGCCAGGATGGCGATCGGTCCCAGGACTTTCCAAACGCCCAGTATGGTCACAAAGTACGGCGGGTAGCCGAGGATGTGCACAAAGCCATCGACCGTGCCCTTCACATGAGCCACCTGCGCAACGCCCCCGCCTCCAATAAAAAACGCGACGAGTATGGTCGTGGTCCAATACGCAATGTTTTTTGCCTTCGTCGTCATTGCAACCCCCCAAGCACCTGCTCCAGGCCGCCGAAGAATTTCTGCCAGCCGTACTTCGCGCCTCCATACGCAGCCTTCTGATCGGGACCGAAGCCGGACTGCTCCATGCGGACATGCGTGCCGCCCTCTGCTGGAGTCAGCGTCCACAGCACCACCCATTGCAGCCCGCTGTCGCCTCCTCCGACCCCCCAGTTATAGGAGAGCTGTTTCAACCGCTCGACAACCAGCACCTCGCAGTCGACAATCCCATCCCAGTTCGGCATGGGCTCGGCCCGGAACTGGAACTTGCGCCCCACCACCGGCTCGAAGTCGTTATTCATCATCCATTGCGCCAGCAGCAGGCTCTCGGTGAGCGCGCGCCACAGCTTCTCCGGCGGGTGTGGGAATACCCTCTCGATCACCAGCGTGCTGGGACACTCTGCTGCATTGCTTTTCTCTGCTGAATCGTTCATGGCTCCATCCTTTCCAAAAGCGCTTCCAGGCGATCGAACCGCTCGCGCCAGAACGCGCCGTAGAGTTTGAGCCAGCCCACCATCGGCGCCAGCGCGTCAGGTTGTGCGCGATAGTGAGTTTCGCGTCCCTCGCGCCGATGCCGCACCAGCTTTGCCCGCCTCAGCACCGTCAGGTGTTTGGAGACGGCGGGCTGCGACACGCCCGCATAACGAGTCAATGCGTGGACGGTCTGTTCGCCCTGCCGCGTCAACTCTTCGAAAATGGCCCTGCGCGTCGGATCGGCAAGAGCGCGGAACACGGGATTGGCATTGGCCGGCTTCACGCCAAAATCATAACCGAACGGTTATTGGTTTGTAAAGAAATCAGAACACCAATTTTCCAATTGCGGCCTTGTGCGGTACCGCTTCTTCTTCCTATAGGTTCAAATTTCACGCTCCTTCCTGCAGGGTTTAAGTCTCAATCTATAATGATCGATTGACAATGGTTGCAATCCTTCATTAAGATTCATTTCCGGGGGAAGTACTGATCTCCGGGGGGCAGAAAAAAGTGAACCACACAGCAAACATTTTTAAAAAAAAGCTGCGTTCGATATCGAAGTTCTTTCAAATCGCCATCATCGCTGTCGTAGTGTTGGGCGCCAGCGCCGCATTTGCCCAGTTCCTCGATCAGGGCGGCATCACCGGAATTGTTCAGGATCCCTCGGGTGCCGTCATTTCCGGAGCCCAGGTAACGTTGACCGATACCGATACCGGTCTGGTGCTGCACGCCACCACCAACACCAGCGGCGCGTACGGTTTTTCTCCCATCAAGATCGGTCACTACAAAATTGACGTTTCGGCTGCCGGGTTTCAAGGGGCTACCCAGGAAAATCTCACCCTGAATATCGGAGCGACGCTGAGCATACCGTTCAAGCTCACCGCTGGATCGACCACCCAATCGGTTACCGTCACCGCCGCTCCTCCTTTACTGCAGACACAGGAGGGTTCCGTAGGGCAGGTCATTACCACGCAGCAGATCAACAACACGCCGCTCAATGGAAGAAACTGGGTCTTCATGGTGCAGTTGTCGCCGGGCGCGGTTCCCGCAGGGTCGCGCGCCAAGGGGACCGGCGACTTCAACGCCAACGGTCTGCGCGCCGAGCAGAACGACTTCGTCCTCGACGGCATGGACAACCTGGCCGTCAGTGACGACTTTTTGGGCGGCACCAGCTTTCTCGTCAATCCTCCGCCCGATGCATTGCAGGAATTCAAAGTTTCAACCGCGAATTACAGTGCCGAGTTCGGACATTCCGCCGGCGCTGTCGTAGACGCCAGCATCAAATCCGGAACCAATCAAATCCACGGAGACGTTTGGGAATACTGGCGCAACAATATTCTCGAGGCAAGAGATTTCACCGCTCTGACCATTCCCGAATTCCGCCAGAATTTGTTTGGCGCCTCCCTCGGCACGCCGATCCTCAAAGATCACCTGTTTTTCTTTGGAGATGTTCAGGCAAACCGCATTGCCGCCCAGCAGCCGTTTACGCAGAGCGTGCCCACTCTGCTGGAGCGTCAGGGAAACTTCACCGAACTGCTGAATCCGGCACTGACCGGCAGTTCCAAGCCGATTAAGCTGTATGAGCCGAACTCCGGCGGCACCCAGCCGCTGGTCTGCAACGGCCAGCAGAATGTGTTCTGCCCCAACCAGATCGATTCCGTCGCGCAAAACGTTCTCAACCTCTATCCGCTGCCCAACGCCAATGGCGGAAAGACATTTTCCAACAATGTCCAGAACCTCAGCCAGCCGCAAAACACATTTCAGTACGATGTGCGGGTCGACTGGAACATCACCGCGAAAGACCAGGCCTTCGTGCGCTTCAGCGACAACAACCAGATCGGCAACTATGCCGGTTCGCTCGGCCCGATCCTCGACGGCAGCGGCGGCAACGGTTCGCAAAATGTC
Organism: Acidobacteriaceae bacterium; assembly: GCA_965276585.1. Classification (GTDB taxonomy): domain Bacteria; phylum Acidobacteriota; class Terriglobia; order Terriglobales; family Acidobacteriaceae; genus JAKAAZ01. Next base: position 56,202 of record CBDIAZ010000002.1, on the reverse strand, counting down.
AGCGGCAAGCAAGTGTGGTTCGGCAACAGCTTTGTCTTCAGTGAAACTCACATCTTCAATCCAACTTTGGTCAATGAATTTCGCTTCGGCTACGACTATGGCCATTTCGACATCTTCCAGCTCAATCCGAACACGGACATTGCATCCACTCTTGGGCTGGGCGGCATGCCCTTCGCAGGCCTGATCAGCAATGGCGGCCTGCCCACGCTGGGAATTACCGGTCTCGCGCAAGCGGGCGCGCATCAGTATCGTCCGGAACAAGAAAAGGAAAACGAATATCAGATTCTCGACAACGTTTCCAAAACTCTCGGCACTCACTCGCTCAAGCTTGGGATCAGCGTGCAAAGCGTCCGCGCCTATACTCTGGAGCCGCCGGCATCGCACGGCTACTACGACTTCACCGGATTCTTTACCGGGGCCAATGGCGCGGCATTTACCGGAAACGGAACTGCCGACTTTCTCGCCGACCAGATGCATGACGGCGACATCAGTCCTTCATCTCCGTACAACGATGTCCACTGGTATATTGCCGGCTATGCGCAGGACGATTGGCGCGCCACCGACAAGCTTACCTTGAACCTGGGCCTGCGCTACGACTGGTTCCAGCCCTACAGAGAAATGGCGAACCGCCAGGCAAGTTTTGTTCCCACAGGCCCCCCGGGAATCTCCACCGGCTCGGGAACCTACACCTTCCCCATCCAGGACCAGGGAAATCTGAACCTGTCTCCGACCTTCCTGGCGAATCTCGCTGCCAACAATATCGCGCTGCAATATTCCAGCAACCGCGCGTTGACCAATGAACGCGCCCTCAATTTCGGGCCGCGCTTCGGCTTTGCCTACCAGGTCGACCCAACCAGCGTGGTGCGCGGCGGATTCGGCATGTTCTACCAGGGACAACAGTTCTCCGGCGTAGCCGACAATCTCGCGACCAATTATCCATTTAGTTTCACCTCTAACTTTGTCACCCCCACCTGCAATCCCAAAGCGCCTCCTTGCCTCGCCGATGGATACAACCTGGAAACCGGGTTCGGGCCGGCGCTCAATCAGGGACTCGCGAGCCTCGCTTCCAATCCCAGCCTCATTGGCCAAAGCGCCAACCTGAAAACCACCTACGCGATGGACTATAACCTCACCGTGCAAAAGGCGTTCACCGACAACCTGGTGGGCTCCCTCGGTTACGTGGGAACCTTATCCAGGCATCTGCCCGTCGGGCTGAACCCGAATGCATCGGTCGTCCTTGTCGGTCCCGGCGTCAGCACCCAGCCTCTGCTTCCGTTCCCCAAGTTCGGCGCATTCACAGACCTCGACTACGTCGGCATCTCGTCCTATCACTCCCTCCAGACCAAGCTGGAAAAACGCTTCTCCAGCGGACTGGAGTTTCTTGCCACCTACGTCTGGGGCCACGCCATGGATGATGCCGCCGACCCCCTGAGCACCTCCATCGGCTATCGCAACACCAACATCATTCCCATTCGGGATGAGTACACCAATTCCGGCTGGGACACCCGCCAGCGGTTCACCTTGAACGGCTACTATCAGATTCCGTATGGAAGCGGCACGGCGCATCCCATCCACTCCAGAGTGGTCGATGCGGTCCTCGGAGGCTGGGCAACCAACCTCACCTTCCAGGTGCAGACCGGGCAGCCGTTTACCGTGAGCGTCTCCAACATCACCACAGCCGGCGGCGGCACCGCGAATGCGATCCGGGCAAGAGATCCTTTTATTGGTGGAGGAACACCCGACCCTACCAATCCATCCCTTACCTGTCCCGCGAAAGTACGCACCCTGCAGCATTGGTATAACCCGTGCGCATTCAAAAATCCGTTGCCCGCCCAGGGCATCACCACTCCTGTAACCGGCATCGCCGCCGCCGAAGCGTACCTGGGCGGCCGGTCGAATACCGTCTACGGCCCCGGCTACAACCGCCTCGACATGTCGCTTTTCAAGAGCTTTCCCACCTTCCACTCGCAATACCTTCAGATCCGAGTAGACGCCTTCAACCTCGCCAACACTCCGGAGTGGGCCAACCCCAGCACCGCCAACGACAGCCAGACAGGCGGTCTCATCACCTCTGCCAGAGCCGGCCAGGTCTACACCCCGGACGCACGCAACTTTCAGCTTTCCGGGAAATACGTCTTTTAAATCGAATGGAACAGCACGAGTAGCAGCGCCTAAAAAAGCGTGTCATTCCAACCGAACTTCTCGCCCCGCCAAGGACGAAGCGGAGGGACCTGCGGGTGCCCCATTCAAGCCTTCCTTTGGCTTGGGTGGGACGGTGACAACATCATGCGAGAACAGGTCTGAAAGGCATTTCCTTCCCAGCCCAATCTGCCAATATGCGAGAATGGCTCGAGCATTTCTCCTGATGGTGTGTAGTGGAAATGGAAACTCGGCGTGACCGTTCCCCAAAGAACGGTCACACATAGAGAATCCCGCCACACCGCAGGATCAGGAGAAATGCTCTCGACACTCCCTGGAGTTCTCAACAAGAGGAAACGCCATGCCAGAAGTCGCAGCCGGACTCACGCTCGAAATTCACCGCAACGGCAATACAACAACCGTGCGCTGCCACGGCAGATTGGTAGCCGGGCTCGACGACGTTTTCTATAGCAGGATCAAACAACTGCTCCCGGAATCGAAACACATCGTGCTCGACCTCACCGACCTCACCCGCATGGACAGCATGGGTCTCGGCTCGCTGGTTCGCCTCTACGTCTCCGCTCGCTCCGCCGGCTGCAGCTTGGAACTCATCAATATCGGCAAGCAGGTTCGGCTGCTCCTCAACACCGCCCATCTGACCTCAGCCTTCTCCACCGTAGGCGAATACGGCATCAAGCTGGGCTGATACGCTTCACCGCCGACCGGAGAAAAGAGACACAATTGTGAAGTCGATTGTGCGCTTCATATATACAGTTTACCTGTACAGATAAACTGTATATATGCCATACTGGGTTCTATGGATGATCGGGTGAGTCCTTCTCAAGCCGAGCAGGCCTCTGCGCTGGCAGCGGAGCTCAGGGCGATCTTTGGCAAACTTAAGCGGAAGCTGCGCGAACAGGGCGGGCAGAGCGATTGGACGCCCTCGCAAGTCTCCGTCCTGCTTCGTATCGAGAAAGACGGTCCTGCGGCGGTATCGAGCCTGGCTCGAGCTGAGGGAATGCGTCCCCAGTCGATGAGCGCCATCGTCACATCATTGCAGGAAGTCGGATTGGTGAGCGGCTCTCCGGACCCGAACGACAGACGGCAGACCTTGATGTCGCTCTCCCGGAAATGCCAGAAGTCGCTCAGAGACGGTCGAGCCGCAAGACAGGATTGGCTCACAGCCACTATCCGGATGAAGCTCTCCTTCCGGGAGCAGGAAAAGCTTGCTGCTGCCGTCAACCTGCTCGCGCGCCTCATCGAAGACTGATGCCTTCGAGCAATGCCACTCAACTCTCATTCAAATTCTGTCTAGGAGAAGAACCGAATGCCCCTGACAACGCTTGATCCCAAAACCGCCCTTGTTGTCGTTGATCTTCAAAAAGGCATTGTCAACTCACCCTTCATCCATCCGATCGCTGGCGTCATTGAGCGAACCTGCGCTTTGCTGGATGCCTTTCGTCAGCATGATCTCCCGGTCGTTCTGGTCAATGTCGCCGGAGGCGCGCCAGGCCGGACGGAGCAGCCTCGCCGTCACTCCACGTTCCCCGAAGGATTTGCCGATTTGATTCCGGAGTTGAGCCGCAAACGCGCCGACATCGTAGTGACCAAGCGGACATGGGGTGCATTTGCCGGCACAGACCTCGAAGCCCAATTGAAGGCAAAGGGTGTCACTCAGGTCGTCATCACAGGCGTGGCCACCGGGACCGGCGTCGAAGCGACTGCCCGCCAAGCGTATGAGCAGGGATTCAACGTCACGCTGGCCCTCGACGCCATGACCGATGCGCGCCCCGAAGCGCATGCGTACAGCCTTGCAAGCGTCTTTCCCCGGCTTGGAGAGACGGGCTCAACCCAGGACATTCTTCACCTGCTGGCGAAAAGGAGCGCATAATCGTGAACTGGCTTCATCTCGTGTCCTACTTCTTCGGAGGCCTGTTTCTGGCCAATGCCGTGCCGCATTTCGTCAGCGGCGTTATGGGAAAACCCTTTCAGACGCCGTTCGCAAAACCTCCGGGAAAGGGTCTCTCCTCCTCGACCGTGAATGTTCTATGGGGCTTCGCGAATTTCGTCTTCGCCTGGCTGCTCCTGCTGCGCGTCGGCTGCTTCGATCCGCGCTCCATCGCCTGCATCGCGCCGTTTGCGGCGGGCATACTCCTCATCGGCCTGCAGTCGGCACGGCATTTCGGTCAGTTTCACGGAGGCAACACCCCGGAGCGCCCATGAGAAATCCGCTCTCCAGGGCTTTCCGCTCTCTGGGGAACTTCAACTTTCGTGTGTGGACGGCAGGCGGTCTGGTATCGAACATCGGGACCTGGATGCAGCGCGTGGCACAGGACTGGATCGTGCTGACGCAGCTGACCCACCATGATGCGACTGCCGTCGGCATTGTCACCGGCCTGCAGTTCGCTCCGCAGCTGCTGTTGCTGCCCTGGAGCGGTTTGGCCGCGGACCGTTTCAACCAGCGCAAACTGCTGATGCTGACGCAGGCATCCATGGGTGTGCTTGCGACCGCGTTGGGAATCCTCACGATCTCGGGTTACATCCGGCTGTGGCATGTGTATGTGTTCGCCTTTGTCTTTGGCGCCGCCGCCGCGCTGGATGCGCCGGTGCGGCAAACCTTTGTTGGGGAGTTGGTGGGTGACGAACACCTGCCCAATGCAATCGCCCTCAACTCGACCTCGTTCTTCGCCGGCCAGATGATCGGTCCGGCGGTGGCCGGCCTGGTCATCGCAAAGATCGGCACCGGCTGGGCATTTCTTCTGAATGGCCTGTCCTTCGGCGCGGTTCTGCTCTCCATGGTTCTGCTGCGCGTCCAACAGCTCAGGATAAACGCGAGAGCTTCCCGTGCGCCGGGCGGCTTCATCGAAGGGCTCCGTTATGTATGGACTCGACCGGACCTCCGATCGATCGTAGTCATGCTCTTTCTGATCGGCACATTCGGTTTCAATTTCCCGATCTTCATCTCCACCATGGCGGTGAGTGTTTTCCATACCGATGCGCGCGGATTCGGTTTGCTGTCTTCGATCATGGCGGTCGGCACCATGAGCGGAGCGTTTCTGTCCGCCGGACGCGACAAGCCGAAGTTTGGCACGCTGCTCCTGGGCTCCGGAATTCTTGGGATCGGTTGTATGCTTGCCGCACTTTCTCCTGGATACTGGTCGTTCGCCGCGGCCCTCGCGGTCATCGGCGTGGCCGCGCTCACCTTCACCACCGCGACCAACAGCATGATGCAGCTTTCGACCCGGCCTGCCATGCGCGGTCGAGTCATGGCGATTCGTGTGGGCGTGGCGCTTGGGGGAACGTCGGTTGGGGCTCCCATCGTCGGTTGGGTGGCAAACCGTTTCGGTCCCCGGTGGGCGCTTGGCGTAGGCGCGTCATCGGGGTTTGCCGCTGCCCTGGTTGCGATTTATGTTCTAACGCGGCGAAGCGGAATGAACGATGCCGACTTGGCTCTGTGAGTTCAAGTCGGCGCTGACGAATTGATCCGAAGACGGATTAACCGGAAGATTGGTGCGCCACGTGGGCGTCTCCGCAGTCGGCTTTTCGCAAGCAACCCCCGGCTGGTACCATTGTCAGCCATGAACAAGCTAGCGCCGTTCCTCTGGTTCGATGACAACGCGGAAGAAGCCGCCGAGTTTTACCTGAGCGTCTTCCCCCATGCGCGCAAGCTCGATGAGCTGCGCTCCAAAGGCGTCGGTCCCTGGCCCGTGGGCAAGATCGCCACCATCACCATCGAGCTTCAAGGCCAGGAGATGGTCTTTCTCAACGGCGGCCCCGCGCAACAGCTCAATCCCGCCTTCTCGTTCTTCCTCCGCTGCGACTCACAGGAAGAGATCGACAGCTACTGGAACAAGTTGATCGAAGGCGGCAAGCCCATGGCCTGCGGCTGGCTCACAGACCGCTTCGGTTTATGCTGGCAGATTGTGCCCCGCAATATCGGCGAGTTGATCGGCCATCCCAAAGCCATGGAAGCCATGATGAAGATGGTCAAGCTCGACCTGCCGGCGCTCGAAGCCGCCGCGCGCCAGGGCTGACGGCTTTCTCTCCAAGCTGTCTCAGAAATAGGTTTGTCATCCCGACGGAGCGTAGCGGAGTGGAGAGCCTGCCCTGAGCGAGCCAAAGGCGAGTCGAATGGGGACCTGCTGGTTTCCGGCACGCAGCACTTTGATCCCACCCCACTGAAGAATCCGCTTTTGTCACCACTCCACCCGCAACTGCATCTCAGTGGAAAGCAGGTTAAATTCACGGTATTGAGGTGCATCATGAGTGTCGAATCGATGGACGATTTATTTCTCGATGAGCTGAAAGATTTGTATTCGGCGGAAAAGCAGATTACGAAAGCGCTGCCGAAGATGGTTAAAGCCGCGTCTACAGCGGAGCTGAGCCAGGCCTTTTCCAGCCACCTGGAAGAGACCAAAGGCCATGTCGAGCGCCTGGAAAAGATCTTCGAAATGCTGGGCAAGCGCGGCACCGGCAAAACCTGCGAAGGCATGAAGGGCGTGCTCGAAGAAGGTTCCGAAGCGATCAGCGAGATTGAAAAAGGTCCCGTGCGCGACGCAGCTCTCATCGGCGCAGCCCAACGGGTGGAGCATTACGAGATGGCCGGTTACGGCACCGTTCGCAGCTTCGCTCAATTGTTAGGGAAACGGGAAATGGTGACCCTGCTCGAAGAAACTCTGTCCGAGGAAAAAGCCGCGGACGAAAAGCTGACGAATATCTCGAAAAGCGTCAACCGGAGCGCCCAGAACGCAGCCTGAACCGGCAGCCAAAAAAGCGAAAAATGAATACAGTAAAAATTACTATATTCATGTAGGAAACAGGCAATTTTGCACGGATTTTCGCCGAATTTTACGAAAGATAACTTGTTTATTTTCAAAGGCTTGCAAAACTACAATCGTAAATTATTCGACAGCTCGCAAGTCCTTTGTTTTCAATAGATCATAGAGCCGGAAATAGCGGCGGGCGCGAGCCGCATCGCGCCCGATCTGCTCCTTCAGCGCCTCCGGCGAAGCCCATTTCTTCTCCTCCCGAAGCCGCTCCAGAAAGCTCAGCTGAATCGCTGTATCTTCTTTCAATTCAATCGGATGAAAGTCAAGAATGTGGCTCTCGATGGCAAAGGATTCTGCCCCAAAAGTAGGACGTACGCCAACATTTGTGACCGCCTGAAATCTTTCCCCGCCAGTCTTCAGGCAGGTGACATAAACCCCCCGCGCCGGCGCCAGCTCCAGATAGGGCGCAAGATTAATGGTTGGAACAACATAGCGGCTTCCGACCCCGCGCCCTGCCGCCGGCGTACCGATCATCTCAAAGGGTCGCCCCAGCAGCTGCCGCGCCCGGCGCATGTCCCCTAACTCTATTGTTTCCCGCACTTTACTGCTCGACACCGCGGTCCCGTGCCACATCGTCGGCCGATGCACGCGAGCCGTGAATCCCATTTCTTTCCCCAAAGTGACCAGATCATTCACATCCCCGCCCGCATCGGCCCCGAAGCGAAAATTCTCCCCTTCCTGAACCTCAATGGAATCAAGAGCTTGCGAAAGAATCGTGCGGGCAAACTCGCGCGCCGGAAGGCGCGAAAGCGCGTGCGTGAACGGCAAAACCAGAACAGCGTCAATGCCGGTTTCCGCCAGCAACGCAAGTTTTTGTTCGGGCCGCGTAATCAACCGCAGCGGAACCTGCGGACGCAGCACCCGCGCGGGATGAGGGTCAAACGTAACCGCGACCGAATGGGCATGCAATGCGCGGGCGCGCTCGATCACGTCCGCAATCACCGCGCGATGTCCGCGATGCACGCCGTCAAAATTGCCGATCGTGACTACGGATGGACCATAGCCCACAGGGATCTCGTCGATGGAGTGAAAGACCTGCATGGCTAAAGCTCGATTGGAATGCGCAGCCCGTCGTAGGACAGGCGCACGTGCGGCGGCATTTCATTTTCCGTTTCCACGTGACCAAGGTCGTGCGACATGTGCGTAAACCAGGCGCGGCGCGGGCGAATTTTTTCGACGAAATGCAGTGCGGTTTCGAGATTCGAATGGCTCGGATGCGGCGTGCGGCGCAGCGCGTCCAGAATTAACACGTCCAGATTTTCCAGCAGCGCGAAACTGGATTTCGGAATGTCGCTCATGTCGGTCAGATAGGCCGCGTTGCCGAATCGGAAGCCGGAAGTTTCCAGCTCCCCGTGCAGCAACGGGACCGTGATGAAGTCCGCACCGAAGAGATGCGTGTGCGATTTCAAAGGATGCAATGCGACGCGCGCTTTGTGGGGATAGGTGCTGCTCTCAGAAAAGGTATATTCGAAGACCGTCTCCAGAACATCCGCGGTAGTGCGGTCGGCGTAAAGTGGAATTTTCCCCGCGCCTTTGAACGTGAGAGGCCGCAGATCGTCGAGCCCGAGAATATGGTCGGCGTGGGAGTGCGTATAAAGCACGGCGTCGATGTGATCGATATTTTCCCGCAACGCCTGCTGGCGGAAATCCGGGCCGGAATCAATCAGAACGATGCGCTCATCGGCTCCTTCGCGATAGAGCAAGGCGATGGAAGGTCGGGTGCGGCGGTCGCGCGGATCGCTTGAGTGGCAGACCGCGCAGCCGCATCCCAGCGTAGGAACGCCCATCGAAGTGCCGCTGCCCAGGAAGACAATCTCTGCTTTCATATTTTTAGTTTGAGGAACTCCAGGTCTCAAAAGCGAGAGCTGAAACTCTCCGATTTTTTGTTGAACAACTTGTTTGCACTGCCTGCGAAATACGCAGATTTCTCGCTCCGCTCACAATGGAAAATTCTCTTCTATTTTTTTCCCGGCTGCGGCGGTTGTCCCGGGTTGGCCGCATTGCGGGCGATGGCGTTGGTGATTTCCAGGAACATCATCCGCACCTCGAACAGCGCGCTTTCCAGCAGTCGCTGCTCATCGGCCGTCAGGTTGCCTTTGGTTTTTTCCTGCAGAACTCCCAGCAGGTCGATCGTCTGCCGCGCGCCCATCAGATCGATGCGCGGCTTTTCTCCAGGCTGCGTACCCGCGCCCAGGCCCATCATCGCCGTCATATACATGGATTGCACCAGGTGCTCGAACGCCACCGGACCGAGATGCGAGGAGTCCGGCGCTTTGGCGCGCATCAGTTCGTCGAGTTGCTTTGTCGTCTGCTGATAGGCGGCATTCGATTCCGCCGTTTCCTGCGCGGTCGGGCCTTCCGGTATGGACTCGTCCGAATCTGCAGCCTCGCTGGTTGGCTGGGCAGCGGCTTCTGGGTCCGGCTGCGAGGCGGGCTGCGCAGTCTTGGCGGCAGCTTCGCGCTGTTCCGCCTGGCGGCGAGCGGCTTCTTCCTCGGCAACGGCTTCGGGGCGAACTTCTCCGTCAGAGGAGATTTTTCGGCGATCGATAAAAGTGACTTGCGGTTCTTTCTCGGGCATAAAAACTCGTTTCTTCTTACAAGGTTTGCGTTGAGCGCGGCAACTTCAAGGCTGGACTGTCGCGCGAGCGAAGTCAAACGGCAGAGAGCACGGAGTTACAGGAATTCCATCGGCTGTCAATTCTTTAGAATCGAGCGCCTCGCGCCGAATGAAGCCCAGCGCGGCCACGCGTTCGCCAATCTCAGGAAGGTTGATGCGCGCCACGCTGGTAAGCTCGCCAACAGATTTGTCTTGAACAAGGATGGGGGTTTTCGCCGACACATCGCCTTCGAACATGAAGCCGCTGAGCGTGCGATGAACGTTGCCGCGGGAACGGATGCGCTCGACAATTTCCTGGCCGAGATAGCAGCCCTTGTTGAAGTTCAGGGCGCGCATCTGGTTGGTCTCCTGCGGCAGATCGCGATCTGCAATGTCGACGCCGTAAGCTGGTGTGCCTTCCAGAATGCGTAGTTGCTCAATTGCATTCGCGCCGCAGGCAATTGCGCCGCTCTGCTTGAGCGCGTTCCACAGGTCGAGCACCGCGTCCGACTCGATCCAGATTTCATAACGCGGAATCAGCGGACTGTGCGCAGAGACAACGACGGCTGCATGACCCTGCCAGGTCGTTTCGACTAAATGACCAGACGACAACTCCGCCATTGCCAGCCCTAGCGCTGCCAGCTTGTCTTTCGCTTCCGGCCCGGCAATTCCAATCGCAGTCCATTGCTCCTCAGGCTCCAGCGTCACCTGATCCATGATGATGTAACGGCGCACAAATTTTGTCAGCGATTCCATCTGCGCGCGATCGATCTCAAGCCACAGCGCATCCGGATCGCTGGCGCGACGATAGATGTCGACATCGCCCTGGATGCGGCCCTGCACGTTCAACACGAAGGCATAGCAGCCTGCGTTCTCATCGAGATCTTTAACGGAATTGGTGACCATTCCGTTGAGCCAGCGCACGCGATCTCTGCCGGCGCAGCGGAGAAAATTTTTCCAGCCGAGGTCATAGATTCCAGCGTGTGTTAATAGCGCGGCCAACTCTTCGCCGGTGCTCGAAAATGCAGCGGCGGTCTGCGTCCCGCAATATTCGACGAGCGGAACAGAAGGCATGGCAAGCGCGGATGCTAACGGCGTCGCCTGCGGAGCCGTCGTACTGTTTACGGAATTCGGTGTGGAATCGCTCATCGATGGCTGCGCAACGGTACACTCAAAATTATATCGGTCAAGGCAGAGGAGCTTGGGATTTTGACATTCAGGAAATTCGGAAGCAGCTTTGTCGGGAATCAAAAATCGAAGCGCGGGTGCAGTCGATGCATGTTGGCAGCCTGCGCGCTGCTGATTTTACTTCCGCTGCATGCGCAGATAGCGCCGCCACAGCCTGCGAAACCGCCTGCTCCGCCAACCAATGCGTCTTCATCTGCTCAGTCGACGCACATTACCCCGGAGCAGGCGAAAGAACTCTTCGGCTCTGTCGATGCAATTCTCCAGTTCGACAGTAAGAATACCGGGCTTCCGATTCTGCATTCCGTGAACCGCAAACTGGTGACACGCGATGAGGTCGAGCACTACCTGACGCAGCAGCTGCACGACGACCGCGACGCCAAGCGACTCGAACGCAGCGAGCTGGTGCTGAAAAAATTCGGGCTGCTCGATCGCGATTTTGAGCTGCAGCCGTTTCTGGTAAAACTGCTGCGCGAGCAGATTGCCGGGTATTACGACGACAAGACGGACACGGTAAATTTGCTCGACTGGATTCCGCCGGATGAGCAGAAGCCGGTGCTGGCGCACGAGCTGACGCACGCGCTGCAGGATCAGCATATCCACCTCAGGAAATGGGACCAGCAGAGCGATCTGTCGATTGCGAAAAATGTCCGCCAGGACAATGAACACATCGCCACCGATGAGCAGGACACGGTTCGCGATGCCGTGATAGAAGGCCAGGCAATGGCGGTGTTTATCGATTACGCGCTGGCTCCCACGGGAAAAAATCTGCTGACTGCGCCCGATCTCGCCGACAAGATGAATGAGGCGATGAGCGACAGCTCCGATTCGCCCGCCTTGGCCAGCGCGCCGTTAATCCTCCAACGTTCGCTGCTGTTTCCCTACGTGGACGGGCTGAACTTCGTGCGCGCCGTGCTCTCCGCCAAAGGCAAACAGGCGGCGTTTGCCGGCATGCTGGACCATCCCCCTTCCTCGACATACGAAATCATGACGCCCAGGGTGTATCTCGATCATGGCGCGGTGCCGTTGCTGCGCATGCCGGATATTCATCCGCTGATCGACCCGCAGTATCGTCCGTACGATGTCGGCGTAATGGGCGAATTCGACGTACAGATGATGACCGAGCTTTTTGGCGGCCCGGAAGCAGCGAAGGCATTGGCTCCGGCATGGCGCGGCGGCATTTATTACACGGCGCAAAGCAAAGCAGCCAAGACATCCGCGGAGCAGGGCTCGCTAGCATCGCTGGCGCTCTTGTATCTTTCGCGCTGGGCCACTCCACAGGCGGCGCGTGCCTTCGCGAATATTTACGCGCGGGAAATTCCGCGCAAGTACGATCATTCGACTGCGCAGCCGGATAGCGGAGACAGCGGCGATGCGAATCTTTCCACCCGGATTTGGAACACGCCGCAGGGGCCGGTGCTCATCGTCGTTTCCGGGCGCACGGTTTTCATCAGCGAAAGTTTTCCCATGGAGATGGCGCGCAAGCTGCAACTGGTGATGATGGGCAGCATCGTCGATAGTTCCGGCAGCGTGCTGGTGCAGTCTTCGCCGGAAATCCCGCGCGTCGAATTGACGGCCGCGCTGCGCAACTGCTTAGCGCTGCGTCATTTCTTGTGGACTGCGGGCGCGTTGCCGGCATCGGCCCAGCCGCCCGCCACGATATACTAACCACTTTGCGGACGAGTTATCAGGAGTTCTTGTGACCAGGGATTATCCACGAATGTTTCGCGCCGAAATCGGCGTGATTGGCGGCAGCGGTTTGTATCACATGCCCGGCATCACCAACGTGCATGAAGAGCAGATCAGCACCCCGTTTGGCGAGCCTTCAGATTGGCTGACGCTCGGCGAGCTCGGCGGCCGTCAGGTAGCATTCCTCGCGCGGCATGGGCGAGGACACAGTATTCTTCCGTCGGACATCAACTTTCGCGCCAATATTTATGCGATGAAGCAGTTAGGCGTGTCGGCGATTCTTTCCATCTCCGCCGTTGGCTCGCTCAAAGAGGAACACAAGCCGGGAACCTTCCTCGTCCCGGATCAGTTCATCGATCGCACCTACGCGCGCCGCAGCACGTTCTTCGGGCCGGACATTGTCGCCCACGTCTCGATGGCCGATCCTGTCTGCCCGGAGATTGGCGATGCCATGATGGCCGCCTGCACCGGCAAAGATGTACAGGCCAGTCGCGGCGGAACCTACGTATGCATGGAAGGGCCGCAGTTTTCCACGCGCGCGGAGTCGAACCTCTATCGTTCCTGGGGCGCGGACGTCATCGGCATGACCAACCTGCAGGAAGCCAAGCTCGCCCGCGAGGCGGAGATTTGCTACGGTACCCTCGCCATGGTCACCGACTACGACTGCTGGCACCCGGGCCACGATTCCGTGACCACCGATCAGATCGTCGCCGTGCTGAACCAGAACAATGCCTCTGCGCTGAAGGTACTGGACGCGGCCATTGCGGCATTGCCATTAAAACGAAAATGCAAGTGCCAGTCTGCGCTGAAGGATGCGATTCTCACCCGGCCATCGGTGATTTCGCGGGCTTCGCGGCAAAGATTGCGCCTGCTGCTGGATAAATATCTACAGACCGGAGAATAGCTCGCAGACCTCCGCTTCCAAAATTCAATCAGGAAAGTATCTCCATCTATGTCGATTCTCGTTGTAGGTTCGGTAGCATTCGATAGCATTCGCACGCCCAGCGGCACGGTAGACCGCTGCCTCGGTGGAGCGGCAACACACTTCGCGCTCGCCGCCAGCTTCTTCACTCCGGTACGGGTCATCGGAGTCGTGGGCGAAGATTTTCTGCCGGAGCAGGAAGCCGTATTCCACGCGCGCGGCATCGATATTCAAGGCATCGAACGCACCAGCGGCAAATGCTTCCACTGGACCGGAGAATATCGCGAGAACCTGAACGAGGCGCATACCCTGCGCACCGACCTCAACGTCTTTCAAAGCTTTCAGCCGAAGATTCCCGAAGCCTATCGCGATAGCGAATTTCTTTTCCTCGCCAACATCGATCCCGTGCTGCAGGATCAGGTCCGCAAACAGATGCCGCGGGTGCGGATGGTCTGCGGCGACACCATGAACTATTGGATCACCGGGCACAATCAGAACTTGCGCAATGTTCTCAAAGGCCTCGACGCGCTGCTCATCAACGACGGCGAAGCCAAGCTGCTGGCGGAAGAAACCAACCTGGTGCAGGCAGCCAAACGCATCATGGAGATGGGACCCAGAACGCTGATCGTGAAACATGGGGAGTACGGCGCCACCGCATTCTTCAGCCAGCACTCTTTCCCCAAGCACATCTCGCAGCCTTTCTTTCACGCTCCCGCGCTTCCGCTGGCGGAGGTCGTGGACCCCACCGGCGCCGGCGATTCCTTTGCCGGCGGATTTTTCGGCTATCTCGCATCGCAGCCGCAGCTGACGCCGGGCGTCTTCAAGCGCGCCATGTTTTATGGTGGCGTCATGGGGTCGTTCGCCGTCGAGCGCTTCGGCACGGAACGCGTGCAGCGATTGACGCGCGAAGAAATCGACCAGCGCTTCGCCCTCTTCCGGGAGCTTTCCCACCTTGACGGCGAATAGATCGCGCAATAAATCGCCGAATAAATCCCTGAACAAACCCCAGGGATGGGCAGCGCGATTAGCTGCAAAGCGGGCGCAGCTGACTGCACATAGAGCAGCCCTGCCCCCGCCATCCAATCCGCTGTGGGAAGAGACGCAGCTCGTAATGGCCGTGTCCATCCTGTTCGCCGCCGCTTCGCTGGTCTACTGCGGTCGACACAGCCTGCTCCTGCTTTATGGCGATGCGGTGGCCCATCTCTGCATCGCCCGCCGCGTCTTCGATTCCCTCAATCCCGGCTTCACCCAATTGGGTTCAGTATGGCTGCCGCTGCCGCACATTCTCATGCTGCCGTTTGTGCAGCGCACCAAGTGGTGGCAAAGCGGCGTGGCCGGCTCCCTTCCATCGATGGCCAGCTACGTCGCCGCCTGCGCCGGCATCTACCGGCTCGCCCGGCGATGGATGACCACCGCTGTCGCCGCATTGGTTTTTCTCGCCCTCGCCCTCAATCCCGGCCTCCTATATATGTCCGTCACCGCCATGACGGAGCCGCTCTTTCTCGCGCTCATGGTCTGGAGCGTCGTGCACCTCACGGCGTTCGAAGCGTCCCTGAGAAAAGCCGACGACAAGGCCGCGCGCGCCGCGCTGTGGAAGATGACGGCAATACTCATCGCCGCCGTCTTCACTCGCTATGACGGATGGATTCTCGGCACCCTCGCCTGGCTCATGGCCGCGTATTGGATCTTGCGCCATCGCTGGTGGCGCAACGCCGCAAATGCGCAGGTCTTCGTCGCCTGCACGCTGTTGCTCGCCGCCGCTCCGCTCAGTTGGCTTTGGTACAACGGACGCATGTTCGGCGACCCGCTGGACTTTCTGCGTGGCCCCTATTCCGCCCAGGCCATCGCCGCCCGCACCACCAGGCCGGGAGTGCTGCCCTATCCCGGCTGGCATCACCTCTGGTGGGCGTTTCTCTACTATGTCAAATCGGCCAAGCTGGGCGCGGCTCCCATGCATTGCGGGCTGTGGCTCATGGTCATGGCCGCCGCCGGAACGATTTACGCTCTGGTCAAATACAGAAGCCGCGCCGTCCCCGCAGTCCTGCTCTTCTGGATGCCGATCCCGTTCTACGCCTGGTCCGTGGCGTATGGTTCGGTGCCCATCTTTTTCCCCGCCTGGTTCCCGCACTCCTACTACAACACCCGCTACGGAATGGAATTGCTGCCCGCCTTCGCTCTCTTTCCCGCCTTCGCCCTGCAGGCAGCCATCCGCAAGCGCCCGGAGTGGATGCGCGGATTCGTAGCCTTCGCCGTAGTGTTGATCGTCGCCGGCAACTATTTTCTAATGCGCGCCACGCCGCTCGTCTTGCAGGAGGCAAGGGCAAACTCCGCCACGCGCATCCCCTTTGAAACCGCACTCGCGCAGAAACTCGTGCTGCTGCCGCCCGGCGCAACCATCCTCATGGACACCTCCGCCCACGTAGGCGCGCTGCAGCAGATTGGTATGCCGCTCCGTCAAACCATCAACGACGGAGATTACGACCGCTGGCAGGCAGCCCTCAAAAATCCAGGATCAGCCGCCGATTTCGTAGTGGCCATGGATGGCGACGCAGTAGCCAAAGCAGTGCAGCAGCATCCACAACATCTGCATTCGTTATTTGTAATCTGCAGCACCGGCCAACCCTGCGCCCGAATCTACCAGTCCGACGAACACGCATCGAACGGGGCAGAATAGCGCAACAGCTGCAAATCGAAAATATTAAATTGGCGTATTGAATCAATCTGCCGGGCAGGTCTTCACCAACATTAAAGATCTCGCCGTATCCCCGTTACAGACATGCCGGCCGTTGACATTCCTGCATACCTTCTCAATACCTGGACTATATCCAGAGTCATTCCTGGTGACAAACGCGTTTTCAGGACTTATCCCACACAGCTCAATGCGCTTTGACATTAGTTATTCGAAAAGTGATTTCTCATTTGGTAAGGTTGCTCTGTTTACGTCAGTTGGGGGTCCGCCTAACCTGAAATCGGCGTCGCGACGACGGTTTCGAGATCTGGAATATTCTGAATCGGCGGCCAAGATAGAGAGTGTTTTTCTTTGTTTTATGAAAGCAAACTGCAATAATCCAAACGGACGTCTGCAAATCTTGCACCTACAGAGAAAGTTAGGTACGCCATGGCACCAAAAAACTATGACCCTAAGGGGGGCGGTAGCGGAAAAGGAAAAATGACTGTAGTTATGTTCCAGCTTGAAGGGAACGACGAAACGCTGAGAGACGCAATCAAAGTGTTGAGTCATGGCATGGACAAGCTTTCCCCTGGTGCACCTATTTACAAATTGATTCAGGCACCCACACAAAATAAAGGGAACAGCGTACTGCCTGCAGGGGCCGACGAGGAAGAGCCTATCGATGCTGAACTTCTTGATGCAGAAGAGGGAGATGCTGCGGGCGCATCGTCGCAAAGCGGAAGCTCCGAAAGAACACGGACACGCAAGCCGCCAAAGGCGATTCCTGCCGTAAAGGGCGTCGATTGGGATTCAGAAACTTCATGGAAAGACTACGCGACGCAGAAAAAGCCGGAAGGTAACCCGTCGCGCTTTGTCGCCGTGGCCGGCTGGTTTAAAAATTTCCGCTCCCTGGACGTCATTACACCGGGTCACATTGTTGCCGCGTTCGACGTGATGGACTGGCAAAAACCTGAGAACATTCCGAACACATTCGCCGTCCTCAAGAACAAAAGGACCGGAGAGCTTTTTGATAAGGGA
This sequence comes from Acidobacteriaceae bacterium, assembly GCA_965276585.1. GTDB lineage: Bacteria > Acidobacteriota > Terriglobia > Terriglobales > Acidobacteriaceae > JAKAAZ01. The sequence goes on along the minus strand of CBDIAZ010000002.1, from coordinate 39,133 downwards.
GAGAAGGCCAACGAGTGGGTTCTAAGCCAGCGTGGAGTCAATGCGCTCGACCGCCTCGGAAAGGAAAAGTCTAGATAGTGGCCGCGAGTGAGCTAGAGCAGCTAGTGGAATCGATTGATACCTTCGGCAGTTGGGGCCACGGGGAGAAGCTCAAATTCTTCGCGTGGTTTATCCAGTCCAAAAAAGGTGATGATAGATTTGACCCTGTTGCTATTCGTCGCTGCTACGAAGAGGTAGGCATAGAAAAGCCCAGCAACATAAATCCCTACATTCAAACGCTGGAGAAGAAGAAGCCCAAAGAGGTATTGCGTGATGGCCGAGGGCTTTATTTACCCAAGCACGTCAAAGATGACTTCGAGCAGCGTTACGGACAGCGTGAAAGCACAGTGCAGATAACGAATTTACTCGCGCAGTTGCCACAGCGAGTGCCAGATCTCGCGGAGCGCACGTTTCTCGATGAAGCGCTCACTTGCTTCAAACACGGAGCCTTCCGCGCGGCAATGGTTATGGCGTGGAACTTGGCATATCATCATCTTTGCGATTTTGTTCTGAAGAAGAAACTGGCCGAGTTCAACCAGCGCTGGCCGGTGAACTATCCGGGAATGCACAAGAACAGCACAAAGCAGATTGCAAAGATGGACGACTTTGCCGACGAGTTGAAAGAGGCCGAAGTGATTGCAATTTGTGCATCGGCGCGCATTATTACGGGCGACATGCAGAACGTTCTAAACGTGGGTCTCCGCAGGCGAAACACGGCCGCGCATCCGTCCAGCTCTGATATAACACAACTTCAAGCGGAAGCTCATATTGAAGACCTCGTTCAAAATTTCGTGCTTAAAATCACCTAAAGCAGAGAGGAGCCTTCCCCATTAATCGTTACTACCAACTATCTATACAGACCAACCGGGAGCAAGCGGCTTACGGCTCGAAGCACAACCAGCCGCCGCACTTCGGTACGTAGGTGGAGGCCAGATTGCAGGAAATGCATGGCCTGAATATAGAAATTCCGCGCGCTTCAAAGAAACTATTTCAATAGACACCCAAAAAAAGCACCAAAACTAAGGCAAATTGCGCGAAATCGGCGATTATGTCAAAAAGCAATATAGTAAAAATTACTATATTCATGCAGAAATAGGTGATTTCCCTCCAAGGAGCCTCCGATTAAGGGCTATTTTGAGAATTTTGGGGTGAACTTCGGCCTTCAGGCGGAGGGATAAGTCGTTGAAATATTAGGGATGGATTTAGCCGCTGAGGGACCCAATCAAATTTGGCTCAAAAAATGCAAAATTTGAAATCTCTATCCTGCCTGAAATCAACGGTTTGCAATTTGAGTGCAACTGAAATAAACACCTGCATCGCAAAGTTTTACCGGTTACACCCAATCGCCTCGAAAAACAGTCCAATTGCCCGGCCCTGAATCGCCTAGAAAAAACGCCACCAAATCGCTTTTATTTGCAGTTTCGCAACTCTCTCGATCCAAATCACATAGCCGATGGTTGGTATTCGGGACCTTCAATTTCTGGAATGTTCCACGTGGAACATTTTGCCAAAAAACCGCCAGTCCCGCATTTGTCATTTCCGCGAAAACTCAAAAACAGTACGGAAATTCTTTTTTTCAATCTGCGAAAAATGAAAAAACTCGAAATCAAGATTTTCGATGGCGTAGAAGAAGTTTTTTGGGCCAAACAAAAAGGGCGACGGAGAAATTCTCCGCCGCCTTTTTGTCTGACAAGATTATTCGTGGAAGGACACCAGCGCCATCGGCTGAGTCAGACCGAAGACCACTTGGGAGTCTTTCGGCAGAACTGCCTGGTGGCTTTCGAGCAGCCAGTGCGCGCCAACATATCCCGCAGCAGCGCCACCCGCGGCCAACCCAACTGGCCCACCGGCGATCATGATGCCTGCCGCCGCCGCGCCGCCGCCGAACAAACCGGCTTCCGCCAGGGTGCGCTTGCCATGGTCGACGCTGACCACGTTGCCTTCCGCATCCGGCTTGACTTTGGAAAATTTGCCGATGTCATAGACTTCCGCATGCAGAAAATACCGCGTGCCATCGGGAAGAATCACTTCATCCGGACGCAGGCGAATCGATGCGCCGCCAGTGATACGGCGACCGGCATAGACAGAAGTGACGCGCCCGGTAACTGTTGAACCCACAGGGATAACGATCCGGCTGTTCTTCATGACCGGCTGCGTGACACGGGCACTGAAGATGGCGCCGGGCTGCGTGCTTCCGGTCGAAAGCTGCTGGTCGAGCGAAACCGTCAGCGTGGTTCCTTCCGGCAATTGGTTCGGGCCGGAGGGCACGCTGGTAACAATATCGGCATCCGCGTTGTAGCTGTCCACTGGTGGGGCAGGCCGGCTCACCAGACCCGGATGTTGAACATAATCCTGATCCTCCGGCGAAGTAGGCGGCGCTTCCATGTGCGCAGTAGGCTGGCTGACGGTAAGCCCGGCGGAGTTGTCCGCCGCGGAATTTGCCGGCGCGGCAGTCGTCGAAGTCGAGTTCGCCGAACCCAGATCGTTGGTCACGATAGCGTCGTCCGGCGGATGGGAGACACCCGAATACGGGCTAGGCTTGGCGCTTTGCGCGAATGCAGTCGCAGCCATCATGACCGCGGCCATACTTGTGACAGCCAGAAATTTCACGGTATACCACCTCGTGTTGCGCTGCTTTCGTCCAGCAGCTTTACTCTTCGGTTATTGGACGCAGATGAAACATTTTAAGTTCGATCTGTAAGGATATCTTCGGCAAATTTGGGCATCCTGGGTGAACCCATAGGGCACGTCGTCGCGCTATTTTGTTGAAATCAGGCACGAACCTGGACTTCTTTCAGTGTAATGGAGCGGCAGTTTGCCGCGTGCGAATGGCTGGAGAAAGGTATCCATGTAGTTATAGGCCGGTTCCAATTTTTGCAGGAATACTGTGCGCGCTGTTGGCGAAGAAGAAAACATCGGCGGGCGGATGCGGTTCACAGCCGCAGCCAACCGCTTTGCTACAATCGAGCTGACACAACACACGAGCAGTAGGCCTTATCCGCACGTTTCAACCTTGACGCAATACCCGGAAATGCCGTCGAACGCATGTCAGAACTTGTTCATTTTATCCGCGCGGCTCATGGAAATCCCATCCCCGTGGACCGCCGGCCTCAGCTAAACGATAGGCTTCAACACAAAATTCTCAGGAGTGATATGACTGAAATTGCTTCCATCCGTGCACGCGAAATCCTGGACTCTCGCGGCAATCCTACCGTTGAAGCCGATGTGATTTTAGAGAGTGGAGCGATTGGTCGCGCCGCGGTGCCGAGCGGCGCTTCGACTGGCGAGCATGAGGCGGTTGAGCTGCGCGATGGCGACCAGGAGCATTACCTGGGCAAAGGCGTTCTGCAGGCAGTTGAAAATGTAGAAAGCGTGCTGGGCCCGGAGCTGACCGGCATGGACGCGAGTAACCAGCGCCTGATCGATCAGACGATGATCTCGCTCGACGGCACGCCGAACAAGGCGCGGCTGGGCGCGAATGCGATTCTCGCGGTGTCGATGGCCTCTGCGCGCGCAGTCGCGAATGAGTTGCACATGCCGCTCTACCGGTATCTGGGCGGCGTGAATGCCTGCACCCTGCCGACCCCCATGATGAATATTTTGAACGGCGGCGCGCATGCGGATAACAATGTGGATTTTCAGGAATTCATGATTATGCCGGCAGGTGCGGAGAGTTTTTCCGATGCCTTGCGCTGGGGAGTTGAGGTCTTCCACACGTTGAAGGGCGTGCTGAAGAAGAAGGGCTACAACACCGCGGTTGGCGACGAGGGCGGATTTGCTCCTTCGCTGAAGTCCAACACGGAAGCAATTGAAGTAATTCTCGAAGCGATTGAGCAGGCTGGGTATAAACCGGGCGAAGATATTTTTCTAGCGCTCGATCCGGCAGCCAGCGAATTTTTTGACGCAGAGAAAAACAAATACGTCTTCAAAAAATCCGATAAGAGCGAATATTCCAGCGAGCAGATGACGAGCTTCTGGGAGAGCTGGATTCGGCAATATCCCATCGTGTCGCTGGAAGATGGACTGGCGGAAAACGACTGGGCCGGCTGGGCGCACCTGACGCGCGAACTGGGCGATCATGTGCAACTGGTTGGAGACGATCTGTTCGTGACGAACTCGGAGATTCTGCAGCGCGGCATCGATGAAGGCGTGGCCAATTCAATTTTGATCAAAGTGAACCAGATTGGCACGGTGAGCGAGACCTTGGAAGCCGTAGACCTGGCACGCCGCTACGGATATACCTCGATCATTTCGCATCGCAGCGGCGAGACGGAAGATACCTTTATCGCCGATCTGGCCGTGGGTACAGGCGCGGGACAGATCAAGACTGGCTCGGCTTCGCGGACAGATCGCATTGCGAAGTACAACCAGCTGCTGCGCATCGAAGAAGAACTAGGACAGGCCGCGCAGTTTCTTGGGCTGGAATCGGTCAACTTCGGCGACTGATCCTCAGGCGCCGCGCAATCGCGGTGCCGCTTTCCTTGATGCAACACGTCCCGAAAACCCTTCATAGGATTTCATGGCAAACAATAAGCCTCTTGTTCTGACCATCCTCGACGGCTGGGGATATCGTGCCGAAACCAACGCGAATGCCATTGCGCAAGCGCGGAAGCCGAACTACGACCGCCTGTTGGCGGAGTTTCCGAATACGCTGCTACGCGCTTCCGATCATTTCGTCGGCTTGCCGGATGGGCAGATGGGCAACAGCGAAGTCGGTCATCTGAATATTGGCGCGGGACGTGTGGTCCACATGGACATCACGCGTATCGACGATGCGATTGCGAACGGCAGTTTTTTTCAAGATCCGATATTGGTCGATGCAATGCGTTCTGCCGCGATGCGCGGACGCCGAATGCATCTGCTGGGGCTGGTCTCCGATGGTGGAGTGCATTCGCATCAGCGGCATCTGTATGCATTGCTGAAGCTGGCCAGGCAGGAACGAGTGACACGGCTTTTTGTGCATGCATTTCTCGATGGGCGCGATACGCTGCCCACCAGTGGCGCAGGCTATCTGGAGCAGTTGCAGCAGCAGATGCGCGAATACGGCGTGGGAGCAATCGCTTCAGTTTCGGGCCGCTACTATGCAATGGATCGCGATCGCCGCTGGGAGAGGGAATTGAAGGCTTTTCAGGCGATGGTTACCGGCCATGCCGAGGGTGGATTGCACGGCGATCCGGTCGCGCGCTTGCGGGAGTCTTACAACAATGGATTGACGGATGAGTTTGTCATTCCATTCGTCTGCGCAGATACAAAGGGAAAGCCGCTCGCTACGATTGCGGATGAAGACGTCTGCATTTGTTTCAACTACCGTGCGGACCGCGCGCGGCAGATCACGCGCGTGCTGGCGCGCAACAGCGCACTGACTGCACTGAACGGCCGCGATCTTCCCGGTGCGGAGGATCTCGATGCGGTAATTCCACGCAATATAGTTCCGAAGAATTTGCGCTACATCTGCATGACGCAGTATGACAAGCTGTTCACGCTTCCGGTAGTGGTTCCTCCGCAGTCGATGGATAACCTGCTGGCGAATCTGATGGCACAGGCGAACTTGCGCAATCTGCGTGTTGCGGAGACGGAAAAATACGCGCACGTGACGTACTTTTTCAATGGCGGGATTGAAAAGCCATTTCCCGGCGAAGATAGAATTCTAGTTCCATCGCAGAAGGTAGCAACCTACGATCTGGCACCTGAGATGAGCGCTGCGGGAATCGCAGATGTAGTGACGAAAGCAATTGCGGACACGGAATTCGACGTGATTGTAGTGAATTTTGCGAATGCGGATATGGTAGGTCACTCCGGACAGCTGGAACCGACCATTCGCGGCGTGGAAACCGTGGATGCCTGTTTAGGACGGATTTATCAGGCAATTCGGCAGTATGGCGGATCGATGCTGATTACGGCAGATCACGGCAATGCTGAGATGATGATCGATCCCATCGGCGGCGGTCCGCATACCGCTCACACTACCAACCCGGTGCCGTTTCTTCTGGTCACGGAAGAAGGAAAGAAGCTGGGAGTGAAAAACGGCGGTTCGCTGCGCGATATTTCTCCTACTGTGCTTGACCTACTCAAGCTGCAACAGCCAAAGAATATGACCGGCACCTCATTGGTTACTCAGCAATAACTGCCAGTATCTACATCCGGAATCTACTTTGCAAGTGCGGGTTGCGGGTGCGCCAGATAGGCAGCCATCACAGCGGAGCACATTTCATCTTTGTCCGTGGCCAGAGTCCAGGTGGGTTGTTCTGCAGGAGGATTCGCCACCGGACTATCGAGGTCAATGACAACTATATTTCCGTCATCATAAGTGGAGCGATAGCGGGCTCTAAGGTGATCGAACTGGTTGTGCGAAAGAATGCTCAGCCACCACTGTTCCAGCAGCCATTCTGAATTTAAATCCCCGCCTTCCAAAGCTTCACAGCCTTCGACGTCCGTCCAGCGGCCATATCCGTAGTCATACACAATGTAACGAACGGAATTACTCCTCAGGTATTTTGCGAGAGCGTTGCTGTCGCTGCGGAATGGCCATCCGGGAGCTGGACTCGCGGCGCCTGCCCAGTCGGCAATCAGGATATTTCGTCGACTATAATTGAACAGAAAAGCGAACGCTGTATTTTCCAATGCAGTTGCATTTCCCGGCAGCGAATCTTCCACGGCGCGATATTCGGCTCTGACCTGGGGGCTTTCCAAATCTTGTCCAGTCAGACCGGCGCGAAGCGAAGGTTGATAATCTCCCCATGCCATCTTCAGTTCGCGAAATGGCTGTGGACGCTTTCCCGCTGCGTCATAGTAGAAAATCATTCCTGCTAGAGAGACGGCGGCAATGATCGATACTGCTCGCGCAGCTTTAGATGTTGGACGCGTCCGCAGAATAGATACGGCAACGATATAAAAAATAATGAGAGCGCTGAAGAACTGTGGAAAATTGTAACGCCAGATGGAATCTCCTCCGCTGGCGTAGTTGACTGCGGTAATCGCGATTGCGGCAGCGACAAGAATGGCTATGCTGAACCAGCCGCGCATATCCGAATAAGTCTCCGAATATGTTTTCCTGGCTGCGCGCCTTTCCGCGAAGAACTGAATAATTGCCAGAATCAGCAGGGCGAAACCTTGCAGGAATATTTTGACAAACCTGCGAGTAGTAGAAAACTTCTGCGCCGAGTGAAACAATCTATAACTGGAATAATCCACTCCGCGGCCCAGGACCGGAAATAGGTAGGTTCCACTGGTCGCCTTCATCGCAATCATCCACGCAGCCATTACTGCGAGTGCGCCAAGTCCGGCAAGTACGGGAAGCGAGACTGCTTTTCCCGGCCTCTTTCTTCCCAGAAAAAACAGGTACGGAATGAGCGCGAAAGTTCCGACACACGGCAGGTAGGTAGACTTCAAGGAAATAGCAGCTCCGCCGAGAGCGCCGGCGAGCCATGCATATCGTTCCGGATGCAAACCTCTCTCTTCCAAAGATTTCCAGATCATCCAGAGCATGCCGAGCAGCATCGAGACCGGCAGAATGACGAAGGTTAGATTCATGGCCTCTTGCGGAGCCAGGTAGGCCAGTAACTCCAACCAAGCAATTTGAATAATCGATAGTTCGAAGAGAACCCCAAGGTCGAAAAGAATTCCTCCAAAAAGAATCAGGCCCAGGGTTCGATCCGCCATCCCTGCATTTGCCATGGATGTGGCGGGGACAACGAAAGATTGAAGAAAATATCCCGCGCCCAGACCGGTTGTAACGCGCCGTTCACTGAATGGATCGGACGCGAAATTATGTAACTGCAACATCTTATGAGGAAAGGCTAGATAGCCAGGGCCATCATCCAGACCATTCGTGATTCCCAGGCGCACTGTGCCGGCGACGCGAAGCAAAAGTATGAGCAATGCAGCGATCAGCAAAAGACATGCGGCGGAAGGAGCCTGATCCCAGAAGAGTTTCCATCGATATCTTTCGGGTTTATGCTTGAAAAAAATAAGGTAGAACGATACTCCTATTGCGACTAGCCCGAAGAGAACTGGAGCATAGATCGCATGCAGTCCGTTCAAAATTCCGCCGATACATATTACGGTCGCTATTCCCAGTGCGCAGGCTACTGATGCTGGTAAGAGTTGTAGCCGAAATAATTTTCCAATAGCCTTTCCCCATCCAGTAAAAGAAATCAGCAATGCCCATGCCCAACCGAGCGCATAGGAGAAGTAAATGAGCGAATGGGCAGAGATGGGCCGATGCAACCCAGTCACAGAAGGATAGACAGGGATTACCGAGTTCATCAGCTGTTCCAGCAGTGAATTCGATGCCGGCATATATAGTGCTTCCTGATTTATTCTTTAAAATTGTCTGTAATTAAATGCCAGTTGCCGAATATCATTTATCTACGCGTGAAGTTTTCGCGAGGCTTCTGGCCGGGTGCTTTGCGATATATTCTTTTGCGATCTGGGAACACATCTCCGCTTGGCTGGTGTTCAGCGTCCAGGCTGCCGGTAATGGCCGAATGGGAGCAACCGGAGATGCAAGATCGATAACGGCGATTTTTCCGTCGTCATAGATCGACTTATACGTAGTACGTAGCTGGTCAAACTGATGATGAGTTACAAAGCTAAGCACTTCAAGCGCATGGTCCAGTTGCGAGAAATGGGCTTGATTTGGGATAGCCTCGCACGATCTCATGTCAAACCAGTCCGTATAATCATAACCATATACCAGATAACGAACGGAATTTTGCGATAGGAATGCGGAAACAGCGCTCGTATTTTGAGTAAATGGCCAGCCGGGTCGAGGGCTGGCGGCACCGGGCCAGTCATCAAGCAGGATTGTTCTTCCACTTCGATCGGGGAGCAGAAAGGAATTCGTCGTATTATCCAACGCAATTGCGCCTGGAGGCAGCGACGATTCAACCGCCGCATACTCGGCGAGAACAGCCGGACTGACCAAATCGGCTCCCCCCAGGCTTGCTCTGAGATTGCAGCGGTATTGGCGCATTTCCATTTTCATTTGTCGGAATGGCTGGACATGGCCGCCCCCAATGTCGTAGTAAAAGATGCAGCTTATCAACGAGACGACTGCTAGGCTGTAGATAACTCTTGTGTTCCGAGCACGGGGCAAAATGTTATAAGTTGCTGCCTGCGCGGCAAAGAAAACGATAAGGGCGGTGAAGAATTGCGGGAAGTTATATCGCCAGATATAGTCGCCGCCACTCTCATAATTGAATGCGGTAATCGCCAGAGCCGCGGCGATCAAAACACTAAAGCTCAGCCTGGACTTGTCGCTTCGAATACCGGAGAAGTATTGGACGCCGGCTAGAATCAGTAAAACAGTTCCTTGCAGAAATACTCGCGTGAGTGCGCGAGCGCCGCTGAACCTGGCCATTGTTGGAAATAGATGATAACTGCCATAGTCGACACCATAACCCAAAATGGGATAAAGATAGGTCCCGCTATCTCGTTTCATGGCGATCATCCAAAGGGTCATAATCGCCAAAGCGAACAATCCCGCGATTATAGGCAATCGGCAGGCTTGCAGGCGTTTCTTGGGCCAGAACATGACAACGTACGATACAAGAACCACAGCTCCCATATACGGCAGATAGGTAGACTTCAGCGACAGAATCGCTCCGCCAATCATTCCCAGCAATGCCGCGTAGCGCCATTGTCGATCTACCGGCTTTTCAAGAGTAGATAGGACGACCCAGATCATCGCGAGAAACAGCGCTATAGGAAGGATTGAGAACGTAAGATTGAATGTCTGTTGCGGAACCAGATAGACGATCAACTCCATTGCAGCGATCTGCGGCGGAGATAGCCCGAATGCAACGCCAAGGTCGAGTAACGCTAAAAACATCAGGATAAGACCGAGCGAGCGATCCGCCATTCCGATGTGGGGAAGGGAAGTCGGGGCAATCACGATTGCCTGCAGTAGGTAGGCTCCTCCTACGCTGGAGATCACGCGACGATCGCTGAACGGGTCCGTTGCAAAACGATGCGCCGCGAGCATTTTCTGAGGGAAAACGAGATAAGCAGCCGCATCGTCTTCAACCCGAAATTCTCCAAGACGAACGGTTGCGGCCACGCGGAAAATTAGAATCAAGAGGGTAATAACGATTAACAAGCGTGGCCAGGTTGAAGCTCGATTCCAAAGACCTGTCCATCGATACGCTTCCGGCTTTTCCCGGTGAAGTCGTGAATAAAAAAGTACTCCGAGGCCTGCAATCGCTATCAGTACGCCGGCATAGATGACATGAATTAGATTCAGCAGGCCGCCAAGAAATACAACAACTGCGGTTCCGAGCGCACAGGCGACCGAGACGGGCAGAAATGAAATTCGGAAGAGCTTGCCCGCTGCTTTGCCCCATCCTGTGAAGCTTAGTAACAGCAGCCACACCCAGAAGAGGGCGCCAAAAAAGTCCGCTACGGAGCGCGCCGTGGGCGGTTTTATAACGCCTGTAAAAGAAGGATAGTTCCGCAACTGAAACTCATTCAATGTTTGGAGCAGCGGGGCGGGAAAGGTCATGCAAAATCCTCAATTGCGTCGATCTGAGAATGAGTCGGAATGGTGGTCAAGCGACCCCTTTCCTCAACCCAGCTTCGGTCCAAAATTGCCGAGCGCGCTTCAAGGAACGTACAATTCTCCACGCGCAAACGATATAGAGAGCGTTTCACTGAGATGACCAGACGGAGATGTATTTCCTGGATCGATGGATCGCACAATTTCCCTGACGATAACAGAAAATGTATTGGATTCTCTATCTTTAGAGCAACGGAATGCAGCCGGGCTCGAAGATTGCCCAGGGCATCCTTCTCCACCATGTTATTTGTAGTGAGAGCCCACTCCCCGCATGAACCGCAGTCGACGGATTGACAATTCTATCGTCTTGAAAATGGTGATCTGGTGCATGGTGCAATGTCTCTGCTTCACTCTGCCGCAGTGGGCGCAGCAAACGACAATTTCAACGATCCCAGGTTGGGGTGGGATCGTGCCCAATGCATCCGGTCAGCCGGTGATGGGAGCAATCGTCAAGCTCTCCGGACAGCAGGGTATCCGCACGGGCATTACCGAACGACATGGGGGTTTTAGTTTTCTGAACGTCGTTCCAGGAAGATACGCGCTCACAGTGCGGATGCCGAATCGATCAGTTACGGCTGCGATCCCAATCGAGATTCCGGGCACCACCGTAGTGCTGACGGTTTCACGACAGAACACGCTTGCGATCGGCGCTGTTCCCGCGATCCAGACTGGCATTGCGAAAGCTACCAGCGGCGGCGAGCAGCTCTCCAGCAAAGCTGTCAGCGAACTACCCCTGAACGGCCGCGATTTCAGCACGCTTCTGCTGTTAGCCGCGGGAACCATGACGGACGTAAACGGCGCTACGAATTTCACGCAACAGTTCGCAATCAATGGTCAACGGGGGGTTGAAGCCGTCTTTGCCATGGATGGCGCCGACATCAGCGATCCGGAGATGGGTGGCGCGGCGTTCAGCAATTTCAATGTAGATGCCATAGAGGAGATTCGATCCACCTCCGGCTGGATGCCGGCCCGGGTCGGCAGGGGTGCAGCCGGATTCACCGATATCATCACACGCTCCGGAAGCAGTGGATTTCACGGATCGTTCTTCGAGTTCGTTCGCAAGTCGGCCTTCGATGCGCGCAACTACTTCGACTATCCCTCCGTTGTCGAACCGGGACGTATTCCACCTTTTCATCGCAATGAGTTTGGATTTACGAATGGCGGCCCGGTCGTGCTGCCGCATCTATATGACGGCCGCGGGAAGACTTTTTATTTCGGCCAGTATCAGGGGTTTCGGCAAGTCCTCGGGACCACGCAGGTTCTCCCCATGCCCACCGCGGCGGAGCGCACCGGATACGACACGGTGACTTACTCCGACGGCAGCACCGACACGCTGATCGTACCCGTCAATCCGCAGATTGCCGCCATATTGGCGCGCTATCCATTGCCCAACGATCCGACAGGAGCCTACGGAGCACGCACGTATGCTGCGCCTTCCAATGTAGTCACGAATGCCGATCAGTTCTCCATCCGGCTCGATCAAAACCTGGGCACAAAAGGTCAGCTTTTCGCGCGCTTCAATTACGACAATCTCACCGGCCCCACGACCAATCCCGATCAGACGACGATTGATCCGAGCTTCGGCGTGCAATATGTCGACCGACAACGCAACCTGGCCTTCCGGTATACGCGCACGCAATCTGCGCATTTTGTATGGAACTCCGCGTTGAGCATTACCCGCACGACGCCGTCGTTTCCTACACCGAACCAGACTGATCCGGCAGTGAAGTTTGTCGATGGCCTCTACGAAGGATTCAATACCGCCGGAGGATCGATTATGTCCGCTTACGGCAATCTGTTTCAGGGGCAGCAGGATTTCACCTGGACCACACCCGGACACGTCGTTCAATTTGGCGCGGAGGCACGACTGAACCGCGATACAACCTACTTTGGCACCAGCCCCAACGGGGAATATGACTTTGGCGGAGGCACGGTCTACTCTCCCATCTTTATTCCGTCGAAGAGCGGCACGCACGATATTGCGCCCGGCGATCCCCTGCCGGACACCTTGAGCAGTCTGCTGACCGGCTACCCCTACAGCTATACGAGAGCGGTTGCGCCGCCTTATTTCTCAAACGGAACGCACATCGGTCCGGCGGCGATCAATCGCAACGATTTCAATTTTTATATTCAGGACACCTGGAGAATCTCCGACCGTTTCGCACTGGACTATGGATTGCGTTATGAGTTCTATTCGCCGATCACCGAACGTGACCATCGAACCTCAGGCTTTCTTGAAATCAATCCGCCGCCGGGAGTCGCTCAACAATTCGTGATCAATCCGCAGCCCGGCTATCGGTCTGGATGGAATGGCTGGGGCCCGCGAGTGCAACTCGACTGGCGCGCGCCACACCGGGTGCATGTCCATGTCGGCGGAGCGATCACAGTGATTCCGCCGAATATCTGGCAAGATAATTTCCTTACTGGTTCAACGCCGTTCGCTGTCTATCCGCGCGTCAACGCAGCCAGGAATGCCGAGATTCCCTACGGATTTCAAATCACTCCATCCGAGCTGCCGCTGACGTATACGCCATCCGGACAGAACGTTTTCGCCGGCGGCGATCCGAAGAGTGTTCCTGCGAATACGGTGATGGACGTGAATCGCTACCAGAACGACCTGGCCGCACTGGCGCCGGGCCATCAGTTATCGCTGCTCAATCTCAGCGCCATCGACCGGCGCTTCGGCGACGCTTTTCTGCAAACCTGGACATTCGGCCTGGAGCGGCAGATCGGCGGCCTCACCGCGGACGCGGCGTACGTTGGCACCTCTGCTTACCGGCTGCCTCGAACTTCGTTTCCCAACGGCTTCCCGGGAGCCAGCCCAGGCTTCGCGCCTTACACGAACTTCAACAGCGCCGGCGCAGTCATCGGCGGCTTTGGATTCGAATCGGTGGTTACCGCTACGTCTCATTCTTCCTATAACGCGTTGCAGACTTCGCTCGCTGGAAACGTCGGACATGGCGGCCCCAGCATTCAGGCGGGATATACCTGGTCTAAATCGCTCGACGATACCAGCGCCGTGATCGGCGGTACCGGTTCAACCGGAGCCGTGGCTCTGCCGATGCCCCAGAACCCGTTTAATACTCATCCGGAGAAAGGGTCTTCCAATTTCGATGTCGCGCACTCATTCACCTTGAGCGCTGCGCAGGCTCTGCGCTTTGAGGATGTGGGCTTTCTCAGCCCCTTCAACAAGCGAATCACCGCAGGCTGGGAGTTGCTCAGCATCTCCACCATCGCCAGCGGCTCTCCGTTTACGGTTTATTCTGGGATCCAGCAGACCGGCGCGGGGACCGACGGCAGTGACCGGCCTGACCAGATTGGAAAACCGCATCTGTCGACCGCAGGTGGCTCATCTCGGCCGCGCGAAGATTACTTCGGCAAGGGAGCAGGGAATGCCTCCTTCTTCTCCATCCCTATCGGCATCGCCGGCGGCACAGGTCCCAACTCCGGGCGCTTCGGAACCCTGGGCCGCAACACATTTTTTGGTCCCGCGTATTACGACTTCGATTACGCCCTCATCAAGAGCACACCGTTAGGCCGCCGCGGAAGGGAGAACCTTCAATTCCGCGCGGAATTCTTCAACCTGTTCAACATCGTCAACATGGGCCTTCCCGCCAATACCATCAAAGGATCAGGCTTTGGCGTGATCAGCAAAACCGCGGGCACATCACGGCAGATTCAGTTTTCGCTCAAATTGATTTACTAGCTTGGCTGTGGTGGGGATGCAAGTATTCATTCTATGGTGGGCGCTGCAGGATTCGAACCTGCGACTTCCACCGTGTGAAGGTGGCACTCTACCGCTGAGTTAAGCGCCCGGATCAGGGCTGAGGAATTGGAATTCCGCTTGAGCCGCTACCGAATGGCGGCAGATGGAAGACACGTGGAGAGCGTGCTCCTGCGACTCAGTATACGCTAGAATCCGAACACCACGATGACGGGCGGCAATGACAATCGACGGCGCAGCGATGAACGACAGAGGGGCGAAGAGCGTTCATCCGCCGAGTCTTCGATACCAGATGAAACAAAAACAGCGCACGAGTTGAATCGTTCCGGCGATGAAAACGCGCTTGAAAATGACCCGTATCCAGAGGAACCGCTGGAAGATGCATTGCCCGAGCCGGAGCCCGAGGACACTGGCGAAGATTCTGCGATAGTGCCGGATGAACGCGAACTCGATCCCAATTTCATAGAAGAACCGCAACTTTCCCCTGATGAGCGTGTCCCACAGGATATGGGCACGATTGCACTGGAACGGGTTCCGGGAGATCGGCGGGCGGCAAACGGCAGTATGCCGCCATTCTTGGCCGGCGAACTGGCCCACATGACAGACGCGGAAATCATGCAGCGGGCCGGTGCCGGCGATGACACCTGTTTCGAGTTTTTGGTAGCGAAATACCGGAGGCCTATTATCGGGTTTATGTATCGCATGGTTCACAACCAGGCCGTGGCGGAGGAATTGGCGCAGGAGGTTTTTCTGCGCGTCTATCGGGCGCGATCAAGCTACCGCGCGGAGGCAAGGTTTACCACCTGGCTCTACCGGATTGCCTCCAACATGGCGATCAATCATGCGCGCGATACAAAGCATGAGCGCGCATCCTCATCCGTCTACCTGGACCAGGCGGATGAAGAAACCGGGACCACGCCGGACGTTGCCGATCTTCGGCCGCTGGTCGAGCAGGACCTGCTGCATGACGAGCGCATGCGGCGGATTCGAGAGCATGTTGCGGCTTTGCCGGAGCGGCAAAAAATGGCTGTAGTGATGCATAAATATCAGGATATGGATTACAAGCAGATTGGAGCCGTGCTGAAATTGAGCGAATCTGCGACGAAATCGTTGTTGTTTCGCGCCTATCAGACGCTGCGTGACCGGCTGAAAGAGTTTGCTTAAGATGGATGGAAAGGAGGGCCTCGCGATGAAATGCGACAAGTTCCAGGCGTTTTTGCCGGATATGCTTCTCGATCCGGCACGCGCGGCTGCTGGTGCGCCAGTCGAGGCACAGCAGCATATCGCGGAGTGTTCCCGCTGCCGGACGGAGTGGAAAGAATTGCAGGCCACCATGCAGTTGCTGGACGCATGGGAAGCGCCGGAGCCGAGCGTTTACTTCGATACGCGGATGGCGGCGCGGCTGCGGGAAGAGAAAAACTCCAAGCCATCGAGCTGGCTGGAGCGGATGCATACCCGCATGATGCTGGGGAACAATCTGCATCTGCGTCCGGCGATGGCAGCTGCATTCGCTTTGCTGCTGATCGTGGGTGCCGGATCCTATGAAGAATATATGAGCCTGAATAAACCGCAACCTGCGCGGCAAACGGTCTCCGCCACGGTAAAAGATCTGGAGCTGTTCGATTCCAACGCGCAGACTCTGGAGCAACTGGCTGCCTTCGACAGCACGGATGCGGCCGTGGGCCAGAGTTCCACCGGTAACAACTCCAATTAGCATAGGGCGTGTGGTCGACGGCCGTAGCTTTGGTGAGCCGGCTTCGCAGTTGGCTGTTTCCGGTTCCGCAAGCGAATAGGCAGATGGGAATGCGTGATGAATTCCGTAAGTTCGCGGCAACACTGTTCACAGCGCGACAGCTGGCGCGGACTCGCGGAATTTTTTGCTTCCCGGAAAAAAGAATCTGCAAAAAGCGGATTTTTGTTTTGGCTTCGATTTTGCTGATGATAGTTCCAACGCTATGGGCGGCTCCGCGCGGCCAGTGGTCAAGCGCGGTGCGGGTGCAGGCCAGCCCGGCATGGGGCCAGCGTGGCGGCGCATGGTTTAGCGGGCAGCACAGGAGCGCACCCCCGCAGCGTCAGGAACATCTGCCGCAATGGTTCCGCCAGCATCAATATCTTTCTCCACAGGCCCAGGAGCACGCGCTACGCAATGAGCCCGGATTCAACCGGCTGCAGCCGGCGAAACAGCAAAGACTTTTGAATCGTTTGCGGCAATTGGATGCCATGCCGCCACTCGAGCGGGAACGCACGCTGCAACGCATGGAAGCGATGGAACGATTGTCACCGGATCAGCGCCAGGAAGTCCGAAGCGCGATGCAGCAAGTGACCATGATGCCACCGGAGCGGCGCATGATGGTACGGAAAGCCTTCCGCGATTTGTCCCAGATGTCCCCCCGCGAGCGTTGGGCAATGCTGAATTCGGCGCGATTTCGCGCCCAGTTTTCCAATTGGGAGCGGCAGATGCTGAGCACTCTGTTGAGTGTCCAGCCGTATGCGCTTGCGCCGCCACCAGGCCGAGGACTTAGCTACAGCGGACGATGATTGCGCATCGAACCACACAGTTGTAAATTGGCTGCTTAGATGATTCGCAAAGCCACATGGCCGTTGTTGTTATTGCTGCTGGTGAGTATGCAGATGTCCGCCACAGCGTGCGATGCTCGTTGTGGTGCGATGGCAAGTATGACTGCTCAGGGAGAAATGAACGGCACGTCGCATTGTCCCGGTATGTCATCTGACTCTTCTTCCGCAACTTTCTCCGGTTCAACTTTTCTTGCAACAGGGCACTGCATAAGCAAGATGTGCCGGAGCGACACTCTGCTGATCCAAGATCAGACCCTTTATAACTTTGGCGCAACGCCTCTGTTCAAATATGCGACTATCGCCGTGCATGAATGCGATGCCTCGCTCTCCGCAATCGCTCGGTCTTCGCGATTCACCCCTGATCGAAGTATCCATGCTAACCCGGCGTTTGATCCTCTGATTTCAAGCCTCCGCGTCTAGCTTCTATCCTCTGCTAGCCTCTCGTGTCCCAAGGGCGGCGACAGCAATACTTCTACAACTTGGATTGCCGGGTATTCAGAGATTTGGCATTGTTGAAATGTCGTCGACCAGCAATACGTTGCTGCATCGACCACGCAAGCGCTCGGAGGATAGATGGACAAAGACAAAATCATGGAATCCGCGCGTGTTCTTCCCGTGAGCCGTCGCCGGTTCGTTCAAGGAATAGCCGTCGGTGGGGCGGTTGCGGCGCTCGACTGGAAAGGTTGGCCGTCCTTTGCCGAAAGCATGTCCCAGAAATCTGCGATGACACCGGCAACCCTCACTGGCACTCACTTTGAATTGACCATTGATTCCTTGCCCGTGAACTTCACAGGCCGCCAGGTATTGGCGACCGCAGTCAATGGCTCAGTGCCCGGACCGACGCTAAGGTGGCGCGAGGGTGACACGGTGACGCTTGCAGTGACGAACCACCTGAAAACGCCAACTTCCATCCATTGGCACGCCATACGCCTTCCTGCCGATATGGACGGAGTTCCCGGCTTGAGCTTTCCTGGTATTGCGCCCAACGAGACTTTTGTTTATCGCTTCCCGGTAGTCCAGAGCGGCACGTATTGGTACCACAGCCACAGTCGTTTCCAGGAGCAGACCGGGTTGATTGGCCCGCTCATTATCGATCCACAGCACAAGGACCCTATCAAGTTCGACCGGGATTACGTGGTGATGCTCACTGACTGGACGGATATCAATCCCGAGACGGTCTTCAGCAACCTGAAAGAGTACAGCGAATACTACAACTTCCATCAGCGGACGGCTGGCACGTTCTACACGGATGTCAAAAAGAAAGGTCTCGGTCAAACCATCTCCAATCGCCTTATGTGGGGACGGATGAATATGACCCCAACGGACATTTCTGACGTATCGGGTGCGACTTACACGTACCTGTTGAACGGGAATACTCCCAACGCAAATTGGACCGGGTTGTTCCAGCCGGGCGAGCGGGTTCGGCTTCGCTTTATCAATGCTTCTTCGATGACCTTTTTCGACGTTCGCGTGCCGGGCCTGAAGATGACGGTGGTCGCAGCAGATGGCAATGATATAGAACCCATCGCGGTCGATGAATTCCGCATCGGCAATGCCGAAACGTATGACGTAATCGTGCAACCGCAGGGCAATGACGCTTACACGATCTTCGCGCAGTCGGAGGACCGCACCGGCTTTGCGCGCGGAACGCTCGCTCCCAAAGCCGGTATGACAGCCCCCCTCCCGGCGATGGACCCACGTCCCATGCGCACAATGGTGGACATGGGCATGGGTCGCATGGCAGGCATGGATATGGCAGGCATCGATGGCATGAAAAAGAAGGACATGCCCGGAGCCAAACAGAAGGACATGGATGGCATGGCTGAAATGGACATGAGCGGCGCGAACAAGGCTGCCATGCCGTTCTTCCAAGAGAACAAGAGCATGGCAGCAATGAAGGTGGGAGAGGAAGCGGGCACTATTCCATTTCCTCAGCCTGGCCCACATGCTATACCGTTGGCGCTCCCATCTGGCACGGGTTCCAGCCAGGCAAAGCTCCAACCCTCCAATCCCGTTCACATGCACCTGGGGCCGCAGGTAGATATGGTCTCGATGAACATAACCGAGCGGCTGAACGACCCTGGAGATGGCTTGAACAATAACGGGCGGCGAGTACTCACGTATGCCGACCTGCGCGCCCGCTACCGAGGCGTCGATCCGCGCCCGCCCACCCGGGAAATCGAGTTGCATCTCTCCGGCAATATGGAGCGCTACATCTGGGGATTCAACGGCGAGAAGTTCTCAAGCGCGGAACCGATTGAATTGAAGCTCGGAGAGCGGGTGCGTATCGTTCTCATCAACGACACGATGATGGAACATCCGATTCACCTGCACGGATTATGGAGTGAACTCGAAAATGGGCACGGCGAGTTCAATCCTTATAAGCACACCATTATCGTGAAGCCATCCGAACGCGTGAGCTATCTGGTAAGTGCGGATACACCTGGTCGATGGGCCTACCACTGTCATCTGCTCTATCACATGGAAGCCGGAATGTTTAGAACAGTGGTGGTGTCATGAGCACTCCTGCGAACTTCTTCAACAAGAGGGAGATCTCTGATTCTGCCAGTCGGATTTGCATGGTCCTTCTGTTCAGTGCGATTGCCTGCTTTGGGCAGCGAGCAGCCGAAGCGCAAATGACAACCCCTCAGCCAACAGATAAGATCGTTGCGAAAGTGCCTGGCTGGGAGCCGCCTGTCATGGACAACACCATCTTCATTCATGTTCTTTTCGATCAGATCGAAGGCCGCACCAATGGCCCGGATAACGAACTGCGTTGGGACGGTCAAGGTTGGATTGGCACAGACAGGAATAAGTTCTGGCTCAAATCTGAAGGGTTCGCCGGAAACGGTAAGGTCAGCGATGGCGACAATGAAGCGCTGTACGATCGGCCAATTCCTCGGACGCGGTATTTTGACGCGCAGGCAGGTGTGAGAGAAGACCTTGATTCCGGACCGCGGCGCACGTGGGGCGCCGTGGGAATCGAAGGGCTGGCGCCCTATTTTTTTCAGTTTGCTCCGACGTTTTACTTCCGTGATGGAGGCAACGTCGCGGGACGGGTGACGGGTTCCTATGATTGGATGATCACGCAGCGCCTGATTGCGCAGCTTGAGGCAGAGTTGAACTTCTATAACAAGGACGATCCAGCACGCAATCTCGGATCGGGATTCTCCGATCTGGACACGGGCGTGCGTCTGCGCTATGAGATCACTCGCAAATTTGCTCCTTATATCGGCTTTGCATACAACGGAAAATACGGCGGTTCGGCAGACTATGCGCGTCAAGCTGGAGAAACTGTCAGTGATCCCAGGTTCATCTTTGGTCTTCGAATCTGGTATTAGGAACTGAACCATCCCCTGCTACATCAGCACTTATGCTTATAGGTGAGGTTTTCCAATGCGTAAATTCTTCCTCGGAGTTATAACCGTAGTTATTGTGGCAGCTTTAGTGGGATTTCTCTGCATTCGCTTCGGCCTCATGGATCCACGTGCCGATATTCCAGTGAATACGCTGGAACAAAAGATTGCCATGCCTGCTCTGGATGCCGCCGTGGATCGCCGCGCTCCCGAAGTCAAGAATCCTGTCGATGCCACGGATGCGAACCTGGTCGCCGGAATGAAACTTTACCAAACGAATTGTGCGAGTTGCCACGGCGACATCAATCATCCTCACGGAATGTTTGCGGACTCACTCTATCCTCGCGCGCCTCAATTCATGGAGGATACGCCTGATATGCCAGAGAACCAGAACTTCTACATCATTCAACACGGAATCCGTCTGAGTGGGATGCCGGCTTGGAAACAATCACTTAGCGGCCAGGAGATCTGGCAAGTGACGACATTCCTCAGCCATATAGATAAACTTCCACCCCAGATTTCCGAGCAATGGAAATTCATTGCAGGCACTTCTGCTAACACCGGCGCCACTGTTTCTCCAACATCCATAGATGGGACAATGCGTGTGAAATAGTGTTGCGGAATAGCGAATTGCGGCAACGGGAAACCTGAGCGCGGCATTCACAACTAAACCATCGTAGCAGCGTCATAACCCAAGGGGAACCGTATTCAGCAACGTTGCTCCGTGTACGCCAGTATGCGATATCAAGGCGAGCCCACGGCAAACGGGTTCTCGTCCACGACATTCGTAAGGTCGCGGTAGGGAAGCTCAGATAGATTGGCTGGCATCAAGGATTGCTGACAAAAACCGTGGTAGTAAGCGCCGGAATAGTGGCCGTTCGCCCACCTAGCGGACATTCGCAAATTCGTGACGCAACGGTTGGGTAACCTGCGCTCGCTGTTGGCGGGCGACCCCGTGCCTGCTCGGAAAAAGCTTCTTAAGCATGTTTCTGAGATTAGGATGATCCCGCAGGATGGAGAAGGAAAGCCGCATTATGTCGCGGAGGGTAGGTGGAATCTGCTTGGAAATGAGAAGGATAGCTCCGCATCTCTTAATGCAGTACCTACGCAAATTCGGATGGTTGCGGGGGCTTGCAATGTATCGCATTTGCTTGTGCTTCCTTTCGCCGTAGGCCTGGCGCGGAATGTGGCTTAAACAAAGAGAATGCCAAGTCTATCTGGTCGGGGAAGGATCACACTCTCGTGGCTCTTCTATTGATCTAATTGATGCTTCTAAAACTGATTTCTAATTTCCAAATCGTGAATTGTGGCCAACAGTCAGCTCCTGCAGGATTCTAATTACGGGCATATGACCTCATATATCGTGTAATATTCTTTATTTTCCTATCTATACCTTATATATTAGGCTAATGCTAACGCTCAGTTCGATAGGTGAGCAAATCGCTGTCCGACGCAAAACATTGGGCCTCAGTCAGGCTGCGCTGGCCAAGCAGGCAAAAGTTGGGCATTCCACACTGGATGCGTTGGAGAACGGCCGTCTCGGAGAACTGGGTCTCTCCAAAATCATTAAGCTCCTGTCGGTACTTGGAATGGAACTGAATATTCAGGAAACCTCAGGCCGTCGCCCGACGCTGGAAGAACTCATGGAAGAGGATCAGGATGATCAAGGTCTGGACCGACAGCGCTGAGGCCGGGTTGCTCGACCACTCCGGTGATCGCGGAAGTACGTTTCTGTACCTGCCCGAAACCGTCGGCATACGCGCAGTATCAGTCACGATGCCAGTGCGCCTCGCATCCTGGGATGTGCGTTTTGGCCTTGCACCTATCTTCGAGATGAATCTTCCTGAGGGAGTGCTTCGCGAGCGACTGCGGCTCGCTTTTGCAAAAGCTACTGGGACCTTCGATGATTTTGATCTGCTGGGCATCGTTGGTCGCTCTCAGGTTGGTCGCATTCGCTATACCGGACAGAAGGAAAAGCTGGAGGAGGATGTCCCCTTCCAGTCCGTCGATGAGATCCTTGAACGCCGACGTGGTGGCGACCTGTTCCGCTACCTAATCGAGCGCTTCGCCTCGTTTTCAGGCATTAGCGGCATCCAGCCCAAAGTGCTGGTCCGTGATGAGAACGCCTTCTCGGCCCATAGAAAAGATGTTCGGCTTTCGCAAAGCTACCGAGGTGCGACGCACATCGTGAAGTTCTGGGAACCAAATGAGTTTCCGCAATTGGCGGCGAACGAGTATTTCTGTCTCAAGATCGCCGAGAAATGTGGACTCGACGTACCCCGCTTCTCCCTCTCTGAGGATGCGAACGCGTTGGTGATTGACCGTTTCGACCTTCGCCTTGATGGCACCTATCGCGGCTTTGAAGATTTCTGTGTCCTCAACGCCAAACGAAGCGATCAGAAATACAGCGGCAGTTACGAGACCTCGATTTTGAAGAGGTTCGAGCAGTTTGCAAATTCGCCGCATGTCTATGCCGATCTCGAGAAGCTCTTCACTCTTATCGCTCTCAACTGTGCGCTACGCAATGGAGATGCCCATTTGAAGAACTTTGGGATCATTTATGACGATGTCCTCGGTGAAGCACGCCTGGCTCCGGTTTATGACCTCGTGACGACAGCTGCTTATCTTCCCAAAGACAGCATGGCGCTGACGCTCAACGGGAGCACCCGATGGCCTACAGCAAAGGAACTTCAGCGGCTTGGCGAAACGCGCGCTGGCGGCACTCCTGCACAAATAAGAAGCATTCTGGATCGCATCGCGGAAGCAATCCATAGCACATCTGCGGACATGCGCCTCTACATGAAAGAACATCCTGACTTTGCTGATATTGGCGGACGTATGCTTCTGGAATGGGGAAAGGTGTCAACTGGCTAACGTGCTCATCGATATGACTTCCCGGAAGATTGCAGGTATGTATTGATCACAAATGGATATGGTTGCGAAGGTAGAATCTAAACCTACGACCTTTGGGTTATGAGGCGGTAAAACGTTGTAACTAAAAAGGCTTGCTCAGAGCGGTTGGCGTTCAAAAAGAGCAACTTAGAGTGAACGGTAGGTCTTAATGTGAGGGTAAAGTGGGGCCGGTTTTTCACGGGTCAGATTAGGCTAGAATCTTTGGGGCGCTAAACCATAGGGGTGCTTCAGCTCCACTCAAGCCTCTAATCTACAGCAGGATAGTTCTATGTTCATTTCCATCTAGCTTGATAGCGTGGGATTGCGTACAGTCCTTGAAATTATTGATTCTATATATGGGCTGGTTGTTCTCAAATCGAGTACAATTGTTCTCGTTATGGGAACAAACTCAAAATCGTTGGGCGATTTGCTTTTTGGACAGACGCGAGGCCGTATCCTGACGTTGCTCTATGGTAAGCCTGACCAGACTTTCTTTGTTCGCCAAATAGCAAGGGAGATCGGAACCAGCGTCGGCAGCGTCCAGCGAGAATTGGAAACCCTGTCGGAAGTTGGATTGCTCAATCGGACAACGATAGGGCGACAGGTCTTCTATCAGGCAAATAGTCAACACCCGGCATTTGCAGATGTTCGTTCGTTGATCGCAAAGACTTCAGGTATCTTTCATCAGCTTCGTTCCGCTCTGGCCCCCCTTGCCTCCCAAATCATCTTTGCTTTGGTCTACGGATCGATTGCGCGAGGGGACGAGGATGCGGGAAGCGATGTCGATTTGATGATTGTGGGGAATGTGACTCTGGATGACGTGCTGGCTCAATTGACTTCAGTAGAAAACGCCATTGGACGGCCCATCAACCCAACCGTCTATTCTCTAAAAGAATTCAAAGCCAAGATTAAAGACGGAAATCACTTCTTAACCTCGGTATTGCATGGCAAAAAAATGCTCTTGATCGGAGATGAAGATGAGCTTAGAAAAATGGGCTGAATACGGGTGGCTTAAAGCCGAGCCCTCCAGCCCTGACGAGATCAGGGACTTGTTGGGGATTGTCACTCGCGCCCTCAAAGACTCGAAGGTGGAAGCGATCTCCGACGACCTCCGCTTTCAGGCGGCATTCAGTGCGGCGCTGACGTCTGCGAATATCGCTCTGCGGGCTAGCGGCTATCGTACCAGAGTACAAACGGGGCATCATCAGAAGATCGTCGAGTCCCTGCAAGCGCGGTCTCAAGCTGGACCGAATCGGCGAGGGGCTTATACAGGACATCGTCTCGCCGGAGACGGCCCGCAGAGCTTCGCATCAAGCCGATACTGCGATATACAGGTACGTGATCCAGCAGCTCGATCAGGTTGGCAGCCGGGACAATCGATGAAGCTCCAATACCTACCTTTAGTAGCATCGCTTCGACATTGACTGATGCAGGATCGATCTGCCGAGAAAGGATGGCGACCTGTTCCTTCTTCAACTCGAATAATCGAATCATTGGCCTTTGCGCCAGTGGATGATTCTGCGGGAGGACAGCAATCAACGGTTCGGAGTGGATTGGGAAAAGTGAAATACCGCGACTTCTGTTGGGCAAGTCTATAACGGCAAGGTCCAGTCTGCCTCGATGCAATGCGAGCAACAGTTCTGATGTGTAGGCGGTGATGCAATCGACAGCAACTTGTTCTGTTGATTTTCGTGCTGTGTCGACCAAGGCTCGCAGGCGAGGCAGATCGCACAGCGTCGAAAGCCCAATTCGTAATTTCTGATCTTTCTCGCGCTTGAGGGAACGCACCAAAGAGATAGCGCGATGGCTATGCTCCAGTGCTTTGCTCGCTTCTTTCCTGAAGATCTTCCCGGCTTGAGTGAGCCGTATATCTCTTGGAAGGCGCTCGAAGAGCTGAGCCTCCAGACCAATCTCCATGCTGCGGATCTGCCTCGACAGCGACGCCTGTGCGACATGGCAACGCTTTGCGGCCCGAGTGAAGCTGCGCTCCTCGGCGATCGCCAGGAAATACTGCATCTTCCGCAACTCGATCTCTACCCGCACCTGACCAACGTAAGCGAGAAATAAGGTGTCGATTATTGCTTTTTCGAGCCGACTATTGCTTTCAAAGTCAATAATCGACAAATCTACGTAAATTGCTGATCTCCGGTGAGATAGCCGAAAATCGTCAGAATGCAAGGCCTACGCTGTGGCAATCCTACAACAGAGGTGTGGCTCAGGTCTGGATGGGCCAAAGCAAGCAGAGTACACCAGATCTTGGTGTCTGGAGAAACATGTGCTTTCTGCGACTGTGTCTTTGGAGTGATGACAAATCTGCACCACGCGTGCAGAGATTGCACCAGTAAATAAAGGGGATTTCACATTTTCGGTTTTGATCGTTCGAAGTCAAAGCTGTGAGTCGATGCGCCCATACTGCTTCTGCATCCCCCCTCAGCACTGATGGGTTGTTCTGCTGCGACATTGATTCAACAGGGCCTGCGGCGCACAAAAGTGTGTCTCTGGATTATTGACTCAGATGGAATAATCCGTCCGAAAAAGTATCAATCGACCGCACCGCTTCGATTGATGACCAGCTTCGGATATGCCGAGAGTACGCGCAATCTCACAGGTTTATATTTCTGGAAGAACACGTTTATGTCGATGAAGCGTTGAGTGGCGTCGGTGCGGATCGTCCCGGTCTGGGCCGTCTGCTGGATGCGGCACTCTCGTCAGCCCGCCCTTTCGACATCATCCTGCTCGACGACAGTAGCCGCCTCGCGCGAAACACAAAGGATGCTTTGACCTTCTTTGAACGGCTGAACTTTGCTGGTATCCGGTTAATCGCCGTCAGTCAGGGAATCGATTCCGACAATGAGCAGGCTCATGTGCTCGTGACTGTTCACGGTATGGTCGACAGCTTATATGTGAAAGAGCTTGCCAAGAAGACTCACCGGGGACTCGAAGGTCTTATGTTACGAGGCCAGCACACGGGTGGACGTTGCTTCGGATATGACTCGGTTCCAGTGCCGGGAACAACCGGAAAACAGCTGGTCATCAACGAGAACGAAGCCATGGTGGTTCGCCGGATCTTCGAAATGTCAGCAGACGGACAGTCGTTGAAGACGATCGCAAAGACGTTGAATCGGGAGTGTGTTCCTCCACCGAGGCCACGCGCAGGGAAGCGTTATGCGACCTGGTGCCCGACCTGCATACGAGCAATGCTGCGACGGGATCTCTACGCGGGTAAGGCGGTCTGGAATAGCTCTCGCTTCGTAAAGGTGCCGGGAACCAACAAACGCGTCCGGCGTGTGAGACCCCAGAGCGAATGGCGCACGATGGCCCATCCTGAACTTCAGATCGTCAGCGACGATCTCTGGCAACGTGTGAAAGAACGGCAGGAGAACTTGCTTGCTACTTATGGAGGCGCGAAGCACAAAGGTCTCCAGCCTCGTTCTGCAACCAGTCACTACCTTTTCAGTGGGATTTTGAAGTGCGGGGTATGCGGTGCCAATCTCATCATCGTTACCGGATACAGCTCGTATGGTAACTACCCAAAGTATGGATGCTCGCAGCACTTCAATCGCGGGGCATGCTCGAACGCTGTCATGGTCCGGCGAGACTGGGTCGAAGAACGCCTGCTGGATGACCTGCAGAATCAGGTTCTGAAGCGAGAAGCCATTGAGTATGTTCTGGACGAGTTTGGAACCCATGTGAAGAATGCCTTTGCCAATCTCTCGAACCAGATAGCTCAGCTACGCGAGCGCAAACAGAAGCTTGAAGGGAACTACGGCGGCTGGCATCGACTGCAGCTGAAACGGGCCCCTCAGCGTTTCTCGTGGAGGCAATCCATGAGCGCGAGCAGCAATTGCGGCAAATTACGGATCAGTTGCTGGCTGGCGGGGCAGATTCGGTCGATGCCCACCTGTCGGATATTCGCAAATTTGTGACGCAACGGTTGGGGGATCTACGCTCGCTGTTGGCGGGCGATCCTGTGCTTGCCAGGAAAGAGCTTCTTAAGCATGTTTCTGAGATTAGGATGATCCCGCAGGATGGAAAGCGAAAGCCGCACTATGTCGCGGAGGGTAGGTGGAATCTGCTTGGAAATGAGAAGGATAGCTCCGCATCTCTTAATGCAGTACCTACGCAAATTCGGATGGTTGCGGGGGTAGGATTTGAACCTACGACCTTTGGGTTATGAGTGGCCGCGCACTCGCGTATCTAACTGATTTCTTTGGTACGGATAGCCACGCGGAAGTACGGAAAAGTACCCTCCAGACAGCCTGGTGGGAGCTTATTGGGAGCGCGTTCGGAAGGTTGGGTTTTTCACCCAATGGTCGCTGGATTTTGAGGCAGAAATACATCGTCCACGGTCGATAGAGATGGTTTTTCCGAAGAGCCTTTGCTACCCTTAAACCATGCAGGTCACGGTCAACATTCCGGACGAGTTGGCAGCACAGGTTCAGTCTCGTGGACTGACGCCGCAGAGCTATGTAGAGCACCTGTTGGCCGAGCAGGTCGTGCAGAAGACAAGTTCCTCCCCCAAGTTGAGCTTGGAGGAGTTCGACGCGTCTTTAGACGAGCTTGCGCAGTATTCCGAAAAGATTCCGTCCCTGCCCGATGCGGCACTGTCTCGTGAGAGCTTCTATCAGGATCACGATTGATGGCTGGGGCGTCCCTCTACCTGGCCGACAGCAATATCCTTCTCCGCCTCGCAAAACGGGATCATCCCCAATATCCGCTGATGCGTGGCGCAGTCCACGCCCTTAGACACCAGGGCATGTACCCGGCCTATACCTTGCAGAACATGACCGAGTTTTGGAACGCTTCGACCCGTCCTACGGATCGAAATGGCTTCGGTCTTACAATCGCAGAAACGGAGCGGAACGCCCGCGTCATTGAGCGCAGCTTCACCTTCCTTGCTGACACCGAAGCCGTCTACCACGAGTGGCGAAGGCTTGTCGTGCAATATGGTGTGTCGGGCGTCCAAGTCCATGATGCACGGCTTGCTGCCGCCATGTATGCGCATGAAATTAGTGAGATCCTGACACTGAACGGTGGGGACTTCGCTCGTTTCGCAGGTATCAAAGCCATCGACCCCCATCACATCTAAAACGAAATAAGCCTGGCTCAGTGGTCCGTGTCTAATCACGGTCCACCGGATGTCGTCATTCCATTTTGGAATGACGCTCGCTCAAAAAGTCATTGGACGTTCGCGCGAACTGCCCTTAGTTTTGCGCCTAGCTGACAACACCAGGTCAGCGGAGGTGCAAAGATGCTCAGAATCCGCCGCACGTTCCGGTCGGAAAATCCCCCGAATCGGTCGTCCAATGCCGCCGCTCAACGGTGGTCACAACTCCTCTCCAAACAAAAACTCCGCCATGCCGCTCACGTCATGGGACCGACGCTGGTTGCTCTCGCTTTTGCCGGTGTAAGCAGCGGCGTTGCCCATGCCCAGGGAACGATGGACTTCTCCGGGGCAGCTACCCTGATGGCCACGTTCAAAACCTTCGCCATATACGCCGGGGCGATCATCTGCTTTGGCGGGCTTATATTTGCGGGAATTCGCATGATGAGCGGTCGCTTTCAGGACGCCATTCCCGGCCTCTTCGGTGCGCTGTTCGGTGCCGGTGTCCTGGGATGGGGCGCGGGCTGGATCGGGTCTCTTACCGGACAGTCCATGTGAGGTGCGCCCATGACCAAGCGGGGAGAACCGTTACCAATCAATCAAGCGCTGAATCGACCGAGAGCCAAGCTTGGTCTCGATCTTACAGCATGGATGGCGATCGTATTCGTCTGCGTAACGGTCTTCCTCGTTGGGTTTCGTCTTCTGGCGATGATGGCCTTCCCCACGCTTGCCGTGGGAGCT
The DNA here is from genome assembly GCA_965276585.1 of Acidobacteriaceae bacterium. Taxonomy (GTDB): domain Bacteria; phylum Acidobacteriota; class Terriglobia; order Terriglobales; family Acidobacteriaceae; genus JAKAAZ01. Next base: position 10,145 of record CBDIAZ010000002.1, on the reverse strand, counting down.
TGGCTCATCGTTCGTAAACACCCAAAGATGTTCCAGCTCTGGGGCCTGAGCCTCAGCCAGAAGTCCTACTATGACCCGCGCAAATACTGAGCAAGCCAAATTCGTTCCGTGGTTCGCCAAGGCGGGGGCCGCGTGCAGCATCGTTCCGATTGCACGCTTCATCGGCTCGAACATCTTCGCCTTGAAAGGCGGCGGCTACGGATGCCTGTTTGCGCTGACAGGGATTGATGAAGAAGGTTTGACCGACCAGGAGCTTGATTCGCGGATGCGGTCGATTGAAGGCGCATTGCGCGGGCTTCCCGAAGGATCGTGCCTGTATGAATACTCCCGCGTCATGTCGGGGTTTGAGCTGCCACGCCAGAAAAAGTACAGAAATGCCGTTACACAGGGCTTCGTGGATGACCGGCTGACCTTCCTTGCCAACACCGCAGGCTTCCGGCGCATCGACCTTTATTGGTGCCTCACGCTAGAGTCGCCCAACCTGAAAGCGTTGGAGCGGAAGCCGCAGGAGAACGCTGCCAACACATCGCGGATGCTGGCGGAACTTCAGAAGGCGGCAACGAATCTGGAAGGACATCTCGGCGGTTTGTTGGGGTTGCGACTGCTGGATAAAAACAACACATTCCAATTCTTCTCGTATCTCTTCAACCTTGAAGAGTGGGCCATGCAAAGTTGGCTCCGCGACGATACGGGGGTAGACAGGCAGGTCGTCAGCAATCCCGTCGTATGGCATGACGATCATTTGCGCGTCGGCAAACGCTACGTGCAGATGTATTCGCTCAAAACCACGCCGGAGGCGTCGAGGCCGTGCCTCTTCTCCGGCTTGTTGACGCTCGATTGCGATAGTGTGTTGTGCTCGACATGGCGGCCCAAGTCCACCACCGCGGCCCGCAGCGAGATCGACGCGCAAGAGAAGTTCATCAGCTTCTTCAAAGTCGGTGTGCTGACCCGCGTGATGAGTGGGCGCGATACGGCTTCGCTCGACACAGGAGCCAGAGCAAAGGCAGCTAACAGCAGCGTCGATGACTTGAGCCTCGTCATCCGCGAGTTGGACAAGAAAGCGCAGGGCGAATACTCGCTCCGCTTGTTGCTCGCCGCCAACAGCGCGGAGCAGCTACGGAACACCGCGCCCGCTGTGCATCGGATCTTCGTCGATGCGCGAGCACAAGTGATCGAAGAGACGCTGGGCAACCTTTGCGCGTTTTACGCGATGTTTCCCGGCAACGGCAAATTCAATGTCTTCCCCATGTGGCTGTCCGAAGAACACCATGCGCGACTGTCCTCTGTGTTCGCCCCGCACATCGGACACCCACATTCGGAAGATTTGGATTCGGAATATCTCAACGTCTTCGAGACACGCACGCGGACGCCGTTCTTTCAGGACGTGTATGTGGACGGCGTGCGCGTCATGCTCATCATCGGACCTACAGGGTCGGGCAAGAGCGTGATTGGCAATGCGACCGTTGCGCTTGAGCAAAAGTATGGCGGTTTCACCTACATATTCGACATTGGCGGCAGCTATGAGAGCGTGATCGAGCTGTATGGCGGTCGGGTAGACCGCATCGGCAAAGACGGCCCTCGCGTTGCACTATTCGCCTTGGAGCCGACTGAGGGCAACATCAAATTCCTGTACAGCTTCATCAAGCTGCTCTTGACCAACGGCGGCGCGGAACTGGAGCCGGAAGACGACGACGTGATCCATAAGGCCGTGCAGGACATCTATCTGCTCGACCCGGAGAACCGCCGCCTATCGAATCTTTTTCTGCCCAAGAAGCTCGATCGCTACCTGTCCAAATGGGTTGGGAGAGGCGTCTACAGCGCGATCTTCGACAACGTGGAAAACAGCCTTTCGCTGTCTCACGTGCAATGCTTCGACTTCCAGGGCGTCAACAACCAGCAATACGCCGACCTGATAGAGCCGCTGATGGTGTGGCTGCTCCGTCGCATCAACGATGTGCTCTATGACCCCGACAATCTTGGCGTTCCGAAGCACATCTTGATTGAAGAGATCTTCTCTTCGATGAAGAATCGCCAGCTCCTTGAAGGTGCGCTTGCGTCCATCAAGACCGTCCGCAAGAACCTTGGCGGCGTCACCATGATTGGGCAATCGGCAGAAGACCTTGGCGAAAATGCCGATTCCATCGTGAACTCCTGCACATCGTTTCTTTTTCTGAAAGACGCCACATTCAACCGAAAGAAATATGCGGAGCTGTTCAAGATGACTGAACAGCAACTCGCTCTCTTCGAGAGCTTGCAGGACCGCGAGGCTTTATACATGCGCCGCGATGGACTTACCAAAGTTGTTCGCCTGAATCTCGACGCACGCAGCTATGCGACGTTCTCCACCAAACCCAAAGACCGGGTGCGCCGGTCGAAGCTGATTGCGAAGTATGGACTTGCCGACGGCATCACGCGCTTTGCCCAAGGTGAGTCTGCGTAACCGAAAGGACCAGTGACAATGAAACCACCCATCCTCATCTTCGTCGCTTGTGGGCTTGCCTTCACCGCCTCCGCTGCCTCTGCGTCTGGTCCCACAACTCCCGATCAGAAGCACCTTCAGCCAAACGCGCCGCGCACCATCACCGTGTCCGAGGCGGACACGCCGCCTGTGGTTCGCGCCGGACTGCTGCAATCGACGTTGATTCTTCTCCCCGCCGAGGAGAAGGTTGCGAACGTCTTTGCCGGGGACACCGTGGATTGGGTCTTCGACGGCGGCCACGTCGCCAGCCGCTTTATCAGCATCAAGCCGAAGGTGGCGGGCAGCACCACGGACGTGCATATCGTCTCCGACCACGGCAACGAATACACCTTGCAGTTGCGCGAAGTTTCGAGCGACGACGATCCCCGCTTCGATTCCAAAATCTTCATCACTCCGGGTGACAAGGCCGCGAAAGACCGGCTGGCCGAGCTGCCTGTCTTCGTTCCCGCCGCCGAGCTGGACAAGGTGAAACAAGAAGCGGCCGCAGCGCAGGCGGCCCAGGCCGCGACGCTGAAAGCGGAAAAGACACAGGAAGAGGCATATCGTAGCCAGTACCCCGGCTCGCTGCACTTTGATTACACATGGGACAAGTCGAAGGGCAAAGAACTTGGCTTGCAGGCGATATGGCGTGATGACAAGTTCACGTACCTGCGCGGTCAGTTTCAGGAGACGCCTGCTCTCTACGAAGTGAAGGATAAGAAGCCGTCGCTCATCAACTTCGATTTCTCGAACGGCCTCTATACCGTTCCGAAGGAGTTGGACAACGGTTATCTCGCCATCGGCAAGCAGAAGGTCGAGTTTCATCGCACCCAGGAAGCGAGGTAGCTATGCCGGAGCCGAATCAGCACGTTCCCGCGACCGTACCGGATCAACCGGAGGCCAAGCCGCCGCTGCGGAAGAGTATGCCGGTCGTCATCGCCCTGGTAGTCATCATCGGACTTATCGGCATCGCGAATCTCTCCAGCCTGTTGAGCGGTAACAAGAAGAATGCGCCAACCAGCGCGATGCCCATGCGTCCGGCCGCGCCGAACGCGCAGCAGGTAAACAGCTTTGAGTCGCAACAGCAGTTACAGGCGCAGCGGGACGCTGAGGCGCGGCAGCATCAGCAGGAGCTTAATGCCGCGCTCCAGCAACTCCAACAGACTGAAGGTGCGCCCGGCCCGGAGGCCAATGGGGCACCGCAGATGACAGCCGCGCAGCGGTCGGCGATCTATGGTGACAGCCCCAATGCACCCCAACACACTTCAAATTTGTCTCAGGCACAGGCGGAGGCTAAGCAGAAGCAGCTTGCAAAGGAAAAGCAGCGGCAGGATGCCATCAATAGCGACACCGTAGCGATTGATTTTGAGCGCACCGGCCCAGCTCCCGCAACAACGATGGCGGAGGCCGCAGAAGGGGCGGCTGCTAACGCAGCCGGCGGCGCGGCTCCTACGAAGAGCGCCAGCGTAGAAGCCAAGACAGACAGCAAAGGCAATGCGATGGCCGGGTATGACTTCGATACCTATGATGGTCGTCTCTATCGAATCTTCGAGGGCACGGTACTTGAGGGCGTTGTCACCAATCACATTGACGGCGGTTTCAGCGGGCCGATCATGGTGTCGCTCACCACCGACCTCTACTCCCACGATCATCAGCAGCTTCTCTTGCCGCAAGGGACGCGCCTGCTTGGTGAGGTGCAGAGCGTGGGCAACGCGCAGCAGCGCAAGATGTTTGTCACCTTCCACCGCGCCATCTGCCCCGATGGATTCTCTCTGGAGTTTGCCAAATACATCGGCTTGGACCAGATTGGCACCACCGGCCTTGCAACCAAGGTGAACCACGGCTATTTGCAAGCGTTCGCCGCCGCCGCCGCGATCGGCGGCCTGGGCGGACTCGCGCAGATCGGCAACAACGGCAGCATCCTTGACCCTTCGACCGAGATTCGCAATGGGATCTCCGGGCAGTCTGCCGTCGAGGGCGAACAGGTGCTCAATCACTTCCTCGACCGGCTGCCCATCATCACGCTCAAGGAAGGTTCGCGTGCCCGCGTGTATATCGGCACCGATCTTTTGATTCCGTCGTACGCGGAGCATCGCGTCGATCCCACGTTGTAGAGAGGAGCATTGCGATGAATGACCGATATGAACATCTGCTCCGCAAGTCGCGTGACGCCAAGCGCGGAGGGCGCGACGCATGGGCTGTGCAATCTACCGGCGAACGGGTTGCCGTGGCACTTGTCCTCAATAATGCCGATTGGCTCACAGAGATGGGATACAGGCTTCCCGAGGCCATCGAACGCAGCGGCGCGGAATGGGTAGCCATGATTCCGCAGGTTGCCCGACAACTCACGGAGGAGGAGTAAAGACCATGCAGATTGTTACATCCCATCGCATCTATCGGATCTCCGGGATAACCGCAGCCGTGGTGCTCGCCTTTGTTCTTCTTGGAACGGACACCGGACGAGACATGGTCGCGTGGGTTTACCTCCAGTCCACCGATGCCATTGCAAAGGCAACACACATCCACGCATTTTCCCTGGACAGGCTCGACCCGACCTGCCCGCAGTGCATGTAATCACCAACCGCAGGAGGCAATATGAAATTCACTCTCACCAACCGCCGCAAGTGGCTGATCGGGGCAGGCGCGACATTGCTCCTCACGGCAACGCCGAGCTTTGCCTTGTTCGGTCTCGGAGATATCGTCTTCGATCCCACCAGCTATGCAAGCCTGGTGCAACAACTCACCATGCTCCAGATGCAGTACAGCACGATCAAGAACAATCTCACCCATTTCTCCTTCAAGCAGCAGTGGCAAACTACGCTCTTCTCGTTGGAGAACGTCAACGTAGCGGACTTGTTTGGTGAGACGGCGGGCATGAACACTGCGCTCAATACCAATTCGCCGTCCGCATCGAGCACGGCATGGAAGGCGGCCACGATCACGATGAACGGCAGTGCGCCGTCCTATCTTGCCAGCCAGTCGCTTGGTAGCGCCCGCACGTCGCAGCTTGCGTTGATTGAGACCTCCGATGCAGTTTCCCCCGACTGCCTTACCGCCGTCGGCCAGTACCGGGGCGACAGGGCTGCCAACGCCACAGCCAACAGCTCGCTATTGTCGCAACAGTTTGACAGCAGCGACGCGACGAACAGCGAAGTTCAACAGCTTAATCTTCTCAACGCGGCGGAGGCCCAGAGGATGGCAGAGATGCAGTCGCAAGGCACCTTGCAGGCTTGCCTCGCGTCGCAGATGACCGTTGCCAACATGGAGCGTCGGAACGCCGCCGTCGAAGACCTCAACACCGCCATCTTCGTCCAGCAGCAGCGTTCGGCCAATGACACCAGTGCAGCCAACGAAGGCAGCACCTGGACTAACTACCTCCCATAAAGGAGACCGCAATGCTGAAAGCGATCAACACAAAACTTCTTCTCGCCATCCTCGCGGCCCTCGTCGCCATCGGAAGCGCGTTGACTTTCCAGCGGCATGAGGCGGCGAAAGCCGCCGCCGCCGCCAAAACCGCGGCCATTCTTCAGCAACAGCAGAAGGAGGCCGAGGAGCGAAAGGCCGAAGATGAGGCGTTCCGGCGTCGAGTGGAGGCAGATAAGAAGAAACACAACTCCGCTGCCGCGAACGAAGGCAAGACCTGGCAGAAGTACATTCCCTAAACGGAATCGAGGGGGGAGGAGCTATATGGTTTCCGTGGCTCTATTAGCGCAGGGACTTCCAAGCGCGAGTTCGGGCGTCGATTGGCTCTATCAGTTCACGAACAATCTGACCAACCTTACGACGCAAAACGGCGGGGCGCTCACGCAGCTTGGGCTCACGGAGCTGGCCTCCATCTCCCTCTTCGTACTCATTAGCATGGTCGTGAACTGGAACACCCAGAGCATGACACTGCGCTTCCATGCTCAGCCCGTCCATGCGGGCGATCTTGTCACCTTTCTCGTCAGGCTCATTATCTGCTGCCTGCTTGAAAACTATTGGGTGAACCCGTTCCCAGGCGCGAGCTTTGGGATCAATCACTTCTTCAGCTACATCGCGCAGGCGATGGTCGCGGCCTTCGATCAAAACTCGCTCAACAACTTGCTTCAGCTCTTGAAGACAGCCGGTGACAATACCGCGATGCCCTCGCTCATGGCTCCTATCCAGATCCTTTGCTACTTCGTCGTGCAGGGGCTTCTCGGCATCGCGTCGGCCATCCTGTTCGTCATCAACTGCAGCGCCTTCATCCTCTATGGCGTGACCGCTCTATTCGGCCCCGTCTTTATTCCTCTACTGATGACCCGGACCTTTCGTGCAAAGTTCTTTCACTTCCTTGACGTACTGATTAGCTTCGCGATGATTCGCGCTGTTGCCGCCGCCTTCATCTTTGTTTGGGGAGGCTTTATGAATGCCTTCATCCAACAGACCTTCAATGGAAATTATTCGATAGAGATGTGGCTTGCGAACTTGATCCCGTGCATCATGGTCTTTGTCGCATTCATTGTGAACATGCTCTTTATTCCGAGCATGACGCAGGCGATCTTCGGCGGCGCTGCTGGACTCACTGGAGCAGCAGCGCAACTCGCTGGCGGTGCGGCTGCCTTGGCGATCAAATCAGGAGCGTGAGCATGTGGAATTTCTTGTTAGGGTTTCTATTCGCACGAGCTACTGGAGCATCACGGATCATCCGGCCATTGTTATTGCTTGTACTACTCGGGGCGATCATCGCCGGACTGATCTACGCTTTCGCAATCTTTCACGCAATCGACCAAAGGAGTCACTCTCCCCATGTCCACGCACACAGTAGTCAATGAGCAACAGATGATGCCGGAGCAAGCATTGCTCACGGATCAGGTTGGCAATGAGGTCTATGCCTCCCACTATGCCGAACGCAAAGCCTACCGCTTCATCCTCGCCTGTGGAACGGTCCTGCTTTGCAGCTCCATGTGGCTCAATCTCTCCCTCGCTCGCCGCCCTCTGGTGAATCGCTATATCCGCATTGACGAGATGGGCCGTGCCCAGGCCATCCAGTACAGCGATTTGAGCTACAGCCCACGTGAGGGAGAGATTCGTACCTACCTCACGGACTGGGCGAACTACCGTTACACGATCAGCCGCGACACCATTGCGAAGAAGTACCCGCTCAACTACTACTTCTTATCCTCCAATCTCGCCTCGCAGTTGATGACCGACGACAACCAGAATCGCCTTGTCTCGCAGGTCGTAGGCGGCCAGATCGAGCAGAGCGACGTGGAAGTGAAGAACGTTACCATCACGTCCATGTCCCAGGAGACGGTGCAGGGCGCTTTGATGGCGCGTGGAACGGCGCTTCTGGCTCTGGACAAGCTCTACTCGCCCAGCCATTCGCGGGAGCCGAGGACGGAGCATTGGATGCTCAGTATCACCTACTACCTCAATCCCAAACAGGTCAGCGATCAGGCGAAGGTCTATCCCCAATATGAGTTCATCAACCCGCTGGGGTTGACCATCACTGAATTTCACGAAAACCGTGTCTCAGTTAATCCGATTGCGCCCGGCACCGTCGCAGCCAAGATAGATGGAGCAGTACGGTGAGCTTCGAGCTGATATTACCGTTCTTTCCTGAAGAGTTGCGGGGGCTGCTGCTTGACCCGTCCATCTCCGACCTGATGATTAACGGCACCACCGGCGTGTATGCGGATCGCGGCGGCATTGTCGAGCACATTGCGCTCTCCGCGCCGTACACCAACGACCGCTTGCAGGCGGCCATTGAGCGTGTCGCCCGCCTGCTTGGGCAAGACCTCACCAGCCAGAATCCTATTCTTAATACGCGCCTGCCGGACGGCTCCCGTGTCGCGGTCGTCGGCTCGCCGTCGTCCATCAATGGCCCCACGTTCACCGTGCGCAAATTCAATCGCTGGTTTACGTCGGAGGAGTTGATTGCATCGGGCAGCCTTCCAGAGCAGATTCGAGATGCTGTCGTGGGCTTCATTGGAGAGCGGAAGAACGGCATCATCAGCGGCGGAACCGGTAGTGGGAAGACGACTTTGATGAAAGCCATACTCGACCACATTCCAATGCAGGAACGGCTCATCGTCATTGAGCAGCCAGCCGAGCTGAAGATAGCTCATCCCAATGCTGTCCGGTGGGAGGCTGTCGAGGCGATTCCTGGCCAGGTTGCCGTCACGCCGAGCCAGCTTGTAGCCGCTGCACTGCGCCATCGTCCCGACCGCATCATCATGGGCGAGATACGCGACGAGTGCGGCTATGACCTCTTGCAAGCAATGAATACAGGTCATGGCGGAACGCTGTCCACCATCCACGCCAAGAGCGCATGGGACGCGCTGAATCGGCTATCGGATCTCGCCCTGAGTGCAAGGCCGAACCTCAACCACTCTTTCATTCGTTCGGAGACGGCTGAGGCCATCGACTTTGTTCTGTATTGCGAGCGCGATCACGCGGGCCGACGCAGGGTGCGCGAGCTTATTGCCGTGAAGGGCTACAGCCATGCAGACCAGTCCTTCGAGACAGAGGACATCTACCGCGCTTCCTCTGCGGCAGTGGCGGCATGAGACGTGGATGGAACCGGAATCGTTATGGTGCTTCTCACCCACAACACGGAGCAGAATCTTTCGACCGGAAGGTGTGAGCCAGAGCATGGTGCATGCCGCCTGAAGACACTCGGCTTTCGGGCGGACTTGCGGCTCTTTGCACGACTCTTGGTGAGGGCGAGTGAACGCTGTTCGCCGATACATAGCATCGTCAGGAAGCGGACAACGAGGATTGTTCAGGCGGGTGTCTCCCATGTGTATCCCGCTTTCTGCACGGTCACGGCTTCGGGGTCTTGCCGACGCCCGGCGGCAGGCTCGTTCTTCTGCTTCGGCTTACGCCGCCTTCGGTTACGGTTTCCATCTGCGACGGACCCTCCGTAAATGCAGAACTTCGGCCTTGGGAGTCGGACCCACTCGCTAGGCTCCGCCAGGTGTGACCCGAGCAGATCGGGAATTTCAAAACGGAGACACAATCATGTACCTGAACAAAGTAATCCTCATGGGCTTCCTCGGCGGCGATGCAGTCGTTCGCACCGGCAAAAACAACAAGCAGTTCACCACGCTCTCCCTTGCCACCAAGGAGTCCCGCAAGGACAAAGAGACCGGCAAGTACAACGAGCGCACCGAATGGCACAACCTCATCGTCTTCGGCAAGCTGGCCGAGTTCGCAGGCAAGCTCAAGAAGGGCGCTCACATCCAGATCGAGGGCAAGATTCAGCACTCCGAATACAAGGGTGTGAAGACCGACACGATCCGGGTGACTTCCATCCTCAAGCTCGATCGCGCAGAGCGGGTTGCCGCTGAGGATGAATTCGATGAGATCACCGAAGAGGACGTGGCCGCATAGGCCCTTTCCTTCACGCAGAAGCCCGGTGAAAGCCGGGCTTCTCTTCTGCTAACGCCCGCACGTTCACACTCGCAAGAGGTGCCAGCATGAGTCAAATCGCTGTCAGTTTCCTCAGACGTTGTTTCGCCACGGAAGAGACCATTGCGATCCTGCTTCGCGGACAGGATGCCGCAGCTCCCACGCAACGGGTCGTGCGAGTGGAGCAAGTTCTGGAGACACCGTATATGGCGTGGCTGTCCTACGAGAATCAGCATGGTCGCAACAATATCTATGTCGCTGCCAATCCGCTTCGTCCTGGTAGCCGGAAACGTACCAAAGAGTGCATCGCATT
>CBDIAZ010000001.1:0-1405742 GCA_965276585.1 Acidobacteriaceae bacterium | reverse complement strand
CTCGTCTTTCATCTCACGATGCAACCCAGTGGCCTGCCGCCTGGTATTTTTGCAACGATTCTCTGGATCATATTGGCGTGGAGATTTCGCGCATACTTTGCGCCCCTGTTCGTTCAAAAGGCGGTTGCAGAATGAACCGGAAACCAGTCGCACAATTTCCCTGATTGGGAGCATTGGTCGCGTGTCGCTTGCAACTTCAGGCTGGCGGAACGACCGTACCCTGGTGGAAAAATATCCGCCATTTGTCTCCTTCGAGCCGCCACAAGGAACTCCTGAGCGTTCGGCGAGTTGGACTGCTGCACACGTACGTGAGTAGCGCCAGTTCACTCGACAGCCGCTCGCATTCGAAATTCTCGCTGACGATCTCGTATGGAGTTTCGGTGGAGAGTTCTGCGATGATTTCGGCGCGGTCCCAGATTCGGCCCGACGCCCCAAACTCCCGAAAAGTTTCCGAAAGCAGCTCGGCCGTTGCGGCTGCATCTTTGCGAGTCGACGGGGCCTGCAATCTGAGTTCAAGCTCGATCAGGTGAGCTTCAAGATTCTCGACCATGAGTAATTGTAGGTCGCTCTGCGTACGCTCCGCACGATGACGCGACCCAATGTCGCAGTGAGTTGCATGGGCTGTTGACCATTACTTGCGAAGGATACAAGAGTCCGGCGGCAATCAATGAATGTCGCGTAGCGCGGGATACAGCTTGCGATATGCCTGATAGCGATCGAGCATTACGGACGCCGCGGTTTCGTCCGGCTCGATGCGTTCGGCTACGCGAACGACATTCTTGCATGCCGCCTCCACCGAAGGCCATACACCAACGCCCACGCCGGCAAGCAATGCGGCGCCATACGCGGCCCCTTCTTCCGCCGCGACAATTTCAACTGCCTGCCCATAAACCTCGGCCTGGATTTGCCGCCACAACGGCGCGCGAGCTCCTCCGCCACCCAGCCGAATTGCACGCACAGGAATCGACAGCTCACGGAAAATCGTCAACGTGTCCTTCAAGCTGAATGCCACTCCTTCCAGAATGGCGCGGATAATATGACCGCGCCCGTGGCTTGCCGTCAACCCTACCAATGCAGCACGGGCATTCGGATCGAGGTGCGGCGTCCGCTCGCCCATCAAATACGGAGTCCACAAAACCCCGTCCGCCCCCGGCGCAATTGACGAAGCTTCCTGGCACAGCAATTCATACGGATCGCGATTTTTCGCACCCAGGCCAGTCGAGTTAACACCAAAGGTATCGCGAAACCAGCGTAAGGAAAGTCCCGCAGCCTGGGTCACGCCCATTACGTGCCAGCGTTTCGGAATGGCATGGCAAAAAGTATGCAGCCGTCCCCTGGGATCGGCTATGGGAGTGTCGGTTGCCGCAAAAACGACTCCGGAGGTGCCAATGGTCGCGCTCACATCTCCAGGCCCTACGATGCCCATTCCCACTGCGCCCGCAGCCTGATCGCCTGCCCCGGCAATGACAGGAGTGCCGGCTTTTAGCCCCAGCAATTCCGCGGCGCCAGCGGTCACCTTGCCGACAACCTCCTGCGACTCATAGAGGGCCGGCAGGCAGGTAGGATCCAGCCCAACCGCGTCCAGCATTTCCTGCGACCAGCGACGATTGCGAACATCGAGCAGCAGCGTGCCGGAAGCTTCGGCCACATCGATGGCTCGCACTCCAGTCAGGCACAGGCGAACATAATCCTTCGGCAAAAGAAAGCTGCGGAAGCGGGACCAGATTTCCGGCTCATGCATACGCACCCACAACAATTTCGTCAACGTGAAATTGGTAAGCGCCGGGTTCGCCGTGAATTCCACCAGCCGCTCCGGGCCAATCGTCGAATTGAGATATTCGCATTCCGCCGCCGTGCGCTGATCGCACCAGATCAACGAAGGCCGCAAAGGACGATCCCTCGCATCCAGCAGAACCGCGCCATGCATCTGCCCGGTAAGTCCGATGCAGGCAATTTCAGAGGCTGATCTCCCGGTCTGTTGCAGCAGCTTGCGAACCGCCGACTGGCACGCCAGCCACCAATCCGCGGGGTCCTGTTCTGCCCAGCCGATTTGCGGGGAGGCGAAGGGTTGATGCTCATGCGTTGCCGACGCCAGGACATCTCCGCTTTCGTCGATCAGCAGAGCGCGCGTTCCTCCCGTTCCTACGTCAATTCCTAGCAGCGGTATCGCTCTACCCTCCGTGCTGAAAACCAGCGAGAACTCGACACTGGAATCCGCACCTCACCTATGTTCGTAATTCGAATCTCAGATGATGTTAACCGCTTCAGGCAATCGAACCGGCGATCCGTCGAAAAATAGACAATCAATTTATCCTTATATAGAGGACGATTGAAATCACCCGATCCAAAACGAGGGATGTCGAAGGCGCAGAAAGCTCGAAGCGGCCGGTTGAACCCTGCCGTCATCGCGGAGAATTCTACTGGCAGTCTACCTGCGGAAGAAACTGCTATCGACCCTTTGACGCTATTTCATCCGGTTACCGCATCGTGGTTGCGCGCCGTCTTCGAGAAGCCGACCCTGCCGCAGCGCATGGGATGGCTGGCGATCGCGCGCGGCGAATCTACCCTGATCCTGGCGCCGACCGGCAGCGGAAAAACTCTGGCAGCGTTTCTCTGGTGCATCGACAAGCTGATGCTGCATCCACCGCCCGCGGATGCCGAAGGCTGCCGCGTCATTTACATCAGTCCGCTTAAGGCTCTAGCTGTCGATATCGAACGCAATCTTCGCTCGCCATTGGCCGGAATCAGGCAGATAGCGGAGCGCGCCGGCATTGCTGTACGCGAGCCGGAGATCAGCGTGCGCACCGGCGACACACCGCAGCGCGAGCGGGCGCGCTTTCGCCGCGATCCGGCGGAAATTCTCATTACTACCCCGGAGTCGCTCTATCTGTTGCTCACGAGTGATGCCGCCGTTTCGCTTCGCAATGTGGAGACGGTTATCGTCGATGAAATTCACGCGCTCGTCCCTACCAAGCGCGGTGCGCATCTGGCACTCTCGCTCGAGCGTCTGCAGGCACTCGTCGGTCGTCCCATTCAGCGCATCGGTCTCTCGGCAACCCAGCGCCCGCTGGAAGAAGTGGCGCAGTTCCTGGGTGGAGTCGATCAGCCAGAGAAGCGCAGGTCGGTTTCCCAACCTCACAATCTGATTGAAGAAAATGCATTGGCCATCGCGGAATTAGAGCCGGAGTGGGTTGTGGATTCTGCCTCCATACAGCAGTTTCGTCCGGTAACAATCGTCAATGCCAGCGAACCGAAACGGCTCGATCTGCGGATTGAAGTCCCGGTCGAAGACATGGCCAGGCTAGGCCAGCAGGAAGAACTGCCAAGCGGGCCGGCATCGCAGGGACCAAAGCGCACCTCCATCTGGACGGCGATTCATCCACGCCTGCTGGAGCTGGTTCGCGAACGGCAATCGACGTTAATTTTTGTGAACAACCGTCGCACCGCGGAACGATTGGCCGGCGCGCTGAACGAACTCGCCGGCGAACAGATTGCGCGCGCGCATCACGGCTCGCTGGCCGCGCCGCAACGCTCGGAGATTGAGGAGTTGCTGAAGGCCGGACGCATCCGCGCGCTGGTTGCAACCTCTTCGCTCGAACTCGGCATCGACATGGGCGCAGTCGATCTCGTGATTCAGATCGAAGCGCCGCCCTCGGTCGCGAGCGGGATGCAGCGCATCGGTCGCGCCGGTCATCACGTGGGAGCAACCAGCGATGGCATTATCTTTCCAAAATTTCGCGCCGACCTGATCGCCTGCGCCGCAGCGACAAAAGCCATGCACGAGGGGCTGGTTGAGTCCACGCGTTATCTGCGCAACCCGCTCGATGTGCTGGCACAGCAGATCGTCGCCACTGTGGCCGAGCCGCCGCAGAAACCACGTGCGATAAAGCCCGGCGCAAAGAAACAGAAGCCTGCCGACGAGACTGCAGAAGAGATCACCGCAACCGATTACGACGCGCTCTATCGTCTTATCTCCAGTGCAGCCCCCTTCGCCAGCCTCAGCCGCGCTGCGTTCGATGGCGTGCTCGACATGCTTTCCGGCCGCTATCCATCGGATGAATTCGCTGAATTGCGTCCACGCATCACCTGGGATCGCGATCACAATTTGCTGACTCCGCGCGTCGGAGCGAAGAGCCTCGCTATCCTGAACGGCGGCACCATTCCGGACCGAGGTCTTTACGGCGTCTTCCTTTCCGGTTCGGAAAAACCGGTTCGCGTGGGCGAACTCGATGAAGAAATGGTCTTCGAGAGCAACTCCGGCGACACGTTCTTCCTCGGCGCAACCACATGGCGCATCGATGAGATCACCCACGATCGCGTGCTGGTTTCTCCCGCGCCGGGCGAGCCGGGAAAGATGCCCTTCTGGCATGGCGATGGTCCCGGCAGGCCGATTGAATTTGGCCGGCGCATCGGCGCCATGGTCCGCGAGCTGCGCGGCATGGAACGCAATGCCGCGCTCAGCCGGCTGACGCGCGAGCATGACCTCGACCCGCGTGCCGCCGACAATCTTTTGCGCTTTCTCGTCGATCAGGAACTCGCGACCGACGCTGTTCCCGACGATCGCACTATCGTCATCGAACGCTGCCGCGATGAGCTGGGCGATTGGCGTGTCTGCGTGATGACGCCGTTTGGCAGCCGCGTCCACACGCCGTGGGCCATGGCTGTCAGCGCCCGTCTGCAGGCTGTCGGCCACGTCGACATTGAAACCCTGTGGACCGACGACGGCTTCGTTCTGCGTTTTCCCGATACTATCGAGCCGCCCGATGCCGACGTGCTGATGCTCGACCCCAAGGAGGCGACGGATCTCGTATTGCGCCAATTGGGGTCGACGGCAATGTTTGCGGCTAAATTCCGCGAGAGCGCAGCCCGAGCGCTGCTGCTGCCTCGCCGCCGAGCGCAGGGTCGGGCGCCGCTATGGCAGCAGCGCAAACGCGCGTACGATCTGCTGTCGGTGGCGTCGCGTTATGCATCGTTTCCCATGTTGTTGGAGGCGTATCGCGAAATATTACGCGACGTCTTCGACATGCCGGCATTTTTGGAAGTCCTGTGCGACATTGCTATCCGCAACATTCGCGTCCATGTCGTCGATACGCGCACGCCATCGCCCTTCGCTGCGTCGCTGCTGTTCAGCTACGCCGCGAATTTTCTTTACGACGGGGACGCTCCGCTCGCCGAGCGCCGTGCCCAAGCCCTGACCATCGATCAGGATCAGCTGCGCGACCTAATGGGAGACGCCGATCTACGCGAGCTGCTGGATGCCGCAGCCATTGAAGAAGTGGAAGAGCAACTGCAGGTGCTGGCCGAAAACTACCGCGCGAAAAATATTGACGGTGTTCACGATTTGCTCCTTCGTCTCGGAGATTTGTCTCGCGAAGAAATCGCCGCTCGGACCATCGGCATCGATGCCGACGCAGCGATCGACCGGCTACTCCGCGTGCGCCGCATATTGGAAATGCAGATGCTCGGCGACAAACGCCTGATCGCAATTGAAGACGCGGCGAAATATCGCGATGCATTGGGCATCCCGCTGCCGCCTGGCGTGCCGAAAGTCTTTTTGGAACCTACGCCACACGCACAATTGGAACTGCTCAAACGCTATGCCCGCACCCATGGGCCGTTCACGCTGGACGATGCGGCTACGCGCTTTGGTTGGAATGTGTCCTCAGTGCAGGCGAATCTGCGCGCGCTGACCCATACAGGGCGGCTGGTCGAAGGCGACTTCCGCCCAGGTGGCATGCATCGCGAATGGTGTGATGCGGAAGTTCTGCGCTCCATCCGTCGCAAATCGCTCGCTCGGCTTCGCAAACAAATCGAACCCGTCGAGCAGCATACGCTAGCCCGCATGGCTACGCATTGGCATGGATGTATCCATCGCCGTAAGGGACTCGACGCGGTTCTCGATGCGATCGATCATTTGCAAGGCGCTCCGCTTCCGGGCTCCGTGATCGAACGCGAAATTCTACCCGTACGTGTCCAGGGATATCAGCCCGGCGATCTCGATACACTGATTGCAGCGGGAGAGATCGTGTGGTGCGGCGTTGAACCAATCGGAGAAACCGACGGCCGCATCGCGCTCTATCTCGCCGATAAGCTGCCGGAGCTACGCACTCCCATTCCGCCGCCGCAACGGCAAAGTCCGCTCGAAGAAAAGCAGCAGCAGATTCTCGATGTGCTGACCGCGCGCGGAGCCATGTTTTTCGCCGCACTGCATGAAGCAGTTGGCGGCGGATTCCCCGGCGAGACGCTCGAAGCAATCTGGGGCCTTGTCTGGCAGGGCCGCATCACGAACGACACGTTTCACGCGCTGCGTGCCTATATGGCGCGCAAGATGAGTACCCGTTCCTCGCATCGTGATCATGTCCAATCGAATTTCCGTTCCCGGCGCACCTTGCCGCCTAGCGCGCAGGGACGCTGGACACTGGTCGATGTGCCGGGCGCGTTGCAACCCTCTGCGACAACACACAGCCATGCGCTGGCGCTGCAGTTGCTGAAGCGTCACGGGATCGTCACCCGCGAATCGATGAGCCTGGAAAACATTCCTGGCGGCTTCAGCGCAGTCTATGGAGTCCTCAAAGCGCTCGAAGAGTCCGGTCGAGTGGGACGCGGTTATTTCGTCGCGGGCATGGGCGGAGCACAATTTGCGCTGCCCTCCGCCATCGATCTGCTCCGCTCGCTGCGCGCTGACCGTGATCCGGAGAAGCCGGAGATGCTGGCGTTGGCAGCCACCGATCCGGCAAATTTATATGGCTCTGTGTTGCGTTGGCCGTCTCTCTCTGCGTCCGCTGAAAATGAGGATGCAGATCCAAACAGCGCGATGGGAAGCAGGGAACCGGCTACACGAATGCTCGCCCGTGCCGTGGGTGCGCGGGTGATCCTGCGTAATGGAGAACTCGTCGGCTACATGCGTCGCAATAATCCAAACTTGAGTGCATTTTTGCCGACAGATGAGCCCAACCGCAGCCACACCGCACGCGATCTGGCGAGTTTCCTGTCCGAGTTGGGTCAGCAAGATTTGCGCAATGACGGCGCTGGCAGGCAGTCTGGAATGTTAATCGTGACCGTGAACGATGTTCGCGTCGACGAACATTTTCTAACGAGATTTTTATTGGACGCAGGATTTCAGCCTTCGCCCGCTGGATTTAACCTGCGCCGCATCCTGATGCCGCCTCTACAAAAAGATACAGCCGTCAGTGCGTTGTCTCGCGGAGTGCAATAACCGTGCCTGAAGGCGATACAGTCTTTCGCGCCGCCCGCGCACTCCATCGCGCGCTTGCGGGAAAGATCATCACCGGCTTCGAAACCGGCTACGCCAAGCTGGCCAATGCGGACGATAACTACACGATTGCAGGCCGCACCGTCGAACACGTGGAGGCCCGCGGCAAATGGCTGCTCATGTTTCTCTCCGGAGATCTCATCCTGCTCACGCACATGCTGATGAGCGGCAGCTGGCACATCTATCGACCGGGTGAGCGTTGGCACCGGCAGCGGCGCGACATGCGCATCGTAATCGAAACCAGCGACTGGGCTGCAGTCGGCTTCACCATTCCCGTGGCGGAGTTTCATACAACAGCGTCGCTCAAGAAAAAAACAGGCGTGATGACACTGGGCCCCGATCTGCTGAGAACGGATTTCGACCGTCAGCAGGCACTGGAGAGAATCCGCGCGCGCCCAACTGAGGAGATCGCCGTCGTGTTGCTGAACCAGCATGTGCTCGCAGGCATCGGAAATGTCTTCAAATCGGAGATATGCTTTGCCTCCGCCGTCCATCCATTTTGCACCGTTGAATCGCTACCCCAGGCGCAGCTCGAAAAAATTGTCGATGTCTCTCACGGATTTCTAAAGATCAACGTGCTTGAGGATGCCGATGGACAGATAACCGCCAACACCGGCGCCCGCCGCACAATGAATTCTCTGGATCGTTCAGCACGTCTGTGGGTATACGGACGTCGAGGCGAACCGTGCCGCCGCTGCGGAACTACGATTCTGATGCGCAAGCAGGGAACGGAAGCGCGCACCACCTTCTGGTGCCCAAGCTGCCAGAGCGCATAAGTGGGTCCGCTAAATTGCTGTGCATGTTACGCACTTTCGCGCGCAAACCATTTATTGTACATAGTAACGACTATGAGCCAGATAAAGGCTGTACGCGGCACTCGCGACCTGCTGCCGCCGGAAACAGAACTATGGAACCGCATCGAAGCCACCGCGCGCAGCGTCTTTGCGCGCTATGCATTCGGCGAAATCCGCACGCCCATTTTTGAGGACACGCAGCTGTTTTCGCGTAGTGTCGGAGAAGAAACCGATATCGTTTCGAAGGAAATGTATACGTGGGAGGATCGTCCGCGCGCGCAGTCGGAAAAGGCGCAATCGCTGACCTTGCGCCCGGAAAATACGGCGGGTGTGGTGCGCGCGTATATCGAACACAATCTCGGCGACAGCGGTCTGCTGCAGAAGCTCTATTACATCGGTCCGCAGTTTCGCCGGGAGCGCCCGCAGAAGGGTCGATATCGGCAATTCTTTCAGATTGGCGCAGAAGTTCTCGGACCGACAAGCGCAGGCAGCGAATCTCCTCTGCGCGATGCGGAAGTGCTGGAGATGCTGGCGACGTTGCTTGATGAACTGGGCATCACTGGCTGGACATTGCAATTGAACTCCGTCGGCTCGGCAGCGGACCGGCCACGCTATGTGCAGGCATTGCGGGAGGCGCTGACTGACATCGCACCTACATTATGCGTCGATTGCCAGCGGCGCGCGGTCACGAATCCTCTGCGTGTGTTGGATTGCAAGGTGCCGGAGGATCAGGAGAAGATCAATGCGCTGCCGAAGATTGCGGATTTTCTCGATGAGGATTCACGCAAACATTTCGCCGCGGTACTGGCTGCGCTCGATGCCTGCGGCGTTCCATACACCGTCAATCCCAGG
This sequence comes from Acidobacteriaceae bacterium, assembly GCA_965276585.1. GTDB lineage: Bacteria > Acidobacteriota > Terriglobia > Terriglobales > Acidobacteriaceae > JAKAAZ01. Next base: position 1,396,823 of record CBDIAZ010000001.1, on the reverse strand, counting down.
CTGGTACGCGGACTCGACTACTACACCCGCACGACATTCGAATTTGTTCACGGCGGTCTTGGCGCTCAGAACGCATTGTTGGGGGGCGGCCGCTACGATGGCCTGAGCGAAGCCATTGGTGGCCCGAAAGCACCCGGAATCGGATTTGCGATTGGCGCGGACCGCCTGATTTTGACGTTGCAGGCTACGAATGCCGCAACCGAAAGCGTGGCGCAGAGAATCGACGCTTATATTGCTCCACTGGGAGAACTGCAACAGCCGGAATCGCTTGTGCTAGCGCGAGAATTGCGCCGCGCAGGATTGCGTGTGGAGTTGGGCGATTGCTCATTCCGCTTGAAAAAATCATTCGAAACCGCCGATAAAGTTGCGCGGGCAATCGTCATTTTTGGAGAAGATGAAGTGCGTTCGGGACTAATTACGGTCAAAAGATTCCGTCCGGTATGGCCGGATGCTGTCCAAGAGTCCCTAGGTGGAACAGCGGGCGAGCAGAGAAAAGTACCTCGCAGCGAGCTTGTCGAATTTCTTCGCAACGGATAATGAACGCGCGAACAGCACACGAATGTAAAACTAATTTGAACAATTGCAGAAAAGGGAACGATGGAACTAGATCTTCTTGGAAAGCTAGAACGAACGCATTCCTGCGGTGCGCTGCGTCTGTCGGACGCTGGAAAATCGGTTGTGGTGATGGGGTGGGTAAACCGGCGACGCGATCACGGCGACCTGATTTTTCTCGACCTGCGGGATCGCTCCGGGATTGTGCAGATCGTTCTCGATAAGGAACTGTGTCCGGCGGCGCATGCCAGAGCGGAGCTCGTGCGGCCGGAATATGTGCTGGCTGTCGAGGGCAAAGTGCGTGGGCGGGATGCGTCGGTCGTCAACCCGAATATGCCGACCGGCGAAATTGAGATTCAGGTGGATGCGCTGCATATTTTGAATGACGCAAAGACGCCGCCATTCTCTCCAGCAGAGGATGCGATTGGGAATGAAGAGCTGCGGCTGAAATACCGCTACATCGATCTGCGTCGCGCGGAGATGCAGAGGAATGTGATTTTGCGGCACAGGATTGCGCTGGCGATTCGTCAGCAGCTGGCGAGCGAGGGATTTCTAGAGATTGAAACGCCGTTCATGACGCGCTCGACGCCGGAGGGCGCGCGGGATTATCTGGTTCCCAGCCGCGTGCATCCGGGAGAATTTTATGCGCTGCCGCAGTCGCCGCAAATCTTCAAGCAGATTCTGATGATCTCCGGGCTTGATCGGTATTTCCAGATTGCGCGCTGTTTTCGCGATGAGGATTTGCGCGCGGACCGGCAGCCGGAGTTTACCCAGGTCGATCTCGAAATGACCTTTCCGCAGCAGGAGACTGTGTTTCGCGTGGTCGAAGGATTTCTTGCGGCTGCGTTCGCGGCGGCGGGGATTGCTTTGCCGACTCCGTTTCCGCGGATTACTTACGATGAATCGGTGCGGCGCTTTGGCTCGGACAAACCGGATATGCGGCTGCCGGAATTGATCAATGTTGGGGATGCATTTTCCGCGGCGGAGGTCGAATCGCTGGGCGTCGATGAGGCGCTGCCGATGGTTGCGGTGCGGGTTGCGAAAGTGGGCGAGCTTTCGCGTAAGGAGCGGGAGGAAAATCGCCCGCTGTTCGATACACGCAAAGGCGCAAAGCTGATTGACGATTTGAAGCGGCTGGAAAAGAGTTTTCCGGAAGCTGTCGCAAAGATTCGCGAACGGGTGCAGGCTGCGGCGGAAGATTTGGTGGTGATTGTTGCCGGCGATGTGGCGGCCCGGATCGAGGCCAGCGATACGAAGATTGCCGGGCGGCTGAGTGAACGCGAGATCGCGGTTTACTCAGCGGCGGGGATTTTGCGGACGGAGTTGTCGAAGAAATATGCGGAGCGGCATGGGGCGTTTGCCCCGACTGAGCGCGTGATCGAGCTGGCGGGTAGCGGTGACAAGGTCGAGGGTGCAGGGGCCTTCTTCCCCATCTGGGTTACGGACTTCCCCATGTTTGAACATGATGTGGAGAGCGGTCATTGGATGCCGGCGCATCATCCGTTTACTTCTCCACATGAAGAGGATATGGAGCGGCTGGTTTCCGACCCAGCTTCTGTGCGTGCTCGCTACTATGACCTGGCGATGAATGGACTGGAGCTGGGGTCGGGCTCGATCCGTATTTATCGCAAGGACGTGCAGGCCAAGATTTTCCAGTCGCTGGGAATGAGCGACGAGGAAGCGAAGGAGCGCTTTGGATTTTTCCTGGAGGCGCTGGAGTATGGAACTCCTCCACATGGTGGGATTGCGTTAGGGCTCGATCGAATCGTGATGATTTTGGCGGGGGCGCAGAGTTTGCGCGAGGTGATTGCGTTTCCGAAGACGGCGAAGGCGATCGATTTGATGGTGGATGCTCCGTCGCCAGTGAGCGATTTGCAACTGCGAGAGTTACAGATACAAAAACGGCGTGGATGAAGAGAGTTTCCACACTTAAGCTTTTAATAGGCGGAAATACCGGTTACGGATTGGCCTATGATCAACGTGTGCATGTCGTGGGTGCCTTCGTAGGTTTTTACTGACTCTAAATTGAGCATGTGGCGCATAACTGGGTAGTCGTCGGTGATGCCGTTTGCGCCCAGGATGTCGCGGGCAATTCTGGCGCATTCCAGTGCCATCCAGACATTGTTTCGCTTCGACATGGAGATGTGTTCATGGCTTACGGTTTTCGCGTCTTTCATACGGCCTACCTGTAGCGACAGCAGCTGGCCTTTGGTGATTTCGGTAATCATCCAGGCTAATTTTTCCTGCACTAACTGATGGCTGGCAATGGGCTGTTCGCGGAATTGTTTGCGCAGAAGCGAGTATTGCAGCGCGGTGTCATAACAGGACATGGCCGCTCCGATGGCTCCCCAGCCTATGCCGTAGCGGGCCTGGTTCAAACACATGAGCGGGGACTTGAGACCGGCGCTGTCGGGAAGCAGAGCGGCGGCGGGGACGCGCACATCCTGCATGGAAAGACCCGAGGTAACCGACGCCCGCAGGGACCATTTGCCGTGTACATCGTAGGCGGAGAAGCCTGGGAGTTTGGTGTCGACGATGAAGCCTCTGACGCGGCCGTCTTCATCATCGACCTTGGCCCAGATGATGGCGATGTCGGCTAAGGTGCCCGAGGTGATCCACATTTTTTCGCCGTTGAGGATGTAGTCGCCGCTATCCTTTTTGGCGTGGGTGCGCATGCCGGCGGGATTGGAGCCGAAGTCGGGTTCGGTGAGGCCGAAGCAGCCCAGGATTTCTCCTTTGGCCATGCGCGGGAGCAGCTCGTTTTTTTGCTCATCCGAGCCAAATGCATGGATGGGATACATGCAGAGAGCGGACTGAACGCTGACGAAGCTGCGGACACCGGAGTCGCCACGCTCGGTTTCCTGCATTACAAGGCCGTATTCGACGTTGTTCATGCCGGCGCAACCGTAGCCTTCGATGGTGGCGCCGTAGAAGCCCAGCTCGCCCATGGGCTTGATCAGCTCTTTGGGAAAGCGGCCTTCGCGGTTGCATTCTTCGATGATAGGAACCAGGTTTTCTTCGATGAATTTGCGGGCGGTGTCGCGCACCATTCGCTCGTCTTCACTGAGCAGGGTATCGAAGTGGATGAAGTCTACGCCTTTAAATTTGAAAGCCATGATTTCTCCATGCAAACTATTCAGCCTAGCAGAGTGAATGCGAGTCGCTCCACTTTGCTGCGGCTCCGCTCAAGGCGTGGCTGGATGGCGTTGATTTTTTATGAATGCGTACTATTCGAGAAATTCCTGAATGTAGGAATCTTTGGATTTCAGGAGGTCGACCAGAGAGCCGGTGAAGGCTATGCCGGTGTTTTTAAGCACCATGATGGTGGTGTTGGGGTCTACGCCGTCGTTGGGAAAGCGCTCCATTTGATTGGTCTTGCGGTTGAAGCTGTGGGTGGCAAGGGTAAAGGCGTCCTGCAATCTGTGCGTTACTAAAAGTGATGTACTTTCATATACATCACGCTGTTTCATGATCAATTGGATGATGGTTGTAGAGGTGATGGGATCAAGGCCCCCAGTGGGAGAATCATAGAGGAGGAGTTTTGGCTGGGTAATGATGGCGCGGGCGATGGAGACGCGGCGACGCATGCCTCCGGAGAGCTCGGCGGGAAATTTGTCGATGGCGTCTTCGAGTTCTACGAAGCGGAGGACTTCGACGACTCTGCGCTCGATGTCGGCGGGGTCGTCGCGCTGCTCGTGCAGTCGGAAGGCCACGTTGTCACGGACGGAGAGGGAGTCGAAGAGGGCAGACTCCTGAAAGACCATGCCAATGTTGCTGCGGAAGGCGAAGAGTTCGCGCTCGGGCATCTCGTCGATGTCTTTGCCGAAGATGCGGATGTGGCCGGAGTCGGGGCGAATGAGGCCGTTGGCGAGCTTGAGCAGGAGGCTTTTGCCGGTGCCGGCGGCGCCGAGCAGGATGACAGTTTCTCCGGGGCGGGCGCTGAAGCTGATGTTGTTGAGGACGGAGTTGCCGTCGAAGCCGATGGATACATGTTTGAACTCGACTACCGGCTGGTGGTCATCGGAGGCAGTGCCGGGAGTTTCGATTGGGCTGGCGGTGGTCGACATCGGTTCGCTCGAAGAAACTATAAATCTCTGCTTATTCGCTCTAAAATTATAAATTTCTGCTTAAACGCACTATCGCCCGAATAGGCCGATGGTCAGGCGGCTGATGACGAAGTCGCTGAAGATAATGAGGACGGAGCTGTAGACGACGGCCTGGGTGGTGGAACGGCCGACGCCCTGGGTGCCTCCGCGGGTCGACATGCCGAAGTAGCAGCCGATGGTAGCGATGATGAAGCCGAAGATGAGCGGCTTTACGAGGCCTTCCAGGATATCGGGGTACCGCAGGTACTGGTAGGCCATGTGGAAGTATTGCGAGAGGTCGATGCCCAGAGTGCTCGAGATCCAGCCGCCGCCGAGAATGCCCAGGCCGTCTGAAATGATGGTGAGGAAGACCAGCATCACGAGGGTGGAAATGACTCTGGGGGTGATGAGCTTTTTCAAGGGATCGGTGCCGAGGGCTCGCATGGCGTCGATCTGCTCCGTGACCTGCATGGAGCCGAGCTCGCTGGCCATGCCGGAGGCGTTGCGGCCGGAGACCATGAGGCCGGTGAGTACGGGGCCAAGCTCTTTGATCATGGAGAGGGCGACCAGTTCGCCGGTCACGGATTTCGCGCCGAACTGCGCCAGAGTGGTGGCGGAGTTCAGTGCTAGGACGCCGCCAGTGAAAAATCCGGTGAGGATGACGATGGGGATGGAGCCGACGCCGATGAGATCCGCCTGCGTGAACAGGTCTTCCCAATAAAAGGGGCGCCGGACGATATTGGTGAGCCCCTCCCAGGCCAGGAGGGAATAATCCTGAACGGAAAGAACCTTCTCGCGCAGAAATTCGCCAATCTGCATATTCGCATTATGGCATCCGGAGGGCTATCGGCCCAACAAATGCGCTGGAGAGCGGGAAATATGTGATGCGGGGCAATTGCGATTGTGGATTCTGCGGCCGTTGCGCGCCGTGAAAAGGATCGGGGGAAGCAGGAACAGGTATTCGAAGGCGATGAGCAGGAAACGTCCGAGATTCCCGATTTTCAAGGATGCGACAAATAGAGGAGATTGGAACAGAATGTTAAGGCGCGAGATACCTGAAGTTTTGTTTTTGAGGAGATTTTCAAAACGGGATTCGCCGACAGAGGGTTCGATTTTTGAGCTGACTTGCTACGAGCGATATGTGTTGCAGCCGGTCTCTTCTGGCCGTACGATCTAATCTCCCCGAAGCATGTTGTCCTCGCGATTTGAAGATGGCTTTGGCTCGTCCGGCCCATCTTCAGGAAAGGATTCTTATGTACTCCGCCATCGTATTCTGGCCGTCTCTTGCCGGATGCGCGGTTCTCATACTCGGCCTCATTATTGTCCGGAAAGGTTTCGCCGCAGCTGTTGCGCTGGACAAGCTAATCATCCTCGGTCCCGTCTTCGTCGCCGCGCCGCTTGCAACCTTCGCAGCTGAGCATTTCACGCTGGGCCGCCTGATGGCTGGCGGGATTCCCGCCTGGATGCCTGCGCACGTTTTCTGGATATATTTTGTAGGCGTCGCTTTGCTGGCCGCTGCTCTCAGCCTCGACATGAGGAAATATCTGCGCTGGTCAGCGCCGCTGCTGACCGTTTTATTCCTGATCTTCGTACTCTTCATCCACCTGCCCAATGCAGTCAGCCATCCGAAGAACAGAATTTTCTGGGTGCTGGTGTGCCGGGAAACCTCGTTTGCCGCAGGCGCTCTCGCGCTTACTGCGGTCACGATCCGCGAGGGCCGGGCTCGGCTCTCGGAGAGGCTCACCATTGTCGCTCGCATCGTCTTTGCTGTTGTCCTCCTCTTCTTCGGCGTTGAGAACATCCTGCATCCCGAGTGCGCGCCCGGCGTGCCTCTGGAAAAGCTGACGCCTGCATGGGTTCCGCTGCCTCATCTCTGGGCCTATCTCGTTGGACTGCTCCTGTTGGTCGCCGGAGTCGGCCTGCTCCTCAAGAAAAGAACGCGACTGCTCGCGGCCATCGTTGGACTTGCCATGACTGCGCTGACCGTGTTTCTCTACGCTCCTATCCTGGCCACGGACAGGGGAACCGCGCAGGTGATTGAGGGCATCAACTACGTCGCCGACACATTGCTGTTCGCTGGAACGGCCTTATTGGTGGCCACCGCCATGCGAAAAGACACGTCTGAACCAGGCCGCGGCTAGACCCTGCTCCAGCGAACCGGCACATTTCGATTTCGCGCGTTTTTATTTTTCTGTGGTTTTGAAAAAAAATGTGTTTTTCATACCGATTCGAGGTTTTCGGTGAAATGGCTATTGCGAGGTTGGCAATATTTTGGCAAATTGTTCCACGTGGAACATTTAAGGAAATGAAGGAATAGGTGAAATTTGAATGCTAAACCTCGGCTATGTGGTTTGAATCGAGGAGTTGCAAATTTGCAAATAAAGCCGGTTCTTTTGGCGTTTTTTCCCGGCGTTTCAGGGCGGGGACAATGGGATGTTTTTCGAGACGACCGGGTGTAACCGGTAAAACCATGCAATGGAAGTGTTTTATTGTATCTTGTTCAATTGCAAACCCTTGATTCCATGCAGGATACAATTTTCAATTTTACATTTTTTGTGGAAAAACGCCGGAGTTTCCGTTTGAATTCTGTATCAATATAGTAATTCTTACTATATTGATTTTTGCGCTCTTTGCACCTGTATTGGTGCTTTTTGGGTCAACATGCGCGCTATCTCTTCTGCAAGCTCAGGGATTGGCAATCGTCTTCATTCCCATCCTCCGGCGATGAAACTGCGAAGAATGGACGACCCGGTTTTCTCCCTCCGGTTTCTCCCTATCGATCCTTGTCATCTCAGGCGCTGAAGCGCGTGAAAATTTTCAAGGACTTATCCTCCGGCTGAAGCGGAGGTCTACCCGAGACATATCCCGGGCTAAAGTCTGCGGTCTACACAAAGCCAGAAATGCGCTGCTGGCATCCTCGAATTATGTTCAGGGCATTTTGTTCAGGGTGGTGGCGGCCCGGTTCAGGGCGTTGGTGAGTACGATCAGCTGAGTGGCTGCGCGGGCTTGATCTTTGGCTTCAATGGCTTCGTTTACGCCTGGGATGACTACGGCGGCGTAGCCGGTGTATTCTCCGGGCGCGTAGATGGTGTGTTTGTACCAGGGGCGGTTGGGCAGGCCGCGCTGCGAAAGCAGGTCTTCCTCTGTTTGACGCAATATTTCGTTTTGCTCCCGCAGATCGCCGGTGGGATTTTGTTCATCGGCGAGTGCGTGGATGCCGGCGTTGCGGAAGCGCTGGGCTGCGGCTAGCGCGGGTTGGAAATTCAGGCTCTGCAGGTTGGCCTGGGCTGCTTTGGTTTGGGCTTGCTGCAGGTAGGCGATCACGTCGCCGCCATAGAGGGCGTAGTCGTATGGAGGCAGGTCGGCGTCGGCCATGGTTAGGGCTTCCAGGCCCAACACTCGTGCTTGCTGCTGGAGATAGACGAAATTTGGATCGGCAAATTTTGTGAACCAAGCGTAGTTGTCGAAGGCGGAATGATAGACGCCGTAGGATCCAGTGGAACTGATGTCGGTCGATGGTACGCCGAGGTGCTGGAGGAAGGGCGTGTAATCGGAGCCGCTGCCTAGATCGTCGATGTGGACGCCTTCTATGGACGGAGAAAACGCATGCTCCTCGACTGCATTCTCACTTTGCAGGGACTTCGTTTCGGATGACGATGGTTTGGCGGGGCTCGGTTGCGGAGATACTGCAGGCGCTTTCGCAGCGGCGGATTGCTGCTGTTGTTTCCAGGCGTCGTAGACGGAGCTGTTGTCCGAACCTGCGGAGGCGGAAGCATTCTCCGATTGAGAGGCTGGGCTGGAGACTCGCTTGGTGACGCCGACGAGGAACGGTTGCAGGGAGGGGACGGCAGCGGCCTCGAAGTTTGGGCCGGAGACGCCGACGTCGATGTTGAAATAGACGACGGCGTGGGCGAGCTGGGCGGCGTGCTGCTCGGCCCATTCGGTTGAGCCGATGAGGCCTTGCTCCTCGCCGTCCCAGCTGGCGAAGATCATGGTGCGCTGCGGCTTCCATCCCTGCTGGAGCAGTGCGCCGATGCCGTGCACGGCTTCCAGCATAGCCGCGGTGCCGCTGTTGGGGTCGACGGCGCCGAAGACCCAGGCGTCGCGATGATTGCCGGTGACGACCCAGTCGTTGGGATATTGCGTGCCGGGAATTTTTCCAATCACGTCCCAGAGAGTGCGCAGGGCATAGTCCTGTTGGAGCAGCATGTGGACCTTCACCGGACCGGGGCCGGTGTGATAGGTGAAGGGCAGCGCGCCCTGCCATTTCCGTGGAGATTCCGGGCCGCCGAGGGCGTTTAAGATGGGCGCGGCGTCCTGATAGGAGAGGGGCGTGGATGGGATGGTGGGCTGATCGGCTGCGTCCTGCAATGGAATACGTTGGCTTGCGGGCAGAATTGGGGTGGAAGCGATGCCGGGCGTTGTCGGGTCGCCGGGATATCTGAAGAGATACTGCACCGAGCCGCGCTGCACGCCCGACGCCGGCCGCCAGGGACCATCGGGATAGATGTCGCCGCGGAAGTAGCCATCGTCGGCGGGATCGGAATAGATGAGGACGCCGACGGCACCGTACCGCGCGGCGAGATAGACTTTGACGCCGCGAAAATTTTCACCATAGCGGACGAGGACGATTTTTCCGCGCACCTGGATATGGCGCGCGGCGAGTGCGGCGAAGTCTTGTGGACGGCCGTAATTGGCGTAGACGACTTCAGCGGTTACATCGCCGGAGGGAGAGTAGGCATTGAAAGCTGTGGCGATGCGCTTGTCATTTTGATAAGGGTCGTCGCTTTCGACATGCTCGGGTGTGGGGCCTTGCATAATTTGTTTGCCGTCGGCCTCGAATGCGGTGACCTGAATTTCTCCGGGCAGATTCATCATGACGCGGTAGGGGACGATTTTCGTTTCCAGTCCTGCTTCGCGGAATTTTTTCGCCACGTACTGGGCGGTTGCGTAGTCCTCCTTCGAGCCGGTGATGTGAGGGGCGGCGGTCAGGATTTTCAGTTCCTGGCCGGCGAATGCGGCGCTGGCAACCTGGAGGAATTTTTGGTCGAGCTCGAGTTGGGCTGCGGGGTTGCGGAAGCCAGGCATCGCGGTTTGCGCTGACAAGGAAACGGCGAATAGCAGGATGGCAGCGATGCGGATGTGCAACGAATTTCTCCTGACAACTACTCAGGATACAGTGAGAATTTTGCTTCGTCCGCGAACAGTCTTCACCAGACGAGCGGCCAGAGCAGTTCATGATGGATGTACTCAGCGGGCCTGAACCTTCGCGCAGCTTTTCCTTAAGAAAAGCTGTACCTGGCGACCTTTGGTTGGCTTGAGTAACCGTGGAACCGCTCTAATCCTTCAAGCGTTCCAGATGTTGGAAACCGCCGCTGGCGTAAAAGATGACGGCGAAAATGGAGAGGTTGTAACAGGCGTGGACGATGGCCGAGGCAGCCACGGAGCCGGTGCGATCGCGCACGGCGACCAACACCAGGCTAACCAGAAAGACCATCGAGAGCGGCCCCCAGGCATGGGCTACTTGTTGCGCGTGCAGCAAGGCGAAGGGCACGCTGGTGAGGACGGCGGCGAGGATGCGGCCGGTCCAAGGGCGCAGAGAAGGGTAGAGAAATCCGCGGAAGGCGATTTCTTCGGCGATGGGCGCAATGAAGACGCCGAATAAGGCAACCATCCATGCGTCGGCGGCATTGCGGAAGAATGCGTCGACGGGGAGTTCTTTTGGCACCGGCAAGTAATTCGACGCGAGTTGAATGGCGAAGCCGAGGCTGACGCCGAGGATTGGAAGCCAGGTCCAATTTTTGCGGAGTGCAGATGCGTTCCAGTGGATGCCTTGAAAGAATCCGCGCTGCCAGACTCTGCTGAAGAGTGCGGAGGCGACCAGCAACACGATGGCGTAGGAAAGGACCATCATGGGAATGGTGAAGCGAGTTTCGTAGATGAGATCTTTCAGAGTAATGTTGCCGAAGATGTGCCAATGGAGCGCTATGGCTGCGCCTGCTCCCTGGATTGCGGTGAGGAGGATGGCGGCTAGTGCGAAGAAGGCTACCATTTCGAGCAGGGTTGGGGTTTCGTGCGGCGCCGGGTGCAAGTCGAGCGGGATGGGGGGCTTGTTGGGCGGAAGTAGCTCCGGGATTGGATAGGTATTCGAACTCATACGTTTCAACTTCAAAACTTTTATGGGTGCTTCATAAAAGTAACGCAGGTCACTCCGCTTCGGTTGCGACAATTTTCATTTTTATCTTTTTGTTGTTGGTTGCGCGACCGTTCTTTCGCATTTGCGGGAAATATCGCTGGAGAAATTTTCCGGTGTGCGATGCGGGGTTTGCGGCGATTTGTGTTGGAGTTCCTTCGCCTATGATTTCGCCGCCGTTACTTCCGCCTTCTGGACCCAGGTCGACGATCCAATCGGCGCTGCGGACTACGTCTAAATTATGTTCGATGATGATGATGGTGTTGCCCAAATCGGTTAGCCGGTGCAGGACTTCCATGAGCTTGCGGACGTCGTCGAAGTGGAGTCCGGTGGTGGGCTCGTCCAGTAGGTAGAGAGTGCGACCGGTCTGGCGCTTCGATAGCTCGCGGGCGAGTTTCATGCGCTGGGCTTCGCCGCCCGAGAGTGTGGTGGCGGACTGTCCGAGATGCACGTAGCCTAGACCTACGTCATTCAACGTAGCGAGTTTCTGACGAACCACCGGGATATCTTCGAGCACTGTCAGAGCGTCGGCGATGGGCAGCTCTAAAATGTCGGCGATGGAGTGGCCGTTGAATTTGACGGCAAGAGTTTCCTGATTGTAACGGCGACCGTTACATACTTCGCAGGTGACGTAGACGTCGGGAAGAAAATTCATTTCAATGCGGCGTTGGCCGTCGCCCTGGCAGGCTTCGCAGCGTCCCCCGGGAACGTTGAAGGAGAAGCGGCCGGCTTTGTAGCCGCGCTCGCGCGCCGTGGGCAGCATGGCGAATAGCTCGCGGATGGCGGTAAAGACTCCCGTATAGGTGGCGGGGTTGGAGCGCGGGGTGCGACCGATGGGGGACTGATCGATCTGGACGACTTTGTCGATCTGGTCGGCGCCGAGGACGCGGTCGTGGGCTGCGGGTTCTTCCCGCGAGCCGTAGAGATTTTTCGCCAAGGCGCGGTAAAGGATGTCGTTGACCAGCGTGCTTTTGCCGGAACCGGAAACCCCGGTGACGACGGTGAGCAGGCCGAGAGGGAAGCGAGCGGTGATGTTTTTGAGGTTGTGTCCGCGCGCGCCTTCTACCGTGAGCCACGGCTTCGCCGGCGGGCGGGGTTCTTCGCGCGGGACGGTTTCCAAGGTGCCGCTTAGATATTGACCGGTGAGGGAATCTTTCGCGGCCATGATTTCTGCCGGGGTTCCGTGGGCGACCAGCGCGCCGCCGAGACGTCCGGCGCCGGGACCGAGGTCGACAACATAATCGGCGTGACGGATGGTGTCTTCATCGTGCTCGACGACGAGGACGGTGTTGCCGAGATCGCGCAGGGAAGTGAGGGCTTCAATGAGGCGCTGGTTGTCGCGCTGATGGAGGCCGATCGAGGGCTCATCGAGGACGTACAAAACACCGCGCAGGCGCGAGCCGATCTGCGTGGCGAGACGGATGCGCTGGCCTTCGCCGCCGGAGAGCGTGGCTGCATTGCGCTCCAGCGAAAGATAGCCGAGGCCGACGGCGTTGAGGAATTCCAGGCGCTCGACGATTTCGCGCTGAAGACGATCGGTGATGAGTTGCTCACGTTCGCGGAATTGAAAGCCGCGCATGGTGTCGAGCGCGGTAGTGAGCGGCATGGCTGTGAAGTCGGCGATGGAGAGATTGTTGACCGTGACCGAGAGCGACTCCGGGCGCAGGCGTTTGCCCTGGCAGTCGGGGCAAGTGGCGGCGGACATGTAGCCCATCAGCCATTCGCGATAGCTGTCGGAGCGAACTTCATCGAGGGATTGGCGCAGCCATTTCAGCACGCCGTGAAAGCCGGTGCGCGGGCCTTCTCCGCGTTCGGGGCCGTAGAGCAGGATTTTCTGTTGCTTTTCCGGCAGCTGCTCGAAGGGCTTGCGCAGATCGATCTTGTATTTTTCTGCAGCGAGTTGAGCCAGCTTGATCAGGTATTGCGAGGTGCCGCCGGGGCCGAGACCGCCTTCAAACAACGGCTTCGACCAGTCGACGATGACCTTTGCAGGATCGAAGTCGTAGATGCTGCCGAGGCCGTTACAGTGCGGGCAAGCTCCATAGGTGCTGTTAAAGGAGAAGCTGCGCGGCTCGAGCTTGGGGACGTTGATGCCGCAGTCGGGGCAGGCCATGGAGGAGGAATAGAGCTGCTCGTCCGGTGCGGAGCTATTGCCGGATGGCATGCCTACCAGGACCAATCCATTGGCCATTTGCAGGGCCTTCGAGACCGCGGTTTCCAGGCGTTTCTCTACTCCCGGCTTAATGGCGATGCGATCGACGATGGCTTCGATGGTGTGATTTTTTCGCTTTTCTAAAACGATGTCTTCGGCCAGGTCGCGGACCTCGCCGTCGATGCGCGCGCGGAAGCCTTGTTGGTCGAGATTTTCAAGTTCATCGCGGAATTCACCTTTCCGTCCGCGGACGATAGGCGCGTAGATGGTGACGCGCTCGCCGGGGGCGAGGGACATGACGCGGTCGACAATTTGATCCGCCGACTGACGGGAGATGGGACGTCCGCAGTTGGGGCAGTGAGGCACGCCGACGGAGGCGTAAAGCAGGCGCAGATAATCGTAGATTTCCGTGATGGTGCCGACGGTGGAACGGGGGCTGCGACTGGTGGTTTTCTGCTCGATGGAAATGGCCGGGCTGAGACCTTCGATGGAATCGACATCGGGTCGCTCCATCTGATCGAGAAACTGGCGGGCGTAGGCGGAGAGGGTTTCAACGTAGCGGCGCTGGCCCTCGGCGTAGATGGTGTCGAAGGCGAGCGAGGATTTGCCGGAGCCGGAGAGTCCCGTGATGACAGTGAGGGAGTTGCGCGGCATCTCCACGGTTACGTTTTTCAGGTTGTGTTGACGCGCGCCGCGCACGATGAGTTGGGTTATCGACATTTGTTTCGCTTATTCTTCTCCCTACGAGCTTCCTGTACACGTTGACTTAAAAATCGCAGATCCCTCGATCGCCCCTTTCGGCTTCGCTCAAAGTTCGCTCGGGATGACAAACGAACGGAATTGGTGTCGGGAATCCTTTTCAGCAACAGGATTGCGCGGGAAACCACTAGGCGACCGCAGGAAAATCCGGTTGAATGGGCACAAGGTACTTTCGTACTTTGCGCGCCACACTAAAGGATAATCGAGCGCGGCGGTTTGCCGATACCCCTTGTGCGAGACCCAGGGGACAAACCGATAAAGGGTTGCGCCGGAGGAAGATTCCAATGATGCTGCTGGTGATCTCGGCCATTCTGGCCTCGCTTGCAATAGGTGTGACGATTGCATATGGGGTCTGCTCGGCGCTGTTTAGGCTGTTCCGCATGCATGTGCGGACGAAGAGCGTGGCTCCGCTGCGGATGCAGGCCAAGACCGCACATCTTTGATACGCACATATATCTTGAAGACTTCAGTTCGCTCAGCCTTCTCAAAACTGAATTAAAACTATTGCTCCTGCTAAGAGAAACGCCCTCTCTCACCCATCTCACCTGGGTTTCTCTTCCGCTGGGATGAGAAACCTTTTGCCAGGACTTATTGCGGAGGGTGCATGCGGCGCAGTTCGTTGAACATTTCCTGGGGCGTCTTCGGATGAACCGGTTCTGACGGATTTGCGGGTGCGCTTGTCGGCGGCGGTGCGGTGTAGGTTGTCGTCGTGGGAGCCGACGTCGGACTCGCGGACGTGTTGCTGGCGGTGGTGAGCTGCAGCTTGGCCGGGGGCTTGCCTGGACTACCTCCTACGATGATGTAGTCATACCCGGCGCCATCGAGCAGTTGTGTCAGCGTGGCGGAGACTGGGGCTGGACCGTATTTTCCGTAAATGCGCTCGTCGTGATTCAGGCCCTCGACTGCCATCCCGGTCTGATGCGATACCTGATTCAGAATGTCGATGAGACTGGAATTGTTGGCGACGATCTCGAGCGATCCTGAGCTTTGCCGCGATTCGGGATGGAACATGATTCTCGCCGGAATTGACGGCTGCTGCGCAGGCGGCACGGGCGGAGGCGGAGCCACAGGAGCGACGACAACCGGCTCCGTCACTTTTGCGCGGGCATGATGGCGTTTGCGATGAGAAACAACATGGTGCTGTGTGTGGGCGTTCCCTGGCGTCGACTGGCTGGCGTTTGTGGGCGCGGAGGTTTGTGCAGAAAGACTTAGGGACGCAGCAACAACAATCAACAGAGCCAGTCCGCACAATGTATGCAGCCGATTGCGAATCTGTACAGCAAAATAGTCGCGGCGCGGTCGACGCAGACCGTACGGATTCTGCTGGAAATTTTGAAGGATACCCTCCGTCAGGAGTTGCCCGTTCGCTTCGCAATCGTGTAGGAAAGCCATCTGTGTACTAGACTAACAATGTTTGCCCTGGGTGAGCGAAGCAGGAATGCGCTGGCCTGCCGCGTGAGGTGGGGTACGCCGGTCCTCAGCTTCGACTACGTTCACGGTTGGGCCAGAATGACTCAGTTTTTCTTTGTTCGGGAGCAATTGCATGGCGAAGGAAGTACATGAAAAAAGTTCGACGGAAAAAAAACTTTCGCAGGCGATTCGCGAGCGCCGCGCTACTCCCAGCTTTGACGGTGCTCCTGTGCCGGATGAAGATTTGAAGAAGATTCTGGACGCGGGGCTGCATGCGCCCAGCGGATACAACATGCAGCCGTGGCGTTTTATCGTGGTGCGGAATGCGGACCAGAAAAAGCGGCTGCGCACGGCGAGCTTCAACCAGGCCAAGGTGGAAGAGGCTTCGGTGATGGTTGTTGCCTGCGGGGATGCCGATGGTTTTCGCAATGGCGATCTGGAAGAGATGCTGCGGCTGGGACGCGAGGGCGGGATGTCGGAAAGCTATGCGGCACAGGCACGGGATACGATTCCGAATTTTCTGTCGAACCACCCCAACATGCCGATGTGGCTGAATCGGCACGTGATGATCGCGTTTACTCACATGATGCTGATGGCCGAAGTGCTGGGCTATGACACCGCGCCGATGGAAGGCTTTGAGGAAGAGAAGGTGCGCGAGGTTCTGAAGCTTCCTTTGAGCTATCACGTGGTGGCGCTGCTTGGAATCGGCCATCTGCAGGGTCCGGATAAACATAATGGGGGACGATTCGATATGGCTCGCACGGCGTTCGCCGAGGAATACGGCAAGCCATTGCGGCTCTAGGTTCCGTTTATTTTTGTTGAAGCGGCGCGGCTGTGAGCATTTCTCCTGATACTGTGACGTGGTGAGATCGACGATGTGTGGCCGTTCTTTGGGGAGCGGCCACGCCGAGTTTATATTTCCAACCCACACCTTCAGGAGAAATGCTCATTCGCCACGCCGCTTTTATTTTTTCAGCGGCGAATTTTCAGGAGAAATATTTTGGTTGGAGCACGTGAATATCCATTAGCGCCGATTGTTGGCGTGGGGTCGGTTGTGATCGACGGCGATCGCGTGCTATTGGTGCGGCGAGGGCGGGAACCGCTGCTGGGGCAATGGTCGATTCCGGGCGGTGCGGTAGAGTTGGGCGAAACCTTGGAGCAGGCGATCGTTCGCGAGGTTGCAGAAGAGACTGGGCTGTCAATCGCGCCGGTCGCGATGCTGAAAACCTTCGACAAGATTGACCGTGACGCGGCGGGGCGGGTTCGCTATCATTACGTGCTGACCGATTTTTTATGCCGCGTCGCCGAAAAGCCGGAAACGCTGCATGCCGCATCTGATATTTCGGAGGCGCGGTGGGTAACCATGGCAATCCTGCGCCAGTCGGCGGAATTTGCTGTAGCGGAATGGACGATGGCGATGATTGAAGACGGCTATCGTCTAGCCCGGAAAAATTTCGACCGCGAGACAACTGCATAGCAAAGGGACTTCTACGTTCCCGGCTGGCCCGGTGTGGAGCACGCGTATTTCTATTTGAACGTTACAAATTTGTTACAGTCTATGGCGACATTCAGCACTACCGCTTCACAACACATAGCTACAAAACGCGCAATCCGAAAAAGACGATTCCATCCGATCTTGAAGGGTTTCGCGATTTTTTTGTTACTGGCGATTATGGTCTGGGATGTCGTCTTCAGCGTGGTTTTTTATAAACGGCCTCTGTGGGTGATCGACGAGACACTGCATGCGCGGCTGGCGCTGGCCGGAATCCATAGCGAGTTCGTTACAGTAGGGCCCTATCGGGTGCATTATTTTGTGGGCGGTGAGGGCAGGCCGCTGTTGCTGATCCATGGGCTGGGATCGCGTTCCGAAGACTGGACGCCGGAGATGCCGGATTACGTGGCGAAAGGTTTTCGTGTGTACGCAATCGATCTGCTGGGCTGCGGGCGCACGGATCACCCGGAAATTGCGTACACGATTCAGCAGCAGACGGATCTGATTCATGGATTTCTGGATGCTCTTCACATCCAGCAAGCGGATGTAATCGGCTGGTCGATGGGGGGATGGGTGGCGCTGCAGTTTGCGCTGCAGCATCCTGCAAGTGTGCGCCGGCTGGTGGTGATGGACAGTGCCGGGCTGTCGTTCAAGACGGACCTTACGCCGGAGATTTTTGAGCCGCACACGATTCCGCAGTTGAAGCAGTTGGAGGCGCTGCTGGTGCCGCATCCGCATGCGCTGCCGGCGTTTTTTGATCGCGCGTTGTTAAACGCGATGCAGCGAAATTTTCCGGTGGTGCATCGCACAGTTGCGTCTATGATCAGCGGCAAAGACCTGCTGGATGGGCGTCTACACGAGATTCATGTACCGGTGCTAATTGTGTGGGGAGAGCAGGATACGTTGATTCCGCCTAGTGTCGGGTTGCTCATGCATCGGGCTATACAGCAGTCTGTGCTGGAAATTTACAACGGGTGCGGGCATATCGGGCCGGCTACTTGTGCGGGACGGATGGTTCCTCGGGTGATTGATTTTTTACAGGGTGGGCCGGTTTCGGGTGGGATTTATCGTTACTGAGCTGCCTTGTCGCCCACCCTTCGCAAACAACGAGAAGGATGGGGTGCCCGCTACGATTTGCCTGCCCATTGGTAGGCTCCGGGTTGGGGAAGACCGATATGGGCTAACACTCGGCAGACGTATTGATGGGTCATTTCTTCTGAGCTAATTGGGTGGTTATAGAAGGTGGGGATGACCGGGTAGATGGTGGCGCCGGCTTCGGCGACTTGTTGCATGTTGCGCAGATGAATTTTGTTAAACGGAGTTTCCCGCACGCAGAGCAGCAGCGGCCGGCATTCTTTCAGGCAGACGTCTGCGGCGCGAGCGATCAGGTTATCGGCGAGGCCGTTGGCGATTGCGCCCAGTGTGCCCATGCTGCACGGCAGAATGATCATTCCGCAGGTGGGATAGCTTCCGCTGGCGACGGATGCGCCGATGTCGCTGGCCGCGTGCTGGACGATTTTTTTGCTTTCCTGGCCTAGCAATTTCGCGATCAGGTTGGAGCGGCCGCTGATCTCCAGCTCTTCGGCGAGCACGCGCAGGGAGCTTTCGGAGGCGATGAAGTGGACGCGGTCTACGCGGTCGTCGGCTTCGAGGAGATGCAGGATTTTTTGGGTCAGCAGCGCTCCGCTGGCTCCGGTCATGGCGACTATGAGGATTTTTCCAGCCATTGCGCAATTCTACTCAGATAGATTGGCAAACCGCAGGCCCCGGCCGCGCTGCGTTTCGCACGGGAATGACAATTTTATTTAATTTGCTCGTTCAAGACTCTGGAGAAGATGGTATCTACGTTTGTCAGTTGGCGCTTTAGGTCGAAGGCCTGGGCTAATTTTTCTGGCATCAATCGCTTTTGGATTTCCGGGTCTTTGGCGACTTCTTCGCGGAAATTTAAATCCTGCTGCCAGGCTTTCATGGCGTGCGATTGCACGAGGCGATAGGCGTCTTCGCGGGACATGCCGGCTTCGGCTAACTCCAGCAATAGCTGGCCGGAGAAGATCAGGCCGCCGGTAAGTTCGAGATTGCGCAGCATGCGTTTTGGATGGACGACGAGGCGATCGATCAGCGCGGCGGTCTTTTCCAGGAGATAGTCGGTCAGGATGGTGGAGTCGGGCAGGATGATGCGCTCGACGGAGGAATGGGATATGTCACGCTCATGCCACAGAGCCACGTTCTCGAGCGCGGCCTGCTGGTTGGCGCGAACGACGCGGGCGAGGCCGCTGATCTGCTCCGAGGTGATGGGGTTACGCTTATGCGGCATGGCCGAGGAGCCCTTCTGCTTCTCGGAAAAATACTCTTCTGCCTCGCGGACTTCGGTGCGCTGCAGGTGGCGGATTTCGACGGCAATCTTGTCGAGCGTGGCGGTAATAAGTGCCAGCGCGCCGACGTAGAAGGCATGGCGGTCGCGCTGCAAGACCTGCGTGGCGATCGGAGCCGGCACGAGGCCGAGTTTCTCGCAAATGCGGGCTTCATGCTCCGGCTTCAAATGGCCGAAAGTGCCGACGGCACCAGAAAGTTTGCCCACGCGCATGTCTTCGGCAGCCATATCGAAGCGCTTCAGATTGCGCTGCATTTCTGCGTACCAGTTGAGCAGCTTGAGGCCGAAAGTTGTGGGCTCGGCGTGGACGCCGTGGGTGCGGCCTACGGTGGGAGTGTGCTGGAATTCGATAGCGCGGCGCTTGAGGACTTCGATCAGACGCAGGATGTCTGTGCGCAGGATTTTCGAGGCGGCTTTGATCTGCAGGGCCTGGGCGGTGTCGACGACGTCGTTGGATGTGAGACCGTAATGCAGCCAGCGTGCTTCCGGGCCGATCTTTTCGGCGACGGCGGTAGTGAAGGCGATGACGTCGTGGCGGACTTCGGATTCGATGGCCTGGATGCGGGCCACATCGATGGCGCCGCGCTCGCGGATAGCTTTGGCGGCTTCGGAGGGAACAATGCCGAACTCCGCAAGAGTTTCCGATGCGGCAGATTCTACTTCCAGCCACATGCGATATTTATTTTCTTCCGTCCAGATGCCGCCCATCTCCGGGCGCGTGTAGCGGTCGATCACTGTTTTCCTCTTTAGAAAACCCTTCCATCCACTCGTCCTGCGCGGGCACGAGGATGGGCACCCATTGTTCCGATATTATTTCGCCGCTACGCCGAAGAGTTCGGCCATTTCTTCGTGCAGGAAGCCGATTCCCGGGCGATAGGGCTGGATCCATTTGCCGTCGACGACGAATTGCGGGATGCCGCGCTTGCCGGTTTGCGCGATCAGCTCTTCAGCGGCGCCGGGAGTGTTTTCGATATCGATTTCGGTGTGGGGGATATTGTGCCGGGTGAGGAAGCGCTTGGCTTCGCGACAGTCACGGCACCATTCTGCGGTGTATACGAGCAAAGTCATACTTTTATTGTAAATGGGATGAAAAACCCCAGGCCGTAAATGCGAGGCCTGGGGCATTGGATTTCTGGCTGCGCGGGAAAAGCCGCTATTCCGATCTGCCGATCTTCGTACCGATCACTTCGCCGGAAACGATAATTTCGACGCGACGATTCTGCTGTCTTCCTGCAGCAGTGCTATTACTGGCGACTGGATTCGATTCACCGAGACCGGTTGCCGAGATGGAATTGAGATTCAGGCCCTGCTGCACCAGATAATCTCGCACAGAATCTGCACGCTGTTGTGAGAGAGTCTGGTTGAATGCCTGACTGCCGGTACTGTCTGTGTACCCTACCACGCTAAATTTCAGGGTTGGATAACTCAGAACGATGCCGGAGAACTTTGCCAAAGACTCCTTAGCCGAGGGGCGAAGATCGGACTTTGCGGTGGCGAACAGCACATCGCCCATATTCACCATAAGTCCCTGGGGCGTGTCCGTAGTCGGAAGGATTTGATTGAATTGCGCCAAGAGGCGGGCTCGCAGTTGCTCTTTCTCCGCGAGTGCCTGCGCCGATGCAGCTTGAGCGTTTTGCGCTTTCGCTTCGGCAGCCTGTTGCGCCGCCTGCGCTGCCGCTGCCTGTTGCTGGGCCAAGGCCTGCTTCTGTTGCGCGATTTCACGCTGCTGTTGGGCTACCTGACGCCGCTGAGCCTCCAATTGGGCCTGCGCCTCGGCCTGCGTTGCTTGAGCCTGTGTAGCGGCCTGTTCGCTCGCGATCTGCTCCTGGTGGCGGGCTCTCACGGCAATCTCCCGAGCGTCCTCCGCCGATTGGACTGCTTGACGGGCAACTGTACGAACCGGGTTCTTCTGTTTTCGAAGTTGATAGTCCTCGGCCTGGTGCAGGGATTGTTCGGCTTTTTCGAACGCGGTCGGAGCATATTTTTGTGCCTGCTCGAACTTGGCGATTCTTACCGCATTGCGGGCCTGGTAAAGATCTAGCGGCACCTTCGAGTTCATCTCAAAGAAGGCTGGAAAGTCTGCATTCGGATACTTTCCGCGCTGCAGAAGACCCATGTTGGCATTGACTTCAGAAACTGTGCCTTTTGTATTGTTGCGAACGGAATTGGCGAGCACTACTTTTTCGCTGGGAAAGCTGACGGCAAAATACGGTTCCGCTGTGACCATCATGCCGAAAGTCTGCACCTTCGTAGTCACATCCACCTGGCTCTTTCCGTTCCGGACATTCAACTGGCCAAGATTGGTCGCTCGCCCGTCGGGTGTGATTGCCCACAGAACATATACGAGATAGGCGTTGCCGAAGGTCGTCGGCGAGACCAGTCCTTTGAAATCTGCCTGGATGCGCAGGCCGCTCCCC
The DNA here is from genome assembly GCA_965276585.1 of Acidobacteriaceae bacterium. Lineage (GTDB taxonomy): Bacteria > Acidobacteriota > Terriglobia > Terriglobales > Acidobacteriaceae > JAKAAZ01. The sequence goes on along the minus strand of CBDIAZ010000001.1, from coordinate 1,375,392 downwards.
TGAGCCCCGATTTTGGCCGAACCATCGGCGCGAGGCAGCAAGGCCGTACCGACAAAATTCACCTTGGTCGATCCGTTGGCCCGATAATTCACGGTCGGCAAACTTTCAGAAACATGAATATCTATCAGCGAGCTTGAGGTCTCGCTTGATCGTTGTCCATGCGCCTGGATAACAAACAATGACAAGGCACAAACAGCAAGAATGGCTTTATATCTCATAGTTTCCGATCTCCTAATCTTTGTCGTTTCTATCATTTTTTTGATGGCTATCTGTCTCCCGAAGGCATGAACCCGATACTCTCCCGAGCGGCACTGTGCCTCACGTCCGGATTTCTAGCGAACCGACGCAGTCGAGGCGTTGGCTTTCATGGCGATCTCTTTTTGTGCATTAACCTGCAGGGCTTCAGCTTGTGGGACAAGCGTGATCGCTTTGCTAATCATAGGATCCCAGGCGGCGCGGACCTTCAATCCCTCTTGCTGGCCGAAGACGGAGGTGAAGAGCTCGCTCTTGATACTCATGTCGATCCAGTCGCGGACGCCTGCGATGTCGGCTGCGGTCCAGGGGATCTGCTTGCTGGTAAGGTAACTTTCGAAATCGTTGATGACAGCGTCGTCGACCTTGAAATCCTTGGTGACGGTGTGATTCACGAGATAGTGGCTGGCAAAGTTGAAGAAGGCGAACTGCTCCATCAGCACATCCTGAAAGTGGTTCGACTTGGGCGTTTCGACCTTGACATCCGGCGTGATACCGCCGCCGCCGTAGACGGCGCGTCCGGAGTCGGTCAGTTTAACTTCGCGGTTGGCGTCGCTGCTGGGCCGGTCAGAGGGATTGTAGAAGTAGTCGTACATGGAAATGCCGGTGTAGTTGCGCTGGATAAGGCGTCCGCTGGGCGTGTAGTAGTGATAGGTGGTGAGGGCCAGGGCGGTCGAATCCGACAACGGATAGACGGTCTGGACGAGGCCCTTACCGAAGGTGGTTTCTCCGGCGATCAGGGCTCGGTCATGGTCCTGCAGGGCGCCGCTGACGATCTCGGCCGCCGACGCGGTTCCGCGATTGACGAGGATGACGATGGGATATTTGCGGCCTTGATCGCCGTGGGTGTCGCGATAGGTGATGGGCGGAAAGGCACGTCCGCGCTGCGAAACGATGACGGCACCTTTCTGCAGAAAATCTCCGGAGACGGAAACGGCTTCGCTGAGCAGGCCACCGGGGTTGCCGCGCAGGTCGATGACAAGGCCGTGAAGATTGCTCATCTGATCGAGGGCGGCGACGACCTCATGTCCGGTTTCTTCTTCGGCAAAATCCTTGATATGGATGTAGCCGACGCCAGGTTGAATCTCGTAGGCGAGATCGACGCTGGCGCGGGGGATTTCCGCGCGCATCAGGTGGAAGACGATGGGCTGTGGGCGGCCTTCACGACCAATGGTGATGTCGACCGGCGTGCCTTTGGGGCCCTTCAGCATGTTAGCGACGTCGAGCGTGGTGGCTTTTTTGACTGCCTTGCCGTCGGGCCCGACTCCGTTGACGGGCTTGCCGTTGACGGCGAGGATGACGTCGCCGGGATGAATGCCGGCTTTATAGGACGGTGTTCCTTCAAAGGGATTGACGACGACGATCTTGTCGTTCTGTTGCATGATCTGCATGCCGACGCCGTAGTATTTGCCGCTCTGCTCTTCGCGCATGGCGGCGAAAGCCTTGGGGTCGTAGAAATTGGAGTGCGGATCGAGCACGTGCAGCATGTCTGGAATAGCGCCGTCATAGATCGCGGTGTTGATGCGGTCCTTAGTCATGGGCTCGGCGTAATTCTGCTCGACGACGCTGTAGACGTTGGTGAACTGCTTGAGGCTGTCGCGCAGCGTGGTCTGATTGTCGGAAGATTGCGCGCCTACCTGGTGAGCGAAAAAAGCTCCGGCAGCGCCGCAGACAACGAGGAATACGACGACGTAGAACAGCGAGCGGCTAGCGCGGGGAGTCATGAACCGTTGGTTCCTTTTGGGCTACTCGGATTCGAGTTTCGCGAAGGGTTTTCCCCGGAGAAAAAACCGACGAAACTATTGCTCAGTGTAGCATTGCGGGCATATTGGTTTCTGAGGGCTGAGTGCAAACCGTAGGTTCCTTTTTAACTCGCCTTAGCCCGTTCAGGGCAAGCTCTTCACCCAAGCTCTCACCTCGCGAACGTGGGGCATCCGGCATGAATTCTTACGGTTGGGAAATCGATGCGCTATGCGGTTAGAATGAAAGGAACGGAATCGACCTGCATCGTGCTGTTGTTTTTTCCCGACCGGAGAAAGGTGCCGAATGCAGGCCGCCGGTAGAGAACTTGCTGCATGACGCCAGCAGGCCTGGATTGGTTGAGCTAATTTGATGATGTTACGAGCAGTTGCGCGCGTTGTACTTCCTTCGATTTTTGCGGCTACGCTCTGCGTGGCCGGCGTGGGTCAAAATACCAGCCCTTACGATCAGACACCGGATACGCCCCCTGCACAATCGACGCCCGAGGGTGCACCGACCCTTGGCTCCAGCACCAGTTTGAATTCCGACTCGAACGATGTGGCCAGCCTGTACGGCACGCCGGTCGAGGAGATTGTGGCGCGAGTCAATGACCGGGTGATTACGAACTCCGACCTGAAGCGTGCGCAGACTCAACTGGCGGAGCAGTCGCGTCAGGGAAATGTGACGCTCGATCAGTACAACGATGCCCAGAAGAATCTGCTGCGCGACCTGATCGATCAGCAACTGCTGCTGTCGAAGGGCAAGCAACTGGGGATTACCGGCGATACGGAACTGATCAAGCGGCTGGACGAAATTCGCAAGCAGAACCATCTCGCATCGCTCGACGACCTGGAGAAAGCGGTCGAGCAGTCGGGTACCTCGTACGAAGACTTCAAGGCCAACATCCGCAACAGCATCATTACGCAGGAAGTGGTGCGGCAGGAGGTCGGCAGCAAGATGCAGATCTCGCAAGCAGACATCCGCAAATATTACGACGAACATCAGGACAGCTTTGCCCAGCCGGAATCGATTCATCTAAATGAAATTCTGATTCCGACGGATGAAAACGCCACTCCTACGCAGTTGAGCGCGGCGGATACGAAGGCGAAGGAAGTGGAAGCGAAGCTGAAGGCCGGCGGAAATTTCGCCGACCTGGCGAAGGAATATTCCGGCGGACCGACGGCGCAGCAGGGCGGCGATCTGGGAGACTTCAAGCGCGGCGCGCTGGCAAAGGTGCTGGAAGATCAGACCTTCAGCCTGCCAGTGGGCGGCTATACGGACCCGATCCGCACGCGACAGGGCTACATTATTCTCAAGGTCACGGCGCACAATCCGGGTGGGGTTCCTCCGATGCAGAAGGTGGAACCACAGATTGAACAGGCAATGTACATGCAGGAGATTGAACCTGCGGTCCGGCGCTACCTGACCCGCCTGCGCGACGAAGGGTATATCGATATTCGTCCGGGGTATACGGATTCCGCAGCCAGCCCGAACGAAACCAAGCCGACGTTTACCGCCTACGTGCCGCCGCAGCCGAAGAAGAAAAAGAAGAAAAAGCGCTTCGACAGCCGAGTCAAACATTATGGTCGCATTACGGACCGTAAAAAGAAGTCTACCGCCGTGGCTTCGACGGCGGCTCCGACTGCCACTGCAGCGAAGGCTGGCTCTGCAGCGACGACGACTGCTGCTGCTCCCGCACCGGCTGCTGCGCCTCCTGCAAATGAGACGGCTTCCGCGCATGGCAGACATTTCTGGGAAAGAAAAGGCGCGAAGAAAAATAAGAGTAAACGCGTGAAGCTGCGCTTTGGGCAAGCGCCGGCGAACACCGTTGCGTCGGAGCAGGTGGCGACGAACGGCGGCACTCCGCCGGCATCGCCCGCTGCGGCAAGCACCGCGGCGAATGTGGCCAACGGTACGGTTCAGCCGCTGGGGCCGGATCTTCAACATACTCCTACAATTACCCCGCCCAAGCAGCACAAGACGCGCTTCAGCGACGAAGCTCGGAATAAATCTGCCCAGACGCATTCCAAGAGTCGCGGTCATCATCTCAGGGTGAAAAAGGTGAAGGTCGACAATGCGAAGCCTACGGATCTGAGTTCTACGGAGACGGCAAACCAGAAGGTACAGTCCGCTCCGCTGGGCCTTTCCGGCGATACAGTACGTAAAAAGAAGAAGAAAAAAGTTACAGCGAAGAATGGCGAAAAGACTCGGATGAGCGACGAGAAGAAGACTAGCAAGACCAAAGCGAATCCGGCGGGGACAGGGTCCGACGATAACGGGAATCCGCCGCCTGCTGCTGCGAATCCCAGCTAGGGTGAGAGAAGAAACGCAGTTCCCTCCACTTCGCTGGACGGAGTTCCCTAAGCGAAGCCGACGGGGTCGGGACGACAACTGGAAAGCTGCGCATCGCAGACGACTACAGATACAGAGTTTCTCCATCGATAAATCTGCGGTGAGAAAGGACGGCGCATGAAAGATTTTTTCCTCATTGATGCGGCGAAACACCGCGGACGCAATGTGCGCTCCCATTTTCTTGTCGCTCAGAAACAGCTGCGCGACCGCAACGATGGCAAGGGGAAATATCTTTCGCTGACGCTCTGCGATCGCAGCGGCCGGCTGGACGGGCGCGTCTGGGACAATGCGGAACTGCTGGCGGCGAAGTTTGAGCAGAACGATTTCGTCGATGTGCTTGCCTGCATTGACGAGTTCAACGGCAAGCTGCAATTGCGCGTGATCGAGATTCTTCGGCTGGAGATGGCCGAGATCGACCTTGGCGATTTTCAGCGCAAGACAGAACGCGATATCGATGGGCTGTGGAATAGGCTGCGCGAATTCGTGAACAGTTTTACCGACGCGGATTTGAAGCAGCTAGTATTTGCATTTCTGGATGACGAGGAAATTGCCGGGCGGTATCGCGCGGCTCCGGCGGCGAAGTTCATGCATCATGCATGGATCGGCGGGCTATTGGAACACGTCGTCGATCTGCTGGAGTTCTGCGAGCTGGCGGCCGGACATTTCCCGATGATCTATCGTGACCTGCTGCTGACGGGCGCGATTCTGCACGATGTGGGCAAAATTTATGAGCTGAGCTGGGAGCGCGGTTTCGAGTACACACTGGAGGGCCAGTTGATCGGGCATATTTCGATTGCGACTCGGCTGCTGGACGAGAAAGTAAAATCGCTGCCGGAGTTTCCCAAGCACGTTCACACGCTGGTCGAACACATGATTTTGAGCCATCACGGCTCGCTGGAATTCGGATCGCCGAAGTTGCCGATGCTGCCGGAGGCGGTGCTGCTGAATTATCTGGATGATGCGGAAGCCAAGATGCTGGCCATGCGAGAGGCCTGCCAGCCGGAGGGTTCGCCCGCGCCGGTGTATATCGACCGCGTGCGTGCGCTGGAGCGGCCGCTGGTGAATACGCGGCAATACCTGGCTGAGGCCAAAGAAAAGACAGAATAAAATGCCGTATCTGCTCAAGACGGAACCAGATATCTATTCCTTCAGCGATCTCGATCGCGATGGCGAAACCGTTTGGGATGGCGTTACCAGTCCCGCGGGGGTAAAACATCTGCGCGAGATGCATGCAGGCGAGAGACTGGTGATCTATCACACTGGCGGGTTGCGGACCGCCGTGGGAACGGCATCCGTTGTGAGCGTCGACGCAAGCGACCCCAAAGTGCCGGTGGTGCGGATTCGCCGCGGTAAGGCGATTCCGCCGAAGACTCTCGGTGAGATGAAGGCGGAGAAATTGTTTGCGGGATCTGCGTTGTTGCGTGAGGGGAGATTGTCGGTAGTGCCGCTGACCGAGGCGCAGTATGAGTGGATTGTAAAGGAGTAGAGGAATTGTTCAATTTACCTTCGCAAAAAGCAAATGGTGCCAACTCTTTCCATTTTTCCGGGCGGAGTACCCGTGAGCCAAGCAGAAGAATTAGGGTGACATAGTTTTCAGTAAATCAATTCTTTAACGAAAGTGAATCGGGTTCGTGTCCATGTTTTGTTTTTCAACCGCAGGCGAGTCCCACGGCGAATGCTTGATTGCGATGGTTTCCGGCATGCCGGCGGGCGTGCCGATCGATGAGGCCAAGATCAATCGCGAGCTATGGCGGCGGCAGCAGGGATATGGCCGCGGCGGGCGCATGCGCATTGAGCGTGACATGGCGCACATTCTTTCCGGCGTGCGGCATGGCAAGACCATTGGCTCGCCGATTGCGATTCGCATTGAAAATAATGACTGGAAAAACTGGACGGAGGTTCTCCCGGTAGGCGAGGGTGACCCTGCGAAACATAAGGCTGTTGCATCGCCGCGGCCTGGGCATGCCGATCTTGCGGGTGCGCTGAAATACGATTTTCCCGATGCGCGCTATGTGCTGGAACGCGCGTCGGCACGGGAGACGACGGCGCGTGTGGCTGCCGGTTCCATCGCGCGGCAGCTGCTGGACGCGCTGGATATCGCCATTGCCAGTCATGTGATTCGTGTGGGGTCGGCGGAGCTGGACAGAGATGCGAATTGGGCCGAGATCGCTGCTCTGCTCAACAAAGAAGAAGTGCTGCTGAACTGCGTGGACGAGGCTTCGGAGCAGCGCATGAAAGCGGTTGTCGATCAGGTTCTGCGTACGGGCGACTCCGTTGGCGGAGTGTTTGAAGTGGTGGCGCACGGTGTGCCGCCGGGATTGGGAACGTACGCCAACTGGGATGAGCGGCTGGATGGTTTGCTGGCTGCCGCCGTGATGTCCCTGCAGGCGGTGAAGGCGGTTGAGATTGGCCGCGGCGTAACGGGCGCCGCGGCGCTGGGATCGCTGGTACATGACGCGATTCATTATGCCTCAGAAGAAAACGCCGCCGACAGGCATACTCGCTTTGCCCGTGAGCGGAACAATGCCGGTGGCATTGAAGGCGGCATTTCAAATGGTGAAGATGTGATCGTTCGCGGCTATTTGAAGCCGATTTCCACCTTACGCCGTCCACTTGCTTCCGTGAGTTTTGAAACTCGCGAAGAGGTGAAGGCGGCTTATGAACGCTCCGATGTCTGCGTGGTGCCTGCGGCTGGGGTTGCTGCGGAGGCGATGGTTGCGCTGACGCTGGCCCAGCTGGCATGTGAGAAGTTTGGCGGCGACTCTCTGCGCGAAATGGTGCGAAACTATAAAGGATATTGCGAACAGATTCGCAAATTCTAGAATCGCACAAACCCGCGTCTTAAAAGCAAAACGTGCGCTCATATTCTCGTGAAAACTTTGAAAGACAAGTACCAGCTTCCATGATTTATCCGATTGTGAAATTCCCTGATCCGATTTTGCAACAGCCCGCCGAGCACGTGACCGTGTTCGACGCGGAACTGCGCAAGCTGGTCGAAGACATGTTCGCCTCCATGTATGACGCACAGGGGATTGGGCTGGCGGCGCCGCAGATTGGGATTTCAAAACGGCTGACGGTAATCGATGTGAGCTTTCAGAAAAATCCTAAGGACAAAATTGTTTTGATCAATCCGGAGATCGTTTTCAAGAACGGCAAACAGGTGGAGGAAGAGGGCTGTCTGAGCTTGCCGGAGATTCGCGACCGCGTGGTGCGCGCCGCCGAGGTAAAGGTACGGGCGCAGGATGCCGAGGGCAAGCCGATTGAAGTGGCAGGCGCGGAGCTGCTGTCGCGGGCGCTGCAGCATGAGATCGATCATCTGGATGGCATTCTCTTTATTTTCCGGCTGAGCCGGTTGAAGCGCGATCTGCAATTGCGGAAAATTCGCAAGCTGCAAAAAGCGGGCGACTGGTAGCCGATGCGGCTCGTTTTTTGTGGGACGCCGCAATTTGCCGTGCCTACGCTGGAGGCGTTGCTAAGCGCGAGGCATTCCGTGGAGCTGGTATTGGCGCAGCCGGATCGGCCGAGCGGACGCGGGCTGGAAGTTCAGGTTTCTCCGGTGAAGCAGTTTGCCCTAAACCGAGAGCTGCCACTAATCCAGCCAGAAAAAATCCGCAATAATTCTGAACTACATCAACGGCTAATACAAATTGCGCCGGACGCAATTATCGTCGTTGCATATGGGCGGCTGATTCCGTCGTGGATGTTGGCCGTGCCGCGCTACGGCAATTTGAATCTGCACGCCTCGCTGCTGCCGAAATATCGTGGCGCGGCACCGATTCAATGGGCCGTTGCGAATGGAGAAACGGAAACCGGCGTGACCACGATGCGGCTGGACGAGGGGCTCGACACCGGGGATGTTTTGCTGCAGGAACGCGTGTTGATCGCGCCGGAGCAGATGGCGGTCGAGCTATCGTCGATTTTGGCCGCTGTAGGCGCGGAATTGATGGTGAGGACGCTGGCGGGCCTGGGAGCAGGCACCGTACATGCGGTGCCGCAGGATTCTCGTAAGGCGACACTTGCCCCCTTACTTACGCGGGAGGATGGACGCATCGATTGGAATCAGCCTGCCGCGCAAATTTATAACCGTTGGCGTGGCTTTCAGCTCTGGCCCGGAGCGTTTACTTTTTTTCGGGGAAAGAAATTGAGTGTGCATTCCATGCGGGTCGCAGCGCGAGGTGAGAGGATGGAAAGCTTCCCTGCAGGCACGTTGTCTCGTAGCGGGAATCGATTGTCGGTTGCGTGTGGCGATGCCGGCTGGCTGGAATTGATGGAGCTGCAATTGGAAGGGAAGCGGCGGATGCCGGTCGATACATTTCTCAACGGGATTTCTATGATGCCCGGCGAACGGTTAGGTTAAGCGCGGTGTTGGCTGCAATTGCTCCCGCGCGTCAGGCCACATTTACGATTCTTCGTGCGGTTGGGCTGGAACAGGCGAATAGCGATGTTCTGTTGCATTCGTCCGAAGTGGACGCGTTATCCACCGCGGATCGAAATCTCTGCACGACGCTGGTGCTGGGTACGCTACGCTGGGAGCGCGTGCTGGATGCGGAGTGCCGACGCTTTCTGTCGCGGCCCGACCAGCAATTGCCGGAAGACGCGCTACTGGCGCTGCGCCTGGGCGCGTATCAACTGCTGTTTCTCGATCGAATTCCTGCACATGCCGCAATTTTTGAATCAGTCGAATGGGCCAAGCATTCGGAAGCTTCGCGACAGGCGGGGCTGATCAACGCCGTGTTGCGCAAGGTGGCGGCGCTGCCGAAGGGGCGCAAGTTCTCCGCGGAACAGGCGTATCCGGATTGGATGGTCGAACATTGGCGCAAATTTTACGGCGCGGAGACTTGTCGGCTGATATGCGAAGAAGGCCAGCGGGAGCCGCGCACCGCTCTGCGGCTGCCTACGGACAATGTGCTGGTTGCTGCGGGAGCCATTCTGGAATCCGGAAGGTTTTTATCGAAGGCTCGGTACATCGAGTCCGCGGTCCCTGCTGATTTTGTGGGCGTGCAGTTTCAGGATGAAGGCTCGCAGCTAGTGGCGGAGCTGTTGGGAGAAGGCGCTCGAATTTTGGATTGTTGTGCGGCTCCCGGCGGCAAGACCGCGATTCTGGCGGCGAACAATCCCGATGCTAGGATACTGGCCTGCGACATCCATCCGAAGCGATTGGAGACCATGCGGCGGAGGCTGAATCCTCTGCAGGATCAGGTGGAATTTCGCGTTGCGGATGCAGCGAAGCTGGTCAATGTCGGCCCATTCGACAGAATTCTTTGCGACGTTCCTTGCACAGGCACGGGGACGCTGGCGCGGAATCCGGAGATTCGGCATCGTTTGCAACCTCAGGAGTTGGCGCGGCAAGCAGAACGGCAGCGTGCGATTCTTGCATCTGCGCTGCGGTTGCTGGCTACCGGGGGACGGTTGGTATATTCCACTTGCTCGCTGGAGCCAGAGGAGAATGAACGAGTCGTCGAAGAATGCTTGCATGAGATTTCTTCGCGCGGGTTTCGGCGGGTTGATTTGCGGGATGAGTTCGATCGCCTGGTTCAGCGAGGAGTGATTCAGGGCGATGCGGTTGCTGGATTGCGGGCTACGGGATTTCGCGAGGAATATTTGCGCACTCTGCCGGGGGTGCATCCCTGCGATGGGTTCTTTGCGGCTTTGATTGAACGCCATTAGCGTAAATCTTCGCATGAAACCAGGGTGATCTTAATGCATCCGGGCCACCCATGTTTTCTTGAAGCGTAGAAAAACTGCAGGCCTTTTACTTACTACGTTCTGGTCGGGATGACAACATTTCTTTACGGCTGCACCGTCAGCCGGATCATGGAGCCATCCACGATGCGGCTTCCGGCGGTGGGGGTTTGCGCGATCACGGTGCCCGATGGAGCAGAAGGTGCTGCTGGCAGTGCGGAGGCAGGTACGGCTGCCGTTGTGCTCTGAGGCACGGGTACTGGCGGTGTCTGTAGGGAGGCTAGCTTGAATCCTGCATGGATGATCGCGAGAGCGGCGGAGGTAAAATTCTCTCCGATCAGATCGGGCATGACGCTGGCTTGCTCTTCCAGCGCGGCTGGCTGCGCTGTCAGCAGGCCAACTCTGGGGCCCGGCACCTCAGTCGCGCGGGCCACAGGTGTTTGGGCGACTACGGTATTTTCCGGAGCATATCCGTACGGGATCGACATCACGTTGCCTAGCTGCAATCCAGTTCGTCGAATGGTAATGCCGGCGATGCCTTCATTCATCCCTTCGAGCGACGGAATGGCGGTTTTCTGCGGACCGAGGCTGACGGTGACGCGCACTCTCCAGGATTTACGAACCAATGTGCCGGGTGCGGGGCTCTGCGTGAGCACATGGCCAATTGGCTGCGTAATGCTGTAGAAATGGCCGTCGATGCCGGTTTCGAGACCGCGGGAATGCAGGCTGTTGGCGGCTTCCGGCAGGGTCAGGCCGGAGAGCGTGGGCACGCGCACCTCGGCGCCATGAATGGCAAGCCGCATGGTGATCAACGCGGAGACGAGCACGATTGCCAGCAGCGCGAGGACAGCGGAGAGTGCACGAAATATCTGCCGCATGGTGTGTTTATTTTATTCGCGCAAGTGGATTCATTACCGGTTTTTTGATCATGCTGGCGAGCCGACTAATAGCTAGCGGGCATTGTCTGTGGCGGGTTCGGGATGGATGAAGACACGAGCGATCTGCGGCATCTCTGCCTTTACGCGGTCTTCGAAGGTGGTAATGAGGGCGTGCACGTCGGACATGCTACGGTCGTCCGGCAACGTGCAATGGCAGGAAATCTGCGTGCGATCACGCGCGTTTGACACAACGACGTCATGCACGTCGACGATGTCGGGAAACTCGGCGGCAATGCGGCGCAGTTCGGCTTCCAGAGCTGCGTCGCCGCTGCGCAGTGCCTCGATTTCGATGGTGCCGCGCTCGCTTTCAATGTGGGTCAGAATGGTGTCGATTTCGGGAACGTCGGCGCGGGTTTCGCCTTCGATGGTGGTAACGAGTGCATGCGCTTCGCGCAGGCTGAGTGATTCCGGCAATTCCAGATGCTGCTCAAGATGGAGCTTGGCATCGTAGTTCTGGACACTCAGGTCGTGCACGGAAAGATCGTGGCGGGCAGCGACGGCGCGGACGCGGTCGAAAATACTCTCTGACCGGCTGGCGCGAGGGACTACATTGACGACCACATCCGCAACCGGAAGAACGCGATGGACAGTGTCGGCAATCTGTTCCTTCATCTGCTCGGTGCGTTGAAAGCTCCAGTTGCGCGGCATGCCAACGGTGAGATCGGCAAAATAATGATTGCCGGATAGCCGTAGACGCACGCGTTCGATTCCGACGATGTTCGGCAGCTGGCGCAGGGATTCGGTAACGCGCAAGCGAGTTTCGATGGGGGCGGCGTCGGTGAGGATATCGACAGTTTGACGCGCTAGCCGCCAGCACACTTTCAGGATGATGATGGAGACGGCGACTGCGGCCAGCGGGTCGCCGAAACGCAGCCAGCCTAGATGCCAGTGTTGTGACGCTACGCCGGCAAGCAGGCCGCCGATGACGGCGAGACTGGACCAGATGTCCATGCTGAAGTGCAGGGCGTCGGCTTCAAGGGCCTGGCTTTTGGTTTGACGGGCGACGCGGCCGAGGGCGCGGGAGCGGAAAAAGTCGACCGCCATCGACAACAGCAGCACGGCGAAGGGCCAGATGGAAAGCCGCAGCGGAGCGGCGTGGCCGAGAATGCGCTCGATAGCCTCGGTGAGAATCCACAGAACGGAGGCGACCATGAGCAACGTCTCGGTGAACGCCGCAAGGTTTTCCATTTTGCCGTGGCCATAGGTGTGGGCCTCGTCGGCGGGACGATCGGAGATGCTGACCGAGGCAAGAATGATAAGCGAGGCGACGAGATCGAGGCCGGAATGGGCTGCCTCCGACAACATGCCGATGCTGCCGCTGACGATGCCCGCCCATAGTTTCAGGAATGTGATCACGGCGGCAGCGAGCAAGGAAATCGCTACGGTGCGCCGTTTGACGGCGGTGTCCGAGGCCTGGTGTGCGGAGATGGAGATGGGGCGTGCCATGATTGCGTGTTGCTTTATTCGCCTCAGCAAATCATGCTTTCACAGCGCGGTACAGGCCCGCAATGCCAAATGTGTATGGCGTCCACGTTGCGTTTTTGAATCCGCAGCGGTGCATGAGGGCGAGCATGTCTTTGGGCGGAGGAAAGCGATGAACCGAGCGTGGCAGATATTCGTAGGACGACGCCGAACCGGAGATAGCTTTGCCGATCCGCGGCAGAACATGACAAAAATAAAACTGGTACAGCGCGCCGAGCACGCCTTCCGGCTCGCTGAAGTCGAGAATGCCCAGCTCCGCGCCGGGACAGAGGACGCGATGGAATTCGCGCAAGCCTGCTTCGTAGTTGGCGAGGTTGCGAAATCCAAATGCGGTGATGATCAGGTCGACGGAGCTGTCGGGTAGAGGCATGTTCAGAGCGTCGGCTTCGATGGTGCGAACATCGTAGATGGAGAGCTCGGGCGATGCGAATTTTTCTCGGGCGCGCGCGAGCATGGCCTCGGCAAAATCGAGAGCAATGATGGGCTCGCCATCCGTGGGCCGATGGCGCAGCAGAGCGAGCGTCATGTCGCCGGTGCCGCAGCAGACATCGAGCACGAACGCGTCAGGATTTTCGAGAATATGAGAAAAGGTCCGGGCGGCGCGCTTCCACCAGAGGCGATCTACATTCGCCGATAGAACGTGGTTCAGCAAATCGTATCGCGGGGCAATGCTATTGAACATTTCGCGCACGGCCCGGCCGGCGCTTTGCTCGTTGTTGGAACCTTCAGGCTCGGCGCCGCTTGCGGAGGGTTTCATACGCCGCGCTCTTTCATGTCTCGCAGCATGGATTGGATCGCGGCAAGCAGCTCCTGCTGGCGGACATCTTCAACGACGATAACTTTCCCAATTGCAATCGGCAGAACAAATCGATGCGCGGACTGGAGATGCTTTTTATCTGCAGAGGTGGCTTCGAGCAATGCTTGCGCTGTGGCGCGGAAGCGAGGAAATGGACCGAGGCGGAAAAGCAGGGCTTCGATGCGCTGTGCCTGTGCAGGCGAGAGTATATTGCGGGCAACCGATAGATGAAGTGCGGCGAGCATTCCCCAGGCGATGGCTTCGCCGTGCAGCAGGCTGCGATAGCGGGTGACCGCTTCGATGGCATGGCCCACGGTATGACCGAGGTTCAGCAGCATGCGCTGGCCGCTCTCGCGCTCGTCCGCGCTGACGATGGTGGCTTTGATCTGGACGGAGATTTCGATTGCCAGTGTCAGCGATTTTTCTTCTCCTGCGAGAAGCTGATCAAGATTTTTTTCAAGCCAGGTGAAGAAACGGGCATCGCCGAGCACGGCAGCCTTTACGCTTTCGACCAGGCCGGCGCGCAGTTCCCGCGGCAGCAGGGTGGAGAGGATTGCCGGATCGGTAAGGACAGCGAGCGGATGATGAAAGCTGCCGATAAGATTTTTCCCGACGCGCAGGTTGACACCGGTTTTGCCGCCGACGGAAGAGTCGATCTGCGCGAGATAGGTCGTCGGCAGCTGAATATAGCGGATTCCGCGCATGTAGATGGCAGCGAGAAAGCCGGTTATGTCGCCAATGACGCCGCCGCCGAAGGCGATCAGCAAGACGTCACGCTTTGCGCCGGCCTGACTCATCTCTTCTGCCAACCGCTCAATGGTCTCGAGCCGCTTATGTTTCTCCCCAGCAGGAACGAAAAGCGTGTGGACGCGAATATCTTTCGCAGAGAGAGAAGCGAGAAAGCGCTTGCTCCACAGCGACCAGATTTCCGGCGATGTGACGATGAACAGGGAACGTTGTTTGCCGGCGACTGCCCTGATGCGGCTTTCCAGCTTTTCGAGCAGACCGGGCTGGATGAAAACCGAATACTCCGCCGATGCAGTTTTGATTGGAATTGCGCGCATGCTGCATTTCATCGTACCGCAGGGGCGGCGTTTAATGGCTGCACTTCGGTCACGCTCAAAACGGTCTGCGACGTAATGAGAGCGGCGCGTCGTTGCGTGCTACCCTCGAAATCGTGGAGAAGACTTTGCCGGATTGGATCGTGGTCGGTGCGGGAATTGCGGGTTTGCGGGCAGCGCTGACGCTTGCGGCGGCCGCGGACGTGACGCTGATTACCAAGGAAGTTGCGTCGGAGTCGAATACACATTATGCGCAGGGTGGCATCGCTGTGGCCATGGGTGGCGCAGAGGATGTCGAGCTGCATGGCAAGGACACGATCGATGCGGGTGACGGCCTTGTGTTTGAACCGGCGGCACGGCTGCTGGTGGAAGAAGGACCGCGCCGGGTTGAGGAGCTGCTTGCCTGGGGAACAAATTTTGATAGAGAGGCTGACTCTCGCGGCAGCGGCGACTTAATGCGCACTCGCGAAGGCGCGCACAGCTTGCCGCGCATTCTGCATGCGAATGGCGATGCTACGGGGAGAGAAATCGGTCGTGCGCTCTTGGAGCGCGTCAGTCACGAACCGAGGATTCATCTGCATGAGCGCGTGACAACATGCGACCTGATTGTTCGCGATAGTCGTGTGGTGGGAGTGACGGCTCTCGATGCCGCAGGAAAGCCGGTGCGGTTTGTGGGAGATGGCGTGTTGTTGGCAAGCGGCGGCGCTGGCCAGGTGTATCGTGACACGACGAATCCTTCGGTCGCCACCGGCGATGGAATTGCAATGGCATATCGCGCGGGCGCGGAAGTCGCCGATATGGAGTTTTACCAGTTTCATCCGACTGCCTTAGGGGTTGAAGGTGCACCACGGTTTTTATTGTCCGAAGCCTTACGTGGTGAAGGCGCGTATTTGCGCAACAGTCGCGGTGAGCGATTTATGGAGACTTATCATCCGCTGAAGGAACTGGCTCCGCGCGATATAGTGGCGCGGGCGATCACACGGGAAAGCCTAGGGGCCGGCGGCGAGACTCTTCCCGTATATCTCGATATGCGGCACATTGTGGGAATCGATTTGAATGCGCGCTTCCCGGGGATCTCTTCTTTTTTGAAAAGATATGGGTTGGAACTTGGGCGCAATCTGATTCCGGTGCGTCCGGCAGCGCATTATTTGATGGGTGGTGTGCGCACAGATTTATCGGGTCGAACTACGCTGCCTGGACTGTATGCGGCGGGCGAAGTGGCTTGCACCGGAGTGCATGGGGCAAACCGGCTGGCCAGCAATTCCTTGCTGGAGGGATTGGTCTTTGGCGCGCGTGCGGCGGAGGCGATGCTTGCAGATCGGCGCCGGACAGATGCTGATGTTGTGAGCGCCGCCAGTAAAGAACCTTCGGCCGCGAGCGATGACACCTCTCGACAGCGCGAGCATTTGCGCAATCAGATGTGGCTGCATGCGGGGTTGCTGCGCGACCGGGATGGCTTGACCGCCATGCAGTCGGAATTGAACGCGATGCGCCCGCAACTGCCGGCCGCGACAACGCGGGAGGGTACGGAGCTGCGCAACCTGCATACGGTGGCGGAGTTGATTACAGCTTCTGCACTGGCGCGGAAGGAATCTCGTGGCGCGCATGCGCGCACAGATTTTCCGCAACACGATACAGGCCGGGCGCGGCATTCGCGCATGGTGCGGGGCAAAGTCGACTTTATCGATTTCGATTGAGCTTCGCGGATGCAGGCTCGGTTGCCAACGACCAGATCGCGGTGACAGTTACGACCGAAGCAAGTACGGCTAGTGATATCCAGATGGGCAGCCCGACTACATGCGCGAGCATCATCTTACCGCCGACGAAGGCGAGAATCACCGCTAGCCCATAGCGCAGTTTATGTAGCCGTTCCAATGCGGCCGCGAGGGTGAAGTAGAGTGAGCGCAAGCCAAGCACTGCGAAGATATTTGATGAGTAGACGACGAATGGATGATGGGTGACGGCAAGCACCGCCGGGACGGAATCCGTGGCGAAGATGGCGTCCGTCGCTTCGATGGCAATTAAAGCGACGAAAAGCGGGGTAAGGCGCAGACGTCCGTTTTCACGGATTAGAAAGCGGTCATGATGTTGCCGGTTGGACATCGGCAGCCTGCGCATGAGCCATGCGATGGGACGCGGAGGGCCATCGGCGCGCTTTCCCCGCGACTCCTGCAATAGATGCCACGCTGTGTAAAGCAGGATGGCGCCGAAGATGTAGTTCATCCACGAGAAAGCGTTCAGCAGACGGATGCCGGCGAAGATCATGAGTGCCCGCATAGCAATAGCGCCGATAACTCCCAGAAAGAGTACGCGGCGTTGCTGCGGTGGCTCCAGCTGGAAAGCGCGGAAGAGGACCAGGAAAACAAAGAGATTGTCGATGCTCAGAGCTTCTTCGATGCCGTAGCCGGTTAGATATTCGAGCGTGTAGGGGTGCGATAGAACGCAATGGATGACGATGGCGAAGAGCAGGGCGGATGTGATCCAGAGAGCGGTTAGCCAATAGGACCGCCGCTCTATCTTTTGGACCGGGAGCAAGGCACGGGTGAGGAAAAAATCGGCGGTCAGCAGGACGAAGACGACCGCGTGAAACGCCAGCCAGAGCCAGAGCGGTGCTCCGCCGAAGATTCGATCAAGCATAATGAGCGCCGGGTCGCATGGTGTTCTCTCATGCTATCGCGTGCTGGCCGATAACCCACATCTCAGATGTGAGGCTGTTAGCGCTGGTTGAGCAGGCGCATGGTTTCCAGCATGGTTTGACCGACTACGGTCAGGCTGTGGGCGCTTACTTTATCCATGGTGTCTTGCGCGGTGTGATGGTAGCCGTCCGGGAGCATCATGGAATGCGGGCCGTAGTCGATGTCGATGATGTCGGCGCTGGGAACGCCGCGCTGAACGAAAGGCAAATGATCATCCTGGATAGAATTTGGCCGGGCAAAAAAATACGACTGATCGCCTTCTTTTTTTGCGGCAGTGTCGACCAGATCGAGCAGCCAGGGGGTGGAGTTCTGGTCGCGATCGATGTCAAGCGATTTATCGCCGATCATATCGAGCAGCAGAAATGCTTTGATATGTTTCAGCGTGCCGTCGCGTTCCCATTTCGCAGCCAGATGACGGCTACCGTAGAGCGAATCGGTATCTGACCATTGCTGGACGGCCTCTTCGCCGTCGAAGAAAACCAGCCAGACGCTGTAGCCTTCCAGCTTGCGACCGCGCAAATAATTGGCCATTTCAACCAGCAGGCCAGTGGTTGAACCGCCATCGTTCGCGCCAACGTAGGCGATATTTCGCAGTGGATAGTTGGTCTCGTAATGCGAGGCCAACACGATGATGCCGTCTTTCTTGCCGGGGAACTTCACGATGAAGTTATGCATCGTCATGACACCGGCAGGGGTGTTGGTAGTGAAGGTGTCTTCGACCAGATTGTCTTTCGCGAACTGCTTCTTCAGGAAATTTTCCGCGCAGACATGGCCAGTGCTGCCGATCCAGCGCGGCCCGCAATTTACGAACTGCTGTGCATATTGATAGGCGCGCTGGCCGTTGAACTCGGTCAATTGTGCGGCGTAGCAGGGAAAAATTGCGACAAAGATGCTGATGAAAGTCAAAAGTCCAGCTGCTCGTATGAAGCCGACAAAACGCAGGTTCCTCGATTTCGCTGCGCCCCGCTCGGGATGACAATATCGATGCAGCCGGAGCATCTACGCCTCCTGCTTTTCTTTTTTCAATCGATTTCTGCGCTCGGGGTGCACCATGTGGGCGATACCGATGCTGATGAGATAGAGCAGCAGCATCGGTGAAGCGAAAATGCACATGCTGAGCGGATCGGGCGTGGGGGTGATGATGCCGGCGACGATGAAGATGATCAGGATGGCGTAGCGGATGTTTTTCCAAAGCCATTTGGCGCTGACAAGCCCAAAGAGGGCAAGAAAGAAGATGAGGATCGGCAATTCGAAGACAATCCCCAGGCCAAGGATTACTGTCGAGAATAGCTCCATGTATTCGCCAATGGTGACGACAGGTTTGAACTGGGATCCATAGCCAATGAGAAACGTGAGTGCGCCGGGATAAACGAAACGATAGCCGAAGTAGGCTCCGGCGAGGAAGAGGCCGATAGTTGCGGCCATGAAAGGGACGACGTAGCGACGCTCATGTTGATACAGGCCGGGCGCGATGAATAACCACACCTGATACAGAATGAACGGCGAGGCGACAATGATTCCGCCGAACAATCCGATCTTCAAATAGAAATTGAAGGGGTCCATCGGATTCAGGTAGGCGAGCTGCGTGGGCAAATGATTTTGCGCGAGCGCCTTGGTGATGGGCGCAATCATCAACCCGGCGATCCTGTCATGAAATCCGTAGGCGATGCCGAAGCCGACTGCTATCGAGAGCAGCGAATAGACAATGCGTTTGCGCAGCTCCTGCAAATGTTCGAGCAGGCTCATCCCGGGAAGATCGGCGCGTTCACCCACAGCAGTGCGGGCGCGGTCTACCAGATCAACCATGGGTGATTTCCGCCTCGGCTGGAGCTGGATGCGCGGATGCGTGGACTTCCGCGGCTTCCGGTGCGGTTTTGACAGCCTCGGGAAGCTCTACGTGCAGATTCGTAGCCGCAAAGGGGACGGTTGCTCGCGACTCTGTTCCCTCCGCCGGAGTGATTGTCGGCGTCTCTGCGGGCTCAGCGCCAGCTGATTCGACGTTCAATTCCACTGTGTTTACGGAGTCGATGTTGGGATGCTGGCCGATGGGGATATTGGCCGCCGGATCGGCGGGGAATTCAGCGAGAACGGGCGGCTGCAGGGCCTCGGCTGACGGAGTTTCGCTAACCACGGGCGTGGCAATTGTCGGCCGCGTGCTGGATTTTTCCATAATGTCGACCTGGCGCAGCTCTTCTTCAATCTGAAATTTAAATTCGTTGCTGGCGCGACGGAATTCTCCGACCAGCTTGCCGATCTGGCGACCGATTTCGGGCAGCTTTTTGGGGCCGAAGATAATCAGGGCCAGAACGAAGATAAAGACTGTATCAGGCAGACTCATCGAACTCCATCATACTCAAGTGAAGTTAGTGCTAACAAACGGGCGCCCGGCGAACCGACAGGCTTGGATGGACGCCGGGCAAACCGCAGATCCTCCACGTAGTGCGCTCTGGTTGGGATCGGAACTTATTAATTGATGAAAACCGCTGCCGATTCATTTTGGGAACGGCGGAAGTGGGAAAAGGGATTCTTTCAGGCGCGGAACATATTACAATCAAATGAATGGAATGTTTTCCGGGAGTTGAATCTTCTGGCTACCGGGAATCGTCCAATAGGTGTTGCAACATCCCCGTGGGTTGGGAGCGGCGGCTGCAAGCAGGCCGGTTCTCAGTGAATCCACTGCAACGCACAAGCGGTTAGGAAATGCTTTCAACATCCCCGTTCCGGCGCGTCAACACGGCTGAAGGCCAACGCGGCCAGGAACTGAAGGCGGAAATACGATGGCAACTTTGGTTGAACCCGTTCTAAGCACGTCTGCGGAGTCCTTGCAGGAAGCGTGTTCTCTCGATAATTATCTGGCGATGCCGGACCATACCATGGACGACCGCATTGCCGCCGCGCGCGCCCAGCTTGGAAAAGACGCGCTGATTCTCGGTCACCACTACCAACGCGATGAAGTGATCCGCTTTGCGGATTTCACCGGCGACTCGTATAAGCTGTCGAAGATTGCCTCGGAGTCAAGCGGACGCTACATTCTTTTCTGCGGCGTGCATTTCATGGCGGAGAGTGCGGACATTCTGGCGCAACCGTATCAGCAGGTGGTGCTTCCGGACCTGAATGCCGGATGCTCGATGGCCGACATGGCGGACATTTCGCAGGTAGAAGAGTGCTGGTCGAAGCTGGTCGCGGCTGGACTAGATAAAGCGGACGCTGGCGGGCTGATTCCGCTGACGTATATGAATTCGACGGCAGCGATCAAGGCATTCTGCGGAGAACGCGGCGGGTTGGTCTGCACGTCTTCCAATGCCCAAACGGCCTTTGAATGGGCCTTTACGCGGGCAAAGCGAGTGCTGTTTCTGCCCGACCAGCATCTTGGGCGCAACACTGCATTCGCAATGGGAATTCCGCTGAGCGAGACCGTGGTTTGGGACCCCTATCAGATCAATGGAGGACTCACTCCCGACCGTCTGCGCAACGCGCGCATCATTCTTTGGAAAGGGCATTGCTCGGTGCACCAGCGCTTTCTGCCGGAGCATGCAGATAAGGTTCGCGTAGCGTATCCAGGGATCCAAGTGATTGTTCATCCGGAATGTCGGTTGGAAGTCTGCCAGAAGGCCGACGCGATCGGCTCGACGGAACGGCTGATCAAGATCATCGAAGACGCGCCGGCAGGTTCCATGTTTGCTGTGGGCACGGAGATTCATCTGGTGAATCGGCTGAGTAAGCGGTTTGAGCCGCTAGGCAAAAAAGTCATCACGCTCGATGACTCCGGCTGCCTGTGCACGACGATGTTCCGCATCTCGCCCAATCACCTGGCCTGGGCGCTGGAAAATCTGGTGGAGGGCCGGGTCGTCAATCGCATTCGCGTTGCCGAGGACGTGAAGCACTGGGCGCGCGTAGCATTGGATCGTATGCTGGAGATTCGAGGATAGCCGATGAAGACTTTTTCGCTTGACGAAGCGCAGACGCTGGTTCCGGTGCTGGAGTCGCTGATGAAGAATGCGATGGAAGCCAGGGACACAGCCGAAACCATCGCGCAGGAATTGCAGCAGCTGAGCCAGCGTATTTTTATGAATGGCGGCACGCTGGTGCGCATTGCCGAGGTAGCCAAGCGGCGCGCACAGCAGGATAAGGCCGTGCAGCAGGTGAAGGATACCCTGGCCGAGATCGATGCGATCGGCGTGCAGGTAAAGGATCTCGACACCGGGCTGCTCGATTTTCCCTGTCGACTGGGCGACGAAATTGTGCTGCTGTGCTGGAAGATGGGCGAAACGGAGATTCAACACTGGCATACGATGGATTCCGGTTTCAGCGGACGCAAGGCATTGGACGAGCGCTTTCGGCGTTCGCAGAAACAAAAGCCGAATTGATACTTCATTGATACTTCCGCGGAGGTTCGCCGATGAAGGCTTTCTTCTTTGATCTTGTTCAGTCCGTCCGCAGGTGGCTAGGGAATAAGCCTGAGCCGCAGGACCCTTACGCTGGAGTCCGGGTTCCACTCCGCAAAGGGCCGAGTGACCGTCACGCGGCGGTGGCTTTGCGGGAACCGGATGAGTAGTTCCACCCGATCCGGTTTGCACCAAAATAACTGTGAAAATGTTTTAATCGGAGCTTCCCTAAACCCATGTCTTAGAGTCGAAATATGGAGCACCCTGGGGCCTGTCGTCAATCCGGGTTTTGCTCGACGGCCAACTCGGCACCGTAACTGTAAACTGATCCATATATGGGCATCCAACAATTGATGCGAAATGCGCTCCGTGGAATCGCCATTCTTCTGCTGGTCGCAGTCCCGGCGATGACGGGATGTAAAGGTTTTTTTGTTCCGGTTTGCGAGGAGACCAATTCCTGTCCCGGCCAGACCGCGACGCCGACGGCCTCTCCAGCCGCGGGAGCTTACACTTCCGCCCAGACCGTCACCCTGTCGTCCACGACCAGTGGAGCCACAATCTGCTATACCACCGACGGATCGACACCGACAGCAACGACTCCCGGCGCATGCAGTAACGGGACAACCTACACCAGTCCGATCAGCGTTTCAGCCACGACCACTATTCTGGCAATCGCCACGTTGACCGGAGGCACAAACTCACCCGTGTTGAGCGCCGCATACACGATTATGTAGCAAACTTCAGCTAAATCCTGTTTAGCCACACCGGAGCAGACTTTGATTTTCCGAAGACATTCGATTGGAATTGAAATCCGGACTGCGTTAGGTGGAGTCGCGCTTCTCCTCATGGCCTGCATTCCTGTCCTTCTAGGCTGCGGATCGGGAAAGTTTTTCGTCCCCACTTGCCAGGAGACGAACAGCTGCAGTAGTAGCGGCGGCGGCAGCGGTAGCGGAACCTATAGCTCCTATGCGTTTGTGGCGAATGCGACTGTAGGGACGCTGGCCATGTTCCCGCTGCCGACGGCCGCCTTCACTGCGCTGCCCACCGGGACATCGACCAACCTGGGCGTGGCGCCCACAGCCATCGCCGGGACGCCCAGCGGTGCATTCCTATATGTGGCGACAGCCTCGGGTGTGGTTGTCTATACCATCGGGACCAATGGCGCGATAACGATCGGCAACGGCGGCACTGCGGTAGTGACAGCGTTTTTCCCAAGCTGGATGACGATCGATCCCAGTGGGAAGTGGCTATTCATGGTCTCTTCCTTATCGAACAACTTGTTGGAGTATCAAATCAACACTTCGACGGGAACGCTGACGGCGGTGAACGGCCAAGGAACCGCACTCAGCACAGGCAATCCGACACAGATATACGTCACACCCAACGATCAGGAAGTTTATGTGGGTCTTGGAACCGGCGGCGTGGATACATTTGCGTTCAACTCTTCGAGTGGCGCTCTGTCGAATCAGTTGCACCTGGCGACAAAGACAAGTAACGGCGTGGCCGACAATGCGCTGGGCGGCGATAACAATTCCGCATTCCTGTTTGTGGGCGAGACAGGTACCGGAATCCGAGTTTTATCGATCGGCTCGGGCGGTTCGCTAACGGAGGTTTCGGGATCACCATTTGCCCCCTCGTCGGTAGGACAGTCCTCGATCGTGGTAGATCCGACTAACAGCTATGTCTATGTCGCTAACAAATCCAGCACTAACATCAGTGGTTACACATTGGCGTCCAATGGTACGTTGACAGCTCTGTCCAGTTCTCCATTCACTACAGGCACCAGCCCAGTGGCCATGTCGCTCGATTCCACGGGAAAGTACCTGCTGGTGATTTGTAATGGCGGAAGTCCCGATCTGCAGGTTTTCAGCTTCGATACGACCACTGCAGGCAAGTTGGATTCGCTGGCCACGGCCACTACCGGCACCGATCCTACGGGGCCAGTTTCACTCTCGGTGGTGCCGTGACGTAGCCGCCCAGTTACTGTGACAGGCGTAACGGACCACGCATTTTTCATACGGTAGCGCATAGACTGAAATTTCATCAGTTGATGCGCAATGTTCAATTCCCCTTTGCCAATTCCGCGATCCCCAAGTGTGCGCCGCTGCTTCGTCGCATTATTCGTCTTTGCGCTAATGGCTGGCTTGGCAGGTTGCAGCCGCTTCCACCCGACTGCTTCGGGGGAGTACGTCTATGTGACCGTGAAGCAAATGTATCTGCGCGACCGGGTCGCCGTGGTCGCCAATCGCGTGACCCAGGTGACGAACGGCGAGCGGCTGAAGGTGCTGGAGCATATTCCGCGCTTTATCAAGGTGAAGACGCCGGACGGAGCGGTGGGCTGGATCGAGGAACATGCCGTCATCGACCGGAGCGAGTATGACCAGTTTCAACAATTGGCGAAACAGCATGCCAGTCAGGAGCCGGTTGCGACCGCGGTGCTGTACAACGAGCTGTATATCCATCTGACGCCGGGGCGAAAGACACAACGGTTTTATCTGCTGCCGGTCAATACCAAGGTGTCGCTGCTGGAGCGCGCCTCTGTGCCGAGGAATGCGGCTCCCGGTGTGCTGGGGTTACCGACGACGGCGGCGACACAACCAGCGCATGTAGCCAGACATTCCGGGAAGGTCCACAAACAAAGCTTCGATTCGCAATTTGCTTCTTCCGTTCCCATGGAAGACTGGTGGCTGGTGCGCACCGGCGATGGCCGCACCGGGTGGATGCTTTCGCGAGACCTCGAAGTGGACGTGCCGCAGGATGTGGCCCAGTATGCGGAGAGTGAAAAGATGATCGGCGCGTATGTTCTGCGTAAGGTCGACGATCCCGATTCTGGCAAACCGGGCGGCAAGGTGCCGGAATATCTAACCGTGCTGACGCCTTACAAGCAGGGGCTGCCGTATGACTTTGACCAGGTGCGGGTGTTTACCTGGGATACACATCGGCATCGTTATGGAACCGCCTTCCGGCTGCGGGATATTGCGGGATTTTTCCCGGTGAAGGTGTTCGCCGGCAATGCGAACGGTCCCAATGGGCCGGTGCCGGTTTTTTCTATTCAGGTGGCGCAGGGGAATGCGGTGAGCCTGGATCCGGCGACTGGACGGGCGCATGCGGCTGAGCTGGAGACGATGACATTTCGCATGGAAGGAAACCTGGTGCGGAGATTGCTTCCGGCCGGAGCCAAGACTGCCGTAGAACCTGAACAGAATCCTGCCGAGCACCGCGTTCGCCGCTTACGACGCCATCGGCATGGGCGGCATTAACGACGTTTTTCGTTTCTTTTCATCCGTCACTAGCTTAGAAACTTCGCGATTGCGGCGACGACGTTTTCTTGTTCTTCCTGCGTTAGCTCGGGGAACATGGGCAGCGCGAGAACTTCTTTTGCTGCGCGTTCACTCTCTGGAAATGCGTCCTCTGGATAGCCCAGGTTGCTCAAACTTGCCTGCAGGTGCAGGGGGAGAGGATAGTAAATCTCCGAGCCGATGCCGTGTTGGGCAAGGAAATCTTTCAATGCATCGCGGCGTAGCGTGCGGATCACGTACTGATGGAAAACGTGGGTAGCGCGTGGATCGACATACGGCAGCACGATACCATGCGTTGGATAGATTCCGTCTTCGGCAAGGCCTACGCGGCGAAACAGGTCGTCGTAGGTCTTTGCGCGCTCACGGCGTTGCTGGTTCCACCGGTCGATGTATTTCAGCTTCACCAGCAGCACCGCGGCCTGGATGGTGTCGAGACGGCTGTTCCAGCCCACTTCATCGTGGAAATAGCGCTGCCGCATACCATGCGCGCGCAGCATCCGCGCCCGCTCGGCGTAGGCTGCATGGTTGGTTGTAAGCAGGCCTGCATCCCCATATGCGCTTAGGTTCTTGGTGGGATAGAAGCTAAAGGCTGCCAAATCGCCAAGGCCGCCTGCCGGTCGATCATTCCATTTCGCCCCGAAGGCCTGGGCGGCGTCTTCGATCAGCAGCGTGTCAAATTCGGTGGCCAGCATGGCAAACGCGTCCCAGTCCGCGCACTGCCCGTAGAGATGGACGGGAAGAATCACGCGGACATTGTTTTCCGTTCGCAGCGCGGCGCCTGTAGCGACGGGGTCAAGATTGAAGGTTCGCGGATCGATATCGGCCAGGCGAGCTCGCGCGCCCACATGAAGGATGGAGCTGACACTCGCGAAAAAACTGAATGGAGTGGTCAGCACCGTATCGCCGGGGCCGATCTGGGCCGCGGCCATTCCCAGCCATAGGGCGTCCGTACCGGAGCCGCAGCCTACGCCCTGATTCGCTCCGCAGGCTGCGGCTGCTGCAATCTCAAAGCTGCGCACCGGCTCGCCCAAGATGTAGTACTGGCTATCGCAAACCTGCTCAATGGCGGCCAAAACTTCCTGGCGAATCTCCGCATATTGGCGAGAAAAGTCTGCCATTGGGACCGTTGTCGAGGATTTCTTTTCCCTGCCGGGAACTGGAGAAATGTCGGATGGCACAGTCCATGCTAGCACCGGGGCCGGGGCCCGCCGCTGTCATCGCATCCTCTTTTGAATGACTGGGCGGGCGGATATGGAGCGCTTTCCACGGCCCATTCTGCCATGCGGCAACAAAGAAACTGCGCCGCGCGGCTCCGGGCCATGAAACGCAATGCGCACTCGGCGCATCCAAAATGCAAGCCGTGTTTTGCGCGGAACCCGTACTGGTCCGGGTCGCTTCGCTCGCCAGCTTGCTCGATTTCAGAGACAATACTGGCACGGTGCGGTGGCACTGTTTTTCGGGTGAAGAAAAACGTATGGCTGTCGGATTTGCAATCGGGGCTTTTGCCCACCCGCTTGCGAAAGCACGCTTTGAACAACTAGTTGGCGCAGTTCAGGAGAGTACAAAATGGAAAGCAAGACAGCACAAAACATTCAGGACACTTTTTTGAACACGGTCCGCAAAGATAAATCCCAGATCACGATTTATCTGGTAAGCGGCGTGAAGTTGACCGGACGCATCCGGTCTTTCGATAAATATTCCGTTCTGCTGGAAAACAACAATCAAGAGCAGCTTATCTTCAAACATGCGATTTCAACCGTCGTCAGCGGCAAGCCGGTTTTGATGGGGGAACATCGCCACGGCGCGACCGGCGCGCCTGTAGCCGGAGAGCATGGGACTGGCCACACCTCGACGCCTCCTCGGGCGGTTGCCAGTTCTGGGTACTCCGCGCCGCTGACACCAGCTGCGTCCACGGCCTCCTGAAGCATGAAGGAAAAAATTCTTCATCGCGCGCTTCAGAGAATTCGCGGCACGTCGTCGGAATGACCTCACCGCACAATTTTCCAACCAGCATGCACTCTTTTCCCGAGCCTGAGAATGGCTCGGGAGAAAGAACTCTAATTGTCGCCTGTGAATTTACCGGGCGAAAATATCGCCAGCGCCTGACCGCTTCCGCGCGGCTGGCCAAGGATGCATTGCGTGCAGTAGAAGCGCAATCGCTTCCTGCTGCGGATGAGCCGGTGACGGAGGTTTCCGAGACCGTCGAAACTGCCGCCGAACTTTCTGCTGAAGTCGCCGAGTGCCGCGAGCTGGCAGAGAGCGCTGGTGCGAATGTGCTGGATGTGATCGTGCAACGCCGCGATCATCCCGACCCGGCAACGCTGGTTGGCAAAGGGAAGCTGGAAGAGATTGCCGCCGCCGCGGCTGCTCGCAAAGCCGACCTGATTATCTTCGAGCAGGATTTGTCGCCGTCGCAGCTGCGTGAATTGGAGCATCTGCTGCCGTGCCGGGTGATCGACCGCACGCAGCTGATCCTGGATATTTTTGCTTCGCACGCACGCACACGGGAAGGACAGCTGCAGGTGGAGCTGGCGCAGCTGGAATACATGCTGCCGCGGCTGACTGGACGAGGTCGTGCAATGTCGCAGTTGGGCGGCGGCATTGGAACGCGCGGACCCGGCGAGACACAGCTCGAAACCGACCGCAGAAAGATCGGCCGCAAAATTCAGATTGTGCGCACGCGGCTGGATTCGGTTCGCCGCATTCGCAGGCAGCAGCGGCAGCGGCGGTCTTCAGTTCCGGTTCCGACGGTGGCGCTGGTCGGCTATACGAATGCCGGCAAAAGCACCCTGTTCAATGCGCTGACGCAGGCCGGTGTGCTGGAGTCTTCACGGCTGTTTGCTACGCTCGACCCGAAACTTCATCTGATTACGCTACCCTCGCGGCGGCGCATTTTGTTGTCGGATACGGTAGGATTTATCCGCGCGCTGCCGCATACGTTGATCCAGGCATTTCGAGCAACGCTGGAGGAAGTGGAAACCTCTGAGGTGCTGATTCACGTGATGGATGCTTCCAGTGAATCGCTCGACGTGCATCGCGAAGAAGTGGAAAAAGTTTTGCGTGAACTGGAGGTCGATAAAAAACCTCGTGTTGAGGTCATGAACAAGATCGATCTGCTGCCGGCAAATGAACAAAAAACGCTGGGAAAGGGCAATACGGTTTTGGTTTCTGCGCGCACCGGGGTTGGGCTGGACGCGCTGCTGGCGGCGCTCGATCGAGCGCTTGAGTCTGACCCGCTGGAAGAACGTTGGCTGGAGATTCCGCAGAGCGAAGGCGCGAAGCTGGCGGCGCTCGATGCTGGAGCGGTTGTGCTGGATCGAGCATTTCAGGAGGAAGAGGTCCGTCTGCGCGTGCGTGGGCCTGCTTCTTTGCTGGGCCGCTATCGAAATTACTGGACGGATTGACGCAACACGGATCCCTCCGCTTCGTTCCGGTCGGAATAACAATTTCATTTCGAGGGAATTTACTAGGCCGGGCACCCGAACGGTGGACTACTATTCTTGGCGCCCGGCCTACCGGGCCTTGAACCAGGCCCCAGGCTGTTATTCTCAGTGTAGGCTTGCGCATGCCGAAGTCAACCGGCAATTGTTCAAGACTGCTGCCGCACGATAAATCCACGCGGCACGGGTCTGGTAATACTGTGCAGTGAAAGAGGTTATTTTGTCGTTTCGGCTTTCCCCGGCGAGGTTTGACACTATAGCAATCGGTTTGTTAAAAACTAAGCTTCGAGCATTCAATTAGATAGACTTAATAGGCACACACCTCGCCTGCATCTGGCGAATTCCGAAATCACACCGCAAAATGGAACTTTTGCTGAAACAGCTCGGTGGACTTGTGCTCGGCTCCGTGCCGACAATGATCCTTTTTCTGATCACGCTGGCGGCTTATCGGCTGCTGGTGCACACTCCTTTGACCAAGGTTCTGCGGGAAAGGTATGCGCGGACCCAGGGCGCGATTGAAAAGGCAAATGCCGCGATTACCGCGGCAGAACAGAAAACTGCCGAGTACGAAGAACGCATGAGAGTAGCGCGAGCGGGGATATTTCACCAGCGTCATGAACGGCTGCATGCGGTGCATGTCGAGGCGGAAATTGCGCTGGCTGAGGCGCGCGCCGACGCCCAGGAGCGGATCGGCAATGCAATGGTCGCCATTGGAGAGAGTGCCACGGCGGCGAGATTGCAAATGGAAGGCATGCTCGGCGGTCTTACGGCGGATGTGCTGCGGGCCGTGCTGCCCGCTGGAACCGCGCCGGCGCAGGAGCAGGCAGGATGACAAGTTCTGCCACAAACTCTGGTAGTTGCATGTGGAGCAGCGTGCGTAAAGCCTGCCGGCACATGCTGGGGCAGTTTCTCTTTTGTGCGCTTGTTTTTTTGGTGCTGGTCGGCTCTGCTCGGATGATGGCCCAGACAAGCCCAGCTCCGCAGAACACGGCGGCCACGCTACGGTCCCTGCATCAGTCAAAGCTGCAGGCAGAACGCAGGGCGGAGATTCGCCAGCGCAAAATCGACAACCCGGAAGCGGAAGACGGCGAGAATGTCTATCGCCATTCGGACATGGTGAAGAAGCTGGCCACGACCTTCGGGCTCTCCGTGGAAGCAACTTCGCGGCTGTTCGAGGTGATCAATTTCGTTCTACTGGTCATCCTGATCGTCTGGGGTATTGGGAAGATTCTGCCGAAGGCGATGCGCAATCGCACGGAGCGGATTCGCAATGAGATCGAGCAGGCCCGCGTTGCCACGGAGGACGCAAACCGCCGGCTCGCTAGCGTCGAAGAGCGCCTGTCGCGGCTCGATCACGATATTGACGCAATCCGGGCGCAGGCGGAGCAGGAGACAGCGGTCGAGGAGAAACGGCTTCGCGCGGCACTCGAACAGGAAAAGCAAGGCATCCTCGATTCGGCGGCGCAGGACATCAGCGCAGCTACAAAGAATGCGCAGAGCCAGTTGAAAAAACTTGCAGCCGACTTGGCGATTGAACATGCGAAGCGGCAGATTGCCATCTCGCCGGAAACCGATCAGACGCTGGTTGCCGGATTTCTCCAGGACGTCGGCGAGAAACATCCAGAGGGGGGAGTGAACTGATGAGTGTCTTCGCCCTGCAGTATGCGCGCGCGCTGGCCGACGTGGTGATGAGCGACAAACTGGACACGAAGGAAGTGGATCGACAGTTGGCCGAGTTTCAGTCCACATTTTCCGACAGCAAGGAATTGCGCGAAGTGTTCGCAAACCCGTCGATCGATTTGGACACCAAGCTGAAGGTGCTGGACGTGATCGTTCCACGCATCGGAATGATGAAGCAGGTACGGAACTTTTTGGCCGTCCTGTTGCAAAATAATCGCATTCACGCTTTCGATTCTGTCGCGGCGGAATACCGCAATGAAATCAATCTCCGGCTCAAGATCAGCGACGCGGAAATCACCAGCGTCCGCGAATTGACGGCGGAGGAAAAATCGAGGATGGAAGCGAAGGCAGCAGACCTCGCCGGCGTGACCATTCGCGCCGTGTACCGGCAGGATCCGTCGCTGTTGGGCGGCGTTGTGCTGCGCATCGGCGATACTGTGTATGACGGCTCTGTTCGCGGCCGGCTGGAAGAGCTGCGCGAGAAGTTGCTGGCGGACTAGAAGAACCGAATAAAATCAGAACTCCAATTGGAAGTCGAATGGCTGAGATTAAAGCAGACGAAATTTCGCAGTTACTCCGAGAGCAGATCGAAAACTTCGAGTCGCGTGTCCGCGTGGATCAGGTGGGCACGATCATTTCTCTGGGCGACGGCATTGCGCGCATCCATGGGCTGGAAAAGGTCATGGCGGGCGAGATGATTGAGTTCCCCCACGGCGTCTATGGTCTGGCCATGAACCTGGATGAAGATCAGGTAGGCGCGGTTATCCTCGGCGACTATACCGAGATCGGCGAAGGCGACCAGGTCAAGCGCACCGGCAAGATCATGAGCGTGCCCGTGGGCGACGCCCTGATTGGCCGCGTGGTCAATGCGCTGGGACAGCCCATCGACGACAAGGGTCCGATTGCTACCGATGCGACGCTGCCGGTAGAGCGGCTTGCCCCAGGCGTCATCGATCGTCAGCCGGTGAAAGAACCCATGGCGACCGGTATCAAAGCCATCGACTCGATGATTCCGATTGGTCGCGGCCAGCGCGAGCTGATCATCGGCGACCGTCAGACCGGCAAGACCGCCGTCGTGCTCGACACCATCATCAACAGCGCCAAGAACAATTTGATCTGCGTCTATTGCGCGATTGGGCAGAAGCGGTCGTCCGTCGCGCAGGTGGTGCAGACTCTCACTGAACACGGCGCCATGGCCTACACCATCGTCGTTGTCGCGTCGGCGTCCGAGCCCGCTCCAATGCAATATCTGGCTCCCTATGCCGCGACAGCCATGGGAGAATTCTTCCGCGACTCCGGCCGTCATGCGTTGGTGATCTACGACGATCTTTCCAAGCATGCCGTTTCCTACCGCGAAATCTCACTGCTCCTGCGCCGTCCACCAGGCCGCGAGGCGTATCCGGGCGATGTGTTCTATCTGCACTCGCGATTGCTGGAACGCTCGGCAAAGCTCAGCCAGAAGAACGGCGGCGGATCGCTGACCGCGCTTCCGATCATCGAAACCCAGGCTGGCGATGTGTCGGCGTATATTCCGACGAACGTTATCTCGATCACCGACGGACAAATTTTCCTGGAGACAGACTTGTTCAACTCCGGCATTCGCCCAGCGGTGAACGTAGGACTTTCGGTAAGCCGCGTAGGATTTTCCGCCGCCAGTAAGGCGACAAAACAGGTGGGTGCGACACTCAAGCTCGACTTGGCGCAATATCGCGAACTGGCGGCATTCGCGCAGTTCGGCAGCGATCTTGACAAGGTGACGCTGAGCCAGTTGAACCGGGGCCAGCGATTGACGGAACTCCTAAAGCAGAAACAGTTCGAGCCGCTACCGATGGAGAAGCAGGTGATGATCCTGTTTGCCGGAACCAGCGGGCTGCTCGATGACGTAAAGGTTGAGTCCATCCGCGCATTTGAAGAGGGACTGTATCCCTATCTGGACGCGGCGCAAGGAGCGCTGCTGAAGGATATCGCGACCAAAAAGGCGCTCGACGACGATCTAAAAAACCGAATGACGGCTGCGATCAAAGAATACAAGCAGAACTTTTTCGCCGAACGTCCCGAGGCGCATGTTGAGTCGAAGGCCACGAAGAAGGAGGACGAGGCCAGACGCGACGACACCAAGCAGGACGCCAGTCAGAACGGAAGCAAGCCGACGCAGCCGTTGACGACCAATGAAGCGGCCAAAGAAGCGCGCACCGAAGATGGAACCGGTGCAGTTCAACAGCCTGCGGCTGCGGGGAAGCGCTCTTAACCGATGGCGAATGTGCTCGATCTACGGCGGCGCATCCGCAGCGTGAAAAACACGCGGCAGATCACCAAGGCCATGAAGATGGTTTCGGCGGCCAAGCTGCGGCGGACGCAGGAACGCGCCTTTGCCGCGCGGCCCTATGCCCGGATGATGGCAAGCGTGCTCGACTCGATGGTGCGGCGCGTGGATGTCTACGATCCCGAGACCGGTGATGTGCGCAGTCCGCTGCTGGCCTCGCGTCCGGAGAAGCGTATCACGCTCGTCGTGATCACGGGCGACAAGGGATTTGCAGGAGCCTTCAATACCAACGTGCTGAAGGCGGCGAACAAGTTCATCGGCGAACACGACAGTGTCGATCTCGATCTGGAAGTTATCGGGCGCAAAGGTCGCGATATCCTGCGGCACAGCTACACCGTCAGCTCGGTTCAGGAAGATCGGCAACTGGAGCAGGGTGCGCCGCGCAGCCGCAAATCCCGGGTCGAAATTATCGGCGAGCATACGGGTATTCTCGACAAGCTGACGTTCGACAAGGCGGCGCATCTGGCGCGGATACTGGTCGACCGCTACACGGCGCAGCAGACCGACGCAGTGTATCTGGTGTTCAACGAGTTTCAGTCGGTGATCGCAC
Organism: Acidobacteriaceae bacterium; assembly: GCA_965276585.1. Lineage (GTDB taxonomy): Bacteria > Acidobacteriota > Terriglobia > Terriglobales > Acidobacteriaceae > JAKAAZ01. The sequence goes on along the minus strand of CBDIAZ010000001.1, from coordinate 1,342,716 downwards.
AGCGTGTCGTGGTGGAACGCATTTTGCCAATCAAGGAAGTCGGCAAGCAGGAGATTGCGAGCGCCTTCGAAATGGAAGCCGAACAGCTCGAAGAAATGGGCAAGGCGGCGCGCAGCGCGGGTGTCAGTCTGACCGCCGAAGACACGCGCGAAGCCGACGAAGAAGCCAGCAAGTTTGGCACAGCGGAAGTGGACTACATCTATGAGCAGTCGCCGCGTGAGCTCTTGAATGCGCTGTTGCCTAGGTATATTTCGACGCAGATTTACCACGCGCTGCTTGAGTCCGTTGCCGCCGAACACGCGGCGCGTATGACGGCGATGGATGCGGCGACCAACAACGCATCGGAGATGATCGACGCGTACACCTTGACGATGAACCGGCTGCGGCAAGCAGCGATTACTAAGGAAATCATCGAGATTGTCAGCGGAGCTGCAGCATTGTCGTAGAGATAGATTTAAGAAATTGGTGGACAGGGAAATATGGCAGAAAACATCGGACAGATTATTAAGGTTGCGGGACCGGCAGTCGACGTGCAATTCGACGAGGCGCACATGCCGCCAATTTATCAGGCGCTAAGAATTACCAGTGAAGGCTTTGAAATTCCAACGCCGCTGGACGTGATCGTCGAGGTAGAGCAGCATCTGGGCGAAGGACGCGTGCGTTGCATCGCGATGGAAGCGACCGAAGGGATGGTGCGCGGCATGAAGGCGATCGACCTCGGCGGCCCCATTACCGTGCCGGTGGGCCGGGCAACGCTGGGCCGGGTGCTGAATGTGATCGGGCAGCCCGTGGATGAGATGGGTCCGGTCGATGCGAAGGAATTTCGTCCCATCCATCGCCAGGCGCCGGCGTTCGACGAGCAGTCGACGCGCGAAGAAATGTTTGAGACCGGCATCAAGGTCATTGACCTGATCCAGCCGTTTTTGAAAGGCGGCAAGACGGGCCTTTTCGGCGGCGCGGGCGTAGGCAAGACGGTCATCATCCAGGAGTTAATCAATAACATCGCCTCAAAGCACGGCGGCTTTTCTGTATTCGCCGGCGTCGGTGAGCGGACTCGTGAGGGCAACGATCTGTGGCTGGAGTTTCAGGAGTCCGGCGTCATCGATCTAAAGCAACTTGATAAATCGAAAGCTGCGCTGATCTACGGCCAGATGACCGAACCGCCCGGAGCGCGCTTGCGCGTCGCTCTGACGGCACTGACGGTCGCGGAATATTTCCGCGATGAAGAAGGTGCGGACACGCTGCTGTTCATCGACAATATCTTCCGCTTTACACAGGCTGGTTCGGAAGTTTCAACGCTGCTTGGCCGTATGCCCTCTGCCGTGGGATATCAGCCAAACCTGGCAACGGAAATGGGCGAGCTGCAGGAACGCATTACATCGACGAAGAAAGGATCGATCACCTCCGTGCAGGCGGTTTATGTTCCTGCTGACGATTTCACCGATCCTGCGCCGGCGACAACCTTTGCTCACCTGGACGCAACCACTTCGTTGTCGCGGCCATTGTCGGAGCTGGGAATTTATCCCGCGGTCGATCCGCTGGCTTCCACTTCGCGCATTCTTACTCCACGCATCGTTGGGCAGGAACACTATGACGTCGCCCAGGGCGTGAAGCGGATTCTGCAGCGCTATAAAGATCTGCAGGACATCATCGCGATTCTCGGTATCGACGAGCTTTCGGAAGAGGACAAGCTGACCGTCATGCGCGCCCGCAAGGTGCAGAAATTTCTCTCGCAGCCCTTCCATGTCGCCGAGCAATTTACGGGCATGCAGGGCCGTTATGTGAAGGTCGCGGACACCGTGCGCAGCTTCAAGGAAGTCATCGAAGGCAAGCATGACGATGTGCCCGAGCAGGCTTTTTATATGAAGGGCGACATCGACGAAGTTCTGGAAGCAGCGGGCAAGTTGCAGCAGACGGCATAAAGCATTTCTCCTGAAGGTGTGGTTTAGAAATGTGAACTCAGCGTGGCCGTTCCACAATCCGGGGTCCCCAGCGCACAATTTTTGTGTGCTGGGGTGGAAAGAACGGCCACACATCGACAATCTCGCCGCAAAACAGTATTAGGAGAAATGCTCTAAGGCGCGACTATGGCAGAGGGGAATTCAATTCGCGTTCGGCTGGTTACGCCGGAGCAGGTTTTTATCGATGGCACTGCGGACAGTGTGTCGCTGCCGGCGCGCTCCGGGTACTTGGAGGTGCTGTATGCGCATGCTCCGCTGCTGACGGAGCTGGGCGCGGGAGAAGTCACCCTGCACGGCGGCGACACTGGCGATCAACAGTTTTTTGTCGCCTGGGGATTTGCCGAAGTGTTACCGGATCGCGTGACCATTCTTGCGGAAAATGTTGAGCGGCCGAATGAGATCAGCGTTGCGGATGCCCGCGCCGAGCTGGAGCGCGGCAACAAGATGTGGAATGAAGCTGGCGACGAAAGTGCCCGTTATGCTGAGGCCAATTCGGTGATTCACGAGGCCGAAGAACGCATTGCCGCGGCTGAAGGCAAGCCAGCCTGAAACTTGCTGCGCTGCTGCATAGCAAAATCGAAATCGCAACGCTTCGGCCGCTGTGACAATTCTGTAGCGAAAAAACTCAAAATGCTAGCGTTCGGTTGCAGACGGACGCGGTGCTGCATCCAGGGTCCCGATCAAGCTGGCGATTTTTTCTACGTGGTGCCGCTGGCACCATTCGCTCACTCCATTGGCAATTCTCTCCACCGCGCGCGGGTCCGCATAGCTCGCCGTGCCAATCTGCACCGCGGTCGCGCCGGCCAGCATAAATTCGATCGCATCTTCAGGCGCGGTAATGCCGCCCATCCCGATCACCGGAATAGAAACAGCGCGTGCGGCTTCATACACCATCCGCAGCGCCATTGGCTTGATTGCCGGACCGGAGACGCCGCCGGTGAAATTCGCAAGTCGCGCGCGGCGCGTTCGCACGTCGATGGAAATTCCCAAAAAAGTATTGACGAGGGAGACTGCATCCGCTCCGGCTTCGGCAGCGGAGCGCGCCATGGCAGCAATGCTGGTGACGTTCGGCGAAAGCTTCACGATCAGCGGACGACTCGCAACCGATTTCGCTTGCCTCACCAGATCATGCAGCATACCGGCATCCGTTCCGAAGACCATGCCGCCACTGTGCGTGTTCGGGCATGACGCATTCAGCTCGTAAGCGGCGATGCCTTCCGCCTCATTGAGCGCGCGAATTACCGCGCAATAGTCTTCCGCGCACCCGCCGAAGACATTGGCAATAGCCGGGCAGGGAAGTCGTCGAATCGCGGGCATCTTATGTTCAACAAAAGCGTGCACGCCCACGTTCTGCAGACCAATGGCGTTCAACATGCCTGCCGGAGTTTCTATCAGCCGCGGTGGTGGATTGCCCGGCATCGGTTCGCGCGACAGCCCCTTGGTCACGAACGCACCGATTTTGTTCAGCGCGACAATGTCCTCAAACTCCACGCCATAGCCGAAAGTGCCGCTGGCGGCGATGATGGGGTTGCGCAGCTCGATGCCGCAGAATTTCACGCGCAGGTCAGGTTTATGACTCTGCATCATGGCTTGGGAGTGGAGTTGGTTGGCTGCGCGGTAGTCGACGAAGGCGGCGGCGCGGGAGCCGGCGTTGGCGAGGTATCCGGTTTCGCCGCCGGCGTTTCAGCAGGCGTGTTCAACGACGGCGCCGCGGACGAAGAGGGCTTCGTCTCCGGCGCGACTGGCGACGCTTCGTGTCTTCTCCTGTGACTCGCTGCTCGCTTCGGCGGGATTGCCGCATCCACATGAATCGCGCGATTCAGAATGTGGCCAATGCTGGCGGACGGCTGATTCACATCCAGCAGCGCGGCCAGCGTTGCCGCAAGATCGACTGGCTCTACGCGCCCGCGGTAGGTGCCCGGCGTGAATGCCGATCCGTAGAAGGCAAGCGGCACATGCCGGTCGTAGGACCACGGCGAAAAATGCGTCGTCCCGCCTTTCGATCCTTGCATCTGGTATGCGTCCGGAATCAACATCACGTACCATCCGTTGTTGGGCGAATAGCTGCGTGCGATGAGCTGCCCGAAATCCGTCGGCGGAAGTCCGGGTTGGAGCGCGGCCATCTGCAAACGGGTAAAGGTGCGGAAGACGCGCGGTTGCGGTGGCAGGCGCGTCGCGCTTGGCTTCACGGCGGAGTCCAACAGCGAAGCTGTAGGGTCCAGCGCCGCAATTGCGGCAGGGATAGCATCCTGAATCGCGCGCTCGCCTTCAAGCTCATTGATGCCGGCGCGCTCAAACACGGGAATATTCAGCGCGATATAAGGCAGCTCCTGGTGTGGCAGCAGATAATCAAGCTTCTGGCCGGGAGAAAAACGGTCGTTCATGCTTTTGTCCAGCGCCGCAACCACTAGCTTCAGGTTGATGGTGGCTGCCGGAATCCCCAGTTGTTGTGCGTTCGCCGGGATTGGCGCGACCCCGTGGTCGGCGGAGAGCGCGATCCACACGTTACGCAGTCCGCCGGGAACGTTGTGATCGAGCCAGCGGAAGAAATCGTCGAGATTGCCGTCAAGCTGATCGACCAGCTGGCGTTGCTCCGGCGCATCGGGTCCGACCCGATGCCCAAGAATGTCTGTTGAAGAAATGCTGATGGTCAGCACATCGGTGACATTGCCAGAGCCGAGTTTTTCTCCCTCGATGAGCGCCTGGGCAAATTGCAGCTCATATTGAATGGCTGCATCCGTAGGTCCGACATTTTTGTAAAAATGCGCTGCGTTGGGGAAACCAGCAGCCGTTGCCGCCTGCGCGGCTGCGTCGCTCTGGTCGAATGTGGTGACCCAGTCGGGCAGCGATTGCATGTAATAGGTGGAGGTAATAAATGCGCCGCTATCCTTGTCGATCCAGAAAGCGCCGTTGGCAGTATGTCCGGCGGTTAGAATTGCAGCGCGATCTTTAAGGGAAACTCCGAAGAGCTTCGCTTCTCCCTTCGTTCCCAGCCGGACTTCATCGCCGATTGTCGTTGCCAGCAGATTGCGCGGCGATGCGCCTTCTCGCGCGGACTCCGGCGCATTCGCCGGCAGCCCGACGATGCTGTAGCGTGGATCTTCAACCGATGAGATGGGGCGTTCGGTGTTGCGGCTCAAGTCCCACCACTGGTTGGCGGCGATGCCGTGGCCGTCGGTATATGCGCCGGTAGCGATCGTCGAGTGGCCGGCCGCCGTCACCAGATTCCCATAATCGAAATAGCAGTCGGGAAAATAGGCCCCGTGGTCGAGGAAGAGGTTGAAGCCGTCTCCTTTGAAGTCGGAGCGGTACCGTTCGAGGTAATCCTCACGAAATTGATCGATCACCAAAATGATGACGAGCTTCGGGTGCGCGTCATACGCGCTGGCCGCGCATTTCAATGAGGGTGAAATCGTAAGCAGAAGAGCGAAGAGGCCGATCCAGACACGCTTGAACATAGGCAAGAGTCGCATCCGTCGAAATGAATGCGAATAACAACATGGTAGCAAGAGGGGGGATAGCTGTGGGTTAAATTGCTGCTTGAATGGAAGCCTGCGCCGCTTTGTTAGACTCAGGCGAGAAATGGAAAAAAAACCGCAAGGCTTCGGCCCGGGAACTGTTGTGCGCCGAATGGCCATGTTTACCGGCTGCGTGCTGCTGTTCGAATGCCTGCTGATTGCTCTTGCGCCGCGGCTGCATTCTGGCAGCGTGCTGAAAATTGCGAAGGATTCGCTTCTGCTGCGCGTCCGGACCGACTCCTGGAGCTACCTGGTGCTGGGGGACTGGACTTGGTTGCATCACCCCAGCGCCATTTATGAGACGGCGTTTTTCCAGCACAACATTCGCTTCATCTATCCACCGACGTCGTTGCTGGCATATCGCGCGTGGTTTGCCGCGCGCTGGCTCGGGATACGGCCATTTACCGCGCTGAAAATCACGCTGTTGCTCGCGCTGGTCGGAACTTGGCTTGTCTCCGGAGAATTTTTCTTCTCGCGGTTTTCAGCGGAATATTTTTCTCGCAGGCACCGCTGGATGATTCGATGGCTGCTTGCGATCCTCGTCTGCACATTTCTACCATTGATCAATGCCTTTTTTCTGGGGCAGGTACAAACGCTGTTGAATTTTCTTCTGATCGCGAGCGCCTTTCTCTGGCTGCGAGAAAAGCGTATCGCTTCCGGAATTTTGATCGGACTCGGATGCTGGCTGAAACCGCAGATGGCGCTCTTTCTGCTTTGGGGGTTGTTGCGTCGACAGTGGGGCTTCGCCGTTTCGCTGGCTTCGATGCTGGCGATTGGAATGATTTTGTCGCTGACGATATTCGGCGCGCACAACACCGCGGAATATCTCGTGGTGCTGCGTTATCTGGGCCGGCATGGCGACGCGCTGTTCACCAATCAATCGCTGAATGGGCTGTTGCATCGCCAGATGCATGTAGGCTCACCGGTCACATGGTTTTACGGGTATCCGCCATACAACCTCACGATCTATTTGGCGACTTTGATCTCCTCCGGCGTGCTGCTCATCGCTGCTCTGGTAGCTCCTGTGCTGCGCCGCATAGCTTCCACGACAACAGATTTTCTGCTGTTTGCCATGGCAACGGTGATGGCTTCTCCCATTGCGTGGGAACACCATTATGGAATCTTCTTTCTCGTCTTTCTGCTATGGATGCCGATCGCATTCCAGCGCTGGCCGGTCTTCTTTGCCTTGCTGGGTATTTATCTATTGATGACGGACAATTGGGCTCCGGTCACTCAGTGGATGTACACGCCGTGGACATTTCTGATTTCTCACATCTATTTTGGCGGGCTGTTGCTGTTTGCATGGACGATGTTGGGCTGGACCGACTCTACGCCGTTTTCACCGCTACCGGCACATCCCGTCCGCACAGAAACCAGAGAGAAGCGCTGACCGCAAGCGTGATGACGGCGAACCACAGCACCGCATCGCGCTGCGCTGCTGGCGTTTTGATCAGCAGCAGCAGACTCGCGAGCCCGATGAACGCCACCGCGCGACTCAGAAAGCGGAAGACCGGACGCGTATAGTCGGGCTCATCGCTTAGCTCCGTTTGAATGTTGATCGGCGTGTCCAGATTGCGAAATAGCCTCGCCCGCGCCGGGGTATCGCCATGATCGAACAACATGCTGAGCAGAAAAACCGCAACGCCTGCGGGCAGCACGATGATGCATTGCTTGTTGTAGCTCCAGTGATAGACGAACGCGCCCAGACTGTCGAGCACGAGGCCCGTCGTGAACGATGCGACTCCCGACCACCATGGCGCCCTGCGAATGGCCAGGCCCAGCAACGCCGGCGCTCCGTAAGAAAACATGCGCAGCAGATCGAAGGTGACCATGACCTCGAAAATGCTTTTGCGCGTTGTCGCCAGCACGATGGCAATCAGCATGGTGATGCTGCCGATCAGCAGTGTGCTGATCCAGCCGACGACCAGCAGCTCGCGCTCACCCGCCTTTCTGCGGATCAACTCCTGATAAATATCCTTCGTCAAAATCGCCGATTCCAGATTGAACATAGCCGACAGATTCGCCATCGTAGTGCTGAACATCGCCGCCAGCATAATGCCGATCAATCCATGCGGAAGCAGCGTGAGACTGGCGACCACGTATGCGGCTTCGCTGGGGTTAGCCAGTTTCGGCCAGATGGCATGCAGGTCCGGGTACAGAACTCGCATCGCCATCGGCGGAATAAACCAGATGAACGCACCCAGAAAAAATAGTCCGCTGCAAAGCAGGGAAACGCGCTTGGCGGATTTTTCGTCTTCCACGCTGAAGTACCGCTGCGCCATTGCCGAAGTGTTGTAGCCGATGCAGGCCAGCACCGCCCACAACACCAGATAGTTGAGGCCGAATTCGCCGGTGAGGTGGACGGTTTTCATCGAGTGCGGCAGCGCATGGATCAGGCCGATGAAACCGCCGACGCGATCGAGCGATGCGATCACCAGCACCAGGCAGAAGGGAAGCAGGATCGATGCCTGCAGAAAGTCCACCATCACAACTGCCCACAGGCCGCCGACGACACAATAAAAAATGATGATGGCTGAAGTGACGATGATGATCGACGTCACGGAATATCCGGAAGCGGCGGCGATAAACAGACTCAACCCAAACAGCATCACGCCGCTGGTCACCAGTTGCAACCCGATTGTCGCCCAGGAAAAAATCTGGTGCGTAGTCTGGCCGAAGCGAGCGGTCAGGTATTCCATCACTGTGGTGATGCGGGTGCGCCGCCAACGTGCGGCGAAGAAAAAATAGCCAAGGAGAAATGCCAGCGCATTGCCGATGTAAAGGCCGATAACCGCGATCCCGGAGCGATACGCCACGCCCGCAGCGCCGGTAAAGGTCCAAGCGCTGAAGCCCGACATGAACGCGCTCAAACCCGCCACCAGCCAGGGGATCCTGCTGCCGCCGCGAAAATATTCCTTGGCGCCGTTGTTGAATCGCATCACAAACAGGCCGGTGACTATCATCAGCACGACATAGCAGAGGATCACGAGGTAATCGACGGAATTTGCAGTCTGCATCCACTTACGCTTTCATTCAGGATTCACTCCAGTGTCCATCCAATAAGAACCTGAAGCAAAGAAAACGACAAGAAAAAATCATCTGGTACACTCCTCCTAAAGTTATGGCACGCCCATCTGTTGTGGTCTTCGCAGACAGCATATTGTTCCATTCATTTTTTCAGGGCAGTCGATTGCGGCGGCTGGAAAAGGCCTTTTCCATCAAGCGCATCGAAGCGCGAGCACTTACCGCGCCGGTGAAAAGCGCGCTGGCCGCGGCGGACGCAATCGTCACCACCTGGGACAGCCCATATTTCGGGTCTGACCTGCTCGACTTCGCGCCGAACTTACGCATGATTGCGCATTGCGGAGGCGAGGTAAAAAAGCGTTTCGATGCCTCTCTCTTTGAGCGGCTCACCATCGCCAATTCCGCCGGCCCATTTGCACAGCCGGCGGCGGAATTTGCGGCAGCGCTGCTGATCTATTCGGCGAGAAATATCGATGCCTATCGCGCCGCCATGCAGAAGCAACCAACGAGTATTTACGCCAGGCTCCACGCAACCGGTACATTGAAAGGCGCAGGGAACGCCGTCGAAACCTTGGTCGGGCAAGAGGTTTCGATGATCGGCATGGGACGCATCGGTCGCGCTCTCATGGACCTGATGCGGGGATTCAACATTCGCTGGCTGGTTTACGATCCCTATGCCGCACTCGATTTTGCCGGCGAACACAACGTTCAGTTTCTACCTTTGTCTACCGTGCTGAAACGCGGCACACATCTGATCGTTGCAGCGGCGGCAACGGAGAAAACCCTCCGCATGCTGAATGCCGAGCGGCTGGCTCTTCTGCCCGACGGCTCGACCGTAATCAATGTGGCCCGCGGCTCGCTGATCGATCTGCCTGCTTTGACCCGCGAAGTTCGCTCCGGCAGATTGCGCTGCGCACTCGACGTAACCGATCCCGACGAGCCCCTGCCCAAAAATCATCCGCTGCGCAAGCTACCCGGCGCGATTCTGACGCCACACGTTGCCGCTGGCGGACTTTCCACCCGCGCTGCCATCGCAGATATCGTCATGGACGACCTAAGTCGTTTTTTTTGCGGAGAGCCGGTTCAGAATCGCATCACAGCAAAGATGCTGGAGCGCATGACATGAAAACGCAACCTTCTTTCTCCACCCTCGCCTGCCCGGCCTGGAGCGTCAATCAGATCGTCGAACATGCCGCGCAGTGGAACTTTACAGGCATCGAATTCCGCGTGGTGCAGGGCGAGCTCGATCTGTGGAAGCTGCCTGCGTTTCACGGAAACGGCCTGGTCGAAACCCGTCGCATACTCGCCGATCACGGTCTGGCGCTGCCGTGCATCCAGGCGAGCGCCCGCTTCGATTCTCCCGACCCGGCATCGCGCAAAAAAAATCTCGAAAATGCGGAGCGCATCGCTGAGCTGGCTCATGAACTTCACGCACCCGCGATCCGCGTGTTTGGAGATCGCGTGCAGCCGGGATCTACCTACGCGGATACATTGAATTGGCTGGCCGAATCGCTATCGGAGCTGCAACGCAAACTCCATTCGGCCAACATCGCCATATGGCTCGAAACGCATGGAGATTTCTCGCCGTCGAAGAACGTAGCCGAGCTGCTCAAAAAGACCGGCAACAAAATCCAAATCATCTGGGACCCGGCGAATGCTCTGCAAGAATTCGGTGAATCTCCGCTCGAAAGCGAAGCTGCTTTCGGCTCCGCGATTCGCCACGTCCATCTAAAAGATTTCCGCGCAAAACACACCGGCTTTGAATACACATTGTTGGGAGAGGGCGAGATGCCGTTCGATCAAGTAGAAGGCGTACTCGAACGGCTAGACTACAACGGCTTCATTTCATTCGAGTGGGAAAAACAATGGCATCCGGAGCTAGTCGGCCCGGAGATCGCATTGCCTCACTTCATCGCATGGTGGCAGGAGCACTGGCTACAATAGCAAGCTGTTTCCAATCGCAATAAAGCCTCGCGCATATTTGCCGCGAAGCTTTTTCTTCGATGGATCGCTTATGGCTTTATGGAGCCGCCTATATCGCCCTGCGTGGTAGCGACTGGATCGATCGCATCGCCGCGCAATTCATAGCGCGGTCCAATGTAGTCCGGCTTGATCTGTACTGCTTCCGCCATCATCTTCTTCGCCTCTGTCGGACGGCCGTTGTACTGATCGATCTGCCCCAGCATGTAATAGGTCTTGGCGCGGTAGAGCGATGTGGGCGAATCCAGCCGCGTATCGGCGAACGACTTGAATTGCTTCATCAGGTCAAGCGCCTGTGGATGCCGCCCCAGCCGATCGAGCGACAGCAGCATGTAGAAATTTTCGCTGCTCAAGCTATCGCTGCCGCCGACTAGATGGTCGACCCCCGACGCGCCCTCCTCGTACGCCTGCTTCGCTTCCGCATGCCGTCCGAGCGAATCCAGTGTGCGTCCGATGTAGTAATGAATGCGCGGAGTGGATTGATGATCGAAATTGTCTACGCCCAGCGACACCGGCGGCTTCAGCGCCGCTTGAAACAGCGTCAGCGCCCGTGCGTAGTCTCCCTTGTTGAACGCTGCCGCTCCCATGCCGTATTTCAGCTCGCGATACTCCTCGCGAACGGTATACGTGCGGTGGCGCGGCGCAAAGGTATGATGCTCGACGATACCTTCGGCGTCCTTGTAACGGCCTTCCATCAAATCTGCGTTCAATAATCCCTCGGCGATATGATCGTTGGTTGGGTCGTGCGTGAATGCCTGCTGCAGCAGCGCAATCTCCTCGTCGAATCGGCCTTCACGTGCATACATCGCACCCAGATCGTCCAGCGTATCCATATTGTCCGGCTTCACTTTGAGCGCCACCTGCATCTCGGGAATCGCCTCGGTGACTTTCCCCTCGGCTTCATAGGCCAGTCCCAGAGCCCGCAGTGATCCGAAGTCTGACGGATCCAGCCGCACGACCTGCTGCCACTGCGCAATCGCCTGCGCCTGATGTCCGCGGAAGTAGAGCAGGCAAGCTAAATTGAAGCGTGCCACCGTATCCTTTGGATCGCTCTCGACCGCATCCTTCAGCGGCGCCAGCGTCTGCGGACGATACGGGAAGCGCTCCACCACATTCGCCGCCGCCTTCGCCTTCTTCCGGCTCTCCGCCGCGCCCGTCAGATCGCCTGTCTGTTTCTGCGCGTACGCCAGCGTGTAGTAGTAAACCGGAGAAATTCCCCAGGGATCTTTGTTGTTCGGCGGCAGAACCATTTTCAACACCGCCGTCGCTTCCTTCCAGCGCGACAGGGAACTGTAGAAGATGGACACCTCGATCGCATCCTCACCCTGTCCGCCCATCAACCGTCGCACATCGGTCTCGGCGGCTTTGTTGCCGGTCAAAAAAAACTTCTCCGCCTGCACCACGCGGTCCGCCGGATCGGCCGCAATCACTTTCGCTAGCTGCTCCAGCGCAGCATCCTTCTTGCCTTCGTCGCGATAGAGCACCGCCAGCAGCAGCCGCGCCTTTAAATCTGTGCCATAGGAATTGATCGCGCCCAGCAAATGCTGCGCCGCACCCGCATCGTCATGACGCAAAAACGCCATCTCCCCCAGTTGATATTCCCGCACGCCATAATACGAGCTGCCCGGCCAGATGTGAGTAAAATTCGTCTCCGCCTGCTGCTTCTGGTTCAAACGCATCTGGCAGACCGATAAGTAATACCAGGATTCCGAATCGTACGGGTTGCGATCCACCGCCTTCTGAAACTCCGTCGCGGCCTCATCGAAATGCCGCTGATCGTACGCCATCAACCCCAGCAGTTGATACGCCGGAGAAAATCCAGGATCGCGCTTCAACGCCACATTCGCCAACTCCGTCGCCGCCGGGTCGTCCAGCTCCTTCTCCTTCATCTGCGCAGCCAGCACCGCTTCTTCGGCCGTCATTTTGTTCAGCGGGATCGGTGCCGCCGAAAGCCCGGTCGCATACGGATTGTCTTTGCCACCCGGATTCATATCCGGTCGGCGATAATCCATCAGCAGCTTGCCATCCGCAGTCGTGATGCGCACCTCCACACCGCGCAGCCCATCGATCTTCGCGGCAATATTTTTCTTTATCGGCATTCCCGGAATCAGATCGATGGAAGTATTCAGCAGCTCGCCGTTTTGGGCCGTCACCACCAGCTTCGCATTGCGAATCGGCCGCACCGGCGACAGCGCCACCGTCATCCCATCCGAAGTCATGGTCAGATTCAGCGCCACATCCTTCGCCAGCGTAGTCAGCCCATCGATGCCGGCCACTGGAATCCACCACTCATGCCACGTCTCCACCTTGTGCGGATCGACGTATTCGTAATATCCATCCCAAAGCATGCGTCCGCTTTGGATTTCAATATACGGCCCGGCATGATCCGTATAGGCATTCTCCACCGCGGTCGCCAGCGGCCCGTAGCCGAAGGTCCACATCTTCATGCCCTGGACGACGCGGCGATCCGCATAGCGGAACAGGCCATAATCGCGATCGAACTTGTACGCGCCGCCGTAATTGTCGTAGGTGTCGATGCCAAACACGCCCAGCATGTTGTGGTTGTTGCGGTCCCAGCTATAGTCGACCCCGTTATAGATGGGCCACGAAGCCACCTCGCCCGTAGTATGTCCGACCGTACGCGTCATGGGATACAGGAAGCGCGTCTTCGGTGTCGAATGCATGGACGCGCTGGTCCAGAACATCTGCGGCTTCTCGCCGTCGTTGGGGTTGTAGCAGAAGACGCTGGTCTCCATCGCCGCCACGCCGGGATACAGCGTCGCGGTAAAGGTCACATTCATGTGATAGATAGGATCGGTCTGCGCCAGGATCACTGACACGCTGCCGTCCTTATGATGGACAATGGTGTGCGACCAGTAAGGCTCTCCATACAGCGTGCGGGAGTGATCGTCGAACGGTCCCGTCAGCTCAATGCCTGTCAGCGGAAAATCGTAGCGCTTGGTATAGTCCGCCGGCTTGATCACGTCATTGTGATAGAAAACGTCCTTATGATGCAGCTTGTCGTACAACCGAAAAAACCGCCCGCCCAGTTCGGGGATATAGGTCAGCTTGAGATATTCATTCTCCACAAATACCGCCGGATATTTTTCCTCCACCGGACCACCGGGCTTGTACGGCATTTGATATGTCGTGAAAGGATACAGTCCGATCAAGTTGGAATTGCTGAACAGCGGGGGATTCATATCCCGGCCGGGACTTTGGTAAGTCGGGATGGTCAGCACGCCTTCAGAAATCTTGATAGCGTTGGGCTTCTTCGATGCCGCTGCCGAGCTTTCAGCCGGGACGATCGCCGACACACACAGCAGGAAAGTAATAATCGCCAAACAAGGCAGCAGCCGCTTCATAAGGATGTTCCTCTTCAGTGGTCAGATCATTTTCGAGCTTGCGCCATTCGATAGCGCGGCGCGCAGTTGTAACCGCTTTCAGAAAAAGCTCGAAACTCTGCCAACCAGCATCGCAATCTCGAAGCGAGTATATACAATTCAGAAAGCAACCGTAACTCTTGCTTGGCAATCGTAATCTAACGCAAAGCATTTCATCGGCAGGTCTGCGAATAGGTGAAACGTGTCGTCCAGCCGCAGCGCAGCCGGGGTTCGGCGACAGGTCTTCGTCGCTTGAGTGGGAAGCGAAGCGGAGGTGCCTGCGTTTGATCTGGATAAAAGACGCCCCAGACCAATTCCAGTAACATCCAAACAAACAGAATCATGCCGCTCACTCCCACTCCACAACCAGCCGATCCCTACCAGCCAGGCTGGGGCTTCGCCGTCTCCTCCGGCATCCTCGGCTGGGTGCTCGACGCCTTCGATTTCTTCGTCCTCATCTTTCTCGTCGACGTTCTCGCGCGCCGTTTCCACGTTGAAAAAAGCGCCATCGTCTGGACCATCTCCATCACTCTCGCCATGCGTCCCATCGGCGCTTTGGTCCTCGGTACTCTGGCCGACCGTTACGGTCGCCGCCGCACGTTGCTCGCCTGCGTGCTTTACTTCTCCATCGTCACCGCGTGTACGCCCTTCGCGCCTAACTATACGGTCTTCTTTCTGCTGCGGGCGTTGTACGGAATCGGAATGGGCGGCTACTGGGGCATCGGCGCATCACTGGTCATGGAGACAACGCCCCACCGCTGGCGCGGAGTTTTCTCCGGCATCCTGCAGGCAGGCTATCCGCTGGGATACCTGCTGGCCGCCGTCGCCTTACGCACCATGGAACCGCGCCTGGGCTGGCAATCCATGTTTCTCACCGGACTGGTCTTCGCTGCCCTGATTGCGCTGCTCACGTGGCGCGCGCCGGAATCCGCGGCCTGGCAAAGCGAGCACCAGCCCAACGTCGCCCAAATTCTGCGCACGCTTCTCCATCACAAGAAAAGTTTTTTCTACCTGCTGGCTGTCATGGCGCTGATGACCTGCCTCTCCCACGGCACCCAGGACCTTTATCCGGACTTCCTCAAGTCGGTCCACCATTTTTCCAGCTCGACCATCTCCACCATCGCCATCCTCTACAACATAGGAGCGATCGCAGGCTCGCTCGTCATCGGCCAACTGTCTGAACGTATGGGCCGCCGCCACAGCATGATGCTGGCCTTCGGTCTGGCGTTGGCAGCCATTCCCGCCTGGGCTTTCGGAGCCTCCGTGCCCATACTCATCGCAGGTTCCATACTGATGCAGTTTGGAGTGCAGGGAGCTTTCGGCGTCGTTCCAGCGCATTTGAATGAGCTTTCCCCCGGCGCCGCACGTAGCCTTTTTTCCGGTTTCGTTTACCAGTTGGGCGTATTAGCGGGCTCGCCCTCAGTAGGAATTGAATACGTCCTGCGCGACCGCTTCGGCTACCAGTGGGCACTCACCACATTCGAGTGCAGCGTAATCGTGATCCTATTCCTGCTCCTGGCCTTAGGCCCAGAACGCCGCGGCCGAAGCTTCTTCCAGCAGCGGTAGTTCCTCTATCGTTCGAAGCGATCCGAGTTGGGTACACTTCGCGACACCTTCGCCGTCTATCACGCTGCACCCGATGACCCGCGATGACGAAGCGTGTTGCACTCCGATTGGTGAGCTGCCGGTCGTTCAGTCTGTCTAGAAAAAGATCCTTTGTCGGACCGCGGCCATGTCGCGAAAAATAAAATTCTCGATCCCATTCCGAACAGCTAACTTTGTGCGACGGACATCGAATAAATGAGAAGGACCTTTATATGCGAGAGCTAACAGCAGACCTGTTCATTTCACTGGATGGTTTCGCGGCAGGAGTGAACCAACCTGCTTTCTTTGGCTACTTCGGCCCGGAGCTTGGGAACTGGGTCCGAGACCATCTCAATCGACCCCAGATCATGATTATGGGGCGCGTTACGTATGAGGCACTCGCCGAACCATCGGCAGCAGCCACTGATGAAGCCAGCCTCCGCATGAGCGGTATTCCCAAGTTGGTGTTTTCCTCTACATTGCGGGAGCCGCTTGTGTGGGGAAACACGCGCGTTATGAAAGGTGATCTTGGGCAAGAAATTACGGCCCTCAAAAAGCAGAGCGGCGAGCCGCTTCGGACCATTGGTAGCATCAGTCTCGTTAAGAGCATGATGCAACTCGGGCTTGTCGACCGTCTTCGCCTTATGGTTTTTCCTTTAATCCTTGGCGACGCTGGTAGGGAACCGCTCTATGCCGGATATTCCCACACTGGCCTGGAACTCCTTAATACAACGGTCCTGGATTCGCGGCTGGTTCTCCTCGAATACCGTCCCACGGGCGCCACAACGCCCTGACTGGAACAAGCTGTATTACAACCTGCCGCAGGAGTACAAAGAATTTCAAAAAAACGAGTGTCATCAGCGTATTCCATCGCTCCTCATATACGGCTATCGTTATGTGTAGGGCTGCCGTCGATACTTTCTATCTCGATGCTGAAACTCGGCAGGCAGAACAGATACATGACGGACTACTTTCTCCAGCAGATCGTGTCGCAATCCGCAAAGAACCTTGGCTTCCATCTAGCTGGAATTGCCCCGGTCGTCGACGAAGGCGATTCTGGCACGCCGCCTGAGCTTGCCCGCTTCCAGCAATGGATCGCGGAAGGTTGCGCCGGAGAAATGGAATATCTTAAGCGCCGCGATCCGGAAGGCCGGCTGCTGCGCTCCTCGATTCGCGTGCCTTTCCCCTGGGCGCGCTCCGTCATTGCCTGCGCGGTCAACTACAACAGCGATCGGCCGTATTCCATCGATACCGTCGCCATCGGCGGCGACACGCCCGCGTGGATCGCCCGCTATGCCTGGTCGGGCGAGAACAAAGACTCGCCTGAAACACCGGCAAATGGGCCCCTCGCACCTACCGATTATCACGCCATAATCCGCGAACGGCTGGAGCAATTGCGCGCCGATCTACAATCTCAGATCGGAGATTTTCAGGCTCGCTGCTTCGTCGATACCGGCCCGTTGATCGAACGCATCTATGCAAAATATGCTGGCCTCGGATGGCAGGGGAAAAATACTTGTCTGATTAACGAGTCGATCGGCTCCTGGTTTTTTCTCGGCGTCATTCTCACATCCTTGGAATTGCCGCGCGAGCAGTGGACGCAGCCCATGCCGGACCGATGCGGCAGCTGCACACGCTGCATCGAGGCCTGCCCGACAGACGCTCTCGAACCCTATCGCATGGATGCTTCGCGATGCATTGCCTATCTGACGATTGAAAAACGCGGAGAAATCCCGCAAGAATTTGCTGCCAAAGTCGGTCGCAACGTATTCGGCTGCGACATCTGCCAGGAGGTCTGCCCCTGGAATAACCGGAACAATCATCCGGTTCCCATCACCGACTGGCCGGAGCTGCAGCCGCGTGCCGAGCTGGTCAATCCCGCTCTCGACTGGCTCGCCGGACTGGACGAAGAAGATTACCGCAGGTTGTTTCGCCGCTCTCCGGTTGAGCGCACGAAATTTGCCGGCTTTGAACGCAACGTCCAGAACGCCCGAAGGAATTCGCACGAAAACGGCTAGACCGGTTTTCCTGTAGGTGTACGGTGGGGAAACAAGGCGTACGCATCCGTTCCTCAAAAAACGGATGCACATAAGAATCTCTCGCCACCTCACTGGAATAGGAAAACCGGTTTAGCGCATCGAACGATTATTGATTGCGGATTACGTTGGCCGCATTCAGGCCCTTGGGTCCTTGCATGCACTCGAAATCGACCGCATCGCCTTCGCTCAACGTTTTGAATCCATCTTCCTGAATCGCGGAAAAATGGACAAAGACGTCTTCGCCGGTGGACCGCTGAATGAAACCATAACCTTTGGCGCCGTTAAACCACTTCACTACACCGCGTTCGCTCATAAATTCTGTCCTTTCTTTGTCTTCTCCATGCAATGGATAAAAAAGCGTGGAAAAGATGACCTGCAAAGTCCTGCAAAATGGCCTCTCCCAAAACCTCGGCTTGCGGCGGGGAAGTGGGGTGGGGGAGTTGAGAAGCTGTGGCACAGTTATGGCATGAAAACAAAGCAAACGCAAGAAAAATCTCCCCACGTAACCAAGTTTTAACAGTGATTTACTGCTCTCTTTTTCCGATTGGATGTGGTCAAATCAACACAATCCTCTGGCACTCCCCCAATGCTGACGATATCGCCACACGAATACGACGATTCCATTGCGCTGACCGACCGGGAACTTGAGGCGCAGGAACCGCAGATGCTCGCGCTGGTGCGTTACTTGTCGCGCACCGCAGTCCACACGTATGCGTTCAGCGTGGCAGCCAATGCAATTCTCTCTCTGTTCCCGTTTATCGTGCTCATGCTCACCATCGCGCATCGCTTTCTCCATTCCGCGCAGATGGTCGAGATCATCCGCGCCATGCTGCACGCGCTGCTGCCCACCGGGCAGGACTTTGTCGCGCGCAATATGATCTTCCTCGTCTATTCGCAGAAGCGTGTGGCGCTGGTTTCCGTCTTCATGCTGCTGGTTTCTTCGACTGGCGTTTTTCTTCCCTTGGAGGTCGCGCTCAACCAGGTATGGGAAGTTACCGAGAATCGCTCGTATTGGCGCAACCAGCTAATCTCGCTTGCGCTGGCATTTATGGTGGGCATTCTCGCACTGCTGTCGATCGCCGTCTCGGCCTCACACGAAACGCTGCTGCGGATGCTGTTCTTCGGACACACAGGCAGCCCGTTCTTTCACTTTGTCGAGCGAACGATTCTAAAAGTGCTGGGCGTTGTTGCCAGCATTTCGATTTTCTTTTTGGTTTATTGGATTCTGCCCAACCGCCGCGTTCGCGTGATGGCCGTGCTGCCGGCGGCGATCATCACCGGCCTGCTGTGGGAAGCGGCGAAGCTCGCGTATATCGCTGTGCTTCCGTGGCTCGATCTGCGGTCGGTGTACGGACCGTTTTCCATCTCCGTTGGGCTGATGCTGTGGGCATTTCTTTCCGGGTTGATCCTGCTGGCCGGGGCGCACTTTTCCGCCAGCCGCTGCCTGCGAAAAGATGCCGCGAAATTGAAAATCGCCACCGCTGAAAGACTTTCACAGCCCAAAGAATTGAGTACTGCTTAAGCCCCGCCGTCTCTTCGCTCGGCGTCTCCGCGGAGCTACTTGTTACACTCAGATTCGTCCATGAAAGCCTTCCTTCAGCGGTTTGAACAGCGAGTTTGCGCGGTGCTGCAGCGCCAGCCGCCCACGCGCGGATCGAGCCGGTTTGCCTTCTGGTCGCTGACGGCTACCGTGCTGCTGTTCGTGCTGTGCCTCGTGCCGGACGTCCGATCGCATATTGGATTTTTGCCGTGGCTGACACTCCTTGCCGCAATCCTGACCGGACTGCCTGCGCTCCTTCGATGGCTGCGCTGGCGGCTGCTCTGGAAACTGCGCAATCGACTCTTCGTCACGTATCTGTTGATCGGTGTCACTCCGGTGGTGCTCTTCGGCATGCTGTCGGCGATTGCGGCCTATGTGCTGTTTGGCCAGTTCGCCAACTTCGCCGCGACATCGGAAATCACGCGGCAACTTACCCAACTGGCTTCGAACAATCAGGCGCTGGCTTTGCATTTCCAGCAGGAAGTGCTCAGCTTGAATGGCTCCAGCCCTGCGAAAACACTGGCGCTACCCGCGGTCGTTCCACCGGAGGCGCGCGGCATTCTGAATATGCCGGAGCTGCGCGATGGCGTTTATCTCGATGGGAAACTGCAGGCGCTCGATCTGCCGCCGGAACACGCGCTTACAGATGTGCCCACGCCGCCGACCTGGGTACATGGCCGTTTCAGCGGGCTGATTCTGACCGGCGATCATGTCTACTTCCGTGCCGTCACTCGGGAGCATGCGGGTCCGCATACGATCTCTGTCATTACCAGCTTGCCGCTCGATACAGAATTCCTGGCCCGCGTCGCCAGCGGCCTGGGGCGTGTCTCGCTTTGGCCTCATGTACATCTACAGTCGCGCATGCCGGCTGCACAGGATGCAAAATTTCACCCCGATGCCGATGCACGGCCATCCACTTCCAAACCAGCTGCTTCATCGATCAATACCGAATCTGCTCCCAATGACGCGGTTGGTTTGGGCTCCGTTCCGGCGAAAGGAGAGAAGGACGCGCAAGGCGAAGTCTCTGGCGGCGTTTTGCCCCATGCGCAAGGCATCTTCGATATTCCGATTAATTTCCCCGCCACGCTCGATACCCGCGATTGGTCGAACGGTGGCAACACGACCGTATTCGCGCTGGTCACATCACGTCCTTCGCTGCTATATCAAAGACTGTTTCGAGAGTCGCAGTTGATTGGCGGCAGTATCCGCATCGCGCTGGTAGCGGCAGGAGTTTTGTTTTTGTGCTTGGAACTGCTGGCGATTTTTTTCGCCAGCCGTCTCAGCCGCACCATCACGCGTTCGGTTTCCGACCTGTACCATGCCACGCGGGAGGTAGATCAGGGGCGGCTGGACTATCGCATTCCCGTGGTTCGCCAGGACCAGCTGGCTGCTCTCAGCCGTTCGTTCAACACCATGTCGGCATCGCTCGGGCGCCTGCTGCAGGAGCAGAAGGAAAAGGAGCGTCTGCAAAGCGAACTCGCGATTGCGCAGGAGGTGCAATCAAATCTTTTTCCCTCCTGCGATGTTCGGCTTGGGGAGCTGGAGCTGCACGGACTTTGCCGTCCGGCACGAACGGTCAGCGGCGATTATTACGATTTTCTGGTGCTGGGAAATAACGCGCTCTGCCTGGCAATTGGAGATATCAGCGGTAAGGGAATTTCTGCCGCGCTGCTGATGGCCGGGTTGCATTCTGCGGTCCGCGCGTACAGATTCGCCGGCGAAGCGATGTATGCGGAGAGTCTCTCAGGACCGCCGGGTTCTTTGGGTTCATTGCATGATGGACATGGCGAAATGATTTCCGCGGAGGTCTTTCAGTCGCCGGCAAATTTGATGCGGATGCTGAATCGACATCTCTATCGCAGCACGCAACAGGAAAAATACGCCACGCTTTTTCTTGCGCACTACGATGCGACCAGCAGCGTGCTGCGATATGCAAACGGAGGCCAGCTGCCGCCACTGGTACTGCGACCGGATAATTCCATTCTGCGGCTCGATCGCGGCGGCACAGTCGTCGGCTTGCTCGACAATATGGAATACGAAGAAGGTGCGGTGACACTTGAGCCCGGCGATGTGCTGATTGCTTACAGCGACGGCGTGACCGAGCCGGAAAATGAATTCGGGGATTTTGGCGAGGAGCGGCTGGTGGAGCTTGTACGCCGCAATCGCCATTTGCCGCTCGATGAAATTTCCAGCCGCGTTGCCAAGGCGCTTGAAGACTGGATTGGCGCGGTCGAGCAGCCTGACGATATTACTCTGGTGCTTGCCCGGCAACACTAAAAGACAGACAGGTGAGGAAAATCAAAAAATAAAAGAATCTCCAAATTCTGCGCCTTCATCTCAGACTGAACAGCAACTCAAATTCTGAAGAGGCACAGACTGATGTCATTTTGCCAAGCCTATCTCAACGAATTCGATTACGAAGCCATCAGCACCCGAAAAATGCTGGAACGCGCACCGACGGAAAAATTCGATTGGGTGCCTCATGAAAAATCCACCAAGCTCGGCTCGCTGGTGAACCATATCGCGGGTCTTCCGCTTCTCTCGACAATCGTGCTGAGTTTCGACGAATATGACGTTAGGTCGCCGGAATCGATAGCCGCCAGGCCGACGCCTTCCACCATCACGCCGGAGCTGCTCGCTCGATGGGATAAAAATATGGAGCAGATGCGCGCGACTGTGGCGGCGACATCGGAGGAGCAGCTCGCGGACACCTTCACATTAAAGGCAGGCCCGAAAACAATCTTTAGCGTGCCGCGCAAATTGGCACTGCGCACATTTATTCTGAACCATCTGATTCATCACCGTGGACAACTGGCGGTTTATCTACGGCTGCTGGATATTCCTGTGCCATCGATTTACGGGCCTTCGGCAGATGAGCAGTAACCGCATAGTCGACCGAAAGTATATCGATGGTCACATCATCAGGTGGTTTCATAGTCAACCTTGCTAAATCCGCTTCTTACGCTTTGCGTCGATTCTGGGCCAATACTGGAATTCGTCGACATATAGTTGGCCGCTTAAATCTGAGACCTGTTGCTGCATCCGGGCCTGCGCGTCCGAGATGGCCTGGTTATAGATCGCCGGTCCAACTTCTTCCATGAAGAAATTAAGCAGTAGACCCGCCGGTAAATTACCGACAGGCTCCGGCATATTCTCCTCGAAATACCGCTGGATCGACGCAATCGCATCGGCGCGCGACTCCGTGGAGAGATTGATGATTGTCATCGGGTTCCCTAAAGTGAAACGTGGTGTTTGATGAGGAAGTCTTTGATCGCAATCTCGTTCGGCTTTACCCCGGTCGGCAGCAAAGTGAGCAGACTGTGAGTCGCAGTGCGGATAACGGCTACATCGCCAGAACGCGCGTTGACGGCGAACAAAAAGCCTCCTGATTTTGAGAACGCCAGTGCATCCGGTCCGTCGCCGGTATGCGGCTGAACCGGAAGAAGCTGCCCATCGTCCACACTGAAGACTCCCAAAGAATTTGCATCGAAATCGCTGATGTACAAGGTGGAATCATCCGCCGCGAACAATCCGCGCACCGGATGCGTTCCGACAAAATAAGCTCCGCCAACTTCATTCGTGCTGGTGTCAATCTCGGAGACGGAACCGTCGCCGTAATTCGCTGCGTAGATTTCTCCTCCGTCCGGTTTGAGTGCAAGGCCGACCGGAGTTTTTCCCACATCGAGCAGCGCCAGTAGCGCGTCACTACGCACTGGCGTGCGATTCACAGCTGCTGAATGTGCAGGCGGCGGCGTTGCCAGTTGAATCGCCATCACCTGATGACCGCCCGAGCAGGCGACGAATGCTTTGCTCGAATCGGGCAGGATCGTGATATCGGTCGCGCCCGGACAGCCGCTCCACACACTTCGCACATGCAGCGATTTCACGTCGGCTCGGGCATCGATGATGCTGGCGCTGCCTCCCAGCCGGTTCGACACCACCAGGGTGTTTCCATCCGGACTGATGACGGCCATGCCCGGTGCCTCGCCGACGCCGATGACTGCGATCTGACGGCGCTGATTCAGGTCGACCACAGACACACTGTTGGAGCCGGAGTTGGCGATATAGCCGCGCGTTCCGTCCGCGCTGACAGAGATAAAATACGGCCGCTGGCGGACTGGAATGATGGCGACGACCGTCTTTTTTTCTGCATCAATCACGCTTACCGAATTGCTGCCCGTGTTAACGACATAGACTTCATTGCGCTTCGGATTCACGGCCACGCCGGTCGGGTCGGCGCCGACAGCAATTACGCGGTCCTGGCGCAGGTTCAGCACATCGAGCACGGTAACAGTGTTGCTGCCGCCGTTCGTGACGTAGGCATATTCGCGGTAGTTTGCGGGATAGCTGGCAGCCTGCTGCGAGCTGCAACTTGTGAGCAGCAGCGCCACAAAAATAAAGACAGCCGGCGTGCAACGGGAGATCTTTGCGCGCCGGGAATTCTCTGTCTGTATTGGCTGGAATTGCCGTGTCATCCGCTCGCCGATTATGTCCGCAGTGCGGCGGGTTGCTCGACCTGAATACTGTCGGGAACATCGCGGTGCAGAATGCGGGCGATCTGTCGGACCTCTCCGACCATGTCGGCAAACTGCTGCGGATAGATCGACTGTGCGCCATCGGACAGGGCTTTGTCGGGCTGGTGATGCACTTCGACGATCAGGCCATCCGCGCCGACGGCCACCGCTGCACGAGCTAAAGGAACCACTTTATTGCGCTTACCGGTGCCGTGACTGGGATCGACGATGATCGGCAAGTGGCTGAGCCGCTGCACTGCGGGAACAATGGCGAGATCGAGCGTGTTGCGGGTGTGATCGACAAATGTGCGCACGCCGCGCTCGCAAAGGATCACCTGATAATTGCCTTCGCTCATCACGTATTCCGCGGCCATCAACAGTTCTTCGAGCGTCGCCGCCATGCCGCGCTTTAGCAGCACGGGCTTGCGGGTACGGCCTACTTCGCGCAGCAGGGAATAGTTCTGCATATTGCGCGCGCCGATCTGAATCACGTCGGCGTATTTCTCGACCAACTCCAGCGATTCGCGATCAAGCGCCTCGGAGACAATCCGCATGCCGAAGGCGCTGCGGATTTCCGCCATGATCTTGAGCGCTTCTTCACCGAGGCCCTGAAATGCATAGGGAGAAGTGCGCGGCTTATAGGCTCCGCCGCGAAAAAATTGCGCGCCGGCAGCGGCCACTTGTTCGGCCACGGCAAAGGCCTGCTCACGGGTTTCGATGGAACAGGGGCCGGCCATGATGGCGAGATTTTTCCCGCCGATGGAAGCATTTGTTCCGGGGAAATGGATGACGGTGTCTTCTTCCTTCACGTCGCGGCTGACCAGTTTATAGGGCTTGGACACGCGAATGACCTCGGCCACGCCGGAGAATTCTTCAAGTGTGCCCTGATCGACCATGCCCTGATTGCCGGTGACGCCGATGGCAGTACGCTGCGCGCCGGGCAAAGGATGCGCGCGGAAACCGAGTCCTTCAATATGTTCGCAGACAGCGCGAATTTCCTCCTCGCTGGCCTGCTTTTTCATCACAATTAACATGGGAAATGCCTTTCTGGACTTCGGTGTATTGAAAAGAGTTTGTCATTCTGAGCGCAGCGAAGAATCCAGAAGGTGATCGCTGCATAACCCAGGCGGACATGCTCTGAATGCCTCGCTGCGCTCAGAATGGCTCTCAGTGCTGGCGTTATTTGCTGCTAGATTTCCGCAGGCGTCGCCAACCCATCAGCACAAAGCTGAGGTAGCCAAGCTGGAGAAACCAGGTGAGGCAATAGGCGGCGATGAGGTGGTGGAGGTTCATATCGAACAACTAAATTCTAACCGGAGCGCTCCAAATGTTCCACGTGAAATATAAAACACTGCCCAGGCTATGGCCTTGGAATCGCGCACATGAGAGACCCAAGCTTCTTACTGCGCTGTCTCCAGGCTGGCTTCCAGTGCCTGCAGCGCCGCTTCCTGTTCGGCGCGCTGCCGCTTGCGTTCGAGTTGATACCGCAGCATGACCAGAACGACGCCCCAGACAAACCATCCGGACAGGTTCCATAAAAAAGCCGGCCACATGCGAGGATCGAGCCCCGCATTCGCTCCGCCAAAGAAAACCGGTGAGGGATGCTGCGTTCTCCACCAACGGATTGACATATACACGATGGGTACATCGACCGCAGCAAAAACCGAAAGTACCGCAGCCAATGTCTGCGTTTCAACACCAGCAGTAAAGCGGCGCAGTAATAGATAACTTGCGTAAATCAGCCACAGGACCAGAGCGCTGGTCAGGCGCGGATCCCAGGTCCACCAGATGCCCCAGATTGGCTTCGCCCACAGCATTCCTGTAGCTAACCCAATGCTTACGAAAACCAAGGTGACTTCCGCAGAAGCTAACGCTAAAGCATCCGCGGCCTGGGCCCGCAGAGGGTTGGATTTCCGTGTTGCTAAAAACACAATAGAGGCCAAAAAGTTCACGTATGGAAACAACAATCCCATCACGTTGCAGGGGACATGATAGTAAATGATCCGATAGATGATTCCTTGATTTACGTCCACAGGCGCAACATACATAGCCTGATAAAAACCCACGGCCAGCATGGCAAGCGCAACGGGCAATCCAATCGAGAGTGTTCGTTTCATTGTCATGAAAAATATGAATATCTAGTTTACGCCAGCTACGGCTGTGTTTTTAAATCGTTTGCCTCATTCACGTGTATTGCCGATAGACGCAACTCCGCTGCAATTTCAGCGTCTAATTTTCCATGGATGCGCAAATGATAACGACGCGTGTTGCCAAACTGGAGCGACGGCCGGAGCTCGATGCGCTGCGCGGCCTGTTTCTGGTCTGGATGACGCTGACCCATTTGCCTACCCATTTCAGCGATTACCTCAACGACCCCTTCGGCTACGTCTCTTCCGCGGAAGGATTTGTGTTTCTCTCTGCGCTGCTGGTCGGACGCATTTATATCAGCCGCGTGCTGGAGGATGAGAACCGCGTTCGCTCGCGCCTTTGGAAACGTTCACTGCAAATCTATGGATATCACCTGCTGATGCTGGCCGTGGCCTTCACGGTAGCGGCGACCTTTGCCGTGCAAACGCACCATGCGGCGATTTACAACCTGCTCAACTTTTATATTGCCCATCCGTGGGTCGCGGGGACCGGGTCGGTATTGCTGCTCTACTGCCCGCCGTTGCTGGACATTCTGCCAATGTATATTCTCTTCCTGTTCTTCACTCCTCTGTTGCTGTCGGCGGCGGTGCGTGTGGGGTGGAATAAGCTGCTGGCTGCCAGCGGCCTGCTCTGGCTGCTGGCTCAGTTCGGCTTTCGCGATATGGCTCACAACTTCGTCGTCGGCATGACTCATCTGCCCATCCCACTGCAGGAAACCGGCGCATTCAATCTGTTCGCATGGCAGTCGCTTTGGATTGTCGGACTGTGGATGGGGGCGAAGTCGGCCGCCGGCGATTTTCCTTTCAGAAAAATTCCGGGCGGAGCCGTGCTGGTCTCCGCGGCCGTGTGCCTGTTCTTTATCGCCGTGCGATATGGCTGGCTGGGCCCGCATTTGGTGCAGCAATCGTTTGGCTTGCAGTTGGATAAATGGCAGATCGGGCCACTGCGCGTGTTGAACCTTTTTGCGTTCTCCATCGTCGCCTATTGGCTGCGGAAATATATCTGGCTGCTGGTTGCACGGGAGCCGTTGCTCACCTTAGGCAAGGCTTCGCTCCACGTCTTCTGCGCGCATGTGTTCTTCGTTTTTGTCGGGCTGGCGTTGCTGGTTGGCGAAGTCGAACAACTCCACGGCCCAATGGCGATTGGGCTGGTGACGATCACCTTCGCTTCGTTAATCCTGGTGGCAACCAACGAGTTGCGAAAACAGCGGATAAGTCAGCAGAGAAAAACTCAGCTGCGGCCAACGATCCTAAGCAACGTTCGCCTCGAAACGAATCCCGCGGACAACTAGGGCGGCCTCGCCATCATTGCGTCGATTGGGCGGCCAGATGCAGTTCTTGTTCAAAAAAGCCCGCCATGTCCTGATCAGCTTCCTTCGACTCCGGCAGCATGGGATCGTTCCAGAATGCGTGCGGCAGCCCGTCGAACACGATCAGGCGCGCATCCACCCCGGAACGCAGAAAAGCCCGATGCAAGTTTATCGTTCCGCTAAGCAGCATGTCCCGTTCGCTGGAGATGAACAGAGTGGGCGGGAAGCCTTTCAGATTCGCATACAGCGGAGATAGAACGGGATCCTTGCCATCCGTGTGGACCTGATATGGAGAAAAAACTTTCGGGTCGAGCTTGGCATAGAGCGGCCCCGACAAACCGTCCAGCCCAAAGATTGCCCCCGAGTCGCCACGCCGGGCAAAGTCTCCATTGCCGGAGAAAACCCCCAACGCGCCGGGAAGCGGCAATCCAAGCTGGCGAAGCTTGACTGTAATCTCAGGAGTCAGCACTGCGCCCGCGGAAGTCCCATAGATCCCGATATTTTGCGGCTTGTAGGTCTTCAGCAGTTCCTTGTAGACGGCGACGGCATCGTCAACAGCAGCCGGGAAGGGATATTCCGGCGCCAGCCGATACAGCACCGCGACCACCTTGGTCTGCGTCAGATTGGCGATGGGAATCGTCTCCGTCAGCGATCCCGAGTCCACCGTGAACCCTCCGCCATGCACATTGATCAACACGCGATCGCGATTCTGCTGCGGCATGTTCAGCGGCGTGATGATGCGCACCGGAACTCCGGCGATTTTCTGTCCATTGACGATATGCACTGGATACATCTGCAGCGATATTCGTCCCGCCTTGGCCTGCCATGCATCGGTTGCACGACGATCCTCGACAATTGTCTTGTGTCGGGGAGCATCTGATTCCGGTCGGGCAAGAAATTTCTGCGCCTCGGGGCTGACCGTTTGGGGCACGGGAACAACGCGGGTAATATGCGCCGTGCCCGAGGCATCGATATAGCTGGTGTCAGACTGCGGAATCAACGTCGCTCGCTGCTGTGCAGCCCCACTGGCAGAAATTATGGGAGAGGCAAAAAAAATAGAGACCGTCACGGCCAGGAATGACTTTTTTGTCAAATTCATCGCGTCTTCCATTCTGAATAGCGTACCGCTATTCAGCGTTCAGGATGGTTTCAAACAGCAGCAGCGACAACGTTAAAAAAATAATGTCGTAGCCGCCAAGCAGTCGTATCCACAGGCCGGGATCAAACTCGCCGGTAAGGATGCCGGTAGTCGATTGAACCATGGCCAGCAGTGCGGGTACGGTGATCGGAAACAGGATCAGCGGCAACAGCATCTCGCGATTGCGTGTGCGCAAGGAAAGCGCGGCGAAGAAGGTCCCATTTACAACGAGTGCGAGCGTGCCCAACGGCAGCACTGCGAGCATCCACCAGCCCTGTCCCAGCGCGCGCAAATTGTAGAAGACAATAAACAGCGGGCCGATAACGATTTCAATCACGGTGACAAAAACAAAATTTGCCAGCACCTTGGCGAGAAACAATGCGCTGGCCGAACTTGGGGCCATGCGTTGCGCGTCCAGCACTTGATGCCGCAGCTCGCGTGTCCATGTCTGGTTCAGCGCGGTGACGGAGGCAAACAGCAGCGCCACCCACAGAATGCCACCGGCTATCTGCCGCGAAACACCCATCGTCGGATCGAATGCGAAGCTGAACAGCACCACCACAAGCAGCGAGAAAAAAATCATCCCATTGACAGCGTCTTTCGATCGCCATTCGAGACGCAGATCTTTTGCCAGGTGAGCCCAGACAATACGCACATAGTTCATTGCGCGGCACCGTGAGAAACCTGTCGTACAAGATCGGTCAGTTGCGCCTCCGCTGCGCGGATGTACTCGCGGGGCGAAAGCAGAATTTGCATGCCGCGCATTCCGGCAGAAACGGAGACGTTGTCGAACAACTGGATCGTTTCCTCGGCAAAAACAGGGAAGGGCTTCTTGCTGGCGAACACAGTAACGCCGCCGCGAATGTATCCAGTCAGCGGCTGAACTTCCTTGATAGGAACGAGTTCGGCGCGACGCCCGCCTGCGGCAGCGGCTAATTTTTTAAAGTCAAGCTCATCGGCGACGGAGAGCACGGCGAAAACGATCGCCTCAGTATCGATCCGACACAGCAGGGTCTTGAAAACCTGCTCCGGAGGCAGCCCGATTTTTTTCGCTACGGTTTCCCCGGAAAGATCGTCAAGGTCAACCTCGTACTCGCGAGTTTCATACTGGATTTGCAGTGCGTCGAGAAGGCGGCAGGCATTGGTCTTCATGCGGGCGGTCCTCCTCGCGCTTCCAACTTTTCGATGGCGACCATCTGGCCATCGTTCATGGTGCAGAAGCAGTCCGCGATAGGACGTGCCAGCTCCGGCTGATGCGTGGTCAGCAGAATCGTATTTCGGTCGGCGCGCAATTGTGCCAGCACACGCAGCATCTGCGCGCTGCTGGCGACATCAACGTTCGAAAACGGTTCATCGAGCAGCAGCAATTTTGGACGCGGCATCAAAACGCGAGCCAGCGCCGCACGCTGCCGCATGCCTTGCGAGAATTTGCCCACAGGCCGGTCCAGCCGCGCGTCCAGCCCGACGATTTCGAGCGCCTGTTCCGGTTGCATGCAGACCGCGTGGCTGGATTCATACAGCTTGGCGAAGTAGCGCAGATTTTCGAGCGCCGTCAGCTCGTCATACAGCATGGAGTCATGCCCAAGATAGCCAATGCGGCTGCGTGATGCGCCGCTTTCTGCTGTGCCGAAAACAGTAAGGGCACCATAAGTCGGCCGGATCAGGCCGGCGAGAACCCGCAGTAGAGTGGATTTGCCGGCTCCATTTTGGCCGAGAATCACACAGCACTGGCCAGCTTGAAATCGTGCCGTGACTTTGCGCAACGCGGCGAATGTGCCGTAAAGCTTCGAGATGTCCTGGAGTTCGACTACGCAGTCGGTGGGCACTTTGAAAATTTTATTCCATGAGAGGCTTGACGGCTATTCACGAAGAGCCGCAGCACAACTGCATTCCCGCATGCAGTCAGAAAGCCGCTCGGGAGGACAACTCTTTCACAGACGACGAGCTACTTGCTTTGCGGAGCCATGGACGCGGTCTGCTTCGGCTGCGCGCCGGGTTTTGCAGGAGCGTATTTCGAGGCGCACTTCGCCTGGATCTGTGTTGCATGGAAGACGCCATCGCGTCCATACATGCCTACGGCCAGCGCCTGCGCGTTGTCTTTGAACGTGTCGGGCGGGGGATCGCCTCCGGCGTATTTGACATTCAGCTTGCGCCCCTGCTCCACCAGAACAAACTGCAGATGCGCGCCGTCGCGTTCGATCGAACCCGGCTGTACGTTGCCGGCCACGCGCAGATGCCGCGCATAGGCGTGGCTCCCCATGCCCTGCAGTTCCTGGATGGTCACGTAATAGCTCTTGTTGGCCTCAACCCCGGTGAACGCGAGATATCCAATAGTTCCAAGAATAATAATCGTCGCGATAATGATGCGCAGGGTTGTCGTTTTGCTCTGCATTTGTGAATTCCTCAACCCTCCAGACTATGAAGCTTGCACGCCGCGGTCAAGCGTTGCTTCGATGGCATGACGGAGTGCATCCAACATGAAAGCATTCAATCGCCACGTGGATGTGGGTTTGCAAGCAACGATAATAGCCAATTCCACCGAGTATAATCACGCTAGTTGCAGCGGAATTTTTCAGTCAGCAGAGGGACTTTATGAGCGATCAAAAGAACGGTACGCATCTCCACAACGGACACGCAGACGGCAGCGCCACCCCCAAACCGCGCGCGGGATGGATCGTCAAGCGGCGTGAGGAAGCGGCCCGTACCGGCGACTGGAACATGTCCCAGATGCACTTTGCCCGGCTCGGAAAAATTACCGAGGAGATGGCCTACATCGGTCACATCGAGAAGCTGTCGCCGGAGTTGATTCGCGACGAAGTCGCCGTCGGGCGCATGATTATTCCTGCGAACGTAAACCATCCTGAGTTGGAGCCGATGGCAATTGGCGTGGCGTCAAAATGCAAGATCAACGCTAACATCGGCAACTCCGCCATCACGTCGAACATCGAGGAAGAGTTGCGCAAGCTACACACCTCCGTCCACTTCGGTGCGGATACGGTGATGGATCTTTCGACCGGCGGCGATATCCCTGCGATTCGCGAAGCGATTCTTCGCAACTCCCCGGTGCCCATCGGTACGGTGCCCATCTATGAAGCGCTGAATCGCGTCAAGAAGCTGGAAGATTTGAACATCGACGTATATCTCGAAGTCATCGAGGAGCAGGCCGAGCAGGGCGTCGATTACTTTACCGTTCACGCGGGACTGCTGGTGCAATATGTCCCGTTGGTCGCGCGTCGCATCACCGGCATCGTCAGCCGCGGCGGTGCGATTCTCGCGCAGTGGATGACGCACCATCACAAGCAGAACTTTCTCTACGAACATTTTGATCGCATCGTAAAGGTAATGGCGAAGCACGATGTCAGCTTCTCCCTCGGCGATGGACTCCGCCCCGGTTGCCTGGCCGATGCCAGCGATGAAGCACAGTTCGCCGAATTAAGAACGCTCGGCGAGCTGACGACGATCGCCTGGAAATCCGACGTCCAGACCATGATCGAAGGCCCCGGCCACGTCCAGCTCGACAAAATCAAGGAGCAGGTGGAAAAGGAAATCGAATACTGCCACGCCGCACCCTTCTACACGCTCGGCCCGCTGGTCACCGACATCGCGCCTGGTTACGATCACATCACCAGCGCCATCGGCGCGGCCATGATCGGCTGGTACGGCGCAGCCATGCTGTGCTACGTCACCCCGAAAGAGCATCTCGGCCTGCCGAATGAGAAAGACGTGAAGGACGGCATCATCGCCTACAAAATCGCCGCCCACGCAGCCGACGTCGCCCGTCATCGCCCCGGCGCCCGCGACCGCGACGACGCCATCAGCCACGCCCGCTATACCTTCGATTGGGACAAGCAGTTCGCGCTCTCACTCGATCCTGAAACCGCCCGCTCCATGCACGACGAAACCCTGCCCGACGACTACTACAAGGAAGCCGCCTTCTGCTCCATGTGCGGCCCAAAATTCTGTTCCATGAACTGGTCCAGCAAAGTAGATGAGTTCAACAAGCGCGAACACGGCCTCGAAAAGCGCGACCTGAATCAGCTAGTCAGCGAGCAGATGCTGGTCGAGCGACGATAGGGATTTAATGAGCGTCGCTCGTCGGAGTTGA
This sequence comes from Acidobacteriaceae bacterium, assembly GCA_965276585.1. Taxonomy (GTDB): domain Bacteria; phylum Acidobacteriota; class Terriglobia; order Terriglobales; family Acidobacteriaceae; genus JAKAAZ01. The sequence goes on along the minus strand of CBDIAZ010000001.1, from coordinate 1,310,473 downwards.
TCGTCATTCCGAGTGCAACCAGGAATCCAGAGAATGCCGGCATAGCCGATGCAGCCCGCAGTCTTTGGATTTTTCATTTCGTTCTGAGTGACCGGCGCTTGAAATCACTTGTGTTTTTTGGGGGGACAAGACTGCACTGCGCTTCTGGAAGTCTTCTGAATGCATATGAGCATGGATTAGACAATCCGCAAGGTCACATATCCCCGCCAACAGCAAGCGGAGACGTATCGATACCTGGCAGAGCATCCCGGTTGGAGGATGCCTTACAGCGGTATGGGAAGCCACGTGGACGCGTATGCATTCAAAGGGTTCGGTTCTGATGATGAACAAAGATCTGAAAGAGCTCTTACTCGCGTCCAACGACCACGGGGTTAAATATCTCGTTGTAGGCGGTTACGCCGTCGGCGTCCATTCCGAACCGCGAGCCATGTTATACAAAAAGAAAATATGAGTATGCCCCGAATTGTAGTGACCACAATATATTGGGCTAAAAATAAATCCCATATTTGTGTCACACAGAAAAACGGTGTTTTTCCTTCAAAAAAATACAAAACTGCAAATTTTATCCAGCATGGAATCAACGCTTTGCAACTGTTCTCAACAGGAATAAACACCTGCATTGCCAGCGATTACCGGTTACACATTACCGACCCGAAAAAGAGGCCCATTTTCCCGGTCCTGAATCGCCCAGAAAAAACGCCACGAAATCGTCTTTATTTGCGAATCCGCACCTTTCTCGATTCAAGCCACATAGCCAGGGTTTGGCATTCCAATTGCGTTTGGCCCTTCAATTGCTTTATGTTCCACGTGGAACATTTCGCCAAAACACCGCCATCGCCGTACGCGCCATTTCCCAAAACTCGCTTGTAGCAAGAAAATTGTTTTTTGCAACAAAATGTATCAAAAACGATTAGGAATCAGACGAAATTTGGTGCCCGGCTGAACGCCAATTTCTTCCTGCGCGGAGCCCCGATTGACTGCCAGTTCCAGCAAGCCTGAACTGCCAAGGATGGCAAAAACTTCGCCGTGTTTTACCTCGGCGTAGAAGCGAGCGACGCGGGAGATGCGTTGATCGCCAATCTCGATTGCCCATCCAGCTGAGTCCTCCGGCAAATCTGTGGCTGCGATGTTGGTCAGCAGGTTGCCGAATTTATCGCTCTTCAAAATGGTTCCGTCGATGGAGCCATCCGACTGATGCAGCGGCTCCAGCACCGAGAGCTGAACGATCTTCTGCACTGCCGGCCCGAATGTCTCTGTCTCCACCTTGCCGCGTTCCATCTGTGCGGCTACATGCGCCGCTGCGGGAGCGAAGATGTCTCGGCCATGGAACGTATGGCTTTGTGCCGGAAGCACGTAGTCTGGATTTTTGATCTGGCGATACTGGACAGGCTCGCCGCCGCGCACGGCCTCGCGCTCGATCATCGTGAGCACGCCGTTGTCGGGCGCGACAAACCACTGGCCGCCAATGCGCGCCAGCACCGGCAGGCGTTCGGAGCCGACGCCGGGGTCAACCACGACAACGTGGATGGTTTCGGCAGGGAAGTAGCGCCAGGCCTGCCAGATTGTCAGCGCGCCTTCGAGCACGCTGAAGGCTTCGATGCCGTGGGTGACATCGATCACGTGCGCGGATGGGCAGATTCCGGCGATGACGCCTTTCATGATGCCTACAAAAGGGTCCTGCAAGCCGAAGTCCGTGGCGAGGGTGAGGATGGGGCGAGTTGGAGTCATATAGTTAGTAATCTTAGTTTGGTTATGTCTGAACTTCCGATAGTCGAACGCGGCGATTCAGATGTCAAGCAGCGGGAATTGCAGGTCTCTCCAATCCGCTCAGGCTCCGGCAACGATGACACTTTCAAGCCGGACGAAGGCAAACCATGTTACTCTCAGATAGACACTTACGTGAGTGTAATCGATAATCCTAGAGGAGTAGCCACCGTGCTGGCACCTGCAAAAAAAACCGACGTTATTGAGCGCTTTCGCACCCATGAGAGCGACACAGGCAGCCCGGAGGTGCAGATCGCTATCCTTAGCGAACGCATCACCCAGCTGACGGACCACTTCAAGGCTCATGATAAAGACCATGCCTCGCGCCGTGGCCTGCTGATGATGGTGAGCAATCGCCGCCGTCTGCTGGACTACTTGAAGACACACGACACTGATCGCTACCGGGAAGTTATTGGCAAACTGGGCATCCGCAAGTAAGCGGCAGCGACGTTCCGCGGCGTGTTGGCCTGCGAACGTGGTTGAACCTGTCCATTGCGGTCTTCAGGCGGAAGAGCATCCTGCTGCTTCCGCGCATTTTGGCATCCACCTGCCGTCGCCGCCGGCCAACTTCCCCACATTCGAGCCACGCTGCACCCCCGCCCCCCTACAGCAGTATTTGAGGATTCTATGAAACATGAAGTCACCGTCGAATTAGCCGGCGGAAAACGTCTTACATTTGAAACCGGCCGCATGGCCAAGCAGGCCTCGGGCGCCGCGTTGACGACCCTGGGCGACACCGTTGTTCTGGCCACCGCCGTTGCCTCGCCGGACCCGAAAGAGGGAATTGATTTCTTTCCCCTTACCGTCGATTATCGCGAATATACCTACGCCGGCGGACGCATTCCCGGCGGATTTATCAAGCGAGAAGGCCGACCCAGCGAGCGCGAAATTCTAACCTGCCGTCAGATTGACCGGCCCATCCGCCCGTTGTTTCCTGAGGGCTTCCGCAACGAGACGCAGGTGATTGCGTTGGTCATGTCCGCGGACAAGGAAAACGACCCGGACATTATCGGCATCAACGCCGCCTGCTGCGCGCTGGCGCTTTCGGATATTCCATTCGGCGGCCCGGTTGGCGCGGTTCGTGTCGGTCGTGTCGATGGGCAGTTCATCATCAATCCCTCGTACGCAGAGTTGCGCGCGGGTGACATGGCGATCACAGTCGTCGGCACGCCAGACGGCATCGTCATGATCGAGTCCGGCGCGAAACAAATCAGTGAAGATGCCGTTGTGGACGCCATCGAGTTTGCCCACGTTGAGATCAAGAAAATTTGCACCGCGATTACCGAGTTGGTCGGCAAAGCCGGCAAGCCCAAGCGGGCTGTGAAGCCGGTCGAGTTCGATCAGGCGTATTACGACGAGCTATACGCCAAGGTTGGCGATCGGCTGAAGGATGCGCTGGACACCCATAAGCATCCGAAGTTTGAGAGCTATGCTCTGGTGAAAGAGATCAAGGACGAGCTGAAAGCTGCATTGCCGCCCGAAGACGCTGCGGCTCCGAAAAAGCTCTCGAAATACTACGAAGCGATCCGCGAAAACATCTTCCGCGATCAGGTGATCAAAGACAAGATTCGTCCGGATCGCCGTCAGTTCGATCAAATTCGCGAGATTTCAATTGAAGTTGGCGTATTGCCTCGAGTCCACGGCTCGGCGCTGTTTACCCGCGGCGAAACCCAGGCGCTGGTAACCGCGACTCTTGGAACGTTAGACGATTCTCAGCGCCTGGAAACCTTTGAAGGCGAGCAGCGGAAAAGATTCATGCTTCACTATAACTTTCCTCCATTTAGCGTTGGAGAGGTTGGGCGTATGACCGGTGTTGGCCGCCGCGAAGTAGGTCACGGCGCGCTGGCGGAGCGAGCCATTTCCGCCGTACTGCCGACCGAAACTGAATCGCCCTATACCGTCCGCATCGTCTCCGACATCCTGGAGTCAAATGGGTCTTCTTCCATGGCGACAGTTTGTGGCGCGAGTCTGGCACTGATGCAGTCTGGAATTCCATTAAAGACCTCGGTTGCGGGCATTGCCATGGGTCTGGTGAAGGAGGGCGATAACTACTCCATCCTGACCGACATTGCCGGAGCAGAAGACCATTACGGCGATATGGATTTTAAAGTCGCCGGCACGCGTACCGGCATTACCGCGCTGCAGATGGACATCAAAATCGGTGGCGTTACCGGGCAGATCATGCGTGAGGCGCTGGCGCAGGCCCGCACCGCTCGCCTATTCCTGCTCGATAAAATGGATGCCGTGCTGAACGAGGCGCGCGCGGAAAAATCCGAATTCGCCCCGCGTATCCATACCATGCAGATTCCGGTCGACAAGATCCGCGACCTGATCGGGCCCGGCGGCAAAATGATTCGCAGCATCACCGAATCGACCGGCGTCAAGATTGACGTCGATGACACGGGCAAGGTGAACGTGGCCTCTTCCGATGCCGACGGCCTGAAACGCGCCATTGAGCTGATCAGCAATCTGACGGCAGTGCCGGAAGTAGGCAAGATTTATCTGGGCAAAGTCGTCCGCCTGGCGGAATTTGGCGCGTTCGTTGAACTGTTCCCTGGTACCGACGGCCTGCTGCATATCAGCGAAATCGCCGAGCATCGCGTCCATGAGGTAAAGGACGAGTTGAACGACGGCGATCAGGTGCTGGTGAAGGTGCTGGGCATCGAAGGCAATCGTATCAAGCTGTCGCGCAAGGCGGTGTTGAAGGAGCAGCGCATCAAGCTCGGACTGCCTGATCCCAATGCGGGCGGTCATGTCGGAGATGTTGCGGCCGCGGCACATGCCGGAGGCGAGCATCAACCGTCGTCGAATGGCAGCACCATTGTGCTCGAAAGCGGTGGCTTCGACGATGAAGGCGGAGAGTCTTCCGACGCGCCGAACTTCAACCGCGCCGAGGGCAACCAGACGCCGCAGACTCCCGGCGGACGCGGTCCGGGAGGCAACAACAATCGCCGCAGACGTCCAGGTGGACGCGGCGGTCGTCCCGGCGGCGGTGGTGGTCGGCGCTAGCATCCATTTCATCGAAAACGTAGCCTGAACGCCCCATATCTCAGAATCGAGATGTGGGGTTTTTCACAAGAACCGACAGCTATGTACCCAAACCACCCCATGCAATAACGACTGGAAAACGGCGACCCACGCATGAAATCCCGCATCGTTCTGGCCATGGTTGTCATGTCGATCGTCTGGGGCAGCACCTGGATGGCAATTCGCGTTTTGGTGATTGCGGTTCCTCCCATGCACAGCGCTGCGCTGCGGTTTCTGCTTGCCGCTGTAATTCTGCTACCGTTCATCCAGTTTAAAAAGCTTCCATGGCCCACCGGACGCGGACTGCGCGCGACTTTTATTCTCAGCTTGTCCATGATCGCCATCCCTTCGGCGCTTACCTTCTGGTCGGAGCAGCGGCTCTCCTCTGGCCTGACCGCATTGATTTTTGGTGCCATGCCGCTGATGACCGCGGTTCTAACGCCGATCATGGCTGGCCGCAGCGTTCCGCGCACTGCCTGGCAAGCGATGATTGTTGGCCTGGGCGGCATGGGCCTGGTTCTCTCCGGCGCGATTTCTACATCTCTCTGGCAGGCAGTGGGTGCGCTGGCCGTAATGGCGGCGGTTGCGCTCTATGCGGGTTCTTCCGTGTACGCAAAGGAGGCGCTTCAAGGCGTGCATCCATTTGTGAGCACAGCGATTCAGTTTTTCTTTGGTGGAATTTGGCTGGCGGTCGGCAGCCAAATCTTTGAACGTGGGCGAACTTCTATGTGGAGCACGCAGGCCATCATCGCTCTGGTCTTTTTGAGTGTCTTCGCTAGCGCGCTAAGCTTCACGCTCTATTACTGGCTGCTGCACCATATTGAGGCATATCAGCTGACCAGTCTGCAGCTGATCGTTCCCATCATTGCGGTGGGTGAAGGCGCATTGTTCATGCGCGAGGGGGTGCCGTGGACCATGATTGCTGGCGCGGTGGTGGTGCTCGGAAGCGTGGTGTTCGTAATGCGTGCCAAGGCATCCGATGAGAAAGAAATCGCGCTCGAACTGGAGCGTTGACTGCTTTTTTCTGATTTGGAGTTGTGGGAAACTACGGGAATTCTAGTAAAGCGGACGTCGCGCCGAGGAATTCTTTCCGTCCGGAACGCCAGCTGGCATAAGCAGCATCGAGTGCGAGCTGGTTTTTCAGACCGTCTTCGCCTGTGGCTGCATAATTGCCATCGCCAGCAATCGCGAGGCTGAACGCATCCAGCATTCGACTATAGGCGTCGCCATTTGAGACCTTTTTTCTCTCGACGATCTCACCCTTTTGGCGGAGCAGCACCTCGACCGGCTGGTCCACTGTCAGGCCGTTCTCGGCCTGGATCATGCCGTTTTCTCCCATGACTTCAATCAATGTTCGATAGGGCGAGCGGAAGCTGACCAGCACCGAGCCGAGTGTGCTCTGCGCAAAGTCGATCGTGAGAGCGGCACTGGCTTCGACCTCCTGTGATTCGGCATCGCTGCGGGCGAGCGTTAACAACGCAACCGGATCGTCGCCCAGGATGAATCGCAGCACATCGATGCAGTGGATGCCGACATCTCCAATCGCGCCGCCGCAAGCCACGGAGGCATCGTAAATCCATTTGCGGGGACTGCGTCCGCTGTCCAAATGAAATTGCGCGGTCGCGAAAATCGGTTTCCCGATTCTTCCATCCTCAATCCATTTGCGGATCAGATTGACGCTGCGGTTATATCGAAAATTCTGAGCGACTCCGAAGAGCATCTTGGCGCGGCGTGCTGCCGCCAGCATTTGTTCCACTTGGCCGGCATGCATCGCCAGCGGCTTTTCGCAGAGCACGGGCTTGTTATGGACCAGCGCGAGCAACGTATCGTGCATGTGCAGCGCATCCGGCGAGGCGACAAACACCGCATCGATAGCGGGAGAAGCACACATTTCTTCCGCGCAGGAAAAGACGTGCGGAATTTGAAATGCATCGGCATTCGCCCTCGCCTTCTGCGGATCGCGCCGCCAGATGCCGGCCAGCGCCGATTCTTTTGCGCCACGAAAACCGGGAACCAGACGATGGATCGCATGATTCCCAAAGCCGAGAATTCCATAACGAATCACAGGCAGCCTTTCGGTTCTTCTCCGCTGGATGATTTGCGGCGAAAATTTTTCATCGGACAGTTTTTCGTTTCTGTTTGGTATAGGAATCGATTTCCGCGGTCCAGCGGAGGAAGTGCAGCAGACGGCTTTTTTCCGATGACATGAATTTCCAGAAGATGCGCGCATCGATGCTATCGGCAGGAATGCCGGAGTAGGTTTCCATCCGCCAGCGCAGATAGGGACTGCACCAGGGCCGCAGCCAGTAGCCACTTATCGCGTGGCGGAGAAAACGAAATGGAGCCAGAGCATTTTTCATACCACAAGGTATTGTGTTGCCATAGCGCATCGATTACGCGGTTACCTGCGCGGCCGGAGTTTCGCTTTCGCGAAATACGTTGCCAATGCGGCGGATTTTTGCTCCTACCCCGCGCAATTTTTCTTCGATGCGCTCATAGCCGCGGTCGATGTGGTAAACGCGGTCGATGATCGTCTCACCTTCGGCGATCAGCGCCGCCAGCACCAGTGAGGCAGAAGCACGCAGGTCTGAAGCCATTACAGCTGCGGAGGAAAGCGGAGACTTGCCGATTACAGTGGCCGACCGGCCATCGACGCGAATATTTGCGCCCATACGGATCAGCTCCTGCACGTGCATGAAGCGGTTCTCGAAGATATTTTCCGTCACCAGCGATGTGCCTTCGGCCTGGGTAGCGAGCGCCATGAATTGCGCCTGCATGTCGGTAGGGAAGCCGGGATACTCTTCGGTCGAAATGTTTACCGCGCGCAGCGAACCGGTGCCGCGTACACGGATCGAATCCGCGCCCGGCTCGCATTCGACGCCACACTCGCGCAGCTTCTGGATGACGGCGGAAAGATGATTCGGATTGCAGCCGGCCAGCGTCAGATCGCCGCCTGTAATGGCTCCCGCGACCAGGAATGTTCCCGCTTCAATACGGTCCGGATTGATGCGATGCCGTGCACCGTGCAGCCGTTCGACGCCGTGAATGCGCAGCGTGGCTGTATCCACGCCTTCAATGTTTGCACCCATCGCAGTCAGCAGCGCGGCGAGATCGGTGACCTCGGGCTCGCGCGCGCAGTTCTCCATTAGAGTCACGCCTTCGGCAAGGACGGCGGCCATCAGCAGGTCTTCCGTGCCAGTGACGGTGATTTTGTCGAAGACAATATGTGCGCCGCGCAGGCGTTTGGCGCGGGCTTCGAGATAGCCGTGCTCCTGTGAAATCTCTGCGCCCATGGCCTGAAGACCTTTGATATGCAAGTCGATGGGGCGTCCGCCAATGGCGCAACCGCCAGGCATAGCGACACGAGCCATGCCGGTGCGGGCGACGAGCGGACCCAGCACGAGCGAGGATGCACGCATGGTTTTGACGATCTCGTATTTCGCTACAGGATCGGACAGTAACGCGCAGCGGATGCGAGTACGGTGATGCGCGCGCCCGTAGCCTAATTCGACCTCCGCGCCCATCGAGGCGAGCAGGCGGCGCTCGGTTTCAATATCGCGCACGTCGGGGATGTTTTCGAGAATCACTTCATCTTCCGTCAGGATGGCAGCGGCCATGCAGGGAAGTGCGGAATTTTTCGCGCCGCTGATGCGAATAGTGCCTTCGAGCGGCGTTCCGCCGCGGATGATGAACTTGTCCATACAGGAGTCCTGGTATTTCTACACTCGTGCCAGCAAACGCGAGGCCCTTCGCTTTCCACCCCGGCGACGAAGACCTATCGCCGGGAACTCCGGTTGCGCTCAGGTTAACAATTATTCACATAGAATATTTACAGTTCGAGCGTGGTGTCTTCGATGGCGCGGCGGACATTGCCGTCGGCTTTAGTTAGCCGACGTACAGCTTCCTGCTTGTCGACTTTGGCCTTCAACATCACGACCGCGATGGGAACACTTTTGCCGGCTGCCTTGATGGTGCGAACGGCGGTGTCGTGGTCGACATTGCAGGACTGCGTCAGGATACGAATGCCACGCTCGACGAGTTTCTGATTTTTCATGTGCACGTTGACCATCAGGTTTTCGTACACATAGCCGAGCCGCGTCATGGCGCCGGTGGTAATCATGTTCAGGATCATCTTCTGCGCACTGCCGGCTTTCATGCGGGTTGACCCGAGCACCACTTCCGGGCCGACCTCGGCGACAATGGTTACATCGGCGACGGTAGCCAGTTCGGAATGATAGTTGCAGGTGACACCAGCTGTCTTCGATCCGCGGCCATGCGCGTACTCGATGGCGGCGACAACGTAAGGAGTCCGTCCGCTGGCGGAAATGCCGATCACGATGTCTTTCCGCGTGGGACGACGACGAGCGATGTCGCGCTGGCCGAGCTCGCGCGAGTCCTCATTGGTTTCCATGGAGGAGGCAAGCGCTTTCGGTCCTCCCGCCATGATGTACTGGACTGTTTGCGGCGAAGTTGAATAGGTAGGTGGGATCTCAGAGGCATCGAGCGCAGCGATGCGCCCCGAGGAGCCGGCACCGACGTAGATGAGGCGGCCGCCGTCGCGCAAAGCGCGGGCGACATTGTCAATCACCGTGGCAATCTCCGGCAGCGATTTTTTAATGGCTGCGGCGATTTTTGCGTCTTCGTGGTTGATGATGCGAGCAATGTCAAGTGCGGATTTTGTATCGAAGCCCTGGGAGGCCTCGTTCGCACTTTCCGTCGTCAGTCGCTCTAAATCTGTGATGGAGCCCTTGCCATTATTTTCGGCTTGTTTGGCTCGTTTTTCGATTGTGCTGGTTGTCATAGGCCTCAGAACTCCACCGGGAGCGCGGAACTCGCTCAATTAGAATTGTATCGCCGGAGTGGGTGCAACTGGGAAGTTTATGCGTGCAGGTTTCATCGGTCGACTTTGAGGATAAATTATAGGTTCCCTCGCTTTGCCGCGCTACGATCAGGATCACACTCTCATAAGACCCGATCTTTTTTTTACTTAAGCCGGTGCCAGGCCTAATTCGTGAATGATTGCGTTGTGGAAGTGAGGGCGGACCAGTTGGATCTTCTTCGATACGCCTTCGGGTTGATTGCCGGGAAAAGTGCGGTTGGTGAGCAGTACTACTGCAAGCTCCCGGTCGAGGTCGATCCATAGCGATGTGCCGGTATAGCCGAGATGCCCGACGGAATGCGCACTGAAAAATTGGCCGCTGGATGAGGATGGCGAAGGTATGTCCCAACCGAGCGCTCTGGAGTACCGGCCTGACGCACAATTGGAAAGCACGTGCGGAGCCGCAAACGTTGAGACTGCCTGCGGCTGAAATACTGGTGCCCCTCCCCGCAGGATGCATGCGGCGAAGCGCAGCACGTCTGCTGTGCTAGAAAAAATTCCGGCGTGGCCGCTGACTCCACCGAGGACATAGCAGTTATCGTCATATACTTCGCCCTGCAGAATGCGATGACGAGTTGGACTATCGATAGCGGTAGGCAGAATCGACGGACTCAATTCTGATGGCGGGCAATAGAAGGTTGACGTCATTCCTAGTGGAGTAAAAATCTCTCGCGGGCAATAGCGATTCATCGTCTCCCCTGCAATGACTTCGAGAAGATGTCCGAGAAGAATAAAACCTATGTCGGAATACACAGTTTGCGTTTCGGGCGGCGCTTCAAGAGGTATTTGCAAGCAGGCTGCGAGCAGTTCTGCGGGGGAATGGCAGCGTTCAAATAATCGCTCATAGGCGGGCAGGCCAGAGGAATGCGCCAGCAGCATGCGCGCCGTGATGTTGCGTTTGGCAGGATCAATGGAAAATTCTGGCGAGCGAGCGCCGACGGGTTCATCGAGATCAAGCTGACCGCTCTGCGACAGTCGCATTGCCATTGCGGTCGTCGCTGTGACTTTGCTGACGCTGGCGATATCGAAAATGGTTTCGGGCAGAACCGGCGAGACATCGGGCGCATAGGTAAAGCGCCCGGCGGATTCGATTGTCAGCACATTACCGCGCAGCAGAATGCCGTAGGCAGCGCCAGGAAAAGCCTGTTCCTCGATCGCTTGCGTAAGCACGGCATGGGCGGCAGGGAATACGGGCATGGCTACAGGCACAGCCTAGCAGCTTCTTCATATGGTCTGGAATCTGGATGCCGCAGCGATTCCGTCTTTATTGAAGAGAGATAAAATAAAGAAGAGGTTAACATTCCTTTGGAGCCTTCCGAACAATCCTCAGCACCAACCCAGGTTTCCACCGCTCCGCAAGGGAGCCCGCCCGCAAAGAAGCCGCCGTTTACCGTTTCGGCGTGGCTGCGCGATCTGCTGTTTGCCGTTGGGATTTCTTTCCTGATTATCACGTTTCTGTACCAGCCGGTGAGGGTGGAAGGCACGAGCATGATGCCGGAGTTGCAAGACCAGGAACGACTTTTCATCAACAAATTCGAGTATCACTTTGAGCCGATTCATCGTGGCGACGTGGTGGTGTTCCATTATCCGCTGAACCCGGTCAAAAGTTATATCAAACGAGTAATTGCTGTGCCCGGGGACGATCTGCAGATTATCGACGGGCAGGTATATGTCAATAACAAGCCGCTAGCCGAACCATACGTGCCGTTGCGGTTTCGCGACGAGCGTTCCTATCCGAACACGATTTTGACCCGTAACGAATATTTTGTGATGGGCGATCATCGGCTGATTTCAAGCGACAGCCGCGATTTTGGTCCGGTGCAGCGCAGCTTGATCTATGGGAAAGCATCATTTGTTTATTGGCCTACGGACGACATTGGCGTGGTGAGATAGCAGCGGCTGCCAGGAAAGCCGTCCAGTCTTCCACATGGCGATGGCGCGGGTCTGCTAAAATTTATAAAATCCACGCTGCGGAGACGCGATGCAGGCCATACTTGCGCTCGAAGACGGGCGTATCTTTCAGGGCCGCGGCTATGGGGCCAAGGCAGAGTGCTACGGCGAAGTCGTTTTCAACACTTCGCTCTCGGGCTATCAGGAAATTTTCACCGATCCTTCCTATGCGGGGCAGATTGTTGTTCTGACCAACCCGCAAATCGGCAATTACGGCACTAACAATGCGGATGACGAGGCGAATCGGCCCTATATTGAAGGCTTGGTGACGCGTGAGTTTTCGCCGGTGAGTTCCAACTGGCGATCGCAACGGGTGGCCGATGAATATCTGGAGCGCTTTAATGTTCCGGTGATCTCTGAGATCGACACGCGTGCGTTGGTGCGGCACTTGCGGAATAACGGCGTGATGCGCGGTGTGATCTCATCGCTGGAAACGAATCCGGAAGCGCTGATTGCGAAGGCGCGGTCGATTCGCAAAATGGATGGAACCGATCTCGCCAGCGTGGTGACAACCAAGGCGCGCTACGAGTGGGACACAGCCGATCCGCAGAATGCGAATGAGGATCCGCTGGCGACCAGCCCGCAACCTGCATTGCCGGAGCAGGATCTACACGTCGTAGCCTATGACTACGGCATCAAGCGGAATATTCTGCGCATGCTGACGCAACAGGGCTGCCGCGTCACCGTGGTTCCAGCGCAGACTTCTGCGGAAGATGTGCTGGCGCTGAATCCGAATGGAGTGTTTTTGTCGAACGGGCCGGGCGATCCGGAGCCGGTACATTATGCGCAGGAAAATATCCGCCGGCTGATGGGGAAGACGCCGGTGTTTGGAATTTGCCTGGGGCATCAGCTGATTGGCCTGGCTCTCGGCGGCAAGACGTACAAGCTGAAGTTTGGGCATCATGGCGGCAATCATCCGGTGCAGCATACCGGTACCGGCAAAGTAGAGATTACCGCGCACAACCATAACTATGCGGTGGATGCAGACTCGCTGAAGCAGAGCGAAGTCGAGTTGACGCATGTGGATCTGAACGACAACACGCTCGAAGGATTGCGTCATCGCAACCTGCCGTTGTTCAGCGTGCAGTATCATCCCGAGGCCAGCCCGGGGCCGCATGATTCGCATTATCTGTTCAAAGATTTCCGCAAGATGATGGAAGAATGGAAGAAGTGATGCGGGGATATACCAACTATATATATCGATTGAACCGAGACAAGGCATTGGTGAGATAAGCGGTATGCCACGTAGAAATGACATCACGAAGATTCTGGTTATCGGCTCAGGTCCGATCATTATTGGTCAGTCGGCGGAGTTTGATTACTCCGGCACGCAGGCTTGCAAAGCGCTAAAAGCCGATGGCTATGAAGTGGTTCTGGTGAATTCGAATCCGGCCACCATCATGACTGATCCCGATCTGGCCGACCGTACTTATATTGAGCCGCTGACCCGTGAGTATCTGGAAGAGGTCATCCGCATTGAAAAAGAGATGCTGGCAGAGGAGGGTCGCACGGGTGTATTCGCGCTGCTGCCGACGGTAGGCGGACAGACGGCGCTGAACCTTGCGGTCGAGCTGGCAGACTCCGGAGTGCTGGAAAAATATGGCGTAGAGTTGATTGGCGCAAAGTTGGAAGCCATCAAAAAAGCGGAAGACCGGCTGCTGTTTAAAGATGCGATGCATCGGATTGGTTTGGATGTCCCGCGATCCGCGTTGGTGAATAACATCCGCGATGGCCAGGAATTTGCCGGCAAGATCGGCTTCCCGGTCATCATCCGGCCTTCGTTTACGCTGGGCGGCTCGGGCGGCGGCCTGGCGTATAACCGCGAAGAGCTGATGGAGATTCTTTCGCGCGGGCTCGATCTTTCTCCCGTGCATGAGTGCCTGATTGAAGAGTCGGTGCTGGGATGGAAAGAGTATGAGCTGGAAGTGATGCGCGATCTGGCGGACAACGTCATCATCATCTGCTCGATTGAAAATATGGACCCGATGGGGGTGCATACCGGTGACTCCATCACCGTTGCCCCGGCGCAGACCCTGACAGACCGCGAATACCAGGCGATGCGCGATGCGACGATCCTGGTGATGCGCGAGATTGGTGTTGAGACCGGCGGGTCGAACGTACAGTTTGGTGTGCATCCGATGACTGGCCGCATGGTGGTGATTGAGATGAATCCGCGCGTGTCGCGCTCCTCAGCATTGGCCTCGAAGGCGACGGGATTTCCGATTGCGAAGATTGCGGCACGGCTGGCGGTGGGCTACACGCTGGATGAAATTCCGAACGACATTACGCAGAAGACGCCGTCTTGTTTTGAGCCAACGATCGATTATGTTGTGACGAAGATTCCAAAGTGGCAGTTCGAAAAATTTCCTGGAACCGATGAGGGGCTAGGACCGCAGATGAAGTCCGTCGGCGAAGTCATGGCGATCGGGCGCACGTTCAAAGAGTCGCTGATGAAGGCGCTGCGATCGCTGGAAACGGGAAAGTCGATTAGCGCGGAAGTGATTGAACCGCGCCGGTTGACGCAGCGGCTGGTAACGCCGCACCCGGAGCGACTGGCTTATATCCGCTATGCATTCCGCCGCGGATATTCGGTGCGAGAAGTCGCTCGGATGACTTCGATGGATCCCTGGTTCCTGCAGCAAATTAAAGAAGTGACGGACAATGTCGCCGAGCTTGCCGAGACGACTTATGACGGCATCTCGACGGAGCAGCTGCGCAAAGTAAAGCGTATGGGCATCTCCGACGCTCGCCTGGCCGATGTTTGGGGCATGGAGAAGTCGGACGCGCCGATGCAGATTCGCAATCTGCGCCTGCGACATAAGCTGAAGCCGGTATACAAGCTGGTAGATACCTGCGCCGCGGAGTTTGAAAGCTATACGCCTTATTTTTATTCCTGCTACGACGAAGAAGACGAAGCAACGCCGACGCAAAAGAAAAAGATCATTATTTTAGGCAGCGGGCCGAACCGGATCGGACAGGGAATTGAGTTCGATTATTGCTGTTGCCATGCTGCGTTTGCGCTGAAGGAAGACGGCTACGAGACCATCATAGTGAACTGCAATCCGGAGACAGTTTCGACGGATTACGACACCAGCGATCGGCTTTATTTTGAGCCGCTGACCTTCGAAGATGTGCTCGAAGTTTACGAGCATGAGGCCTCTGCCGGTGCACAGATTGGGATGATTGTGCAGTTTGGCGGGCAGACCCCGCTGAATCTGGCTCTGCCATTGAAAGCAGCTGGCGTACCGATTATTGGCACCTCGCCGGAGTCGATTGATCTGGCGGAAGATCGCAAGCGGTTTGGCAAGCTATTGGAAGATCTGGAAATTCCGCAACCTCCTGGCGCGTTGGCGACCAGCGTGGAAGAGGCCGTGGCGGGCGCGCAGCGTGTAGGGTACCCAGTATTGGTGCGGCCTTCATACGTGTTGGGTGGCCGCGCGATGGTGATTGCGTATGACGATGACGCAGTCACGCGCTACATGCGCGAGGCGGTCGAATACTCACAGCAGAGGCCGGTGCTGATCGATCATTTTCTGGAAGACGCGATTGAGGTCGACGTCGATGCACTATGCGATGGCGATGACGTTGTGATTGCCGCCATCATGCAGCACATTGAAGAGGCCGGAATTCACTCCGGCGACTCTTCGTGTGTGCTGCCGAGTGTGGACTTGTCGGACAACGTGCTGGCAACCATTCGCGAGCATACGTTCAAGCTGGCCAAAGCGCTGAATGTAATTGGTCTGGTGAATATCCAGTTCGCCGTGCAACGTGAAAATGTTTTTGTGATTGAAGTGAACCCACGAGCTTCGCGCACAGTGCCCTATGTTTCGAAGGCTACCGGAGTACCGCTGGCGAAGATTGCCGCGCGGCTGATGACTGGGCGCAAGCTGCGGGAATTTCTGCCGGAATATATTGATCGTAAAACAGTGCTTGAAACCGGATCGCACTATTTCGTGAAGTCTCCCGTGTTTGCGTGGAACAAATTTCCCGGCGTGGATACAGTCCTTGGTCCGGAGATGAAATCAACTGGCGAGGTAATGGGCGTGGCGGACAACTTTGGCGAGGCATTTGCCAAGGCGCAGCTTTCTGCCGGGCAGAAGTTGCCGGTCGAAGGTACGGTGTTTTTGAGTGTGAACGATCACGACAAGGAAGCTGTGGTGGGTCTGGCGCAGCAATTTGTAGAGCTCGGCTTTCACCTGGTTGCGACTCACGGCACTGCCGATGTACTGGAGAAGGCCGGCTTTGTGGTCGAGCGGGTGTACAAGGTGAAGGAAGGCCGTCCGAACATTGTCGACCTGATCAAGGGCGAGCGGATTCAGCTGATCATCAACACGCCGCGCGGGCAGGATACGTTCTTCGATGAGAAAGCGATTCGCCGAGCTGCGGTGACGCAGCGCATTCCGACGATTACAACGATGGCCGCAGCCCGTGCCGCCGCGGAAGGAATAGCGGCGCTGCAGCACCAGGATATTTCTGTGAATGCATTGCAGCATCTGCATGCGGCGAGAATTGCGGAGCGCGTTTGAGAAGTAGCACCAGCCAGCAAGCTTGAGCTTTTCAACGCTGCTGACTAGGCGAATATCAAGCCAATATGTTTTGAGAGCTTCCTCACTCCACTCAATATCTTCGCCTAAAATAAAGCCATGCTGCTTGAAGGCGTTTTTCCTGCGATCACCACGCCCTTTTATCCCGATGGCGATCTCTATCTGCGCAAGCTGGAGCATAACGTTGCGCGTTACTCGCGCACGCAACTGGCGGGGATGGCTGTGCTTGGCTCGACCGGCGAAGCGGTTATGCTGAGCTTGGAAGAACAGCGCGAAGTGCTGGGAATAGCTATTGCCGCCGCTGCCGCAGACAAAGTGATGCTGGCCGGAGTGGGCCAGGAGAGCGTGCGGCAGACGATTGCGATGGCCGATGCTGCGTCCGGCCTGAACTACGATGCTGTGCTGGTGCGCACGCCGCATTTTTACCGCAATCAGTTCCATCGCACCGACGGCATACAGCTGGAGATGCTGACCTACTACCGCACAGTTGCGGATCATTCGCCCTTACCCGTGATGCTATACAGTGTGCCTGCGTTGACACAGTACGATCTGCCGGTCGAGGTCATTGCCGAGTTGGCGCAACATTCGAATATCATCGGCATCAAAGAGTCGAGCGGCAAGCCGGAGCGCATTGCTGCGATTGTGGAAGCGACACAATCGGTGAAGCGAACCGTCACCGTGACGCCGACATTTTTCGCGGTGACGCGGCGTATGTTGCAGCCGGAGAACTCCGCTTTGAAATTTGTTGCCGCCGAGGCGCTGGGGCAGGGCAATACCGCGCTTGGTGTCGCCTCCCCTGCAGGAATCAAGACGCGTCAGAAAGAAATCGGCTTCTCTGTACTTGCTGGGGGCGCGAGCACATTGCATGCATCGCTGGCCGCCGGAGCTTCCGGCGCGGTACTGGCCTTTGCCACCTGCGCGCCACAGTGCTGTTATGAAGTGTGGACGGCATGGAAGGAAGGCGACGACGCGCTGGCCAAAGAAAAGCAGGAGCGAATCGCCACGCCCTCAGATCGGATTGCCGGGCAAATGGGCATACCGGGATTGAAATTCGCATGCGACCTGAACGGATATTATGGCGGACGCCCACGCCTGCCACTGCTACCTCTGAACGCCGATCAACAGCAGGAAGTGCAATCGCTTATGGCTGATATTCGTTACTAGTAGATGTGCATGTTCTTCGCATAAGCAGGGGAGCCGTCGATCCGCGTGAAGATTCGTAATCTGTCTGTATATTTTCTTGCTCCCGCAATTTTTCTTCTTATCGTTCGCGCAAACTTGTTTGGCGTGGAAGCTCCTCACGTGGTTCGGAAGGACGGCCGCTCTTCTCTGATGGTTGATGGGCAGCCTTACCTGATTCTCGGCGCGCAGATGAACAATTCCAGCGAGTGGCCCTATACATTGCCCAATGTATGGCGTGCTGTGGCGAAGGTACACGCCAATACCTTGGGCGCTCCCGTGTATTGGGAGCAGCTAGAACCGCAGCTCAATGTCTTCGATTTTACGAATGTAGATCAGCTGATCCATCAGGCGAGGGAACATCACGTCCATCTTCTTCTGCTATGGTTTGGAGCTTCCAAAAATGGCCAGATGCACTATGCGCCGAAATGGGTGAAGACCAATCCGGCACGATATCCGCGTCTGATTGGGTCGAATGGTGAACGTCTCGATATCCTCGCAACGGACTCAGCCGCTAATCTGGATGCTGATAAACACGCGTTCGTTACCCTCATGCATCATCTGCGCGAAATCGATGGGGAGCAGCATACTATTCTGATGATGCAGGTAGAAAATGAGGCCGGGCCGTACTACGCGGATCGAGATTACACTCCGCTGGGCGACAAGCGATTTGCAGGAGCCGTGCCGGCGCAGCTGCTGAATGCATTGCAAAAGAAAGCCGGGAACTGGAGCGAGGTATTTGGCACGGACGCGAACGATACCTTCGCGTTGTGGTCGCAGGCCCGCTATATCAACGAAGTCGCTCAGGCCGGCAAGAAAGAATTCAATATTCCCATGTACGTCAACATTGCCGCGATCAATTATCCCACTGCGGAGTCTGTGCGGAAATTGATCGACCTGTGGAAAGTCGCCGCGCCTGCAATCGACATTGTCGGCGCGGACTTATACGATCCCAGCTCCGCGCTATACAGGGAGATGCTGCATGCATTTGGGCGTCCTGATAATCCGCTCTGGATTTCTGAAACCGGTCTCTCTGACAACTATGCGAAATTTTTCTTCTATGCATTGGGCGATGGAGCTATCGGGTTCTCTCCTTTCGGCATCGACCAGACAGGATTGAAGCAATCGAATGACCAGGATCCCAAGGTTCATGCGGAGAACTATGCCCTGGCTGGGCCAATGCAGCGGGAAATAGCCCGCTTTAATTTTGCCGGCAAGCTAAAGACTGCTGTCGAAGAACCGGGTCATGTCCAACAAGAAATCGATCTGGGAGATTGGCAGGCAACGGTTAGCTTCGGACATCCACAGCCCGATGGCCAGCAACCGCGCGGCACCCCCGATTTTCACGGGCGGGTATTGATCGCGCAGCTTGCGCCCAACCAGTTCCTGGTAACTGGAGTCGACGTCCGAGTCGTCTTTCATGTGACCTCGCACCCCTCTCCGCCTGATCATCACATCAACAATATTCTGCGTGCTGAACAGGGGCAATACCTTAGCGGCAAATGGGTACCGCTTCGCATCCTGAATGGAGATGAGACGCAGCGCGGCTTGAATTTTCTACGTAACGGCGGCACAGTTCACGTTACGGTGTACCGCTGGGATTGATTGTTGATCGGCGCGCTCTGAGATTCTTTTATTTTTGTGGAACGGCTGCTATTCCAATAAAATCCTAGCTGCGTGCCCTGTACGCATTACGCAATAGCGTGACGTTTTTCAAACGTGGCCCCGTAGCTCAGGTGGATAGAGCGACGGTTTCCTAAACCGCAGGTCGGAAGTTCGAATCTTCCCGGGGTCACCATTTCTACAGCTTGGTTACCGTTGCCGCAGATACATTCCGCTGAACGCCCGCACGCAATGATCGGGATGAAACGGTATATAGCAGCCTAGCTCTAGATTTTCCCATTTATCGATCAACTCATAACCCAGCGCGTCCATCGACCGCAGAAATTCTTCGCGATTCGCGATGCGATACGGCGACAGCGCAGGCCCCATATTGTGCAGGGTGTAAAAGGTTTTCAGGTCGGTGAGCGGCAACTTGTTCAACAACAGATGTCGCGGCCGCTTGGTGAGCGGCGCAAGAAATTCGGCGAGCGTCTGCTCGGGAAATTGCAGAGAACCGAAAGCAAGTAGTAAGGGAAAATCCCGCACTCGAGAAAAGTCCGTGGTGAAGGAAAGCTGCGCGCGGCCTTTCTCTTCGGCCAGTTTTGTTCCCTCGCTGACCACGGCGGGAACATCATAGATCGTCCACTGCAGTTTCTCTGGATAGTGCAAAAATCTGTCGAACGAATAATAGGAAATGCCGAGGTAGCCACCAAAATCGAAGACGTTCGGGTTCTGCGGCAACAGCTGCGAAAGCCAGAAGAGTACCGGATAGTCATTCGATCGCACAGCCGCCGTATGACCGAGAAATGTAGCCGAACCGGGATTGTCATAGCTGTTGTGGCGCGTTTTCGGGATGGCTGCCAACGCAGCAGCGAACGATGGATAGACGCCGGAAAACAGCCGCTCCCATTGCGCCATGCGCTGAAAGTGTTGTTCATATTCAAAGCGATGCCATGTACGTAGAGGAGGAACGGCGGCTTCGATTCTGTCAACGACTTTTTTGGCGGTCGGCGAAAGCAGCAGCGCCTTCATGTGACGTTTCATCGAAATATTCTAGCCTTCGGCACATGCTTTCACGCAGTCTGTATAAAAGTCCTTCCTGGCTCTCCCATGACGGTTAGTTGTTGGAAGCACCACAGCCGATAATAATTTCATTACGACTCCTTCTATGGCTCCATATAAATCTGTAGCTGAGAGGTTGCGATCACACCGCTCGATGGCATCGATGCCTGCACGGTGACAGCGGACTGCACAGGTTGCTGCGGCCCAAGATTCGTGCAGCCGGTCAGCGTGCATATGCCGAGGCAAAGCGCGGCAAGCAGCGCGCCGCTCATTCTGAGCCGCGCGGACTGCTTCCGTGCGCGACCGAGCAATAGAGCGGCGCCGAATGCCAGCAGAAGAAGAATTAGCCGCAGCAACGCATTTAATTCGCGCGGGAAGATGCCGAAACCGGCACCCGCAATCGTATTGGGATTGATGGTCAGGGTGACGGTCTGCGCGGTCTGCGTCTGCGCGTTGAAGATGACCATCGGCGTGCTGAACTGACAGGTTGCGCCTTGAATCAGACCCGCGCAGGAGAGAGTGATATCACCGGCGAAGCCGTTCTGCGGCGTCAGTGTCACCGTCGTCTGGCCGGTGGTTCCGGCGGCAATCGTCAGCAGCGTTGGACTGGCGGTCATGGTCAGAGTGTCATCGGCGACCGTCACATTGACCGCAGACGAGGAAGATTGCTGGAAGTTCGCGTCTCCCAGGTACTGCGCTGTGATCGTGTCCGCTCCAGCCGGCAGATATTGCGTGTTGAGAATTGCCTGGCCCGAGGGATTCAAAGTTGATTCGCCAATCTCTGCGCTTCCGTTCAGAAACTCGACAATACCAGTCGGCACGCCGGTGGTAGTGGAGGCAACGTTGGCAGTGAAGATGACATTCTGGCCAAGGCGAATGTGCTGGGTGGACGCTGTCAGTGTAATCTGCGAGTTTGCCGGTGTGATTGTGAGCGATACTGGAGCGCTGGTGCTCTCTCCAAAACCATTCTGCGCAGCGAAGCTTGCTGTCACGACGTCGCTGCCCGTGGGTGCATCGGACAGATTCACGGTAGCGATTCCCGCGCCGATCAATTGCGCTCCGACAATTGGGTGTCCATTGATCGAGAAGATGACGCTCCCGTTCACAGGTTCGCTGCCACCGACAACTGTCGCTGTCAGCGCGATGGAAGTACCATAGATCGCCGCCGTCGGATTGACCGTAAGTGTGGTGATCGTCGCAATCGTAGCGACCGCAGTTCCATTGCCGGTCAGCGCAACCTTCTGTTGCGCGCCCGATGCGCTCAGCGCGTTGTCGCTGACTGTTCCATCTCCAACGATGGGGCCGGGGATGGTCGGTTGAAATACGAAGCTAAGATCGCACAGGCCTCCCACTGCCAGGTTGCCAACGGCACAAAGGGAAGCGTTCTGTGCGAAGGGAAAATCCATCGGAGCGGCGAACTGGCTGATGACGAGCGGCTGATTGCCAATATTTGAGAGAAACGCCGTCTGCGCGGCAGTCGTCGAACCCACCGGCACCGCGCCGAAGTTCAGCTCCGGCGTATCGGTCGAAACGATGCGTACGGTATCGTTGCCCTGGTCGGAGATGAGCAGTTGACCGATCGCATCCAGCGCTATGCCGGAAGGCTGCGAAAGTGCGGCCTGGGTTGCAGCGCGGCTGTCGCCTTCATCCCCAGTCGAAGTTGAACCTGCAATTGTCACAATATTCCCGCTCTGCGCGTAGACTTTTCGAACTCGGGCATTGCCGGTGTCGGCAACATACACATTGCCGGCTGCGTCAACGGCAATTGCCGCGGGAAGCTTCAGGCTGGCTGCGGTGGCTGGACCGAGATCACCGGAAAAACCAGCGCTGCCATTGCCTGCAATCGTGGTAATTACGGACGTGACTGGATCGATACTGCGGACTACGCTGTTTCCGGTGTCGGCAATGTAGAGCCGGCCCGCTGGATCGACCGCGACACTTTGGGGAGCATTCAGTTCAGCGAGTGTGGCATAACTCCCATCGCCGGCGTAGCCAGCGGTTCCATCGCCCGCAACTGTCGCAATCATTCCGGAATTGGCATACACGTGCCGGACGCGATTGTTTCCCGTGTCGGCGACGAAGATATCTCCCGTTGCGGCGGCGGCAACGCCAGTGGGCCCGTTCAATTCCGCACCGGCGGCTGGGCCATTGTCTCCTGTGAAGCCAGCAGTGCCGGTGCCAGCAATTGTGGTGATGATACCGGTCGAAAGATTCACCTGACGCACGCGATTGGTACCAGTTTCTGCGATGTCGAGGTCGCCCGCGGCATCGACAGCAACGGACGATGGATGGTTCAATGCCGCATCGACTGCCAGGCCGCCGTCAGCGAGGGCGGGTGGCATTGTGCCGCCGCCCGCGATCACTGTCGACGCGCCAGAGACGGCATCGAGCATCCAGACGAGATTGCTGCGGGGATCAGCCATGTAGAAATTTCCGGCTGAATCCGTTGCGGACTGACCTGGCGTCCCTAGAGGAATTCCGTTGAATAGATCGCTGTCGTCCATCACAGTCTGGATATATCCGGGAACGAGCACCGCCTCCGGCCCCAGGCCTTGTCCATACAATCCGAAGGAAATTGGAATGCCATTGGCCGCCAGCGTCAACGTGCCGGTGCGCTCCCCGGGATAGCCGGGAGCAAAACTTACCGGCACAGCGCAAACCAATCCGGCCGCATTCGATGTAGAGCCATCGGTCACGCAGCCGCCGCTCACGTTGGAGACAGTAAACTCCTGCAGTTCGTTTTCTCCCTCGGTGATTGCGGGCGCGGTGAGAGTGGTTGCCTGATTGACGCCGATAAAAATAGTCTGCGCCTGTGGCGACGCCGCAATCGTAACAGCAGGGAAGCCGAGCCCATTCGACACAAGACGCAATTGGTTGTTCCCGGAATCCGCAATATACAGATTGTCGTCGGCTCCTACAGCAATGCCGCCCGGTGCGTTCAATTCCGCATTCAATGCCACCTGCCCGTTACCGGCCAAACCTAAGGTTCCATTTCCAGCGAGAGTCGTAATATATCCTGCGGTGTTCAGCTGACGTATGAGATTATTTCCGCGATCGGAAAAGAAAACCTGTCCTGCCAGGTCCACTGCAATCCCGGTGGGAAAGTCCAGCTCCGTCGAGGTCCCCAGGCCGTCGCCGTTAATACCCGGAGTGCCGGGAATTCCGGCGATGGTCGCGATGATCCCTGTGGTGGCATTGACTTCGCGGATCAAACTATTTCCGGAGTCGGCGATGTACAAATTATTTGCTGCATCGAGTCCGACCCCTGTGGGCTGGTCGAGCGATGATGCAGTGGCCAGGCCACCGTCTCCAGAGTCGCCTGGGGAGCCATTGCCGGCTACTGTGTTAATAATCTGATTCGCTTGAGAAACTTCGCGAATGCGATTGTCTCCGGAATCTGCAATGTAAAGATTGCCCGCGCTATCGAGCGCCAAAGCCGCAGGGAGATATAGTTCCGCATTCAATGCCGGTCCACCGTCGCCGAGCTTCGCCGGATTGAACGGCGAAGCATAGCGTGTACCGGCGACCGTGGTGATCACGCCAGTCCTGATATCGACGAACCGAACGATCTGATTTCCGGTATCGGCAATATAAAGGTTGCCGTGCGCATCGGCCAGAACTGTAGTGGGCTGGTTCAGCGTGGCCTGGGTCGCGGGTTTATTATCGCCGCCGTAGCCTTGCTGTCCTGCCAACCCGGCAGCAATCGTCATTACGCCGGTCTTGACGTCGACACGCCGAATACAATCGTTAGCCGTGTCCGCGACGTAAATATTTCCAGCGCCATCCGTCGTGGCACCCTCGGGCTGCGACAACAATCCATTCAGTGCCGGGCCAGAGTTCGGAGAAGCTCCCCCGGTACCGGTCGGTGATCCGGCCACGCGATTGATCTGCAGCAGGACGGAGATGGGATTAGGCACAGCTAGCAACGGCGACGTGAAAAGCAGCAACATGGCGCAAATTGCCACAGACGGAAATCGCAATCGAAAATCCTTCAACATGGAAACCCTCAAGCGATGCGAGATAAAGCACCGGCACGGGTAGTTTGCACGCAGGTACCCCGGAAGACTATGACGATCAGTGTGGATGTGCAGGGAGAAGTTCCGAAACGGGGCTTACCTCAAAAATGGACCATTCTAGGATATTCGACAAGTCACCATGTATCTGCCTTAGAAAGGACGGAAACATGCACGTCTTCCGAAGTGTCGACGAGACAGCAACGGTAAAGGCGCATCCCGAAGATCTTGCGCAGGAGACTGCGTGGGGTGATGGAAGACGATGCGCAAGCAACGATCTGGCTTCGTAAAGCCACAGACAGTGGATTTGCCTTAGAGTCTATGTCCGATAACATGTATTCTGTAACATTAAATTGTAGGCGCAAATTAAAAAATGTTCGGCTACCCTTCCGCTCTTCAATGCCGGTTTTTTATTTCCACAAAGACAAATTGACATATATCGTAAACGGATATATCTATATGTGATATAGGGGTTCCCCAATGAATCCATCAGCTTCGCTCAATCATGATTTGCAAGAGATGCTGCCGCTTTCGCCAGCGGCCTTCTTCGTACTTTTTGCTCTCGCGGATGGCGAGAAGCATGGATACCTGATCATGAAAGAGGTAAAAGTTTTGTCGGACGGCAAACTCCAAATGGGGCCCGCGACCCTCTACACCACGATCCAGAAACTTGCAGACCAGTCGTTCATTGAAGAGGTAGACAACGACAGCCAGGACCGTCGTCGAAACTACCGCCTCACGCGGGCGGGCAAGCAACTGCTCAATGCGGAGTTCTCGCGGCAACACGAAGTTCTTCTTTTGGCCAAAGCAAAAAAGGTGTTTCCACTGGGAGATAAAGTATGAGCTTTGTCGTCGAACTAAGTTGCTGGGCCTATAAACGAATGCTATGGCTGTATGCAGACAATCTGCGCTACCGGTACGGCGATGAGATGGAACAGCTCTTCAGGGATCAGCTTATGGATGCCGATAAGGAAGGGGCCTCGGGAATCTGCAGGGTCTGGCGATCTGCTGTCTACGATGCGGTTTCTTTAGTGGGTCCAGCCTGTCTTGAGCCGATCAAGATATGGACTCTGGCGACCCTGCTATCCACTTCGCTCATCTTCTTAACCACGCTCGGCTTCTGCACCTTCCGGAACATTGGCGTCGTCTATGGTTGTGCGCTGGAACCAGCGCTGGCGAGTGGTTCCGGCTCAATTCAAGATTCAACCGGCCATCTTGTTCAGATCTCCCATGGGCACAAGATGTTTCTCGAATGCACGGGAGAATCTCACGGGAAGCCGACCGTCATTCTGGCGACAGGCCGGGGGCTCGGTTCTTATCGGGACTGGTCCCTGGTCCAGTCGCGTGTCTCGGAGTTCGCCCGCGTGTGCAGCTACGATCCGCTTGGCTATGGTAAGAGCGATCATGTTCAGGGAGATCATCCGATCAGCGAGGTCGTCGAGAACATGCACGATCTCTTCCACTCTGCGCGGTTGCCCGGTCCCTACGTTCTTGTTGGGGCCTCGGCGGGAGGCATTCTCATTCGTCACTATGAGGAGCAGTATCCCGCCGACGTCGCAGGTTTTGTATTCGTGGACTCCTCTCACGAAGAGATGGCATGGCGAGATGCAGCCATCTCTCCTGCGTTTGCCGGTTCAAACATGGATCAGAAAAGCCTTCAGCGTGAGGGTCTGCTCCCGCCACAGCAGCACCTCACCTGGCATGACGATGTCCCCATCATCGTCCTCGAACGGGGGGAACGTGCTCCCTGCAGCGCCTTCCCTGGCCTCACGCAAACGCAGTGTGACCGGATCAATGACGCTTGGCACAGTTTTCAGGTGGATCTGTCTCACCGGTCGAAGTACGCGCAGCTCCGCATCGTTGCCGGTGCGGGCCATCGCATGCATCAAGAAAGGCCTGAAGCGATCGCCCAGGCCATTCACGATGTTTTGGAGGAAGTGAAGCAGCAAAAACATTAAGGATTGCGAGAATGCCGAGCCCCATCTGCATCTATCGCTGCGCTGGTCTTCCTGCTTTTCCTGTTCGTGTACGTTATTCTGAGTTCCCTGTCTGCTTCCGGTCTTATCATCGTCTGTTGCGTCGTTTTATCCTCGGCTATTTCTTTATGTAGCTTTTACCCTCGATTATTTTTTATGAAGGTTGCATTTTCTACCGGTCGTCCTGCTCACGTAGCGTTGCCTGCCAATCTGCTGGCGGCGCGCGGGATCGGTGTGACGCTTTATACCGCGGCATATCGCTCCCGTTTTCGTGCGCTGGATCCGGCCGTCCGGTTGCGCTGGGTTCCGCAGCTGGTTTCGAGTTTCCATTTCCTGACCGGCGTGCAGCTTCCACGCCCTTTCCAGCGGGCCGATACGGCGATGTACGACCATCTGGTGGCTTGGCAAATGAGAGATTTCGACCTTTTCTGGGGGTGGGCTACAGGGGCACTGGCAGCCGGGCGCGCGGCACGGCGCAAAGGCGCGCGCTTTGTGCTCGACCGGGCCTGTCCGCACGTCGATGTGCAACAGGCGCTGATTCAGCAGGAATGTGAACGGCTGGGCGTTCCCTATCACGCTGAGCCACACTGGTTCCGGCTGCGCCAGCTGGCGGAATACGACGAGGCCGATGTCATCCTGGTGCCGTCGGAATATTCCCGGGCATCGTTTCCGCCGGGATTGCACGCGAAGGTACTAGTGGCGCCCCTGTTCGGTCGTTTGCCGGAGATTCAGCCGGCCGCTCCGAAGTCTCACCCAGGCTCAAACTCGGGACCATTCACCTTCGGCACCGTCGGCGGCCAGCCCTTGCGGAAAGGGTTTATCTATCTCCTGGAAGCATGGAAAAAAGTTGGACTTATGAACAGCCGTCTGCTCTTGCGCACAGACGCGCATCTGGACCGTTTCCCAGCACTCCGCGAGCGGCTGCGGCGCCTGCCGAACGTGGAAATCGTCGGTTATCAGACCGATATGAGCAGCTTCTATCGGCGCTGCGACGCGTTTGTCTTCCCTACACTCGACGATGGATTCGGGATGGCGCTGATCGAGGCCATGGCCCACGGGCTGCCCGCGATTGCCACCAACCATTGCGGAGCGGCAGAACTGTTTACACCGGAAAAAGATTTGCTGCGGGTTCCGGCGCGGGATGCTGAGGCGCTGGCGAACGCGATGTCGCGGCTGCACCGTTCCGCCGAGCTGCGGGAATTCTTGAGCCGAAATGCTCTGGAGGCTTTGGGCGAAATCCGGGGCGAAGGCGCGTATTCTCTATACGCGCAAGCTCTGGACCGGGTAATGCAGTGCGCCGGTCAGCCAATCCCCTGATCTTGTTCGGGATCGCGTGTACTACACTAGCGGGAACATGGCAGGACAATTTTCCAAATCATTGCGGCGGAACATCAAGCGCATTTTGTATGAACGCTTCCGGCTGATCGTTCTGCGCGGGCAAGTTGTTTTGCAGATGGAAACGATGCGGCAGCTGACCACGCGCGACACTGTCCGGGTCTGCTCTTTGGAAGCGGTGGCCGAGGAGATACGAACGCATTCGATTCCCGGCAGCGTTGCCGAACTGGGTGTCTATCAGGGCGACTTTGCGAAATACATCCAGGCGGCGTTCCCCGATCGAACCTTCTACCTGTTCGACACGTTTGAAGGATTCAGCGACAAAGACAAGTCGTTGGATGTCGGCAAAGGGTTTTCGTCCGCGACCGAAGATTTTTCCGACACAACCGTCGATCTTGTGTTGAAAAAAATGAAGTCTCCGGAATCTGTGGTGATTCGCAAAGGATATTTTCCGGAGACGCTTCTCGAGTCCGACCGCGAAGAGAGATTTGCCTTTGTCAGCATCGACACGGATTTATACAAGCCGATGTATGAGGGCTTGGAATTCTTCTATCCGCGCCTGAGCAGCGGCGGCTACATTTTTCTGCATGACTTCAACAACCAGGATTACCCAGGAGCCCGCGCGGCCGTGACTGAATACTGTCGCAAGTATGGAGTGGGTTATTTCCCGCTGGTGGACCCATGCGGAACTGCGGTCCTGAGCAAGGGTTGAGACGTCCGGAAAACGTGTTTAATAGTGACGCCGGGAGAGCAGCTTTTGAACGACGCCTCTCATGTCGAACAGTGAATATGCAACCGCCGCGATCATCAGACTAAAGCCGATGCCGGCGGCGAACTGAACCCGATAGAGATCGCGATAGGTGTGCGCGAGAATGAAACCGGCCCCGGCAAGCCCTGCCAGACAGAGACCGGCGAGGCGGTACAGATAGGTGAGCCGATGCTCGCCGGTATGCGCAAATAGAGAACGGTTCAACTGAACGATGCGGGTCAACTGGAACAGCTCGATCGCAAGCCACGTGTATAGGAACCCCATCATTCCCTGCCAGCGCACCATCGGCACCGCAATCACCGCCAGCGCAACGTAACTGAAAAACATAATGCGCGCCAGTTCCTCATGCGTATTGGTAGAGAACTGGAATTGGAATTTGTGCTCCTTCGCGCTCAAGGTCATGGAAATGGCCGCCATCACGACATACGGCAGCACCGCGAACAGCGCGGGTTTGTGCAGCCATACGATCAGCAACACCGGCGAGACGAGCAACACGCCCAGGTTGAGTACGGGAATCAGGGAAAAAATCAGGCGCTCGGAATACGTGTAGAGAGCGGTGAGTTGTGGCCACTCTTCCCTGCCAAAGAGCCGCGTGATCTCCGCGCCCATCGCCTGCGTGGGTGCGTTCAAAATCTGGCGGCACATGGAGAAGATGGTTCGCATCACCGTGAATGCCACCACAACGAAGGGGCCGACTTCCCGCTGCAGAATTAAGACTGGGACTTCATACGATAGAAACGTGCTCATGCTGATGAGGCCGAAATAGCCGCTCGGTCGAAGGATGGCGCGCACGGCGCTTCGATCCCACAGGCTGATCTTTGGAAATATTTCCGGGGCAACTCGGCGAATATGCAGCAGCACCAGCACGCTTCCAAGCAGATAAATCGCCAGCTGCAGCGCGGCTAAAACCGGAAACGAAAATCGCATCCACGCGGCGGCGGAGACGACGAAGACCATGGCCATGCGCAGCCCGTTGACCCACAGAACGCCGGTGTGGGCGCGGCTCAAAACCATGTACATGCCGGTGAAATAGCCGAACAGCACCGCCAGCAGAATCTGCAGCGCGAGAAAATAGAGCGTTTCCGTTGCCACGCGCTGGGAGAGCGTGAGATGCAGCCAGCGCTGGATGGGCAGCGCAAAAATGACCAGACATACGATTGCGGCCGAGCCAAGAATTCCCAGCAACACGCGCAAGGAAGTGGACTGCTGCAGATGATAGCGCTCGAGATCGTTGCGCTGATAGCGGACGGTGAGGTCCTGGGTGACGTAGGTCTGGATGCCGAAGTTGAGCGTGCTTAAGTACGCGACGGCGCCCGATAGCGCCAGCCATTCGCCATAGAGCGTGGTGCCGTAGCGATAGAGAAAGATCGGCGGCAGCAGCAGCTTGGTGATGAGGTTCACCACGTTCGACGTCAGCAGCGCCGCCAGTATTTTGACAATGCGGGTAAGAATTCCCATGTGCTGTCCGCTATTGTCGCAGAGTGGTCGAGCGTTCCACCCGCGCCGCGCGGAATGCCGAACCCGGCGGAAATTTTTTCAGCAGATCGAGCGCTGCATCGATCGCTTCCTGCGCGCCGATCTCTTCGATCCAATATCCAGCAGGCGGCATCGCGATGGATGGACCCCGCAGGACGCAGTAATGCGGATGCTCGACCGGCAGCCATTCAAGCGGACTCTGCCACGCCGGGGCAATCACGACGCCCGGTAACCCGACCGCCCGGGCAACGTGGAACGTCCCTGTGTCGAGGCTGACAACCAGATCGCAAAGAGCGAGCAACGCGGCCAATTGAGGTACGGTGGTCTTCCCTGCCGCGGAGATGCCGCGGTCCGGCAACGATTCACGCAGGGATTGAATGGCGGAGGAATCTGCGGCCGTTCCCAAAAAGATCGGGATGGCATTGCAAATCCGCGTCAGCGATGCGATCGTTTGCTGGAACCGCTCCTGGCTCCACTGATTTGGCTGGCCACCGCTGTTCTGCGTGACGAACGCGATTCGCGGAGCGTCAGGGCTTCGGCCGCCCTGGTTTAGCAACTCGCTTGCGTACTCGGCATCCTGTTGCTGGAAAAAAATTCGCGGCTCATAAAACGGTACCGTATGGCCGAGGTTGCGGAGAATGTCCAGATTGCTCTCAATCTGTCCTCGCATCGGATCAAAGCTCAGCGGAATATCGTAAAGCTCCGGGGCGAGCGTGTATCCGGCGCGGAGAGCGCTGCCGGCTGCAACGGCGAGCAATGCTACACGAGTCCGCTGGTTGCCAACGGTCGTCACAATGCATTTTGGTCCGGGCGGCACCAATCGAAGGATTTCGCGCAGCGCGCCCAAAGCTCCCCTGAAATCGTCAACAGGCCTGGGCGCAACGATGCAGCGGTCTATATAAGGATTGAGTCGCAAAACGCCCGCGGCCATCGGTGAGAGGGCAACGGCGATGTGACAGTCCAGCAGAGCGCGCCTTAGCGCTTCAAAGACGGGCGTTGCGTGAATGACGCTGCCCAGCGGCGATTCGTATTGCAGGAAAAGAAAATTGCGAATCTGCTGGGGGTTTGTCTGGGACAGAGCATTGTCACCGCGCAGCGCATGTTCCGCGAGCGCGATTGCGGTAAAGATCGTTCGTTTCCATGGCTTGGATGGTGGCTGCGGCATTTGGAAATCTTTAGAAATTCAGTTCAGAACAAATTCAACCCTACACATCCTGCACGATTGTGCCCAGATGGTAGACGATCTTCCAACCATCGGGCGTACCCTGCCAGATCGTCGATCGGCGGGTGAGGCCTTGGTTGTTCGGGAGCAGGGTGTATGTCAGCAGGTAGATGTCCTGGGCCAATTGCAGGCAACAAAAAATCTTTCGTCTGCCGGATGTCCTCGTGCGGCTGCGCGTGGCGTTTTTTCAGCTCGTCTACTACATATCGTCTGGAGTAGCTGCAGCCGGATGCACTGGCGGATTTCTACCGCGGCATTCCCTGGCTCGCCATCATAAGAGAACAATTCTGCCGAACTACATTTTGTAGCGGCCTAAATCTTCGTCGTTTAGATTTTCCAGCCAGCGGCGGAGTTCTTCGGTGGAGAAATTCTCTACCCCCGCATTGGCGATACGCGTAGTGCGGAGGACCTGCTGCGATAGGAAGATGGGGCAGTCGGTGCGCAGGGCCAATGCCAATGCGTCCGAAGGACGGGCGTCGAGGCTGATGAGTTCCCCGCTGCGTTCCATCCAGATCAGCGCGTAGTAAACGTCGTCGCGCAGCTCGGTGATGACGACGCGCTGGACTTCGCCGTCGAGGGTACGGATGAGATTGGCAAGCAGATCGTGGGTCATGGGACGCGGCGTTGCAGTCTTTTCAATTTCGAGCGCGATGGCGTTGGCCTCAAAAATTCCGACCCAGATGGGAACCAGTGCGTCGCTCTGGACATCTTTAAGCACGACGATCGGCATGTTGGTGACCGGGTCCATCATCAGGCCGCGAATTTTGACTTCCATTTCCTCGGGAGGAGCGTCGCTGGCGCCGGATTGAAAGGGGATATTCATGCGACACACACTTCCTGCGATAAGCGGGCGGAGGGTTGGCGAACGGTGGCGATAGCCACGCCAAGCAGGCTGTTGGGAAATGCTTGCGTGATGCGAACGTTGAGGTAGCTGCCAGGTGCAGGAAGAATGGGCGCATCAATAGTAAAGTTGACGACCTTGTTTTGCGAGCTGCGTCCGGAGACCTGGCCGCGGGCAGTATTGTGGCCTTCAACCATTACTTCAATAGTTTCTCCAATATGTTTGCTATAGTTGGCGCGTTGGATTTCGCGCTGGCCGTCGAGTAGGATCTGCAGCCGCCTGGTTTTGATCTCGTCGGGGATAGAATCCTCCATCGAAATCGCAGGCGTGTTGGGGCGCGGCGAGTATTTGAAGGCGAAGACGGCGTCGTACTGAACTTCTGCCAGCAAAGAAATCGTCTGTTCGAAGTCCTCGTCCGTTTCGCCAGGGAAGCCGACGATGATATCGGTCGTCATACTGATTGGCCGGCGCGCGGCGCGAATCCAGGCAATGCGTTCGAGATACCACTCACGGGTGTACTCGCGCTGCATGAGCTTCAGCACGCGAGAAGACCCGCTCTGCACCGGCAGGTGGACGTGATCGCAAAGCGTGGGCACGGCGTCGATGGCGTCCACGATGTCGCGGGTGAAGTCGCGCGGGTGCGAAGTGGTGAAGCGGACGCGGCGAATTCCCTCGACCTGACCGACGGCGGTAAGCAGCTCGGCGAAAGACATTTGACCGGAGGGATCGCGGTAGGAATTTACATTCTGGCCCAGCAATTGAATGTCGGTGTAGCCGGCGCCGGCCATACGTTCCGCTTCCGCCAGTACAGAGGCAGCGGCGCGGCTGCGCTCCTTGCCGCGGGTGTAAGGGACGACGCAGTAGGCGCAGAATTTGTCGCAGCCTTCAGTGATGGTGATGTAGCCGCGATGGCGATTGCTGCGGGCGGTGAATTCGGTTTCGAAGGTCTCTTCGGTTTGCCGGTCGTCGAGCCCGGTGATGCGCTTTTCTCCGGCTTCGAGTCGCGCCAGCATCTCCGGCAGCTTGCGGTAGGAGGCGGAGCCGGACACCATCGAGACGTAAGGGGCGCGGTCGAAGATGCGCTCGCCCTCCTGCTGAGCGACGCAGCCGAGCACGGCAAAGCGCTTGCCCTGTTTGTAGAGGGCCTTATAGTCGTTGAGGCGATTGAAAACTTTCTGCTCGGCCTTGTCGCGGATGGAGCAGGTGTTGTACACAATCAACCCGGCTTCGGTTTCATTCTCGACCTGACGATAGCCTTCGTGCAGCAGCGTGCCGATGACTTTCTCCGAGTCATGGACGTTCATCTGGCAGCCGAAGGTTTCGAGATAAAAAGTCTTGTCGAGAAGAGCCATCGCACCTGAAGTATATCGCAGCAAGGATGTGCGTTTCTCCATCGTCCTGCGCGCTTGGGTAGACTGAAATCCATGACGACGGCGGATCGGCAGCGATGGAACGAGCGCTATCTTTCTGGAGAATTTGCGCATCGGGATACGGCGGACCCATTTGTGATGTGGGCGCATGAACATTATCTGCAGCCGCTGCTGTCTGCCGGGAGCGCGGGGCTCGATCTGGCCGGGGGCGCGGGGCAGCATGCGGTTTGGTTGGCGCGGCAGGGCTGGCGGATGACGTTGGCGGATTTTTCCGAAGTAGCGCTGGAGATTGCGCGGAAGCGTGCGGCCGATTTGCCGGAAGGCAGCGCATTTGAGCATGTGCGGGGCGCAGCGCTCGACCTGGTATCGCGCTTCCATCCGGAAGGACGGCGATTTGGATTTATACTGGTCACATTTTTTCTGGATCGCTCCGTGTTGCCGTGGCTGCCGAAGATTCTTGCACCGGGCGGATTGCTGATCTATCGCACTTATACGGTGGACAATGAGCGGCTGGGCAATCCGCGCGGACCGCGAGATGGGAATTTTCTGTTGCAATCCCAGGAGCTGCTGGAGACATTTCGCGGGATGACGATTCTCCATTACAACGAGACCGTCTTCGCCAAAGGCGTGGCGGAGATGATCGCGCAGCGTGGGTCCGACTGATGGCGAAGCGGCGAGGTGGGAGCAAGCAGGCTGTAGGTCATTTGCGCAAGGGCGATCCGCTGGCGAGCGGCCTGACGAACCACTGCTTCGGCTGCGCGCCGGCGAATCGGCAGGGGTTGAAGCTGAGATTTACCGAGGATGATGCCGGGGTTGCGAGTGTGTTTCGCGTAGCGCGGCGCTTTGAGGGCCCACCCGGGCATGTGCATGGCGGGATTATCGCGACGATTCTCGACGAAGCGATGGGCAAGGTGAGTCGACGGAAAGGCGTGGTTGCGCTGACGCGGCGGATGTCGATCGATTATCTGCAGCCGGTTCCGCTGGGAGTGAAGCTGCGCGCCGTTGGCTGGGCAGTGCGGCAGGAGGGACGGAAGCATTTTCACGCCGGAGAGATTCGGACACTCGATGGTACGGTGCTGGCCCGCAGCGAAGGTTTGTTCGTTGCGATTGATGCGGCTGAAATGTTCCGCAAGCATGTCGAGAAGACATAAAAAGTTGGCACCGCAATCCGCCTTTCAACTCGCTCAGATGACAGGCAGAGACCCTAGTCTCAAATGCGACATGGCGCAACACTCCGGAGTTATTCGATCCCTGATGGTTTTGGGATAGGCTGACCGAGCGGAATGGGGCGGCCAAAGTCCGGCGTACCGTCGGGGTTCCAATGGATCAGTTGCGCGCGGGGCTGGCGGTTATTCCCACAGCCCTGGTGTGGCTGCGGATTGGCGTGGAAGATGATCCAGTCCTGGGTTCCATCCGGCGATTTGAAGAAGGAGTTATGCCCGGTGCCGAAAGCGGATGCGGCGGTGGACTGCCGGAAGACCGGACGAATAGATTTTTTCCAGGAAGCCGGGTCAAGCAGATCGCTGTCGGCCGAGGCGGTCAGCATTCCGAGTTCGTAATAGTCCGTCCAACAACCGCTGGCGGAGTAGACGAGAAATATCTTGCCGTCGTGTTCTAAAACCTCCGGGCCTTCGTTGACGTCCACATGCGGCACAGCAACGATGCGGGTTCCATCGGTCAGATCGCCCACCTTTTCCCAGGGATATTGCGGCGTCGAAAGCCGAACGCGCGGCCCTGAGATTGTCCATGGATTTTTCAGCTTGGCTATGTAGAGGCTCTGCACGCCGTTGACGTCGCCTTCCCATCCAGACCACAGAACATAGGCGGCGCCGTGGACCTTAAAAACAGTGGGATCGATCGCCCATTTTTCCGCCGGGTCGGCGAGCCTGCCTTTCATCTTCCATGTGCCGGCGATCGGGTCGGAAGAGGCATTTTCAATCACCCACAGGCGATGACTTTCGTTTTGCCCGTCATCGGCGGCGAAATAGATATACCACTTGCCTTGAAGAAAATGCAGCTCGGGCGCCCAGATATCCTTGGAGTCCGGCCCGGTAGCGGGCGGCGTCCAGACGACTTTCTTCTCCGCATGTTTCAGATCAGTGATGTCGCGCGTCTTCCAAACCGTAAGATTGTTGCCGGTGCTATTCATGTAGTAGTAAAAGCCGTCGCGAAATGTGACCCACGGATCGGGACCGGATGGCAGCAACGGATTGGTGAATGTACTTCTAGATATTGCAGGCTTGGTCGCGGCGAACGCGCAGGCAACGATCAAAAGCATCGATAGAAATCTGAATTTCAACCTGGCTCCTTATTCCATAGGACGGCGGCTTGCAGACGAGTTTAGTACGGCCCGCCGGCGATGAGAAAACGCCAGATAAAAACTTGTTAAACTAAGAGGTCCAGACCAAAGAGTTTTTTGCGGGAGAGCGAAATGACGGATCACATGAAGAATGGCCATGCAAGTGGAACGGGACTGCGCCTGAAGACCGGCCTGGCGGAGATGTTGAAGGGCGGCGTCATCATGGACGTCATCAACGCGGAGCAAGCCGAGATCGCCGAGAAGGCCGGTGCGGTTGCGGTGATGGCGCTGGAACGCGTGCCCGCGCAAATTCGCGCCGAGGGCGGCGTGGCCCGCATGGCTTCTCCGAAGATCATCAAGAACATCATGGCCGTGGTTTCGATTCCGGTGATGGCGAAATGCCGCATTGGCCACTTTGCGGAGGCGCAGGTGCTGCAGGAACTGGGTGTCGACTTCATCGATGAGTCGGAAGTGCTGACGCCGGCAGATGAGCTGCATCATGTGGACAAGCATGCCTTCAAGACTCCGTTTGTGTGCGGCGCGCGTGATCTGGGCGAAGCGCTGCGGCGCATTGCCGAAGGCGCGGCGATGATCCGCACCAAGGGCGAAGCGGGCACAGGCGATGTAGTGCATGCGGTGAAGCATCTGCGGCAGATTGTGAAAGACATGCGCCAGCTTACCGTGATGAGCGAGGAAGAATTGTTTGCCGCGGCGAAGGAGCATCGCGCGCCGTATGAGCTGATCCGCATGGTGGCGAAGACGGGCAAGCTGCCGGTGCCGAATTTTTCTGCGGGCGGCATTGCCACTCCCGCGGATGCGGCGCTGGTGCGGCAGTTGGGCGCGGAGGCAGTATTTGTGGGCTCAGGAATTTTCATGCAGGATTCTTCCATCTTTGCGAGTTCTGAGGAAGCGACGACTCGGGCGCGGGCGATTGTGCGAGCCACCACCTTCTTTGACGATCCCAAGGTGCTGGCGGAGACGAGCGAGGAATGCACGGGCGCGATGAAGGGGCTGGCGATAGCGGCGCTCGATGCGGCTGCAATGATGCAGACTCGGGGCTGGTAGATCGCTCCGCCAAACTGCTCGCATTCGTTCATGTTCATACCAGTGTGAAAGAATCCAGGTCTTCAAAACGAGACCTGGATAACCCATTTTATTTTCAGATTGCTGCTGGAGAAAGCCTCCTATGTCGCACTTCTCACACGACCGTCCACCCACCGTCGGCGTGCTGGCCCTGCAGGGCGACTATGCTTCGCATGCGCAGGCACTGGAAGAAGCCGGGGCCGAGGCACGCATGGTGCGGACGGCGTCGGATCTGGCGCAGGTGGATGGACTGGTGATTCCCGGCGGCGAATCGACGACGTTCTTGAATCTACTGGAACGGGAAGGACTGTTCGCGCCGCTGTTGGAATTTGCGGAGACGCGGCCTACCTTCGGCACCTGCGCGGGATGCATTCTGCTGGCGAAACAAGTTCTGCGTCCGGAGCAGCAGAGCCTGGGCGTACTGGATGTGACGGTCGAGCGCAACGCGTATGGCCGTCAGATCGACAGCGATATTCTGAGCGCCGAGACTTCCCTTCCCGGAGGCCCGCTGGAGATGGTATACATTCGTGCGCCGCGCATCGCGCGGGTTGGGAATGCCGTGGATGTGCTGGCCATGCGCGATGGCGATCCGGTTTTGATTCGGGAAAAAAATCTTCTTGCCGCGACATTTCATCCTGAACTGTCGGACGATCGCCGTATCCATCGCTATTTTGTCGAGATGGTGAAGGAGAATCTCGCGGCTGCGGCTTCGATTGGCGCACCTGCGGCTGAAATTCGATAATCGCTGGCACTGTGGTGTCAAACGCAACGCCGCATCTAAATAAATAGTAAGCTGCACGGTATCGGAGAAATAATCATGCCGGTCACGATTACCCGCGCTCCAGTCGATGTTGAACGGAAGGATACGGGCAGTGGTGGGCGCCCGCCTGTCCATCACCGGCCGACCGGCGGCGGCGGTGGCGGCGATGAGAACTGGGATCGCCGGCCGGGGCGGCGCGGCCCGCGGGAGTTGCTGACGCGCTACCGCATGGGACTGGGATTCGCGCTGGGCGGCGATTTGATTTTCTTCGTGATTCTGGCAACAGTATTTTTTGCCCAGCAGCATGTTGGCCGAATCTCTATCGATGATCAGTACATTCTGGACTGGAAGCCACTGACGATTCCACCGATCCTATGGATCAATACCGCAATTCTGGTGCTGAGCGCCTCGACGATGGAGATGGCGCGCCGCGGCGTCTTTTGTGAACTCGACGTAATGGAAGAATGGCTGGGACTGGGAAGGCCGAGTTCGAAACGCGCGCTGCCCTGGCTGGTCGCGACGATCGTGCTGGGAGGATTGTTTATTGCCGGTCAGGTCGTCGCCTGGAGACAACTCTACGCTGAGGGCGTGTACTTTGGCTCCAACCCGAGCAGCCATTTCTTTTATCTGATCACCGGCGCGCATGCGCTGCATCTTGCCTTTGGCGTGGCGGCTGTGGTGGCCGCCCTTGCCGCCATGTGGTCGTCGAAGCGGATTGAAATCCGGCAGATCATTGTGGACACGGCGGCATGGTACTGGCACGTGATGGGCGCGCTGTGGATTTGTTTATTTGGATTGCTACTGCTGTCGCAGTGAAACATCTGCGTATTCGCAACCCTGCAAATACCGGGCCTCTCCCCCTTCGCCCAACTCGGTCCGGATGACGAACCCTGTCTCTGCACGATTTTGGCTATTTCCCGCCGCCGACGAATTGCACCACTTCCAGCTTGTCGCCGGGCTGAAGCGTGACCCCGGCCCAGGTGGAACGCGGAACAATATCGCCGTTGCATTCGATGGCGATGCGATCGGCTTTCATTTCGAGCAGCTCGACGAGATGAGTGAGCGTCGGTTCCCGATCGAGTGCGGAGAATTCCCTGTCCTGTCCGTTGATGCGAACCTTCATGACGTACAGAATACCTTGTGGCCCGGAAGCGATGCAGTCGCTATCGAGAAGAGGAAACGGGTACCACGGCAGCGGACTTGTATTGGATCTTGCGGCGCAGCAACGCATGCCATAGGCGCACCGTCAGAGGTTCAGCCAACGGAAGCGAGCGGTGAATCTGGCGCTGGGCTGAGACCAGGATGCGCACAGCATCCATTTTCGGTCCGCGAAAATCGAGGATTTCGCGGTCATCGCCTTCGTGTAGGTAGCAGTCCTGGAGATAATCGACAGCGTGGCCGATCATTTCGAGTGCTCTGCCCTCCTCGCGGGTGATGACGCGATGCAGCTTGGGATAGAACGCCGGGCGCGGTTCAGGCGAGCCGACAGACTGGCCGCCGGGAATGAGTTTCAATCCGCCATTCAGGTCAGATTCAATCGTTGCGTGCGTGGCCATTGGGGAAACCTCACCTGTTTATAGTGACGTTTTTAGGGGGTATTTCGGACAAGAAAGAAGCAGGATGAAGCCAGCCAATCTCAAATTGGGATGAAGTTCCGAAAGCGGAATATCGATAGTTACCAAAGTGTGATTCTTGTGTGCGGATTTCGTTGGTGCGGCCATTTTTCGGTATTCTTCTGCGACCTGATTTACGATTATTTCTCTCTGCGTTGCCTGACCCTGCAAATGGCATACGTGAATCGCATCGATTCCACGCAACTTGTTTTTTCAATGAGCTGGCGCACTCGCTTGACAGTGCCGTAAATCGAACTTAAAGTCGAGCTATAGGCGGCGGCGAAAGATAGTTGCCTGCCTGCGATTACGGCCTCCATGCAGACTCCCAATTATTTCTGGAATTACCTGCCATTGCTGTTTCAGATCCTGGCCGCGACTGGCCTCGCGAGCGTAATTGTGCTGGCGTCCTGGCTGATTGGGCGGCATCGTCCCGGCAAGGTAAAGCTTTCCACGTACGAGTGCGGCATTGTGCCCCAGGGCGATGCGCGCGGACGGTTCTCCGTTCGCTTCTACATGGTGGCAATGCTTTTCATCCTGTTCGACGTGGAAGCGGTCTTCATGTTTCCCTGGGCGGTAATCTATCGCAAGCTGCCGGCGATTACGGGCTCTCGCTTCTTCGGCTTCTGGGAAATTGTTGTGTACCTCGGCTTCGTTCTGGTCGGTTACTTCTACATCTTGAAAAAGGGCATTCTCGAATGGTCCGAAGACAAAGCAGATCTTTAGAAATGAGGACTCTGTGACTGGCACGACCGGACAGGATGAGATGCAGGCCGCAACTGTGGACAATGTGGCCGACAACGTGGCAGTTCAGGCGCTGCAACAGCAACTGCCAAACGCAATTCAAAATGCAAAATTCGACCGGTCGGAACTGACGCTGACGGTGGCGCGAGAGAGCATCATCCCTGTATGCCAGATTGTGCGCGCAGCTGGATTCAATTTTCTTGCCGATCTGACCTGCGTCGACTGGTATCCGAATCAGCCGCGCTTCCAGGTAACGTATCACCTGCTTTCGCATGGACTTAAACAGCGGCTGCGGCTGTGCGTAATGGTAGATGAAGGCGATGCTTCGGTCGACAGCATTACTCCTGTATGGCCGGCGGCGAATTTTTATGAGCGCGAAGTGTTCGACCTGTTCGGGGTACGCTTCGGCGGCCATCCCAACATGCGCCGCATTTTGATGCCGGACGATTACCAAGGCAATCCGCTGCGCAAGGATTTTCCGGTGGAGGGATACCGCTAATGCCGGAAACCCCCGTACTGATGACCCCGGACACGGTCGTTGAAGCCGACCAGGATCGCACCATGATCCTGAACATGGGCCCGCAGCACCCTTCGACGCATGGCGTACTGCGTGTGGTGCTGGAGATTGATGGCGAAGTAGTGGTTCGCGCCGCGCCGGACATTGGCTATCTGCACACCGGCATCGAGAAAACCTGTGAGGCGAAGTTTTATCAGCAGGTGGTGCCGCTGACCGACCGCATCGATTATTTGAGCCCGATGCATAACAATCTCTGCTATTGCCTGGCGGTCGAAAAGCTGCTGGACCTCGAAGTTCCTGAACGGGCCAAGTGGCTCCGGGTACTGTTGAGCGAATTGACTCGCATCAACTCTCATCTCGTCTGGCTGGGCAGCCATGCCATGGATCTGGGCGCTCTCACCGTGTTTCTGTATTGCTTCCGCGAGCGCGAAGAGATTCTGCGTATTTTCGACGATATTGCCGGCCAGCGAATGATGACCTCCTACTTTCGCATTGGCGGCGTGGCGCTGGAGCCGCCGCTTGATTTCTGCGGGCGCGTGCGGGCCTTTCTGAAGAGCTTTCCAGAAAAAATTGACGAATACGAAAACCTGCTGACGGGCAATCGGATTTTCATCAACCGCACCAAGGGCGTGGGTCTACTCAGTGCGGAGGACGCGATTTCCCTCGGCGTGACCGGGCCGCCGCTGCGCGCGAGCGGTGTGGATTGGGATTTGCGTCGAGATATGCCCTACTCCGGCTACGAAAAATTTCAGTTCAAGGTGCCAGTGTCGAACGACTGCGATGTGTGGGCGCGTTACGTGTTGCGCGTTCAGGAGATGCGGGAGTCGGTGAAGATTGCGACGCAGGCACTTGATGGGCTGCCCGAGGGCCGCATTACCGCCGACGCGCCGAAGATTGTGCTGCCGGATCGCGAAGCGATGAAGACGCAAATGGAAGCGCTGATTCATCACTTCAAAATTGTGACTGAGGGATTTCCGGTTCCGGCGGGCCAGGTCTACCAGGCGATTGAATCCTCGCGTGGTGAGATGGGCTATTTTGTCGTGAGTGATGGCACGGCCAAACCGTATCGTGTACACATGCGCAATCCTACGTTTGCGACACTGCAGGCTTTGGAAAAAATGTGCGTAGGGCGGCTGATCGCGGATGTGGTTGCAGCGATTGGCTCGATCGACATTGTGCTGGGGGAGATCGATAGATGAGCGACGTATCGGTGAGCGCAGTGATGACTGAACCCCTCGCATCGACGATGCTGGCGCAAGAACTATGGATTTCGCTGGCTTCCCTGCTGCGCTCGCATGTGGAGATGCGATCCATTGCTCGACCGGATTGCCGGCTGCGTTTCTCCCACTCCGGCTCCGCTGTGGAAGTGCTGGGGCCGAATGGGAAGATAAGTCTTCTCGCGCCCGCATCCGAGACAGGCACGATGGAGTTTCGTCCGGAAGCGGGCGAGTTGGGCGATGAATACTCCGCATTTTTCTTTACGGAAGATGGCTTGCTGCATTTTGGGAACGCGAGCGCCGATGGCATGGAAATGGAAGCGGCGGTCGAGTTTCTGCTCGACAAGGTGACCCGATGAGCACGGCCTCTGGCGCGACTCCCACGATTCAGAATTCTATTTTTTCACCGGCCTTGGCCACGCGCTTCGACAAGCTGGTCACGCTGTATCCGGTGCGGCGTTCGGCGCTGATCCCCATGCTGCTGTATGCGCAGGATGAGATCGGTTACGTCTCCGACCCTGCGATAGCAGAGATCGGCGAGCGACTGGGCATTACCGTGCTCGACGTGCGCAATGTGCTGACCTACTACTCCATGTTGCGGACCAGGCCAATTGGCAAACTTAATGTGCAGGTGTGCACGAACATCAGCTGCATGCTGCGCGGCGGTCAAGAACTCTTCGAGCATTGCGAGCAGCGGCTCGGCATCGGCCACAAGCAGACGACGCCGGACGGAATGTTTTCGCTCGAAGAGGTGGAGTGCATCGGGGCCTGCAGCTGGGCTCCAGCAGTACAGGTGAATTACGACTTCCATGAGAACCTGACGCCGGAAACAATGGACGCGGTGCTGGAGAACTACCGCAGCAAGGCGAGCGAATAATGCCGACACTGGTTTCCCATCCCGAGGAAGTGAAGATCGTCAGCAGCCGCTTTGGCCAGGGCGCGACGGAGATTGATCGTTACATTGAACTGGGCGGTTACACGGCTGCGCGGCAAGCGATTGAACAGGGACCCGACTGGATCATCGCACAGATGAAGGCTTCGAACCTGCGCGGGCGCGGCGGCGCGGGTTTTCCGACGGGCATGAAGTGGTCCTTCGTTCCAAAAAACGATAAGGCGAAATATGTGCTGGTGAACGGCGATGAGAGCGAGCCGGGAACCTGCAAAGACCATCTGATTTTTTTGCACGACCCGCACTCCGTGATTGAAGGCACGATTATCGCCGGCCTCGCAATCGGCGCGAAGACCGGGTTCATTTATCTGCGCGGCGAATATCGCTACCTGCTAACCATCATGGAGAAGGCCATTGCCGAGGCATATGCGAAGGGCTTTCTGGGCAAAGGAATTTTCGGCTCGCAGTTTGATTTTGAAATTGTCTCGCAGACCGGCGCGGGCGCGTATGAAGTCGGCGAAGAGTCGGCGCTGATGGAGTCGCTCGAAGGCAAACGCGGGATTCCACGCATCAAGCCTCCCTTCCCTGCCGTGGTTGGGCTGTACGGCGGACCGACGGTCATTAACAATGCGGAGACGATTGCGACGGTACCGCATATTCTGCGCATGGGCGCGGAGGCGTATGCCAAGGTTGGCTCAGAGCGCAACGGTGGCACGCGGCTGTTCTGCATCAGCGGCCATTGCGAGCGCAATGGTGTGTACGAGCTGCCGATGGGCTATAACCTGAAAAAACTGATCTATGAAGTAGGCGGCGGCATTCGAGGCGGACGCGCGTTGAAGGCGGTGGTGCCGGGAGGATCGTCGACGCCGATACTGCTGCCGAATGAGATCGATATCGGTCTCGATTTCGATCAGGTAGGCAAAGCGGGCAGCATGCTGGGTTCGGGCGGCGTGGTGGTGCTCGATGAGACGGTCTGTATGGTGGAGTTTGCGTTGCGCACGATCAAGTTTTATCAGCATGAAAGCTGCGGATGGTGCATTCCCTGCCGCGAAGGTACGGACTGGCTGAAGAAAACGTTGACGCGCTTCCATGCTGGCGCGGGCGAAGCGCGAGACATCAACAACATTCAATATCTCGCCGAAAATATGCTGGGGCGGACGTTCTGCCCGCTGGGCGATGCAGCGGCGATGCCGACGATTGCATTCGTAAAGAAATTTCGTCAGGAGTTTGAAGATCATCTGGATGGCAAGCCCTGCCCGTATGCGAAACACAGCGGGCCACAACGCACCGCGCCAGAACTGGCTGCGGTTTAGCACTGGCTTCATCTGTGAACGAGAGACTGAAGAATGGCTGATGTAACCCTTACCGTCGATGGCAAACAGCTGACCGCTCCCGCGGGCACGCTGCTGATTGAGGCCTGCCGCAAGGTGGGCATTGAAATCCCTGCCTTCTGCTATTACCCCGGCCTTTCGCTGCAGGCGGCCTGCCGCATGTGCCTGGTGCGCATTGAAAAAATGCCCAAGCTGCAGACGGCCTGCACCACGCCGATTGCCGAAGGCATGGTTGTCTCGACC
Organism: Acidobacteriaceae bacterium; assembly: GCA_965276585.1. GTDB lineage: Bacteria > Acidobacteriota > Terriglobia > Terriglobales > Acidobacteriaceae > JAKAAZ01. Next base: position 1,266,771 of record CBDIAZ010000001.1, on the reverse strand, counting down.
GAAACCGACGAGATCAAGCAGGCGCGCAAGAGCATGCTGGAGTTGTTGCTGGCGAATCATCCGCTGGACTGCCCGGTATGCGATGCCGGCGGCGAGTGTGAATTGCAGGACATGACGTTCAAGTATGGCGCAGGCGGATCGAAATTCACCGACATCAAAAATCATCGCGACGAACAGCAGTGGTCGCCGGTGGTTTTCTTCGATCGTCCGCGCTGCATTCTCTGCTATCGCTGCGTGCGTGTGTGCAATGAAGGCATGGATGTCGCGGCGCTCGGCATTCAGATGCGCAACTCGAGCGCGGTGATTGCCCCGAACGATCAGACTTCCCTTGACTGCGAACAGTGCGGCATGTGCATCGACATTTGTCCTGTGGGCGCACTGACCTCCGATACATATCGGTACAAAACGCGGCCGTGGGAGATGACGCACGTCGGAACCATCTGCACGCATTGCGGGGATGGCTGCAAGACAACGTTGGGTCTGCGCCGCAATGACAATGGCATGCAGATCGTGCGCGGAGACAACCGCGACAAAAGCGGATTGAATGGAGAATTTCTCTGCGTCAAAGGTCGTTATGCCTTCGACTTTGCCGACAACCCGGAACGGCTGACACAGCCGCTGGTACGCCAGGCCGACGGCCAGTTGGCACCGGTGACATGGGAAGATGCGATTGCACTCGTCGCGCGGAATTTCAAAGAAATCCGCGAGGCGCGCGCCGGCATAGGCGTGATCGGCTCGACGCGCATTACGAATGAGGAAGCGTACCTGCTGCAGAAGTTTGCACGCGGTACGCTGGGCACGAATAACATCGATCATCATCGAACAACCGACTACGTCGGATTTGTGCGGGCATTGGCTGGACAGAAGGGTCGCTTTGCCAGCATCGCTGACGCCATGTCTGCGCCTGCCGTGTTGCTGGTCGGCAACGATCCGACAGAGCAGCATCCGCTGCTGGCGTGGAATCTGCGCACCAATGTACGGCACAACAGCACACGCATTTACGTTGCCAACCATCGTGCGATCAAGCTGGAGCGGCAGGCGAAAAGCTTCGTTCAAATCCCGGCGGAGGGCTACGGCGCATTTGTTCGCTTCCTCGCCGGCGATGAGAGCACCGGCTTTGATGACAATGCAGTCGCACTGCGTGAGGCGCTGCGGCAGGAGCCGAATCTGATCATCGTCTTCGGCGCGGAGGTTCGCGGCGCTGCGATCGATACGTTGGTAAAATTTGGGCTCTCCCTGCCCGACACAAAATTCGCCTGCCTCGGCGATTACGTCAACTCGCGCGGAGCGGCGGACATGGGACTCTATCCCGATCTGCTGCCCGGCTATCGCCCGGTCGAAACTGCTGCCGGTTTGGACCTCCAGCAAATGCTGGATGCAGCGGCGCGCAACGAACTGGCGGCTCTGTATATTGTTGGCGACGATCCAGTGGAGCGCCTGGGCGTACGCGCAGACGCATTCAGCAATACATTTCTGGTAGTGCAGGACATGTTCCTGACAACGACGGCCAGGCTTGCCGACGTGATTCTGCCGACGGCGAATCTCTACGAGAAGATGGGCACGGTGACGAATACGTTTGGCGATTTGCAGACGATAAAAAAGGCTGCAGACCGTGCCGGAGTGCGCAGCGATCTGGAGCTGATCGTGCGCATTGCCGACCAGATGGGCGAAGACATCCATACACTGGTTCCCTTTGGCAAAGGCGTGCGCGGAGATATGGGGCAATCCCGCGGCGCACAATCCGGCGAGGCGGATCGTCACGGCATCTGGCTGGCGGCGCATAACCTGGAGCCGAAGCTGAGCCCGTTCGATCCGAATGCCCTGCTCGATGAAATTCAGCGGCTGGTTCCTGGATATGATTTTGACCGCATCGATCTATTGTCCGGAGTCAGCCAGCAGGTACAGCCGGCGGTCTTCGCAGATACGCAGCAACTCGCTCATCTCGCCGAGCGGCCGGATGGGATCATACCTTCTGGCGACGGTCTATTCACCTCTGGAACACTCGGCCACTATAGCGAGAAGCTGAATGAAGTGAACCTGTTTCAGGAAGAGAAGAAGATGGTGGCTGCGGATTGAGCCTTGGACCCAGCCGTTTCATGCATTCCGGTGCGCGGTTATCGATGCAAGAGAAGAGTGAATATAGAGATGTTAAGTAGAGTGGACCGAAAAAAGCTGTGAATATTCTCATCTTTGTTCTTTTAAGCCTGCTCAAAGTGGCCGTGGTGACGGTGATCTTTCTGACCGCCGTCGCCTACACCGTGCTGCTGGAACGCAAGCTGGTCGGGCGCATTCAAAACCGCTGGGGACCTTCGCGTGTGGGGCCGTTCGGATTGCTGCAGCCGCTGGCTGATGGATTGAAGCTCTTCTTAAAAGAAGACCTGATGCCGACCGCGGTTTTTCGCCCGCTTTTCATCCTCGCGCCGATCATTGCCCTTTCCTGCGCGCTGATTTCAATCGGCGTGATGCCGTATGGCGCTGATATCCGCTGGCATGGCGTCGACATGTTCCAGATTGCCGATATCCACATCGGGCTGCTGGTGATCCTTGGCGTAACGTCTGTCGGTGTTTATGGAGTTGCACTCTCCGGCTGGGCTTCGAACAATAAATATTCCCTGCTCGGTTCGCTGCGATCAACAGCGCAGATGATCAGCTATGAGCTGGCGCTCGGCCTCTCCGTGATTGGCGTGGTACTGCGCACTGGCTCCCTGCGCCTACGTGACATTGTGAATGTGCAGAACACGCATGGCTTTCTATCCTGGAATTTTTTTCACGGCGGCCAGACAGTTGCATTCTTCATCTATCTGATCGCGGCGTTTGCGGAAACGAATCGGACGCCGTTCGATCTTCCCGAAGCTGAAAGCGAGTTGACCGCGGGATATCACACCGAGTACAGCTCGATGAAGTTCGCCATGTTTTTTATGGCGGAGTACGCCAACATGATCAATGTTGGTGCTGTCGCGACGCTACTATTCCTGGGCGGATGGTCGAGCCCGTTCGGCCATTGGATGCCCGCGATTGGCGGCCCGGTGGTGCAGGCGCTGCTGCCTGTCTTCTGGTTTGTCGCAAAGATTTTCTGCTTCCTTTTTCTGTATGTGTGGGTGCGCGGAACATTGCCGCGTTTCCGCTATGACCAGCTGATGGGATTCGGCTGGAAATTTCTTCTGCCGCTCGCGATCGCCAACGTCATCGTGACCGGCCTGGTGCTCGCGTTCCATGGATAGCGTGTTCATGGACGTCAGTATCGGTCATTTACAATCGAGTGGAAGTCCGCACACCGGCGCTTCCACTCGCATCCGGGTTCCTCTGGCGAAAAAAACAGAATGCATCTAGCGCTTTTCATCATCTTCGGACTGCTGTGCCTGGGCGGCGCGCTGAACCTGCTGCTGCAGCGGCACCCGATCAACAGCGCACTATCGTTGATTGTCGTCATGTCGTCATTGGCGGTGTTGTACCTGCTTCTCGGTGCGGAATTTCTGGCGCTGGCGCAGATCATTGTTTACTCCGGCGCAATCATGGTGTTGTTTGTGTTTGTCATCATGCTGCTGAATGCGGGCGAAGAAGAGAAAACGCACGGCAGCCGCGCCGCATATTTTGCCGGAATTCCCGGAGTGCTGGCGCTGTTTGCGGTGCTGGCCTCTACATTTTTTACCCTGCGAACCAGCTTTGGAGACGCGCGGCTGGGCAGCTTTCTGGCAACGACTGCAGACCTGGGGCGCGTGCTATTTCGCGACTTGCTGCTACCGTTTGAAGTCACCTCGATTTTGATTCTGGTAGCGATCCTGGGCGCGGTCGTACTCGCACGGAAGGAGCAGTAACGTGGCCGTTCCCATCGCCTGGTATCTGATTCTGAGCGCCGCGCTGTTTTGCCTTGGCGTGATCGGCTTTCTCATCAAGCGCAATATCATCTCCATTTTTATGTCGATTGAGCTGATGCTGAACGCGGTGAACCTGGCTTTCATTACTTTTGCGAATCACTGGCATCAGGTGAACGGGCAGATTTTTGTCTTCTTTGTCATGGTCGTCGCAGCGGCGGAGGCTGCGGTAGGCCTCGCCATCATCATTGCCGTGTTTCGCTCGCGCAATACATTGAATGTCGATCAGATCGATTTGATGAAACTATGACACCCTCTCTCAATCTATGGCTGCTGCCGCTGTTGCCGCTGGCAGGTTTTGCGATCAATGGAATCTTCGGCAGACGCATGCCGAAGCCCTTGGTATCGCTGGTGGCGCTGCTTTTCCCCGCCGCCGCCTTCGCACAGGTGCTGTGGATCGTGGGCCGCGTACATGCCGGCCTCGCGCTGCCGCACGTCGAGCGTTTCGCAACGCCGTGGATCGCGGTCACTGGCTTTCATGCGAATTTTTCTTTCTTGCTCGATCAGCTGACGCTGATCATGCTGCTGGTGGTCACCGGCGTTGGCTTTCTGATTCATCTTTACTCCGTTGGCTACATGGCGGAAGAAGAGGGCTATTGGCGCTTCTTTAGCTATCTGAATCTGTTCTTGTTCTTCATGCTGACGCTGGTGCTGGCAGCGAATTTCTTGCTGCTGTTTGTCGGCTGGGAGGGCGTCGGCCTCGCGTCCTATCTGCTGATCGGCTTTTATTACACCAAGGATTCGGCGGCCAATGCGGGCAAGAAGGCATTCATCGTCAACCGGATCGGCGATTTCGGATTTCTGCTCGCCATGTTTCTGTTGATCGCGCATTTCGGCACGCTGAGCTTTAGCGGCGTGTTCTCGAGCATTGCGGCGCATCCGGAGATGCAGGGGGGATTTCTGACCGGCATTGCGCTGCTTCTGGTTCTGGGCGCAACCGGTAAGTCGGCGCAGATCCCGCTGTATGTGTGGCTGCCGGACGCGATGGAGGGTCCGACGCCGGTTTCGGCATTGATCCACGCGGCAACCATGGTGACCGCTGGCGTCTATATGATTGCCCGCGCCCATGTGTTGTTCGATCGCTCGCCGACGGCCCTGGCCGTCGTTGCGGTGATCGGCACGGCGACAGCATTTTTTGCGGCGACGATCGGCATTGTGCAGACAGACATCAAGCGCGTGCTCGCTTACTCTACGATTTCGCAGCTGGGATATATGTTCCTGGCCTGCGGCGTAGCTGCGTATTCGATGGGAGTGTTTCATCTCGTCACCCACGCATTCTTCAAGGCGCTGCTATTCCTCGCTGCCGGAAGCGTGATTCACGCGCTAGGCGGCGTGCAGGATATGCGCGAGATGGGCGGGCTGCGCAAGAAATTGCCGGTCACGTTCTGGACCATGACAGCGGCGGTGTTCGCCATCAGTGGCTTCTTTCCATTCGCGGGATTTTTCAGCAAGGATGCGATTCTTGCCGCGACCTTCAACGCTCCGCACGGTGGCAAGGTGTTGTGGTTTGTGGGTCTGGTCACGGTCGGGCTGACTTCGTTCTATATGTTCCGGCTTTGGTATATGACCTTCTTCGGCGAGCCGCGCTACAAGGAGCCTGGCAGCGAACACGGCCACCACCACGGCGTGCATGAGAGCCCCTGGGTGATGCTGTTGCCGCTGGTCATTCTCGGCATTCTGTCGCTGATCGGCGGATGGATCGGATGGCCGGCTGCCCTCGGCGGCAACGACTGGTTCGGACATTTTCTCGATCCAGTCTTCGGGGTCAGCGCAGCCGCCACACTGGTTCCATCGGACTTTACCCTGGAACGGATTCTTTCCGGCGTGTCGCTGTTCGTCGCCGTGCTGGGATGGTTCATTGCCGACCGGATGTATCGCGCGAAGCCGCTGCCTGTGGGTCAAGGCGGCGAAGGACGGCAGCCGTTCTATCGGTGGGTATGGAACAAATACTGGGTAGATGAAATCTATGCCGGCCTGATCGTCTGGCCGGTGCTGGCGCTTTCAAGAAATGTGCTGCAGCGTGGAGTAGAGTCGGGCATCATCGACGGGACCAATACCGCGTGGACCGCAATCGCGCGCGGCAGCAGCGACGGAATTCGCCGGATGCAGTCGGGAAATATTCGTTCCTATGCCGGGTGGCTGGCTGCGGGTTCGGCGGCATTGTTGATTGTGGTGCTGTACTTTGCGCACCTGTACTGACGAGGGGAAGAATTTCGTGTTGAACGCAAGCATTCTTACATGGCTCACTTTTCTGCCCCTCGCCGGGGCGTTGGTGGTGCTGTTGCTGCCGAGCCGCGGTCGCGCTCCGCAGATTTTTTCTCTGCTGCTGACGTTATTTCTCTTTGTGCTGGCGTTGCACCTTCCTGCACACTTCAATTATCAACAGCATGGTTTTCAATACGAGCTGAACGTTCCCTGGGTGAGCAATCCGAACATCCATTACCACGTCGGCGTCGACGGTTTTTCCATGTGGCTGGTGGTGCTGGTCTCGTTCCTGGCGCCGCTGGGCGTGTTGATTTCCTGGCGCGCCATTGCCGATCGGAAGCGCGAATTTTATGCGCTCTTCCTGTTGCAGCAAACGGCGATGTATGGCGTGTTCGTCGCGCTCGATCTGATCTTGTACTACGCATTCTGGGAGCTTTCCATCGTTCCGCTGGCGCTGCTGATCGGCATATATGGCCGCACGAATGGACGCCGCGCCGCAATCAAATTTTTTCTGTATGCATTTATTCCATCGGCCCTGCTGCTGGTTGGAATGCTGTGGCTCTACGCGCAGACGGGGACGTTCGACTTTGTTCAACTGCAACAGCAATTGCATGGCTGGAGCACGGGCGCGCACGCGACTGGATTGTGGCTGGCCTCACTGGCATTTCTAGTGGCCTTCGCCGTAAAAGTGCCGGTGTTTCCGCTACACGGCTGGCTGCGCGATGGCCTTAGCGAAGCCCCCACAGCGGTGATGATGATCCTGGCCGGCAAGCTGGGTCTCTATTCCCTGCTGCGCTTCCATGTGGAGCTTTTCCCCACCGAAGCAGCACATATTGCGCCGCTGATGGTGTCGCTGGCTGCGATTGGCGTGCTCTACGGCGCGCTCATGGCTCTGGTGCAGACGGACCTGAAGCGGTTGGCAGCCTACGCTACGTTGAGCGCCGTCAGCTTCGTCGTGCTGGGCATCTATACATTTACCGCCGCCAGCATGGATGGCGCGGCGTATCAGATTCTGAACGAGAGCATCTCCGCCAGCGCGTTCTTTATGCTGCTGGGCATTCTGTATGAGCGCTATGGGACGTTCGACATGGCGCGGCTGGGCGGGGTGGCAGCGAAGATGCCGCAGCTGGCGACGCTGTTCGTGATTACGATGCTGGCGCTGATCGGGCTGCCGTCGCTGGGCAATTTTGTCGGAGAATTTTTGATTCTGAGCGGAAGTTTTCAGACGCATGCACGCATTGCTTCAGTGGCCACGATTGGCGTGATTCTTTCCGCCGCCTACATGCTGTGGATGGTGCAGCGGGTCTTCTACGGCGTGCCTGCAGCCGGTGGCGCGGTGCTGACCGGCACGGATGTGAATTGGCGCGAGCGGGCTGCTGTCTGGCCGACGATTGTGCTGATGATTCTGCTCGGCATAGCGTCCGTGTGGTGGATGCGAGCGATCGATCTGACGGTTCCGAGCCTGGCTCCTCACGCTCTGACGCACACGGCAATCTATGCAAGGATGGTGGCGCGATGACCCAGGTTTCTCCCGCACTGCGCATCCTGCCGGAAATTGTGCTGACCGTGACCGGCGTGCTGGTCATGCTGATCGAGCCGCTGATTGGCGAGAAGAAAAGCCGCAAAGGACTTGGCCTGCTGGCAATTCTGGGAACGCTCGGCGCTCTCGCCGCGAGCGTCTATCAGCTATACATTCCTGCCGGAACTGCCTTCTTCGGCACGGTGCAGTCAGATGCCTTCAGCGCGTTTTTTCATCTTGTCATCGGCGGCATCGTCCTGGTCACGCTGCTGGTTTCGCTCGACTACTTTGCCGGCCATACGAGCTATGTCGGCGAATACTATGCGCTGATCCTGTTTGGCGCGGTCGGCATGATGCTGATGACCTGCTCGGTCGAACTGCTGATGGTCTTCATCAGCCTGGAAATTTCTTCCATCTCGACATACATTCTTGCGGGCTATCGCAAACGCAGCGCCACCAGCCCGGAAGCCTCGCTCAAATACTTTTTGCTGGGTTCGTTCGCAACCGCGTTTTTTCTCTACGGCATCGCGCTCTGCTATGGGGCGACCGGCTCGACGAATGTCTATGAGATCGCGAAAGGCGTCGCCGGCGGGGCTTCCACACTGCTGCTCACTGTCGCCTTCGGCATGATGTTGATCGGACTTGGCTTCAAGGTTTCCTTGGCTCCCTTCCACGTGTGGACGCCGGATGTGTACCAGGGTGCACCTGCACCGGTGGTGGGGTTGATGTCGACCGCGCCGAAGGCTGCTGCGTTCGCGGTGCTGCTGCGCATCTGCTACGGAGCTTACGGCACCGCGACGCACGCGTGGATGCCGCTGATCTGGATTCTCGCCGTATTGTCGATGACGATCGGCAACCTGGGCGCGCTGACGCAGCGCAATGTGAAGCGGCTGCTGGCGTACTCCTCGATCGCACATGCCGGGTACCTGCTGGTTGCTTTCACCGCATTGGCGCCGATGGGGATTGCCGCGGCCAGCTTCTACACCGCGGCCTACGCGGCCATGAACGTAGGCGCGTTCGCCGTCATTAGCTATCTTTCCGGATTCAATGAAGCTCGCACCAACCTGACCGACTATGCCGGAGTGGCGCGGCGTCATCCGGTGGCGTGCGCGGCCTTTGCGGTGTTTCTGATCTCGCTGATTGGAATTCCGTTTACCGCCGGATTCTTTGGCAAGTTCTACGTATTCACCGCGGCGCTAAACTCCGGCGGGGCATGGCTGGCGGTCATCGGATTGCTGAACAGCGGCGTTGCGGCATTCTACTATCTGCGCGTGCTGGGGCAGATGTACATGGCTCCGGAAGAGCCTGCGCTGGAATTGGACTCCGTTCGCGCGCGCCCCGCGTTTGTCCTGGGTATGGCGATTCTGGTGCTCGCGGTATTTGTACTGGGCATCTTTCCCGGCCGCACGCTGCGCCTGGCCCGAGCCGGAGCAGCGACATTCGCGGCCCAATCTTCAAGTGGTTTGCCTACTCCAGCAATGACAGTTTACGAATCCAGATAATCCACCCGCCTCGCGTAGCAAAACGGCCTCCCTGAAGGAGACCGTTTTCTTTGCTAGCAAAATCCGGCTACTTCACCTTGAACAGAATAATCGCGAAGGTGAACAGCGCCAGCGATTCGATGAACGCGAGGCCGAGCACGAGGAATAGAAAAATTCCAGGACGTGCGCCCGGATTGCGGGCGAGCGCTTCGGTAGAAGAGGCGACGGCGCGGCCCTGGCCGAGACCGCAAAGTCCGGAGGCAATGGCCATCGAGATGCCGGCGGCAATCGCGACCATGCTGGCGTGGGATGAGTCCGATCCTGCGGACTGGGCGAAGGCCGGAACGGCCATGCACAGTACTGAGAGGGTCATAAAGGCATTCTGCATTGTCGTACGCATGTTTGTTGCTCCAAAGCTTCCTTAGATTGCCCCGTCAGTGGGTGGTTGACGCTCACCGTGCTGGCGCCCTCACGCTGCCGGGGTGGTGCTGCTGGAGCGGAAGCGGGCTCCAGCAAAACTGAAAATCTTGAGAAAAACTAAATGCCCTTCACCAAAGTTCTCTTTAGTGCTCGTGCGCAACCGCCTGCCCAATGTAGATCGACGCCAGCAGCATGAAGACATACGCCTGGATCAGCGACACACCTAGATGCAGCCCGATAAACGGCAGCGGCAGGATCAGCGGGAACAATGAGAAGAAAATCAGGATCAGCAAATCGCTGGCGAACATGTTGGCAAATAGACGAATGGTGAGCGAGAGAATGCGCGCCAGGTGCGAGATCAGCTCGATCGGCAGCATCAGCCACGCCAGCCACCACAAGGGTCCGAGGAATTGCTTGATGTAAGCGCCCTTGTTCCAGCGCACTCCCTGCAGGTGGTAATAGACAAAAGTCACCAGCGCCAGACCCAATGGGACCACCGGACTGGAAGTCGGCGTGTCCACATCAGGCAACAGGCCCAGCAGATTGTTGATGACCACAAACAGCACCAGCGCAGTGAGAAACGGCAGGTAGATTTTGTATTTGTGGCCGATGATGGGCTCAGTTTGATTGGTGACAAACTCCTCGGTCATTTCAGCGAGTTGCTGCGCAACGCCGGGTTTTTCCACCTTGAGCGAAATCCGCACAAGGATAAAAAAAATCAGCAAAATCAGGAACGCGATGATCTCCATGGTGAAGACGCCATCGATGGGCATGGCCGGATTGATTGGCGGATGGCCGACCAGATTCATCAGCCAGGCCGCTGGGCGGCCAAGAACAAGGTTCACCAGGTGCGCAAGAAAATGTTCTAACGGCATGGGTCGTGCTTTCTTCCGAATGCTTGATTTCTTTGATACTTCGAGAACGGCGCTCGATGGTTCCGGTTAGACCCGTGCCGCCAGGCGGACGGATTCAACCGTCAAGGCGAAAAGCGACACTGCCAGGCCCGCCAGTAAGGCATAGATCGAACCATGCAAGCTGTTCAAGCTAGCATACAAGAGCAGCCCTGCAAGTGCCAAGCGCAGGAAAAACATAGTCAGGACGCGGCCCATCGGGGTGGGCGTGCGGCCTTCTTCCATGCGCGACATCATGGCCGAGAGCAGCTGCATCCATTCAAAGATTCCGGTGGCGGAGATGACTGCCCCGACCAGGAACAGCAGCCAGGTTTGCCAACCCTGCCATATCCACAAGATCGGCGTCGCCACCAGCGCAACCGCACCCGCCAGCATCAAAGCGCGGCGCAGCGTGCGGCGGATATCGTCTTCAGTAAAGTTCATTGCAGGCATGGGTGGTTTCTGGGCTTCAATGATCATCGCTGCGATTGGCCTGATTGGCGAGGCGAACAACCTGCGTAAATCCTGCGGCGATGCCCAGCAACAGGCCCACGACCGCAATCCAGGAGGTATGTAGCTTGTGGTCCAGTAGATCGCCGAGCCCCCAGCCAATAAAGGTGGAAAGCGGCAAGGCCAGCGCAATTTGGATCATCGACTCCGCGCGCACCAGCCCGCGCAAAACTACTTTGCGATCGTTCCCGGAATTGGCTGGCGGCGGCATCGATGGTCCTTGCCAAGGCTACATCATGCCGCCGGAAAGGAACTATTTCTTTTTCCCAAACAGATGTTTCAGCACCGCGGCCGGGTTGTTTTTCTTGATCTGGCCGCCGATGGATGCAGCATTCCGCTTCATCAAGCCATTGACATCCGCGGTGATGACAGGATCATTCGCAGTTCCAGTTACACGCATCGGCACACCGGCTACCGCGCCCGATTTAGCGGCCGAACCTGCCGTTTTATTCAACTTGGTCAGCAAACCTACGCCGACTTTCCCCAGGCCGCTTGCCGTTGTTACTTGGACGACCAGCCGGAAATCCAGCGAACCAGCGGGCGATACAGTGCCGCTCCCTATTGCCTCCCCGAGCGCCGGCATAACGGTATCGATATTCGTAATTTTCAGTCCGTCGTTACTGGCCGTGAGATTCAGGCGCAGTTTCTGGATGGCGGTGGTATCGCCGGTTTTGATTCCGCCCATTGCCGCGATTCCTGAAATCTTCGAGCCCAGATCGAAGCCGACAAGTTGCGTATTGTCTGCGGCTACCGGGCCGGTGATAAGAAGGTTATTCGCCGCGCCGGTAATGGTCAGCGCGAGGGTCAGAGTTCCACCTTTCAGAACCGCGCCGTTCGGCAACTTTACCCCGGCGGCGGTCATCAGCGATTGCAACTCATCGATCGGCAAACTCTGGCCATTCATCTTTACGTTCAACCAGGGATTGCCCGGAAGCAGCCGATACACACCTGCGAGGTGAATCGCCACGTTGCCGATGCGGATATCGGCGTTGTTCATCTGCCCGCTTTTGTCTTCGAGATTTTGCGTTACGTCATAGGTAAGGTCGATCGGCCTCGGGGATGGCGAACTACTCTTGCTCAGCTGCAAGCGTTCCATGTGCACCGTGCCGCTGCTCTTGACAATATGGCCATCGGAGTTGGCGTGTGCATCGATGTCCGCCAACGTCGAAACGCCTACATCTGGATTGAGAAAGCCGGCCACAACCGGATCCAGATGCTGAACGGAAATCTGCGCATCGAATGCGGTCATGGCTGCATCCTGCGGATTGACGGGTCCGGCATTTCCTGTGACGGAAACCTGGCCGTTCCCCGGCAGGCTGGCACTCAGCGTAAATGGAATGCGATTGGCAAAGGAAAACTGCCGGGCGGTGAGATTCACATGGTCGTATACACGCGCCGGACCCGGCGCAGGAAAATTTTCGACGGTCGCCCGGCCGTCGCGGATCGTCACTAGACCGACGACTAGATTGGGGATTATCGATTCCTCCTGAACGTTCCCGGTATGGCTGGCCGCATTTTTTCCAATCGTCGAAAAATTCCAGCTGCCGTTGGCGCCACGCACCAGGTGAATCTGCGGCTGGTCGATTTCCAGGCTGCGCACCTCCAACTGCCGCGAAAATACCAGCGGCTTCATTTCCACGCCGATGCGCAATTGCTTCGCGGTAAGGAAAGGCTCCGCACTGTAATTGGGGTCCCCGGCGATGCTCAGGTCATCCGCCACCAGGCTGCCGGAAAAGGGAGCGAACCGTAAATTGCCAAGCTTTACCTGCCGCCCGAGAGCGTTCGCCAACTGCGTTTCCAGCAGTGGGCGAAAGGTATTCGCGTTAACCACAGAAAACAGCACAACAAGTGCTATCACAACTACGGCCACAAGAATTACGGCGATTTTTACCGAACGCTTCATCGTTGTCTCCAACCGCCGCGATTATCGGCAATTTCTTTGCGTACATTCATTCAAAGTTAAACGCAGGTCTTTCGCTGGAATTTGTTATCTTCATTCTGAGTCTATGAGTTTCACGCCACTCAGCGCGCTATTTTTGTTCCCGGCCATGATCGTTCTGCTGGAACTGGGCCGCCGCTTCCGCATCCACCGCAATGTGGAGGCGAAAAGCTCCGCCATCGAAAGCGCTGTGTTTGCTTTGTTTGGACTGCTGCTGGCCTTTACATTTTCCGGGGCGATGGGCCGCTATGACGCGCATCGCAGCCTGATCGTGCAGGAGACGAACGACATTGGCACGGCATACCTGCGGCTTGACCTGCTGCCCGCCGCATCGCAACCGGAGCTGCGCCAGCTCTTCCGCGATTACACCAGTTCGCGCTTGCACTTGTATGACACGGTCGCACCGGAGATTTCCCCGGAAACGGCGCAGTTGCAGCAGAAAATCTGGACGAAAGCCGTCAGCGCTAGTCAGGCCGCGGGAGCCAGCCCGGATGCGACCAAACTGTTGCTGCCCGCGCTGAACGACATGATCGACATTACTTCCACGCGGCAGAATGCCTTCAACATGCATCCGCCTGCGATCGTGTATGTATTGCTGTTTGTGTTGAGCTGCTGCTGCGCTTTTATCGCTGGCTACGGCATGTCGAGTGCGAATCGAAATTGGCTCTACATCCTCGCCTTTGCATTTGTGGTTACGCTGACGATCTACACCACCATGGAAATCGAATATCCGCGGCGAGGCATGATCCGGCTGGCACACACCGATCAGACTCTGATGCATTTGCGCGATTCAATGAAATAGATGCGAGCCCGTTTATATGCCCTGCTCATCCGCGGACGGTCCGTAGAGGCCTGGGACTGGAACATGCAGCAGGCGCAGGTACACTCCCAGTTGCGCGCGATGATGCACTAGATGATTCAGGAACATCGTGCGATAGGCTTGCATGCGCGGCCCATCGAAAAAGATATTTTCCTTGAACTTGAGCTTCCACGGCGCCTTTAAATCTTCATCGGAACTGCCAGCCAGGTGAGCGCGAGCTTCTGCCGCTCCGCTATCCAGATATGTCAGCAGATTTGCTGTAGATTCGAACACCAGCGGCGGGAACTTTGCGCTCCCCATATCCAGTTCGGAAGTGGTCAAAACCGTTATGCAAAACTGCGGCAGCCGGGCTACATGCATTGCCAGCCTTCCGATAGGCATGGACTTTTCATGCGGCTTCCATTGCGGATCGTTTTCCGGGATGCGTTCGAGCGTGCGGCGCGTGTTTGCAATTTCCGCGTCATAGTCGACAAGAAGAACTTCTGCAATCGTCATGGAATTTCAACCCCGCTTTCTTACGGCAAATTGATCAGCGAACCACTTCTACACTGGACGACGATTGTGAGCCGGCAACACTGCCGGATGCAAACGCGTCGATCTCCACAATTTTATTTTCTCCGCCTCGCCCTGTACGGCGCGCACATTTATCCGGCAAACCCCAGCTTTCCGGCCTGCCGAGCAGATGCCATGCCAGCACATATAGATACACGCGTGTTTTGATGCGAAGGCGCTTTACCGCGAAGCAAGTCATAAGACATAAAACTGCGTTGACTAGCGCATCTACCGTCGTCGCCAGCGTAATCAGCATAGAGGCGCAATAGTACACAAGAGGGGTGCGGGTTTTCTTGAAAAAAATCAGCTTGGAGCGCTGAAACTCCACCCGCGCCTGTCCCCGAAAGCGTTTGGCGGTTCCTCCCTGCAAATGCAGCACCCTGGCTGCAGGCAAATGGTACACCTCAAACCCAAGCCGCCGGGCACGCTGGCACCATTCCGACTCCTCGTAGAAGAAAAAAAAGTCTTCATCGAGAAGCCCCAGCTTCGGCAGAACGGCGCGGCGCACAGCCAAACACGCACCAACGACGATCTCGACGGGATGCGCTTCCTCTTCGCTGCTTTTTCCTTGAAAGCGGCTCGGAAAAATCCATTCGAGCAGGGTGTGCGGCAATAGCTCCGATATCAATGTGGGAGCACGCAGAATCGCGGTCTGCAGTCGGCCATCCGGATACCGCAGCTGTCCGCCGGCAATGGCCAGCTTTGAAATTCGATCGAATGCATCCGCGAACGCGCGCAGCGCACTGGGCTCGAGCTGGGCATCGTTGTTCAGCAGCAGGATGAATTCCCCCGTCGCCTGCCTCAGTCCTCGATTCACAGCGCGGGCAAAACCGGCATTACAGCCGTTATGCAGAACCGATACCGCAGGAAAGTCCGCGTGCAGGCGAGCGATGGAATTATCCGCACTGCCATTGTCCACAACGATGACCTGTGCGGGTGCGATGCCTTCCTGCAATGCAGAACGAACGCAATCACCGATCATGTCGCCGCCGTTGTAGTTGACGATTACAGCGGAGAAACGCGCGCCCGAATTGTCAACCGCTGTCCGCATAGCTGGATTTCTGCCTTTTCACTATATGGGAATCGCGAAGTTTTCTCTATTCCTCTGCAATCCGAAACGTGAGGTCTCCCTATTTCTCTATACTGACAAAGAATCCACCAGAGAATTTTTATCAGGAAGAACATCCGTGTACGAATCCGAATTTGAACGAAGCGTTTTCGACCTGCGCCGCGAAAAACTAGCGCAGATTCAGGCCCTCGGCCAGACCGTTTATCCCAACAGCTTCGCTGCGACCCATACGCTCGCCGAAATTTACTCCGCCTATGACGCTTCCTCCGGCGAAGCGCTGGAGCAGGATCGCGTGACCGTTGCCGCAGCCGGGCGCATCATGGCAATCCGCGCACAAGGCAAAGCTGGATTTGCCGTGCTGCAACAAAATGGCGAGCGCCTGCAGGTTTATGTTCGCAAGGATGCGGTTGGCGACGATGGATTCGAGCTGTACAAGCTGCTCGACATGGGCGACCACATCGGCGTCACCGGCTACTTGTTCCGCACGCGCACCGGAGAGCTAACGATCCATGTCGATACGCTGACGTTTCTCGCCAAAGCCATGCTGCCGCTGCCGGAAAAATATCACGGGCTGGCCGATGTAGAACTGCGCTATCGCCAGCGCTATGTGGACTTGTTTATGAACGCGGATGTGCGCCAGGTCTTCGTCAAGCGCGCTGCCGTACTGCGGGCGCTGCGGAAGTTTTTCGATGACCGCGGATATCTGGAAGTGGAAACGCCGATGATGCAATCAATAGCCGGCGGCGCCGCGGCGCGTCCATTTACGACGCATCACAATGCGCTCGATATCGACCTGTACCTGCGGATTGCACCGGAGCTGTATCTGAAGCGACTGGTAGTCGGCGGGCTCGATCGCGTTTATGAGATCAATCGCAATTTCCGCAACGAAGGCGTCTCGACGCAGCACAATCCCGAGTTCACCATGCTCGAGTTCTACCAGGCCTACGCAAATTACCACGACCTGATGGCCCTGACAGAAGAGCTGCTCGCCTACGTCGCGATGGAAGTGAATGGCACCACCAAGACTACCTTCAACAATGTCGAGATCGACCTGAGCCAGTGGCAGCGCTTCACCATGCGGGAGGCGATCCTCAAGTGGTGGCCGGAAGAGTTTGGTGCTGCTCCGTCTATGGAAATATTTGTAAGCTCACAAAAGCTCGAGGAATTCCTCGTTGGCTCCCTGCAATACTTACAAGTGCACTATCCGCAGATCTCTACGCCTACTAAGGACGTGCAGGGGGTAGACATCGAACGGCACCAACGGCTTCGAAGTCTTTCAATGCTCATAAATGCCCAGCGCATTTTGCTACACGGTGACCTCACACAAGCGACGAAAGCAGTGACAGAGGCTTTCGGTCTGCCCATGCCAGCCGATCCCTTGCCACTTCAGCCTCAGTCGCTGGGCAAGACAATTGCGAGCCTATTTGAAGCTGTCGCCGAAGATCATCTAATCCAGCCGACGATCATCTACGACTTTCCTGCTTCCGTTTCGCCGCTCTCCAAAAATAAGCCGGATGAGCCGGAATGGGTGGAGCGCTTCGAGTTCTACATCGGCGGTTTCGAGCTGGGCAACGCCTTCAGCGAGTTGAACGATCCCGTCGAACAGCGCTTGCGTTTCGAGCAGCAACTCACCGAACGCGAACGCGGCGATGTCGAGGCCCACGCAATGGATGAGGATTACGTCCGCGCGCTCAGCTTTGGGCTTCCACCCACCGGCGGCGAAGGCATCGGCATCGATCGTTTGACAATGGTGTTGACCGGCTCGCGCTCGATCCGCGATGTGATCCTGTTCCCATTGATGCGCCCGCAGGCCAAAGCAGCCGACAGCACTCCGGACGTACAATAGAGTTGTGACCGAACGGCAGCACTACGAGCTGATTAAGCCGTGGATGCAGAGGGTCGGACGAATCACGTTGCAAGAAAAAACAAGGCAGGTACCCCTATGGGATTTGACTTGAACTCGAATCAGCGCCAGCAGCTTGGCTATCAGCTGATCGACCGCATCAACGAATATTTTTCCAGCCTCAATGACCGGCCCGTGCAGCAGCCGGTGGAGCAGCGAAATTTCCCCAACATCCAGAAAAACCTTCCTGAGTCAGGCGCAGACGCAGCCACTACCCTCGATGATATTTGCACACAGCTGATCGATAGCGGCTTTCATATCCCCAGCGCGAACTACATGGGCCTGTCAAATCCGACGCCGGCATACATGGCAGTGCTGGCGGAGGCGCTGGTGGCCGCGCTGAACCCGCAGCTGGCCTCGCTGGCGCGTTCGCAGATGGCTTCGCGCATCGAGCATGAAACTCTGGGCTGGATTGCCGAGCGCGTGGGCTGGCACAGCGATACATTTGGCGGCACATTCACCACCGGCGGAACGGAAGCAAACCTGAGCGCCCTCGCCCTTGCACTCGCTCATCGCTACCCTCAAGCCGCGGACGATGGCCTGCTCGGAATTGCGAAACGTCCGGTCGTCTATGCTTCGGCGGAGGCGCATCATTCCCTCGAAAAATCTCTCGGACTGCTTGGCCTGGGTCGGAAAGCAGTGCGCCGCATTGCGGTGAATGGGCGCGCGGAGATTGATCTGCACGCGCTTGAAAACGCGATTGCCGCCGATCGCGCCGCGGGGCGAGAGCCGCTGGCTATCGTCGGCACGGCGGGCACCACCAGCTCCGGCGCCATCGATCCATTGCCTGAGCTGGCGCAGCTTTGCCGCCATCACAATCTGTGGTTCCACGTCGATGGCGCGTATGGCGCCGCTGCGATTTTTTCCGACACGCAGCACTCGCTAGTCGACGGAATTGAGCTGGCCGACTCGATGACTCTCGACCCGCACAAATGGCTGGCGATGCCATTTGCCGCTGGCGTCATGTTGACCCGCCATCCCAAATTGTTGGAGCCGACCTTCGGGCTCGACACCGGTTATCTGCCGCGCGCGGACAATCCCTTGCCGGACAATTTCCGGACTTCGGTGCAGTGGTCGCGCCGCATGAACTCGCTGAAGCTGTGGCTGACGCTGCGCGTGCATGGCCGCCAGGCGTATGAGGAGATGATCGACCGCCAGCTGCAACTGGCCGCGTACCTAGAGACCAGTGTGCTCGAAACCGGGATGTTCGAACTGGCATTTCCGCGTCGCATGACGATCCTGAACTTTCGCGCCAAGGCGGTTCGCGAATTGAACCTGTCGGAAGAGGAAACCGCGCGGCTGCATCACGACATTGTGCAGGAGTTTACGCGCGACGGGCAGCAATGGATCTCCACCACACGCATACAGGGCCGCAGCGTTGTGCGCATGATGATCATCAGCTATCTGACCGAACAGCGCCACGTGGATGCCCTGGCGGTCCGGTTGAAAGCGGCAGCGGGGACGGTGCTCGAACGCACGGCTGCAATTGCGGGCCTTCGATAATCGCGCTGGTCAAGCGTGCGCATTCGCGGGATAATCAAGCCAATCACACTCCACGGCTCGGACTCCTCCCATGCGCAGCCTGCTTGTCGCTCTTTCGATTCTTACTACTCTGTCGTCAGCCTTCGCATCTCCAAAACACGCCTGCATTTCACCGGAAGATGCATTGAAACATGTCAACAGGGATGTGTGCGTCTCCGCGCACGTGTATCGCGTGGTCGATGCGGCGGATGGAATTCACTTCCTCGATGTGTGCAGTCCGGAGACCAGCGACACCGATTGTCGATTTTTTATCCTGAGCCTGGGGCGCGATGAAAAATCCGTCGGCGATCTTCAAAGCCTGGTCGGGCACACGATCCAGATTCGTGGAACTGTACACACGATTCAAGGGCGAGCTGAAATTGTGCTGAACAGTCAGCGGCAGCTACACGGGGGCAAGGAACAATTCCACCCCAACCCACAGCTGGTCAAAAGTTTTTCCGCGGAAAATGGCGGGCAGGCATTCAGCACAAAAAACGGAACCATGGGCCAGCACGGTGTGCACTTCAGCCACATGAAGTAATCCCTACCAGAGCGGGCCCGCCTGACGCCGCAGTTCTTTCAGCGGATAGAGCGTTCCTCGCCACAAAACTCCGCCGCGCCATAAAACCAGAATCATCGATCGCAGCAGCGTCCATAGGAACATCAGCGTCGCAACCGGGAATAAGATCAGGTACACCGACGAAATGTCAGTCAGCCGTGCATAACGCAGATTGAGCAGCAGCAGCGAAATCAACGTGACAATCCCGGCCCATCGCGGCCCGCCGGGAAACGCCAGCGCAGCAAATGGCGTCAGACAAAAAAGTGCCATGCCAATGCACGCGCCCACGACCAGTGCGGGGCGAAAGCGAAACACGGCAAATAAATTTTTACTTAGGTTGTTGAGAATTCCAAGCGCGCTCTCCGCCCAGCGAATGCGGATTAAATCTTTGCCGAAGGCCACGCGTTGCGCATAGCCGGCGCGCTTTACGCGATAGCCAAGACGCATGTCTTCCAGCACCTCCATGCGCAGCTCGGTGTAGCCTCCGAGAGATTCGTACACAGACCGGCGAATCAGATTGAATGCACCCACGCCGATATAGTCGCGTTTTGATTTTGGATCGGAGATTTTCCACGGACGCCCGGCCAGCGCCGATACGCTTTGAAAAAACGCTATCAGCATCCGCTCCGCCCATCCGTGCAGAATCAACGTGGGATAGAGGACAAAATGATCCGCGCCGCTCTCGTTCGCGAACGCAACTGCGCGGCCTAGCGCATCGGGCGCAAAGATGACATCGGCATCGGTGAACAGCAGC
Organism: Acidobacteriaceae bacterium; assembly: GCA_965276585.1. Classification (GTDB taxonomy): domain Bacteria; phylum Acidobacteriota; class Terriglobia; order Terriglobales; family Acidobacteriaceae; genus JAKAAZ01. The sequence continues at coordinate 1,246,757 of CBDIAZ010000001.1, read as the reverse complement.
CAGTCGGAATCCGCTCCAGACGCGGCCAGAGCCATGGCGTGCGGTTTACCCAGCCATCCCCCGGGCAGCTCGGTTACGTGCAGCACGCGAAGTCGATTTTGCGCAGCCGGCTCTGCGGCAACCTTGTCCATCAATCTGCCCGTGTCGTCGGTCGAGCGATCATCTATGGCGACAACGCGCAGGTCGCGATACTCGCTGGCCAGCAGACTGCGCAGGCAGCGCTCGATGGCCGCGGCTTCATCCTTTGCCGGGACGATCACCGTCAGAGACGGCAACTTCGCGGGGTCGTCTGCTAGATATTTTTGCTCCAGCAAATTGGGGACGCTCGGCAGCATACGCAATGCAGGCAGCACCCGCCATAGCCACGCCGCTGCAATCAGCCATGCAAAGCCGGCGAAGAAAATCCTTTCATTCGCAAAAAAGAAGAATGCCAATAACTGTGCGTGGGACATGCCTCTCTAGTATGCCCTTTCACACCGCCGTGATATCGATCTCCGGCGCAAAACGTGCGCCCGCGAAAATTAAAATCGCTGACGCGAGTAAGGTAATCAGAGTGATCGCCAATCCAGCATGGAGCGAAGAACGGTCGGAAACCCATCCAATGATGCGGGGTGAAGGCGCGTCTCCCAGTGCATGAATCACGAACAGCTCTACGGCAATCGCTGTCGAGCGAATAGGCGCATCGACAGCATTCACAATTGCGGCATTCAGCGGCCCGGTGTTCAGGAAGAGAAGAAATTCAGCAATTGCCAGGCACGGCACCATCGCGGGACGTGGACCATAAAACGTCAGCAAAGCGAACGGCGCGGCCAGCAGCACGCTCCACGCCGATAGCAGGTAGAGTGCCGCCTTGTTGCGTCGCAGCCATCGCTGCGCCAGCCAGCCGCCCAGCCAGGTTCCGGCGATTCCATCCACCACGGTAATTGCGCCAAGGATCTGGCTTGCCCCGGCGAGCGAATAATGCCCATGCCGATACAAAAAAGTTGGCATCCAGACGGAAATTCCGCCTAGCGAAAAAACCATCATCGCCATGCCCAGCGTTGCGGTCCAGTATGCCGGATTGCGCATCAGTCCTGCGAGTGTGGCTCGATCCGGCCTGATCGCTAGCGGTTCAGAGGCTCCGCGCGCCGGCTCTCGCATGAAAATCCAGACCAGCAGAACCACCAGCAGCCCCGGTCCGGCGGAAACATAAAACGGCGCGCGCCAACCGTAGCCCTGGCCTATTGTCCCGCCCAGTATGTAGCCCAGCGCAGCGCCGATCGGCAGGGAGAGATAGAAGATGGTCAGAATCTTATTGCGCTGCTCAGGGGGCCAGTAATCGGAAAGCAGCGCAGGCGCATAGATGCAGAAGCTCGCCTCGCCAATGCCGACCAGCGCGTGCCGCCAATACAGTTCGCCGTAGGTGTGAACCAGCGCGGTCGAGAGTGTGAGCACGCTCCAGAGCAGTGCGCCCGCGATAATCAGTGGCTTGCGCGGAAAACGATCGCCCAGCCAGCCGGTAAGCGGCGCAGCCAGCATATATGTAATGAAGAATGCGAATGTCAGCGCGCCAATGCGTTCGTCATTGACATGAAATGCTCGCTGCACCAGCGGCTGCACACCGGCCAGCACGTAGCGGTCGGTATAGTTCAGTAGATTCAGCGCGGTCAGCAGCGCCAGCGCGGTCCAGGCGGCACGCATGGTGGATGCTTTGCGATGATCGGAGTTGCTCAAAAGCATGAGCCGTCAGCATATCAGGCGGCCATAAATACGCGGTTCAATCGCCAAGGTTCATGGTAAATAGAAGGCAAAGGAGTATCGAATGAAGGACGTCATTATTTTTGCGTTGAGCAATTTTCCTTTGACATTTCTGGTCATTGGATTGATCGCTGCATTTCTGTCTCTGGCTTTCGCTCGTGCGCCAATGTCTTCCGATAGAGTTCGCGAGAAAGTATTCGCATTTTTTCTTCTTTTTCCCATCGGGTTTTCTTTTTTCTATAACTTTGTCATGCACGTCTTTTTCGGAGCGATGTCGGCCCAATTTATCGGCTGGCAGAATAGCCCGTTCCAGGCCGAAGTGGGATTCGCAAGCCTGGGTTTTGCTGTCGTCGGCTTTCTGGCTTTTCACGGCAGTCATGGATTGCGCATTGGTGCGGTGGTGGGACCATCGTTCTTCCTCCTGGGGGCCGCTGGAGGACACATTCGGGAGATGATTGTGGCAAACAATTTTGCTCCCGGAAATGCGGGTGTCATTTTTTATATGGACATTATGATTCCAGCCATCGGCCTGGTCCCGCTGTGGCTCGAACAACGAAAGCAACACGCGCCAATGGCGTTATGAGGCTAACCGCGCGCAAATCGGTCCGAGGATTTCGAGAAACAGCACATACGCGGCAGCTAATGACCCCAGTTTTGGATCAACCCCTACTGCCAGAGCGGCAATCACAATCGAGAATTCGCCGCGAGAGATTAGAACACTGCCCACGCGAAACCGTGCCGAACGATCCACACCAGACACGATCGCGGCCAGGTATCCGGTCAGCATCTTGGTTAACGCTGTAATTACGCCCAGCACAATCGCCAGCAACAGCATCGACTTCAACGACCGCGGATCAATCTGCAAACCAAAAAAGAAGAAAAACATCGCAGCGAACAAATCGCGCAACGGCGACAGCAGCCGGTGAGACTGCTCCGCCAGCGGGCCTGAGATGGCGATACCAACCAGGAACGCGCCAATGGCAGACGAAACCTGGAACCGCTCCGCGATGCCGGCCACCAGAAGAACGGTGCCGAATGTGGTTAGCAGGATAATCTCATCCGACTCATGACGCACCAGCCGGCTGAAAGCACCTCCAAATTTGACCGCCGCAAACAGCACCACGATTACAGTCGCTACGGCGATGGAGACAGAAATCGCCATGCGCTGCATACTGCCGCCAATAATCAGCACGGCGACCAACGGCAGGTAGACCGCCATCACCATGTCTTCCTGGATCAGGATCGAAAGGATAACAGGCGTTTCCGGAAAATTCAGGCGTCCAAGCTCCGTCAGCACCTTGGCCGCAACTCCGGAGGAGGACATATAGGTGACGCCGCCCAGGATGAAGGCGGCCATCGGCTTCATCCCGAGGATGAATCCAAAGATCAGCCCGGGAAAAAAATTCAATATGAAATCGATGATTCCCGCGACGTACCCCGAACGAAGCGTTTTCACTAGCTGATCGCCCGAGTATTCGAGTCCCAGCATAAACAACAGCAGCAGCACACCGATTTCGCCGCCACCGTGAATGAATCCTTCGCTGACTTTCAGCGGCGCAATGCCGCCATTGCCGAAGGCGAGGCCCGCGAGCAGATAAAGCGGAATGGCGGAAAAGCCGAAGCGTTTTGCAATGCGCGCTAGAATGGCCAGGCCGATAACTGCGCTGCCCAACTCAATAAAGCTGATGGATGCATGCACTGTGGACGACATTCGTCACACGGTACAACATTCACAGTCACCGGGGAAAGAAAATTCCAGGAAACGCTTTGCAGGTCCCGCACGGTTAACGGCTTTTCTTCCCTTTCGGTCGCGGCCAGCGCGCCTCCACAGTCGTCGAAATGCCGCCGCGCGGGCGAAAATCTCCACGGACAAATGCCCACTCCGGAGCGCAGGCCTTCACCACATCCTCCAGCACCTGATTGACAATGTTTTCCTGAAAAATCCCTAGCTGGCGATAGCTGAAGAGATATTCCTTGTAGGAACGCAGCTCCAGACATTGCCTGCGCGGCATGTATCGCAGCGTGATGACGCCAAAATCCGGCAGGCCGGTCTTTGGACAGACAGAGGTAAACTCCGGGCTGTCGATGACAATCTCATAGGCCGGAAACTGGTTCGGCCAGGTCTCAATCCCGGGAAATGGAAAATCAAGCCCGGACTTGGCGTGATCGTCGGTATATCGGGAAGCAATCTTTTGGGTAGCGACTCTTGTCGGATTCGATGGCATACTTCTCGATTGTACGAAATCCTGAAGGCGTAAGCTAAGTCGTCATCGACGGAATAACCTGCAAGGATTGAATCTCTTACATGCTGTCTGCGTCTTATATACTGGCTATTCTGAGGTAGACGCGATATATCCGCTATGACCGATTCGACTCCGCGAGAATCCCGAAAAAACCGGCGAAACAAATGGATAATTCTCGCTCTTGTATTGTTGCTTGCGGCTCTTCTGCTGCGCCATTTCACGCGCAGCGTGGTGCCGATACGCATGGCAACGGCGGCGCGCGGGCAACTGGTCAGCACCTTAAGCACCAACGGAAAAGTTGAGCCGGTGCATAACTTTGCCGCGTATAGTCCGCGTGCGGGCACGGTAAAGGCTCTCTATGTGCATGAGGGAGAAAAAGTCGCGGCCGGCCAGCTGCTGATTGCACTCGATGATTCTGAAGCCAGGTCCGACGTTGCCGCTGCGCTCGCCGCCGAGCGTGGAGCACAGGCGCAATTAGAGGCTCTTCGTCACGGTACCCGGCCGCAACAGATTACGTTGACCGGCGACATTGGAAAGACAAAAGCCGCACGCGATCAGGCAGCGGCAAACCTGGCCACGCTTCGACGGCTCGAAACGCAGGGGGCAGCCTCACCCAGCGAGGTGGAAGCCGCGCAGCGTGCATTCGCGACCCAGAACTCCAACCTGAATGTTCTGAATCAACAGCAGACGCAAAACTTTGCCCCCATCGACCTGGAACATGCGGAAGCCAACGTCGCAAACACAAAAGCAGCCTACGCGTCTGCCCTGGACGTGCTGCAGAAGGAAAATGTACACGCGCCGTTTCCGGGTACCGTCTATTCGGTCCTGGTTCGCAGCAGCGACTTTGTTCAGGCGGGCGACAAGCTGCTGCAAATGGCCGATTTAAAGCAAGTGCAGGTCCGCGCCTACTTCGACGAGCCGGAAATCGGCAAGCTGGCTCTCGAAAAACCGGTAAAAATCGTGTGGGAAGCTAGGCCATTGCACGTGTGGCATGGCCACATCGTTCACACCCCCACCACTATCGTCACTTATGGCACTCGCAATGTCGGCGAGGCATTGATTTCCGTCGACGACTCCGACGAAACCCTGCTGCCGAATACCAACGTCACGATCACGGTTACACTTCTCGATGTGCCCAACGCTCTTATCGTTCCACGCGAAGCGCTGCACGCGGATGACAGCGGAGATTTTGTCTATCAGGTAGTAGGCCGGCGATTGCGGCGCGTTGCTGTAAAAATCGGAAGCCTAAACCTGACCCAGGTGCAGATTCTCTCCGGCCTCGATGAAAATGCGGTCGTCGCCCTCACTGCTCCGGATGGTTCGAACCTGCATTCCGGACTTGCTGTGAGTCTCGCCAAATAATATGGACTTCTTCGCTTCATCCCGACGCCGGCGATCCGCGTCACGGCATGGCTTTGGCTTTCCCTCGCGGCAGACAGGGCTTGTCATTTTTATAGCCACATTTTTGGCGACATTTTCCGCGGGCGCTCAGGTTTCGAAAGCTCCAGTGCCGGATGCGCCGCTGCCGCGTACGCCGCAATTCCAGGTTGCGCTCTCGAACGAACCCTCTTCGCCACAAGCTTCTGCCTCTGTTAACACCGCCCAGACAGGAGACATTTCTCTCTATACGGTTGTCGATCTCGCGCTGCGCCACAGCAACAAGGTGCGAATCGCGGAAGCGGAAGTACAACGCGCGCGAATATCGTTATCCGAGACGCGAGATGCATATATCCCAAATTTTGCGTTGGGCTCCGGTCTCGGTCCGCCTTCTTATGGGTTTCCGCTGGGGAATCCGACTCTATTCAACGTAACTTCCAATAGTCTGGTCTTCAGCTTTTCACAACGCGACTATACCCGTTCCACGCGTGCCGCTCTGAAAGCGACCACGCTTTCACTGAAAGACACTCGACAACAGGTAATCCTCGACACGACGACTGATTACATCGATCTTACGAAATCTCTGGCTCAGATTGCCGCATTGCATCAAGCCACAGCAGATACGGACAAGCTACTCGATGTAATGGCGGAACGCCTGCACGCGGGTCTTGAAACGAATATGCAGATGACCCGCGCCCGATTGACCGGCGCGCAAATTCATCTTCGTACCATTCAGATGGAAGATCACGCCGACGAACTGCGGCAACACTTATCGAATCTGACCGGCTTGAATGGAGACCTGATTCAGCCAGAGGCCACCTCGATACCGCAGTTGCCGGATCTGGATTTTCCCTCTCTATTGCGGACCAGCCCAAAACCTCCTGCCGTTCTGGCCGCCGATGCGACTGCGGATTCAAAACTGTTCGCCGCATGGGGAGACAAGCGACAGAATTATCGCCCAACGGTCAACTTCGGTTTTCAATACGCCCGGTTCGCAGGCTATAACAATTATGGCAAGTATTACCAACCTGGTACTTTCCGATCCGACAATATCGAGGCAGGCATTCAGGCAGTCTGGCCGTTGTACGATCCTCTCCGCCGGGACAAGGCAGATGAGTCGAAAGCCGAAGCCGTCCGCGCCCGCCGCCAGGCAGAACTTGCCCGCATCCAGAATGACGAGGGCAACCTCACCCTCTGGCACAATCTGCGCGAACTGGAGGCGCAGGAGCAGGTAGCCGACCTGCAGCAGCAGTTGGCAAAAGATACCCTCGCCGCCACGGTAACGCAGATGAACCACGGCTCTGCGGATGCGAATGGCGCGCCCATCACTCCGCAGGAAGCCGAGCAGCAGAGTATCGACGAACGCACCAGCTACGTCGATCTTCAGGATGCGCAGTTCAACGTTACCAAGTTGAAACTCGACTTATTAAACGCCGTCGGCGGCTTGGAAGACTGGGCCCGGGAAGGCGCTCAGACTACCGGTTCTGTGACTAGTTCTCCAGGTCAGGTTTCGGCTCGCTAGAAATGTGATTGCGATCGCGTTTCCGGCGAATCCGAGCATACATTCGCCGCCACGATAACAGCTTAAAGAGAGCCCTTACCAGCAACCATAAAAGACGGAATTACGTCGCCCAGGATGGTAAACTGATAATGAATCCAATGCCCTTAAAGACGATTTTCCTGAACCCGCCCTCTTTTGAAAATTTTGACGGTGGCGCCAGTTCGCGCTGGCCCGCCACCCGCGAAATTGAATCGTACTGGTACCCGGTCTGGCTGGCATACCCGGCAGGAATGCTGGAAGGCTCCCGGCTGCTCGATGCTCCGCCCCATCATGTGACCGCACCGGAGACGATCGAGATCTGCAAACAGTATGAATTTCTCGTACTGTTCACCAGCACGCCGGGCTGGCAGGGGGATCAGAAACTCGCCGAAGCCATCAAGGCTGCGAATCCATCGATCCGCATCGCCTTTGTCGGGCCGCCGGTCACGACCTCGCCAGATCGCGCGCTGAACGAGTGCCCGGTAATCGACTTCGTCTGTCGCCGCGAGTTCGATTTCTCTGTAGTGGAGTTTGCCAACGGCAAGAGGCTCGATCAGATCCTCGGCATCAGTTACCGCAAAGATGGGAAGATCGTGCATAATCCCGATCGTCCGCAGGTCGAAGATCTCGATGCCATGCCATGGGTCACGGATATCTATGCGCGCGACATGGACGTGACCAAGTACAACGTCCCCTTTCTGCTGCACCCGTATGTTTCCCTCTATTCCACGCGCGGCTGCCCGGCACAATGTACATTTTGCCTGTGGCCGCAGACCCTGAGCGGGCATGCCTGGCGCAAGCGTTCCACCGATGATGTTGCTGCCGAAATGGCGCACGCCAAGGAACTTTTTCCCCATGTGAAAGAATTCTTCTTTGATGACGACACCTTCAATATCCAGAAGGCGCGAACAATCGAATTGTGCGGAAAGCTGAAGCCCTTGAATCTCACATGGTCCTGCACATCGCGCGTCACCACCGACCGCGACACGCTAAAGGCCATGCGCGAGGCCGGTTGTCGGCTGCTGATCGTCGGCTATGAATCCGGCGATCCGCAGATTCTGAAGAACATCAAAAAAGGCGCCACCGTCGAGCGTGCCCGCGACTTTACCCGCGATTGCCACGACCTCGGCTTGACCATCCACGGCGATTTCATTCTCGGGCTGCCGGGCGAAACGAAAGAATCGATCCGCAACACCATCAACTTCGCGAAATCGCTCGACGTAGAAACGATCCAGGTCTCCATCGCCCACGCGTATCCGGGCACGGAATTTTACGACTATGCCAAGAGCAACGGCTTCATCATCAACAATGGAGCCATGGTGGATGAAGAAGGCCATCAACTCGCGCACGTCGAATATCCCGGATTGCCGACCGAATACGTACTCGAAATGGTGCACCGCTTCTATGACGAATATTATTTCCGGCCGAAAGCTGCGTGGCGCGTGGTCAGCAAAGCCATTGTCAATCGCGATCTGGGCCGCTTGTACGTCGAAGCCAGGGCGTTCATGAAGCTGCGCGCGCAGCGTAACCGCGTAGTAGCAAAAAGCAAAATTCAAAAAGCGAATGCCGCTGCGGAAGCCCAGCAAGCCGGCGCCTGATTGCCGCATTCTATAGCGTGATCCAGCGCGGTCAGCGTGCCAATAGCTGACCGCGTTTCTGCTGGATTGCTACAGCGTGACACGAATGCTGGGCAGAATCGCAAAGGCATCGCCAGCATCCAATCGCCAGGAGTTCCGCCATCGCCTCCACGCAATCCACGATGACCTTCCGACGCTACATGGTGCTGGTCGCCGTGATGCTTGGTGCATCTTTTGGCGATACTTTGCTGGGCGTCGGAATGAGGCAAGTGGGTCCGGTTTCGATCCATCACCTTTCGTCGCTCATATTGGCTCTGCGCGTTCCTTCCATTCTGCTGGGAATTCTGCTGTTGATCGGTTTCTTCGCCTCGTATCTGACGGCGCTTTCCTGGGCCGACCTTTCCTTCGTTCTCCCAGCGACATCGTTTGGCAATGTGGTCGTCGCGCTGCTGGCAAAATTTTGGCTGCATGAGGCGATTACGCCCGCGCGTTGGGCCGGAATTCTGCTGATTACCGTGGGCGTTGGCTTCGTCACACGAGGTCCTTCTTACACGGACCACAACAGCAGCGAGCCCTTGCTCGATCAACCCCTTCCGGCATCCTTAAAAGAGACCTCCGAGCGCATCACGGAGCATTCCGCATGAGCCACGCATCCAATCCCGCCGTCTGGCTGATGATCGCCGCCATCGTTGTGGCCGCGACCGCCGGAGATGTTCTCATTGCGAGCGCGATGCGGCAGATCGGCGACTTCGATAAGATCCGTGCAAGCGCCGGAATCTTTGGCGCGATTGCGGCTGTCCTTCGCAACCTGCGGTTTATCTTTGGAGTTGCCTGCATGGCGTGCAGTTTTTTCTCGCTGCTGTTCGCTCTCAGCTGGGCGGATGTCAGCCTGGTTGCTCCCGCCTCGGCGGCCTTGACCTTTGTGACCAACGCCTTCGCTGCCAAATGGATCTTGAAAGAAAATGTCGACAGCAGGCGCTGGATCGCAGCCCTGTGCGTTTGCGCGGGAGTATTTTTCCTGGCGCGTTAACCTGCCGCGCTGCCTTCAACTCCCATCCTGGCAATTTGGGTTTCGGTAGAACCGAATGAACCTCGATCAGGGAAATAGCCGCATCAACCCACGCGGCGGCAGATCGGCCTGCAGAAACTTTTCCGCATTCCCGGCCGCTTTGGTCAACGCTTCGGCTGCCAGATACCCGCTGCGCACCGCGCCTTCCATCGTGCTGGGCCATCCCGTCGCGGTCCAATCCCCGGCTATAAAAATGTGCGGCCACGCTGTAATCGCGCCGGGGCGATATGCATTCAGCCCGGGTGTAACGGAAAATGTTGCACGCACTTCTTTGATGACCGCCGCCTTCAGTAGCTTCGCCTCGCGTACCACAGGAAAAAATTCCGCCAGCTCTCGCGATGCCAGGTCGATGATTTCCTGACGCGATTTCCCCACCAGCGACTTCGACGCGCTCACCACCAGCTCCAGATAATTTTCAGAACCCTTCGCTCGCGTCTCCGGCTGCAGCAGAGATTTGTTGTACATCCACTGGATCGTCGTATCCAGCAATACCGCGTGCTCCAGTTCCGTAATGCTGCGATCGAACCAGAGGTGAATGCCGGTGATGGGTGAATGTTCAAAATGCGTCAATCGCTCCGCCAGCCGCATGCTGTATCCATCCGGCGTCGCCGGTAAAGCCGGCAGCAGTGTCTGCATGGCTTCAAATGGAACCGCCAGCAGCACCGCGTCCGCTCCGATGCTGCCGCCCTCGAACTGAATTTTCCAGCGCCCACTTCCCTCTTCATACTCGAGTCCAGTAACGCTCCGGCGCAAATCGACCTGTCCTCCGCGCGCTTCAAGAAATTCAATCGCGTGACCATACAACTCGCTCAAGGGAATTGTCGGTACGCCCATCCGGCCGCCCGCGGCGGATTGCATAAACGCCGCGCGAAACACCATCCCGGCATAGTGCACGGAGACGCGGTCCAGGTCCTCATTCAACGCGCTCACCAGCACGGGATTCCAGAATCGATCGATGGCTCGCTGCGTCTGCCCATGGCGCTTCAACCAGTGGGCAAAATTCTCGTCATTATCTTCCGGAACGCCTCGCAGAAACGCCATCATCGCGCGGCTGATCGCGGCTTTGTCTTTCAAGGAAAGCGCGGAAGCAGCGAGAAACGAAATTGAATTGTGAAGCGGCGCAGGCAATCCACCCGGCTCGAGCACACTTCTTCTTCCGCCCGGTTCAAGAAATGTAATGCGGTCGAACCAGCGAATTCGATTCTCCACCCCAAGCTGTCGATAAAAATGGATTAGGTTGGTACAGCATCCCAGCAGAATGTGTTGGCAGTTGTCGACGACTTCGCCGGTGCCAGGATGCTCATACGATGACGCACGCCCGCCTACATACGGCCGCCGTTCCAGCAGTTGTACGCGATAACCCGACTCTGCCAGCGCACAGGCTGCAGACAGTCCCGCCAATCCCCCACCGACCACGGCGACATCGCGGATCGTGCGAACCGGAGAGACATTCAATGCGGATTGAATTTCTGTCATCAAACAATTGCCATTCAAATGAGGTGCAGGAATTCGCGAAACCGGCGTTTACTTGCTCTGCTCTCTACGTAAACGAAACGCCATCCAAAGCCCACACAACAATATCCAGATTTTTTCGAACGCGGGCACACCAATCCGTCTGGAGAAAACTTCGTATCGTGCGCCGGCGATCCGCTCCAACAAACGCCGGTAAATCTTCACCAGCACCCATAGCGCAGCTCTGCTGTCTGCGTCGATCAACGGCAGCAGGCGATCCGCCGCGCCATAATATTTGCGCGCGCGTTCCCCTTCCATTTCCATCAGTGCGCGTTCATTCGGCGCCAGTTTTCGTTTTTCACGGCTCGCCAATCCATCGACAACCACGTGATAGCGTTCGAAATCTTCCATCGGGAGATAAATTCTCCCTCGCTCGGCATCTTCGCGTACATCGCGCAAGATGTTCGTCAATTGGAAGGCAATGCCTGTTTCTTCCGCCAGCTTTTCCGCGCGCGGATCGGTATAGCCGAAAATCCGAATGCAGACCAGTCCCACAACCGACGCAACCAGATAGCAGTAGCGATACAGGTCGTCGAATGTTCGATACACCATTTGTTCCGCCGGCGTCGTCAGGTCCATCAGGGTTCCCTGCACCAGCTGATCGAGCAACTCGGTTGAAATTTGAAAACGTCGCTGCGTGTCGCGAAGCGCGATAAAAACTGGGTTGTTCGATGGCTCCCCAGCCGCTGCGCGATGCCACTCCGCCAGCCATTGATCCGTCTGCCGCAGGCGTTCTTCCCGGGACACGCGTTCATCGTCCGCCAGGTCGTCGGCGTGTCGCATGAAAGCATAGACTGCGCAAATGGCTGCGCGCTTTGGTTTCGGCAGTGCGCGAAATGCGTAGTAAAAATTCTTTGCCTCGCGGCGCGCAATTGCCTCACATTCCGCATACGCCTGCTCAAGGGAAACGCTCACGCCGACGACCTCGCCGTCAGCTTGCCTGCCAGCGCACGCAGCAGCAACGCGGCCTTGCGTGGTTTCGAAATCACAGGTCGAGAGTGCAGAACGTCATAGTTCTGCCGGGCGATGGCACGTAGAATCTCCTGACCGCCGCTGGTAAACAGCTCGAGATCGACAGCCAATTCACGATCGACCCGCGCAAGTAACGGCTTTCCCTGGGCAAATAGATCCTGCGCGAAGACAACTTCGTACTCCATCAAAGCGCGAAATTCCGGTGTGAAGCGGCGCTCCCGAATCTGCTGCTCGGTCACTCCAAAGCGCTCCATATCGTCAAGCGGAAGATAGACGCGATTGCGCCGGTCATCGTCCCGAACATCCTGCCAGAAATTTGCAAGCTGCAGTGCTGTACACGTGAAGTCGGAGAGCATGAACAGCTCGGGTTCACGATATCCGCACGCATACAGTACAAGATGCCCGACGGGATTGGCCGAATTGCGGCAGTAGCCAAACACATCTTCCATCGTGCGGTAGCGTGTGACGGTCTGGTCCTGGCGAAAAGCAATCAGCAAATCTGCGAATGGTTTTGGGGGAATGTTGCAGATGCGAATGGTATCGGCGAGCGCGACAAATACAGGATGACGCGCTTCTCCGCGATAGCAGGCATCCAGCTCGCCGTTCCAAAAGTCCAGCAGCGCCAACGACTGCTGCGTATCGCCGACTTCGTCTCCAAGATCGTCGGAGATGCGGCAGTATGCATAGATGCTCTGGAAATGCGGCCGCAGCCGCCTGGGCAAAAACCAGGTGGCCACATGGAAGTTTTCATAGTGCGACTCCGCCAGCGTGCGGCAGTACTGCTGCGCTTCACTTAAGCTGGGAACACGATCCGGCATGCGATAGCTAAGCGGCAGCTTGCTCCAGCCCGCTTGCAATAGTGCCTCCGTCGACGTGTCGGTTTCGCGCAATCCGCTCACTGTCATGCGAGTTCCCCGGCAGGAAGAATCGCTGTCTTGATATCGCCCCCACGGTCCATCAGCCGTTCCAGCACGGGTACGATTTCAGTCAGCGGGGCGCGGCTGGTAATAAATCTCTCGGCAGCAAATCGACCGCTCGAAATCCATTCGAACGCACGGCGGCATACAGATGGCCGATGATGAAAGCTCGCGCGCAACATGAGATCGTTGTAGTGCAGCCGGTTTGTGTCGAACTCAACCTTGGTGCCGGCAGCGCATCCGCCGAAGAAGTTCACCACGCCGCCCTTGCGTACCATCTCCACCGCCCACTGCCAGGTCTCCGGCACCGCCACGGCTTCAATCACCACGTCTGTGCCACGCCCTTGGGGACTCAGCGCACGCACTGCCGCAATTGCATCTTTTCCCGGAGATGTTTGTACAACCTGCTTCGCGCCGAACGCGCGCGCCAACTCCACCTGCTCATCGCGCTTCACCACGGCGATCACACTTATGTCCATCAATGCAGCCAGATGAATAAACATCAGCCCGATCGGTCCCGCGCCGATCACCGCGATCTGATCGCCTGCGCGCGCGCCCGTCTCATCCATGCCGTGCACGACGCAGGCCAGCGGTTCCGTCATCGCCGCATGCTCAAGCAGGACATTCTCAGGAACATGCAAAGTATTCTTCTCGACGATGCGCGATGGAATGCGGATGTACTCGGCATACGCGCCGTTGTTGAATAGAAGATTGTCGCAAAGATTTTCCTGACCACGCCGGCAGAAAAAGCATTCGCCGCATGGCGCGGAATTCAACGCCACCACGCGATCGCCGATGCGGAAATCTTTCACTCCGGCGCCTACCTGCGCGACGGTTCCCGCCTGCTCATGCCCAAACCTGACCGGCGGCCGCAACATCTTTGCGTGGTACCCGCGGCGATAGACTTTTAGATCGGTTCCACAGGTCAGAGCCGCATGGACACGCACGACAATCTCTCCTGCGGCGGCCTCCGGCACCGGGACCCGTTCGATCCGCACATCTTGTTTGCCGTACAAAACAGCGGCGTTCATCTCAGCCATAAGAGTATTTTCGCAGAGTATGTCGTGGGAGTTTCCGGTTACGGCTCGATCATGATTTTCATTGAATCGGGCTTCGGTTCCGAAGCAAACGCGATTGCTTCCGCCGCCTTCTCCAGAGGAAAACGGTGTGAGATAAGCCTTGTCAGGTCGAAATCATCGCAATATCCGTCGAGCACCAGTCGCGCGGCTTCGTCCTGAATCTCCACCGAAGAGCTGTAGGAACCCAGCAGAGTCTTTTCATCCATGCACACGGTCGCTGGATCAATCGCCACTTCGCTATGCTGCGTTGCCGCAAACAGCAGAACTCGGCCGCCGGGTCGCACCGCATCCATCGCCGTGCGGATCAGCGCATTTCCTCCAACCGCAACAATGACAACGTCCGCGCCGCGACCCTCCGTATATTTCTTCGCAGCGGCGATAACATCGTCCTTTCCTGCATCGATTGGATGATGCAATCCAAACTGCGTCGCGACCGCGTGGCGCGATGGATACAGGTCGGAGGTCAGCACGGTCGCGCCCGTCTGTTCGGCGAGTGACGCCAGCAAAATACCAATGGGCCCCTGTCCGATCACCAGCACCGTCTCATCCGCTGCCAGATGAAGGTTGCGAACGGCCTTGAAGCAGGTGTTCACCGGCTCAATCCACGCTGCCTGCTCGAATGGGACTTGCTCCGGAATGCGTACCAGGCCCCGCGCAACGATCCAGTCCATCACGCGAATGTATTCCGCGAAGCCGCCGCCGGAAGGCTCGAAGCCCGCCGTGCAGCCAACACGCTTGTACGCTTCACATTGCGCAAATGTTTTTTTCCGGCAGTAATAGCAGGTGCCGCATGGACTGTGATGGAAGGCCATCACGCGATCGCCAATCTTCCAACGTTTCACGTCGGCTCCAACGGCTGCTATCTCTCCCGCCATCTCGTGGCCGAAGATTCGCGGCGCGGAATGCGAGCCGCTGTGAATCTTTTTCAGATCCGTGCCACAGATACCGCAGGCGCGGATGCGCACCAGCACCTCGCCGGAGCCGATCTGCGGCACCGGTACGGTCTCTACACGAACATCGTTTACGCCGCGATACACCGCGGCTCGCATCGTTGCCGGAATCTTGCTTATCGTCGAATTCTCCACAATCACAGATTCTATTTTATTCCGCGTGCTCCAGAACTTCGCGCAGCGCATACGACAGAGCCTGCGAAGCCCGGCTTGCGTTGCGACCCAATCGAATAGCCGACGGAATCATCGAAGGATGCGACGTCAGATGAAATGCAAACGCAGCCTGGCGAAATGCTCCGCGAGCATCGATGAAGGAATTTAGATCCGGCAACTCGTCGCTGACTTCATCGCTGACCGCCTTCAGAGTGCGAAACGGTACTCCCCTCATTTGCGCCAGCCGTGCCACAGTCGCCGCTTCCATATCGACCAGATCGGCATCCCATCGTTCTGCCATCTCCCGCTTTTCGCCGCGTTCCAAAACATGTCCCACCGTGACCAGGGTGCCGCTGCCGCCATCGCACGAGTGCCGCTCTCCCGATTCAGCGTCGATAACTGTCTCGGGCCAATAAATTGTGTTTCGTAAAATGCCATCCCGCACAGCGCCCGCGTACCCCACGGAAAAAATCGCAGAGAGCGATCCTTGGCGTTCAGCCAGCGCCGCGGCATACTCCACTCGCTCGCGGCCCATGCCGGCGCATACCGCAATCGCTTTGTCGCACTCCGCAATCAAGGTGCCATCGCGGCGCGATTCGATCCGCACTGGCCAATCTCGAATGAGCGGCGCAATCTCGCGCGGCAGCGCAGCCAGTATTGCAATGCGAGTCTTCATGCGGCGGGAGCGTGTCCGTGAGCGCGAAACCAGTGGATTGCCGCCTGCAACGCAGCATCGATCGGCCGCGCCCGGTAACCCAGGTCGCGCTCCGCTTTGGCCGAGCTGGCAAACATTTTTTTCTTTCCCATCCGCACCGCTTCTACGGTAGCGCGCGGTTCCTGTCCGCGAATGCGACCGGTAATCCACTCATCAAAAAAAGCGAACGTCATGGCGACGGAATTTGGAACGCGCATGCTGGGCGAAGGCAAACCTGTCATCATCGCCATACGATCCAGAAACTGCTTCAGCGTAAGGTTTTCTCCTCCAAGAATGTAGCGTTCTCCCGGCGTGCCGCGTTCCAGCGCACGAACATGCATTGCGGCGACATCCTCGACATCGACAAAGTTCAACCCTGTATCGACATACGCGGGGAAATTTCGCTTCAGAAAATCGACCACGATGCGACCGGTTGGCGTTGGTTTAACGTCGTTCGCGCCAATGGGCGTGGTGGGATTTAGGATGACAACATGTTGGCCGCCGCGTGCCGCGGCAATCGCTTCCTGCTCGGCCAGAAATTTTGAGCGTTTGTAATGGCCGATCATATCGTCGAGCGACACGGGAGTTGTTTCATCGACAACCGTTCCGTCCGCGCGAAAACCCATCGTCGCCACGCTCGATGTATAGACGACGCGGCGCACTCCAACTTCGCGTGCCATCTGCAGCAGAGAACGCGTGCCCTGTACATTGGCCGCATACATGGCGTCTGGATCGCGCACCCACAGACGGTAATCCGCAGCCACATGGACGAGCGCATCGCATGCGGCCAGCGCGGTGCGAAGGCTCTCCGGCTGCCGCAGATCGCCCGTGACCAGATCCGCGTTCAACGAGGCAAGATGCTCGGTGCGACTGGTTTTTCTAGTGAGCAAACGCAGGTCCGCGCCTGCGGCATGCAGCGCTTCAGCCACATGGCTACCTACAAATCCGGTTGCTCCTGTCAGAAAGGTGCGCATAGGGAAATGCTGGATGGTAAAAAGTTACGAGTATGCGTGAATTGAGCTAGAGCATTTCTCCTGCTGGTGTGTAGTGGAAAGTTAAACTCGGCGTGACCTTTCCCCAAAGAACGGTCACACATAGAGAATCTCGCCACACCACAGGATCAGGAGAAATGCTCTAATCCAGCGCCTCGGCATGAATACCGATATTTTTCTCGCCCGCGGCTTTTTTCTCCCAGTATTTTCGCACCCAGGCCTCCCAGCTTTTTCCTGCCGCGGTGTCGCGTCCGGTAAAGGCCAGGCCGGCAATTTCAGAGTATGGAATCGAGACACGTTCCGAACTATCCTTCGGCAGCACGCGCACAATAGCCTGATGGAGCTGCGGTGCCGGCCGGCGGTCAAAAATGTAGCCCTCTATCCGTACGCCTGTCTTCAGCGTGATAGTGACATCTCCGCGATAATCGAAGGCCTGCTCCAGCGCTTCCCGGATTTCCTGTTCCGTCGCCAGCGCCGGAATCCAGCCTTCCAGAACCTGGTGCTCCGTGCCCGGCGCAACTTCCATCGCATCCGGATCGGCAACCGGCTTCGCGTGTGCGTCGATCATGCGTGTGTTTCCTCCATTGAATTTACCGCCTCCGACACCTTGATCTGGATGAGCGGATTGATCGCATGCACCGGCGCGACCGGCTGGTTCAGCAGATCCAACGCTCCTTTATCCGGATAGCTGTTGAAGAAAGTTGCCTTGGCCATTGCCAATATGCCGCTGAGTGAGCCGAATCCAGCATCGACAGTCGATGGTTCATACCCGCAGCTCACCATGCAGTTCGCGCACTTGGGATTGCCCGATTCGGTGCCGTAATTCGACCACTCCGTAGTCCGCAGCAGTTCCTCGAAGGAGTCGGCATAGCCGTCCTGCAACAGGTAGCACGGCTTCTGCCAGCCGAAAACGTTGTATGCCGGCGAGCCCCACGGTGTGCATTGATAGTCCCGCTTGCCCATAAGAAATTCCAGAAACAGCGGCGACATGTTGAATTTCCAATTCTTCTTCCGGTTTGACAGGATGGCACGGAACAGTCGGCGCGAACGCGCGCGGCCCATAAAATGCTTCTGGTCCGGAGCCTTGTCATACGTGTAGCCCGGCGACAGCACAATGCCTTCAACGCCCATCGACATCACTTCATCGAAGAACGCGCGCACGCTGTTCGGGTCGGCGCCGTCGAATAGCGTCGTGTTCGTGGTTACGCGGAACCCACGCTTCACCGCCTCGCGGATTCCTTCAACCGCAACGTCGTATCCGCCTTCGCGGCACACGGAAAAATCGTGGTGTTCGCGCTGCCCGTCGAGATGCACGGAAAACGTAAGGTACTTGCTCGGCTTGAAGAGATCCATCTTCTCCTTCAGCAGCAGAGCATTCGTGCACATGTAGACATACTTCTTGCGCTCGACCAGGCCGGCGACAATCTCGCCGATCTTCGGATGCAGCAGCGGTTCGCCGCCGGGAATCGAAACCATCGGCGCGCCGCACTCTTCCGCCGCGCGAAAGCATTCTTCCGGCGACAATTCTTTCTTCAAAACGTGCGCTGGATATTGGATTTTTCCGCAACCGGCGCAGGCCAGGTTGCAGCGGAACAGCGGCTCCAGCATCAACACCAGCGGATACCGTTTGCGGCCATTTGCGCGCTGGCGCAACACATAGGTTGCCACCGTCCACATTTGTGAGATTGGCACTGCCATCTAAATCTTCCTCCGTTGCTGCGTGCTTTTTTCGTGCACTTCCGCGGCCGGTTTCGACTGCGGCTGCATGGCGCGCCGATAGGTGGTCAGCGCCAGCAGCGGAAAATAATTCCGGTACATGTGATACGACAGGTAAAACACCCGCGGGAATCCGGTTCCCGTGTATTCGTCTTCATTCCAGGACCCATCCGGCTGCTGCTGGTGCAACAACCAGCGTATACCTTTTGCCACCGAATCGCTGCGGTTATCGCCGGCCGCCAGCAGGCCCAGAATCGCCCAGGCCGTCTGCGATGGGGTACTCGAACCAATGCCGCGCAGCGTGGGGTCGTCATAACTGGCGCAGCTCTCGCCCCATCCGCCATCCGCATTCTGCACCATGCGAATCCACTCCGCCGCCTGCTGAATCTGCGGTTCATGGTTCCACACGCCCATTGCTTCCAATCCGCGCAATACCAAAAAAGTTCCGTAAATATAATTCACGCCCCAGCGGCCAAACCAGCTGCCGTCCGATTCCTGCTCGCGATAAATGAACTGGATGGCTTTCTTCACTCGCGGATCGTCGCCGGTCACGCCATAGGTAGCCAGCATCTCGAGAATTCTTCCCGTGATATCGACCGTCGGCGGATCGAGCATCGCATTGTGATCGGCAAACGGAATGTGCTGGAAGATCATCTTGGTGTTGTCTTTGTCGAAGCTGGCCCAGCCGCCATTTTTGCACTGCATCGCCCAGATCCAGTGGATCGCCCGCTGCGAAACTTCATACTGGTAGCGCTCGCGCGGATTGTCTACCTTGTTCAACGCCAGCAACACTTGTCCGGAATCGTCGATATCCGGATAGAACTCATTGTTGAATTCGAAGTACCAGCCGCCCGGCTCCACATGCTTGACCTTCACCGCCCAGTCGCCTTTGTGCCGCACTTCTTTCGACAGCATCCAGTCGGCCGCCTTCAACAATCGCGGATCGTCTTTGGGAATGCCCGCCTCTCCCAGCGCAAACACCGCATACGCCGTGTCCCACACCGGGGACATGCAAGGTTGCATGCGGAAGGTCGGTTCCAGGTGGTCGGGAATTCCAGGGTATTCAATGCCCAGCTTCTCGAATTCATCCAGCTGGCGAATCACCTGCGGATCGTCCAGGGAATATCCCTGACAGCGCAGCGCAATAATGGTGTTCAGAATGCCTGGATAAATCGAGCCCACGCCATCGGACTTTTCTACCCGGTCAAGGATCCAGCGCTCAGCCTTTTTGATGGCGATGGCGCGCAAGGGACGCACGTGGATGCGCTCGAACCAATGAACCATGCGGTCGGTAAATAGAAAAAAATTGCGCCATCCGAAAAACTTCTTCTCCCAGCGCAAATAGAGATTTGCATTGGCGCGGCCGCCTACGAATAACTCATCGATACCCTGCTCATCGGGAATTTTCTTGAATGGCTTTTTCGCGTAGGCAATTGAGAGCGGCACCAGAATCGCGCGTGACCAGGAGGAGATTTCATACAGATTGAAGTAGAACCACCTGGGAAACAGCACGATTTCCGGCGGTATCGCAGGAACAGCGTTGTAATCATATTGTCCGAAGAAGCATAAGTACAACTTCGTATAGGTATTCACCGCAACTGCGCCGCCGTGGGCCAGCACCCAATCGCGCGCTTTGATTAACATCGCGTGTTCCGCGGGCCAGCCCATCAGCTTGAACGCAAAATACGCTTTTACCGTGGCGCTGATGTTCGACGGCCCGCCGCGATAAGTCGGCCAGCCGCCGTCTTCATTCTGGTGCCGCCGAATCTCCGCCAGTGTCCGCTCCATCCGTGCGCGATCGCCGGTGCCGATCAGCGTATGCATCATGATGTAGTCGGACTCAAGCGTCGTATCCGCTTCCAGCTCCCCACACCAGTAACCCTCTGGGTGTTGATTGGAAAGCAAAAATTCACAGGAAACATCGATCGCGTCCGTGACACGGTCCAGGCTCGCATCCACCCTGCCGAACCGCACCACTCCCGCGGACGCAGTCGACTCGCTGGTAAAGGGCTGCGCGGATTGTTTGTCTTGCGGCAATGGGTTCATAGATTCGATACAGAATCTCATCTATCTACTAATTAAGATGCCGGATCAGGACGAACCCCATCCGGGCAAGCGGCAACGAGCGAAGCGCTGTCGAACTGCCAAGCTATATTTCTCGAAGCCTTAGGGAGTCGCGGTCGCGCTTTGTGCCGGGGCAACTGCAATCGCCCGCACAATTTCCGGTGGCAGGCCGAAACGCACATTCTCCGGCATCACTTCCACTTCTTCGACGGACCCAAAACCGTTTCGTTGCAGGTAATTGATCACGTCCTGCACCAGCACCTCGGGAGCCGACGCGCCCGCCGTTACCGCAACTGTTTTGGCGCTCTCCAGCCATTCCGGGCGAATCTTTTCCGAGTCGTCGATCAGGTAGGCGATGGTGTCCAGGTTGCGCGATACCTCCACCAGCCGATTGGAGTTGGAACTGTTGTTCGAACCGACCACCAACACCAGATCCGCCTGATGGGCTACGTTCTTCACTGCTACCTGACGATTCTCCGTCGCATAGCAAATGTCCTGCGAGTGCGGCCCGACAATGTTGGGGAACTTTGCCTTCAGCGCATGAATAATATCCCGCGCTTCATCCAGGCTCAAGGTCGTCTGTGTAAGGTAGGCAACACGTTCCGGGTTCGGCACTTCGAGCGCGTCGACTTCTTCCACCGTCGAAACCACCTGGGTCTCCTCCGGTGCTTCGCCCAGCGTGCCTTCAATCTCATCGTGGTCGCGATGCCCGATCAGCACCAGCGAATAGCCTTGCCGCGCGAACTTGACCGCCTCCACGTGAACCTTGGTCACCAGCGGACAGGTGGCGTCAATCACCTTCAGCTTGCGCTGCTTGCTTTTCTCTCGCACCGCCGGGGAAACGCCGTGGGCGCTGTAAATGACCCGCGCACCCTCCGGGACTTCATCAATATCGTGAACAAAAATCGCGCCTTTGGCCGCCAGATCGTTGACGACAAAGCGGTTGTGCACAATCTCCCGGCGCACATAAATCGGCGCGCCAAAGGTTTCCAGGGCAATCTGCACCACGTCGATGGCCCGCACCACTCCCGCGCAGAAACCACGAGGCTTTAAGAGCAAAATTCGCCGGTCGTTACAGTTATTTTCGGCGTCGGCAGGGGGGTGAGACGTAGAATTCTGAGCCATGTCAGTCACCCTTCTAGTATACCGGCCAGGTGGAGGATCAGCTAGCGGAAATGGCCTCTTTTTGCACTGGATTTGCAGCAAATCAATAGCGCTGATATCGCAAGGTTTTCCCTTTTGTAGCAACGGGAAAACCGCGCCTAAATCGTCGTCAACGTCAAAGTCTGGTTGTCGTTGTACGACAGGTCTTCCATCACGACCGAGTTTGGATTGATCTGAACCACTTTGTAGCGTCCATCCACCACATCTCCCTGGCCGGCGATGAAGACATCGTTCCCATGCGACAAGAAAATCAGCTTGCTGCCGCCGTTCTTGGTAGCGAAACCGTAAAATTTCAAATCGATGGCTGGCGGAGGCGGTGGTCCCGCAGCCACAAACGGGCCAGTGCGGACGGAACCGAGCGGCTTTTCAATCGCAGCGTTCATGGCGGCGGGCGGCAGAGAGTCCTTGGAAAAAATGTTGCGGCTGGTGCCGGTATAGGTGGTATTTTCCGCTTTGGCCATCCACTCCGGGTGGAGCGTAGGATCGAGCGCGGCTGCACTTTCCAAACGCTGCGCTGTGTGGCTCTGCTGCCCACGCGCGCCCGGATTTTGCTGCGCAGTCGAGATCGCAGGCGCGTTCGTTTCCGTCGATGGAGGAGGCGGTGCCGACGGACCGCCAAACAGATTCATGAGTATGTACGCAATCGCCGTCAGCGCCAGCGGCACGGCCACCATCGCGATCAGCCGCTTCTTTTTGTCCTCGGTTCCAAGACGCATTGCCATCGCGTTAACGCCTCTCCGTGACAGGATGCTTTGCCTGCGCTGCATGATTCGATCCCGCTGTGGGACGCACCCCGCGCGCAGCGGTATCGATCGGCGCAGCGCCATTGTCAACATCCGCGCGCAGATACGTCAGCAACTGTAGTCGCAGGCTGACGATGCCGCTCTGCTGACCGCTCAGCGCGATTCGACCGATCAGAAAGAAAATCTTGTCCCGCTCCAGTCCGTTGATGAAGCGCACCACCGGGGCATAATCGCCGCTCAAACTGGCATCCATCAGAACCTCAGAAACGCCTTCGCTCGGCTTGCCCTGCGCATACTGCACCCGGTTCAACAGCACGTTATTCTGTACCGCCAGCCTCCCCAGTTCTGTCTGCACCTCGGAATAGCTGTCGGGAAATCTCTTCTTGTAAAACGCCTGCTCGTCCAGCTGCGCCTGTGCAATTTTTTTATCCAGTCCGCGCAGCGGTCTGGTCTTCAACTGCATGGCCCGATATTCCGTCTGCCGCTCTTCTAACCGCGTTGCATTGCCGGCCGCAGCGCTTCGCCATGCAACCGCCAGCCGCACCGCCAACCCAAGATTCAGCAGGCACAGCAGGCCAACCGCCGCGTAATGCCAATGGCGAGTCGTAATGCGCACGTTCGCCCAGCTGGGAGTTGTCATCTTCATCGCAAACTCCCCATGCGGTGCGGCATATTCTGAGGCCCATGCGCGGCTGCTCCAACAACGGCGCTCGATTCTGCGCTGCGGGTTGCGTGGGTGCCGGACTTCTTTTCTTCCGCCGTCACATCCGTCGATTCGATATCGCCGGAATTGAACTCCGCCAGAATATCCATGTTCACGTCCGTCGACGCCGACATGGTAGGACGAAATCCGACACGGTTCTGGCCTTCTACCACTGCGGTCTCGCCAACCACGCGCGGGTTCAGAAAGTGCGGCGACTTCTCCAGGTTCGCCACCAGCTGCACAGCTTTGTCGCGCGGCCCGCTGATGCGCAGCCGCACCACCACATCGCCTTCCTTGGTCATGCGCGGATCGATACTGACCACCTGCACACCCTGCGGCAGCACCAACTCGAGGTCCATCAGCGCCGTCGTCCAAGAGAAAGACTTCGCCCGAAACTGCGTATTCAAAAATATCGATCGTTCGAGCGTCGCCGCATTCACCGGCTCTCGCATTAATGCTTGATCGCGCTGCCATTCCTGCTGCAGGTTCTGCGTAGCCATCGTCCAGTGCTGCACCGCTGCCGCTGCTCGGGCGGCCTTAATTTCAGCACGCTGCAACAGGAAGAACAACACCACCGCCAACGCCACCAGCGCCCCGGCCAGCACGCGCAGACGCAGCAATAGCGGACGCAGTTCAAAAAATGGTCGCGAGGCGAGATTGAGTGTAATCCGCATCAGCCGCGCAGCGCCCCCACTACGCTGGTGTAACGGCTGGCGGCAACCTGCGCCGGAGCGGCAGCCGCGGAGAAGGCCTCCGATGTAACCAGGCTGCGCAGCGGGATTCGCCATTCGCCATCCTGTTCGAGATGTACGCGCAGCATCTCCGGAGTTTCAAAACCGGCCACCCAGACCTCATCGAGCGTCGTATGCAGCGTGTCTTCGTAGTACGCCGCCGCCACCAGAATCGCCTGCGCCATCTCTCCCGGCTCTACCTCGGAGTGTTCCGTTCGCCGGTACAACCGCAATTCGCCATTGCGTGTAATGGCGGTAGTTATGGAGTGCTCGCCCGTATGCACCAGCAGATGCGAGCCGGTCTCCGGCACTGCTGCCAGCGCAGCCAGGGTGGCCGGCAGCAAAGTGCCGGGTTCGCGTTCGCTCTCGCGCATCAACGATTCAATCTCCTCCCGCACTTCCGCTGGCATGGCAGCGGCAATCACCTGCACCGTGCCGCTGTTTGACGCTCCAGCCGGTTTCAACAATTGGTACGAAACCGCCGCTGTATCCGCGTCAAACGGAATCATGCGCCGCAGCCGGAAGCGCACCAGCGGCAAAACCTCCTGCGGCTTGGCCGGGAGTGTATCGAAGTCCAGCAGCAGCACCCGCGTGCATGCATCGGGAAGAATTAACGTCCAGTCGCGGCCATTTGGGCTAACGGAGTCGAGCGCGCTCTTCAAGGCCGCCGCCACTGCCGCGCGATCGCGAAAGATAGGAGAGGTCAGCCCGGCTGAGATCACGTCCTTCAGCGGAACGAACGTCGTCGCATCGAGCGGAGACTCCATGCCGGGCGAGCCTGCCGCGATGATTCCATCCGGTGCGATCTCGCACGCCAGGCGCGGGCGCACTGCCGTCTGCAGTGAAGTGGGAAAAAGACGCATGTCTGATTAGCTTACCGTGCTGCCTCGATGAAGGTAACTTTGTTGATTTCTTTTAATGTGGTCAGGCCCAAACGAATGCGCTGCAGCGCCGACTCACGCAGGAACGACATCCCCTCGTTCTTTGCCGCTTTGCGCACTTCCGAGGCAGGCCTTTTTTCCAGAATAATTTCGCGGATGCGGTCGTTCAACTCCAGCAGTTCGTGGATGGCGGTGCGGCCTTTATAGCCGGTGCCGCCGCACTCGATGCAGCCCGCTCCCTCTTGAAATGGAAAGTCCGACCACTCCGCCAGATCGAGCCCGCTTAACTCCAGCGTTTCGCGATCGTATTTGACCGGCCGCTTGCAGTCCTCGCAGATCATGCGTACCAGCCGCTGCGCCAGAATGCAGTTCAATGCGGAAACAAAATTGTACGGTTCGACCCCCATGTTCAGAAAGCGGCCCAACACATCGACCACGTTGTTCGCGTGTACCGTGGTAAAAACCAGATGCCCGGTCAGCGCGGAGTTGATCGCAATCTGCGCCGTCTCCTGGTCACGGATTTCTCCCACCAGAATCTTGTCGGGATCGTGGCGCAGAATCGAGCGCAGCCCGCGCGCGAAGGTCAGACCCTTTTTCTCATTCACCGGAATCTGCGTGATGCCGCGAATCTGGTACTCCACCGGATCTTCAATGGTGATGATCTTGTCTTCATCGCTCTTGATCTCATTCAGCGCCGCGTACAGTGTCGTCGTCTTGCCCGATCCCGTCGGCCCCGTCACCAGCACCATCCCGTAGGGCTCGCGAATATAGCGGCGAAAGCGGCGAAGGTCGTCTTCCGCGAAGCCCACCACATCCAGCGTCAGCGAACTGAAGGTCTCGCTCATCGATTCTTTATCGAGCACGCGCAGCACAGCATTTTCACCATGCACCGTAGGCATGATCGACACGCGGAAATCGATCAGCCGGCCTTTGTAGCGCACCCGGAAACGCCCATCCTGCGGCACGCGCCGCTCGGCAATGTCGAGTTCGCTCATCACCTTGATACGCGAAAGAATCGTCTGGTGATGCTCGCGCGCAATCGGCGCCATCGCCTGCTGCAGCACGCCGTCGATACGATACTTCACCAGCAGGCTATCGTCGAATGTTTCCAGATGAATATCGCTCGCCCGCCGCTCCAGCGCCGTAAACACCATCGTGTCCACCAGCCGGATAATGGGGCTGATGTCTTCCTCGGAAGTCAGCTTCTCGATCGAGAGCGTCTCATCCTGGTTGTCTTCCGAGGAGAGCACGTCGAACGTCAGGCCCTCGGTCGCCTCATCCAGCACGCGCTGCGACTGCTCGGTTTTCTTCAGCAGGTCGGTGATCTGGCTCAGCGTCGCTACGCGAACGGCGATCTTCTGTCCCAGCAGCCCGGAGATTTCATCCATCACCATCAGCCGGCTGGGATCGCTGACCGCAATCACCAGCTTGTTCTCCAGCTGCTCCAGCGGGACGAAGTTGTAGCGGAACATGATGTCGACCGGCACGCTGCGGAACAGCTCATGCTGGATGCGGAAATTTCTGAGGTCGACAAACTCGCACCGATAGCGCGCCGCCATCATCTTCGCCTGCGCTGCCTCATCCAAGCCAGGCGCTTTCGGACTGGGGAGTACTGCAATGTCCGCCATTTGTTTCTCCTTCTACTGCAAATTCAAAAAATGAATGTCATTCCGAGTTCACAAAATAAATGTCATTCCGAGCGTAGTCGAGGAATCCAGAGGATGCTTCGTTCAGAATGACTCTTCACTCAACTCCACTTCTTCCCTTCGCCGGGTGCCCCATTCAAGCCGTCGTTTGGCTTGAGTGGAGAAAAATCTCCACCTAATGCCCCTGCATCGCCCCCGCCGCGCCCAGGCTGAAGATCGGCAGATAAAGTGCAATCAAAATCGTTACCACCAGGCCGCCCATCACGATCAGAATCGCCGGTTCAATCAACGAGAGCGCAGCCGTCAGCGCGGTCTGCACATCTTCCTCAAAAAACTCCGCCACGGAGTTCAGCATTCCCGGCAGCGCGCCCGTCGCCTCGCCCACTTCAATCATCTCAATCGAAAGCTCAGGAAAAATCTTCGTATTCTTCAGGCTGGTGGCCAAACCCTTGCCTTCCCTCACGCTGCCCACGGACTGTATTACCGCTCGACTCAATTGGCGGCTGCCGATCGAGTTCGCTGCGGTTTCAAGCGACGGCACCAGCGGCAATCCGCCGGAGAGCAGCGTGGAAAGCGTGCGCGAGAACAACGCCACCTGATATTTCACCCAGATATTGCCGAAGATCGGCGTCGCAATCCGTGTACTGTCAATGCGGTTGGCGCCGCTGTCCGTGTGGCTCCAGCGGAATATGCCGTACACCAGTGCGGCCAGCGCCACCAGCATGTACGGCAGATACGATTGAAAGTCTTTCCCCATCGCCAGCATGAACAGGGTGATGCTCGGCAGCTTGGTGCCGATCTGGTCGTACAGCGCGGCAAAACGCGGAACCACAAAGCTGAGCAGAAAGATGAACAGTCCGGTCACCATGACGATCAGCAGCACCGGATACACCAACGACGCGATCAGCTTCTTGCGAAACGTGAGTGCAATCCGCTGAAAGGCAAGATAGCGGGTCAACACTTCCTCGAGATTGCCCGAGCGCTCGCCGGCCAGTAGAGAGGTCGTATAGATCACCGGAAATCCGCCCTGCGCCTCAAACGCCGCCGACAGCGATTGCCCCGTGCGAACGCGGACGGCGACGTCTTCCAGTTGCGCCCGCAGCACGGGAGCCTTCTGCCGCTTGGCCAGCAAATCCACCGAGGAAAGAATCGGCAGGCCGGCGCGAATCAGCGTAAGGAACTGCTGGTTGAAGATCAGAAACGGCTCCAGCTTGGCTTTTTTTGTTTTGCCGCCCGCTGCCGCCAGACCCTTCGGCTTGATCCAATACACGAAATGTCCGGACTGCGCGAACCGTTGGCGCAGCTCGTCCGCCGAGTTCGCCAGGTGGACGTTCTCCTGCACATGTCCACGCTCATCCGCTACTTTGACAACGTATTCCGCCAAACATTCCGTCCTTTATCGATGATTCTGTTATGGATGGTTCTGTGAAGGCCAATTGACCGCGCGCAACTGCGCACGCATCTGACCCCCCACGCGCACTTGTGCGCGTAGCTCACCCCCAGTGCGCAACTGCGCACGCATCTGACCCCAAGATATCAGCCTGCCAATACGTCCGTCCGCGCCCACGGCAAAGGGCAGGCTCACAGCGTTCCAATTCTCATGATCCAGCGGTGCCCAGGTTTTTCCGCCGTCACGGGAGATGTCACTCCCATCCGGACCCGCCGCGATCCAGCTTCCATCGCTAGCATTCCACGCAACCGTGGAGCGATACCCCACCGGCGGATGAACTGCCTGCTGCCAGTGCAAGCCGTCGGTCGTATATGCGGCCGTAGCTGCACCATCGTGCGGCTTGGTGTAGTCTCCGCCAACCGCGACGCCGTCCGTGCCATCGTGAAATGCCAGCGCAAAAATCCCTGCAGCAGCATTTTTCCCGCTGCCCGACAGCGCCCGAACATGCGTGCATCCAGAATCTGCAATCAAACGCAGCGGCGCCAGCTGCAATCCATACAGCCAGCCCCCGCTGGTTCCAAACCATATCTGGTGATTCGCAGCAAACTCCGGCGGTGTATTCGGTTCGTCCATCGGCTGCACCACCAGCGATTGGTTGCTGGCGGCAAACGCTCCCTGCTGCGGGTCCATGGTGCGCAGGCAAGGATCCACCTGCCGCGTCCAATGGATTCCGCCATCATAGGTCGCAAACAACGTGAAACCTCCCTCCACCGGATCGCCCAGAATCAAACCAAACCGCGTGCCATCAAACTGCAGCCCATCCCAGAAGCCACTCGCATCGGGATTCGTAAATACCAGCCGCCAGGTCCGACAACCGTCATGCGTCGAGTAAAGCCGCGACTGCGTACCCGGCCCGCTCGACATCGCCATGGCATGATCCGCATCCCAGGCCCACACGCTGCGAAAATCCAGCTTGGCCGCACCCGTCGGCACGCTGCATGTCTGCCAATGCTGCCCGCCATCCGTCGTCCGCAAAACCGCGCCATTTGTGCCGCTCGCCCAGGCCACGTTTTCATCCACAGAATGAATTCCCCGCAGGCCGGCATTGGTTCCACTCGCCTGCATCCGCCACTGCGCCTGCACCAGCGGACTCCCGCCCGGCATCAGGCTCAGAGCAATCGCTAAAGTAGTAAGCCGCATCGTTGGAAATCACTCCGAGAAAAAACTGGGTGCTGGGTGCCCCATGTCTCGCTTTTGAGACATGGGTTTTTCTGATTTCAAAAATCAAATTGGAGCCAATCCTCGCACCACCACCACTCCAGCAGGCGGCTGAAAGGTGAACGAGTCCGCAGCGATCGCCGGATTCTCCTGTTCATCCGTCAGACGAAATTCCGTGGTCGAGCCATCGGTTTCCTTCCAGGCAATCGCCTCAATCGTTCCCGCAGCCGTCACCGTCAGATCCACTTCCGACACCCGCTGCTCCATCGTCTTCGGCACGCCGCGCAACCGGTACTTCCCGCCATCGGGAGTCATCGTCAGCCCCGACAACTCTTTCGCAATCTGCGCATGCCCCAATAAAAATCGCAGCGGCGAGCGGAAATCTTCCAGCTGTTTCGCCGGGTATCGTTCCGCCTGCGCATCTCCCGGCGTGTAGGAGTAGCCATATTTCCCATCGATCACAAACAGCTTGCCCGCAGGATTCGCATACAGCCATTTCATCCGTCCGGGCTTCGCCAGCAACAGCGTGCCGCTTTCGCTCCGCTGCATTCCCATGCCATTGTAGGTCTCGGTGAATTGGACGCGCAGACTATGCAAATGGTTATAGTGAGCGTCCACCCGCTTCGCGACTTCCTGCGCCGTAGGAGCAACCGCCGCCAATGCCGGAAACGACGGCGCAAAAAAGAAGAGCAGCGCCGGCAATATCCACCATGCCAGCGCTGCTCTCGTTCTTTTCATAGAAAGCTTCGAAATATTAACTCGGTTAAACAGGCTGATGGCAAACTTGGCTTTTGGTATACCCCCGGCTTCAGCCGGGGGATAGTCATTGGAAATTTTCGAGCGCTTTAGCGCCTGAGGTTGACAAGGATCGCTTTGTCAACAAACCGAGAAACCGCCGAAATTTTTATCGCCAGAAAATTACGAAATCGGCTGCGTGCAATTGGTTCCACCGGACGGATCAGCTTTGATCTCGCCGGTCTGGTCCATGCAGAAGCCTCGGTGGCCGGTCTTGCCCACTGCCTGCGGCACCGCTGTCACTTCAAAGGAGGTATACACGTCCGCGTTGTTCACCGTCACCTTGGTGCAGTTGGTAATGGCGAACAAATATCCGCTCTTGAAGCCGCCGGCAAGATCGGCCGGAATCAACTGCGCCCCGGTCGGGCTGGGCGCGCCGGTCTTCGGATCGCCTCCCAATTGCGCCAGGTTGCAGGAAAATCCATTGCCCGGATAATTCGTCTGGTACTGAATTTCGGCGCTGTTCAACGTGCGCAGTTCTTCCATCGCCGCCGTCTCATTCGCCTGGCTGCGCATGTTCATATAATTCGGGATAGCAACGGCCATCAGGATCAAAATGACCGACATGACAATCAGCAGCTCCATCAGCGTGAAACCCGCTTCCAGCCGCCGCTTGCGATTTTCTAGCACAATACCCTCAAACCCAATATCCATAGACTCCTGCACCTGCCTGGGTCCAGCGAATAGGAACTTACTAGCTATTCTGTTCCTAATTCCGTCAGCAGGCAAGATGGTCGCGCGTGACCTTCAGTCCGTTCAGATTTCCCAGCATCGCCACCGCAACCGACTCCGGCACAAACAGCTGCTGCGCCATCCGCATCAGGTCGGCACTGGTCACGTTGCCCACCTGCTCCAGAATCTCCGGCACGCTTTGGAAGCGGCGGAAATACATCTCCTGCCGCGCCAGGTTCGACATCAGCGCGCCGGAGCTTTCCAGGCTCAGCAGAATATTTCCCTTCAGCTGGTCTTTCGTCCGCTGCAACTCTTCCTCCGGAACCGGCTGTTCTTTCAGACGGCGAAATTCCTCTACGGTTAGCCGGATCACCTGCTCCGCATTCTGCGCCGAAGTCCCGGCATACACACACAGCGAACCGGTATCGCGAAACGAATTCAGCTCACTGAAGATCGAATACGCCAGTCCTCGATCCTCCCGCACATTCTGAAACAGCCGCGAGCTCATCCCGCCGCCCAGGATCATATTCAGCAGCGCCGCCGTGTAGCGCTGCTCATCGTTCACCGCCGGAGCGGGCACTCCGAGGCAAAGCTGCAGTTGCTCCAGTGACTTCTTCTGCTTCGAAACAATGCGTGCATGCACCTTGGGCCGGTGGGTCGCCAGCAAATTCGCCGGCTCCGGCGCTGTGGGCAGGTTGCCCAGCTTCTCTGCCACCAACGCAACAAACGCATCGTGGTCCAGATTTCCGGCGGCGGAAAAAACCATGTTCCCGCCCTGGAATCTTCCGCCGTAAAAGTCGAACAGCATTCCTTGATCGAAGCGCCGCACCGTCTCCTTGGTTCCCAAAATCGGCTTGCCCAGCGGATGATCCTTCCAGAAGCTCTGCGTGAAAATCTCATGCACCAGCATGTCCGGATTGTCTTCATCCATCTTGATCTCTTCCAGAATCACCTTGCATTCGCGGTCGATATCGTCGGGAGCAAAGACCGGGTGCATCACCAGATCGGTCAGCACATCGAGCGCCTTGGGCACATGCTCGTCCAGCACCTTCACGTTGAAGCAGATCGTCTCCTTGCTGGTAAACGCGTCCAGGTTGCCGCCAATCGCGTCCACTTCGCGGGCAATGTTTTTCGCCGAGCGAGATTTCGTTCCCTTGAACACCATGTGCTCCACAAAATGGGAGACGCCGTTGATCTCCGGCAGCTCGTCCCGCGAGCCGGTCTTCACCCACACCCCCATCGAGACAGAGCGAACATGCTCCATGCGTTCGGTCAGAATCACCAGGCCGTTCGATAATTCTGTGCGGCGAATATTCCGCCGCTGCGCGGAAATCTGCGAATTGCCGTGAGTGCTGAAGTGCGTCGTATCCTGCAGTAGAATCGGTGGAGTCGTTGGGGACGTGCTGGGCATACCGGTCATGGTCGTCATCTATTCCATTTTTTCATAGTCTGGCCGGGCGTGCCGGGCCGGTCCCAAACCCCACCTAAGCAAGCGGTTATCCACAATTCATGGCAAGTTTTCCACAACCCGAGCAAAACCAGTCCCAAACTGGCGAACAGCTATCGAAATCTATATTTGGCAATAGTATTCATCAACTTGTAACGATTTGTGAAAGTTTTAGTTTATCCAACTATCGCGCTCGTCAATTGTTCCATGCCCTCTACCGTCAACGCATTTCCTCCATCGACGAACTCACAACCATCCCCCAATCCGCCCGCGATCAACTCGCCGAAGCCGGCTACACCCTCGGCCTTTCCACCATCGCCCAAACCTTCCAATCCGTCGACGGCACCGAGCGTTACCTCATCGCCTGCCCCGACGGCGAAACTGTAGAAGCCGTCTGGATGCCCAACGGCGACAACGGAGAAATGGGCGACGGATCCGAAGCCGCCGCCGAAGAAGAAGCCGAAAATCTGGGTGCCCCACATCTCGCTTCTGAGATGTGGGTTTCGCGAACATCCCGCCTTCGCCGCGCCACCATTTGCATCTCCAGTCAGGTAGGCTGCGCCGTCAACTGTCAGTTCTGCCTCACCGCAAAACTGGGCATCAAACGCAACCTCACCGCGGGAGAAATCGCCGGCCAGGTCGTCGCCGTCCTCAATCGCCATCGCGTCCACATCGGCCGCGACCGCATCAATCTCGTCTTCATGGGCATGGGCGAGCCATTTCTGAACTACGACAACTTCATGGCCGCCGTCCGCCTGCTGGTCGAAGGTGTCGGCATCCCCGAGTCGCGCATGACCGTCTCCACCTCCGGCATCCTGCCCGGCATTGAGCGCTTCGCCAAAGAAACCCTCCGCCCCAAACTCGCCCTCAGCCTCAACGCGCCGAATGACGCCATCCGGGAAAGCATCATGCCCATCACCCGCAAGTGGAATATCGAGGCCCTGTTCGCCGCCCTCCGGGAAATCCCCCTTCGCCCGCGCCAATACATCACCTTCGAGTATGTCCTGCTCGGCGGCATCAACGACCGCCGCGAAGATGCGCACGAACTCGCTGGGCTGCTACGCTCCTCCGGCCTGCCCGGAAAGGTCAACCTCATCGCCTGGAATCCCGGCCCCGGCATTCCCTACAACATGCCCGCTACCGAAGATGTCGCAGCCTTCCAGCAGCATTTGATCTCGAGCGGCATTCCCACCTTCGTCCGCCGCCCCAGAGGCCGCGACATCTACGCCGCCTGCGGCCAATTGAAAAGAACAATCGAATAACTTACTTTTTACCGCGATGCCCCTGCGCCTTCACCAGAAACATCTCCGCGCCATGCGGCCCAACCGAAGCATGAAACTCTCCATCGAACGTACCTAGATTTTTCTGCCGCCACAGATCGCGAACCGCATGCCGCCCATGAATGCCCAGGTCCGACCAGCGAGCCGTGATCTCCGTCTCCTGTCCTCCACGATTGAACAGGCCGATGGCTTTCGAGCCGTCTTCCATATCCTTCGCCCAGACCTCCAGATCGCCCTTCTTGGAAACCGGAGCAGCCTGTCGCCCAAGTGCATCCTGATCCACCGCGATCACCTCGGCATTGGTCAGCAGGTTGAGTGTGAAGGGATCCATCTTCGTCATATCGCCGCCGAAGATCAGAGGAGCGTCCATCAAGGACCAAAGCGTCACGTAGCTGTATTGCTCATTGTGCGTCAGCGGTGCTGCTGTTAAGCTCCCGCCCCACAAAATCTGCCCAATCAAAAGATTGTCCGGATCGTTCCATCCGCCCGGCCCGGCCCATTTCTCCAAACCCGCCTGCCCAAAGCCGTATCTCGCAACATTTTCCCAAAGAGCATCGGCGTCATGGGATTTCGTCCAACCGACATCCCCGGTCGTGCGCCAGAAATTGCCGCCGACCTCGCGGCCCCATTTCCATACATCCCCGTTTCCGTACTCGCAAAGGTTATAGACAAAATCGCGGTTCTGTTCCCGGAGTTTCGACCCCATCAATCGGTACGGCTGTTGCAGTTCCGCAACGTCGTTCGGGTTTTTGAGCAGCTTCCCATACGAACACAAATCGTATTTCAGAAAATCGATACCCCAGGCTGCAAATAAACGCGCGTCCTGCGCCTCGTGCCGATAGCTGCCCTCGTATCCTCCGCACGTAAGCGGCCCCGGGGAGGTATAAATACCGATCTTCAAGCCCTTACTGTGCATAGCATCGGCCAGCGCTTTCATGTCGGGAAAATTCCGATTGGATATCAGATTTCCCGCGGCATCGCGCGGAGCGCCACCAATCGCCGGGTCGTTGGAAGATGGCTTGATGTTCCAGCCGTCGTCAATGTTGATATACGAATAGCCATAATTCACCAGCCCTGTGGAAACCATCGCATCCGCTTCCGCCCTCACCAGCCGATCGCTGATTTTGCTGAAAGCCATGTACCACGTGCTCCAACCCATCGGCGGCGTCAGAGCAATCGTATCCCCGGCAACAATGCGAAACTGTCTTTTCGCGCTTCCCAGCGAATTGCGCGCGCCAAGCGTGACGCGATACTCACCGGGCGTTTTCACCACGCCGCGGAGAATGCCTGTACCCGTATCCAGTCGAAGTCCGTTCGGAAGATGCCCGGCAGAGAATGTCATCGGACGATCCCCCGTCGCCGGAATCCGGTAAAGAAACGGGTGCCCCGGATGGACGCCGAAAATCGCGGGCCCATTGATTTGCGGCCGTGGCGAGGGCGCTGGCGTAAGTATGCCGCGTTGCTGCGCCTGCGCCGATACAAACGAAAGCAGAAATACGAGAAGTGTAGAAAACAGGGATCGGTTCGCAATCGTTCGCCGCATTGTTGGCTTCAACAGGAAACTCCGTTTTTAAAGGTGGATGATCGATGGATTGACACGAGAGCTTTGAAATTTTGCATTGCACACGGTCATCATATTACGCTCCGGCATAAGGCTGAATTTCCTGTAAGCTCGAAAATTCATCATGTACTCGCGAATATTCTGGATCGTCGAACTCGCGATCTTCTGGCTGCTGGTATTTGCGCTGCTCCTGCAGCTTGCGATGAGCGTCTATCGCCTGCGCCGCAACCATCCACAGATTACGCAGCAACGGCTGCAGCGCCGACAGAAAAATCCGAAATGGCTGAACTCTGGAATTTTCTTCTTCCTTACCGCCATCGCATTTATTTTTCTCGGAACCATGACGGCATACCACGGCGTTCGCTGGCGCACGAACAGTCAGGCCGCGAGACTGCAAAAAGCTCTGCCGATCGAGCTGCACATTGCCGGCGTATCCCCGCTTCGCACCTATACGGTTGTCGCCAAGTTCCGCATCCACGGACGCGCCTATCAAAGTAGCCCTCTCAAGATAAAATTCGGCGAGAAGAAATCCGGATATTCTCTGACCTTGTACTACAATCAAAAAAATCCAGCCAGAAATTCGTGGAATCAACTCGGAACTTCTCGCCAACAAGATAAGTTTCGCGCCATAGGCTACGCCATCGGCCTTCTCCTATGCGCAATGATCCTGCTCGACTGGCTCGAACTTCGTTTTCTGCAAAATCGATCGACCGACAATCCATCGAACTCATCGATCCCGCAACACGGGTAACCATGTCGCAATCTATCTGGAGAACACCTGATAAGTGCGAACTATCGGTGTTTTCCATCGCGATCAAATTTTTTCTCCGGTATAGATGAAACCCGCGTGTAACTAAAGTAACTCGCGAGTAACTCCTTCCGCCTGCGCAACCATTTGCATAGCCTGTTCATGCGTATTTTTCGATACATTGCCCAATAAACCCGGTATAAATTGAGCATCGTAGTCACGTACGCAACTCAATAAAAAACATTTGTCTGTAGCGATTGATCTGGAAAATTAGCAGCTTCCGGAAGTTTGCATCCCAGCTAAGTTATGTCGATGGTCGAACAACCCGCATCTTCGCGCGAGACTTCGTTAGAACAGATGCGTACCGTTCTGGAGTTTTCTCCAGTCCCTACCTTCATCCTGCAATGGGAGAAGGTGGTCTACATCAATCCCGCCGGCGTCGCGTTGCTGAGACGCGAAGAAGCCGAGCAGACCATCTATCGTTCGATCCTTCAATTCAACCATCCCAAAGATCGCGAAGAGACGCGCAGAAAACGTCTCGATGTTTTGCGCGAACAGGGAGATCAGGTCGCCATCGCGCGACGCAACTGGATACGCAGCGATGGCCGGTGGACGCGGCAGCCCGGCGGAACCATCCTCGTCGACGTAAAAGCCTGGGCCATCCCGCTCGCCGGCGGCGATGGTACCCAGGTCACGCTGACCGACATCACCGCGCCGCACCTGCAGCAGCAGGCGCGCGAACAGCGCGAACAGCATCTCCGGCTGGCAGTCGATTCCTCTGAGGTAGGCGTCTGGGATCTCGATCCGGCCGCTGGCAAGCTGCGATGCTCAAGCCGCTGCCTCGAAATTTTTCAATTGCCCTGGAATGGCGGAATGGATTATCCCCTCTTCCTCAAGCTGCTGCATCCGGAAGACCGCGCCCGCACCGACCGCGCCGTGCTGGAAAGCCTCGATCCCGAAGGCAGCGGCGAATACGGCAACGATTACCGCATCCTATGTTCCGATGGAACGGTGCGCTGGATCGCCGCCAAGGGCCATGCTTTTT
The DNA here is from genome assembly GCA_965276585.1 of Acidobacteriaceae bacterium. Classification (GTDB taxonomy): domain Bacteria; phylum Acidobacteriota; class Terriglobia; order Terriglobales; family Acidobacteriaceae; genus JAKAAZ01. The sequence goes on along the minus strand of CBDIAZ010000001.1, from coordinate 1,210,141 downwards.
TTTCCAACATTGGCGGTAAGCGAAAAGCCACGCGTCTCATCGGAACCGCGCTCGACATTACTGAGCTGCGCCAGTCCGACGCATCCCTGCGGCAAAATGAAAAGCTCGCAGTTACCGGCAGACTGGCCGCTTCCATCGCGCATGAGATCAACAATCCGCTCGAAGCCATCACCAATCTGCTCTACCTCCTCGATGAAAGCGCGCTTGAGAACGAACAGCGCAAGTATATTCAGCTGGCCCAGCAGGAGCTGGCGCGGGTGGTCGATATTTCCACTCAGGCATTGCGCTTTTATCGCGATCCCGGCGCGCCTACGCTCTGCAACGTGTCGGAGATTATCGACTCCGCTCTGGCACTTTTTAACGGACGCATCGCCGCCCTGCAGATCCAGATCGAACGCGAGGACTCGAAAAAAGCCACCGTGCTCGGCGGCCGCGAAGAGCTGCGTCAGGTGCTCGTCAACCTGATCCACAATGCAATCGACGCCATGCCACACGGTGGCCGTCTGCTGATCCGCACCCGAAGCGCAACCAACTGGCACAACGGAAGAAAAGGAGTATGCATGGTGGTTGCGGACACCGGCCACGGCATGAGGCGCTCCACCCTGCGACGAATTTTCGAGCCATTCTTCACCACTCGTTCTGCGGTCGGCACCGGCCTGGGCTTATGGCTGTGCGCTGGAATCGTGCAGAAACACGCCGGGGTCATCAAAGTAAAAAGCTCGCAGCATCCGACTCATCAAGGCACAGTATTTTCGATATTTCTACCGCTCGATCGCCGCCGGTAAACTTTGATTCATCGCTGTTTCGAAAGCATCGGGTAGTCCCCGGCCTTCAGGCCGGGGATAAGTCACTGGATATTAGCAGTGGCTTTAGCCACTGGGGCGGTGAATCACCGAAATCCACACAGCCTTCTTCACGCCCGAAGATGTTTCAATCCCAACGCCAGCAGAGCGTCCGCTACCCGTTCATAATCATGGCGCAGCACGTCTTCTGCATGGAGAAAATCTCCAGGGATGCAGCGCACGCCCAGCCGCTCGATCTCCTCAATATCCGCAGTGATCTGCTCGGCGCCTTCGGCGGCATAGCGTTCCCGCGCGGCCTCCGGCACCGGCGCGACGTTTACCAGCGCATAGTCGAAGATCGCTCCGCCGGCGTGTTCGTAAATACGCTCGATGTGCTGCGAAGCCGTCAGGTGAACGCTCTCATTCGCCTGCGTCATCAGATTGCAGATGAACACCCGCAGACCGTGTGCGGCGTGCAGCGCCTCCGCAATCCCGTCGACCAGCAAATTCGTCACCAGGCTGGTGTAGAGCGAGCCCGGCCCCAGCGTAACCAGGTCCGCTCCCAGAATGGCCTCGATCGCTTCCGGCAGCGCCGGAACTCGCGCCGGCTCCAGCATCAGTCGAACGATGCGGCGTTTGCTGGCCGTGATCTTGGTCTCTCCCAGCACCGTCGAGCCATCGTCCATCAGCGCCGCCAGGGTCACGTTCGAATTCGTCGCCGGGTATAAATGTCCGCGCGTGGCAAGGATCTGCGAAGATGTTTTTACCGCCAACGCAAAGTCCCCGGTCACCGCCGTCAGGCCGGCCAGAAACAGGTTGCCGAAGCTATGGCCCTCCAGGCCCTCGCCGCTCTCGAAGCGATATTGGAACAGCCGCGACAGCAGGTGCTCGTCCTCCGACAGCGCCACCATGCAGTTGCGCAGATCGCCCGGCGGCAGAATATTCATGTCCTTGCGCAGGCGTCCGCTCGACCCTCCGTCATCGGTCACCGTCACAATGGCAGCCAGGTCGGAGATCGCCGACGGAAGTTCCGCTGCAATGTTTGTGGGGTTGGCCGTGTTGGCAACCGATTGCCGCGTGTGCCGTTTCAATCCGCGCAACAAAGTCGACAGACCAGTGCCGCCGCCGATGGCCGCGACTCGCAGAGTGTTCACTGCCCGGTCGATTTCCGTCACGGATTGTTCCCGGAATGCCATGGATTTGGCTGTGTGCATCGATGGGTTGGCTACATGCATCGGTCGACTGGTTGGATGCATCTTTTAATCGACAACTTCCGGCCGCCTGCCTACGAAACTTCCGGATATAGCAGTTCCGTAAACCGGGGATCGTCGAACATCTCCTGAAAATCCGAATCGAGCCGTGCCTGGATTCGGTTCCGTGGATTCAGTTCGATCGCCCGCGCCAGTTGCTCCAGGCAATCTTCTGCGCGGCTGGTCAGGCTATGCATCACCGCCAGACCGTAGTAGGCATAATCCGCCGAAGGATGCTTTTTCAGGATGGCGTCGAAATGCTCGCGCGCATCCTCATAGTACCCGGTGTTCAGCAGCGAAATGGCGTAGTCGTATTGCTCCTCGGGGCTGTTGAAGCTGACCTGTTTTTTTTCCATCTGCCGCTGGCAGGCGGTCATGTGGACCCGTGCCCGATCCACCAGATCGCCGGCTCCCGTCGAAAGCAGCGTTTCCAGCGCTGCCTTGGCCTTCTCATACTTGCCATCGCGCATCAGCCGCACCGCTGTCTCGTATTGCTGGATGCGCTGTTTTCTTCCCGGATCGGAAATGGCAGTAGGCTTGCCCGCGAGAATGCGCGGCATGGCTGTGGTTTTCTTTTTCGGTTGCGCTTCTTTCATTACAGACACACTCGCCTCATCTGCTTTTCGCCGGCGACAACCGTTTCCAAATACCGGGCACGCCGAAATGACACCAACCCTCGTAAACGTAACAGGAAAATACCGCCTCTGCAATGCGTTCCTATGGACTCAAGGGTCCTTCATAGATCATAGCCAGTTCGCGCATGTGATCGCGCGTCAGCTTTTGTTCGCACTCTCCCTCGAAGGGCGGGCCGGCCGTGCCTCCGTCGAACTGGTGAAACGCCGCAGTGCAGGCTCTGTCGCGGTACTGCCGCCAACTTTGCTCCACGTGATCGAATTCCAATTCCAACTGCTCCGATGTCAGAACGGGACCTGTTGGTCCCGGGAGATTGGTGGCAGGCTGTCCCGGTATCTGCGGCTCCGGAGCCATCAATTCCCGAATAAGTTCTTCATACCTCTTTAAGTTATTTTCTGTAATGGATGTTTGTTTTCCAAGGCAGACGTTAATGGCATACGTCGAATAGGCATCGGGACAGTCCCCGGCTTTTTCGCGGGCCATCTCCGCGTCGAAGACCTGTTTCGCCTTCCCTTGCAGGCTATGGTGCTTTACAAACCACTGGTTCAATTGCTGCTGATATATCTTCTGCTCCGGCGTGAGGACCTTCTTTGGTTTTGTGGGAGGCTGCTGGCTGAAAAGAACTGGAAGCAATATAAAACCGCAAAAGGTCATCGCAAGCCAACGCACCGAACTCATAGACAAGTCCTCCTTCAAGCGCTGATTCGCTCGAATTGTATCGCGTAGGCGATGATAAACTGAGGCTGGATCGACTATGCCAGAAACCCATCGCAGAAAAACCCCTACCGTGATGATCGGCAACGTCCGCGTCGGTTCGGACGCACCGGTTGTTGTGCAGTCGATGACCAACACCGATACCGCCGACGTAGCCTCCACCGTGCAGCAGGTGGCAGCGCTCCATCGTGCCGGGTCGGAGATTGTCCGCGTCACGGTAAACAATGACGATGCCGCCAAAGCCGTGCCGCACGTAGTCGAAGCGCTGGCCAGGCAGAATGTTTTTGTCCCCATCGTCGGCGACTTTCATTACAACGGGCATCTCCTACTCAAGAAATATCCCGCCTGCGCGCAGGCGTTGGCCAAGTACCGCATCAATCCCGGCAACTGTTCCATTGGCCGCAAAGACGATGAAAACTTCCGCACCATGATCGAGTGCGCCGTCGAAAATCAGAAGCCGGTCCGCATCGGCGTCAACTGGGGCTCGCTCGATCAGGCTCTGCTGACGCGCATGATGGACGACAACGCCAAACTCGCCAGGCCGCGCGAAGCCCGCGACGTAATGATGGAAGCCATGCTGGTCAGCGCACTCGACTCCGCCGCCATGGCGGAAAAGTACGGCCTGCGCCACGATCAAATCATCCTCAGCGCCAAAGTCAGCGGCGTGCACGATCTCATCGACGTCTACACCATGCTGGCCGCGCGTTGCGACTACGCCCTGCACCTGGGACTCACCGAAGCCGGCATGGGCATGAAAGGCATCGTCGCCTCCACTGCTGGATTAACGCCGCTGCTGCTCGCCGGCATCGGCGACACCATCCGCGTCAGCCTCACGCCCAAACCCGGCGGCGATCGCACCGAAGAAGTTCTAACCGCCCAGCAAATTCTACAATCGCTCGCCATCCGCAGCTTCACCCCACAGGTGACCGCCTGCCCCGGCTGCGGCCGCACGACGAGCACGTTTTTTCAGGAACTCGCCCAGGACATTCAAGGCTACGTCCGCGAGTCCATGCCCGCCTGGCGTCAGAAATATCCCGGCGTAGAAGAGTTGAAGCTGGCCGTCATGGGCTGCATCGTCAACGGCCCCGGCGAATCGAAGCACGCCAACATCGGCATTTCCCTGCCCGGCACCTTTGAAGACCCGGTCGCCCCGGTCTACGTCGATGGCCGCCTGTTTCTCACGCTACGCGGCGACAACATCGTCCAGGAATTCACAAAAATTCTCGACGAATACGTAGAGACCCGCTACGGCACAATCGAATCCAAAGAGCTAATCGCCGCCCGCTAGTGGCCTGTCGCAGAGAGTTCGTTGCCGCGACAGGAAATATGGGTGCCCCACGTCTCGCTTTTGAGACGTGGGTTTATATGCGGAGGGACCTGCATTTGCAAATCCTACCGTTCGTCGATTTATATCGTGAACTTAAAGACTCAGAACACTATGCGACTACAGGAATACTGTATTGCTAAAAGAATGTCATCCCGAGCGAAGTCATTGCGTAGCAATGACGCAGTCGAGGGATCTGCTTTTCTTCGCGCTACACAACTGTGAAACTGCTCTGAAGCTCCGCTCGGAACGAACAAGACAAGCCTCTTCTTCCGATATCCGCCATCCAACCGAGCAGATGAAATATTCGATGAAGCCTCCCCGACTCGGCTCGTGCCTTCTCGCTTCCCTTCTCTATTTCTGCCTTTCCGCCGGCACTACAACGGCCCAGAATTCCCAACACCATCACGCCCCCTGGAACAGCACCGTCGCGTCTTCACAGACAATCCACGCCGGAGGCGCAGCCATCCAGATCGACTTCGGCCCCGGGGCTCTCGACCTGCCGCACCCGGAAGTCGTCGACTGGGTGCAGAAGGCCGCCAACGCCGTGTCCATCTACTACGGCAAATTTCCTGTGCCCCGCGCCCGTGTCCTTATCCTGCCCGCTGCCGATGAAAGCGGCGTTTTATCCGGAGAAACCTGGGGCGGCGTCGACGGATTCCCCGCCTTCACCCGCATGCGGCTCGGGCAGCACACTACCGAACAGCAGCTGGCCGACGACTGGACCATGACCCACGAATTCGTCCACACCGCCCTCCCCAGTCTGTCGCCCAACCATCATTGGCTGGAAGAGGGCCTCGCCACCTACGTCGAACCCATCGCCCGCGCCCAGGCCGGAACCCTGTCCACCCAGGAAATATGGAAAAGCATGCTGGAAGGCATGCCGCAGGGAGAGCCGCCGCTCTCCGGCGACGGCCTCGACAACACCCACACTTGGGCCAGCACCTACTGGGGCGGCGCAATCTTCTGCTTGGTCGCCGACGTGACCATCCGCCAGAAGACCGGAAACCGCCAAGGCCTGCAGGACGCACTCCACGCCATCGTAGCCGCCGGGGGAACCATCGATCGCGACTGGCCCATCTCTCAGGCGCTGGCCGAAGGCGACCGAGCCACCGGAACCTCCGTTCTGACCGACCTTTATAGAAAAATGGGCCAGGGCCCCGACCCCGTGGATCTGAACACAGTCTGGCAACAACTCGGCGTCCGTCTCGAGCAGGGCAGTATCGTTTTCGACAACCACGCTCCCCTGGCACGGATTCGCCACAGTATTACGGCTCCCAGGCGATATCCATAGACTGCATCCATAGCCATTCAAAGAGGAAATGGACTGCCCGCTCTTTTTTTCCATTGTCGTCGGAAAACCAAATGTGACATTGTAAGCGTATATGTATAGAGGGCCGGTCTCGAATGCGGCCTCATTTTGAATGAGGAAGGAATCACCCGAAATGAATTACACCTTCAAGAATCTCCTGTTTTCCGCTGCGGCCGCCGGTCTACTGACGGGAACCGCGGTATGCGCCCACGCCTCCACCACCCAGAACACCAACACGCAGGTCACCGCACCGACTTCCAACAGCGCCCTCTACACGCAGGTCTCGAAGGAGAAGCATTCCTGTAAAGGCCAGAATTCCTGCAAAGGAAAAGGCGGCTGTAAGACCTCCGACAACGGCTGTAAACACAAAAACTCCTGCAAAGGCAAGGGCGGTTGCGCCACCGACGGCTCCAAGATGCCAAGCGCCAACTTCTCCTAAATTCACATGGAACCGGGCGGTAGCGGCCCACAGGTTCGCTACCGCTTCCCTTTTATGCTTCGGGGTAAGGCATGGCAGCGAATCGCTTCAACGGATTCACGGATTACGGCATCGGCATCGGCCTGCGTGTACCCCATTATCAGCACATTCTGACCCAGCATCCGGTCGTCGACTGGTTTGAGATCATCTCCGAAAATTACATGATCGACGGAGGCCGCCCGCTCGCCGTCCTCGATCAGATTCTCGAGCAATACAACGTCGTCCAGCACGGCGTCTCCATGTACTTCGGCTCCGCCGACCGGCTGAATAAAGAACATCTTCGCCGCCTGAAAGAACTCACCCGCCGCACCAAAACTCCCTGGCTTTCCGATCATCTCTGCTGGGGCAGCGTGGATGGCCGCTATACCCATGACCTGCTCCCCATGCCCTACACCTGGGAAGCCGTCAAGATCACCGCGGAAAACGTGCGCCAGGTGCAGGATTCCCTCGAGATCCCCATCGCCGTCGAAAACGTCAGCAGCTACGCCGAGTTTCACCTCTCCGAAATGACCGAGTGGCAATTCCTCACCGAAGTGGTCGAGCGCGCCGACTGCGGCATCCTGCTCGACGTAAACAACATCTACGTGAGCTCCCGGAACCACAGCTTCGACCCCCGGGAATATGTCGACTTCGTCCCCGCGAATCGCGTCGCCCAGATTCACATCGCCGGCCATTCCAAATTCGAAAAATATATCCTCGACACCCACGATCATCCCGTCATCGATCCCGTCTGGGACCTCTACGCCCGCGCCATCCACCGCTGCGGCCCCACCGCCACCCTGCTCGAGTGGGATGACAGCATCCCGTCCTTTCAGGAAGTCCACGCCGAAGCCCTCAAGGCAAATCGCTTCCTGGCAGAAATCGCTCCGGCACACCAGACGAACGATGGGCTGGTGGCAACAGCCCAATGAGCGAACTCAAGCATCTGCAGCGCCGCATGGCCTCCGCCGTCATGACCCCGCTCGCGCGCAACGACGGCATGCGCTCGAAACTTCCCGACGGCCGCTCCATGGGCAACGAAGCCAAACAGTTCATCAAGCCCAACGACCGGCTCTCTTCCTTCGACCGTCTGGAAATTTACAACCAGCAATACTGGTTCCGCATCCTCGACGCCCTCGCCGCCGACTTTCCCGGCCTGCAAGCCATCGTCGGGGAGCGCCCATTCAATCGTCTCTCCATCGCCTATCTCACCGACAATCCCTCGCGCTCCTTCACCCTGCGCAATCTCGGCAGCCGACTCCTGCCCTGGCTGCGCGCGCATCCCGAATGGATTCAGCCGCGGGAAAAAGTCGCTCTCGACATGGTTCGGTTAGAGTGGGCGCACATCGAAGCCTTCGACGGCGCGGAAGATCCCATCGTCGGCCCCGAAGACCTGCTCGAAGTCACGCCCGCGACCCGTCTCGGCATTCAGCCCCACATCCGCCTGCTGCAGCTTTCCTATCCGGTCGACGATGTCCTGATCGCCATCAACGAAAACCAGAACACGCAGAACGACGCCGCCAGCAACGCCGGTTCTCACCAGCGCAAGCAGCACCCGGCCATCGCGAAAATCCAACGGCTCGATCCCCAGCGGATTTATCTCGCCGCATATCGCAAGCAATACATCGTCTGCTACCGCCGGCTGACCCGCGAAGCTTTCCGCGTACTCCGCGGGCTGCGTCAAGGCCATCCACTAGGCGACGCGCTGGACAACGCCGTGCGCGGCAGCCGCCTCCGCGACAGCGAAATTGCCGCAGGAATGCAGGAGTGGTTTCAGGATTGGGCACAAATGGGCTGGTTCGCCAAACCATCCACAACAAAATCGTCCCCCGCAACCAAAAATCCGTAAAAAGAGAAGACTCGTAAAAAGAATGGCGTCATCCTGAGCAAAACCGGGGTCCCCAACGACAGGTCTTCGTCGCTGGGGTGGAAAGCGAAGGACCTCTGCATTTGCACTCCTTCATTCACTGAGAAAGAAAGATTCCATATGAACCCACTCACCAACGCCTATCGAATCTTCCAGAGAGCCGCCTCCAGCCTGCAATCGCCCTTGTTGCTGCTCGTCCGTCTCTATTGGGGATGGCAGTTTCTTGAGACCGGCTGGGGCAAACTGCACCGCATCGCCGGCGTCACCGGCTACTTCACCCAGCTCGGCCTGCCCTTGCCGCACCTCACCGCCATCTTCATCGCGTCGCTGGAATTCCTCGGCGGAATTCTCCTCATCCTCGGACTCGCCTCTCGTCCCATCGCTCTGCTGCTCACCGTCGATATGATCGTCGCCTACATCGTCGGAGATCGCGACTCCCTCGCCGCATTCTTCAGCGACCCGGGAAAGTTCACCGCCGCCGCGCCCTTCACATTTCTCGCAGCATCGCTCCTCATCCTAATCTTCGGCCCCGGCCGCTTCGCCATCGACACGCTACTGGCAAGGCGTCAACGCGAATCCCTCCTGCGGCATTAAATGCGAACTGTATCGTCAGAATTTACAGGCTTGGCTTGTGGGTAGACGCCCGGCTTCAGCAAGGTGCTGAAGTCATTTAGGTAGACCCCCGGCTTCAGCCGGGGGATAAGTCTTCGAAAATTTTCAAGCGCTTTAGCGCCTGAGGTTCACAAGGATGGGTTTGTCAGCAATCAGCGCTTCCACTCTTCCTTATCTATTTCTGCGCTTTTTCCACCCACTGCCGCACCATGTCCAGTCCATGACCGGTTTCCAGAAAGCTCTTTAAGCTGGAAAGCACCGCCGGCCATCCCTGCGAAATGCTGCGCAACATCTCGGAATCCGGTTCCAGCTCATCGTGAATCACCGTCAGGCGCACGGCTTCGAACACAACCTCAATCTCAAACGTCACCCGCGATGCCCCGGTAGCAACCGGATGGTCCCACGTCAAAACCAGCCGCCGCGGCGGATCGCTCTCGACCACCGTTCCGCAAACATCCACTTTGGCAGGATCGTTCACCCGCTGATGCTCCCACTTCGAGCCGACGTTCCAGTCCGACACATTGCGGTGGGCCCAATATTCCTTGGTCAGATCGCCTTCCGTCAGCGCCGCCCACACCTTTTCCGGCGTGCTGTGGATGTAGGTGACATAGACAAAACTCGGTTTGCTCATTTGCTTTTCTCCTCCAGGCCTTTCTTCAGTTGGGCGAGCGCTTTCAGGGACTGCCGTTCATACTTCCCAATCCAGCGTTCGGAAATTTCGTGAATCGGCACCGGGTTCAGGTAATGCAGCTTCTCCCGGCCCCGCCGAACCGTCACCACCAGGTTCGCCGCTTCCAGCAGCGCCAGATGCTTCATCACCGCCTGGCGCGTCATGTCGAGGTCGACGCACAACTCCCCCAGCGTCTGCCCATTGCGGGCATACAGGCGATCCAGCAAATACCTGCGGCTCCCATCCGCCAGCGCCTTGAAAACGTCATCCATCTACGATCGATTATATGTAACGTAATAGTTACGTCTCAAGAATAAAATAGTCTTCTATGCCAATTTATCTGACGGCATATAGAGTGCGCGCGCCAAAAAGTCCGTCATCCTGAGCGGACCGGACCCCCCGACGCGTCATTTCTACGCGTTGGGGTGGGGAGCGAAGGACCTCTGCATTGCCGAGAATGCCGGAAGACAAGAGTTATTTCCTGTACCTGAACAGGACGCATCTCTCTCGAGAGCAATAAAAAAATTGTTCAAAAAAATTGAGAGAGTAAAAGTTTCCGATTTAGGGAAATTCGGATGAAGAACTGCTTTGAGCTTTAGATGCCCAAGAACAGATCGCTCTAGCTCTGGTTGGACGAAGCAACCACAACACCCTCAGCAGATTTTTCCACGCGAGAATCATTGCCGATCTTTACGGCCTTCCTCCCAGACTTCTTGATCAGCTGATTCAACGTGGTCGAATCCAGTTCCTCTTCCAGGCATTTTTCCGCTTTACGAAAAATCCCATGGATGGATTTCTTCAGGTCTTTCGTCCCCGCCGATTCATGCTGGCTGCGGTGCAATAGCTCGCCCGCTCCCACAGCGCGATAAATATCGCGCAGCGTGATCTGCTTGGGACTGCGCGCCAGGCGCGATCCGCCGGAAGGCCCTTTTACGCTCGCAACCAACTCAGCCCGGCTCAGCGCGGACAGCAGCCGCCGCACCACCACCGCATTCGTTCCCAGCGCCGTCGCCAGCGCCTGCGAGGTATGGAACTTCTCCGGCTCCGTCGCCATCAGCACCAGCGCTTCAATTCCCGTCGAAAATCGCAGATTCTCCGCCATGTCGCCCAAAGTATCACAGTTCCCGGTCAATCGAATGATTTGCGCGTAGGGGACATTATTGGTGGTCTCATAAATAGGGTTGTCATCCCGACCGGAGCGCAGCGAAGTCGAGGGACCTGTGGGTGCCCCAGGTCTCGATTTTGAGACCTGGGATTTCAAGCAGTCAGAGCCGTTGAGTGCTACCATCGGGGATTCAGTCTTAAAGCATTTCTTCTGTTGGATAGAGTTCGGCCCAATAGAGTTTGTCATCCTGAGCGCAACCGGGGTCCCCAGCGACAGGTCTTCGTCGCTGGGGGTGGGAAGCGAAGGATCTTTGCATTTTTCAGCAATACAGAGATTCTTCGCAGCGCTCAGAATGACGCCATTTTCTCTATGTCAACTGTAAGGATGCCTCAGCTTTCTTTCGGAGTTACTTCCCTTTGCGAATTCTTTTTGTTGGAGATGTCTTTGGCGGCGCCGGACGCCGCATCGTCCATGCCCATCTGCATCACCTGATGGATACCCACGCCGTCGATCTGGTAGTCGTCAACGTGGAAAATGCCGCCGGCGGTTTCGGCGTCACGCCGGGAATCGCCGATGAATTCTTCACCCTCGGCGCCCATGTCTTAACCACCGGAAATCATGTCTGGGACAAGCGCGAAATCATCGACTGGATGCAGTCGGTTCCCGCCGACAGCCACGAGCGCCCGCGCCGTCTCCTGCGCCCGGCAAATTATGTTCCCGGCGTCCCCGGCCACGGCCTCTACGAAGGCAAACTCGCCGATGGCACGGAATATGCCGTGATCAATCTCCAGGGACGCGTATTCATGGGCGCAAGCGACGATCCGTTTCGCTGCGCGGACGCGATTCTCGAAAAACTGCGCGCGAAAGTCATCCTGGTCGACTTCCATGCCGAGGCGACCTCGGAAAAAGTCGCGCTGGGATGGTATCTCGATGGTCGCGTAACCGCCGTCCTCGGCACCCACACCCACGTCCCCACGGCGGATGCACGCATTTTGCCCAACGGCACCGCATTTCAAACCGACGTCGGCATGAGCGGACCCTACGACAGCGTAATTGGAGTGGAAGTTGAGCAGGTGCTGGATCGTTTTCTAAAAGGCATGCCGGCCAAGTTCGACGCCGCCAAAAAAAATCCCAAAATGTGCGCTGCATTGATCGACTGCGATGCCGTAACCGGACGCGCGCAGTCGATCCGCCACTTCATGCTCGGCGAATAAATTCCGACCGGAAGGAAGAATGCCAGGTTATATATCCATATAACTTTTGACTTTTGGAAAACGAAGAAAGCATAATTTTTGGTGCAAAAAATGCAAAGTTATATATTCGTATAACTTTAGAAGCGAAGAAATCGCGCTTTCCGATCGAAAACACGAAAATTGAAATTCCTATCCCGCCCGGAATCAACAGCTTGCAAATGAGCATGAAAAAATAAAACACCGGCATAGCAGGCGATTCCCGGTTACACCCCTATCGTCTCAAAAAACCGCCATTTTGACCGGCCCTGAATCGCCCAGAAAAAAGGCCACAAAAACGACTTTATTTGCGATTTCGCAACTCGCTCGATCCAACCCGCAGAAACAGCACCAAAAAAGCGTTTTTGATAGAAAAAAAGAGGGCATCCGCAATGGATGCCCCCTTTAGTCTTACGGTGAAAACTACTGCGCGGCGTGGTGCCGGGTGGTGGTGTGGTGCACCGCGCGCGGCTTGGTTGCAACCGAGCTTTGTCCGTCCTTCATGATAATCATGGCCGGAGTCTGTGTGTAAGAATCGAACGTCGCAATGTAGGTCACCATGGAATTGATGGTGGGTAGCGTGTGCAGCGGCGTCTTCATATTGATGGTGAAGTCCGCCTTGTTCGACTGCTGGGCATCGTCGGAGACAGCCAACTGAATTGAGTCCGGAGTGGCCGCGATCACCTTGCCCGGAACCTTGGTCGTCAGGCCCTTCATCGTGTCCCAGACCTTGGCGGCGTCATCCGTCGTTCCATTGGCCAGCACGAATTCCTTGTCCGTCAGGGCCATGGTCTTCAGGTCGGGCGTAGTGGTGACCGCAGTGTGGGCCAGCTGCTGTGGAGAGGGCGGTGGCGGAGCGGCAGCAATGGTGAATCCGGAGGGCGGGTTCAGAGCCGCAGCAGCCTGCGCCTGTACCTGGTCGAAGCCATCCGTGCCGCCATGATACTTCTTGTACCAATATTGCGCAGCTTTCTGAATTTCATCCTTGAACGGCTCGGGAGCGTGCGCAGCAGCGCGGGACAGATACCAGATCGCGTTCACCAGGTCCTGAGGAGTTTCCTGCGTGTAAGCAGTGCCCAACAGATAGGTGTCTTCGATGCCAGGGCCGGCAGTGGTCTGCGCCGGGGGCATGGCCGCCAGCTCCGCCTGAAAGTTCTTGATGGCGCCGGCGTAGTCCTTCTTTTCCAGGTCATCCTGGGCGATGGCGCCGTCGAACAGCGGCGTGACAGCGGTCTTCATCTTATCGAAATTAGCGGAATCGGCACCCTGGGGCGCGGGAGCGGTTAACCCCTTCTGGGCATCGGCCGCGGCTTCGTCGAGCATGGGCTGGGCGTCGGCAGGATTGGTCTTCTGGCCGGCCTCCGTGCGCAGCACAAAGGCGCTCAACGCCAGGGCACGCATATTCGCGGGGTCGATCGTCAGGATCTTGCGCGCGGTGTCGAGCGCCTTGTCGGTGTTGCCGGTCTGGGTGTAAGCATCTTGCAGAACTTCCAGCATCTGCAGCTTGACGACGCTGTTCGGATACTGCTGCAGAAATCCCTCGATCGCCTGTTCCTTCGCCTGCGGCGTAGGTTGGCCGATAGCGGAATTGTAGGCATTGTATTCGGCGGGATCTTTAATCGTGATGGTGCTTGAGTTGGAACTTTGCGCCAGCATTATAGGGGCGGCGCCCATTGCGGAACCGGCCAGCGCCAGCACCGTGACGTACAGAATCTGTTTCTTCATCAGTCGCTCCTCGCGAACGAGTCGTTATGGAAATGGAAAATAACTACGGTCCAACAAGCGTGTCCGCATATGCCGAACCTCAACTCCAGCTCCGGCAGCACGGACGGAAGGCAGGGCAGATGAGGAAGGGATGCAAAGACTGTAACGCATGTATAGGTTCAATGTGCGGTCAATATCCGGTTATTTCTTAATTAAGGGGATTATAAAAGCGATTCTCCGATACGAGTATTCCACTGCCGTTCATTAAGATGCAAGAGCAGCGGGACGTGTACGATCCTACAGGGAGCAGGTGAAAATGAGTAGATGGCGGGAAAAACAGGGCAATATTCCTTTGATGGTGTGCGGCATGGCAGTCATCCTGCTGGTGGCGCTATGGCTGATCTTCAAAATTGTGCGGTGACAAGATGACAACCACTTCTCTGAATGGACAAATCGCCGTCGTTACAGGCGCGAACCGCGGGATCGGTGCCGCCATTGCGCGCAGGCTGGCTTCGCTGGGAGCGCACATCATTTTGACCGCCAGAGACATGGCCCGGCTGACCATCGTCTCCGATGAAATTGTCGCTGCCGGCGGCAAGGCGGAATGCCATCCCTGCGATGTGGCCGATCCGGTGCAGATTGAACGCTTCGCAGCCGGTGTGCTCGAAAAGCATGGCCGCTGCGACGTTCTGGTAAACAATGCCGGGATCGGCACATTTGGCGGCCCGCTGCATGCGATGGCACCGGTAGACTGGGATCGTTTGATGGCAATCAACCTGCGTGCGCCATATCTGTTGCTGCGGGCCTTTGCTCCAGCTATGCTCGCAGCCAAACGCGGGCACATCATCAACATTTCATCGCTCGCCAGCCGGAACCCGGTGCCCAATGCCGCAGCCTATGCGGCATCGAAATGGGGACTGAATGGGTTGATGATTTCCGCTGCCGAAGAGTTGCGGCAGCACCAGGTGCGGGTTTCGCTCGTCGAGCCGGGCTCGGTGCGAACGGAATTCGGATCGGGGTTGTCGGCGGAAAAGTCCGCGCTGGGTGCAATTGCCCCGGAAGATATTGCGGAGATTGTAGCCATGCTGGCGACCCAGGCGGATCAGTCGTTCATCAGCGAAGTGCTGGTGCGGCCTACGTTGAAAAAATAGGTGCGAAATAGCCTGTCATCCCGAGCTACACGAAGCGTCTGAAGAGAGCTTTTATTCACGAAAGTTGTCCAATATCAGACACGTTATCCTACGGCTGGGGTTTAGGGCTTCTTATCCACAATAGATGGTATCTCCGTTGTTGACCCTGCATTCCCAGCCGGGCTACAGTTGAGCCATTGGCGTGAATTTCATCCCCTGAAACAAGGAGGCCCAGCTTGCTCGAACTGAAACGCATTCACATTCTCGGCTTCAAATCGTTTTGCGATCGGACGGAGGTTTCGCTCGACAGCCACGGCGTGACAGCGATTGTCGGCCCCAACGGATGCGGCAAATCGAATATCTCGGACGCGATCAGCTGGGTGCTGGGCGAGCAGTCCGCCAAGAGCCTGCGCGGCATCAAGATGGAGGATGTCATCTTCTCCGGCACGCGCGAGCGCAAGCCGACCGGGATGGCAGAGGTAACGCTGGTGCTGGCCGACCCCGAAATTTATCGCCCTGCCACGGAACAGACGGGGCCGGAGATCGTCGAGCCGGATTGGGATGAAGCCGCGGCGCGCGCCCAGGCCGCGCAGGAAACCGAAGAGACCATTTCCGAGTTGCAGCCGGGGCAAGTGATCGAAGAAGAAGCTGCGGAAGCCAGCGATGCTATGCCCGACGCGAACGCAGTTGTATTGAAAGTCCGGCGGCGGAAGTTCCAGCGCAACCATGCCCAGGATGGCGAAGTCGTCATTTCCCGCCGTCTGTTCCGCACCGGCGACAGCGAATATCTGCTGAATGGAAAGCTGTGCCGCCTGCGCGACATCCATGACGTGCTGATGGGCACCGGGTTAGGCGCGGAGTCCTACGGCATCATCGAGCAGGAACGCATCGGTCAGCTGTTGAGCAGCAAGCCGCACGATCGCCGCACGATTATTGAAGAGGCGGCGGGCATTACGCGCTTCAAAACGAAGAAGCATCTCGCGGAGCTGCGCCTCGAACAGGCGAAGCAGAACCTGGCGCGTGTGAACGATATTTTCGATGAAGTCTCGCGGCAGATGAATTCCCTGAAACGGCAGGCGGCGAAGGCGGAACGCTATGGCGCGCTGCGCGATGAGCTGCGCCAGCGGCTGCGAGTGGTGATTGCAACCCGGCTTTCGCTGATGGATGCAGCTTTATTGGCTGCGGCGAATGAGCTGGCTCAGTTGACTGTGCAGATCGATGAATTGACGGTGACGGTCGGCTCGGTTGACCAGCAGCGGACGGCGTTGGTCGCCGAGGGCTACGCACGCGAGCAGCAGGCGCGGGATACGGCGGCGCGGGCGAATAGTGCGTCGGTAGAACTGGAGCGGACGCTGGCACAATTGCAGGCGAATCAGGACCGGGCATCCGATCTGGCGATTCGTCTTACAGCTGCACAAGCCGAGATGACGACAACCGAGCAGCAATTGGCCTCTGTCGAAGGCGAGCGAGCCCAGCAGCAGGCATTCCTGGCGCAGGCGCAGGAGGCCGTTGAAGGCGCACGGCGCGATATGCAGGCGCGACAGGATGCTGCGCGCAAGACTACGGACGAATTGTCTGCGGTCGATCAGCAGATTGAAACTTCGCGGCGGCAGATGCTGCACTGGATGAATCAGGCCAACCAGGTACGCAACCAGATTACGCAGGGCGAAGGCGGTCTGGAGTCGCTGGAACGCGAGGCGCAGCGGCTGGAAACAGAGCACGCAGGCATTCATGGCGAACTGGAAAAACTGGGCGTCGAACGCGGCCAGGTTTCCCTCACCTTTGAGTCGGCCAGCACATTTTTGCAATCTACTGAAGCCGAGTTAATCGCCTTACGCGCGGAGCTGGTACGCCAGCGCGAGGAAGAGACCGCGTCGCGGCGGCAGGCGGATCAATTGCGCGCCGAGCAGGCGACCGTGCAGGGACGGCATAATTCGCTTGAAGCGTTGATCCGCGAGCACAGCTACTCGACCGATACGGTCCGCAAGCTGCTGCGGACCAATTCCATGGAAGGTGGCCACGCGCCGGTGGGCGTGCTGGCGGACTTTCTGGAAGTCTCCGGCCAGTATGAAAATGTTGTGGATGAATTTCTACGCGATGAGCTGAATTACATCGTGGTCAAAAGCTGGAACGATGCGCAGGAAGGCATGCGTGTGCTGAAGACGGATGTCGATGGTCGCGCGACTTTCCTGGTGCATCCGGACGATTCGCAGGCGAAGTTTTCCTTTGCGCCCGGCATGGTGCAGCCGCTGAGCGATGCACGCGAGGGCGTGTTGCGGTTGAAAGACTGCATTCGCGTGCTGGATGGTTTTGGCAGCTCGCTGGAAGTGATTCTGCCCAAGCTGCGGCATGGCTATGTGGTACCGGACTCGGATACGGCGCGGTCGCTGGCGCTCGAAAATCCTGAGGCATTTTTTCTCGCTCCGAATGGCGAATGCTTTCACAACGTGACTGTGACCGGCGGAAAGCCCAGCGTGGAAGGTCCGCTCGCGTTAAAGCGTGAATTGCGCATTGCACAGCAAACTCTGACCGAAGTCGAAGACGCACTGGCGAGGGCCGATTTGCAAACGACGCAGCTGGCCCATGCGACCACCGAGCTTGCACGGCAAATTGAATTGAAATCGAACGAACGCCGCAAGGCTGAACAGGAGTCGGCCAATACCGGCGCAGCTCTGCGGCAACTGGAAGCGGAAGTTTCCCGACTGGAGAAGCGGCTGAGCGAGTGGACGCTGCAGGCCGATCGCAACAAGGAGGCGCATGCGCAGAAGTCGACATGGGTCGCCGAGCGGCGCGAGGAAGTGGAGCGGCATGAGCAGGAGCGCTTGAAGTTCGAGCAGCAGCTGAATGAATCGCAAGCCTCGCTCGAAACTCTGCGCGCGGCGCGGGATGCCGCTCAGCAGCAGTTATCGCAGGCTTCGGCAGAATTGGCGGGATTGGAAGAACGACGGCGCGGCGCGGCCAGTTCCATGGAACGGCTGGAACGCATGTTCCAGGGATTAGTGCAGCGCGTGCAGCAGCTAGGCCACCAGATTGCCTCCGGCGACGCAGAACAGAAACAGCGCGTGATCGAGCAGGAGCGGCTGCAGGTGCGCAGCCAGGAATTGGAGATCATCCGCGATACCGCACGCAAGGAAGCCGAAGCGCTCGCCGAACTGACGGCCGCGCTGCGGCAGCAGGCGCAGGAAGTGGAGCAGCAGGTGCGCGCGCTACGAGTCGACCTGGAAGCCCTCCGCGATAAGCGCAGCGAAGAGGCGACGCGGGCGGCGCGGCTTTCATCCGACCTCGCGCACCTGGAAGAAACAGCCATGCAGGAGCTTTCCGTGAGTGCCGAAGAGTTGCGCGCCGACGATTCCATGATTCGCCTGGAAGCTGAGCCGCTGGCGATTGAAGAAGAAGGCTGCCGCGGCATCAAGCAGAAGCTCGAATCCATGGGTCCGGTCAACATGATGGCGCTCGAGGAATACAAGGAAGCGGCAGAGCGCCACGAATTCCTGGAGACGCAGCGCAAGGACCTGATCGACTCGATCGACAACACGCAGAACAGCATCAAGGAAATTGAAGCTGTGCTGCGCAGCAAATTCGAAGAGGCTTTCATCGCGATCAACGCGAATTTCTCTGCGACATTCACGCATCTGTTCGGCGGCGGGCAGGCATTTATGAAGCTGACCGATCAGGAGAACACCGACGAAAGCGGTATCGACATCATCGCATCTCCTCCTGGAAAGAAACTGCAGAACGTGCTGCTGCTTTCGGGCGGAGAAAAAGCGCTCACTGCCTTGTCGCTGCTGATGGCGATCTTCCAGTACCAGCCGAGTCCCTTCTGCGTACTGGATGAAGTGGACGCCGCGCTCGATGAATCGAACGTGGGCCGGCTCGCAAATATGCTGGAAAAGATGAGCGACCGCACCCACTTCATCGTGATCACCCACAGCAAGCGCATGATGCAGGCAGCAGATGCGATCTTCGGCGTGACCATGCAGGAGCCTGGCGTGTCGAAGATTGTTTCCGTGCGGCTCGGAAATAAATCGATGGAGAAAGTCTCCGCTTGATCGCTGGCGACCACCGCCTGCGCCGAGTTCAGATTGGAACGAAAATTAATTTAACCCGTCAACCAAACCGACTGACATGCAACAACCTACTTCTCCGTCGCATCCCAGAATTTGATCTGCATCGTCCAACAATCGTGATGGAAAGGTCGACTTGAATGGCTGAAGCTCTTTTAGAAACTAACATTCCCAACCTGAAGCTGCATGCGCGCGGTAAAGTTCGGGACATTTACACAGTCGGCGATCACCTGCTGTTCATCGCGACCGACCGCATTTCCGCCTTCGATCATGTACTGGCGACGGGCATCCCGGGAAAGGGAAAAATTCTGAACCAGCTTTCTCTATTCTGGTTCGGCCTGCTGGCGGACCTGGTACCGAACCATTGCATCAGCGGAGACGTCGATCATTTTCCGGCTGTCCTGCAGCCCTATCGCGAGCAACTGAATCTTCGCTCCATGCTGGTGAAGCGCGCGGAGATGTTTCCGATCGAGTGTGTCGTTCGCGGATATCTGGCCGGCTCCGCGTGGCGCGAATATCAGCAGACTGGAAGCGTGGCCGGCGTGAAAATGCTGCCCGGGCTGGTCGAATCGGAACGGCTGCCGGAGCCATTGTTTACGCCTGCGACCAAAGCGGAATCGGGCGGGCATGACGTGAACATCACCATGCATGAAATGGGCGTGCAGATAGGCGCGGAGAACGCGGAACTGCTGCGCGACCTGAGCCTGATGATCTACAATCGCGCCTCGCAGCATGCCGAGGAAAATGGCCTGATCCTCGCGGACACGAAATTTGAATTCGGCATGACGAAGGAAGGAATCGTGCTCGCCGATGAAGTGCTGACGCCGGACTCGTCCCGCTATTGGCTGCTGAATCACTACGATCCCGGCAGACCGCAGATTTCTTTTGACAAGCAGTTCGTTCGCGACTATTTAGTAGAGAGCCGCTGGAATCAGCAGGCTCCCGCGCCGGCGTTGCCGCACGAGGTGGTGGCGCGGACGCAGGAGAAATATCTGGAAGCGTACCGCCGCATCACCGGCCAGGATTCGCCCGGATAGAGATGACGCCAATACGATTTCTGCTTTCGACAACATATAGGATTTGAATGACAATTTTCGATTGGGTCATCATCGCCATCGTTGTTCTTTCGGCGATTGTGGCGGCTTCGCAAGGTTTTCTGCTGGAGGTTTTCGCGCTTGCCGGGCTGGTTCTCGGCCTGTGGCTGGCGCTATGGAATTACCGCGTGCTCGCGGTTCCCTTCTCCCACATAATCCACTCCGAACGGATTTGTGACGCGCTCGCTTTTTTGCTGATTGCCTTTGGCGTGATGATCATTCTAGGACTGATCGGCCGCTTGTTTTCGCGG
This sequence comes from Acidobacteriaceae bacterium, assembly GCA_965276585.1. Taxonomy (GTDB): domain Bacteria; phylum Acidobacteriota; class Terriglobia; order Terriglobales; family Acidobacteriaceae; genus JAKAAZ01. Next base: position 1,189,943 of record CBDIAZ010000001.1, on the reverse strand, counting down.
CTGGCGCATACAGCGGGGCTGGGCGGGCTTGATGGCCTGCTGGGAGCGATCTTCGGAATCATCCGCGGCTGCGTGCTGGTGGTGGTAATGATCATCGCCATTGCCGCATTTTTCCCGCAGAAAACCTGGCTGGAAGGTTCGAAGCTGGCGCCCTATTTTCTTTCCGCAGCCAACCAGGTTTCTGCCGGCGCACCGGCGGAGCTGCGGCTGAAAATTCAGGAAGGTGTTGCCGCTCTCGAACACGTTCGCCCAATCCGTCTACAATTGGACTTGCATCCGCACCCTGCGACACGTTAGAACATTCAGATGGACCTCGCGGGATTATCCCGCGGACCTTCATCCCCCAAGACCGGCAACACTGCAACTATCATCCGACAGGTAAGCGAGGTCAGAGTGAAACGCGAATTGGACAATCTGGTTGTGCAGATGTACGCCAGCGGTATCACGTATGAAGAAGCTGTCCGCGAGTTTCGCCGCCGCTATATCCAGGAAGTCCTAAGCCACAGCAAAGGCAACCAGTGCAAGGCTGCACGCGAACTGGGCGTGCATCGCAACACATTGAGCCGCATCATGGCCGATCTCGAGTTAGATCCGGCACAGATCAAGCTGGGTCTCAAGCGTCCGGCGCGCGGGGAGCACTCTGTTCTTCCGCCGGTGCAACTGGTACGCTCGAAGTAACGAGCCTACCTGAGGCAAAGGCAGTATCTCTTCTCTGTGGCAAAGAAGCGTTCCACGCATCACGTTGAATTGCACACCCGCGGATGGAACGCTGTTCGTGCGCGGCTGCCTATTCCCGCTCCCATCCAGAGCTTCGATGCATTGTGCCCCGTGTTGAAAAAGCTGATCGCCGGCTTCCTTGCATTTTCTTTGGGATTGTTTTCCGCCGCGTTGCCGGCCGTCGGCCAGACTTCCTCGGCAACGACTGCGACGCCAACTACAATCGCTGCGCCTTCCCTGCCTGCACCCACGGCCAGGCAAAGCGAAAAAGCACGGGATAATTTTCGCAAAGGAACAGACGCGCTGCGGGCGCGAAAATCCAGGCGTGCGATGAAATTGTTTGCCGCCGCACATCGTCTGGACCCCGGCAATGGCTCGTATCTTGCCGCGTATGAAATTGCCCGGCAGCAGCAGGTAGCCGGATTTCTGGAGACTGCCAAAACAGACGAGCGGCAGGGACAGTCCGCGGAGGCGAAAGAGCAATTGGCAGCGGCGATGAGCCTTGATCCAGACAATCCGTTTGTGGATGAGCACATGCGCTCTCTAGCGACAGAAGAAGGACCGGCGATTATGCAGTCGGCTCCGATGCCGGAATTTTCAAGCGGTCTCGTAGAATTGGCGCCGACGAACAATCTGGCTACGTTTCGTCTCAACGAGAACACACAGCAGCTCATCAAGCAGGTTTTTCTTGCCTATGGGATTACCGCCATCCTCGACGATTCGGTGCCGGCCAAAGCGGTTCGCGTCGATCTGACCAACACGCCATTTTCCGAGGCCTCGACCGCGATTCAGCTGGCGACCGACACATTCATCGTTCCTCTCGATGCAGAACACGCGGTGGTGGCCAAGGATACCAAGGAAAACCGCGCGAAATTCGAACGGCTGCTGCTCGAAACCGTGTTTCTGCCAGGGATCGATGCGAAACAGATGACCGAACCGGTCAACATGATCAAAACTGTGTTCGGAGTGCGGCAGGTTTCCGTTCACGCCGCTACGGGCGCGGTCAGCATTCGCGCTCCGGAGGCTACGCTGCGCGCCATCAACACCACACTGGCGCGACTGTATCTCGACAAGCCGGAAGTGATTCTCGATGTGCGCGTCTACCAGGTAAACGACTCGCGGCAGGAAGATCTGGGCGTCGCCTTTCCGCAATCGCTCACCATATTCAACGCGAGTTCGCAGTTGACAAGCATCATCAGCAGCAACCAGTCAACGGTCGCACAGCTGATCGCAAGCGGCCTGGTGAACCCCGGCGACCTTGCCGGAATTGCCGCCCTGCTGGTCGGACTTGGTCTGGTGAGTGGAACGGTATTCAACCAGCCGTTCGCGTTGTTCGGCAATGGCCTTACGCTAAGTGGGCTTTCCTTCGGCAACACGACCGTAAACGCCTCGCTGAATATTTCCAACGCTCGCGAATTGGATCACGTGCAACTGCGTGCGGGCGACTCGGAAAAACAATCCTTCCTGATCGGGTCGAAGTACCCCATCGTCACGCAAAGCTATTCTGCCGGAACCCAGACTCCTACAGGCAGTACAAGCCTGGCGAATCTGCTGGCAGGCACGACCGCCAGCACGGCTGCAGCCACCAACCCCTTATCCTATGCGCCGACGGTGCAGTATCAGGATCTTGGATTGACGGTAAAAGCGCAGCCGCATGTCGTTCAGGGCAACGATGTGCAGATAAATCTACAAGTGAAAATTGCGTCTCTGTCCGGCTCGTCGGTTAACGGATCGCCGATCATCGACAATCGCTCTTTCACCACGTCGATTCAGGTGCCGGATGGCGGCAGCGCTCTGATCGCCAGCAGCGTGAGTCAGACAGAATCAAAATCGCTGACAGGTATTCCCGGGCTGAGCGAACTGCCGGGATTTCAATGGACCGCGAGCCCTTCCACGCAGTTGATGGTAGGTAAGCTGCTCATCGTAATCAGCCCGCATATCGTGAGCGCAACCCACAGCAGCGTGGCCACGCAGATGTTGCCCCTGCCACCGCATACGGCCATGCAATAGACGGTTCCTGCAATAATCGGATCAATATGAGCAAACTTCAACTGCTGCGTAAGCAGGCTTTGGAAATCAACCCGGGCGATAACGTTGCCGTCGCGATTGCGGACCTGTCTACCGGCGAAGAGGTCATCCTCGACGGCAAAACATACACGCTTGTTTCCGATATTCCGATCAAGCATAAATTTGCGCTGCAAGATTTCGCTATCGGCGATCCTGTGATCATGTACGGCGTACTGGTTGGCAAGGCGTCGAAGCCGATTCGTACCGGCGAGCGCATCGGCACGGAAAATGTCCATCACCAGGCGACCGGCTTTCACGCGAAAACAAAGAACTATGCGTGGACGGCTCCTGATGTTTCCCGCTGGAGAGAGCGAACTTTCCTGGGCTACAAGCGCGCGGATGGACAGGTAGGCACTCGTAATTATTGGTTGGTGGTGCCGCTGGTTTTCTGCGAAAACCGCAATGTCCGCATTCTGCAGGAAGCGTTTGAGAAGGGCCTGGGCTTTGCCCCAGGCGAAGCTTATCGGCTGCAGGTGGCCGAACTTTCCAGGCTCTATGCCGAGGGAAAGGCGGAGCAGATTCGTAGCTATAAACCCGTTATTGCAAACGAGTCTCCGGCGCGCGACAAAGTTTTCTCAAACATCGATGGCGTGAAATTTCTTACCCACGAAGGCGGCTGTGGCGGCACGCGCGAAGATGCCCGGCTGTTGTGCGGACTGATCGCAGGATATCTCCACCATCCCAACGTTGCCGGTGCCACTATCCTGAGCCTCGGCTGCCAGAACGCTCAGATCACCATGCTGCGCGAGGAAATAGCAAAGCGCACCGCGAATCTCTCCAAGCCGCTCTTAATTCTCGATCAGCAGCAGAGCCAGCTGGAATCCGCCATGCTATCGCGAGCGATTCACGAGACATTTTTGGGACTCATCGAAGCCAACAAGCTGGAGCGTTCGCCGGCTTCCATTTCTCATCTGACAATCGGGCTGAAGTGCGGTGGCTCGGATGGATTTTCCGGAATAACAGCAAACCCTGCCATCGGCCACGTTTCCGACATGATCGCCGCGCTGGGCGGAAAAAGTATTCTGGCGGAATTTCCCGAGCTATGCGGCGTAGAGCAGAATTTGATCGACCGTTGCATCGACGATTCGCTCGGCGAGCGCTTTGCCGGCATGATGCGCGCCTATGCCGCACGCGCGGAAGCCGTGGGCACGGGCTTCGACATGAATCCCTCGCCCGGAAATATCAAGGATGGATTGATCACTGATGCGATGAAGTCCGCAGGCGCGGTAAAGAAGGGCGGTGCATCGCCTGTGGTCGATGTGCTGGATTATCCGGAATACGCGACTCGACCGGGACTGAGCCTGCTGTGTACGCCCGGCAATGATGTCGAAGCGGTAACCGGTCAGGTAGGCGCAGGCGCAAATATTGTTTTGTTCACCACCGGCCTGGGAACGCCAACCGGCAATCCCATCGCGCCTGTCATCAAGCTGGCCACAAACTCAGCGCTGGCGCATCGCATGTCGGACATCATCGACTTCGACTGCGGCGCAATCGTCGCCGGAGAAAAATCAATTCCGGAAACGGGCGAAGCAATCCTGGAATTGATCGTTCAAGTCGCCAGCGGGCAGAAGCAGACCCGCGCGGAAACTCTGCATCAGGACGACTTCATACCGTGGAAGCGTGGCATTTCTTTGTGACGCAATAGCACTCTAGCGCGCGGCGATACATACCTGTTTCTGGCGGCCGAGACAGTCCATCTCCAGTTCCACAACATCTCCAGCCTTCAAATATTGCGGTGGCTTCATGCCGAGTCCCACTCCGGGCGGCGTGCCGGTTGAAATCAGATCGCCGGGTTCGAGCGTCATGAACTGCGACAGGTAATGAATCAGCATCGGCACGTTGAATACCATCTTCGCCGTGGTGCCCTGCTGGCGCTGCTCGCCGTTGACCCACAGCTTCATCGCCAGCGCTTCCGGATTCGATATTTCCTCCGGCGTCGCCAGCCACGGTCCCAGCGGATTGAATGTGTCGCAGCTCTTTCCTTTGGTCCACTGACCGCCGCGCTCCAGCTGAAACGCGCGCTCCGATACATCATGCGACAGGCAATAGCCGGCGATATGTTGAGTCGCCACCTCCGGCGAAGCAAGATAGCGCGCTTCCCTGCCAATCACCACGCCCAGCTCGACTTCCCAATCCGTCTTTTCGCTGCCGCGCGGGATTTGAATCTCGTCATACGGGCCAACAACCGTATTGGACGCTTTCATAAAAACGATCGGCTCAGCTGGAATCTGCATCCCGGACTCCGCCGCATGATCGGAATAATTCAGCCCGATGCAGATCACTTTCCCCGGTCTTGCAATGGGCGCGGCCCAGCGCTCCGACTCCGCCACAACCGGCAGCGTCGTTATATCTTTGTGCAGCATGGCCGCGAGAGATTTCCCATCGTCTCCCGAAAAAAACTTGGCATCCCAATCGCTGAATTTCCCCGACAGATCGCGGCGAATTCCCTGCTTGTCGAGTGCCCCCGGTTTTTCTTTTCCGACTGGACCAAATCGTATTAAGCGCATCCTGTTGGATTCTCCTGACTGACTCAATTTGTTTTTTAGAGTGACATGCCGCCATCAATCTGGAACGCCGTTCCAGTTACAAAGGATGCGTCGTCCGAGACCAGATAGAGCGCCGCCTTGGCAATCTCCTCCGCATTCCCCATACGCCGCAGAGGCTGCCGTGCAATGAACTGCTTCCGCGCTTCCTCCGCATTGCCCTTCGCGCTCAGGCGAGCATTCAACGAAGGCGTATCGACGGTTCCGGGGCATAAACAGTTCACACGAATGTTGTCTGCGGCATAATCTACGGCCACCGACTTGGTGAACGCAAACACCGCGCCTTTGGTCGCGTTATACAGTGTGCGATCCGGCGCGACACGCAGTGCGGTTGTGGAGGACATATTCAGAATGACGCCGCCGCCTTGCTCGAGAAATATCGGGATTACTGCGCGGCTCAGCAGAAACATGCTTTTCATGTTGATCGCGAAAGCGCGGTCCCACTCTTCCTCCTCCAGCGTGTGTACCTTGCCGCCGGTCACGATGCCGGCATTGTTGAACAGAATATCGACACGATTCCAACGCTGTTGAACCTGACGGACGGTCTCTTCGATTTCGCGGGCAGAAGAAACGTCCGCAATAAATGACTCGGCGTTCCCACCGCGGCTACGGATTTCCGCAATCAACTCTGCATTACGCTCGGCATCGAGATCGATGGCGGCGACGGATGCACCCTCGCTGGCAAACAGCAGGCTCGTCGCCCGGCCAATACCGGCGGCAGTTCCTGTGATGATGGCAACTTTGCCCGCCAACTTCCCATTTGCCGTCATCCCGACACTCCCGAGCCGATTCCCGATTCCTGAAATCCCATGCCGCCGGTGGGAAGCAGCAGCCCGCCATCCACGTTCAGGCTGGTTCCGGCGATGAACGACGCCGCATCGCTTAGCAGAAACACAATCGCGTTCGCGACCTCATCGGCGCGGCCAATCCTGCCCGTGGCGTGCATTCTGCCGATCGTCTCCAGCAACGCCTCCGGCGAACCGGACCGCTCCGCGCTCCACCGCAGCATAGGCGTGTCGATCGATCCGGGGCAGATGCAGTTGGCGCGGATGTTCTGCCGCGCGTAATCGAGTGCGACCGAGCGGGCGATGCCGAGCATCGCATGTTTCGCCGCCACATACGCGGCGGAGTTTGAGACAGCAGTAAAACTCAGCACGGATGCGACGACGACAATCGCGCCGCCTCCGGTAGCCAGCATGGCAGGAATGGCAAACTTCGTCGCATAAAAACAACCTTTGACGTGAACGTCAAAGGTCTTGTCCCATGCCTCGGAAGTAGTTTCCACGACGTTGCCATATGTCTGAATTCCGGCGCTGACAACTAACGCGTCCAGCCTGCCGTACTGCTGCACCACGGTTTCGATGGCGCGTTGCACGTCCGACTCGATTGCGACATCGCAGACCAGAAAGCTGGCCGCATGTCCTGCGTTGGCGAGCGAAAGGGCGGTCGTCCGCGCCGCTTCCACGTTGCGGTCGAGGATTGCAACCGACGCGCCCGATTCGCAAAGCAACTTCGCGGTAGCCGCGCCAATCCCGGTTGCGCCGCCGGTAACAATGGCGACTTTGTTGTCAAAACGAATATTCATACTGATTCGGCCTGCCTTTGCTGGGGATACAAAAACCGCGCGCATTATTTGGGGTTAACTGCTGCGCTCATTTTACTTTGTGTTCACTGCCGGTATCGAATCTTATTGACGGCGTTGGACAGGACGCTGAATAATTTTTCGATTGATAGAAGCGCTATGAAGATTTCCTGGATTGGAATGGGTTCCTTGGATTGAAGAGCTATTGTTTCTGGCTGCTCTTCAACATCTGTTCCGCATGCTTCAGGGAAGTCTCCGTGACCTGCGCGCCGCTCAGCATGCGGGCAATTTCCTGGCGGCGTTCTTCGTTCGATAATTGCCGAATGCCGGTTCGTGTGCGTCCTGCTTGCGATTGCTTTTCGATCAGAAAGTGCTGGTCGGCGAAAGCGGCAATCTGCGGCAGGTGAGTAATGCAGAGCACCTGCTGGCCGCGCGCCAGCGTCTTCAACTTTTGTCCGACTGCTTCCGCGGCGCTGCCCCCGATGCCAATATCGATTTCATCGAAAACCAGCGTCCGCGGCAACGGCGTTTTCTTTTTATTTTTCACAGTAGCGCTCGCAGTCTCAACGCTAACCTTCAACGCCAGCAGCACACGCGACATTTCTCCGCCGGAGGCGATCTTGTCGAGCGGCTTCAGCGGCTCACCGGGATTGGTCGCAATACGATAGGCAACGATATCCCAGCCATGCGCCGTCCAGTGCTGTTCCTCTTTTTGCGCGGTGACGATGATTTCAAATCGCGCCTTCATCGCCAGCTGATTGATTTCCGTTTCGGCGCGTTTTGCCAGCCGCGAAGCAGCTGCCGTACGCTGTTCCGTCAATCCATCGGCTGCTGTCCTGTATGCCTTCGAAGCATCCGCGACTTGCGCCGTAAGATCCGCCACCACTTGATCCCGATTTTCAATTTCCTCCAACTTACCGCGTACCTGTTCCCCATAGACGATGACCTCGGCCACGCTGGCGCCGTATTTGCGCTTCAGTCGGTCGAGCAATGCAAGGCGATCTTCAATTTCGTCGATGCGTTCGGGCGAAGATTGAATTTTCTCCGCGAACTCGCGCGCCTGCTGCCCAAGATCGCCCACCGTAGCGCGGGCAGCAGTCAATTGCTGCACGGCCTCCTCCCAACGCGTGTCATAGCGGAGCAACTCTTCCATCTGCTTCAACCCAGCACGCAAGGCTACCTCTGCTGATGTCGCCGACTCGTAAAGTACATCGTGCGCGCCCATTGCGGCGGCGTAGAGTTTTTCGGAATTTGCCAACACGCGTTTTTCCGCCAGCAGATTTTCTTCCTCGCCGGCTTCAAGCTGTGCCTGCTCAATCTCCCGCGACTGAAAACTCCAAAGATCCACCATACGCAGGCGGTCCTGCTCATCGCTCTGCAGCGCAATCAATTTCTCGCGCAGCGATTGCCACGCGATATATGCGCTCGCAACACCGTCCGCCGCAATTCCTGCGCTGCGGTCAAGCAGACTGCGCTGCTGCTGCTGGTCAAACGCTCCCAGCGTATCGCTTTGCGCGTGCACCAGGGCCAGCTCCGGCGCCAGCGCATGCAGCACGGAAACTGTAGCCGCCTGATTGTTGACGAAAACGCGACCCTTGCCGCCGCTGGAAATTTCCCGCCGCAAAATAATCTCTTCGCCGGCAGCATCGAGACCATTCGCTTCAAGAACCGCCAGCGCACCTGGAGTTGCCTCAAACACGCAAGCAACCATGGCGCGATCCGCACCGTGGCGCACAATTTCCGCCGAAGCCTTTTCTCCCAGAAGCAATCCCAGAGCGTCGATCAGAATGGATTTGCCCGCGCCGGTTTCCCCCGTCAAAAGGTTCAGCCCGGGGCCAAACGCAACCGTAGCACGATCGACAACGATGTAATTTTCCGCGCGCAACTCGAGCAGCATGTGACTCCGGGGAGTGTCTTTTCAACCAGGATGCGGTAAGAGTAACGAGCGCAGCATACCACGAATCAAGATGACCACTCGATTGCAGCTTGGAGCATTCCGCCAGCCCCAGTACACTTGAACCAGCTATGAACGCATTGTCCGTTCTTCTTCTCTTTTTCTTCCAGGCGCAGGATGCGAGCCAGTCCGCGCAGCCCACATCTCCCATCGGCGGCAGCGCCCTGGTCGATATCGGCCACAATCTTGGCCCCGTCGCCATCGCGGTATTGCTGATCCTGCTGATCGGCAGTTTGCAATCGTGGGCCATCATCCTGGGCAAATGGTCCTCGCTGCGCCGAGCCGCCACTCAGAGTAAGCGCTTCTTACGCGCGTTCCAAAAGGCCGAGCGTCTGCAGGATATCGCCGCCGTCAGCGAGCAGTTCAAGCCCAGCCCGCTGGTGCAGGTGTTTGAAGAGACATACGACGAGTATCGCCACCAGACCGACGGCACCGGGGAAATCCGCAATCTAAAAGCACTGGAACGCACTGCGCAAACGGCGTCGAGCGAAGCGTTGACCACGATGGAAAGCCGTATGTCGTGGCTGGCGACCATCGGCAGCTCGGCAACATTCATCGGCCTGTTCGGCACCATTATGGGCATCGTGGATGCATTCCACGGCCTGGGAACCTCCGGCGGCGCCACCCTGCGCGCAGTCGCTCCGGGAATTTCCGAGGCGCTCATCACCACCGCCGCGGGCATCGTCGTCGCAGTACCGGCAGTCATGGGCTACAACCAGCTCAATGCACGTCTGCGCGAGCAGGCGGCGCGCCTGGACGACTTCAGCCGCGAGCTGTTGAATTCCATTGAGGACATTCATTCCGGCCCCGCGCCGCTGCCTCCGGTACCGGATGAGTACGCCCGGCCTCGAGCAGAACGCGACCTGCCGCGAGAGAGGGAGACGCAGCGTGGCCTTCACCGCTAGCAACGGCCGCACGCAAACGGCGCTGTCCGACATCAACATCACTCCCCTGGTGGATGTGGTATTGGTGCTGCTGGTCATCTTCATGATCACCGCGCCCGTGCTGCAGTCCGGCATTGAAGTGGCCGTGCCGAAAACAAAGACCGTCAAGCAGATTACTCAGCAGCGCACGGTGGTGACCATCGACAGCCAGCAGCGTGTATATCTCGATGACAAGGCGGTCAACGTAAACGACCTGCCTGCGCTGCTGCAACAGAAGACCGGCGCAAATCCGGTGAATCGGGTCATCTATGTGCGCGCCGACCAGCGCGTGCCCTTTGGCGCGTTCGCTTCCGTGATGGATGCGGTGAAGCAGGCTGGCATTACCAACATCAGCATCGTGACCCAGCCGATAACCAGCCACTCAAAATAAAACAATGCCAACTCTTCGCGACACATGGGACCAACACGAGCCGGTTGCAGGCTCATGGTTTGGCTCGTTTGTGCTGCATGCGGTGCTGGGCGCGATCATCGCTTTCTCTGCGGTCTACATGAGCACATTTCATGGCGATCGCTGGGGCCAGATGAGCTCCGGCACCGCCATCAGCGCGACGCTGGTATCGTCCGCGCCGTCGCTTCCATTGCCCAATACGCAGCCCGTCAACGACAACGTACTGGCCACGCAAACCCCCAGCCCCGCGCCCGCGCCTCCCACTCCCAAGGCCGAAGCTGTTCCTGATGAAAAAGCAATTCCCATTCAGGCCAAGCCGGAGATCGCGAAGAAAATCGCTCCCAAAGCCGAGCCCAAGCCGCCGAAATATGTACAGCCGCCCAAGCAGCAGCATCGTGCTGTCTACGGAGAAGCCGCCCCGTCCAGCATTCCCATGTCGAACGCGGGCGCTGCCAATAAGAGTGTCGTCGTGCAGAATGGCGACTTTGGTTCGCGCTTTGGCTGGTATGTCGACATTATCAAACGCACCGTCTCGCAGAACTGGTACAAACAACTTGCCGATCCCAATGCTTCCATGGGCCATTCAGTGGTCGTAACGTTCACCGTCCATCGCGATGGCTCTGTGACCGACCCGCGCATTGCGCAGTCGAGCGGCGTGCCTTCGCTCGATACTTCCGCGATCCAGGCAGTCGAGCGGACGAACGCATTCGGGCCGTTGCCTGCCGGATATGCAGGCAGTTCCGTTTCCGTGGCGTATACCTTTACTTATGACGCCGCAACGCGCAATTGATTTGAAATTTTGATGATGCCAAAATTGTTTGAACCTCGCCTAACGGAGTGCACAATGGAAGCTTCCCCTCGTTTTGGAATTCAGCAAGCCGCCGTTCTTCTTTTTTCCATCCTCATTCTGGCCACCGTCTCCGCCAATGCACAGGACTGGGTCCATACCGGCACGAATTTAGGCGCGCAGAAAATTCGCCTCGCCGCCGCGGACTTTAAGATGGCCGGCAACGATGCCGCCCTCTCGAACGTGCAACAGGCCTTCAATCAGGTACTCTATTCCGACCTCACCAACGCCGGCATCTTCGACATGGTTTCCAAAAGCATGGCTCCGCCGGTCATGCCCGGCTCGCCGCAGGAGATCAATCTTGCGCAATGGAGCGCCCCGCCGGCCAATGCCGCCATGGTCGCCTTCGGCAATATCGATGTGCAGAACGGCCGCACCGTCGTCCACGGATGGCTGTTTGACGCGAAGAATACCCAGTCTCCGCAAGTATTAGGCCAGTGGTACAACGAGGCAGCCGGACCGGACACGGCACGCCACATCGCCCACGAATTTGCCGATGCGATTATTTCGCGGCTCGGCGGCGGCATCAACGGCATCGCAGAGAGCAGGATTTTTTACGTCTCCGACCGCACCGGCGCCAAAGAAATCTGGGAGATGGACTACGACGGCGCCAACCAGCATCGCGTCACGCATCTGAACCAGATCGCATTGTCGCCGCGCATTTCTCCCGATGGCAGCCGCCTGGCCTTCGATGAGCTGAGCTCGAAAGGCTCCAACATCCGCATCTATTCGATGACGCTGAACCGGCTGGTAAACTTTCCAGTCCACGACGGAACGGATTATTCTCCCGCATGGTCGCCGGACGGCAACAGCCTCGCCTTTTCTTCTTCCCGCACCGGCGATCCGGAGATATGGATTTCTTCGGCCAGCGGCTTCAACCTGCGCCGTGTGACCGCATATCGCGGACCCGATGTTTCCCCGGTATGGAATCCGAAGACCGGCACGCAAATCGCCTGGATCAGCGGACGCACCCATCTGCCCCAGGTCTACATCATGGACTCCGACGGCACCGGCGTGCAGCGTATCACCGATGGCGGATATGCAACTTCGCCCTCGTGGTCGCCCAATGGCCAGTTTCTCGCCTTCGCATGGTCGCGCCATTACGGTCCCGGCGCTCCCGGAGGACAGGACATTTATGTGATGGACATTGCCAGCCATCGCTGGATTCAACTGACGCACGACATTGGTCGCACGGATTTTCCATCCTGGTCGCCGGATGGACGCCACATCGTCTTTCAGGTAGGCACGCATCGTAAGACGGAGATCTGGACCATGCTCGCCGATGGCACGGGCCAGCATGCGCTGACGACCGTTGGAAGCTCGCAGATGCCGAATTGGAGTTGGAAGTAAGCTCTATTTCAAGAAAATCGCATGCAAAAAAGTTTTGCCGTTTTACACTATTAACGAAAGTTGTACGAGGAGAAACGAATGAAACAATATAAGAAGAATTCAGCGCTGGCCGGTGCCGCGTTCGCTGTTTTCCTGGTCATTACTGGCTGCCACCACAAACAGGTCGAGGCGCCCGCTGAAGTCTCCGCGCCTTCGGCAACCACGCCTGCACCGACGGCCAACCTGACCGCTACGCCCAACACCATCAATCCGGGCCAGAGCGCCGTATTGAACTGGTCGACGACCGATGCAACCAGCGTCTCGATCGACGGCATTGGCGACGTGCCAACCAGCGGCACAAAGAACGTGAGCCCGACGGAAACGACCACCTATCACCTGACCGCGAACGGCGATGGTGGATCGACGGATGCCAGCGCGACCGTTACCATCGGCCAGGCTGCTGCGCCAAACACCTCCGGAGAATTGACCGAGGCCGAGTTTGAGCAGAACGTGAAGCCGGTCTTCTTCGATTACGACAGCTACAGCGTCCGTCCCGACGCGCAGCAGGCGATCACGCAGGATGCATCCTTCCTGCAGTCGCATCCGAACGCGAAGATTCTGATCGCGGGTTATTGCGACGATCGCGGATCGGCGGAATATAATCTGGCCCTCGGCCAGAACCGCGCCAACTCGGCCAAGACCGCGCTGACCCAGGCCGGTGTCGATGCCAGCCGCATCCGCACCATCAGCTACGGCAAAGAAAAGCAGTTCTGCACAGAAGAGAATGAGTCCTGCTGGCAGCAGAACCGCCGCGCCCAGTTCAGCCTGGACCAGTAAAGGACCAGTAGAAACTACTACGAGTCGTCATCCTGAGCGACGCGAAGGATCTCTGCATTATGAGAGAGAAGGCCAACGCAAAACTCTTCGCTCAGGTGACAATCTTCAAAGTATTGCCGTCTATATCTTTGTAATAAATGGAACCGGCAGCACGGCATAAGCGCGATCTTGCTGTGCTGCCGTACACTTTTCTTTGAATCAGAATCCAGCGCCCCGTGTGCTTCGAAGAACAGGGCGCTTCCAGTCAGGTGCCGCATGCGTAACTTTTACCGAATCTCCGTCGTCTCAATTTGTGCCCTGGGACTCATCGGTGCACCCCGCGCCTTCGCCGCCAACAAGGACATTATCGCGTTGCAGGCGCAGGTGCAGCAGATGCAGGAAATGATGACAAGCATGCAGCAGTCGGAGTCCGACCACTTTGCCACCATGCACGAATTGCTGCAGCAGACCTCGGCCAGCGTTGCCAAAGTAACCGCTGAAGTTGACGCCATGCAGAAGGCGGCCCAGGATCAGCAGGGCACGCAGGGAAATTCCCTGCAACAGCTTTCCGGCCAGATGCAGTCCATGAACGATTCGCTCGACGAACTGCGCGCGCGGCTCGACAAGATCGATAAGAATCTCAGCAGCATTCAATCGCAACAACAGTCCCTGGCCTCGGGGCAGGCGATGCAACCGGGACAAAGCAGCGACCAGTCGCAGGGCGCGGTCCCTGGTCAGCAAACTCCAGGTCAGCAGAATTCAGGTCAGTCCTACGCGGGTCAGCCCGCGGCAGCCCAGCCGCCCACACCCCAGGCTCCGCCGGTCGATCAGCTTTACCAGTCCGCCGCCAGCGACTACAACGCCGCGAAATACAATCTCGCCAGCCAGGAATTCGGCGATGTCATCAAGTTCTATCCGCAGAGCACGCAGGCAGGGGACGCACAGTTTTACCTGGGCGAAATCGACTACCGCGCGGGAAATTACAAGAGCGCGATCGAGAATTACGGCCAGGTGCTGTCACAGTATCCCGGCAGCGCCAAGGCTCCCACCGCGCAGTTGCGCAAAGGCGAGTCCGAACTGAAGCTGGGCCAAAAGGACGCCGGCATCCGCGATCTGCGCTCGCTCGTCCAGCGGCATCCGCAAACGCCGGAGGCCATGCAGGCGCGCAGCAAACTGAACGGCATGGGCGTACGCATCTACGCCAAGCCCTCCGCCGCCCGCGAGTGAATTCCTTCAGACTGAACGATAGGATGGAAATTTCTATGAACAACCGGCTGAACCCAGTTCCCCACCCCGACGGCGATGAACACAAAGGCGCGGTCGAAGACGACTCACCGCACCTGCGCGGCGACCGGCCGGAGCAACACGGCTCCATGAGCGGACAACAGGGCCATCGCAATCCGGACGAAATGATTGACGGCAGCGACTCCGATTATCCTGAGCCGGGTTCCAGTCCGGAACATAGCGGCCAACACCAATAGCCGGTCTATTGATCCATTCGTGCAGCATCGCGACCGAACACGCGATGAATCCCACCGTTTTTCACGTCCTCGCGGTGATGTTCCTCGCCACCCTGATTCGATCCACCTTCGGGTTTGGCGAGTCTCTGTTCGCCGTCCCATTGCTGGCGCTGCGCATTCCGGTTCAGATTGCCACTCCGCTTGCCGTACTCTGCTCGATCACCATTGCTGCCGTCGTAGTGGCGCAGGATCGCAAGAAGATTCACCTGCGCAGCGCAGGCGGCCTCGTACTCGCTTCGCTTTTCGGAATCCCAATCGGCATCACATTGCTGAGAATCATCGATCAGCGCACGATCAAGATCGTCGTAGCCGCAATCATCCTCCTCTTTGCAATCTATTCGTTGTTCGGTCGAGCGCTGCCCTTGCTGAAACGTGACAGCCGAAAGTGGCTTCTAAGCTGCGGATTCTGCGCCGGGTTACTCGGCGGAGCATGCGGAATGAATGCTCCACCGCTGGTCGTCTATGGCGCCATGCGCCGCTGGTCCGCGCAGGAATTCCGCGCCACGCTGCAGGGATATTTTCTGCCCGCCAGCATCCTCGGCATGACCGGCTATTGGCTCGCCGGCTTGTGGACCTCCGCCGTGACACATTACTATCTGCTATCGCTGCCGGTGCTCGTGCCTGCGATTTTTCTTGGCAGAATTCTCAATCGCCGCATGCATGGCGAAGCTTTTCTCCGATATGTATACATCGGCCTCGCGGGTACCGGAATTTTATTGTTGATCCAGTCCGCGCGATAGGCTTATAAAAAATTGCGCTGCGCGATTTCAATTGACCGCGCGATCTAGGCTGGAACACGATAGAAGTATGGAAACATATCAGCCAACCAGCCGGACCAAAGTCGGACGGCTTCCAAAGCGCGCGTCGTATGACAAAGCCCAGGTTCACGCCATCCTGGACGAAGGTTTTTTGTGTCACGTCGGATTCGTGGCGGACGGCCAACCGTTTGTCATTCCGACCGGCTACGTTCGCGTCGGCGAAAAGATTTATTTTCATGGATCGGCAGCCAGCCGAATGCTGCGCAACCTTGACCAGGGCATCGATGTCTGCGTCACCGTAACACTGGTGGATGGATTTGTGCTGGCGCGTTCGGTATTTCATCACTCGATGAATTACCGCTCCGTTGTCATGCTTGGCACGGCGCAAATGGTAACGGAACGCGCCGAAAAGCTCGAAGCGCTGCGCAGCTTCACCAACCACATCGTGCCTGGCCGCTGGGAAGAAGCGCGGCAACCGAACGAGCAGGAGCTGAAGAGCACGAGCGTGCTGGCGCTGCCGCTCGAAGAAGTCTCGGCAAAGATACGCACCGGACCGCCGCTCGACGATGAAGAGGATTACACGCTGCCAATCTGGGCCGGAGTAGTTCCCATGCGTCTCGAGATCGGCAACCCAATGCCGGACAGCCGGATGGTCCCGGATATCGAAGCCTTCAACTTGAAACGGCTCACGAAATTTCTTTAATGAGTCAAGGTTGAAACGAAAGCAATGAAGGAAGTCTCATTTCACCGCAGCGACTCCATCACGTCATCCAACGCTTTCTTGGCCGGCCGTACCCGTTCCTGCGGCAGCGTGGCCAATGGTTCCGCAACCATGCCGAGCATATTGGTGAAGTCCGGCTTTTTCGTGTCGATGTAAAACATTCCCGTCAGCACTTCGCCCTTCTGGTTCGCTTCCATCAACGCCTGCACCGCCGACATGCGATCCGTCGGATTGTAGCTTTCATGCAGCTTGCGCAGCCGCAGGTGCGATCCATCGTGCATCTCGACATCGTAGGTCGTGCCGGGATCGTAGTCGACGGTGATGTCTTCAAAGTGGGGAACGAAGCCCGCCTCGGAGATGGCGTCCTCATGCGCCTGCATATATTTGTAACTCTTCGTCGATCCCTCATGATCGTTGAATGTGACACAGGGCGAAATCACATCCAGGATCACCGTCCCCTTGTGCGCAATCGCCGCCTTCAGCATCGCCAGCAGCTGCTTCTTGTCGCCGGAAAAAGATCGTCCGACGAAAGTTGCACCCAGCTCGACCGCCATGATGCACATGTCGATGGGCGGCAGGTCGTTGACGACACCGGTCTTCAGCGTCGAGCCAACATCGGCGGTCGCCGAGAACTGGCCCTTGGTCAGGCCATACACACCATTGTTTTCGATGACATAAATCAACGGCAGATTGCGGCGCATCAAATGGCCGAACTGTCCGAAGCCAATCGAAGCCGTATCGCCATCGCCGCTGACCGCAAGCCCAAGCATGGTGCGGTTGGCAAGAATAGCTCCCGTAGCGACCGAAGGCATACGGCCATGCACGCTGTTAAAGCTATGCGAACGGTTCAGAAAATACGCCGGACTTTTCGACGAGCAGCCAATTCCGGAGAGCTTCATCACTCGCTCCGGCTGGATACCCATTTCGTAAAACGCATCGATGATGCGTTCGGAAATTGCATTGTGCCCGCAACCGGCGCACAGCGTAGTTTTACCGCCGCGATAATCAAGCACCTGCAGCCCGATGCGGTTCGTCTTCGGCGCCGGCGCTGCCGGAGCGGGATTCACTGTCGTAGCCATTTAGATTTCCTCCTGCATCACGAATGCATCCGTGACGGAACGTGCATCGATGGGCAGTCCGTTGAAGTGGCGAATGCTGCGCAGCTTGGTCGTCTCGCTCGCCGGCATGTCGAGTTTCAGCAGACTCAGCATCTGCGCGTCGCGATTCTGCTCAACGACATAAACACGTTCGTGGCTGGCGATAAATTCCTGCACAGCGGGCGAAAACGGAAACGCCCGCAGCCGCAGATAGTCAGTCTCAACGCCATACTCTTTCAACAGCTGATCGCGCGATTCCTCAACCGCGAAATCGGAAGTTCCGAAAGCGATAATTCCAATCTTCGACTTCCCTGTCTGCACCGCCACAGGAGCGGGTACCAGTGTGCGCGCAGTCTCAAATTTCCTCGCCAGCCGCTCCATGAGAGCTTCATAGTCATCGGGACGCTCACTGTATTGCGCCTTGTCGTTATGACCGCTGCCACGCGTGAAATAAGCTGCCAGCGGATGATCCGTTCCCGGTAGCGTCCGGTACGGGATCGCATCGCCGTCCACATCGCGATAACGCGCGAAACCTCCCGCCTCTTTCAGCTGCGCGGCCGTCAGCACCTTCCCGCGATCGAGCGGCTTCTCCGGATATTCAAACGGTTCAGACATCCAATTGTTCATTCCAAGATCGAGATCGCTCAGCACAAATACCGGCGTCTGCAAACGTTCCGACAGATCGAATGCAGCGATAGCAAATTCAAAGCATTCCTTCACGCTGCCGGGCAGCAGCATCACATGCTTCGTATCGCCATGAGAAAGATATGCGATGCTCAACAGATCGCCCTGCATCGTGCGCGTCGGCATTCCGGTGGATGGCCCCACGCGTTGAATGTCAAAAATAACGCCCGGAATTTCCGCGAAATATCCCAATCCGGCAAACTCCGCCATCAGAGAAATTCCAGGTCCGGAGGTCGCGGTCATCGATCGCGCACCAGCCCACGCCGCGCCAATCACACCGCCAATGGCCGCCAGTTCATCTTCCGCCTGCACCACGGCGAACGTAGCTTTTCCATCCGGCTCAATCCGGTATTTGCGCATGTAATCGATCAGCTGCTCCACCACGGAAGACGACGGTGTAATCGGATACCACGTAACCACTGTCACGCCCGCGAACATCGCGCCCAGCGCAGCTGCGGCATTGCCGTCGATAATGATCTTGTTTTCCGTCGCGTGCATCTTTTCAAGCACAAACGGATCGCGCTTGACCAGCGACTGCGCCGCGTAGTCGAAGCCGGCCTGCACAGCAGCCCAATTCAGATCGGCAGCTTTCTGTTTTTTTGCAAACTGCTTGCGCAGCGCTTTTTCCACGCACGCCATGTCCATGTTCAGCAGCTGCGCAACCACGCCCACATACACCATGTTGCGGACAAGCTTGCGCAGCTTGCCGTCGGAACAGACCACACCGGTGATCTTGTCGAAGGGCACAGGGTAGCAGGTGACATCGTCCCGATACTGCTGCAGGTTCAACGACTCGTCATAGATGGCAACAGCTCCGGCGGGCAGCGAAAGAATATCTTCCTTCGCCGTCTCCGGGTTCATCGCAATCGCAATGTCGATCTCTTTCTTGCGCGCAACATATCCATGCTTGCTGGCGCGAATCGTATACCAGGTAGGCAGTCCCGCGATATTTGACGGAAAAAGATTTTTTCCGCTGACGGGAATGCCCATGCGAAAAATACTGCGCAGCAAAACGTTATTGGCCGACTGCGAGCCGGAGCCATTGACGGTTCCAGCCTGAATGCTGAAGTCATTGACAATGCGCTTGCTGGAGCTGGATTGCGCCGGCACGGTTCCGGCCTGAATACCCACTGCGACATCTTCAGACGCCATGGAGCAGAGTTCCCTTCTTGCGAACGGTAGAGACAAATGCAGAGAGGCTTCTAATAAAGTTTCCCATTATCAATTATAGATTTTGCTGCCCCTATGACGGTGCAAATATCCCCGAATGGGAAAGATTCCCCCGCGGAATGTTCCATTCGAAAGCCGAATGGGAGTCGCTTCCCAAGCATGCTAGAGTCGATTTTGTGGCGCGGCAACCGCAATCCCCGTTGAAAGGCAATTTCTCTGCGAAACAGCAGACGCGCAAACCTTCTCAGGGTGTCGCTGCGCAGCCGTATGACGAGGAGCTTGTCAGCGGCCGCTGGCTGGTGAAAGCAATGCTGGCGACGTTGGTCATCGCAGGAATTGCTCTCTACCTGGCCGTATGCCTGCTGTTTTATCAAGGCCAGTGGCAGTTCACATTTTCCCCACCCAGCGCCTCCGGAAACAGACAGGCGCTGCATGGAGACTCCCTTGCCAAAAGCTGGGCGCGGCGCACCGGACCCGCGCAGCGTACCACGCCGCTCAGCGCAGCAGAGGTCGCGGTCCGCAGCGGATTGCCGATCACCGACCATCGCTTCGATTACACCGAGGAGGGCGTTGCGCGGCTCGATGGCTGGTGGATCCCCGCTGCAATCCCGTCAAAGCTATCCGAAACAAATCCAGAGCCGACGGCAGTCCTTTTCTGTCCCAATGGCCGCTCGAATCTTCCGGACAATGTGGATGCATTTCGCGCCCTCCACGCTCTGGGCATTTCTGTATTCGCATTCGACTACCGGGGGTTTGGCGCGAGTCAGCCGGGGCATCCCTCGCAACAGAAAGCCTATGAAGATGGCATGGCGGCACTCGCTTATTTGACGAACACCCGTCACATCGATCCCAGCCGGATTGTCCTCTATGGAGCCGGAGTCGGCTCAGCCGTAGCCGTACATGTCGCAGCGCAGTCGCCGCAAATCGCCGGATTGATTCTGGAAAATCCGCAGCCTTCACTGGCTAAGCAGGTGCGCCGCGAGCAGCATATCCACATGCTGCCGATGTGGCTTATCTTCACAGATCGCTTCGATATTTCTCGAATCATTCCCGCGCTGAAAATGCCAAAGCTGGTAATCGCAACTCCAGCACAACCGGAATACAGAGCCGGCGCATTGGCGATTTACAATCAGGCCGTCGCGCCCAGACAGATCGTACATCTGACTGCGGCGGTGCCGTATACGAATCCTGCATGGCAACAGTCGATGGCGCGCTTTCTGGATTCCATCGCTACGCAATCACATTGAGAAATTTCGCGCGGTCGATGCCAGAGCCAGGAAAGTGTGAATGCACTTTGCGTCGCAAAGCTGCGGAGTGTTGCCCGAATCGCAAATCCCCTTAGTAACGATATGCATGACAAAAAAGGACCTCTCCGTTTTCAGAAACCGAGAGGTCCTTCAAGTCAAATGACATTTCTATTTTGGGAGGAAGAAGCCTGGTTAGCGGCCGCGCTCCCTTTGGTTGTGAATATGCCGGCTGGCATTGTCCTGCCTGCGGTTGATGTTCTGCTTCTCCTGGTTGGTCAAACGACCGCCGTTCGCTTCGCGGTCATTATGGATGGAGTTGTCGATGCGCCCCTGACGGGCCTCATCCCGGCCAACTTCCCCAGCGTTGAGCTGTCCGTGGTTCATTCCCTGGTCGATGCGCCCCTGCTGATTGTAAGCACGCCCGCCCACCTCAGACCGCGCGGCTACGCCCGGATTTCCATGGTTCTGCGAGTAAAACTGTCCCCGGTCGTTGCTGGCATTTACCTGATGCGATTCCTGTGACGATGTAGCCGAGTAGCGCGCCTGGCTGCGAGCCTGCATCTCGGCCCCACTCGCCCGCGCGTTGATGCCGCCCGGACCGCCGTTAAAGCTGGCGCGGTTGTTGACGTATGTATTGTGAACAACGGTTCGGTCAACATAGGTGTTGTGAATTACCGTCGTGTTCACATGCATCACCGCCGTGTTGTAGAAGAAGTGTCCGCCGCGCCAGTCTCCGCCGATAAAACCCACGCCGCCGTAACCGAAGCCGTAGTTCACGCCGCCATAAAAGCCTACGTGTGGTCCCCAATATCCCGCATGCCATGCATACAGGCCGTTGCCCCAACCCCAATATCCCGGCGTCCACAGCAGGCCAACCGCTGGCGGGCTCACCCACACCCCTGGTACCCAGTAATATCCGGCGCCGCCATAGCCCCAATAGCCGGGGGTCCATAGATATCCGGGTGTCGGGCACGGTGGCTGAACGTAAACGGGAAGCGCGGGGGGAGCGATGGCGACGGAAACAAATACGCCAGCAAAGGATGAGGCCGGCACCGCCGCGATGACAAGTGCAAGAAATATATTTCGCATGGAGCCGAAAACGCGCATGACTCAATTCTCCTGTCGTCCTGGTGTATCTCCGGCCTGGCGGTGCTGCCGCTCGAAATACCGGAGTCGTTTTATACAAACGCAAACTGCCGGGATATGTTGCGCAAAGTTTACGTCATATTTCCAGCGTTCACTAGTAACAAAACGTGTTCATACGGACCCTAACTGTTTGATACACAAGAATTCGCAACGTTCTTTCCAACATTTCAGGTTGCATGGAATAAAAAAGAAAAGTTCAGAATCGCGGCTGCAAAATCGACAGCCAGTTCTCGAAGCATGCCGCCGCTTGAAGATGCCTCAATCTGCCCACGCGTAAGTACGCGGCAACCCACGGAAATTTTTAAGATGGTTGCAAAACTCAAGCGAAAAAATGCCGGACGGCCAGTCGATATGGATTTTTGCCGTCCTCTAAAACGCGGCCAGCTCCACCATTGCGTTCCGTATATCCTCTGGCTGCGGCAGAATGGCATCTTCCAGCAGCGGCTGATACGCAACGAACACATCCTTGGCAGCGACCCGGCGCACAGGCGCGTCAAGATCGTCGAATAGCTCATCGCCGATGCGGGCCGCAATCTCCGCTCCATAACCCCAGCTGCGCATATCTTCATACGCAACCAGCGCGCGGCTGGTTTTATGCACGGAGGTCGCGATCGTTTCCCAGTCGTAAGGACTCAGCGTCCTCAGGTCGATCACCTCAACATCCAACCCATTCTCACGCTCGGCGCGCTGTGCTGCCTGCAATGCGCGCGGAACCACTGCTCCAAAAGTAATAACGGTGAGATGTTTGCCCGGACGCACAATCTTCGCCTTGCCGAATGGCACGGTGTAGTCCGGCCCGGGATAGGACGCGCGCCCAAATGTTTCTCGATACAGCCGTTTATGCTCCAGGAACAACACCGGATCGTCGCAGCGGATCGCCGTACGCAATAACCCATTGGCATCAAGCGCGTTCGACGGATACACCACGCGTATCCCCGGGGTGTGCGTGAAAATACTTTCCCCCGATTGCGAGTGATAAATCGCGCCACCGGTCAAATAGCCTCCAACCGCAACGCGAACCACCGCCGGGCATGAGAACGTTCCATTTGAGCGCCAGCGTATCAGCGGCATTTCATTGCGCAGCTGATGCATCGCCGGCCAGATGTAATCGAAGAATTGAATCTCCACCACCGGCTTCAGTCCGCGCGTAGCCATCCCCACCGCACGGCCAACAATATTGGCTTCCGCCAACGGGGAGTTGAATACGCGGTCGGAACCGAACTCGCTCTGTAGTCCCGCGGTCAGTTTGAACACGCCGCCCTTGCCCTTTACCAGTCCTTGTTCCAGGCTGCTTTCGCGGCTGCAATCCGCAACGTCTTCGCCGAAAATTACGATCCGCGGATCGCGCTGCATCTCGTCGCGCAGACAAACGTTGATCAGGTCCGCCATGGTGCGTTCCTGCGTGGCACGCGGTTGTGTGTCGTCGCCCGGCAACGGCTCCACCGCAAACACTGCGGATGTCGGATCGAAATTTTCCGAGTACACGTGGCGATAGATGCTACTCACCGCAGGAGGCGCAGCCCGCAGAACAACCTCCGTCGCAACGCGAATTTCTTCGTCTACTTCTTTTTCCAGGCGCGTAATGCCATCCGCATCCAGAAAACCCTCCCGCAGCAGGCGCATCTGCATCTTCGGCAGCGGATCGCGCATAGCATCGGCCTGGCGCTCGGCCTCACAGCGGTAAAAGCGTTCATCGTCCGACAGCGAATGGGAATACGGCCGGACAACATGTCCATGCACAAATGCAGGTCCCTGTCCGGAGCGGCAATAGGCTATTGCCCGCTGCAGGATTGCATAGCACTCGACCGGATCTGTGCCATCGACTTCCGCGAAAAAGAAATTTGGGAATCCGGCGACCAGCTTCGAAATGTTGCCGCCCGCTGTGTTCACCTCAACCGGCACGGAGATGGCATAGCCGTTGTCTTCCACCACGAACAGAACTGGCAACTTCAGGTTGGCCGCCGAATTCATCGCCTCCCAGAATTCTCCTTCGCTGGTCGTGCCGTCGCCGAGAGAGACATAGACGACCTCGTCGCCGTGGAAGCTGACATCTTTGAATGCGCGATAATCCGCATCGTTAGACTCCGGCTTCGCCGCCGCCTCGGGATGACGAGCAAAATACCGCCCCGCCTCTGCGCAACCGATCGCCTGCAGGCACTGCGACCCGGTAGGCGAAGACCCGGTGACGATATTCATCCGCGCACTGCTCCAGTGCGAAGGCATCTGGCGTCCGCCGCTGGCCGGGTCAGCTTCCGCTCCAACCGCCTGCAACAGCATGTCTTCCGTCGTGACACCCAGCGCCAGGCACAACGTACGATCGCGATAATACGGGTAGAACCAGTCGTATCCCGGCTTCAGCGCCATGCCGGCAGCCACCAGCAACGCTTCGTGCCCAGCAGCGGAGATCTGAAAAAAAATCTTCTGCTGACGCTTCAACATGATCTCGCGGTCGTCGATGCGTCGCGACTGATACATCAGCCGATACATGCGGATCATTTGCGCGGCAGATAGCCCGGAAGAATCCCCATGAGGATCCACTTGTCGATCCCCTTGTCGATCAAAGCCCGGCGTTTCGGCGGAGATGGTGCGGGTGACTGCCATGGTGTGATCCTCGTCAGACCGGGAGCGCAGGTTCGGTTGCGGCCTGCGCCAGATCATAGTGCGAACCGAGTATTGTAGCGGCTAACAGCCCAATCTGTCAGCGACACAATTCGAAATTTCACCGCTCCAGAGTCGCCGCATTCCACGGACTAGCCGTCAGAGGCCGCGCCGATTTGCCAGATTCATAGAGACAAGGTAACCATGTACAAGCGGTTCACGCGAGCCGGCCCGAAATTGACCCTTGTTTTCCGGGCGTGATGTAATGATTGGTTTTGAGCCCCGCAATGGATTGCCGGGTATCGGAACCCCATCCGCGCTGCATCCGTGTGAAGTTTTGACGAATTTTTTCTGGAGGCAATTGAATGCACCATTTTTCCCTGGCTGCCACCCTTTTGTGGCAAACCGCCCCGGCAGCAGCCGCCACTTCATCCTCAGATCAAAAATATTTATGGATTGCTCTTGCTATCGGCGTGCTGGGTCTGATTGCCGCCTTGATGTTTGCCCGCTCTGTGCTCGCCTCCGATTCCGGCACGCGGGAAATGCAAGCGATTTCCGATGCCATCCGTGAAGGCGCAGAGGCTTTCATGCGCCGCCAGTATGGCACCATCGCCGCGATCGCCGTAGTGATTGCGATTCTCCTCTATGGCGGCTACAGCATCTCGCCGCGCACTGCACCGTACGCAGCCGTTACCGTCATCAGCTTTTTAATCGGCGCCGTCTGCTCCGGCTTCGCCGGCTACACCGGCATGTACGTTTCCATCCGCGCCAACATTCGCACTGCCAGCGCCGCCCGCACCAGCCTGAATCGCGCGATCCAATCCGCGTTACGCGGGGGAGCCGTCACGGGCCTCATCGTCGTCGCTCTCGCACTCATCGGTCTCGGCCTGTTGTTCATCGCCTTCGGCGGCTTCAACCATCCCCAGGAAGTTCCCTATCGTCTAGTCGGTTTTGGATTCGGCGCATCGCTCGTCGCGTTGTTCGCCCAGCTCGGCGGCGGCATCTACACCAAGGCCGCTGACGTCGGCGCGGACCTGGTCGGCAAAGTCGAAGCCGGAATTCCCGAAGACGATCCTCGCAACCCCGCCGTCATCGCCGATCTCGTCGGCGACAACGTAGGCGACTGCGCCGGTCGCGGCGCTGACATCTTTGAGTCGACCGCAGCCGAAAGCGTCGGCGCCATGATCCTCGGCGCAGCCCTCTATCCTGTCTTCGGACTCAAGGGAGTTTTGTTCCCGCTCGTGGTCCACGCCATCAACCTCATCGCCAGCACCGTCGGCATCATGGTCGTCCACAGCAAGGAAAATGAAGAGCCCATGCACGCATTGAACCGCGGCTACTATGTCACCAGCCTGCTGGCCATCGCCGGGTTTGCCATCGCGGTGTACTTCATGCTCGGCGCAAGATGGTGGCTCTTCGGCTGCGGCATCCTCGGCATGGCAACCTCCTATTTATTCGTCGTCATCACCGAGTACTACACCGAATCCCGCTATCGCCCCGTGCAATCCATCGCCAAGGCATCGCTCACCGGCCCGGCGACCAACATCATCAGCGGCCTCGCTGTTGGCATGGAAACGCCCGCCGCGCCAGTCCTCGTCATCAGCGCCGCCCTGCTGCTCAGCTACTATTTCGGCATTCGAGGATTGGAAGACGCCCACATCACCAACTACGCCAAGGGCATCTACGGAACCGCCATCGCTACCATGGGCATGCTGTCCTCCGCCGCCTACATCCTGGCAATGGATACCTTCGGTCCCATCACCGACAATGCCGGCGGCATCATTGAAATGTCGAACCAGCCGGAAAACATCCGCGAACGCACCGACAAACTCGACGCCGCCGGCAACACTACCAAGGCGCTCACCAAAGGCTACGCCGTAGGTTCAGCCGCGCTCGCGGCCTTCCTGCTCTTCTCCGCGTACTTGGAAGAAATTCGCAACGTAGTCATCGACCGCGTCTCCGTGCCCGGCGGCTACATGCCCGCAGGCTGGAGCTTCGACAACGTCAACCTCGCCAGCGTCCCCGTCTTCGTCGGCGCGCTGCTCGGCGCGGTACTGGTCTTCCTGTTTTCGTCCCTCGCCATTCAGGCCGTAGGCCGCACCGCGCAGTACATCATTCAGGATGTCCGCGCGCAGTTCAAAGAAAATCCCGGCATCATGCTCGGCACCAGCAAGCCCGACTACGGCCGCTGCGTATCCATCGTCACCAAAGCCGCGCTCAAGGAAATGGTTCTGCCGGGAATGCTGGTCGTGCTGCTGCCGCTGGTTGTCGGAGAAGTCTTCCGCCACTTCAGCACCGCGTTCCACGTGGGGTTAAACAGGAATGTGCCGTCCATCCACGGGGTCCCTGTCAACCTGAGCGGCGCGGAAGCCGTAGCCGCCCTGCTGATGGTGGGAACCATCACCGGCATCCTCATGGCCATGCTGATGAACAACGGCGGCGGCGCCTGGGACAACGCCAAGAAGTTCATCGAAAGCGGTCAGTACGGCGGCAAACGCTCCGACGCCCACAAAGCCGCAGTAGTCGGCGACACCGTAGGCGACCCGTTCAAAGACACCGCCGGCCCCTCCCTCCACGTGCTCATCAAACTGTTAGCCACGATCACGCTCGTATTGGCGCCGCTGTTTTTGTAAGGATTTATACGTTTTTTATCATCGAGAGAGACGGGTCGATTTCCCTGCCTCTCTCGATGAGCAGATGTCGTGCGGTGCCGGAACATTTACCATCCCAGCCGCTTCAACGCTGGAATTATCCCAACGCCGATAACTATCGCAATCACCAATAGAGTTCCTCCCGCGGATAAAAACAGGGTAAGGAATGGCTCAACCCAACCAAAACCGGACGAATAATACGACTGATCTGGCCGTTCAGGATTTACAAGAATATCTATCTTTTTTCCAGGTTCATTTTCATCGACCAAGTTATTCGCCGAACTCGGAGCCCAACAGCAATCACGAATAACATGCCCCCGATAAGTTTCTCCGCCAAATGAATACGAGTACCACAATTCTGCTCGTATCGTTTCCTTATACCCGCCCTTGGTGCGATGCGATGATTCGATTACAGCCGTACCAGGAACCCAATGAATTGATTCCTGTGCTAACCGCCGTTCCCGGAGCCAGTAGTAAGGTATCGAACAGTACATAAAGCTGGCGCTATGATCGCTACCGGCACGAATTTGATCCTCTAGTCCTTCAAACATCGACACCTTCCGAGTTACTCCAACACACGGTTTAGCATTTGGATCAGATCGTCGGCTTCAAAAACAGCAGGCTGACAGCTCATCCCACTGCACACCACAGCAAAGCTCCGCCCCTGCTTTAACTCCGGCAGATGCGGCAGCGTCTCGCTCAGCGCAGTTGGCAACGAACCCTGTTGGACGACAGCACGCGGCAAACGCAGCACAGCTTTGTTCACGGCATATCGCGCAATCGCGGTAGCCGCCAACGCATCCGCCTCGCCATCCTCGCCAATCACGCAAACCTGCACCGGCGACAATAGATAGCGCTGCAAAGCAAGCCCATACGCGCCCGCGTACAACCCAAACTGCTCCGCCACCCCCGCAAATGTCTTTAGCGTTTCTTCTGCCTTCGAGCGCAAATCGGCCCGCCCACTCAACTCCGCCAACCGCAGCAGCAGCGTCGACGCCAGCGCATTTCCAGAAGGAGTCGGCGAATCCTGCAACGGCTTCCGCCGCGCCGCCAGCACCCCCAGCGGCTCCCCCGCAAACGAACCCTGCGCCGTATCGAAGAACCCACCGGCAGCCGCGTCATAAAAACGCGCAATCATAGCGTCGGCAATCTTCTCGGCATGTTCGAAATAACGAAGATCAGCCGTAGCCTCCCAAGCATCCACACACGCCAGTCCCAGCGCGGCATAATCATCCAGCATTCCTTGCACCGGAGTCTTCGGCCTCTCGCCATCCCCATAGGCCACCACACGAACCAGGTTGCCATCCGCATTCCAGGCCTCGCGCAGAATCCGATCCAGCGACAGCAGCGCAAATTTCCGCGCATCCTCTATCCCCAGCACACGCGCCGCATCGAAATACGCGGAAATCGCCAGCCCATTCCAGTTCACATAAATCGTCTGGTCCACATACGGAGTCTCCCGCAGCAATCGCGCCGCATACAGTTTCCGTTTCGCCGATGCAACCAGCCCCCCCGCCTGCTCCACACTGACCGCCGCCCTTCGCGCCACTTCCGCCATCGAGTAGTCCACGTGCAGCGTGTTCTTCTGCGGATTGTGGTGCATGTCGCCCATCTCGCCGATGTCGTAATACACGCCTGCGACCGCCATTTCTTCCGGCGTCAACACTGCCGCGGCTTCCTCGCGCGTCCAGGTAAAGTAGTCGCCGTCGTCATCGAGCGATACATCCGCATCCTGCGAGGCATAAAATCCGCCGCGTTCGCGGTCGCTCAACACCGTATCCATCCATCGGACCACTTCCCGCGCCACCCGCGCATGCTCCGGTTCCACATAGCTCTGAAAGCTGTGAACATAATTCTTCAGCAGCTCAGAATTGTCGTACAGCATCTTTTCAAAATGCGGAACCACCCAGCGCTCATCGACGGAATAGCGATGGAACCCGCCCGCCAGATGGTCATACATGCCGCCCGATGCCATGCGATCGAGCGTCATCCGCGTCACATGTCTTGCCGCTTCATCCCCAGTGCGCGTCGCATGGTCCAGCAGCAGATCCAGAATCGAGGGATGAGGAAACTTCGGCTGCGTTCCAAATCCGCCATGCTGCTTGTCGAATCCCTGCACCGCCGACTCCACCAGCTTGCTCACAATGCCCGCATTCAATTCCGCCGAGCGGCCCGAGAACGACTCGTTGTATTCAATCGCGGCCACTACGCTGTCAGCCGACTCCAGCACTTCGTCCTTGCGCTCGTGAAACGCATGCGCCATCGTCAACAGAACGCGCCCAAATCCGGGCCGCCCATAGCGCTCTTCTTTCGGAAAATACGTCCCACCAAAAAACGGCTTGCCCTCAGGAGTCAGCACCACCGTAAGCGGCCATCCTCCCTGCCCACTCATCGCCTGAACCGCGGCCTGATACCGCGTATCCACATCCAGCCGCTCGTCGCGATCCACCTTGACGGCAACAAAGTGGCTGTTGATGATCTCGGCAATCTCCGCATCTTCATACGATTCGCGATCCATCACATGACACCAGTGGCACCACACCGCGCCAATATCCAGCAGCACCGGCTTGTTCGCTTCCCGTGCCCGCGCAAACGCAGCCTCGCCCCACTCCTGCCAATCCACCGGCTGATGCATTGCTGACCGCAGGTAGGAAGACGAAGCATTCGCCAGCCCATTCAGACGAGTTTCACCGGAATGTACGGTATGTTCCTGTTGCTGTTCCATTTCAACTTTCTCTTCCTATAAACGATCAGTTGGGTGCCCCATCCTTCGCGTAGTATGCGAAGGGTGGGAATCCAGAATTTCCGAATCAATCATTCCGTTCGGTGGCTATTGCACAAGCCGATGCGCAATCTGCGTGTAAAGATCAATCGCCTCACGCTGTTCCTGCTTCGCCAGCCGCTCGTTCGGCGTATGCGCCACATGGATCGAACCCGGCCCCAGCAGCATCGGTTCACCCCAGTCGCTCAGCGCAGGAATATCCGTCGTAAAGGCCGCGACCATCGTCGGCAATCCTTCCACCCGTTTCAATTTCTGAAATGGAATCTCCAGCGTCACATCCACGTCCGCATCGTCTCCCGCCGCCTGCTGCAGACCAGCACGGATTTCATCCGACGGCCCAACCAGCCGCACCAGGATCGTCGCCGAAGCCTCATCCGCAATCACATTCGGAGCATGCCCGCCTTCGATCAATCCAATATTCAGCGTCGACGGCCCCGCGTCCGGATCGGATGGCAACGGCATCCGCAGCACTCGATCCATGACCGGAATCAGTTTATGAATCGCTGAGTCACCCAACTCCGGATATGCCGAGTGTCCCATCTTTCCATGCGCTTTGATCGTCACATTCAATGCGCCCTTCGACGCCAGCGCCACGCGATTATCCGTCGGTTCGCCATTGATCAGAAACCGGCTCCCCTTCGGCTTCAGATTTGCAATCTTCGCGCCATGACTGCCGCGTTCCTCGCCAACCAGAAACAACAGCCCGACCTTCACTCCCATCTCGCGCAAACGCTCTGCCGCGGCAATCTGCGCAGCCACAATTCCCTTCGCATCGCAGGAGCCGCGTCCATAAATGTACAGATCGTCTTCACGGCTCGGAATAAATGGCGGCACGGTGTCGATGTGCGTCGACAGCACAATGTCAGGCGGATCCGTGGAAATACCCGCATAGACATTGAAGCGTTCGCGCCCGGCAGAATGCGGCACCGCTGTTTTCTCCACGCGAAAGCCAAGGCCGGTCAGGCACGCCGAGAGAAAATGGCCAACAGCCGCCTCATTCTCCGTGATCGATTCAATATCCACCAGCTGACGTGTAAGGGCGACAGGATCAATAGGCATGCACTTCCAGCATACCGCGCGTCGCAGCCCGTAAAATAAATGCAGCCGTCTGCCTATTCTTATGGAAACTTCCCCAAGCGCTCCCTCCATCCAGTCGATCGACCTCGCCGG
The DNA here is from genome assembly GCA_965276585.1 of Acidobacteriaceae bacterium. Classification (GTDB taxonomy): domain Bacteria; phylum Acidobacteriota; class Terriglobia; order Terriglobales; family Acidobacteriaceae; genus JAKAAZ01. The sequence goes on along the minus strand of CBDIAZ010000001.1, from coordinate 1,159,212 downwards.
TCCCGCAGGCCTCCTGGAAGCGCTGCTAAACACCGGCAGCGCGGATGCGCCGCTCACCGCGGTCGTCTGTCATCCGCATCCCATGGGCGGCGGCACTATGCATAACAAGGTGGTCTATCACGCCATGAAGGCCCTGCACTCGCTTGGCCTCCCCGTCCTGCGCTTCAACTTTCGCGGCACCGGCCGCAGTGAAGGCGCCCACGACAATGGCCGTGGCGAGCAGGATGACGTCCGCGCCGCACTCGATTGGCTCGATCAGAAATTTCACAAGCCCATCCTGTTCACCGGATTTTCCTTCGGCGCAAATGTCGGCATGCGCGTCTGCTGCGGCGATCCGCGCGTGCGCGGCCTCATCGCGCTGGGTCTTCCCGTTTCCGCCGAGGGCCGGCATTACACCTACAAATATCTGCCGCAATGCATACAGCCCAAGTTGTTCATCAGCGGCGATCAGGATCAATACGGCCCGATTGCAGAGGTGGAAGCCGTCGTCGCCACAGCGCCCGAACCAAAGCAGATGGTCTGGATTGCCGGCGGCGATCATTTCTTCCTCGGCAAACTGGACCAGGTGCAGTCAACAATCGTCCAATGGGTGACAAGTATTTTGCCCAGCGCCTCTGCATAGAATGGTAGAAATGAACGGGTCTGTACCGCAGGAAACGATGAGCAATCCGTCTGACAATTCGCAAGCGATCCCAGGCGCAGTCATCGAACTGCGCAATGCAACCCGCGAGTATCGCGGACGCGCCGGAACCGTGCGCGCGCTCGATTCCATTTCGCTCACCGTCCAACGCGGAGAATGGCTCGCCATCATGGGCCCTTCCGGCTCCGGCAAATCCACGCTGGTCAATCTTCTCGGCTGCCTCGACCGCGCGGACTCCGGCAAGGTGCGTATCGCCGGCAAAGATGTATCGTCCCTTTCACGCAAGGAACTGGATCAGTTTCGCGCCGAGACCGTAGGCTTCATCTTCCAGCAATTCCATCTCATCCCCTACCTGACAGCACTCGAAAACGTAATGCTGGCGCAATATTTCCACAGCATGACCGACAAAACAGAAGCAGTCGCAGCACTCGACCGCGTCGGCCTCGCCGATCGCGCCGCGCATCTGCCCAGCGAGCTTTCCGGCGGAGAGCAGCAACGCGTCTGCATCGCCCGCGCGCTCATCAACCAGCCGCCGGTGCTTCTGGCAGATGAGCCCACAGGCAATCTCGACGCGGCCAACCAGGAAATTGTCGCCGGTTTACTGCGCTCGCTCCATCAGCTCGGCCATACCATCCTGATGGTGACCCACGATCCGGAGATGGCACAGATGGCCGATCGCGTCATCGAACTCCAGCATGGCCGCATGGCTCCGGAGCGCAAACCCGCATTCGATCGCCGATAGATGTTATTCCCAAACAGCTCTATTTTTGCCGGTAGAAAACAAGCGTAGAACTGGGAGCATCGGCCAGATGAATTTGTAAATGCGCCAGGTCGCTGCCTTTCATTTCTTTCATTGGAGCTTTGTCGTAGCTCGTCCGCAATTCAACCTCGTACATCGCGTTGGGATTTAGATGTCGAAGGCCCAACTCCATCGCCGTAAATGGGCTTTTGGGCCTGCGTAGCACCATCACCAGCCCGTCTTTCTCTTCGGGCCGGTTCCATTGCCACGCAGTCCACGCCGTATCGCTTAGGCTGTAGGGCAACAGCGGATAAAAGTCTCCATAGAAATACGGCTGCACCTCGCGATACTCTCCGATAGCCTGCTTGATCCATGCAACCCAAGCGTCATTGTTGACTCCCGCGGCTCCCGGACCCACCCCATACCCCGCATCGTAACCGAGCCGCATAAGATACAAATTCTTCGGCGTGCTGTAAGGCCCGGGCTTCGTCCATGGATTGTCGGCCAGACTATACGTCCCGAATCCCTCATTTTCAGGCACCCAATACGCCAGCGCCTGCGTCTGTCCCTGTTCAGCCAGTGTGTCGGCAAAGCCATAATCGGTCCGCCAGATGGAAAAGCTGCGCGACATCATTTCGATATCCAGGCGTCGCCCGCCGCTGGCGCAATTGTCGATATGCAGACCGGGATGGCTGGCCAGCAGATCGTCCCACATTTTGTAAAGGCCCTCGATGTGGCCAATCTCCGTCATGCCGATACGGTCCGGAGTATCGTTCGTCTTCCAAAATGGTTCCGGCGCTTCATTCGAATCCTGCCGGTACCAGGTCATTCCAAAATCTGTAATGAAGTTCGAAACCATATCGGTAATCCCTTTGCGCGCTGCGGGATTGCCGAGGTTCGCATACCACGAATCATGATGTGCCGGCGGCTCTTGATGGATAAACCAGTCCGGATGATCCCTGATAATTTTTCTGCCCGACATCGTCGCTTCCGGCTCGATCCATAGCGAAAAGCCAATGCCATCCGCTTTCAGTGCATCACCCAGCGGCTTGATGCCGTGTGGATAATAGCGCGGACTGGGAAACCAGTCGCCGCGATTCTTCCACCATGGATTCCACTCTGGATTGGTCGGATCGTTTTCGAGTCCCACCGAGGCCCCGTACCAGCCGGCATCGACGGCATACACATCAACCGGGATTTCATGCTCATGAACCCACTGGATATAGGCTAGCTTGTCGGCAATCGGCTCCGAACCCCAACTGCCAAACAGAACCGGCCCTCGCATAGCCTGGCCGTTGTCGTGGGGTGTGTAGTGCGCGAAGAGAAGACGTCGCCAATTGTTTTGTGAGTCGTGCCAGTTGCCGCCGGTCCAGCGCATCAGCACGATGCGCGGTGTACGAATTTCCTCGCCGGGATGAAGCAGCAGATGGGTCGCCTTCATCCCGCTCGCCATCACAATGGTTTTTCCGTCATGGGCGTAACTGAAATCCGCCTTCCAGTTGCCGGTCCAACCGATGGCGCCAATCAGGCCGTGGTCGCCGGTCTGCAGATTGAAAAAGGGCAAAGTCTGTCCGCTCGAAGACCTCCCGCGATTCGATTCAAGGTGGTCATCGTCGCCGGGACTTAGATTTTCCTTGAGTGGTTCAAAATCGTCCGCTTGGGCATTGCTACCCTTCGCATGGCGGATCAGACAATCGCCCGCCGATGCGGGGATGGTCCAATCCAGCGTCAGAATATTTTCAAGTATCGGCGTGTCCGATGTCCCGTCGTTACGAAAATAGACCACCCAATCGATGACATCGGGAAAATCGGGATAGAGGCGAACCTCGGCGGTGACTTTTAGATGAGTCGCCGGATCCGTATACGTATAGCGATGGACTTGACCGTCCGTTCCCGCCACCGCCTTTTGCGATGTCTGCCACGCCGTCAAAAGCTGCGAAGAATTCTTGCCGTCATATTTGAAGGAGAAAGGAACGTGCGCCGGCTGCCAGAGATCGGGAGAAGTAAGTCCGGGTGCCTGACCGAGCGCAGCGCCAACAGCGCCTCCGGCAAACAGTAAAAGGATCGGAATTGCTTTGCTGTAAAAACGATTTCGTTTCTTCCAAATCGATTGGAAACGCATATTTGTGCGTTGAAAATTCGTCTCGAGCATAGACCTCCAAAGTACGTGGTCAAAAATTTAATTCTCAAATTCCAATCAAACGGCGATGATTATCCATAGCCATCCTCATCCGAATCGGCTCGTATTGCAACGATTTTTTACTGGGATTTTGGCGATTTCTTAAAATGGAAAAATTCGGCAAGCTTGTCTGAGCTGAGCCGAAGGGGTTATGAAGGGATAAAAAATGATATGCGTCAAGCTGTCGAGAAGCCCCTCACTACCAACCCGAAGCTTCATTCAGCGATTCGCCGGCTGACGACAAACTTGGCTTTTAGGTAGACCCCCGGCTTCAGCCGGGGGATAAGCCATTGAAGATTTTCTCAGCGCTTTAGCTGTGGTGTCTCAAGAGATTGTTGACATCGATACCGACGCGGCTGTCAATCGGCCTGAGCTTCGCCTTAACGAATCACCGACTGGAAGAGCTGCGAGTTCAACAGCGTGGCAAACTGATCGTCGGAGGTGGAGAAGCGCACTTCCAGAATGTTTCCGCTCGACGTAATATTGGTGGCGTCGATGGCCTGCTTTTCAACGGCTGTCGCATTCATCTTTTCATACAGAGCGGCCGCGCCCATCAGAGAAGACATGGTTGCCGCAGTGACGGTATCGGGTGTAATCACATCGAGAGAGAACCGCACCGCCTGATCGAAATCCATCGTGTAACGCGAACCGACCAGGCTGTTTTTCACCGTACTATAGTCGGCCACCTGCGCCGCCTGCCCCAGCACAGACTTCATCATTTCCTGCGTGCCCTTCTGGTCGAGAATGCTCCACACAGCATCGTCCTGCAGCGGCGGAATCAGGCCCTGCATGGCGCTGTTGGTCAGAAAGCTGGGAGCATGGCCGTCGCGTGCATTCAGCGAGTCCTTGATCGCATCGAGCGAGCCAAAAATCATCGTGGTCTGATCGAGAAACGCGACGCTCATCCCGGTATTCCCCATCGGATAGATGGTTTCGTTGCGGAGCTGCGTTCCCTTCACGTGATGCTTCTTGAAATTGTCCAGAAAATCCTGCACCGGAAACTGGCCGGAAGCGATGCCCACGATGCGCGTCGCGGTTTCACCGGGCACGCGATAGGAGGCGAAGGCCAGCTGCGTCACGCTCTGGTTCACGTTCATGCCCGATTTTTCCAGCGCGTCTTCCAGGCGCTTCAACTCCGGCGGCAGCACCTTGGCGCGCAGCTTCATGGCAATGTCCGAGTTTTCCATCTTCGGATAATCGACCACGATCAACTGTTGTACATCTTGGGGAACCGCAGCCTGCGACTCCGTCGCCAGCTGAGATGCGGAGGCAGGCAGCGCAGCTGCGCAAAGCACGCATGCGCCCAGCAGCCATGCACCCAGCGAGCCACTCAAAGCGGGGCTCAGAAATTTCTTCCAACGGTTCATATCGTTCTCCCTCATCCTTTGTTACGCACAGGCAGCGGCGTCAGATTGCATAAGTCTTCTCAGCAGACGCTCGTTTGCCCGACACTTAATGAATAAATTATGGCCAGAGCAGCGGTTCTTCCAGTTTACGCTCCAGCGTCCGCTCCGCGGAAAAGCCGGAGGCGATTTGCATCCATTCGCTCTCGGCCTCAATGGCGGCTTCCGGCACCAATCCAATCAATTCCAGTATCTCCGGTCGCGCACCCAGCCGCGCCGCGGCATCCTTCACCGAGCGATACACCAGGCTCACCGGCGTTGCGCGAAAATCGGTAATGTTCATCGACACCTGTGCCCGTCCGCGAACCAGAACGCCCATCGCCTTCAGCCCCGCAAGGCCGCCATTGGAAGCGCGAATCTCCCGTGCAATCGTACGCGCGATGCCGACGTTGCCGGTATTCAGATAGACGTTGCAGGCGATCAAAAGTTGTCGCGCCCCCACCGCGCTCGCGCCTGCGGTCGGATGCAGAGCCGGGCCGCCCACATCCGGCCGCCGCGCCGCATCCTGCTTCACCTGTTTGCGCAAACCTTCAAACTGCCCGTTGCGAACATCTTCCAGCAATCGACGATCGGGACGCAGCGCGGCGGCTTCGTAGAAATATACCGGCACGTGATAGCGCTTCCAGATTTCCTGTCCCAGCTGATGCGCCAGCGCAGCGCACTCCGGCAGGGAGATGCCGCGAATCGGCACCAGCGGAATCACATCCGCCGCCCCAATGCGGGGATGCACGCCCTTCTGCGCCGTCAGGTCGATACACTCGACCGCCATGCCGACGCCCCGCAGAATCGATTCCAGCACCGGCCCCGGCGCGCCCGCAATCGTGACCACCGAACGGTTATGGTCCGGATCGAGCGAATGGTCGAGCAGCGAAACGCCGTCAACCTGCATGGCGTGGACAATTTTGCGAAGCGTTTCCGGATGCGTTCCATCGGAAAAATTCGGCACGCACTCGACGATGGATTCCTTAAGATTCATCTCCCGCCGCGTCCTTACTTCCACCACGTATAGCCGACCTGAAAACGCACCGTCGCATTCACGCCGGGGTTGGCATCGCCCAGGCTGGCATTCGAAATATGCACGGCATTGGCCGCGAACGTAATCGACTGCGTCGGCTTCACAAAATAATGCATGCCCACTCCGAACTGCGGCTCGAAATTCCACACACTCGTGCCGCGCAGGCCGTTCGGCGGAAATTTATGGTTGGTCCAGATGAGCCCGCCCGCGCCCTGCACCCAAGGCATGATCCGCTTCCAATGCACCAGGTTCCATCGCAGAATAATCGGCGTGATGCTCAGCCCGGTGTAAGTTCCGCCGGTAGTGATCGGACGCGGCGGATTGCCGGTCGCATACGTCTGCCTCGGCGTGAACGCCTGCCAGTATGGAATCAATTCGATGGCATATTCAAACTGGCCTTTGAGAATGCCCGGGGCGACAGGTGCGGTCAACACCTTGCCCAGACGAACGCCCGCGTTCAGAAAATGATCGTCCGTTTCGCCCGATGTGCCCAGGCCGCCGTCAAGAAAAACAGCGCGATCCCACGGCATCCGCTCCATGGCGGCGTGAACGAAATCTCCGCCTGCGATCGCCCGTGTCATGGAGTTTTGCTGCGGATACAGCTGTGCTGTTTGGGAAAAAGAGATTCCTGCGAGGCAGAAAATAAAAACGGCCAGAACCGCAAACTGCTTCTTCAAATGCACTCCATCGACCTATCCCGCAACTTCTTCCAGCTGCTTGGCGTCCATGTCGAAGTTGGAATAAACGTTCTGCACGTCATCCTGATCTTCCAGCGCTTCCAGCAGGCGAATCATCTGCGCCGCCGGCGCCCCTTCAAGCTTCGTATAAGTCGATGCGAGCATCGTGATCTCGGCCATCTGCGTCTCGATCTTCGCGTTCTTCACCGCCGTCGAAACCGCATCGAAGGCCGCCGGCTCGGTAATGATCTCCCACGAATCGCCCTCGTCGCGAAGATCGTCCCCACCCGCTTCGAGCACAATGTTCATCAGCTTTTCTTCATCCGCCGCCGACTTCGCTACAGAGATCAATCCTTTTTTGTGGAACATCCACGACACGGAATTCGACTCACCCAGGTTGCCGCCATTTTTCGAAAAGCCGTGGCGAATTTCGCTCACCGTGCGATTGCGATTGTCCGTCGTCGCTTCCACAATCACCGCCACGCCGCCCGGCCCGTAGCCTTCAAACGTGATCTCTTCATACGCCGCACCCTCCAGCTCACCGGTGCCGCGCTGGATAGCCCGCTTGATATTGTCTTGCGGCATGTTCTCCGCCTTGGCCGCCACAATTGCTCCGCGCAGCCGCGGATTGCTGTCCGGATCGCCGCCGCCCGACCGCGCAGACATGGTAATTTCCTTGATGAGGCGCGTAAAAGTCTTGCCGCGCTTGGCGTCGGTCGCGCCCTTCTTATGCTTGATGGTGGCCCATTTGGAATGGCCGGACATGGAAAACCTCGTTGACAGCCTGGTTAAAGATAGACTCGTTTATCGCCGGTAAAGATAAATTGGATCGCCGGGAACAACTATCCGCACAAACCGAAATTTTATCACGCGGTTGCGAGACCGATTCGGCCTTCGAGAAAGCGTTAGTGGGTCAATTTCCGATCGAAAAAATAAGGGTGCCCCATTCAAGCCCTCGTTTGGCTTCAGTGGGAGAGGTAGAAACATCGGACTGAAGCAGAGAATTTTGGAAACTGCCCACTACAAGAAACCCTCAAGCATGTATGTAGTAGTAAAGTATCGGAGACGGCGTTCTGCCATCGTTCGACCTCTCGATAAGAAATCAGCGTGTCCAGCTTGCATAGGACTCGAACCTCAATCGCCCGCAACCGCGTTCGCTGCGGAGGTCACCAGCTATCTTGAACGTCCTTACGTTAAAAACCGCCATCCTCGCCTGCTCCTGCCTGCTCACGGTCCCTCTGCTGGCGCAAGCCAACACAACCGTCGCCTCATCGAACAGCCCAGCCGTGCCCACGCTCGAAGAATTGGGCCTGCCCGCGGCACCTACTCCCGCGCAGCAAACCCCGCAGCAACAGAAAACATCTCCGCCAGCCAATACACCCTCGCTCGGCGACCTGGGCTTCTCCACCACTCAGACGCAGGGCAGCGCTCAGGAACAGGCCCGCCTCAACAAGCGCACCCACATGCTCAAAGTCCATCAGACGCTCGGCCTGATCACGCTCGCCCCCATGGTCGCCACCGTCTTCGCTGGGGGCGGAGCCAAAACCAAGCGCAATCCCGACGGCAGCTATACCGAGCCCAGTTCAGCGAACCTCGATCTCCACGTCGCCCTGGGTGCGACCACCGGAGCCCTCTACACCGCAACCGCCTACTACGCCATCTTCGCCCCGAAAATTCCCGACGAAAAACCCCGCGGAGCCATCCGCATCCATCGCTATCTCGAATACGTGCACGGTCCCGGAATGATCTTGACCGGAATCCTGGGCATCGATGCCTACAAGCAGGAGAATGCCGGAGAAAAAGTCCACGGCATTGCCTCCGCCCACGGCACCGTCGCGGATATTACCGTCGCCGCCTACGCCGCGTCCATCGTAGCGGTCTCCTGGCCGATCAAATGGAAATTCTGGGAGAGATGATGCACCGAAAATTTCTGCTCGCCGTTTTGCTTTTTGCGCTACCCGCGTTCAGCCAGAGCGCCAGCAAATGGACGCTGCTCAAATCCACGCTCTCCTATCACATGACCCATCCCGTGCACACGGTCGACGGCGTAAGCCATGCTGCCAAAGGCGAAGGCTTCTGCAACGCCACGGAATGCAATTTCCTCATTGCCGCCCCGGTCAAGTCGTTCGACTCAGGAGACAGCAATCGCGACCTGCACATGCTTGAAGTCACCCGCGGGGCCCAGTTCCCCCTGGTCGTCGTGCGCACGCGCTTTCCCCAGTCAGCCACCGCTTCGCCGACCATCTACGCCGATCTCGATGTCCAGTTTGCCGGCCAGACCATGCACTACACGCATCTCGCGTTCCAGCGAATCGCAGAGGGAAAAAATGTCCGCATCACAGGAACAGTTCCGGCCACCTGTTCGGACTTCAAAATTCCCCGCCCATCGTTTCTGACCGTGCCGATCAAAAATGAAATCCCGGTGCAGGTAGACATGACCTGGCAGCAGACAAAATAAATCCTCTGATTCATTTCAAATATCAACAAAACCGCGGGTGCCCCACTCTAGCCGCGCCGTTTGCGGCTAGAGTGGGAGAGCATGATCTCCGGTGTTATCGTCTCGGCCGAAATTAGCCTATAGCGACTTCAGGAATACGATCGTGCTGAAAAGAATGTCAAAACAGCACTAAATGCAGGCATCCTCTTTCGGGCAAACAAACGGCGTCTCCTGCCCGCCGGGACGCAACGTGAGATACGGCTTCCCGGCTTCGTTGGCTTCCAGGTCCGCGTCGCTTAAAAAATCTTCCGCCGCCTCGTCCACGGTCGGTCCAACGCCGAAGATGTCCGAGTCTTCCATCTCCACCCAATACACGCCGCGGACCAGCCGGACGGCGACCTTATGTTTGCCCGCATAAGCGTAAACACGATCCAGGGGCCGGACAGCGCCGAAGGCGACAGTATTCCAAAGCAACAATGCGATCAGATATTTCATGGCGGTGTAATCTCCTTTGACCGGGCAAGTACCCGAAATGCGCAAATTAGTGCATTTATCCTCATGGTGTCCGTGGAGCGTGAAACTCGGCGTGACCTTTCCCCAAAGAACAGTCACTCATAGAGAATCTCGCCACACAACAGGATCAGGAGAAATGCTCTCAGTCACATAAATCTGCGAATCTGGCATACGCGACCACATCCTTCGCGTGCTCTGGCTATTTGGTTGCAATTCCGGGGCCAAATTCCCAATCTGGGTCACTTCGCAGAATGGGATTTCCCAAGAATCGCTTTTTGAAATCTCCGGGACCGTACAGGATGCAGATACATCGAAAATTCTGGCGGAGAGGGTGGGATTCGAACCCACGTTACCTTGCGGTAAACACGCTTTCCAAGCGTGCGCCTTCAGCCACTCGGCCACCTCTCCGCGGTGTCTTGCGGAACTTTGAATCTATCATACCGGCTCATCCATCTGTGAGATTGCAGGCCGCGTCGACAAACGCAGAATGCGCAAAAGATTGAACACTCAGCTACACCCGCCGTGCCTCAGAAAATCCGCAAAATCCCGCGAATTTACCCGTTATACTGAAATCTATGCCAAAGTATTCCGTCGTCGTTCCCTTTCACAACGAGGAAGAAAATGTCACCGCGCTCTACGACACGCTCAAAGCGGTCATGGAGCAGGTGGGCGATCCCTTTGAGCTGATCTTTGTCGACGACGGCTCCACCGACCGTACCTATCGCCTGCTCGAAGAAATCACCGCCGTCGACAGTCGCGTCATGGTGGTCAAGCTGCGCCGCAACTTCGGCCAGACCTGCGCCCTGGCCGCAGGGTTCGACCACGCCCAGGGCGACTTCATCCTCGCCATGGATGGCGACCTGCAGCACGATCCAACCGAGATTCCAAACTTCCTCGCCAAGCTGGAAGAAGGTTATGACGTCGTCAGCGGCTGGCGTAAGGAGCGCATCGACAACTTCGTCATGCGGCGCTTCCCTTCCCGCTGCGCCAACTGGCTCATGGCAAAACTTTCCGGCGTAGACATCCACGACTTCGGCACCACCTACAAAGCCTATCGCCGCGAAGTCATCCACAACATCCCGCTGTACGGCGAGATGCATCGCTTCATCCCCGCGCTCGCCTCCTGGTATGGCGCCTCAATCTGCGAAATCCCCATCAAGAACGTGAACCGCGAGCGCGGCAAATCCCACTACGGAATCTCCCGCACCTTCCGCGTCTTCTTCGACCTGATGACCATCCGCTTTCTGCTGAAATACATGTCCCGCCCCATGCATTTCTTCGGCACGTTAGGCGCGACTGGCATGTTGGGCGGCGCAGCGCTGTCCATCTGGCTGCTGGTGCTCAAGGTCTTCACCCACCAGCATGTCATGGATCAGCACGGTCCCATGTTCGTCATCGCGGGCGTCATGATTCTCGCCGGCATTCAACTGCTGGCCATCGGCCTCATCGGCGAGCTGCAGGTGCGGCACTTCTATCAAAGCCAGTCCCGCGCCCCCTACACCATCGATCGCGTAGTGCGGCTGAACGCACCGGAAGAACCCAGCATGTTACGCGGCGAGTAGAGGGGAAGACCCCCGGGCTTCAGCCGCTGAGAGACCACTCAAACTTGATCAGAGTTGCCCTACTCGATCCCGGCATCGCGAATCTTTTGGTACGCCTTGTCGATCACGGCACTCAGTACGTCCAATATCTGCTTGGGATTATTTACGTCCAACTCCGGCGTCAGAGGCTCGCCTTTATAGAACAGCATGACTGTTCCCTTTGTGTCGTCGAATTCGCGAGTGATTGCCATCGTATTCCTTTCGCCCAATGGTTGCGGCACACCTACAGACGCTGTAGCGTCTTCGTAATGTCATGCACTGCAACCCCACAGAAATCGTCATCCTGAGCGTAGCGAAGGACCTCTGTATTACGAGAATGAATAGCAATGAGAATATTTTTCGCTAAGCTCAGGACAAAGGCGCTTGAGATTCCACCAATAAAAAACAGCTTCAGTTTCGTTCAGGATTTCTTGGCGCTGCATCACTTCCGGCTGAACATCGACCAAAACCCGCGTTTTTTCGGCGCGGAGTCTTCCTCTTCATAAATATTTTCCGGCGCCGGCTGTTCCGCCAGCGGTTCCCCCAAAAATATCGCTCGCGGATTCTCCACGCACAGCCGCCCCGCTTCCTCCTCGCCATATTCATGGGAGAGTAAGTCGCAGGCTGTGCTCATCAGCGGCGGACGCGATGTAATGTTGTGCGCGTCCGTCGCAATCACATGCACCCAGCGCTGATCGAGCAGCTGCCGCGCGATGCGCTGCGGTCCTTTGCCGAATCTGCCCATGATCGAGCCTGCCGTCACCTGCACCAGGCAGCCCATGCGGAGCCACTCGGCTAGCTTTTCCGGTTTCTGCATCAGCGTCAGGTTGCGCTCCGGATGGGTGATGATCGGCACCATCCCGGCGACCGCCATCTCATAAAAACTCTCCGAAATATTCTGCGGAATGCCGAAATCCGGAAATTCGACCAGCAAATATTTCTTGCCGTTGATGGAATATTTCGTCGGGTGCGCCAACGCGTCCTCGATGTTGTCGTAGCTCAAATGGAAATCGCACCCCAGCCCAAGTATCAGCCGGTCGCCGATATTCTCACGCAAAACAGCCAGCCGAGTTGCGTTCTCTTCCGGTGAAAAGTTATAGTCGCTGTTCGAATGCGGGGTGCAGACGATGTGCGTAATCCCGTCGTCAATGGCGATTTCCGCCATCTCCAGGGAAGTCTCCAAATCGGTCGCGCCGTCGTCCAGCCCATACAACAGGTGATGATGAATGTCGATCATGCTTCCATTCGCGCCGGCAATGTTTGCAGCGCCGCAACCTCACGCGCCGCAACCCCAAGCGCCGCAACCCCAAGCGCCGCAACCATAGACTGGAAGATCCGCAAACCGTCCGCCGACCCCAGCATCGCCTCGCTGGAACGGTCCGGATGCGGCATCATGCCCAGCACATTGCGCCCTTCATTCAAGATGCCGGCAATGTTCCCCAGCGACCCGTTCGGATTCGCTTCTGCGATAATTTCTCCCTCGACGGTCGAATAGCGAAACGCAATGCGGCGCTGCGATTCCAGCTGCTTGAGCGTAGCCTCGTCGCAGAAATAATTGCCTTCCATGTGGCCAATGGGAATCTTCAGCACCTCGCCTTCCCGCAGCTGGTTCGTAAACGGAGAGTCGGACGTTTCCGCCCGCAGATACACCTGCTTGCAGATGTACTTCAGCCCCGCATTGCGCATCAGCGCTCCCGGCAACAGACCGCTCTCCGCAAGAATCTGAAATCCGTTGCAGATGCCCAGCACCAGGCCGCCGGAAGCAGCGAACTTCTTCACCGACTGCATGATCGGCGCAAAGTGGGCAATCGCCCCGGTGCGCAAATAGTCCCCATAAGCAAAGCCGCCAGGCGCCAGAATGGCATCGCAGTTTTCCAGCTCCGCGCTTTCATGCCAGAGAAACGTCACTGGCTGTCCAACAACATCTGCAATGACATGGTAGGTGTCCTGATCGCAGTTCGAACCCGGAAAGACAAGCACGCCAAATTTCATTTGCCTCCAGTTTATCAGCGGCCTGCAGGAAATCTCTGAACGGAATACCTTCCGCCGAATAAGTCTGAAAGAATAAACCCGTGAAGCCGCCCGACGGACCCATAACAAAAATCGACCAGCCAAAAAACACTCAACCGGCACGAGCTCCCGCAGCCCTCAAAAAAGCCGGCGGAGCCATCCTCAACTGGTGGCGCGCCACCACCATCGACGCCCTGTGTGTCGGCCTGCTGTGGCTGATTGGCCTCTGGCTGCTCCATATACCCTGGGCCCCATTCTGGGCGCTCATCGCCGCATTGGCGCAATTCATCCCCAACTTCGGCGGCATGATCGCGCTGGTCGGCCCGGCGCTCAGCCTGCTGTTCTCCGGCCGCAACTGGGAGCAGTTCGGGCTCCTGCTATGCCTCTACGCCGCCATCGTTTTTATCGATCAGCTTTTCCTGCAGCCCTGGCTGATGAAGCGATCTACCCGGGTCCCCATCTGGGCTTCCATCTTCGGCCCCATCGTGCTCGGCATCGTCATCCCATTCTGGGGAGTCCTCCTGGCTCCCCCGCTCCTGGCCGTAATTTTTGCCTTTCGCAAACCCAAGCAGATTCGTTAGCAGTTCGCAAGATTCTTACGCGTCCGACTCCATCGCAAACACCAGCAACGATCGCGCCGTAACCTCGTACATGTCTCCCGCGCGAAACGCCTCCGACCCCTCCGGAATTTTCTTCCCCTCCGCCTCCAGATTGGTGTCGATCAGCAAGGCCCACTGACATCCGCCGGCACATTCCGGAAGCGTGAAGTTCACCATGTCGAAGTGATCGTTGATCACCATCAGCAGCGTCGCTTCATGTCCCCGCTGCCGGATGCCGGTCGTCTGGCAGCGGCCATCCATCAGCATTCCAAAGCAGCGCATTCCGGCATCGCCCCAGTTCTTGTCCTGCATCTCCGCGCCGTCGGCGTTGATCCACGTCACATCCTTGATGCCCAGCTCCTCGTTGTACGCCCCCGTCAAAAAAAGATTGCGCCGCAAAATAGGATATTTGTGCCGCAGCCCCGTCAGCTTGCGCACAAAATCGATAAGCGATTTATTTTTCTCCTGCAGCGTCCAATCCACCCAGCTGATGTCATTGTCCTGGCAGTAGGCATTGTTGTTGCCCTGCTGCGTGCGGGAAAATTCATCTCCCGCCAGCATCATCGGCGTGCCCTGCGACAACAGCAGAGTCGCCATCAGATTCCGCATCTGCCGCTGGCGCAGCGCATTGACCGCGGCATCGTCCGTCGGACCCTCCGCGCCGCAGTTCCAGGAAAGATTGTTGGAGCTGCCGTCCCTGTTGCCCTCGCCATTGGCCTCGTTGTGCTTGTCGTTGTAAGAGACCAGATCGTTCAGCGTAAATCCATCATGCGCAGTAATGAAGTTAATACTGCTCCACGGCCTGCGTCCCTGATTGTTGAAGATATTGCCGGAAGCACAAAGGCGCTTGGTGAAGGCGGTAGTCGATCCCTGCCCTTTCCAGAAATTGCGAACGTCGTCGCGATATTTATCGTTCCATTCTGCCCAGCCCGGAGGAAATTCTCCCACCTGGTATCCCCCCGGACCGCAATCCCACGGCTCCGCGATCAGCTTGACCGTATGCAGCACCGGGTCCTGGCTCACTGCCTTCAGAAAACCGCTCTGGTTGTCGAAGCCATTCGGCTCGCGCGCAAGAATCGTCCCCAGATCGAAGCGGAATCCATCCACGTGCATCTGCTCCGCCCAGTAGCGCAGGCTGTCGGTCACCATCTGGATCACGCGCGGATGGCTCAGATTCACCGTATTTCCCGCGCCCGTGTCGTTGATGTAATACCGCTTGTTGTCCGGGATTAAGCGGTAATAACTGGCATTGTCCAACCCTTTGAAGGACAGTGTCGGACCGCGCTCATTGCCTTCCGCCGTGTGGTTGTACACCACGTCGAGAATCACTTCCAGGCCCGCTTCATGGATCCGCGCCACCATCTCTTTGAATTCGCTCAGCAGGTGTACCCGGTTGGCCGCATACCGGGGGTCCGGCGAAAAATACCCGATGCTGTTATACCCCCAGTAATTCGTAAGTCCCTGCTCCAGTAAATGGCTGTCGTTGATGAAGGCATGGATCGGCAGCAGCTCGATCGAAGTCACGCCAAGAGATTTCACATACGCCAGCACTTCCTTGGTCCCTAGCCCCTCATACGTTCCCCGCAGATGTTCCGGCACCAGAGGATTTTTCTTCGTATAGCCCTTCACATGCAGCTCATACAGAATCGTGTCGTCGAAAGGAACCGCCAGTTGCGTCTGGCTTCCCCGCCGGTCCCGCCCCGGCGCGCCGCTCCAGTCGAAATTCGGATCGACCACCACCGACTTCGGCATGAACGGGGCGCTGTCGCGTTCGTCGAAGGTCAGGTCGTCCATCGACTCCATCTCGTATCCGAAGATGGCGGGGTTCCATTGCAGCTCGCCCTGGTGCGCGACGGCGTAGGGATCGAGCAGCAATTTATTGGGATTGAAGCGATGCCCCTGCTCCGGCTCGTACGGCCCGTGAACGCGATATCCATAGATCGCGCCCGGCCCTACGTCCGGCAAATATCCGTGCCATATCTGATTGGTATATTCCGGCAACTCGATCCGATCGAGTTCCCGCTCTCCTTTGTCATCGAAAATGCATAGTTCCACCTTGGTCGCATGCGCGGAAAATACGGCGAAGTTCGTTCCCTTGCCATCCCACGCTGCACCTCGCGGATACGGCAATCCCTCTTTGATCTTTCGTCCATCAGCCATAAAAAACAGAATTCCTTCCATCAAATTTGAAAAAGATATGTAGAGAAAAACGACTGCGCCACGGGATAGTTTCCAAAGCTGACCTGTCAAAAGTCAGCCTGAAACTACAGGTTGGTGCAAACTTGGCCCCCCGCCTTTTAGCCGGGAGGATAAGTCTTTTGGGTAGACCCCCGGCTTCATCCCGGGGGTACAAGTCTTTGGGTAGACCCCGGCTTCATCCGGGGGATATGCCCTGGAAAATCTTCAAGCGCTTTAGCGCCTGAGGTTCACGAATGTTCTATCGCGGTTGCACTACCATTGGATGCGGCGAATGAACAGGAAGGCGGAATGCAGCTCGTATTTCACTGGCAAAAAACAAGCCGGAGCGCTCCGCAATTCTCAGCGAAGCTCTCCGGCATGTTGCAGTTCAAAAGCTCATTGGTTCGCGAACGTTATATCTGGCGCACGCGACCGCGTGTCACCAGCCGCAGCAACAGCGTCAGAATAATCGCGCCGATGACCGCCACAATAATCGTGTAGATGATTCCGCCATGGCCGACATAGCCCAGGGACCGCATGATAAATCCGCCGATCAGTGCGCCGATCAAGCCGATCACCATGTCCATAATGGCTCCATAGCCGCCACCGCTCATGATCTTGCCCGTAATCCAACCTGCGATGATTCCAACAATGATCCACCAAATGATAAACATGGTTCGCTCTCTCCCCCTGATAATTTTCGCGAGCCGGAAACCCCCGCCCACGGTGCAGGCAACAATCTAGCAGAACTATTGGAATTGATGAACTAAATTATCGCCAGGTTGAAAAACATTGCTACGGAAATGCTGTCGATTACTTCGGCAGCATCGGTTTGCCTTCATGCGCAACCAACAGGTCATGCATATCGTTGGCGTGTTCTTCCTCATTGCCGAGGATGTGTTCCAGCATCACGCGCGTCGTCGTATCTTTCCCTTCGAAGAACTGAACCAGCTCCCGGTAATGCTCGACGGCAATACGTTCCGCCACCAGATTTTCCTTGATCATTCCGACCAGGTCGTCGCCGTCGCCGTATTGGGACGCGGAACGGCTGGCAAGACCCTCCGGATCGAAATTCGGCTTGCCGCCCAACTGGTTGATGCGCTCGGCAACCGCCATCATGTGTTCCTGCTCTTCTTTGGCATGCTCTGCAAATTCGGCCTTGACGCTGTCGCTGGAAATGCCGGCGGCGGAAACTGCATGCATGGTGTAGCGCAGTACGCAGACAATTTCTGTAGCCAGCACCTGCTGCAGAATATCGATCGTCTGCTCGACGTTGCCGCCGTAGTTCTGTGTCACTGCGCCTTTCTCAATGCTCTTCCGGGCGCGTTCTCGCAAAGTCTTCACGTCGCTTAAAAATGGTTCTGGATTCTTCGTTGTTGCCATGAATGGAGTTCCCTTCAGTTTTGTTTTCTCTCGTACAACCGGCCTGCATGCCTAAGTTCAAGCCACACAACGGAAAACATACCGCAGTTTCCCGATTAGATGCCGAAAAATACGACAACAGGAGCCAGAAATCGAAAATTTCTCCTCAATGTAATCTTCAGCCTGCTGACAGGCTTTGGCTGTTCGGTGCCCCCGGGGGCTTCAGATGAGAAATAAGAACTGGTCCCATAAATAAATTTGTCATTCCGAGCGGAGCCGAGGAACCCGCTGTTTGTCGGCACAACACGAGACCTTTGCGGAGTTCACCCTCCCCAGCGTCGAAGGGCTCAGGATGACATTTTTGCTTGATGAGACAGCTTGTAAATCTTTTGGGTAGACCCACGGCTTCAGCCGGGGGATACGTATTTGAAAATTCAGGAGCGCTTAGCGCCTGAGGTTGACGAAGATCGGTTTCTCAACAAACCGAATGGAATTTTTTTGATATTCCCAAAATCCGGCAGGCAACCTTTTGCGTAATGTAAGCAGTGCGGATTATGCTCAATGCTCACTTCACATTTGCGCCGAGATTTCTGCCCGTGTACAGTGGAGGGGCGCCTCTGACCCTGCCGACCGCCGGGCCAAATTTCGACCGCCGAGCGATCCTCTCTTTGCCCGCGACGCCACCGCAGAACGGCACACTCACCGACCAGCAGCTGATGGAGCAGATCCGCAGCCGCCGGCCAGAGGCTCTGTCGCGGGTTTACGACCAATATTCGACGCTGGTCTATTCCGTCGCTATGCGCGTGCTGCGCGACGGTGCCGCCGCGGAAGATGTGATGCAGGAAGTATTTCTGAAAATCTGGCAGCAGCCGAACTCTTTTGCCGATCAGCGCGGCAGTCTCTGCGGCTGGCTCGCCGTGGTCACGCGGAATCGCGCCATCGATCGCATACGCGGCAGCAAACAGTTTGAAAATGTGGACGACCTCCAGCTCTCGAACAATTTCGATCTGGCGGCGGACGCGGAACGCGAAATCATGCTGGGCCGGGTAAGAACCGTTCTCGAAACCATGCCGACGGACCAGCGCCAGGCCATGGAAATGGCATTTTTTGAAGGCCACACCCACACTGAAATTGCAGAGCAGACCGGGCAGCCGCTGGGCACCATCAAGACACGCATTCGTTCCGCGCTCATCACCCTGAGAAAGGCTTTGGAAGTTTCCGCATGACGCCCGAAATCCATCCCGATCTGGATCAGTTGATCCTGTACTGCATGGGCAAGCCGGCTCCGGCCACGCCCGAGGCAGCCGAGGTGGATCAGGTGCGTCTGCATTTGGCGCAATGCGCGGAGTGCCGCGCCCGAGTAGCTCAGTTGCGTTCGGATATGGCGCTGGCCGCGATGGCCGTTCCCCAGGTCGCACCGCCGGCGGACGCGAAAGCGCGCCTGTTTCAGGCAGCCGGTCTCGACTTGGCCAAAATCACGGCAGCTGCTGCCCCTGCTGCTGCAAAGCTTCCTTCAGCCGCTTCAGGAAATGTAATTCCCATGAAACCCCGTCGCTCCAGTCCCGGTCTCATCTGGGGTGGATGGCTGGCCGCTGCGGCCTGCCTGCTCTATGCCTTCTCCATCCGGCAGGCAAATCAGGACATGCGCCAACAATTGCGCCTCGAAACCGCACAACTGGTCCAGTCGACCGATTCTTCGGCCCGCGCGCGAAAGGTTCTCGATCTGTTGAGTTCCCCGCAGGCGCAACGCGTAACCCTGGTGGCCGCCCATACGGCTCCGGTTCCAATCGGGCACGCCGTGTATCTGCCCAATCGCGGAGCGCTGGTATTTACCGCCAGCAATCTCGCGCCCCTGCCCGCCAACAAAACCTATGAGCTGTGGGTGATCCCCGCCAACGGTTCTGCCCCCGTTCCCGCCGGAACCTTCCAGCCGGACGCGCGCGGCGCCGCCAGCCTGCTGCTCCCCAAACTGCCCCGCGGCATCCAGGCCAAAGCCTTCGGAGTCACCCTGGAAAACTCCGGCGGCGCCACCACTCCCACCCTGCCCATCCTGCTGGCCGGTGGATAAAGACTTCTCCTGGATGGAAGAAACAGCACCTGTTTCAGTGCAAACGAGGCAAAAATCGATATAGTAAAAATTACTATATTCATGCAGAGTTCGCGCGGAAAAAACGCTGCTTTTCTCTCAAAAAACGCAAAATTGAAATCTGTATCCCGCGTAGAATCAATGGCTTGCAATTTCGAAAAATGAAAAAAAACACCGGCATTGCAGAGCTTTACCGGTTGCACCCAATCGCCTCGCAAAAAGCCCATCTTCCCCGGCCCTGAACCGCCTGGAAAAAACGCCGCAAAAATGCCTTTATTTGCAAATTTGCAACTCTCTCGATCCAAACTACATAGCCGAGGTTTGGCATTCCAATTGCGTTTTGCCCTTCAGTTGCTTTAGTGTTCCACGTGGAACATTTCGCCAAATGCCGAAATCGGCATCGGAAAAGTGTTTTTAACCCCAAACTACAAATTTTCCGCCTGAACGCGATGCTTCCAATGGGTCCAAATGAACCAAACAAAGAGGATCGCCAGCATAATCAAGATCGCGGCATCCGCCCGATGAAGAATATTTTTTAGTCGAGGATCAGTATTCCACGCGCCGCCCAGCTTCGCCCCGGCATACGCCAGCGCCAGGCACCACGGCCATGAACCCACAAACGTATACAGATGAAAGCGGCCCTGCGGCATGCGGGCAATCCCCGCAGGAAGCGCAATAAACGTGCGCACCACCGGTAGCAAACGCCCAATCAGAACCGTGATCGATCCGTAGCGCTCGAAAAACGCAGTGGTGCGATCCAGATCGCGCCGATTCAACAAAATATAGGAACCAAAACGCTCCACCAGCGGACGTCCGCCATAAGCACCAATCCAATATGCAATGGCCGATCCGATATTGCAGCCGATTGCCCCCGCCGTCGCCACCAGATATAGATTGAAGCGGCCCGTATAAACCAGATACCCCGCGAACGGCATGATGATCTCCGAAGGCAGCGGAATGCCTGCCGACTCGATCGCCATCAGCAGCGCAACCCCCGGATATCCAATGTGAGAAATGATTCCCGTGATCCAGGGAATGAGAAAGGTAAGAATTTTTTCAGTCATTCGATCGCGATCAAAACCGTCCGTTGCTGCAAGAAGTATATCCGGCGCGGGTCGTCGAAAGATGAATCTTCCGCACCCCGGCTTTGCTAGCATGAAGGGGCAAACCCGAGGGAGAATGATCGATGACGGCAATCAGCGCAATAAAAAAGAAATCTACAGTGAAAAAGGTAGCGCGCAGCGCTGGCATTGCACCGACCAATCCCAAACGCGTGCGAACAATTCTGGACCGGCTGGCGAAACACTATCCCAATGCCGTTTGTGCGCTGCACCATAAAAATGCATGGGAGTTGATGGTCGCAACCATTCTTTCCGCACAATGTACGGATGTCCGCGTGAACCTAGTAACGCCGGAGCTGTTCCGCCGTTTCCCTACCCCGCAGGCAATGGAGAAAGCATCGCAACCGGAGATCGAAGAGTTGATCCGCACCACTGGGTTCTTTCGCAATAAAGCGAGAAATATTATCGCCGCGGCGAAGCAAGTAGCGAACGAGTTCGGTGGCAAAGTTCCGCAAACGATCGAAGAGCTTTTGACAATCCCGGGCGTCGCGCGCAAAACGGCCAACGTGGTACTTGGCTCCTGGTACAAAATCGGCGTGGGCGTTGTGGTCGATACACACGTTATGCGCATCACGCAACGGCTGGAGCTAACCAAATCCATGACGCCGGAAAAAATCGAACAGGACCTGATGCAGTTGATCCCCCAGGAAAGCTGGATCGACTTTTCCCATCGCCTGATTCATTTTGGCCGGGAGATTTGTATCGCGCGCAAACCGCGCTGCGCGGACTGTTTCCTCGAAGATGTCTGCAATTCCAAAGATAAGACCTGGAGCACGCATTAGAAGGGTTTAAGTTTCCCATACCGAAAATCGCTCAATCCCGGTGCCGTTTTTCCGCCGCAGCCCAGCGACAGAGCGCTGCGACTAATCCCGGAATGGTATATTCCGCGGCTTCCACCACGGGCTCGATACCATGATCCAGTAGAGTGCGACTGGTGATCGGGCCAATCGAAGCAGCAGCCATGCTCGGCGGCCATGCGGATATGCCAGCTTCATGGATCAGACGAAAAAAATTGGTCACCGTGGAAGAGCTGGTGAATGTAACCGCATGCGGCAAATCGAAAGGCTGATCGAAAACCTGGCGCAAGGCTTCGCACGAACGCGCAGGAACTACCGTCTGATAGGCGTCGACGACGTCCACTATGGCGCCGGCCTTTTCGAGCTCCACAGGAACCACATCGCGGGCGACCTTCGCGCGCACCAGCAAAACATTTTGTCCAAAGACCTGATCCCGCAGTGCTTCAACCAACGATTCGGCAACGTATTTTTCCGGTACCACGTCTACCGACAGACCGTGCGCTTCGAGCGCCCGTGCCGTCGCCGGACCCATCGCAGCGATTTTGAGAGAATCGCCGGAATAAAGTGCAGCCTGCGACGTGGCGAATGTCGTTCGCGCCAGAATTTCGAGCCGTTCCATCAAGGCTTTGACGCCGTTCACACTGGTCAGAATGAGCCATTGATACTTTCGCGCATCGCGCAAAGCCGCGTCCAACGCATCGTAGAAATCCGGCGGGACAATCTCAATCGCCGGGATCGACAGAACTTCCGCGCCCTGTTCTTCTAGCGATGAGGCTAGCGCCTGCGCCTGATGACGCGCGCGGGTAATCAGAATTCTCTTGCCATCGAGCGGCTTCATGCGTTTATATTTTTTGCCGCGGAAGTGGGTGCAGCCTCGCAAACTGAAAGGAATTCTCCTGCACCCCGATCGAGCAGCCGCTGAGCAATTGCACGGCCTATTTCCTGCGCCAGCGCAAGGTTGTTGTCAGCATTCCCCAACTGCAGCTGCTCGCGCAGAATTTTGGAGCCATCTGGATGCGCGACCATAGCGGTCACTCGCCAACCTTTCTCAAGCGGTTCGCAATGCACGCCGATGGGAACATGACAGCCGCCCTCGAGCGTTGCCAAAGCCGCGCGCTCCAGCGTAACGGCAAAACGTGTAGGCGCATGATCCAGCTGCGCAACAATCTTGCAAACTTTCTCATCGCTGGTGCGGCATTCAATCGCAAGCGCGCCTTGTCCCGGCGCAGGGCACATCTGCTGCGGCGCAAGACGTTCGCGGACCCATTGCGTCTGTTTCAGGCGATCGAGCCCGGCAGAAGCAAGCATGATGGCGCTATATTGGCCATCCTGCAATTTACGCAGTCGTGTGTCGACATTGCCACGCAATTCGCGAACATGGAGATCAGGACGCCAAGCACGCAGTTGCGCCTGGCGGCGCAGACTGCTGGTGCCGACCACTGCACCGGGTGGCAACGCGGCAAACTGCTCATAACAGATAGACACAAATGCATCCCGCGCATCGGCACGTTCCGGAATTCCAGCGATGACAAAAATTTCCGGTAGCTCCGTCGGTAAATCTTTCAGGCTGTGCACAGCCAGATCAACGTGGCCATCTGCGAGCGCCTCTTCAATTTCTTTGGTGAACATTCCCTTCGTACCTACCTCAAGGAACGGCGCATGCTGCATCCGGTCGCCCGTGGTAACAAGGATTTCAATCGCGACATCATGGCCGAGTTGACGGAGTTGCGCTGCGATATGTTCGGCCTGCCACCGTGCCAGCGCGGAGCCTCTACTGCCAATGCGAATCATGCAGAATCATCCTCATTGAGCGAGTTAGGCTGATCAGTGGACGCTTGCTTCGCCTTGGCTTCTAGATCGAACAAGGTTTGAATTACCGCCATCGTTTCGCGGTCGCCTTCTTGCGCGGCCCGTTTGATCGCCTGAATCGGCGCATGCTGCATTTTGTTGACCAGTGAGCGGGTGATCTGCTCGACGGCCTGCAATTGTTCGGCGGAAAGGTTTGCCAGCCGCGGAGCCATGCGTCGCATCTCCTGCTGCCGCACGTCCTCCAATGTCTGCTGCAGCGCAATGATCGAAGGAACGCCGTCGAGCGATTGCATCCGCTGTGCGTACCGATCCACTTCCTGGCGGATAATGGCCTCGGCATCCTGCGCCTCCTTCACGCGATTCGACATATTCGACACGGCGACGGCCTGCAGATCATCAATGTTGTAGACAAAAATTCCTTCGACGCGATTGATTTCCGGATCGACATCGCGCGGCACGGCAATATCGATAAAAAACATCGGGCGCTGCTTGCGGCGATGCGCGTATGCCTCCGCATGCTGACGTTGAAAAATTGGCGTGGTCGCACCAGTGCAGGTGACGACGATATCTGCCAAGGCCGCATGTTCATGCAGCGAAGCGTAGGAGATAGCCTGTGACACACCGGACGGCACAGATGCGCGGGATGTCGTTGCATGCTGACATTGGAATTTTTCCGCCAGCGCAATCGCACGTTCATCCGTGCGATTGCACAGGTAAATGTGGCTGGCTCCTTGATGCATCAGGCTACGCGCGGCCAGCTCGCCCATTTTTCCGGCACCCATCAATAGAACAGTTTTCCCTTGCAGCGAACCGAAGATTTTGCGCGCCAGATCGACAGCGACCGATGCAATGGAAACCGACGAGACGCCGATGCTGGTCTGATTGCGCACCTTGCGCGCCACGGTAAATGCACGTTGCAACAGCGGATCGAGATTGCTGTTCATTCCGCCGACGGACCGCGCTACCGTATACGATTCTTTTACCTGACCGAGAATTTGCGGCTCGCCCACGACCAGCGAATCCAGACTGGAAGCGACGCGAAAGACATGACGCACGACTTCAGAAGCGCGGTATTCATACAAATACGGCCGCAACGTCACAGGGTCTAATGCGAAATAATTCTGGATAAACTCAAGCAGGTCGGCTTGGGCAGGCTCCTGATAGGTGAGGAATTCGACGCGATTGCAGGTAGAAAGAATCATGCCTTCACGTACACAGGGCACCGTCAGGAGAGACTGGGTTGCCTCCTGCAGACGGGCTGGAGAGATCGCAAGCCGCTCGCGTACCGTGAGAGGCGCGGATTTGTGATTGACGCCGATGAGCACAAAGTTCATGGCGCGGCAAACCGATGCACGGTGCTGAATTGGTTCGCGGCCCACACTGTGAGTGCTACCAGAAACACCAGCGAAGAGAGATAAACGGCGCGCTTGCCGCGCAGTCCGGAATGGCGGCGAACGTAGAGCATCCATACGTAAAGCAGCCACATGCCGATAGAGAGTAGAACTTTAGGATCGAGAAAATAGCCCGCGCCGACGCTTTCTTGCGCAATCAGCGAACCGGCTAGTAGACCGGCCGTCATACACGGAAAACCCACGACCAACGTTTTGAAAGCGATCTGATCAATCGTGTCGAGCGGCGGCAGATGGCTAAAGACGCCGCCGACCTTTTTTTGCTTTAGTCGCCGCTCCTGAATGAGATACAGCAAGCTGGCAATCAGGCTGAAGATCAGCGCGGCATACGCAGCCAGCAGCAGCGCAATGTGGAGTACGATCCAGCCGTTGCGCATCCATTCCCCCGAAAGTGGCGCGTGATCGGGTCCTGCGGACGGCATCAAGAGTAAAAGAAAAATCAGCGGCAGGGCGAACAGGCCGAGAGAAATAGCGCGATAGCGCCAGTAGATACCTAGAAACGCAATCGCCAGGACGAAGGCCAGGGATGTTTCCACTTCATGCAGGCTGGCTGGAACCCAGTGATGGGCGAGATTCAGCATCTCAGCAAGCCCGACAAAGTGAAAAAAAGCCGCAGCCACGCAGGCCGGCAGCACGAATCTACGAGAGTATGACCGTTCGCTGAAAACATCGGGGATGACCGCAATGCTGGAGGCGCCGTACAAAACAAGCGCAACCCGCAGCCAGATGAGGTACATAGCCATCCTTCAAAGAAGCGCTTCGCCGCGCTCGAATGCAATAGATAAGTATATCGCGAGGGTGCATCATGCTTTCACTCTGCACAACTACTCGCTCTCACGATATGCTGACGCTATCCGTGTCCAGCCCCACATCCAACGTAACCGCCGAGATAGCCACGACGCCTTTGATGCGGCAGTACGCCGCGGCCAAGCAAAAACATCCAGATGCATTGCTGTTTTTTCGGCTGGGAGATTTTTACGAGTTATTTTATGAAGACGCAAAAACCGCCGCGCGAGAACTGCAGATCACGCTGACTTCGCGAGATAAGGAGCGCGCAATTCCTATGTGCGGCGTGCCACACCATGCCGCCGATCAGTACATTCCGCGGTTGCTGCGTCTCGGATATCGCATTGCGATTTGCGAACAGCTGGAAGACCCCAAGCTGACGAAGACGATCGTGCGGCGAGAAGTAACGCGAGTGCTCACTCCAGGCACGGCCATCGATCCGACGCTCAATTCCGAGCAGAATAATTTTCTGGCGGCACTCTGTTTCGATGGATCGAAAATCGGTCTGGCGTTTCTTGATAACTCCACCGGAGACTTTCGCGCGACGGAGTTTCATGGGCGCGATGCGCGCGAGGCGATGGCACAATGTTGCGACGAGCTGGTGCGGCTGGCGCCGGCGGAAATTCTTCTGACCGACGACGCCAGCAAGATGGGCGCTCTGCCGCAGCAACTGGAAGAACCCTTTCGTTCGCGTACGATTACCCATCTTGAATCCTGGGTGCTGACCGCCGACTATGCGGTTCCGCTGCTTACAAATCATCTGGGAACGCGAGGACTAGCTGGTTTTGGTCTCGAAGGCCATACGTCCGCTGCTGTAGCCGCGGGCGGCATCCTGCATTATTTGCGCGCTACGCAGCTCGGACAGCTGGAACACATCGACCGCGTGCGTTATTACGAACATAGCGGCTGCCTGCAGCTCGATGTTGTCACAGTGCGCAATCTGGAATTGGTCGAGCCGCTGATGGCTGGAGCGAGGCGTAACACGACATTGTTCCATGCACTCGATCATTGCCTTACTCCAATGGGCAAGCGCAAGTTGCGGGCAACCATTTTACGTCCGCTGCTTGATTTGACCGGGATCCACGAACGACTGGATGGCGTCGCAGAACTGCATCGCGATCTACGCATGCGCGAGCAACTGCGGGAGGCGATTGCGAATATCCTCGACCTGGAACGCCTGTTGAGCCGAATTTCCCTCGATAGCGCGGGCCCGCGCGATCTGCTGGCACTGGGAAATTCCGCCGCGCTGCTGCCTGCTGTCGCAATTGCTCTTGCACATCTTGATGCTGCAGTTTGGAAACGGCTGCACGATTCACTCGATTGTTTAATCGACCTGCACGAAGCCATTCGCAGCACACTGGCCGAGCAGCCGCCTGTGCATTTAGAGGATGGCGGCGCGATTGCGAACGGAGTGAATCAAGAATTGGATGAGCTGCGCACTCTGGGCCTGAGCGGTAGGCAGTCTATCGCCGCCATTGAAGAGCGGGAGCGGCAGCGCACTGAGATTGGTTCGCTGAAGGTGCGTTATAACTCTGTCTTCGGATATTACATCGAGATCACAAAATCGAATCTGCAGAACGTTCCCGCCGATTATGAACGCAAGCAGACGCTGGTGAACGCAGAACGATTTACCACTCCGGAACTGAAGAATTATGAGCGCAGTGTGCTCGGCGCACAGGAAAGGTGCCTGGAAATTGAGCGCCGGATTTTTGCGGAATTACGTCAGACAGTACTTCGCGCCAGCGCTCGCATCCGCGCCAGTGCCGAAAATATTGCGGAGATCGATCTGCTCGCCTGTTTTGCGCATCTTGCCGCTGCAAGAAATTACGTGCTGCCTGAAGTGAATGATTCGGGAATTTTCGAAGCGCTGGCCGCGCGACATCCCGTCATCGAGTGGCACATGCAGCAAGGGGCAGATGGCCGCTTTGTCCCGAATGGAATTTATCTCGACACAGAGGGGCCAAGCCTGCTGTTGCTGACCGGTCCCAACATGGGCGGAAAATCCACCTATTTAAGGCAGGCCGCATTGCTGGTCATCATGGCGCAGATGGGCTGCTTCGTTCCCGCACAGCGGATGCGGCTCGGAATTGTAGACCGCATCTACACGCGGATCGGCGCCAGCGACAACGTAGCCGAAGGCCGGTCTACGTTCATGGTGGAAATGACGGAGACGGCGACAATTCTGAATACTGCCACGCAGAAATCGCTGCTGCTACTTGATGAGATGGGCCGCGGGACTGCGACGTTCGATGGGATGTCACTGGCATGGGCTACGGTCGAGCATCTGCATGAGGTACTGGGCGCGCGGACATTGTTTGCCACGCACTATCATGAGCTGACACTGCTCTCTACACATCTTTCGCGATTGAAAAACTTGCGCGTTGCAGTCCAGGAAAACCCGACGGGCATCGTCTTTCTGCATACGATTGAAGAGGGCGCAGCGAACAAGAGCTATGGCATTGAAGTGGCAAAACTGGCCGGTTTACCGCGTGCCGTGATTGGACGTGCGCGGGAGATTCTGCGCCAACATGAACGCTCGGAGAAACGTGAGATCGACTCTAACCTTGATTCGGGCCGCTCTGACGTGCAGATGAAGTTGTTTACGCCATTGTCACAACAGGTCGTGGATCAAATTCAGGCGCTCGACCTGAACACGTTGACTCCCATGCAGGCGCTGAATTTATTGCAGGAACTGCAGCAGGAGGTCCGTGAAGGAAGCCCCGCTACAGGATCGCACACCAAATGAAATCCATTCCAATTCGCCATCGCGTAGGTTCCCTGCTGATTGTCGGCATCGAGAGCACGTCTCTTACATCGCTCGAAACTGCATGGCTGCGCAGCCTGCAGCCGAGCGGCTTGATTCTCTTTCGCCGCAACATTGAGTCGCCAGCACAGATTTATGCTCTGCTTCAGCAGGGTGCTTCAGTCTTGCGACCGCCCTTCTTTCGTTGCGTCGATCTTGAAGGCGGAACAGTCGATCGGCTGCGTGATCTGGTGGGACCCACACCTTCCGCTGCGGAAGTCGCGGCGACGAATCGACCGAAATTGTATCGCGAGCATGGGGCATTGATTGGACGTATGCTGCACTCGCTGGGGTTCAATGTCGACCTAGCTCCCGTGCTCGACCTGGCGCTGCCGGCCGCACTCCCGGTAATGACTACGCGTGTTATTTCGCCTGATTCTGCACATGTAATTGCATACGCAAAAGGATTTCTTGCCGGTCTGACACAAAGCCACGTGCTGGGTTGTGGCAAACATTTTCCAGGGCTGGGTGGCGGCTCGTTAGACTCGCACCATGCGACTCCACAAATCATCCGGATCTGGCAGGAGATCTGGGAAGAGGACATCGCACCGTATCGCGCACTGGCTTCGATGCTGTCCATGGTTATGGTGAACCACGCCGCATATCCAAAGATTGAAAAGCCGGCGCGCCCCGCATCTCTTTCTCATTTCTGGATTCAGCAAGTGTTGCGCGCGAAAATCCGTTACCGCGGACTGATTATCTCCGATGATATGGAGATGGGAGGCGTGCTAAATCATGCATCGCCGGAAGAGGCCGCAATTGAAGCGATTGCCGCTGGAACCGATCTGCTGGAAATCTGCCATCGCTCAGATCGAGTCCTCGCCACACATGAAGCTTTATTGCGAGAGGCGGAACGCTCGCTCGCATTCCGACGATGCGTGGATGCGGCGTTCACGCGTGTCGCAAAAGCCAAGCGGAAGTTATTGGAAAAAGATCTGCTGTCAAAGCCGCTGTCTATGCCGGGATTGAAAAAACTGCAGGAGGCGCAGCTACGATTGGGGGAGAAGGTAGCGCTCGCGCAATCGAGGAATCTGGCATGACGAAAACTCACGTAAGCCAAACCTCTCCAAAAAAGATGCGGGCGATGACCGTGGCCGGAATTATGAGCGGTACCTCTGCCGATGGCATTGATGTCGCGCTGGTCCGAATCCGCCCTGCAAATTCCAATGATGCCAGCGGAGTACCGCAGCTTCGGCTGCTTGCCTATTATGCAGTGGCATATCCCGCGGCAGTCCGCCGCCACGTGCTCAAAGCGATGAATGGCAAGAGCGAATCTGTGGCGGAACTCTCGCAGCTTCACTGGAGGCTTGGCCAGCTCTACGCGAATGCAATCGAGCGCGCGTTGAAAACGCATCCGACATCACTCGATCTAATCGGTTGCCACGGTCAAACGATCTATCACCAAGCAATTGCGCGACCCGTTTTGGGCGCTAACGTCGCCTGCACATGGCAGATGGGAGAAGCGTCGGTGATCGCCGCCCAAATCGGAATTCCGGTAATCTCTGATTTTCGTCCTGCCGATCTTGCAGTAGGCGGCCAGGGCGCGCCCCTAGTTCCGCTGCTGGATTATGCTGCGTTCCATCACGCAACGCGCAACCGAGTTCTGCAGAACCTGGGCGGCATCGGAAATCTCACGGTAATTCCAGCCAGAGCAAAAATGGAAGACACTTTCGCGTTCGATACCGGCCCGGCCAACATGGTGATTGATGCAATCACAGCAGTGTGTTTTGGCAAGCCTTACGATGCACGAGGCGCTATCGCCGCACGCGGTCGCGTGCTCGAACCGGTCGTGCAGAAATTTCTTTCACATCGATTTTTTACGATGCCTCCACCGAAGTCGGCGGGGCGTGAAGAGTTCGGACGCGAATTCTCTATGAGCTTCCTGGCTCAATGCCGGAAATGTAGTCGGAGCGATGAAGATGCAGTAGCAACCGCTACCGCTCTGACTGCTGCAAGCATCAGCTTGGCCTGGCGGCGCTTTGTGCAGCCTGCGCTGGCGGCGGCACCGACGGATTACATTGTTGCGGGCGGTGGCGCCAAGAATCCAACGCTGATGAAAATGATTGCCGATGAGCTTTCGGGGACGGGGAGGATTCGCGTAAAAACCAGCGATGACTTCGGCATGCCGGTTGCGGCCAAGGAAGCGATGGCTTTCGCGCTGCTCGCGTATCAGACTTGGCATCGACAGCCGGGAAATATCCCGCGCGCGACGGGCGCAAAGCGTGCAGCAGTTCTTGGAAAAATCACATATGCGTGAAGCCGGTTTTTGGTGCGCGCGCACATGGGTTCTATTTGCTGCGTTAGTCCTACTCGGCGCGGTCAGCGGATGTCACCGGCAGCCCGTCGATCCCAATAATGTGACGGTAGTAATCGAGAGTAGCCCGACGAATCTCGATCCGCGCATCGGAACCGATGCGCAGTCGGAGCGTATTGACGAACTAATGTTTGATTCGCTGGTGAAGCGGGATGCGCAGTTCAATTTGCAGCCTGATCTGGCTACGTCATGGGAAATACCGAATCCACTCACCTACATTTTTCATTTGCGCAGCGGCGTGGAATTCCAGAATGGTCGGCCCTTTACATCGCAAGATGTGAAGTGGACGCTCGACTCTATGATGAACCACACTCTACTGACCGCGAAATATCAGGCGTATCGCAATATCGCCGATATAGAAGCGTCGAACGCGCTGACAGTCGTCATTCACATGCGTCAGCCCGATGCATCGTTGCTGTGGAATCTTTCCGACGGTGCTTTCGGAGTCGTTCCTTATGGCAGCGGTAGCGATTTTCAGCAGCATCCTGTCGGCACCGGCCCCTTCCGTTTCGTCGAGCAGGAGGTGGACAAGGACGTCGTCCTTGAGCACAATCCGAATAGCTGGCAGGGCGTGCCGAAGATCGACCGGCTGCATTTCAACGTCGTCCCCGATGGAACCACCCGCGCGCTGGAGTTGCGCAAGGGCTCGGCAGATCTCGAGCAAAACGCGCTCACTCCCGACATGATCTGGTCGATGCGCCATGACTCGAAACTGGCCATAACTGCTGCACCCGGAACCGAGGTGCAATATATCACGTTCAACCTGCGCGATCGCTATTTGCGTGATGCTCGCGTTCGTCGCGCGATTGCCTATGCCATGAATCGTCCTCTGATTATCGCGACCCTTCTTCGCGGCGAAGCACAACCCGCGCATAGCCTGTTGCCGCCGAACCACTGGGCATACAACGGAGACGTGACACATTACACCTACGATCCGGCAAAGGCGCGCAGCCTGCTCGATGCCGCGGGATACATGAGCGCGCGCGATGGCATCCGTTTTCATCTAGAAATGAAAACCTCGAACGATGAAGGAACGCGGTTGCTGGCTATGGCGCTGCAGCAGCAATTGCGAGCTGTAGGAATCGCACTCGATGTGCGCAGTTTTGAGTTCGCCACGTTCTATTCGGACATTTCTCACGGCGCATTTTCCATCTATGGGCTGCGCTGGATTGGCGGCAACGAGGATCCGGATATTTTCCGCTACGCCTTTGCCACGTCGAGTTTCCCGCCACGCGGAGCGAATCGCGGAAACTACTCGAATATGGAAGTAGATCGACTACTGCAAATGGCTGCGACGGAAAGCGACCAGCAGAAGCGCCGCGCCGCATACGCTCGCGTGCAGAGGATTCTAGCTGAAGGTCTGCCCACGCTGCCGCTTTGGTTTTTGGATTCCGTGGTGGCATACAACCGCAGGCTCACAGGCGTGAAGGCGTCAGCTTCAGGAAATTTCTATTTTCTGGAGACCGTGTCGCCTCACGCTGCGCGATAACTATATCGACTAAACGGGTTGCGTGTTGGCCGCGATCCTTGGGCTCTCGCGCGGTTTGCGTGGACCGGAACCCGCGAGCTGCACCGTCAGCAGCATGGCTGGCACCAGGAACACGGTCGAGTTCAGCACCCACATAATGACACCAGCTGCGATCTGGTCCGCCAGCGCGGAAATATGAAATGGGTTAGGCGTCGCAATGTAGAACTGATAAACCGGCCGATTGCAGAAAGCGAGAAATGCCGAAAGCGCGGTATTGACGATGTCTGCCGAAAGTAGATAGAGAAGCATCATCCAGCCGTTGGCGCGCAGCGCGCTTGGCCAGGGATGGATCACAACGTGCCAGAAGAGCAATGCGGTCGCGAGAAAGCATACGTGCTCGGACTCATGGACGCGTTCATGCTGCAATGCAAAGTCATAAGCTTTCGGCAGATGCCACGCGAGAAAAACCAGATTGAACAGCAACCATGCCGGTACCGGAGTAGCCAGGAAATTGACAATTTTTCGCAGCCAGTGCATGGCAATGATTGGGCCGAAGATTTTCCGCACTGTCCAACGCGGCAGTCCGCGCAGCAGCGGAACCACAGGCGCGCCTAGCAGCAACAACGGCGGCACGGCGGACATCAGGAGGAAGTGCTGCACCATGTGCGCGCTGAGCAGCACGTCGGCGAAGCCGTCAATAGGCGATGCAATCGCTAGCCACAAGATCAGCATGCCGCACAGGAAACACGCCAATCTCCAGCCGCTGTAATAGCGAGGACGAGTTTTGCGTATTGCCCTCCAACCGCGGAGATAAATCGCCGACACAAGAATTATGCCGAGCGTTACTCCGACGGGGGGCGACCACTCGACGAGAATCGCCTGCGTTCCTGTGAGCACGGCGGTGCGATCACTTCCTCCCCTGCGGGGCGTGCAGCCGATGGCCTTGCTCTAGTCGGCGCGAGTCCGTCTGCGCCGGCAGAATGTTGCCGTTCAGCGTTTCGAGGAAACTCACCAGCGCGGTCGTCTGCTGCGGGTTCAACGCACTGCCATAGGCGGGCATGTTCCCGCTGCCCTGCAACACCTGGCGAATCAATTGGCTCTCGGTAAGACGCGTGGACACGCCGTTCAGGTCTGGCCCGCGCTGACCACCGATGCCATCAAGCGAATGACAATTGCGGCATTGCATATTTTGAAAGACTAGAGCACCCTGGCGTTCGAGCGGCGTCCTGCCTTGTAAAAACTGCGGCTGCACCGCATCTCCGCTCCAAGCCTGCATCTTGGGGCTCCAAGGAGTCGTTTGACCGAGTCGAGTAAAAATAGCGAGCGAGACAGTAATCACCATCAGCATGAGCATCGCGACCGGACGGCGCGACCAGTGTTTTTCGCCTTCGCCAGCATAAAGCGGCAGTGCCAACATAACTAGAATTGCAATGATCGGTGTGATCAGGATTAGCGGCGTTTCCAGCTTGGGCGGCAGCAGCGCGAACAATGCGAAGATCCAAAGGAATGGGACGTCAGGCTTGGGATAGGTCTGGATGATTGTCGGGTCTGGAGGACCGCCTGGACCGATAGGGCCAAAGAAAAATGCGAAGGCCATGATCATCAGAATAATTGCGGCTGCGAATAATGCGTCTTTCCAGGCGGCGTCGGGAACGAAAGGAATGCCGTCCTTGTGGATCTCAGCTTCGTACTCGCGAATGTAAGTGCTGCGGCGAACGATGCGTCCGGGCATCGGCCACTCATTGATGCCGAGACGCAAAACCATCCAGACATGCACGCCGACCAGTGCGATTAGAATTCCGGGGATGACAAAAACATGCAGCGCGAAAAAGCGAGAGACAGTTGTCGCTCCGATCGTCGGACCGCCAAGCATGAGATGCACCAACCATCCTCCAATCCACGGAACACGGCCCATGATGGAGGCGCCAATGCCGAGGCCCCAGTAGGCATCCTGATCGAAGCGCAGCACCTGTCCGGTGAAAGCCATGCCAAGCGTCATCAGCAGTAGGAACACGCCGACGATCCAGGTCAGCTCGCGCGGATACTTATACGCGCCAAAGGTGAACACTTGCGCCATGTGGATCAGCACGATGGCGATCATGAAATCCGATCCCCAGCCATGCATGGCACGCAGGAACCATCCGAGCGTCAGGCCATGATTCAGGAAGTTCAGGCTGTTCCATGCATCGCGCGCGGTCGGCGTATAAACCAGCGCCAGCAGAATGCCGGTCACCACCTGCAGAATCAGGATCACGCTGGCAGCGCTGCCGAAGACATACCACCAGCTGGAAGTGTTCGCAGGAATGGGATGCTCGGCGGCTTCTGTAATAGGCTTGGCCAGACCGAGACGCCGATCGAACCAGTGATAAAGCGCGAGGCCCTTTTCTTTTATCCCAGACATGGTGAGTTTCCTGGCTTGGCAATGCTTGTCTGTGTGGACAAGGTGGGCAATTCTCCGGCAAAGATTATCAACTGATTGCCGACGACTTTGTACTTGTATTCATAGAGCCCGCGCGGTGGCGGACCTGCTGCAACAGCGCCGTCCTGGTAATACACTCCGCCGTGGCATGGACACATGAAGAGCTTCGATTGCGGAAACCAGTGCACAGGGCATTCCATGTGCGCACAATTGATGGCGAATACCTGGAACCGCGTTCCATCGATGTTTCGTACCCAGCAAGGCAGCGTCTGTGTCTGCCCGTCGGCGGGCGTAGTGTCGGGATTGCGATACTGTCCCAGCCTGGTTTCTCCCTTTGGAAACTGTTCGAGATTTCCAACGGGCACCCAGTGGTTCCAGTCCCGATTGCGCTTGAATGTCGGTCCAAAAATGTATCCGATCACAGGCACAGCAAGCACCATGCCGACCAGCCCATTCAACCCCACCGCAACCCACATCAAGAATTTTCGGCGCGAATGTTCGCTCGGCTGATTCATCGGATTGTTCCGAGCCAGCTCCTTGATTACTGGATTGCTTTTCATCAAGCCCTTCAAAGGGTTCTTCAAAATTACTCCCCGCCCGCTCCAACGGTTCTGCGGTTTCTTTCTAATGTTGCGATGAAAACGGTTTGCCTGGAAACTGCACGCGATTAGACGCCAGCCACGCGATGATATCCGTCACCTGTTTATCGGTCAGCGGCTGGCCTTCGACATCTTCGCGCCAGTTCGGCATATTTTCTCCGGGCATGCCCGCGACAATAATGCTGCGCAGTCCCTGTGTACTGATCAACGACAGATAGGTTGGATCGACAATCGAGCCGACCGCTACGCCCTTCTTTGCCGCTGCGGCACGGTCATTGGCCGATTTTCCCGGCGCGATTCCCTTACCGTCTGCTCCATGACAGCGGGCGCAGTAGACCTGGAAATCCGCATGGCCCTGCTGTGCGTCACCCGTGCCGCTCGGCGTGTAGACTGGACTACCCGAGCCATTCATAGTGCCAGTCTGCGACCAGTGGGACATCATCCCACCAACGATGTCATCCAGCTGTTGACCTGTGAGTAGTCCTCCCCCGCCCGCGCTAAATGCGGGCATCAGGCGACCCGGCACTCCATCGGCAACGATCTCCCGAATACGATCGCGTCCGGCCCAGCCGAGATACACCGGGTTATTCAACGGAATTGCAGCCCCGTTCATTCCATTCGCTCCGTGGCAGGCCGAGCAATTGTTCTTATACAGAACAAAAAAATCGTGCTGTTGGTCCGGGCGCATCGTTTCCGCTCGGAATCCAGGCTTACCGGTACTGCAGCCAGTAATGCCAAAAGCCAGCAGCAGGATGAAAATCATCGCTCCCAGAAAGTCTCTCTTCATTGGGGGCGATCCTCCCCGTCTTCCTCGTGCTCCTGTACTTCCACCTGCGACACCAGCCCGGCGCGCACGGAAAATGGCAGCGACTGATATTGATGGGTCCTCACACGGACATGCAGGTTGACGACAAATCCAGCCACCAGCCCGAAAGCGATTTGCGAGGCGACGAACCATAGCCAGTCGATGCGCCCGTTCAAGTCTGGAGTCACGGCCTGTAGCGTGCCATATAAAAGACCGGTCCAGAAAATCGGCGCGAGAAATCCGGCGGTGACAATCGGTTCCCACGGAAACATGGGAAGAATCGCACCATAGAGCAGCCCGACCAGAACCGAGGCAAGAATATGCACCGCCACGGCGACCAGCAACCCCTCCAAATGAAAGGACGTCAGGAATGCCGTACTCTGGTATGCCCACCGGGGAATTACGAAGGCCGCTAGAAGGTTAGGCGCATACCAAAGGCTGTGATAACGGATCAGTCCGTAAATCGTGGCAGGGAAGATCATTGCAATTCCGCCTGCTATACCGCCTTGCACACCGGCGCCCAGCGTATAACGCTCCACGGGGAGAATCTTTCTGTGCCGTTCGGTCACCGGCAGCTTCGCCACTTCTGTTCGAGAACTCTCGATTGCGACCACTTCCGTCGTCACGCTGACATCCTCATGCAACTCGTGCGGCAAAACATCGCCAAACCAGCCGATTGCGGAGCGCACGACCAACATCAGGCCCAATGCGCTGACTGCCCAATATGTGACCAGACCGGCGAACGTCAGCGTGAATCCGAGCGCCAGTGCAATTGGCCACGCAGTAGGCGCAGGCAGATGCACGACGTGGCTTAGCGGTGCGTGTTCCTTACTCGTTTTGATCCGTCCCAGGCTCATGGTGTTCTTTTGTTATCGTCCAATGATGTACACAACGGTAAAAACAACCACCCAGACCGCATCCACAAAATGCCAGTAGAGCGATAGCGTGTGATAGTGATGAAAACGATCTTCGCCAACCTTGCCGAACAATCCCAGCACCAGCACAATGCTCAACATCAGCAGTCCAATCGCAACGTGTGTAGCATGCAAGCCTACGAGCGAATAAAACGTTGTCCCGAACAGGTTGGTGCGAATAGTAAAGTCCTTGTTGAAAATCAAGTCACGCCATTCCGAGGCGGTGCCCAGCATAAAAATCACGCCCAGGAGAACCGTCGCCGCCAGCCATCCGATAAATCCAGCCTGGCTGCGTTTGCGTAGCGCGTTCGACGATAGATGCACCGTGATGCTGCTCGACAGCAGGCAGATGGTGATGAAAATTGGCGGCGAAAGAACTTCTTTGGGAGTCGGCCCACTAAGGCTTTTACCAAGATAAAAAATATAAGCAACAACGAAGATCAGAAACATGGCCGCTTCAGCAGTAATCAAGCTCCACATGCCGACCGTGCCTTTATACGGAAGCACCCACGGCTCGTCCTTCGGATCACAGGTAAATGGGATCGTCGTCATTGGGCAGCCATTTCATTCTCAGTGTCGAACTCATACTTCCAATCCGGGTCTTCCGGATGTTTCAGATCCCACAGGGGACGACGGCTGCGCACCATCGGCTCATCGGCAAAGTTGTACGCGGGTGGCGGGGATGTCGTCGCCCATTCGAGTGTCCACGCGTCCCAGGGATCGTTACCTGCCGCCGCCCCTTTGTAGTGCGACAGGACCAGATTGACGAGAAAGACGATGATCGCAACCGCCTGGATAAACGCGCCCACAGAAACAATCATGTTCCAGATGGCCCAGTGATGACCGGGCTCATACGTGTAGATTTCACGCGGCATACCTAGCAGACCGGGGATGTGCATAAAGTCGAACGTCATATGGAAGCCAAGCACGAACAACCAGAAGTGCCACTTGCCTAACGTATCGCTCGTCATGCGCCCCGTCATTTTCGGAAACCAGTAATAGAACGCGCCGAACAGGCAGAACAGAATTCCGCCGACAATCACATAATGAAAATGCGCGACGACAAAATAGGAATTGTGCAGCTGCCAATCGAACGGTGCGACCGAAAGCATGATGCCCGTAAGACCCGCAAGTACGAACTGAAACACAAATGCCGTGCAGAACAACATCGGTACAGTGAAACGAATTTTTCCGCCCCACATCGTCGCCAGCCAGTTGAAGATTTTTATTCCCGTGGGCACAGCAATGATCATGGTTGAGAGCACAAAGGCAGTGTTGGCGGCTGCTCCCATGCCGATGGTAAACATGTGGTGCGCCCAGACCGTGAAGCTGATGAAGCCGATGCCGACCGTCGCCGCCACCATTGCCGGATATCCAAAGATGGCTTTGCGCGAGAACACCGGAATGATTTCATTCGCAAAACCGAACGCAGGCAGCACCAAAATGTAGACCTCCGGATGACCGAAGATCCAGAAGAAATGTATCCATAGAGCCGACGATCCGCCGGCCTGGGTATCGAAAAAATGCGCGCCGGCAAAGCGGTCGAGCAGCAGCATGATCTGCGCAGCGGAGAGTGGCGGCAGCGCACCCAAAACCATGATCGACGTAACGAACATTAGCCAGACAAACAATGGCATCCGGTTTAACTTCATGCCCTTGCAGCGCATGCAAATTACAGTGGTAACAATGTTCAATGCCGTGCCGATGGTGCCAATGCCGCTGATAAAAATTCCCAGCGCCCAGTAGTCGCTGGCGTAGCCGCGAGAGAATGCTTTGGAAGTGAGCGGCGCATAGGCAAACCAGCCAGCGTCGGGAATTCCAGAGCCGCCGTACACGCCCTTGCCGCCGAGAATGCTGTAGTAGAGCAACAGCGCGCCAAATAAAAATATCCAGAAGCTGAAGGCGTTGAAGCGCGGAAAGGCCATGTCGCGCGCACCGATCATCAGCGGCACAATGTAGTTGGCGAACCCGAACAGGATCGGCATGGCGACAAAAAAGATCATGGTGGTGCCATGTAGCGTGAACAGCTGGTTGTACTGCTCAGGCGAGAGAAACTTCGATTCCGGCACCATCAGCTGAATACGCATCAACAAAACTTCGAAGCCACCGACCAGCAGGAACATCAGGGAAGCGGCAATGTACATCAATCCAATCTTTTTATGGTCCGTGGTCACGATCCATTCGTGCATCACCTCCAGATACAGCCGGGGATGCTTTTCTTTGGGCGTGAGATCGATTGCCCCCGAAAGCGGTATGGAATCAGCCATGAAGTCCGTTCCTTGCAAAAACCGGTTAGTGCAGCGTTACCAGATAGGACGCAATTTTATTGATATCCTGATCACTTAATTTCATCGCCGGCATCAGGCAGCCGGGTTTGTACGCATCTGGATCCTTGATCCATTTTTTCAGATTGTCTTTGGTATTAGTCATCGCTCCTGCGGCAATGGTGTCGCGACTCATCAGGTGGGTCAGGTCCGGGCCGAAGCGGCCGTCGGCCACAGTTCCCTTCACCGCGTGGCAATTGATACAGGCATTCTGCTCAAACACCGCTCGACCCTCCGAAACGCTCGGATCTTCGACGGCAGGCTTCTCCTGATTCGCCAGCCACTTTTCAAAATCCGCCGGCGTTTGCGCGTATACGCGGATCAGCATCCTCGCGTGTTCCTCTCCGCA
Source organism: Acidobacteriaceae bacterium (assembly GCA_965276585.1). Classification (GTDB taxonomy): domain Bacteria; phylum Acidobacteriota; class Terriglobia; order Terriglobales; family Acidobacteriaceae; genus JAKAAZ01. Next base: position 1,119,877 of record CBDIAZ010000001.1, on the reverse strand, counting down.
ATATTGCGCGCATTGGCCAAGATAGACGCCCGTAGCCTGGGGCTCGATCCACATATCGTTCACCTGTCCGGCGATCAGGTCCTGCTTTCCATTCAGCCGCGGAACCCAGAAGCTGTGATCGACATCAGCCGTAGCCAGTTTCAGAAAGGTCGGTAGCGGATGTCGGCGATCGCTCGTCACGGGGACATGCAGTTCATTGGCGGTTACGATGTCATATTTAGGATAGCGAAATTCCCACCAGTAGCGATGGCCGATCACGGAAACAGTCAGCGCCTGTTTCGGCTTCTGCGCATGTTGAATCACAAAGATGACGCGCACCGTCGACAAAAACAACACGACCACAATCAGGATTGGAATGACGGTCCAGGCAAGCTCGATCTGATTGCTGCCATAAATCTGCGGCGGTTCATGTTCATCATCGCCGGGTTTATGTCGATAGCGAATCACCACATAAGTAAGCAGCCCGCAGACAGTGACAAAGATTGCGCCGGTTACGATGAGAACAAAAATCGAGAGGCGAAAAATCTCATGTGCTGGAGCAGATTGCGGAGAAAAAATGTTGGTCGAAGAAGTGAATAGCTTATCGAACCAGCTGGTTCCCGTTCCATCGGAGGCGCTGCTTGCGATCAGGCTGAAAGGATGAAAGCTAAGACGCCCGTGGATCAGGCCAGTCAAGCTGGATGATCGCACCGTTCCTGGACGAGTGAACCTCAATGCGTTGCTCCTCGAAAACCGTACTGCGTGGTGGGATCGTCAGAATTTTCCGCGGCATACATCATTGAGATTGCGGCTAGCTCCTGCGAAGCGAGAGGAGTGAGGGACATTCCAGTATGACATTGTTTTTCAGCTCGCGATTGATTGGAGCATTTTGGCACAGCCGTAATAAGAATGAGATGCCAAATTCACGGCCGCGTTTGTCTTTGCGCTATTGGCGAATGCTTGGATTCACAAGGGTGTACAGCGCGTCCGTCAGAAGATTGATCAGCACGTAGGTAAGGCCAATAGCAAGAATGCATCCCTGTACCAGTGGATAGTCGCGGTTGGAAATTGCGGCGATAGTCAGTCGGCCTAGACCAGGCCAGGAGAAAATTGTTTCCGTTACGATGGCCCCGGCGAGCAGTGCACCAAATTGCAGCCCGACAATCGTCAGCAGCGGAATCATGGCATTCGGTAATGCGTGGCGATGCACGACTGCGCGCTCGGAGAGCCCCTTGGCGCGTGCGGTACGAATGTAATCCTGGTTCAATTCTTCCAGCATCGACGTACGCACCATACGCGTCAAAATCGCAGCCAGCGCCGTGCCGAGGGTGATCGTTGGCAGAACGAAATTCTTCCAGGAGCCGGTTCCCGAGACCGGGAGCCAGCCGAGTGCGATGCCAAAAACCAGAATTAAAATGGGCCCTAGTGTGAACGTAGGAAACGACACCCCGAACAGACTGATGACGCCAAGCCATTGATCCTGCCAGCGGCCACGCTGTCGCGCCGACACGATACCGGCAGGAAAAGACAGCAAGATCGCCAGCAAAATCGCGGGTACGGCGAGTTCCAATGTATATGGATAACGCGAAAGAATCAGCTGCGTTACTGGCATGTTCAACCGAATTGAGTGCCCGAGATTGCCATGCAGTACGCCATTCCAATAACGGATATATTGCGTACCGAGTGAAACGTCGAGCCCGTAAGCATGGCGCAGTGCACCAATATCGGCTACGCTCGCACCTTCTCCCAGCATTTGTTCGACCGGGTCGCCAGGAACGAGATGGATGAGGAAAAAGATGAGCGATACCACCAGCCATAGCACTGGAATGAGCAGCAGCAGGCGCTTCAGAATGGTTTGCCAGGCAGCCTTCATGCGGGTTTGCGTGCCTCATCGACTGAGTTGGGCGATATCTGTTTTGCTTTCGCGTCAGCCGCATCCACCATTCCAACGTCCATTTCCGGTTCTACACGGACGCGCGTGATGCGGCGGTCCTCCATGCCGACGATGGTGAACCTGCGTCCTGCATGCGTGATGAAATCGCCGATCGTCGGAATTTTCTGCATGTGCACAAGTAAGAAACCGGCCAGCGTTTCCACGCCGCCGTCGTGGGGAAGATGCCAATCCATCTGTGTTTCAAGATCGAGCAGCGTCACATTCCCGTGCAGCACCAATGTATCGGAGGGGAGTTTCTGCATAGAGCTGTCGCGCACATCGAACTCGTCTTCCATTTCGCCGACGATCTGTTCCAACGCATCTTCGACTGTGACCAGCCCGGTGACGGAACCAAATTCATCGACAACAATGGCGAGATGCCGGCGGCGCGTCTGAAACTCCGTCAGCAAATCGGAAATAGCCTTCGTCTCCGGTACGACAATGACATCGTGCATCAGCTGACTTAGCCGAACCTCATTGTCTTCGCTGCGGATCAACGCGACATGCGGCGCATTCTGCGAGGCGTTCTGAATGATGGCATGGAAATGCATCCAGCGGGCAAGATCCTTGGCGTACACCACGCCGACAATGTGCTCGGGACCGCGTTCGGGATCGTAAACAGGAACGCGCGAGCGCTGAATCTGCGTGATACGCGCGTTGGCTTCGGCGAGAGGTAGATCTGAGGGCAGGGAGAATATCTTCTGCCGCGGCGTCATGATTTCCCGCACCGTAATCGTGTCTATGTCGAGCACACGATGAATAATCATCTCCTGCTGTTCCGGCAGCAGACCCATGTTGCGTGTGGCGGTGGCGATCAATTTCAATTCTTCCGGAGAATGCGGACTGCGCTCCGGCAGCCGAGACAGCCGGAACAGGCGCAACACCACTTCCGCGGATGAATTCATCAACTGGACTACGGGGCGCGTCAGCCGCATGAATACAGAAATCGGGCCCGCAATGGCTAGCGCCATCTTTTCGCCCTGGCGCAGAGCGAGCGATTTGGGCACCAGCTCGCCGAAGATGACTTCCAAATAGGTGATGAGACAAAATGCAATGGCAGCCGCGAGAACACTTCCGTACACACGCGCGTGCGGCAGGATGGAAAACCAGGGTAGCAGAAAACGTGCGACAAACGGCTCACCGAGCCAGCCCAGCGTCAGGCTGGCCAACGTTACCCCCAGCTGCACGGCGGGAAGAAAGTCATCTAAATTTGCTTGCAGATCTGCCACTGTCCGCGCCCCGGGACGATTCTGCTCAATCAACTGCTGCACACGCGTTCGGCGCAGCGAAACCAGGGCGAACTCAGCCGCGACAAAAAACGCATTCAGCAAGATCAACACCACAATGGCGGCAGCTCGGAATAGCGGCAATGTAGGCATTTGCCTTCCGAGTCTAGCAGGGACGCGGTTGTCCGTGATTCATCGCTGTAGGGGTGCGGTTGAGGCTGCAATGCCTCGCCCTGGCCGATTGGTCGAGATCGTCTTTTGGAATTTTCGGGCTTATCTATATTTTTTTGAATTTTTTTAAGTTTCTGGAGAGAAAAAACGAATTTTTGCGCCGGATTCGGGTATTTCGCAGAAATGGCGATCGCGGAGATTGCGCTATTTCGGCAAAATGTTCCACGTGGAACATTTTGCAATTGAAGGGATTGGAAGGCCAGGCCCCGGCTATGTGCTTTGAATTGAGAGAGTTGAGGAAATGCAAATAAAGGCAATTTTCTGGCGTTTTTTATACGCGTTTCAGGGCCGGTGCAAATGGCGATTTTTCGAGACAACTGAGGTGTAACCGGCAATCGCCTACGATGCCGGTGTTTATTTTTGTCAGGCCCAATTGCAAGCTGTTGATTCCATGCGGGATACGATTTTCAATTTTGTAAATTCTGGATAAAAAGTCGCGGTTTCCCCCTAGATTTGGTTATACAAGGATATAATAATAGGCCCATTTATTATACATAAATATAACAAAGGGTTTTGATGCAACTCCGCCAATCCCCCTGGAACATAAGTTTTTCGAGGGGTCGATGGCCTGAAAAATGCCCGCGCCCGCGCACATGTAATCTTCGTGGCACGGTTGAGCGGAATTTTGATTGCTTCTGGCCGGGGAAATAGTAAATTTCTGAATACACTCAGCTTTTCAACCCAAGTTTTCGCTCGGAGGACCTCCCCCTATGCGCATCATTCCGGCAACTCTTGCAGTTTTCGCGCTCGTCTGTACAACCGCTCCTATTACCCGCGCCGCAGACATCACGTTTCATAAAACTCTGACCGCCAATGGAACCGCCGCGTTCAAGATCTGCAACAATTCCGGCATTATCCATTTCATTGGAGTGGATGGCGGCCAGGTCCAGATTTCCGCGACCGTCCATAAAAGTAAATGGCACGATATGGGCAATGGCGATGAGATGAAAAAGATTGCAGCGACGCCACCGGTCGAACAGACCGGCAGCATCATCACAATCGGCGACAGCAATACGTGCAACGCGAACGGCACGCATGATGTCGATATCGATTATGAAATCACCGCACCGAAAAACTCGACCGTACTTGTGAAGGATGGTGCCGGATCGATCCACGTTGAGTCGGTGAACGGCTTTGTCCGCGCACGAATGGACAGCGGAGACATCACCGTGAACGGCATCGGCGCCGAGTCGATGCTGGTGACGGGCGCAGGCAATCTGGATATCCAAGGTGCGCACGGAATGCTACTGGCGAGGACCGGCTCGGGCAGCTTGAACATTCATGATTCCGACATCAGCCAGTCGCAGTTGAAAGTTGGCTCGGGCAATATTACGGGCACGAATGTGAAGGGCGGCGTACGGCTGGAAACGGGCAATGGCAACATCAGTATGGCGGCCGTACCCACCTCCGAATGGATGCTGCGCACGGGCAATGGCACGATTCAGTTTCAGGCAGATAACACCGCAAAATTCGAACTGGATGCAGAAACCGGTTCGGGAACGATCGATTCCACACTGCCGAGCCCGCTATCCGGACATATTACAGACGGCGTGCTGCGTGGACCCGTGCGCGGCGGCGGCCCGGTGGTGAAGATGTACACCGGCTCTGGGAATATCACGTTGCAGTGATGTCAGCGGATTTGGATGAAGCCCGGGTTTCAGAAGCGAGACTTCGAGCACCCGACTTAGCAGTTACATCCCTTACTGAAGAAACCCAGGTCTCAGATGCGAGACCTGGGGCACCCGGCACCCGGCCGGGGGTCTACCCAAAAGCCAAGTTTGTCATCAGCCTGCCTCCAAGTCTCAGAAGAGAGACCGCAAGATTGTTAACAAGCCGATGCTTGTCGACCTCAGGCGCTGAAGTGCTCCAAGAATTTTCAATGACTTAGAGCATTTCTTCGGAAGTATGTACTTTACGCAAGGGGCGGCTTGTTGGCCAGTAGTGCGTTGATGGCAGCAACCTCTGCATCGGTTGGGCGTTCGCATTCCTCCACGTCACCTTCATAGATGAAAATCTCAATCCTTTCCGAGAAGCGAGGATCGGTACGAAATACAAATTGCGGTTTGCCAAGGTGATTGATTTCTTCTTGGATTATTCCCTTTTGCGTGCGTGGAGAATCGATCATACGCACATATGAGCCATTCCTTAACAATTTGCACCCCCGTTATTTGGGCCATCCAGCCGCAGGTTTTTTCTTGGAAAGGGATTTTTTGACAGCCTTTTTCCAGTCACTGTCGATCTTCAGAAGATCTGGCTTGGGGCCACGTGAAACGGTCGGAGTCTTCTTTGGAGTCTTAGGCATGGTTTGGGGCTGCTTGGTACGTTAGCCGTTTTCCTTCCGCCGCTTTGATCGCCAGCACTGTTCTCTCGCCGTCATTCAGTTTACGGCTATTCCACACAAAGTCGAATTGCCAAAGATAGCGATGGAGATATTCTTTGCTGACGTTATGATACGTGCCGATGATGCCACGCTTCACCAGCGCGAACGAACTTTCAATAGTGTTAGTGTGAATGTCTCCCTTGGCATATTGGCCTAGTTTGTGCCGAATCCGAGAGTGACCACCTTCGAAGGATTCTCCGACTCCTTTGTATGACACGAACTCATCCGTCATAATTCGCGCGCGAGGGTCAACAACCTTCTTAATTTCTTCTTTCAGGGTTTTACCTGTAACGTCGGCAATTACTTTGCGGCGAATCTCGCCATCGCGCTGGACAGCGCCGAACACAATCACTTTCCGATCCGGAATTCCTCGGTGGTCAATCCATTTGTTACGGGGTTGCCTCCGACGTATGTCTCATCGCATTCAACTATTCCGGTCAATGACGGAGCAGTTGGAAGGTCTGGAGCCATCGCAAACCGAATCCGATTCATTAGGAATAGGGCGGATTTGTAACTGATCTGGCAATGCCGCTTAATCTCCAGCGCGGAAACACCCTTCTTTGAAGTGCAGGCACGCCCGAAAACATAGGCCCAGTGACGCAAGGGTAAGCGACTCTCTTCGTACACCGTGCCAATACGGACGGTGTACTGTTCTTTGCAATCACGGCAACGCCAGAGGAAACGCTTGCTGCGCTCTCCGGTCTTCGCATCCTTCATGGCATACACATCAACGCTTCCGCACTTTACGCAGCAGGGTGTATCGCCCCAGCGTTGGCTCTCAAAGAACTCGACTGCTGCTGATTCGTCAGAGCAAGCCAGTGGAATTTCTTCGATGATGTCGGATTTTGAGAGGTTATGTGTATCGCGCTTTCTCATGATTTAACTTTATACATAGCGCAACTGTTGCGTCAAGTACAATTTTGTTGACGCCTAAAATATGCGTGGTGTATGGTAGTAAGTAGTGGTGCGCCAGACGGGACTTGAACCCGTATGGATCTAGTGTGAGCTAGCTGTCCGCCGGATTCCAAGTCCGGTGCGTCTTCCAGTTCCGCCACTGGCGCACTGTTGTAGAGAAATAAGTGACCCGGCTGGGACTCGAACCCAGATAGTTCCTTTTCGAGAGGGGCGCTCTATCCGTTTGAGCTACCGAGTCATATTCAAAAGGAGGTTTTCTCTTCGGAGGGAACCTCCTTTTCTGTTGCTTGCTTCAAGCGATATAAACCTTCCCATAATCGGTCGAATTCATCGCTTTGCATGAGCACACGCGATGCAACAGAGCCTACCTGTCTTGCGCTCTTGAGAACACCCGGCTGGCTGAGGACTTTCCTAAACGCGCTCGTTGAAACGTAGCCTTGGAACCGATCTGCTATGGCTTTCGCGATCTCAATGCGCGGCAACCCTTTCATGCGCTCAACGGGGAATTTGGTCAGGTCTATCGCCTCAAGCCGAATGAACATTTCGTTCAGCGCTGCGCGGTCGGATACTGCGGCAGGTGTGCTCTGCGCGTCCTGGCGGGATGAGCCACACTCCAGTTGCAGGATAACTCCGCGCAATTGCTCGCACCGGTTCTCCAAGGCCTGCAACTCGTCGCGGAGAACCGAAATCGCGATTAGCCTCTGATCCATCCCCTGCGCCCCCTCACGTGCGTGTATTACCTGAGTGTACTCAAATCGGGGGATGAAGTCAAGAAGTCGAGGTGCGCGACGCACTTAGATTGAGTCCAGAATGGAGAATTATTCGGAAGCAGGGCGTCATCCAACGCAGAATCAGTGGGTTGCGTAAAGTACATACTTCCGCATTTCTTCAGTTGCTGTAGAGGAAAAGATCGTCATTCTGAGCGAAGCGAAGAATCTTAGCATTTGGCTTTGCTTCAGCAATACAGAGGTCCTTCGCGTTGCTCAGGATGACGAACCTTCAAAGCCTGCACTCTACACCAACCGGAAAATGCTATATCCGACCTGGAAGGCCGAGGTCTATCCAAAAACCAAGTTTGTCATCAGCGTGGGCGCTACATCTCCTCTATTCGCAACAAATAGAAGAGCGGCTATTCCGACACGCATCCCTTACAGTAGACGCATGGTGCTTACGCTTCGTAAGATTCCGGCCGAGCAGATGCGGCTGATTGTATTCGACCTGGATGGGACGCTGATCGACTCGCGTGCCGATCTGGCGCTTTCCGTGAATGGAATGCTGCGGCATTTTTATCGCCATGAACTGCCGGAGGACATCATCGCCAGCTACATTGGCGATGGTGCGGGAATGCTGGTGCGACGGGCGTTGGGCGATCCGGAAGACGACGCGCTGGTCGACGAGGCGGAAGAGTATTTCCTTTCCTATTACCGCGAGCACAAGCTGGACAACACGTATGTCTATGACGGCTGCCATGCCGTGTTGGAAGCCCTGCACAAATGTGCTCGCAAGCCGCAGATCGCTCTTTTGAGTAACAAGCCGGTCGGGCCTTGCCGGTCGATCTGTGAAGCGCTCGGCCTGGCGAAGTTCATGTTTCGCATTTACGGCGGCGACAGCTTTCCGACGAAAAAGCCAGACCCGGCCGGCCTGGAAACATTGCTGCGCGAAGCCGGGGTTGCGCCCGATGAGGCGGTGATGATCGGCGATTCCGACGTGGATATTCTGACCGCGCAAAACGCGGGCGCATATTCGATCGGCTGCAGCTATGGGCTTTCGCCGCATTCGCTGGAAGTAGCTCCGCCGGACGTGTTGATCCACAAACCGGCGGATTTAATGGCGGTATTTGGACTGTAAAGACGAGATTCAGCCTGCAACCCGCATGACATCCGGTACATCCAAATGCAGGTTAGCCGGGTTGGAGAAATCATGCGCAAGCTTCGCAAGGCATTGCTTATCGTTCCGCTCCTGCTCTCGATTGGCGCGCTGCCCGCCACCGCGCAACGTCGCGGCGATAACAACTTCTACAATGGTGTTCGCCAGGGCGGCCACGGCGGCAACTACGGGGGCCGCGGGGGTTATGACCGTGGTTATCGCGGCCACTACCACGATGATCGTGGAGGGGGCATTGGACCAGGAACGGGAGCGCTGATTGGCGCGAGCGGCGGGGCGGTGCTAGGCGCCGTATTCGGCGGCGGACTGAAGGGCACTATTATTGCCGGAGCGGCGGGCGCAGGCATTGGCGCTGCCCTGGGCCAGGCCAATCAGGACAACCGCTACTACCGTCACTAGAAACAGCTGACTATGGCTGGGGACTGATTCAATTGCAAGGGAGAATTTCATGCGCCAGGGAAACCGATTTCGTAATTTCGCTTTCGGACTTGCTATTGCCGCCGCGCTGACGTTGGGCGCGAGTTCGATGCGGGGCCAATCGACGGCTCCATCCACCGGCCCGTCCATCACCCCGGCGGCGGGAACAGCGGCATCGCAAAAATGGTCCGACGCCGATGTGATTCCCCTAACCGTCTCCCAGGCGTGGCAGATGTGCGGCAAAAATGAAACAAGCTTCTTCGATATCGTGCAGCAGCTCGCGGCTATTTCCGCCAGGAACCGCGGCCTGGTGCTTCCGGATAACGCAGCCGCCGGCAAGAGAGCCGGAGAATACATCAAACAGGCAGCGAAGGCCGACCATAATCAACTGCTATACGTAATTGTGGACAAGGCGGTGCAGAAGGTGGGCACCCCTGCACCGACGACGACCGCTAACCAATAGCGCCGGGATTTATCGCCGCGAGAATGGCAACGGGAAACCCGTAAAGGATGGTTCCGTTGCTGCGGCGTGTATTCAGATCCAAGGCGTCATCCTCAAGCGAATCTTCAAAACGCTGGCGCACTCGGGCTTCGTCTCCTTCATTCGGAAACGAATGCTGCAACAGGTCTTCCAGATCGCCTTCGAGCCGATAGATGTCGACACCTGGCTTGTTGAGTCCAGCCTGCTGAAATAAAGCACGCAGCTCCTCCACTGGCAGAGCGCGAACGTGCGAAGGGTCGCGAAGAATTTCGAGCGCATTGAATGCATCGGCCTTGGCGGCCGCGGGAGAGGAATCCGCCACAATGACTTTTCCTCCTGGGCGGCAGACGCGGCGCATTTCTTTCAGCGCCGCCAGCGGGTCGAGAAAATGATGAAAGGTAAATCGCGTGGTCACGATGGAGAACTCGCCGTCGGGATAGGGTAGCGCAGTGGCGTCGCCGAGTTCCCACGTCACGTTGCTTAAACCCTGCTCCTGTTGAACGATCTTTGCCTGCTGCAGCATGGCGGGAGTGAGATCGCTGCCGGTGGCATGGCGCACCACGCGCGCGAAGGCGCAGGTCAGCAGGCCGGGCCCGCAGGCTACGTCGAGCACGGTGTCCTCGGGCCGCGGTTCAGTCATCTGCAGAATTCGATCGAGAATTCCTCGATTGCGGATCGTCGCCGAAGTGGCAAACGGATGCGCCTGTCGCGTGAATTGATCGAGAATGACGGAGTTGTGGGCGGCGGCTTTCTGCGTGGCATTCTGTTGCTGGCTCATACTGTTTCTCCGTGATTCAAAATTATTGCGTTCTATTTCGAATGTGTGAGCATAGGTACAATCTTTATCTCAAAAAGCTTTGGCCATAGCTTGCCGGTGACGAAGAGCCTGTCGTGCTTGCTGTCGTATGCGATTCCATTCAGTACGGCATCGCTGCTTTGACGTTGGCTTGCGGGCAGCAGGCCTGCGAGATCGATCCATGCCAGGACTTTGCCGGTTACAGGCGAGATGCGCGCGATTTTATCCGTCTGCCAGATGTTGGCGAATATCTCTCCGTGGATGTATTCCAGTTCATTCAGGTTCAGGACTGGCTTGCCCTGGTCCGTGACCGTGATTTGCCCCACCGGCTGGAAGGTGGAAGGATCGAGCAGGCGGAGCACCGCGGTGCCATCGCTGAGAATCAAATGCCGGCTGTCATGGGTCAGGCCCCACCCCTCCCAGGGATAGGTAAACGTGCGGAGAAGGCGAAAACTGAAGCGGTCATAGACAAATCCGATGTGGGATTGCCAGGTGAGCTCGATGAGATTGTTTCCCCAATCGGTCAATCCTTCACCAAAATATTGTGCAGGCAGATCGTACTTTTGCAGCACGCGGCCGGTAGTCAGATCGACCATGCGAATTGAAGAGCGTCCCGGGAGACCGGTGCCTTCATAGAGCATTCCGTCAACGTATACCAGGCCTTGCGTAAACGCCGAGGAGTCGTGCGGATAGGTGTGCACGATGCGATAGCTTTGAACCGACGTCGAGTGGCTGACCGCAAGCGCCGGTGCGGCCGGCCATACGAGCATCGCCAGCACGAGAAGAATGAAGCGAGGGAGAGCGCGAAAAATAGCTGGCCTGGTATTCGATTCCCGGTGCATCTCTCAAAAATACGGGTGTGAGCAGTTCATTACAATGACAATATGGACTTCGATTTAGTCAGCGATTACGAGCCGCGCGGCGATCAGGGGCGGGCCATCGATGAGCTGGTGCGTGGGATTGTGGGCGGCGAAAAGCACCAGGTATTGCTGGGCGTCACAGGCTCTGGAAAGACATTTACTGTTGCCAAAGTAATTCAGCAGTTGAATCGACCGGCGCTGATTCTGGCGCACAACAAGACGCTGGCGGCCCAGCTTTATCACGAGTTCAAACAATTTTTCCCGCACAATGCGGTCGAATATTTCGTCTCCTATTACGACTACTATCAGCCGGAAGCCTACATTCCTTCGAGCGATCTTTACATCGAGAAGGAAGCGACCATCAATGAGCAACTGGATCAGCTGCGGCTATCGGCGACGCGATCTTTATTCGAGCGGCGCGATGTCATTATTGTTTCGTCGGTGAGCTGCATTTATGGTCTGGGCTCGCCGGAAGCGTATTACGGCATGCTGATGCTGCTGGAAAAAGGCCAGCGGATTCGCCGCGAGGATATTACGCGGCGGCTGGTGGAGATTCTGTATGAGCGCAACGATGTGGATTTTCGCCGCGGGACTTTTCGTGTGCGTGGAGACGTGATCGAGGTCTTCCCTACCTATGACGAGAGCGCGTACCGGATTGAATTGTTCGGCGATGAGGTTGAATCGCTATCGCAGATCGATCCACTGTTCGGAACGGTAAAGCAGCAGTATTCGCGGCTGCCGATTTATCCGAAGAGCCACTATGTCGTGCAGCCGGAACGCAAGAAGACGGCCATTGATGGAATCTTGAGCGAACTGGCCGTGTGGGAAAAAGAAGTGGAAGATCAGGGCCGGATGGTGGAGGCGCAGCGCATTCATCAGCGAACGCGGTTCGATCTGGAAATGATCAAGTCAATGGGCTATTGCCACGGGATTGAAAATTATTCGCGGCATTTTTCCGGACGGCTGCCGGGCGAACCGCCGCCGACGCTGCTCGATTATTTTCCGAAGGACTATCTGCTGTTCATCGACGAGTCGCATGTGACGGTGCCGCAGCTGCATGGCATGTGGCACGGCGACCGATCGCGCAAGCAGAATCTGGTCGATTATGGCTACCGATTGCCCTCGGCGATGGACAATCGTCCGCTGAAGTTTGAGGAATTCCAGACGCGCACGCCACAGGTGACTTATGTTTCGGCGACACCGGGACCGTATGAGTTGACGCAGTCTGGCGGCGTGGTAGTAGAGCAGATTATTCGCCCGACGGGTCTGGTCGATCCGCAGGTGGAGATTCGTCCGGTGCGCGGGCAGATTGACGATCTGCTGGCGGAGATTCGCGAGCGCGTGAAGAAAGGCGAGCGCGTGCTGGTGACAACACTAACAAAGCGTATGGCGGAGGATTTGGCCAGCTATTACACGGAAGTGGACGTGCGCTGCCGTTATATGCATTCGGAGATTGAAACGCTGGAACGCGTGCGGCTATTGCGTGACTTGCGCAAAGGTGAGTACGACGTGCTGATCGGCATTAACCTACTGCGCGAAGGGCTGGATCTGCCGGAAGTTTCCCTGGTCGCGATTCTGGATGCAGATAAAGAAGGCTTTCTGCGCTCCGCGGGATCGCTGATCCAGACAATTGGCCGCGCTGCGCGTCATGTGAATGGCCGCGCGATTCTGTATGCCGACAAGATGACGGACTCCATGGAGCGGGCCATCGGCGAGACCGATCGCCGCCGCGCCATTCAAGTTGCGTACAACGAAGAAAATGGAATTACGCCGACCTCCATTATCCGCCCAACCGACATGACGCTGGCGGGAATTCTAAAAGCGGAATATGCCGACATCACCGAAGATGCCGAGGAGATGCCGGAGGCTTTTCAATCGCAGGAAGATCTGGACGCGTATCTCGCAAAGCTAGAAACTTCCATGCGAGAGGCAGCGCAGAAGTTCGAGTTTGAAAAGGCGGCGAAGCTGCGCGATACAGTTCGCGATCTGCGCAGCAGGGATTTTCTTTTTGATGCGCCGCAGACTGCTGGATTGCAGTCTTCATAAATTCCTCAAATCAGAGGCTGCGTGACTTCGATTGCTTCCGTCCTGTATGGTGTCGAAGAAGCAAATCAACCTACCTACACGGAAAACTCTCCATACGATGAAGCTGAACGCATATCTAATTCGCAGCACTCTTGTGGGCGCGCTTGGTGGGCTGCTCTTTGGCTTTGACACGGCAGTGATTTCCGGCACCACGCATCTGCTCACCGTGCAATATGCGTTGAGCCCGTCGCAGCTTGGCTTCACTGTTGCCAGCGCGCTCATTGGAACCATTTTCGGCGCGGCACTGGCCGGCATCCCCGGCCAGAAGATCGGCCGGCGCGACGGACTGCTCATCATGGCAGTGCTCTACGTGATTTCCGCCGTGGGTTGCGGACTGGCGTGGAACTGGGAGGCGCTGCTGGCCTTCCGCGTCATCGGCGGCCTGGGCATCGGCGGCAGCTCCGTGTTGGGGCCGATGTACATTGCCGAGATCGCACCTGCGCAATGGCGGGGGCGCCTGGCGGGAACATTCCAGATCAATATCGTGGTCGGTATCCTGCTGGCCTACATGTCGAATTTCATCATCGCGACGTTTCACCTGGGGATGGCGGAGTGGCGCTGGCAGCTTGGCGTGGCGGGGATTCCAGCTGCGCTATTTCTGATCCTGCTGTTTACCATTGGCCGCAGTCCACGCTGGCTGGTAACGCAGAATCGCATTGAGGAGGCGCGCAAAGCGCTCCACGCGAGCGGAGAAGCAAACGTCGAAGACGAACTCAATGACATCATCGCGTCGATTCATCTGGACCGGCAGGCGAAGGATGAACCACTGTTCAGCCGCAAATACCGACTGCCGATTTTTCTTGCAGTCTCGATCGGGATGTTCAGCCAGCTTTCCGGCATTAACGCCATCCTTTATTACCTGAATGACATCTTTGCGGCTGCCGGGTTCAACAGCCTGTCGAGCGGGCTGCAGGCTGTTTATGTCGGGCTGGCGAACCTGATCGCCACGCTGATCGCAATGACGGTGATCGACAAGCTGGGCCGCCGCACGCTGCTGATTACCGGCGGCATCGGAATGGTCATCTGTCTCACCCTGGTCGGCATCGTCTTCGAGACTCATACCCATCGCAGTTCCTTGCTGCCGTTGCTGATCCTGTTCATCATCTCCTTTGCCATTTCGCAGGGCGCGGTTGTCTGGGTGTATCTGGGCGAGGTTTTCCCCACGCGGGTACGCGCCAAAGGCATCAGCCTGGGCAGTACCGCGAATTGGGTGATCGACGCGATCGTTTCGGGGCTGTTCCCGATTGTCGCGGTGCATTACGTTGCTCTGCCGTTTTACTTTTTTGCGGTGATGATGATCGTTGAGCTGATGTTCGTGATCTTTATCTATCCGGAGACGAAGGGGCTGAGTCTGGAAGAGATGCAGCGCAAAATGGGGATCGATTGATGCGCATCGCGATTTTTCGAAAGCGGAAAGAGAAATCTAAAATGCAATTTGGACAAGCCGGAAGACTGATCCGTCGGTTTGGCAAATCCGGCAGCATGACGATATTCGTCATGATTGTACTGCTAGGCATTTATATGTCGGTAGCAAATGCCGGGCCGGTCTTCGCCTCAGTCACTGAGCCGAAAAAGGTTACGGGTGATCTGGTTCCGGTCGGCTCAAGGGTGTCTGCTCCAAATTTCGCTCTTACCGACGTTGATGGACGAACGATCACGCTCTCTCAATATAAGGGAAAGGTCGTGTTGCTCGACTTTTGGGCGACAACGTGCGGAGGCTGCAAGATAGAAATTCCGTGGTATGTCGAGTTCGACAGAAAGTATCGAAACAAAGGATTGAGGCTCATTGGAATCGATATGTACGGCGAGAGTCCCGGTGTCGTGGAGTCGTTCATGGCAAAAGCAGGGATGAAATACTCGGTCGCCATTGGCACGGACGCGCTCGGAGATAAGTTCGGCGTGAAGGAAATGCCATTGACGTTACTCATCGATCGAAACGGAAAAATTGCTTTGTCACATGCGGGCATCGTAGATAAAGCTGAATTCGAGAACGATATTCAGGCTCTGCTTCGGTAAGTGTGTGCAGCAGGTCCGCAATTAATACAATCAAAGACACTCTATGCCGATACTTCAAGATACTCGCGCTTCCCTGCTGCATTTGATCGCCACCTTGTCGTTTCGTCTCGGAGACTTCACTCTTGCCTCCGGCGCGCGCAGCGACTATTACATCGACTGTCGCACGACTACGCTGCATGCGGAAGGCGGACGGCTGGCCGGGCTGGCACTCTACGATTTGATCCGTGAGCATAACCTGAATCCGCAGGCTGTCGGCGGCTTGACCATGGGCGCCGATCCGCTGGTATCGAATATTGCCTCGGCCAGCGCGTGGCGGCGCGTGGAACATCCAGACACTCCGTTGATTCACGGCTTCCTGGTGCGCAAGGCGGAGAAGACGCATGGCACGGGGCGTCGGATTGAAGGCTTCTCGGAAGCAGGCGCGCGCGTGGTGATTGTGGATGATGTTTGCACAACCGGCGGCTCTACCATTCAGGCGATGGAAGCTGCGCGCGCAGCAGATTTCAAGATTGCCGGAGTGCTTTGCCTGGTCGATCGCCAAGAGCAGAACGGACGCGCCTCTGTTGAAGCTGCTGCGCAGGGAGCGCCGTTTTTTTCTCTTTTCACCGCGGACGATGTGCGCGCGGCTCATGTCGCATCCAAACGATAGAAACGGAGGCGAACGATGGCGGCTTGCAAACATCTCGATCAGATTCGACCGGTGACGGCGCGCACTCCCCAGGGCTGTGAGGAATGCCTAAAAATGGGGGACGCCTGGGTTCATCTGCGCCTGTGCCTGGAATGCGGCCACGTGGGCTGCTGCGATTCCTCAAAAAACAAACACGCGACAAAGCATTTTCACAAAACGCAGCACGCGATCATGCGGTCGTTTGAGCCCGGAGAAAACTGGGGCTGGTGCTATATCGACGAGACCGAACTCGATCCCGATGAAATAAACTAGAGCCATGATTCCTACGCTTGAGTGGACCGATGCCGGGGTGCGCTTCCTGGACCAGACGAAGCTGCCAATGGAAGAAACGTACGTTCTGGCGAAAGATTACCGGGACGTGGCCGAGGTGATCCGCACCATGATAGTGCGCGGTGCGCCTGCCATTGGAGTCAGCGCGGCTATGGGTGTGGCCCTGGGGGTGCGACAGAGCGATGCGAAAGATCTTCCCCAGCTTGGGGTTGAATTGCAAACGATTTGCGATACGCTGGCGGCGACGCGGCCAACGGCAGTGAATTTATTCTGGGCCATCGAACGCATCCGGCAATTGGCATTGCAGACGGCGAAGAAGCCCGGCGCAACGGTGCAGCAGATTCAGCAGGCGGCCGTGGCCGAGGCCCTGCGCATGTATGACGAAGACATTGCCGCCTGTCGCACCATGGGTGCATACGGCGCGGAGTTGCTGCCGGATTCAGGCGGAGTGCTGACGCATTGCAATGCCGGCGCGCTGGCGACCTGCGGCTATGGCACGGCGCTGGGAGTGATTCGCGCGGCAGTTGAACGCGGACAGAAGATCCATGTGTATGCCGACGAGACGCGGCCATTTTTGCAAGGCGCACGATTGACAGCCTGGGAACTGCTGCACGATGACATTCCAACCACTGTGCTTTGCGACAACATGGCGGCCAGCCAGATGCGCGCGGGAAAGATTCAAGCAGTGATCGTCGGCGCGGATCGCATTGCCGCCAACGGCGATGTAGCCAACAAGATCGGCACATACGGCGTGGCCGTGCTGGCGAAGGAGCACGGGATTCCGTTCTATGTGGCCGCGCCCTGGTCGACTATCGACATGACCACGCCGACGGGCGATCAGATACCGATCGAAGAACGTGCGGCCAAGGAAGTGACGCACTTCAATGGACGCCAGATTACGCCCTCGAGCGCGGAGATTTCCAATCCTGCATTCGATGTGACCCCGGCGAAATATGTGACGGCGATCATTACCGAGTTGGGTGTTTTGCGGGATCCGTACGGAAATGCGCTGCGGGAGATTGCCGATCAACGGGCTGTTCCTGTGACTGTGCGGTGACTTTGTCTGAGATGGCCTAGCAGTATTCACCCGGCAAGGATTTTCTGGATTCCTCGCTGCGCTCGGAATGACTCTCTGTCGGGGAAATTTCCTTCTAGCCACTGATCATCGTTCTCAAATTCTTACTGACTTGCAGCCTCGGCTCTGTCGCAGCTTGTACCTGGTCCTGGGTAACGTCGCGGGCGATTTCTTCCAACAACAAGCCTTCGGGTGTTACGCGGATCACTGCCAATTCAGTGACGATGGTGTTGACGACGGCCAGGCCGGTGATGGGCAAGGTGCAGCGCTTCAGGATTTTCGGGCGGCCATCTTTGGTGGTGTGCTCCATGGCGACGATGACACGGCGGGCACTGGCAACCAAATCCATCGCGCCACCCATGCCCTTCACCATTTTTCCCGGGATCATCCAGTTGGCGAGATTGCCGGCTTCATCCACTTCCATCGCGCCGAGCACGCTTAGATCCACGTGACCGCCGCGGATCATAGCAAAGGATTCGGCGCTGGAAAAATATGCGGTGCCGGGCAGCTCGCTCACCGTTTCTTTCCCAGCGTTGATCAGGTCGGGGTCTTCTTCTCCGGCCAACGGATATGGCCCTACGCCAAGCATTCCATTTTCCGATTGCAGCACGACCTCCATGCCTGCGGGCACGTGGTTCGCAACCAGCGTGGGCATTCCGATGCCAAGATTGACATAGAAGCCATCGCGCAATTCCTGCGCCACCCGTCTGGCAATCGCGGTTGTAATCTGGCTGCGATTGCCGGCAGCGCGCTCGTTCTTCGCGTTGAGTTCCGGCGTAGACCGGTTCGGATTCGGTAGAGTGTTCATGGTGGGTTTTTCCTGTTCTTCCGTGCGATGATCCGTTCCTTGTTCAATCTACGGCGGCCTTCCCTGCTGCGCGGAAACATTCTAGTGCTGAGCAGTCTGGCGGCTTCGTTTAAGCTGGCGAGATTTCCACTCAACCAGCCTGCGCCGATCATGATCGTTCCCATCCTTGTCGCCGCTGCCGGCATGGTGGAAACATTTCGCTGCATACGCGCGCGGTGGAGCTGGTATCACGGTGCGGTAATGCTCGCGCTGTACATGGATTTAATGGCGTTGATCATGATCCTGTTTCTAGCGATCTATCCGTTGTTGACACATATTGGCTGAATGCTTCTTTGACGCACATTGGCTAAGCGGTCCGCACGGTGCGGCGTTCGATGCGCTTCTCGTGCTTTTCTCCGACAACAATTCGCTGCACGTAAATACCGGGCGTCATCACGTCATCCGGATCGATCTCGCCGGGTTCGACCAGTTGCTCGATTTCGGCAATGGTAATGCGCGCCGCGGTTGCCATCATGGGATTGAAATTGCGCGCGGTTTTGCGATAGACAAGGTTGCCCATGCGGTCGCCTTTCCAGGCTTTGATCAACGCGAAGTCGGCACGCAGCCAGCGTTCCATCAGATACATTTTCCCGTCGAACTCGCGGGACTCTTTGCCATCTGCTACCAGCGTGCCGACGCCGGCGGGCGTGTAGAAGGCTGGAATGCCCGCTCCACCGGCGCGTATGCGTTCGGCCAGCGTACCCTGCGGCACAAGCGTGAGTTTCAATTTTCCGGCGATCACGCGTTCTTCGAGCAGCTTATTTTCTCCTACGTAGCTGCCGGTGTGGGAAGCGATCATGTCCGCCTCCAGCATGCGGCCCATGCCGAAGCCGTCGACACCCATGTTATTGCTGATGGTATGCAGTCCGCCAACCTCGCGGCGCACCAGTGCATCGATCAGATTCTCCGGTATTCCGCACAGGCCGAAGCCGCCGAACATGAGGGTCGCGCCTTCGGGAATATCGCGGACAGCCTCGTCGGCGCTTGAGCAAACTTTATTCATAAATCCTTTCGTCCATGGGCAACCGAGAGTGTCGATCCGGAACTCTGGAGGATACCGCAGAGTGAAACCATACACCAATGTTTTGATGGCACGGACGCATCCTCGATCCGATCGCGGAAATCCATTACGTGTTTGCCGCAGAGCGATGGTAGGATGCTGGCAACTCTCCGGCACACCGCCCGAGCGCGCCGGGAGAGCGAAGTACATTATTTTTTCAAGGAGCAGGGCTCATGCTGAAGGGATTTCGGAATTTTATTCTACGCGGCAATGTCGTCGATCTGGCAGTTGCCTTCGTTGTCGGTGCAGCTTTCACGGCGATTGTAACCGCGCTGGTAACCGATATCATCAACCCGCTGATCGCGGCGACCGTAGGCAAGCCGGACTTTTCCTACCTGGTAGCGAACGTCCACGGCGGACTGATCAAGTATGGACTCTTCGTCAACGCCGTTATTTATTTCATCATTGTTTGCGCCGCGATGTATTTTGGCGTCGTCATGCCACTGAACAAGCTCCTGACAAGGTTCAACATGGGCGCGATCGCCACACCGCCAGCCACCAAGAAGTGCCCGGAATGTATGAGCGATATTCCTGCCGCTGCGAAGCGCTGCTCGCATTGCGCACAGGCGGTGGCATAAGTCGCATTCATCGAATAGCACACCGACTCGCAAGGACGGACGCAACAAATTAGAATAGGAGAACGATCCTACCCCCGAGGTGAATGTGACAGAAACACGCGACAAATTCGAGCTGCGCAAACTGCCGATGATGCCGATCCGGGACATGGTCATCTTTCCGTATATGATGACGCCATTTGTCGTGGGCCGCGAATCCAGCGTACGTGCGCTCGAAGAGGCGCTTACCGGGGACCGCAAGATCTTTCTCGCCACGCAGCACGACGCCACCCAGGACGAACCGACGCCGAAAGATATTTACGTGACCGGCACCATCGGCAACATCGTCCAGAGCGTGAAGATGCCGGATGGCAATATCAAGGTCCTGGTGGAAGGCATCGAGCGCGCCAAGGCGACCGAGATCGTCGACACCGACGGTTTTTTTGTCGCCACGGTGCGCGTCAATACAGCAGAAATTGAAATGACCAAGGCGATCGAACAGGTGATGCAGCGGGTTTCCGGCCTGTTCGAGCAATACGTGAAACTGCAGCAGGCGCTGAACGTGGAGACCGCGGCTTCCACGGTGCGGATGGAGGAACCGGGCAAGCTGGCCGATACCATTGCGGCGAATCTTCAGCTGCCGATCGAAGAGAAGCAATTGATGCTCGATATCTTCGATCCGGCAGAGCGGCTGACGCACCTGGTGGGCGTGCTGGAAATTGAAATTGAAAAGCTGAACATGGATCGCAACGTGCAGTCGCGCGTGAAGCGGCAGATGGAACGCGCCCAGAAAGAGTACTACCTCAACGAGAAAATCAAGGCGATCCAAAAGGAACTGGGCCGAGGCGAAAAGAATGAATTTGAAGAGCTGAAGAAAAAGATCGAGCTGGCCGGTATGCCGAAAGAAGTTTTCGACAAGGCCATGCAGGAGCTGAAGAAGCTCGAAGCCATGCCGCCGATGTCTGCCGAGTCGACGGTGTCGCGCAATTATCTGGATTGGATGCTGGCGGTCCCGTGGAAGAAGAAGTCGAAGGAAATCCGCTCCATCGAACACGCGGAGTCGATTCTGAACACGGATCACTATGGTTTGGAGAAGATCAAGGAACGCATCCTTGAATTTCTCGCTGTGCGGCAGCTGGTGAAGAATCCTAAAGGCTCAATTCTCTGCTTCGTCGGGCCTCCGGGCGTTGGCAAGACTTCCCTAGGAATGTCGATCGCGAAGGCAACGGGGCGGAAGTTTGTCCGCATGTCGCTTGGTGGAATGCGGGATGAGGCGGAAATCCGCGGGCATCGGCGAACCTACATTGGCGCGCTGCCCGGGCAGATTCTGCAGTCGATGAAAAAAGCCGGAACGAAAAATCCTGTCTTCATGCTGGATGAGATCGACAAGATGGCGTCGGATTTTCGCGGCGATCCAGCTTCGGCACTGCTGGAAGTTTTAGATCCGGAGCAGAACTCTACCTTTCAGGATCACTATTTAGACGTTGAATACGATTTGTCCCAGGTGCTCTTCGTTGCTACGGCGAACGTGTTGCACACCATTCCGGCGCCGCTGCAGGACCGCATGGAAATCCTGCGGCTGCATGGATACACGGAAGACGAAAAGCTCGAGATCGCGAAACAGTATCTGCTGCGCAAGCAACGCGAGCAGACAGGCCTAAGCGACAAGAATCTTGCTTACACCGATGAGGCGATGCTCGAAACAATCCGCTCCTACACACGCGAAGCGGGTGTGCGCAACCTGGAGCGGGAGATTGGCAACGTCTGCCGCAAGGTGGCGCGGCGCATCGTAAAGAACGGCGCCAAACACAAGGAAGAGATCATGCCGGCTAACCTGCAGGAGTTTCTTGGACTGCCGAAGGTCCGCCACTCCCTGGTGCATGAGCAGAATGAGATCGGCCTGGTTACCGGGCTTGCGTGGACAGAAGTGGGCGGCAGCATTCTTTCGACAGAAGTTCAGATCCTCGATGGCAAGGGTAAGCTCACTCTGACCGGCCAATTGGGCGAAGTGATGCAGGAGTCAGCGCAGGCCGCGCTGTCTTACATTCGCAGCCGGGCGCATCATCTTGGCCTGGGACGCGATTTCTACCGCAGTCTCGATATTCACGTGCACGTCCCGGAGGGCGCAATTCCGAAAGATGGCCCCTCCGCCGGGATTACGCTGGCGACCGCGCTTGCCAGCGCGCTGACGCGCATTCCGGTGCGGCGCGATGTGGCGATGACCGGCGAGATCACGCTGCGGGGCAAGGTGCTTCCCATCGGCGGCCTGAAAGAAAAGCTGCTGGCGGCGCATCGTGCCGGCGTGTTCGAGGTGATTCTGCCGGGGCAGAATAAAAACGATCTCGAAGAGGTGCCGGAGAATCTGAAATCCAGCATGAAGCTGCACTTTGTCGATCAGATGGATGAAGTGTTGAAGCTCGCGCTCGAAGGTCCGCTACCGGAAATCGCGCCGGATGACGCTGGGATATTGGCTGGCGTGCCCGCTGCCTCCAGCGCGGTGGAGAATATTGCCCACCAGTAAAAAAGAGCTTGCCAAGCTGTCGACTATGCGGATCGATGAGCCGTGAAACCTTTTATTCTCCATAGATGGAGCATATATTCCATCTATCGGTTCAGTTGACAATGAGTCACTGGCCTCTCAACTAAGCACGTTTTCGCACCATCATGACCCCATCGCCGATGGTCAACAGGCTGGCATCGACGCGTTTGTCGTTGCGGATCTTTTCGTTCAGCGGCCGCAACACCTGAGCCTGTTCATCCTTTGTCTCCGAATCGGCAACCTTCCCTTGCCAGAGTATATTGTCGAGAAGAATCAGTCCGCCGGACCGTACAAGCTGAAGGCATCGTTCATAGTAAGCGTCGTAATTCGGCTTGTCGGCATCGATAAACGCGAAATCGAACGAGTTTGCCTCGCCTTCTTTCAACAGGGCATCGAGCGTTTCCAATGCCGGCCCCAGACGCAGTTGAATTTTTTCGTCGAGTCCAGCTTCCTTCCAGTAGCGCCGGGCGATGCCGGTCCACCCTTCGCTGGTATCGCAACAGATCAGCCGGCCATCTTTTGGCAGTGCGGAGGCAACTGCCATGGCGCTGTAGCCGGTGAAGGCGCCAATCTCCAGGGCACGCCGCGCACCGCTTAGGCGCACCAGCATGGCCATAAAAGCCGCCTGATCGGGACCGATCTGCATTCCGCCCTGGGGCAGCCTGGCGGTCTCTTCGCGCAGCCTCTGCTCGACGCCGCTATCGGTTTTCATCAGCTGGAATACATATTGCTCGACTGCATCCGGCATCAGAGATCGTTTGCTCATGAATGCATTCTCCCATGAAAAAAGGCCCGGCAAATTGGCCCGGGCCTCGTCCTACGTTCCAATGATGCCGTCGAGTTAGACTACAACCTTCTGGATCGATTTTTCAATGGTTTCACGCGGCACATAGCCGACGATCTGATCGGCAACCTGGCCGCCTTTAAACAGCAGCAGCGCCGGAATTCCGCGAATGCCATACCGCATCGGAGTGGCGGAGTTGCTGTCGACGTCCATCTTCATCACCTTCAATTTGCCGGCATAATGTGTGGCAATCTCATCGACAACAGGCGCCAGCGCACGGCAAGGTCCGCACCAGGCAGCCCAGAAATCCACCAGAACCGGCTCAGCAGACTGCAATACTTCTTTCTCGAATGTCGCATCCTTTACTTCGTGTACTGCCTGACCGGCCATCCAGTTCCTCCTTGGGGTGTTCGAGCTTTCAATGCAGCCCGACCTTCTTGTGATGCGAAAAGTTTCCCCAGCAACGCTCCAGCCGCTGGGGAAATATCACTATCAGAATACAAGATGAGCCGGAGAGGGGTTTGGTCGCATGCGCTTTTGGCGGCTTCAAAACGGCGGAACAGAGTGCATTCCTGTGCGTTTCAAGAACCGCCATGGTATGCGCAAAATAAAGCGCCCGGATCTTGTGAAAGATCAACGGGCGCGAGAGCAGCCCTCCCCCAGAACTGCCCCTTGGAAAAGAGGTTAGCGGGGTTGGAGTGCCTTGTAAACAAAACTTGAGTAACATTTTTTCAGGTTACTTTTTGCAGGCTTGGCTTGAGGTTTTTGGCGGAAGATACCCAGGTTTCTGAGGGTGCCGTCGAACTGGCGCCAGCGCTCTCAAACCCGCACTGCAGCACTTCCACACTGACTGTCTTGGCAAGTGTCTGCTGCAGAAGGTGTTCCAGTGTGCCGCAGTCCAATTCGCGCTCTACAATCAGCAGCATGCCGGGCCCGGCACCGCTCAGCGCAACGCCAAGAACGCCCGGGATGGCTTCCAGGGGCTGCAATGCCTTCAGCAACGGGCAAATTGCGCTTCGGTATGGCTGATGGAGACGGTCGCACATGGCGGCCCGGAGGAAGTCGCTGTTTCCGGAGGCAAATGCCGCCACCAGCAAGGAACAATGCTGCAGGTTCTCAACCACATCCGCGCGGCTGTAGTGGCTGGGCAGCACTTTGCGCGACTCTTCCGTGCGGACGGGATCGCTGGGAAAGACGACGACCGCGCGCCAGTGTTGCGGAATGTCGATGCGCGCGACGTGAACGCGGGGAATCTCGTCGTCGGACACGCCTCGCCGCGAAACGGCGGAGACTGTCATTCCGCCGAGCCAGCAGGCGGTGATGTTGTCGGGATGTCCTTCGAGAAATGTTGCAGTGGCGATGATCTCTTCCTCACGCCAGTTGAGTTGGCCAAATTCCACCGCGAGAGCGATTCCGGCCAGGCGCGCTGCGGCGGACGAACCGCAGCCCATTCCGAGCGGAATTTCATTGTTTATTTCCAGATGCAACGGCTGAATCGCACGGTGATTCTCCGCCAGAATATGCCGGTACGTCTCGAGGATCAGATTTCGATCCAGCCGGCTGCAGGCTGCCGCGTCGCGGCCTTGCGCGGAAATGGAGAATGCTCCGGCGGGTTGCGCCGTCACTTCCAGATGCATGTTGAGCGCAACCGCTGCCGTGTCGAAGGCCGGGCCAAGATTGGCTGAGGTCGCGGGAAGACGAAGGCGCATGCGGCGATTGAGATCCATCATGCATGCACCGCTTCGTCGAGAACGCGCATCACCGCGTCGAAGGTGGGTTCCAGCACAATGGGAGCGTGCGCCAACGTTTCCATACTGGTTCGCTGGGCGGATGGCATGGCGGCGGTTTCTTCCTGAGTCAATAGACTGCCGCGATGGAAATCGATGGTGTATTCCGGATCTTTCAGCGTGTGTCCTGTCAGCAGCAGGACGACAGTTTCGTGCTTTTGAATATAGCCCTGCGCAACCAGCTTTTTCGCTCCTGCCAGTGTCACTGCCGATGCAGGCTCGCAGCCGATTCCTTCGGCTCCGATCTCAGCCTTGGCCAGCGCAATCTCCTGCTCGCTTACCTGCTCACACCAGCCGCCGGTCGATTGCAGGATGCCGACCGCCTTCTGCCAGGAGGCGGGGTTGCCAATGCGGATCGCGGTGGCGCGGGTGTCGGCGCGGACGGCGTGAATCTCTTTTCCTGCATGCTGGGTGACGCTGAGAAACAGCGGGTTTGCGCCTTCTGCCTGAATCACGCTGATGCGCGGCACGCGGTCGATGAAGCCCAGCGCGTACAGTTCTGCAAAGCCTTTGCCCAATGCGGAGCTGTTGGCGAGATTGCCGCCGGGAACAATGAGGTGATCCGGAACCTGCCAGTCCATGGCCTCGGCCATCTCCATCGCCGGCGTTTTTTGACCTTCGAGGCGATAAGGATTGACCGAGTTCAGCAGATAAACCGGGGCGCGACGGACCAGCTCCGCCAGCACGTGGACGCAGCCGTCGAAGTCGGTCTTCAGCTGGCAGGTGATAGCTCCGTAATCGAGCGATTGCGCGAGTTTCCCCCAGGCGACTTTTCCTTCCGGGATCAACACTAAGGCGCGCATTCCGGCACGCGCGGCATAGGCGGCCATCGCGGCTGAAGTGTTGCCGGTTGAGGCGCACGCCACCCAGTCGAAGCCG
Organism: Acidobacteriaceae bacterium; assembly: GCA_965276585.1. GTDB lineage: Bacteria > Acidobacteriota > Terriglobia > Terriglobales > Acidobacteriaceae > JAKAAZ01. The sequence continues at coordinate 1,094,191 of CBDIAZ010000001.1, read as the reverse complement.
CGTTCGTGCGCGACCGAGAGCGCTGAAGTCATGCCGGTGTCTTTGAAGGAGCCGGTCGGGTTCATCCCCTGGTGCTTGGCGAATAGATTCTCAATGCCCAGTATTTTCGCGGATCGCGGCAGCGGGTAGAGGGGTGTGTTGCCTTCCTCCAACGTGACCACGTTGCGCTGGTCGCGGAGGAACGGCAGCAGATCGCGGAAGCGCCAGACGCCGCTGCGGTCGAGAGGCGCATGCGAGGAGCGCCGCGCCAGCCAAAGCTTTTTCATGTCGGCGGCAAAATTCGGGAGATTCGATGGCGCGGATTGCGTGCCTGCGGGCAGCAGCTGCGGATATTCGACCTCAAACAGGCTGCCGCAGGAACGGCAGCGAAAATCCTCGGCGGCCTCGGGGCCGTCGATGCGGGCGTCACATCCGATACAGCGCAGCCGGTGCGCGGTTGCCAGCGCAGATTGTGTTGAGTTTGGTGTCATTGGGGTAAGGCTAGCCTATCAGGTTGCGGCGGGAATGTTGAGGCGGCTGGGTGGCGAGCATATTGCTGTTTTTTCGTTTGTATTTTTGGATGAAAAAAATGCTTTTTTTGCGCCGATTTCGGTATTTCGGGAAGTTGGGGATGGCGGTGTGGGCGGCGATCTGGCGAAATGTTCCACGTGGAACATTTAAGCAATCACCTGATTGGAATGCCTAACCTCGGCTATGTGGCTTGAATCGAATAAGTTGCGGAAACGTAAATAAATTCGATTTTGCGGCGTTTTTTCTGAGCAATTCAGGGCCGGTCAAAAATGGCGGTTTTTCGGGACGATCGGGTGGTAACCGGAAATCGACTGCGATACCGGTGTTTTTCCCGATTATGCTCCGTTGCAAACTATTGATTCCATGCAGGATATAGGTTTCAATTTTTGCATTTTTAGAACATTTTGCGGGGAGAAGGCAGCATTTTTCTGCATGAATATAGTAATTTTTACTGTATTCATTTTGACCCGTTTTGCATTAGTTTTGGTGCTTTTTTTTGGGTTTCTATGTAATAGTTCGCAGTGTGGTCCTTTGAGAAGCGCGGGATCTTTGGCCTTCCGGCATTCTCGGGGATACGGAGGTCCTTCGCGTTGCTCAGGATGACGACTTACCGGGGATTGGCACTCGAGGTTAGCAATCTTCTTCTCCCATCTTCGCGAAGAACGTGAAGGGTACTGGGCAAAGGTTCTCCAATCGCATAGTTTCGTCGATTGCATGAATCGTATATTTCCACCTACACTGTGGGGATGGCGGAGCTTTATACACCTCGCGCGGCTGCCGAACGGCTGGGCATCTCCTACCCGACGATCAAGCAGTGGCTGTATCGCGGCAAGCTGCGGGCGGTGAAAACTCCGGGCGGCCATTACCGCATTCACGAACGGGAAATCCAGGCCTTTCTGCGCAGCGATGCACCGGAGGCGCCGAAGAAGAAAAAGATGACGGCTTCAGTCAGCGGGCGAAATCAGCTGCTGGGAAAAATCGTACAGGTGCGCTTCGACGGATTGCTGGCGCAGGTGAAGCTAGCGATCGGCGACCAGTTCGTGACCTCGATCATTACCGCAGATGCGGCACGCGAGCTGCAACTGAAGGTAGGCATGCAGGCGGCCGCGCTGATCAAAGCGACGGAAGTGATGGTGGTTCGTGTTTAGACGGCATTTTTTATTGATCTTATGTCTCGTCCTATCTCCGGCGACGATGCTGCCAGCTCAAACGAAAACTTTGCGGATTGCGGCGGCGGCGGATTTGCAGCCGGTGCTGCCGAAGTTCATTTCCAATTTTGAAAAAACGAGCGGCACCAAGGTGGAGGTTTCCTACGCATCCTCGGCGACGCTGGCTACGCAGATTTTGAATGGTGCGCCCTACGATTTATTCCTGGCGGCGAATCGCGCGTTTCCGCAGAAGATTGTCGCCGCCAATCTGGCGGTTGAAGCGCAGCCTGTGACCTACGCGCGGGGAGTGCTGGTGTTATGGGCGCGGCGCGGCGTTCTGCACGATCCCCTAACCATGCAATCGTTGACGGACGCTTCCGTCCATCGCATCGCGGTGGCAAATCCCGGGCATGCGCCGTATGGGGCGGCGGCGATGGCTGCGATTCAATCGTTGGGATTGTCGGCGGCGCTGCAACCGAAGCTGGTGTTCGCGGAGAACATTGCGCAGGCGGCGCAGTTCGGCCAGTCCGGCAATGCGGAGTGCGCGCTGATTTCAAAAACGATTGCGATTACTCCGTCGCTTGAGAATGCGGGGCGATTTGTTCCGGTTCCGGCGAGCGCGTATCCGCCGATCGAGCAGGGCGCGGTGGTGATGCGCAATGCGGCGCACAAGCAGGCGGCGCTGGATTTTCTCAACTACCTGCAGTCGTCTGCCGGGCGAGCGCTGCTGGAGTCGAGTGGATTGGAAGCTCCCGCGCCTGTGCAGTAAACGGCCGGTTCAAAATATTGAGATGGCCTTCGAGCGAAGTCTTTCGGTCACGCTGCGTACAACTGGAAAGAGTCGCGATCTCCCATTCTAGCGCCAAAAGACGGCGCTAGAATGGGGCACCCAAAATCCTTGTTCACGCTTGACCCGAACATGCTTTCGTCGCACAATCCGGCAATCCGCTGTCGGGCCTGCGATTGGAATTCAATGCCTGCCGAAGGGAAAGACTTGTGGATACTGTCGCACTCTGGTTAACGCTGCGGCTGGCGCTGGTGACGACGGCGATTCTGCTGGTGATTGCCGTGCCGCTGGCGTATTGGCTGGCGTTTACGCGGTCGCGATGGAAGACGGTGGTGCAGGCGGTCTGTTCCCTGCCGATTGTTTTGCCGCCGACGGTTCTGGGATTTTATCTGCTGGTCGGGCTTGGTCCGCAGACCGCAATCGGGCGCGGCATCAGTCGTCTATTGGGTCATCCGCTGGCGTTTTCGTTTGCCGGTCTGGTGGTCGGCTCGGTGCTCTACAGCCTGCCTTTCGCGGTGCAGCCGTTGACGGCCGGATTCGCAGCGGTCGATCGCGCCATGCTGGATGCTGCGGCTACGCTGGGCAGCGGACGGCTGGACCGCATGCGGCGGGTGATTCTGCCGCTGGCTCGCGGCTCGCTGCTGGCGGCTGGGGTATTGACCTTTGCGCATACGGTGGGCGAATTTGGCGTGGTGCTGATGATCGGCGGCAACCTGCCCGGCGCGACGCGTACCTTGTCCATTGCGCTCTACGACCAGGTGCAGGATTTTCAATATGCGCAGGCGAATCGCACGGCGCTGTTTCTGCTGGCGATTTGCCTGGTGGCGCTGACGCTGCTGTACAGCCGGCAGCGGCAGAAAAACGATATGGGGAGAAGCGACCTTGTCTGATCCGCGTACTCTTCCTGACAAGAGTGTTCCGTGGCTCAGGCTCGAGATCGACCATCGCTTTTTGCATAATTCCACGAGCTTTCATTTGCATGCTGCCTTCGGGTTGCAAGCCGCGCGCACGGTGATCTTTGGGCCCTCCGGCTCTGGCAAATCTTCCCTGCTGCGTGCCATTGCGGGGCTGCTGGAAGCGGATGCGGGGAAGATTGAGCTGCATGGGGAAACCGTTTGGCAGAGAGACGCGCGAGGCCAATATCGTGTGCCGCCGGAAAAGCGGCGCGTGGGTATGGTGATGCAGAGCCCGGCGGTATTTCCGCATCTCACCGCGGCGCGGAACGTGGCGTTTGCGCTGCGCGGGAATAACCCGGCGGAGCAGCGGGAAAAAATTCTTCGCCTGCTGCGGTTGGTCGACGCGGAAGCGCTGGCGGAGCGCTGGCCGCGGGAGTTGTCGGGCGGTCAGTTGCAGCGCGTTGCGGTGGCCCGCACGCTGGCGGCGGAACCGGCGGCGCTGTTGCTGGATGAACCTTTTGCCGCACTCGACACAAAAAGCCGTCAGCGGATTTCTGAGAACGTGCATGCCTGGGCGCGGGAACACCGGGTTCCGGTGCTGACAGTGACGCACAACCTGGAAGAGGCGTTCGCGTCGGGAGAGGAACTGCTGGCGATGGAAGAGGGCCGGATTGTCGCGCAGGGAAAGCCGCAGGAAGTGCTGGCTGCGGAGCGGGATCGATTGCTAGTTGCTTTGGGGAAGACTTGATTCTTCTTCCCCACTCAAGCCAAAGGAAGGCTTGAATGGGGCACCCACCAGAAATGCAGAGGTTCTTCGCTTCGCTCAGAATGACGAGCTTTTTGGAGCGAGCACTCTCCTATACCCCACCCAAATTTTTGTGAACACTGGACCTGAAATGCTCTTAGCCGGAGACGTAGACCGGCTCCTGCTCGAGGCAGATGCCGAACTGGGCGAGGACGCGCTGACGAATCTGGTCGCGCAGGGCGAGGATTCCGGCAGCGGTGGCGTCGCCGCGATTCACGATGGAGAGGGTATGCTTGCTGGAAATTCCCGCGGCCCCGAGGGCGAATCCTCTGGGGAAACCGGCATGCTCGATGAGCCAGCCGGCCAGCAGCTTGACGGTTCCCGGCTCGGCGGCGAAGTGCGGAATGGAGTCGGCATGGCCGATGCCGGAAAGATTGGCTTCCTTGGTGACGCGGGCGGAAATGTCGGCGAGCTGCGACTCCGATACGACTGGATTTTTGAAGAACGATCCCGCGCTGCGGCAGTTGGGGTCGCCTTCGATGAGCAGCATTCCCTTTTTTCGGCGGATGTCTTTCACCATCTTGCTGACGTGGGCCAGTTTGGGCGCGGGCTTGCCGGCGTAGGCTTCTTTCAAATCGTTGTAGGCGAGATGGGGAGTGCCGTGCAGGCGCAGGCGATAGCTGACTTCGGTGACAATGTAGCGATCGCGCGAGGTGCTGTTGAAGATGCTGCGGCGATAGGAGAAGTGGCAGGCGGAGCCGGAGAAATCCGCCATGCGCATGGTGGTACGATCGAGCGCGCGGACGGAGACAATGGTGGACGCGACCTCCTGCCCATACGCTCCGACGTTCTGCACCGGCGTTCCGCCGACGGTGCCGGGAATTCCGGAGAGACATTCGATGCCGCCGTAATCGCGTTCGACGACCATGTTGACGAAGTTGTCCCAGTTCTCCCCGGCAGCGGCGGTGAATACGGTGGAGGGGCCGTCCATGTGTTCGCGGATGCCGCGGTTGGCCACGTGGACGACGACGCCGGGAAAACCTTTATCGGCGACGAGAAGATTGCTGCCGCCTCCGAGCACGAACAGTTCCGCGCGCTGGTTGCGGGCAAACATGACGGCCTCGGTGAGTTCGGCCTCGTTCTGCGCCTCCATAAACCATCGCGCCGGTCCACCGATGCGAAACGTGGTGTAGGGCGCCAATAAGATGTTTTCGCGAATCTCCACTGGGAAGAGCGTACATCATCGGACACCGGTTGCGGAACGGGAGGATGCGGGGTAACGGGTCAGTATCGCCCGGTTACGCGAAGAGGCGTTCGGGACGGTCGGTCGAGCGTGCGCGGGTATGATAGGTTGCTGCTATTCCGCCCGGCAAATTTCTCTGAGATACCGCTTCCGAATCCCGCAATGCAATAGCATCGAGAGAGAAAACTGATGAAGGAGATGGGATGAAGATTGGCCTTGGATTGTATCGCCACATGCTTACGGAGGATTATTTTTCGTTTGCCCGGCAGGCCGGGTGCACCGATATTGTGGTCCACCTGACGGACTATTTTCGCGGCGATACGGCGGAGGTTCGGGACAACCAGCCGGTGGGCGGCAAGTACAAGGCGTGGGGATTTGCGGGTGATCCGGAGGCATTGTGGACGACGGCGGAACTGCGTTCGTTGAAGCAGCGACTCAACGATGCTGGATTGCAGTTCGCGGCGATCGAAAATCTCGATCCGGCATTCTGGTATGACGTTCTGCTGGATGGGCCGAAGCGCGCGGCGCAGATGGAGAACGTGAAGACGATTGTGCGGCGCATGGGCGAGGCGGGCGTGCCGGTGCTTGGCTACAACTTCAGCATTGCCGGAGTGAGCGGGCGCATTACGGTTCCGGAAGGACGCGGCGGGGCGGTGGTAGTTGGCATGGATGGACCGGCGGATGAGGAGTCGATTCCTAACGGCGTGGTCTGGAACATGATCTACGATCGCGATGCTGCGCCTGGGATTGTGGCATCGATCACGCGCGAGCAGCTTTGGGATCGGGTGGGGCGTTTTCTGGCTGAGATGATTCCGGTGGCCGAAGAAGCGGGGGTGCGGCTGGCGGCGCATCCGGATGATCCGCCGATGCCGACGGTGCGGAAGCAGCCGCGGCTGGTGTATCAGCCGCAGATGTATCAGCGATTGATCGATCTGGTGCCGAGCGCCAGCAATGCGCTGGAGCTGTGCGTGGGGACAATTGCGGAGATGACGGAAGGCAGTGCGTATGATGCGGTCGACGCTTACAGCCGGCAGGGGAAGATTGCTTACATTCATCTGCGGAATGTGCGCGGGAAGGTGCCGCATTATCGGGAGACGTTTATTGATGAAGGCGATGTGGATATGGTTCGGATTCTGGACATTCTCGAGCGCAATGGCTTCGATGGGGTGGTGGTGCCGGATCATACTCCGCAGATGAGCTGCGCTGCGCCGTGGCATGCGGGGATGGCGCATACGATCGGATTTGTGGCGGCAGTGCTGGCTATGCAGAAAAAGCGCCGCGCAGCGTCTGTGCATGGAACGAGCCAAAATTGAGTCGATACCGAATGGAGTAGCATCCAAGCGATACACTATAAGCAGCCATTTGAAGTTGGCGTGGGAGAGCACAACAATGTATCCAGAGATCATGGTGATTCCGATGCGCGAGGAACTGGTTCGCGCCGGCATTCAGGAAACGCGGACGGCGGAAGCAGTGGACCAGGCGCTGGCCGAGCCGGGCACGACGATGGTGGTGGTGAACTCCATCTGCGGCTGCGCGGCGGGAAAGATGCGCCCCGGCGTTCGCATGGCCCTGCAGCACACGACGCTGCCGGACCGGAAGATTACTGTATTTGCCGGGCAGGACCGCGAGGCCACGGACAAGGTGCGCAGCCGTCTTGAGGGCAATCCGCCCAGCTCGCCGGCAGTTGCGATTTTTCGCGACGGCAAGCTGGAGTTTCTGATGCAGCGCTCGGTGATTGAAAACTCCGCGGCACCGCAGATTGCGCAGTATCTGACGCAGGCGTTTGACGAGATTTGCAGCAAAGCCAGCGCGTAACCGCAGTTTCGGTCGCGATGTATACGACCGGAGTGAGTTGTCATCTCCCACTCAAGCCGCACAAGACGCGGCTTGAATGGGGCACCCAGAGTGCTTTAGCGAATCGCAGTGAATTTTTGTTCACGAGCAGGATGTCTCGATAGACATTCTGCTTGTTTTGTTTTTGGGAGAGACTGCGAGATTTTGCGTACTGCTTTTCATCCGTTGACGTTGAGCCGGGCGGTGACTAGAGTGGTCATCAACCATGAAAATCCTACGCAATTGTTTCGTCTGGTTTCTTTTTGTAAGCATTTTTTGTTTCGCTGCCAACTTTATTCATGCCGCCGACAATAGCTGGATCGCCGGAAATGCTTCCATTCAGATCGTTGTCGATACGCGGTCCGGCACCATTGTTCATCTGGTCGATCGGGTGAGCCATGAGGATTACTGCAATCAGACGCTGGCGAATGCGACGGCGGATACGGATGGCAATCATGGGGTTCCGTTTATCGTGGGGCCGCGGATTGGCGGGCTGGTGCTGTTGGATGAACTGAGGAATCGGGTGTTCCGCGACTTGTCTGACCCGGGAACAGTGACGAATCTGAAGGCGGCTGCGGACAGCTTGTCGTTCGATAAGCAATATCCCGGGGCGGAGTTTGTGGTTCACGAGACGTTTCGCGTGAATGCAAGCGACATGCGATGGAATGTGCGACTGAAGAAGACCTCTGGGCCTGACCGCACGGTGCGCGTGGTCTACGATCTTCCGCTGCCGCTGGGAGAATATGCGTGGGCGCCGATTTCCGACGCGCCCTTTACTGTAAAGCCGTGGCTGCCCTTCTCGATCGATTATGGACAGTCGACTTCGGGCGCGATCGGCGAAGGACGGTGGCGCACGACAATTCCGATGATGGTGTTTTATTCGACCCATACGGAGCGGGCACTGGCGATTGCTTCGCCGCTGGAGGTGCCGGCGGTGCGGATTCGCTTTCTGAGCAACACGGGCGCGCTGGCGGACTTTTATTGGAATTCGCGGCAATATCCTGCGCGGGAGCGGCCTTACTTTCAGGTCAGCAATGAGGACCTGGGGCTACGCGCGAATCGCGATCTTGAAACCGGGTTGTTGATTTCTACGCAGCCTGCCGACTGGCGTCCTGCACTGGGCTGGTTCTATGCGAAGTACAAAGACTACTTCGACCCCAATCCGAATTTTGAAAAATGGGATGGCGTGTATGCTGGCGGCGACCACCTGATGAACCCCGCCTTGACGACGGAACAAGTGAAGGCGGCGTATGCGAAAGAGTATGCGCGGGGCGTGCGCTGGGAGGAATATCACAGCCCCTACGCGCATTATGGCGAGATGATTCCGCCGGCGAACGTGAAAAGCTGGGTCGATATTTCCGACCCGGGCGGGCCGGTGCTGACGCGGGCCAAGATTGAAACGCATTGCAAGATGGCGCGGCAGGCTGGGGTGGGGACTTTTCTCTACTACAACACTACGGAGTCGGAGTACTGGTACGCGCAGCAGAATTTTCCCGAGAGCATTGCCAAGAGCGAGGCGGATAAGACCATTGCCGCGTGGAAGGGCGAGACCTATCCGGACAAGCGTGCCTGCTGGCTGATGAACTCCGACCCGGAGACGAAGTTTGGCCAACAGATGGCTGCCGAGGCGAAGCAGATGGTGGAATCGTACCCGGATGCGGCGGGATTTTTCTGGGATGTGTATGGCCGCAGCTACATGTTCGACTTTGCGCATGATGACGGGATCACCATGGTAGACAACAGGGCGGCGTATTATCCGGAATTTATGTATCAACGGTTGATGCAGCAATCTGTCGGCCCGCTGCTGCACAGCCACGGCATGACAATTACCGCCAACAAGCCGGTTACCGTGGCCAGCACGCGTGGCGTCGATGGCATTATGACGATGGAGAATGCGCCGAAAGAGGAAAGTCCGGCGTGGATTACTACGCAAAGTTATCTGGGGCTGACGCGTCACGTGATGATTCTGGAAGGAGACGCTACGAATGCGGAGATGCTGTATCTGCATTGTCTGCGGTATGGCGCGTTCAATTCTCTGGTGCAAACGACGGATCGAAAGGGCAATCCCCTGCCTGCGGCCTTGATTGCGCGAAACGACGATCTGGAGAAAAAATATCAACCATTTGTGAATATGTTTGCCGGCAAGAAGTGGATTTTCTATCCACGGGCGCTGGAGCTTCCGGAAAATACTTACGGCAATATTTTTCAGTTGAAGAATGGCGATGTGATGATCACGATGGTGTCGGCGTGGCGGGCGCTGCGGAATGCCGAGGGCTACGATGCGAACCTGCAGGTGATTGCGCGACTGCCGAATGCGGGCGATGTTCGGTCGGTCGAGATGGATTCTGTGGATATGGGAGAGAAGATCTCTGAGGCGCCGCAGCGGAGTGGGGATGCGCTGACGATTAATGTGCCGAAGCATGGGAAGGCTACGGTGATTCTGCTGCATTTCAAAAGCTAGAAGGTGGATTTTGAGCCAACTAGTGTCCTGTGTTGTAAGGAGTAGCGATTATGGATGAGCAGCTCGAACTGTCTGTGCTCAGCGGTAGCCGTGATCGAGGAGGTATTTCGCGCCAGACTTGAAGGCCTTGGGACCCGGCACGAAGAACCCAAAGGTATCGGCCAATCGACCGATCACATTGAACGAAAAACAGACCGCGAGCGCATCCTCGATCTGTTGGCGTGAAGCGCCGGCAGCGAGGACGGCTCGCATGTCATCCGCATCCACCGCGTGCTCGCGCGTGAGCTTGCTCAGCATGAGCAGCGTCGCCCGCAATGGCTGCTCGATGGCGACAGTGTCGAGATCGGACAACAACGCGGAGACTGTTTTCCCGTCGCCATATGCCCGTTGTGCGACCGCTGCGTGCGTCTTCACACAGAACTCGCACTGGTTGGTCTTGGCGACGAACGCGGCCATCAACTCGCGATCACCGACCGACCAGGTGGAGGATCCGCGCATCGCTTCCTGGGTCACTCCCGACATGGGACCGCCGTAGAAGTCAGCCCGGTACTTGACCAACTTGACGACGTCGAGCACCGGCTGGCGGGAGACCGTTCGAATGAGCGCGAAAAGCGCCTTGGTACCAAAACCGTGGCCGCTATCGAGGATTTGAAGCCGCATACTCACTCCTTCCCGGTCGCTGCCCCAAGGGCCGCAAGTGCTGTGTCGCACTGTCGAGTGGCTTGCCCGACCGCGGCGCACACTACGATCTCGAAGACCTGGTCTTCACTGAGGCCCGATTCCCTCGCGGCGGCGATGTCCTCGCCGGTGACCTTGTAGGCATGCCTGGCGACCTTGTCGACCAGCGTACCTAGTGGTTCGGCGAGGCCGCTGTTGTTGAACGCAGCCCGACGCTCGGCGGGTGACGCCTCGCCCGCTCCTTCCAGGATTCGCCTTGCCAGCGCTTTTCGAGCCTGCCTGATATCCGACATGTTCTTTCCCTACACTTCAGCAGCGGCGCGAGCGAACAATTCGAGGAACTTACCCCAATCGCCTTCGGTGTCGAAGATCCGACGCATCTCATCACGTCGTGCCCCAAAGCGATCAAGATGACGATGCTCCAGTTCAACGCGTGTACGATCGTTCCCGTCGGCGTTGAAGCGCACTTCGAGCTCGGTCTTCAGGGTTGGGTCATACTGCCAGTCGGCGCTGATATCCCACGAGAGGACCAGGCGCGAGGGCGGTTCCCACGCCAGTACGCTGCCCCACTGACACATGCTTCCGTCGTCGCCGCGCTCGTACCAGCGACCACCGACACGCGGCTCGATCACCGCGTCAACTGCATTGGCCTTTCCGATTTTGTAGTATGCCAGCGGCCACCACGCGCCCATCTTCTCAGTGAACACACGCCACGCCACTGCCTGAGGCGCTTGAACGCTCACGGCCTTCCACACGCTGTTCGCATCGGTACCTCTGGACATTGTCGGCTCTGTCATTGTTTCTTCTCCTTGATCGCTTCCCGCTCGGCCACTGCCTTAAACGCGGTGAGCGCTTCATCCCAGAATCCATCCAGCCACTTCCGCAGCGACTCGATGCCCCGTGTGTCGACTGCGTAGACCCGTCGCGTGCCCACCGCATGAACAGTCACCAGTCGTGCTGCCTTGAGGATCTTCAGGTGCTGAGAGACTGCGGGACGGCTCACCTTCATTCCTTCGGCGATCTCGCCGACGGATCGTCCGCCGCCGCGCAGGCGCTTCAGCACCGTCCGTCGGGTAGGATCTCCCAAGGCATCGAGGGCCCGCTCTTCGTAAGTTAACACTTACAGTAAGCTACCACTAACGAATATGGTCGTCAAATTCGCAGTTTACTATCTGCATGACGCACTGAATAAACGAACAATATCGATGGAATGCGTAAGTTGGCTTTTTCTGGATTGACAAGGCGGAAGGAAATGAAATGTTCCGGTGGGGGAAAGGCAATGCGCGGCGCTGGCATTTACACTCTAGCCATGTCTTTTGCAGTGTTCTTCCGCCGGCGGTTCTTGCCGGCCTTTAGTTCCCTTTTTCTGGCGATCGGGTTTTCGCTGCTGGCTTCGGTGGCGCTGGACGCGCAGTCTTTCAAGCCTAGCGATTTGGCTCCGCTGTCATCGAACCAGCCGCAATCGCTGGAGGCGCGCAGGCAGAGCCTGAATCAAATCTTTCACGATTACTGGGATGACCAGCTGAGGCACTCGCCGGAGATGGCATCGACGATTGGCGATCATCGCTATGACGACCAGCTCTCGGATTATTCCGCGCAGGCGTACGATGCGGCGCTGGCGCGCGGGGAAAAATTTATCGAGCGGCTGGGAGCGATCGATACCACCGGAATGACGGAGCAGGAGAAGCTGAGCAAGCGGCTGCTGGTGCATGACCTGGTCGATCAGCAGGAGTCTTCGGTCTGCGAGCCGTGGCAGACGCCGGTGAATCAATTTTCCGGCATCCAGGTCGATCTGCCGCAGCTGGTGGAGACGCTGCGATTTACAACCGCGGACGACTACGAGCATTATGTGGCGCGGCTGAACAAAGTTCCGAATGCGTTTCTCGAGGTCAGCACCGACATGATGCTGGGCGAGCAGGCCGGGCGCAGCGAGCCTCAATATCTGATGAAGAAGGTGCTGGCGCAGGTGAACGCGATGGTGCAGGCGAAGCCCGAGGACACGCCGTTTGCGCGGCCGCTCGAACACTTCCCTGCTACGCTTCCACCGGGGCAGCAGGCGCAGATTCGCACGGCAGTGCTGACGGCGATCCGCACCCAGGTGCAGCCGGCGTATGCGCATTTTGCCAAGTATCTTGCCGACAGTTACATTCCGCAGGCGCGTCAGCAGCCGGGCATTTGGGCGAACAAAGGCGGGGACGATTGCTATGCATATCTAGTGCAGAGCTTTACCACTACGGACCTGACGCCGGATCAGGTGTACCAGATGGGCGTGGACGATGTGGCGCGCATCGAGCCGCAGATGCTGGCGGTGGTTCATCGGCTGGGGTATAAAGATCTGGCGAGTTTTCACGCGGCGCTGGTCAAAAATCCGAAAGAGCATGCGCAGTCGGGGGCGCAGATTGTCGATCTCTACAAACAGTATGAAGACCAGATGCACGGCAAGCTGCCGGAGCTGGTGAACAAGATTCCTCGCTCGCCGCTGGAGGTGGTCGCGATGCCATCGTTTGGCGCGGCGGACCAGGCGCCGGCGGATTATGAGCCGGGTACGCCGGATGGATCGCGGCCGGGCAGAGTGCGAGTGAACACGACCGATGCTACCAGCCGTCTGCTGACGCAGATAGAAGCGGATGCGTACCACGAGGGATACCCGGGGCATCATCTGCAGATTTCACTAGAGCAGGAGATGACGGGGCTGCCGGATTTTCGCAAGTTTGAGGGGTATACAGCGTTTACCGAGGGTTGGGCGATGTATGCCGAAGGACTCGGCAAGCAGGTCGGTTTTTATCGGGACCCGTACAGCGAATATGGGATGCTGGAAAACCAGATGTGGCGCGCGGTGCGGCTGGTGGTCGATACCGGCGTGCATTCCAAGCACTGGACGCGCGAGCAGATGGTGCAATATTTCCGCGACCATACGACGATGGACGATACGACGATCGAGGAAGAGGTCGACCGCTATATTGCGTGGCCGGGGCAGGCGCTGGCCTATGACGTTGGCCGGTTGAAAATTCTGGAGTTGCGGGCGAAGGCGCAGAAGGCCCTGGGAAAGAATTTCGACATTCGCGCGTTTCACGATGAAGTGCTCGACTCCGGCGCGTTGCCGCTGGATATGCTGGAGCAGCGCGTGGATGCGTGGATTGTGCAACAGCAAAAATCTTCTGCAGGAAAATAGCGCATTTTTTAATTGGTGTAAGGTGCAAATTTAAATAAGTTTGTCATCCTGAGCGCAGCGAAGGATCTTGCGTTGCCTTCATTCTCGTAATACAGAGATCCTTCGCTGCGCTCAGGATGACGGCGCTTACTCTAAACCAACTATTGCAGAGACATGCTTTAGTAGAGAAACGAGAGACGATGGCGAAGCTTGAAAAAAAATCGCAGACGGCAGAGGGGCATTCCACTTTGGATACGAAGGTCGCATTGCTGGGTGCGGGGAAAATGGGCGGCACGCTGGTTCAGGCATTTCTGAAAAACCATCTGTTTCGCCCGGAAAATATTGTTGCTACGGTGCAGCATGCGGAACGTGCGCGGCAGCTTTCGAAGCAATGGGGCATTCCGGTGACGACTGACAACCTGGCGGCGGCGCGCAAGAGCGATTTGATTCTGCTGGGCGTTAAGCCGCAGCAGGTGGGCGAAGTGGTGCAGCAGATTCGGCCTGGATTGACGGCGCGGAAGACGCTGATCTCGTTTGCCGCGTCAGTGAAGACGGGCGCGCTGGAAGAAGCGGCGGGAGTGGAGTTGGCAGTGATCCGCGCCATGCCGAATACGCCTGCACTGGTGGGCTGCGCGGCGACGGCTTTATGCGGTGGGAAATTTGTTGCGGCGGAGCAGCTTGCTCTGGCGGAACGCGTCTTTCAAAGCGTGGGCCGGACGGTACGGGTGGATGAAAAACATATGGACGCAGTGACCGGGCTTTCCGGCAGCGGGCCGGCTTACATTTACATCATTCTGGAAGCGCTGGCGGAGGCTGGGGTGAAGGTGGGGCTGCCGCGGGATATCGCTACGCTGCTGGCGACGCAGACAGCGCTGGGCGCGGCGACGATGGTGCTGGAAACCGGGAGTCATCCGGCGCTGCTGAAAGACGCTGTGACTACGCCTGCGGGATGCACGATGGATGGGATTCTGGAGTTGGAAGAGGGCGGTTTGCGGGTGACGCTGATCAAAGCAGTGATGCGGGCTACGCAGCGGGCTAAGGAGTTGGCGTCGAGTTAAAAGCGCGCCATAGTGTTCATGATTTGTCTGAAGGCTCAGGCAATATTGGCCGCGGCGCGTGCGGCTTCTCCGCGGCGTTTCCGGCGCTTGCCGTACCAGAATGTCCACAGGATGAGAAGTCCCGTGGTTCCGTAGCCTACGATCGGGCTCACCACGAGATAGTGCCGGATCGTCATCCTGAATACGAGGATGCAGGCGACCACGGTTTGAGCGAGCAATCCAACTCCCCATACCAATGTCATGATCGTCATGGTGCGGCGAAACCCCTGGTTGTTGCCGCGAAGCTTTTCCATTCGTTCGGCTTCCGACGGGGATTTGCGCAGCATGGTAGCGCGAGCGAGTTGATAGATCAGCGGACGTCCGATCGCAGCCGAACCCAGGAAGACCAGACCGATCAGCCCGGTGACGAGATTTTCACGCAGTTGCAGGAACTTCACCGAACCTCCGCCGATGAATGCGAGCAACGACAGGATGATGCCGGCGATCACCAGCATGGATACTGCATCGACGCGCCGCTTGCGGATGAATTCGACGATGCTCCAGAGGATCGGCGGCAACGATGCAGCCATGAGGGCATGGGCCGCGCCGATGCGGTGTTCCGCACCAATGTAGATGAGATAGGGGAGAACAAAGTTGACCAGGATTTCCATCCCGGGGCCGGATGCCTTGCGTACCAGGTCCTTCAATGTTGCCTCCTGCAAGAGGTCCTCTTCTTTCGGTTTATACACCCCGTGTTGCTGCACGATCATGACATAGCGAGGGCTCTATTCAGAGAATGAGGCGATCACAAAAATATTGCGATCGCCTTCATTTCTTGAGTGAAGTCCGACTGCCGGCGTAGTAGCGGGTGATGAGGGCAATGGTGATCCCGATGAAGAAGATGTGGGAGGCAATGTTTGCGATGAGCCAAGCATGTCCGAAGCTGCGGTTGTGCGGGTGCGCGGAGAGCGGAAGCACGATGTGCTGCATGAAAAGGTAAACGGCGATGCCGTAGGCGGCTCCGCAATGCCAGGCATGGCGGTTGAGGAAGGCGAGGCGCAGACTGGCGGCGTAATAGATTCCGGCGATGGCGAGGGCGATGAAATAGTGCAACGCGATGCCCAGAATTGCTGTGGGAACTCCGCCGGTAAAGGCGCGGACGCCGATGAGTCCGCTGGCCACAGACTGGGGAACGGCAACAAACGGGGCGTGCTGCTGGATGGCGAAGAAGACAATGGCGAGGGTCAGATCGAGAGTTCCTGCGACGAGGCCGGCGGTGAGGATGGTTTTGAGACTGGCCTTTTTGTTCGGCATGTGGGCGCCTGTTTTTGCGAGTGCTATTTGATGAAATAGCCGCTGACCCGCCATTGACCGTCCTGCAGTGCCATGGCTACGGTTTCGACTGCGGATTTCTTATGCACGAACGATGTGTCGAAGTTCAGGATGACGTATTGTCCATCCGGGCCGCCTGGAACTGACGTTGTGTAGGTTGAATCCTGTAGTTGTCTGGAATCAACCGCGCCGAGCGGCGAGCGCACTACCTGGGATATCTGCGACCATTTTTCCTGGGATATGGATGCTTGAAATGTCTTTGCAGTTCCCTGCCAACTGGCATCGTATTTTCCGCCGTCCACCAGTTTGAGCCATGCGTTTGCAGCTTGGAGCGCAGCCTTTTTTGCCTCGACATGACCGCTGGATGGAGTCTGCTGCGCGGCGAGGACAGACACGGCAAGCAGGATGGCGAGAAGAGCGAGGGTTGCGTTGCGCGGCATTGGAAGAATCCTCCAATTGTGAGGATATTAGGAGTCGCTCCCGTCAATGTCAAAAACGTACGTCAGCATATCAGCGTTTTCTCTGATTGATTTTCATGTCTTTCATGCGCTTCAGCAATTGTCCGATTCTGGACAGGTTGTCCGTATCCGAACATTCTGTTTTGGCTGGAAAAGCTAGAGGTTTCTTTAAGCCCTTGATACTATTCGGCTTCCTGCTGTTGATCGTTTGGTTGACTGCGTGCATTCTTTTCTCATGATGGATATCGCGCGGCCGGACCTGAAAAAGCGGAGAATGCGTCGCCAGATTGGATGGGCGGCTCTGGGAGTATTGATTTTAGCGGCGGTCACGGTGTTTGTGATGCGGCTGAAGCCGGCTGCTCCTACGGTGGACCGGAATACGGTTTGGACCGACACGGTGAAGCGCGGGAACATGATCCGCCAGGTGCGCGGGCTGGGGACACTGGTACCTCGGGAGGACCGCATCCGCTCGATTCCGGCGGAGACCGAAGGCACGGTGGTGAGTATCTTCAAGCTGCCGGGGGCGATGGTTCATCCGGACACGGTGATTTTGAAGCTGACGAATCCCGAACTGATGCAGGAGGCGCAGGATGCGGCGCTGCAACTGAACGAGGCGCAGGCGGATTATCACAATACGCAGGTGAGCATTGAGAGCGCGCTGATGGATCGGCGGGCGACGGCGGCAGACATCAACGCGCAGTACCAGCAGGCGCAACTGCAGGCGCGGACGGACAAGGCGCTGTATAAGCTGGGCGTGATCAGCGGACTTTCCTACAGCGATTCGCAGGGTAAGGCCGATTCCCTGACGACGCGCGACAAATTGCAGAAACAGGAAGTGACGATCAACCAGAAGGCGTTGCAGACGCAGCTGGCGGTGCAGAAGGCCAAAGTGGAGCAGGCGCGGGCGCTGGCGGAGCTGAAGCAGCGCGAAGTGGATGCGTTGAGCGTGCGCGCCGGCATTGAAGGGATGCTGGTGCCTTTGCAGACGCCGCTGCAGGTGGGCCAGCATGTTCCGGTGGGGACGGAGCTGGCGCAGATTATCCAACCGGATCAGTTGAAGGCGCAGCTGAAGATTGCCGAGACGCAGGCGCGCGACATCCAGAATGGACAGCCGGCGGAAATCGATACACATAACGGTGTGATTACGGGCACGGTAACGCGCATCGATCCCGCGGTACAGAACGGAACCGTCACCGTTGACGTACAGCTAGATGGGACGATGCCCAAGGGAGCGCGGCTGGACCTGAGCGTGGATGGAACGATCGATCTGCAGCGGCTGAACAATGTGCTGTATGTGGGGCGGCCGGCGTTTGGGAATGAAAATTCCACGATCAGTCTTTTCAAGCTGACCCCGGATGGAAAATATGCGACGCGGGTTCCGGTGAAGGTGGGACAGGCTTCAGTGAATGAGATTCAGATATTGAGCGGGCTGCAGGCGGGAGATACGGTGATTCTTTCCGATATGTCTCGCTGGGACAATGTGGATCGGGTTCGGCTGGATTAGTTGAGGAAACTCGGATGGGAGGCGGACGTGACGGCATTTTGGAACGATCTTCGTTACGCGCTGCGGCAGTTGCGTCGCGGCCCAGGTTTCGCAATCATAGCGGTACTGACGTTGGCGCTCGGAGTGGGCGTGAACACGGCGATCTTCAGCGTGGTCAATGGCATGTTGTTCACTTCTCTCCATGTGCGGGATGAGAGTCGTCTGGCGATTCTGGGATTCCAACAGAAGAGTACGTCGTGGCAGCAAACTTTTTCGCTGCCGGAATACCGCGACCTCCACAGCCAGACGCGAAATGTTTTTTCCGGACTGACCGCCGATTTGTACGGCCTGGACGGCCTTAGCATGCTGGGCAGCAAGCCGGGCCGCGTATTCACCGATTATGTCAGCGGAAATTTCTTTTCCGTCCTGGGAGTGCGGCCTTTTCTGGGACGTTACTTTCTTCCCTCGGAAGGCGTAACTCCGGGCGCCGACCCGGTCATGGTCCTGAGCTATGACTATTGGAAACGGCACTTCGCGGGCAATCCTGATGTGATTGGCCGCCACGTCTCGATCAATGGCCACCCCGTCGCCATCGTCGGCGTTACCCCCAAGGAGTTTCACGGGGTTTCAACTGTAATGGCGGTGCAAGGTTATTTACCTTTGGCGATGGTGGTCCCCATTGAAAACATGCCGATGGATCAACTCAACCAACGCACCACCCGCGAACTGCGCCTCTACGCTCGTTTGAATCCTGGAACCACAATGCCGCTGGCGAACGCAACCATGGCTGTGGTGGCTCGCCGCTTCGCAGTGGAACACCCTCGCACAGAAAAAGACGCGAGCCTGCGCAGCTTTCCTATTTTCCTGGAAAGGAATGGCGGCCTCGACTCACAGAATAGCGTTGGCATCGTCTCCGCAATCTTTCTTGGCCTGGCCGGATTGGTGCTGCTGCTGGCTTGTGTGAACGTAGCCAATCTTCTGCTGGTACGCGCCAGCGTGCGGGAGCGTGAGATGGTCATCCGCTCCGCACTGGGCGCGCAACGCTCGCGGCTGATTCGCCAGATGCTGACGGAAAGCGTTCTGCTAGCGCTCTTCGGCGGCGCGGCAGGGATGGCCCTGGGATTGTGGGGCAGCTCTTTGCTCGGCGCCGTTAACCTTCAAGTCGATATACCGATCTACATGCATTTCGGTTTCGACTGGCATGTCTTCGCCTTCTCTGCCATCGTCGCTCTGCTGGCGGGCGCGGTTGTTGGCTTCGTGCCGGCGCTTCGCACATCGCGCGCTAATCTGAATCTGATTCTGCGGGAAGGTGGGCGCGGTGTCACCGGCGGCGGCAGCAAATTCCGCGATGCGCTAGTCATGCTGCAGGTGGCAAGCGCGCTGATGTTGCTCATCGTCGCCGGCCTTTTCACCCGTAGCCTTGCCGAGGCCGCGCATACCAATTTCGGCTTCAATCCATCGCATGTTCTCACCCTTACGATAGATCCTAGCGAGATCGGCTACAACGATTCGCAAGGCCGCGATTTCTATAGAGATCTTTTGCAGCGCGCGCGCACTTTGCCCGGCGTGGTCTCTGCCACCACTGCCGCGGTCGTTCCTATGAGCCCTATCAACGGTGCCGGTTACGACACGCTCACCATCCCCGGTTACCAGACTCCGCCGGGACAGCTCGCGCCGAACGCCGGGTACAATCTGATCGCAACGGATTATTTCCGCACCTTGCAGATTCCACTTCTACAGGGCCGCAGCTTTACCGGCAGCGACAATGAAAGCAGTCAATATGTAGCAATTGTCAGCCAGGCGATGGCGAAGAAGTACTGGCCCAATCAAGACCCTATCGGCAAACAATTCACCACGGGCACCGATCCCGCACATACAATGCAGGTGGTCGGCGTCGCCAAGGACGCGCGGTATCTGGGCGTCACCGGAGCCATCGCGCCATTGTTCTACGTGCCCTACTCGCAGCATTATGCGCAGCACACGCTGGAATCGCTCGAGCTGCGCACGACCGGCGATCCCGCCGCGACGATTCCCGAAGTCGAGCGGATGATCCGCAACATGGCGCCCACGCTGCCTGTCTTTAACGTCCACACATTGCGACAGGGTCTCTACTCGATTCTCGGACTGCTCCGCTTTCAGGTTGCAGCCACGATGGCCGGCATCATGGGAACGCTGGGACTGATCCTTGCCATCGTCGGCGTCTACGGAGTGCTGTCGTATGTGGTCAGCCAGAAGACGAATGAGATTGGCATTCGCATGGCGCTGGGCGCGCAACACTCCGACATTTTGAAGATGGTTTACCGACAGGGCTTATGGATTGTCGGCATCGGCCTTGCGGCGGGCCTGGCGGCGACTTTCGCAGTAGCACGTTTGCTGCATAGCTTCATTGTCGTCAGCGCGACCGATCCAAGCATCTATATCGGCGTTTCCGCAATGTTGGCGACGATTGCGTTGCTGGCCTGCTACATCCCGGCACGGCGCGCGATGCGTGTGGATCCCATGCAGGCGTTGCGGTCGGAGTAAGGAAGTTTGCTGTTCTAGACATTTGGCCGCAACGATCCAGCAATCATTCTCTGGATTCTTCGCTGCGCTCAGAATGACGGGCGTAAGGAACGTACAAAAATTTGAGTTTTAGAGAGGACAAACATGATGGCAGCTACACAGGCAAGTGCAGGACAAGGCGCGGGACAGATTTCGGATGAATCGCTGATTCATATTGAGGCGCTCACCAAGGTTTTTTTTACAGACGAAATTGAGACGCATGCGCTTTCCGGCATTCATCTGACGGTGGATCGTGGGGAATATGTTGCCATCTCCGGGCCGTCGGGCTGCGGCAAGTCGACGCTGCTTTCTATTCTGGGCCTGCTGGATACGCCGAGCGGCGGCAGCTATCTGTTGAACTCGCGGCCAGTGGAAAATTTGAGCTTTGCCGAACGCTCGCGAATTCGCAACCAGGAAATTGGTTTCATCTTTCAGAGCTTCAACCTGATTGGCGACTTGACGGTGTATGAGAATGTCGAGCTGCCGTTGACCTATCGCTCCGGCATGCCACAAGCCGAGCGCAAGCGGCGCGTGGATGAATCGCTGACGCGCGTGGGGATGGCGCACCGGCTGCGGCATTATCCTTCGCAGCTTTCCGGCGGCCAACAGCAGCGTGTAGCTGTGGCGCGGGCACTGGCTGGGTCGCCGTCGATACTGCTGGCGGATGAGCCTACTGGAAATCTGGATTCGCGCAATGGCGAGGCGGTGATGGAGCTGCTGAAGGAACTGCATAAAGATGGCGCGACCATCTGTATGGTGACGCACGATCCGCGCTTTGCCAAGCTGGCGGATCGGGAAGTGCATCTGTTCGACGGCCAGGTGGTGTCGGAGGCGGATCTCAAAAAGAAGCTGGCGAATGAGGCGGAGATTTTGCGGAATTAGAGAACCACATCCCGAAATTAAGATTTGCGGCACCCAGGTTGAAAACTCAACCGGAGAACTAGCTTATGACTACGCTACTCCATGATCTTCGCTATGCGTTGCGGCAATTGCGCAAGGCTCCCGGATTTGCCTTTACGGCCGTCCTGACGCTGGCGCTGGGGATTGGGGCAAACGCGGTCATCTTCACGATGGTGGATTCGATCATGCTGCGTCCCCTGCCGTTTCCTCATCAAGATCGGCTGATGCGAATTTCGGGAGAGAACGGGCCAATTTTCCCGAAGGGATGGATTCGAGAACTTGGGGCTCGTTCCAAATCGTTCCAATCGATCAGCGGATATGGCGCCGACACCGAGTCGAATATTTCCAGCGCCGATTCCGTCGACCGTGAATTTGGTTCTGCAGTGATGGTGAATGCATTCGACACACTTGGAATTCATCCCGCACTGGGAAGTTTTTTCACAAAGGAAGATGCGGTTGCCGGGCAAGACCTGGATGTCGTGCTGAGCTATGGATATTGGCGTCAGCATTTTGGCGGCAATCCAACTGTGCTGGGGCAACGAATCCGTATTGATGGAGTGTGGCGAACGATTGTTGGCGTTATGCCGGCCGGCGTTCGCTTCCCCTATGCAGATACACGGTTTGTAACTCCAGTTTCATTTAAAGGCGACGATCCAATCGACGCCTGGCAAAATTTCGATTTACGGGCGATTGGCCGCCTGAAGGATGGAGTGGCTCCTGCACAGGCACAGGCGGAGTTGCGGGATCTGCATAACGTGCTGCTTCCATCGTTTCCCTGGCGCATGCCGGACATCTGGGCGTCCGATATGACAGCGGTGCCGCTGCTGCAATCGGAAGTCGGCGCGGCCCGGCCAAAGCTGTTGCTGCTGTTTGGCGCGGTGGGATTGATCCTGCTAATTGCATGCGCCAATGTTGCGAATCTTACCCTGGCGCGGGCATCCGGGCGAGAGCGGGAAATCGCAGTGCGTGGAGCGCTGGGCGCTTCAAACAAGAGATTGGTGCAGCAATTGTTGTCGGAGAGTTTGCTGCTCGGCTTATTGGCGGGAGTCGTAGGGCTAATGGCGGCAATCGCGAGTCTGCAGGTGTTTGTACGGTTACTGCCCGCGGATACACCCAGGCTGGGGAATGTGTCGTTCCATTGGACCCTGCTGTTTTTTACTGCGATCGCTTCGATTTTTGCGGGTTTCTCATTCGGCCTGATCCCGGCATTGAAAGCGGTACAAATCGCATCGTCCCAACTATTGGAAACGCTGCGGTCGGGTGGCCGCGGATTTGCCGGAAAGGCGTCTCAATTCCGGCTATCGAAGCTCCTGGTGATTGGGCAGATTGGATTGTCGGTGGTTGTAATTACGGTTGCAGGACTGCTGCTGCACAGCCTGTACAAGCTTTCCCAGGTCAACCCCGGATTTGACACCAATCGCATCGTGACGGCGGAAGTATCGCTCGATGCACAGGCGTGCCAGGAAAAAGGGCGCTGCCAGTCCTTTTTTGAAACGCTGCTGGATCGCGCGCGTGGCATCGCAGGGGTGAATGCGGTCGCTCTTGCCGATTCCCTGCCCATGAGCGGCTGGAACGGCAATTATGTCTACGACGCGGAAGGGCATCCGCGCGATGCGCGTCAGGGAGCCAAGCTAGCGACGGGCCGCACCGTATCGGCAGGATACTTTTCCGTGCTGGGGCTGCATCTGATGCGTGGCCGGCTGCTGACGCGGTCGGATGCGTCGGGCGCGAGCCGGGCGGTTGTCATCGACGAGCGCATGGCGGAAAGACTATGGCCGAACCAGGACCCGTTGGGGAAACACATCATCGAGGTGGTAGACGAACCTACACCAACGGTATGGAACCCGGATAAGGCTTCGATCATAGTAGGCGTGGTGCGAAATGCGCGCGAAGGCAGCCTCGACACCGGCTACAGCGATGAGGTTTACCTCCCCATGACAGCTATGCATCCACACCCGATGATGTACGTCCTGATGCGTAGTCGAACAACTCCTTCCGAAGCCGCGGCGGGTCTGCGCAGAGTGGTTGCCGGAATCGATCCGCTGGTGCCTGTGACAAGGGTTCGCACATTGAATGAAGTTGTCTCAACCTCAGTTTCAGCACCGCGTTCATTAACGCTATTATTGCTGGGCTTCGGTGTGTTGGCGGTAGTGATCGGCGCGGTGGGAGTATACAGCCTGATTGCTTATATCGTGAGCTGGCGGACGCGCGAGATCGGAATCCGCCTGGCACTCGGAGAACAAAGACGGCACGTGGCGCTTGGAATTGTGAAGCAGAGTTTGCTCCTCGCAGCCGCTGGATCGGGTGCGGGCCTGGTGATCGCAATCGCTCTGACGCGCCTGCTGCATAGCTTTTTGTTTGAGGTAAACCCGATCGATCCGATTACGTTCTGTATCGTTTCTCTGCTGATGATGCTGATTGCTCTAGTAGCGGCATGGCTGCCCGCACGGCGGGCGGCTTCGGTCGATCCCATGCAGGCATTGAGATCGCAATAGGAGAAGGAAACGTGACATTGCTGCTGAACGATTTTCGTTATGCGCTGCGGCAACTGCGGAAGTCGCCGGGATTTGCATTGCTGGCCATCTGCACGCTGGCGATCGGTATTGGAGCTTCGACTGCGATCTACAGCATTGTGGATGGCGTGCTGCTGCGTTCGCTGCCGTATAAAAGTCCGCAGCGGCTGGTTTCCGTGTTTGAGTCGTTTCCTGTGATCGGCTTCAACGAAATTACTTTTTCAGCCCCCGATTATGAGTATGTGGCCCAGCACAACCGCAGCTTTACCGGCATGGCTGCCTACCGCGATCAGGAGTATGAACTTTCCGGCTCGGGCAATCCGGAACAATTGCATGGAGTGCGCGTGAGTGCGACGCTTTCCTCCGTTCTGGGAGTGACTCCGGAATTGGGCCGTTTCTTCACAGAGAATGAAGATCATTCCGGGACTTCAGTCGTTGTGCTCAGCGATATCTTCTGGCGGCAGCATTTTGCCGCCAATCCGAATGTGGTCGGTCAAAAGATTGAACTGGACCGCCAACCCTATACCGTCATCGGCGTCATGCCGCGCAGTTTTGTGTTCCCCAACCACGGCCCGAGAGCCAATAACATTCCGGGCGAATTCTATACACCCATGCATTTCAGTCCCCGGCAGTTGCAGAATTTTGCGGATGAATACAACTACAGCGTCATCGCCCGCTTGAAACCCGGCGTTTCCATCGCACAAGCAAGTGCGGAGGTGAATGGGCTCATCCATCAATTTTTTCAGCAGTATCCGCCTTCAGTCCGCAGTGATCCCAAATTGACGGTGGCCGGAAGTGCGGCCTCCTACAACGACCAGGTGTTCGGGAATGTCCGCAGCCGCCTGGTTCTTCTCCAGCTAAGCGTGCTTCTTGTCCTACTGATCGCATGTGTCGATGTGGCGAATCTTCTACTGGCCCGCACGACGGGACGCCAGCGCGAACTTGCCTTGCGCATTGCTGTAGGTGCGCCGCGTGCACGGGTGGTTTCGCAGCTGCTTTCGGAGAGCCTGACGATCTCTGTTGCCGGGGGGATGTTGGGGCTGCCGCTCGCCTATGCCGCGATGCATCTGCTGATAACGGAGGCACCGGTCGATCTTCCACACGCCAGGTCGATCTCACTGAACGCCGGAGTGCTTGCCTTCTGTTTCGGCATTTGCCTGTTGACGGCCCTGCTGACGGGGCTGCTTCCGGCTTTGCGTGCGCTGCACGTCGATCCCAACGATAGCCTGTATGAAGGCGGAAGGTCCGGCATGACCGCTCGCAGCCGGCACCATTTATTGGGTGGACTGGTGACATCGCAGTTTGCGCTGGCAATGGTGTTATTGGTGACTACCGGTCTGGTATTGCGAAGCTTCCAACGGCTGATAGAAACGAACCCTGGATTTCGACCCGATCACGTCATCACCATGACAGCGACCCTGCCGCTGGAGGTGTATTCTACCGAACCGCAAATTAAGAATTTCTATCGCAACCTGCTGGATCGCGCAGCCGCTTTGCCCGGAACGCGCCAGACCGCATTGGCAACAAGGCTCCCACTACACAGCAATGAGCACGATACGGATACAGTTGAAGCTTTGCCTTCGCATCCGGCAACGATTGTGACCGTTGCTCAAAACTGGGTGATGGGCGACTATTTTCGCGCCCTGGGCATTCGCCTTATCCGGGGCCGTTTCTTCACTCCGCAGGACCGAAATGATTCGCAGCCAGTGGTAATTGTGAACCGGAGCTTTGCGGAGAAATACTTTGCCGGCATGGACCCGATCGGCCATCGCATTAAGAATGGGGATCCCCAGAACAAAGAACCTTGGCTGACGATCGTTGGCGTGGTCGAAGATGTGAAATCACAAGGCATGAATAAGCCGAGTGAATTGGAAACCTATACGCCGTATCTGCAGGACACGATAGACACCGATCTGAATTTCTTTACCGATCCGGATGTCTATTCGATGCGGAGCCTGTATTTGATTGTCCGGACGCAGCAGGATCCTGAATCGATGCAGAACCTGCTGGTGTCGACGATTCATTCGCTCGATCCTTCGCTGCCGGTAACCGACATTCGCACGATGACGGCGCTGGTCCATACCGATGTGGCTCCACAGCGGTTCAACAGCTTTCTTCTTGGCATCTTTGCCGCTATCGCGCTTTTGCTGGCTGCGGCAGGAATTGGCGGAGTGTTGGCATACACGGTGCACCAACGTCGGCGTGAGATTGGCGTGCGCATGGCTTTGGGCGCGCAGCGTGGGGATGTCAGCCGGATGGTGCTGCTGAAAGGCATGAAACTAGCCTGCGCGGGTGTGGCGCTGGGCGCGGTAGTTTCGCTGCTGGCGGCGCATTGGCTGGCTTCGCAACTTTATCAGGTAACTCCGCATGATCCAGCCACATTCGCGGCCGGACTGACGATTCTGTTTGTTATTGCGCTGGCGGCTGCCTGGATTCCGGCGCGGCGGGCAGCATCGATCGACCCCATGCAGGCGTTGAAGTCGGAATAGGAGAAGGAAATCGTGACACTGCTTCTGAATGATCTTCGTTATGCGTTGCGGCAATTGCGCAAGGCTCCCGGGTTTACGCTGACGGCGGTGCTTACGCTGGCGCTGGGGATTGGCGCAGCGGCGGCGATGTTCAGCGTGCTGGATGCGGTGCTGCTGCGTCCGCTACCGTACCACGGGGTGGACCGCATCGTCGAAGTGCGAACGAAAGCCGCGGCCAATTTTCAGCAACCGGCGTCGTGGCCGGAGTATCTGGATATGCGGCGGCTGAATACGACCTTCAGCGCGCTGGCCGCGGTCGAATATGGCAGCGGAGTGACGTTGACACAGGGCAATCAGGCCATCTACCTACATGCGATTCAGGGATCGGACAATTTTTTCGATCTGTTTGGAGTGCAGCCCATCTTGGGGCGCACCTATTTACCGGGCGAAGACCGCAATGGAAAGAACGAGGTTGCCGTGCTGAGCTATTCGGTGTGGCAGCAGTATTTTGGCGGGCGGAAATCGATTGTCGGTCAGACGGTGCACCTGAATGGGAGCCTGTATACCGTAATCGGAGTCATGCCTGCCGGGTTCCGTTTCCAATTCGACGCACCCAATGTCGTCTATACGCCGCTGCATCTTTCCGCAGACCAGATCAAAGCTCGCGGCAGCCATTTTTTGCGGACTTATGGAAGGCTGAAGCCCGGCGTCTCCATCGCGCAGGCGAATGCGGACATGAATCATGTGCTGGATGAAATGGGCAAACAGTTTCCCGATCAGGACCTGGGAAGAACGGCGCAGGTAATTCCGATTGTGGACTCCTTGCATACGAACCGGCATGGAAACAACGATCGCCCGGAACTTTGGGTGCTGCTGGGAGCGGTGTTTGCCGTGCTGCTGATTGCCTGCATCAACGTTGCCGGATTGTTGCTGGCGCGGGGATTGCTGCGCGAGCGCGAGATGGCGGTGCGGGCCGCACTGGGCGCGGGGCGCAAGCGTCTGGTGAAACAGATGCTGACGGAGAGCGTGCTGCTGGGAGTTGGCGGCGGCGTATGCGGGCTGGCGATTGCCGGGTTGCTGTTGGCGGCAATGAAGCAGTTTCTGGAGAAGGCATTTGCGCGCGGCGGCGATGTGCATCTGAATCTGCCGGTGCTGGCGGCGACATTTGTGGTGGCTCTGCTGGCGAGCGTGGCTGCGGGGCTGGTTCCGGCTTGGCGCACCGCTCACATCGATCCGAATCATGCGCTGAAGTCCGGGGGCAGTGCGGGAACGACACGGCATCAGCATCGCCTGCGCGCCGGCTTTGTTGTGGTGCAGGTGGCGCTGTCGCTGATGCTGCTGGTCTGCTCCGGGCTGTTGTTGACGGGGCTGCGGTCGATGCTGGAAACCAATCTCGGCTTCAATCCAAATCACCTGCTCACACTGGAAGTGGATATTCCTGCGGGCGACTACGCGGGAAGAGATTTTGTGCAGGCGCTGGTAGAACCGCTGGAGACGCGGGTGCGCGCTATTCCGGGAGTGACGGCGGTGGGCAGCAATGATTTGCTGCCGATTCTTGAGAATGGATCGAACAGCGACATTGCCATCGCAGGCAAACCGGTCGATCCGCTGAATCGTCAACGCCTGACGGAGGAGCGATTCGTTACACCCGGATATTTTGCGGCGATGCAGCTGCCGATTTTGCGGGGACGCGGTTTTACCTCGATGGACGTAGCCAAGTCGCAACAGGTAGCAATCGTCAATGACGCCTGGGTCCGGGAATTTCTCGACAAGAAGGAAGACCCGCTGGCGCAGGCATTTGTTTCCGATCGAGGAACACCGTCTGCTGCGATTGTGGGTGTGGCGCGCGGTGGACGGCAAGACATTACAGAGCAGCCATTGGCTGAGGCGGATTTTCCGCTGACGCAGATGCCGGATTCCTGGAAGGCATTTATTCCCGGCTTCTATCTTTTCGTGCGCACCAGCGTGCCGCCAACCAGCATCGTTGCGCAATTGCAAAAGGTCTTGCATGAGGTTGCGCCGAACGTTGCCTTCCGCACGCCGGAGACGATGACGCAAGTGCTTTCCGACGCCCTGGTGACGAATCGCATGTTGAGTTGGCTGTTCGGTCTGTTCGCCGCGATTGCCGCGCTGCTGACAGCAATTGGAATTTATGGCCTGCTGAGCCAGGAGGTTGCCAGCCGCAGGCGTGACATTGCAGTACGCATGGCGCTGGGCGCGAGCCGCGGTGTTGTGGCTCGGCTGGTATTGGGCCGCGTGGCGGTTCTGCTGGAGATCGGTCTGGGCGCGGGCCTGGTTGGCGTCTTCCTGGTTCGCCATTTGTTGACCGCAGTGCTGGTCATTCAATTTCATCACGACGCCTGGATCATCGCGGCGATTGCCGCCGGCCTGGGGGCGATTGGCCTGCTCTCCGCGCTACAGCCGGTTCGAATTGCGGCATCGATCGATCCCATGCAGGCGTTGAAGTCGGAATAGGAGAAGGAAATCGTGACACTGCTTCTGAATGATCTTCGTTATGCGTTGCGGCAACTGCGCAAGTCGCCGGGATTTACATTGACCGCGGTGCTGACGCTGGCGCTGGGGATTGGCGCGACTACGGCAATCTTCTCCGTGGTCTATGGCGTTCTGCTACGGCCGTTGCCATTTCATGACCCCGGAAGGCTGGTTGCTATCGGAGACCACCTGGAGGGAATACGTGATTTTTCCGGTGGACAGCCTACCGTAACCGCGCCGGAGGTTCTCACTTACGCTCGTGATACAAGCGCATTTAGCAGTATGGGCGGCTATCGCGGAACTGGATTCGAGCTTTCCGGCGGCGTGCAGCCGGTCGACATCAACGCCACACGTCTCAGTGCAGGAGTGTTGCCCACGCTCGCAGTTTCCCCGCTGATAGGCCGGTTTTTCACACAACAGGAGGAAGAACATAGCCAGCAAGTCACGATCCTCAGCTACTCGACGTGGAAGGGTCGCTTCAATGCCGATCAAAATGTTCTGGGCAGGAAAATTCTTCTGGACCGCAAGCCCTATATCGTGATCGGCGTAATGCCGCGCAATTTCGAGTTTCCGCTGGAGCCGGGCCGGCTGAACCGAAGCGAACTGTGGGTGCCGCTGAGTTTGACGCCAGAGCAATTGAAGAACGCCGCGTCGTGGAACTACTTCATCGTAGCGCGGCTGAAGCCCGGCTTCACCTTGGTTCAGGCACAGGCCGATGCAGACCGGGTTGCGGCCGAGATCATGCGCAATATTCCGGCATATATGGCAAACCTGCATATCGACGGCGTAGTGCAACCGCTGCGATCGGCGGCGGTTGCGCAGGCCCGGCCGCTTTGCCATGTTCTGTTTCTGGCGGTATTTGTTGTTCTGCTAATCGCCTGCGCCAATCTTGCCGGACTTCTACTGGTGCGCGCGATTCGCCGGCGCCGCGAGACTGCTGTTCGCCTCGCGCTTGGGTCGAGTGCTCAGACGCTGGTGCGGCAGGCGATTGCAGAAAGTCTTGTGCTGAGCATTTCCGGAGGATTGATCGGCATTGCGCTGGCTGCAATCGCGATTCGCATCTTCATCAGCCATTTGCCAGAGACACTGCCGCGAATCAATGACATCCATTTGAACTGGGTAGTGGTCGCGTTTGCGTTGTTTCTGGCCATCGGCACAGGCGTTGTCTGCGGGCTGGCTCCGGCGTTTGCCGCCCTCCATACCGATATGAACGACGCGCTGAAAGAAGGCGGCCGCAGCGGGAGCACAGGCAGCGGACATGCTCGTCTTCGCTCCGCATTAGTGGTATCGGAAATCGCCGTGGCGTTGGTGCTGCTCATCGCTTCCGGGCTGCTGTTGCGCAGTTTTCAAAAGATGCGAGATGTCGATCTTGGCTTCCGGCCCGGTCACACGCTGATCGCCATGTATGGTTTGCCACGGAAACAATATGTCTCGCAGACCCAGGTCGACACCTTCAATCACGAAGTGCTGCGCCGCCTGCGGCAGCTTCCCGGTGCGCGTTCGGTTGGACTGTCGGACTCGCTCCCCATGTCCGGCGGCGAAAACAACGATGGGTTTGTCGCCGACGGATATGTCCCGACCAAGGGTGCTGGTCACAGCCTGGCAGCTGTTGCCGACATCGCAGGGGATTATTTTCCCGCCATGGGCATTCCGCTGTTGCGGGGACGCTTGTTTACCGAGGCGGACAACTCCGCGCAGGCACCCCTGGTCATCATTGTGAACCGCAAACTGGCTGAACATTACTGGCCAGGCCAAGACCCGATCGGAAAACGGATTCGAGTAGGAACACAGCAAGCGGCGACGCCCTGGATGACTATCGTGGGAGAAATCGGAAACGTGAAACTGGACTCTCCGGATGGCGCCACGGTCGAACAGTATTACCAGCCGGTCGATCAGAGCCGGGCGGCATTGGGTCAGTTCGGTTCGCCAACAAACCTCGATGGCGCTGAAATGTCTGTGGCGCTGCGAACTTCCCTGCCTCCGGAGCAGATGGAGAATTCCCTGCGCGCGGTATTTCATTCGCTCGATCCGCAGCTTGCGATCATGCAGGTGCAGAGCATGGAGAGTGCGGTGTCTAACAGCGAGGCTCCGCGACGCTTCAACACTACGGTGATTACGGCGTTCGCGCTGGCCGCGATATTACTGGCGATACTCGGCATCTACAGCGTGATTGCGTTTTCCGTTGCACTGCGCACACAGGAGATGGCGGTCCGCATGGCGCTTGGGTCGTCGCGGTCCGGGGTGGTGCGACTGGTGCTAGGCTCCGCGGTGCGAATGGCTTTGATCGGCTGCGGCATTGGATTGGTCGGGGCGATTGCCGCATCGCAATTATTGCGCTCGCTTTTATTTCAGGTAGACCCGATCGATCCGCCGGTACTGATCGCGGCTTCTATTTTGATCGTGATGTTTTCACTGGCGGCATCATTTCTGCCGGCGCGGCGGGCAGCATCGATCGACCCCATGCAGGCGTTGAAGTCGGAATAGGAGAAGGAAATCGTGACACTGCTTCTGAATGATCTTCGTTATGCGTTGCGGCAATTGCGCAAGGCTCCTGGGTTTACGCTGACGGCGGTGCTTACGCTGGCTCTGGGCATTGGCGCGGCGGCGGCGATGTTCAGCGTGCTGGATGCGGTGCTGCTGCATCCGCTGCCGTTTCGCGGCGTCGACCGGATTGTGGACGTCGACATGCATAATACGGACACATTTCTCCGTGGCGGCGAAGATGTCTCTTACCCTGCTTATCTGGATATACGGCGGCTGAATAAGAGTTTCTGCGCATTCGCAGCGATGTTGACGTCAGGTGGGATGACGCTGACTCAAGGCAGCCACGCGACGTATCTACCGGCGACACAGGGTACCGATGATTTTTTCAATGTGTTTGGCGTCTCGCCTCTACTGGGCCGCACGTATTTGCCGGGAGAAGATCAGGCGGGCAGGAATAATGTCGTGGTTCTGAGTTATGAGGTATGGCAGCAGGATTTTGGCGGCCGCCGTTCGGTGCTGGGAAAGACGGTCCATCTAGATGGCATGCCGTACACCGTGATTGGCGTAATGCCCGCCGGATTTCGCTATCCAATCGGGACGCCCGATCTGGTGTATACGCCGCTACATGTAGCGCCATCCATGTTGAAGGCTCGCGACTCGCATTGGCTGCGCACCATGGGCCGTCTAGCGCCCGGCAGAACGCTGGACCAGGCAAGCGCCGATATGGCGCACGTGCTGGAGGAGCTTAGCCGACAATATCCTGACACCGATCATAATTTGACAGCGGATTTGACACCGATGGCGGACGCCGTGCATATCCACTCCGATGGCAACAATGACCGCTCTGAGCTTTGGGTATTGTTGGCCGCGGTGTTTGCCGTGCTGCTAATTGCATGCACGAATGTGGCTGGATTGTTGCTGGCGCGAGGATTGCTGCGCGAACGCGAGATGGCGGTGCGGGCCGCACTGGGTGCGGGACGGAAGCGGCTTGCGAGGCAGATGCTGACCGAAAGCGTGCTGCTGGGAATTGGCGGCGGCGTATGCGGGCTGGCGATTGCCGGATTGCTGTTGGCCGCTATGAAGCAATTTCTGGAGAAGGCGTTTGCGCGGGGCGGCGATGTGCATCTGAATTTTCCGGTGCTGGCGACAACGTTTGTGGTGGCTCTGCTGGCGAGCGTGACAGCGGGACTTGCCCCGGCGTGGCGCGCGGCGCGCATCGATCCGAACCATGCGTTGAAGTCCGGAGGCAGTGCGGGAACGACACGGAATCAGCATCGCTTGCGCGCCAGCTTTGTGGTGGTGCAGGTGGCGCTTTCGCTGATGTTACTGGTCTGCTCCGGCCTGCTGTTGATGGGATTGCGATCGATGTTCGAAAGCCACTTGGGGTTCAATGCGAAAAACCTTTTGACGCTTGAAGTCGATATTCCGACTGGAGCTTACAAAGGGATCGATTTTGTACAGGCGCTGGTGGAACCGCTGGAGACGCGGGTACGCGCTATCCCCGGAGTGACCGCGACGGGCAGCAACAATCTTCTGCCGATTCGGCAGCATAGTCTGGCGAGCGACCTTGGCATGGTGGGTCAGCCGCCCGACGCGCCCGGCCACGAACGATTTTCACGACTGCGTTTTATTACGCCGGGCTATCTGGCCACGATGCAGCTGCCGATATTAAATGGGCGCGATTTCACTACGCAGGATGCGGCGCCAACGCAGCCGGTGGCGATGGTGAATGAAGCCTGGGTTGCGGAATTTTTGCCCAAGGGAGATCCTCTGGCGCATGCATTCGCGATAAGTGATAACCCGAAGGACAATGCTGCGATTGTCGGGGTCGCGAAAAGCGGGCGGCAGGACTTGTTCCAGCCGGCACTGGCGGAGATCGATTTTCCGATGACGCAGATGCCGGAAGACCAATTGGCATACGTGCATAGCTTTACGCTTTTCGTACGTACCAGCATTGCGCCGACCAGCATCATTCCGCTGTTGAGGAAAGCGTTGCATGACATCGCTCCTGAGGTTGCGTTCCGCACGCCGGAGACGATGGAGCAGGTGATCTCGGATGCATTGGTGACAAACCGCTTGTTGAGCTGGATCTTCGGACTGTTTGCGGCGATTGCTGTGTTGCTGACGGCGATTGGAATTTACGGCCTGTTGAGCCAGGAGGTCGCCAGTCGCACGCGCGACATTGGCGTTCGCATGGCGCTGGGCGCTACGCGCGCCGGAGTGGCTCAGCTGGTGCTCGGACGCACGGGGCTCCTGCTGACAACTGGATTGGGCGCGGGCTTGATTGGCGTGCTGCTGGTGCGACGCATATTGACGGCGGTGCTGGTGATTCAATTTCATCGCGATGCGTGGGTGATCGCAGCAACAGTCGTCGGCCTGGGCGCGATCGGCCTGCTGGCGGCGCTGCTGCCGGCGCGACGAGCGGCATCGATCGACCCGATGCGGGCGTTGCGCAGCGAATAGGTGAAAGTGTAATGGCGAATTTTATAAATGACCTTCGACACGCGACGCGGCGGCTGCGCAAATCGCCGGGATTTGCCACGGTCGCAATTTTGACGCTGATGCTGGGGATTGGCGCGACCACGGCGATCTTCACATTGGTGTACGACGTGCTGCTAAAGTCACTACCGTATGCGCATGCGGGGCGGCTGGTGGTGATGCAGGAATCGGTGGCGGAGTTCAAAGATATCTACCCAACCTTGCCGATGAACGCCAACCATTTTGAGAATTGGCAGCGGAACAGCAAGAGCTTCCAGTCGATGGCGGTGATGGAGCAGGATATCGTGCCGCTGGGAGCAGGCGGGCATCCGCTGCAGGTGAGCTTGCTGCGTTCGACGCCGGGAATTTTTTCCGTCCTGCGCGCGGGCCCGCGACTGGGACGGGCGTTTACCGAGCAGGAAGACCAGCCTGGCCATGAGCATGTGGTCATGTTGATGCACGGGCTATGGAGAAACCAGTTCCACAGCGATCCGAACATTCTGGGAAAAGCCATCGCGCTGAATGGATATCCCTACACGGTGATTGGAGTGATGCCTGCGGATTTCCACTTGCCGATTTTGCAGGGCTTTGGCAGCGGCGCGACTGCGACCGGCGACCTGAAGCCGGCGGAAGCGCTGGTGCCGATGGCCTTTGGCAAGGACCAGTTGCAGGAGGTAGCCGGGGACTTCAACTATCCCGGCCTGGCGCGCTTGAAACACGGCGTCTCCGCAGCGCAGGCACAGGCGGAGTTGAGCGGGCAGGAGCACAGTATCTCCGCCACTTTGCCTGCGGACGAAAAAATGACATTGTTGGCGGTCTTGGTTCCGTTCCAGCAGTACCTGGTCGGCAGCAGCAGCAAATCGCTCGGCATCCTGCTGCTTGCGGTTGGCGGCTTGCTGTTCGTCGGCTGCATCAACATTATGAATCTGCTGCTGGCCCGCGCCGTGGGTCGCCGGCAGGAGATGGCGGTGGCGTCGGCGCTGGGCGCGAGCCGCGCCGATCTGCTGCGGGCCTCGATGCGCGAAGCGGGTGTGCTGGCGGCCGTCGGCGGTGCGCTGGGAATTCTGCTCGCCACTTTGATGGTGCCGATTCTGCAGCGGCATCTTCCGGCAGCGCTGAATTTCCGTGGGGCCTTGCATATCGATTGGGCTGGAGCGGGATTTGCCGTGCTGCTGGCGGTTGCGGCCACGCTGCTGGCCGGGGCCGCTCCGGCCTGGATGAGCTGGCGCACGCAACCGCAGGAAGCATTGCGCGGCGACTCCCGTTCTGCGAGCGAATCACGCGGCGGCAAACGCCTGCGCAAAGCATTGGTCGCGGTGGAGGTCGCGATCAGCGTGACGTTGGTACTGATGACGGGGTTACTGACGGCAAGTTTGTATCGGTTGATGCATGTCGATCGAGGTTTTCAGGCCAGCCGAGTTTTGACGGCAACCGTGGATTTGCCGAACAAGCAATATTCCAGTGAAAAAGCGAGCATGGATTTTTATCGCAGATTGCTGGCAAAGCTGCGGCAGTTGCCGGGAACGGAAAGCGCTGCGATTACCGCCCAATTGCCGCTGAATGGAGATACCTGGATCGACATGGCACGGGTCTCCGGCGATACGCGTTCCTTTTTCCAGATGCCGACCGAACACTGGCGCTGGATCAGCTCCGGCTATTTTCAAACGCTTCATTTGCCGCTGATCGAGGGACGCTTTTTGAGCAGCGACGATTCCGGAAGAAATGTTGCCGTGATTTCTGCGTTAACGGCGAAGACGCTTTGGCCAGGGAAGGACCCCATCGGCCGGCAATTTACCCACGGCGACGATAACGGAAAACCCTTTACAGTGATCGGCGTGGTTGGGAATGCGAGGACAATTTCTCTGGCGAAGACAGACCCGCCGATGATCTACGTTCCGTACTGGTATCGCAGCGAAACCACGGCAGGACTGGTGGTGCGCACAAAGCAGGATCCTGCGGAGATGGTGAATACGATCCGCAAGACTGTGTGGAGCATCGATCCGGTGGTTGCGGTGCCGACGGTGCGCTCGCTTGGCGGGGTGATCGCCGACTCTGTCGCGAACCGACGGTTTGAAATGGATCTGCTGCTACTCTTTGCTGCCGCCGCTTTGTTGTTGGCCGGCCTGGGCGTATATGGTGTGGTCACGTATTCCGTAGTGCAGCGGCGGCAGGAGATTGGTCTGCGCATGGCGCTGGGCGCGCAGCGAGCCAATATCTACAGCCAGGTGGTGCGCGAAGGTCTGGCACCGGTATTGAGCGGTGTGGTGATCGGCATCGTGACCGCTTTCGGTTTTGCGCAGCTGATTGGCAGCCTGCTGTTTCAGGTAAGCCCATTTAACCCGATCATTGCGATAGGCGCGGCGATGGCGTTGCTGCTGGTCGGCGCAGCGGCCTGTCTGCTGCCAGCGCAGCGGGCGGCCTCGGTCGATCCGATGCAGGCTCTGCGTTCTGAATAGGAGAAGAATTTGAAGACTTTTCTGAACGATCTTCGCTACGCGTTGCGGCAGTTGCGCAAAGCCCCGGGTTTTACCATCACGGCTGTGATTACGCTGGCGCTAGGGATCGGTATCAGCGCAGCCATGTTCACCGTGATCGATGGCGTGCTGCTGCGGCCGCTGCCGGTACCGCATCCGTCGCAGATTGTCGCGCTGGGGGAGAGGGGCGATACCGGCATCGGCGCTTCTTCGTTGCCCGATTTGCGCGATTGGCGCGCGCAGAGCAAATCGTTTCAGGACATCGCCTGGTACACCCAGAAATTTTTTGACTTGAAGAAGGCAGATGGAAGCACGCAGTTTTCCATCAACCTGCAGACCAGTCCCAATTTCTTTTCCATGCTGCAGGCGCAGCCGCTGATGGGAAGAACGTTCCTTCCGCAGGGAAACAATGCGGGCGTTGTCGTGCTTAGCTATTTCCTTTGGAAGAACAATTTCCATGCGGACAAGAACATTCTCGGCAAAACGATTCTGCTTAGCTCTGAGCCCTACAGTGTAATCGGCGTCATGCCGCCGGACTTCTATATCGGCATGAACGACAGCGGTCCCATTGTGTGGACTCTTCTGCCGCACTTGCCGGATATGGAAGGCCGCAACAATGGATTTTTGAGCGGAATTGGACGATTGCGCCCCGCGGTCACAGTTGCAGCCTCACAGGCGGAACTGAGCGGCATACAGGCAAACATTGCGCGGCGATATGGAGATCAGCATCTGTCTCATCATGTTACCGTCATAGATTATCGGGACACGCTCGTTGGAAAGTTCCGTACCGCTCTGCTGGCGTTGCTGGGCGCGGTGTTGCTGGTGTGGCTGATCGCTTGCGCCAACATCGCCGGCCTGTTGCTGACGCGGATGGCGACGCGTAGACGCGAGGTCGCCGTGCGCGTTGCGCTGGGCGCTCCGCGCGGGCGCATTGTGCGGCAGTTCCTGACGGAAAGCCTATTGCTTGGCCTATGCAGCGGTCTGGTCGGCTTGGGCATCGCGTATGGATGCCTGGCGTTTCTACGCAGCACCATTGTTGCCAATTTGAGCCGGTCGAGAGACATCGGCCTGAACTGGCATGTGATTCTGCTGCTGATCGCGCTCTCCGTCGTTTCCGCCGCGATTTTTGGGACGGTGCCGGCGATTCAGGCTGCGTCCGCCGATCCACAAGAGGCATTGCATGAAGGCTCGCGCGGTTCCGGCTCGGGCGTTCAGCAACTGCGCTTACGCAATGCACTGATTATTGGCGAGCTGGCATTATCTCTCGTGCTGCTTGTTTCCGCGGGTTTGCTGCTGCGAACGTTGTACGCATTGCGAGATGTTCATCTCGGCTTCAATCCGCAGCATCTGGTGGTCGCACAACTTTTTTCAAGGCAGGGATTCACGCCGTCCATGGGACGACAAGCCGAGCCGGACATTCGCGACACGTTCTACAAGCCATTGCTGGAACGCGTGCGGCAACTTCCCGGGGTGGAGTCGGCAACATTGCTGACTGCCGCGCCGTTGGCCAACAACGTGCATATGAATGCCAGCTTCGAGGTGATCGGCAACCCGATGGCGAATGCCGCTCATCG
Source organism: Acidobacteriaceae bacterium (assembly GCA_965276585.1). Classification (GTDB taxonomy): domain Bacteria; phylum Acidobacteriota; class Terriglobia; order Terriglobales; family Acidobacteriaceae; genus JAKAAZ01. Next base: position 1,056,504 of record CBDIAZ010000001.1, on the reverse strand, counting down.
CTCTGTCGAGCTCCACGCGGTAATACCGGATACCTATCGCACGCTGCAAATTCGATTGCTGCAGGGGCGTTTGCTCAATGAGCAGGATCGCCTCGGCACGCCTGCCGTAATCATCGTGAATCAAGCGTTCGCTCGGAAATTCCTTGGCGCTGAACCGCTTGGAAAACGGTTGAACCTCGACCTTGGCGCCGATGTTCCCGGAGTCTTGAAAGACGCTACGGTTGTGGGAGTGATCGCCGACACACCGCAGAATACCCCGGGGCAGCCTGCCACGCCGGAAGCGGACGTGGATATGTACCAGATTCCTGCCGGCGATGACTTCTATCCGATTTTTGCCATGACCATGGAACTGGCCGTGCGCACACAGCAGCAGCCGCAGGTGCTTGTGCCAACGATCAGCCGCATTCTGTCGCAGATGAACACGACGTTCGTGGTGAACAATGTGCAGACGGAGCAGGAGCACATCGATGGATTGCTAGGCAGTCAGCGACTGGCGGCGCGATTGTTATGGATGTTTGCCATTGCCGCGCTGCTGATCGCGGCGGCGGGCCTCTATGGATTGCTGAGTTACAGTGTGGGCCAACGGACGCGGGAGATTGGCTTGCGGATCGCGCTGGGGGCGCAGCGCGAAGATATTCTTCGCCTGATTCTTCGACAGGCGACACGGTTGCTAAGCACGGGCATTCTGCTGGGAATTTTCGGCGCCTATTTTGCAACTAGGCTGGTGCGTAGCTTTTTGTATGGCGTTGGTCCCTATGATTTGGCTACTGTGATCATCGTGTCGATTTTACTGATTTTTGTAGGTCTGCTAGCCAGCTATATTCCCGCGCGCCGCGCCGCCAGAATTGAACCTACAGAGGCTTTGCGCACGGAGTAAGAACGCTGGGCAAGATTTATCGATTGGGGATAAAAATGATTCAACTAAAAGGTATCGATCGCAGTTACAAATTGGGCGTGGGACAGACTTGGGTGCTGCGGCGCATTGGAATGGATATTCATGAAGGCGAGTTTGTGACCATCATGGGTCCTTCCGGATCGGGAAAATCTTCACTGCTGAATATACTTGGTCTGCTCGACGACGATTGGCACGGAGAATACTGGTTTGGCGAGCAACCGGTGCATAAGCTGAACCGCAAACAGCGTGCCGATCTTTCGCGGCGCAGCATGGGAATGGTCTTCCAAAGCTATCATCTGCTGGACGATTTGACGGTCGCGGAAAATATCGACCTGCCGCTTTCCTACAAGAACATTCCTGCTGGAGAACGACAGGGGATGGTGGCCGATGTGCTGGACCGGTTTCGCATGGTGGCGAAGAAGGACCTGTTCCCTTCCCAACTCTCCGGCGGCCAACAGCAACTGGTGGGAATTGCCCGGGCGGTGATTCACAATCCCGCTCTGCTCCTAGCCGATGAGCCTACTGGAAATCTACATTCGACGCAGGCAAAGGAAATTATGGAGCTGTTTCGCGAACTGAATCGACAAGGCACAACCATCGTGCAGGTGACACATTCCGACGTGAACGCCACTTATGGAACACGCACCATCCAACTGGCCGATGGATGGATGATTGCGGATTCCTCGCGCCCGGAATTGCAGATTCAGGATGGGAGAGCATGATGGATGGATCGTGGGCCAGAAATGGAAGATATTGTTACAAGTGCTTGCTGACACTTGTTTTTGCAGCAGCTACGGTTACATTTGCGCAGCAGACAACGGTGATTGCGTCTGCCCCGCAGCCGTCGGCACCCTTGCGACTGACTATCCCGCATTCTGATGCGCCGTGGGCGCCGTATCTACCGTCGCAGGTCGCACCGGCGAATCTGGCCAATTCTGCGTCGCTCGATTCATTCATCCGCAATGGCAAGCTGTACCTGTCTCTGCAAGACGCAATCACGCTGGGCCTTGAAAACAATCTGGACATCGCCATTGCCCGCTACAATCTACCGATTGCCGCGACCGATCTGCAGCGCGCCGATGCCGGCGGTACAATCCGCGGCGTGAATACAGGCGTGGTGCAGAACACGCCGGGCGCGGGCGTGGGCGGGATCGGAACGACAGGAGGAGCCGGTGCCGGCGGCACGACCGGGGGCGCTGGAGGTGCAGGTTCGGGCGCTGCCGGCCTGGTGCAAAACACCCTGGGAACGGGCACGGCGGTTTCTTCTTTCGATCCGCTAATCCAGGGAACGGTGGATGTGGACCATCAGACATCTCCGGTGACCAACCTGCAGATATATGGAGTTCCTTCATTGCAAATCAACAGCACGGTGGGAGACTTTTCCTACACGCAAGGATTTTCTCCGGGCACACGCGTGGAGTTCGATCTCGAAAATCAGCGGCAGACCATTAACAGCCCGTATTACAACCAATCTCCGGCTTTGACCGCGGGCTACAGGTTCGAGATCACCCAACCGTTGCTGGCCGGCTTCGGATTTCTACCGAATAAGAGGTACATCTATATTGCAAAGAACAATCAGAAGATTTCAAACCTGGCTTTTACCGCACAGCTGATTGCCACGGTAACGCAAATCGAAAACATCTATTGGGATTTGTTCAATGCCTACCAGCAAGAACAGGTGCAGGAGCGTTCGCTTGCATTTGCGCAGCAGACGTACGATAACGGAAAAAAGCAATTGGCGCTGCAGGCGATCCCCGAGATGGAGGTCCTACAGGATGAAAGCGAGGTTGCCAAGCGCGATCAGGATTTGACGGTTGCCAAAACAAATTTGCAACTGCAAGAGTTACTAATCAAAAATGCCATCACTAAAAATTTGGATAACAGCTTTCTGGTTTCGATGCCGGTTGTGCCAACGGCAGAGATGCATATGGATGAAAAAACAGAGTCAATGCAAATGAGCGACCTGGTTGCGCAAGCGACCAGCAAGCGGCCTGATTTAGCGGAGTCGCAGCTTGATTTGCGCAACCGCGAGATCACTCGAAAGACGGCGCGCAATGCGCTGCTGCCGACGCTGAATCTGGTTGCCTATATTGCCGGGAGCGGGCTGGGCGGTCAACTGAATCCAAATTATGGGACAGGAGTTGCGGCGGGTGGAGTGCCCCCGAACAACACCACGCTCCCAACGACATTTCCGGGAACGTTGCAGAATACGTTCAACAATAGTTCTCCGGAATATTATGTAGGCGGTCAGATTCAGATCCCGATCCGCAACCGAGTAGCGAAGGCCGACCAGTACCGTGCTGAGCTGGAATATCGCCAGGCGCAGTTGTTGCAGCAGGAACAACGCAAGCAGATTCTGATCGAAGTGGAGAATGCGCAGTATGCGTTCGAGCAGAGCCGGGCTCGCGTCGACTCGGCAAGGAAAGCGCGCGACCTGGCGCAGAAAACGTTCGGCATCATGCAGCAGGAGCAGAAACTTGGCGCAGGTTCGCCATACCAGACCCTGTCGGCGCAGCATGATCTTGCCGTGGCTGAATCCGATCTGGTTGCGGCCATGACTGCTTACGAGAAGGCGCAGGTAGAGTTGGACCGGGCGGTCGGGGATACGTTGACGCGAAATCATATTTCCATCGAAGGCGCGAAAAACGGACGTGTGCAACAGCCATGAGAGGCTCTTTTTGAATCACGATACTCTGGTGTAATTAGCGGCAGGTTTAGACTTGACGTTCGACCTGCAAACTTTTGCTGAGATTGAAGACGAGACGAATATGGCACAGCAACCCGCGCTGCTCGATGAAGGACAACGGAACGCAGCGAAATCGCCGTGTGTGTTGGCGGCGGACGATCAGCCGCAGATTCTGGAAGCGCTGGAGCTGCTGCTGCGTCCGGCTGGTTTTGATGTGGATATCGCGAAGTCGCCGGAGGCAGTGCTGGAGGCGCTTCGCGACACTTCCTACGATGCCCTGCTGATGGACCTGAATTATTCGCGCGATACTACCTCAGGACAGGAAGGGCTGGACTTGCTGCGCCAAGTGCTGGAGATCGACGCACAGCTTCCTGTAATCGTAATGACCGCATGGGCGAGCGTGGACCTGGCAGTCGAAGCGATGCGGCGTGGAGCGCGGGATTTTATTCCGAAGCCGTGGGAGAATGCGCGCTTGCTGACCGTGGTGCAGACGCAGGTGGAGCTGCACAGCGCATTGCGGCGCGCGCAATTCCTGGAAGCAGAGAACCAGTTACTGCGCGCTGCGGGCAGGCCGGACATGATTGCGGAGTCCGCAGCGATGCGGCCCGTTCTGGATTTGATGGCTCGGGTTGGGCCTTCGGACGCGAACGTTCTGATAACCGGGGAACACGGCACGGGCAAAGAGATTGTGGCGCGCACGTTGCATGCGCTATCCGGGCGTGCAGAGCAGCCATGGATTGCGGTCAATACCGGCGCGCTTTCCGAGGGTGTGTTTGAAAGCGAGCTCTTCGGCCACGTAAAAGGCGCATTTACGGACGCCCGTGCGGATCGCATCGGACGATTTGAGCTGGCGGATCGCGGAACACTTTTTCTGGATGAAATCGCCAATGTTCCGATCCGCCAGCAGGCGAAATTGCTGCGCGTGTTGGAGGCTGGCGAGCTGGAGCGGGTGGGCTCGTCGCGTACACGGCGAGTGGATGTGCGCGTGCTGTCGGCGACGAATGCGAATCTACCGGCGGAGTGCGCGAAGGGATCGTTTCGCGACGATCTGTTGTTTCGCCTGAATACAGTGGAGATTCACCTGCCGCCACTGCGGGAGCGGCGCGAGGATATTCCGGCGCTGGCCGGTTATTTTCTTTCGCGTTATGCGACGCGATATCGCAAGCAGATTGAGGGACTCGACCCGGAGGCGCTCCAGGCGCTGCTGGCGCATTCATGGCGTGGAAATATTCGCGAACTGGAACACACGATGGAACGCGCCGTACTAATGGGCCGCGACCGATGGCTTGTCGCTGCCGATCTGAATCTGTCAAAAGAAGACGGCGCAGACTCTGTGGATGGAATGAGTCTGGAGGCAGTCGAGGAGATTCTGATCCGCAAAGCATTGCGGCAGTACAAACGCAATGTAAGTCAGGCAGCCGAGGCGCTGGGATTAAGCCGAGGCGCTCTGTACCGGCGCATGGAAAAATATGGCATCTAGTGCGGGCAAGAATGCGCGTCCGTCTATTCCCGATTCGCAACGGCCCGTCATCGGCTTCAAACTTCCTCGCCTTCGTTTTGAAATTCGACTGATTGGATTGTTGTTGCTGCTCGCGCTTCCGGCGGGGCTGCTGGGTTGGGGGCTGCTGTATTTCTGGCATGTCTCGCTTGTTCTTCGTTTATGCCTGCTGGTAATTCTGATTATTTTTCTGACGGCGGTTGCATCCGCAGTTTTCCGCCATATTGTGCGCCCGTTACAAACACTTTCGAACGTCGTCGCAGCGCTGCGCGAGAATGAATATTCTTTTCGCGCGCGCGATGTTGGCGAAGGGGACGCGCTGGGCGATTTGGCTGCACAGATCAACGAGCTTGCGGGCGATCTTCGCACGCGGCGACATCGCGAGTCCGAAACTTTCGCGCTTCTGGAACGGGTGGTCGAGACCATGGACCTTCCGGTCTTTGCCTTCGATGTGGCGAGGAATTTGCAACTGGTCAATCCAGCAGCGTTGAAGATGCTGCGCTCGCCTGCGAAGTCTCCGTTGCAGGAGAGCGCCGATGCGCTAGGACTGGCAGAGATGCTGGTTTGCGATGAAAATGCTGTTGTTTCGCTGAAAATTCAAGGGCGAGAGGGTCGATGGATCGTACGGCGCAGCACGTTTTATCAGGATGGCGCGCCACACACGCTACTACTGCTTTCCGATGTGAGCGGCGTGCTGCGGGAGCAGGAGCGGCAGGCATGGCAACGGTTGATTCGCGTGCTGGCGCATGAAGTAAACAATTCCCTGACACCCATCAAATCGATTGCGGGCAGTCTACGAACACGCGTGCAACACATCCAGACGCGTGCAGATGCCAGCGGCAACGCGATCACTTCTGGAATGCCGGAACAGCTCCGCATCAATCCTGTTGATATGGAACATGGTCTCGCCATCATTGAAGAACGCGCGGAGTCGTTGAACCGTTTTTTGCAGACGTATAGTCAATTGGCGAAGCTGCCACCTCCTGTTAAGCGCATGTTTGCGCTTGCGCCGGTGCTGGAGCGGGTTTGCGATCTGGAGACACGCCTGCGAGTCACGCTTGAGATTCAGGATGGAATCGAACTCTACGCGGATGCAGCGCAATTGCAGCAGGCATTGATCAATCTAATTCGCAATGCCGCGGATGCTGCGATCCAGACCCATGCCGGTCGTCCGGAGCCCGGAACTGCGAGAGTTGCTGTCCGGTGCAGCCGCGATACAAACGCAATCCGCATTACGGTCGAAGACAATGGACCGGGACTGGCGAATCCAGCGAACTTATTTATTCCGTTCTATACGACCAAGCCGGGTGGTACTGGAATTGGGTTGGTGCTTGCGCTGCAGATCGTGGAAGCACACGGAGGAAGACTGACTCTCGCGAATCGCATTGACGCGCAGGGCTGCTGCGCGGAGATTCGATTGCCCATCGCATAATGTACGTCGAAAGCAGCCGCTCAGAAAAGAGATAACTGTTTGTTTTGCGAAGGCTCCTTGATCGCGCGCGGATGCTTTCTGTCATCAAGAACTGTTCTTCCGCCGATGGAAGGAGAGATTGCGTGCTCGTGTGCGAGCGCTTCGCGGAAATTCGCGTTGGGCGACATTTCCTGTTCGATCCTGCGCGTGAGCCGATCGAGGCGGCGGAAGCCGTCGATCTTTTCTGTGCGATCGAGTCTGGCTGCGTCAAGGGAGCGGCGAAGCACGGCGATCGATTTGTCGTATATCTGAAGAGGAACGGGAAATGGATGGCCGTCCTTGCCTCCCAGCGCGAAGGAAAAGCGTGCCGGATCGGAAAAGCGGCTGGGTGCGCCGTGCACGACTTCTGCGATCAACGCCAAGGATTGCAGTGTGCGTGGGCCTAGCGTTTCGAGCAGCAGCAGCGACGCGAAATCTTTCAGCTCCTGCTGATGCGCGAGCGCCAGCACAGTGCCTAGCCGCCGCAAATTGATATTTTTCTCGCGCACATCATGGTGCGCAGGAAGAATCAGGCTGCGCACCTCGGACAGGGTCGCGTCGGGGTGCTTTTTTACGACATTTAACATCGCAATTTGCGCTGCGGCGGCGCGGGTGTCGACGAGGTTCATAATTGTGCCCTGATGCTGGCCGACGATGGCCGCATGCGGATCGCTTGTAAAATCGCGCACCGTTGTTGAATGCCAGTGATAGCGCCGGGCGAGTCTGCTTTCTGTATTCATGCCCTGCTGCACAACAACCCACTCGCCGGTCGTAGTCACGATGAAATTGTGCAGGTAGAGCTGAAAACCATCGGCGATGGCGTTGTTGTCGACTCTTGCAGCCAGACGGCTGGTGCGCACCAGGGAGTCAGCCGGAAGATTGTATGTCTCGGCGAAGTGGCGTAGCTCGTCCGGAGTTTTGCGGGAATGCTTGCCGCGACCGCCGCACACTGCAATGCCCAACTCATGCGATTTGGGATTGAGCCCGCGCTTGAGCGCGCCGAGGACGGAAGTTGTGATGCCGGAGGAATGCCAATCCATTCCCATGACGCAGCCGAGGGACTGGAACCAGAAGGGATCGCTGAGACGAGTCAACAATTCTGATGCGCCGTAATGATGGACGATAGTTTCGGAGATCGCCGCACCCAGCCTTGCCATGCGCTCCGCCAGCCATACGGGAACGCGCCCGCCGTGCAGCGGCAAATCTGCCAATCCGGAGCGCTTCATCCTGCTTTCATGATACGGCGTTTGGAATATCGATGAGATGAGGCGCGTCTTTTCTACTTGCTTCGGTCAGAGAAAAGACCCGGATCTCAATTTTGCGATGTGCACGCGCAGTCTCTACTTCACGCACTCCTATTTTTGCGGACACTCGATGATCAACGCTAAATTGTCAATCGTCGCCTTTTTGGATGCGGAGATTTCATATTGCTGCGGTTCGCTGGCGTGGAGAATGTCTTTGTGAAACTCTTTCTGCTCGCCATTCTCAGTCCAGATTTGTGTGATCTTCAGATGTTCGGAAGCTGCTGGATTTGTATGACGAAGAGTGGCGAGCCGGAAGTGATCGATGGCCAGGCCGTCGATGCGATAACGAACGTAAACGCGTTTCGTGCCGGCGGGTAAATCTCGAATGCTGCGATCGACCTCCGGCCAGCGAAGCAGCTGCGGGATGGGCTGACCGTCGAGCCAAGTAAGTTTCGGATTATAGATCCAGAGGGTTGTCCAAGGGCCGTGGCTGCTGGTGGACCATGCGATCGATGCTGTTCCCGGACCTTTTGCATTCGCCGGCCAGGGCGTGACTTTGCGGATTTCCGCGGTGAATTTATTGGGGGCGATGCCGTCGCGCAGATCGAGGAATCGGCCGCCGACATCGAAGCCGGTCAGGCTGCTATTGTTTTTTGCGGTGAGTGTGAAGATAACGTTGGCCGGTTTGGAATTTTTATTGATCAGAAAGCCCTGGCCGTCCTGTGATTGATAGCTGGCGTTTTCAACCTTCGATGCAAATTGATTGAGTTGCGAAGCTTTTACCGGCAACTCCTTGCGGACATAATTTGCCGCTTGATAATCGAACCGGTTTTCTCCTGGTGTTACTGTAGGCAACGTCCGCGGATTCAACTGAAAAATTGTAGTGAGGAGGAAATCGTGCAGCGCAGCTGTTTGCCTGGATGCACTCTTGAGCGAGAAGCGAATCAGATATCCGTAACTTCCGGAGACCACATTAAGACGTTCGTTGGCAACTGGGATGCGGGCAGGATGAATGGTCCAGGGCCCGTTGAATGGCCCTGCGAGCGAGCCGCATTGCTTCCAAGTGCGTCCATCGTCGATCGAAGTTTCTGCGATCAGGTTGTCGTTTGCTGCTGCAAGAGATGCTTGCAGGCTGAAGTTTGCATCGATGATGACATACGGTGACGGCATGGAAAATGTGATTACAGTGGTCTCGCCATGTTTGGACACGGTTGCATCGCCGATGCCGGACGGACGATATTCAATTTTTCCCGTGGCCACCGTTCGCGCATCTTTCTCGCTATGAGGACCTTTGGCGATAGGGATATGGAATTGCGCGAGGTCCGGAAGCACCTTCCATTGCTCACCGTCGTAGGCGTACGGCAAATAAAAGAGTCCGGCGGGCGTGGGATGGAAGTAGCGAATCATACGCTCGCCGGGGCGAAGTACGAAGTCCATGGTATGGCCGTGCGGATAACGCCTATACGCATACAGGTAATTGTCTTTCTCAGTAGTAAACAGGGCGGCAATATCAGACATATCTCCGGCGCGGACGTCAGCCGGGTACCAGGGATAATCGACAGAATTTGGATTGGACGTTTTCGGTCCGGTGACATTTTTCGTCATGATATTTCCGTCGTGCTCAATCTGGTAGACGGAGGCAACATCGCGCTGTTTAAGCGCCCCGTTGCCGATGGGATTGTAGCCCATCATGTCGGAGTCGAAATAATGGTATGCACCGTCATAAAAAACTTCCGCGACGGTATGGCCGGTCAGAAACCACACACGGGCATTTTTGAAACCGCCTGCGTTATAGGTGGCCTGCAACAGCGGCGCGACCTGGTAGCAAAGACCGAAGCCATAGCTGTTCAGCAGCTTGATTGGATCGAGCACCTGCCCTACGGGTTCTTCATACGCCCAGCCCGCAATGTGGTAGAACATCCCGGGCTTCACAAAACGGCCGTCCGTCAGGTAGAAACGCCAGATAGCCTCCGCCTTCTGACGATCGGTGTGTGCGTCGGCCTGTTTGTAAATTTCCTGCACCATCGACTTCAGATTGGTGGTGTCAACCTCGCCCACCTTTGTGATCTGCGGCGAGTAGACCTGCGCGCAGATATTTGTGGAAGCTGCCAGGAGAACCGTCGCGCATAGAAAGTAAACAAATTTTTTGAACATTGATGAACCTCGATTGAGTCGCAGATTCTTATTCCACTTCCAGCTTGTGGGTGATTGTTTGACCGCTCAGCATATCTTGAACGCTGACCGTCCAGGTACCAGCCACATCATTCGACGCGAGCGGGATCGACCGGATACCGCTGCCCTGGTGAGCAATTACGTTACCCGAATAATAGAGCACGCGCGCTCCCTTGGGATCGCGAACGTCGATATGAAAAATGCTGGTATCCGCCGGTGAATTCGCAGTGTGGATGGCGACGTTGACGACCGAGCCGCGCTGGGCATGATCGGGTAGCGAGACCTGCATCTCTGGCAGCGGGGTATCGCTGGTGACGAGAATGGTTGGATCGTAGGGGTCGACGGTCAGCGTCAGTTCCCTTTGCTTGCCCAAGGCCTTGCGCGCGCGCGTGTCGTAGACGTACATCGCATTCGGCAAATGTAAGTGAACGGTGATCGACTTCTCAAAGCGTTTGTTTGAGCGGAAATCCGGCGGTCCGAGTTCGTTGACGCGCTGTTGCGGGTTCGACTGCAGCGTGACGATGCGGATGCCGCCGTTGGCGAAGACATGCGTATCGATTCCGACTACAGTGTGACCGGTAGCATCTTCAACCGAGAACGGCGGATGAACACCATTCGAGCGCAGGAGGTTTTCCATCATCGCGTGGAGCGTACCCTCTTTTTCTTCCAACCGGCTCTGCAGATATCCGGCAATGTCAGCGTGCACCAGGATCGCCTTGCCTGCTCCGAATGTGCGCACGTTCACCTGCTGTGCCGCCGGCTCGCCGAACAAATCCGCCAACGAAGACTGCGGCAGTTTACGGCTGTGCTCATCGTAGGTGCCGGGCACACCATCGGCAATGGCAATACCACCGGCTGCAATAAATTCGCGAATCGCATTCGCTTCGGCCTGTGACAACGAGCTGGATTCCGGAAGAATCAGCACGTGGTACCCACGCTTAAGCAGCTCCCCTTGCGGAATTTGATCGTAAGAAACGAAGTTGTATTGCAAACCCTCGTCCTGAATCAGATTGCACCAGGACTCACGCACCCGCATGAAATTGTTATTCGAGCGCTCGTAACTCGGGGCGCGGGTCATCCAGGCGGCGCCATCGGGGCGGCGCTCCAGCATCCATTGGGTGCGCATGCTGGGCTGGGAATAATGGATGGCGATGCGGTTGTTCACCGGATGACTATTGATGATGAGCGCGCCTTCGCCATTGCGGATTTCGTTGTAGTATTCTCCCGCCCCTTTGCCGATAGCGCTAGGCTGGCCGTTCTTTTCTAAATAATTCTGATTTTCAGACCAGATGATCAGTCCCCGCTCGCCGTGTAGCAGCTCATACCAGACACGATGCTTCTCCCATGGGCCGCTGGCAAAACCGGTGCTGAGAAGCACCATCTCCGGATTGAGAGAATGGACAACATCGACGCTGCGGCCTATATCGTAGGGCTCGATCGCGGTCAACGACCTAGCGATGCGAGCGTAATCATAGCCGCCCCAACCGGGCATCTGGCCGCCGCCAACCGCGACATAGGCACGGGGATCGCCTTCACGAATTGCATCAGCGCCCATCTTCAATGCGTTGGCGTAGGAGATATCCATCCAGGTTTTGAAATCTGCCCATTGAGAAAAATTGTCGCCGGGCTTCTGCATTGCCTGGTTCGTAGTAAGCGGCATTACCAGGTTCCAGTCTGTGAAGTTCGTTTCCCACTCGCGATTCAGCGCGCCCAAACTGCCATATTGCGTCTTCAGCCAGCGACGCATCGGCACCAGCGACATATCGGAAAAATCGAAGTCCCATTGCGCTTCCAGCTCTGCAATGCCGGACTCATCGGAGAGACTGTAAAAATATGGCCGGTAGGGCGCATTGCGTTTTGCTGTAGCAACGCCTCGATCATGGACCAGCCTGGTCCAATACGGATCCTCAAAACTGGGGTGACGTTTAAACGCTGCGAGATTGTTGGGATCTTCCTGATACAACTTTTTTGCCCGAATGAAAGACCAGCCGACAGGACGGTCTACGCGCCAGCGATGATAGGCGGAATAATAGCCAGGCGCAAAACTTTCAGAGTACCAGCGCATATTATTGTCGATCAGAAAATCCGGCGCGGCCAGGCTGCGGCCTGAATACTGACCACCGTCAATGCCCAGCTTTTTCAAATCAGGAAGAAAGTTCGCCGGGTAGGGCTGCCACATCATGATGACGTAATCTTTCCAGCCCGTGTATGGCGGGCGAGCGATGAAGTCGGCATCGGCGCTTTGCTGTTGCTTGTACGTTGCGCCATCGATATCTTTTCCGTCGAGCGAAAGATCGACATGGAGATGGTTCTTCATCGCGACCGCGCGGGACATGTTCATAGAAAAAGTGATATCAGTTTCATCGATCAGATCTGCGGGAAGCGTCTGATCTTCGACAACGCGGCCCAGGCTGTCTGTCCAATCAACATGTAGAGTGGCATGACCGGTAAATCCCTGGCTGAGACGATAAACGATGGATGTGGGACCGGTTCTATCCAGGGTGGAGGAAGACAGGATCAATTGCCCGGGCTGGTTGTGGCTGACGTGACTGGCGGCCAGGATTGTTCCCGATGCAGTCAGCAATAAGGCAGCACTTAGGACCGCTGTACACGTTTTCATCCAATTCGTCGCCATCTCTTTTTTTAACCTTCTAGCTCAGCTTACTTGCTGTTTCGTTCTGCCGCTGGATCGATGGCATCTCCGCGTAGCTCATATCGCGGTCCGATATCATCCGGTTCTATTTCTACGGCTCGCGCCATCTGTTTTTTTGCCTGATCCGGCTGCCCTTTATAGATGTCGATCAACCCGCTTAGATAATGGGCGCGGGCGCTGTACGAGGGATCGCTCGATTCCAGCCTGGAGTCGGCGACGGTCTGAAACTGCTTTACAAGCTCCGCTGACTCCTGATCGCGGCCCAGACGTTGCAGAGAGAAGACCATGAAGAAATTTTCCGGACTCCAGCTGTCGCTTCCGCCCCCGGTCAATTGATCGACGCCGCGAATACTTTCTTCATAAGCCTGCACGGCTTCCTGCTTGCGACCCAATGCATCGAGCGTGCGGCCAATGTAGTAATGAATGCGCGGTGTGGATTGCAGCTCGAAATCATCCATTCCGAGCGATGCAGGAGGTTTGAGCGCGGCTTGAAAGAATTTGAGCGCCTGCTCGTAATTGCCCTTATTGAAGGCCTGCGCGCCCATGCCATATTCCAGTTCACGATATTCATCGCGCAGAGAATACGTTCGATGAACGGGCAGGAAGATATGGTGATCGACGATCTGCTGCGCATCCTGGAACTTACCCTGGATCAGATCGGCGTTCAGTTCGCCTTCGACAAGATGATCGTTATCAGGATTTTGTGCGACCGCTTTCTGTAACAGTGCCAATTGCTCATCAAATTTTCCCGTACGCGCGTAGACGTCCGCTAAATCGTCAAGTGTATCCAGCTGATCAGGCTTGAACTCAACTGCTTTTTTGAGCTGTAGGATGGCCTGGTCAAGCTGACCTTGTTCCTCGTACGCCAGACCCAAAGCACGACGTGAACCGAAGTTCGATGGATCGATTCGGTTGATTGCCTGCCACTGCTGGATAGCCTGCGCCTTATGACCGCGGAAATACAACAGGCAGGCGAGATCGAACCGCGCAACGACATCGTTCGAATCATCGTTCACCGCATCTTGGAGGGGCGCAACAGTCTGGCTGCGATACGGGAAGCGCTCAACGATTCCGGCGGCGGCCTGTGCTTTTTTGCGATTTTCCGCGGCCGCCTGCAGGTCGCCGGACTGCTTCTGAGCGTATGCCAGCGTGTAGTAGTAGACCGGCGGAGTTCCCCACGGATCTTTATTGTGTGGCGGCTCGACCATTTTGAGAACAGCGACAGCTTCTTTCCAACGTTTCAGCGAACTATAGAAGATCGAGACCTGAATCGCGTCTTCGCTTTGTTCACCCATGCGACTGCGGAGCTGGCTTTCTGCCGCTTTATCGCCAGTCAGGAAATAGCGCTCGGCATCCGCCAGCCGATCCGCGGGATCGACGGCGCTCACTTGCGCAAGCTGCGCCAGCGCGGCGTCTTTGTTGCCTTGATCGCGATAGATCATGGCCAGCAACAGGTGAGCCTCGAGGTCTTCGCCATTGGAATTGATCGCGCCGAGCAGATGCTTCACCGCCGCATCATCATCCTGACGCAAAAATGCGAGCCGACCCAGTTGATATTCGCGCGTACCGTAATAGGAACTTCCCGGCCAGATGTAATACAGGTTGCGCTCAGCATCCTTCGAATCGCCCAGACGGACTTCGCAGATCGAGAGATAGTACCAGGACTGCGAATCGTAGGGATCGCGATCCACAGCTTTTTGGAATTCCGCCGCTGCCTGCTGGAAACGGCCCTCATCGAACGCCAGCATTCCGAGTAACTGGTGCGCTGAGGAGTAACCGGGATCAATCTTCAATGCCATGTTCGCGAGCTTGGCGGCGGCGGCGTTGTTCAAATCCTTTTGCTTGAATCGCGCGGCCAGAACGAGTTGCTCCGCCGTCATTTTCTCCGGAGGAATCGGCGTTTCTTCTAATCCTTTTGCGAACGGCGTTACGTGACCGCCAGGGTTGGTGTACGGACGATGATAATCCAGTAGGACTTTTCCGTCCGGCGCAGTGAGGGTGACTTCCATTCCTTCCAAACCGGTTTTATCGGCGTGAATACCATTTGCGGTTTTCAGAACGGGAGTGCCCGGAACCAGGTTCACCGTGGTGTCGAGCAGCACCCCGTTGTTCGCCTTTACTATCAGCTTCGCGTTATGGAAGGTGCGGACTGGAGAGAGCGCGACTTGGACGGAAGAATTGTTCCCGGCCGGATCGGGCTTCACTTCGAGATTCAACGCAACATCTTTGGAAAGCGTCGTCAATCCATTGATGCCGGCGACGGGAATCCACCATTCATGCCACTGCTCGTTTTTGTGCGGATCGACCCATTCATAATGGCCGTCCCAAACCATGCGTCCGCTTTGCGCTTCAAAGTATGGACCCGCTTTATCGGTATAGCTATGTTCAACGTCGGAAGAACCCGGTCCGAAACCGAAGGTCCACATCTTCATGCCCTGCACGTCGCGGCGATCGGCGTAGCGGAAAACTCCATAGTTGTGGCTGAACTCATAGGCGCCCCCGTAGTTGTCATAACTGTCGATGCCAAAGACGCCGAGCATGTGCAAGTTGTTATGCGCCCAACTCAGGTCGACTCCGTTATAGATTGGCCATGGTGAAACTACGCCGGTTGTGTGGCCGACCGTCGCCGTCATCGGGTAGAGAAATCGCAGCCTGGGAGTTACAGGAAACGCAGCGTTCGACCAGAACATCTGCGGCTTCTGCCCATCGTTGTCGTTATAGCAGAAGGTGCTGATCTTGAGTGCGTCTACACCAGGAACGATGGTCGCTGTGAACGTGACGTTCATGTGATAGATGGGGTCGACTTCTCCGAGCATGACCGAGACGCTTCCATCCTTGTGGCGGATGATCGTGTGCGACCAGTACGGCTCATTGTGCAATGTGAGCGTGTGCGCATCGTAGGGCCCGGTCAGTTCTATACCGGATTGCGGCCAGCTGAAGCGCGGATTGAACTGTGTCGGTTTGATGACATCGTTGCGATAGAAAACTTCGCGGTGATGCAGCTTGTCATAGAGAGCAAAGAAGCGTCCACCCAACTCTGGAATGTAGGTGAGTTTGAGATATTCGTTCTCGACGAAAATGGCGGGATAATTCTGCGGTTGTGGATCGCCTTTTTTGAATGCTCTCTTATACGTCGTGAATGGATAGAGCCCGCTGAGCGTGGAGTCGCTGAATAGCGGGGGCTGCATATATCGCCCGACATGTTCATAGGTTGGAATGGTGAGCGATCCTTCTGAGACCGTCACGGAACTCGCCTTCGATACCGCTCCCGAAACCTCGGCCGCGTAAGAGGTAGGCAACCATAGTGTGAGCACCAAGGCAAAGGATAGGAGCAAAAACTTCATGGAATCTCTCTTTCGGCCTGAAGGAACCTGTTCGCGCTTGCGAGTGTCGATCTGCCAGGGAGCGCGGAAATAAAGTTTCCAGCAGCGGGAACTGTTGCTCGAGCACTTGAAACATCGATGCGATTATATACTGCAAGAAGTACATATTCGTAAGCAAACGTAATTGCGGGCCACATAAATCGCAATTTAATGGTAGCGTTTTTCTTTGGATCACCGCATTCTCTAACAGTTGATCGGGAGCAACAATCAACCATGGAAAGCCTTCCGCAGGAAGCGATCTCAAGCCACGCAACCCAGGATTCTGTCCCCGATATAAACCCGGACTCCGCTTTCTGGAAAGATGCTCCAAGGCTTGTTATGACGAACGACCTTTATGGACGGCTGGTTCCCGGCCACAGGACGGAAATACGTTCCCGATGGACAGCGGAGAATTTATATTTTCTTTTTCTTAGTCCTTATGAGGAGCTCCATTTAAAACCTGAGCCCAATGTCACCGCCAAAACCAATGGGCTTTGGAACTGGGACGTGGCGGAAGCATTCATCGGCTCGACTGGTGAACCGACGCATCGGTACAAGGAATTCGAACTATCGCCGCAGGGAGAATGGCTCGATCTCGATATAAACCTTGAAAAATCGGACAAGATAAACGACCCATCGTGGAGTTCTGGCCTCAAAGTTGCGGCACGGATCGAGCCCGCAAAAACAATCTGGTATGGATGCATGCGAGTTCCCTACGCAGCGATCGAAAGCAGCAAAGCAGCTGCTGGAAATATCTTGCGCATAAATTTTTTCCGTAGTCAGGGGCCCGATCACGTTGAGGTTGCATGGCAGCCGCCGCTGCAGGAAAGCTTCCATGCGCCGGAGCAATTTGGATTGCTCCGGCTAGTTCCATAGCTACTCAGTTAACTGTCGGAGCTGAATGCATATTCACGTGAATTTCTCCTAGCGGATACCAGCCATCCGACTCTCTTCCTGCGATTGCTAATTTGATCTTTGGTTGACGAGCAGCCAGATCGACCAGCGCAATATCTAGTTGATAATCGCCATCCGGCATAGATGCGGGCACGAAGACTGAATTGTTGTACAGGTTATCGCCCGGTAGCCATCTGCGAACGTCTGCGCCACTTACTAAAACGACAGAATCGGCTCTGCTCTTCAACCGCAGTGCGAGCGGGTAGCGTCGATAGGCCGGCGCATTTCCTTTGTTCTCCCACCAGGAAGTAAACGCCAGTTTGCGGCTTGCATCGATAGTTGTGGGATAGGTGAACCGACGCAGAACAAACCTGTATCCCATTCGATTGAGCCAGTCATTGACCTGCGGCAACCATTCTGCCGGAACGGCGGACGACTTTGCATTGAACGACGAGACATGCCACTTGATTGCCTGATCGATAATGTAGGAGATGTTCCAGCCGCGGTTCTTCCAGTCCTGTATCACACCGCAGGCTTCCATGGTTACCGGTGCGGTCTTCCATTGATTAGCCAAGCCTAGTTCGATGATGTCTTCCGGATAATAATCCGTCATGAGATTTTGCGTTTTGCTGAACACCCCCATGTCGCCCAGGCAATCCGCACGCCAGCCGACACGCGGCCTCTCAAGACTGAGGCTGGCGGCGCGCTGTTCTGCAGCGGGCGAATCGCCCGCGCCTCCGCGCGCTCGCGAAAGTGTATAGGCCACCGTGGCCTCATCCCCCAATTGCGTCACCAGTGGCGTCTTATGAAATGAGTCGAGATAACTATCGAGCAGTGCGCGTCGTGTCGTTTCCGCGAGCAGGTTCGAACCCGCGCCTTCTCCCCATGCGGCGAGAATCGAGATATCGACTAAATCTAAATCTGGATCGCCGTCGTAGCGTGCGCCAAGTGCGCGGATCATGACTCCGAACTCCTTGGCATATGCGGGATTCTCCGGATTAATCAGCCATTTCCCCGTTGTTGCCTGCCAGCCGCCAGTAGGTTGATGGAATTTCTCGCCGGTCTCCTGCCGGTACCAATCAGGAACATCGCTCTGCAGGTCGGTGCCATGCGGCGCGATCCGCAGCATCAGGGTTTGATGTCTCTGGTGCGCGGTTTGCAAAGCTTTGTCGAGGATGTCCCAGCGATAGACACCTTTTTCGGGCTCGATGAATCGCCAATAGACGCGGAAGTAGGCAATGCTGGTCTGCGGAAAATCCTTGTTCTTCAGGCTTCCATGAAACGGCTGGTAGTTGATTGGAAAGCCTTCGGTCCATTTGCTTCCGGCATTGAGAGCATCGCCGTTGAAGCGTTGGAAGGTTGTAAAGCCGATTTCGGGATTTACGAGAACGTCTTTAATCTCCTGCGGTTTGACTACTACTGTTGTCTGTTGACCAGAAAAATTCATGGCAAACATCAAAGTCAGAATCAAGGCAAAGCAATTTTCATATCGCAAACTTCTCTCCTTCTAGCGTTGTTTTCCTATTACTGTGCATCTATGACATCGTCGAAGTGCCGTTTTTTCTTGGGAAAAAACGGCGTCGAGATCTTCGCTTCGATGTACACCTATAGGAAACAGCTTTATTCGCGAACCTTGACGACAAAATAGGTGAAGCTATTTCCCTTGGAAAGGGAAACCTGGTGAGGCGTGTTCGAAGAAATATGGACGACATCGCCTTTGGCGAGCTTGCGCTGCACTCCGCCCTCGATTGCGGTGCCGCGCGTTTCACCTTGCCCTGCGCTGGTTGGATTCTGAATTTTTCCACCGGTGGTCAGGGTTGCTTCCCCATCTACAACAAAGAAGATATCTACGTAGTGTTCGTGCAGCTCCGCGCCACCGCTGGCAGTGCGAACGGTGAGCATGGTGAAGTGGCCCGGATATTTTTCCAGAGTTTCGCCTGCCGCTCCAGTAGTGCGCAGGTTGTCCTGCTGCTCGAGCTTTTGCGCCATCTTATGTAATTGCGATGAAGAATAAACATCCGCTCCGCCGCTCTGCGCCATCGCTGCCGTAGAAATTACCGTCATAATAATTATTCCCCATATTTTTCGCATGCTTCGCACCTCGCCAAAGTATCGGAATAACTGGGCGCTTGGGAATTTCAACGTATATCGCGAATCTGAACCGGATCCATGTCGCTGTATACCTTGTTCTCTCCGCCCATGCCCCAGCAGAAGGAGTAACTCGCAGTGCCGACCCCGGCGTGCATGGACCAGCCGGGCGAAATCGCGACCTGCTTGTTCGCGATAACCAGGTGACGGGTCTCTTGCGTCGGGCCTATGAGATGGATGATACGGTCATCTGCGGGAAGATCGAAGTACAGATAAATTTCAGAACGGCGCATGTGGGTGTGGGGAGGCATCGTGTTCCAGACACTGCCAGACATCATCTGTGTGAATCCCATGACGAGCTGACAACTCTCCAAACCTTCCGCGTGGATGTGCTTGCGTATCTCACGGGCGTTGGCGGTTGCGGCCGCTCCTAATGAAACGGCTTCGAGATCGGCTCGCCGGGATAGCTTGGTCGGATATTCCGCGTGCGCAGGATAGCTGAGCAGATAAAACTCTGCTGGATGATCGGTCTGATCGCCGGAAAAAATAATTTCATGCTTACCTCGCCCGACATACAGGCAGTCAAGATGGTCGAGATCGAATTCTTCAGAACCTACTTTTACGCTGCCTTTTCCGCCAATATTTAGAACGCCCAATTCGCGTCTCTCGGTAAAGAATTCCGCTCTCAATTCTGGATAGGTCGGCAACGTCAACGGTGCGCCAACCGGCACCGCTGAGCCGATCACGGTGCGATCGGCATCGACATAAACTGTATCGACTACGCCTGGACGAAATAGACCTTCCAGCAGAAATGACTCTCGAAGCTGCTGCGTTGTCATCGTCGCATAACGGATCTGATCCGGCATCTGCAATATCTTCATTTGTGCCTCATAATCTTTCGAGCTTATGCCAAGTCAAAGGATGATTCGACAATCTGTCCGGTCATCAAGTCATGCGCAATCATTTTCCAATTCCCTTTGGGATCGTTCACCGCGAAGGGTACGCGTTCGATACACGGTGTGGCTTCCACTGAGACATTTCGGTCGTAGAGTTCATAGTGATCCCCTGAAGGAGTTTTGAATCTTAGATGCACCACGCGGAAACTTCCCTTCGGCAGCGGCGAGTCGTCGGTAAGATTCACCTCCACCATTTCTCCGCCTTTTGCGCCTGCAGCGACGGAGGCCTGCAAGGAAGAAAGCGGCTGCGAGGACCGAGTATAGACCAAGGGCTCCCAGGGATTCAGAACCGTTTTTTGTGTGCGGAGCTTGCCTAAATCTTTTCTTCCGCGAATATCATACGTCTGGCTTTCTGCTGTCCATTCGATGGCGACTTCAGCCTCTTTCTCCAGCAAAGAATTGTCGATGTTGCCAATCAACGCGGGATCGAGGACCGGAGCGGAAGTGTCCGCGAGCAGTTTGGGATACGCGCCCCAGCCGCCGTTGTCGAATTGAGGGTTACGGAAGATCGCAACCTGCTCGCAATCTCCATTGGCGAAGCGCACGATTTCCGTTCCTGGCAGCCGCTTTCCATCCACACCGAGCACACGCACATGGGGCTTTACCTGCGCCATTTCCAGAATGCTCTCGACGATTTCCGGAAGGCTGCTGTCCGAACCTGGCTTGAGACGCAAGTACGCATAGTCTGCAATTTCCAGATTGAGAAAAATGGCGCGTCCGGAGCCAAACTGGTTCGTGATGATCAGCGGCACATCGCCGTTGCGCGCCAGGGCTTTGCCACCCGCTGTGATCACGGTCTTATCGCCGACGCGCACCTCGCGCAGATGTTTGCCCTGCAAGCGCAGATTGCCCTCGTCGGCTACGCCTTCTATCGTGCTTGCGGTTTGCTGCGCCGATCCGTGACTGATACCAAAAACATCATCCAGCAGCCCTTTGCCGAGATCGCGTCCGCGCGCGTTCAGGTCGGCGGCGCGGCAGTCGGCGATCAACATTCCGCCAGCCTCGACAAACGCGCGAATCTGCGCAGCTTCTTTTTCGCTGACGGCTACAGATTCCGGCATGATGAAGATCTTGTATTCACCGGAGCTAAGATCGCCGGCTTCCAGACTTTTTCTACCGACAAAGTTATATTGCAGAGCCAGATCTTCGATGAGCTTGGTCCAGCTATTTCGCACGGCTATACACAGGCTGTCACTGGTACCGCCGCTTTCGAGCATCCATTCGCGCGCATTTTTCAAGTTGTCCAGCAGCCAGTGAATCTGTATCGAAGGTTGCGAATAATGAATCGCAATGCCATCGTGCTTCCGTTTGACATTGATGAACAATTTTCCGATTCCGGCGCGTAGCTCATGAAAAATTGGAGAAAATGTTTCGGCGGAATTTGTCAGCTTGCCGGTATTCATGTCGACGAACGTGTTGGCAGCTTCGTTGTCGTCCCAGATGAGCGCGGCGTTGTGGGAATGAAAAAGTCCCCACCAGATGGGACGGATCGCCCGTTTCTGTTCGATTTGTTCTTTCGCGGTCAAAGGTTCACCCGGCTTCGATTTGAAACCGCCAAAGCCATGTGTCGACATCATGATCGTCGACGGTTTCAGAGAGCGGATGACTTCCACATTGTTACCGATGTTGTACGGTTCAATTACATCGACGGCGCGAACCACCTGCTCGTAGTTGTACCAGCCGTAGGCGAAGGGTGACTGACCGCCTTCGGTGCCGCAAAGTGCGTGCGAATCTTCGACCTTGCAAATATCCGCTGCACGCTTCACGCCATCGGCGAAGGTCTCATCCATGAAGTTGCGAAAATCGCACCAGGCGCTGACGTTCCAATGGTGCGTCGAAGTGATTTGACTTAGTTCCTTGTAATAGCGCCGGATGAATGCGGCGACCTGTTTCCAGTTCTGAAAATTTGTCGGCTGATTTGGTGCATCCCAGGAACCCAGGCTGCCCCAGCGTGCGTTTGCCTGATCGAGCGGACCCATCGTTTTCTCAAGCGATGCCTCATCGAGCATCGGAACGGAAAGCGACTCGCGCGCGACTGCCAGGATAGGATTCCAGCCATCTCTCATCGGAGTAGGATTGCCACGCGGCATGGGAAAGCTGGTGCCCCACTCCTGATTAAACTGGCCGATGGTTTTGTATTTGCTGATGATGCCTGCCAGCGCAATCGATTCAAAGGCGCGATCGGTCGTTGTGTAGGCGATCATCGTGCCTACTTTGTCCCAGCCCGGCACTGCATGGAAATGCGCATCGTCCCAGTGCGTCAGTTCCTGCCCAGTAGCCCATTCCTGGGCAACGCCAGAGGGTTCGCGATATTCCTTGCGAAGATAGTCGGCGAATCCTTCCGTGCAGAATTTCGAGTGGCAGAAATCGTTCGGCTTGATTTGGTCGGCCTGTCCCAGCTCATCGGCAATGTTGTAAAACAACGGGCGAAACGCGCGATGATCGCGGACGTAGCGCGTCAGATTTTTCTTGAGATATGCGATCGTTTCAGGATCGTTCAGACATGGACTGCGCACCCACAGATCCAGATTCTGCCGATCCATGCTGACCTTTGTCAGCAGCGTTCTCCATTCCGTCTGGTCCTTGTGGTAGATCGAATAAACCTCCCACGCCATTTGTTCGACATAAAATTTGAAATTGTTATCCAAAACTGGATCGTTATTTTGCTTGGTATAGGCGATGATCGCGTCCATGCCGGCGGCGCGCAGTTGATCGTAGAATCCGTCGGGATAATGCGCCCAGCTGATCGTGTGGTACTCGTTCCACGGAGTTGGGGCGGGTGACAGCATAAACTTTGCCGTCGCCACCTGGAGAATGCCGTTCAACGTAACACGAATCCAATTCACATAGGTAAGTCCGGCGCGCATGTTGAATGAAAATGGGATCGAGACTGTTGATGGTCCTGCCAATGAAAGCTTCTGCTCTCCGGCAATGCGCCCGAAGCTGTCTACCCAACGGACTTCCACCGTGCCGGTTGCGGCACGGAGAAAACGTAGTGTGCCGTTCAACACGCCGTGCTGATCGGCTACTTCGCGATCGAGCGAAATTCTTCCCAGCACCATCGCATCAGCGCCGTTGGCGGATGTCTCCTGCTCGTGCGACACGGCTGCATGCCCAAATCCCATCAGTGTTGGTGTCAACATTACAGAGGCGACTGCGCTGCGGAGAAAACCGCGGCGACTTGCATCGTATGAGTCGGACAAGGTGAATCTCCCTAAAAATTGAAGATGCAAGCTGATGAAATGCCGCTGCCACTTTTCGTAGCCAACCGTGACAATCCGTGCTGATCATTTGCCTAAATGCAACCCGAAGACTATTTTCGTAAGAACAGAATACTCCCTGACGAAACAATTCGTAATATAGCTTTAGTATGAAGGTGGGATCCTGTGCCTCTGCAGGAGGGTGGGTGCGGATGTTTAAATTTTTGGCTATTCTCTTCTGCCTAAGCTGTCCGGGAATTTTCCTGGGGCAGTCCTCGATGGTTGTCGTGAAGCCGCAACCCTTCGATGGCGTGCTGACAAATCCCGGCATCGGGTTCACCACCTTCCAGCGCTTCAATGGCGATCGGCTGAATGCAGGCACGAAATGGACCGAAGGCTTTCCTGTCGAATATCAACGCTTCCATGGAACGCTTGAAAACAAAGATTACCCGGAAACGGCGATCGCGTATTTCCGCGTGTACTGGAGATTTATCGAGCCGCAGCAGGGTGTCTATAACTGGGGGCTCATCGATAAAGCGCTGCAGACGGCGCATGCTAGACACCAGACGCTGATGCTGCGCATCGCGCCGTATGGTACGGATGAAAAAAGCGATGTGCCTGCATGGTATCGAACGGTCACAGGAGAAGCTCTTCGCAAAGCTTCATCGGATGGCCGCCACTCGGCATGGTATCGGCCGCTGCCCAGCAGCCAGCCAAACTGGCAGCCGTATGAGGCGCAATGGATGGTCGATCCAATGAATCCAGCCTATGCGCATTTCTTCGGCGAAATGATCCGCGCGCTGGGAGCGAGATATGACGGCAATCCTGACTTGAATGTCGTGGATATTTCTATTGTCGGGCCGTGGGGAGAAGGCGCCGGCACTCCCATCCTAACGACCAATGTTATGGAAGCGTTGATGGACAGCTATCTTGATTCCTTTCGCAAAACGCCGCTGGTAGTGCAACCCACCGATCCGAAAACGGACGAATACGCATTGTCGAAAGCGAACGTCGGCTGGCGCGCCGATTGCCTGGGCGATATGGGCGGCTTCAACAAAAACTGGAACCACATGACGGATTATTATCCGGAAGCGATCATCGAGGACGGCTTATCCAATGCCTGGAAGAAGGCTCCGGTCACGATGGAAGCCTGCTGGGTGATACAGACATGGAAAGATCGGGGCTGGGACGTCCGGTACATTATGGATCAGGCGATTAAGTGGCATGTGTCTTCGTTCAATGCGAAGTCTTCGGCAGTTCCGGCAGATTTACAGCCCGAAGTAAACCGCTGGCTGAAGCATATGGGCTATCGGTTTGCGCTGCGCAGGTTCACATACCCCAAAATGGTCGGACCGAATCGCAAATTGGATTTCACCTCCTGGTGGGAGAATCAGGGCGATGCTCCCTGCTACCAGAAATTCCCTTTTGCGATCCGATTAAGCAACGACCGGCAAACCGCCGTCATGATTACTGGAGCCGATATTCAAACCTGGATGCCCGGAGATAACTTATATAACAACTCGGTATCTATTCCCGCCAATCTACCAGATGGAGACTATACATTGAGCGTGGCGATCGTCGACCCGAGCACACGCGAGCCGAAGGTAAAACTCGCGATCCAGGGAATGGAGCCGGATGGCTGGTATCTCATGGGAAAAATCAAAGTACAACAATCATTGCCAGAGAACCCTTAGCGAAGAAAAAATACCTTGCGTCATCTTGAGAATTCATGAAACTAACCGGGAGATTTTAATTTAATGAGAATACAGCGCTCGATAATTGTTTTCTGCCTTACACTTGGCCTCTTGCCGGCTCTAGTTTCCGCGCGTGCCCAGGCGGTCCACGCGTGGGAAGGCTCCATTACCATCCCTACCTACAAGCTTGGCCCGGCGGACCCGAACCCTCCGTTTCCGCTGGTTCAATCGACCCCTGTGTATCCATACACAATGCTCGATAATCTAACCAGCGATCGCGTTCCAATGGCCTACAAGGCTATCTATCTTGAAAACAAATATCTAAAGATCACGATTCTGCCCCAATTAGGCGGACACGTCTACTCCGTCTACGACAAGGTGGATCAGCGGGAAGTTCTCTACCGCGACCAAGTCATTAAATATGGCCTGGTGGGTTTGCGCGGAGCCTGGGTTGCAGGCGGCATGGAGTTTAGTTTTCCTAATGCCCATACCACCGATACGGTTTCACCTGTTGAATCTGTCTTGCACCAGAATTCCGATGGAAGCGCCACGGCCGTTGTGGGCGCAGTGGACTGGGTTTCCAACATGCATTGGGAAATCGCAATTACGTTGAGGCCGGATACAGCTCGCGTGGAAGAAGGAGTGACGCTGTTCAATTCCACCCCGTTGAATCACCTCTATTTGTTCTGGACCAATACCGCGGTCAAAGCCACCGACGATGCCCAATATATCTATCCCATGCGGGAAACAGTATTCGATGATGCTTTTGCCACCGTGGAGAGCTGGCCGGTCTGGAAGGGGGTCGATCGTAGCTGGTACAAGAACGATGCGGATGCGCTGGCAATTTTTGGTCGCAATGTGCACCGAAATTTCTTCGGCGTTTACTATCACCAGTCCAACTATGGCGTGGTCCATGTGGCGGATTTCCGTCAGGATTCAGGAAAGAAATTTTGGACCTGGGGTACCGCTCGCAGCGGCAAAATCTGGGACAAGATTCTGAGCGACAATGACGGCTCCTATAACGAAATCCAGAGTGGACGCTTCTATACCCAGGGCTCCAGGGAATTCATGAATCCACACCGGGTTGAAGAATGGACGGAATATTGGTACCCGGTGCGCGGACTCGATACGGGCTATGTTGAAGCAACCAGCCAGATGGCGATCAACGCCACTTATAGTCCCGGCGCTCAAAACCAGCCACAGGTCAAAATATCCGTCAGTCCGGTTGCAGGAGTCTCCGATGCGACCGTGGTCGTGAAACAGGGAGCGACGGTACTGAAGCAATTTCAGCATGTACAGTTCACTCCGTTACAGCCCGTAGATTTCACTGTTCCGGTAGAAGAGTTGGAGCAAGCTAAGAAAAATCTGGAAATACAGATTCTATCGGCACAAGGCAAAGTGCTTTTGCAGTGGTCCGCGTCGGAGCCAATCGACGGCAACCCCGACTTAATTCCGTCGGTTGGCAAACCCATCAAAAGAAGGATTGATATTACCTCGCGTACGCCTGTAGAGGAGCTGTATCTTCACGGTGTCTTTCTGCAAAAAACAGGAAATGAGCCCGGGGCCTTAAAGATTTACGACCAGGTGCTGCAACGCGATGCCGGCTATGTTCCCG
Source organism: Acidobacteriaceae bacterium (assembly GCA_965276585.1). Lineage (GTDB taxonomy): Bacteria > Acidobacteriota > Terriglobia > Terriglobales > Acidobacteriaceae > JAKAAZ01. Next base: position 1,030,097 of record CBDIAZ010000001.1, on the reverse strand, counting down.
CGTTGTTGCAGGAGGCGTGGATTCACTACCGCGCAGCAGATTTTGCAAAGGCCGAATCGCTGGTTGCGCGCGCGATGGAACGCGATAACGATCTGAACCAGAATTCGACAATCGCCTATGCCTCGGGAGTGATCGATCGTGCCGACGGACACCTGGCGCAGGCCAAGGATGCGCTTTGGAACGCCATCCACTATGGGTCGGCATTGCCGCCAGGGCCATCTTTAGCCGCTTCCTATGTAGAACTGGGTGAAATTGCAATTCATCAGGGAAACTACGCGAAAGCGATCGACCTGCTGCAACAAGCGGTCGCATATAATCCGAACGACGCGTTCGCACTGGCTGATCTTGCTGCCGCGGAGCGCCTGGCCGGCAATCTGCAGAATGCCGTGCAACACTCGACGAAAGCAGTCCAGAAGATGCCGCTGCTTCCCTATGCGCTCGCGGAAAACTGGCTCGATGGATCGGCTTCCAAGGCTAACTCAAACTGGACGAAAATTATCAGCTCCGACCCACAGAATTACATCGCCATCGCATCGTGGTATCACAAACTGGGCGCTTGGGAATCCTCCGATAAAGTGCTGCATGCCGCAATCGATAACCTTCCAGCGCAGACGATTTCTCCAATGGTGTACTACTATCTGGCATCCAACGCACGCCACGAAGGAAATTCCGAGCAGGCGGAACAATACGCGAAACAGGCAGCTTCTCTGTCGAGTGCAGAGGTCTTTCCCAATCGCCTTACCGATGCTGCTGTGCTCACCGAAGCGATACATGAAAATCCTGCGGACGCGCATGCCAAATACGCGCTGGGAAATTTCCTGTTTGCCCATGCCCGCTATGACGAAGCCGCTGACCTATGGTCGCAGGCTCTTGCACAGGGATTCGACAATCCGGTGCTTCTGCGCAACCTTGGCGTATATCAGTGGCGCATAAAAAAGAATCTGGCGAGCGCCGCTGGATTTTATTCGCGAGCCATCCATCTGAGCCCGAATGACTATCGACTCTATAGCGATCTGGATAACATTTACGAACAGCAGGATGACACCGCCGCACGCATGAAACTGTTCACTAGTACGCCGGCCACGGTGCTGGGTCAGGACACGGTGCGGGCGCGTCATGCACTATTGTTTCTTGAGCAATCGAAACCCGAAGAAGCGCTGGCGTTATTAGTAAACCACCATTTCAAACCTTGGGAAGGCGGCGTGGTAGTTCACAATATGTTCGTCCTCGCCAACATGGAAAAGGGCAAACGTGCGCTGGCAAATCATCAGCCGGCGCAGGCAGCGGATGCATTCCGCGAAGCGATGCAATATCCAGAAGATCTGGGTACTGGAGAACCGAGCCACCCGGATAATTCCGAGCAGCTTTACTGGCTGGGAATAGCGCTCAAGGCACAGGGGAAAGATGCCGAAGCTACTGCTGCGTGGAAGCAGGCGGCGACTGCAGGAAGCGTCTATTCTGCACTTGCCGATAGGAAGCTGGGGCAAGATCAACAGGCGAAGCTAATTTTCGATCGCCATATTCAGGCTGCATCGAAACCGGGTGCGAAAGCGAACGATTATTACTCCGCAGGCCTGGCTGAACAATATAGCGGCAATACGGAACGCGCACGTGATCACTTTCGACGTGCGCTCGAGCTCGACCCGCTTCTATGGCAGGCGCGGATCGCACTGAATCACCTGAAACACCCGCGCACGAATGCTGCGTAATTTAAGGATCAATTTCGCATCCAATCTAGAAAAACCCCACATCTCTACAGTCGAGATGTGGGGTTCCCATTGCATTCTTTCTTGCGTTCGTGGCAAGCGATTTTCGTTACACGAGAGTCACTTCAATGTTGAGGCTTTGTAACGCCTCCACCATGGATGCCGGCAAACCCTCGTCGGTAATTACCTGGTGCACCGACGATACCGGGCCGATGCGGGAAAGACTGCGGCGATCAAATTTCGTCGAGTCGCAAACTACGATAACCCTGGTGGCGCCATTTAGCATTGCGCGATTCACGCGTGATTCCAAAACGTTTGGCGTTGTCAGGCCAATCTCCAGATCGAAACCGTCCACGCCCAGGAACAAAATATCGGCATGCATTTCGGCGAGCATGTCTTCGGCCAGCGGACCAACCAAAGAGAATGAGTTCTTGCGCAGAATGCCGCCGGTAAGAATGACTTCGAGATTTGTTCCCGTGAGTTCAGCGGCGATGTTGACGGCATTCGTTATGACAGTAAGATGAGAAAACTTTTTTAGCGCGTGGGCTACAGCCGTTGTGGTCGTTCCGGAGTCGAGCATGATGCACTGACCTTCCTTGACCATTTCCGCCGCCGCCGCGCCGATCCTCTCCTTCTCGTAATGGTGGCTCTTTTCTTTCTCCTGCAGGGATGGATCGAACAGCGCACCGGGCTGTGCCGGCAGTGCGCCGCCGTGGCTTCGCTGCAATAGCCCTTTCGACTGCAAATGATCCAGATCTTTCCGGATCGTAATCTGCGAAATGCCGAGCGCCTTGGACAGATCGCGCACCCGCACGCGGCCCTCGCTCTGTGCGATCGACAGGATGTGCTGTCTGCGCTCCTCGATCAACATCGGATCGCTTTCGATACCGGTAGGAGAATTCTGCAATGGAGTTTTGCTGTTTCGGGCGTTATGCCGTAAGTTGCTCATCTAGCGGGCCTCCTCTTGGATCGCCTCATTACCGTTGAAAAAATGGAATGCACTTGCTGTTCTCCATATTATTCGCAAGCGAAAGCCCATAGCGCGGAATTTCATCGCTGAAACCAAAATTCAGGGAACTTAACCGGATTTGAAATTGGCTTGCCGCCTTAATCAGATGCAGCATAATGGGGGCTCCTTGACTTTCAAAACCCTCAGCACGAATAATACGAAACACATCGAAAGTTTTGCGAAGTAGTCTCAGCGTGTTCCGCCTAACATTCAGTTGCCCAAAGCTTTGACTGCCACCCGAAACAATACTCGCCAGACTTCGGCGTTCGCTATTTACTATCGGAAGTAAACGATTTCGAGGAAACATGGATGAGTGAATCAGTGCAGGCGACACGTATGGACGACAGGCCTGGGACGGATGTCATCCGGCGCGTGCTGACGCGCTGGGACCTGATTCTTTTTGGCTTGGTCATTTTGAGTCCGACGGCGGTCTACCCGGTCTATGGAATTATCCAAACGGTATCCCACGGCCAGGCGGCGCTAAGTTATGTCGTCGCTATGGTGGCCATGTTATTTACCGCTGCCAGCTATGGAAGAATGTCGACGGTTTATCCCTCTGCCGGTTCTACTTATACCTATGTTCAGCAGACGTTTAACCCTTATGTCGGCTTTCTGGCCGGCTGGGCCATGATTCTGGATTATTTTTTGATTCCGCTGGAAAGCATCATCTATGCCGCGCTAACTGCCGCGCGTCTAATTCCAGCAGTCCCCTACTTTGTGTGGGTCATTGTTTTTACTGCCGGAGTTACGGTCATCAACGTTCGCGGCATCCGTATCCTGGCCCAGGCAAACACTGTCATGATGGCAGTGATGACGATTTGTGCGGTGCTGTTTATCGCTCTGGCCTTCCATTACGTCAAGCTGCACTACGGCGCAGGAGCATTGATTTCATCTGTCGGTGTATTTCAACCTCACCATTTTTCCATCCGGCCTATGATGCTGGGAGCCTCGATCGCCGCACTGTCGTATATCGGGTTCGATGCCATCTCCACGCTGGCTGAAGATACAGTGAATCCGAAGAAGGATATTGGTTTCGCCACGGTTTTCGTCTGCATTCTCCAGACTGTCATTTGCGTTGTAACCGTATACTTTGCGGCCCTGGCGTGGAACAATTATCGCAGCTTCCCGCTGGTCGATACTGCGATCCTCGATATTGGCCATCGGATCGGTGGACCGGTAATGTTCCTGATCCTGACGATTGTGCTTCTGGTGGCGGGTGTTTCGAGCGCACTCACGGGGCAGGCTGGCTCCTCACGCCTGTTGTTTGCCATGGGGCGCGATGGCGTAATTCCACGGGCTTTGTTTGGGTATCTGCATCCACGCTACAGAACACCCACGCGCGCGATCTATATTACCTCTGCCGCATCACTGGCAGGAGCCTTACTGATGCGCTTTCAGATTGCAGTCGAGTTGCTGAACTTCGGCGCATTCGTCGGCTTCATTTTGGTGAATCTGTCTGTCATTCAATTTTTCTTCATAGCCCGCAAACAGCGGGCTGGCAGCGCACTGCTGCATAACCTGATCTTTCCCCTGGCGGGTGCACTCGTCTGCATCTATGTGTGGATGAACCTCAGCACGCAGGCGAAGATCGTAGGATTTATCTGGCTTGCGATCGGCGGCCTGTATCTGGCGATCCATACACGCGGATTCAAACGCGCTCCCAGCCAGTGGAGCGGTGCGGAGCCGAAATGAACGTATCCGCGATCGATCGAAAACTATCGACCTATGTCGAGCAGAACTCCGCACGTCTCGTTCAAATCCTGCAGGATCTGGTTCGAATCCCTTCGGAAAATATTCCACCCATTGGCAGTGAAGGAGGATGCCAGAAATATATTGCGAATTTTTTTTCCAGTCTTGGGATTGATCCAATCGTCTATTCCATGGACGAAGTTCCGGACCTCAAGGAGCATCCGCTATTCTGGCCAGGACGGGATTATAGAAATCGGCCCAATGTTGGCGCTCGAATGAAAGGCACAGACAGCGGTCGCTCGCTGCTTCTCTCAGGACATATTGATACCGTACCCTTAGGTTCATCCGCGTGGAAGCGCGATCCGTTTGGCGGCTCGATAGAAGGAAACCTCTTATACGGGCGCGGCGCGAATGACATGAAATGCGGCGTAGCTACCAACCTGTTTGTCATTGAATGTCTACGTAAATTGAAAATCCATCTTTCGGGGGATTTATTATTCGAAGCGGTAATTGACGAGGAGTTTGGCGGAGTCAATGGCACGTTAGCTGGCCGGCTGATGGGTTTCAACGCCGATGCGGTCATTTTATCCGAGCCTTCTTTCCTGCGTATCTGTCCCGCGCAACGCGGAGGACGCATCGCCCACATCACGTTGAAATCTTCCGGCGGTATTCTCGATGAAGCTCCAGCATCGCCGGGTGTAGTCGAACAGCTAACATTTTTGCTGACCAAGATTCAGGATTTTTCCGACCAGCGGCGCGCTCATGCAAAGCCTCACCCGCTCTATCGGGACATTGCAGATCCTGTGCCGGTAACCGTTACCAAGATAATTACCGCTCCCTGGGGAACCAGGGAGCCTATCACGATTCCGGCAGAGTGCAAGCTGGAAATATTCTGGCAAACAATGCCGGGCGAGACGCTGGAAGAAATCGACAAGGAATTTTGGCAATGGATCGGATCATTGCCCACGATGCCGGGAAGTCCATTCGTGCGGCCGCTGGATGTCGCGCTTCCCGGCCGATGGCTGCCCGGCTCTGCGATTTCCAGAAACGCACCGCTGGTGACAGAACTCTCCGATTGCGCCACACGCGTAACCGGCAAAACGCCGGCAGTAGCTGGAATTGAAGGTCCGTGCGATATGTTCGTATTCCACCAGGTACAGCACACGCCAGCGGTTCTGTGGGGAGCAAAAGGCGGGAACACACATGCCGCGGATGAATACGTGGAAATTGATTCGCTCATCGAAGCGGCCAAAGTGCTGCTGGTGTTCGCCCATCAATGGTGCGGGGCTCGCTAAGCAGGAGAAAATTGCATCAGCTTCAGTGAACTCTGCAGGAATAATTTTCTTTCTGCTTTTCGCCCCTGCAGCAGTTCTGCTACTATTACGTTCAACATGAGCAGCAGCGCCAATCTCGCCGTCTATCAGTTCCAGCCTTCGGTGCAGCCTCAAGCTCCTGCGCTCCTCCATTCCCACATTATTGTTATTCGAATTATTACTCCCAGTGAGGGTGTCGGCATGTAGGCCAGAGACAAGTAGTTCAGCCACTACAAGCCACCACCCCATAGGGAAGGTGGCTTTTCTATTTACATCGATAACTCGGGAGGATTCTCCATGGAATGGATGTTCTTGATCACAGCATGTAACCGGGCAAGAGTGGAGTCGAGAATTCTGCAGGTTCTCGATCATCACATGATTTCTGCTCAGTCGTTTGCCAGCATGCGGGCTGGAAACGAAATCCGCGTCAGCTTCATGGCGGACATTGACCGGGCGAATGCGATTCGCACCAGCGATCTTCTCCGCAAACTTCCCGATGTTCAGTTTGTCGACTCCTTCGCGAACCAGGATGGCCTGTGCCGGACGCTGGCTCTGTTCAAAGTTCTTTGCGATCAGGAATCGCGTCTGCCGCTCCTGCAGGTCATCTCCTCGCTGGGTGCGCAGGTGGTTTCTATTCGTCCGGAGTGGGTGGCGTTTCAGATCATCGGAACCATGCAGGACATCGAAGGTCTTCGCGAAAGCCTGCTTCCCTACTGGCTGGTTGAAGCGATCTCGGTAGCTTCCGCAGTGGTGCGCAAGGAGCCTGCAACCGAGGCCGTCAAAGAGTTGCCGGCAACTCTCACAGTAATTCCAGAGCTGATTAGAAAGCCGCGGAAGGAGAGGACCGCGGCGCTGGTATAAGCGCTATAGCCCTTTACCGTTTTGGCAACAGCCGAAGCGCATTCTCACGGTAGATTTTTCGCAACACATCCTGGGGTAGATTGATCCCATAAACTTTCCAACGGCCTTGGCGGGAAGCATGCGATGGATAGTCGAAGTATTCATCTTCCGTTTCGAAAAAGCGGAAATGAAGCCGGTAGGTTTCAATTTCCGGGAATAAGTCGCTGCCAAAAAGAATGCGATCTTGAAACTGCAAAAAGAATTTCCGGGCGGAAAATGGCTGACGGCCTAACTCCGCAACCCGCGCGCTCATATCGACAGAAACGTTAGGATACTTTTCCAGCATCCCTGTAACTTTGCGCAAGTCTCCGCCGCACTCCGCCACATGCGCTGCGACAAAGTTTGTTTTTGGGTGCCGTGCAAATACATGATTGCGCTGCTCCAGAAGTTCATCCTTCGAGTATTTCGAACCCGAAAAAGCCCATTCCGGATGCGCTGCCAGTTCTTCATATCGTTCATTATGTCGATCGATCGGCAGAAAGAAAGCGTCGGGGTCAGCGGTATGAAACATGACGGAAATTCCCAACTCGGCAGCCTTGTCGAATAAGGGCGCTAACCTTTCGTCATCGATGCGCAGTATCTCGCCGGAGGCGTCCCGTATTTCCAGACCAAGATCCTTCCAAAACTTCATGCCGCAAACGCCTCTCGCTGCAAGCCGTTCCATCGTATCCAAAGATCTCTGAATAAAGTCGGCCTTTTCGGCCCCGGCCCAGTCCATCCATCCCATGATGGAAAATCTATCTGGAAACGGTGCAAACTTTTCAATAATGTCGAGCGCACCCATGCCGGGCCGCATGGTGATATTCACAATGCGCTCGATATTACATGCATCCATGATGGGCAGCACATCCTGCGGCTCAAAAGCATCCAGGTGACTGTGATAATCGATGGCGGGAACGCTGGCGCGCTCGATTGCATGTTCCGGAGCAACTAACATGGAGACAGGTTGAAAATCCTTCAACTGTAAATCGATCTCGGCCGTGGCCGTTGCCATGGCAACGAATTTATCCTGCTGGTCGAGTTCCTTCATGTATTTCTCCTTTTCTGTGCTGGCACCGGCTAAGGTCGTCTGCTGCTGCCAGAAGCTAGTTTCTCATTGAAACATGAGCTTTCGGCAACGCTCCACTCTACAGAGAAACACAGTCAGCAGGCTTCCATTGGAAATCCGTTCTCGCGCAAAAACTGTTCGCGTAAGCTAGCATCACGGAATGCTTCAGTGCCGCCAGTCTTCAACGTAGATAGCGCACCGGTGACATTGCCTGCGGCTGCGCATTGTTCAGGGTCAAGCCCGTGCAAGTAGGCATATAAAAAACCGGCATCGAAACTATCGCCTGCGCCGATAGTATCCACCGGAGTTACCGGCACTGGCGGTACATGCGACAAACGATCGCCGACCTGTACTAAAGCGCCGCGAGCGCCACATTTCGCTGCGATACACGACACCCGGCTTGATAAAACCTTCAACGCTTCTTCTACCGTTTTACGCTGTGTAATTCGGCAGACTTCATCTTCGTTCGGCAAAAATATATCGACATGATCCAATAACTCGTCCAGAACTCCACCCCATTTGTCTTCCGGATCGTCGTTTGTATCGAGAGAAATTGTAAGCCCTGCACGTTTCAAATCCCGGAATAATGCAGGTAATTCGGGAGCTAAGTCCCGCTGAAGAAACAGTGACGAGAAATGAAAATGACGGGCGGAGGCCAGATAGTCGAAATCCAGGTCGCCCCGCGTCATGCCGCTCATTGTCCCCGGATAGGTGAGAATGCGGCGCGGCCCACCGTGATGCAGCAATACGGTCACGCCTGTACTGGTTGCATCCTCGGCATAGCGGACGTGCGATAAGTCGATGCCACTTTCGGCCAGTCGTTCGAGCGCAAGCTTCCCTAGGTGGTCTTTCCCTACGCGCGTGCTGAAACCTACTCTGGTTCCCAGCATCGCCAGGTTATGCGCCACAATCGACGACGATCCACCCAGTGTGAGCTGGAAATCCGTCGCCAGCACTTCCCGTTCCACCGGCAAATTCTCGGGCAAGCCGTAGAGAATCAGGTCCAGATTGATCTCGCCGGCAATGCTGACGTCAAACAGCTTCCGCGGCTGCTCCATTAAAAATCCTGATAGCCCGAATAATAAATTCGGTTGCTAAAGTAAATTTCATCGGTTATGATCAATTTCGTTTTGTTATCTTATCATTTTCAGTAGAGCACGTATTCCATCCATGTCTTTTGATTTTACTTGCACGTTTTGCTTACCGGAACGCGCAAGTGTTGCGATTTAAGGAGCGCTGCGACATGACCCGTTTGCTGAGCCTGGTTCATCTAAGTAGTGAAGAAAAAACGAATCGCGGGTTAACGCATACTCCTGGTGAAATCTTCCAGCAGCCTGCGACCTGGGCTACAACGTTTCTCAATTTCAAAGAACGCCGCAAAGAAATCGAAGCATTTCTTCAGTCTGCGGGAATTTATGCAAATTCCGACAAACATCCAATCGTATTTCTTATTGGAGCCGGCACATCGGACTATATCGGGCAGGCTCTTGCTTGTCTATTTCAACAAAAATGGCAATGCGAAGTTGCAGCCGTGGCCAGCACTGATCTTCTTACCAATTTTGAAGACCACGTTCTTCGCGACCGGCAATATCTTTGGATTTCTTTTTCGAGGTCAGGAGATAGCCCGGAAGGCGTAGCAGTGCTGGAGAAAGCGCTGGCCGAATACCCAAACATTTCTCATCTCGTGGTTTCCTGCAACGCGGATGGAAAAATGATCCGCGCTCATCGTAATGATCGCCGCGTGTTTGGATTGCTTCTCGACGATGCAGTAAACGATCGCGGCTTGGCGATGACCAGTTCCTTTTCCAACATGGTCGTCTGCGGCCAATGTCTTGCGAACCTGTGGACGATCGATGAGTACGAACCCATTCTCCATGCACTGATCGCAAGCGCCGAGAAATTTCTTGAACCTGCCGCGGACTGCGCCGCCATGCTGGCTGATGGTCCGTATACCGGCGCTTGCTTCACCGGCTCCGGTTCGCTGAAAGCCATCGCGAAAGAGTCGGCGCTGAAGCTTTCGGAGTTGACTGCAGGCCAAATTCGCACCATGTCAGAATCGACGCTGGGACTGCGGCATGGGCCACTAGCTGCGCTGAATGAAGAAACATTGTTTGTCTGTTTTATTTCCAGCGACAGCCGCAGGCAGCGTTATGAAATCGATCTGCTGCAGGAAATCGGAAGCAAGGGAGTCGTGCCGGCGCGTATCGCAATTGGAATCGAAGCCGGCAAAGAGCTGACGGAGAATTGCGAATATTTCATCCCCTTTGGGTCGAGATTGCCAATCCCAGACGAATATCGTCCGCCGCTGGACGTCATCTTCGGACAGCTCCTGGGCCTGTTTTTCTCCCTGCGCTGCAATCTCAAGCCGGACGTCCCCAGCCCGAAAGGCGTCATCAGTCGCGTGGTGCAGAACGTCAATATCCATTGACGTTCACTATGGTTCGATTGCTATCGAACTATCCACAATGTCTGCGGAAATGATCCTTGAAATAACATCATCGTTGGCATTCGCAAGCGGCCATCCAACCAGCACCAGCAGAGGCGCTGGCCCGGGCTCGAGTTCGCCAAGCTGCGCCAGCACTGTCGATTGCACCTGCTGCTCCGGCAACGAAACGCGGCTCATCACCAGACAGGGCAACTCCCCCACCATGCCGGCGGCCAGCATTTCCAACGCGAGCGCGTTCAGGTCGCGGCCTGGCATGTAGATTCCGAGCGTCGCATCGTTCGGCAGAGAACCGCTCCAGAAGGATGGCCTTCCCCGCTCTGTCGCATGATGCGCCGTAGTCAAAATTATCTTGGAAGCGCTGCGCCGGTCCGTCAAAGACTTGCGCGCCACTGCGGCTGCGGCGAACATGGCTGTCACTCCAGGAACGACTTCACACGGGACACGCGCTTGCTCCAGCGCTTCGATCTCCTCCGCCGCGCGGCCAAACACGAGAGGATCGCCGCTCTTTAGCCGCACCACACTAAGACCGCGTCCTGCATCCTCGATCATCAAGGCGTGAATCTGTTCCTGTGTAATGCGCCTCATGCCGCAGCGTTTGCCCACGCTGATGATTCGCGCTTGCGAACCGGCATGATTGAGGATCGCCTGCGGAACCAGATCGTCGTGAAGAATGACGTCGGCTGTTGCCAGCAGACCGGCTGCTTTCAGCGTCAGCAGCTCCGGATCGCCAGGGCCGGCACCCACCAGATACACCGTGCCTTTGCGGGCAGTTGTCATCGCGCGGTCTCTGCGGTAACTTCTGCAGTGGATGCAAGCTCCCGCGCGGGACATTGCTTCGACGCACAGATGGGAAGCTGCGCCAGCCTGTGCAGAAGCGCCTTGCGTTCTTCTCCAGGTGGATGAGTGGCTAAAATTTCACGACGCAGACTGCCGAGATTTTCCAGCCATTCCGCCATCTCTTCCGGCAATTGGGCATCGATCTCACGCCGCAGCCTCTGCGCCAAAGCGGGACTTTCTCCGGCAGTTGAAATTGCGATCTGTAGGTTGCCACGTTGCACAATCGAAGCAAAATAGAAATCGCAGTTTGGCGGATCGTCGACGGAATTGCACATCAGGCCGCGGCGTTGCGCTGCAAGAAATACCGAGTGATTTACTTCTCTGGAGTTTGTCGCCGTTACCACCAGCGATTGTCCTTCCAGGTCGGATTCTTCAAAGCTGCGACGTTCGAGCGTAACTCGTCCGGCAGCTGCGAGGCTCTCGATTTCTTCGCATGCGAAAGGAGCCACCACACGAATGCTTGCGTCCGTCGGTAGCAGACTCGAAATTTTTTCCAGAGCTACCTTGCCCGCGCCGACCACCAGACACGGTCGGCCGTCGAGCTTAACAAAGATCGGAAAGAGAGCCACGCTGCCTCCTTTCTGTTCCGGGTAGGTTAACCCGCAGCGACCGGTACGCGTCCCGGAGAAGCATCTCGCTCCACCGGCGCCACGCTCGTACCAGCCAGTTGATCGCGAATCTCGGCTTCGCTGTGGCGTGCAAAATATGCGCGCAGGTTCTCTCCCTCGACACGGTCTGCAAGATAACGGCGCAGCAACCTTTCCATGGCTTCGGGCACCTCGGTCGCAGTGCAACGATAGCCCACGGGTCGTCCCGTGCGCTGATGCAATCCCACAGCGCCCCCTACGCAGAAATAATAAGCATCCACCATCTTGCCTTCGTGCTTGATCTTCTTGCCTTCAATCCCAATATCGGCGATCCAGTGCTGCCCGCAGCTGTTCGGGCATCCGGTTACGTTCAGCTTGATCTGCTGATCGAATTCCGGAATGCGATGCTCCAGATCTTCTATCAGCCATTTTGTGAATCCCTTCGTCTCTGTAATGGCCAGTTTGCAGAACTCCGTGCCCGTGCAGGCGATGGCGCCGCGCCAGAAATTCGACCCCTCCACGCGGAGCCCAATATTTTCGAGCTCCTTCGCCAGTTCATTCGTTTTCTGATTCGGAATATTGGTCAGCAGAAGATTCTGCATCACCGTAGCACGCAGGTCGCCGGTACCGAATTTCTCCGACAGTTCCGCTACCGCATGTAACTGATCTCCACTCACTCGTCCCCGCAGGACGGATGCACCGACATAACTCAAGCCTTCCTGCTTTTGCCGGTGAATGCCAACATGATCGCGAAACACATCGTCCGGAATTTCTTCTTCTACCGCCGGATCGAGGCGATACCCCAGTGTCGCTTCCAATTCGGACAGGAAGCGTGCCGCATCCCAACCGTTCTTCAGGAAAAGATATTTCAGCCGCGCGCGATCACGGTTTTCGCGTAGCACATTCTGTTCGCGAAACAGTTCTGCGACGCCATGAACCACCGGCACCACCTGCTCCGGCCGCAAAAATGCATTTAGCCGGACGCCAAGGTGCGGCTCCTTCGAAAGGCCGCCGCCGACGCGGATGGAATAGCCAACTTCCGTCCCATTGCCGGATTTTCGTTCCACCGCCGTCAAGCCGACCTCATTGATCTCCGGATAGCAGCACCATTGGCGACAGCCCGTGATGGAAACTTTGAACTTGCGCGGCAAATTATAAAATTCCGGATTGCCGGTAAGCATGTGCGCCAGATCGATGGCCAGTGAAGAAGCATTGGAAATCTCGTCGGCATCAATTCCAGCCAACGGACATCCGGTCACGTTACGGGATACATCCCCGCAGGCGCCTTTGGGAGAGAGCCCGATGGCGGTCAATGTATCGACGACAACGGGTAGCGATTCAATGGTGAGCCAGTGCAGTTGAATATTCTGGCGCGTGGTAATGTCCGCCTGATTGCGCGCATGCTGCCGTGTCAGATCGGCGATCACGCGCAGCTGTGAGGAACGTAGCACTCCGTTCGGAATGCCGATTCGCAGCATGAAATAATCGGAAGCTTTTCCTTCACCGCCCACACCGCCGACCGCTCCAATGCCGTCTCCCTGCGTGTAGATGCCCCACCATTTGAAATATGCCGACGCCCATTCCGGCACCACGCTGGTGCGGCCCTCGCGCGCAAACCGGCGCACTTCCTCGAACGCTTCCCAGGGATTCAGCTCCCGTTTCAGGCGCTCCATTCTTTGCGCCTTGGTTTCTTTTACTGGCGGCGCGGCCGGTGCTGTTTGTTGTTCTGTCATTGACTTTCCTGGGAAGAATTTTTCTCGGTGAACGTATGAATGCCGCATTCCAGCTTCTGCCCCGACCAGCGGCCCGATCGTGGATTGTTTGGATCGTTCGGAATCGAAGTGCAGGGCTCGCAGCCGATGCTGGGATATCCCTGATCGTAAAGCGCAAGATATTCGATGTTATTGCGAACGATATAGTTCCAGACCTGTTTCGAATCCCAGTCCGCCAGCGGACTTACCTTCAACAGCGTTTTGCCGGTGGGCAGCATGTGATGTTCCACCTTGTGCAGACTTTTGCGTGTGGGCGACTGGTCCCGCCGCAGCCCGGTGAACCAGATGTCATAGTCCGCGAGCCCGCGCATCAAGGGTTCCACTTTGCGCAGCCCGCAGCAACGCGTCGGGTCGGTCCGGTTCAAAATGCCGAAAGCGGCTTCCTGATCGGCAACCGATTGCTTCGCCTCAAGCGAGATCAAATTCAAGTTCCACTCCCGCGCGATGCGGTCGCGGTAGGCATAGGTTTCCGCGAAGTGGTAACCGGTATCGAGAAACAGCACCGGAATCTCTGGACGAATCTCCCGCAGCAGGTGCAGCACCACCATGTCCTCGATCTGAAAACTGTTCGTGATGCAGGCCTTGCCTTGAAGCTCCAGCACCTGCGGCACCAACAGCTCCGGTGTAAGGGCCTCCACCGCTGCGTGATTGTCGATATCGAGCATGATTACCGGTTCACTTTCGTTGCGGCAATCCGCAGTCCGCCGATCCAGTCGAGAATCAACTGCACCACGGAGGAGTCCTTGCCGTTGTGATCGAGCGCGTCCGCGTCCAGAACATATTCATGCGGAATCGCGCCGTAGATGCGATTCTTCTTCTCATCGTTGATGGCGGTCGTTGTATAGAGGGCAATCAGCCCGGCGGAGTAAAGTCCGCGGATCAGCGCTTCATTCCACTCGTCGGTGCTGTGGGCGTCATCGAGCACCATCACCTGATAGCCGGCCTCAAACAAAGCGCGTTCGAGCGGTGCGGCCAGCGAGTGCCATGTCCCCAGCCAGATCGCCGCCGGATGATGTCCGAATCGTCGCGCGCGTTCTGCAGTCTCCACCGGCGGCAGCGTCCGCGAAACACTATCGACGGCGATTTTGGTCAGCACTCGCCGGTGAATATCGGGCTCTCTGGCCGCAGTCCCGGCATCGCCCAGGCTTTCCGTAATCATGCCCGCGCCGACAGTCGCATTCGTCAGCGGATCGATCAGTATGAAGCTGCCGGAGCTGCGATTCTGCGCATACAGGTCGAAAGAAAATTTCCGCGTGGCTTCAAACTCTACCGTGCCAATATCGTTCAAACCCAATTGCGCGGCCGGGTGATGCTCCATCGTGTTTACGTCGAGGCGGCCTTGGATATGCCGGGCATGAACGCGCAGTTCATCGGTCGACTGGCGAAAGATCCAGCGTTTGCGCAGATCGAGCGGCGTCGCATGCAGCCAGACGACATTGGCGACAAATCGCCGCGCGGTGTGCGGCTGGCTACGTTCCGACACCAGCAAATCTCCGCGGCTTAGATCGAGTTCATCCTCCAACTGCAGCGTAACCGACGAACCCGTCGCAGCCTGCGGAAGATCGCCATCGAATGTAACGATGGAGCGCACACGCGTCGTCTGCCGCGACGGCAATGCCACCACGCGGTCGCCCGGTTCCACCGAACCGCTGATGATCTGCCCCGCAAAGCCGCGAAAGCTATCATCAGGCCGAATGACATACTGCACCGGAAAACGGAAGGGCGCAGCGCTATTGGTTTCAGCGACAGGAATTTCTTCCAGATATTCGAGCAGGCTTGGCCCGCCATACCACGGCGTCTTTGTGCTGCGCGTCACCACGTTGTCGCCCTCCAGCGCGCTGATGGGAATACACGCAATCGAGATCGGCGTAGCGCCCTGGGTTACGGTCTGCGCAATCTGCTGCGCCAGCTCGTCCAGGTCGCGTTCCAACTGGCGGAAGATATCTTCGGAGTAATCCACCAGGTCCATCTTGTTGATGGCCGCAATAATGTTCGGAATTCCCAACAGCGCAGCGATCGTCGCATGCCGTCGCGATTGCGGCAGAATCCCCTTGCGCGCATCGACCAGTACTACCGCTGCGTCGGCCGTAGACGCACCCGTCGCCATGTTGCGCGTGTACTGCTCATGACCGGGCGTATCGGCGATGATGAACTTCCGCCGTGATGTGGTGAAGTAGCGGTACGCCACATCGATCGTAATTCCCTGCTCGCGTTCCGCACGCAGCCCATCGGTCAGCAATGAAAAATCTATAGGACCGGTCGAGCGATTCAGTTTGCTCTGCTGCACCGCCTGCACCTGATCCTGGTACACAGCCTTCGAGTCGTACAGCAGCCGCCCAATCAGTGTGGATTTACCATCGTCAACACTGCCGGCCGTCGTAAAGCGGAGCAGGTCGCGGTCGAGATGCCGCTCCAGAAATTCGTCGAACGTCGAAGAGGAACGCGCTTCCAATGTCGGCATCATCAGAAATATCCCTCCCGCTTTTTCATCTCCATCGACCCCTCTTGATCATGATCGATAGCCCGGTTCTCCCGTTCAGAACGATGGAAGCTGAACATCTCCTCAATAATCTTCGGCAGCGTATCCGCCTCGGACTCAATCGCGCCCGTACAAGGAACGCAGCCCAGCGAGCGCATCCGAACCTTGCGCAGCACCGGTTTTTCGCCCGGCAGCACGGGAATCGGCCCCTGGGTCACAATCAGCGATCCGCCACGCACCACCACCTCGCGCTCCTTAGCAAAATAGAGCGGCACGATTGGAATATTTTCTTTATAGATGTAGAGCCAGATGTCGAGTTCGGTCCAGTTCGACAGCGGAAAAATGCGGATGCTCTCGCCCTTATCGATCTTGCCGTTGTAGTAGTTCCATAGCTCCGGCCGCTGGTTGCGCGGGTCCCACTGCCCCGCGGCATCGCGGAAGGAATAGATGCGTTCCTTGGCGCGGGATTTTTCCTCATCGCGTCGAGCCCCGCCAAAAGCAGCATCGAAGCCACCCTCGGCCAGGCCGTCGAGCAGCGAACGCGTCTTCAGCAACCCGCAACATTTCTGCGTGCCGATGGCGAACGGGTTTGTGCCTTCATCGAGCGCCTGTTGATTTTTATGCACGATCAGTCGCGCGCCAATCTCCGCTGCATAACGGTCGCGGAACTCGATCATCTCGGGAAATTTAAAGCCGGTATCGACATGCAGCAGAGGAAACGGAATCTTGCCTGGATAAAAAGCCTTCTGCGCCAGCCGCAGCAAACACGAGGAATCCTTGCCGATCGAATAGAGCATCACCGGCGCGGCAAACTGCGCAACCGCCTCCCGCATGATATGGATGCTCTCGGCTTCGAGAGTTTCCAGGTGGCTCAATCGCCGGGCTGGTGTTAGCACTGGGGACGGCTCTACCATAGTGAACTCTTCGATGTTGTCGACCGGTACGGCGTCGCAACTTTCCTCAGTAACATGTTGTGTCATCGGCAGTCCTAAATTCACTCTTCGGGGAGTCGGCGGTGGACTTTTCTGCCGGAAACTAGAAAACCCACCTGAGCGGCTCTTCCGTCGGTGGGCTTTGATTTTGGGTACCTGTTAGCTTTTCAGCTTGTCTACCCAACCCTCCAGAAGGCGCGCGAATGTGCCCGCATGCAACACATGCACATACACATCGACCGCATCTGGAAAGAAAGGGACTTCATACCTGATTAAGACTTTAACCGTGAGGGAGCCGGGCGTCAAGACTTTTGGCCATTTTTCTCAGCAATTCGATTGGCAGTTGCCCAATTTGAAAACAGGATTTTCCATCGATCAGGAAAGTTTTACAAATCGAGCAGCCCGTGATCGCGCCAGCGAATATATTTCCGGTTCCAATTGTCTGCCGAAATCGGAGAAACTTTAGAAGGTCTTGTCGCGAACGTGATCCAACCGCTGATCGGAAACTCCCTGCACAAGAGTGGAGCTGAACCGATCGACGTCACGCAGAGAAAACACCGGCACCCTCGTCGGGCGGGCCATTTTGATGCGCAGAAAGTCCGCATCCTCCACGTCGTCGAGCACAAATCCGGGACGCTCATCCGGCTGCAACGACGCAATCTCAACATGGCTCATGTCGACGCCGCTCACATGTCGCAAATAGAAACCCTGCGCCGGAGTTACGCCGAACATATTCGGCTCCGGATATCCGTTCTCCTTTTCGGGCAGTCGAAGCTCTGCCTGCTCGCGCGTTCCGCCGCCTTGTTGCTGAATAAAAACA
The DNA here is from genome assembly GCA_965276585.1 of Acidobacteriaceae bacterium. Taxonomy (GTDB): domain Bacteria; phylum Acidobacteriota; class Terriglobia; order Terriglobales; family Acidobacteriaceae; genus JAKAAZ01. The sequence goes on along the minus strand of CBDIAZ010000001.1, from coordinate 1,012,559 downwards.
TCGCCGATTTGGATGTCACGAATCGCGTGGCCCGGAAGACCTGCCAGAATCGAGCATTGCCGCGCGCTCACGTTCGAAGCGACCACGTTGTGGATGAGCACCCGGCGCAACTCGCCAATCGCCGCGCCTTTCGGACCGCGCATGCGCGCGCCCAGCCGCAGAAAAATCGGCGCGGTCACGATGTCGCGCATGGTGATGTTGGTGATCGCAATATCTTCGAGCAGCGCTCCGTCCACGGTTTCGAGAGCCAGACCATTGCAGCCTTCAAATACGCAATTCGAGATGGCAATGTTTTTGAAGCCGCCATTCGATTCGGTTCCGAGTTTGATCCGGCCAGTCCGGGAAACTTTCGCGCCGTTGGGAAATTTCTTGAATGTTCCATCGAGCAGCGTGCCCAGTTGATACGCACCGGTCACATAGCAATCGGAAATGGTCACGTTCTCGGTCGCGCGCGCGTAACCCAACGCGAAAGAACTCTTCGGTACGATCGCATCGTCCCAGGGAGAATTGACGGTGCAGTTCGACACTCGTACATTGCGGCAGCAATCGATATCCATGCCATCGCGATTCGTGTCGATCTTCAGATTGTCGATCGTCAGGTTGTCGACGCCCGTAGCCAGAATTCCAAACCAGCCGCCCTGCAAAATGGAAAAATCTTTCAGCGTAACGTTGTGGCAGTTTTTCAGTGCAATGGATTTATTGCCGGCACCGGGGATCTCGGGAGTGTAAGCGCGGTCTCCACGGTCGAGACCCTTCCCCCAGATCAGCCCCGGCCCGTAAATGCCGACGTCCTGAATGCCCTCGCCCCAGATCAGGCTGTTGTGCCAATGATTGTGACCATAGTCCTGATACGCCGCCCACGGAGAATCCGGTTCCGGCGCATCATAGCCAGGCTGCCCTGCCGTCGGAGTAGGCGCAGCAAGAATGGTCGCGCCCCGATCGAGAAACAACGTAACGTGACCGCGCAAATGGATGGAGTAGCTGGCATACGTGCCCGCGGGAAAATGAACCATACCACCGCCGGCCGCGCTCGCCGCCGCAATGGCTTTGTTAATCGCAGAAGTATCGATGGTGCTGCCGTCTCCAACAGCACCGAAGCGTCGAACATCAAAGACGCCTGGAGCATCTACAGGAGTTTGATCGGCGGCGTATAGTTTCGGCGACCCCGCCAGAGTAGCCGCGAATCCATAACCGGCAAGTTTGAGCAGGTCTCGTCTGCGAGTGTCCATGTCGCTCCGCACTGAAAATTTACGCTGGTTTGCAACGCACAGATTACTGAACTCCACCGCGCGGCCGCAGCCGGTCCAGCTCCACCGCGCAGGCAATCGCATTTTGCGCGGCCAACTTCAAATTGTCGGCGACGATCCACAGCCAGAAGCGGCACGTTTCTTCTTTGCTACCGGCAGTCTCTGCACCCTCAAGCACGGGCCGCACCAGAACCTGCATTTCTTCCTCTTCGACAGCCTGCACGTTGCCGGGAAACTCGCCGGCATCGACAACAATGTGAACATGCGGGCCAGCCAGCGCCCGTGCCAACGCATGTGCCGGAATCGGCTGGGCAAACTCCACCGCGACCGATAGTGCATAGCCGTGGAACACCGGTACCTGGATCACCTGTAACGCCAGCGAAGCGGCGGACGCCGGAACAATTTCCGCAAAATGACGGCGAATCACATCGGCAGATTTCGTCAGGTCCACATGACTTTCTCCGCCAAAAGAAACCGCCAGCGTAAACGCCGTCTGCCCGCCGAAAACTTCAGTGGGCAAAGGCTGAAAGGACAACAGATTCGTCGTCTGCTGATGCAATTCTTCAAGCGCCGCATGGCCAAATTCCGAGGCCGGCTGCAGCAGCGTTGCCCACAGACCATGCAATGGCGCAACTCGTTGGCTGCGCCCCGCCAGCAATGCCAGCAATACAGCCACCGGATGAGCAGAAACCACTACGCGCGTCTGCAGGTCCGGCACGACATTAGTCTCGCTTGAGACTGCGGGAACGGCAGCAGGGTTGTCCTGAATCCAGGGAGCGCGGACCAGCATGCCTGGCGTGTCTTCCAACTCCCCGGATAAATCGACAATGCTCGAGCCCGCCTTGAGCGCCGCTCGCCAATGCGTCCGCGTCAGTTCCGCGCTGCCCGCAAAAAACGTAAAATCGCAGCCGTCGAACGAGTCCGGCTCAATCCGCTGAATGAAGGTCACTTCATCCGCTGTCGCCGCCAGCTTGCCCATCGCTTCATCGTCGTCGATCAGATGCAAATCCGCTGCCGCGAATGCGGATGCCGCCAACTCATCGTTCAGAGCCTTCCCCAACAGGGTGCCCGCGCCAACCACTGCAATCCGTAACGACTTTTCTGGCATTCCGTTCTACCTGTCCGACGCCTGGCTGGCTGTATCGCCTGAGATGCCGGAAACTGGATGCTCCGGTTTTGCATGCCGCCGATGTCGCAGCGACCACGAGTAGGCCACCCGCGCCAGCAGTCCGGAGAACATATAGCCCAACGCAAAGATGAAAAGAATCACATGATGAAACAGCACTACGATAGATACGATCGCGCCAATCAACACCAGCAGTTGAAATGGATGCCGCCCGGTCAGGCTGATCTCCTTGCCGCTCCAGAAACGCCATGTGCTGACCATTAGAAAGCCGACCAGTCCAACCAGAAAAATCCACACGCACGCAAGAATTCCATTGAAGACCGGAGTCCCGCCGAAGAAATGCACCGTAGCGACAATCACGCCAGCCGCTGCCGGAATCGGCATGCCGACAAAATATTTCCGATCGGGGCGGCCGGGATTTTTCGGCTTGGCATCGGAGCTGATATTGAAACGCGCCAGGCGGCAAGCTCCGCAGATGAGAAAAAGAAAACAAACCACCGCGCCGATCTCGACCAGCTTCTGCCGCAGCACCGGGTCCATGCCGTAAGGAAGCATACGAAATCCCCAGCTGTAGGCAAGGATGGCAGGCGCGACCCCAAAGGTAATCACATCGGCCAGCGAATCCAGCTCGCGGCCAAACTCGCTGGCCGTATTCGTCATGCGGGCGATGCGACCATCCAGGCCATCGAACGGAATGGCAAAGCCGATCGCAAGCGCCGCGTAGTCGAAATGATGCGGCTCAACCGGCGAACCCTGCAGGCTTTGGACAATGGCATAGAAACCGGCCGCAATCGTTCCAGCGGTAAACGCGGAAGGCAGAATATACATTCCGCGCCGCGCTGGCCCGCGCTTCGGCGCTTCCAGTTCGCTCATCGCTGCGGCCCCCCAACAGCACCGAAAATTCCGGAGCCGGAGAAACCAATTTCAGAAGAAACAGCAGCCAGCATCTCCTCGCCATCCGGCGGACACATGATCGCCAACACCGACGCGCCCCCGCGCACGTGATCGCCCAGCTTCACCTGAACTTCGCATGAGAGCGGAAACACCACATCGACTCGCGAGCCGAACTTGATCAGCCCGACGCGTTCGCCGCGATGCACCCAATCGCCGACGCGCTTCTTGAAAACGATGCGCCGCGCCAGTAACCCCGCAATCTGACAGAAGGAAACGGTGCACAGCTCGCCCGCGACCTCCACCAGGTTCCGTTCATTGTGAACGGCGGAATCCGGATTCATGGCATTCAGATATTTGCCTTTTTTGTAATCGATGGACTGGATGTTCCCGGCAATCGGAGAGCGGTTCACATGCACGTTGAACACGTTAAGAAAAATGCTGATCCGCCGAACCTGCCCAGTCGGCATCAACACCGTTTCAATGGCTGTGACTTTGCCATCCGCGGGAGAAACGATCAAGCCGGGCGCTTCCGGAATTTCACGGTTGGGATCGCGAAAAAACCACAGAAAAAAGGCCGCCAACGCCAGAGGAATCCAGAAGAAATAAAACGAGCGCGTCCCTGCCCACACCAGCGCAGCGATCGCCGCGAAACCGAATCCGTAGAAGTATCCGTCGCGAACCATTCGTATGGTTGATTATACGGTCCGTACAGACAATCCTAGCCGCTTTGAGCGGCACCGATCTTAAGCGGTCAGGGTTCCAGAATGCGAGGAGCGAGCGTATTGCTCCATCTCGTCTTTCAACCTCAGCTTCAGCTTTTTCAGCCGGGCGGCTTCGGCCTGTTCATTTTCTGTAAGGTAAGAGTGGGACAGAATGGATTCCAGCTTGCGGGAGTATTGACGGTGTTCCTCGACCAGGCGACCCAAAGGATTCGCGCCCGCGCGAGGAGCCTGCTCGACGGAAATCTCCATAGAGAAGCACCTCCTGTTCCTATAGACGGCTAAAGTATCACGCGGGTTACCGGCTGGGCAACGGAAGATTTCAACAGGCTCGCAACCGTGCGTCCAGCAGCCTCGACATCAGGATGGCATCTTCTTCCGGCTGTGTGTAATAGCGCGGTCTGCTGCCGGTCACAACAAAGCCGGCGTTTTCATACAATGCAATCGCACCGCGGTTGGAAGCACGAACTTCCAGCCACAGCGAAGTTTCAGCCCCCGCGCCGGGACACCAGGCGCGGCACCAGAGCAGCCCGGCCGCCAGCAACCGCAACGCAATCCCCTGCCGTCTCCATGGCTCAGCAACCGCCATATTTTCCAGAGTGCATTCGCCGCCGCCGATTCGCGAAATGGCAGAAAACGCCGCAAACCCAACAACTTCTTTTCGTCCGAATGCAAAACTGGCACCTTCGTCCGGCGTCTGAATACAGGCAACAAACAAAGACTTCACCTGCGTATCTCCCGGTTCGGTCGATACACAATATGCGTGGTAGTCGGCGCCAGCCCAACGCGGCATCATCCGGACCGCTGTTGCCAATTCCCGGATCGCTTCAATATCCGAAAGTTGAGCGCGACGAACGATATATCCAGAATGCCGAGCTGGCCCAACCGCAATGGAATTCATGCGTCGGTTCGCGGCTTCGCAGAGCGCGCAGATCCCGGCTCAGCGCGACGCAGATAATTTGCATCCAGCGTGGCGATATCGCTGAAGCGGCCATCCCTCCACGCAGCCACGACCAGCGGCAACGCTTCCCGCACAATTGCCTGCGGAACCTGCAGCAGAATCACCCCTGGCAAGCGATTCAAAGAAGCCAGCACAGCGTGTTCCGAAGTCACCACCACGCCGGGTACGCTCTCCAGACTTTTCTTAAGAGCTGCCATCGTCTCCAGCGACTCCGAAACGCACGTCCGCCCCCCATCGCGATAGATGCCGTGATAAAACTCCCCGCGACCTGCGTCGAGCAATGTATGCACCGTCTCTCCGGCGAACTCCGAATTCGAAACCGCCGCCGCCATCACCGCCAGCCGCGAGACGGCAATGACCGGCTTGCCCGTAACCTCCGCCATCGCCTTGACAGCACTCAATCCAACACGCAAGCCGGTAAACGATCCGGGGCCGGAGAAAACGGCGAAGGCATCGAGATGCGAAACCTCCATCTGATGCTCCTTCAAAATCTCCTCAATGGCGGGAATCAACTGAGTCGAAAATTTTCGCGGCTCCAGAACCACGGAGCTGAAAATTTCCAGCGCGTCGGGCGTCGGGTCTTCGGCGCGCGCCAACAGCACACCTCCGGCCTCACCCGCCGTGTCGACCACCAGGACCAGCATCAGGCGCCGACATCCATACGGATATCCGCGGCAACATCCGCGTCCGCATTCTGACAGATTTCCACCAGCACCCCGCCCGTACTCGAAGGATGCACAAAAAAGTAAAGATGGCCGCCCGCGCCGATCTTCAACTCATCCGAGACCAGCCGCATGCCCGCACGCTTCATCTCCGAAAATACATCGGCAATATCATCCACATGCAACGCCACGTGATGCATTCCTTCGCCATGCCGCTCGATAAAACGGCCAATCACAGAGTTGGGAGATATCGGCTCCAGAAGTTCGATGCGGCTCTCTCCGACGGGAATCATCACCGTGCGTACCTGTTCGTGCTCGACCGTTTCCTCCGGCCCCGCAATCATGCCCAGCAGCTCATAAAAATTGCGCGCCACCCGCAGATCGCCAACCGCAATTCCAAGATGATCGATGCGAAACATAGGATCGTTCCACCTCTCCAACACCGGCATGCGTCTCGAATCCTCTCCATGAATTGGATGCCGGCGCTATCTGTGCAAATCCAGCAGACCGCGCACCAGACGTTCTACCAGAACATACGGGTCTTCGTCACGCTCGGCGACGGCACGTGCATAAGTCGCCAACTCCGACGCGCCAATACGATGATGCACCAGCTCATGCGTCAGCCGGCGGCGAATCATTTCGAGCAGCCTCTCCTGCCAAGCCGCAGCGCGTTTTTTCTCGAGCTTTCCATTTTCCCGCAACCATGTTGCACAGCGATCAATCGTTTCCACCAGCGCCGCCACGCCTTCGCCCGTGCTCGCCACCGTGCGCACCACCGGCGGAACCCATCCATCTCCGTGACTGCCCAGCGATTGCATGGTGCGGATTTCCCGCTCCACCCGATCCGCGCCTTCGCGGTCGCTCTTGTTCACCACAAAAATATCGGCAATCTCAAGAATGCCCGCCTTGATGCTCTGCACATCGTCGCCCAGACCCGGCACCAGCACCACCACCGTCACATCGGCCAGCCGAACAATGTCGACCTCATCCTGGCCCACGCCGACGGTTTCGATCATTAGCAGCGTTTTCCCGCTTGCCTCCACAATGGAGGCAACATCCGCCGTAGTCGAAGCCAGTCCGCCGAGAAATCCACGCGTCGCCATGCTGCGGATGTACAGGCCCGGATCGGCATGATGACTCTGCATGCGAATCCGATCCCCCAGAATCGCGCCGCCGGTGAAAGGACTCGTCGGATCGACCGCAACAATTCCGACTGTATGCTCCCGCGCACGATACTGCCGCGCCAGCTGATCGACCAGCGTACTTTTGCCGGAGCCGGGCGCACCCGTCAATCCAATCCGCAGCGCATCGCCCGTATATGGAAAGCAGCCCGACAAAACCGCCGCCGCCGAAGCCGCATCGTTCTCCACCAGCGAAATCGCCCGCGCCAGCGCACGAATCTCTCCGCCTCGCAGCCGCGCAACCAGGCTCTCTACTTCTTCCGATTGAGTCGCGCCGATGGAGGAAGAAACAGCCATACTCGTTGCGATCATACCGCGTCCGGAGGCAGACGGCACCGCTGCCAGGACCCCGTTAGGGTGTCGGTTTGAACCCCCGGTTCCCAATCGCTGGAAATCGAGGTCCTTGGTTGATGAAACCAATAGTCGCGCAGCGTCTCAATTGACAACTTCACGGCCAGCCCTGTATATGCTTAGGTCGTGAGCGCACCTGGTACCGATGGAACCCTTCCCGAATTCGATCGACCAGGGCTCCATCCGATCCCTCACTTTGATCACCCGAACGGCGTATGGAACTATGCATGCTCGATGGCAGGGTGTTAGACCGCACGTGCGCTCCTGAGACAAATTCTCGTCCGCACTCAGGAGGCTTCCCATGCACATCCGTTTCATCCGCAGCATTCTCCCCAGAGCCGTCGCAGCAGCGGCCCTGCTGTCGATCATTTCTCTAGCAACCCCGGCGAACGCCCAAACCCCGGCAGACAGAACGCTCCCCGCCAACACTCGCTTCTTCATCCCGCAGCCCGCCAGCGGCTCCATCCCCCAGGCCATCGGTCTGCTGAAGAACGGTCAGATCAAAAACGCACTCCTGATCGCCGCGATGGAGGCCACCCCGCAGGCCGTCTGGCTTACCGGCAACACGCCCACCCAAACCGCCTCCACCGTCACCCAGACCCTGCGCGAGGCCAACTTCCAGCGCGCCATCCCTCTCTTCGTCCTCTACAATATTCCCGGACGTGACTGCGGCAGCTACTCTGCCGGCGGTGCCGAGAACACGGCCGACTATGAGGCCTGGATCGACGCCGTTGCCGGCGCCATCGGCAACCAGAAGGTTGTCATCATCCTCGAACCCGATGCCATCGCCGATCTGCCCAGCGACTGCGGATACAATCCCGCTCAGGTCAACATCCCGGAGGCCGTCGCCAACCGCTACGCTCAGCTCAACGACGCCATCACCCGGCTCGAGCAGCAGCCTCAAACCATCGTCTACATCGATGCCGGCAACAGCCATTGGCAGGCCGTCCCCGTCATTACTCAGCGTTTGATTGCCGCCGGCGTGCAACATGCCCAGGGTTTCTTCTCCAACGTTTCCAACTTCAACCTTTCCATATACGAGTCCACGTTCGATACCTGGGTTTCCAACTGCATCGCCTTCGGTATGAACCCCGACGACGGCGGCTGGCGCCTCGGCAACTACTCGTACTGCGCCAGCCAGTATTACTCTCCGCTCGGCGCCGTAAACCCCGACGACATCACCACTTGGACCTATACCACCGAGTGGTATCAGCAAAACATGGGCACCGCCGTCCCTACCACCCACTTTGTCATCGACACCAGCCGCAACGGACAAGGCCCCTTTTACGCCACCGCCTACGCCAACCCGCCCTATTACCAGCCCGCCTCCGTCATCACCACCCTGAACAACGGAAGCTGGTGTAACCCACCCGCCCGCGGCCTCGGCGCTCACCCAACGGCAGACACCGGGATCCCGCTGCTCGACGCCTATCTCTGGGTCAAGACCCCCGGCGAGTCGGACGGCACCTGCGATTCGGCGGGCGGCGCGCGCGCCTGGGACTACGCCGCCTACGACCCATCCGGATGGCCCACCACCGCCGCTCAACAGGCTACCTTCGATCCGCTCTGGGGACTCTACGATCCCACAGCAGGCGCATGGTTCCCGCAGCAGGCGCTCGACCTCGCCCAACACGCCAATCCTCCACTCCTCCCCTAGAGCAAAAGCACAGAAGGTGTAAGGCGGAAAATCGCTCTTAACGCAGCCGTTCCCCAAAGAACGGCTGCACAGTACTCCAACTCGCCACATCGCAGTATCTTTGCTTTTGCTCTATTTCAAGGCTTCAGCATTCTGCACTTCATCTGAAGAACCGGACCTGTTTTATCCTAAAGGTTCATCTCCTTACGACGACCCGTTTCTTCACCAAGCCATACCCGGCGCTTGTGAACAGGTATCGGGTGCGGATGGCAGCTGTCTGCAGTGGGTTCAGCGAACACGATTGAAAGGATTCTGGGAGTAAGTATGGCGCAGCCCTCCGCTGTTGCCGTCGCAGAAAAACGCGACGCCGACAGCGAGTTTCACTACGAACACTGGACGCCGCGATTCAACCCGTGGGTCATCACCTTTACGGTGACGCTGGCGACGTTCATGGAGGCGCTCGACTCCAGCATCGCCAACGTCGCCCTGCCGCACATCGCCGGGTCGGTCGGCGCGACCTATGACGAAGCCACCTGGATTCTGACCTCTTATCTGGTCTCGAACGCCATCGTGCTGCCCATCAGCGGCTGGATCTCCAATCGCATCGGACGCAAGCGCTTCTACATGACCTGCGTCGCGCTCTTCACTATCTCTTCCGTTCTCTGCGGCCTGGCCACTTCGCTGCCCATGCTGATCCTGTTCCGCATCATCCAGGGAGTAGGCGGCGGCGGCCTGCAACCCAGCGAGCGCGCCATCCTCGCCGACACATTTCCACCCGAGAAACGCAGCCTGGCGTTTTCCATGTATGGCATGGCCGTCGTGCTGGCGCCTGCCATCGGCCCCACCATCGGCGGTTGGATCACGGACAACTACGACTGGCGATGGATTTTCTTTCTGAACGTCCCCATCGGCATCATCTCGCTCATGCTCACCAGCCGGATTGTCGAAGACCCGCCGTATCTGAAAAAACTGCGCAACCGCCGCGGCAGCATCGATGGCATCGGCCTCGGCTTGCTGGCCCTCACCATCGGCGCTCTGCAGATCATGCTGGATAAAGGCCAGGAAGACGACTGGTTCAGTTCGCACTTCATCGTCACCTGTGCCTGGGTTGCCGCCATTGGATTGGTCGCATTCCTCTACCGCGAACTCACCACCGAACATCCCATCATCGACCTGTCGCTCTATCGCAAGCGCAACTTCGCCATGACGCAATTCGTCATGCTCATGATCGGTGCGGCACTGTTTTCGACTACCGTGCTGATCCCGCAGTTCCTGCAGGAAGTCATGGGCTACACCGCGACCGAAGCCGGTCTCGCGCTTTCCCTCGGCGGCTTCGTGTTGATCATCCTGTTTCCGATCGTGGGCTTCATCGGGCAAAAGGTCGATCCCCGCCTGATGATCACCATCGGCTTCACCCTGCTTACCTTTGGCATCTGGAGAATCGGCGATCTCTATCTCGGCATTACCTTCTGGGATGCCGCCAGTTGGCGCGTCATCATGGTACTCGGTATGCCGTTCACTTTTGTGCCTATCTCTGTCATGTCGTATGTAGGCGTGCCGCAGGAGAAGAACAACGAAGTCTCCGGCCTCACCGCGCTCGCGCGCAACATCGGCGGCAGCCTCGGCATTTCTTTCATCTCCACCATGCTGGTGCGGCGGTCGCAGACGCATCAGCAATATCTGTCCGCGCATATATATGGGTCTTCCATGCAATATCGGGCGATGCAACAAGGTCTGGCCGGCAACCTGATACAACACGGCTATTCCCAACCCGACGCAACCGCCCATTCCGCCGGACAGATTTATAACCTCATGCTGCAGCAGGCCAGCACCCTGGCCTACGTCGACACAGTCCACGTGCTGGTCATATTGACCGCCTGCCTGATCCCTATCGGATATTTAATGAAGAAGCCCCGCTACCGCCCCAAGCATGTCGAACCGATAGAGTAGAACCCTGCAGCAATGGTTAGGTAGTGCCATGCAGGTCACCATCAACATCCCCGATCAGTTGGCCGCGGAAGCCGCGGTCCGCGACATCGCGGTCGATGCATATGTCGAAGAGATATAGCCGGGAGGTGCTCGACAGCCTTTCTAACAGGCACGCCGAAACACCCGCGCTCTGGCTGTTTGAAGTGGTCAATGTCCTGACATCCCAGTAGAAACTATTTCAATAGAAAATCAAAACAAGCACCAAAACTGATGCATAATCGGGCCAAATCAAGGAATAACTTGAAAAATCGATGTAGTAAAAATTACTATATTCATGCAGAAAAGCGTATTTTTCGTCAAAGGAAACTTTGATCGAGGGGCCTTTTTGAAAATTTTGGTGTAAAACCGCCCTTCAGCCCTGAGATAAGTCATTGAAATATAAGGAATGGCTTTCGGCCGCCGAGGGGCCTGCTCAGAGTGTCCTCAAAAAATCCAAAATTTGAAATTTGTATCCTGCATGGAATCAACACTTTGCATTTGAGCACACCTGGGAAAAAACACCTGCATTGCCAGCCATTGCTGGTTACACCCGATCGCCTCAAAAAAAAGCCCTTTCCCCCGGCCCTGAAACGCCCGGAAAAAACGCCACGAAATCGTCTTTATTTTTGTTTTCGCAACTCCCTCAATTCAAGCCACATAGCCATTCCAATGGCGTTTGAATCATCAATTCCTTAAATGTTCCACGTGGAACATTTTGCCAAAACATCGTCAATGCCGCCATCGCTGTTTTCGCAAAAACTCGCAAACGACACGAAAATTCTTTTTTTTAGAAAAATTCGACAAAATGACAAATTGTCGTTCTGACCAGAACCCTGCGGAGAGAAAAGACTGCGGTTTCTCTCGTTATTGTCGGGAGAGCGGTTTCAATACTTCTTCAGCACTTCCCGAGCAATCACCAGCCGCTGAATCTCGCTCGTCCCTTCGCCGATGGTGCACAGTTTTACGTCGCGATAAAACTTCTCCGCCGGATAATCCTTGATGAAGCCGTAGCCGCCATGCAGCTGCACGCCTTCATCGCAAATCTTCACCGCAACCTCACTGGCATGCAGCTTCGCCATCGCCGACTCAAGCGTCGTCTTCATCCCGGCATCCTTCATCTGCGCGGCCCGGTGGGTCAATAGTTTCGCTGCATCCAGTTGCGTCGCCATATCGGCTATCTTCCATTGGATACCCTGAAACTCGCTGATCGCCTTGCCGAACTGCTTGCGCTCTTTCGTATATTTCACCGCGGCATCGAACGCGCCCTGCGCCATCCCCAGCGATAACGCGGCAATCGAAATCCGTCCGCCGTCCAGCACGCGCATGGAATCGATGAAACCCTCACCCTCTTTGCCCAGCAGGTTCTCTGCAGGAATTTCACAGTCCTCAAAAATTAGCTCGGAAGTATCGCTGGCCCGCAGCCCCAGCTTGTTCTCCTTCTTGCCAGGACGAAATCCGCGCGTGCCTTTTTCCACGATGAAAGCCGATAGTCCGCGCGTACCCTGCGACTTATCCGTCACGGCAATCACCACCGCAACGTCCGCATAATGTCCATTGGTGATGAAGGTCTTGTTGCCGTTCAACACCCAGCGGTCGCCTTTTCTCACCGCCGTCGTCCGCGCGCCGCCGGCATCGGAGCCAGACCCCGCCTCCGTCAGCCCCCACGCACCCAGCCACTCGCCGCTGGCCAGCTTGGTTACATATTTCTGCCGCTGCGCTTCTGTCCCGGCGAGAAAAATATGGTTCGTAGCCAGCGAATTGTGCGAGGCAACGATGATGCCCACCGAGCCGTCCACGCGCGACAGCTCTTCGACAGCAATCACATACTCAACATATCCAAGTCCCGAACCGCCGTACTCCGGCGGAAAAATTACACCCATCAGGCCCATGCGGCCCAGCTCTTTCACCAGTTCCGCGGGAAACTCGCTGGCTTCATCCCAGCGCATCACATTGGGCGCAATCTCACGTGCGGCAAAGTCGCGAATCTCCTTCCGCAACTGCTGCTGCTCGTCTGTATATAGGTGAAATTGCGTCGGCTGCATGCCCGTTTGTTCGAGTGTCTCTGCGCTCATCGGCTCCCCTTGGAGAAAACTACCGAGAATATCACGCAGCCCGCAGACCCGTCGAGTACAGAAGCAACTTTGCACATTCAGCCGGTTTGTACGCAATGGCAAATGAATCAGGCAGCGTATATGTACGCTGCCGTTCATTGTCATCGTCGAACAATTCTAGTGAGGTCTAGTGCGGCTGGTGAGGCTCGTCATGCTCATGAGGGGGCGGTCCATGATGCTCCGGCCCGTGGTGGTGGTGCGTGTCCGATCCATGCTGCTTGACCATCTTGTTATACAGTCCAAGGATCAAAAACGGCGCTGCCCATTGACCGATAAACAGCGCATGATGATCCTTCTTCTGGCACTTGAAAACCAGCGACCCGACTATCGATGCGATCGCCGCTCCCATAAAAAGGCTGCTGGGCCAACGGGCCGAATAGTGTTCCATCATCGCGGTCAGCTGGTCTTCCTGTATCTCTCCGGGGCGAACTCGAAAATCCATTTGTGTCTCCTGTTGTTGGGGATTCTGCAACCATCTACCGTCCGCGGCAATGTGCGGGGCGAAGCGAATAGCTGAATGCCTTCTTATGTAGATGCGTCGGACAGGCGACCGAAAATTGAACCGCCGGAGCCGGGGCGAATCGATGTGTGCCGGATGACAAATTCTCCTGCAGACTTTCTTCTCGTCAAACGCCGTTCTGCTGAGACGTGCCGCACAACATGGGATACACTTACCCCAAAATTGACTGAGGTTCTGAAACGATCCCTGTGATAAAAAAATTCCTTCCACTTATTCCGGTTGCAGTGTTTTCGCTCCTTATTTTTCTCGCGCTCACAATGGGCCCATCTCTCGCCCACGCGCAGGAATCGGGTTCTCGCAAATTGGCCAAAGCACCTCCACCTCTCCTGCTGGGCACCGCCTGGTACCCCGAGGCCTGGCCGGAGTCCCGATGGGAGACCGATCTCGACCTGATGCAGAAAGCCCACATCCATTTCGTCCGCGTCGGCGAGTTTGCCTGGAGCACCATGGAACCCTCCGAAGGCGATTACCATCTAGGCTGGCTGGAGCGCGCGATCAATGAAGCCGGCAAGCATGGCATCTATACCGTGATTGGTACGCCGACGGCCGCGCCGCCCGCATGGCTCACGCAAAAATATCCCGAGACGCTGCGCACTCAGGAAGACGGCCGCAAAGTCGAGCATGGCAACCGACAACAGTTCAACTGGGACGATCCAAAATATCGCGAGCTGGCGCGCGACATTGCCGGCCGTCTCGCGCAGCGCTTCGGCCACAATCCTTATGTGATTGGTTGGCAGATCGATAACGAGTATGCCGAGGTCTCTTTTGATCCGCACACACGCGCCGATTTTCAGGCCTGGCTGAAAAATTATTACGGCACCCTCGACAATATGAACGCCCGCTGGACCACGACCTATTGGAGCCAGACTTATAGTAACTGGAACCAGATTCCGCTTGAGTCGGTCTACGGCACGAGCAACGGCAATCCCGGCCTGCTGTTGAGCTGGAAGCGCTTCGTCAGCGACACCTGGCGCAGCTATCAGAAGAACCAGCTCGACGCGATTCGACAATACGCCGCGCCGCGCCAGTTCATCACCACCAACATGATGGGCTGGTTCGACGGCTTCGACCATTACGTTGTCTCCAAGGATTTGGACCTTGCCGCCTGGGATGACTACGTCGGCCAGGGACACCTGAACCCGTACTCTAATGGCTCCGCCGACGATCTGACGCGCGGCTTTAAGCAGAAAAATTTCTGGATCATGGAGACGCAGCCTGGTCACGTGAACTGGGCCCCGATTAACAACGATCTGAATCAGGGAGAAGTGCGCGCCATGGCCTGGGAAAATATTGGCCACGGCGCGGACGCAGTCAGCTATTGGCAATGGCGCAGCGCGATGAACGGCCAGGAGCAATATCATGGCACGCTGATCGGCGCGGACGGCACCCCGGTCGCGCTCTATTCTGAAGTCGCGCAGCTTGGGAGAGAACTGACGAAAGCCGGTCCTGTGCTCGCCGGAACCTCGCCGAAATCGCAGGTGGCCATCCTGCACACCTATCCCAGCTTCTGGGCCATCAATTGGCAACAGCATAATAAGAGCTACGACCCGCAAAAAGAGCTGCTCAGCTATTACAAGCCGCTGCGCGATCTCGCGCAATCGGTTGACATTGTGCAGCCCACCGTCGACCTGAGCCAGTACAAACTGGTCGTCGCCCCGGGGCTGAATGTGCTCTCCGATGCAGCGGCTAAAAACTTAATTTCCTACGTAAGGAATGGCGGACATCTTGTTCTTGGACAGAGGACAGGAATGAAAACAAGCGACGATGCGCTGCAGCCTGAACGGCAACCGGGCCCACTGGTTTCGCTGCTCGGCGGACGCGTCGAACAATATTACGCTCTGCTCCATCCCGTGCCTGTCAGCGGACAGTTTGGCGAGAATACCAGCCAGCTTTGGGCGGAATTACTCAGCACCGGCTCACCGGATACAAAGGTGCTCGAAACCTATGGCAAGAGCAACGGCTGGCTCGACGGCAAACCCGCAATCGTCACCCGCAAAGTGGGTAAAGGCAGCATTACCTATGTCGGCGTGTGGATGGACGATGCCGGCATGGCCAAGCTTGCGCAATGGATGACGACGATGAGCGGCGTTACTCCGGCATTTGGACCGGCGCCCGCTGGCGTGGATGTGAACGCCCGCTATGGAAGGCACCATACCGTCTTTGTCCTGATCAATCTGGCGCCAAAACAGCAGACTGTAGAGCTACCATCCTCGATGCAGAATGTGCTCAATGGCGGAGCGGTCACGACCGTTGCTTTGCCGCAGTATGGCGTGTCGGTTCTTTCGAAGGAGAATAAATAAAAAATGAAGAAGCAAATACTCTTGCCGGCGCTTGCTGCGATTCTAAGCTGTACCCCGCTTGCATCGGCACAAACTGCTACGGCCACCGCGCCGAATACCATTCTCTTATGGCCGAACGGCGCTCCCGGAGCACAGGGGACAGCACCCGCCGACAAGCCGACCCTTACCGTCTATCTGCCTGCGCAGAACCCTACGCACACCGGAATCGTCATCTGTCCCGGAGGCGGCTATCAGATGCTGGCGGTCGATGTCGAAGGCACAAATGTCGCGAAATGGTTGAATGAGCGCGGAGTGGCGGCCTTTATCCTGACCTATCGCCTGGGTCCGCGCTACCACCATCCCGTGGAATTGATGGATGCGCAGCGAGCCATCCGCTATGTACGATCTCACGCCGCGGAAGATGGCCTCGATGCGCATCATATCGGCATCTGGGGATCTTCCGCCGGCGGCCATCTTGCTTCGACCGCAGGCACTCACTTCGACGCCGGCAATCCGGATGCGACCGACCCGATCGAACACGTCAGCAGCCGCCCGGATTTCATGGTGCTTGCTTATCCTGTGATCAGCATGGAGGAGGGCATTACCCATATCGGCTCCATGCATAATCTGCTGGGCGAACAGCCCAACCCGATGCTGCAGAACGAACTCTCCAATGAGCTGCAGGTAACGCCGAAAACGCCGCCTGCATTTCTGTTCAGCACCACCAACGATGAGACCGTGAAAGTGATGAACACTGTCCTGTTTTACGAGGCGTTATTGCGTGCAGGCGTTGCGGCGGAGATGCATATTTTTGAGCAGGGCGAGCACGGTTCGGGGCTGGGTGAGGGCAATCCCCAGCTGAGTCTGTGGCCGGTGCTGCTGCAGAACTGGCTCCATCTGAACGGCTGGATGGAAAACGGCGCGCAATAGACTTAAAATGAATAAAAACAGTTACTTAAGCTTATATTTGGACGGAAATATCCGGCTTACTTTTGATTTTGAAGTAAGCCAAGATTTTTAGAACCAGGGCGTAAGACGATCGCTTTTCTAAAAAGAAGACTTTCCACGTTATTGTTGTTCACCCTCAAGCGCTTTAAGCGCCTGTTCCAGGCGAACGCCGCGCGAGGCTTTCAGCAGCACGGCATCGCCCGGTTGTAGATTTTCGCGCAGCCACGCGCCAGCCTCGTCCGGAGTCTCCAGATAGAGTGCGACCGCTCCGGCCAGCTTGGCGCCGGTCACGATCGATGCCGCTTCCCCGCGCACTCCAACCACAATGTTGACGCCGCGCTTGCCCATGTACTGCCCGCATTCATCGTGCAGCCGTGGGCCGTCCGCTCCCAGCTCCAGCATTTCTCCCGCAACCACAATAGTTCGCGCCGCGGGTAAGGTGAGCAGCGTATCCACCATGGCGCGTAAAGCCGGCGGATTGCAGTTATAGCAATCATTGATCAATGTCGCGCCGCGAAACTCGATCGTCTGGCCGCGCTTGTCCGGCGCCGTCATTTTCTCCAGCGTCGCAGCACAAGCATCGAGCGGAATCCCACTGGCCAGCCCCGCTGCAATCCCCGCCAGGGCATTGCGCACGTTGTGCTCCCCAAGCAGACGAAGATGGACCTCCGCGCGCCGCTCCCCGGCGAGCACGACGAACCGCGTTCCCTCCGCGCCTTTGGGTTCGATGACTTCCGCGCGCGGATCGGCACAGGCTCCCGTGCCGAAATAAATCGTCTTGCCGTTGAAGTCGCGGCCAAACTGCTGCACATATTCATCGTCGCAATTCAGAATCGCGGTTCCATGCCGCGGCAATGACGCAATCAGCTCGTACTTTGCGCGGGCGATGCCGGCCTGCCCGTCGGCAAAGTTTTCCGCATGGGCGGTGCCGACGTTGGTGACGATGCCCCAGTCCGGCGCGGCGATCTTGCATAATGCAGCAATCTCCCCGGCGTGCGACATGCCCAATTCGAGGATGGCAACTTCATGCTCCGGCTGCAATTTCAACAGCTGCAGCGGCAGACCGAAATGATTGTTCAGATTTCCGACTGATTTGTGAACACGAAACTTACTTTCCAATACGTGCGCAACGGCTTCCTTGGTGGTGGTCTTGCCGGCGCTGCCAGTAATGCCGATGACGCGCTTGCCCCAGTGGCGACGCACGGAAGAGGCCAGCCGCTGCATCGCGCTCAATGGGTCGTCGACCAGCAGAAGACGCTGCCGGATTGCGGCATCGGCATAGCGGTCTTTCTTCGCAGCGGAGACCACGGCCGCGACTGCGCCAGCCTGCAATGCCGCTTCGACAAAGTCGTGGCCATCGAAGCGATCTCCCCGCACGGCGAAGAAAAGATCGCCGGGGTGAAGGGTTCGCGAGTCGATGGAATAGCCCGTCGCTATGGACGCAGCTTTCCCGGACACAGCGTTCCCGGGCGCGGCATATTCCGCGGCCATCCAGAGTCGAATCTGTTCCAGGCTTAATTGCATTTTTTCAGTGTTGGCAATGAACCCAGATTAGAGCATTTCTCTCAATACTTGCCGAATTTTTCCTGCAGCGTCTGCCGGGCTACTTCTACGTCGTCAAATGGTATCGCGCGGTCGCGGAGAACCTGCACTTTTTCGTGTCCTTTTCCGGCGATGAGCACCACGTCGTTTTCGCGGGCTTCGGCAATGGCCAGATGGATGGCGCGCGTCCGATCTGCTTCTGTGGTGAATTTCACTCCGCTGGCTTCGAGGCCCGGAAGAATTTCAGCGAGGATTGCTGACGGCTCTTCCGACCGCGGATTGTCGCTGGTGGCGACGACGAAGTCGCTGCCTTCTCCGGCGGCGCGGCCCATCTTCGGGCGCTTGCTGCGGTCGCGATCTCCGCCGCAGCCGAAAACAACGATCACGCGGCCATTGCGCGGGGATGCGAGCTGATGCGCCAGCCGGGTGAGATTGCGCAGTGCATCGTCGGTATGCGCGTAGTCGACCGCGACGGTGAAGGGCTGGCCGCAGTCCACGGTTTGAAAGCGTCCGGGCACGGACTGGATGCTTTCGACTCCGCGCGCGATCTCTTCGAGCGCGAGTCCGCGCGAGCTGGCCGCGGCGGATGCGGCCAGCAGATTCAGCACATTTACAGGGCCAGCCAGATGCGTGCGCACATCCATTTCACCCATTGGAGTGATCATGCGGAAGCGCGTTCCATGCGGCTCCAGCTGAATCTTTACCACGCAAAAATCTCCGCGCTCCAATCCATAGGTGACGATCTCGCATCCGGCAGCCTGCGCCAGCGGAACCAATCTTTGTCCATACACATCGGCTGCGTGGATTGCCGCCACACGCGGCGGAGCGGCGTCGACTCCGGTAAACATCTTCGCCTTCGCCTGAAAATACGACTCCATATCGCCGTGATAATCGAGATGGTCTTGCGTCAGGTTGGTGAAGACTGCCGTGTCCCAGTGCAGACCCCATACGCGCCCCTGATCGAGCGCGTGGGAAGACACCTCCATTACAGCTTCGGTCGCGCCCGCGTTCACGCCCTGGGAAAACAGCTCGAAGAGATCGCGCGATTCCGGCGTGGTATGCGGCGATGGCCAAACCTTGGTGCCGACGCGATATTCCACCGTGCCGATCAGCACGCAGGTGCGGCCTGCACTGCGCAACATGGATTCGAGCAAATATGTCGTGGTGGTTTTGCCGTTCGTTCCGGTCACGCCGGACAGCGATAACTTTTTTCCGGGATGCGAAAAAAATGCAGCGCTGAGTTCCGCCAACGCGCGGCGGCCGTGTCTTACCACTGCGATGGCGAGGTCCGGGTCGGACTGTTGCAGCTCAATCCAGGTTGCGTTGGAATCGGTGACGATGGCGACTGCACCCTGTTCCAGCGCGGTCTGCACGAAGCGGTTGCCATCGGTGGTGCCGCCCTGCATGGCGACGAACACGGCGCCGGGAACCACTCGCCGCGAGTCATACGCGATGTCGCTGAGCAACGGATTCGCGGCGGTGCGTTCGAGGATTTCCGTTTCTCGAAGCAGGTCGTTGAAGGACATGGATGGCACGGTCATTGCTCGATGAAAGAATTCTTCTGCATTGGAGCATACCTGGAAGAATTCTGGCGATGATTGTTACGCGAGCGTTCTCTGGATTCTTCGCTGCGCTCAGAATGACAAAACTGTGTGCGAGATTATGGATGGAAACGCACTACCACGGTGGTGCCTGCGGGAATCCTCGTCCCGGCCGCGGGCGCTTGATCCGTCGCAATGCCATCGCCGTACACGCGCACATTCAGCCCCAGGTTGGCGGCGGCGGCGACCACATTCCGCATGGGCTGGCCGACGAATCCGGGCATGGTGACCGGCGCGCCAGCGCCTACGACAACCGCAGACGATTCCGGTTTGCTATTTTTTTCCGGCGGCGACGGCGTTTTCGCCGGCGTGATTTCTTCCGCTGCGGCGGCTGTTACCAAAGCGCTCGTTGCGGTCTGCACCGAGACTGTTTTCATCGAGCCCTCGGTCACGGGCTGCTGATAGGCGCGTGCCTCCTCGGCATCGGCGCTGCTCTGAGCGACCTGCTGCGGCGTGCGCAAGGGATCATCCGCAGGCAGATGGTTCACTTCATCGAAGAGCGAGTTCAGGTCGTCGACAGGCTCATCCGGAGCGTCGTCGGCTGCGGGAGCCTTGGCAATTGCCGCCATTTCCTGCGTGGACTTTAACGACTCGTCGTGAGCGACGCCGAGGTATTCCAGAATCTGCTGCGCCAGTTGATGAAAGACAGGCGCACTGGCCGCGGTTCCATAGTGAAATTTATATAAGGGGGAATCCATCACCACGACGACCGCGATCGCCGGACTGTTCACCGGCGCGAAGCCGGCAAACGACGCCACGTAATCCGTCTTCGAGTATCGGTGCGTGCTGGGATCGATCTTCTGCGCGGTCCCGGTTTTGCCCGCGGCGCTGTAGCCGTTCAGCTGCGCCGGAATTCCGGTGCCGTGCAGCACCACGCCTTCCATCATCTTGCGCATCTCCGCCGCAGTCATAGTTGAAATGACGCGATGCGAGCCCTCAGGCAGCGGGTCGGGCAGTTCCTGCTCGGGATGATATGCGGCCGGCAAAAGTTTTCCCGCCTTCGATGGATCTGAATTTTCGAGAAGGATGTGCGGCGGCAGATAGACGCCTCCATTCGCAATCGTCGAGACCATGGAGACGATTTGCACGGGGGTTACGCCGATTTCCTGTCCCATGGGGATGGAGCCGATGGTGGTGGGCTGCCAGCGCTGGGGCGGCTTGAGCAGGCCGCGCGTCTCCGCGGGAAGCTCGATGCCGGAGCGCTGCCCGAATCCGAAGGCGTGGATGTATTGATAGAAGCGATCCTTGCCCATTCGCTCCGCCAGCTCGATGGCGGCAACGTCGCTCGACTGTTCGAGGGCCTGGGTTGCGGTGAGTACATTGTTATGCTGGCCCTCGTAGCGGATGGCATCGCGGTCGTCGTGTACGATTCGCCCGGCAACATTGATCTGACCGCCCAGGGTGGGGATCATCGAGTCGGGCGTGGTGACATGCGTAGCCAGCGCAGCCGAATAGGCGACCAGCTTGAAGACCGAGCCGGGTTCGTAGACATTGCTGACGGCGGGGTCGCGCAGCATCGACGACTGGATATGGTGGATGTCGTTGGGGTCGAAGGTAGGGCGAATCGCCAGCGCCAGAATCTGCCCGGTGTTGGGGTCCTGCACCACGATAGTGCCGCGCTGGGCATGGGTCCGTTCCATGTTGGCATCCAGCGCCTTTTCCGCCATGAACTGGATGTGATCGTCGATGGTGAGGACGAGATTTTCTCCAGCCTGCGGATCGCGCTCCACGCTGCCGTAACTCTGGCGGCGCGCGTCGACGGCTGTCAGCATGCGCCCGGGCGATCCGTGCAGAACGTTGTCGAAACGATGCTCGACTCCACCGAGGCCGTTGTCATCGAGACTGACATAGCCCAGAACCTGCGCGGCCAATTGGTTATCCGGGTAGAAGCGCTTGAACTCTTTTTGGAAATAGACGCCCTTCAATCCCAGCGCGCGAACGCGGGTGGCGACATCGGCGTCCACCTTGCGGGCGACCCAGGCGAAGTTGCGCGAGCGGTTCAGGCGCGCGTCAATCCCTTTTGCGGCGGTGAAGCGGTCGGTTGCATCCTGATGCACGATCTTTGCCAGCTGCTTAGCGGTGTCTTCCTTGTCGGCGATTTCGCTGGGCACGGCGTAGATGGAATCGACCAGCACGGTCATCGCCAGCGGCTGCAGATCGCGATCGTAAAGCATGCCGCGTCGCGGTGCAATCTGGAACGTGCGCTGCTGCTGACGCATTTCGCGCTCGGCGTATTCAGAGTGGCGAAAGACCTGGAGCCAGACCAGGCGCGCAGCAATAATCGCCACCCAGAGAATGAGGATGGCGATCAGGGCCACGAATCGCAGCCTTGGAATCGGCGCAGAGAGCGGCTGCTTGAATTTTCTGCTCATGCCGTGGTTGCGTCCTGCTGGATAGAAGCTGTCTACAGTTTAGAGCGGATTTCCTGTCGCTTGAAACATCAAGTTCGATGGAGCAGCTTTTCTTGAGGAAAACCGCGTCCTGCATGGCCGCCGCTTCCCTGCGCGTACAAGAAAATCCGCTCTACGGGTGCGACGGCACTGCAGGCAAGCTGACCGAAGCTAGAATCGGCGTACTTGGATTAACGTCCATGATGCTGGGCGAAACGAACTGACCCGGCTGCGGCGACTGCATGCCGATCTGGTGGGCAAGCTGATCGATGCGCGCGGAGCGGCTCAACTGCGCTTCTGTCAGGCCGAGCTGGTGATTGTCATCCTGCAGATGCTGCAGCTGCGCTTTCTCGGTTTCAATGTGATAGCCATACTCGATGGAGCTGAAGTGCTGCCAGCTGTAGACCATCAGCAGCGCGAAAAAGAAAACCGCGGCAACGGCAAAGCTGCGCATCTCGCGCTGGCGCACGGGATCGTCCGCCTTCACCAGGCGGGAATTGTCCAGGCGCTTGTCGAAAAACACTTCGGGAGTGGGTCCGCGGCGCGCGCGCTGCTGTGCCGCAAACAACCAGCGATTGTGATCCGCCACGGCCTCGGCGCTCCACTGACCCTTCTCCCGAAGCCGTTCGATTGCGATATGTGCAGTTGCCATAACTGTTCCTTTACTGCGGGGATCTTCTCCCCGGTTAGACCAGTTTTCCTGTTGCTATCAGTCGGCCGACATTCTCTATGTGCATCCATTCTTTGAGGAATGGATGCGTAAGCTTTCTCTTCCTGGCGTACACCTACAGGAAAACCGGTTACGCCGCCGGACAGGCTGCATCCCGCGGTCCTCCGCCCATGACTAGAGCGCGCCGGCTAAGGCTGCCGCCATTGCCACACAAGCTCCAACAGCAACAATGCCAAAAACGATCGCACCGGAAATTTCCATGTGATTGTCAAAAAAGTTGTAAATGTAAGACATACCCTTCCTCCTGCGTACTGGTTGGTGAATGCCGAACGCCGGGCCAGCTGATTCTCCCAGCGTTACTGCGGACTGACTCGCGCCGTTGCACGAGCCCAAACTTGTGTACTGCCGCCTGCTTCGTTCGTCTCACTCATCTCAGGCATCCCTCGGGTGTTTCTCGGGCCAGGCTCGCTTGAGCTTGGAGGGATAGGGGACGTTCAACTGCATGCTGTTCTTTCGCCTGAAAGAGGGTGGGACGAACCCGGCCCGAACTTGCTCACGACATAGCTACCAGCTACGCCGCAAAAATTTTTCCTGCTGCCTGCCGGCTTTCTCCTCTGCCGGCCTTTCGATCCGCTCCGCCGCTCGTAATTTCGCGCTGCGCGAGCGGGGATTGTTTTCGATCTCCGCTTCTGTCGCGGTCACCGGCTTGGGCGTCAACGCCTGCCAGATTCCCGCCGCTTTCCCCTCTCGAAACGCATCTTTCACGATGCGATCTTCGAGCGAGTGGAAACTGATGGCCACCATCCTTCCTCCAGGCCGCAATAATTTCGGTGCCTGTTCGAGTAAGGAAGCGATCTGCTCCAGTTCCCCGTTCACATAAATTCGGAGAGCCTGAAAAACCCGGGTCGCCGGATGAATTCGATCGCTTTTTATTGTCGGGGCGCTGGCTGCGACGACCTTGGCCAGTTGTGCCGTTGTCGTCAGCGGCCGCGCCCGGACAATTGCTCTGGCGATTCTCCGCGACCTCCTTTCCTCTCCGAATTCGTAAATCAGGTTCGCGAGATCTTCTTCGTTTAGCTGATTTACCACTTGTTCGGCAGTCGCTCCGCCGCGTGTATCCATCCGCATGTCGAGCGGCGCGTCTGCCTGAAAGCTGAATCCTCTAGTTGCCGTGTCCAGCTGGAGCGAGCTGACCCCAAAGTCGGCCAATATTCCGTCCAGGCTCTGCGGTTCCGCCCAGCTCGTCATCTCCGCGAAAGCGGTTGCGTGGATCGTGATGCGGGGCATCTGATTTCCCAGTTCCGCCCGCAATGTCGCGAACCTCGCTTCTGCGCTTTCGATGGCCACCTGATCGCGGTCGAATGCGATCAGGTGGCCCGCCGGACCCAGCAGGCGGGCAATTGCTGTGCTGTGCCCGCCCAATCCGAGCGTCGCATCTGCGTACGTTCCGCCCGGCAGGATTCGTAAATACTGAATTGCTTCTTCTAAAAGAACCGGCACATGTCGTCTTGCCCGACTGTGCGCCCCCTGAGGGGCATGGTCGTTGCCCGTTTCTTTGGGCATCGCTTACAGCCCGAAGGCTGCCAGCGATTCCGCATCCGCATCCGTCAGCGGACTGGCTTCCAGATTCTGCCGGAAGGCGTCGTGGTTGGTGACTTCGAGATAGGTCATCATCCCGAAAACCACTACATCTCCCGAGACCTTGGCCGTCTCCCGTAAAATTTGCGGGACGAGAACGCGGCCCTGGTTGTCCATCTCCGCGACCTGGCCGAAATAGTTGACCCGGTCGAGGTATTTTTTCTTCGCAGAGTTGAAGCTAGGGATCTGAGCCAGTTTTTGCTCGATCTTTTCCCACTCTTCAATCGGATAGACCTTGGCTGTCCGGCCATCCTCACTGGTGATGTAAAACTTCTCGCCGTACTTCTCTTCAATGTGGCGCTTGAACTCCGCCGGCAATTTCAGCCGTCCCTTTTCATCGACCCGGGTTGGATGGTTGCCGCGAAACATGCCGTTTGCCTTGCCTTCTTGTGAAACCTGAGTTCAGAATTCGACCTGGCCATCGAAACCCACCAGAGTCGCCCTGCTCTCAACCCTTACTAGCCACTTTAGACCACTTTCGTCCACAACTGTACCGCAAAGAAGTGCTTTGTCCAACAAAAAATTGTGCAAAATGCGGAAATTATTTGTGGAGGATTAGAGGAATCTCAGAAAATTGGGGCGGATGGCTCCGCGAGAGCTACGGATGGTGTTGTCTTGATTGATTCCCGAACCGTTCTCGTTGGAAGAACGGTATCCAGAAATGCTCAGTTTAGCTGCTTGCCATGAAAATAGGCCAAAGGGCGAACCAGCCAGGCGAGATAGATCACGATAACAATATTGGCTAGAAGCACTAACGCCGTCCAGTGATTGGGATGATGGATGAGTTTGACGACTTCCAATGGCAGCAGCGCGATGGTCAGGATGAGCGTGAAGTATTCCGCCCAGCGCTTTTCCAGGATGAGGCCGATTCCCTCAATAAAATCGAGCGCCGCGTAAATGAAGACAAGCGCGCTGAGCTGCTTCAGGCGATGGTTGTTGATCAGGCTGATCTTGTTCAGAACTCCGGCAATCAGTCGGCGGTCCGGGTCGAGATGCAGGGTTTCGACCGCCCATATCGACAGCATGTAGAGATCGTGGTGCAGCATCTGCAGCAGGGCGAATCCGAGCCCGACGAAGAACGCGCCCTTGAGCAGTTTGAGCACGCCGATAAATTCGAGCCAGCGATGGCGCTCGATCTCGGTGGCGTTGCTTGCCGGCATGGTTTTACCGCGGGCCATTATCTGCCAACCGCGGAAGCAAGCCAGAATCGCATAAGGGGCAACGCTAAAACTTGAACACCAGGCCAGCCTGCGGCTCGGCAATGTTGATCAGGTTCGTGGTCGCAAGCTGCGGTCGCTTGTAATCCGGAGCGTGGCCGATCAGCCCGCGATACTGGAGCCGCAGCGCCATGAACGGCGGAAGTATTCCGGGATGAAAGTCAGCGCCCAGGCCATACTCAAACACGGGAATCTTCTCCGGCTTGACAGGTATATTGCCGGTGCTCGATTCGGTATAGGAGATGAAACCGGCCCCGGCCAGTGCGAAAGGCCGGACACCGAAAAAAGTATGCGGCACGGTGACCACGTAGTCGAATGTGAATGGCTTGGCGTGGGAGTAGATGACGCCGTTGCCAAGCGATGGAACGTTGGCGAAGTGCTGGGTGGCGCGATTGTAGCCGTAGTTTATTTCCAGGCCGAAGATGGGGCTGAAGATGTGGCGCGCGCCAATGCGAAACCCAAGGGACGGATCGGCGGATTGCTGGAGGGACGGCGCGTCCTTAATCGGCAGGCCGTTAGTGCTGTCGATCGCAGGGCCGGACGCGCTGGTCGGAATGGCGCCGTAAAGGTTGATGTTGACATCGGTCTTCTGGCCAAACGAAGGAGAAGCTACGAGCACAAATCCCGCTGCCAAGAGTGCAACGAGCATAACGCGCCACGGAGCACGCCGCGGCAAATGTTTAGAAACCATAGCAACATTGTCACCGATGGCAAGCCGATTCGCCAAATCAGCCTTATTCTTCCTTCGGCGGAACGTAGTTCTTTTTCTTGTTCGGAATCAGTCGGGTTACGGGAACCTTGCCGACACGGTCGCGGCTGGCTTCTTTCACCTGTTTCACAACTTCCTTTTTTCGTTTCGGCATTGTTTCCGTCCAGTCGACTTACACAATCTTCATCGTGTCCGGATCCCAATGAACGACAGCGCCGCGCTCCATACTGAGATTCGATAACAGCGCGGCTCCGGCAGCACGATAGCCGAACACTGCATCCTCGACAACAGGCTGGCGGGTTCGCACGGCGTGGAAGAAATTGCGGAAGTGGTCGTAGGTGTCGTCGTAGCCGGCGGGGGCCTGGAATTTTTCGTATCCCATTGGCGGCGCTCCTTCCGGGTGAGTCACAGGATATTTCTGCCGATAGTCGCTGAGAATCTGTTTCTGCATTGCGTCCGTGAATGTATCGACGGTATAGCCGGGCGCCTTGTCGCGCGGCACGCGGCTGACGCTCACCGCATTGCCGGCAATCTGCATAATGCCTTCCGAGCCGGTGAACGTAAGCCCTTCGCTCTCCTGGCCGCCGTCGACGAAATTCACCCGCAGGCTGAGGTTGAATCCTTCACGATAATCGAAGAGGCCCAGCATCACATCGGGAACATCGCGGCCATCTTTCCAGAAGCGCAGGCCGCCGGTCGCCATTGCCCGCGTAGGACCATGCGATCCGGTGATGAAGTGCGTTCCGCTGAACAGATGCACGAACAGATCGCCGGCGACACCGCTGCCGTAGTCCTTCCACTTGCGCCATTGAAAAAAGCGTTCCGCGTTGAACGGAATCTTCGGCGCGGTGCCCTCGAAGCGCGGCCAGTCGCAGGTTTCGGTCGATGCGTCGAGCGGAACTGTGTAGTCCCACGCGCCGATGGCGGAGTTGCGGTCCCAGTGCGCCGTCACCATGTTGAGCTGACCGATGGTGCCGGCGGCGAGCAGCTCTTTCGCCTTCGCATAGACAACGGAGCTGACGCGCTGGCTGCCAATCTGCAGAATCCTGTTAGTTGCGCGCGCGATCTCGATCATCGCCGGACCATCGGAATAGAGATGGATCATCGGCTTCTCGCAGTACACATCCTTGCCCGCCTTCATGGCGTCGATGGATGCCCGCTTGTGCCAATGGTCGGGCGTGCCGATGATGACGGCGTCGATATCCTTGCGCGCCAGGATTTCGTTGTAGTCACGCGTGGTGAAAACATCGTTGCCCCACAATTCCTTACTGTGATCGAGCCGTCCGTTATAGCAATCCGCAACGGCAAGCAGCTTTACGCCGGGAACCTGGAGCGCGGCTTTTGTATCCTGCTGGCCGCGTCCGCCGGCGCCGATCAGCGCGATCTGGATGTGATCGTTGGCCGCGACGGGCGCAGCTGTTTCGCTCTGCGCACGCGCGAGTCCATGCATTTTGGTTGTGAGCAATATATCGGCTGCGGCGACGCCGGCGGCTTTCAAAAATCCTCTGCGATTCAATTCGAACACGGCAACTCCTTCGATTCGACGATGTACGAATGATAGCTGCAAAATGAAAATGCCCGAGAGCTTGATTCAAGTTTGACGCATGGCCTCGCCGATTGGAGGTCGGAGCAGGAATCAGCCGGTAACAGCGAACAATTTTCTTGGAATGGATCTCAGGAATGGCCGCGATCGTTCCATTGCCGCTTCTGCGGAAACACCATACTTGGCGCGGAGTTGATCGACTTTTCCGTGTTCGATAAAGTTGTCGGGCCAACCGATGCGGACTACGGGAATTTTCAAATTGTGCGTGCTGAGATATTCGAGAACTGCGCTGCCGAAACCGCCCATCAGCACGTGATCTTCAAAGGTCACAATCAGGCCGACGCGGCGCGCCTGCTCTTGCAGCAGTTCGCCGTCAAGTGGCTTAGCGAACCGCGCGTTGACCAGTGCAGCGGAGTATCCTTCCCGCTCCAGCTGCTCGGCAAAGTTGGCGGCCATGGGAACCATCGCGCCCAGCCCCCATACAGCGACATCAGTTCCCTGTCGCAGCACTTCCGCCTTGCCGATCGGCAATGCCACCGGCTGCGCCTTCACCTGCACGCATGGGCCTGCGCCGCGCGGATAGCGGATCGCCGACGGACCTTCGTGTTCCATCGAAGTCGCCAGCATATCCGCGAGTTCGTCTTCATCCTTCGGCGCCATCACGACGATGTTGGGCACGCCGCGCAGATAGCTGATGTCGAACAAGCCGTGGTGGGTTGGGCCATCGTCGCCGGAGAGTCCGGCGCGATCCATGCAGAAGACCACGGGAAGATTTTGCAGGCAGACGTCATGAATGATGGGATCGTACGCGCGCTGCAGAAATGTGGAATAGATGGCGCAGAACGGCCGCAGCCCTTTTGTGGCCATCCCAGCGGCGAAGATGACGGCGTGTTCTTCCGCAATGCCGACATCGAAGTAACGCTTGGGATGATGCGGCCGAAATAGATCGAGCGCGGTGCCGTTCGGCATGGCCGCGGTGATGGCGACAACCTTGTCGTTTTTATCGGCAAGCTTCACCATCGTTTCGGCGAAGACTTCAGAGTAAGTCTTCTGTCCGGCAGGCTTGGTCTCGCCGGTCAACGGATCATACGGCCCCAGGCCGTGAAATTTCTTCTGCTTGTCGAGTGCAGGCTGAAAGCCACGCCCCTTCTGCGTCAGCGCATGCAGAATCACGGGACGATTCTGCGTCTTCAAAAAGCGGAATGTCTCGATCAGCAAACCTAAATTGTGGCCATCGATCGGACCGTAGTACGTCAGGCCAAATTCTTCGAAGATCAGCGAAGGCAGCAGAAGACCCTTGGCGGCTTCTTCCGCACGACGCACCGCGTGACCCATGGTTTTGCCGCCGAACTTTTCAATCAGATGTTTGGCGCGTTCATGCAAGTGGGCATAGCGCTCGTTGGTAGCAATGCGATGCAGATAGGAAGAGATCGCGCCGACATTGCGATCGATCGACCACTCATTGTCATTCAGCACAATGATGAGCCGCTTGGTTTGCCCGGCGACGTTGTTCAGCGCCTCGTAGGAAATTCCATTCGTGAAAGCCGCATCTCCGGCCAGCGCGATGACGTGTTCCTTGCCACCGTTCAGGTCGCGCGCGACCGCCATGCCCAGCGCAGCGGACAGCGCCGTACCTGCGTGGCCCGCGCCGTACACATCGTGCTCGCTTTCCGTGCGCAGCATAAAGCCGTTCAGACCATCGGGCTGGCGCATGGTTTCGAAGCGCTCGCGCCGGCCGGTCAGCAACTTGTGAATATAGGCCTGATGGCTGACATCGAAAACAAAATGATCTTTCGGAGTGTCGAACACAACATGCAGGGCCAGCGTCAATTCCACAACGCCGAGATTCGGTCCCAGGTGGCCGCCGGTCTTCGCCAGCACGGTAATCATGCGCTCGCGAATTTCCTGCGCCAGCTGCTCCAGTTGGGACAGCTTAAGATGTTTGACATCGTTGGGGGAGTGGATGGTGTCGAGAATCTGGCTCATGGTTTTTTTGGGTTCAGCCGCAATCGTTCTGCAGCGAAACCGGCCTGGCTCGTGAAGTTTTCTAGCATCAACCGTGCCGTTCGGACGCCCTATCTACCATCAAGTATAGCTCAATGGGCACTCTTCCGAGAGCCATCGGCATCGCGCCCGATATCATGCAAGAACACGCAGCTACCGATGTTGTTTGGACGGTATGAAATGAAATATGATTCAGAATTTATTTCTCCCACGAGCTTCACTGCCTGTTCTCCGAAATTTATCGTTGTCTGCATGCTGGCGTGCGTGTTGTGGGTGACCGTTCCGTGCAACGCGCAACAGACGCTGCCCGATCCGCTTTCGAGCCCATCCGTGTCCGATCCCCTGTTGACCTCAACCGCTCAACCTGGAACGGCATTTCTGTTCGACCTGGAGCGCAAATTTGCCACAGCCGTTCAAGCAGGCGGAGGCGCAACCTTCGCCTCTTTTTTCGATAAGGATGGAATGACATTGGCGAATCGGCAGGCTCCGCTGATTGGGCAAGCGGCAATCGCAGCCCACGCCACCTGGTTGCCGAGCGCGTACCAGTTGACATGGACACCGGAAGGCGGCGAGCTATCGCCCGGCGGCGACATGGGCTACACCTGGGGACACTACGAAGGCCGCGCCACGGGCAGCGCGGCGGTCAAGCGCGGGCGCTATGTGACCGTCTGGAAGAAAGAGCCGGATGGCATGTGGAAGATCGTTATGGACAGCAGCAATGAAGATGCGCCGGAAGCGGAATGCAAGTGTTCGATTAATGGGAAATAATCGCAGTTATTCCGCCGCTGCCGGCACAGCTATGCGTCGTTCTTTGCGATAGCCGAAGTACCGTTTCAGCCGCAGGAAATGCACTTCGTACAGGTTGTAGCTGAGGAACGCGACGATATAAACCGCGCCGACGGAAAGGCAGAACTCGACCAAAATCGCCAGCGGACGCGTCAGATACGGCGTAAGAAAAATACGCAGGCTCGTTCCTAACAGCCGCTGCATTCCGATGGAAACGAGCGAACCAACCAGGATATGCAGCACGTACATGCCATAGCTGTATTTGCCGAAGCTGCGCAGCCACCCCATGCGGAATACACGGTTCCACGTCGATGCCGGATCGAGCGTAAGAAAGATCAGTGCGGCAAATGCGATCGCGCACATGCTATAGCCGACGGTGCCGACGAACGCAGCAGAGCTTAAATAAACTACCGGATGCGTGACCGCAAACACGACCATGACCGCGATGGATATCCAGAACCACCAGGCAGCCGCGCGCGGCGTGAAGGGCATCCGGTCTCCGCGCACCAACAGCGCCAGACAGCCGCCAATCATCAGTGTGTCCATGCGGCAAAGGGTCATTTCATGCACTAATCCGATAATGAACGGCGTTTCGTGAAGACAAAGACCTACACGCAAAGCGAGTGCACAAGCGGAAAGCACCAAACCCAGCCAAATCAGACGTTTTCGATCTTTGATGAGAAACACCAGTAGCGGCCAGAAAAAATAGAACTGCTCTTCGACCGCCAGAGACCAAAAGTGATTCAGATCAATCAACCAGCCGGGATGAAAACCATCGGTCGGAAACCATATCCCCGTGTTCTGCATGTAAGTCATCAGCACATACTGGCGTCCGCCCCAGTGCACATGCAGGACCGCCGCCAGGATCACCAGTAAAAATAAAAACCCATAATAGAGCGGAAAAATACGCAGAAACCGCCGCATGTAGAAGCTGCGGAAGTAATGCGGATCTTGGAGCGTATCGTAAAGAATGCCAGTGATCAGAAATCCGGAAAGTACGAAAAACAGATCTACGCCTAGAAATCCCAGGCTCCGCAGCTGTCCTAAGCGGTCCCACCACGGGTTGCCGGTATTGTTGTTGAACAGCATCAGATGGACGGCGAGAACCAGCAAAATCGCCAGTCCGCGCACGCCATCGAGCGCAGGCAAGTGCCGGTGCGATGGACCTGCTACCTCTATCGACGGCTTCAATGTCACGTTCGAGATACTCCAATCTCTCGCAGTATATAGGGGTTGCGACATCGTTCGATTTCAGCCTGCGCAGTCGTTTACGAACCAGCGGCTCCATCCGTACGTATAGAAAGACGGCGGAGATATTGCGATTTCCGCTACCATAGTTGCGATAGCTCAATGCCCCGGCCCATCCAACGGAAAACTTCCCGCGCGCTTTACGCCCTGCTTGCCCTCTACGTCGTGGCGAGCATGACGTTCTATCTCGCGAACGTCTCCGGCTTCATTGACAATTACTTCGATCTGCACCATCGGGTGATAACTCCACTGACGTTCGACGTAGATTCATTCAGAATCACAAGCCTCCGGCCGGAGACTGCCAAGGCAGGTATCGTCAAAGACGACGTGCTGCTCGGCTTCAACGGCAAACCCTATGCCGGTCAGGCGCAATGGCTAGATTCGATCCGTAACCAGCTTCATCCCGGCGACAAGCTTCAACTAAAGGTTCGCAAACCGAACGGCGCAATCCTGAACACTGAATTCACTCTGGTTGGAAGAAGCCGAAGCGACAAACCTCCTTTTCACCTAGGGGCAACTCTGTTGCTCTTTTTCGGAATTCCACCGCTTGCCTGTCTTCTCATCGGTTATTGGGTTGTCGCCGCACGGCCGCGCGATCCTTTTGCATGGCTCATCCTCATCGTTCTCAGTTTTACTGAGACATTCATGACTCTCAGCAGCGGATGGTGGGGCGGGTTCTTAAATTCCTACATTCTGATATGGATGGAGTTGGTTCAGACCCTGGCGCCCGTCGCGCTTCTGCTATTCGGAATTTATTTTCCTGAACGCTGGCGGCTCGACCGAAAGCTGCCGTGGCTGAAATGGATGCTGGTCTGCAGTGGCATCATCGGGGTCGCGATCGAGCTGTGGATCGGCTACGCGGAACAGTTCAACCCGGCACTCAATTCCAGGCTGCGCTCCCTAAACCACTGGACAGACCTGACCGTATACACAGTCGATATCGTCTGCATTTTTCTCTACTGGATCGCCATCTTCGACAAGTCCCGATCCGCCTCCACAGCGGACGCCCGCCGCCGTCTACGCGTACTCGGCACGGGATCGGTGATCGGCGTCGGAGCCATCCTGATATTCGCCTTGTTGCCCGCGTTTCACATCGACAACTCGCAGCGCTGGCTGGGCTACACGTCAGCCATTCTCTCGCTCGTCTTCCCGTTCACACTGGCCTACGTCGTCGTCGTACAGAGAGCGATGGATGTTCGCATCCTGCTGCGCATGGGCACGAAGTATGCGCTGGCGCGGGCCACGCTTTCTGTCATCCGCACAGGACTGCTGATTGGCTTGGTCGTCGCACTCATCTTTGCTGTGCGCGCACCGGGGATTACGCCGCACGCGATCATCGAGATCGCCGTTCTCGCCGCACTGCTCCTGCTGTTTCGTTCACGATTCACCAGGAATCTTTCCTCGTGGCTCGATCGCAGATTTTTCCGCGAAGCCTACAACGCCGAGCAACTGCTCGCGGAGCTCTCGCAGCGCGTGCGCAAATTCAACGACAGCGGACCGATGCTCGAAATGGTGTCGAAGAGCCTGGCGCAGACGCTGCACATCGACAAGATTGGCGTGCTGCTGCGCGGCGGCAATGCGTTCCACATGCAGCATGCGGTCGGGCTCAGCGGCGATGGCATAGGCAACGGCAAGCCTGTGCAGCTGCCCTTCAACTCGACCACAGTGCGAAACCTGACGCGTATCAACAGCCCGGTGACGCTCTATCGCGAACAGCCGGATGGGTGGCTGCTGCTGGCCAGTCCCACGGAGCGCGGCCTGCTCGATTCCATGTCGACCGAATTGCTGCTACCGCTGCCGGGGCGCGAACAGCTGATGGGCGTGATCACACTGGGGCCCAAGCGCTCCGAGGAACCGTATACTCCCTCGGATTTGAGACTGCTTGAATCCGTTGCCACGCAGACGGGACTGGCGCTCGAGATCGGCGACCTAGCGCGTTCGCTTGCCACCGCAGCGGCGCAGCGTGAACGTATCGATCGCGAAATTGAAGTTGCGCGCGAGGTGCAGGAGCGGTTGTTCCCACAAGAGTTTCCTTCCATCGACGGCGTCAGCCTGGCTGGGCATTGCCGACCGGCGCAGGGCGTTGGCGGCGACTATTACGATCTGTTCCTGCTGGGCGATGGCCGCATGGGTTTCGCCATCGGCGATGTCAGCGGCAAGGGAATCTCCGCGGCGCTGCTGATGGCCAGCCTGCGCGCATCGCTCCGCGGCATGGCACTCGATGCTCCGCGCGATCTGGCGTCGATGATGGAAAAAGTAAACCGGCTCGTCTATGAGGCCTCCGCCAGCAATCGCTATGCGACTTTCTTCTTCGCGACCTTGAACACGGCAACGCGCGAGCTGGTCTATGTCAACGCGGGCCACAACGCGCCCTTTCTGGTGCGCAGAGTTGGTGAAGAATTCCGCGTGGAGCGCCTCGAGGCCGGAGGCCCGGTCATCGGCCTGCTCTCCTTCGCGACGTATGAGGAGCAACGATTGATTCTCGCTCCGGGCGATCTGCTGCTCTCCTACACCGACGGCATCAGCGAAGCCATGACTGAGGACAACGAGGAATGGGGCGAGGAAAGAATGCTTGCCGCGGCGCAAGGATTGCATAGCGGCTCCGCGCAGCAGGTGCTCGAATGCCTGTTCAAGGAAGCAGACCGCTTTACCGGCAAGGCGCCGCAGTACGACGATATGACGCTGCTGGTGCTGAAACTTCAGGACGAAAAGAAAATGGAAGAGCCGGAACAGATTCCCACGGACAAACAGCTTGTGAAAAATTGATTTCGAACGCCGCACACTTTCTTTTAGGAGAAACCTGCCAGTGAATCGATCCCTCTCGGTCGCAGCCGCACTGCTCCGATCGCTACCAGTTACTCTTCTTCCTGCCTTAGCTTCGCGATCACGCTCAAGTCCTCCAGCGTAGTCGTATCACCCTTCACCTCACCGGTTTCCGCCAGTTCGCGCAGCAGCCGCCGCATGATTTTTCCCGAACGCGTCTTGGGAAGGCTATCGGTAAACCGCAAATCGTCCGGACGCGCCAGCGCTCCGATTTCTGTCGCTACCCAGGCACGCAGTTCTTCTTTCAGAGCTGGCGACGGTTTTTGTTGCGACTCCAGCGTGACGAACGCAGCAATCGCCTGCCCCTTCAGTGCATCGGGACGACCGACGACAGCAGCTTCCGCGACTTTGGGATGCGCTACCAGCGCGGATTCGATCTCCATGGTGCCGAGACGATGGCCGGAGACGTTGATCACATCATCGACACGGCCCATGAGCCAGTAATATCCGTCGGCATCGCGGCGCGCGCCATCTCCGGTGAAGTATGCGTCGGGAATCGTCGACCAATACTGCTTCACGTACCGTTCGGGATCGTTGTAGATGGTGCGCGCCATGCCCGGCCAGGGTTTGCGGACGATCAGCAGCCCGCCATTGCCTTCCGACACCGCCTCGCCATCCTGGCGCACAATATCGGGTACGATGCCGAAGAACGGCTTGCCCGCCGAGCCAGGCTTCGCGGCCACAGCCCCGGGAACGGTGGAGATCATAATGCCGCCGGTTTCCGTCTGCCACCACGTATCGACAATGGGACAGCGATTCTTTCCGATCACTGTCGCGTACCACATCCATGTCTGCGGGTTGATAGGCTCACCCACGCTGCCCAGCAGGCGCAGGCTGTCGAGCTTGTGCCGATTGGGAAATTCTTCGCCCCACTTGATGAAGGCGCGAATCGCCGTCGGCGCGGTGTAGAAGATGGTCACGCGATGATCGTCGATGATTTTCCAGAAGCGATCGTTTTCGGGAAAATTCGGCGCGCCCTCATACATCACCGTCGTGACGCCGTTCTGCAGAATTCCATAGACCACGTAGGAATGGCCCGTGACCCAGCCGATATCTGCGGTGCACCAGTAGATGTCGTCGTCTTTCAGATCGAAGATGAGTTTGCTCGTCAGATAAGTGTGCACTGCGTAGCCGCCGGTGGTGTGGACGATGCCTTTCGGCTTGCCGGTGGTGCCGGAGGTGTAGAGAATATAGAGCGGATGCTCGGCATCGAGCGGCTCAGCGGCACAATGCGGGGCGGCACGCTCCATCTCGTCATGCCACCACAGGTCGCGGCCTGCCTGCATGGCGATTTCCGCGCCCGCTCTGCGCAACACGACAACTTTTTTGATCGAAGGACATTTTGGCAGCGCTTCATCGACCGTCGCTTTCAGCGGAACCTGATTGCCGCGGCGCCAGGCTGCATCTTGCGTTACGACGGCAACCGACTGCGCATCGTTGATGCGGTCGACCAATGCATTCGCCGCGAAGCCGCCGAAGATCACAGAATGTACCGCGCCAATGCGCGCGCAGGCCAGCAGTGCGATGGCCAGTTCCGGCACCATGCCCATATAGATGGCGACGCAATCACCCTTTTTGACACCCATGCCACGCAGCACATTCGCAAAACGCTGGACTTGATCGAGCAGTTCGCTGAAGGTAAATCTGCGCACCTCGCCGGACTCGCCTTCCCACAGGATCGCGGTCTTTTCGCCGCGACCGCGCTCCACCTGCAGATCGAGACAATTGTAGGACAAATTCATTTTTCCGCCGACGAACCACTTGGCCCAAGGCGGATTCCATTCGAGAACCTTCTGCCAGGGCTCAAACCAATGCAGCTCGTTCGCCGCAGCGGCCCAGAATTCTTCCGGATTTTCTATGGAACGCTTGTAGAGCGCGTCGTAATCTTCCTGGGTACGAATGTGGGCCTTCGCAGAGAATTCTTCCGATGGAGGAATCACGCGAAGCTCATGCAAGAGAGATTGGAAACTTGTATCGGGCTGGTCCGGCATCGGGAAAATTAGACCCCACAGAATTGAGATTTCAATTTCGCATACTACCTGAACTCTTTGAATGTTCTCATGCCGCCGGCAGCTGCTTCTGGATTTGGTCGAGATCGCGTTGAATCTGCTCCAGCCGGGTAATGAGATCGATGTGGTGCTGTTCGTCCGCGCTGGGTTTGCGGCCTTCGATATAAAAAGAGCCGTTTGGCTCCAACACACATTTCTTTACATCCGCGATCCCATCGAAGCCCTGCTTGTGGATTGCGGAGAGCAGCTCTTCTTCGGTTAACAGCTCTTTGCGCAATGCGTCTCGATCGATCACTCCGTTCAATACCAGCACGCGTTCGGTGCCGCCGACAAGTCGATCGATCTTCGGCGAGCTGTAGAGAAAGCGCACCACCAGCCAGTTGATGGTGAGCAGCGACATGGCGCCGACGATGCCGCCGGTAACGGAATTGTCATTGCCGATCAATGCGTTCTGCACCACGTTCGAGAGCGACAACAGCACGACCAGATCGAAGGGGTTCAGCTGCGCCAGTTCCCGTTTGCCGAAGATGCGCAGCAGAAAAATCAGGAAGAAATAGACAATGATGGGCCGAACAATCTTCTCGAGCAGCGGAGCCTGCAGATGGAACATGCTTTCGATCATGCTGAATTTCCCTTCGCGACCGGATGTCCTTCTTTTCATACACCGCGAGCGGCCATTGCGGGAAGAACGAACGCTGTATTGAAATTCCCATAGTGGAACCCGCGATGGTTCGCATGTGAATACCATCGCGGGTGCGCCAAGATTTTGCTGTATTCCTCCGTCGAATCTGGGATAATCGAATTGCTCTGGTGTCTCTGGCATGGGTACGGATGGCGGCGAAACGGCCGGCTTCCGCACACGTGTACAAAGCGCCCCTATGAATGTCGTTCAACGAGTCTTTTCGCCGACGAAAAATCGCCGGCTGAATGAACTGGTCGGCCTGCTTCTGCTGGCGTTCGGCCTCCTGCTGCTCCTTTCCTTAATTTCCTATACACCGCTCGACCCCTCGCTGGACACGGCGGGCGGTACCCTGTCCGGGCATCCTGCACATAACTGGATCGGTCTGTTCGGCGCGGGTGTCAGCGATTTGCTGCTGCAGTGCCTGGGCTTCTCCGCGTTGCTGCTGCCATTGCTGATCGGCGCGCTGGGATGGACCTGGCTGCGTTCGCACGCTCCGGGCTCTCCGGTGTCGAAGCTGGTTGGCGCAGTGTTGTGCCTGATGTTTGCTCCTGCACTGATCGGGCTGTTGCCGGGCCACTTGCGCTGGGCGCACAGCGTACCGATTGAAGGCGTGACCGGCCGCATGATTGCCGACCTGCTGGTGCGCTATCTGAACTATCCCGGTGCGCTGGTGCTTTCGATTGCGGTGCTGGCGGCGGCGCTCTATCTTACGACAACGTTCAGCGTGGGCAGCCTGCGGCAGTGGTGCGCGGTGCATCTTGCATTTTTCGCAGCCGGGCGCGACCGCTGGCGCAACTGGCGCGTTGCGCGCGCGGAACGGAAGGAGTCCCGCCGCGCCGCCAAAGCGGTGGCAAAAGAAGAGGCAGCGCTCGCCAATGCGCCGATCAACAACCCACACATCTTTGAGGACACGCGCACGGATGCCATTCCAACTCGCGTTCGCAAACGTCCGGATTTCTGGGAAGAGCCTGTTCCTGCTCCGCCTGCGCAGGAATTTTTGAATGAGTCCGGGCGACAGGCGGCTGGAAATCGCTTCGCACCTCCAGCTAGCGTTGAGGATGATTTTGATCTTGCAGAGGCAGAAACACCCGCAGCGCGGGTTCAGCCGGTAGCCTTCGCATCGCCGGCGCGTGCAACGGCGCCGGCGGAATTGCATGTGCAGATCGGCACGCGAGCCGACGCCGCGGCAAAGCCGGTCACGCTGACGGCGAAGGCTGTCGAAGGCTTTCGCCTGCCGCCGAGCACGCTGCTCCATCGCAGCGAGGAAAAGCAGATCATCCGCGAAGAGGTGCTGCGCGAGGAAGCGCGCGTGCTGGTGGAAAAATATGCGGAGTTCGATGTGCATGGGCAGGTGGTGCAGATCAATCCTGGTCCGGTGGTAACGACCTTTGAATTTCGACCCGATGCCGGCGTGAAGTACAGCCGTGTAGTCGGGCTGCAGGACGATTTGTGTCTGGCGATGCGCGCCGAGAGCATTCTGATCGAACGCATGGCGGGAAAGAGCACGGTCGGCCTGCAGGTTCCGAATGCCGAGCGCGAGACCATCTGGCTGCGCGACATGATTGAGGACGAGAGCTTTATTCACAGCAAGTCGAAACTCACGCTGGCGATGGGCAAGGACATCAACGGCCGCATTGTCCATGCCGATCTCGCTACCATGCCGCACGTGCTGATTGCCGGTTCGACCGGCAGCGGTAAATCGGTCGCGATCAACGCGATGATCATGTCGGTCCTGTTCAAGTCGACGCCGGAGCAGGTGCGGCTGATCCTGGTCGATCCGAAACGCGTGGAACTGGGCATGTATGAAGGCGTACCGCATCTGTTTACACCGATCATTACCGAACCGAAGCTGGCCGCGAACGCGCTGCGCAATGCCGTGCGCGAGATGGAGCGGCGGCTGAAGTTGCTCGCCTCGCGCAGCGTGCGGAACCTGGAGCAATACAACAAGCTGTTTGAGACGACGCCGAACCTGTTCGACGAAACCGG
Source organism: Acidobacteriaceae bacterium (assembly GCA_965276585.1). Taxonomy (GTDB): domain Bacteria; phylum Acidobacteriota; class Terriglobia; order Terriglobales; family Acidobacteriaceae; genus JAKAAZ01. Next base: position 973,108 of record CBDIAZ010000001.1, on the reverse strand, counting down.
CGGCTTTGAAGATGAAAAGCCGCTGCCGCAGATCGTCATCATCATCGATGAGCTGGCCGATTTGATGATGCTCGACCGCGCCAACGTGGAGGAATCGATCACGCGGCTAGCGCAGATGGCCCGCGCCGTCGGCATCCATCTGGTGTTGGCCACGCAGCGGCCTTCGGTCGATGTGATTACCGGGCTGATCAAAGCCAACGTGCCCACGCGTATTTCTTTCCGCCTGGCGACCAAGGTCGATTCACGAACGATTCTCGATTCGAACGGCGCAGAATCCCTGCTGGGGCGCGGCGATATGCTGTTTCTTCCTCCAGGCACGGCGCGGGTGCAGCGGGTGCATGCTCCGTTCGTTACGGAAAAAGAAATTTCCGCGGTTGTCGAGTTCTGGAAGGCGCAGGGCGCAGCCGAATATGTTGAAGGTTTCCTGCAGGCGCCGCATGACGACAAAGCGAAAGATGGCATGGATAGCAGCGAGAGTGACGAAGCCGACGATGAATTGTTTGAAGATGCAATTCGTCTGGTGCTGGAATTCGGCAAGGCCTCCACTTCCCTGCTGCAGCGACGGATGCGGATTGGCTATGGCCGCGCGGCGCACCTGATCGACATGATGGAGCGGGATGGCATTGTCGGACCTGCGGATGGCTCGCGTCCCAGGGAGATTCTGAAGCCTGCTGGATGGTTGCAGGAAGTGGAACAGGCAATGCGGTAGAACGACTGCCACGGTGCAAATGAGGAGATGGTCCGTGTCTCCAGGGAAAACAATTCGTTTCCTGCTCGCAGGCGGTGACCGGCGATCCATCGGAAAATCGAATGCCGTCGCCGCACTCGTTCTTCAAAAACCGAAACAATTCGGAGAACTCATTGAGTGTCTCTGGGATGCAGACCCACTGATCGCGATGCGTGCTGCAGACGCCGCCGAAAAGGCTTCCCGGTCGCAGCCGCGGCTCCTTGCACCTTACAAGGCGGAGTTACTTGGGCTTCTCGCTGAAGCCGCCCAGAAGGAAGTTCGATGGCATCTGGCGGCCATTATCCCTCGTTTGCAACTTATCCCTGACGAACGTCTTCGCGCCGTCGAGACGCTGCGGTCGTACCTGGAAGATCGCAGTTCGATCGTTAAGACCTTCGCTATGCAGGGTCTCTTCGACCTCGCGGATCATGATTCGGAATTACGTCGAGAGATCATGGAACTCCTCCACATCCACACACGCGCTGGGACGGCGGCCATGCACGCACGCGGACGCAAATTGATGCGAGAACTGGAGCGCCGCTAGACTCTCAGAGACAATAAAAAAGGCGAGCCCGAAGGCCCGCCTTTCGCGTATGATTCGCAATGCTTACTGCTTACTGTGCGCTGCGGAAATACTTTGCCACGGTGCGAACAAATTGACGACCTGCGGCAGGAGTCGCGACATGACCGTCGAGAATTTGCTGGAAGGGCAAGTCGTGGCCGTAGAAGGTGCGGGTATCTTCCGTGTTCTGGTTGACCACCGTACCATTCAAATCGATTCCGGCGAACAGGCCCTGGCTGCGCGAGTAAGTGAGCAACTCAGACTTGAGGGTCAGGTTGGTGGCCGCTGCTGCATTGCGACCAACCGGGCCTGCGGAGGCGGCTGCATCGCCGCCAATCTTGAACTTGCTGCGCAACAGATCCTGCATACCGCGGTTGTTGACGGCGATCAGCACCAGGTCCGTCGCCTGGCCGCCGATCTGGAAGCCGAAGCTACCTCCAGCCATTTGGATGAAGGCCGGAGCGCTCCATCTGCCGCTTTTCGTCTTGCAGGTGACAACGCCCTGACCATAGCTGCCGCCGACCACGAAGGCAGCTTTTTTGTATGCAGGTACAACCGCAACGCAGGTAGCGTTCGACATGATGCTGAGCGGGATGGACTTGGCTGGGATCGATTCGATTTCGTCGATGACGCGGGATGCGGCACTGAGCCGATCCACAAGTTTCGCGCGGCCGGTCGCAGCATAGCCTTGCGAAACGCTAAGAGAGAGAGTTAGAGCACAAGCAGCTACGATTAATTTCTTCATATGAGTATTTCGAACCTTTCGTTCGTCTTACAAGATGAACGCCGTAACCCACGCAAATTTCCCGTGCGGTCACCGAACGCTTTTACCTACGTGACAGATTATATGCATACGCTTCTGTCGGTTTTGAATTTTTGCAAATACCGGCCTTAAACCAACGAAGGGCAGCCAATACCTAGGCTGCCTTTCGGGGTAATACCGTATATTTCGATTGGGCAATTACTTTACCCGGTGAAAGTATCGGGCCACCGTCTCCACAAAATGCCGGGAGCCATGACGAACCGGTTCGTTGCCGTCGAGGATCTGATCGAACGGCACATCGTGACCGTAGTAGGCACGGGTGTCATCTGTGTTCTGATGAACCACGGTTCCGTTCAGGTCAATGCCAGCAAAGAGTCCCTGACTACGCGAGTAAGTCAGCAATTCGGACTTGAGGTACAAATTGGTATCCGCCGCCGCGTTGCGTCCAACCGGACCGGCAGAAGCAGCCGCGTCGCCGCCGATCTTGAATTTGCTCTTGAGCAGACTCTGCATACCGCCCTGATTGGTGGCAACCAGGACCAAGTCGGTGGATTGGCCGCCGATCTGAAAACCGAAGCTGCCGCCGGTGAGCTGAATGAATGCCGGAGCGCTCCAGCCGTGGCCGGTACGGCAGGTAACTACACCCTGACCGTAGCTGCCGCCGACAACAAACGCAGCCTTCTTGTAACTCGGCACAACCGCCACGCAGGTCGCTTTCGCTACCAACCAATCTGGAATTGCCTTGGCAGGGATCGACTGGATTTCCTGAACTACCCTGGACGCGGCGTCCAGACGATCGTTCATGGCCGAAGGGCTATCGGCCGCAAAGCTTTGAGAACTCACCAATGCAACTGCACAGGCACACGCCATCAAAATAAATTTCTTCATATAATATGCCAAACCTTTCGTCACCTTCCTGATATGAAAACGCAAAAAAACGCAAAATCGCCCACGTCCGGTGGACGCCAAATCGTAACGCTTAAGTAAGATGCCGCACAAGCGGAATTGGTTGAACTGGCGGGAGGCAAAAAAGTGGGTTGCAATCGGCAATTTTCGCCGCTTGCAACCCTGATCTCCCAAATCCATGATCGATAGATTTATTACAACTCGGATGAGGAGATTGGAAAAGAGTACGGAGGGGCAGAGCCTAAGGTAACGAACTGGCTGGCGTAGTGACGAGACTTTTTCGTGGAGTTTGCAGTCTGTGAGAGGATGTTCGCGTCAGCGACTTCTCGACGACATGGCAAGCATCGACAAAGCAGTGCGGTTTTTGACGCTCATTTTTCTCAGCAGTCTGGTGACGTAGGACTTGACGGTCCGCTCTTCGATCTTGAGGCTCTGGGCGATTTCGCGGTTCGACTTCCCGTCGAGGAGCAAATTCAGCACCTCCTGTTCGCGGCCGGTAAAGGTGGCGGCCGCAACGGAGACGTGCGGATCGCGTGCGGTCAGCAGGCGATGGATTAGCTCCGCCAGCAGGCGGCGTGGTGCCCAGATGGAACCGTCGATGACGGCGCGCACCGCTTCTTCAAATTGCGCGGCAGTGGTCGCCTCGTGCAGAAAACCTTTGGCTCCCAGGGCGAGCACGCTCAGAATCGCTTCATCCCCAGCCGCGGGAGACATGACCATGATAGGAAGCTCAGGACGGGCGGATCGAATCGAGGCGATCAGCTTGTGAGTCGCTGCGCCCATGTGAGTGCCGACCACAACTACGCCAATGCCGGGATCGAGCCATCCGCTGCCTACTTCATCGAGGCCGTTTTCAAGTACGATTTTAATTCCAGCCTTCTCTTCGAATAGAGCCTGCAGACCGATTGCCCGCATGGGATCGAAGCGAAGCACATAGGCGTGAATAGGGACAGATGGAAAGTGGGACACGATTTCCGCGTCCTTTTTTTCACTCCTGCGCGGCCGCGGGGCCGCTGTCAACACCCGCAGCAAAGGGGCGTCGGGCCGGGCACTGGCTTTGGCCCTGACATGGATACTGGCGTCGCAACCCACATCAACTTTCGGCACATTCAGCTTTTTCATTTTCGTCACGCGGCCAAGCCCAACGGGCTACCGTTACAGCTTCGGCAATACAATTCCCTGCTGGTTCTGGTATTTTCCCTTGCGGTCTGCATAGCTGATTTCGCAGACCTCGTCGGATTCGAAGAAGAGAATCTGGCACAGCCCCTCGTTAGCATAGATGCGCGCGGGCAGGGGTGTGGTGTTGGAAATTTCGAGGGTCACGAAACCTTCCCACTGCGGCTCGAACGGGGTCACGTTGACGATGATGCCGCAGCGCGCGTAGGTCGATTTGCCCACACAGATAGTTAGCACATTGCGAGGAATGCGGAAATACTCCACCGAACGCGCCAGGGCGAAGGAGTTCGGCGGAATCACAACAGAGTCGGCGTGGGTGGTGACAAAGGAGCGCTCATCAAAATTTTTCGGATCGATGACGGTGCTATTTACGTTGGTAAATATCTTGAATTCGTCGGACACGCGCAGGTCGTAGCCGTAAGACGAAAGACCATAGGAAATCACGCCTTCGCGCACCTGCTTCTCACTGAACGGTTCAATCATCTTGTGCTGGAGCGCCTTTTCGCGAATCCAGCGGTCACTTTTAATCGACATCCTTCTCCCCATAGAGCTGGGCGGCACGCCTGCGGCGAGGCGCATCCAACTCTTGCAATTGTGTGCTTTAGGCCGAGTGTACGAGAGTGCGGTTGCGTTGACAATGTTGAAAAGAGCGCCCTAGCATGGGGGTATGTGCCCCCTAACCCTTTTCACAACGATTGGTCGGAGAGATTCGCGTGATTAAACAGGACGTAGTTCACAAAGTTGCCGATCGCACCGGGCTGCCGCGCGTGAAAGCAGAGGCTGCCGTCGACACGGTATTCGAGAGCATGAAAAATGCGCTGGCCTCCGGCGAGCGGATTGAGCTGCGCGGCTTTGGGGTCTTTAGCGTGCGACCACGAAAGACAGGGATCGGGCGAAACCCACGCACTGGGGCAGAAGTTCCGATTGTGCCGGGGCGGGCTGTGCGGTTCAAGCCGGGGAAAGAACTGCACTTGCTGGATTAGATTTTCAATTCAATCCCCGCGCTTTCGATTTCAGATCTACACCGATCAGCGGGCGCAGTCTCGGTGGTGCAAACTGTCGTGCAATGTGGTTGGACGAAGGGTTTGTCACACGAGACAAGCGACCTTCCCCGACCAACTGCGTATATGCTTCCTGCCACGTGGGCACGCCTGGGTCACTGGTGATCCAGTGCGCATAGGCGGCTTCGTCACACCAGCGCTGCAGTTTCGGCATCACCCGAACGTGCGCACCAGAGCCACGAAAGGCCTTCATGACCTGCTCGGTTTCCCATACAGTCAAAGTCCAGAAGGTACGATTCACATCAATCAACAGCCTGCCACCGAAAAAACCGGCCATGCCTTCCACTTGACGCTTCACCAGAAAATTTCCCCACAAGAATGCGGGAAAATTTCGGGCCGATTGGATACGCAGACGAGTGACAGATGCAAACATAGAGCTCCTTACTTATTCAGGCAGACGAGTCAAGGTAACGAGCAGGCAGTTCCAATCGATCCAGCGTTTGCCGATCGAATTCGCCGCCGAAATACATTTTCAAAACTTCCAGGAAAATTTCGTTCTCCGGCGCGGCTTGGGCAAATAGCGTCATTGAGGATTTTAGTTTGAGGTTATCGGGATAGCCGAAAACATCATTGATCGATTTTCCCCGAATACCCGTGACCAGCCGGCTACATTCCTGCAATCTCGGCCCTAAAATCATATGCGCGAGATATGCTTTCGCTTCCTTGCGGGAGGAAATAGCGAAGTATTGTGCGGTTTCGCTCGATCCCAGGCCCTGCAATTGCGGAAAGATGAACCACATCCAATGCCCGGTTTTTCTTCCCCTGCGCAGCTCCGCGCATACCTGCTCGAAGACAGGATTTTGCGCATCCACAAAGCGCCGCAAATTGTATCGGTCGTTCATCGCAGCTTTTCCAGCGAATCGTCTTCCACCGCAACCGATTCTCCCGGCTGATAATCTCTTTTTATACCAAGGAGCAATCTCGCACATGAAAGTTCTCGTCATCGGCGGAGGCGGCCGCGAACATGCACTGGTCTGGGCCATTCGCCAGTCATCCAAAGTTCAGGAGATTGTTTGCGCCCCGGGCAACGGCGGGATTGCTGCGCTGGCCCGGTGCGTTCCCGTCAATCAAAAAGATTTGGATGACCTGGTACGCGTAGCCGTCGACGAGCAGCCGGATTTAACCGTCATCGGACCGGAAGTCCCGCTGAGCTTCGGCCTGGTGGACGAGCTGACACGCCGTGGAATGCGAGTCTTTGGACCGACGCAGCGAGCGGCGCAGCTTGAAATCAGCAAAGCGTTTGCCAAGGAATTTATGCAGCGCCACAATCTGCCTACGGCGCATTATGCGGTCTGCGAAACGGCGGAAGAGATTCCCGAAGCAATGGCGCACTTTCATCCTCCCATTGTGGTCAAAGCCGATGGCCTGGCCGCGGGAAAAGGCGTCGTGATTTGCCAGTCGAAAGAAGATGCAGAAAAGACTGCAGCGGAGATACTTAGCGGCACGCTTCTCGGGGATGGAGCTCAGAAAGCAATACTTGAAGAATTTCTTGAAGGTGAAGAAATATCTTTACTTGTGTTGGCAGACGGCACACATGTTTTACCCCTCGCCGCCGCCCAGGATCACAAGCGCATCGGTGAGGGAGATACGGGGCCGAACACCGGCGGCATGGGAGTCTATTCGACCGACAAATTGCTGGAGCCGGAGATGCTCGACTGGTTGATGACTCATATTGCACAGCCCGTCATCGATGGCATGGCCGCCGAAGAAGCACCCTTTACCGGGGTGCTCTATTGCGGGTTGATGATGACGGCGCGGGGGCCGATGGTGCTCGAATTCAACACGCGCTTTGGCGACCCGGAGACGCAGGCGATTCTGCCGCGGTTGGTGGACGGCGCTCTTGTCGACGCAATGGAAGCTGCGATCGACGGCCACGTAAATGCCGTGGATTTAGAGTGGCGTCCGCAACCCTCGGTCACGGTGATTGCGGCCTCCGCGGGCTACCCCGGCAGTTACAAGGCCGGTCATCCGATCACTGGCCTGGAAGAAGCCTCGCGCCAGCCGGGCGTCACGATTTTTCACTCCGGAACCTCGGTGGCAGATGGCAAGCTGGTGACCGCCGGCGGGCGCGTGCTGGCGGTGACAGCAATCGCCGACACATTGCAGCAGGCCTGCGATCGCGCATATACGGCACTCGATAAAATTTACTTTGAAGGCATCTACTATCGGCGAGACATCGCCTATCGCGCGCTGCAGAAGGAGAAGCCATGAACGCTGCTGCCATCACGTTTGAAGAATTGCTCGCCGACAACGAAGCCAACGTGAACAAGTGGCGGACATGGTTTGCGGCGCACGACGCAGCACTGGCAGTGCCTTGCGATATCTACAACAGCGGCACCGTGCGCGGGCTGCTGAAACATATTTTTGCAGTTGAGCTGCGACATTCTCAGCGTCTGCGCGGCGAAGAGGTGACCGCATACGACGCGATTCCTGTCGGCTCGCTCGACGATTTATTCGCCGTGCATCTTCAGGCGATGGAGAATCTGCACCGCTTCCTGGCGAAAGCCGACGATGTCAGCCTCGCGGAAATCATCGCTCTACAGACTGTTTCCGCGGGCACGCTGCAGGCGTCGCGCCGCAAGCTGTTCGTGCATATCCTGCTGCATTCCTTCCGCCATTGGGCGCAATTGACCACACTGCTACGGGAGCATGGATTTACTCCGGGCTGGCCGCAGGATTTTCTTTTTTCTGAAGCGATACGTTAGAGCTGCATGCTGAAATGGTGTGCGTTTATCCGCATGCCGTGCTTCAGGTAAAAACGGTGCGCATCATAGCGTTGATGGCCGGAATCGAGATGCAGCTGCTCGCATCCTTGACGTCGAGCCTCTTCCAGCAGCCACGCGAACAGCAGGTCCGCATGACCCTGACCGCGATAAGCGGGCAGCGTCACCAAATCATCCACGTATAGAAAGCGAGCCTTCGACAGCTGATGCGATATGCGGAACCCCGCCGCGGCGACTGCATCGGGCGTCTGCGGCAGGAATGCTGCGACAATGCGATACCCTTCCGGACGCTGCCGGGTATTCACCCATTGCGTGAAACCTTCCATAGAAGACATGATTGGACGGCCTTCACGCAGAACGCAAAACGCCGCGTAAGTGCGCGCCGTATTCTCCGGCATTACTTCGACGACCTGTGCAGCTTGACGTTCAGCCATCGAGTTTGCTCGTGACAAGCTGATTCAACAGCGCGGGGTTCGCCTGCCCTTTCGATAACTTCATCACCTGACCGACGAAGAATGCCGCCACGGTTTTCTTGCCGCCGCGATATTGCTCGACCTGTTTCGGATTGGCGACGATCACCTCGTCAATCATTTTTTCGATGGCGGAGGAGTCGCTGATCTGCTGCGGCTTTTCCCGTTCATAGACAACGCCGAAATCCTCACCAGTCTCAAAGCAGCGGTCGAAAAGCTGCTTCAGCATTTTGCTCGACAGCTCTCCGCTTTCGGCCAGGTCGGCTGCTCGCGCAATCCCCTGCATGGAAATCGGCGACTGGCTCAGTTCCAAACCGCCCGCTTTCAGGCGGCCCATCAGCTCACCCTGCACCAGATTGGCCACGCGCTTCGGACTCTTTGCCGCTTTTGCCGCGAACTCGAATTGGTCGGCGAAGACGCGCGTGCCGGTGAGCACCTGCGCATCCTGCTCGGTGATTTCGTACTCGGCCACCATCCGCTTGCGGCGGGCTTCCGGCAACTCCGGCATGGTGGCGCGAATTTCATTTTGCCATGCAGAGGAAACGATCAGCGGCGGCAAATCCGGTTCCGGGAAATACCGATAATCGTGCGCCTGCTCCTTCGATCGCATGGAGTGGGTCCGGCCATCATTCGCGTTGTAGAGGCGCGACTCCTGCACCACGCGGCCGCCGGACTCGACAATTTCCGCCTGGCGCTCAATCTCGTGCTCTAGCGCGGCGCGAACAAAGCGGAAGCTGTTCACATTTTTCACTTCAGCCTTGGTGCCGAATTTTTCCGCGCCCTTCAGCCGCACGCTGACGTTGGCGTCGCAACGCAGCGAACCTTCTTCCATGTTGCAATCGCTAACGCCGCTGTACAGCAGGATTTCCTTGATGCGGGTCAGATACTCGTAGGCTTCGTCCGCGGAACGAATGTCGGGCTCACTGACAATTTCAATCAGCGGAGTACCGCAGCGGTTCAGATCGATGTAGGTGCGTTCGCGCGAATCATGAAAGCCGTCGTGCATGCTCTTGCCCGCGTCCTCTTCCATGTGCAGGCGCGTGATGCCAATGCGTTTGGTTCCGTGCGGAGTGGGCACGTCGATCCATCCATGCTCACCCAGCGGCATGTCGAACTGGGAAATCTGGTAACCCTTGGGCAGGTCGGGATAGAAATAATTTTTGCGCGCGAAGATAGAAGTCTCGCGCACTTCGCAGTTGAGCGCCATGGCCGCCAGTGCAGCAAACTCTGCCGCCCGGCGGTTTAGAACCGGCAGCGCACCGGGAAGGCCGAGGCATATAGGGCAGACCTGCGTATTCGGAACAGCGCCGAAACGGTTGTAGCAGCCGCAGAAAGCTTTGGTTTCCGTCAGCAGCTGAACGTGAACTTCAAGGCCGATGACAGGCTCATATTTGGCGAGAATTTCCGGAGAAAGCTCTGTGGTGGCTGGCATGACAGCTTAATTTTAGCAAGGAGATATTTGCAATTCATCCAACCCCAAAGAACGCGGCGAGGGTTGGAATGCTACCGCCGAGCGACAATCTGCAGGTGGTCGGCCTTAATCAGCCGTTTTGCCTGGCCGCGAGCATGGCTGGACCAAGGCCCCATGGGGTCGAGTCGAGCGTAGGTCATCCAGTGCGGCAGCGCCCGGCGGTGCTCGCCGATGCGCTCGTAAGCGAGGGCGAGATTGTAGTGCGCGTCGGCATACTTCGGGACCAGGCGGATCGCTGCCCGATAGGCATCGATGGCTTCCGTTAGCCGTTGCAGTTCATCGAGCGAATTTCCTAAATCGAAAAAGGCTAGCGCGTAGTTTGGATCGGCTTCGGTGGCGCGGCGGTAAACGGCTTCGGCCTGCAGATATTGCCGCTGATTGTAGTAAATCGTGCCGAGGTTGATGAGCGCGGCGGCATGCGCGGGATGGAGTTCAATGGCACGCTGATACAGCTCGATTACCTGTCGCGCGGCGCCCTGCTCGTCCTCCATGCGAACCGCTTCATAGAACAGCTCGACCGCCTGCGATTCGCGATATCGCTGGGTTGCGACGCCGCCGACCACGGTGCATGCGTTTTGCATGTTGCGGGCGTCGAAGTCGAAGATCAGCTGCCGCGATAGAGGATCGACGATAGCTCCCTGATGGCGGAAGGTGACGCGCGATCCGGAATATACCATCCCGGCTTCCAGCAGCGGATTCGCCATGCCAGAGACGCGCTGCATGGCAGCAACGGAAGCATAGATGCGCGAACTGCGGATGCGCTGCGACGATAGCAGGCGCAGCTTGCGGAGTTGAGAAAGCTGCTGAAATGTGTAGGATTCGACGGAGTCAATAAGTCCTGCCCGCTCCCAGCCTTGAAGTTGGCGGGCGGACACCTGGAGAATTCGAAGAACATCCTGACGGCTATATCGGGTCACAAATCAGTGCTCGCTGGTACCGTCTCTAGCCATGATTATGCAGTGTCTACGCGGCGGCTGCAAGAAAATTTCGTAAATTTTCTAGGAAAACAAGTACGAAACCTGCAACCTAGAGAAACTGCGCTGCGATTGAAAACGCGCATTTTTCACCAAAAATCCTGCTTTGCAATGAGTCATAGAATTGCCATCGACTCAGCCGAGTATTTTTTCTTCCAATGAAAATACTGCATCGGCGCATTCACATGGTTGGAAGACAGGATTCAATTGTCTTGGAGCCGACGACCGGAGTTGAACCGGTGACCTACTGATTACGAATCACCATAGCCAACTTAATCTGCGGACACGAAACAAACAGGTTATGCAATAAGCCATTTATTACTATTGACATACAAGACTGCTACGCTGACAATGGGAGACACTTAGAGACACAGAAACCCTAAATTTGCGGACACAGTAAGGACACAGGTAGCCCATGAAAAGGCGAATTGTCGAGCGAACCATCACCAGTTTGAAGAAGCCTACCGATGGAAACACCATCGAATACGACGGGGAAATTGCGGGCTTTGGCGTCCGCATCACCGCCGCTGGAATCAGGAGCTTCATTCTCAATTACCGGATTCATGGCCGTGAGCGTCGCTACACCATCGGGCGCTATGGCGAACTGACGGCGACCGCTGCGCGTGCCAGGGCGATTGAACTTCGCGGAATGATCCGTGAGGGGCACGATCCGATGGAAGAGCGCAATCAAAGCCGCTCCGATCCCACGATGAAGGATTTAGCTGACAGGTATTTGAAGGAATACGGTGAAGTCAAAAAGCGGGATAGCAGCCTCAGAAATGATCGTCAGATGATAAACCGGCTTATCGTTCCCCGCATGGGCAAATTGCGATTGAAGGCAATTGGCAAGCGCGACGTTGAACTGTTGCACGCATCATTGAAAGAGACTCCGTACCAAGCGAACCGTGTCCTGTCGTTGCTTTCCAAAATGTTCAACAAAGCAATTGACTGGGATTGGATGACGAAGAATTTTGCCCACAAGATGCCCCGCTTCCAAGAAGACAAGCGCAAACGATATTTGACCGTTGAAGAGTTGCAGCGTTTCAGAGAAGCGTTGGACGCATACGAGGATCAAAATGCCGCTGATGCGTTGCGGTTACTGATGCTCACCGGCTCTCGCGCTGGTGAAGTCCTCAAAGCTGAATGGGAACACTTTGATTTACAGAGCGGCGTTTGGACGAAGCCCTCTGCCCATACCAAACAGAAAACCGAAGAGCACATTCCCTTGAGCAAACCGGCTCTTGACCTGCTCAAACGAATGAAGCCAAAGAACGCGACCGGGCCGCTGTTCCCCGGCAAAGAGCCGAAAGATGGGAAGAAACGGGAAGCACGTACCACGCTCCGCAATCCGTGGGTACAGGCTTGCAAGGCGGCGGGGCTGGTAAAGGAAATGCCCGTCAAGGGCAAGCGGCGCATGAAGGTGCGCTATCAGCCTACGGTTCGCATTCACGATTTGCGGCACAGCTACGCCAGCCATCTCGTCAGCAAAGGCGTAGGGCTTCAAATTGTGGGCAAGCTGCTAGGGCACACGCAAGCGGCAACCACGATGCGGTACTCCCATATCCAGGATGAAGCACTGCGGGCCGCAACGAATCAGTTTGGTGAAATTTACGAGACGGCAGAAGCCGCGAAGAAAGGTGCGTAGAGCTATGGCGTTGAGTCTTTTTCCACCAAATACATTCGAGATAATTGCACGGCAACAATCCAAACTCCATCGTGCTATTCGCGCCATTGACGAAGGACGATGGCCTAAGTTGTATTCCGATAAACCAGTCAAACGCGCTGGCAAACCGCTGTCGCCATTTGATGAGCTTGCCGGTAGGCTGATGGCTGAAGCGCGGCCCAGGCGTGGCGCGAATGGCCGTCTTGCTGATGCGGAGTATGCTGCTATTGCTGTTGAATTGGATAAGGATTTTGTATTGAAAGATGAGCTTGAAGAATCATTCCGTAAAGCACTGGCGAAGTGGAACCAGGAACATCCACGGAAAGCAATCAAGAGCTTCAATGCAGCCGTTGCGAGTAGCGTTCGACTGCCAGTAGGCACACCACGGCGCGGCGTGCAACGGATATTCAATCGTGCTGAAGCGAAGTGGAATAAACGGGGAGTGTCGTAAATAGTGCTGATGAATTGAATCGCGGTCGCACAGTATGCATCTGAAAGAAAGATGCCGGTCTAGATTCGCAGGTTCACGAAACCTAGACCGGACTGTTGCAAATCAGTTATTGTTATTTCTTAGGATTACTAATCGGAACGTGTTCGCGTTCTGTTGTACGTGGATGTTGTTCCGCATACCGTTGACGCACGAATTGTCCATCAACGGAATCACGATAAACGACTTTCTCAGGTATGGTTTTTGCCATTGGTGTTTCCTCAACGTGGGCAACTCCGCCCACCGGCTAATGGTGAATGAGGCCGATCCGGCATTGGTGTTGAAGGCACCTTTGCCGGAACGGCGAAGTCCCGCTCCCGTTGAAGCAAGACACTCCTGAAAATCTTCTTGACGAAAGAACAATTGAAGAGGCATAATCGAGCCTGCATTGTTGCCCCAACTAATGTACCTGTCGCCGTCCGCCCCCTATAACTAGGGGTGGCGATTTCCATTTGCAGTCTCAGTTTGCAATTGTTAAATGCAGTGTGTCAACTGCTTAACGCAATAAACTCTTAGGCTTGAGCCTATTACACTCACATATTGAAGTTTTCGCGCAACTTTCCCGCCACGCAATACTGATATTTAATCAGCAGTCCGCACGCCTACCTTTAGCACGCTTCAACAGCATAAACACTGGCTATATTCATTCCCTTCCCATGTTGCTTTTTAAGCTGTGTCCGCGTCATGTCCTCAATAGGCCATTTTCCGTGTCAGCAAATTGTCCAGGCCAACAAAAAAGCAGCCAACCGGATTTGCTGAAACGGTTGGCTGCTCTTGCAACCCGTATGCGAGTACGGGCGCTCATGTGGGCATCGCGGAAAGGAATACGCGCCTGCTCGTACAGGTGCCCACAATTTCAAATTCACCGGAGCAACGCCTGTCTGATGGAACGTTGCCCCGATTGTGGGCCAGCCCTTGTTTGACCGGCCCGTTGCGGCATCTGCGGAGAGTGGCAGACGCCAGCAAACTGTTGTTAGGCACTCAAGCCAATTGACGTTTTTTGCGGCCCTGTAACCAGCCCGCGCAAGCGTTCCAACCGATGCCGCAATTCAGCCTCTTCAACAGCCAAATTGTCATGGACAGCTTTCAGCCGTTGGCAGTCACTTGCCCACATGGATTGCAAATTTGTATGCGAATAGTACCTTTTGATGGCAGCGTTTTCAGCTTCCACCAATGCATCTAGCTCGCTTTGCCACTGTGCAACATCAGCTTTTGTTGCATATGCAGGAGTGAGTGGCGAACCGCGTTTCAGTCTCACCGCGAAGGACGCATCATTAACTTCTCTGGACAATTGACGCTCAGACGATTGAAAGAACGATGATTGCGAATTCATTTCATCGAACGCTGCTCTAGCTGCCTTCAATTTGATTACGAGAGCTTCCCGCTTGGCGTCCAAAGTTTCGATATTGTTGGCTGTAATCTTTTCAACTTCAGCTTTGGCTTTCTCCTGAAGGCCATAAACGGTATCAATCCAATACTGTCTACGCTCTGCAAACTCTGGATCGCTGCAATGCACAATTTCTCGAATATCAATGGGTACTACGAAGCCCGGAAGCTGCTCAATTATTTCGCTCACTTTAATAGACATGATTGTTCTCTCCTAGTTGGTTTCTTTTTTAGTTGCTTGAATAACTTTGTTTACCAAATATAATTTTTTGCATATTACAGCGTCGATTTCCAGCTATAACATCTAGTTGAAGGCTGTGCACTGCATCGAGCACTTCTGCCCTTTGCATCGCAAAGTCGATGTTGTGGTTATTGACGATAGCCGTCAAATCCAGCTTTACTATGTGACGTTTTGTAAACAGATTTCTAAACCATTTCAGCATTTCGTCTCTCCTAGTTTTTTTTGTTAGTTGTTTGGTTCTTGCATCATCTGGCACAACTCATAGATGCGGCCTTCACCAGGGCTAGCCGCAACAGCATTCAATACGGCTTCAGTCTCGCGTGTAGTTACTTCGCCGCGAAAGCATGACAGATACACATCCATTACGCGACGTTTGGGAATGGAGAATATAGAGCCGTCTTTGAGACGGAACAGAACATTTGCATTGCCCACACGGGCACGTATTTTGTTAATTCGCTGAAGCATTCCCCGTTTGTTCACCGTGCCCCCAATCGCTCGAATCGCCTTCAATGGTGCGAGATTCCAACTCCTGCAATCTGCTTTCTAAGTCTTCAATTGCGCCCGCGTTTATTGCCAGTTGAATGATTGCCTTTGCACTTGCAACGCGGCTAGATTGCGGACTAGCTGCATCGTGGGCAATCAAAACCAGAACATCAACAGCGCCGGTAGAAGCGTTACGCAACTTGGTTATCGTTCCGTCAAGAATGCGACGCTTTGCCTCTTGATACTCCGCAACAAAATCAGCTTGCTTGAGCCATTTGTGAAGTGTTCTAGGCGCGATGTTTGAACGTGCAGCAGCCTCTACCAGTGACCCGCACGTTAGCAACGCTTCAAGGGCCAATTCGCGGTTTCTCGTTTTATTGCGGCCCTTGCCTGTCCTAGGTTGCATGACTCATTCCTTCCCACATCTACAATCGTGATTCTTGGCACCTAGCTTGACCGTGGTGCTATCCGAGAGCTTTTCGTGACTCTCAGGTACACCCAAAGCCCTCTAAGCCCGCCTGTGTTGCCGTGAGCCTTCCCGAAACGAATCAAAAACAACATCGCTGCGAAGACTAGGTTGATCGGGATGTTTAGAGAAGCTGCTGAGGTCTTTAGAACGTTCAGCATTCACTTTTGTAAGTGAATCGTCATGGCGTGATTCACGCATAACCTCAGCACGATTCTTGTTGAAACTATCCCCGTTGGTTCCAAGGTTGCGTAGACGCTGCTTTTCGCTGTCGTAGTGACTCTGTGCATTGCTAACATTCTTGTCACTGTCGGAAGGATCAAAACTTTGCTGTTCACTTTCCTGCGAATCCATTGCACGGCCAAACGTGCGGCGCAAGTGGATTTCATCAGCAACCTCTTGCATCAATGGATCACGCGAATCCTTGATGGTTTCAAACAGTTCATTTATGCGGTTAACTTTCGTTGCGCTGTGTGTACGTTCATTGAATCTAGGCATTGGATTATTCCTTTCCAGTTATGGTGAGTTAACGTTGGCAACTATAAATAAGTTGCGATATAGTTAGTTGTTTGTTAGTCGTTTCTAGTATCTGCAACGCATCCATCCATAACTCGAAAATGATATGTAACACATCACGGGCTGGATAGCCATCCTTAAATTTGATTTTATTTCCGATTAACTGCGGAGCATATTGTTTAGCACTGTTGTAATTGCCCCTGTCCGATAGTTCCCTAGTCGGAGCGTCATAGATACCGGCATGGGTTTTGCGACCGCGCCGGTCTACCGTGTACAGTAACTCGGCATTCGGACAGAGTTTAAGAGCGTCCAGCTTGGCGAATACAAGCCACATTTGAAGCGTGTCCACACCAGCGTTAGCCAGTTTCATGCTGTATTCGCGTTTTGCATTGTTGCATTGCTCAACCGTTTCAATTGCCATTGCTGTTACTCCTATCCTTATTCAAAGTGGCAAATCCTCTTGCTAATACTTTTTCCCTAATCGAAGCTGCATCTAACTTGAGATAGAAGCAAAGCAATTCAAAATGTTCTGACCTAAAAAACGCCATTGCTGGAGCTTCGCCCGTTGCATGTGCGCGATATGCCGCGTGCCTGATAACGTTTGTCCATAGCGTTCTCTCTGGTAAATCTCGCTCCGCTGTACTACTGGCCTTCAAACCGTCAATCTGGAGTCTAGTTTTCATATTTTGCTGACATGGCGCTGACATAAGCCGCTCTGCATTTCTAATGTGTTCCTTATTGCATTGATACTGTTGATGTTGCTGCCGTTCTTTGCTATGTGACCCGCTGATAAAGGATCAGCGTAGCTGACTTATTCTTCCCATTGCTTTGGATCAAACTCAACTCCAGGTGCTAGAACGGCTAATAAACAACTATTACTTACAGGCTGGACTTCACCTGTGCTCCCGTCATAGTCTGCTGCAATTACGCGAAGGTATTGCGTTTTATCTTCGTTAAGATAATTGCCGTTGCTGTCCAACTCAACTTCGCGCTGTGTAAGCCATCCTGCCATAGCGAAGATGAATGGTTTAGTTGGCTCCTGTTCATTTTTGTAAACCACACGCCAGCCAATTGGACATGGACTGAAGCTAACGTTTACCCACATAAGTTTATTCATGTTCAATTCCTCTATTCGAGTTACTGTTGACGATTTAGGCCATTCTTCCCATTGTTTGTTTCTGTTGAAGCTTGTTTGAAGATGCTCACCTTTGTGACTCCCTACAGCTTAGGTTTCTTAGGCACCTTTGAATCTACGGCTGTCTATCTGCTCTAACTAACTTGTAAGTTGAATCGACCTCCCTCCCCTTTCGTTTTGATGTCTAACTTGGCGAAGATGTCTAAGAAACCTATCTTATGGGTGAGTGTCCACATAGACAACTTTAATAGCTTATTAAATAGGGGTTGTTGTTATCTTCAGCGGTAGGCGACACACCCATTTACCTTTGGGTATTTGTTGTTTGTAAGGAACGATTTCAAGCGCCTTTAGTGCTCTACGATAGGTTCCCTTTGTGACCTGATGTTGGATTGCTTTTAGTCTTAATTCCTCTGATGGCATTTCAATGCCGTTTTGCAACCAAGATTCAATTAGCTCGATTGCAGCATCAACTTTGCTATCTTGTTGTGTTCTCTCACTGCTGTCATCGTGGGTAACGCTGGCAAGAATTTCACGCGCACTGCCTTCCAAGGGTTCATCCCATTCAACGTATTGAGCTTCAATTCCTTTGACAACCTCTTTGCGTTCCAAACGATATTCAAATCCACCACCAAGCGGCGCAATGTTTGTTTTTATGCGCGTGAATACGCATCGTGCGGAGGTTTCATCTTTCAGGCATGTTAGAACCATTCGTGCATAGTCTGTGAATGCGGTACTGCCTAACACACGTTCGGCGGGCAAACGTTTTTCACTACCTTTTGAAAAGTGGGAGATTCCAATAACAGCACAGCCAAGCTCACGCGCCAATTCGACAATTGGGCTTAGGTTGCGCCGAACATCGTTTGCCCTGTGAGCATCTCCGGTAACGCAATTGACAATCGGATCAATTACAATCAAGCCAACATGCCCAATTGCAATAGCAGCCTTTTTTAAGCCTTCAATATCCCTAGCAGGATCAAACGGTAAGCGGCCTTGAGGAGTTTTTACAGTTGAGATAATGCCAATTCTGTTTGGATTAGCACTCATAGCCATGAGCCTTGGAATTAGTATTGTTTCCGCATCATCTTCTGATGACCACAACAATACATTTTCAGCAATCTCGCGCCTTGTACCATCCGGCCAAGTTCCAAGGGTTGTAGTTATGGCGGCAAGGTTTAATGCAACTGTTGACTTACCACTTCCACCAGGGCCAGCTAGCAACGTTAAACTGCCTTTTGGAAGGTAATCTTTCCAACTCCATTGAATTGGTTTCGCCTCAAATTCAAACATTCTTTTAACCTCCACTTCGCTGCTACATACTGTGGGAGCTTGAAATGGTACTTCGCTAGTGATTTTGAAGTTGTTTGGATCAAACGCGAGAGGCATTTCATCGAGCGGCTCACGCGGCTTCAGTAAGCCAGCTTCCCAGCCTGAGCGCATTGTGTTGCTGGCTTCTGTATCGCCGTCCTGTGCTCGATAGCCCTTCGCGGCTTCCCAAAGCGCATTCCAGGCCGTCTGAGAGTCAAGCCAACCGGCTGCAACCATCGTGGCGATAGAGTGCGCGGCTGTGTTCAATGCTCGATTGCGAACACCTGTTCCGGCTGGGAGCGCCGCAAACTTCGCGCATTCCTCACGAAGAGCTTTCAAGGCGTAGGCAATTTCATGCTCTGTGGCGGGCTGGCGGGCTTCGTTACGAATGGGGAGAACGTCTGCCAGCTTTGGCGCAACGACGCGCCCTAGCAGCCATGCTGGGGCATCCGCGATAGGCGCGGTTGGATCAACGAAGCTGTACACCGTATCGTTGGCGTGAGTAGAGCCGGGCGCAATTACAAGTCCACCGTCACCGCGAATGTCTAGGCCGGGAGCAAGTTTGGATTCTGAGCAGCGAATATCAACGCCGGGCGGCATCGCAAAATAGTAGTGATGCCCATTGCCTGTACGGACAATTCGCGTAACCGGCAGTGTCAAACCTTCAGCGGCCAACGCTGCTAGGGAGTCCCTTCCCATTTGCCCGTCAACATCCAAAACAAATATGCCGGACACTCTGCCCGTAGGCATTCCCCAATTGCAGCCGGGGAACTGTGCCCGCCACAATTCAAGCTGGGCAACATCTCGCGTAGCGTCGTAAAAGCCGTTGTGTGTGAGCGGGCGCTTGCCTCTCGACTCGCACGGAAACAGGGGCACACTGTTCAAGCCCAGGGATGCAGTAGCCATTTAGCATCCACTCGCATTCCGGCGATTCGCCTTGCGGGGAGCGGTTTCCTTCGACTCCAGCCAAGCCAACACAGATTCGCGCCGGTACAGAACTTTTTTGCCTAGCTTGATGCGCGGCGGGCCGATCCTCTGGACTTCCAACCGGGCCAGCGTGCGCGGGCTGATGCCAAGCCAGCGGGCGCAATCAACCGGCTCTCCGAACCCGTCTAGCAGGAATGGTGCCGTCTGCTCTGTGTCTTTTGCGGACTCTGTTTGCGTTTCCATGTCCAAACAATGTCACGCGAAACCGGGCATTGGAATGTTCAAACTTCAAGCGGACACGGTTGCGGACAAAATTCGATGTGGATTCACAGCGCCCATGCAGCGCCGCGCATTCATGCGAAAGTTGTCCGCTGCGATCACTGCGGACAATTCAAAGAGGCGATCCAGGGCAGACCGGCGAGTTTTGGAAGAGTGCTGACACGACACGGACACAGCACAACGGCCATCTGAGCGTGATTTTCAGATGGCCTATAACTTATTGATTTTATTTGAGATATTGGAGCCGACGGTCAGACTTGAACTGACGACCTACTGATTACGAATCAGTTGCTCTACCAACTGAGCTACGTCGGCTTGCGTTGAAGGTTCGGACTGACGCGAGAGCCTTGCAACATATGCATGCGGGTGCATGCGAAAACAATCGTTGCGATACAACTTAAGGTAGCATCCTGCGGCCCGAGAATGCAAAGGAGAGCGGCGCAGCGGCGAAACGATTTTGCAGACCGAACCGACGATCCGGACTGGCACTTCCCATTATTGTTGCGCTGGACTGCCGCTGCGCTGTGACCATCTTTGCGCGAATTTTTTGATGCCTCCTTTCCAGAAGCCGGAATGCTGTGGGTATGGGATCGGCATGGACTCAACTGCAGCGGTGGGCTGAATGCCGATTGTCGAAATCGGCTGGTCGGGCTGCCTGATAATTTCGCCGAGCAAGAAACCTAACTGCGCCGACAATTGCTCGATGGTCGCGGCGTCAAATAAATCTGTGCAGTATTCGAACCATCCGGAGATGCCTTCCGGGCTTTCTCGCAGCTGCAACGTCAGGTCGAATTTTGCCGTGCCGGGATCGGTATCGAACTGTGTCAGGACGCTTTGGCCAGCGCGTACATTGGAATCGAACCCAAACATGATCTGAAATAGTGGCGATCGCAACGATCTCAGATCTGGCTTCAAGGCACGCACCAGTTCCTGAAAGGGTACATCGCTGTGTTCGTATGCTTCGAGAGCCGTGACGCGCATGCGGCGGAGAAATTCGCGGAAGGTCGGCTCTCCGTCGAACTGGCAGCGAAACACCAGCATGTTCACAAACAGACCGATGATCGGCTCCGTCTCTACCTGATTGCGATGAGTGAATGGTGAGCCGAGACAGAAATCCTGTTTCCCCGACTGTTTGTGAACAAGCACAGCGAAGGCTGCCAGCAATGTCATAAACATGGTGGCGCCCTCCTCGCGTGAAAGTTCAACCAGCGCGCTCGACACCGGCGCGGGAATTGCGAGCAGAACGTTCGCTCCCCATGCTGTCCTTTGCTCGGGATAGGGGCGGCCCGAAAACAAGTCGAGGCAGGGCGGTGCTCCAGCAAGCTTCGTCTTCCAATACTGAATTTGTTTCGCCAGTGCACCTTCGGCGAGATAGCGATCGGCCCAGATGGCGTAGTCGGCATATTGCACGGGAAGGTCGGGAAGCATCGCGGGCTCATTTCGCACACCCGCGTGGTAGAGAACGATCAGCTCGTGCTGCAGGATGGCAAGCGAGTGGCGATCGGAAATGATGTGATGAATATTGAAAAAGATTACATGCCGCTGTTTGGTTAACCGGAAAAGGTGGAAGCGTACCAGCGGCGGCTGGTTTAGATCGAACGGCTGCCGTGCCTGTTTGCGGATCAACCCACGCAATGCCTGATCGCGATTTTTTTCGGGCGTAGTGGAAATGTCGGTGAACCCCACCGGCGCTCGAACCGAGTCCGATACAGCCTGAAGTAGATCCCCTTCGTCTTCAAAAAAACGGGTGCGCAGGGTTTCATGGCGTCCGAGTAAGCGATCAACAGCGATTTGCAGCAATCTCAGATCGACCGGCCTCTCGACGATGAATGCCTCTGGAATGTTATAGGCGACATTGCCGGGAGTGAAATGGTCGATCAGCCACATTCCCTGTTGCGCATGGGTTTGTGGAATTCTACCGCTGCGCTCCATGGGAACGAGCGGGCGACGATGGGATGGCGGTGCCGCGCGCAGAGTCTGCAGCAGGTCCGGTTTACGGCGCAGCAGTTCGGCACGCAACTCGGCATCCACCGCGCCGGTAGGAGCGCTGATCTGCAGCCGCTCCTCCTTGACGGATATTTCGATGCCGTGCTGTCTCAACAAGTTGAGAAATTGCGCTTGAGTTAATTCCTGCATACGTGTGACCTGCTGCTGAATCCTTTCGGTCTCTGACTAGATTTCGATTTCTTCGCGCTCCATCGAAGAGGCGTCAGCGGTCGAACTCGATGCCCAATAGGTGACGCGGACGTGCTGCGCCAACTCGGCTGGGGTGGTCGCTTCAAAAATCGTACGCAGCGACAGGCCAACCTTGAAGCGTTCCCGGATTCTGGCCAGAATCTGCGTTCCCAAAAGAGAGTGGCCTCCGAGCTCAAAAAAATTATCGTGAATGCCTATGGGTGCAACTCCCAGCAGTTCCTCCCAGGTGGCAACAATGAATTGTTCGATCTCATCTCCGGCGGCGGTAAAGCCTTCCATGGATGCTGGCCGGCTGTGAACGATTGAACTTGGCCTGGCAGCAGAGGATTGAATATTCTCCCGCAGAGCCGCGATTGCTTCTGTTACCTGCCTTGCAAGCGAGTTGAAATTGAGCGTCGAGATAATCGTTTGCGGCAACGAAAAATGAAGAAGCCGATCGAAAACATCTTCTGCTTCGGCGGAAAGAATGCCGTGCTTCAGCCGGTCCTCGCGTAGATGAGCCATTGCGACGGGGTAAGACACGTCAGCCGCCATACCGACTTCGCGCCACGTGTCCCAATTGGCGGAGAGCACGCGGGTGCCGGACGGATCGTCATAGACCGCGGCAAATCCGTCGAGATAGGCATTTGCCGCGGCATAATCGGAAAGTCCGAAGGAAGGAATAATGGCGCTGATGGACGAGCACAACATCACGAAATCAGGTTTGTCCGATGCGATCGCCTCGCGAATCCATTCCGTTCCCTGCACCTTGGGGGAGAGCACGGCCATTGCCTGTTCACGGGATTTGGTCAACATTAATCCTGCCCCTGCGATGCCGGCCGCATGGATGATTCCGTGAATCGGACCGAATTGCGTGCGAACCGTCGAACAAACCTGCCGCATCGAATCCAGATCGGTCGTGTCCGCGCTGATGACGAAGACCTTGCCACCAGCCCGCTCTACAGCCTGCAGACCGCGAATTTTTCTTTTGACGGCATCCGAAGTATCCGTTCCGTCCAGCAAAGCTGTCCACTCTGAAGCAGGCGGGATCGGCATCCGAGATGTAAGAACAATTTGTGCCTTCGCGGTTCTGGCTAAATGCTCCGCGAGAACGAGACCGATACCTCCAAGTCCGCCAGTGATCAAATAGGTGCCGCCGGTTTTCAAGGAAATGTTCGCGCTGCTTCCTGAAGACATGCATTCTGATCGGCGTGGCTCTTTGAGCCGGACGGGCTCGTACTGTTGAATCCATCGGGTCGATCCGCGATAGGCTATCGTTTCGTTCGCCGCAACGGACTCGAGTTCCCCAATCAATTGCAGGGTCGCCGCGGCTGCATCGGATTGAAGGTCGAGATCGATGGCTCGGCAGGTGACGGTGGAACACTCCAGAGCAACAACGCTACAAAAGGCATTCAACGCAGAGGTCATCGGGGAGGAAACAGGCTCCCCAAAGACGCTGTAGCCGCGATTGCCAACGACACTCAACTCGATCGGATGGGTCAAGCTGAACTCCGCCGCGGCCTGCACGAGAAACATTACGCTGAAAACGCCGGCGTCCAGAGCTTTGCCGAAGTTGGCTTCTCCACCTCCGTCCAGCATCCACGCATGCACGACGCGATCTGGCCAGAGGCCGCTCTCCTGCATATCCTTGATCAGGCTGATGTAGTCTTCTCGACGGCTTGGATCGAGCTCATAGAATTCCGATGAAACTCGACGGAATTTTTCCGCCGCCCGGACTTGAATGACATGGCCGTGTGCACTGAGTCCCTGTTGAAGTTCGCGCGCCAAGGCACCGTCTTCAATGAAAACAAGACAGGTATTCGCTTCTTCTATCCTCGATTTCGGCAGCAGTTCGGCAACGCTCCGCTTCCACGACGGCACAAGGAACCAGTCGGCGATGTCCGGCTGTTTTTCCAGCATCGGCGTCTGGGAAACGACTTTCGCTTTCTTCGGCTCAACCCAATAGCGCTGGCGCTCGAACGGATAGGTTGGAAGAGACAAGCGGGCGCGGCGCTCATCGCTATAGAGGCCGTTCCAGTCGATACGAGCATTCGCAAGCCAGAGGCGACCGACGGCTGCTAGCCATGTATCGCGATCGTTCTGCGTCGCCGCGGGATGACGCATGGAAGCAATGAGCGGCCGAGCGCTGCGCGGTTCGAGCTGAGCACGCAGAAGCGACAGCAAAGTCTCGCCCGGTCCAACCTCCAGCAGCACGTCGCTCGATTCGCGAGCCTTCGATTCACCGATCAGGGTACGGCCGCAATCCGCGAAGCGAACCGTATTGCGCAGATGCGATCCCCAGTAAGAAGGATCCGTGGCCTGGCTGTCGGTGATCCACGTGCCGGTCACGTTTGATACATAGCGCAGTTGCGGAGCGTGAAGTTTTATCTTCGCCACGCGCTGAACAAACTTTTCGGCGACAGCCTCCATCATCGGCGAATGAAAGGCGTGCGACGTTCGCAGTTTTCTGCATTCGATTTTTTTATTACGCAGCGTTGCTTCCAGTGCAGCAATGGCCTCTTCCGGGCCGGAGGCTACCGTCTGGCCGGGGGAATTGACGGCTGCTACGGATAATTCGGAGGACAACAGCGGTTCCAGATCCTGCTCAGAGAGGCTGACGGCCAGCATGGCTCCCGCAGGCGCCGATTGAATCATCTGACCGCGCGCGGCGATCAGCGCGAGTGCGTCTTCGAGCGAGTACACGTCCGCAAGACACGCAGCGACGTATTCTCCAACGCTGTGTCCTGCCATTGCCGAAGGATGAACTCCCAGGTCCATCCACAGCTTCGCCATTGCATATTCAATGACGAAGATCGCAGGTTGCGTAATGGCGGTCTGGCTG
This sequence comes from Acidobacteriaceae bacterium, assembly GCA_965276585.1. Lineage (GTDB taxonomy): Bacteria > Acidobacteriota > Terriglobia > Terriglobales > Acidobacteriaceae > JAKAAZ01. Next base: position 948,370 of record CBDIAZ010000001.1, on the reverse strand, counting down.
AGCCGACGCTCGGCTTCCTGTTCCTCTCCTGGAGCGGGATACAAAACGGTACGCAGATCGAACGTGAGATGCGGTTGGAGCAGCTCGCAGCAACGATCGACTGTATCGCGAAACACCGGAGCAGTGCGATACAAATCGCGGCCCATATGGATGTATTGCGATCCCTGACCGGGAAAAAGAAAAATCACTCCCGCCGGATCGGCCGGAGCATTGTCGGTCCGAAGCCGCTGCTGAGATCGAGTGGATTGCAATCCGGCCTTCAGCTGTGCAGCATCGGCGGCAATCACGACACGGCGATGACGAAATGCCTGGCGTCCCTTCTGCAGTGTGAATGCAACGTCTGCAAGATTCGCGAAAGGATTTTCATCCAAATAGGTAACGAGCTGCGCCGACTGTTGCTCCAGCGCGCCGGCTGTTTTCGCCGACAGCACGATCAATTGCGATGCACTGGCTGGATCGGACGGAACAGCCGAGGCTTCTTCGAGAGAAACGTGCGCATTCGTGCCGCCGATGCCGAAGGAGCTGACGCCGGCGCGGAACGGCTCCGGTCTGTCATAACCAGTGAGGGAATTGTTTACATAGAATGGCGTCCGAGCAAAATCGATGAGCGGATTTGCCTGGGTGAAATGGAGTGTCGGCGGAATGGTGCGATGGTTCAGACTGAGTGCTGTTTTGATCAGGCCGGTGATTCCCGCAGCCGTATCCAGATGTCCGATGTTGGTCTTGACCGCGCCCAGCGCGCACGATCCTGCACTGATGGTCCGCGATTCAAACGCTTTCGTCAGCGCAGCAATTTCAATGGGATCACCGACTTCCGTTCCGGTCCCATGCGCTTCGATATAGCCGATTGACTCCGGAGCGAAACCGGCCATCTGCATGGATTTACGAATCACCGCAGCCTGGCCTTCGACACTGGGAGCAGAGTAGCCGACTTTGGCCGATCCGTCATTGTTGATGGCCGCGCCGCGCAGCACTGCATAGATATGATCGCCATCTGCGAGCGCGTCATCGAGCCGCTTCAGCACAGCGATGCCTGCGCCTGCGCCCGGCACAATTCCCGAAGCGGCTGCATCGAATGCGCGGCAATGGCCGTCGCGGGAATAAATCATTCCGGGTACGTAGAGATAGCCCTTGGGCTGCGGCAAAGCAATCGAAACGCCGCCCGCAAGCGCCATGTCGCACTCATGCCGCAGCAGGCTTTCAAAGGCCATCTGTACGGCGACGAGCGAAGTAGAACATGCCGTCTGCACACCCACCGAGGGCCCGCGCAGATTCAGTTTGTAAGAGATCCGGCTGCAGAGAAAATCCTTGTCATTGCCGACCATCAGTTGGTAAGGACCCGCCGATTCGATTACTTCAGGATTGGAAAAAAGATTGACCAGTCCGTAAGTATTCATGCCGGCGCCGGCGAAAACTCCGATCGCTCCGGGATAGGTCGAAGGATCGCACGCAGCATCTTCAAGGGCCTCCCACGCGCACTCGAGAAATACCCGCTGCTGCGGATCGACGATCTCTGCCTCGCGCGCGCTGAAACCGAAGAACGAGGCATCGAAATATTCCGGCTGATGCACGGTGCTGCTGGCGCGAACAAAATCGGGATGAACCATCAGCGCGGCGTCGACGCCGGCCTGCGACAATTCCTCATCGGATGCGAAGGTGATTGACTCGACGCCATCGACGAGATTTTGCCAGAACTGTTTTACCGTAGGCGCACCAGGAAACCGCCCGGCCATGCCGATAATGGCGATGCCTATCTTGCGGCGCTCTGTGGACGCTTCGCTCATACAGCTCTCACCTGAGAAATTTCGTTCATAGCATTCTGCGCGCTAAAGGTACCATTCCGGCTGCACTGTTCCATAAATTTCGTCAGCGATCGAATCGTCGGATATTGGAAAAAGCTGATCAGCGGAATTTTCGTATCGATATTCCGACTCAGCTCTCCATGCACTTTCACAATCTGCAGCGAGTGCGCACCGAGGTCGAAGAAATTATCGTCCAACCCAACCTGTTCGATGCCAATCACGTCGCGGAACACGGCGGCGACCGCCTGCTGAAGAGTGGTCGCTGGCGCATCGAACGAGGATTTGCTCTCGCCCGCGGAACGCTCCGGCGCAGGCATTGTCGCACGATCCAACTTCCCATTGGGCAGGCGCGGAAATTCTTTCAGAAATACAAATGCGCCGGGGATCATATACTCCGGAAGTGTGGCGCGCAGTTGGTCCCGCACAACGGAAACCGCGGGCTCGGCACCGTCCGCGCAAACCAGATACGCAACCAGACGCTTGTCTCCATTGTCTTCCCGCAGCAACATCACTGCGTCCTGTATACCGGAGCAACCGCGCAGAGCATTTTCAATTTCTCCCAACTCGATGCGGAAGCCGCGAAACTTGACCTGATGATCCATGCGGCCGAAAAAGTCGAGCGTGCCGTCGGGCCGGTAGCGGACCAGGTCGCCGGTGCGATACAGACGAGCGTCGACATGATCGGAAAAAGTCGAAGAGACAAACCGTTCCGCCGTCAAATCTGGGCGATTGAGATAACCGCGCGCCAGTCCTTCGCCGCCAATCCACAATTCTCCTGCGACTCCCTGCGGCACAGGCTGGCCCCCTTTGTCGAGGACGTAAAACGAGGTGTTCTGGATTGGCCGGCCGACGGGTATCGCCGAAGTTCCGGCTTCCTCGATGCGCAAAACCGCGGACCAGATCGTGGTTTCCGTCGGCCCGTACATGTTCCAAAGACTGTCGGAGCGCACCATCAGCGAGCGCGCCAGGTCAGGTTCAAGCGCCTCTCCGCCGCAAAGAATTTTCAGTTTGGCATTCCCTTTCCATCCCGCAGCAATGAGCAGCTTCCAGGTTGCGGGCGTCGCTTGCATCACCGTGGGGCGATAGCGGTCGATATCGGCCAGGAGCATAGCTGGATTCCCCGGCTCGACCGCGATGCATACGGTAGCTCCGGTATAGAGCGGCAGCAGCAACTCCAGCGCCGCAATGTCGAAGGAAACGGTCGTGACGGCGAGCAACACATCGGCGGAAGAGAAACCAGGCTCGCGCCGCATACTCTCCAGAAAATTCACCAGAGCACGATGCGTGATTTGTACGCCCTTGGGCCGGCCCGTGGATCCGGAAGTGAAGATGACATACGCCAGATTTTCCGGGCTAACGGACGCAGCGGAAGTCGCAGTACTCTGCGTCGAATCGAAATCCTCGAGACAGAGAACTTCCATCCCTTCAGCAGGCAGGAGCGGCAGCAGATTTCTTGTCGTCAGCGCGACCAGGGGCTTCGCATCCTCAAAAATATTTGTGACGCGGCCCCTGGGATATGCGGGATCAAGCGGGATATAGGCTGCGCCCGATTTCGCCACGCCCAGCATGCCCGCGATCAGGTCCGCGGAGCGTTCCATGCAAAGCGCGACCAGCGTCTCCGGACCTGCGCCCCGCGCCTGTAACGCTACCGCGATCCGATCCGCTCGCGCGTTCAGTTCCCCATAGGTGAGCGAACTTTCTCCGGCAATGACTGCGATGCGTCCCGGCGCGGCACAGGCCTGGGCTTCAAACTCCTGATGGAAACATAGGTTCGGAATCGATGCGTGCGTCCGGTTCCACTCAACGAGCAGCTTTTGCCGCTCTTCCCGACCCAGCAGCGGAATCGAATCGACCGACTGATCGGGTTCCGCGAGCACGGCGTTCAGAATCGCCAGGTAGTGCTGCTGAATTTGTTCCATCGTCTGCCGGTCATAAAGATCGGCGTTGTAGTCGAAGAAGGCGTGCATTTCCCCATGCCGCGTGAAGACTTCCACCGTCAGGTCGAAGCGGGCGGAGGCAATCGGGATTTCGACCGGCGTCGTCACCAGCCCCGACAACTGCACCTCTTCCAACGCAAAATTCTGCAGGATGAACATGACCTGAAACAGCGGCGAATGATCGAGCGACCGCTCCGGCCGCAAGGCATGCACCAGCGTGTCGAAGGGAACGTCCTGATGTTCATACGCGCGCAGAGTCACTTCTCGAACGCGGGCCAGCAGCTCGACAAAGGTGGGGTTGCCGCTCAAATCGGTTCGCAGCACCAGGTTGTTGACGAAAAATCCGATCAGCGGATGCAGTTCCGCGCGATTGCGATTGGCCGAAGGAGAACCGATCACGATATCGTTCTGCCCCGTGTAGCGCGCCAGAAGCACGTTGAACGCCGCCAGCAGCGTCATGAACAATGTGACGCCGTGCGCCTGACTCAGCTGCTCCAGCCCACGAATCAGCTCCTTCGGAAGATCGAGTTTCAGCCGCGCACCCGCAGGCATCTCTCCGGAGCGGCGATGATGGTCTGTCGGAAACCCGAGCACCGGCGGTGAACCTGCCAACTGTTTTTTCCAGTATGGAAGCTGCCGGTCGAGCTCTCCGGATTCAAGCCACTTCCGCTGCCATGCCGCGAAGTCGACATACTGAATGGTGAGCGGAATCAGTTTCGGCTCGCGACCAGCGATGTAGGCCTCGTACAACTCGGCAAATTCGTGGACGAGAACCCCGAACGACCATCCATCGGAAATAATGTGGTGCATGGTAAGCGCGAGGATATGGTGATCCGGGCCCACAATCATCAGGTGTGCGCGGAAGAGCGGCCCGCACGTGATATCGAACACCTGACTGGCATCGCGCAGCACATGCCGCAGCAGTTCCGAATCCTTCTCGCCTCCGGCGAGATGACGAACGTCAGTGATTTCAAGTTTCCAGTTGCGGCCGTCTCCAATTGCAGTCTGTGGCACCCCATCTACCACGACAAAGCTGGTCCGCAGGTCCTCATGCCTGCGAATGATCTCAAACAGCGCCCGCTCGAGCGCTGGCACATCCAGCGAACCTCGCATCCGCAGCGGCACGCCGATGTTGTAAACCGGACTATCGGGATCGAGCTGATTTAAAAACCACAGCCGCTGCTGGGCAAAGGAAAGCGGCAGCGGTCCGGAACGGTCGATGCGGGGAATGCCTGGGTCGCCTGCACGCGAAGCTTCGCGGGAGGCGCGCAGAAAGACGATGATCTCCGGCTTGCGGGCGGTGAGCTCCTCGCGCAATTCCTTCGTCAGCACTCCCTGGGGCGCGCTGCACTTCAGCGCGTCGCCATCGAGAGAAAGCGCGACGTTTTTCGATCGGAGATCACCCAGCAACTCGACAATCGATTTCATATGCGAATCACATCCTCATACGCGGAGGCGAAATCCTCTTTCGCGCTGCCATGACGCGCCCACAACATGGTTTCCAACATGCCGACCATGTCGGAAACGGTCGGATAGTCGAACACAGTGGTGGGCGACAATTCCTGGCCCAATCCGGTCTGCAAGCGGTTTTTCAAATCGACGGCCATCAGCGAATCGAGGCCAAGGTCGGGCAACGAGACATCCAGCGACGGCAGCTCTCCGTGTCGAAGCCCGAGCACGCGTGCTGCCTGTTCCTGCACGAAGGATTGAATAAATTTTCTTCTCTCTTGCGAGGCCATTCCAACAACAGTCAGCAGACAAGCTGCCGTGGGCGCCGGTCGAGTGTGATTGTCGATATTTTCTTTGCCAACTCCGCCCAGCTCCTCCAACAAAGGGCGTCGCCGATTGACTTCAAACAGCGGCTTCAGAATATTCCAGTCGATATCGGCAATCATCACCTGCGCGCGCCGGGAGCGAATCAGATCAGGGAAAAAGGCCAGCGCCTGTTCCGATGGCATCGGCAAAATTCCGGCCTGGGTGAGCAGCGCCTGATCGGTGCGGGAGACCAGCCGCAGCGCATCCCACGCTCCCCAATTCACTGAGAGCATCGGCAGACCTGCAGCGCGGCGGGTATGCGCGAAGGCGTCGAGGAACTGGTTGGCCGCGGCGTAATGCGCCATCCATTTCGAGCCCAGCAATGATGTATAGGAGGAATAAACCAGGAAAAAATCGAGCGCGAGATGCCGGGTGAGTTCATGCAGAATCCACGCGCCCGTAACTTTCGGCCGCAGCATAGCCTCGATCTGCTCGTTCGTCAGCTGACCGATGTCCGCTCCCCCAGCCAGCGTAGCGGCATGAAAAATTCCACGCAGCGGCGGAAATTCTTCGTTGAAGCGTCGGAAGAGAGCGCTCATTTCGGTCTCCGAAGCCACATCTCCTTCAACAACGGTGACGTTGATTCCAAGATTTTGTATTTCTCGGATGACCTTCGTCCGTTCAGCAGCGAACGCGCCCGCACTGCTTCCCGTTCCAGTTCTGCCCAGCAGAATCAGGTGTCCGGGATTTTGTGTCGCAGCCCATTTCGCCAACTGCAACCCCAGGCCGCCTAGGCCGCCGACCAGCAAATACGAGCCATCCGCCCGTAAACCGCGCGGAATCGAGTCGTCGAAATCTCGATAGTTCAGACTGGAATGGCGAAGGCGAGGAACAAGACGCTGCCCGCCGCGATACGCCACCTGATCTTCACCATCCGCGACTGCGAGTTCGGAGAACAGCGTTGTCGCCGCAGCTCTTGGCGCCTGCGCCGGGTCAAGATCGATCAGCGAGCGAAATCGCTGCGGAGCTTCCACGGCAAATACGCGCCCCACTCCCCAGGCCATAGACTGAACCGCGCCCGCGGAAGTCGGGAAAAAACTCTCTGTCGCCTGGGCTCCGCGCGTGACCACCGAAAGATGCGCCGCGCCATTTTCGCCAAGCAGCAACCGCATGCAATTCATCAAAGTCTGGCTGCAAAGCTCCTGCCCGCGTAGCAACTCGCGTGTCGATGCGATGGTTTCGGATACGTCCAGTCCCCAGAGATAGACAATTTCGAGCAGAGACGTTTCCCTGCGCGCTCGAAGCCTGCGGGATAACGAACCCAATTCGCCGGCGTTATTGGGAGGACGCACAAGCTCACAAGTCTCGCCGGCAGCTGTCAGCAGGTTGTGCAACGCATCGCCCACTCCCGAGTTATCGGCAAGAATCATCCAGTCACGACGCGATACAGAACGGTTCACCTCAGAAGGCATTTCATCCGCATCGACCTGCGCGACGATGATCCTTTGCTGTGAAAGCGATCCATCTTCCTGCGCATACGCAATCGTTCGGCAGGAACTCATGCCCACTTCGCGCAGCACGCCTGCCCATTTCTCCACAGACACCAGAGGATGATCGGGTCGAAGGTCGAGATCGGCAAATCGGAACCAGCCATCCGTCAAGCCAAGGGTGAGATCGAGCCAGCGATCCGGCCATACGCCTTCGATCAAAAGGAGCACCCCGCCCGGCGCGAGTAGCTGGAGCGCATTTACGAGAGTCTTTTGCAAATCCACCGTCGCATGCAGCACATTCGCGGCGAGGATGACATCATATCCGCCAGCCTCGAAGCCCTGGCCAACCGGATCGTTCTCAATATTGAGCAGCCGATAGACCATCGACGGAACACGGGCAAATTTGCTGCGCGCGCGTGATAGGAACACTCCGGAAATATCGGTGAACGTGTATTCGAAATCCTTCCCGGCGAGCCCGGACAAGATCGGCGTGGTGGTTGCGCCTGTACCAGCGCCGATTTCTAGGAGGCGCACCGGCCGGCCGACAATCGGATCGACCGCGGATCGTACCACCCTCGCGGCCTTATCGTTGAAGAAGCGGCAGACAGCCGAGCGCTCGTAAATCTGCTCCGCCTCATCGATCGAACCGTCGGCAAAGACCAGCTGCATCGGATCGTATTCACCCCGCAGTACGGCGAGCAACTTGTTTCCGCAGCGGCGAAGGATGTTCAGCTCCGTCTGAAACTCCGGGAATTCGGCTGCCAGTTTTTTCAATTCTCCGTCGGCTTCGAGATGCGGACGGAGATCGACAAATCGAAATTGGTCGCCTGCGCGTTCTACAATTTCGTCCTCGACCAATATGGTGAGGAGGCGTTTCAGCAAACGCCGCCGCCCCGGGATCACGCGCATTTGTTCCCGCAACTCCTCCAGCGTGAATGTCCGATCCGGCGCGGCAACGATTCCCGCAGCCTGCAGCGCCCGCAGAATATAGGTGGAGTAGAGAGGCTTTCCTACGACGGTGAGATGCGCAGCCCGCTCAAGCTCAACGCTCGCCGGCGTAACGGCCATCGCAGCCAGCAGATCTTCATCGAGTGTTGCTCTCGATTTTCCCGCCAGCGGCTTCGGCTTCCACTCCAGGTCATAGACCCACGTGCTTATCGCATCGCTTGCGGCTTCAATCGGTGCTGAACCGATCGCGAAGATACGGTTTGTGCTGCACGCATCGCGACTGTTTCCAACGTCAATCCAGTAGCGTTCTCTTTCGAATGGATAGGTGGGCAGAGCAACTGTGTGCGCAGCTTCCCGGTCAAACGCGCTCATGTCCAGTTCGCAGCCGAGAACATAGAGTTCTCCCGCGGCACGCAAAAATTCCCTGCTGTCGTTTTTTACATCGCCGAACGACGCCAGCCACCTGCCTGGCAGATCTTTCCCGACACTTTTTGCAAGTGAATTCAAGCCGTCGGAGCCGCCAATATAGATGCTGGCCGCAGCGCCTTCGCGGTGAAGAGCAGACAGCGTTGCGGACGTGAGCCCGGCATCTCCTGAATAGCTCAGCCAATACTCCGGCGATTTGACGTTCGATCTCGTTGTATCCAAAATCAATGGAATTCGAGGCTCGTCGTAAGAAATGCTGCGAACGATCTCCTCAAATTTCGCGGCATCCCGATCGCCGCGTGTTATCGCCAGCCGTAGTCCATCTTTCAGACTGAACAGCCCAGCCACACAGGCAGCGACAAGTTCCCCCGCGCCGTAACCGAGCACGGCAGCCGGTTCGATTCCGCAACAGCGCCACAACTCCGCCAACGCATAATGAAAGGCAAAGTCTGCAGCGCGTCGATTCCCGCCAGACAACTTCCGATCCGCAGCGAAATCCAACACGGACATCATCGGCCGATCGAGTTCGCCCCGTAAAGTTTCTTCACATCTTTCTATCGAGTTTCGAAAAGCGGACGCCCGTTCATACAGCTCACGCCCGGTATTTCGTTCCCAGTTTTCGCCGCCAAACACTAACGCAACGCGTGGCGAGTGACCCATCGTTTTTCCAATTTCAATTCCAGCAACATCGCCTTTGCTGGAAATGCTCTCGAGGCGCTCCAGCAGTTCCCTCTGGGACGCAGCCGTTACAGCCGCGCGAAATTCAAAATGGGCGCGGCCGACATTCAAAGTGCGCGCGACATCCGCCAGCGGAAGCGATGGATGATCGACCAGATGACGATGCAGCCTCTCCGCCACCGCAGTCCGCGCAGTAGAAGTCTTGGCCGAAAGCATGAACAGAAGCGGACGCCCATGGTCCACAGTCGTTGCCACAGGAACAGACAACTCCTCGACGATGACGTGGGCATTCGTGCCGCTGAAACCAAAGGAACTGACACCGCCGATACGCGTCTTGCCGCGACGATTCCATGACTGCAATTCCGTCGGAATTTCCATGGGCAGCCGGTCCCACTCGATGCGGCGGCTCTGCGTTCCCAGATGCAGGCTGGCCGGAATTTTCTTATGCTCCAGCGAGAGCACCATCTTGATCAGCCCGGCAATTCCCGCGGCGGACTCGAGATGTCCAAGATTTGTTTTTACCGAGCCGACAAACAGTGGCCCAGATCGTCTCGACCCATTGGCAAAGACAGCATTGAGCGCTTCCGCCTCGATTGGATCACCAAGTGCGGTGCCGGTTCCGTGCGCTTCAATCGCATCCACATCCTCGGGAAGCAGACCGGCATTTGCCAGCGCCGCAGCGATAACCGCCTCCTGCGAAGGTCCGTTCGGTGCGGTCAATCCACTACTGCGGCCGTCCTGGTTCGAAGCCGACCCACGAATCACCGCCAGGATTCGGTTGCCATCGCGGAGTGCATCGGGCAGCCGTTTCAGCACGATCATGCCGCATCCTTCTGCGCGAACAAAACCGTTTGCAGCATCGGAAAAAGCCTTGCAGCGGCCATCGGGAGCCATCATCTTGCTTTGCGACAACGCGATGGTAATATCGGGATTCAAAATCAGATTGACCCCGCCCGCAAGCGCCGTATCGCATTCCCTCAGACGCAGACTTTGACAGGCCAGATGCACCGCGATCAGCGAGGCTGAGCAGGAGGTATCGACCGCAAGGCAAGGTCCCTGCAAGCCGAGCACATACGAGATGCGCCCGGCGGCGACGGCATGGGAAAGGCCGGAAGCAAAGTAAGGCGTGATCTCTTCGCGTGGAGCGTTCAGCGCAATCTGGCTATAGTCCCCATTGCAGATGCCAACAAAAATACCGGTCTGCGTGGCCATAAGCGACGAGGGCGCGATCCCCGCGTGCTCCAGCGACTCCCAGGAAGTTTCCAGCAGCAATCGCTGCTGCGGGTCCATGCTGTTGGCTTCGGCCGGCGCGATGCCGAAAAATTTCGGATCGAACTGATCCGGGCCGTCGATAAAGCCGCCCCAGCGCGTGGACATCTTCCCCAGCGCGTCCGGATTGCGGTCGTAGAATTCTGCCGCATTCCATCGCGACGCTGGTACTTCGCTGATGGCATCGACACCGTCGCGCAATAGATTCCAGAAATCTTCCGGAGACTCGACGCCTCCAGGCAAGCGGCATCCAATTCCCACGATGGCAATAGGAACTCTACCGCTGCGCTCCGCCACCTGCAGCCGCTCATTCAATTCGTCGGCCAACAGGGCCAGACGCTGCGGCGACAGCTTCGAGATTCTGTCCAGAAATTCACTCATTGGACACCTCCCGCAGCTCTCGCGCTCAGCAGCCGGTCGACATCTTCATCGGAGAGCGCTTCGATGTCGTCGACCAGACTCACCGGAGAACTCATCGTCTGTTCCATCGTTTGCTGATTTGCATCCAGGGTCGCATCCACAAGGATTTCCCGCAGAATGAATCCAGCAAGCGCGTTCAGCGTTGGGTAATTGAATAACAGCGTAGCAGGCAGGCCGCGGTTCAGGCACGCGCTTAATGCATTGCGCAGCTCGATCGACAACAGCGAATCGAGTCCGAGTTCCTGCAATGGCTGCGCGGGGTCGATCTCCTGCGCAGCACTCAGGCCGAGCGTTGCCTGTACGCGTTCTGACAGCAGGCGCAGCAGCAAGTCACGTCGACGGGCCGGAGCGGCATTCTCAAGCTCCGGCAGCCATGATGACTGCTTCTTTTTCTGTACGGGAAACGCGGCCGAATCCGCAGCACGACCCGTTCGCAGATCCTGCAAAATCGGCGGGGCCGCTTCCACGCCAGCAAAATACATCTTCCAGTCGATAGGAGAGACTGCAATCTGCGCACGTGGGTGAGCCAGCAGCAGTTCCAGCGCATGCAAACCATCCTCGGTCGAGATGCCGCCAATGCCGATCTTTGAGCCGCGTTCGATCACGCCATAACGCATCGCCACACCGGTCTCACTCCAGGCCCCCCAGTTGATGCTGAGCCCAGGCAACCCATGAGCGCGCCGGTATTGCGCCAAGCCATCGAGAACCGCATTCGCCGCGGCGTAGTTGGTTTGTCCGGGCGAACCAAAGACAGATGCAACGGAAGAGAACAAAACAAAATGATCCAGCGGAGTATTTGCAGTCAGCCTGTGCAGGTTGAGTGCGCCCACGGCCTTTGGCAGCAGCACTCGCTCAAAGCGGGGCCAGTCCTGCTCGAGAAGAACGCCATCATCGAGCACGCCGGCGCAATGAAAAATCCCACGCAACGGAACGTCTTTCGCCTGCGCGAGAGCACTATGAACATCCTGTTCCTCCGCGACATTTCCAAGATGCACGCTGACCGTCGTGCCCGCGCTGCGCATGCCGCTGAAAACTTCCGCCGCTTGAGAATCCGGAGCGCTGCGGCCCATCACGACCACGTGCGCTGCGCCGCGCTGTCCAAGCCATTCAGCGACCGCGAGTCCGATCCCTGACATTCCGCCGGTGACTAGATAGGCGCCATCACGTCGAACGCCAACAGCCAATTCTTTCGCGGGACAAATCACGACCCGGCCAATGTGACGGGCCTGGGCCATGTAGCGAAATGCGTCGCGCGCGTTTTCCATGCTGAAAATTTCTCGCGGCAGCGGCTGAAAATCTCCGGACGCAAACTGGCGGAGAACAGCAGCAACAATTTCGCGAACAAACGTTTCGCGAGTCTGGAGTGCGGAGGCGAGATTGAATGCATGGTACGCAATGTCGGGTCGCAGGCTGGCCACCGATTCTCGAGATCGAATATCGGCAACTCCCATTTCCAGGAAGCGTCCGCCCGGCGATAGTGCCTCTATGCCCGCGTTGATAAACGGCCCCGTGAGCGAATTCAAAACTACATCGACGCCGCGGCCGCCGGTGATTTCCCGAATCTCGCGCGCGAACTCCAATGTCCTCGAATCCATCACATGCACAACGCCGACGGAGCGCAGATACTCCCGCTTCTCGGCGCTTCCCGCGGTCGCAAACACGATTGCGCCCGCATGCACGGCGACTTGAATCGCCGCCAGCCCCACTCCGCCTGCGCCGGCGTGGATCAGCACGCGTTCCCCGGGCCGAATCTTCGCGATTGAGTTCAGCCCATAGCACGCCGTCAGGAATGCGATCGGAATGGTGACGGCAGCTTCAAAGCTGAGGTTCGCCGGCTTGCGCCATGCCATGTCTGCATTGGCGGTAACGAAACGCGCGAAGCATCCCTGTCCGAGCGCGATGACTTCATCGCCGGGCTGCAGCGATTCCACCCCAGGCCCGACACGCAACACCGTTCCTGCGCACTCACCGCCCAGCGGACCGCTCTTGCCCTGGTACATACCGAGCACGCTCAGGACGTCGCGAAAGTTCAATCCCGCCGCATGCACCCGAATTTCAATCTCACCGGGCCCGGGATTTCGCCGGGGTGCGGGAACACTTTCGATGCCTTCGATCGTTCCCGGCTGCGCAATCTCAAGATGCAGATTGGATTCATCCCCATCTGGCAGAGCGTTCGATTTGGAGGAAAGGGATGTCACCGCGCGAAGTCTCGGCGCATACACTTCTCTGCCGCGAACCGCCAACTCGTCTTCTACCCCAGCGCTACGCATGCACCGCAGCAGATCTTCGGCGTTCGAGTCGTTCGCCGGATCGAGATCGATTCGCATGACGCGCAACTCAGGATGCTCTGCAGCGACAGAGCGGCCAAATCCCCACAATGCAGAGTGCGGCGCGTTCGACAACGCAGGCCCTTGCGCGCCTTTGGTGACAATCCAGAGCCTCGGTGCTTTGTCTCGATCTATCTGTAACAGTGATTGTGCCAATTGCAGGCATTCTCCAAGAGATTCGGCTTCGAGTTCCATCAGTCGATCCGGATTCAGGCGAAGCAGGTTTTCAACTGCAGGCGCGACATATACGCAATCGCTTACCGGTGCGGCTTGGGAACGATCGTTCGCCCGTATCGCAGCGGAAATATCGAGAGCTCCATCTTTGTCTCGTTCGACAATCGTGCAGGAAATGCCGCGTTGCTCAAACGCCCCGCGCAAATCGGCAAGAGTCGCTAAGTCGCCGCACAGAAGGCAGGTTTCAGGCACACCATGCTCCTGCGCCTGCTCCGGCTGTACCGGAATCCATTTGACTTCGTAGAACGATTTCGACATCGGATCGGAAGTCCGGCTGGCCGCAAAACTGCCCCGTGCGATCGGCAGCATCGTCAGTCCGTTGGCAACAACCAGCACAGTGCCGGCCCGGTCGAAGCCGACGACATCCGCCGTCAGCGGCTGCCCGGCTGCATTGGAAACACGAGCATATGCGTAGGCAAGGTGGCGTGGATCGCCGCCGATCTTGAGCGATTCAAGCGAAGCGGGGAGATACGCGACACCATCTTCGGACAGCAACGCAACGACCGCCTGCAGGCAACCGTCGAGCGCGACTGGATGGATGTTATAGAGGTTTGTATCCGTGAGGATCGCCTGTGAAAATTTGAGTTCTACCAAGGCTTCATCGATGCCGCGGAAAATTCGTGTGACAGATTGAAAGTTGGCGCCGAAGCCCGCACCATGTTCGGCAAAGCTTCGATAGAAAGACGAAGCGTCCGATTCCTGCAAACAACGCATTCGGATTGCATCCAACGATTCGTCTGCGATCCGGTTCGCAATCCCGGCCGAGTTGCCGTGATCAATGCCTCCCGTTGCGTGCAGCGTCCATTCCTCTTCACCGGCGGCTGGGGTTTCGGCACGGCTGTAGATCGCAAATGAAAAGGCTTCGCCGGATTGCCGCAGCACACATTGCAGCCGTCGCGGCTCATCGAAAACACACGGGCGCAGGAAGGCAATGCTCGTCAACACAACCCGTTCCTCTGTGACGGCCGCAGCAGCGCCGAGAGCAATTTCCAGGTACCCCGACGCCGGAACCACGCGCTGGCCGCCGACCACGTGGTCACCTAGATACGCAGGTTGACCGGGGCCGATGCGCGATTCGAACTGGATCTCCTCCAGCGGCGAGAATAAACGCGACCCAAGCAGCGGATGCGCCGGAACGGTGTCCGATGCAATCGACGGAAGTTTTTTCACGGCGTCTTGCGGAAACCAGTGACGCTGCCGCTCAAAAGGATACGTTGGCAGCGCGATAGGGCGGCCCGATTTTCCATGGAGCGCCGTCCAGTTGATTTCCTCGCCGGATTCATACAGCGCCTGCACTGCGCTTAGAAGATCGAGCCACGCATTTCTACCCTTGCGTACCGATGGCAACCACAACAATTTGGCATTGCTGTGCGAAGACTTTCCCAGGCTGAGCAAATGGGGTTGGGGTCCAATTTCAATCCAGGTTTCGCAGCCGGTGGCCAGCGCGGTTTCGAGCCCAGCATGGAACAGCACCGTGCTCCGCATCTGTTCCCGCCAGTAGCCCGGCGTAGCCATCTCCTCCGCCTTCGCTGTCTCTCCCGTCCGATTCGAGATCATCCGGATCCGCGACGCCGCATACTTCACCTCCCGCGCACAGGCTTCAAATTCCTCCAGGATCGGCTCCAGCAGCGGAGAATGGAATCCATGCGTCACCGCCAACGCCCGCGTACGGATTCCCTCCGCTTCCAGCTTCGCTGTCACTCGCGCTACCGCCTCCGCTGCTCCCGAGATCGCCACGCTCTCCGGCCCATTCACCGCCGCGATGCTGACCTCGTTTTCAAATCCCGCAAGTTCCGCCCGCACCCGCTCCGCCGTTGCACTGACCGAACGCATCGCTCCCGGCTGAGAGAGCGTGTCCATCAGCCGCGCCCGCGCGCACACCAGCCGCAGTCCGTCTTCCATCGTGAACACACCCGCAATCACCGCCGCCACATACTCGCCCAGGCTGTGGCCCAGCAGCACGCTCGGCTCCATCCCCCAGCTCTGCCACAGCTTTGCCAGCGCATACTCAAAGGCAAACAATGCCGGCTGCGCATACTTCGCCTGATCCAGCCGGCTGGCTTCTCCCTCCGCCGGATACAGTGCTGCGATCAGCGACTCGCCTGTCTCCCGCTGCCACGCCGCCGCGCACTCATCCATCGCCTCCCGAAACACCGCTGAGCTTCCATACAGCTCCCGCCCCATGCGAGCGTACTGGCTCCCCTGCCCCGTGAACAAAAACCCTACCCGCCCTGGCTCGCTCACCTTTGCCGAAACTTCGAACGAAGCCAACTGCTGTCGCATGCTTTCCACATCCGGCGCAAGGAAGCAGGCGCGATAAGGAAAATGCGACCTGCCGGTATTCACGGTAAAACAAACATCGCGCAGGTCGATATCCGGCCGCGTATCCAGAATCTCGCGATATTGCTCAACCAGGCGCTGCAAGGCGGTTTTGCTTTTTGCCGAGATGGCGAGAATCTGCACCGGCCAGCCCGTTTCGCTTCGCACGATTTCTGCAGACGGAGCCTCGGCAACCACGACATGAGCATTCGTCCCGCTGAAGCCGAACGAGCTGACCGCGGCCATCCGCGAATTGTCTTCCGCTTCCCATTCCATCAATTCCCGCGGAACCGTCAGCCGCAATTCCTCCCAGCGAACATGAGGAGTGAGTCGGGTTACATTCCGATGCGGCGGAATCTGGCGATGCTGCAATGCAAGCACAGTTTTGATCAAACCGGCGACGCCAGCCGCTGCTTCCAGATGCCCAACATTTGTTTTCAATGAGGCCACGTTCAGCGGCTTGCCGACCGGACGCGACGCACCATAGACAGCGCCCAGCGCCTGCAATTCAATGGGATCACCCAGCGCAGTCCCCGTTCCATGCGCCTCGACATAAGAAACCTGGCCCGGCAACACACCCGCACCCGCCAGCGCCTGCCGCATTAGCGAAACCTGCGACGGCCCATTCGGTGCGGTCAGGCTGCTGCTGGCTCCGTCCTGATTCACTGCGCTCCCGCGAATCACCGCCAGAATGCGATCGCCATCGATCTGCGCCTGCGATAAAGTTTTGAGCGCCACAAAACCGCAACCCTCTCCGCGAACAAATCCATCCGCGCTGGCATCGAATGCCTTGCAGCGGCCATCCGGCGCCAGCATACGCACCCGCGATAGCAGAGCCGTGGTTTCCGGAGCCAGCATCACGTTCACACCGCCGGCAAGAGCCAGGCTGCAGTCGCCCGCGCGCAGACTCTGAGAGGCAAGATGCACTGCCACCAGCGAGGAAGAGCAGGCCGTATCGAGAGAGATGCTTGGACCTTCCAGGCCGAGCAAATAAGAAATCCGTCCGGCGGCAATCGAGTGCGCCACGCCGGAAGCATAATGCGCGTCGAGCAGCTCCGGGTCGCCGGTCGCCAGGCTCAGATGGCTGTAGTCTCCGCTGGCAATGCCGAGAAATACCCCAGTTTTGCTGCCTTGCAATCCAGCGGGCGCAATCCCTGCATTTTCCAGCGCCTCCCATGCCACCTCAAGCGCCAGCCGCTGCTGCGGGTCCATGCCGGCGGCCTCGCGCGGAGCAATCTCAAAAAATCCGGCATCAAATTTATCGACCTGATCGAGAAACCCTCCCCAGTGCGTCACCATTTTTCCCGGCGCATCCGGATCGGGATCGTAATACGCCTCGACATCCCAGCGCTCCGGCGGGACAAGCGAAATCGCATCGCGACCTTCCCGCAACAGATTCCAGAAAGTCTCGCCGTCGACCACGCCTCCCGGAAATCGGCACCCCATGCCGACAATGGCGATCGGCTCCGTGTTGCGTCGCTCCACCCGGTCGAGCTTTGCCTGCATCTCCTGAATGGCCAGAAATGCTTGCTTCAGCAGCGATGTTTCCTCCGGTTTGGTTTGCGTTTCTTTCATGGGCGTGTCCGTGTCACCGGCTCAGACGGCTCCGCAGCAGAGTTGCAATCTCTTCTTCCGGCAGCTCGGCCACTTCCTCCGCTGTCAACATTTTTTCTTTTTCTACCGGTTGTGGGGAAGAAATCTCCATCAGTATCGAAGTTCCCTGCACCGCGTCGAGAAGATATCCGGCGATTGCGTCGGGTGTCGGATAATCGAAGATCAGCGTAGCCGGCAGACTCTCAACGCCGAGTCGTGCCGTCAGCCGATTCCGCAGCTCGATCGCCATCAGCGAGTCCAGCCCGAGGTCCATCAAGCGATCCCGCTTTCCCGGCGTTTGATCGGCAGGCAGACGAAGAACGCGAGCAATCTCTTCGCAAACAACATTCAATATGATCGCGTGACGCTCTGCCGGCGGCGCAGCTTGCAGCAAGACATCGATTGCAGGCACTGCAGCTGATTCATCCGCTGCGATAGCCAACGCCGTTGCTTCGCAATAGGAGGTCCAGGTTCGATCCTGCACGGCAGAATTGAAGTGCGCCGACCGCACTGCTGCAGCCGCAGACACACGCCCCATCAGCACATGCAGTCCAATCTCGTTCGCCGGCGATCCAGCCTCCGGTGCCGCAACGACAGCTTCAAATCCAGCATTGCGAAGCGCCGCGATCCAGTCGTCAACTCCTAACAATGTTTTTCTCGCACGGATGTTGTCTTCAGATTTCTGCCATCCCTCAACCAGCGCGGTCGTGATGTCATGCCAGGCCAGGTCTTTTGTCGTTTCCAGCAGCACCATCGTGCCGCCCGGCGCCAGCAGTCGTGCGACTCCAGACAATGTGTTCTGCAGGTCGCGCGTCGCATGCACGGCATTCGCCGCAATCACGACATCGAACGATGCAACATGGGCAGCCAACTGCTCCTCATTCTCGATGTCGAGCAGTCCATACCGGACAAAGGGATATTGCGAAAACCGCCCGCTCGCCTGCGCAAGAAATACGTCCGAGACATCGCTGAAAAAATAGGAAACGCGGTTGCCGATCAACGCCGGCAGAATCGCAGCGGTGGTCGCACCGGTACCCGCGCCCAGCTCGAGAATTCGCAGCCGCCGCTCGCGCGGAAACGCACAGGCCGCCTGCACCGCCGCCGCCACGATCAGATTGGCATAGCGCGCTCCGCCGGAATTTTCATACAGGTTCCGTGCCAGCTCCGGAGAGCCGCCGGGGAACAACGTTTCGAGAGGACTCGTCTTTCCCAGCAGCACATCGCGCAGATGCTGCGAACAATTGCGAAGATATGCGAGCAGAAATGGCTCGCCGCTCAAAGCCGCTTCCACCTCCAGCCACACATCGTGCATGTCCGGCTTGGGCAGCGGCGCGCGATTCCGAAACGCAGCGCCGTCCCGCTCGAGATATCCGGCCTCACACAGGCGGTCGAACCAGCGTTCCATCAATTTCGTATGCGCTGGAAGAATTCCGCAGCTCGCGGTCAACGATTTCGCATCGTGGGAAGTATCAGGGCTGGCAAACGCGCCCAACTCGCGCAGCGTTTTCATCATCTCTGCGATTGTCAGCCGCTCCAGCGCTTCCCACTTTTCAGGAAACGACTCCACGTTCAAACCGATCGGTGTAAGTCGCGATTGCGCCAGCGCCGCTGCCGTCGCGCGCTGCCAGATTGTTTGGGAAGAGCCTGCGGCATCGCCCGCCAGCCAATACCGCTGCCGCTCAAACGGATAGGTGGGCAGCGCAACGCGCGTGCGCGCGAAGCCTTTGTCGAAGCCCTGCCAGTCGATTCTTTGCCCCTGGACATACAGCGTGGCGAGAGTTTCGAGCATCTGCTCCCAGTCGGAGCGTGGACGGCGCAGCGAAGCGTGAACACGATTTTCAAGGGCATCATCGGCGCGAATCGCGAGCGCTTTCAGATGCGGTTGGGGTCCAATTTCAATCAAGGTTGTGCAGCCGGTGGCAAGCGCTGTCCTGAGCCCGGCATGGAACAGCACCGTGCTCCGCATCTGTTCCCGCCAGTACCGCGGCGTACTTATCTCCTCCGCCTTCGCGGCTTCTCCCGTCCGATTCGAGATCATCCGTATCCGCGGCGCCGAATACTTCACCTCCCGCGCACAAGCTTCAAATTCATCCAGGATCGGCTCCAGCAGCGGCGAATGAAAGCCATGCGTCACCGCCAACGCCCGCGTACGGATTCCCTCCGCTTCCAGCTTCGCCGCCACGCGCGCTACCGCCTCCGCTGCTCCCGAGATCACCACGCTCTCAGGTGTATTCACCGCCGCAATACTGACCTCTCTCTCGAATCCAACCAGCTCCGCCCGCACCCGCTCCGCCGTTGCACTGACCGAACGCATCGCTCCCGGTTCGATCAGCGTATCCATCAGCCGCGCCCGCGCACACACCAGCCGCAGTCCGTCTTCCATCGTGAACACACCCGCAATCACCGCCGCCACATACTCGCCCAAACTATGCCCCAGCAGCACGCTCGGCTCCATCCCCCAGCTCTGCCACAACCGCGCCAGCGCAACCTCCAACGCATACAATGCCGGCTGCGCAACCCTCGCCTGATCGAGTTGGCTCGCTTCTCCCTCCCCCGGATACAGCAACGCGATCAGCGACTCGCCCGTCTCCCGCTGCCAGGCGGCTGCGCAGTTATCCATCGCTTCCCGGAATACCGGCGAGCTCTCATACAGCTCCCGCCCCATCCCTGCATATTGGCTGCCCTGCCCTGTGAACAAAAATCCTATCCGACCACATTCGCTGTTTTCGGTGTTGCCACGGAACAATTGCACAGAAGATCCCACATCGCCGCGTTCCAGTTCGCCAGCCATCTGCTCAGCGGTTTCCCCCAGCACTGCCAGCCGATGAGCAAAATGCGAGCGCCCGGCATTCGCCGTGAAGCACAGATTTCCGAGACCGTCTGCCGGACAACTGCGAAGCGCAGCGATATATTTTTTGCGCAAAGCATTAAGCGCCGTCGAGGTTTTAGCAGAGATCGCAAGAACATTCCACCGGCGTTCACGCGCATTCGATGCAACCGTACGCTGCGGTGCTTCTTCCAGCACCACATGGGCATTCGTTCCGCTAAAGCCGAACGAACTGACCCCCGCATATCGATGTCCGTCGATCGGCTTCCACGCGCAGACCTCCGTCGGCACCGTAACCGGCAAACGGTCCCAGCGAATGTGAGGATTGCGCCGCCGCAAATGCAGACTCGGCGGAATCAGTCCGTGCTCCAGCGCCAGCACCGTCTTCATCAGCCCGGCAATGCCGCTCGCCGCTTCCGCATGGCCGATGTTGGTCTTCACCGACCCGATGGCCAGCGGATGTTTTTCGGACCGTCCCGTTGCCAGCAACGCAGCCAGCGTCTCTACTTCAATCGGATCGCCGAGCGATGTGCCCGTGCCATGCGTCTCGACATAGCCAATCTCTCTCGGCGCGACTCCCGCCGCATCGAGCGCGCCTCCAATCGCCGCCGCCTGCGCCGGGCCATTGGGTGCCGTCAAGCCTCCGCTGCGTCCATCGTGGTTCACCGCCGAGCCGCGAATCACCGCGAGAATCCGATCATCATCCGCAATCGCGTCGGACAATTTTTTCAGCACGACAATGCAGCAGCCTTCACTGCGCACATAGCCATCGGCGGCTTCATCGAATGTCTTGCAGCGCCCATCGCGCGCCATCATGTGCGCCTTTGAAAGCGCGATGTTCGATTCCGGCGTCAGGATCAGGTTCACCCCGCCCGCCAGCGCGGTACTGCACTCCCCCGCGTGTAAACTCGCACAGGCCAGATGCACCGCCACCAGCGATGACGAACAGGAAGTATCGATCGCCAGCGACGGCCCATGCAGCCCGAGCACATACGACAGCCGCCCGGCAACCATCGCCGGAGAACTGCCGGAAGCGGTATACGCGTCGATGTGATCTGGATCGACCATGGCAGCGCGGCCATAGTCGTTGTTGCCGATACCAACGAAAACTCCGGTGCGACTCCCCTGCAGCGCGGCGGCGGAATGGCCAGCGTTCTCGATCGCTTCCCACGCAACCTCTAGCGCCAGCCGATGCTGCGGGTCCATGGCCACGGCTTCACGCGGAGAGATGCCGAAGAAGGCCGCATCGAAACCATCGACATCTTTCAAAAACCCGCCATGCCGCGTCACCATCGATCCGGGAGCATCGGCATCCGCATGGAAATACGCCCGCCAATCCCAGCGCTCGCGCGGTATTTCGCCAATGGCGTCCCGGCCTTCGACCAGCAGTCCCCAGAACGATGCCGCATCGACCGCTCCGCCGGGAAACCGAATCCCCGCACCGACAATTGCAATCGCTTCCCGCTCAGGCCCGCGTGGCTGCGCGGATTCCAGTTCTTCCACACGCGCCCGCAGGCTGCGGATTTCGACCAGCGCCCGCTTGACCGGCGACAGTTCTTCCGGCGGGTTTGGATTCGGCTCAGACATTGGCCTTCTCCCGTTCCGCGCGATCCAGTTCCTCGATCAACAGCCGCTCCGCTTCTTCCTCGCTCAACCCATCCGCCGCATCCCCGACATCGAGCAGCCCCAGCAGGTGCTGCGTCAGTTGGTCGACGGATGGATAATCGAACAACAGCCCGGCAGCGAGAGGAATCGCAAGCGACTGCGCCAGCTCATTCCGCATTTCTAGCGCCATTAACGAATCCAGCCCCACATCCTGCAGCGGAACATCGTCCTGAATCGCCGCGGCATCGTCCAGTCCGAGTACACGCCGCGCGCACATTTTTACATGCGCGGAAAGAATCATTCTGCAATCGAGCGGCGCAGCCGTGCGAATGCGTTCAAGAATGCCGCCGGCTGTATCTGCCTCGACCACATCGTCGCGCTGCACTTCGCCGGCACGTCGCCGATCGAGCTCTCCAAAGAGGGAGGCATCCCGCCGCGCCGGCCGCTCGGTCAGGAAACGCTCCCAATCCACATCGAGGATTGCCGCCTGGCTGCTGCCCGACTCTATCGCCGACTTGAGCGCCTCCAGCGCCACTGCTGCTGCCATCGGTCTCGATCCCTGGCGTTTGGACCGCGCCGCCAGCTCCGGCGACAAGCGTGCGGCCATTCCCGCCGACGCCCACGCGCCCCAGTTCACGCTCAGCGTTCGCATTCCTCGGCTTGCACGATGTTGCGCCAGCGCATCGAGGAATGCATTGCCCGCGGCATAGCTTCCCTGGCCCGGCGAGCCAAAGATCGAAGCCGCCGAAGAAAAAAAGACCATCAGCGGAACGGGATCGTTCTCCGTCAGCCGATGCAGATTCCACGCACCGTGAATTTTCGCCGCCGTCGCTTCACAATAGGAGTTCCACGATTCCTTTCGCAGCACCGAATCCTCGACAACGCCCGCCGCATGGAAAATAGCCCGCAACCGCATGCCCGCAGCATGAATGCGATTGAAGAGCTGCCACATTGAATCGAAGGATGCAACATCCACGCGCTCGATTTCGACCGCCGTACCCTGCGCCCGCAGTTCGGCGGCGATCGCAGGCTCCTTTGGTTGCGCACTTCTGCCAGCGAGAACAATCCTGCTCGCGCCCTGTGCGGCGAGCCATCGCGCGGTTTCAAGGCCCAGTGCTCCCAGTCCGCCGGTTATCAGCACAGTGCCGCCGGAGATCAATTCGCGAGTCTGCGCTTGTGGCTCGCGAGCTTCGACACACAGCACGATTTTGCCGATGTGTCGCGCCTGCGCCATGGTGCGGAATGCATCCGTCGCATTTTTGAAACCATAGACCGCAGTAGGCAATGGCTGCAGTTCCCTAGTCTCAAACTGCGCTATCAATTCGCGCAGCATCGCGCCAATCTGCGATGGATCTTCCATCGCCACATCGCCCATGTCGAATGGGCAATAGCGAATGTTTTTCTTGAGCGCCCCCACTTCCGCATCGCTCCAGATACCGCGCTTGCCAACCTCCAGAAAAGATCCATTGCGTGCGGTCACATCGAAGCTGGCGCGGACAAAATCTCCGGAGAGCGAATTCAACACAACGTCGACGCCCGCGCCGCCGGTTGCCTCAAGAATCTGCTCGCGAAATGCAAGCGAACGCGAATCAAAAACGTGCGCCACTCCCAGCTGCTTTAGGAACGAACGCTTCTCCGAATTGCCGGCGGTGGCAAACACCGTCGCTCCAACCCGCATCGCCAACTGCACCGCAGCCAGGCCCAGGCCACCTGCAGCGGCATGGATCAGGATGGTTTGCCCCGCTGACAATTTCGCCAACTGTGCCAGACCGTAATAAGCGGTCAGGAATGCAATAGGAATCCCCGCAGCCTCGGCGAATGTCATCGCAGCGGGCTTGCGCGCGACAAACTCAGCGGGAACGTGGACGAAAGATTGCAAGCTGCCCGGAGCAAACGCGAGCACATCATCGCCAACCTTCCACCCGCGAACAGCCGCTCCCACGCGAACGATCGTCCCGCTGCATTCGGCTCCGGGCGTTGCAGAACGAGCCGCGAACATGCCGAGCGCCGTCAGCACATCGCGGAAATTCAATCCCGCGGCGCGAACCTGAATTTCAATCTCATGCGGCTCCGGATCGCACCGCGTCGCAGTCTTGAGGAGCAGATCTTCCAGACGTCCGGAAGACGCAATCTGCAATTCCCTGTGCTCGGCAGGTTCGGGATGCGCGATGCGCGCTACATAACGGATGCCATTCCGAAACGCAATCACCGGCTCACTTCCACTGCCGACAATCTCGTCGGCAAGCATCCTTTCAGCATCGGCGTTCGACGGTCCGGCATCGAGAAAGCTCGCCGCCGTGTCCGGATATTCAAGCGCCAGCGTACGCACCAATCCCAGCATCGGAGCTTGCGCAATCGATACATCTTCCCCCGCCACTACTGCCATTGCACAAGAAAACACCACCCACAACCGGGGAACTATCTTTGCATTCGCCAAGCCACGGACAAAGTTCAGAACAAATTCGACCGCCTCCTTCTCCGGATGCTCCCATTGCGAATCGCGTGTGAAAGATATTCCGCGCGCATCGAAGACTACTCCTCCATACGCAAAGTTGTTTGCGCTTGTCGCCAGAAACTCAGCGGCGCGAATCGTTTCGCAAACTGCGCCCCGCGCTATCAGCAATTTTTGGAGCGCGCTGCAATTTCCAGGTTCACTTTCGACCAACAGCCAGCGAGCACCAGCTTGAATATGTTCGCCCACTCCCATCGTCGGCTGTCCCACCAGCGGGACCGCGCGCCAGGCAATTTCGTACGTAAGAGCTGCCGCACTGGATGGACTGGCGAGTGCGTCTATCTGCTGCATGTTCGTGCGCTTCGCCGTAAATCCAGCCAGGCGAGCCACCACCGCACCCGTTGCATCGGCAATTGTCAAATCGACAGAAATTGCTTCCTGGCTGCGGGAAACCACCTTCGCGTAGGCCCACAGCTCGGCCGCTCCCAGTTGACGCAGTTCAAAACGATCCACGCCGATCGGAAGAAACAGTTCGCCGTTCGTTTCGCCGCTCGCAATCGCCACCGCTTGCAAACAGCCGTCGAACAGCGCAGGATGCACCCCATACCGCGCCGCGTCCGCCCGCAAATCTTCCAACAAACGCAGATGCATCAGCGCTTCACCGGCACCCTCCGGCCCGGACCACGCCGACCGGATCGTCCGAAACGCCGGACCGTAATGCAATCCGGTCTGCTCCAGGCGACGATACACATCCTCCGCAGCAACAGGCCAATCGCAACGCGCCCGCAGTGCCGCAAGATCGATATTTTCCGCTGCGATTTGAGCTGCCTCGAAGGAACCTTTCGCATTCGTTCTCCAGCCGGACTCATTCTCGCTGGCAATTTCAATGGAGCTTTCTCCGGCAAGCACCTGCAGCCTGCAGTGCGCGGCAGAGACGAAGCGGGGCTCGCACATCGCAAAATTGCAAATCGCAGTCGGTGTGGTTTTCTGAATTTCCCGAGTGGCCGCGGCAGCCATCTCAAGAAACGCGGCGAAGGGCATCAGTGCGCGATCTCCCAACCGATGCTCCTTAAAATAAGGAACCGCGCCGGTGCTCAGATCGGACGCAAACAATGCTCCTTGGACAAATGGAGATTCGACCCGTCTTCCCAGCAGCGGATGAACGAAATCCTTGGTCGATACCATTGCCGAAAGATCAATTTTCGAATTCGATGGCGGAGCAATCGGAAAATGCTGCCGCTGCCAGCGATGTGCCGACAATGGAATTTTGCGCCCCTTACCGGAATTGCGCACAGGCACAAGCGGCGCCTCTTCCAGAATGATGTGGCTGTTCGTTCCGCCCAAACCGAAAGAGCTGACCCCAGCCACACGCGGCTCGCTGCTACGACTCCAGGAAACATTTTCCGTGGGAATCCGGAAGCGCGATCCGCTCAGCAAAATCTCCGGATTCAATTTTTCAAAGTGCAGATTTTTCGGTATCGCGCCCTGCTCCAGGCACAGCACCGTCTTGATCAGCCCAGCCATTCCCGCCGCCGCTTCCAGATGTCCGAGGTTCGTCTTCACCGCGCCCAACATGCACGGCGGCGCGTCCCCGGCTGCACCGTAGACGTTTCCCATCGCCTCCATCTCGATCGGATCGCCCAGCGAAGTGCCCGTCCCGTGCGTTTCAATATAGGTGATCTCCCGCGGCTCCAGCATCGCGTTCTTGAGCGCAGCGCGCAGCACCGCCTCCTGCGCCAGGCCGTTCGGCGCGGTCAGCACCGTCGTGCGGCCGTCGTGGTTCACCGCGGTGCCGCGAATTACCGCGCGAATCCGATCGCCATCCTGCAAGGCATCAGAAAGCCGCTTCAGAATCAGAACTCCGGCGCCCTCGCCGGGCACAAACCCATCCGCGCCGGCATCAAAGGTCTTGCACTTCCCATCGCTCGCCAGCATGCCCCATTTGGAAAATACCAGGACTTCATCGGAGAGCAGCTTCAGGCTGCTGGCCGCGGCGATGGCCACACTGCACTCGCGCGTGCGCAGGCTCTGGCATGCAAGGTGCGTCGCAACCAGCGACGAAGAGCAAGCGCTGTCAAGCGCCAGACTCGGCCCCTGAATATTCAGCAGAAAAGAAATCCGACCCGCCGCCATGCTATGCGACGCGCCGATCCCGGCATGCGCCGTCAACTGCGATGTGTCGCGGAAATGGAGCCGCGCATAATCGCCGTTATAAATAGCCACGAAGACGCCCGCATCGGTGTCCGCAAGGCTGCCCGGTTCCATGCCCGCATTCCACAGCGCTTCCCAGGCCACTTCCAACAGCAGCCGCTGCTGCGGGTCCAGATTCGCCGCCTCGCGCGGAGAAATGCCGAAGTACGCGGCGTCGAAGCCTTCAATCTCCTCGATATATCCGCCACGCCGCATCTGGATTGGCAGCGCGTCGGCATCCGCCCATCGCCCGGCGGGAATCTCTCCCACGCAATCGCTGCCATCTACCAGCGCAGCCCAGAACTTCTCCGGCGAGTCCGCACCGCCGGGAAATCTACAGCCCATGCCGACAATCGCAATCGGGTCGGAGCCGATCAGCTCCAGGCTCTCCTTCTCCTCCCGCAATTTGCGGACGGCGAGCGCCAGCCGAGCCGCGGAAACGCGCGCAGCCGGTCGAACATTCGGGCGCGAATTGTCTGCCTCCGCCATCAGGAACTCCTCGACCCATTGCCGATCAGCGACTGCAGGGCCTCTTCTTCCGAAACATCTCCGGCAAGATCGCCAATCGCCCTGTCTTTGCCGTCGAGCGCAGGAGTCGCGGCGGAGGCATCGAGCGCGGACTCTGCGGCAGGTTCCAGTTGCATGCGGCGCAACAGATGAGCAGCCAGCAGCCGGATCGTCGGATAGTTGAAGACTACCGTCGCCGGAACCGCGGTTTCGAGCGCGTTGCTGAGCCTCCGAACGAACTCCAACCCCATTAGCGAATCCAAGCCCATTGTGCCCAGCGGCCGCTCCCGATCAATGCGATGAGCGCCCAGCTTGAGCACGCGCCCCAACGTCTCCTCAAGGTACGCTTCGAGAATTTCCCGCCGTTGAGATTGACCGGCTTCGCTCAATTGCGCGAGAATCTCCGAACGATTCGACTGCCCACCGCCCGTCGTTTGGGCTCGAGCCACCAGCTCGGCAAACACGGGAGGAACCCCGCTCGCCCCATGAAATTCCACAAAGCGGTCGGCATCCATCGGCAGCGTAATCATCTGAATCGGCTTCGATTCCAGCGCACGCCGCAATGCCGCCAGCGCTTCTTCGCCGGACAACGCCTGCAGTCCCTCGCTCGTATACCCTTCCACGCTGCGCAGCGTACCCTCGGCCCGTAACAGTCCGATCCGATCCCATCCGCCCCAGTTCACGGAAATAGCCGGCGTTCCAAACCCGCGCAAATAATGTGCAAAGGAGTCCAGAAACGCATTCGCCGCCGCATAGCTGCCCATTCCAGGCTGGGGATGAATCGCCGCAATCGAGGAAAACAGGACGAAGAAATCCAGATCTTCCTGCTCGGTCGCCGCATACAAATTCCACGCGCCCGCGATCTTCGGCGCCATCACCGGCAAAAATCGCTCCGGCGTCACATCGCGAATCAGCGCGTCGTCGACCACAGCCGCCGCATGCATGACTCCTTTGATCGACCATCCCCGCGCATGCAAGTCCTCTACAACCTTCGCCAGATCGTCTTCTCGGGTCACATCCGCGCGGGCATGGGTAACGGTTGCGCCCGCGGCTTCGATTTTCCGAATCGCTGCATCCGTTTCGGAAGAGGAAGGCCGCCGCGACAAGAGCACCAGATGGCCAGCGCCATTTTCCGCCATCCACTCGGCCACCGTCAGTGCCACGCCGCCCAGGCCGCCGCTGATCAAATAGGCTCCGGTCCGGGAAAATAGGCTGCCATCCGTTGACGGCAGCACTGGCACATTCCGATCCATGCGGATGGAGATTTTTCCGATCTGGCGGCCCTGCGCCATAAAACGAAACGCCTCGCTCGGGTCCGCGGAGGAAAACGACGTAACCGGCAGCGGCGCCCATTCTCCCGCTGCAATATGCCGCATCACCTCGGTCAGCATCGCAGCAATATAGGGCCGCCGATCCTCCACTCCCGCCGCCACATCCACAACGTGAAAGGAGTTGTTATTGCGCAGCACTTTCAAACCCACGCGGCTGTCCCCGTGAACGTCCCGCTTTCCCAACTCGACAAACCGGCCGTAGGGAGCCAGCACCTCCATGCTCTTCAAAAGAAATTCGCCAGCCAGGGAGTTCAGCACCACATCGACACCGCGACCCGCAGTAATATCCATCAGTCCGACGGCGAAACTCAACGACCGCGATGGAAGCACATGCTCAATTCCCAGCGACCGCATGTACGTTTCCTTCTCTGGCGAGCCGACGGTGACGATGATCTTCGCCCCGATCCACTTCGCAATTTCAATCGCAGCCAGCCCGACGCCGCCTGCCCCAGCGTGGATCAGAATCCACTCGCCCTTACGCAGCCGGGCCTGATCGATCAGCGACCAATACGCTGTCAGATAAACAATGGCAATCGTCGCCGCCTGTTCGTCCGTAAGGCAGTCCGGTTTGCGCACCGCCAGCTCCGCCGGAATCGTGACTGAGGTTGTCATCATCCCCACCGCTTGCATCCTCGGCGTCAAGGCGATGACCGCATCTCCGACGCAAAATCCCTCCACGCCTTCGCCGATAGCAGTTACTCTTCCGACGGCCTCATTGCCCAGCGGAATCGGCAGGCCTGGAGTCAGCCCCGGATACAGCCCCATCACCTTCATCAAATCGTTGAAATTCAGCCCGGCCTCGCTGATCGCAACCGTAATTTCTCCCGCTTTCGGAGCCACAGCAGTCCGTACCCGCAGTTCAATGTTGTCGAGGATGCCGGTCGAGGAAATCTCCAGCCGATAATCTTCTCCCCGCGCCAGCGGACGCGCTTTCGCTTCGGGAGCCGACGCTGCCAGAGGAACCAGCCGCGCAACATATTTCGCATTTCCCCGCAGCGCGATCCGGTCTTCCCTGCCCTGCGCGCAAATTTCCAGCACCAACGCGCGCGCTTCCGCCGGGTCGGGAATCAAGCTTAGATCGACCAGCGTAGTCCGCAACTCCGCATGCTCTCGCACAATACTGCGGCCCACCCCCCACATCGGCGAGTTTTCCATCCGCGACAAACCATCGCTTTCACCGGCTGTCATCACGCCCGCCGTCACCAGCCACAGGCGCGGCGAGCTCGGCCAGTCCGTCGCAGCAATCGCCTGCACCACAGAAGGAACATGCTGGCTACCTACCGTCTGCGCGGCCATCAGCCTCTCGGCGTCATACGGTTCCGTCGAATGGCCATCCAGCGTCCAGAGATGAATCACCGCGGTAGGCACTCCGCTATCGACAGCGACCTCATCCAGCACACGGCGAAGATCCTCCGCCTGCCGCGAATCGATTTCAAATTCCCGCTCCGCGATCTTGCGGAATTTCCTCCCCGCCCGCACCATCGTGCAGCGCCCTCCGAATGCCTCCAGCGAAAATTTCATGGCATCGGCAACACCGGTGCAATCCGCCAGGATCACCCAGTTCTCCGCCGGCACTCTGGCAACCAGCGCCAGCGTCGCTTCCGCTTTTGCCGGCAGCTTCTCTTCGATCCACTCCAGCGTGTACAGGGTCTTCTGCGCGCCCTTGAGGCTTTCTCGCGCCACCCGCATCACTTCCATTCCCGTGATATCGACCAGCAGCCGGCCGTCGGCATCGGCGATGCGCAGATTCGCACGTGACGTTCCCTTCACCGCGTCGCTCGCGACCAGCCTTGCATGCGTATAGAGATTGCCGCTATCTGGAACCGTCCCCCGTATGCGGATTTTTTCGATCGCCACCGGAAGATATGTATCCTCCGCCTTGAACGCGTCGTGCTCCGGCCGTATATGCGCCATCGCCTGAAAACACGCGTCGAGCAGCGCAGGATGCATCGCATACCGGTCGCCGTCTTCCACGTCGCAACGCACCCGGCAAAGGCTCTCCTGCTCGCCCACCCAAGCCTCTTCAATCAGTTGGAACGCGGGGCCGTAATTCAGCCCGCTCCGCGCCGTCCTTTCGTACTGCTCTTCATGGGTGCGGCGAACCGGACAACGCCGCTTCAGCTCTTCAATCGGCATGGTCGCAGCAGCAACCGGGGTTCCCGGCGACAGATCTTCGTCGTCGGGATGGACAACCGACTCCGCCGCAACTGCTTGTATTACACCCGAGGAGTGCAGCGTCCACGCCGGTTCATTTTTTTCATTCTGATTTTCCGCCTGGTCCGTATGACCGCGAAGCTCGAAGCGAAACCCATCGCTTCCCTCCGGAATCAGAGCCAGTTGAAACGCCTTGCGACCCGTGTCGGGAAGATAAATCGCATTCAGAAACGCCGCATCGCGCAGCTCAAACTGCTCTCCCGGCCTCGCTGCCTGCACCGCTGCCAGCACCATCGCCACCAGCCCGGAGACAGGAAATACCGCCGAGCGCAGCACGCGGTGGTCATTTAGATACGGCAGCGCCGCAATCTCCAACTGGCTCTCCCACACTAGCGTGCCCGGCTGCAAGGACAACTCAAACCTGCGCCCCAATAAGGGGCCGGTACTCCCCCGTCGCTGGTTCTCTGCGTGCTCCGCGTCCATCGGTTCGGGCCAGTAGCGTTTCCGCTGAAAGGGATATTGCGGCAGCTTAACACTGCAGGCATCTTCCGGGTACAGCCGTTCCCAAGCGATCCCACGGCCCGCGGCATACAAGCTCGCCAGGCCTCTCAGCAGAGTCGCCCGCGCCGGTTTTTCCCGCCGCAGAGATGCAATCACCACAGCATCCGCATTCCCCATTCGTGCCGAGGCTTCAATTGCCGGCAGCAGAACCGGATGTGGGCTCAGCTCCACAAACGTATCGTGTCCTTCGCGCGCCAGCCGCTCAATTGCAGCCGCAAACAACACACTCCGCCGCAGATTTTCTACCCAATAGCGCGCGTCCATCCTCACGCCGTCCATCCCTGCATATTCGCCGGTCACCGTCGACAGCATGGGAATCTTCCCCGGCTGCGGGCGAATGTTCGCGAGCGCACGAAACAGCTCCTCCAGAATCGGATCGACCTGGGCGCTATGCGAGGCCACATCTACCTTGATCAAGCGGCAGTAAACTTCCTTCGCCTCCAGTTCCTTCAGCAGTGCTTCGATCGCCTGCGAGTCACCGGAGATCACTGTAGTCTCGGGCCCATTGCTCGCCCCGACGGAAATCCCTTCCCTGCCTGCCAGCAGCAATTCCACCTCGCGCAGCGGCAGCTCCACCGTCGCCATGCTCCCGTCGCTCGAAAGCGTCTTCATCAAACGGCTGCGGCGACAGATCACGGCAACCGCATCTTCCAGGCTCAAAATTCCAGCAATGTGCGCCGCCGCCACTTCCCCCATGCTGTGCCCGACGATCGCATCCGGCTCAACGCCCCAAGCACGCCAGACCGCAGCCAGCGCCACGCTCATCGTGAACAGCGCCGGCTGGATGACATCGATCTCCGCCAGATACCGCTCCGCATCCGCGCCCAACAGGCGAGCCGACAAACGCCAGCCCGTCTCCTCAGCTATCGCGGCATCGCACTGTTCAAACGCCCGGCGAAAAACCGGCTCCGCATCGAAAAGCTCGCGCGCCATCCCCAGCCATTGCGAACCCTGGCCCGGCGCGACAAATACAATTTTGTTCCGACCGCGAGCAGCACGACCAAAAACCACTCCAGCGCAATCTTCCTTCGCAATCGCGGCAGCAAGGTTGTTCCGCAAATCCTTGCGGCTTTCGCCGACGATGGCAGCACGAAATTCATGGTGCGTCCGCCGCGCTCCCGCGGTGTAACAAACATCCTCGACGGGATAAGCATCGCCCCCGCTCTCGATCGCCGCCAGATGCGCCCTCAACAATTCCTCGAGAGTCTCCGGAGTCTTGGCGGAAACCGGCAGCAGATGCGGCCCCGTGCTATGGGAAGTCTTCGCCGCAACCGGCTCTACCGCTTCCAGCACAAGATGCACGTTTGTCCCACCCAATCCAAACGAGCTGACTCCCACCAGGATCGGCCCCGGCTCGGCCGACAAATCCACCGGCTCTGTCGCCAGCTTCATCGGAACGCGTTTCCACGCAACCTTCGGCGTGGGAACGGTCACATTCAGGCTCTTGGCCACGAAGCGATGTTTTGCCACCAGCGCACCTTTGATCAGCCCCGCTACCCCGGCAGCCGACTCCGCATGACCGATATTCGTTTTCACCGATCCCAGCAGACACGGCCGGATGACGCCGTGTTTCGACAGCGCCCGGCTCACCGCCTTCATTTCCACTCGATCGCCAATTGGGGTTCCGGTGCCATGCATTTCGATGTAAAGCAGATCGCGCGGATCGATTTCCGCCGCCTCCCACGCCGCCAGCAGCATTCGTTCCTGCGCCTCGATACTGGGCGACTCCAGAACATTGCTGCGCCCATCGTTCGTCGAAGCGCTGCCGCGAATCACCGCATAGATCGGGTCTTGGTCCGCGATGGCCCGGGCAAGCCGCTTCAACACGACAATTCCCGCACCCTCGCCGCGCACAAAGCCATCCGCCGAGGCGTCGCCGAACTTGCAGCGTCCCTCCGGCGACAACATCTTCGCCAGGGTAAAGCGCTCGGAAATCTCGCAGCCCAGGATGATATTCGAACCACCGGCCAGCGCCATGTCGATCTCGCCCGCCCACAGAGCCTGGCAGGCCAGGTGCACTGCCATCAGCGAAGACGAGCAGGCCGTATCCACCGCCAGGCTGGGCCCCTGCAATCCGAAGGCAAACGACACCCGCGCCGCCCCTCCGGAATGTTCGCAGCCGGCAACGGAATAAAAATCGATCGCGCTTGCCGATTCATGCAGACGGGTTTGATACTCACTGGCCCACAGGCCCGCGTATACCCCGGTTCTCGATCCTACATAGTCCTGCCGCACCTGTCCGGCATCTTCGAGTGCCTCCCAGGCAACCTCCAGCAGCAATCGGTGCTGCGGATCCAAATAGAGAGACTCGCGCGGAGAAATTCCAAAGAATAGAGCATCGAAGCCATCCACATGCTTCAAAAATCCGCCGCGGTCGGTCAGGATTCGGCCGGGTTTCCGCCGCGCCTGTTCATAAAGCGCGTCCAGTTCTGCAAACCGCCCGCCCGGATACGGTCCGACCACCTCCTTTCCATCAATCAGCGTCTGCCACATCTCCTCCGGACTCGAAATTCCCGGATACCGGCAGCCAATCCCAATAATCGCAATCGGATCGTGCCCGGTCTTCCGCTGTCCCTGCAACGAGCTGCCGGTGGAACCATCGCTTGTGTCTCGGGATTTCTTTTTCGGAGCCATCGGCATGCGCACACCTTCAACTTGCTAACGTTGATTTCGGCTCGTTCAGATGGGCCGCAATCCGGGTTTCCATGGCGCGGGTCAGCTGTTTCGCACTGGTAGTTGGAAAAAAATGGCCACCGGGCAGCACCGTCAGATCGAAATCCGATGTCGTATGCACCGTCCACTCTCCCAGCGTTTCCGGCTTGACCGCCCGGTCATCGGCTCCGGCAAAAGCGGCAATCGGCAGGTCAAGCGGCGCACCCGGCGAAAACCGATAGGTTTCATACGCGGTGAAGTCAGCCCGCATCGCCGGCAGAAACATCTCCAGCACCTCCGGATCGCGATAGATCGCCGCCGGAATCCCGCCATATCGAGTCTGTACGTTCTCGACGAATTCTCCGTCCGCAAGATGATGGATCGGCGGATATTCGCGCTCCAGATGAGGTGGCCGCGAGGCCCCGACAAATAAATGATCGGGCTCGGGCAGCCCCAAACGGCGCATTTCCCGCGCCAGCTCGAACGCGACCACGCCGCCGAAGCTGTGACCGTAAAAAGAGAAGGGCTTGTCCAGTAGCCCGGCCACGTTGCCGGCAATTTCTTTGACCAGCGCTTCGACAGAAGTCAGCGGCCGCTCTCTCAGTCGCTGACCGCGCCCTGCATATTGCAGCGCCACGCACTCCGTCTCCGCCCCAAAACGTTCCGACCAGTCAAAAAACGCCACCGGCCCGCCGCCCGCATGGGGAAAGCAGAACAAACGCGAAACCGCCTCCGGCCGCGCCCGCGCAATCACAAACTGAGAATCCTGTGCCACTCGTCTCGATTCCTTCCCATTCATTCCGAACAAGGATTCCGTTCTATCTGCAAAACTTTGCAACTTGTCACCCAACCGCATTCCGGGCATTGCCCAAGGGCAGTCGAGGGGACCTACGGTTTTCCCTTGCGGCCATTCCTTCCGTCTCCGTATGGTCAGGCAGGCGATGGCGGTCCCACATCCAGGACGCCCAATCCCCGCAAAACTTCCATGGTTTTTGATTCCAGAGCGGACCGGAGGACGAGGAACCTGGCTAGCACAGCAAAGTATTGCAATTGTCATTCCAAACATCTGTCATGATCCGGCACCAGAGAATCCCGGAGCAGGATGGACGCGCCCGCATTTCTTTCGCTGCGGCTGTTTGCTCACTGCCGCCGATTTTTCGCTCCTCTCGGAGCAGCTTTTCCCAATT
The DNA here is from genome assembly GCA_965276585.1 of Acidobacteriaceae bacterium. GTDB lineage: Bacteria > Acidobacteriota > Terriglobia > Terriglobales > Acidobacteriaceae > JAKAAZ01. The sequence continues at coordinate 913,706 of CBDIAZ010000001.1, read as the reverse complement.
CAGAAAAGTGCCCATCCAAGGCAGCAAAGCCCGACGATTCCCGTCAAGGCTATCACCTGCAGGCGCTCAATATAAGGGATATTTTGCTGCGGTTGGAGCGCTTTCCGAGATCAATCCAAAACGGGAGCCTTGCGTCCCAAAAAGGGCTGCGGTAAAGTCCACAATAGTATGCGCCGACCCCTTTTCTGCCTTCTGCTTGCCGCTTTCCTCGCCTTGCCGGCATCGTTCCTCACCGCTCAAACCGCCTCCTCCGGCCCCTCGCAGCGCTGGACGGAAGCCCAGGCAGATGCCTGGTACGCCCGGCAGCCCTGGCTGGTGGGCGCCAACTACATTCCCCGCGACGCCATCAACCAGCTGGAAATGTGGCAGGCCGCCACCTTCAACCCCACCGAAATCGACCAGGAACTGGGCTGGGCCTCGGGGCTAGGCATGAACACCATGCGCGTCTTCCTGCACGACCTCCTCTGGCAGCAGGACCCCAAAGGCTTTCAGCAGCGCATCAATATCTTTCTCACCATCGCCGCCAAACATCACATCCGGCCTGTATTCGTCCTCTTCGACTCCTGCTGGGACCCAGATCCGAAACTTGGTCCCCAGCATCCGCCCATCCCTGGCGTACACAACTCCGGCTGGGTGCAGAGCCCCGGCAACGCCGCGCTGCACGATCCGGCGCAATACCCCCGGCTTGAAACCTACGTGAAAGGTGTCGTCGGCGCCTTCGGCAACGATCCCCGCATCCTGGCATGGGATCTGTGGAACGAGCCGGACAATGGCAACGACAGCAATTACGCCAAAATTCAGAGCGAAAAAGGCAAGAATGCTCTGGTCGCGGAACTATTGCCGCAGGTCTTCGCCTGGGCGCGGTCGCAGCACCCCATTCAACCTTTGACCAGCGGCGTCTTCCACGGCGACGACTGGAGCGATTTTTCCAAACTCACTCCGGTCGGGAAAATCCAGCTTAGCCAGTCCGACATTCTCACCTTCCACAACTATGGTTGGCCCGAAAATTTCGAGAAACACATCGTCGAGCTGGAAACCTATCACCGCCCCATCATCTGCACCGAGTACATGGCGCGCGGCGCGGGCAGCCTCTTCGACCTCGACCTGCCCATCGCCCTCAAACACCACATCGGCGCCATCAACTGGGGCCTGGTCAATGGCAAAACGCAAACCAATTTTCCGTGGGACTCCTGGCAGCGGCCCTATGTATTGATGAAGCCCACCGTCTGGTTCCACGACATTTTCTATCCCGACGGCAAGCCCTACCGCCAGCAGGAAGTGGACCTGATCCAGATGCTCACCAGCCAGGCCAATCATCGTCATCAGACTCTCGACAAATAGCAGCCGGACAGATTCCGAATGCTATAACCGAAATGTATGGTTCGCCTGAAGCGTCTCGCCGCCGCGCTCCACTCCAGCGCAACTTCCGCCGACGTCCTGCTGGTCACCCACCCGCAGGACGTCCGCTATCTCACCGGATTCACCGGCTCCAACGCCGCCCTGATCGTGCCGCTGCAGACCGGACCGCGCAAAAGGAAACCGGTCCTGTTCACCGATGGCCGCTACATCGAACAGGCCGGCCAGCAGACGAAACACGCCGGCGTCGTCATCGCTCAGGGTCCGGTGCTGCGCGAAACCTGCGCCTGGATGCAACAACAAGCCGTCGCCCATTGCGCCTTTGACGCCGAACACACCACCGTCGCCATCCTCGACACACTCCGCCAGTGGATTCCAGCTAAACAACGCCGCGGATTTTTCGTGCCCGCGCCTCCAACCGTATCCCGCCTGCGCGAAGTCAAAGACGAAGAAGAAATCCTCCGCATGCGAGCCGCCGCCAAACTCGGCTGCCGCCTGTTCGAGCAACTCCTGGCCATCGTTGAACCCGGCAAGAAAGAAGTCGAAATCGCCGCCCAGCTGGAATTTGCCGCGCGCATGGCGGGCGCAGAGGCCATGTCGTTCGAGACCATCGTAGCCAGTGGCGCTCGTTCCGCCCTGCCCCACGGCCACGCCACCACCCAACGCCTCCCGCGCCGGGGATTCGTCGTCCTCGACTTCGGTGTTATGCTCAGTGGTTATTGTTCGGACATGACACGAACCGTACATCTGGGCCGTGCAACGGGAGCCGAACGCCAAGCCTACGATGCCGTGCTCGAAGCTCAAACCTCAGCCGTCGCCGCAGTCCGGCCCGGTTACGCCTGTGAGGAAATCGACGAAGCCGCCCGCGGCGTTCTGCGCCGCGCCAGGCTTGCCGATTTTTTTACTCATTCAACCGGCCACGGGGTTGGCCTCGAAATCCACGAAGGGCCGCGCATCGCCGCCCGTCAGAAACAGAAACTGGAAACCGGAATGATCGTCACCGTAGAACCCGGAGTCTATTTGCCCGGCCGCTTCGGAATTCGCATTGAAGACATGGTGCTGGTGACCCCGACAGGCCACGAAATCCTAACCCCAGCCACAAAAGCCTGGGTGGAATTGTAACGTCCATGGCGAGTCATTCTGAACGAAGCGTAGCGGAGTGAAGAATCCTGAGAATGTTCGCCTGGCTCGCCTCTCAATGACTCTTGGGATTCTTTGCGGAACAGATCGGAACAATCCCACTCTCGCCCACTATACTTGCAATGGCACAAACGAAAGATCGGCGCAACAAGGTAAGGAGCAAGTCGAGATATGAATGCAGGACAATTGCAATCGCTCAAGGATCTCATCGAGTTTCTCAAGCAGCAGGAAGTCGGCGAGTTTGAACTGGAGCAGGAAGACCTGAAGGTCCGCCTCAGCTTCATCGGGCAAGGCAGCGCATCGGCAAATGTAGACCTCGGCCAGATCGCTCACCTGCTGCAGCAGCATCCGAAACCGGCAGCCGCGCCCGTGGTGGGAACGCTGGCAGCATCGGCGCAACCGGCGGCCGCACCCGCAACTCCAGCGCCAAACGCAGGAGAAGAAGCCAGCCTGCACATCGTAAAATCCCCCATCGTCGGCACCTTTTACGAAGCCTCCGCGCCCGGCGCGGACCCCTTCGTCAAAGTCGGCGACCAGGTCGAAGCCGGACAAGTAATCTGCATCGTCGAAGCAATGAAGCTGATGAATGAAATCGAGTGCGACGCACCCGGCGAAATCGTCAAGCGCATGGTAGCCAGCGGCCAGCCCGTGGAATACGGCCAGCCGCTATTCGCCATCCGCCCGCGCTAATTTCTTGTGTTGAATTTTTAAGAGTGTCATCCCGAGCGAAGTCGAGGGACCTGCAATTTCTTTCCATCTCGCGACGGCTCCTGAAGTTCCAGAAGAAGATTGAACGAGCAAGAGGTTTATGTTCCGAAAAGTTCTCATCGCCAATCGCGGCGAAATCGCTCTGCGCATCCTCAGCGCCTGCAAGGAACTGGGCATTCGCACCGTCGCCGTCTATAGCGAAGCCGACCGCAATTCCCTGCACGTAAAGTTTGCAGACGAAGCCATCTGCATCGGCCCGCCGCGCTCCTCCGACAGCTACCTCAACGTTCCCGCCGTGATTAGCGCCGCGGAAATCGCCGACGTCGACGCCATCCATCCCGGCTACGGCCTGCTCAGCGAGAACGCCAACTTCGCTGAAGTCTGCCGCGCTTCGAACATCAAATTCATCGGGCCGCCGCCGGAAGTCACCCGCCTGATGGGCGAAAAAGAAAAAGCCCGCATGGCCATGAAGAAGGCCAAGGTCCCCATCCTCCCCGGCTCCGACGGCGTCATCCAGAGTGAAGAAGAAGCGCTCGACTGGGCCAAGCGCATCGGCTATCCAGTCATCCTGAAAGCCTCGGCCGGCGGCGGCGGACGCGGCATGCGCATCGTGCGCAACCCCGAAGAGCTGCCGAATTTTTTCCGCGCCGCCCGCACCGAAGCCCAGAACGCCTTCGGCAACGGCGACCTCTACATGGAAAAATTCATCGAGCGCCCGCGCCACATCGAGTTTCAAATCCTCGCCGACGAACACGGCAACGTCGTCTCCCTCGGCGAGCGCGAATGCTCCATCCAGCGCCGCCATCAAAAAATGATCGAGGAAGCGCCTTCGTTACAAGTCACGCCGAAAATGCGCGAAGAGATTGGCGCAACCCTCAAAAAAAGCCTCGAAAACATCGGCTACCAGAACGCCGGCACCATCGAGTTTCTGATGGATGAAGACGGCAAGCTCTACTTCATCGAGATGAACACCCGCATCCAGGTAGAACATCCCGTAACCGAAATGGTCACCGGCATCGACCTCGTCAAAGCGCAGTTTCGCATCGCCGCCGGAGAAAAACTCGCCGACATTCTTCCCCGCCCCATCGAAATTCGCGGCCATGCCATCGAATGTCGAGTGAACGCCGAGCACCCGGAAAAATTCACTCCCTCCGCCGGCAAAATCACTGCCTACAATCTCCCCGGCGGCAACGGCGTCCGCGTCGACACCGCGCAATACGCTGAAGGCATCGTCCCGCCCTACTACGACTCCCTGATCGCCAAGCTCGTCGTCCACGGCAAAGATCGCGCCGAAGCCATCGCCCGCATGGAGCGCGCCCTGGGAATGTTTGTAGTAGAAGGCATCCACACCACCATTCCGCTCCACCAGCGCATCTTCCAGGATGAAGATTTCCGCATCGGAGCCTTCGACACCAAATTCATGGAGCGCTTCTTCGAACGCGAAAAACTACGCCGCGAAGCCTCCCAGTAATTGTCTTCGCTGTGATGTCAGTGGTATTGGATAAACCATTTTGGTACGCTCAGTCCATGGAGATCACCGTCCAACTTCCCGACGATCTCGCCCAGCACCCGAATCCGGGCCGCGAGGCGCTGGAAGCTCTCGCCATTGAAGGGTATCGCGCCGGGGCGCTCTCTCACTTTCAGGCAAGCCAGCTACTCGGACTCTCCCGCTTCGAATTTGATGGCTTTCTGAAAGAGCGGCACATCGACAATCACGCCTATGACCTGGAAGATCTGGAAGAAGACCGCGATACGTTCCAGCAACTCCGGTCCAAGGGCCTGCTCCGCGCATGATCGTTTTAGCGGATACGAGCCCGCTCAATCACCTCATCCAGATTCGTCCCATCTATGCCATCCTCGACGCCGATCTGCTCACCGCCCGCTCGCTTGACCTCACGCCGCCGCTTGCCTGTCTGTTCATTATTTCGTAGGCTGGAGAACATGGAAGTACAATTCACGCCGGAGCAGGAAGCCCAGCTGACGCGCATGGCCACCCAGTCGGGGACCGATGTGCCCCATCTCGTCCAGGCTGCCACCCTACGTCTGCTCAACGAGGAATCCAGATTTCTCGCCGCCGTGGAAAAAGGAATCGCCGCTGCCGAACACGGCGAGTTCATTGAAGAAGCCGAGATGGACGCCCGCATCGAACGTATGTTTCAGCCCTGATGCGAATCCGCTGGACCGTTCCCGCCGCCGACGATCTGGAAAATATCAAAGATTACTTAGACCGGCGCTTCCCTCATTTTTCTCAGCCGACCATCCGCGCAATATATCAACGCGCCCGTTCCCTGAAGTCCACCCCCGAAAAAGGCCGGCCCGGTCATCACAGCGGCACCAGAGAATTGCCGCTGACTCCTCTGCCCTATGTCATCGTCTACGCTGTGAAACCTGAAGCGATCGAGATTCTCCACATTCATCACGGCGCGCAGGATTGGATATCCCGCCGAGAAAAATCATGAAATCCATGCTCCCGCGCCTATACGCCATCGTCGACATTGACCTGCTAACTGCCCGATCCATCGATCTCGCAACCTATGTAACCGCATTGCGCGACGCTGGCATCACCCTGCTGCAATACCGCAACAAGACCGGCAGCGTCCGCGCCATGCTGAACGACGCAGCAACACTAAAAAATCTCCGCACCGGAACCGACCTCAAGCTAATCCTCAACGACCGAGCCGACCTAACCCTCCTCGCCGACTTCAACGGAGTCCACGTAGGTCAGGAAGATCTGTCCCCACAAGATGCAAGAAAAATCGTAGGCACAAGCCAATGGGTAGGAGTCTCCACCCACTCGCCCCAACAAGTCGTCCAAGCCGACCGGACAAGCTGCAACTACGTCGCCTACGGCCCCATCTTTCCCACCGCCAGCAAAAACAATCCCGACCCCACCGTAGGATTATCCGGCCTGCGCGTTGCACGCACGCTGACCCAAAAGCCACTGGTAGCCATCGGCGGAATTACGCAGGAAAATTGCCAAGCCGTCCTCGATGCCGGAGCCGATTCCGTCGCGGTTATCTCCGCCCTGCTCCCGGCAAGCAACTCCCAAACCACAAAACAAATCGCCGAAGAATTTCTAACCCGGCTAGCCTAAGAACAAGCGTGAAAAGCCTTCCCGCCGAAACCCTCTTCCCCAAAAGCATGCAAGATGCGATAGGCTATCCGGTGACTCGCGTAATTTTCTAGCCCACAAAAAGCACCCGGAGAATCCTGCTGCATGGCAAAACTTACCGCCATCAAGCCCATGTCCGTGCTGTTGAATGAAGCACGCACCGAAGGCGAAAGCGAACACGAACTCAAGCGCGCGCTCGGCCCTCTCAATCTCATCACTCTCGGCATCGGGGCCGTCATCGGCGCCGGCATCTTCGTGCTTACCGGCCAGGCAGCGGCCATCCACGCCGGCCCCGCGGTCGCGCTCAGCTTCGTGTTGGCCGGCATCACCTGCGCCTTCGCCGGCCTCTGCTATGCGGAGTTTGCCGCGCTCATCCCCATCGCCGGCTCCGCTTACACCTACGGCTACGCCACGCTGGGCGAATTCGTCGCCTGGATGATCGGCTGGGACCTGGTGCTCGAGTATGCATTCGGCGCGGCCTCCGTCGCCTCCGGCTGGAGCGGCTATCTCGTCAGCCTGCTGCAGGACTTCCACATTTACATCCCGCCGCAACTCACCACCACTCCCGGAGAAGTGCTCTATCAATACAAAGGACATTGGCTGCCGGCCATGTCGCTTCCCATGAGCGTCAGCCAGGCCGGTTTGCCGCACGTCAAGGGCGTCTTCGATCTGGTCGCCTTCCTCGCCATCCTCGTCGTCACCGTCATCCTCGTCGTCGGCATCGAGGAGTCGGCAAATCTCAACACCGCCATGGTCCTCATCAAGCTGGTTGCCGTCGGCATCTTCCTCGTCATCGGCATCAACTTCCTCATCCACCATCCCGAAATCCCCAGGATCAACTGGCATCCCTTCGTCCCGCCCTCCCAGGGTCCAGGCCGCTTCGGTTGGGGAGGCATCACCGCCGGCGCGGCATCCATCTTCTTCGCCTACATCGGCTTCGACGCCGTCTCCACGGCTGCGCAGGAAGCCAAGAATCCCAAGCGCGACATGCCCATCGGCATCCTCGGAACCCTGATCATCTGCACCGTCCTCTACATCGCCGTCTCCGCCGTCATGACCGGCATGGTCAGCTATCGAACTCTCGATGTCGCCGATCCTATGGCCGTCGCCATCGACGCCACCGGCATCGAGTGGGGTAGCTTGCTGGTCAAGTTCGGCGCCGTCTTCGGCCTGGCGACCGTCATGCTCGTCATGTTGCTGGCGCAGAGCCGCATCTTCTTTTCCATGTCGCGCGACGGTCTGTTATGGAAGTGGGCGGGGAAAATCCATCCCCGCTTCCGCACTCCCTATCTGTCGAACATCGTGGTCGGCATCATCGTGGCCTTCCTGCCGGCGCTGCTTCCCATCAACCGGCTGGCGGAACTGGTCAACATGGGCACCCTGCTCGCCTTCGCCGTCGTCTGCGCCGGGGTGTGGATTCTCCGCCGCCGCATGCCCGACCTGCATCGCCCCTTCAAAACTCCCTGGGTGCCCGTGGTCCCCATCCTCGGCATCTTCAGCGCCTTATATCTCATTTGGAGCCTGCCCGCACTCACCAAAGAAGTCGTCGTAGCCTGGCTTTTCGTTGGCCTGGGAATCTACTTCACCTACAGCGTCCGCCACAGCAAGGTACAAAAGGCGCTCGGCACCAACCGCAAATAGATCAGGCATTTCTCCAATAAGCGTCGAATGTCCAATTCAGCGAATCGTCGTCCTGAACGGATCGAGTTCCCAATACGCCGATTTTCAGACAGGGAGATAAGGAGCAGTCAGGCGCGCTTTTCTTGCCAAAGAGTAGGCTACGCCGTTATCCACCTGCACTTCAGTTCCATAGGGCGCAGTGAAGTTGCTGGTTCCGCTGTTTCCAGCAATGGTTGCACTCCATTCGAGTTGTAACTGAGAATCTGATAGCCGGAATCATCACTAGTGGCATAGATCTCCGCTTTTGTAGGGCTGACGAAGATCGCAGGCATTTCGCGATAACGACGTCAGGGTAGGCGGCACCGAAGCATTGACCGTCTCAGTCGCAGCCGTAAACGTCCCACCGCCAGGGGCAGGATTGACAGCGGTCAAGGAGAGGCTGCCGGCTGCAGCTACATCCGTTGCTGCCAATGTGACATTAACTTGGGTGGCGCTGACAAAGGTCGTCGATCGCGCGCTGCCGTTCACGTCGATCGTGGTCGTGGGAACAAAGCCTGTACCCATTACACTCAACTTGGTCCGACGGTCGTCATGTAGACGACTTAGTTATCCGCTGGAAAATTAGTCCCGATACTTTGATTTGTGTTTATTGGATGCCATTAGTACAAAATCTCGACTAGTTATAACAGGACGAGTAACCTATCAGTGCAATATTGAACTTCATTTCCGAGCTCTGATTGTTGCAAGTAGCTGTTTTCGGCCGTCGGGACGTCCACGCGGTGCTACTTATCTCCGAAAGTCACACACCTCTGTGCAGCGAAGATGATTTGATTTGGGAATTGCCCAATCGTCGCTAAAGGCTTCGTTTTATTCGCTCGGGTTCACGCGGCCGAGATTTTTTTGTCACAAATTCGCTCCGCCTGTCGTTGTATAGATGTAGAAACGATGAGCATGAGCGATCGTTGGATAGATGCAGAGTTCGAAACCATCTTTCGGAAGCACTACCCGCGCATTGTTCGGGTGGTCCGGCGAGTGCTGCAGCGCGATTCCGAGGCCGAAGAGGTCTGCGCCGATGTCTTTCTCCGCCTCTACCGCAAAGGTCCGGACGTTGCAGCCAGCGGGTTGGTCGGCGGCTGGTTGTATCGCACCGCGACTCGCGCGTCGATCGATGTCCTTCGCGCCAGCCGGAGGCGTGGTGTGGAAGAAGAACTGGAAGGGAATGAATTTGTATCGACCGATGACCATGGCGAAAGTCCGCTCGCCGGTATGTTGCGGCAAGAACATATCGCCGAAATACGCGGTGTGCTGGCGAAGCTGAAGCTGGAGAAAGCGCAGCTCTTGCTGTTACGACACAGCGGTCTGGGTTATCGGGAAATTGCGGAAGCGATGCAGCTTAGCTTCAATTCGGTTGGCACAAAACTCGCGCGGGCGGAGGCGGAATTCTCAGCGCTCTATGAACGGCAACAGCGGCAAAGCCTGAAAAGACAGCAATTGCAGACGGCGAAGGAGAGGCAATGAAACACCGAGAAGCAAACCAGGGAATGCTACGCGCCTACCTCGACGGCCAACTCAATTCCGGGCAGATCCCCGCTATCGAGCAGCACCTCGAAGGCTGCGCTGCGTGTCGGGAAGAACTTGCGATTCTGCGTGGCCACGCGGTGCGTGTGCAGGACGGCCTCAATCGATTGCCAGAATTGGCTGAGATGGCGAACACGGCGATAGCCTGGGCCGCATTTCAGCAAAAGTGGGAGGACCACATGAAAAGCGAGCGGAATCACTGGACCTGGTTGCAGAAATTGTCCTTGGGGGGTGGAGGTATTGCCGTGGCCACGGTGGTTCTGGTCTTGACGGTAGCGCCGGTCCGGGCGTGGGCGGAGAGTCTGCTGGCGATCTTCCGGGTCCAGCGTGTCACTATCCTGGAGATCGACCCTACCGCCATGAAGAACAATGGGCTTGAAAACAATCAGTTGCTCAATCAGGCGATCAGCCGCGTTCTTTCCGATGAGGTCACGGTGATGCAGAAGCCGCAGAGACCGCGGCTCATCGCGGATCCGGCATTGGCATCGAACGACGCCGGTTTTACAGTCCGGCTTCTGCCCGACAAAACGCCGTCCAGTCTACTGCTGGAGAGCGGGGCCGCAATGCAGATGAAGCTCAATCGTGACCGCATTCAGTCCATCCTGAACGAAGCAGGACGCAGCGACCTGCAGATCCCTGAGTCGGTGGACGGTGCTACTGTCGGGATACGCGTGCCGGCCGGAGTGATGGCATTCTACGGTAACTGCGGCGACGTAGCTTCGCGGATGGTGAATCCTGCAGTCGCCAGGCATGGCTCCAGTAGGGGAACATCCGTTCAGCGTGCCGATGCCACCTGCGTTTCGCTGTTCGAACTTCCCGGTCCGATCGTGTCCGCTCCTCAGCAGATCGATCCTGCCCAGATTGCGCAGGTCGCGCTTCAGTTGCTTGGATTGAGCGCCAACGATGCCGCGAATTTCACCCAGACCGTCGACTGGACCTTGACGCTGGTGCTTCCGGTAGTCCGCGGCGAATCGAAATACGAGCAGGTGCATGTTCACGGAAATGAAGCTGCGCTGTTGCGGCCGGCAAATCCGCAGCGATCTGACCGCTTTTCGCTTATGTGGGTGAACAATGGAATCGTCTTCGCGTTGAACGGAACCGGCGACGACACAACCGCAATCAACCTTGCGTCGCAATTGCAATAGCGAGGAGATTTCTCGGAATCTATGGCAACTCTGACCATCGATGCATCCCGGCTTCAAAAGAGCTACGGAACCCGCGCCGCCGTCCGCGACCTGACGATTCAGGTCGGCCGCGGAGAGGCCTTCGGATTTCTTGGCCCGAACGGAGCCGGGAAAAGCACATCGATCAAGATGCTGCTTGGCTTGGTAAAGCCGAGCGGCGGCAACGCTCTCCTCCTAGGTCAACCAGTCGGCACACGCGCAGTCCGGGCACGCATTGGTTTTCTTCCCGAGCACTTCCGCTTCTACGATTGGCTCTCTGCTTCGGAACTGATTCTGTTTCACGGCAGGCTCTGCGGCGTGGCGGAAGACACTCTCCGGCGCAAAGTTCCGCGGCTGCTCGAACGAGTCGGCCTGGGCGCGCAGCATAACAAGCCAATCCGCAGTTTCTCCAAGGGAATGATGCAGCGCGTAGGCCTGGCGCAGGCGATTGTCAACGACCCGGATATACTCTTTCTGGATGAGCCGACCTCTGGCCTTGATCCAGGCGGGCGCAAGCTGGTGCGCGATGTGATGGGCGAGCAGTGCCATCGTGGCGCGACGGTCTTTCTCAATTCTCACCTGCTCGGCGAAGTAGAGCAAAGTTGCGACCGCGTGGCCTTCATTCGCGATGGCAGCATCGTCGGTAAATATGAGATGAACGCGTGGCAGTCTGCGCAGACGGATGTCGAAATCAAGACCGCTCGAGTGAGCCCCGCCGCAATGGACCGGCTCAAGGGGTTCACGCAGAATCTTCATCTCGACGGTGAAATGCTATGTCTTCGCGTGATGGAAACGAGCAATCTTCCCCAGGTGGTTCGCTGCCTGGTTGAAAACGGCGCGGAGGTCTTTTCCGTCATTCCGCAACGCGTGAGCCTGGAAGATTTGTTTTTGCAGGTAATGGGACCGGAGCCCGGGAGATGAGCGAGAACGCAATCGGCATGCGCGCGGCCAACGACCCACGGACACAACAGATCGACGATGAGCAAATTACCGATCGAGCGATGGAAGAGGCGCCGGCGCTCAGTCATCCGCGCGGGCTAACCGCTCTCAAAACAACTGTGTTGATCGCGCGAGTCACCTTCCGCGAAGCTGCCCGGCGCAGGATTCTATGGATCGCCACAGTGGCGGGTATTGCATTTCTCTCTTTCTTTTGGACAGCGCTTCATTTCGTTATGAAGCACAATTCGCCGCACACTCCCATCGTCGAGTTTCGCGAAAGCATTGTCATGATGACCATGATGGTGCTCTATGCCGGAAGCATGATGACCTCACTGATGGCGGTGCTCACTTCCTGCGATACAGTCTCTGGGGAGATCGCCTCCGGCACCATTCATGCCATCGCCACCAAGCCCGTGCAACGCTGGTCGATCGTGTTCGGAAAGTGGGTTGGTTTTGCCGGAATGCTCACGCTCTATGTATTGCTGATCGAGGGCGGCACCATCCTGATCAGCTGGATCCAGAGCGGCTATCGCCCTCCGCACGGGCCCGCTGTTCTCTGCCTGATCTGGTTGCAGGCCATCGTGCTGCTCGGGATTACCATGGCGGCCAGCACCAGCTTTTCATCTCTCACCAGCGGCGCTATCTCGCTCGGACTTTACGGCCTGGCCTTCGTCGGCGGCTGGATCGAGCAGTTTGGATCGCTACGGCACGTAAAAGCCTGCGTCGAACTGGGAATTCTATCCAGCCTATTCATGCCTAGCGACGCCCTCTGGCGCCGCGCGGCTTTCAAATTCCAGCCGCCCTTGCTGGGCGCGGAGGGTGTGACCCCCTTCACCGGAACACTTGTGCCTAGCGAAGCGATGGTCGTTTACGCCGCTGTTTATGCGATATTGAGTGTACTGCTCGCGCAGTTTCTCTTCTCACGACGCGATCTTTAGCCGCGGGGATGATAACTCGATCATACTTTCCTCAACGTGGAAGTTCTTATTTGGTCGTGATGGGATCAGTTCGAGGGACTGAGTGAAAGAGCGCTTGAGGTGCCAACACCGTCCACACTACCTGTATGCCGTTGAGATCAAGGAAACGAGGAGTCATCGGGACTAACGCCATCTTAATCGGAGTCATGGAGCCGCTGGGGTGCCAACTATCCAACTCGTGTTGCACTGAGACCTGAATCAAGACGAAAAAAGCCGAAACGTCGGATACGGATCGGCATGATCATGTAGCGATTAGCGCAATCGTCCTTGGCGTTTTCCGGGCGACCTTTGATTGTTAAATTATTATTGAATTATCGATAATCAGTGGGCGTTTGGCCGAACTTCACTGTTAGCTCATTCCAGCCAGAGCCTCGCAGCATTCATATTTCACTTTGTGCGTCCGATATTTCACTTATTTGTGAGCTACAAGGAAGCCACCGGGCTCGGGTCAATCATCAGGAATTTTGCCAAATTTATCCGCTAATGATGCGAATTTATCAGCCAACGTACATGGGCTACAAAAAATCAAATATCTAGGTTCTTCACATCGAGCGCATTGTCTTCAATAAATTTGCGCCGCGATTCCACGTCCTCACCCATCAGCGTTGAAAAAATCTGTTCCGATTCTGCCAAATCTTCCAGCTTCACCTGTAAGAGCGTGCGGCGCTCCGGATCCATCGTCGTCTCCCAAAGCTGTGCATCGCTCATCTCGCCCAGTCCCTTGTAGCGCTGCACCTGGTAATCCTTGCGGCCCTGTTCGATCACATACTCGAACAGCTCGCGCGGAGACTGTTTTTGCACCGGGTCCTGCGGACCTTTTGCAGTCCGCTTGGTCTGCTTGGCCGCAGGAGCCGCAATCGCTTCATCGGCAGCTTCGCCGATGGTCTCGGCTTCAGCATCGGCTTCTTCTGCTGTCGCGGATTTCTTCGCGTACTCGACGACGAACGGTCCTTCCAGCTGGTCCTTGATCTGCGTGTATTTCGACATCATCTGCCGGTATTCCGGCGAAGTCGCCAGCGTGCCGTCGATGCGGCGGTCCGCTCCCTGCGCGTCAGTAAAGCTGAGTGAAAAATTCTGGTGCTCTTCGTCATATACCGGCTCGCCGACCGCTTTGAACTGGTACTTGCCGGCCAGCTTCTTCAGCGCCGCATGCAGTTTCACAATCTTCTGCGGAGCGGCATCGGGCGCGCCCTCAAAATCCGTGCGCTTCAGCAATTCGAGCTTGGCCAGCAGCGCGGTCACCTCTTCATTGCGCAGCCGCTTGTCTACCTTCTCAAAGAAGCCGAGATACTCATTCAAGTGGCCCATGAATCGTGTCAGCGCCGCGCCTTCGAGACTCGCTCCGTCGGCACCGTAGCGCACCACCATTCCCTCCGAGGCGCGTTTTACCATCACATTCACAAACTCGCGATCGTCCTTGATGTACTGCTCGAATTTTCCCTTCTTGATCCGATAGAGCGGCGGCTGCGCAATGTACACATGCCCGCGCTTGATCAGCTCCATCATGTGGCGGAAGAAAAAGGTCAGCAGCAGTGTGCGGATGTGCGAGCCATCGACGTCGGCATCGGTCATCAGGATCAGCTTGCCATAGCGCAACTTGCTGGCGTCGAAATCATCCTTGCCAATGCCGCAGCCGAGTGCCGTAATCATGGCACGGATTTCCTCATGGCCGAGCATCTTGTCATAGCGGGCCTTTTCGACGTTGAGGATTTTTCCCTTCAGCGGCAAAATCGCCTGATAACGCCGATCGCGGCCCTGCTTGGCGGTTCCACCTGCCGATTCTCCCTCGACCAGATATAACTCGCAGCGCTCTGGCCTGCGTTCGCTGCAGTCGGCCAGTTTGCCCGGCAGGCCGCCGCCATCCAGCGCGCCCTTGCGGCGCGTCAGATCGCGGGCTTTACGAGCCGCCTCGCGTGCACGCGCGGCTTCAATTGCCTTGTTGATGATGCGTCGCGTTACCGGCGGGTTTTGTTCCAGGAACATCCCTAGCCGCTCGTTCAAAAACTGCTGCACTGTGCCGCTGATGTCGGAATTCAGCTTGCCCTTGGTCTGTCCTTCAAACTGAGGCTGTGGCAGTTTCACGCTGATCACCGCGACCAGACCCTCGCGCACGTCATCCCCGGAAAGGTTTTCCTTCAGATCTTTGAATAATCCCATCTGCTGCCCGGCGGCGTTGATTGTCCGCGTGAGCGCGGTGCGAAAGCCGGAAAGATGCGTTCCGCCATCGACCGTGTTGATGTTGTTGGCGAAGGTGAAGACGGTTTCGGAATAGCCATCGTTATATTGCAGCGCGATTTCCATCACCACATTGTCGCGATCTGCTTCCATGTAGATGGGCTTATCATGCAGCACCTGTTTGCCGCGATTCAGGTGCTTGATGAATTCCGCAATGCCGCCCGTGTATTTGAAATCCGTGCGCTTGGCCTCGCCGGTCTTGGCATCGGTGGTGCGTTCGTCGGTCAGCGAGATTTCCAAACCTTTGTTCAGAAAGGCCAACTCGCGCAGCCGCTGCGCCAGCGTGTCGTAATTGAATTCTGTGACGGTAAAGATGGTCTTATCCGGCAGAAAGTGGATCTTCGTGCCACGCTTCTTGCTCGTCCCCGTAGTCTGCAACTTGGTTGTCGGAAGCCCGCGCGCATACTCCTGCTCATACGTATGCCCATCACGCCAGATTTCAACCTCAAATTCCTCGCTCAACCCGTTCACGCAAGACACACCCACACCGTGCAGACCGCCCGAAACTTTGTAGGTCGACGCATCGAATTTCCCTCCCGCATGCAGCTTGGTCAACACTACCTGGACGGCAGGCAGCCTCTCTCCATTGGGCAACGCCATTTCATCGACAGGAATGCCGCGGCCATCGTCGACCACGGTAATCGAATTGTCCACATGGATGGTCACATCCACCCGCGTCGCATGTTCGTCCATGGCTTCGTCGACGGAATTGTCGACCACCTCATAGACCAAGTGGTGTAGTCCCATCTCGCCCGTCGAGCCGATGTACATCGCCGGCCGCAGCCGTACCGCCTCCAGACCTTCCAGTACCTTGATGTTTTCGCCGGTGTAATTGTCGCTGGCGCGCTGACGAGTGGCCGCGTGGGCGGTCTCATTGGCAGTATTCGTAGCTGCAAGGTTGCCAGCGGTAAGGTTCTTGATTGTGTCTGGATTCATGGAGGAGATCGCTTCTGGGTTCGCAATTGCTTTTTCTGCCATGGGGCTCCGGAGAAACTAGTGGATGAGGCGGCATCTTTCCCCGGGGCACCCGTTCTGGAATCTTCTCCCGCGGGTCGGGCAAAGAATTGATTCAGAAAGGACTTACCGAGGGAGGAACTTGTTTCTATTTTACCACGCGGTTGAGTCGAATTGAGGTGTGTAAAAACTCTCAAAACGGGATGAAAACAGCGCCAAACTTCGCGCCTGAATGGGCGAACGCTGTCAAAGTTATCGCAGAGCAATGTCATCCCATAGGCGTCGACATCTGGCAAAAAGAGGGAGCGTTCGCGCTGTACGGATGCCACGGAAAATTGGATTGGGCAGGTTACTGTGGAAATCCCGCGCATTTCAACATTGAGACGAGATGAGGCGTATCTGCGGTACGAGACCAATTTAGGGGAAACAGCGGTAAATTTCTGATCGCATGCGGAGGCTGCGCAGGAGGTATGCGTTACTACTTGATCATAGATTACTTCGGTAATCAAATTGTATTATATGGCGCTATATTATTGCAAACAGTAGACTTAGCTGATTTAATCACTATACTCGAAATTGTCAGGGGCACCAAGCCCTAAATACAAATTCCCTAGTTACTAAAGGATGATTACCATGAAAATCGCCGTCCGCGCCTTCGTTCTCGCTATGCTCATCACCGGTTTCGCCGCCGACCACATGCTGGCCACCAAGACTGCCCCGACGAGCTCCACGACGACGATGACGGCTGGCGCGAATGCCTATCCGATGCCCTCCTGCAAGAGCGGCTCCTGCGGCATGGATTTCTAGCTAACCCGTTTCGGGAATATAGCAGCTCCTCATTGCCACCAGAGAATTATTTTGTTGTCTTCGCTCTCCACCTGGGGTATTCTGCCCGAGCAGGTGGAGAGATCCCATGTCGGCATGGCAACATTTCGCACTCCCAATTCTCGTTGAGATTCTATTCTATTCTGCCGCCATTTGTTGCGTTTACCGCGCACAGAAGAGTCGTATTTATCCGGCATTGTGGCAGTTCCTAATTTTTCGCGCTGGATTAGGCTTGGTTCTTCTGAGTGAGGGATTTCTCAGGCATCTGCAGTTGATCAGCAGTAACCACGCTTATAACCTCTATTTCTTCACCTATTGGCCGGCATATATCGTCGAGGCCGTTCTCATCCTGCGTGTTCTGCATGAAATGTTCCGCCACGCCATGCGCTCTGTTCCAGGCGTACAAAGCATGGGGCGTCCCATCTTTTTCTGGGTGGTGGCCGTTTCGACCATTCTCGCTTGTGCCTCCGGCGCGAGTTCCTTCGCGAACCTCTTTGGGAACTCTGGAACTGTCATGGGCTTCCTTCTTGATGCCGGACAGATTCTTGCACGGTCGCAGTCCGTCCTCGCCCTCTGCCTGGTGTCATTCCTGGCTTTTGCTTCGAACAAACTAGGGGTATCCTTTGGCAGCCGCGTATTTGGCGTTACCTTAGGCTTGGGCCTGATGGCGCTCGGAAATCTCGTCAATGCAGCGGTCCTGGCTCGCATTCCTAGCCTGACGAGCAGCGCCAATATCGCGTTTGAAGTTGTCTACGTCGCTTCGATTTCCATCTGGTGCGTGTACTTCCTGCGTCCGGAACCGGCGCGCCGTATGGTGGTTGTGCCAGTCACCTCGCCATTGATGCGCTGGAACGATGTGGCGCATACCCTTGGCAATCCCGCGGCACAGGTTGCGGTCAGCTATCCGCCTTCCTTCATGACCGACGTGCAAAACCTGGTAGAAAACGTAATGGGCGCGGCAGGCTGGCCCAGCGGAGCCGCGGCAGAGAGCCCCCAAGGTCCCGTAGCGGGTTGAACTTTTTTGGAATTCGTAAACAAAATCGGCTGACCCCACACAGGGTCAGCCGATTTTTTGTTGGTGCGCCGTAATTGGCATACATAGCGAAATGGCCGGCATTCGGAGCTGTTGCTGCGCTCAGAAATGCCGGCCGGAGAAAATCGTTGGAGATATAGAACGCGGAGAAGTTACGCTTCGATTGCAACCGGATCGACGGCTACAAAACGTCCTGTGCGTCCGCGGTCGATAAAGCGTACGCGGCCATCGATCTTGGCGTAGAGCGTGTCGTCGCTGCCAAGGCCGACGTTGATTCCCGGTTTCAGCTTGGTGCCGCGCTGGCGAACGATGATCGATCCACCGGTGACCACCTGCCCGCCGAAAACCTTCACTCCCAGCCGCTGCGAATTGGAATCGCGTCCGTTCCGGGAACTGCCTAATCCTTTTTTATGTGCCATGATTCAATCCCTTTTTGTCTGATGTTCTAGCTGGCTGCGGTAAAGCTCTGGCCGTCTACCTGGATCTCATTGATCTTGATCTCGGTGTAGGACTGGCGATGACCCTGCAGCTTTTTATATTGCTTTTTGCGCTTGAAATGAAAGACCAGCACCTTCTTGGCGCGACCTTCATTGACGATTGACGCCAGCACCTTGGCGGAACCGGGCTTTGCCAGTCCCTTGCCTGCATCGCTGCCGCCGGATGCCGCCAGCACCTCGGTGAACTCGATGTTTCCATCATCCTGCCCGAGCTTCTCGATCTTCAACACATCGCCGGGAGCTACACGGTACTGCTTGCCGCCGGTACGAATCACTGCGTACATACATCCTCCAGCACCGATGGCCATAGCCAGGTGCAAAACCAAAATTTCAGGCGGTTGTTTCGAAGTTCTTGCCTTTGCTTGGAGCCTGGCCGAAACAGCGTTCAGCACGCAGGAAAGCTGCGGAAGGTTCGATGTCCGTGCATGGCTGCCGGGCAGATCTAAACGATTGCGAAACGCCTAACCTGCTAAACAGCTCTATCGCCTAACCTTCTAAGGATACTGGCGTTTGCTGCGGCACGTCAACCGGTTTGGCGCGAAAAAACGAAAACCTGCGCGTCTTCTCCGCAGACTGAAACAGATACACCGCCAGAATCACGATGAGCGGTTCCAGCGGATGACGAAACCGTGCAGTGGCGGCGACGAAATAGTAGACCAGCGGGACTAGGAAAAACGCCCATGCGAACAGCCAGGCTCCCGGCACCCTCCGTTTCAGCGCCAGCGCCAGGCCCAATAGTCCGGCGATGCTGCCAAAGGCAAAATTGGCCACTCGCGTCGCCTCTACATACCAGGCATTGCCGGTTGGATGCGGCACGCTGATCCAGAAGAAATACACGCGCTTGATGGAATTGCGGACGAACAACCAGGGATCGCCGGCAACAAATTTACCCGTCTCCTGTCCCCGCAGCCGCGCATACGCAACCTCGCCCATCTGGCGATAGAGCCACAGTTGGTCCGGCGCTTCATAGGGATGGTTGTATTCCATCAGAAATCCGTTGGCTCCTGGCCCATTGCCCAGATACATCTCCGCCCCAAAATTTGCCCGGATGGGAATAAATTTTTGAAACTCCATCGCGTTCCGCACTGCCCAGGGCAAGAGAGATAGCAGAAAAATTCCTGCCGATGCTGCAGCCAGCGCAGACTGCCTGCGAAGATCCCGCGCTCCCCATATCGCCCAGATTCCAGAGGCGGGAAGAAACAGCAGCAGGGAGGGGTTGCTGAGGGCCAGCATCCCCCATAGAAAACCGAACAGCAGCCAACGATGCAGTGTGCGGCCGCCGCTGGCGCTGATATTAGGCACTTCTCCAACCCGCCGCATCCGCAGGGCCAACACCACAATGCAGGAGAAGATCCAGGTGCTCAGCGACATTTCCCAGACCCAGCGGACGGCGTACTGCATGGCCGCAGGATAGAGCGCCCAGATCCATGCCGACCACCAGGCCACGCGCCGGTTGAAGCAGCGGGCGGCAATCTCATACGTCGTCAGCGCCGTCAGCGCGGAGAAGAAACTATTGATGGCAAGGATTACCCAAGCCGAGCGCAGCGTGTAAACGCCGAACAGCTTGAACACGCCGGCCAGCAGCAGCGGATAGAGTGGCGCTACCCAAGTCGTCGGTCCGGTGTGGCCGTGAAACGGGTCGGCGTAGCCATAGCCGGAGGCCAGCGCTCGTGCGATGCGGCCCATCTCGTAGCCGAACCGGAAATGGTGTTCCGCGGAAGGAAAGCGATAGGTGTGGGCCAGCGTAATATAGAGCACGCGTACAACAAATGCGGCCCAGAAAACGGCCCAGCTTGTCTGGAATGCCTTTCCCGTCGTGGGCGAGCTTTCGCGTTGGAAAAAAGGAATGGGCTTCACGAATGACAAACCGGCTGGAATGAAGATCTAAAAAAGACGATGAAGTCGTTATGCATTTTACGCCAGAAGCAGGAGCGGCTTCCGATTCTTCACGAATAGCAATTGCCGCACTCCCTCGAATTCGATACACTTATGGTTTGGGTCGAACGGAGATTCGCCGCGGTCTATTACTTGCACAGCACAGGCATTCCGGGCACATCCACATTCGCACAAAATCTGCATTCTCAGGATACGAGTTATGGCACAGGTCTGTGAAATCTGCGGCAAGAAGCCGCAGTTCGGCAACAATATCTCGCACGCGCACAACGTTACCCGCCGCCGCTGGAACGTCAATCTGCAGACGGTCAAGGCCAAGGTGAACACGGCGAGCAAGCGCATTCGCGTCTGCACCGGGTGCATCAAGTCCGGCAAAGTGGTCAAGGCATAGTTTTTTCATCGCGTTCGCCCCTGGCTCCGGTGTAGGCTGCTTTCAGCCTTAAACAGGAGCGAAATCATGAGCGACGCAAAGATACCTGGCAGCGGTTCTCATACCGCCGGCGCGGAGAAACAGCAGCCGCTTTCATCGCGGAGTTCCCGCCGCAATTTTCTTCAGGCAAGCATGACCGGTGTAGCTGCCGCAGTGGCCGCCGGTTCGGGGTTGACAATGCTCGATTCCCATCCCGTTGAAGCGCAAGGCTCGTTGACCCCTGAGGCAGCGCTGAAAGAGCTGATGGACGGCAATCGCCGCTTTGTCGACGGCAAGGGTACTGCGCATGAACATGATCTGGAAATCCTTCGCCGCCATAATGCCGCGTCGCAGGAGCCCTTCGCCGCGGTTCTTTCCTGCGCGGACTCGCGTGTGCCTGTCGAGATTATTTTCGATCAATCGATCGGGCATATTTTTGTCACCCGCCTGGCCGGCAACATGGTCACGCCGGAGATCATCGCCAGCCTGGAGTATGGGGCGGAGGTGCTGGGCACCAAGGCGATCCTGGTGCTGGGACATAGCGATTGCGGAGCGGTGAAGGCTGCGATTGCAGGCAAAGCCGTACCGGGGCAGATCAGCTCGCTCTATCCGCATCTGCAGCCGGCCGTCGATCGATCCGGTCCGGATGTGAAGGCGACCACCCAGACCAACGCGAAAATCCAGGCTCGGCTGTTGAGCGAAGCTTCCACTGTGGTCGCCAATCGGATCAAAGCGGGTCAGGTGAAAGTTGTTGCCGGATATTACGACATCGGCAGCGGTGTTGTGACTTTGCTGGATTGAAAATTAGAGTTTTTTGCGAAAAAAAGTTTTTCGGACTGTTTTGGGTTTTTCGTGGAAATGGCAAATTTGGTGCTGGCGGTGTTTTTGGCAAAATGTTCCACGTGGAACATTTTGGGAAAAACGCAATTCGGATGTCAAAGCTCGGCTATGTGGCTTGAATCGAGAGAGTTGCGGAAGCGGAAATAAATTTGTTTTCTGCGGCGTTTTTCCTATGCAGTTCAGGGCGGGTCAAAATCGGGCTGTTTTCCGGCACGACTGATGCGACGGAATGTAACCGGGAATGGATGGCAATACCGGTGTTTTCTTTTCTTGTGCCCGATGGCAAGTTCCTGATTTCATGAAGGATGCGCATTTCAAATTCCACTTTTTTGAAGTAAAAAAATGTCGTTTTATTGTGTGACAGGAGTACGGCATTTTTTTGACTTGGAATCCGATCTGCAGCTTCAATTCCTTTCATTTGTATGAGTTATTTCAGTCTTCCGGGCATCCTGCGGGAAAGTCGACCTGCCCTGTCCGCCCTTTCAAGTTATATAAACATATAATCCTATATACATTTATATAACTTTTGCATTGCCGACAAGCGGATGCCTTTCACCTCAGGCGCTGAAGCGCTCCAGTTTCAATGAGTTATTCCCCGGCTGAAGCCGGAGGTCTACCTAAAAAAACACGTTTGTCCATAAGCTTCGATCCCACTCAAGCCGCATAGAACCGCGGCTTGAATGGGGCACCCGGCCGCTACGCGGTGATCATTGCCCTACTGCTTCTTGATCTTCCCCTGTTCCTGGAAGATTCATTTCTCCATTTCAGGATGTTCTGAGACGCTGAGAATATTTCCGTCGGGGTCCTTGAACCAGGCGACCTTCGCGCCTGTCGGCGAGGTCCAGATGCCCAGCTCATCTTGAGCCATACCTGGAAACCGTTCGAAGTTGACTCCAGCTTGCGCCAGGTTTTTAACTGTCGCGGCGATTTCCGGGACTTGCCAGCCTAGAACTGTGCCGTGGGCCGGCGGAAGCTCCTTGGCCATGCCGAGACGGAGCATGATGCCGTTGGCGTCGAATACCAGGGCGAATGGCGGTTCCTCCTGTACCAGAGGAAGGCCGAGAGTGTCGCGATAGAAGTCCCTTGCGCGGGGCACATCCACGATGGAAACAAATCCGATGATGTTGTACTGGCTGAGTCCAGAGGGCTGCGACATGGGACTATGATGAACCGGCCTCCCGATTGTCGCAAGAGTGCTGTTGACAATACGCGCGTTTGTGAGAACCGATCTTCAAAAAGATGCGGCCCTCACAGGGTTCCCGGGCGTAGTCCTGAGTGTGATCCAGAAATCATTTGGTGGGTTCCTCTGGACGCAGGCCGGCAAGGCTGGAAAGATGATCGTGTGCGTCATGTCACAGACGATGAGCGTCGTTCCCGAATCGCTGTGCGGCACGCACTGGCGCCGGCTTTCCGTGTAGAGTCTGCGGAAGCAGCGGTTCGAGCAATGACCGTTCTGCACGCCACCCAACCGGCCTCTGTCTATCTCTCGTATTGGGCGCGCAACCGGTCACCCGAGGCTGCACAACTGGATCATGCACTTTACACGGAGCGCAGTCTGGTAAAACAGCTCGCCATGCGTCGAACGCTGTTTTTGTTTCCGCGCGACCTGCTTTCAGCAGCCTGGGGCAGCGCCTCGGCCCGTGTCGCTGGAACCGAGCGAAACCGCATCGCCAAGCAAATCGTCAACAGCGGGATTGCGGCCAACGGCGAGAGATGGCTGGAGCGGCTCCGCGTTCAGGTGCTCTCCCTACTAGCCGAGCACCCCAAAGGACTTTCGGCCCTTGAGTTGCGCAAGCTGGTGCCGAAGATGACCGTCAAGTTAATTACCATAACCCGTGCGCCGGGATTGGTTTCTCAGGTGTTGACCTATCTCGGCGCGCGCGGAGACATTGTGCGCGCCACCAACCGGGGCCACTGGCGTACTGCACAACCACGGTGGACGTTGATGCGGCACTGGCTTGGTGACGTTGCAAAGCCATGCAAGGCAGCCGATGGTTATCGCGAGCTCGTCCGCTGCTGGCTGTGCACTTTCGGTCCGGGCACCGAGGACGACCTCGTCTGGTGGTTAGGAGCCACCCGGGCCGTGGTACGTGCGGCGCTCGCCGAACTGGGTGCTGTTGAAGTCTCGCTTGATCGCGGCGGCTGCGGGTGGCTGATGCCTGACGATCTTGACGAGGCGCCCGACCCGGGCTCGTGGGTCGCTCTCCTGCCCTCGCTTGACCCGACGGTCATGGGTTGGCGGTCCCGCGACTTCTACATCGGCCGCCATCGAAACCAACTCTTTGACAATCAAGGCAACGCGGGCTCTACGCTTTGGGTAGATGGCAGGGTCGTTGGCTATTGGGCGCAGGACAGCGCCGGCACGATAAAGCTGCGTCTGCTGGAGAGAGTTGCCGTCCGTGCTCGCCGCGCTCTTGATTTGGAAGCGATTCGCCTGACGGAATGGCTGGAGGGCATCCAAGTATCGGATGTATTGCGTGGCCGGCCGTAGCTGCCGGGCTGTGCCATGCATCGCATGGCAGAACGAAACTCTCCTGGAGGGTTCAAACCACAGCAACGCCTACACCGAAAGGGAGATCAATATGTTGCATGCATGGGGCGAAGTGAACTGGCTTGCGGTCGTGGCCGCCATTGGCGCTTATTTTCTTTGGGGATATCTTTGGTACAGCTTTGTCGTCAACCGTGCTTATGTCGTTGCGCTGGGTCGTGGGCCAAGGACGGGTGTCCTCTCGATCGTGGGTCCGCTGCTATGCCTGACGGTCACTACGATAGCGAGCGCCGGGATGATGCGGGCATTCGGTATCACATCCTATACCGGTGCCCTTGAATACGGGTCAATCGTCGGTCTTGGGTACTTGCTTCCAATGGTCGTCAACATTGCGATCAACCCGCTCTTCCCTAGACCACTTTTCTACAGCCTGATCAATGCCCCCTTCTTCCTCGTGGGAAGCGTGATCGTCAGTCTGATTCTGGTCGCGATCGGACACTAGCCAGCCTGCAGCGGCGGTACGGTGCGCATGGTGGGTTTTGAATTTATACGCTGACTTGCTTGAAACGAATCCAAACCCAGACTGTGGCATCCGTAAGGTATTGGGAAGTCGGCTTGTGAGAAGTTTGCGCGACGAAGACTGGTGCGCTCCGCGGCAGTTCGAGGTTTAAACACACTCGGGTTTGGCGGATGACCGCGTCGCCTTTGCGCGGCGCGGAAGCGACTTTTCCTTTCTGGTCGAGGTCGGTCTTGATGGCTGAGCTTGCGTCAATGCCCGCATTACCAACTGAGGATCATGGGCAATCACCGTGAGCAGCGCGCGAGCTGCAGCTTCCGGGTCTGAGGCAATCGCGGCAACGATGTCCGCTCGTTCCGCATCGATGAAAAGATCTGAAGCTGCTTTGAGGTACGTCGGGGTCTCGACGACCGTCATTATTTGCCAATGGCATGGTATTTCCAGTGACATTTTGAAGGAGAGATGGCAACGGGCATCCTCTTCCTTGCGTCATAGGATGGGAATAGACCTGTTTCCTATTCCTGCGAGGCGGCAAAAGATTCTTACTGTGTATCCGCTCTTTGAGGAGCGGATGTGTCAGCGTCCTTCGCTTGCCATACACCTGTAGGAAAACCGGTCGAGCCGCAGCCCTTGGGCCCTCCCCCACGATTTTTTACTGGAAGGCTCTTCTTTGGTGCATACCTCCGCTGTAAAAGCGATTCTTTTCGCCGGCATTCTGCTGGCCGGCTGCGGTCCGCAGCAGCATCCGACGCCGGCCCCGGCGCCGCAAAAGCCGCAGGTGAAGCATGCGCCGCCGACTCCCATCGACATGAAGAAAGAGGAGCTGGGTGGAACGACCTGGAACCCGGACTGGGACCGCGTGGTGGAGCAGGCGCTGCCTCCGGCGCTGCTTACTTCCAAGGCGCCGCGCGATGTGCGTCGGTTCTGCCCACGCTTCTACGGCATGAGCGAGCGGGACAAGCGCGCGTTCTGGGCCTATTTCTTTCAGGCGCTGGCGGGGGCGGAGGCTGGGCTGAATCCGCGGGCTTCGGTTGCGCACACCGATCCTATACCGGCGGCGAATGAAAAATATCCGGTGCTGGGGCGCACGCAGGGCTTGTTGCAACTTACCTACAAAGATGCGGAACGATATGGCTGCGATTTCGACAAGCAAGCGGATCGCGGGCTGAAGGTGACGAGCCCGGAACGGACGATTCTGCAGCCGGAGAACAACCTGACCTGCGGGGTGAAGATTCTGGAGAACCAGATCCTGAAGCAGCATAAACCGCTGGTGTCGCGCACGTCGTACTGGTCTACGCTGCAGCCGGGGACGTTGAGCTATCGCAATTTCGCCAAGCAGATGACGAATCCTCCGGCGGCGTGCGGGCTGCATGCGGTGCGGGAACGGCATAAGGCGCTGCCGGTGAAGGTTGCGGAGTAGACGCGGCATTTTCTCCAGGAAGCCTCTTACTGGCAATTATTGCCATGAACGCCAATGCTGGAGCAGAAGGAAAAGCCTATGCCGACGCGCAACGTGCATCTGACCGAGCACTTCGACAGCTTTATCGATACCGGCGTCCGCTCCGGCCGATTCAGCAACGCCAGCGAAGTCGTGCGTGAGGGTCTGCGTCTGCTGGAACAGCGCGAAGCTGAGGACAGGGCGAAGCTCGCATGGCTTCGTTCCGCCGCCGAGGAAAGCTTTGCCGCCATCAAGCGCGGCGAGGGGACTGCGTTTGACTCTGCAGGCGCGCTGGCCGGCTTTATCGATCAGATGGGCGATGAGTTGGAGACCCAACACCGGCGTGGGTAAGCCAAAATCCGGTCAGAGAGCGATTCTTTCTCCTGCCGCCCGTCAGGATATTCAGGACATCCTTCTTTGGAGCCTTGACAGGTTCGGCGATATCGGGCTTTGTTGATCCAGGCCTTGTGCGACATCGGGGTCGATCCTCAACGGACGGGCAGCAAAGCACGGCCCGAGTTGGCTGAGAATGCACGGACCTACCATCTCACCTTGGCCGTAGCCATGTAGAAGGCCAGCGGGTGAAAGCGCCGAAGCACTTCATTCTCAATCGCACGGGTCCAGCCGGACTTGAAATCGCGCGGATTCTGCACGACAGCCGCGATCTGAACGTCATCTGCCGGATGACTACCGAGTCTAGACTACGGCAGGCCCATGAACTGGAATGGTTTGGCCATCTTAAAATCCTTGACCACGTTTCCGGAGTAGACATTCCGCTGATCTTTTCCGAGGTTGAGTTTCATCACTTTCCCGGTTTTTGGCGAAAAATCGATGTCCTTCAAATTCACCCAGAACGCATTCGGGGTTAGCGCCGACTCAAAATAATAGACGAGGCGCTTCTGGTCGCTCACCGTCCGCCAGCGGGTGGAAGAGATATTCGGCTGGCCGGGCGTGGAAATTCCATACGGGACCGACACGTTGCGGATAACACTGAAAACGCTCGCGACCGCGATTACGGGGTCTTCCGCTTTCGGAATCGCGTTGACGTAGAACGAGGCCCGCGCAAACCTGTCCGCAGCCCGGTTGGTTCCCGGCAGCATCACTGTGCCGCCGATCTGCTTCCAGTAGGTATCGAGAGCCAGCTGCTGGTCATAGGTGGGAGAGTTCGTCATCACCTGATACGGACGACCATGGTGAATCACCTGCTTTCCGTCCAAGTACTCCACAATCGCGCTGTCGCCGGTTGAGTCCGAAATCGAAAAGTGTAGAGTCGCCAGCCTGTCCTGTCCGGGAACATTGGCCGTCACGACGATGAACGGGTCCTTCTCGAGCGCTGCTACGGCCTCGTCTACGGTCGCAAAGCTGTCCAGCACATACTGCGCCCACATGGAAATGGCCAACCCCGGTTTCCCGATGTCATGCTGCGGGTATTTCGATTCCAGCAGCCACAACGCATTCGCCACCAGGCCTTTTTCGTTCATCCCATCGGTGGTGGAGATGTCATAGCCCGAGGCAATCACGCTGCCGTACTTCGATGTCCACTCAAACGAATTAGGGCCCGCCTCTCCGTTGCGGTGCATGCCGCGTGGAAAAATCCATAAGTTCGTCAAGACGTCTTGCGCCCAGTCCATTGAACGGGCTGTGATCACGTCGCCATTTGCACCCAAATAGACGACTCGCGTACATGCCTGAAGCGGCAGGACGCTGCTGACGCAAACGCAGAACAGCATGACAGACAGAACGCAACGTCGAACCGAATCCCGGAAGCGAAGCATATGCAGTCCTCCTTCGAACCCTACCCGCAGCAGGAGCGGGAAATTCCGATCGGGAACCCGGAGGGACGGGGTCCTGCGAAAGACTATACCGCTCTGATATCCGGAACGGAAAGCCTGAACACGCATGAGCGTCGTCAAAGCAGTCGGCGACATCCGCGATCTCCTGGCGCCCGAACTCCGCCCGCCGAGGCGCTGCATCCTCTGAGCCGAAAATGATCTAAGTCGTCGATTTTCTTTTTCGCTGATCGAATGTGTGGGCGATCTTTGTCCATCCCAGTGCGACGGCGAGCGAGACGACGATGCCCAAGGAGACTTCCAGGAAGCGTTCGATGGCGATGTGCCAGACGGGTTCGGTGTAGGGGATGAGGACGATAATGGCTATGGCGACACCGCCTAGTCTGCCGGCGTTTTGAAAGCGCAGCGCGGTGCAGAGCATGATGACCAGCAGAACCCCCAGCGCGAAAACGACGATGGAATTGTGCCAGACCAGTGCTGTCAGCCATCCGACGATGCAGCCGATGGCGGTGCCGGCGAAGCGGTCGCGGGATGCGGCGAGGGTTGCGCCGACTTCCGACTGCATGACGACGATGGCGCTGATGGCGGCCCAGTAGCCGGCGGGCAGATGGAACAGTTCCGTCAGCCAGTAGGCGAGCGCGGCGGCGAGGGCGGTGCGCAAGCCATGATGGAACGTTAGCCGGTCGGGATGAGAGACTGCCGCGAGTTCCGCCATGCTGCGATTCTATGATGAGACTTTTCATTTTGAAGAGAGAGCAGACTCGGAATCTGACCTTATCCTGAGAAGTTCTGGATGGCATGGGTGGCGCGTTGGCTGCGATGATAGAAAATCCGCTGTAAATCGACAGGTGGTTTCGAATGGCATACAGATATGGGCAATGCATCGGCGGCGAGTGGCGCGAGGCTGCGAACGGCGGCACGTGGCGTGTCCTCAACCCGGCGACAGAAGATGTGGTACGAGAGGTTCCCTTCGGTGACGGCGAGGACTGTCGACGCGCCATTGAAGCCGCAGCGGCGGCCTTCCCCGATTGGTCGAAGCGCACACCGTATGATCGGGCAGCCCGGCTGAAGCGAGCCGCTGACATGATGCGGGAGCGGGTCGATTCCCTTGCGATGACGACGGTACTCGAAAGCGGAAAACCCTTGGCGCAGGCACGTGCAGAATGGGGAGTCGCTGCCGATCTTTTCGAATGGTTTGCGGAGGAGGGCAAGCGGGCCTATGGACGCGTCATTCCTTCGCGTTCGCCGGGCAAGCGCGTGTTCGTCAAGAAACAGGCCATCGGTGTTGTCGGCATCATTACGGCGTGGAATTTTCCCGCGTATAACGTGGCGCGGGCCGCCGCGGCTGCGCTTGCCGCGGGCTGCACCATTGTGATTCGGCCGTCGGAATATACTCCGTTGACGGCAATGGAAATGGTGTCGATTCTGCTGGAATCTGGAATGACGGGAGGAGCGGTCAATCTGGTAAACGGCGAGCCCGAAAGCATGGGGCAGCAGATGATCGAGCATCCTCTCTGCGCAAAAATTCACTTCACCGGCAGCCAGCGCGTAGGGCGGCTCCTGATGGATGGAGCGTCGAAGACGGTAACACGACTTTCTCTCGAGCTGGGCGGCAACGCGCCGGTTCTCATCCTTCCCGATGTCGATGTCGAAACGCTGGCTGCCGGCGCAGTGGCAGCGAAATTTCGCAATGGCGGCCAGGTTTGCCTGTCTCCGCAGCGGTTCTTCGTGCATGCCTCGGTGGAGAACGAGTTTGTCGACCGGCTCGGCGCATGTGCGGCGAAGCTGCAGATTGGCGCAGGAGTAGATCCGGCCACGAACGTCGGCCCGCTGATCAATGCCAAACAGCGGGATCGGGTGGAGGCGCTGGTAAACGATGCTGCAGCCAGCGGTGCGGAAATTCGCGGTGGAGGACGGCGTCCGCCCGGCTTCGACCGCGGATATTTTTATCAGCCGACGATCGTGACCGATGTACAGCCGGCAATGCCGCTCTTCCGCGAAGAGATTTTTGGCCCGGTGCTTCCAATCGTCCGTTTCGACGATCTGGATCAGGCAATCGCCGCTGCGAATGCGACGAGATATGGGCTTTGCGCCTATGTGTGGACAAGGGATCTTCGATCGGCGATGTATGCCGCGGACCATCTCGACTTCGGCATGATTGGATTGAACGACTGGTCTCCGCAGGCCGTCGAAGCCCCTTTCACGGGCTGGAAAGAGAGCGGCATTGGCCGGGAATCCGGCGCCGAGGGGCTGGAGGAGTACATGGAAACCAAACTGGTATCCATGGGCGCAATGTAGGGCTCGAGGCACCGGCTATTTAGTGCGGCCGGACCAAAGCCCCGTTGCTTTAAACATATACATCGCAAAATCCGGTTACTTATTTTCCGACCTGCTTCTGCAGATGAGCGGAAAGCCGGCGAGCCGTGTAGTCGGAACCGTAGGCGAACCGCATCATTGGGCCGAAGGTATTAGCGGCCGCGATGCCGACGAAGTAGAGTCCCGGCACGGACGATTGAAAATTCGCCGATAACACAGGTGCGTTGGCGACTGTTTTGAGTTGATCCTGAATTGTCTCTCCCAGGAATGTCAGCCTGCGGATGTCTGGCCGGTAACCGGTAGCCGCCACGACGTGCTCCGCGTAGTGCTCTTCCGCCTTCCCGTCTCTCGACATCAGCGACAATTGCACACCGCCATTCATAGCCTGCGCCTGGACAATGTTTCGCCCGAGGAGCATGGGAATTTTGTCCTTGACGCGTTCCTTCATTGGCCATCCCGGCGCGGGCCCCAGATACTGCCGCACAATGCGGAGCCGCTGCTTCTCCGGAAAGTACCGGAACATCCCGGGCGCATCCGTATAGAAGCGCGATTTCCAGCTGGGACCAAGGCCCGAAGAGGGGTTGCGCATCCTTTGCCATAATGTCCGCGGGGCTGCGCCGGGCATGCTGTGAAATCGAATGGATGCGGCCCGCGCGACAATCGAAACTTCCGCACCGCTCTCGTGCATTAGCGCAGCCAGATCGATTGCGGAAGCGCCTCCGCCGATTACGGTGACTTTTCTGCCGCGAAATACAGAGCAATCGTTATGCGATGAACTATGGGATAGCCGGTCCGCCGGCAGTTCTTCCAAACAGGGCGGGATGTAGGAGAAGTGACTGATCCCAACGGCGAGCACAACGCGGCGCGCAGTTACCGTTTCGCCATCTTCCAGTTGAACGGAAAATCCATCGTCCACCCGGTTTATGCTGACGATCCGCCTTGAATCTAAATGAGGAACGCATTTTTTTTGAAACGCGAGAGCATACTCGACAAACGTTTCAATCGCCACTGGGATGCGAGTATCGTCGTAAGGAATTCCGCGCGATTCGCAGAAGTGTTTCAGCGTGAAACTGGCTGCGGAATCGGAAAGATTCGAAGCGAAGCCGTCGGATTTGAGAAGCATGCCTTTCGGCATGTGCTCCCGCCATATCTCCATGGGAGGACCAAAAATGCGGGAAGCGATTCCGCGCGATTCGAGATGCGCCGCGATCGACAACCCATACGGGCCTGCACCTACTACTACAACTTCCGAGGCAGTGTTCATCCGATCACCATTTCAGTTTCGTTAGATATATGGAAACAATATCGCAGTACTACTGCGACAAGCCGATAAAATAAATGGATACCTGTTTATCAATCGTGTATCAGATTATTTTTAGGTGTGCACGAATGATACATTGATGTGAACATAAGGCTCAAACAACAAAGGCTCTAACGTACATCCATGGCGCCAAAAGTACTGGTTGCGACGACCTGCCGATGGCTTTCCACGGCACGGCTTGCCATGGCCTTTGCCAGGTCAGGATGTGTAGTCGAAGCAGTATGTCCTTTGGACCATCCGGTCTCAACGACTCGGGCAGTTTCAACCCCCTATCGTTTCAACGCGCTCGCTCCGCTTCGTTCCTTCCGCACTGCGATTCTCGCATCCAAGCCCGATCTGGTCGTGCCATGCGACGACCTGGCAATGAGACATCTGCATCGAGTCTACGAGTTGGCGAATTGCTCCCAGGGTGACGCCTACAGTGAGCTTTGTGAGCTGCTCGTGCGTTCGCTCGGCGATCCGGCCGGTTATCCGATTACAGAATCACGGGATAATTTCATGGCGACGATTTACCAGGAAGGCATCCGGGCCCCTGAAACGAAGACCGTCGGTTCGGCGGAGGAGGTTGAGAACTGGCTGTCCAGGTTTGGGTTGCCCGCCGTGCTGAAGGCGGACGGCACCTCCGGGGGAGAAGGGGTGAAAATTGTCCATACTGTGCCGGAGGCGCTGCGAGCATACCGGACGCTGCACGCACCCCTGGCGACGACGATAGCCGCGAAGCGTGTGGTCCTGGACGGAGACTGGAATTGCATAACCCCATGGCTAGTGCAACGCAAGCGAGTGATCAGCATCCAATCGTTTGTAGCCGGACCGGACGCGAACATGGCGGTAGCGTGCTGGAAGGGTGAAATATTGTCCAGCATTACGGTCGAAGTGCTTCAGACCTGGATACCCAAAGGACCGGCGACGCTAGTTCGTTTACTGAAAAGCGATGAAATGTACCAGGCTGCTGAAACAATTTTACGCAGAC
Source organism: Acidobacteriaceae bacterium (assembly GCA_965276585.1). Taxonomy (GTDB): domain Bacteria; phylum Acidobacteriota; class Terriglobia; order Terriglobales; family Acidobacteriaceae; genus JAKAAZ01. The sequence continues at coordinate 881,587 of CBDIAZ010000001.1, read as the reverse complement.
TGAAATTCTCCGGGCTTTGCGGACTTGATTTTCTTTTGGATAAAGCAACGAATGCTGCATACCTGATCGAGATGAATGCCAGGGCAACGCAGACATGCCCACTGCCACTAGGACACGAACAGGATTTAGTAGCGTCGCTGGCAGCAAAGCTTACCGGAAGGTATGAACCGAGCAAGAAAATCGAGTTACAGGGCGATCGAATTGCGCTTTTCCCGTTGGCATGGCAAGGCGATACATCGAGCGAAATGTTTACCACCGCGTATCACGATATTCCATGGGAAGAGCCCGGATTAGTTAAGTGGGGAATGGAAGAGGCGAAAGGTTTACCCAAGGAAAAATGGCTACGACTATTTTCGAAAATGCGGCTGTACCAGCCCTGAACATACCACCCCAGAAAGATGGGACAACAATGAGTTATGAAGTACTGCATTTAATTGGAAGCAACCTGGTTGGCGGTCCGGAAAAACAAATCCTTCACCATGCTGAAGACATGCAGGGCTCCGAATATCGGATTGCGATTGGATCATTTCATGACCTGGCCGACAGGCCGGAAGTATTAACTGCCGCAGAACAGAAAAGCATCCCCACATTCTGTCTGCCTGGCGGCGTCCGTCTCGATCTGGTAGATCGGCTGACACAGGAATTAAGCAAGCGCAAGGGATCGCTTCTGTGCACCCATGGATTTAAAGCGAACGTCGTCGGCTACCTTGCCTGCCGCCGGACCGACACACCGCACGTCGCATTTGTGCGCGGGTTTACCGCAGAAAACAAGCGCGTCATATTTTATGAAATGCTGGAACGCCAGGCGCTGAAGCGGGCGCAAAGGGTGGTCTGCGTTTCTCAGAAACAGGCCGAAGAGATTGCGCAACTGCGGCAGAACCGGCGCAAACCTGTTGTCGTCAAAAACGCAATGTTGCCGCCCTATTCCCGCAATCACGGGGGCCCAGTTGTAACTCGTGGCAGTATCGGCGTTCCTGACGGAGCCTTCGTATTTGGATCGGTCGGACGGCTCAGCATTGAAAAGGGCCATCGATTCATGCTTGCGGCATTCCATAAGCTATGCGAGAAATCCGGAACGGGCGCAAAGCTATTTCTTGTTGTCGTTGGCGATGGCCGCGAACAGGAACCGCTGGAGCAACAGGCGTCTCATCTCGGCATCCGCGACAAGGTGTACTTTGCCGGATTTCAAGGCAGTTGCACGGAGTGGATGCAGTTGCTCGATTGCATGATCCAGCCTTCGCTGACCGAAGGAACACCGAACGCAGTGCTGGAAGCGCTATGTCTGCAGGTCCCGGTGATCGCGACCGCGGTTGGGGGTGTACCCGATCTGATCGTCGATGGCTGTAATGGCTTGCTAGTTCCGCCGGAAAATGTAAACAAGCTTGCAGACGCCATGGAAAGAATGCGAAGCTCTCCCGAGCTACGAAGCCGCCTGGTTGCGGGCGCAGCGGAAGTCACCGCAGAATACTCACCTGCATACCAAAGGCAAAGGCTGATTGAAGTCTACGAAGAGGTGTTCCGCGAAGATATTCTTCAGCACGCTACGGCTTCGTAGAATTCAAAATCTTGTTCAACTCCTGCATAGCCTTGCCGAAATCTTCCCAATTCCCTTGTTGCATTGCCTTCTGTGCCGCGGCAAACTGGCTGCGTGCTTCCCCGAGCTGTGGCTGTGTTTGCGCCTGCACTGGCGACGAGGACACAACCAGACCGCGTACCCGCTGCGGCTGCTGCGCACCGAAGAGATCTGCCAAAGCTCCATCCAATGTCGGCTCCATAGCAACCTTGTCCGCGGTAATTGCGATAACTCGCTTCAGCTGCGGGAAATTTGTGCCTTGTGCCTTCAGGTAAAGAGGTACGACATAAAGAAATGAATTTTCAATGGGAATGACGACCAGCTTTCCGCGAATAACGACAGAGCCCTTCTGATTCCACAACGTCAGCTGCTGCGAGATAGTCGTGTTCTGATCGATCATGGCTTCAATCTGGTTGGGACCGTAGATCAGCTTCTCTTTCGGCAACTCGTAGAAGATCATCTTTCCATATTCCGGAAAATCGCAGCGCGCTCCTACCCAGGCAATCATGTTGTCCCGATTCTGCGGAGTAAAGGGAGTCATCAACAAGTATTCCAATTTGCTGCTGCCGGGTAGCTTCATCAGGATGTAATACGGGTCCATCGAAAGTACATTGCCGTCGTACTCTTCCTTCGGCGAATCCCACAAGTCTTCGCGGTTGTAAAACACTTGCGGATCCGTCATGTGGAATGTCTTGTATTCATGCGCCTGGATCGTAAACATGTCTTCCGGATAGCGAAGATGGGCCTTGAGGTCTGGGGAGAGCTGGCTAAGATCTTTGAAGACTCCGGGAAATGCGCGCCGATACACGGACAGAACCGGGTCATTGGGGTCCATGACATAGAACGAAACTGTCCCGTTATACATATCCACGACAACTTTTACGGAGTTACGAATATAGTTCAGTTCCTGCGTCGAATCGGTGGAGTATGGATTGGAGTAAGGAAATTTATCTGACGTGGTGTAGGCATCCTGGATCCAATACAGCTTGCCATCGCTGAGCACTGCGTAGGGATCGTGATCGAGGCTCAGGAATGGAGCGACCTTCGACACTCGTTCCTGAACGGTCCTCCATATCTGAATGCGGCTCTCCGGTCGCAGATAAGAGGTAAAGAGGATATTCACATCTTCCTGCGTCCAGGCGAACAACAACCTTTTCCAGACGCTGTCGAGCGGGATTCCCCCCGTGCCCGCATAGCTGGTATAAACATTCTGATTTCCTTTTGGATAATCGAATTCTTTAATTCCTGTCGCGACAATCCTATAGCCCGGCATGGCTTCGCCATAGTAAATGCCCGGCTGGGCGATCTTTAGACCGTAGTCGGATTCGGGCGGAATATTCTGCAATAGATACTTTGGAAATCCTCCGCCGACGGTCTGGGTGACGAAACTCATCACCAACCCATAGCCATGGGTGAATTGCAGATATTGATTGACCCAGGTCTGTGCCTGATCTGGAAGCTTCGGCGATAGCTCGCGCGCGGAAAGCATTACCTGGTGGTAGCCATCTGAAAGGTGATAGCGATCCACGTCGACATTGTAAAACTGGTAATAGAGCCGGATTGCCTGGGTTTGCTGATAGGTCTGCAGCAACGGCCGTGGATCCCACAGGCGAATATTCTGGATCGTATCCTGATTCCGAGCCATAACATCAGCAGTCAAGTCTGGCAGCGCGGGATAAGATGTTTCCTGGATTGCATCCAAACCATAAGCTTTGCGGGTGAACTGGATATAGTCCTTCAGGTATGGCGTTTCCATGCTCAATTCACTGGGCTGGACGACGAATTTTTGAAATAGCTGCGGCAGCGCAACAATGCCGATGAAATAAATTGCTGCGTACACTGCCAGCCCAAACAGCAATGCCTTGAATCGCGGACGGAAGTAGTTGAGTACAAGCAGCGCACAACCTACTACGGACGCGATAACCATAATCCAAAGTACCGTACGAGTTACATGTGCTGCGGTATATCCCGCTCCATAAACAACGCCTAGCGTTGAATAAACCAGATCATAGCGGCCTAAATAAAATCCCCAGCCCCAGTTCGCCACCAGAATAAAAGCCAGCACGGTGAGATGCTGCGCTACATTTCCCCGCACAGTAAATTTTCTGGTTTGGCTGATGCCAAGCAGGCCGAACGACACATAGGCAATAACCACGATCGCCAGCGTAATTACTGTCAGATAGGCGAGGCTTCCCTGCAGCAGTTCATAAAATGGCAGGCGAAAAAGATAGAATCCAACTTCTCGTTTATAGAGAGGATCGAGCAGCGCAAAATGGCCGCCATAGCGAAAACGCAGCCACGTGTCCCACTGGCTGGAGACTCCCAGCGCAAACAGCAGCGCAATGAAAGCGGCTACGACGCCGACGACCAGGTTCAAGATTCTTGAATTGACATCGAGGTCGATTCTTCGCGGATTTGGCGGAGCATCGACAAATGCGATGCGATCGGTTGTATTCACTCGCTGCAGGGCGCGGATTGTTTTTCCGGCGAAGCGCAAGTTGATCCATAAAAATACAAATGCGAACAGCAACGCGACGCCGAACATTCCCCATTGAACCGAGAGCAGTGTCCAGAACACGCCGACGTAATGCAGTTGCCGCATCCAAAGCCATTTTTCGATCATGCCGGCAATGACAGTCAGAACCACGACGATAGCGATGATCGCGAGCCACACCATGCTGAACAGATGATTGCGACGACGGGATTTCGGCGGCTCTCCAGCCTTATGTTCCATTGCCGCACGCCTTAATTTTTCGATGAATCTCGCGTTCAGGTCGTCATCCATATTTTCCTTCATGTGTCGGGGCTTCCCTCTTCTTCACTATCGCACTGTTTGCGACAGCGGCGTTCATTTGCAGCCAGGCGATACCACGGCCAATCATAACGTAGGATAGAAATATCCAAGATACCCTCCCGATGAGGCAACGGATTGACGTGGAGATGCCGTCCAGCATTTTAAATTCTCAAGCTGAAGAAACATTGCCTGCGATCAACCGGCTCTCCGTGCTGGTGCTCGATGAAGAAGTTCCCTTTCCACTCAATTCCGGAAAACGCATCCGTACCTGGAACCTGTTGCGCTACCTGGTGCGCGAACACGACATTACATTTCTCTGTTACGGAAAATTGGATAGCCCGGGAGCGGTCGAGCTTGGAAAACTCGGCATCCGCGTCGTGCCGGTAACGGAGCTTTCCCCTTCGAATTCATCCAGTTTCTATGCGGGAGCTTTGGCGAATCTTTTTTCCATCTGGCCGTATTCCGTCTCGCGTCACCATACTCGCCGTTTTCTGCAAACCCTGCGGCGGCTGTTGGCCACGAACCGTTATGACCTGGTGCATTGTGAATGGACACCTTACGCCAGTTATGCGGTTGCGGCTGGCGATCTTCCCGTGCTGGTGATGGCCCACAACATTGAGGCAACAGTCTGGCGTCGCCGCGCGGAGCACGCCTCTTCTGCATGGGAGCGCGTGTATATGGGGATGCAGGCGGCGAAGATGGCTCGCTTTGAAAGGCGATGCTTTGCGCGGGCCACGCTGGTCGCCACCGTCACCGCGGAAGAACAACGGACCGCCGGGAGTTGGGGCGCGCGCGCCACTGCGCTGGTGTCGAACGGCGTCGACACGGATTTTCTAACGCCCATGCCTGAGGCGACGGAGCCAAATTCCCTTTTGTTTCTTGGCTCGTTGGACTGGCAGCCGAACCGCGATGCTCTCCTGTATTTTCTCCGCGAGATCCTGCCGCAAATCCAATCGGAAAATCCGGCAGCGACTCTGCGCATCGTCGGACGTCAACCGGCCGCCAAGTTGCGGGAACTAGTCGCCGGCCAGCGTGGAGTCGAATGGGTCGGAGAAGTTCCCGATATCCGGCCACACTTTGCACGCGCCAGCGTGGTGGTGGTTCCTTTGCGCATTGGCGGCGGAAGCAGAATCAAGATTCTGGAATCGATGTCGATGGGCAAAGCGGTAGTGACAACAGCGATCGGCGCCGAAGGGTTGGAGGTAGTTTCCGGCCAGCATTGCTTGATCGCCGACACGCCGAAGGATTTCGCGCATTGTGTGACGGGACTGCTGCGTTCTCCCGAACGAGCCGCAGAGCTAGGCGAAAATGGCAGAAAGCTGGTGGTCGAGCGCTATGACTGGAGCCGCATGGCGCAGGAATTGGGACGCGCGTGGCAGAAAACAGCACGCCCTGCCAGTATGACCCAATAACAACGCAGCTCCCGATTACATCGCAGCTTTTTTCTCCTGCAAGCTTTTTTTGATCGCGCGCGATTTCCTGGCGACGAAACTCGGCAGGCGCATGCCATGCGATTTGATCTGGTCCATCGCATACGACTCGCCCGGTGGCCGCGGAGAGAAGCCGAACTTGCGTGCATAGTAGTTGGCGCGATAGACATTTCCCAATTTCTCATCTCGAAATTCGAAATTCTGGTTTACGGAGACCGAGATATCATCGCCGTTTTCCAGCCAGTGCGGAGCGTTGATGGGAATGTGGACCGCCTTGCCGGGTTCCAGCAGAAACGATGTCGCCCGGTCCTGCAGATGCGGCTTGTAAACGGCGGCATTGGTATCGGCTGTCCAGAAACGCTCCAGCTCCTCCTCGCTTAACACTTCCCTGTCGTTCTGATCGAAAATATGGATGGTTTTTTTTCCGTGGATCTGCAGCAACAGGCTGCACTCGCGATCGATGTGATACTCGGTGATGCGATGCGGCGAGGTAATGAAGATTATGCTTTGGCTGCTTTTAGCGTCGCGGCTCAGCCGGATGCCGGTCATCTCTTCCATTTCCGCCAGTCCCCGTTCGAGCATGGCGTGAATCTCCGGATCGCGATCGGCGCCGAAGATAATGATCCATGCATCGCATTCGCGGATGCGGCGAAACGCCTCTTCGATGGAGAAGTCGCGGCCTGGCCGATCGTCCCAGCGCTGTCCGATGCCCTTCTTTCCTGCGTTCCAATAGACCTTCTTGGGGATTGGCAAGGACCGTTCCAGCAAACCGTGCAGCCGATCCATGGTAAAGGCAGGATGGCTGTCGAGTGAATGGTCGAGCATGAAAGGCCGCTTGTTGAAATCGGCACCGAACTTTGCCCGGTCAACGGTAAAAATTCGATCAGGGACCTGGGAAACGACTTCTGATGGCCGCGATGCGATGGTGCTGGCGATGGTTGACATGGTATTGCTCCTTACTACGTATCAGAGGGCCGGCAGCCCTGCTGAAATTTGAAACTTCGAATAGGCTGGATGCTGAATTATCTTTATCCAGTGGGCGAAAAACAACTTCTCTGGCCATGCCCCGGACGCATTCCGCCGCTCCCGTGCGAGCAGGTCCATGTGTACGCATGGGACCTGGATGCCTCGCCGCTCGCGGAGCATTGGGAAAGCCTTGACGAGAAAGAAACGCTGCGTGCGAGGCGCTTTGTATTTCCGCGAGATAGAGATCGCTTTGTGCGAGCCCATGCCACCATGCGCAGGATTCTCGGCGAATATTCTGGAATCTCTCCCGAGCGGATTTGCTTCGTAAACGGCGCGCATGGCAAGCCGCGCATCGATTCCGCGCCGGGCGCGGAACCGCTCCAGTTCAATCTGAGTCACAGCGGCGAAATTGCCGTACTGTCGATCGCCCGCACATACGATCTTGGCATCGACGTTGAAGTGGTGCGGCCCATTGAGCGAGACATCGCCGAACATCATTTCTCGCCAGCTGAACTGCTTGCGCTGGGAAGTGTCGACGATGAGGAATGGCTCTCCGGCTTTTATCTCTGCTGGACGAGTAAAGAGGCGCTGCTGAAGGGTGAGGGGCTGGGGTTGAACTTGCCGCTCAACGCATTCGATGTGGAAGCGCATCCGGAGCGCGCACCGGCGCTGCTGGCCTGCCGCCCGCCTACGACTTTCGCGCCGGGCTGGCAGCTGTTTCCACTGCGGCCGACCCGCAATGCCGTGGGAACGCTCGCGGTGCGCGACGCCATGGGAACAATTCCTGTAGACGTCATTCAATACTTTTCCATCAACGCCTGAACGAACCATGCCCTTACCGGAGATGCGCATTTTTCTGGAACCAGTTTTCAAACTGCACCTCCTTGTAAGGACTGTGGGTGGCGTTGAGCAGCGGCGCCGGCCTCTTCAATAAATAAAACGAGAAAAACTCGAGCGTGTAAGCTTCGACAATTTCGTGTGCGCGTTTCGGGGAAATCGTTCCGGCTCCCGTCAATCGCCGCAGCGGTGAATATAGCGTGCGGTCGCAGAAGTTGTCGTGTTTCGCGCCATCAATCGTGAATAGATATCCACCAAATTGGTGCAGCATGCGATACATATTCTCTTCATCCCGCGCATCGAGCCGCGATGCACGACGCACCTGAACGTTGGACGAGTTGAGTTGTGCCGGAGTTGGATCCGGGCTGTCGCTGCCCATCAGCATGTACGGCTTGTCCAGCCCATGCGTTGAAACATCGCCGAACATCCATCCGTCTTCATTCAGAGCGGCCTTCACTCTTGGATCCTGATAACAGGTCTGCGCTGCTGCGGCTCCTCCAAAGGAATGGCCAAAAGCGCCGGCATTGTTGGCGTCCGCGCGATGGAACCAGGGGCTGCGAGGGTCGGCGTCCTGCGCGGCCAAATAATTCAGCGCGAGGATGTCGTCTCCGGCTTCGATGCGAGCCTCCCGATCGCCGATGGCAATCTGCTGGTCGACCGTGGTGCGGCTGAAATTGGTGATGTCATGCGCACCCACAGTGCGAATGACGCGGCCATCGGGGAACGCCACCGGGCCGGAGTTATAGGTGTGATCGATGCCGACAACGATGAAGCCGTGGCTGGCGAGGTCTTCCATCTGATACGTGTTCTGCGTCCGCTGCCGCATCCACGCCGGATTGAAAAGCAGAACAGGAAATGGGCCGCCATTCGCGGCTAGAGGCGCATTCAGATAGGAATGTGTCCAAAGAACATCCATGTAACTCGATAGCCGGGTAGTTTCGCGCCGGCTGCGATAGCTGGCGAGATGCTGGCCATCCGGAGCGGCTGGATACCAGATCTGCACCATGATCTCTCGGGGATGGATCGATCCGGAGACGTGGGTCTCCATTCTTACCGGGTCCACCAGGTGAACGATACGCGTGCCCACCGCGTAGCTACCCGATGGCCGAGGCAGGCGGAACATGGGAAGAACGTACGTGAAGGTCGCTGTCAGGATGAGCAGGCACGTGATTGCGGCAGCGGCGACGGCGCCAAATCTATGCTGACGGCGCTGCAAAGCGAGCAATCCAGTCAACCCGCCGGCCGCAGACAGATACAGTGGCAGCAACTGCCAGTACGCCCCAATCCGAAAAGCGGAAAAAACCAGAATGCCGCAGGAGAGCGCCGCCGCCGCGATGCCGATCGATGTTCGCAGGCGGCCCGCCAATGCCAGCACCGGCAGCGCCGCCAGCAGAAATGCGAAAATCTCCAGCGGGCGCATTACACCTCCACCAAAGGAGCATCTCCCAGACCTCTCTTTGCTGCGAGATCCGGCTTCGTGCCGAAATTGCGCGTGTCCGCAGACGACCTGGCTGGTGCGGAAGCGTCCAGGATTTCATGCGCACGCGCGGCCATCATCCGCGCTCCCGGAAGATCGAAAATCTCCCGATGACTTCCCGGCAGGAGCTCGATATGCGCGGGCCTGCCCAGCAATTCGTTCCAGCCCATTTCGGGCGCGAGCAAAGGTCCTCCGGGTTCTTCGATGCTGCGGAACAACAGGATCTTCCCCCGTAGCGGGCCGGTTCGATGCGCCTGCACCGCGGTCATCTCCAGCAGGTGACTGCGCCCCTGCATTTCCTCAATCAGCGGAGTCTTCGGAACAGGCATCTTCTCTCGCAGCCATGTCGGCAGATTTTTTGCGGCAACCAGATAACTGCGCAGCCCGCGAGCGATGTGCGTTTCCTGCCGAGACATATCCGTTCGCTTGAGACGGAGGGTGAGCGCCCGTAAACGCTGCACATTGTAGACGGCTAACATCAGGCTGCGACGCAATTTCGGCTGGTTGTGCCAATATCCGGGCGCCCAGACATCCATGATCATCAGCAGTTCAATCTCATCGCCGTCTTCTTCGAGCTTCCTGGCAACTCCATACGCGATCCAGCCGGAAACGCACCAGCCTGCAATGCGGTAGGGACCCGCCGGCTGCACCTCGCGAATCAATCGCACATAGAAATCAATCAGCTCGTCATAACTGGCCGTGGCCGCCGTCGATGTAATCTCCTCGTCGAGCATCTGCAGAGCGTACACGGGCTGATCCGTACCCAGCTCCGCGGCCAGCGTGCGGAAGATCATGCTTTGCGAAATGACAAATACGGGCCGTCCGGTACCAAGCGGCTGAATCGGAATGACGCGCGGATTGTTCGTCGACAGGTGGCCGGCAGCAATCGCTGCCGCGAGCTTGGCCGCAGCCTTTGCCTGCTCCAGCCACGCTCCAAGGGCGGCGATGGTGGGGTTGCGGAAGAGATCCGCCGCAGTTAACTGGACGCCGAACTCCTGCTTGAGCATTCTCTGCATCCGGGTCAGTAGCAGGGAATGTCCACCCAGCTCAAAGAAATCCGACTCGGCGTTGAGATCTTCCATCTTGAACAGTTCACCCCATATCCGCAGAATGTCGTCTTGCGCATGGGAATGTTTTTGGCTGGCGGCTTTGCTCCGCTCCAGCCATGCTGCGAGTGTGCCGATGGTCGGATTGCGAAAAAGATCCGCAGTCGTCAGCTGAACCTTGAACTCTTTTTTCAAAGCAATCTGCAGCCTGGCTAACAGCAGCGAATGGCCGCCAAGATCAAAAAAGTCCGAGTTCGAATTCAGATCGTCGACTTGAAACAGATGACGCCAGATGCGCCGCATGTCCCGTTCCGACTGCGTGCCTGCCTCCGCCGACGCGATGGTCTCCATCGGCAGCGGTGTTTTATTGGAATTTGTATCGGCCGCAGTTACATTTCCTTGCGACAGCAGACACCGCACCGCAGGCAGGGTCGATCCTGCATCCGATTGCTGCTTCAGCTCTTCAGAAGAAAGAATTTCGATCTGCGAAAGAGCCTTTTCCGGTTCTTGAATCGCTTCTGTCAGCAGTTGAGCGAAATGCCGGCAGACTGCCTGGCTCGATGACGATGAATATCGCGTCGCGTCATAGAGAAATTCCAGGAAAATTTCTCCGTCACGTTCGACAATCCCCAGCTGCCATTCGCTGCCCGTCACCGATGCCGTGTCCGGCAGAGATTTGACCTTCAGGCCGTGCCATTCCATGTCATGCACAAACGCGCGTTGATAAAAGAACGTGATCTGGTTCAGCGGATGGTAACCGCCCGCGACGCGCATATCCACCAGAGGAGATACAACGTTCAGCGGCAGAGCGTTTTCCATTGCATCGAGCGATTCCCGGCTGAAACGTTCGACCAACTGACGGAAGGTTGTATCCTTCTCCACATGGCCGGTCAGGCAGATCGGTTCCGCCAGTGGCCCGAGGATGGATTCCGTGTCGTCGGCGCGATTCGCATGCGGCGTTAGAAACAGCACATCCCGCTGACCGCTATAACGGAACAGCAGCGCCTGAAACAGCGCGCCAAAAATGGCGAACAATGTAGTCTGGCTTTCCCGCGCAAACTGCCGCGCCGACAGAACCGCGTTCGCAGAAAGTGGGATCACTTCGAGCCCTGCACGCACATCGCCCTCTATTGCCGCAGCTCCATTCAAGTCGCGCGGCAAGGCGAGCGGCCTCCAGATGCCGCGGAGATACTCGGCCCACCAGGCCAGGCGGCGATCTTTCTCCGGCGCATGCAGCAGGCTTTGCTCGGTCTTTGCATACTCGGAAAACTGCACTTGACCGGAGCGCATTGCAGGTTCCGATAGCCCGGCCACGCGTTCATCATAAGCGCGCTGCAATTGCTCAAGAAAAACTCCGGCCGACCACCCATCGACAATTCCGTGCGAAAGCGTGATCGCCAGCCAATGGCACTCTTTGTCCAGCTGGAGAACTCGAACGCGGAATAGCGGCCCTTCCGTCAGAGAAAATCTGGCGCGGCCTTCGTCGTCGAGAACAGCCTCGTCCGCCGCTCGCTGTGCCGCGGAACGGACCCCGGAAGCGCGATTGCCGGAGATGAGAAATTTGAAATCGATGGGCATGTCCGGCCGGATCAATTGCCAGATCTGTCCCTCTTTTTCTTCCAATGTCGTCCGCAGGATTTCGTTTTGGCGAACGATCTGTTCGACCGCTGCTATCAGCGCGTCCATGTTGAATGGACCCTTCAGCTCCAGGCGGATGCGAATATGGAACGCCGCCCGGCCAGGATACATCCCATCCAACTGCCAGAAACGACGTTGAAATTCTGTCGCGGGCACGCGGCGCGGAGCTTGCGCCAATTCTTTTCCCGCAGTCCGCGTTGCCTCCGAAACAAGCGCCGGCATTGCAGGAAAGATCGCCGAATCCGATTTCCAGGCGGCAACGCCGAAGCCGGCATGCTCGGCCAGCAAAGCGATCGTCTCTTCCGCATGGACAGCGATCGCAGCCAGCAGGCGTTGAAAGCTTTCTAAAATCTCGCGGCCTGCGGCTGACGATACCGCACGATCATCCACTTCACAGGAAAGCCGCCAGCCGTCCGGCCTTTCCACCATGAACACCGTCAACGGACGAACCGCCCCTGGGGTCACCGACGGAATCGCTGTGAGAGCCACTCCCGCAGAAACGATCGGGCGAACGAAATCCCGTTGGCAAATGAAGGCTGCGGAAAACAGCATATTTTCCGCAGCCGGCGCGCCGGGCCGGCCCAGATCGGACAGCATGTCTTCAAACCGAAACTGCGCATGCTCTAAAGAATCCGTTACCAGTGCGCGCACAGAATTGAGAAATTGCGGGAATCGCTCTTGGCCTTGTATTTGGAAACGCAATGGAACATAGTTGACAAACGATCCGACAACATTTTCAAGCTCCGATTGATCGCGTCCGCTCAAGGGCGTTCCCAGGGCGACTTCAGCGGATTCCTGGTGCGACCGCAACAGCACAGCAAACGTCGCCAATGCGGCATGAAAAAACGTCGCGCCATGCCGTTGTGCGATTGCAGCCAGAGAGTCGGTCAATCTCCGCGGCAACAGCATCGATTGAATCTCCGGCTCCGCGGTTGCCGGTATTTCATTGCGCCACGATGTGGGCAGAGGCGGCACAGTCCAATCGCGCAATCTGCGCTTCCAGTGGCCGCGATACACTTCGTATTCCGGCGTGTGCCGCTGGGCATCCAGCCACACCGCATAATCGCCGTAGTCCAGCGAGTCCTTTGCCGGCTCTGGTCCGCGGAGGATGTCGCTGTAACCATCCATGAAATCCTGCGCCAGCAGACCGATGGACCATCCATCGCAGATGGCATGATGAGCGTTCCACAACAGGATGTGCTCATCCTCTGCCAGACGCAGAACTCGAACCCGGAACAGCGGAGCGGTTTTGAGCGTCAACAACTGCTGAGCATGCTCCAGCGAAAGCCGCGTCACCTCGGCCGCCTGTATCTCCTCCTCAAGAACACGCAGATCGCACCATTCGACCGGAAGCGTCGCATGCTCGGCGATGTATTGCGTCACATGCTCGCCGTCGATCAAGCAAGTGCGCAACGCCTCATGACGAGCGACCAGCCGTTGCAGGGCCCGCTCCAGTCTCTCCCGATCCAGCGGCCCGACGAGGTGAAAACGCACCGCGATATTCCATGCCGGATCCGGGCCAACGGTCGACTCAAGATTCAGCAGGCGCACCTGCAGAGTCGTCGCCGGCATTGCGTAAGCGGAGCCAGGCGTCGTGGCTTCGTTCTTCGATTTTGAAACTGTCACCAAGGTTGACACGTTCTTACCATCCACATCATTCGTATGTTTCGTACCATGCAAGTACAGTGTGCTGACAATCCCACACGTACTTTTGCACTTCCATTCACCTACTGACTCACGCGGTACTGTTCTCTTGAAACTCTCTGCAATACATTCGAGGACGCCGCTCCATCGTTCTCTGCAGCTGCGGACTCGAGCGCCTGCGCCACCGCCTCCACCGTATGCAACTGCATCAGTTGCTTGACTGTGACAGCGAATCCGCGGCGGTGCGCACGCGCAGCGATCTGGAACATCTGCAGGGAATCCGCGCCTTGATCGAGCAAGCTAGTGCGAGTGCCGATTCGCGCACATCCAAGGACTTCACAAAATATCTCAGCCAAAATCGTTTCCGTCGGAGTCGCTGGCTCAGCGGTTTCCTCCTCCTTCTCCTCCCTGGCAGGACGCGTATCCGGCAATGCGCGGCGGTCCAGCTTGCCATTCGGTGTCAGCGGCAACGACTCCAGCCGCTTTGCGACCGTTGGAATCATGTAAGCCGGAAGTTGGGCGCGCAAAACCTCGCGCAATGTGCTCGAAGTCAGACCATCGCTGCCAGTGTAATAACCAACTAAAATCGCCTCGCCATTCGCATCCGGACGCAGAACCGCGACCGCGTCGCGGATTCCGGGCACTCCCCGCATCGCCGTTTCAATGTCTCCCAGTTCGATACGAAATCCACGCAGTTTCACCTGGCTGTCCAGCCGTCCGAGGAACTCGATGCGGCCATCCGGCAGCTGCCGGACCTCATCCCCCGTGCGATACATCCGCTCGCTCGAAACAAACGGATCGGCTAGAAATTTCTCTACTGTCAATTCCGGGCAATGGAAGTATCCACGCGCAACCCCCGCGCCGGCGATAAACAATTCACCCGGCACTCCGGGAGGGACCGGCTGCAGCCGTGTATCCAGCACATAGAAACGGGTGTTCGCAATCGGCGGTCCGATGGTCATGCGAGCAGCGCCGCGCGTCACTTCCGTTACCGACGACCAGACGGTCGTCTCCGTAGGCCCATACATATTCCACAGGCGCGCAGAGCTATCCCCCAGCAGCTGATCGGCAATCGCCGGGCTCCATGCCTCGCCGCCGCAGAGCATCTTGAATCCGGCAGGAAATTGAAAACCCTGTTCGATCAGCATTCGCCAGGTGACCGGGGTCGCCTGCAATACCGTGGCTCCGGTGGCCTGCAGCAGTTCCATCAATCGTGCGCCATCGGCGACATCTTCACGATGAGCAATGGCAACCGTGCCGCCGGTAGCCAGCGGCAGCAACATTTCCAGCACGGAGATATCGAAGGACAAAGTGGTGACCGCCAGCAGACGGTCGGATGCTTTCATTTCCAGACGCGCCGAGAGATCGGTCAGCAGGTTCACCACCGATCCATGCGTCACTTCGACGCCCTTGGGCCGGCCGGTCGAACCGGACGTAAAAATCACATACGCGCGCGCGTCGGCGGATATCTGCGGCAGCGCTACAACCGGCTCCCGCGCCAGCATCGCCGCTTTCGCATCGAGTGCGATCACCTTGGCATTCGATTTCGGCAACGATTCTATATGAGCCGCCATGGTAATCATCACCCGAACGTGAGTCTCCTCGACAATCTGCTCGATTCTTGCGGCCGGGAACATCGGATCGAGCGGCACATAGGCGGCGCCTGCCTTCATTACCCCCAGGATCGCCACCAGCATTTCGAGCGACCGATCCATATAGATGCCAACCAGCGTTCCCGGACCGCCGCCATGCCGCAGCAGCCATGCTGCCAGACGATCGCTCTGCCGCGCCAGCTCCACGCGACTCAATGCCAGACCGTAAAAGTCCGCAGCCGGCTGCGACGGCATGGCGGCAAAAGAGTGCGCCAGCAGTGCGGGAATATTCTCCGCGGCCAGCGGGCCGGTCGCGGTGGCGTTCGATGCCTCCAACTGCGCCCGCGCAGCGGGATCGAGAATCGGCAACGCTGCGATGCTCTCGGACGGATCGGCGACGATTCCCTCCAGCAGCGCGCGATAGCCGCCAATCCAGCCGCCGATAGTCGCTTCGTCATAGAGACCGGTGTTGTAATCGCATTCCAGCCGGAGACCGTTTCCCGTATCGACAACGTTCAGGAACAGATCGAAATTGACCGCGTGCTTTTTATTGGCTCGAACGTCCGTTTCGAGCCCCTCAAAAGCAGCCCCGTTGCCGACCTGCTCCAGATTGAATTGAATTTCACTGAGCGGCAGCCGACCCGGTTCGCGCGGCATTCCCAGCGCCCGCACGATGCTGCCGTAGGTGGCGTGTTGATGCTCATAAGCGTCGAGAACCATCGGTTTCAGCGCACGCAGAGTCTCCGCCGCCGTCTGGTCCGGAGTCAGCGAGCTATGAACCGGCAGCAGATGAACGCAGTGTCCCACCAGAACTTTATCGGCAATCTGCGATTGTGCAGCAGCCGGAATCATGGTCACCGGCTCGGCATTTCCACTCAGCCTCCACAGCAGAATCTGCCAGGCTGCCAGAAGCGTCGTGAACAGCGTGCATCCCACACCGGCGCCGGTCTTGCGCAGGGCGACGGCCAATTCTTTAGGAAATTCCACCACCACGGTGGAACCTGCAAAGCTGCGGGTTGCCGGGCGGCTGCGGTCCGCGGGCAGCGTCAACAGTTCGGGCTGCGGAGTCAGTTGTTGTTTCCAATACGCAAGGTCGCGCGCCTCCTGCTCCCGCCAGGCCGCTGTTTGCACCTGCGACGCATACTCGGAAAACTGCATTGCCGGCGGCAGATCGGCCGACGCGCCCTGGAGCGAGGCGGAATAGAGCTGCCTCAGTTCCTCTACGATTACGTTGACCGACCAGCCATCGCAGATCAAGTGGTGCACGGTAATCAGCAGCCGATGCCGGTCGGAAGCCAGCGTGACCAACTTGGCCCGTAACAAAGGTCCGCGCACCAGGTCGAAATGCTGCGTGCCCTCACCGGCGATCAATTTTTCCAGCAGTTCAGTCTGCGCTTCGGCAGCATGTCCGCTAACATCAATTCGCTCGATCGAGATGTTCCGGTTGTGGCCCACAATCATTCGATCGTGCGGCGGCGTCAGCGTGGTGCGCAGCGCATCATGGCGAGCGATCAGATTTTTCCATGCCGATTCGAGCGCTTCCAGATCGAGCCGGCCATGCAGGCTGATCTGGAAGGATTCGTTGAACGCGCAGTTCGCTTCATCGGAAACCTGGGCGGCGAGCAGAATTTCCATCTGCGGTTTGGTCAAGCTAAATTCTGTAACTGTCGCTGTATCGATTGCAGTCAAATGCGACTCTCGCGGTAGCAGGCCGCACGCCTGCATTGCAGCGACGCTTTCTCGAAACGCGCGCACAACACGTTCGAGATCCTCATCGGTATGCGCAGTGGTCAGATACAGCGGGAAACCTTCCAGCAGGAAGACGCCTTTTTCGCGCAGCAGATAAAAGAGCAGTCCACCGAAGCGCAGCTCCGAAGGGATGCCGAGATACATCACGCTGCCGCAGTGCTCCAGATGCAACGACGTCCCTGCGAGCACGCTGCTCAGTTCCGTGACAAACTGCGATGCGCGACGATTCAGATTTTCATATACAGCCTCGCCCGCGGTCTGAATGTGTTCCAGTGTCGCGCAGAGCGCCGCCATCGTCAGCGGATGACGAACGAATGTTCCGGCGAAAAATGTGACCCCGGCCTCCGGGACAGAGCTGTCGCCGAACTCCCAATAGCCACCGTCAAGCGCGTCCATAAACGCCGCTTTGCCGGCAAGGATACCGATCGGCATACCCCCGGCAACCACCTTTCCATACGTCACCAGGTCGGCTTCGACGCCGTAATAGCCCTGCGCGCCGCGCGGGTGAATGCGGAATCCCGTAACCACCTCGTCGAAAATGAATGCCGTTCCGGACCGGCGTGTAATCTCCCGCACACGCGTCAGGAATTGCCTCGGCTGCAAATGCGGATGGCGGCTCTGCACCGGCTCGATCAACACAGCAGCCAACTCGTTTGCGTGCTGTTCGATGTAGGCCAGCGACTCGTCGGTTCCGTAATCGAGCACAGTGATATTGCCCAGATTCGCGCGCGGAATTCCCGGAGCCGCAGGCTGCGCGGTAAACTCTCCCTTGCGCCGCAACAGCTTGGCCAGCACCTCATCGAACTGCCCGTGATAATCTCCGGCGAAAAATACGATCCGGTCGCGCCCCGTCACCGTGCGCGCAATCCGCATCGCCGCCATGACCGCCTCGGAGCCGGTATTGCAGAACGTCACCCGGTCGGCGCCGGTCATTTGCGTGAGCAAATCGGCAGCGCGCCCGGCTAGCGGAGTCTGCGGGCCAATCGCGAATCCCTCCGCCAGCTGGGTTTGGATCGCGTTGGTCACAAACTCCGGCGAGTGGCCGAACATGGTCGGCCCAAATCCATTCAACAAATCCACGTATTCATTGCCATCGATGTCCCAGAGCTTCGACCCGCGGCTGCGAGCGGAGACGATGCTGTACACCATCTCCTTCCATTCCGGACGGAAGCCGCTGACCACCCGCGGATCGGCCAGGGTGCGGCGATGCGCCTGGGTAAAAGATTTGGACCGGGCCGTCTTCGCGCAATAGCGCTCGATCAGTTTGGCCAGAAACTTTTTCTGTTCCTCCGTCATTACGGTCTGGCTGTGTTGCATCGGCTTGCGATGGAGGGCATTCTCCTCATTGGCGGCGATCGTGGGCGTGCCAATCTGCGCAATCGGCAGCTTGGGAGCAGTAGCTGCAGGCGAGCCCAGCATTTGTAACTGTGTCTGTATCAATTGCGTCATCGCCTGCAATTGTTGCCGCATGAGCGCCGCAGTCGATTCGATGTCTGTTGCAGGAACTCTCATTCCATCCCTTGCCGGAAGAGCTTCCGGCGCACCCGGCTGCTCGGCCGCGGCAACATTCAGCGCCTGCGGAGTTTCCGGCGCAAGCTGTGCGTCCAGATGTTCGGACACCAGATAAATCGAACTCAGCGTATCCAGCAGTTGGCGGAATGCGATCTTCACGCCATACTGCGCGTTCAGTTTTTGCGCAGCCTGCGTCAGAAAAAGAGAATCGAAACCCAACTCCAGAAAGCTGACGTCATCCTGATCGGGCGTCAGTTCCAAGCCGGAAAGGTCTTCGAGCAACAGAGCAACTTCCCGCCGAATGCGCGCAGCGCGATTCCCTTTCGGACTCGACGCGGGAATTGTCCTCTCCGAAGTTTCGATGGTCATGTCATTCTCCAAGGCATTCCAGGCAGGAAAAATTTTATTGCCGCCCTGCGGCGACGCATTCAATGCCGACGGATCGGACTTCGACGGAATCACTTGCGGATGTAGGTCGGAGTTGTGTTTCTCCTCTACCCAGTACCGTTTGCGCTCAAAGGGATAGGTCGGCAGCGCCAACCTGCGGCGCGCTTCGCCCGCGTAGAAGGCAGCCCAATCCACAGGATTGCCCCGCGTCCAGAGAGCTCCGGCGGTCGCGGCCAATAATTCCCAATCCTGTTTCCGCACACCGGACTTCGATGTATTGGAAGAGGGCAGCGACGTGTAGACGCCCATTTGAACCGCACGCGACAGATGCTGGCGAACCAGTGTCGCTAGCGTGTCCCCGGCGCCGACCTCCAGCGCAACTCCATATCCTTCGCGAAGCATGGTTGCAGCTGCCGCGCTGAAATTCACCGGCACTCGGCATTGCCGCGCCCAGTATTCCGGCGAGGTTGCCTGTTCGGCCGTCAACGTTTCGCCTGTGACCGTGGAAACCACAGCCGTATGCGGCGCATGCAGCACCATCCCTGCAAGCAGCGATTGCAGACGCTCGACCACCGGCTCCATCATGGAAGAGTGAAATGCATGCGAAGCAGGAAGGCGCGTGGACGCGATTTTATCCCGCTGCAATTGGGCCGCAAGTATTTCCATCTCAGGCGCAGGACCCGAAACTACCGAGAGTGACGGTGAATTGATTGCGGCGATCGAGATTGCAGGCGGCAACAGCATTTGTAACTGCTGCGGTTGCATACGAACGGCCAGCATACTTCCCGGCGGCATCTCCTGCATCCATTCGCCACGGCGTGCGACAAAGAGAAGCGCGTCGTCGAGGGAAAAAATGCCGGCCAGACAAGCGGCGACCAATTCCCCTACGCTGTGGCCCACCAGGCAGGCAGGCGTGATACCCCAGTGCATCCACAAGCGCGCCAGTGCGTAGCTGGTCACGAACAGAGCAGGTTGCGCAAACCGCGTCTGCGCCAGCGTTTGAGCGGCTTCTTCCTCCGTTCTTCCATCCGCGGTTTTTGCATACAGCACGTCCAGCAGCTCAACGCCAGCCAGCACCCGCAGACGTTCGCAACAATCGTCGACAACTTCCCGATAGAACGGTTCCGTGCGATACAGCTCCTGGCCCATACCGGGATACTGCGATCCTTGACCGGGAAACATCATGGTTACGCGCGATTTCGCATCGGAAACAACATGACGGCCGCGAATTGCACCTGGCGTGCATAGCTGCGTACGCGCTTCCTCGCGATTTCCGGCGACAACCATCAAACGATGCGGAAATGCCCGTCGTCCCACGGCAAGCGTGTAGGCGATATCGGAAAGCGAGGCCTTCGCGGGTTCGGCGGATTCCAGATACTGCGCCAGACGCAGACATTGAGCATCGAGCGCGGCTTCGCTTCGCGCGGACACGCAGAGCACCTGTCCGGCACGGTTGCTCCGCTTTGCCGGAATTGCCGGAGCTTCTTCGAGCACCAAATGAACATTCGTGCCGCCCACGCCGAACGCGCTCACACCCGCACGGCGTATACCGCCATCCGCGTCGCTGCGCGGCCAATCTCTTGTTTTGTCGGAAATCACAAACGGCGTCTGCTCCAGATCGAGCCGCGGATTCGGCGCCGTGTAGTGCAGCGTTCCCGGAATCTGTCCACGATCGAGCGATAGCGCCGCTTTCATCAGCCCGGCCATCCCCGCCGCCACATCGAGATGGCCGACGTTTCCCTTCACCGAGCTCAGCAGGCACGGCGCCGTTCGCGCGCGACCGGTGGCGAAAGCCGCAGCCAACGCGGAGACCTCAATCGGATCGCCCAGCGGAGTGCCTGTGCCGTGGCACTCGACATAGCCAATCGATGCCGCGTCCACGCCCGCAACCGCATGCGCCATCGCAATCACATCGGCCTGGCCTTTGCTGCTGGGAGCGGCATAGCCGATCTTGTCCGAGCCGTCATTATTGATGCCTGCGCCCAGCAGCAGTGCGTAGATATGGTCGCCATCCGCGATGGCTTCCTCGGCGCGCTTCAGCAGCACCATGCCCGCGCCCGCGCCGAACACGGTTCCGGACGCCGCCTCATCGAATGGACGGCAATGACCATCGGGCGAAACCATGCCGCCTTCGCTGTAGAAATAGCCGCGCCGCTGCGGGAACGAAATCGACACCGTGCCCGCCAGCGCCAGGTCGGACTGATAGTTCACCAGGCTCTGCCAGGCCTGCGCCACCGCCAACAGAGAGGTGGAGCAGGCGGACTGCACCGTCATCGCCGGACCGCGCAGATTCAGTTTGTAGCTGATGCGCGTCGCCAGAAAATCCTGCCCATTGCCCACCAGCGCCGGAAACGATCCCACCTGATACGAACGCGTGAACTCCTCACGAAATTTCGTATCCGATGCCAGGTTCAACAGCAGATATGTGTTGATGCTGGAGCCGGCGAAGACTCCAACATTGCCGGCAATGGCCGCGGGATCGTAGCCCGCGTCTTCCAATGCCTCCCAGGCACATTCCATCAGCACACGTTGCTGCGGATCGGTCAGCTCGGCTTCACGCGGGAGAAAATGGAAGAACTCGGCGTCGAATAAATCGACACCTTCCAACAGCGCGCGAGCAGCCACATAATTGCCCTGGGCACGCTCGGCAGCCGCCAGCCGATCTTCCAACTCATGCTCTGGAATGGTGCGGATCGCTTCCCGCCCGGCGAGAAGATTCTGCCAGAACTGCTCCACGTTCTCCGCACCCGGAAAACGACCGGCCATGCCGATGATGGCCACCGCATTTTGGAGGCGATCGCTCATCGGCTACCATCCTGACTCGCGCCCACCGGGATGTCCACATTCGCAGCTTTCGATGCATGCGATCGCCGCGCCAGCATGGCGGCGCGCTGGCGCTGTCCACGTTCTTCGCCTGCATTCAATGGGCGCAAAACCCCGCGGCCTGCATACAGCCGTTCCGCCAGAGCGCGCGGTGTCGGCAGCGCAAAAATCTCGACCACAGAGGGCACCGAAACAAACTGCGATTTCAACCGTGCATGCATCTCGATCCACAGCAGCGACGTTCCGCCCAGATCGAAAAAATTGTCGTCCATCCCCACCGACGCGCGATTCAATAGCATCGCCCACAGCTGCTGCAACGTGCGCTCTGTCTCGGAAAGACTGAGCGCTTCCCTGCTCGCTGTCTGCGCGGATGGGTTCGCGCTATCCCGTGTCAGAAACTGCGCCTGGCAGCGGTCGCGCAAAGTATTGCGATCCAGCTTGCCGTTGGCAGTGATGGGAAGCCGTTCCAAAAACATCCAGTGCTGTGGAATCGATGCATGAGGAAGCCGCTGGTTCAGCCACGCGCGCAATTGCGCTTCCGCATCGTCTGTTGCGTTTGACAAGGAAACACAAGCGGCCAGTTGTTTTTCTCCATCTGTCGGAGTCAACACAACGACAGCCGCATCGGCCACCCGCGGAGCGCTCGCGATTGTGTGTTCGATGGCGCCAAGCTCCACGCGATGCCCGGCAATCTTCACCTGGCTATCGAGCCGTCCCAGGAATTCGATCGCGCCATCCTGCCGCTGGCGAACGAAATCTCCAGTTCGATACAGTCTGGCGTTTTGTTCCGGCGATGTCGTGTCGGGAAGAAATCGCTCGGCGGTCGCCACCGGTTCTTCGAGATACCCCAGGGCGACGCCCGCGCCACCGGCAACCAGTTCGCCAGCCTCTCCGGCGGCAACCGCATCGAGATTTTCGTCGAAAATCTGTACGGTGGTGCGAGCAATGGGAAACCCGATCGGCAAACTGCCTTCAGCGCGATACTCCGCAGGGACGACGTAGCAGCAGGTAAACGTCGTGTTCTCCGTGGGCCCATAGCCGTTGACCATGTGCAGCCCGGGATAAAGCTGGCGTACGCGTTCAACGTGGCGGGGAGCAATCACGTCGCCGCCAAATATCAGCTGGGTGAGAGGCGCAAACATTTCCGGTGCATGTTCCGCGGCGAGGTGGAACATTGCGGCTGTCAGCCATAGGGTCGTGACTTTTTGCTGAACCAGAACATCCGCGTAATCATCCAGTCCAAGCCGGCCTGCGGGTGCAATCGCGAGCCGTCCGCCATGCAGCAAAGCCCCCCACAATTCCAGGGTGGATGCATCGAAGGAGAGCGGGGAGTGCAGCAAAAAAGTTTGCTCCGGTCCGAAGCGAAGGAAATCCTGTCCCAAAACCAGCCGCGCCACGGCGCGATGGGGCACCACTACACCCTTGGGAAGCCCGGTGGACCCGGAGGTAAACATCACATAACACGGGTTTTCTGGGTTGATTGCGGGGGCTGGAATCTCCACCAGGCTTTCTCCTGCTGGAAGGGGTACGTCTTCCAGCTGAAGAACGGATTTGCCGGCGAAAAGGGCTGAATTTCTGGAGCCAAAGGCGTCCGCATCAGCGAACCAGGAATGCAGCCGATTGCGCTCTGCCAGTTGTTTGACAATTTCCGATGGAAGTTCTTTCGAATCAACGGGAACATAGCACCCGCCGCACATGAGCACGCCGAGAATCGCGGCGACGGTCGCGACCGAGCGTTCCGCGGCAATGCCGACCATGTCGCCCGGGCCAAACCCGCGGGCCGCCAGGCGGGCGCGAAAGCTTGCCGCATAATTCCATAATTTTGTATAAGTTAAGGAGGTCGAAGCGGTTGAAATCGCGACGGCATCGGGAGTGCGATCGACCGCGGTGCGAAACAGGTCGAGAACCGTGGCCTGGTGTGGGTCCCGGCCGGGAAGCAAGTCGCGCAGATTCTCGGCAAATGCCTGATTTGAATCGACTTGTGCGCTGCGGTTCCCAGCCATGATGCCAGCCTATATGTTTTTCTTCTGCAACAGAAAGATGAAGGACAGTATTGTAATTGCACGTTCCATGCCAAGCCCGGCGATCCATCCTGAGCCTGTAAACCGATGAAATTGCGGAACTTTTCCTGAATTACGGCGAGCATTTCGAGGAAAAGAATTTCCCTCTGAAAATGCCCTGTGAAAAGATTTTCCTATCTTTCCTTCAACGGCTCTCCGGGCAAAACAATCAGCCTCCCACATGTCTGGATGGACATGTGGAAGGCCAGTTCTTTCAGCTGTTTGCGGCCAATTGATGGCAGTGGTCCACCGCGCCATTTTCGACCTCCTAACAGCGGATGATTTTCGCCTGCAAAGCGGCATCCGTGACATGCTTGGTTGCGTTTCTCGTATCTATCAGCAATAGGGCCTCACGGGCTATTAGCTCATAGTTATAGTCGGAGTGATCTGTAGCGATTAAGACACAGTCATAGTCTTTGATCTTGTCGAGCGGCACGGAGGTCATGTTGAGGTCGTAATGGCGTCCATGTCCGACGGTGGGAAAGAAGGGGTCGTTGTAATCGACCACGGCTCCCTTGCGGCGAAGCTGTTCAATCAGTGTCAGAGAGGGTGACTCGCGAAGATCGTCGATGTCTTTCTTGTACGCCAGGCCGAGGACCAGGATACGACTGCCCTTGAGCGGCTTGGTCTGCTCGTTCAGCGCCGCCGCAACCGCTTCGACTACGTGATAGGGCATGGAGGTGTTGACTTCGCCGGCAAGCTCAATGAAACGGGTGCTGAAGTCCAGTTCCTTCGCCTTCCAGGAAAGATAGAACGGATCGATGGGGATGCAGTGACCGCCCAGTCCCGGCCCCGGGTAAAAGGGCTGAAACCCGAAGGGCTTGGTGGCTGCCGCGTCGATGATCTCCCAGATGTCGAGGTTCATGCGCAGGCAGAGCAGCTTGAGCTCATTGACCAGCGCGATGTTTACGCAGCGGTAGATGTTTTCGAGCAGCTTGGTCATCTCCGCCGCGGCCGGGCTGGAGACGCGAACGATGCGATTGAAGATCGCGCTATAAAATGCAGCCGCAAGATCGGCGGATTCCTTGGTGGAAGCGCCGACAACCTTGGGAATGTCGCTGCGCTCAACGGTGATGTTGCCGGGATCTTCCCGTTCCGGAGAATAGGCGACATAGAAACACTTCGCCGGATCCAGGCCCTCGCGGAAACAGCGCAGACCTTCGGGGCTGTTCTTTTCGAGCAGCGGGATCAGAACTTCTTCCGTGGTTCCGGGATACGTCGTGCTTTCCAGGATGACCAGCTGCCCGGCACGCAGGTGCGGCGAAAGCGAGCGCGCCGTGTCTTCAATGTAGCGAAGGTCCGGCCCCTGATGCTCGTCGAGCGGCGTGGGAACGCAGATGATCATCGCCTGCATATTGCTGACATCGGCATATTCGGCGCTGGCGCTGAATCCCGTTTCCCGCAGCTGGGCAATCTCTTCCGGCAGAATGCGCTGGATGTAGGACGAGCCGGCATTCAGCTTGTCCACCTTGCTGCGATCGACATCGAACCCGGTAACCGGAAAGCCGGCGCGGGCAAACAGCATGGCCAGCGGCAGGCCAACGTAGCCGAGGCCGACGACGCCGACGTTGGCGGTGCGATTCTGGATGGTGTGCAGCAAGGCGTCAAGACTGGTTTCCGCCGTTGCTGTTGCCGTGGTATCGTTTTTTTTGCTCAAATCAGTCATGCCAATTGTTTCTCCTCAATTTTTTTGCTGCAGAATTCCTTTTGCGTTCAGCGCCTCACAATAAAGCTCTTCCATTCGCTGCTCGGCCCGCTCGATGCTGAACCACTGCACCCGGTGACGCGCGTCCTGGCCGAGCTGCCGCCGCAATGCCGGAGAGCGCAGCCGCAGGATGGCTTCCGCCAGCGCCGCCGGATCGTTCGGAGGAACCAGAATCCCGGTATCTTCAAGAGCTTCGCGATTGCCGCCTACATCCGTCGCCACCACCGGCAACCCGCTCGCCATGTATTCCAACAGCGAATTGGAAAATCCTTCCGCAAGAGAGCTGAGCACGCCAATGTCCATTGCCGCCAGATAGGGCAGAACATCCGTTTGCGCTCCGGCCAGCCGGACGCGGTCTTTCAGGCCATAGCGTTGAATGCACTTCGCGATCGTATCGCTCTGTTCGCCGCCTCCGACCAGAACGAAGCGCATCCTGTCGTCTTGTTTGAGCACGAGGCGAGCCGCATCCACGAATTGCTGGAGCCCCTTGATCGGGCGCAGGCAGGAAATGTTTCCGATGAGAAGCTCATCGTCGGCGACTCCCAGCTGCCGCCGGATGGCGGGCCCCTGTCGGTGCGGCCCGGTGAATCGAGCCGCGTCAATGCCGTTGTAGGCAATGCGCACCTTGTGTCGCGGCACCCGTTCCACGTCCCGGACGTAGGTGGCCGCGACTTCACTGTTGGCAACGATGCAGTCTGTGGACAAGTTGGCCAGCCGCTGAATCTGACGGACGGTTGGCCCCATCCAATCGCTCAAGTTCCGCCGTGAGCCAATGACCACCGGCACGCCTGCCAACCGCGCCAGCCATGGTCCCAAAATATTGCACTCGATGAAGAAGGTCTGCACCAGCGTGATCCGCTCGCGGCGCATCCATCGAATCAGGTCAAGACAAGCGCGCCATGTTGAAGGCCGGAACAAACTGCGTACACCGGCCCGGTACACCGGGCAACCGGCCTTTTCTTCGCGCAGCCATTCTGTGCCACGCAACACCGCGAGTCGTGGCGCGTAGCCCAATCGTTTGGACAGGCCGATCAGCTGCAGGACCTGTTGCTCCGTTCCCCCGCCCGCAAGATTGCCTATCTCGTCGATCAGGAAAAGGACTCTCGGCTTCTCGGGGGAGGAGAGCACCCCGGCATTTTCCTCAATCTTGTGAACCGATCTGGTGGCGGTTGCCATAACGTATTGCCTTCCTAAACTCGATCCGCCGAATAATGCGGCTCGGTGTCGAACGAACTGTGCGCCATCCAGGCGTCTGTATCGAGAGTCCGGACCACTCGCGCCGGAACACCCACGGCGACGCTGTTCGCCGGAATCGGCCGGGTGACTACAGCTCCAGCCCCGATCACACAGTTATCTCCCACGTTCGCCATAACCACCGCGTGCGCGCCTACCCAGCAATTGCGTCCGATGAAAATCCGTTCCCGGTGAAGGGGCTGCGTCTGAAAAGTCTCCTGGAATCCATTCGCGGAATGTTGCCGACCGCCGCTGAGCAGATGAGCATCGTCGGAAATGATGGTGTCGTCCCCGATATCGACCAGCCCCAGTTTGCTATAGGCTCCGAGGTAGACGTTTTTCCCGATGCGAATGTCCGAATACGCAAGCGAACAACCAAATTGCACACAGATATGCAGAGGGCATGAGGCTAAAACAACATGGTAATAGGCATTGCGCAATAGAATGCCCGTCTTCCCCGGCAAGAGGCTCAATACCTGACACTGCGGCGCCAGCCAGACGTCACGGCCGAGCAGGCCTCGGGCCGCCTTCTCCGACAACCACAGCGGCGCCGTCACAACCCAGCCAATTCCATAAACCAGGGACTTTATAGTCCGACGAAACATTCAAGCTCCTTAACGCTCCAAAACAGTACAAGATCGCGATCGCATTTTCGCAAGGCAGCGTTTTCTCGCCAGCCATTCCATTCTCCACTATTGTTTCAGATGCAGTAGGATGCCGGGGGCAGCTGGTAGGCCACCCCCGGATTTTATTTATATTCACGTCCATTTGCGGTTCGGCCGGCTCATCGATCCGAAATCGATCCGTGATGAAACCGGGACAGATCCGCGCTGGACTCTACCACTCGTGCCGAAGGCCTTGCATAACCAAGGAAGCAAGCAATACAAGCGCCGAAGCAGCGGATGGAAGCAACACAACGGATAGCAGTGTCACGTTTCGATCCCTTCTTTCAGCTAGTTCTACTGGCTGACGCGCGGTACGGACGGAT
Organism: Acidobacteriaceae bacterium; assembly: GCA_965276585.1. Classification (GTDB taxonomy): domain Bacteria; phylum Acidobacteriota; class Terriglobia; order Terriglobales; family Acidobacteriaceae; genus JAKAAZ01. The sequence continues at coordinate 854,133 of CBDIAZ010000001.1, read as the reverse complement.
TCCAGGAAACTCCCTGCCGCTCGGCCACTGCATCCAAACCGAACCGGGCGGACCGGAATGGAATGAAGCAGGAACTTCGTTGCGGGTGCTACCGAAAACCTCCGGCGCCAACCTTCTTGTTGCAATCACCAGAGATGCAATCCAATGGCCGTTTTCGCAGCAGCGGAATAAAGAAGTTCTGGAACAGGGAAAACGGTCCTGGGGCGCATTTTCAGATGGAGCAATGCGCAGGCCATTGCACAACGCGGTCCGATTCTTTTCCCTTTTTGGGGTCAACCGGGAAATGCAGACTCCCGGCTCGTTTTTGCAGGCTCATCGTGAAACGAAGCCGAAGGAATACCCCGTTGGCACATTTCCTGATTGCATCGCAAGCCGCAGCATTCAAGGGAGGCGCGCCGGTGCTGCAATTCGGCGGAAATCCGCTTTGGTCTTCGGCTTGCTTCTATTGTCTGGAGCTACCCGGCCCGGCGACTCCGCGGCTCGAACGTGAAAGAGATCATGCAGTCAGGTTTCCAGATGGTATTCACCGACATGCTCGACCGGATCGGGCTGGTGAGCCTGCTGCGCCGCGTTGCCGCCTCCCATACCGGACTGATCCTGGCGCTGAACCGTGTTCTTCCGCGGGAAGAGCGCAGCCTGTGTTTCGATCCCCGGCTGGTCGTAAGCGAGCCGGCCTTCATCTCCCTGGTGCGGCTGTTGCGCGAAGACTATGAGGTGGTGCATCTGGACGATCTGCTGGCCAGTCCGTGCGGGACGGGCGGGCGGATGAAAGTCGCCATCACCTTCGACGACGGCTGGGAAGACAATTTCCGCATCGCCTTCCCGCATCTGCTGGCGGCGCAAATGCCGGCGACCATCTTTCCCTGCACGGAGCTGATCGATACCCACGGCCTTTTGCCGGAAGAACGGTTTGCGCGGCTGTGGACCCAGTGCGCCGGGCGCTCGCAGCTGGAAGAGCTGGTGACGGACCTGGGCCACTGGGGTCTGGGCCGGCGGAAGAATCATCCGCTGCGCCCGCAGAAACGTTATTGGGCACAGGAAATGAAGCGCATGCCGCTGACCGGGCGCCTGCTGCTGCTGGGCCATTTTGAGCAGCGCTATCAGGCGGCCCCGGCGACCTCGCGGCGGTTTCTTACCTGGCCCGACATCCGCTCCATGATGCGGACCGGGCTGATCCGCCTGGGTTCGCACACCAGCCGCCATGCCACGCTGCCCTCGGAGTCGGATCGCGACATCCGCCGGGAACTGGACGATTCGCGCAAGCGGATCTGGGAAAAAACCGGAGCGGTGGCCGAGATTCTGAGCTATCCGAATGGGATGTACGACCGGCGGGTGATGGAGCTGGTGCAGTCGGCGGGGTTCCACTCCGCGCTGACGGGTCAGGCGGGACTGGTGCATCCGCGGTCAAACCCGATGTGCATTCCGAGGATTGCCGTGCGGGCCGCGGTCGACGATATGGCGGCGGCGCGCGGAGAGATTCATTTCTCTTCCAGCCGGACGTCGGTTTACTTCCTCAGCTCCTGGCTGAAGTCGGCCTCGGCAGCGTGCGCGGAAGGCGCCTGAATTTTCGGCGCGGCGCGGAACAGCTCCACCCACATGCCGGCGCCCAGGCCGGCGTAGATTGCACAGTAGGCCAGCGGGCCCAGCAGGGCATGTCGCAGGCCATGACGGCGTCCGAGATCGATCGACGCTGCGAGCGTCAACAGGACAAACAGGACAGCGGGAACCGCGAAAATGGCGGGGATCCAGTTGCGGGCAGCAATCGCGATGAGGACGGCGAGAACGCCGACCGCCAACATCCCCAGCAGGGCCGCCGGGGCCCATTGCGAGAGCGATGCGGATTCAGGATGCTTGCGCGCCAGCCGGACACGGCCGGTGCCGTAGCGCATCATCTGGCGGAAGAGGCCGGAGAAGCTCGAGCGCGGCTCGTAATAGACGGCGACGCGAGGATCGGTATATGCCTTGTATCCGGCGTTGGCGACGCGGGTGTTGAATTCGACATCCTCGCAGGCGTCGAAGCTTTCGTCGTAGGGGCCAAGATGCTCGAAGAGCTGGCGGCGATAGGTTGCCCCGGAGCTGGCGGGATGAACGAAGCCGGTATGGCTCATGTCGTAGATGAGCGAATCGCGTCCGTGGCCAAGCGTGGAGGCGCGGGCGTCAGCGATGATCCTGGCGGTTCCCTGGGGAGCAAAGGCGATCAGCGGCTGCGGACGGCACAGGCAGTCGGCGCCGGTTTCCTCCATCAGCAGGACCGTGTCTTCGAGCAGGCGCGGCGAGGGAATTTCGCAGTGCCCGTCGATGAACAGAATCATTTCGCCCGTAGCTTCGGCAACGCCCACGTTGCGGCCCGCACCGGAGCGGATGCCGGGATTGTCGACTACGCGAATCGGCACTGCCGACTCCCTGGCAATCCTCTCGACCACCTCGCGCGTATCGTCGGTGGAGCGGCCATCGGCGACGAAAATTTCGTAGCAGCTGGGCGGATACGTCTGATCGAGCAGTTGATGGAGCAATCGTCCGATCGAGCGCGCTTCGTTCCGGACCGGCAGGACGATCGAAATTCTAGGCGACGACATGCACGCGTTCCTCGACCTCCATTGCGAAGCCGTCTCCAAGCAGGGTACGGTAGAGCATTTCAAACAGCGACCGCTGCCGCGCCGGGGAGAAATGTTCCGCAACGTGCCGGCGGGCCTCGGAGGCCAACTGCTGGCAAAGCGGCGCCGAGCGGACGAGCTTCTTCATCGCTTCCGCCAGCACAGTCGCGTTTCCAGGTTCGACCAGCAGACCGGTTTGTCCATTGTCGATGACCTCCGGCACGCCGCCGACATGGGTGGCGATGACGGGAAGTCCCAGCAGCATGGCTTCGAGAACGGAGTTGGGCATACCCTCGGCCAGTGAGGGCTGGACGAGCGCATTCATCAATTTCATCCAGGCGGCGGGCTTCGGTTGAAAACCGGCAAAGCAGACGCGCGATTCGACGCCGAGACGACGCGCCTGAGCGCGCAGAGCGGAGTCTTCGCGGCCTTCGCCAAGCAGCAGCAGCTCGACCGGCTGGCCGGGCAGCATGTGCTGCAGCTGGGCAAAAGCGTCGAGCAGGAAGCGATGTCCCTTCTCGCGGCTGAAGCGTCCGGCGGCGCCGAAGACAAAGGCGCGGCGGGTGAACCCCAGCTCTTCGCGGGTAGGCGTAAGTTCGTGCGAACCTGTGGTCTCACGCGGCGCGAGCACGGCATTCTGGATCACCAGCGGCGCATGGCGTCCGCGGCGCTCGCGGCCCAGCTCGCGAGCCTGCGCCGGCGAGGTGCAGACTACCCACGGACTGCGGGTGAGAAGACTGCGCTCCAGGCGCTCGTAGAGCGTGACCTGCCATGTCTCGGCAGTAAAGCCGTGCACGAACGGCACCCAGGGTATCTCCGCATGTTTGGCGGCGAAGTGGCCGACGACGTTGGCTTTGTATCCATGCGTGCAGAGCAGGTCGATGCGATGCTGCTTCAGATATTGCGTCAGATCGTCGACCAGTCCGGGGCGAATGCCGCCGGGGATGGAAACCGTCTCGATGCCGTAGCGACGGGCGACGGTAAGCACCTGCGGCGGCTCGACATCATCCTGAAAGCTGCCGAGGATGATCTGGTAGCCCGCATGGCGGGTATCGCGCGCGTGGTGCAGCAGCTGCTTTTCCGGGCCGCCCACGGTATTGCTGGCAATCAAATGCAAGATTCGGGACAAAATCGTTCTCCCTTCGCTTCAACCTGCAACGTACAGCTTTCTACCTGCACTTGCACTGCCAAACTTTTCCAAAAGCCGGAAATCCTTCGCGCCGCCCGAATCAGCGGGCTCCGCGGCCACAGAGGGCAATCTTGACGGTCTTGAAAAGGATCATCAGATCGAACATCAGAGACGCATTCTTGACGTAGAACAAATCGTATTCGAGCTTGGTCCGCGATTCCTCGACATTCGATCCGTAATCCGCGCATACCTGCGCCCATCCGGTAATGCCGGGGCGGATGCAGTGACGCAGATCGTAATACGTAATCTGTTCTTCCAGCATGCGAACAAAGTGCGGCCGCTCCGGACGGGGGCCAACCAGGCACATCTCGCCGCGCAGCACGTTGATGACCTGCGGCAATTCATCGAATCGCAGCTTGCGGATCACGGCGCCGACGCGGGTCACGCGCGAATCCTTCGCCGTCGCCCAGACCGGACCGGAGGCACTTTCCGCATCCTGACGCATGGAGCGGAACTTGATTACGCGAAACGTCCGGCCGCTCAGGCCGACACGCTCCTGGGTATAAAAAACAGGGCCGCGGGATTCGAGCTTGACCGCAATGGCGACCAGCAGGCCGATGGGAGCCAGCAAAATGGTAAGGACAAGCGCGGAGAGAAAGCTGACGACGCGATGCAGAGCGCGCGTCATCCGGCGCGGGATCAGCGCCTCTCCGAAGGCCAGCGCGTTGGCGCGGATCGCTTCGACGGGCACTCGCCCGGTAACGGATTCATACAGCTCTCCGGCATCCTGCACCCGGATGCCCACGCGGCGCAGGGCCAGCAGGTCGGCCGCGGGAACCGTGGCCATGCCGATTTCCGAGCTGATGGCAATGCGGTCGGGACGGAAGTAGCGAACCAGATCGCGCAGCCGGTCCACCGTGCCCACCACGGCAAAGCGCAGGTCGGCTGAAAGCTGATCGTCGGCGATGGGCCGGCCAGGAATTTGCCGTCCTGGATCGACCACCACGCCAGCAAGCTTCAGCGGCAATCCGCATTTACCGCTCAGCTCTTTTGCCAGCAATTGCACCGTGTCGCCGGAACCGACCAGCAGAACCCGCTGGCCCCTGCTCATCCGGCGCAGCCACCAATCGGAAAGCCAGCGCTGCAGGTAGAGCAGGAACAGAATCAAGGCGAGGAAAGGTTCAAGGAAATGCGACTGCGTGCGATCGCGCAGCAGGAACCAGGCCACCGGGCTCAACAGAATGGCGCTCAGGCCAAGGCCGCGCAGTCCGGCAACCATCACCATGCGGCGGCTGCGCAGGGTGGCGCTTTCATACAGATCGGAAAAATAGAACGACCAGATGCCGACGATCGCCGCCAGCAGAACCAGCGCGTAGAACTGCACGCCGGCCAGGGTATTCCAGGGAACCTGGGGCCCGAAGAGCAGAAAAAATCCGGCCGCAAGCAGCAGTGCGTCGCCCACGATCAGGAGCAGCTTGCTGGACGGGACATATAAGTTGAACACGCGGATCATGTGGTTCCCCGGGGGATTCTATTTACTGCGCGCTTCAGTTTGCGGTGTGCTTCAATCCGTAGCCGTATCCGTATCCCGACTCGCGGTAGTAGCCTTCGCTCTTCAGATGGCCGATGCGGTTGACGATGCAGCCGGCGACCTTGTCCTGGAGCATGGCGAGCGCTTCCCTGGCGGCGCTGATGGGGGTCGAGTCGGCATTGAGGACAAAGATTCCGCAGTCGACCAGCGGCACCAGCGATTGCGTGTCCGAGACCGCCAGCATCGGAGCAGAGTCCAGAATGACGACATCGTATTCCGCCTTCACTTCTTCGAGCAGCTTGCCCAGGCTGCGGCCCTGCAGCAGTAGATCGGGCTCCTCCAGCGGGCGAAAGCAGAACAGAGCGTCCAGGCGGCGATTGACCTGATACAGCGCCTGCTGCCAGGGAACGTCGCCGGCCAGCACCGAGGGGGCGCGCAGATCCGGTTCAACACCGAATACCTTGTGCAGATTCGGATGACGGAGATCGAAGTCGATCAGCAGAATGCGCAGACCCTCAACCCGGCTCAACGTGCCGGCGAGGTTGGCCGCTACGGTGGTCTTGCCCTCACCCGGCAATGCGCTGGTGATGAGCATGGTGCGCAGTTGAAGATCCCTGCTGAGCGCCTTGATGCGGGTGCGCAGCAGACGGAACTGCTCCGCCATCACCTGTTGTTTGGGGCTGAATTCGGCGCCCGCCGGAGCCAGCGTCACCAGCGATTGCGCCACTTTCATGGGGTCGACGCTCCGCGCCGCAGTTCCCTTCTCTCCCATGGAAGAAGTACGGAGGATGGTTTTTTCGTCCTCGATTCCGATCACAGCTTCCGCCTGTTTCATTGCATTCCCTTCCTGCTTGATATTCGTCAATGTCATATTCCTGTTCTCCTGACCAGATTTTGCGGAGCCGCTAATTGCCGGCGATCTTCCATGCGTCCTCAGAAAAAGGCGGACACTTCGGCAGGCCGATCATGACCGGCAGTTTGAGGTACGCAGCTGCCTCCTCGGCATCATGGATGGTGTCATCGCGCAACTCGACTATCAGCGCACATAAAAATCCGGCCAATAAACCCAGGAATATCGCGCCCATATACAGCAGAATCGGGTTAGGACGATAAGGCTCCGTCGGCAGGCTGGCGGGATCGAGCACCATGAACTGCTCGCTGTCATTGTTCTGATCGAGTTGGGCTGCCATCCCGGCTTCCTGTTGCTTCTCGAGCAGCGCGTTATAGTTCTTCTGCATTTCCTGGTAATCGCCGTCGAGCGCGGCATACTCCGTCTGCACGGCGGGCAGCCCGGCCACGGAACCCTGCAGCCCCCGAATCTGCTGCGCAATCTGTTCCTGATGCGCCTTGCGCGCCCGCAAATCGGTAGTCAGCGCCACCAGCTGGCTTCTCAGCTGTTCATTGACGGAGGGGCCGGTGGTCGGCGGCAGCATGGACAGGGCACCTGCCGTCGACGATGACGATTTCGGAGAGTGGCGTATCTGAAACTTGAGCGCAGAAATCTCATGCTGCAGCCGAATCACATCCGGATGCTGCGGCGTGTATTTCATCAAGTCCGTATGCAGCTCAGACTCCTTTTCGCCCAACTCCATCTGCAGCGGTGTCGGCGCAGTCGGGGACGCATCGTCCGAGTTGCCGGCTGGGTTTACGTTCAGCACGGACTGGAGATAAACCCGCTGTTGGTTGTCCTGATCGATCGCGGCGCCGTTGGTCGTCATCTCCGACTGCAACTCGGCAACCGTGCTCAAATTGGCCTGGGTCTCTTCCGGCAGGCTGCTAAGATGCGCGCTTTTGAAGGCCTGAATCTTGGCTTCCTGCGCGGCCAGCTGCTGGCCGGCCTGATTCACCTGTTCGGTCAGGAACGAATCGGTGCCGAGCGCCAGCTGGTGACCTTCTTTTCTGTTCTCGTTGATAAAAAGCTCGGCGATTTGCCTGGTCGCCTGCTGGGTTTTCTCGGGCGTTGGACCAATGTAGGCGATAGTGAAGGCGCCTACGTTTCCATGGCCATCGCTGGCGTCCGGCACCAGGTCGACGGAGATGTCCTTGCGCATGTCGGCGATGACCTGCGGCATGTTCTCCTCTTTGCGCTGTTTGGGATAGAGGTTCAGGTTTTCAATGATCTGGCGAAAGCCGGTGCCGCTCATGATTTCCAGCTCGATCCGGTTCAGCCGGTTCATCACCGCGCTGGTCGAGGGCTTGACGTACGTCGTCGGCACCTTCTGCGGCACCACCAGAATGGTGGTCGTCGATTGATAGCTGCGCGGGATCAGCGGGGCGAGCAGGATTCCAAGCCCGGCGACTACCAGGAAAGGAACGATCAGCCAGGTTTTCCGGCGTTTCAGAACGGAGACAAAGTCTCCGATAGATGAGGGCGGTTTACGTTCCATTACTGCGTACCTCCGGGAGTAGTTGGATTTCCAAGGGTGAAACGGATGCCGGCTCCGAATTTGTTTCGTGTAAAGCCGTAGGAATTCGCCGCGCCGCCGGAAAGATTCTGCGAGTACACGGAATACAAGCCGTAAAGCTCCGTCCTGGGCCCGATCAGGTACGACATTTGCGCCGATCCGCCATAAATCGTTCCTCCGTAAATCGTGCTGTTTTCATGGACATACGACGCCGCGGAAGTCAAAATCCAGTGGTGCGCCATAGGAACATAGCCGGTGAAGCCGACCTGGTTGGCGATCACTCCGGGCGCGAGAAAGCTCACGACAAAGGCGCGGCTGTACGCCAGGGAAAATTGCGATTGTCGCACCTGGCGGCTGATCCCGGCGTTCAGGGCGTAACTGGTGTCCTTGTAGGCAGGGGTGGTCAAGCCAAGCTCTGTCGTTCCGGTCGATTGAACGAACAGCGGCCCGGCTCCCGCCTCCACCTTGAGGACTGCGCTCAACTGGCGCTTGTACAGAAATTCCGGAGCCTCGACAGTGGCGTGTCCGCTGGGAGTCAGGCCGTCGATATACAGTGCGGTCATCGCGCCGCCGATGGTATCCTTCGCGGTCAGTTGATAGTTCAACTGCGCATTGGCGCCGCTGGTGATAAAGCGCTCGCCATACACGCTGCTGAAGGATCGGTTGGTCGGAACCAGAAGGAAATACCCCGTCGTGGCATCCGCGGTAAAGGTCATACGGTCGCTCACCAGGTAGCGAAGACGAAGGCTGGTGGCTGCGTTGGTGACTTGAAAACTGTCGTCAAACAGCTCCGTGCCGAGCGCGGGCACGACCACGCCGATGCCGCCGATATTCAGGCCCTGCGGCAGATACTGGTCGAGGCTGAGGTAACGGCTGGCCGTAGTATCCCAGCCGATTACGGCGTGTTCCGACAACAGATGTTCAAGAGTCTGGTAGTAGCGCTGGTCGTACCCATTCACTGTAGAGTATTGCGGGTAAATATTGTATTGCGGTGAATAGAGCGCGAGGAAATGGGTGCGGTCGTTGCGCAGGTTCAGGCCGGCATTGCCGGAAAGCTGCAGATAGCCGACCGTGATGTGGTCCGTTTTGGTGCCGAAGAAATTGGTTTGCGCGCCGCCCAACGCGGCCACGCCCAATGCATATTTATCGAACGATTCGTTCTCCGCGCCGATCGCATTCACGTCCTGGTTCAGGTTGAGATCGGTCCCCAGCATTTGGCCTTCGAGCGGCTGCTCGGCCGGCGCGGTATCTCCGGCAGGCCAGGTCGCGGCCGGCGCTGCCTGGGCGGCGGCCTGCTGCGCCAGCACAGGCAGCAGACACGCAGCTGCACAGAGCAGGATGGCCAGCCACACCGGGCGGCGAACGTTATTCAAAAAAGAGTGAGACGCTGTCACGGAACCACCACCGTATCGCGGGTTTCGATCAGGAAATCCTGGCTGCCGCGCTTGCCATTCAGGATGTCCTTGTAATGAATCCTGATGCGCTCGCGCTGGCCATTCGGCAAGGTGCGGAGAATATAAATCTTGCTCGGCTTGGCAAATTCCTTCAGTCCGCCGGCGCTGGCAATCGCGTCGACGACACTGATCGGCGGGATCAGCGGATAGGTGCCGGGGCGCAGCACCTGGCCAAGCACGTTGTAACGCTGGCTGCGAATTTCCGCGACGATCACGCTGATCGCCGGGTCGGTGAGAAATTTCGAGAAGCGCGATTGCAGCTCATTCTGCAGCTGAGTCGGGGTCAGTCCGGCAGCCTTTACATCGCCCACCAATGGCAGGGAAATCCTGCCATCCGGACGAACCGGCACCTGGCGCGATACTTCCGGTTCATGCCAGACGTTGATCGCGAGGATGTCATCGGCGCCGATCCGGTAATCGGCACCGCCGGCGCTGGGAATACTGGTGTCGGCCTGCACCGGCGTATCGCCGGAAGCAGCAGCGAAGCTGGTGCCGATGGGCGCTTCCGGTGTGGTGGAGGCGGTCGATTGCGCGTTGGAAGCCGGTTGCGGAGATGAATCCGACTGTGCGTGGAGAGCGCCGCAGGTAAGAGCCGCCGCAGCAATCAGAAGAGCCAATCGCCCCAACGGGCGGTAGATTGTGTTTCCAGTCAACATTTAGTTCTCCTCGGAAGAAAATGGAACGGAGTTCGCCTGGCGCAGCCGCGGCAATCCTGCATCCTTAATTTTGTAAAGCAGCGCGCGATAGCTGATGTCGAGCGACTGGGCCGTTTTGCGGCGGTTCCAGCGATGCTCGTTCAGCGCGCGCAGTATGATCTGCCGCTCCAGCACGCGCACGGCGCGCTGGGTCTGGAGTCGAAGCGGAAGATGCGCATCGGGAACGAACGGCGAGTTTTCCGTGTCCGAATCGCGCTCGCTCAACGCCTCGACAATGGCTTGCTCCGTGCCCAGCACCACATAGCGCTTGACCAGATTTTCGAGCTCGCGCACATTGCCCGGCCAGTGATACGCCTCCAGCAGCCGAAGGACAGACTTTGAGAGCGGCTCGATCGAACGGCAGAACTTCAATTCGTAGTGACGCAAAAAATGATTCAGCAGCATGGGAACATCGGAGCTGTGCTCGCGCAGCGGAGGCAGTTCAATGGAAACGACATTGATCCGGTAATACAGGTCGGAACGGAAGCGGCCGGCTTCGATATCCGCATGCAGGTTGCGATGGGTAGCGCAGATCAGCCAGATATCCACGGCGCGTTCTTCTTCTCCGCCAAGACGGCTGAAGCGGAAGTCCTGCAAGACCTGCAGCAGCTTGGCCTGCACGGTAACCTCGAGATCCCCGATTTCATCGAGGAACAGGATGCCGTTCTGCGCCTGCTCCACCTTGCCGTTGCGGGTGTGGTTGGCCCCGGTGAACGCGCCCTGCTCGTATCCGAACAATTCGCTTTCAATCAGAGTATGCGGCAGCGAGGGACAGTTGACCTGGACAAAAGCTTTGTCCCGGCGCGCCGAAAGCATGTGCAGATTCTGCGCGACGATATTTTTGCCGGTGCCGCTTTCCCCGGTTATCAGAACAGGCATGCCCGCCGACGCTGCCTGTTCCACCTGACGACGGACCGCAGCCATGGCGGCGGAGTTTCCCAGCAGCACGGGCATGGACGGTAAGGATGGCGATATCAATTGCATAATTTTCCTTGCTCGCCAGTCCTTAGTGCACGTATGACGCCAAACCACGCGAAAAGGCAGTCGGATATCCCCGATTTACCGCCTTGATTCGTATTGTCGCCAATAAACCAAAGGGTTCGAGCGTATGTCACAATTTTCGATATTCTTGCCAGGTGGGCGATCCGTCGAGTCGAAATCCACAAAATTGGCCGGGAATTGGCCCTCCGGAACCCACCTGGACCGAAAAGAGAATAGGAAGTATTCTTCGCAGTGGGTAAAACATTTCACACCTATACCCGGGGCACGAAATTCGGGCTAAACTCACGAGTAATTAACACAATCGACATCGGCTATGCCCAGCGGTACCCTTTTTCAGGTTACTAAAAGGTGGTTGTCAACTACGTTTTGAACAGGCAGAATCTATCTCAGTAGGGAATGGCAGGGATCGACATCGGCCACCCGGGAGCAACGTTCAGCAGGACTCGAAATTTGCGATGCTGAAATCGTTCAGATTCGTATAGAACCGTTGCCTGACTGATTTTTTCACTAAATTGAAAAACAACTTTTTTGCGCAGTCTCACATCCATGTTCATCATCAGTTCGTACTTTCTGGTGGGATGCGCGCAAGGTATTTTTGTCCCTATTTCAGATTTCTTTGATTTCTTGCTGAAAGACCTATTCTCTCTTTCTATTGTTTGACTTTGTTGTCTGGGCTCTCAAATTCTGAACCATTTTATGAGCGGCACTTAAGGCCGCAATCACGCCCGGACGATCCATCATGCGTTCACTTTTCGATTGCATGAAATATTTACCATCGTAGGGGGCGTGTTTTTGTGGACCAGAGATTGCGCGTAGTTCTTCTCGAGGACGAAATCCAGGTACGCGGTTATATCCAGAATCTGCTGGAATCCTTCGGCTGCACGGTCAACGCGCTGGAGGAGATCGATGCCGTCGAAACCTGTACGGCAACGGCAACGGCAGACCTGCTGCTGATGGACACGACGCTCGACCTCGATGTCACTGCCCTGCTGCTGAAGCTGCGCCAGGCGCGTCCGGAACTCAGCGTGGTATTGCTGCTGCCGGCCAATAACCAGTCAGGGTTTCTCGCTGCCGCCCGCGAGGGTGTGTACGACGTGCTGCCGAAGCCGTTCCTCCGCCACCAGCTGGACGCAATTCTGCGTCGCGTACAAGATCGCGTGCTGAGCATGCACACGCGTACCGCGAGCAATACCATCATCCGCGAAGACCTGGGCAACGGAACGTTCTTCCTGGCGGCTACGCCGGCCATGAAAAAGATTTACGATCAGGCGGCGGCAATTGCCCATGCCGATATCCCGGTGCTGATCACCGGCGAGAGCGGCGTCGGCAAGGAAGTCGTCGCTCGGCTGATCCATCGGCTTTCGCGCCGCTCCAATGAAGAATGGCTGAAGATCAACTGCGCAGCGCTGCCGCTAGACTTGCTCGAAAGCGAGCTGTTCGGCTATGAGGCGGGCGCATTCACCGGCGCCACCAAGTCCAAGCCTGGCAAGTTCGAAATGTGCGACAAGGGCACGCTGCTCCTGGACGAAATCGGCGAGATGAGCCCACAGCTGCAGGCCAAACTCCTGCACGTGCTGCAGGACGGAACCTTTTCCCGGCTGGGCGGCCGCGGCGAGAAACGCACCAACGCGCGCATCCTTGCCGCCACAAACATCGACATACAAAAAGCGCTGACGGAAAAAACCTTCCGCGAAGATCTGTACTATCGCCTGAGCACGTTTGTGCTGCACATTCCGCCGCTGCGGGAACGGCGTGAGGAAATTCCTTACGTGCTGACGCAGATGTCGCAACAGCTGGCCATTACGCACGACCTGGAGCCGGTAAATTTTTCACCGCAGATGATTGCCGCCTGCGTAGCCTACCACTGGCCGGGAAATCTGCGTGAACTGGGCAATTTTGTGAAGCGCTATCTCGTCATCCGAGATGAACCGGCGGCCCTGGCGGACATTGAATCGAAGATTCCCGGGTATTTTCTGCCGGCCCCGGAGCGCGTGAGCGCGGTGACGGCAACCACCAGCCCCGACCTGAAATCGATGGTGCGCGGACTAAAGGATCAAGCCGAAATGCAGGCCATCCGCGAAACCCTGGCGGAAACGAAATGGAATCGCAGGATCGCCGCTGCACGGCTCAATATCAGCTACAAGGCGCTATTGTATAAAATTCGCCAGTACAACCTGTCGGCGCCCGCACAATCTGCATGAAATTGCTGTACTTTGCCGCACCTGCCTGACCTACATTTTTTTGAGAGGACTAAAGATGCTTCATACAGTCGTCGTTCATCTGAAGGATTCATCTGTACTGCGCGGATATTATCGAACTTCCGAAGGAACCATCAGCCCCAGCGTGGTGCCCGGCGACTTGCCGAGCAGCATGGCGATCGAGCCTGAAGATGGCGGCGTTGCCGTCACCCTCAATCTTGAAGACGCGAAGGCCGTTTTCTTCGTACGCAGCTTTGCCGGCAGCCCCACGCAACAGGATGTGCGCTTTTTCGACTCGCTCTCCATTCACCCGTATCTCTGGGTGCGCATGACCTTTGTCGATGGGGAGATCATGGAAGGCCGGGTTTCCAACAACATGGACCTGCTGACGGAAAACGCGTTCCGCCTTTTCCCGGTGGATGAGCTGACCAACAACCGCTGTCTGTTCGTCCCCAAAGGATCGCTGCGCAGCTTTCAGATCATTGGCCTGCTGGAAGAACAGGTCCGCCAGCTGGAAGTCGCATAGATCCCACCCCGAATTGATTCCGCAGCATCGAACCCGATGCGATGAAATTTCATCGCATCGGGTTTTCTATTTGCCTACATTTGCGCGCAATTTTTCTTTCGGTGGGTAAAGTGTGCTCCACGATGCCAGGTGCAGTGCAAAGTCCTGCGCATAAATGGATAAGATTCAGAGCAACATCGCTCCCGCACTCACGATGACAGGCAAGTTAAATCCAAAGTATCCCACACGGCAGTTTGGCCATGTACTTGCATCTTAGGAGACTGAGCATCGCATCTCGCTCAAAGTCCGAGAGGCAATCATGGATCACGATGCATCAGCTTCGCTAGCAAAAGCCTCCGTCATTCTAGTCATAGTGGCGGCGGTAGCGGCAATCCTGAATTTTGTTTTTGCTCACACCTTGCATATTGAGCCTGTAGGCCTGTTCGGTTTTGGAATATTTTGTCTCGGCTACGGAACCATCATCACTTCGCTATCGCGCGCGCGCGAGTTGAAAGCGGCTACCTTTGTCGCCGACCGCCCTGCGGCGCCGGAACAGGGCCGTCCGGTGATTGTCCGCGAAGAAGCATCGAGAAAGTTCGTGCTGCCGGAGTTGAATGTTCGCCCATGCCATGCGCTCACCATCGATCTCGAGGACTATTTCCACACCGAGGTCGCTTCCCAGGGCATCTCCTTCGCAGATTGGGAAAAGCAGCCGTCGCGCGTGGAAGCCAGCACCCATCGCCTGCTGGACCTGCTCGATAGAACCCAGACCCGGGGAACATTTTTTGTGCTGGGATGGGTGGCGAAGCGCTATCCTCGGCTGGTCCGCGAGGTACACCAGCGCGGCCATGAAATCGGGTGCCATAGCCTCGATCATCGCCTGGTGTGCCGGATGAATCCATCGGATTTTTATCAAAAAACCGGGCAGGCGAAGGATCAGATTGAGTCGATCATTCACAAACCCGTTCTAGGGTATCGCGCGCCCTGTTTTTCGATTACCCCCGGATGTGAATGGGCCTTCGATTCCCTGGCCCAACTCGGCTTCACCTACGATTCCAGCGTTCACCCGGTACATCATCCGCTGTATGGCAATCCGACAGCGCCGCGAGCCGCCTATACGATTGCCCATGGCCGCATGATGGAATTCCCCATCGCCACCTGGAAAGTGGCAGGGCGCAATCTTTCGATCGGCGGCGGCGCCTACCTTCGGCTACTGCCCTATAAGTACATCCATCGCGGCCTGGCGGCCTGGGAAAAAGAGATGCAGACTCCGGCCATGCTGTATCTGCATCCCTGGGAGATCGATCCCTACCAGCCTTATATTCCGCTCAACTTCCAATCGAAGATTCGTCAAACGTGGGGAACGACCACGATGGAACAAAAGCTGGAGCGTCTGCTCGGCCAGTTCAATTTCGCACCGGTTTGCGAGGTGCATAAAAACCTATTGGACGGCAAAGGACAGCAGCCGGTCAAAACATCGTATCAACGTGCGGAAGCTGTAGAACAGGTGGCAGGATGACTGGGAACAACCAAACGTCCTCCCCAGGATTTTTATCCAATTTCGCTGCAGGGTTGATCCGAAATGTTGTGCATCCCATGTGGACCAGGCGCACACATCCAGCCTATGCCCGTTATCTGCGGGAGTTCGAGCGCAATCAGTATCTCCATCCCGATGAGTTACGCGCTCTGCAGATGCGCAAACTGCGCGAGCAACTGATGCATGCCTACCGGTATGTTCCCTTCTACCGACACCGGATGACGGAGGCCGGACTGACCCCGCTCGACATCCAGACGCACGAGGATTTACGACTGCTGCCGGTACTGACCAAGCGCGATATCCAGGATCACCAGGACCTGCTGGTGGCGAGCAATGTTCCCAGTTCCAAGCGACAGATCAACCAGACAGGCGGCTCGACCGGCAGCCCACTGCAGTTTTACGTCGACTGCGAACGGTTCAGTTCCCGCATGGCCAGCACGGCGCGTCATGACAGCTGGGCGGGCCTGCGTCCGGGAGACTGGTCGGCGCGACTGTGGGGCGCAACGATGGATGTCGGAGAAGCTCCGCCGGCCCCGCCGACCTGGCGGCAGAACCTGTTGTATCGCGATTTGACACTGAATACTTCCGCCGTCACGGATGAAGCAATGGAGCAGTATGTTGCCTTGCTGCGCCGTTACCGGCCGAAATACATGGTCGCCTATGCCCAGGCGGCCGTCGTTTTCGCCGATTTTTGCCGCCGTCAGCGCATTGAGGATATCCGCTTTCAGTCGATGATTCTCAGTGCGGAAATGCTGCTGCCCGGCCAGCGCGAAACGTTGGAACAAACCTTTGGCGGCAAGGTGTTCAATCGCTACGGATGCCGGGAAGTCAGCGTCATCGCCAGCGAATGCGAATATCACACAGGCCTCCACGTCAATGCCGATGCGCTGTTGGTGGAAGTGGAACCCATGCCGCATCTGCCGTCGGGAATGGGACGCATTCTGGTTACGGACTTATTGAATCGCTCGATGCCGCTCATCCGCTATGAAATAGGCGACCTGGCCAATCTCGAAATGAACCAGTGCTCCTGCGGGCGTTCGCTTCCTCTGCTGGGACCGATCGAGGGAAGGCTTACGGATTTTCTCAAGCTCCCAAGCCAGCGACTGGTTTCCGGCGTGGCGCTGCTGACATTCGTCGTGGCCGATCTGCGCGAGGTACGGCAGGTCCAATTCGTTCAGCGCGACCCCACCCACGTAACGCTGAAAGTAGTTGCCGGACATGGATACGGCGCGCATACCGAGGAAGAACTGCGCCGGCGCCTGCGTCCCTATCTTGGAGAACAAATCGAACTCACCATTGCCACCACCGATTCCATCGCGTCCGAGCCGTCGGGCAAGTATCGATATGTCAAACGATGGGATGACAATGCAATCCCCGCAACGTTGGCGAACTGACAAGGACATCAAAGGATACCTATAAAATGAACTGGTTCCACACTCACATTGTTATGCCTTTGGTCGAACCGGACCGTTGCGCGGGATTGTCTGGACGTCTCAGAGCCATCCGCCGCTTCGAGCGGCTGCCGGAAAAAGCGCAGCGTGCCGAGCAGCAGGCGCGCCTGCAGCGACTATTGCAGCACGCTTATCAAACCGTACCGTTTTATCGCCAGCAGTTCGACAAGGCCGGCTTTCGCGCTACTGAAGCCCGCATCGATCAGCCGCTGCCCTTGCCGATCCTGACCCGGGATCAACTGCGCACCGCATCCTATTCACTGCGCTCGAGCGCTTATAAGCCGGAAGACCGGCGGGTTGCGGCCAGCAGCGGAAGCACCACCGCTCCCATCCGCTTTCTTCGGGATGTCGAGGGCGTGCGCGACAAAGTTGCGCTCAAGCTGCATCTCGATTCGTGGTCCGGATTTGAGGCCGGCGACTCCGTGATGATGTTGTGGGGCGCGAATGCAAGTCCTCTGCGCGAGTCAAACTGGCGCTGGCGCATGTATGAGGGCGTGTTCATGCGGCAAACGCCGCTACCCCGCGGAATTCTCGGCCAGGACGTTCTGGAGCGGCTGCGCTGGCGCTATGAAAAAGAACGTCCCCGTGTGCTCTATGGCTTGTCGAGCGTGCTGGCAGACTTCGCCGCCTACTGTCAGGAACGCGGAATTCGTCATCGTCCCCAGGTCGTCGTCGCCACCGGCGAGGTGTTGACCGGGCCGCAACGCCGGCTTCTCGAATCCGTTTTTCGCACCATCCCGTTTCTTACCTATGGCCGACGCGACATCGGGATGATCGCCGCCGAATGTGCCGAGCACGAGGGATTGCACTTCCATCCCTGGGGATCGCATGTCGAATTCGATCCCATTGGAGAGTCGCACAACGGCATGGTATATCGCCTGCTGGTGACCGATCTGCTGAATTACGCGCAGCCGTTCATCCGTTACGACACCGGCGATTGCGTGACGCTGGCGCCACAGAAATGCAGCTGCGGAAGCTGGTTCCCGCTGGTCGATCAGGTGGTCGGGCGATTCTCGAATGGTGCTGTCCATCCAAATGGAACGGTGGTGCCGATCACGTCTCTATTGAACCCGAAGCTGGCAGCGAAACGCTCGCTCCAGGGAATTGCCCCTCTGCGGACGGCTCGAAGATCGCCGGGGAGCAAGCCCTCCAACAGCGATCTGTCGAACGACGAAATCAAGAGCCGCAGCCTGTCCGCATAAGGAATTCGGTTCCAGCGGAAGAGACAGTTTGTAGAATGGATGATGACTGGGTGTCTGCGGTCATCGGGAGAATTGGATGAGTTGGATTCACACCCATGTGATATTGCCGCTGGCCGAACCGGAGCGCCACACGGGATTGGCCGCGCGCCTGCGCACGATTCGCCGCTTCGAGCGACTGCCGGAACCGGCGCAGCGCGAAGAACAGCAACAGCGTCTGCGCAGGATTCTCGAACACGCCTACAACACTGTTCCCTTTTATCGTCAGCGCTTCGATGAAGCCGGCTTCCGCCCGGCGAACGCGCGCACGGACCGTCCGCTGCAGTTGCCGGTGCTGCAACGCGATGACCTGCGCGTCGCGGACGACGCGCTGCTTTCGACCGCCTTTCGGAGGGAAGATTTGCGCCGCTCCGCAAGCAGCGGCACCACCAGCACACCGATCCAGTTCCATCGCGATGTTGAGGGCCTGCGCAACAAAAACGCGCTTCAACTGCAACTGAATTCATGGGCCGGATACCGGGTGGGCGACTCTGTGCTGATGCTGTGGGGAGCGCATCGCGATATGGCACTGCAGCCCAGCTGGCGCTGGCGCATGTATGAGGAAACCTTGATGCGGCGCATTTCCGCCCCCAGCGGAATCATCAACGATACGATCCTGGAGCGATTCCGCGAGCGCTATGAAACGCAAAAACCGAAAGTGCTTTATGCGTATTCGACAGTATTGGCGGCGTTCGCCGCTTACTTACAAAAACATGGAATGAAGCATCGCCCGCGGACCCTGATTGCCACCGCAGAAGTAATGAACGATCAGAACCGTAAACTGGTGGAGTCCGTCTTCGGCGTTCCCCTCTCGATGTTCTACGGGAGTCGGGAGGTGGGGATGATTGGCGCCGAATGCTCCCAGCATGAGGGGCTACACTTTCATCCCTGGTCTTCTTATGTCGAGTTCGATCCTATTGGAGACACGCCCGACGGCCCGGCATATCGTTTGCTGATTACAGACCTGCTGAATTACGGCCAGCCGTTCATCCGCTACGACACGGGAGACTGCGTGACGCTACCCGAGCGGCCCTGTAGCTGCGGCCGCTGGTTTCCCATGGTCCGCCAGATTCTCGGTCGCATCTGCGAGGGCATCGTACTCGCCGATGGTGGCATCGTTCCCGGCATTACATTGGGGACGCAGATGGCACAGATGGGGCACTCGTTTCGCGCCATCGCCCAGGTGCAATTTGTGCAGAAGAGTATAGGGCATCTGCACCTGCGCTATGCTGTGAAAGAAGATAACGGGTTCAAGCGTCCGGAGCTCGATTCGATCCGCGCGGCGATCGACGCTTTGATGGATCGTCCAATGCAATGGACCATGGAACAGGTGGCCGACATACCGCGCGAACGCTCCGGCAAAATACGGCTGTGCGTCTCGGAGATTCCCCCGCCCGATTCAGAATTTGCGCGATCGCTACTTACGCCGGAACGGCGGCAGGCCGTTGAATCCGAGCCATGACTTTTGAGCCTGGTACGATCTCTGTCATCATTCCTACGTACAATCGCGCCGAGCTGGTAGGCGAGGCGCTGGAGAGCGTATTTCAACAAACTCACTCGCGGTTGGAAGTCATCGTAGTGGATGATGGCAGCACCGACGACACCGCCGAGGTACTTGCCAGATTCGGAAACCGGGTAAAAACGATAACGCTTGCCCGTAGCGGAATCAGCACCGCCAGGAATGCCGGAATCGATGCGGCCACCGGCGAGTTCATCGCATTCCTCGACAACGATGATTTATGGGTCTCGGAAAAAATCGAGAAGCATCTGGCTTTTGCGATCGGCCATCCGGAATTTGTGCTGACGTACACAGATGCAGTCCAATTCAGCAAAGAAGGAATCGAGAAGAAATCCTTTGCCGATTATTTTTCGGCTTTGAACGATCCATCCCACCTCTTTACCCCGATGATTACCGAATACGCAATTCCATTGATGTCCACGGTGATCATCAGATCTTCATTTCTGAAAGAGAGCGGTCTCCGGTTTCAGAACTATCTTGGAATCGATGACTTGGAATTGTTTCTCCAGATCATGGTGGCAAGGGGGCGGTTTGGGTATTTGCCGGAGAAGTTGACCATGCGGCGAATGCATGGAAGCAATTTTTCCGGCAACCATGGTAGGCGGTTTGAGCAGCGAAAGCTCCTATACACCGATCTATTGCGGCAGTCTCTAAACCGTTATACGCCAGAACAGAAATCCGCTCTTCAGCTGGGATTGCGTGACGCCCGCTATCGCGTAGGAGAGTGCCGCTGGGCAGAGCTTAAGCTATCGGAAGCGAGAAAGGAATTCTTTCACGCTATAGCTGCCGACACCAGTGGGATGCGGGCCTTCGCGTACTGGCTACTTACTTTTCTTCCGTCCAGTTGGATTTCACGGCTGCGCAGCTTAAAGAATTAGAGCGATTTCACAGATCAGATACTGTAGCGTAAAAAAGGTGCCATCCCGAGCAAGTCATTCGAGAGCAATGACGAAATCGAGGGATCTACGTTTTTCCGCCCCACACCGATGCGAGATTTGCTCCAGCATGGCCGAATGAGTGCAATGAGTTATAGCTCGTTACGTTATTAAGAACTGCAAAGAAACCGCAGTCCCTCCACTTTTTCCGAGAAAAACGGCACTTCGATAATCGTTGCGATGCATAGCAACAGGCAAACAAAATTAATTGGGGAAGAAGAAGAAGTTCGACCTTGGATAACCTGGACCGTACTCGCAAAATTTTCCATCGCTGTAATAAAAAGCGGTGTAGTCCAGTGAGTGAAACAACTCGAACGTCGCATTTCGGGAAATTTTGGAAACTTCTATCATCCACTTCGGTCTGCAGCGGCGAATCAGCTCCAGAGCGCCGGTTATACAAGCGAATTCATGGCCTTCGACATCGCATTTGATAAAGTGCGGTGACAGTTCGGAAAAAAGTGTATCCAACTTTGCTGTCCTCACCTGGACATCCCCTCTTGCAGAGAGCATCGCTTCGTAGAGATTTGCACCTCCCGTAGAATATTCCGGGATAAACATAAACTCCGACTCGCTATTGTGATCGGACGCAGCGTAATTCAAGCAGGTGACATTCTTCAACCCAAGCGCGCGCACATTGCCGCTGAGATAAGAGAAGGTCTCCGGCACAGGTTCGAGCGCGATTACCTTTCCCCGGGAACCGACAAATTCCGAGCAAAAACGGGTGTACACGCCAATGTTTGCGCCCACATCGAGAACAGTCTCCCCCGGCTTGAGCACGTGCCTACATCCCAATAGATCCGGCTCCGAGTTCACATCATAGTGTCTTAGACTGCCGCGGTAATGGAGATGTCTGGCGGTCTTTAGAAGACGATCAGGAAGATAGTTGAAAGCCAATTGTTTCAACGACATTTAGCACCGTGGAGCATTTGAACTAACCTTCACCCAATTTGCTGGGAACTATCTGTTAGATGCCTCGAAAACGACTATATCAGAAGATTCTATCTGACATTTTCAGCAGGTCTCCGCAGCTACCGGAGCCGTATGGATGCAGATAAATGATGGTTGTACCATTAGCGGAGCAGAAATTCGCCTGAATGACGCAATAGGAGCGCCGTGCAACGTCTGCGGCTGCAAAAATATAAATGAAAAACAGACGAGACCTGCAGCCAGAATCCAAAACCCTACGCAGATTCACTTCCGTGTTGAGGCCAGAAATCCATGAGTGTGAAATTAGGAAAAGAACCTGATATCCCGCTGGCCGCAAAAGGCCTCCGAATGAAGGCCTTCAACGACAGATTCAGCTGATAGGAACGTTCCTTCCCTTAATGAGCAAATTTATTTTGCCGCTTTGCACGCCGTCACCTTGCCGGCAATCGTAACTGTCGCTTCCGAGTATCCCCCGCAAACCACAGGATCCGGCAAGCTATCAGTCAGAGTCAGGCTCGCGGGACAAGCAAAAGCACCTGCAACGGTCGGCTGCGTGGAGTCGCATTCCCCGTCTTCGGCCATCACGCCGGATGCCGGCGAGCCCTGCCAAGTATTGTGACCGATGACGATGTTGGCATATCCGTCCCATTCCCCATAGATCCATGCACTGGTGGAGCGGAAGGTATTCCCTGTTATGACGACTCCGTCGCCCCCGTTCGTATCGTTGAGTCCGATGCCGTAATCCGGTTGACCTTGCCCCAGATTCAGCGTTGTGAACGTATTGTTCGTGATGGAAATCCCGGAATTGACAGGCACAATCGAAAGGTTCAATCCGACAGCGAGGCAGGGCCCGGCCGTGGTGGTCACATTGTTGCCGGTGATTATGTCGCCCACCATGCCGGTCATGCTGGCGTTGTAGGCAAGGAACTTGAAGCGGATTCCATAACCTCCCCCTACCTCGCATCCTCCGTACTCGGCGTTCTGCTTCAGCTCCGTCACGTTAAACGTATTGTTCGATATGGTCACGTACGAGGCGTCGATATTGACGCCCCGCCCGCTGATGGGATGACAGTTGTTGTTGCTGACCGTGGTGTGATCGGCGGAAACCTCGAAGCAATAATCGTTCGTATAAAACGAATTCATGCTGACATCGTTGCCGGTAATCACCGAGTTCTGATTAGAGGTTTTAATGCCCCCCTGCGGGCTGCCCACGATGATGTTGTTGGTAATCGTATCCCCGCTGCCAGGATTGTTCTCGGTGGCCTGGATGTAAATGGCCTGTCCCTGGAACGCCGATCTCGCCGACAGCATTCCCTGGCCCGGCAGCTGGATATTGGTCACGTTGTCATAGGCAGTATTGTGATTCAGGATCGTGCCCACAGGAACGTATTGCGAATAATAGAACCGCGCGCCCTGGTTTTGAACGGTTGCGGTAACGTCGTGGATCTTGGGTGGGGAGTTGAAGGTTCCCTGTCCGAAGCTGAACGCGGGGCTGAATGGAGCGGAGTTCGGAGACTGAACGATGTTTCCGCCGTAGACTTCGACGCCGCCGTGAGCCGACCCGCAATACCCCCCGATAAAGTGACCGGTCGTGTACCAGCAATCGTGCCCTTCAATAGCCGGCGTAGGAGTCGTGCCTCCGCCGGTCCCGTATGTAATCGTGTGCCCATTCAGATTGAGCGTGATCCCATTGGCGTCGATCCCAAAACAGGTGCCCGCGCTCGATACATCGTTGGCCAGATAATATGTGCCGCCCTTGGTGATGTCGCGGCAGGAGGTGAGCGCGGTACCGGTGGCCGGGCCGATCGCCGGCTGCTTTGGGGTCGGATTGGTCGGAGGCGGCGGATTGGTCGGAGGCGGGTCAGTCGGCGGCGGTGGCGCGCCGGCAGCCGTCACCATCAGCGTCAACGCTCCAGTCAAGTTGTTTTTCAGTGAGTCGGACACGACCACATTAAATGTGTATGTCCCACTGGACGTGGGTGTACCCGTCAGATTTCCCGTCGGGCTGATGGAAAATCCCGCCGGTAAGGAGGACTGACCGAAGCTCCAGCTATAAGGCGGTTGTCCGCCGTTCGCCGCCAGCGCAAAACTGTAACTCGCGCCGGCCTTGGCCGTCGGCACGCTGGTAGTCGCCAGGCTGAGAGGTGGATAACAGCTGCTGGGAGTGCTGCTGGACACACCCCTCGGCGCCATCTCCAGTGCCGCCATCAGCACAGGGCGAGAGTATTGCTGCGGTCCGCTCGGCAATGAAATATTCGATCCGCCCGACAAACTCCCTGAAAGAATAGCGAAGCTGGCCAGTCCGCCGATGGCAGTATCGGCAAAGCGATCCTGCGGAACCGAATGGCTCCGCTGCATGGAAACCCCGCAGCCGACTGCTACCGGTTGAGAAGAGTCTTGTGGCGTTTTGGACGCATTTGCTGCGGTTGCACTGGCCAGCAAGGCCGCGATCACCAGGGGAAGGAAAGACTTGGAGAACATTCACGCTCCTGAAAACTTGCGGAAAGCTTCGAGCCGTGTCGCTCAATCTGCTCCCGCAAAAATTGGTCCTGTTGTGGTGGGCAGCCCAAACAAAAGTCTGGACCCCAGGAATTCGAACATGCAGGCAGGAAACTGAAAACCAGCAAAGAAACCGTCCGTCTGCTTCTCCACCGCAGCATGATGCGGAAAATCGCGCTCGCAGCCGACGCGGAGAAATAGCCAGTGGGGAGACAGGAGAGAAAATCCCCCCACGGTGACCAAAAACATTGAATTTTGTGAACTTAGCAGGAATCATACCCACAATTGGCGACGTTTTCCATAATTCTCTTGCGTTTCATGGATGCGAATCCCGAATCAGTATCTATCTGCGCAACGCCGGAAGCAGAGCCGGAGACCATTCGCCATCGAGAACCGGCTGCCCGGAAACCTCCGCCAGATCGCCTGCCTCGACCGCCACCGGCTGCTGTAGCATCGGCAGCAGGCTGATGGAGGCCGCCATCGCTCCCACAACAAACCACTGGGTTCGGTATAGATTGTGCGCAGCGTAGCCCTCGAATAACAACTGCAACAGGATGATGATGAAAAGGCTGGGAAGCGGACGCAGAAAGCCCGATACATTGCGCTCCGCCAGCAGTTTTCGTAGCCGCCAGTTCAATCGGAATACGCAGATCAGATAGCCTCCGAAGGTAAAGAGACCTACCAGCCCGAGTTCGCCGATCAGTTTGAAGTACAGAGAATGCGCGTTCAAGAAGTGCTTGCGGCCTGCGCCCGGCCAGAATTTTACGCCGTTGGCATAGGTATAGTCGCCGGCGCCGATCCCGGTCAGCGGATTGCTCTCGAACATTTTTATCCCGCCCTGCCAGCTCAGGATGCGATTCTGATATGAGGCATCGTCCTTCAGGTGATTCAGCGTCTCATACCGGGCTTTATATTGCTGTGGAATGACGCTCCAGACCAGCGGGCTAAGTGCGATCAAAACTGGCAAGTAAAGAAGATTTTTCGGCTTGCGGAAAAGTAGCAGGAAAACAAGGAACAGAACGCCCAGCGCCGCGCCTCGCGAGCCGGTATCGACGACCATCACCGCGTCCATAGCGATCGAGCCCAGGCCGATGATCCGCATCCACAACGGGTTGGTGCGGGTCATCAACGCGATCGAGAGCGGAACGGAAAACAGCAGAGTGGCGGCCAGCGAATTCGGATCTCCCGCTGAGCTGGTAATGCCGATGGCCCGCTCGATATGCATCCTGACTTGCCAGATGCCATGGGCATAGTTGTATAGCGCGGTGCCGCCCAGCCAGTCCACCAGCAGAACGTACACCAGGATGAACCAGCGGATGCGCGATTCCGTCGTGAGCAGCGCGGTTGCAAACACGACGTAGACCACAATTTCCAAAAAGGAAATACACGAACTGATCGAGTTTGCACGCCAGAATGCCAGAGGAATCGAAACCAGCATGGCGCCGTAGAACGCCAGCATCCACCGGGTAGGGGCCGGAAAGCGCAGCTTCTCGCCGTGCAGCAGGAATGAACCCACCAGTAAAACGGCAACGATTCGTTCCAGATGGAGAGGGGCCAGTGAGGGATACAACTCGCCCGGTTGCAGTTCCATAATAATCAGAAACGCCAGCAGACCAATATAGGGTCGGACCAACCCGACCATAGCAAGTATCAACAAAATTGCAACAACGACAAACTCCATCGGCTACCTGCCTCATCCATAGAAAAATGTACACAAAGGTGTTTGCACGCAGCATGCCATTCATTCGATTTCGAGCATTCTCCCATCGCTGGCTGGCAAAATTGCGTATGGTCGTCATCCTGCAATCCCCTATTTTCCCCTGAAACCATGCAAAATGTTGCACACTTTCAAAAGGACAGGCCGCGTCGCCTCCCGCAAATAACCAAACCCGGCTCACCTATCCTTCGAACCCGGATTTGGCCAGTGAAATGCACTTAGGTGAATGAAAATGTACTTAGCTCGATGACATCTGCACTTCGCACAAGAAAATAGGGAGTTCCGCTGCTGTGGTCTCGACCGTTTCCAATCCAGAACCCCGAAAAATGTATTCCCTGAAAAAACTGGTCCGGGGCTCCGGCAGCCGGATTCTGCGCATGGTTGTGGTGGCCGGGGTCGGCTTTTTTCTCATGCCGTTCACCATCCACCACCTCGGCTCGGAACAATATGGAATCTGGGCGACCGCCATCGGCTTCCTGGGATATTACAGTTTTCTCGATCTTGGACTTTCCGGCGCCATTTTTACCCACATGTCCTACGCCCTGGGGTCTCAGGATCATGAGGAGGCGCGGAATATCTACAGCGCCGGGGTGCTGATCTTCGGCGTTGTCTCGGCCATCTTGATGGCGGCCACCGCTGTACTGGCGGCAGGCGTCTATTTTCTGCACTATACACATGGACGGCTGCTGGCAGAGGTTTTTTTAATCGTCGGCTTCAGTACCGCCTCCAGCTTCGGCATGCGGGTGCCCTTTGGCACGTTGAATGCCGCGCAGCACTTCGATATCACCGCCTGGGTCCTTATCCTTACCGCCATTCTGCGCACCATTGGCACCGTGATTCTCCTCGACCGCCACCACGGCGTGCTGTCGCTGGCCTGGCTGGCCGTGGTGGTTGCCCTGCCGGCGAACACGATCGTCTTCTGCTGTGTGCATCGGCTGTTTCCGTTTCTCAAAATCTTCCATTGGCCGCGATGGAACAAGGTCACCGCGCGCAAGCTCTTCAGTTTTGGTGGACCGGTCATGCTGGGCCAGATTGCCGATCGCATCCGTTTCCAGACCGACACCCTGACGGTATCGTTTTTTGTCGGGCTGATCGCCGTGGCCCACTACAGCATCGGCAGTACTCTGGCGCTCTATTACCTGGACGGAATCACGTCGATCATCGGCGTACTCATGCCTGTACTCAGCATGCAGATGAGCGTCAAGGACGACGCCGGATTCAAGCGCAGTTTCCTTTCCGGAACCCGGGTTGCGCTGGTCTCATCCTCCTTCATTGCCTTCGGCGTGATCGCCTGGTCGCGCGATTTCATCATCCGCTGGATGGGCCCCCACTTCACCGACGCGTACCCGGTGGCCGTGATCCTTTCCATCGCAATCTTCATCGAGACCGCCCAGGCCACCTCCGTCAACGCCCTCTACGCCAGCCTGAACCATAAAATTTACGCTACGGTCAATATCAGCGAAGCGATCGCCAACCTCATCCTCAGCCTGATCCTGGTCAAGCCGTTCGGAATGATTGGCGTGGCTTTCGGAACCCTCATCCCCAGCATCGTCTTCCGCGCATTCATTCAGCCGATCGTCATCGAGCGTACCCTGCACATCAGCATTCGCGAAACCGCCCTGCTCTATCTGCGTACCGGGGCCCGCTGCGCTGCATTCCTGATCCTGCCATGGCTAATCACCCACTATCTCCTCGCCCCGGATTATCCTCACCTGATCTTCGTCGGAGTTCTTTCCGCGATCGCATATGTGCTGCCAATCTGGTGGCTGGAGTTTGACCTGATCGGCGCCGACCGCGTCATAGCCCGCGTGCGCGCCGCGCGTCGTCTCCTGTTAGCCCGCTGAAGTGGAAAACCTTCCCAAAAATCACTCAATTTTGATTGGTGTTGTACGGCTCGCTATGCACTTGAACGTCGTTTATTCTTCCTGAAAGAATCGTCTGCGAATCCAAAAAGATACGTTGACCAGGCCAATGAGTGCAGGCACTTCAATCAGCGGCCCGACGACGCCGACAAATGCCTCTCCCGAGTTCAGCCCAAACACGGCGACCGCCACGGCAATCGCAAGCTCGAAGTTGTTTCCCGCCGCGGTAAAGGAGAGTGTTGCCGACTGAGCGTAATCCGCTCCCAACTTCTTCCCCATCCAGAAGCTGACCAGGAACATGATGAGAAAGTAAATGATGAGCGGCACCGCGATCCTCACCACATCCAGCGGCAGCCGCACGATCAGGTCCCCCTTCAGCGAGAACATCACCAGAATCGTGAACAGCAGCGCAATCAGCGTGAGTGGGTTAATGCGAGCAATGAAGCGGGTTCGATACCACGGTTCGCCCTTGGCGCGGATTAGCAATAAGCGGGTCAGAAATCCGGCAACGAACGGTACGCCCAGATAGATGCCGACACTCTTCGCAATCTGCCCGATCCCGATCGGAACGACGCTCCCCTCGAGACCGAACCACTTCGGCAGGACAGTCAGAAATACCCATGCGTAAACGCTGTAGAAGAGCACCTGAAAAACGCTGTTGATCGCCACCAGACCGGCAACATAGTCGGGGTCCCCCTCCGCCAGCTCATTCCATACCAGCACCATGGCAATGCAGCGCGCGATCCCAATCAGGATCAGACCGCGCATGGCTGCCGGTTCGCCGCGCAGGAAGGCGACGGCTAGCAAAAACATGAGCACCGGCCCGACCAGCCAGTTCTGCACCAGCGAGAGCCCCAGCACCCGCTTGTTCCGAAAAACCTCGCCAGCTTCTCGTAACGAACCTTCGCCAGCGGCGGAAACATCATGACGATCAGTCCGATGGCGATGGGAATGTTCGTTGTTCCGCTCTGAAAGCGATTGACAAAGTCGGCCGAGGATGGAACGAAATGGCCGATCGCAACGCCGATCGCCATCGCGAGAAAGATCCAAAGCGTCAGAAAACGATCGAGAAACGACAGCTTCTTCCGCGCCGCCGGCGCACAAACCCGGCCTTGCATTACGGTAGACATCAACAGGCCTCGCAGCTGTGGCCATCGATCGGCTGCGGCAGCGGCGCACCATCGAGTAGCGAATACTTCGCCGGGGAGCAGCAAGCCTTGGTCATCCTCGCGCGGTCGGCCTGCATCGGCTTCTCTTCCTTCAGCCATTCCAGTGTCTGCCGCAGGATTTCGGCTGCTCCCGTGTGAGGCGGCATGACAATCCGATAGTGCATCCACTTGCCTTCACGCCGCGCCGCTACGATCCCCGCGCTCCGCAGGTACGCCAGGTGTCGAGAAATCCTGGATTGCGGGCCTCCCAGGACCGCGATGAAATAGCAGACACAGGTCTCCTGGTCTCCCATCAGGTTCAACAGCCGCAGGCGGGTCTGGTCTCCCAGCGCCTGGAAGAATCGCTCCATGTCGTATGTCTGCTTCGTTGCCATGTTTTATATATACGCCTTGACGTATATGAAGGCAAAGAATATATTCGCATAAGCAGATATGAAGGAGGCGTCCAATGTCACAAGAGCTTTTGAACTCGGTCCGGTCGAAGTACGCAGCCGTTGCCGAGAGCACCCTCTCCAACAACCACGCCGGCGTGAAGGCCGTTGCGGAAGCCTTTGGCTACAGCGCCGAAGAACTCACCTCCATCCCCGCGGAGGCAAACATGGGCCTGTCCTGCGGCAATCCCACGGCTACCGCGCATCTCCGCCCCGGGGAAACTGTCGTCGATCTCGGCTCCGGCGGCGGGCTGGATGTTTTCCTGGCCTCGAAACAAGTCGGACCCGAGGGCAAAGCCATCGGCATCGACATGACCCCGGCGATGATCGAGCGCGCCTGGACCAACGCAGAAAAAGGCGGCTATACCAACGTTGAATTCCACCTCGCCGCCATCGATCGACTCCCGCTCGCCGATGCCTCCGTCGATTGCGTGATCTCGAACTGCGTCATCAATCTCGCTCCCGACAAGCCTGCCGTTTTTCGAGAAATTGCCCGCGTCCTCAAACCCGGCGGCCGGATCGCCGTCAGCGACATCGCTCTCAAAGCCGACCTCCCCGCCGAGGTTGCCAACAGTCTCTCGGCCTACGTCGGCTGCATCGCCGGAGCCATCCACATCGACACCTATCGCGACCAACTGCTGCAAGCGGGCTTCGAATTTGTCGAGATTGTCGACAGCGGAGCGGATCTTAACGCGTACAGCAAAGTGGAGAACCAAGCCGGCTGCTGCTCCCCGGCCATGAACGAAGCCAGCCCGTTTGCCGTCGCTCAGCAAGCCTGCTGCACTCCTCCATCCGATGCCTCCACGCTGCACAACGACCTCGCCACTCTGATGGATACCTATGACGTGAATTCGGTGGCGGCAAGTGTCAAGGTGTACGCCATCAAACCTTCCTCAACCTCGTGCTGCGGTTCCACGTGTTGCGCTTAACTGGCAAGCTGCCAAGAGAGGCTATGCCATGAAATCGCACTACAATGTTCTATTTCTTTGCACGGGAAACTCCGCGCGTTCCATCTTGGCCGAAGCCATCCTGAACCGCAAAGGAGCGCCGACCTTTACCGCCTTCAGTGCCGGCAGTCATCCGTCCGGCAGAGTGCGGCCCGAAGCCTTGCGTCAAATTCAAGAAATGGGCATGAACATCGAAGGGTATCGAAGTAAATCCTGGGATGAGTTCTCAAAACCCGATTCCCCATATCTTGACTTCCTGTTTACGGTTTGCGACAACGCCGCTCAGGAGGTTTGTCCGGTTTGGCCAGGCCAACCCATGACAGCCCATTGGGGCGTTCCCGATCCGGCGCTCGCCCCTGAGAATTCAATGGAGTCGGAGCGGGCCTTCAATCAGGCTTTCCACACCCTGGAGAGAAGAATCTTGCTATTCCTCTCTCTGCCTTTAGCCAGTTTGGATTCAATGGCGATTAAGAAGGAAATCGACAATATTGGCAAACGTTAGGGCAAAAGCGCAATCGGGAGTTACATCCACGGGCTGGCTTGATGAAGGACCGTAATTGGGGTGGGATTTCGGCACGCTCAATCAGCCCAGTCGATGATTCCGTCTTCTCCCCACTGCGAACTTACCTTGAACTCAGCGTCCTGAAGACTGTTGAGAACCCTTTGAGACCGGACTTGCCAGCTTGCGATGCGCCCCATGAGTTCATAGTTCTGCATCACCAGGGTGCGCGTGTCTCCAACAGCCCATGTCTTTGCGGCCGACAGCGCTTTCTTGACAGTCTTCATAGCAAACATTTCCGATTCCATCCATCGAATAGCAAAGTGTGCGAGGCAGGAGAAATCAGCAGACTCTCCATCTTCTCTTATGGCTACAAACCGATGTTTCACTATACAACCCAAGCCGGATGCGCTGCGGGATCGACACTGCAACGTACAGGGTGGAATTGAAGCAAAAAATTACTGATATTTGTGTCACTTAGAAAAATGGTGCTTTTCTCTTCAGAAATGTGTAAATCGTAAATCGTAAACCGCATGGAATCAACGCATTGCAATTGGGCACGATGGAAGAAAACACCGGTATCACAGGCAATTGGCGGTTACACCGAAAAAGGCTCGTGGAGAGCCCAATTTGACCGGCCCTGAATCGCCCAGCAAAAACGCCACCAAATCGCCTTTATTGCGTTTTCGCAACTCGCCCGATTCAAGCCACATAGCCGAAGTCTGGCATTCCAATTGCGTTTGGCCCTTCAATTGCTTTTATGTTCCACGTGGAACATTTCGCCCCGGCAGCCTGCCGGGCCATATCGCACTTTTCACGAATTGTCCCGAAACAGCCCGAAAAAGTGTGTTTGCTGCAAAACTTGAAAATCAAAAATCATCCTATTGGACCGTAGACGTCTCCCACTATCTGCTCGCAATTTGGATTCGCTTCGATGCTCCTGCCTGGGACTTAGTATTGATTGCAGCCAGGGCATAGTAGGGAGAGCAGCGTTTCGTTGATCCGAATCTACTCAACCGTCAATTGAACCTGCGCCGATGCGGTTGTGGTGCCCGAAGTTCCGGTCACGGTGAGCCTCTGCGTCGTCGGCGTTGGAGTGCTTTTGATCGGGTTCGTTCCAGCGGGGCTGCTCGATCCGCCACACGCCGTCAGCGCGGAGGCTGCCATCAGTCCGCCCATCAGCAGCAGGACCGCCATCCAGCGCGAGGGATACGGACGCCGCTTGCGTTTGAAGCCCAGCAGCGATAACCCAAAAATTCCAGCAAAGGCTGTCTGCATTGGCCATCCGCGATCGAAGGGATGAGATGTCGATCGGCTCGCCACTGAGGTTGCGGCGGCGGTAGTTGCGGAAACGGTAAGAGTGACGGTTTGCGACGCGCCCGAAGTCAAGTTCACCGAAGCGCTGGGAGCGAAGCTGCAGCTCACTCCGGCGGGAAGGTTGGAGCAGGCCAGAGCCACCGTACCGCTGAATCCCGCACTGTTGGCTCCCGCTCCGCTCGGGTTCAGCACCACGGAAGTCGTGATGGAACTGCCGGGACTGACCGATACCGCGCTCGGATTCAGCAGCAAGCTAAAAGTCGGCTGGGGAGTTGTCGCTGTTACGCTGACTTTAGGCCAGACCGCTCCCATGGCGGTCGCGTCGACCGATCCAAGTCCGGTGGCTTCATCGTATCCAGCACCGGCATTGCAGCAGGACATAACATATCCGCCAGCACCGTTGGAGATGCAATCGGGACTGCCCTGCTGACACACAACAGCGTTGCTTCCAGTCGTGACATCGTGAAATGCGCCGGGCGTGCTTTGCGCCAGCAGGTATAAGATCGGATTTGCATTGCCGACCCCGGCGGTGTTCCCCGCTTCCTGATTCCACAACGTGATCATCGCCGCCAACTGTGGCGCAGCGATCGAAGTTCCGCCAAAGATGCCGCCCATCAGGTTCTGATCGAAATACGCCGCTTCACCCGATCCCACTGGATAAACGCAGCTCGACGTACCGGTGAGCCGCGTGCTCGAACCCGAGCCGCTTGTCTCTTCTGTGCAAAGCACGTAACCATCGTGGTAGGGATCGGCAGCGAGCGACACATCGGGCACATCGCGTTTGCCGTCTGATGGAACTCCTGCGCCTGCTTGCCAGGAAGGTTTGGTGAACAGCGCACTGGCTCCGCCGCCACTCGCGCTCAATACACCGGTATTATTCAGACCACTGAGATTTGGCGTGTCATTCCACGTAGTTTCCGGGATATAGCTGATGGCAGAACCATTGTCCGAATTGTTTCCCTGATTCCAATACTTCGATTGATCGCCCACATCGCCGCTGAACGATGTCCCGCCCGTGCCGGTTACATATTGGCTGCTGGCAGGATAATCGACCGCCAATCCGTGGCTTGCAGGTGTCGGAGTGTTGGCATAATCGCAGGTTGCCGATCCATCGTCCCCCGAAGAGGCGACCACGGTCTGTCCCTGCGCATTTGCCTGTTCGAGAACACTTTCTAACTGCTGGATCTCGGACAGCGATATGCTCTTGTAGCCCTGTTCGCAGCCACCGTAGCTGATGCTGATCACTGGAGCGAATTGCGTATTATTTTCCGCCAACGGATTCAGCACTGCATATTGGAGAGAATCGAACACGGAATAATTCTGATTGCTGCCCACTGTTACATAGACGATGGCGGCGTTTTCCGCGATTGCACCGGACCATTCCGTATCGATATCGGCTTCTACAAGATCAGATGGAGAGACTGTTGCAGGGCCGGTGTTGGGACTGGTGATGAGAACTTGCGTTGGGAGATTGCTGGCATTCAAGCCGCTGAGAGATCGAAAGTTCTTGATATCGTTTTCGTACTGCACAATATCCGTCTGCCCTGCTATCGCTATCGTTTCTCCACTACCGGTAAAGCCGCTGTTGTAGAGTCCAGTGACGTTATAGATGGTTTGACTATCGGAGGGAGCGATCACGTTGACTTCCGCACCGCTACCGTCCGTAAAGGTATATTGCGGTTTCGCACTTACACTCTGCTGGCTGGCATGGACCGGCCGTTGAATCGCGTGCGGCCTAGGACGAAACGTGTTGAGATGCTCGACGCCCAGCGCCATCCCGGCAATTGCCTGCGGCAGGCTGATCTCCGTAGAGTTCGCCCAGTGCATCTGGCCGCGCAACGAGTATTGGTGCAGCTGGGTTTGAAACGCCGCGTTCACCTGCGCCGCGGTTCCGCTGAAATCGATCCGATTGGAGCTGGCTGGAATGGCGTCAATCTTGAACCCCTGCGACTGCAGCCATGCCGCCGCTTTCGCGAGATCGGCAGCGCTCATTCCATACCGCGCCGCAAACTGCCCCGGCTGCAGCCACTGGTGGTACAGGGGAGAACCCGGCGTTTGCTGTGCCTGCAAGAGCTGTTTCAGGTCGACCTCCTGCGCGGCAGAGCGGCCGAAAACCAGAGACATGCCCTGGATCGCCGTCGATCCGCTTAGCGGACCCTGATCCGCAGCAATGGCCACCTTGGGATGCACGGTTCCATGCATCATCTGCATTGGCGCGGAGCGGATCGGCGTGACGATTCTGTTTTGCACCAGCGCCTGCGCGGCCGCCTGCAATGTGCCCAGTCCGCTGAAGACCAGAAGGACCAACGCTATCCATGCAAACGCCGCACCCACTCCTAACCGACAGCCGCCTCTATTGTGTTGCTGAAAATTCCCTACGGTCCTGTCCGCCATGCGCCGTTATTTCCTTTTCGGGCTGAATCTGCCTGGTGCCGCCTTCTTCTCTACGAGTATCTCCCGAATTGCAAAGGGATGGCGTTGAGTCTTATAGACGCACTGGGGAAAGTTTTGTTGCGGGACTTCATCGAGCAAATGTTCCCAATATGGAAAGCGTGCCAGACGTGGGCCGTATGTATTGCAAAGAAGCGCTTCACCGGAATGCAAGCACCAAAATGATACAGTTTTTCAATGAGCGAATTGGTTTTTTCCCTGGTGGTCCTGGGGGGCTCCTTGCTGGCAGGACTGCTCGGATCGCTCACCGGCCTGGGCGGCGGCGTGGTGCTGGTCCCAATGCTGGCCATTCTGTTCAAGGTCGATCTGCACTACGCGATCGGCGCATCACTGATCTCTGTGATCGCCACTTCCTCCGGTTCCGCGGCGGCGTATGTGCGCGAAGGTTTTTCCAACATCCGCATCGGCATGTTCCTTGAAATTGCGACCACGGTCGGCGCGGTTGCGGGTGCGTGGCTGGCAACGCGAACTCCGGCCAAATACATTGCCATCGTCTTCGGCCTGGTATTGCTGTACTCGGTGTATCTCACGTTCAAGCGGCATGACAATGAAATGGTCCCTAGAAATAAATGGTCGGACAAACTCAAGATGAATGGGACGTTTCCTGGCCCGGACGGCCAGGACCAGCACTACGCCGTAAAAAATATTTCCGGCGGCTTCGCGACCATGTTTGGAGCGGGCACTTTGTCAGGATTGCTGGGAATAGGCTCGGGTGCGGTAAAGGTGCTGGCCATGGACCACATCATGCGAATTCCGTTTAAGGTATCCACAACCACCAGCAACTTTATGATTGGCGTGACGGCTGCAGCCAGCGCCGGGATTTATCTGCGCCGCGGCTATATCGATCCCTCGCTCGCAGCCCCGGTAATGATCGGCGTGCTGGCCGGGTCGCTGATTGGAGCAAAGCTTCTGGTAAAGGTAAATGTGAAATCGTTGCGGCTGATTTTTTCCATCGTGATCTTTTTTCTGGCCGTGGAGATGATCTACAACGGCTGCACGGGCAGGATTTGAATGCGCAAACTAAACGATAAGCAGGTCGAGGAATTCATCGGACAAGTGCTGCGAGCGGGCACGCTGATTTCCTGCGCGGTGACAGTATTGGGCCTGTTCCTGTATCTTCTGCACAATTCGTTCAAGAGTCCCGACTACGGTGTTTTTCACGCCAGTAAAGGAAAATTAGTTTCACTGGGAGAGTTGATACCGAGCACAATGCGCGGACATCCCCTAGCTATTATTCAGTTGGGTATTCTTCTCTTGATTGCGACTCCGGTCGCTCGCGTTGCATTTCTGGTCGGTGCATTTGCGCTGGAACGCGACCGGCTGTACGTGGCCGTCAGCGGCGCAGTTCTGGCAATTCTTCTCTACTCGCTAATCTTTTCAACATAACGCGTGTTCCCGACCAGTTGACACAAAGACCAAAATTCAAATCCAGGAAAATGTGAACGCGCCAACTCACCACCGTGATGCTGGCGCGCTCAACTGCGGTTATTGAGGAGTAGTTGTACCGGAGCCGGTGCCGGTTCCATTATTGTTCGTCGTACCGCTGCCAGAGTTGGGATTCTGGTTGTTGTGCTTTGATTGCGTACCCATCGAGTTCGATTGGCCCGGCTGACCGGCACTGTTGTCCGGCGAACCGTTCTGCATGGATGGGTTGGTTCCCGGAGTGGTTCCATTGCCGCCATTGTTCATGGTACCGTTTTGGCCATTAGTAGTACCGTTTTGGCCCTGCGCTCCGTTATTCATGGTTCCCTGACCGCCCTGCGTACCTTGAGTCCCCTGAGTTCCCTGCCCGGAGCCACTTCCCTGTTGCATGGCGCCGCCGCCGGTTGCACCGCTTCCTGCTCCTCCGGTGGCCTGCCCCATTGCCATGACACCAGGCATCGCCAACACTGCCGCAAACGCCATTGCTAACCTTTGTTTCCTCATCGCTCATTTCTCCCTTACTGCAATTCACAAATTGCCAGCAGATAAGGTAGATGCAAATTTGAAAATAACTAGAAGGCTACGGCATAGCGGTGTTTCAGTCCCATCAACAAACATTGTCCAGCATATTGAACGCGTGCCAGCAACTCGGCGCGATTTTTACGCAACAGATTCCATCGCCCTCACGATAACAATTTCGATTAGAATCAAAGAGCGCAAGCGCCGGGATGGCGGAACTGGCAGACGCAGCGGACTCAAAATCCGCCGAGGGCAACCTCGTGGGGGTTCGACCCCCCCTCCCGGCACCAACAAAAACCAAACGTTTACGGAGAAATGGTCGACTCGACGAGTCGGCCTTTTTGGGTTGCAGCCTGTTTGCTTCTGTTGAACTTGCAGATGAGCAGATTAAACCTAAAATGCTGAAGATACGAGCCGGCACACACGATCTTCATCGCGCTCCTCATGTCCGGACTACAACGGGTGCATGCGCGAACGGCGATCCTGGGCTCGACTAAAGAAGCGTTCAGGTTTGGGTTCCGAATCGCCATAAACAATTTGCGTAAGCCTGTTCTCGACCAATGCCGCCATTGCAAGCTCATTCATTCCACAGGATTGTGACCGCCGAGTTCGTGCTGACCTCCTGGCTATAGAAGACGGAGATTTCCAAAAGTTTTCCACGCCTAGGAATTGACATTCGATAGCAGTTTGATCTATATTTCACCAATCGGTTATATAACTGATTGGTGAAATATAGATACCGTGGAATGAAGATGATCGAAACAAACTTAGACGCAACCTTTGCAGCCCTGGCCGATCCAACCCGCCGTGCAATTCTGGCGCGACTCGCATCCGGCGAAACATCGGTCACAGAGCTGGCTAAGCCATTTGAAATGTCACTGCCTGCGATCTCCAAGCACCTCAAGGTGCTCGAAAGAGCCGGCCTCATCGACCGTAGCCGCGAAGCGCAGACAAGGCCGGCGCGACTCAATCCGGCAGCGTTGAAGACCGCTGCAGCCTGGATCGACGAATACAGAAAATTTTGGGAAGAGAGTTTCGACCGCCTCGACGTGTATTTGCAAAAATTGCAGTCGGTGGGCACAAAACAGAAACGCACGAAGCGCAATGCCTCAGGAAAAAAGGAGAAATCATGACACAGGGACAGCTGACGAAGATTCTTGCTATGAAAGGAGTGACGGCATGAGCACAACAGCGACGGCTTCAAAACAAAATGCGCCAGAGCCTTTCAAAGGATACGAACTGAAGATTACCCGCGTATTCGATGCGCCGCGTGCGCTGGTATGGGAGGCATGGATTGATCCTGCAATGCAAATGCAATGGATGGGGCCGCGTGGGTTTAACACCACCGAACTCGACATGCCGAAAACACCTGGCGCGCCCTGGCGGAGAACAATGGAAGGCCTGGTCCCGGCTAGCGGCATGCCAGTGAAGTTGAAGCAGCATGGCACGGTTCGCGAAGTAAAACCGCCAGAGCTGCTTGTGTTCACCTTTGCATGGGACGTGCCGAGCGACGTTGGGCTGAGTAACATGGATTTCGAGGAGAACACCGTCACGGTGCGTCTGGAAGAAAAGGGCAACAAGACCGTGATGACGTTTACGCAAGGGCCGTTCCTCAGTGCGAGCGCGTGTGACGGGCACACCGGCGGATGGAACAGCGCATTCGATAAATTTGCGGAATTTTTGGCGGCGGAGCAACCGGGACGCGAGCCAGATGCGAATGACGTGCCAACGGAGCTGCATTTGCGCCGATCCTTTCGAGCGCCGCGCGACCTTGTATTCGCCGCGTGGACAAAACCGGAGATGCTCGCCCAATGGTGGGCGCCTAAGGGCTTCAGCATTCCCCGCTGCCAGTTCGAAGGAAAAGGCGGCGGAAAAATTTACGTAGAGATGAAAGCCCCGGACGGAACGCTATACCCGATGTCCGGCCAGGTGGTGGAGTTCTATGCGCCCTACCGCATGCATTTCACCGCAACCCCGCTCGACAAAAACAGCATCGCAATCTTTGAAACCTGGAACTCGGTCTTTTTCGAAGAAAAAAATGACAGCACCGAGGTAACTCTGGACGTGCATGTGATGAGCATGACGGATGAAGCCCGAACGTTCCTGAGAGGGATGAAGGAAGGTTGGAGTCAAAGCCTGGAAAAGCTGGCAGAGCTGTTGAAAAAGCAATGAGCGGGAATCGTAATTTGCAGAAGCAATGTGATTCTGCAACGCAATTTATTTATTTGAATGCGAAAAAAAAGGAGATGAACCATGCAGATGAGTGTGCACCTGAATTTTCAAGGAAATTGCGCGGACGCGTTTGAATTTTACAAGAAGGTGTTCGGCGTAAAGAATGCCTTCACAATGAAGTATGCCGATGCTCCCGTGGGCATGCCCGTGCCGCCGGACTGGAAAGACAAGGTGATGCATACGTCGATTCCGCTGGGCGAGGGGAGGCTCATGGGTTGCGATGCACCGCCGGACCGATCAACGCCAATTGGCGGCTTTCAGGTCTGCGTGGAATCCAAGGACGAAGCCGAAGTAAAGCGCATATATGAAGCGCTGAAAGAGAGCGGCAGTGTGCAGATGCCCTTGGCATCTACGTTCTGGTCGCCGATGTTCGGCATGTGCACGGACAAGTTCGGCGTCGCGTGGATGGTCGGAATACCCGGAACCGCACAGCAGTAAGATCGGCCCGCATTACATAGATCAGAAAAGAGGAACGATCTTCATGAAGCTCTATTCACACCTGAATTTTGGCGGAAACTGCGAAGAAGCGTTCCTCTTTTATGAGAATCATCTTGGCGGAAAAGTTACCGCGATGATGAGGCAGGAACAATTGCCGCCTCAATATAACGTGCCGCCGGGCATGGAGAAGGCGGTTGTTCATGCGCGCATGAATATCGCTGGCGTGGAACTGATCGGCAACGATGTTCCGCCGAATTATTTCCAACCCATCCGCAGCTCGTATCTGTATCTGACGCTCGATTCGACAGAGAATGCGGACACAACCTGGAACGTGCTGGCAGATGGCGGCACAATCACAATGCCGTTCGCGGAGACGTTTTTCGCGACACGTTTTGGACAACTTCGCGACAAATTCGGGGTGCTGTGGTCGATCATTCACCCGAAACCGGTGTAAGGAGAGACGAGATGGCTGGCAATAATGCGGAAGAAAAAGTGATTCGTGGTCTCATCGACAACTGGTATGCCGCGCTTGGGCGGGGCGACGCCGCTGGGTTGGCGGCTGCGTATGCGGATGATGTGACGGTTGCAAGCCTTGCGCCTCCACTATGGACACACGGCAAGCAGAAATATATCGAGAGCATGGCGTGGTGGTTCGGCACATTCGATGGACCGCTGAAGGGCGAGCCGGAAAAATTGGCGATCGTCTCCGGGACTTGGTTGCATTTGTGAACGGGTTCAGCCACATCATTGGCAAAAAGAAAGAGGGTTTCGTGATGGACCTGCGCACGCGGCTGACATTGTGCTTTGAAAAGCGCGATGGCAAATGGCTGGTAGTAGCGGAACATGCTTCGGTGCCGTTCGATATGCAAAACTACAAGCCGCTGATGGATCTGAAAGCCTGATCTACCTATAAAACCGGGTACGAACGACTACTGCTGTGCTGTTTTGCCGGTTGCCGAGGTCAGTTCCTGTAACGCGAGATTCAGTTGCAATACATTGACTCTCGGTTCGCCCAGAAATCCAAACTGCCGTGGCTGAATGTGCGCATGCACCAAATTTTCAATCTGCGTCTGATTGAGCCTGCGAGACCGCGCGATTCCAGCGACCTGATATTCCGCAGCCGCTGGGGTAATATCGGGATCGAGACCCGAACCCGATGCCGTAACCAGATCGATTGGGATAGCAATGCCGGGGTGCAGCGGCTGAAGCGATTGAACACTCTGCTGTACGCGCGTGACCAGAGCCGCATTCGTCGGCCCAAGGTTCGAGCCGGAAGAGTTCGAGGCATCATAGCCGGTGCCGGCGGCCGACGGACGGCTGTTGAACCAGGCTGAGCCAGTGAAGCTTTGGCCGATCAGACGCGAGCCGACCACCACCCCCTCGCTATGAATAAGCTGCCCATCGGCCTTGTCTGGCATCATCAGATGCGCCGCCAGCGTGATCGCGAGCGGATAGGCGATTCCGAGAAGCAGCGTGGTCACAATGGTGAAGATAAACGCCGTCATCAATTGCTTACGCATATTCACTCCTTAGACAAGATGAATGGCGGTGATCGCCATGTCGATCAACTTGATCCCGATAAAGGGAAGAATGATGCCACCGGCGCCGTAGAGCAGAAGATTGCGCCGCAACAGATCCGCCGCGTTCATCGGTTTGTAGCGAACGCCACGGAGTGCCAGCGGAATGAGCGCAATAATAATCAGCGCGTTAAAGATGACAGCGGAAAGGATTGCCGACTCTGGAGTTCGCAGATGCATGATGTTCAACGCATTCAGGACAGGAAACGTCGCCGCAAACATTGCCGGAATAATGGCAAAATATTTGGCTACATCGTTGGCAATTGAAAAGGTCGTCAGCGAGCCGCGCGTCATCAGTAGCTGTTTCCCAATCTCTACAATCTCGATCAGCTTGGTCGGATTGGAATCGAGGTCGACCATATTGCCCGCTTCTTTTGCGGCTTGCGTGCCAGTGTTCATAGCAACGCCGACATCCGCCTGCGCCAGCGCCGGAGCATCGTTGGTGCCGTCTCCGGTCATCGCGACCAGTTTGCCTTCGGCCTGTTCGCGGCGGATCAGGTCCATCTTGTCCTTCGGTTTGGCTTCGGCGAGGAAATCGTCGAGGCCCGCTTCGCGCGCGATGGCTGCCGCCGTAAGCGGATTGTCTCCGGTAATCATCACGGTGCGAATTCCCATGGCCCGCAGCTGCGCGAAACGTTCGCGGATGCCGCCTTTCACAATGTCCTTGAGGTGAATCACTCCCAGCGCGCGATTGTTTTCCGCCACTACCAGCGGCGTTCCACCGCTGCGCGCAATCGTCTCCACGTCGGCGCGAACCTGGTCCGCCATCGCAGCGCCCGCTTCGCGCAGATAGCGGTCGATCGAATCTGCAGCGCCTTTGCGGATGACACGTCCTTCAACGTTTACGCCGGACATGCGCGTGGTGGCGCTGAAGGGGACAAACTCCGCCTGCATATCGGCTAGTTCCCTGCCGCGCAATCCGTATTTTTCTTTTGCCAGCACTACGATAGACCGGCCCTCCGGCGTTTCATCGGCCAGCGATGACAATTGCGCGGCATCGGCTAGCTGCTCTTTGCTCACGCCCGGCGCGGGAATAAATTCCGCTGCCTGTCGGTTGCCGAGCGTAATCGTTCCCGTCTTATCGAGCAGCAACGTGTTCACGTCGCCAGCCGCTTCGACGGCACGCCCGGACATGGCCAGCACATTGTGCTGCACCAGACGATCCATCCCTGCAATGCCGATGGCGGAGAGTAAACCACCAATAGTTGTGGGAATCAAACAGACCAGCAGCGAGACCAGTACGAACACCGTCTGTGGCGAATGCGAGTAGATAGCCAGCGGCTGCAAGGTGACGACCGCCAGCAGGAAAATGATGGTGAGTCCAGCCAACAGGATATTCAGTGCAATTTCATTCGGCGTCTTCTGCCGCTCCGCGCCTTCGACAAGCGCGATCATCTTATCGATGAAAGTTTCGCCCGGATTCGACGTAATGCGAACCGTCACCTGATCGGATAGAACGCGCGTGCCTCCGGTGACCGCTGAACGGTCGCCGCCGGACTCGCGGATCACCGGCGCCGATTCGCCCGTAATTGCCGACTCGTCCACTGAAGCGACGCCGTCGATGATCTCCCCGTCGCCTGGAATCATTTCTCCGGCAGAGACGATCACAACATCGCCAGAGCGAAGCTTTGAGCTGGGAACATGCTCGATATCTCCTCTGGCGTTCATACGATTTGCCATGGTTTCCGACTTCGCGCGCCGCAGCGCATCTGCCTGCGCTTTCCCGCGTCCTTCAGCCATCGCCTCGGCAAAGTTCGCGAACAGCACGGTGAACCACAGCCAGAGAGTGATCTGGAGGTCGAAAGAAAATGCAGACCCATGCAGGCGGGCGTCTCGCAGCAACAGTGCCGTCGTAATCACGCTGCCGACTTCGACGACGAACATGACCGGATTGCGCATCATATTTTTCGGGTTCAGCTTGCGCAACGAATCGACCAGCGCGCGGCGGAGAATCTGCGCATCCCAAAGCGACCGTTTATTGCTTGCTTTTGCCATGTCGATCTCCTGGTTCCCTGCTAAAAAGTCTTTCCTGCATATAGCAGCAGGTGCTCAAGAATCGGCCCCAGCGTGAGCGCCGGAAAAAATGTCAGTGCGCCGACAATAATGACAACCCCTACCAGCAGCACCGTAAACAGCGGCGTCGTCACCGGAAATGTGCCCGCGGAAGCGGGAACAATTTTCTTGCGCGCCAAATTGCCGGCGATCGCCAGCATGGGAATAATCATCAGGAAACGACCGATCAGCATGTTGAAGCCAAGCGTCAGGTTGTAATAGTTGGTGTTCGCGTTCAAACCGGCAAACGCCGAACCGTTATTGCCTGCGGTCGAGGTATAGGCATAAAGAATTTCCGAGAGGCCATGGGGCCCGGCATTTGCCAGGCTGCTCAGCCCAAGGTGCGGCAAAAGCACGGTAAGACCGCTGAAACCGAGGATGATCAGCGGAAAGATCAGCACAAACAACATCGCCATCTTTACGTCATAGGCTTCAATTTTTTTGCCAAGGTACTCCGGTGTTCGACCGACCATCAGGCCTGCGATAAATACGGATAGGATCACAAAGATCAGCATTCCGTATAACCCCGAGCCAACGCCGCCGAAGATAACCTCGCCCAACATGATGTCAATTAGCGGCACCATGCCGCCCAGCGGAGTGAAAGAATCATGCATGGAATTCACCGCGCCACAGCTTGTGTCCGTGGTCACGGTTGCAAATAACGCAGAATTTGCAATGCCGAAGCGGACTTCTTTCCCCTCCATGTTGCCGCCGCTCTGCATCGCGCTCGCCCGCTGGTCCACATTATGGAAGAGTGGATTGCCGCGCGACTCTGCGTGATACGCGGTGGTCACCCCGGCGAAGAACAACACTGCCATAGCTGCAAAGACTGCCCAGCCATGACGCGGGGATTTCGTCATACGCCCGAGAGTAACCGTCAACCCCGCCGGAATCGCGAAGATGAAAAGCATCTCGATCAGGTTCGAAAACGGCGTGGGATTTTCAAACGGATGCGCGCTGT
Source organism: Acidobacteriaceae bacterium (assembly GCA_965276585.1). GTDB lineage: Bacteria > Acidobacteriota > Terriglobia > Terriglobales > Acidobacteriaceae > JAKAAZ01. The sequence continues at coordinate 810,920 of CBDIAZ010000001.1, read as the reverse complement.
TAGCATTGAAAAAACCGCCGCCGTTAGTACCGAATTCTTTGATTGCTTCCTGCGAAGCAACTGGACCTTGTGCGATAGTTTGCGTTGTAACAACCTGGGTAGTGGATTTCCCTGAACTATCCTGACTTATGATCGTCTGCGACTGAATAAGATGGGCCGTGTCGTATGGACGGAAATTCTGCACCACCCCCTGGGAAACCAGGACTAATGCGCCGACAATAGAAACCGGCAGAAGAACCCAGAGAATTGACCGCGTTGCATCGACCCAGAAGTTACCTAGCGTGTTCGTCTCGCGCCGGCTGATTCCCCGGATGAACGCAATCGCCAAGGCTATGCCTGTGGCTGCCGACGCAAAATTGTGATACGCCAGACCAGCCATCTGCGTCAGATAGCTCATCGTGGCTTCCGGTACATAAGACTGCCAGTTCGTATTCGTCGTGAATGACGCCGCGGTATCGAACGCCAGCGCGGCAGGTACGTTCGCCAGATGCTGCGGATTCCAAGGCAGCCAGTGCTGCACGCGCTGGATAAGATAAAGAATCAGCATGGATACCACGCTGAACAGTAGCATGGCAATGGCGTACTCGGTCCATCGCATCTCCCTGTCGGCCTCAACGCCGCACACCTTGTAAATCGCGCGCTCGATCGGCCGTAGCACCGGATCGAGAAATGTCTTGCGGCGCTCGAACACATTCGCCATGTAGATGCCTAGCGGACGCGCAACCAGGAGGATCAGCGCAAAGAATAGACCAATCTGAAACCATCCATTTGCGGTCATGGCTAGAATTTCTCCGGACACAACAACGCGTAGATGAGGTAAATAAATAAAGCCGCGGAGATGAAGAAAATTATGGCGGTTTCGATATGCATGGCCATCACTTCAAGCGCTCGCATCCGAGCGTGTATCCAATAGAGATTCCGAAGAATACTACGGTTCCAATTAGCATCCACAAATCCATCATTGGTTTTCTCCTTTACTGCCGAATCCATCCATTCTGGAGTAGCCGCTATATCCCAGCATTGCTACATAATTGTATGGAATAAGTTCATAAAAAGTTTATAAAGATAGTTGATAACGCCAAATCAGGTCGGCGCTTCCTGCAGCATCATTTCATCTTTCCTTCATATTCCACTGCCTTATTTTTCATTTGCTCGGCCTTTTGCCGATAGTATTCATAAATTTGCTTTGCAGTGTCCTGCGGCGATGTATTCTTCATGCCGCCATAGCCGTGCGTCGCGAACCTTTGGTCCCATTCAGCCCTTTGCCGCTCGGCCTGCTTTTCATACTTCCGCTCGCGATCCCGAAAGTAGTGAGCGAGAAATTGGTACTGCTCTGGGGTTGTTGCGTCTTTCATAAGAGCATGCAACTGATACCGCGACAGGTGTACTTGTGGCGTTCCAGCTTGCTCTGCCATTGCATATCGTCCCGGTGCGGTAGTTATAGCGACTGTAATAATGAGTGCCGATAGATATTGCATTCCATTCTTTTTAATTCTCATAGCACTACCTCTTTCTGTCAGCAGAATCGCCTTAGAAGTGCCAAATCAGATCGGCAGCAAGGATCAGATCCTGGGTTTTGCCGGTCTGAAGAATTCCATCCTGTATGTTTGAAATTGCCGACCCCGGCGCAATATCGAGTGCACGCGCGCAGATCTTTTTGCCCGAAATTCCCGCATAACATTGGCCGAAGGCATGGATATAGCTCAACTCCGGCCGGAATGTAATGGTAGAACCAGCCCAGAAATCGAACCCAACCATGTGTTCCTCATAGATAGCTGCGGTTCCGGTGCGCTGGCCTTTGATGTCATCCACTACTTCATTGCGAATATTCAGCGATGCGGAGTTATTCCAGAAATTATGTTCCACGTAATTCACTACCGCCCATTCCGGGGCGAAGCAGCGCGCGGGTTGATCGGAAGCTGGCAGCAGAGGATTGGTACAGATCGCGCCAAAATTTAATGTTGCGGCGCCGGAGCCAGGTCGGGAGTTAGTCGTCTCCGGCCAAGGTGTCTGCTTGGTGGGGGCATATTGGATGCCCGTCGCAGGATCGGTGCCGTTGTACCAATACATATTCGGCACCTGCCGCATGGACTGGTACCAGGCCTCTGTATCGGTGTGCCAATGGTCGTTGATCCTGTGATACCAGGTCTCATAATAGGCTGACAGATTGTTATAAGCATATTTACCGTCGTTAATGGAGTTGGCACAGGTATAAAGAGCATCTCCGCCGTTGTGCCATTGGTACTGAACGCAGGTGTTGCCGGTGACTTTGGCATCTGTAGTCCAGGGCATGACGTCACATCCCGGGGAAATTCCGGCCTGCACCGTCCAGTGATTGTTGAGCTTGACGGTAGCGTTGGCGCCCGTCTGTGTATAACAGTCGAAGGTATAAAGAATCGAATGGGAATAGGTGTAATTGTTGGGTGCGAGCTGGGCTTCAATATCGGGCAGAGAAATATAGCGGCCAATGCGGAGGTTCATGCCCTGGGCCACCTTCGGAAAATATAGATCGGTGTAGAACATGACCGGATCAAAGCCGTACTGCGCATTTTTCAGCAGCAGCTGTTGGCTCAACATTCCTTTGGCAGTGGTGAAACGGTAGTCCACCCCATAGAGAGCGGTGAACCGATATCCCCAGTCGAAATGATCCGTCTGAACGGTGTTTGGAAGCCGCTCGTAATACAGTGCTGCCTGATCGAGCTGGACGGCGTTGGGATATTCATCATAGGCGCTGGGCCAGTTGGCGGGGATACCTTTCGACGCATTGCCGCGATTGTTCGTCGAACCATTGGCGCCCACTTCCAGCCAGCCATATATTTTGTACCGGCTCTTGTTTTGATTGATTGCCTGCATCAGCGGATAACTCTGACCATCCGGTGCGCCAATAACCGGAGTTCCTCCAATGGGAAAATACGAGCTGGGAAACGGTGGAGAAAAAATAGGGGCTGGCGTTCCGCGATAGGCTTGCGATGTCGCCTTCGTGATAGGAGAGTTGCCGCTCCAGTCTGCGATATAGGCTTGACCCCAACGATTAAAAAATCTTTTCAACCCCGCCGGCGCGGGCAGAGTTGCGGGGGAGGGCTGACCCGTGATGGATGACGTTTTGTCCACGCTCGACACTGTACCGGCAACCTGTGGCGCAACCGGGAGATTACCCGCTTCTGCAGTTGAAGCTATGAGTGCTGCAGATGGTTGCACCTGTGTCTGAGCAGACATCACTCCAACTGGAGCCAGAATCACTGTAAGGAACAATACGGATTGGCGGTTGTGCCAGCCTACTTTGCTATAAGTACCCAACGAAAAAACATTGTAAGTTTTTTGCCGCATTTGCATTGCAGTCTTTGTCCGCGCAAAACCGCGATGGCAAAAAAGGAGAAATCCGATCGATATCAAACAACTCAATCCGATGAAAATTGGGATCAACATATCGCCTGCTTTGGCGGATGATTTCCGCTTCAGCATTAGTTCACACGTTCCGGCGTAAAGAGTGTGTAAGAAGGGCGTAAGGAATTTATAAGGAGTTATCTACGGTTCCAGAGGGGAGAAAGCGGTAACCAATCCATGGTTCTGTCACAATGTAACGTGGATCTTCGGAAGGCTCGATCTTCCGCCGTAGTTGGCCAATCAGCACACGCAATGATTCCGGCTGGTCCACACTATAGGTTCCCCATATAGCCACAAGAAGTGCGCGGCGAGTCAGGATGCGCTCCGGGTGAAGCATCATGTAATGCAACAAAGCGAATTCTTTCGGGGTTAGTCGAACTTCGATTCCGCGGACAAACGCCTGGTAGCTATCCGCATCGATGGAGAAATCCCCAGCCGTAAGTTGAGCAGTGTGTGGAGCTTCAGCTATGTACGCCGAGCGACGTAAAACAGACCGCACTCGCGCCAGCAGCTCATTGGTTTGGAATGGCTTGGTCACGTAGTCGTCCGCGCCTGCATCGAGCGCCTGCACCTTCACTTTTTCCTGATCCCGAACCGACAATACGATGATGGGCACCGTAGAATGTTTTCGGATTTCACGGCACAACTCAACGCCATTCATATTCGGCATAGATAGATCGGTAATAATCAGATCAGGCTGCCAATGCTCGAAGGCTGCCAGTCCGGCCTGCCCATCCGCAGCATCTTCCACCTGATAGCCGTGGGCAACGCACGCCATGCGCAATACGCGGGTAATTTGTGGCTCATCATCGACGATGAGGATCTTCGTTTTTTCCGATGAATCGTCTTTCACGACGGCTCCTGGGTCACGATGTGCACATCTACATGCGGCGCTTCTCGCAGTAGCTTCTGGATAGCCGCATAGTATAGATACTTGCGCCAGCCGCGCACTGCAGAACGACCTAGAATAATTTGCGTGATGCGATTCTCGCGCGCAAAGTCCGCAACTGCGACCGCGACACTGCGGCCTGTTAGATGAACGATGCGTGCGGAAAGATTTTCTGCAAAGCGCAGGTTTGCCGCAAGCCCGCGGCGTTCTTCTTCATCTGTCTCGTTCGGCAGATCGACGTGGAGTACGTAGAATTCCGCATCCATGCCTTCCGCCATTCGGGCTCCTCGCGCAATCAGTTGCTGGGACGCGGCACTGGAGCTGACGCAGACGGCTACCCGCTCCTGCACAATCCAGTGATCGCCAATTTTTTTGCGGCGCAGGTAAGCATCCAGGTTGCGATCCACGGCATGGGTTACCCGTTTCAGCGCTAGCTCGCGCAATGCCAGCAGATTCCCTCGGCGAAAAAAATTGGCAAGCGAACGCTCTACCCGTTCGGCTGGATAAATATCGCCGCGGCGCATGCGCGTCTGCAACGCCTCCGGAGTTACATCTACCAGTACGACCTCATTCGCCCGTTCAATTACCCAGTCAGGAACCGTTTCGCGGACAGTAATTCCTGTAATGCTTTGCACCGTGGGAGTAACGCTCTCAATGTGCTGTACATTCAGCGCGGAGAGCACGTCGATGTTGTTCTCCAGCAATTCCAGAACATCTTCATACCGCTTCTCATGTTTGCTGCCTGGGATGTTGGTGTGTGCGAGTTCGTCAACCACCACAACCTGTGGCCTTCTCGCAAGAATTGCGTCCACGTCCAGCTCTTCAAAAACAGTCCCTTTATATTCAACTTTGCGTGTGGGAACATGCTCGAGCTCAGCTGCCAGCTCCACTACCGCTGCCCGGCGATGCGCCTCGACGAAGCCGGCCATCACATCCTCTCCACGATTCCGTCTGCGGATGGCTTCACTCAACATGTTGTAGGTCTTGCCGACCCCCGGCGCATAGCCGAGAAATATTTTTAAAATTCCCGCCGTCTTTTCCGGCGCGGTAGTCTCCAGCCACTGCTCCGGAGTCTTCACAGGATTGCCATTTCCATTCTGCGGGCTCATAAATAGGTTGACCTGAGTAGAATCTTTATGGTGCTGTCAGCGAACACATCCCGCGTCGCGCGTTATGTTGCCTCGGCGCTCATTGTAGCGCTCGTGGTCTGGATTTATTTCGCGATACTGCATGTCAATGACACTACGGTCGCGTTGACGCTGCTGCTGGCCGTTCTTTTTACCGCCGCGTGGTGGGGATTGTCGAACGCTATCTTTACTTCCATCCTTGCTGCACTTGCATTGAATTTTTTCTTTCTGCCGCCGATCGGAAAGCTTACGATTGCCGATTCCGAGAACTGGATTGCCCTCGGGGCATTCCTGATTACGGCATTGGTTTCCAGCCGTCTCTCTCAGCGAGCGCGAGAGGAAGCGCAAGAAGCGAAGCTGCAGCGCCGCGAACTGGAGCGTCTCTATGACTTCAGCCGCCAACTGCTGGTCACCGATAATATCCTCGGTCTGTTGAACTCCGTACCAATGCTCGTCTCTGTCACTTTTCAAACGGAAGGTGCAGCCCTGCTGGTAAACGCGCATAACCGGATTTATCGTACGGGAAAACTCGACCAGAATATCGATGATGCTTCCCTGCGCTCCGCCGCAATGCAGCATGAAATCTTCCGCGATGACGCGACCGATACATGGCTGGTTCCATTGCTGCTGGGCGTGCAGCCCATCGGCGCGTTGGCGATTGTGGGCGGCTTCCTTTCCCGGCAGACTCTCACAGCGCTGGGCAGTCTGGTTGCAATCGCTGTGGAGCGTGCAGGCGCCGTGGAACAACTGGGCAAGACAGAAGCTGCGCGCGAAAATGAACGACTGCGTTCCGCGCTGCTCGATTCGGTCGCGCACGAACTCCGGACTCCTCTGACCTCCATCACTGGCGCAGTCACCAGCTTGCGTTCCTCACTCGAACTCAGTTCCCCGCAGCGAGATGAACTGCTCGCCATCATCGAGGAAGAAAGTGCGCGTTTGAATCGTTTGATTGGCGAAGCGATCGAAATGGCTCAGCTCGACGCCAACGAGGTAAAGCTCGATATGCAATTGTGCTCGATCCCGGAGCTGGTGAATCACGCGGTTAAAGATGCGCAGGATGCTCTCGCACACAATCCGATAAGCGTTCGACTGCCGCAGCAGATGCCAAAGCTGTGGCTGGATCCGCAATTCATCGAGAAAGTCTTGCATCATTTGCTGGAAAATGCAGTGAAATACTCAACCGATGGAAGCCCGATCACCATAAGCGGAGAAACCACCGCAACCTCCGCGATTTTAAGTGTCGCCGATCGTGGCTCAGGTATTGATGCCTTGGAACAGGGATTGATTTTCGGAAAATTTTATCGTGGACAAAACCATCGCTCGCGAGTTCAGGGCACTGGGATGGGACTGGCGATCGCGAAAGCAATCGTTGAAGCCCACGGAGGACAAATCAGCGTTACCAGCCAGCTGGGTCAGGGCTCCGTATTTTCGGTGGAATTCCCGTTGAAGATTCCCACGCGACTGGAATCGATGTAATCGCATCAGTCAACTAACGAGCAGCCTTCTCCGCCTGGCCGATCAATCGCATCGCTTCATCCTTTCCTTTGCAGCCAATCAGCTCATATCTCTTCCCTTCCAGGTTGTGATAGTTGACGAAAAATGTTTCCAGCTCTCGCAGAAATTGGCGGGGAAGATCGGTCACCTTGCGAATGTGAGCATACATGTGGTTTGCTTCCGCGATGGCGATCAGGCGATCGTTCCGAACCTTTTTGCCATCGTCATTTTGTTCGCCCTCAATCACTCCGATCAATCTCGCTCGCAACAGACAGCCAGGAAATGCCGGCTCATCCATCAGCACAAGGACATCGATCGGATCGCCGTCGCCCGCGATCGTTCGTGGCAGAAAGCCGAAGTCGTAGGGAAATGCCATTCCCGCAGGCAAAACTTTCTTTAACGCGAATATTTCCTGATCTGGATCGAAGGCATACTTATTCCGGCTGCCCTTGGGAGTTTCAATGACGACCTGCAGCATGCAATCTTTCTTATCGACAGGCTTCAACTGCGTCGGATCGCTAAGCTTCTTCCCTGACTTTTTATTTTTCGCTGCCAATGGTTTCTCCGTGTCTCGCCCACTTCAGAACAGCGAAGTAAGACGCGCAAATCGGGCTCGAAGTTGTTCCAGGCTGGGCGATTGTTCTATCTGAATCACGACTTCGGCGGCGATTTCGGCTGCCATTTCTTGCGCGTCAGAGCAGTATTCTCGGGCTCGCGAATGTCGGGCGATTCTTCCAATTGAGAAAGATCGTTCTCGGTCGGATTCGGCGCCGTTGCAGCCAACGGAGAAGAATCGCTCGCCGAAGCTGTCGCCTCTTGTACTTCAATGGCATCTTTAGGATCTGCGACCGGCATACTCGCTTCAGTAAAAGACGCTAATTGAATCACTGCCTCCGGCGTAGATAGCGACTCGATTCCAGCGAAGTTTTCTGCCGCCGCCAGGGGGGATGCGGCCGCTGCAACACCACGTTTTTTCTGCACGCTCTCCAGCAGCAGCTCAGCGACATCCTTGATCGCGATGTCATCGCCGTCGCCTCTTCCCGGTGTACTTCCCAGCATGCTCTTGCAAAATGGACAGCCAACCGCCAAAGTTTTCTCATGTTTCGCAGCGCTCAATCGCTGTTTCACTTCACGAAAGCGATTCTCAGAAATCCGTTCACCGCCGGGCTCTTCTTCCTTCCAGAACTGCGCACCGCCTGCACCGCAGCAAAATGCATTTTCGCGCGTGCGATCCAGCTCCAACACCTCGTTGCCAAGGATGTGCAGAATATTTCTCGGCGCGTCATACACGCCGTTGTGGCGTCCGAGATAGCAGGGGTCATGATAGGTAATGCTCGCATCCAGGCGCTCAGCATCCAGCTTACCCGCTCCGATTAAAGTCTCCAGATATTGCGTGTGATGCATGACAGAATACGATCCGCCAATCTGCTTGTACTCGTTACCGATCGCGTTCATGCAATGCGGGCAGCTGGCGACAATAAGCTTCGGTCTCACCGCATTCAACGTCGACACATTCCCGTCGGCCAGTTCGCGATATAGCAATTCATTGCCTGCCCGGCGGGCACTATCTCCCGTGCAACATTCCTTTTTACCGAGCACGGCGAAATTTACCTGCGCATACGTCAATAGCTGCACGAACGCGCGCGCTGTTTTCTGCGCCTGCGGATCGTAGCTTGCCGCGCAACCCACCCAATACAGCACGTCGGGTTCTGGATTTTCTTCTGTCGTAGGAACCTGCAGGCCTTCCGCCCAATCGAGTCGCTTGTCATGATTGATGCCCCAGGGATTTTTGGCGCGCTCCATGCCACGAAACGCAGCCTGCAGTTGCGTCGGAAATTCGCTTTCCATCATCACTTGGTTACGGCGAATGTCGATGATGTCGAGCATCTGCTCATCCTGTACCGGGCACACCTGCATGCAGGCGCCACATGTAGTGCAGGCCCACGCCGCGTCCGCGGAAATGGCAAATCCGAGCAGCGGGCGCGGGCTGCTCTTTCCTTCCGCAAATCCAGAGCGGCTCGCAGCAAGCTCGTTCAGTTCCATGCGCTTGTTGATCTCAAGCGCCGCGGGACTGAGAGATTTTCCCGTCGCCGTTGCCGGACAAACATCCTGACAGCGATTGCATTGAATGCAGGCGTAGCTATCGAGCAGCCGTGGCCAGCTCAAATCCTCAAGCCGCTTGGCGCCAATCTGCTGGTCCTCCGTTTCGAGATCGATCTCCATGGAAGGCAAAACACCCGAGCCTTCGCGCCGCGTGAAGAAATATTTCATCGGCGCCATGAAGATGTGGACATGCTTCGTATATGGAAAGTAGGCAAGAAAAATCAGGACGCTGCCGAGCGATCCCCAATAGCCAAAAACCTGCCATGCATGCGCATTCTGCGGCGAAAACAAATGGGACAACAATGTCGCGAACGGCTGATACTTTTCCGGCCCGGTCTCCGCAATCCGCGCACCTGCGCCAACGGCCCGGCTGAACACATGAAACAGGATGAACCCGGAAACCAGCAACGAATCCACGCTGATAAATCCGCGTCGTACATCTTCATGGAGGAGCGTATTTGCATTGAAGCGGAAATCCCGGCGGCTTGGAATGAAGAAGCGCCGAATCACCAGCGCAATGACGCCGACCAGCACCAGGAAGCTGAGCACGTCCGCAAACAGATTGTAAGTAGCGCCGGGAATCGTTTCAGATGAAATCGAAAATGGGATGTAGCCATCGATTCCATCGACGACATTCACCAGAATGTAGAAGAGGAACCCATAAAAAATAAATGCGTGAAATGCGCTGACGAAGGGGCGCTTCTTGAACGTGCGCGATTGCGTCAGCGTAATTGTCAGCGCATACGAGAGCCGCTGCAAAATACGATCGGAGCGTTTATCTGGATCGGGGCGGCCGCGGTGAACGCTCAGGTACAGGCGAAAAAAACCGTGCGTTCCCCAGGCCAATGCGAGCAGCGTGAAGACGAAGAACGCGAACTTCTGCGAAATTGGAAGCATCGAACACTGCCTCGACCGTGCGGCTGGCTCGCCGCCACCATCTACTTGCGCAACGCCGCGATCATAGCAGGCACAATCTGGCTTACGTCGCCGACTACGCCGTAATCGGCCACTTTGAAGATAGGCGCGTCAGCATCCTTGTTGATCGCCACAATCAATTTGCTTTTGTTCATTCCGGAAAGATGCTGCACTGCGCCGGAGATGCCGATCGCGATGTAGAGTTTCGGCTGCACCGTTTTTCCCGTTTGGCCGACCTGCTCGGAATACGGCCGCCAGCCCGCATCCACAATCGCGCGCGTCGCCCCCACGGCGGCTCCTAGTGAATCGGCCAAGCCTTCGACAAGAGTGGAAAACCCCTCTGCGCTCCCCACCCCGCGGCCACCGGCAATAACAATATCCGCTTCCGCCAAACCCACGCGCTCACTCTTGTCCGTGGATTTTCCCGTCACCTGTAAACGACGTGGCGGCAGCGTCAGGTCGACATCGAACTGCTCCGTCGCATTCGATCCCGGCGCAGCCGCGGTGAAGGCGCCCTGCTTGACCGTAACTACGGCGACCGGCGATTGCGTTTCAATTTTTTCCGTGACGCGCGCAAGATACGTATACCGTTCCGCCGTTATATTTCCATTCGCGGCACTCAGGCTGATCACATCTTCCAGCAATGGCGCATCTAGCTTCACCGCAACGCGAGGGCTGTATTCGCGACCGCTCCTGCTGCCGGCGATCAAAACGATACGCGCTTCCCCCTCGGTCGCAATTTGCGCTACGGCAGCGGCCCAAACTTCAGCATCGTACTGTGCAAGTTCCGCATTGTCGGCGACGAGTACCTGATCCGCTACCAGCGCCGCTTCGCTCGCAACTGCAGCCACATTCGAGCCCAGCACCAACACGGTCACAGAATTTTCCAGCTTCAGTTGGCGAGCACAGGTCACCAGTTCATACGCACTCTTGCTCAGCTTTCCATTCGCATGTTCAGCGACGATCAGGATCATGCAATCGCTCCCGCCTCATTGCGCAGCAACTGCACCAGTTCGCCCGCTGCGGCGGCGGCATCCTTGCCGTCCAATATCTTTCGCAGCCTTGCCTTGACCTGCACTTCATTGCCGAGAACTTTCAGTTTGGGCACGACATGGAATTGCTCCAGCGTTTCTACGCGAAGCTCTTTCTTTTTCGCCCTCATAATATTCGGCACTGTAGGATAGCGCGGCTCATTCAAGCCTTGCTGCGTCGTAATGACCGCAGGCAATTGCAGGGTAAATGTCTCACTGCCATCATCCGTATCGTGTTTGCCAGTAAGCGTCCGATCCTGAATTTTCAATTCGCTTGTCCAGGTCGCCTGCGGCCAGTTCAGGCGCTCTGCAGTCGCCGCGCCGAAAGCGTGGCTGTCCCAGTCTGCCTGCTGACCGCCGCACAGGATCAGATCGGCATTCTCCGCGTGCGCGACTTGTGCCGCTATCTTGCTCAGCGAAATCGCATCGAGCGCGAGTTCGGACATAACATGGATCGCCCGATCCACGCCCATCGCCAGCACGGTGCGCAGTGCATCCTGAACCCTTTCCGGTCCAACCGCCAGCGCAACTACTTCCGCCTCCACGCCGCTCTCGTGGAGTTGCAGCGCCTCCTCGACGCCATATTCATCCATGGTGTCGACGACCAGCTTGCTGCTGCTCAAGTCCACCCCGCCATCGCGGATACGTACGCTTTCCTCCGCATCCAGAACCTGGCGAATCAGCACCAATATCCGCATCTTTCGCTCCGCCTATTTCGCTTATTCGAAGGTCGCATCTTACTACTGCAACGTGCATCCGCGCCGCCTTGCCGCAATGGAATGCACGTCCACCATGCAGCTGGCCACGATTGCCAGACAGATACTGAACGCCGGATGACTACAGCGTATATCGACCGGCCTCTATAACTGCCTCGGCGATTTCACGTCCCAGCGCAACGGTATTTTCCGGTTCATGCTTTGCCAGCCGGCGAAAGATTGTCATCTGCGTCCGCAGCATGTCCCCCTCCGCGGCCGCGCCAAGCACGCGTTCCGCAGCATCCTCCACCACGCGAAAAGAACGCGCCGCATAAAACTTCGTCATCTTGATCGCCAGCAAGCTGCGGCTCTGCATCTTCTCCGTGCGCAAAATCGCCGATTCCAGCACCAGCACTTCCATCATCATGTCCGCCAGCGCTCCCATGATCTCCTGTTGCTCCGCCAGACCGCTACCATATTTCTGTGAGGCAGCGCCGGCGCAAAACAGAGTCAGTTTTTTTGCGCTGCGTAACAAAGCATATTGCCCGGCCAGTTCCCCCGCAGACGATTCGCGCATCGCCGGCCCAGCCATCACTTCATCCATCACACGCTGGATCGCCGGCAGCAGCGCAAGACGCCCCTGCATCGCGCGTTTCATCATCCAGCCGGTAATAATGAGGCGATTGATTTCATTGGTGCCTTCGAAAATTCTGTTGATGCGCGCATCGCGATAGCTGCGCTCCGCCGGAAATTCCTCGACGTAGCCGTAACCACCATGCAGTTGCAGCATCCTGTCGACCACGCCATCCAGCATCTCCGAACACCACACCTTAATAATGGAACATTCGACGGCATATTCTTCGATCCGTTTTTGAATCTCCTGCGTCCGGTTTGCCGCGCTTGGTTCCAGCTCTGCCAACGAGCGGTCGATCGCTCCCACTACGCGATACACCAGAGATTCCCCCGCATAGATAGCAGCGGCGCTCTCGGCAATCATCTCCTGCACCAGGCCGAACGAGCTGATCGATTTGGAAAATGCCACGCGCTCCTTGGCATAGCGAACGCCATCGCGAAACGCATACTTCGCACCGCCGATTGTCGCCGCCCCCAGCTTGTATCGCCCCACGTTCAAAACATTGAATGCAATGTGATGGCCCTTGCCCTCTTCTCCCAAAAGATTTTCAACCGGTATCTGGCAGTCGCTCAAAATCAGCGGGCATGTCGAGGAGCCGCGAATCCCCAGCTTGTGTTCTTCCGCCGCCACAGTCAGCCCAGGCGTCCCGGCCTCAATCAGGAATGCGGAAAATTTTTCACCTTCGATCTTCGCGAACACGGTGAACAGGTTCGCCATGCCTGCATTGGAAATCCACATCTTTTCGCCATTCAGCAGATAATGCTTTCCGTCAGGAGAGAGCTTCGCCCGCGTACGAATATTCATCGCATCGGACCCGGAGGAAGACTCCGAAAGCGCATAGGCTGCGACCCACTCACCCGACGCCAGCTTGGCAAGATATTTTTCTTTCTGCTGCGCCGTGCCGTACCAGACCAGCGGAAGCGTTCCAATCCCCACGTGCGCGCTGAAGGCCACAGAAAAGCTGCCGCAGATCGCAATTCGATCCGCGATCAAAGCGGAGGTGACCTTGTCCATCTCCAGGCCGCCATATTCCTCCGGCACATCGATACTCATCAAACCGAGCTCTCCCGCTTTCCGCAGCAGCCCGCGAGTTACATCGAAATTCTTCTCTTCAATCGCCGCGATTTGCGGCTGCACCTGCTTCTCCGCAAAGTCGATCGTCGTGCGCTCAATCTGGCGCTGCACATCGCTCAAATCTTCAATCGTGAAGATATCCTGTGGGCCAATGTCCTCGATCAGAAAGCTCCCGCCGGATACCTGCCGAGTTGCCGCTGCGACCGTCGTACTCATGAATTCACCCACTGCCTTCCAGCGATCAGTTTTGAAGATTTTCGAAAATCCCCGCAGCGCCCATGCCGCCGCCGACGCACATGGTCACCAAACCATACTTGCCGCTACGCCGCTTCAACTCGCGCAAAATCGTCGCCGTCAGCTTCGCGCCCGTGCACCCCAGTGGATGACCCAGCGCAATCGCGCCGCCATTGACGTTTACCTTCGCGGCATCAAGGCCCAGCAGCTTGATCACGGCTAGCGACTGCGCGGCAAAGGCTTCGTTCAACTCAATCACGTCCATCTGATCGAGCGTCAGCCCAGCCAGCTTCAATGCCTTCGGCACTGCGTACACCGGTCCCACTCCCATCTCTTCCGGCAAGCACCCCGCATACGCGAATGAAACAAATCGCGCCAGCGGCTTCAATCCCTGCGACTTCACCATCTCTTCCGAAACCACCACAGCCGCCGCAGCGCCGTCCGACGTTTGCGATGAACTTCCCGCCGTCACGATCCCATTTGCATGAAACACCGGGCGCAACTTCGCCAGTACTTCATAGGAAGTATCCGCGCGCGGTCCTTCATCGACGCGAAATTCCTTTACCTTCCGCTGCACCCTGCCCCTATCGTCGGGCGCGGAAATCTCCACCGTCACCGACACGATTTCGTCTTCAAAATGCCCCGCTTGAATAGCCGCTAACGCTTTCTTGTGGCTGGCAAGCGCAAACTGGTCCGACTCCTCCCGCGAAATTCCGTAGTGCTTCGCCACCCGCTCCGCCGTCAAACCCATCGACATATAGGAGTCGGGATAGTGATCGACCAGCCACGGATTCAACGCAATCTTGTTGCCCCCAAAAGGAACGAATGACATCGACTCCGCCCCGCCGGCAACAATCGCATCCGCAGAGCCGCCGCGAATTCTCTCCGCGGCCAGCGCAATCGATTGCAGCCCTGAGGCGCAATAGCGATTCACCGTCATCGCAGCCGCTTCAACCGGCAACCCTGCGCGCAGCGAAATCACGCGGGCGACATTCATTCCCTGCTCCGCCTCCGGCATCGCGCAGCCGATGATGACATCCTCAATCAGCTTCGCGTCGAGTTCCGGAACACTCTCCAAAGCGCCGCGAACCGCAATTGCACCCAGATCGTCTGGGCGCGTCGAGCGCAGCATTCCCTTCGGCGCTTTTCCCACCGCTGTCCGCACGGCGCTCACCACAAATGCTTCTCTCATCCTGGTCCTCTTAATTCCGCAGCGGCTTGCCGTTCTTCAACATGAACGCGATACGCTCCGCCGTCTTGCGCTCTCCGCACAAGGAAAGAAATCCCTCCCGCTCCAGATCCAGCAGATACTGTTCGCTGATCGGCGTGCCCGAAGTGATCGCGCCGCCGCACAGAACATTCGCCGTAAGCCGCGCTACCTTGGCATCATGATCGCTGATCATCTCCGCCTCCCGCATCATGTGGACCCCCAGCTTCAGCGTCGCCAGAACAGCTTCTCCGGGTGCCGGGATGTCCGCCCGCGGCATCGGCGGCGCATAGCCGCCATCCGCCAATTCACGCGCTTTCGATTTCGCGTCCATCACCAGACGATGGCGATTCATCGTAATGCCATCTGCCTCTCGCAAAAATCCCAGGCTTTTCGCGTCCTCGGCGGAGGAGGAAACCTTTGCCATTGCAATTGCTTGGAACACATTCTTCATCGATTCGTTTATCTCTGCCGAATCGCCACGCGTATCGCGGCGTACCGCATTCGCAGCATCAATGGCGTGCAACGTCATCTCCTTGCATCCGCCGCCCGCCGGCAGAACACCCACAGCATTTTCCACCAGCCCCATGTACAGTTCCACATGCGGCTGCCGTGCCGCCGCGTGTAGCGCCACCTCCGCACCGCCGCCCAGGCACAAACCAAACGGAGCGACAACCACCGGGCGCGGACAGAATTTAATCGACTGCGTCATCGCCTGAAATTCGCGGACGTATCGGGCAAGCTCGTCCCATTCTTCGTCCTGAATCGCCAACAACACCTGCATCAGGTTCGCGCCCACGGAAAAATTCGTCGCATCTCCCGTGACCATGAAACCTTCAAAGTCGCGCACCCGGTCGCCATCCGGTCGCAGCGTCTCCCGCACAAACCGCACAATATCTTCGCCAATGGCGTTCATCTTGGAATGAAACTCAATGCACGCAATTCCATCGTCCAAGTCAATCAACGACGCACCAGCATTCTTCTGGATGACCCCGTTCGCCCGTTTTATTTTCGCGACGGTTGTCTGCCCAGGGGTTTCGGGAACAGCGCGGTACTCGCCGGAAGCGAGATCGAAAAATTCCGTTCCCTGCTTGCGATACCAACCTTCGCCGCCTGCCAGCAGCTTCTCCGCTGCCTCGGGCACTGCTTGTCCCCGCGCGCGCATCCGTTCCACCGTGCTCGCAACACCAGCCGCATCCCACATCTCAAACGGACCCAGCTCCCAGTTGAAGCCAGCCCTCATCGCGCGATCGATATCGACGAGTGTGTCCGCAACTTCTCCCACGCGGTTCGCCGCGTAAGACCACAACTCCGGCAGTATTTGCCAGTAGAACCGGGCCGCTTTCTCCCGCTCCGGATTCCCCGCGAGCAGCGCGCGAATGCGATCAGCAGCGGCATCGCTACTCTTCGCCATTTCCAGCTCTGCAATCTTTGGGCGCGCTGTGGGCTTATATTCCATGCTCGACAGATCCAGCACCAGCCGGTTTTCCTTGCCGTCCGCGCCACGTTCTTTTTTGTAGAATCCCTGACCTGTTTTATCGCCCAGCCATTTGCGTTCCACCATCTGTTCCAGCAGAGCGGGAAGCGTCACATCGGCGCGTTCATCGGAAACATTCGCGGAAAAATTGCGCGCCACGCTGGTCAACACATCAATGCCAACCATATCGGCCAACCGAAACGTTCCCGTCTTCGCCCAGCCAATTGCCGTGCCAGTCAGCGCGTCTACCTCTTCCACGCTCAGATCCATCTGCTGCATGGTGCGAAAGGTATTCAGCATGGCGAACGTGCCAATCCGGTTGGCGATAAAGTTCGGCGTATCGTGTGCCGGAACAACCGTCTTGCCCAGGCGAAGATCGGCGAAATGCGCAATCGCAGCCACCATCGCCGGATCCGAATCTGGAGTGGCAATCATCTCCAGCAGGCGCATATATCGCGGCGGATTGAAAAAATGCGTGCCGAACCAGCGGCGTCGAAGCTCGGCTGGAAAATCCTTTGCGATCAGCGCGACAGGCAGCCCGCTGGTATTCGTCGTCATCGCCGCATCGGGTCGAACATGCTGCGCGGCCTTTGCCAACAGGGCTCGCTTGATCTCCATGTCTTCCGCAACCGCTTCAATGATCCAGTCGCAGTGTTTCAGGCCCTCCAGATCATCCTCAAAATTTCCGATCGTGATGCGTGAGGCCAGCTCCGGCGCGACGAACGCCGCCGGTTTCGATTTCTTCAACAATTCCACTGCCTGGGCTGCAAGACGATTCCTGTCCTTCTCTCCAGGAACAACTCTATCCAGCAGGAGCACCGGCAAACCGGCATTGGCGATGTGGGCAGCAATGCGCGCGCCCATGGTTCCCGCCCCAAGGACAGCGACACGAAGAATCGGATTTCTCGCGGCTGACGGCATATCCACCTTTGTACAGGAAGCAACAGGCGACAGAAAAGAACTATGCCACAGAAGCGTTACAGCATCATTTCGGGCGTTCCATCTCGAATCGATCGCGCGTGCGGGCATAGGTAGCACCGGCCATGCGGCCGATGGCGTTCAGCTGCTCCGGATCGATCTTGAAGTTATCCAGTAGCGACTCGCGAATATGGAAGCGCAGCACTTCCCCCAACACAATGCTGCCGCCCAGGGGTTCCGTGCTGACGTGGACGATCTGCTCCAGCCGACACTCCATCTGCACATGCGACTCAGCCACGCGCGGCGGACGAATCAGTTCACTATCGAGCGGCGTCAGCCCGGACAACTCGAATTCATCCACCTCCGGCGACACTTCCGCCGAACAGGCATTCATCTTCTCTGCAAATTCTTCTGAAACGATATTCAGAACAAATTCGCGCGTCGCAATAATGTTACGCAGAGTATCTTTCGTCGGCTGCAAATTATTCTTTGCGCCGCCGCGCACCATCGGACAGAAACATACGATCGGCGGATTTGCGCTCGCCACCGTAAAAAAACTGAACGGAGCCAGGTTGCGAACTCCCTTTTCATCCATCGACGAGACAAACGCAATCGGCCTCGGCACCACGGCGCCCACCAGCAATTTATAGGTATCCTGCGGCGACTGCTCCGAAGGATTCAACGTTCGCATTGCCGCCGACGCAACAGCTTCCGTCATCGAACCGGCTCCAGCTTGGCGTGCTCCTTCGCACCCCAGCTCGCCCAGTAGTCCGCCCACTCCACCTTTTCCCCGGCAGGCAGCACATGGATCGGATTCAGTCCATCGAGCATCACCGCCTGCTCATCGGTAAACGTCTTCGCCTTCTGATTCGCCAGCGCCTTGGGATGCGGCCCATGATGAATACCGCGCGGATGCAGCGTCGCATATCCCGCCTTTACATTGTCGCGGCTGAAAAAATCGCCATCGTGATAGAAAATGAATTCGTCATAGTCCGTGTTGCGATGAAAAAATGGCACCCGGAGCGCGTCCGGCTCCTGTTCCAGCGGACGAGGAAGAAAACTGCACACCACCGCGCCCTGCGTCACAAACGTCGTATGCGCGCTCGGCGGCAACGCCGCGCGATGGCTCGTCACCGGCCGAATATCGCGCAGATTGATCTTCCACGCCGTCAGGTCGCCCTTCCATCCGACCACGTCCATCGGATTGAACGGATAAAAGACCTTCGAATATTCATTCTCACTCTTGATGCGCACTTCCCACTCACGGGCGTCATCGAGATACGGAGACGGTTCCGGCGTAACGATCGTCGCCGGATCATATAGCGCATGCTGACCCAGCAGACCTTTATCCGGCTGCTCAAATTCCGACTTCGACTGAAAGATCAGAAAAAAATTGTCTTCCGTATCCGGCACCACGCGATACGTCATCGCCCGCGGCAGGTTGATGTAGTCGCCCTTCTCGTACGTCAGCGGCCCAAAGTCCGTCTCAATCACACCGCTGCCCCGATGCACAAAAACCATCTCATCGCCATCCGCATTGCGAAAATAAAACGGCATCGCCTTCGACCGCCTCGACACAAACAAGGTGATCTCATCGTTGCCCAGAAACGCAACCGGCTCGCCCTGCGCATCATGAAAATCGCTCGGCTCCAGCTTATTCAGGTCGAAAAGATGCGGCCGCAGCTTACCCTCAAAGCGCGTCCAGCCTGTGGGAGCATGGGCATGATACAGGTGGCTCGCCTTACCATAAAATCCCTTGCGCCCGTGCTCCTCCTCGAAGGTGCCTTCCGGCAATCCAACGTGGGCCTGCGTCGTAGTCTTCCCTTTTTTCAGCGGATACATAGTCTGCTCCCCGAGCTGAATTTACCAGCCCTTAAGTAGTTGGACGCACCACGCGATTGCGCAGCACGCCTATTTTTTCGATTTCCAGTTCGATCACATCGCCAGGCTGCACCCAGCGGTCCAACTCCAGCCCGCAGCCTGTACCAACCGTCCCCGAACCGATAATATCTCCCGGATAAATCGCATCGTCCTTAGAAAGAAATTCGATCATCTGCTCGAATTTCCAATGCATGTCCCGGGAATTCCCGCGCGACCACTCCTCACCATTCACCCGCGCCGTCATCTCCAGCGCATACGGATCGTCAATCTCATCCGCCGTCACCATCCACGGTCCCACGCCGCTCGACCAATGCTTCCCCTTCGCCGGACCGAGCCGGACCTTCATTTCGCGGCGCTGAATATCCCGCGCGCTGAAGTCGTTCAGAATTGTGTAACCGGCAATGTACTGCCGGGCATCCGCCGCGCGAACGTTCCGTCCCTCGCGGCCAATGATCGCCGCCAGCTCCAGCTCATAATCGAACTTGTTCGTAAACGACGGCCATACCACATCCGCATCCGTGCCGATCAGGTTGTGATGTCCCGTCTGATAGTAGACCGGAATCTCATACCACTCCTTCGGCATCGCTTCGCCGCGCTTTTCAAACCCGCGCTTCACATGCGCTTCAAAGCTATAAAAATCACGCAAGGAACGCGCATCCGGCAGCGGCGTCAACAGCCGCACTTCCTCTCGCCGATATCGAATCGTCTCCTCGCGTCGACCGATTCGCATCTCCGACGGCAAACCATGTATCGCAGCCCGCGCAGCCTGCATCGAAGCCGCCCCGCCCTCCAGCAGTTCTCGCAGCGAAGCAGGCACCAGCGCATCCGCCATCCGATAGCTGCCCAGCGAGTGCGCCGCGGCAAAGTTCACGTCGACAATGGCATCGGAAACCACGGCGCCCAGCCGCCGCTGCCAACCCAGATGTGTGTGTACCTCAAACGTGCAGAGCTTCATGCCTGTCTACAGGTTCCCGCGCATGCCCTGCTCGCGCTCGACCGCCTCAAACAACGCTTTGAAATTTCCTTTGCCAAAGCTGCGGCCGCCTTTGCGCTGAATAATTTCAAAGAATACCGTAGGACGATCTTCCACCGGCCGCGTAAAAATCTGCAGCAGATAGCCCTCTTCGTCGCGGTCCACCAGCAGGTTCAGCTTCTTCAATTCCTCGATCGGCTCGTCAATATTTCCCACGCGCGCCTCCAGTTCCGCGTAATACGAATCGGGAACCCGCAGGAACTCGATCCCCTGTTCCCGCAACTTGCTCACCGTGGTTAGAATGTCATCGGTCGCCAGCGCCAGGTGCTGCGCGCCCGGGCCATTGTGAAACTCCAGGTACTCTTCGATCTGCGATTTCTTGCGCCCTTCCGCCGGCTCATTGATGGGGAACTTCACCCGCCCGTTTCCGTTCGACATCACCTTCGACATCAGCGCGGAATACTCCGTCGAAATATCCTTGTCGTCGAAGCTCTGATACATCTCAAAGCCCATCACATCGCGATAAAAATCGACAAAGGCATTCATCTCATTCCATCCAACATTGCCGACGATGTGATCGATATGTTTCAGCCCCACCGGGCGCACAACATGGTCGTGCTTCACCGCTTCAAAGCCCGGCAGAAACGGCCCGTCATAATCCTTCCGCTCGACGAACGTATGTACCGTGTCGCCATAGGTTGCAATCGACGCCATGCGCACCGATCCATGATCGTCCTTCAGCACCCACGGCTCGCGCACGCTGCGCGCACCGCGTCGCGTCGTTTCGCGCCATGCAGAAACAGCATCGTCCACCCACAACGCAATATCTTTCACGCCATCGCCATGCCGCGCGATGTGGTCCGCAATCGCATTCCCAGGCCGCAGCGGAGTCGTCAGCACCAGCCGAATCTTTTCCTGCTGGACAACATAAGAAGCCCGGTCGCGCAGTCCGGTTTCAGGCCCGGCATAGGCAACCAGCTTCATGCCAAAAGCGGCGCGATAGAAATACGCCGCCTGGCGAGCGTTGCCCACATAAAACTCAACATAATCGGTGCCGTTCAACGGTAAAAAATCTTTGCCGTTTGCGGCAGCAGGTTGCTGCGATGGATGCCCGGTTGTGGGATGTTTGGTAGCCGTTGCCATAACAATTCCTCCAAAACGACTGCATCATGCCGCCCA
Source organism: Acidobacteriaceae bacterium (assembly GCA_965276585.1). GTDB lineage: Bacteria > Acidobacteriota > Terriglobia > Terriglobales > Acidobacteriaceae > JAKAAZ01. Next base: position 789,705 of record CBDIAZ010000001.1, on the reverse strand, counting down.
AAATGGCCTTCCCGGCGACCTACCACCATATACCCATCGCGGCAGACTTGCCTAGAGAGACTCTGATTCAGAGGTCGTTTCGAGAGCTTTGGATAGAACCATGCCTTCACACTGCATATAAGTATTGAGATAGACCCCGGCCTTCAGGCCGGGGTTAAGTCACTGCATTAGGGGTGGCTTCAGCCACTGGGGTACTGAATAACTGAATCAAAACTTTCCTGGTGTCCCAGAAATTCGCAGCATAAGTTTGTCATCCCGACCGAAGCGTAGCGAAGTGGAGGGACCTGCTTTTTCTTCAGCCTGCACCGAAACAAATGCTGAGGTCTACTGCAACGAACTTCCGATTCAGTTTGAATTCGCCTGAATGTGGGTGCCCCATTCAAGCCCTCTTTTGGCTTGAGTGGGACAGTGACAACACTGCGCAACAATTGAGATTTGAAATCGGCCTGCTACCGCGCATCCCGTCCATGCGATGATGAGGAACATGAAAACTGGTCTTCCCTTCCAGCCGCGCCCTGCCATGCCCCCTCATAAATTTCGATTCACAATCGCCGCCCTGGCAACCGCGTCCGTGCTGCTCGGAATTGCACCCGCCGGCGCTGCGCGAAAAAAGCACACGACGGCTCCCGCAACGAAGGCCCCCAGCGCTCCTATTCTTCTGCATGTCGATATGACAGACGCGCCACGCCACCTGATCCACGTGCAATTGCAAATCCCGGTAGCCGCGGGTCCACTCACGCTCGAATATCCCAAGTGGATTCCCGGCGACCACATGCCCACCGGCCCCATCGATAACGTCGCAGGACTTTTCATTCGCGCCAACGGAACGGCTCTTCCCTGGCGGCGCGACGATGTCGACATGTACGGTATTCACGTCGACGTCCCCCAGGGCGTGAGCACGCTCGATGTAAATTTCGACTTTCTCGTCGCCCCCGGATCGACCGGCTCCGACATGGATCACTCCACCAGCCAGAATCTCGCCGTGCTCGAATGGAACGCCGTCACAATGTATCCCGCGGGTGTGCCCTCGCGCGAAATTCCCGTCACGCCGTCGATCACGCTGCCCCCCGGATGGGGCTTCGGCACCGCGCTCACGTTCGCCGGCCAGGGCCCGGGCAACGGCGCATCGCATCCCGCTGACACCAACGCAACCGGCAACAATCAAGCCTCCTTCGCTACCATCGCCCTCAACCAGCTCGTCGATTCGCCCATCATCATGGGCCGCTATTTCCGCGAGTTTCCCCTCGCGCCTGGAGTCACTCCCAGCCACTATCTCGACGTTGCCGCCGACGCGCCTGAAGACCTGGACCTGAAGCCGGCCACGCTCGCCGCCGTCACCAACCTGGTCCACGAAGCAGGAACGGTCTTCGATTCACGCCACTACACCACCTATCATTTCCTGCTCAGCCTCAGCGACCAGATCCGCGGAGAAGGTCTCGAACATCATCAATCCAGCGACAATGGCGTGCAGGAGCATGGCTTCTCCGATCCCAAACTCGCCATCCTGAACGGCGACCTGCTCTCGCACGAATACACCCACTCCTGGAACGGAAAATATCGCCGTCCCGAAGGCCTCGCGACTCCGGACTTCAAAACGCCCCAACGCGGCGACCTGCTCTGGGTCTATGAAGGGATGACCGAATACTGGGGCAACGTGCTGGCCGCGCGCAGCGGCCTAAGGACGCCGCAACAATTTCGCGCGCAACTCGCCTTCACCGCGTTTGAAATGGACAATCGCCCCGGCCGCACCTGGCGCAATATTCAGGACACCGCCATCGCCGCGCAAATTCTGCGTCACAACTCGATCCATTGGAGCAACTGGCGGCTCAGCCAGGACTATTATCCGGAAGGCGAATTGATCTGGCTCGACGTCGATACCACCATCCGCAATCTGACCCATAACAAAAAATCGCTGAATGATTTCGCCGCGCTCTTCCTCGGCGTCGGCGGCAACACTGGTCCAAAAACGCTGCCCTACAACTTCGACGATCTCGTCGCCGCCCTCAACCAGACCATTCCTTACGACTGGCGCGGTTTCCTCACCGAGCGGCTCGATTCCCACGCCCTGCATGCGCCTCTCGGCGGCATCGCACACGGCGGCTATCGGCTCGTCTATACAGACAAACAGGGCGTGTATGAAAAGGCCCTGTTCGACCAGCGCGGCGGCGTCGATGCGATCGCATCCCTCGGCTTGCTGATTGCCAAAGATGGCACCATCGCGGATGTAACCATGAATTCGCTGGCCTACCAGGCGGGACTAGGTCCAGGAGAAAAAATCGTCGCCGTCAACGGCCTCGCCTACAAGGACGACCGCATGAAGAACGCAATCCGAGACTCCAAAACCGGCAAAGATCCCCTCGAACTGATCGTCTCCAATACCGATGTCTTCCGCGTCGCCCACATCGATTATCACGGCAGCGAAAAATACGCCCATCTGGAACGGGACGCAGCCCAGCCCGATTTGCTCGACGAAATCATCCAGCCCCTGACCACCCCAGTTCCCGAAACAGGCGTAACGGCAACAGAAGACCAAAAATAGCACCAATACTGATGCAAAAATCGACAAAACGAATACAGTAAAAATTACTATATTCATGCACCAAAACCGACAAATTCCCTTCGAAAAATGCAAAACTTGAAATCGTATCCCGCATGGAATCAACGCTTTGCGTTTGAGCCAAATCGCCAAAAACACCGGCATTGCAGCAAGTTGGCGGTTACACGTGATCGCGTCAAAAAAGCATCCATTCCCCGGCCCTGAATCGCAAAGAAAAAACGCCACAAAATCGCTTTTATTTGCATCGTCGCAACTCTCTCCATCCAAACCAGATAGCGATCGAATTGCCTTCGGCCCCTTCAATTGCTTGAATGTTCCACGTGGAACATTTTCGCCAAATTACCGCGAACCGCGTTCCCCATTTTCCCGAAACACCGAAATCAATTCTCAAAAATCTTTTTTAACTGCAAACTTTTAAAACTCCCGCAAACTTTCTCGCCGCGCGGTAAAGAGAACATTGACAGCCATACCCGGACAGACGCATTCTTGAAGGTTTAGCCACAAGCCTGTCGTCAGGGTTTTGCGGCTTCGCAGGAGGCACTCGTCATGCTTGCCAACACCGTCCACCTTGAAGCCGCTCGTCCCTTCCTCATCCAGCAGGACTGGGCTGCATACACCCCCGAACAGCACGCCACCTGGTCGGAGCTGGTTCGCCGCTGCATGCCGCAGCTACGCCAGTACGCCTGCCAGGAATATCTCGACGGGTTCCAGCAGATCGGTTTGCGCGAAGACAGCATTCCCGACCTGGCCGCGGTGTCGGCAAAACTGGAGCCGCGCACCGGCTGGAACTCAACCGCCGTTTCCGGCTTCTTGCCAGCCGATGCATTCTTTGAAATGCTCGCCGCACGCCGCTTCCCTACTACCACCTGGCTGCGCGATAAAACATCTCTCGAATACACGCCGGAGCCGGACATTTTTCACGATGTATTCGGCCACGTCCCCATGCATGCCCATCCTATCTTCGCCGACTTCCTCCACGAGTATGGTCGTGTCTGCTGCGCTATGGCCGGACGCAAAGACGATCTGGCGCGGATGGGCCGGTTCTTCTGGTTTACCGTCGAGTTCGGCGTCATCCGCCAGCAAGGCGAAATCAAGGTCTACGGCAGCGGCCTGATCTCCTCACACGGCGAATGTTCCTACGTAGTCGAACGTGGCCCCGAGATTCGCGATTTCAATCTGGATCAGGTGCTGGAGCACGAGTTTTCCATTTCGGAAATGCAGCCCGTTCTCTACGCCGTCGAGTCGTTCCAGCAGATATATGAAGCCGCCAAAGAAGCCGAGCGCCGTCTCGGCTGAAGTGAAAACTTTCACCGGATTGCAACCTATCTGCGAGACAATTGTTACGGAAGCCTGCCTCCAAAAATGTGCTTGCATTTGAGAGGGCAGCGTTTCCGAGGAAGGAATCGGCATGCCGCGCATTCACTACCAGCAGCAGCTGGCTGAGCTGAAAGACAAATTGTTAGCCATGGCCGCGCTTGCCCAGCAGACCATGGATTGCGCCATGGACGGCTATCTGAAATCCGACCAGGTATTGCTACAGCACGTACTCGAGAATGAAACCGCCATCAACGCCGCCGAGCGGGAACTGGATGAAATGGCCTACGAGCTGATGGCGATGGAACAACCCATGGCCATCGACCTTCGTTTTCTGCTGGCGGTGATAAAAATCAATGGCGACCTCGAACGGATCGGCGATCAATCGGTTAACATTGCCGAGCGCGCCAGCGAGCTTTTGCGGATGCCCAACGCCGATCTGCCTGTCAATATGCACCAGATGGGAGAGGTCACGGAAAAGATGATCCGCTTTGCCCTGCAATCGCTGCTGGAAGGCGATGCCACGATGGCCAAGTCCGTCCTGACGATGGACGACGATGTCGACCGGATGAATCGCGATGTGCATCAGGCGATGATTACCGTAATCCAGCAGCACCCCGAATGGACCGAGCAAGCACTGAACACCATCATCATTTCGCGCAATCTCGAACGTATTGCCGATCATGCCACCAACATTGCTGAAGATGTCATCTTCTGGGTTCGCGGCGCCGATGTTCGGCATCAATTAAGCATCGCCACGGATTGAGCAAGCATTCCGTGCGCTGCTGCTCATCCGCGAAGAATTCCGCCAGCTCCACGCTGCGCTGCTGCTAGGATACAAGCCAGTATTTGCCGCGTGCCTCGACAGATATGCGCATTCTAATTGCAGAAGATGATGCAGCGATGGCCGGCCTGCTGGAACAAGGGCTGACAGAAGAAAACCACACCGTCTGCCTCGCGCGGGATGGTGCATCTGCGATCGATTTCGCGCGCATGTATGAGTTTGACGCAATTGTGCTTGACGTGATGTTGCCGCTGGCAGATGGTTTTGAAGTGGCGCGGAGACTCCGAGCGGCACATTGCGAAGTGCCCATCTTGATGCTGACCGCCCGGGACGCAGTTCCCGACATCACCCGAGGGCTTGACGCCGGCGCAGATGATTATCTGACCAAGCCCTTTGCATTCAGCGTATTGCTTGCGCGATTGAGAGCAATCACGCGTCGTGCTGCGCTGCCCGCACCCGTATTGTTGACCGTCGCAGACCTCGAACTGAATCCGGCAGCACAGCGTGTTCGCCGCGCAGGACGCGAAATTCTACTGACTGCAACCGAGTATCGACTGCTCGAGTACATGCTACGCCGCGTGGGCCGGGTACTTACGCGAGCAGCTATTCTCGAAGCGGTATGGGGTTTTGATGATCCGGTCGAAGACAACACGCTCGATGCCTTCATTTCTCTTCTACGCAATAAAGTGGATCGTGATTTTCGGCCGCGTTTGATCCACACCGCACGCGGTGTTGGATATGTGATGGAAAATCGCAGCACAGCGGAAGCGGCAATCGGCAAGGATTTCTCATGAGGCCTATTTCCATTCGGCTGCGATTGACGCTGTGGTATTTCCTCATCCTCGCCGCCAGCCTGCTGGCCTTCGCTTTTTTCGCCCTGGCCGCGCTGCACCATGCTGTCCATCGCACTGTCGATAAAGAACTAAACGCTCACATGGCAGCAGTTCAGCAGATTATCGGCGAAGATAAAAACAGAACGTCGCAGGCTTTGAACCATGATCTCGATGAGGATGTGGAACTCGCACCCAACCTGATTCTGCTTGAAATCTGGGATCGCGATAGTGGTCACATGGTATATCGATCCGCCGCTATGAATCGTATGCAGGTCCCCGACCGAATGCCTCCAACTCTCAATCGCCCCGTCACGCGCAATTATCGGCACCATCCGCTGCGTGTGCTGGTCAACAATGTTCCTGCGCACGGATCCAGCTACACGGTGATGGTCGCAATTCCAACTCATGACTTTGCAGAGGCGATTCATGAAGTTGAAGGTATGCTCTGGGTCGCAATTCCGCTGCTACTTCTCTTGTCGATTGCGGGTGGCTATTGGCTGGCAGGACGTGCATTTTTTCCGATCAGTTCGATGATCGCCGCCGCGGATGCCATTCATCCCGGCGACTTGACTGCTAGGCTCACCGTGCCACGCGCATCCGATGAATTGCAGCGGCTTGCTCTCACTCTCAATCGAATGCTGATTCGTCTACAGGCGGGTTTCGAGCGGATTACTCGCTTCACCGCAGATGCTTCTCACGAATTGCGTACTCCTGTGACACTTCTGCGCACGCGGACGGAAGTCCTGCTGCGGCACCCCCGCTCGGCTGAGGAATATCGTGCGGCGCTCGCAGCGAATTTGATTGAGTTAGAGAAGACCTCCACATTACTGGAAGAATTGATGCTGTTGGCCCGTGCAGATGCAGGAGCCGAGACACTACACTTTACAACTATTGACCTGACGGAGTTGGTGCGCACAGCATCCGGTTCCATGCAGACGCTGGCTGAAGAGAAACATCTTGCATGGTCGGTCGAACTACCACCGATCGCAGTCCACGTCCATGGAGATGAGGCCGCGCTGCATCGACTTCTACTAATTTTGATCGACAATGCGGTGAAATTCACGCCGGTTAATGGAGGAGTGCGAATCGCGCTCGCAGCATCGCAGGAATCAGCAGCCGTAGTAGTCAGCGATACCGGCATCGGCATTCCGGAAGAAGTTCTGACGAACATTTTCGACCGCTTTTATCGTGCCGATCCGGCACGGACCACCGATGGCGCAGGCCTGGGACTTTCGATCGGGCAATGGATTGCCGTGCGGCATGGTGGGGCGATCCATGTGAAAAGTACTCCAACTTCTGGTTCTACGTTTTCGGTTGAGTTACCCATCGTAAAGCGATAGCGCCGGATACTCTATTTTGACTCAGGCCCAGGTAGTTTCCGCATCCCGGGATTACTGGACAAGCTAAGCAGGTTAGCCATGAGGCGGAATGCGCCGGGTACGCCTTCCGGCAGTTGGCGATAGAACGCGTATCCGGCATAGACGTAAAATCCCTTGCCATATTTAGCCACCAACAAGCCGCCCTTTTGCGGCGACTGATCGGGGTCATGGGTTTCGGTAGGTGCTGTGTAACGCGGATCCCAGCTGCGCATAAAGCCGTGGCCGCGTTCTTCGACCCATCCATCAAAATCATGCGTAGTGATCTTATTGGGCCAGGTGAACGCAGGGTAGTCTGGTTGAAGAAGAATTACTTTCGAATGTTCATCGATGACCTTCTCTGGGTTGTTGCTAAGCTGATAAGGATAAGGTCCATAGTCATGATCAAACTCCGGGGTGTTATATTGAACGATTAGAGTGCCACCGCGTTTTACATATTCCAATAGCCGCTGATTGAACGTTTTCAACTCCGGACGAACGGCGTATGCGCGTACCCCGAGGACGACAGCGCTGAAACTATCCAAATCCCCCGTAGTAATATCTTGCGGAGAAAGAAAGGTAGTCTGAATGCCTATATCTTCGAGCGATCCTGGAACACTATCGCCTGTACCTGTCACATAGCCAACCTTAATACCCGGAGCTAGGTGAACATCTACACCAGTTGTTCGATATGAGGCGTCACGATAGTAGGGATAAGGCCGCAACCCAATATAGCCAACCATCGTCGAACCAGAACTATAAATGTGGCCAAGAAACGTCGCCGCCGCGGTAATTCGATAAGGCTTCACCGCGATATTCGTTGGCACCACCTCAAATTGAATGTCCTGTTCATCCCCATCACTTCGGGTCGAAAAGGTTGCTTCCGCCGGTGTAGATACCCATCCCGCAGGCAACTGCAGAGACACGGTGCCGGTGGCTGGGCCCTTGATATTGCTATGAATCAATGCGGTAATCTTGAAAGATTTGCTGCTAAGTGGGACTATTCCGGCACGCGGAGAAACCCACATGGAAATTGCTGGAGAAACAATCAGCGGATTCAAAATGGGTCCAGGTCCAGTAACGCGATGCACCGTCTGTACTACCTGTTCAATTCTTACCACAGCGCCTCGATACTCAAAGATCGCTTGAGCGGAAAGCGGATAAGGCATCGTAGATCGATTGAGATAGGTTTTATTCGAAATATTATAGTAAGGCTGTTCCAGATCTGGCCGGGTAAAATATGGCTGGGTGATGGTGGCGTCTTCGGGAACGGTTACTGAAAATCCAATATTCGTTGCCGTACCCGCAGACAGCGAGTTAACGTGTAGTTTCTCAACGGACAGCCTCCAATCTTTATCCGGCGTTGTCTCCAATTGCACGTCTTTTATCGCAACTGGATCGGCTCCCTGATTCGCCAGATGAACGTTGACCTGGAAATTTTGACCGGGAATGGCGGCTTGGAATGTCTCCTCCGGGCCGCGATAAAAACCGGTTGTTCTTTGCGGAGACCTGTTCGATACGACTGAATCAAGACTAATTCCAAGAGCCTCCACCAATGCAGTATTGAATTGATTTTGTTTGATCGCCAATTCGTGGAGTATGTTGTAGCGAGCGTCTTCGGGAAGCGGCTTTTGCTGAACTTCTTTTATCAGCGCTACTGTTTGAATAAGTCCCTGCGCTAGCAATGGTGCAATTTTCTCGGGTGCGCTTACTGAGTAGTTCAGGATCGCCTGCTCGATCAGAGCATTGATCGGCAATAATCGATCGCGAATCCATCCAGCCTGGCTTGTCGGCGCATCGCTTGCAATTCCAGGAAGGGTAATATCAATACCGTCGAAAAAACTGGATTCCTTGTCCGTAGTAGAAACTCGCGTGGCATATAGGTGGTAATCAGAAAAACTTGGACCAGCTTGCGGAATTCCAATCCCTCCGTTTTGTGATTTCTGCCGATTCAATCCAAGACGGCCAACCTGAATATAGGACAATCCGAGAGCAGGGTCGACTTTCCCTTCTGGAATTTCTACCGTCGGCGTAGGCATACCTTCTATCCATGAGTTATCAATGTAGTTGTGAAATTGAGCGGGCGCCCAATGCCCGGTCGCATAGTCATACACACCTTTATCGGTGATGGTGGCGAATGGCAGACGGACATAGACCTTCAACGGAGCCCAAGGACGAAGGCCCGCGCGAATTTGATCCGGAAACACATTTGGATCGGCGGCCTCTTTATAGACCTCCTGCGCCATTTGTCCAGCCACCTGGTGCTGCCCATGCCCGTCGGAAATATTTCCGGAAAATACGGAGGTTACAACCAGTGGCCTTGTCTTTCGGACGACGCGGACGGAGTCATACAGGACCCGATCATATCCCCATTTTTGCAGCGCTTCCTCTTTTGTTTTTGTGAAGCCGAAATCTGCCACGCGGGCGAAATATTGATGCGTCCCGTAATAACGATCTGCGGCCAGGAGTTCCTCCGTGCGCACAAGCCCCAGTTGATCCCAGAAATCGGATGACATTACATTTTGGCCGCCCTCGCCGCGGTTGAGCGTAAACAGCGTCGTATCCGCGCCTGTATCGCGGCTTTCATACGCGAGCATTCCCCCGTCTTCGTCATCGGGATGAGCCGTAAACATAATCAAACTAGCCCGGGTATGCAGTTCGCGAAGGGTCCGCCACAGCGCCGCCGCACCGCGGTTCACCGCAATCTTTTGGGCATTAGGGTTCGCTTGTTCTATTGCGGAGTTTTGCGCGAAAACTGGTATCGTGATCCATGCGAACAACGAAATCAGAATGTTCGCAATGGATTTCTTGATTTGAAATCGATTCATTCCGTGACCTTATATGCGGGATAATCTGCAATTTCGATCATCTCAGACTTTGCGTGCAACTTGAATTGAATATGAGCCAGCCACCCGAGTCGTCGTCAATCGCCATATCTGACAAAGGTTCACCTTCGCTGGTGCGCGGCATTGGCTTGACCACGGCCATCAACCTTAACGTGCTGAATATGATCGGGGTGGGTCCATTCATCACGCTTCCTTTGATGGTCGCTGCGCTAGGCAATCGCGCCATTCTTGGCTGGATTTTTGGTGCAATCCTGGCGCTCTGCGATGGTATGGTCTGGGCTGAACTGGGGACTCGCTTTCCGGAATCCGGAGGGAGTTATTTATATCTGAGCCGCCTCTATGGAGTTGACAAATGGGGGCGCCTGCTTTCGTTTCTATATATCTGGCAGCTTACCTTCAGTGCGCCGCTTTCGACGGCTTCAGGCGCTGTCGGACTGGCGGACTATGCCACATACTTATGGCCAATGCTAAATGGACGCTGGTTTACGCATGGCCACATATCCCTCAGATTTTCCGCTCTTGTGGCTATGGCAGCTTGCGCGCTCGCGACATTTCTGATCTACAGCGGCATTCAAACGGTCGGACGCATCTCACGCGTCCTCTCCGTCGGCGTGCTATTGGCGGTTATCTGGGTTATCGTTTCCGGGCTCACACATATACATGCCGGTACGGTCCCAAATCACGAACTTGTTCCACAACATGGCTGGAACGGATTCAGCGCTGGATTACTGATTGCAATATATAACTATGGAGGCTATTACAATATTTGCTTCCTAGGTGGAGAAGTCAAAGATCCGCGCCGCATTATTCCGCGAGCTATTTTCTGGTCTATTCTTCTTGTCGCCGCACTTTATATATTTTTGAATATCAGCGTTTTGAAGATAATTCCCGTAAAGGAATTCACGCAGCCAGGTGCGATTGCAACCCGAAGCTCTGTTATCGCCGTTCTGATGCAGCGGCTATATGGGCGATGGGCTGGAAAAGCAATGGCGTTGCTGATTGTGTGGACTGCATTCGCTTCAGTATTCGCCGTTCTGCTCGGCTACTCTCGCGCGCCGTTTGCGGCCGCATTGGATAAAAACTATTTTTCCGGTTTTGCCAGCGTGCACAAGACAAAACGATTTCCTACGGTGTCGCTGCTGGTTCTCGGCACAATTTCTATCTTCTTCTGTTTATTTCGGCTGGCTGACCTAATTGCTGCGTTGATCGTCACACGAATTGTGTTCCAATTTTTATTGCAGGCAATCGGTCTAGTGGCCTTCCGCAAACGCCTGGGGGGGCAGGTGAACTCATTCAAAATGCCGTTCTATCCCATCCCTACACTGCTAGCCATCGCAGGCTTTCTATTTGTCCTGTTTCAAGGAGCAAACCTATCGAAAGAACTTGAATTTGCAGCCGTACTTCTGCTAACTGGGCTCGGGATTTACATACTACGAGCGTTTATGCGAAGAGAATGGCCATTTCCTCAGCGTGGAGCGAATTACTAGGTATTGACATTGCTCGGACCAGCATGAGGAACGTTCTTGAGATCTGGTCGGGGCGGAGGGATTCGAACCCCCGACCCTCTGCTCCCAAAGCAGATGCGCTACCAGACTGCGCTACGCCCCGACTTCTGTAAATTGTATCGCACGATATTCGCGCTTCGGCTATCACGCGGGCCGCCAGAATCGTCGTCATACATGATGCGGCAACCACTCTGCCAGAAACCAGCCGAGGGCAATCAGCGGCAATGCGAACACTATGAGAATAGCCGTGCCCAACAGCAAAAGAAATGCCCAATCTTTCCACGTGTGTCTGCGTGGCTGTTCCACATGACGGATGAGGAGTTTATAGTTGCGCCGGTTGGCTTTCCACGCGACATCGAACGCATCGCCGAGCAGTGGAACAGTGCCTACGAGCACCTCGATGCCGATGTTGATCGACATGCGGATCAGCGTGACATACGGTACGCCGCGAAACCACGCTGCGACCAGCAGAATGCAGGACGCAAGGCCGCCCAGCACATCGCCGATCGCCGGAACCAGACCAACAACAGCATCCAGCCCGAAGCGAATGGATGTCCCAGGGATACGCAGCCAATCGTCGAGGACGTGCGCCAGCATGTCGAGATTTTCATCGCTGAATGCGCGGCTTCCCTTGCCGCCGCGGGCGGGAAGAATTTCAGGCTGGCTTGCGGGATGAATTCGAGAGGCCGGCAATCGGTTGAGTCCTTTCCTGGCAACTAAAAATTTGGCTGCGCAATGCTACAATTCTATTGATTCATGGCGGCTATAGTTCAGTGGCAGAACGCCGGTCTGTGGCACCGGATGTCGTGGGTTCGAAACCCACTAGCCGCCCCAAAGAAATATCCTACGCTCAGATTGAGCGGATGCGATTTCTGAAGGTTTGTAGTCTGGAATTCCCGGAAATCATTTTGCGCTTCCGTTGATGGCACTCCCTACGATGCGCTTCCATGACGCGCTACTTCCGAGCAACCCGGCAGCCCTGCCTGGCGATCTCCTGAACACCTCTCTGTGGCTGACAGATTTTGTTCCGCGCCGCCGCATGAGGAACGCGGACGTGCAAACCCTTTTAGCCAACTTTCTGCCGCGCAATGTGCAACTGCCGCGCCCCGAAAGTGTGGCCGTCGAAGTGGAAGCAGCAACCTCAAGCCGTGTGCTGTGCCACTGCAACTGGCAGCCGGAGGCTGTGCGCGGACAGCGCATGACGATGCTGTTGGTGCATGGCCTGGAAGGCTCCTCGGAATCGCAATACATGCGGGGCAATGCCGACAAGGCCTGGCGCGCGGGTTGGAATGTGATTCGCATGAACATGCGCAATTGCGGCGGTACGGAGATGCTTTCGACCACTCTCTACCACTCTGGCCTTTCTGGCGATGTACAGGCTGTGGCCCGATTTTTTGCGATGCAACATGGTCTGCAGCAAATGGCGTGGGTCGGTTATTCCATGGGCGGCAATTTGGTGTTGAAGGCTGTCGGGGAGTATGGCGAAGGTGCTCCAACTTGGCTGCGCGCCGTCGTTGGCGTGTCACCTGTCATCGATATGAGGCCATCAGCGGATGCCTTGCATGACCTGCGCAATCGAATTTACGAGTTGAATTTTCTGAAGAACATGCTGGGCCGTTATCGCCGCAAAGCCAAATTATTTCCGGAGCAGTTCTCCCTGGCCAATTGCCGTTTGATTCACAGCATCCGCAGTTATGACGAGTACATTGTCGCGCCGAATTGCGGGTTTGCCGGCGCGGATGATTATTATGAGCGAGCCGCATCGGCCCGTGTCATCGATCGAATCGCCGTGCCAACATTGGTTTTGCACGCGCTCGACGATCCTTTTATCCGCCTGTTGCCGGAAACATGTGCCAAGATTCTCAACAATCCGAACATTACGCTAGTGGAAACACAACATGGCGGACACTGCGGCTATCTTTCGCCGCGCCATAAAACTTCCGCGGACGACGGTTACTGGGCGGAGTCGACCCTCATGGGCTTCATCGAAGCTGCTGCGCGTCGGAAACCGCATCGCGCGAGGAATTAGGTGCAGTCCGATTGGAGTGTCGAATGCGGCGCGGCTGATCCTTTCGTCGCGATTCCCTGGGCCAGCGAGGACAGCACAATTTACTATATCGATCTTCGCGAAACACCTGTGCGCGTAAAAGAAATTCCAGACGCCGCGCGCTATCCCTGCCTGTCTGCTGCACTTCTCCGGTGGAATCGGCCTGGATCTCCGATCTTTACCGCCAAATGCGATGTCTGGGCCTATGCCGCGGACCTTTTCGATGCGGACGATTTCCCTGAATTCGCTTATGCACACGCCTGCTACATCGATCTACTCTCCGCCGATGCAGCTGCTTTCTCTAGTTTTACGGCCTCCGAAGCGGAGCTAAAACGATGGGACGATCTTGCGCGATCGATTCCACAGGCCGACAGCCGTTGTGAGTGGACGCTTCGCTCTGCCCGCATCTTTATCGACCAAAGGCATTCCGATGGATTTGCAACTACCCTATATGTCTGGGGATATGGGCCATCTCCTGAATCCGCGGCCCAGGCTTGGTCTGCTGCTTTGCTGGCTCTGATTGAGCCTGTCCTCTCCAGTGGGTTTGGTGTTTAAGAAAATCTCAACAATTCTGCCTTCTACACTTGCGCACATTCACCGAAAATCGGTAGAGTTGGACCGCAACACCGAACTCAGGAGAACTGTCATGAATTTTGATCTCGAAGGAATCCTCGACTCCGCCAAAGAGAAGGTTGTCGAAGCCGCTACGGAAAAATTTGGCTCCCGCGCCACACCAATTGCAGAAAACGTCGCGGAAAAAATGGAAGAAGCAGTCGCTGAGAAAATGGGTGTGCCGCTCCATCACAATACCCCAGAGACAACAGGGGAGAATAATTCGTAACAATATTTGCGGGAATCGTTGACTATAGAGAACGCTACAATAGGAGCGAAGCCCTTAGTGTGGGCGAGTAGCTCAATTGGATAGAGCACCGGCCTTCTAAGCCGGGGGTTGTGGGTTCGATTCCCGCCTCGCCCACCAGCGTTAAAATCAACAACTTACAAGAGATTCCGTCCTATTTGAAATACTACAGGCCGGGGGTAAATCCACGCAAGCAATTAGTGCAAGATTGCGTGCGTCTCTGATACCGCGTCCAGCGAAGGCCGCACGCACTCTGAAACACCGGGAAGGCGTTCAATGTCCTTATCGTCCAGAAGGGCCACGCAGACTTGGCCGACGTTTGTTATAGCTGCCTCAAGACGATTCCAGTCGTCTCCCATGCTACGTTCCCATAGTTCCTGTGAGACTGCATCCAGGTCCGTTACGATCTTTGCGAGTTTGCGTTGAATCTCAGTCATTTTCATGTTGGTGTTCCTCCATAGCGTCAATATACACGCCTTTATAAATTTATCAAGATATTTGTTTTGTGCATTTTAACGGGACTTGTTAAAGTTATTTGATAGCGGGACGCGTTAGCGGGATTTTAGACAGTGGTATAAAAGCCACAGAAGTGTGGCCAATTTTCCATTTTTCGATTTATTCTTGTTTATAGAACATTTTGGATGGCGGAGCTCTTTTTAGGTACCGGTTTAGAGATTTACCCCACCCCGTATGTTGTTTTATATCAACGACTTACATTATGTATGGTTGCGTCGATATTCAATGCGTTGCCTTACAGATCGTGAGTGTATTTGACAGACACGATATGCTGTAATAAAATGCATCACCATCGCATGCAGCCATCACGTACAAGCCTGTTTCTTGCCGCCTAGCAGGCTCTACAACGCATCGCCGTGCTGGAGTGATGTCCACGTATGGGTGTTTCCGTACAGGGCAACGTCACAGCGTGTATAAGACTTGGAGTGCGGACAGCCACGGACACTCTCCTAATAAAGAAGTATGACTGTCCGTAATACATACAGAGGGGTACACACCAAAGGTGGTGTGACCCCCCTCTTCTGTATTTGTTTCTGTGTCCATGACCGGCATGTCCTACTCGCTGAGAATGCATCCTTTGGCAAGCCAGCGTCTAAACGTTCTTTCGCTCCGGTGGACACCCGTTTCTACCAAGCACTGTCCGGTATACTCGCGTGCTGTAAGTCCAGGATGATCGGCTATGAATTTCCGAGCCACAGCGTCATCAGCCTGAGTCTTTGCGTCTTTGTTGTTGCGGTTGCGTCCGATGAACACGGAAGCCTCACCGACAAACGTACACACTGCAGTGTCCACGTCACACGTAAATTCAAAGGTGTGAGGTTCACACTGGTGTTCACGATTCTTGACTTGGCGCATGAGCGTGTTATCGTGCCACGTTGGTCCTTGCATACTCAACGAAAAAGCATGAACCAATCCAGCGCCTAACTCACCGCTGCCTCGAATTGCTTGCAAGTCTAGTGTCTCGGCTGTTGCACCTTTGGGCGCGTGGAACATCACCAGCACAGTGGCTCCCAAATTCACTAGTCTCCGCATCTGCTCTGTGAATTTTCTGGCTTCTAATGCGCTCTGTTCATCTCCACCGTCAAAGAAACGGACAAACGTATCAAAGATGATTAACGCATTCTTCGCCAAGTGATCCGGTATTCTGTCCGCGTGAAATGGTGTGTCCATGAAAGCGGAGCGGATTAGCAGCTTGCCGGACTCCAAAAATGGTGTCAGCTCCATGTCCGTTAACCGTTGCTTTATCTCGTTGCGTGCGGATTCAGCGGCCAAGAAGATGACACGTTCAGGCGGATTCGCAACGGCAAAGCGTTCAAGCAACGGCTTTCCAGTCAAGCACGCGCGCACCACATTCCAACACAAAATAGTTTTTCGTGCTCCGGGCAGTGAGACAACACCGTTATAGCGGTTGAGCAAAATAATGCTTTGAATCATATGGCTAACCGGAGGCGCATTCAGGATGTCGGTTTTGGAATCAAACCAACCCCGCCAATCTTCTCCAGGTTCATCCGTCTCTATTTTCTCTTGGAGAATGGCGTCCAACTCTGCCCGCCAGATGTCCGATTGGAGCCGCCATTTTCCGGCGTTTTTATTTCCCAAAAGCAAACGCATGGTATTAACGTCAAAGCCACTCTTGCGCATCTTCCGCGCATCTGCACGCATCTCTAAGAGACTATCCACGGCGCACACCCACATCTATGGATTCCCACGGACCGTTAAAGTCTTCCCAATGCCATCGGCTTGTCCAACCTTGATGGCCTAAGCCTCCGTGTTTCGACTTTCCCTCTGCCCACGACGGAAATCCTTTGTCCATGTCACGCACTAGAGATTCCGCACACTCCAAGCAAACGTGTGTGCGTGATATTTGCTGTTCTAGGCTGTGGACTATTTTGGCATCTGCGCCACACTGCTCACACTTGGCATTTGCCTCTGGCTTGCATCCAACAAAGTACCAGTTCTGTGTTCTCATAAAATTTCCTTTGCTTTCCGTGGATGCACCACTTTTATTTGTTCATTTTTCTAAGGCTGTTCGTGATGTGGCTGTGTACCACGTCCTCATTCTTCTCCAGCACGGTTTTCATTCCATCACCGTCCAGCACACTGAGGTGATACGTCGGGTTGCTGTGGTAGTGGTTGGTTGTGCCGCTGCCATTCATGCCACCATTACGTGCCATATTGCGAAGCCCATCCATAACACTGCCGGGGACGATGCCTTCACCGGGTGTCAGCATTGCCGGTACCACGTCGCCTTTGCCTACGCCCGGCACAATACCGCCGCTCTCAAATGCCATAGCACCGGCAAACACGGTGGCCGCCGCAACTCCGGCAAGCACCGGGCCAACGAGGGGAACGCTAGACAAGGATGTGTAAGCACCCGCCGCCGCCGATTCTGCACGGGCCATCTGCAATGACTTCTGCCCAACCATCTCTTCAAAGATGGCAGCTAACACGTGCTCCAATCCTTCCTGTGCGAATTTCTGCACGGTAGCGGCTAGGCTCTGATGCCCCAGCGCAACCTGCATAAGTGAGCTGCTAGCCGTTTGCGCCATGCTGACGTATGTCTGCCGGTTGGCCATAGACTCACGCTGGCCCAACTCCACCATCTTGTCCGCGTTAGTCTGCTCCAATTGGATAAGTTGGTTCTGTACGTCTTGCGCCTGATTCTTGCGGGCTTCCCCGGCCTGCTTGTACAGTTCCAATTCCTTTTGCAGTGCTGCCTTCTTATCGTTGTAAGACTCCTGCTGTTGCATTTTCTCCAAAGCAAGCTGCTTTATGTTGTCGTTGCCACCACCACTCTTGATTGCAGCCGTTGTGTTTGTGTGCCGTGCCTTCTCTGAGGCCGCCGCTGCGTCTGCCTTCGCCTGTACGGACGCGGCTTCCGCTTTGGCCTTGGCTTCCAAGTCCGCTTCTTTCAACACCTCTTGCGCACGCTGCTTTGTCAGTTCTACGAAGTGCTGCGTGGCCTGAAGGTTCTTGCTTTCCTCTTCTTTAAGGGCAGCGTCAATGACAGCAAGCCGCGCGGCGGTGCCTTCCTTAACGGCACCAATCTTGTCTGACTCACCCTGCTCCATTACCTGTATGTCGCGGTTGTACTCTGAAACGGACGCTCTGCTCTTCAGCTCTACCACCTTGGCGTTATAGTCTGCGGTGATCTTGAGCGCGTTGTCCTGGAGGGCCTTCAACTGTGTGTTGTATTCTTTGCCGGACTTGTTTAACGCGGCAATCTCTTGTTGGTTGGCGGCCTCTTTAAGTGCGTGGTCTTTCCCTGCAAACTCTAGGTCAACGGCTAGCCGGGCCTCTACTGAGGCGTGGTGAATTGTGAGGGACGCGTCCGCTTCAGACTTCTCCGCGGCTAACTGTTGCTCTGCAATGGCTTGCCGGGTTGATATACCCTCTTTGGCAGCGGCTGCACGCTTTGCCGCTTGTTCATTGTGGTCTGCATGGACAACATTTTTCTTTTCCTGGGTGGAGACATTGTTTACTTTGCCCTGTACAGTAACTTGGTCTTCAAGGGACTGGACAAGCTGCCTTTGGGAAGCTAGCGCGTCCTTGCGTGCTATTTCTTGCTCTTTGAGGCCCAGCATCATGGGGTTTAACTTCTGGATGATGTTGGTATTAGCAAGCATCTTTTCACTAGCGTCTTGCGCAGCTTCCATCTTGGCAAGAGACTCTTTGGCGCTGTTGAGCGTTCCACCAAGCAGGTCCGATGCATCTTTGTTTTTGCCATGCGCTAACATCGATGCATACTGCACCTGAAATTGGTCAAGTGCATTCTTAGCGCCTTCGCTGCCGCTGCCCAGCGTGTACCAATGGCTTTCCAGGTTCTTAAATACGGCGTCCGCTGTCTTCTGAAGAATGCCAAAAGTACGGTTCAGCTCCTCCATGCTTTGCATGTCGATAAGCTGTAACTTCTTGTGTACGGCGTCTAAATGGTTGTTGCTGAGGTCATCCGCAGTTATCCCGGCCTGTAGCAGCTTCTTGTCCAGGTCATTGAAAGCGTTTTGCGCGGCGGTGCCGAACTTCATTTGGTCTTCCGTCAACTTCAACCCGGCTTCGTGCAGCTTCGTTAAGTGTTCTATAAGAATGCCAGCAAGCGCCGCCACCGCGATAAAGGGAAAGGCCGCTTCGATGGCACCGGCCACGGGTCCTAGCTCTGCAATGAACGTAGTAAGAGCGCGGGGCAGCCGGACGCCAAACTGCTCTCCCAACAACATCACGCCTTCACGGGCATCCGTCATGCTCATGCGGGTTGACTCGCTCATCCCGGCTGCGCCGTGTTCAATGTCCTTGAAGCTTTTGCGGGCAGTCTTAGCCGCGTCCGCCATGCCTGTTTGAAATGCTGCCGTCTTGGTCTCCAAATCTACGCTAAAGCTTCCAGACTGGTGCGGCCATGCTGGTACCCCTTTTGAATCTAAATTGCACTTAGCTAATGATCCGAAGTGCTCACGGGTTATGCTGTTTTATCTGCCCCTTGGGCGTTGGTTCATATTCTGTTCGTGGCGCGTTGACCACTTAATATTTCCGGGGGCATAATGCCCGTCGTTGTCTATCCGATCAATTGACATACCGTGCGGTCTGTGTCCGACCTCTGCGAAGAATTGCTCGAAGGACTCGAAACGAAACTCGATATCGCGCCCGCCATAATTTTTGTAATGAATGGTGTGCGGGTCTGTGCAGCGGCGCTTGGCAGCTAGGTAGGACGCATTATGCGCCGGTCCTTCGTCCGTTCCGAGCTGCACCGTGCGTGGTGTGAATTGCCGCGCTAGTCTCAGACAGAAGGCAGCCGCATGAGCGTGAGTCACCTTTCTTCAATGCGCCCCCGTTAATCTGCGTGTAGTTTCCGCACTCGCAACGACACACCCAATAGGTAGGTGACCATGCGGCGCGGTTTTGTACGTGAACGTGACCACCACGTCCCACAACGGTGAGCCTTCCAAAAACTTTGCCGGTTAAATCAATAAATCTTGGCATACAGCACCTAAAAAGGATTGAGGCCGCCCGCCCTTAACAGCAAAGCGGACGGCACCCATTCTCCGGCGGTTTTCATGAAGCGGCACGCCGGAGGCCGCTCTATTTAACTCCCCGTGTTTGAAACCCTCAGCTAAGGGCGGCGCGACACGGGAACCCGAAATAGCCGGGCTGTTTGAACTGCGCCAAACTTAAAGGGTCCGGGCCTGCTCCCCGCAAGCCCGGTGGTTGTTACGAGTGCGAGACGGTAATGCTTTGGATCGCCTCACTACGACGAACACGGGCATCCAAACGGCGATATGCCAGAATTCCCAAGAGTCCTTGAGCCGCTTGCGGCTGGTCAAGAATCTTGACGTTGATACCAGCTCCACCACGGACGCCGATGATGTAACCCTGTTTCAGGTCCCCGAACAGAATGGAAGGCACGCCCGCTGAGGTTGCAGTTGGCAATGCCGGTGCATTCTGGTCATAGAACACGGGACGCCCTAGGATGCGCTCCGTCCCATCAGCATCCACGGTGGCGACGGGTGCAAACAAGTTCGCTTGCATCTGTGCACGGCGGATAGCAAGGCCAGTTGAACGCGACATGATCCAAGACGCGTTTGGCTGGTATGCCGCCTTTAGGGTGCTGGTCACGTCAAACAGGGAATTCAACAGCAATGCTCCATCAGCGGACGTGCCCACCAACTCATAAGGCGAGCCGGTCCCGGTACCAGTGTTGCCAAAGATGCCAAGAGGCTGATTGGTGCCGCTGCCCGTTGCAAGCAGACTGTCCTCAAGGATGCGCTGTCCCTTGAGCAAGTCATCTACAACGAACTGCTGCCACGCCTGGACATCCTGGAGCAATTCCCAACTGCACCAACGGAGTCCTCCCACCATGTACGCGGAAAGCAACGTCTGCCCCAGCGTGGGGTCCGTTCCGCCAAACGTTGCAACCGTGCCGGTGGATTCGGCCTTGATTGCGGACGTTCCAAAACTTACATGCTGTGGAATTTTGATATCTGTTGCGGTGGGAATCACCATTGAGGCATCAAAAATCCCAAGGTCCGGGAGTGCCAGCGGGACAATCTGCTCAATAGTCGGAATACTGATTGCGTATCCGCCCGCTGCATCCGAGCTGCCCTCACTGCCTTCATACATGGCCGCGCTCATCCGAGCGAATGAGCCGTTGGCGGAACGCTGCCGTGTGTACATCTCAGAGCCGGGAATGTGGAACCCGCCAACACCATCAGCTCCCGCCGTCAGTTCCTCACCGTGCGCTTTGCCACCGCTGGTGACAAACGCCTGGAGTGCGCGGCTGTAGCCGGGGTCACGGGTCTCCGCCAACCGCAAAGGCGGTGCGAAGGGCTGTGCCAACGCTTCTCCAGGCTGACCAAGACCCGGCCTTCCGTTGGGGAACATTGCGTGAATGGTGCTTGAGCCTTCACGCACTTTAATCTGGCTTTCAAGGGCCTTTGCACGCTTCATGCTGATGTCATATTGCTCATTTTCAGCGGTGGTCATTTCACGTCCGTCCAGGGGAAGCGCGGCTTCTGCACGATCAAGCGCGGCTTTGTGTTCCTGTTTCAATTCAAAAATGTTCATTGTAATTTCCTCTAACTGCTATGCCAGGATGAGTAGAAAATCATCGCCAGCGGCACGCATCGCAACCGGAGTACACCGGGAGCCGTCGTGGTTGCACAGGGCTTTTTCCCTGCACGGCAATTAGTCCAGGCGGCAAAGCCGCGTTAACAGCCACTTCCGCACGTCTCCAGCAACCGTACTGGTGCCGCTAATCGTGCACGGGCCGGAGCTACTTCTCCGGCTAGCAAAATTGTGTTTCGATTTGTCGAACGTGCGAAGTGTCGAAGTGTCGAAAAGGCGCGTACTAATTCATCGTGCGTGGGTCGGGCATAGAGTACATGCGCTCTAGCTCCGAAATTTCTAGCTGCTCTGCACAAGTTTCTCCAAGTAGAGATCGGACATAATCTGCGAAAGCCTTGCCAAAAGCCCTGAAAGTGAATAGCGGCAAACTTTCCTTGAACGTGAAGCGGGGCGTCATACCGTGGAGGCCAACCGCGCCAACAATGCGCAACTGTCGCATGGCAAACTCTTCCGGTGATGTCCTGGCACCTTGTGGGCGTAAATGCCACAACTCGATATCTTGGCCGTCCGCGGACAACAGAAGGATTGCGGAAACATCGGCACTCGCACACACATCAGCGGCTTGCTCTATGAAAGTCTGCATGGCTTCACCTCATCTCTTCCATTCCATATTCCCACGACTTTTTGCTGATTGCGTAGTTTGGTCGGAACTATTTTTTTTCTCTATGTCCAAGTTCAGAGTACTGTGTGCGGCGGCCAATCTTAATGCGGGTGAAACGTTTGCGCCGGGGCATTGTAGCTGATTCCAACGTAACATTGTTTTTTGTAAAATCCCGGTTCCGGCCCTTATTAATTGTGCTAATTTACAACTCACTACCTCGCTATCAAGCTACACGCCACTTAGCGTGGTGGAGCTAGTTCTTTTATTTTTTCAAGACTCGCCAGCTATGCGTTGCTTCAACGACTAACGGCCAACATCCACGGTTAGAGTACCGTTAACAAGTCCCGTACCGGGTCATAGCGGGGCACTTTATTTTATGAGCTTTCACTTTTAGCATCTCACGCGCGTTTTTGCTGTTCGTTTACGTTTGGAATAATTATTAGAAAATTCCTTTGCTCTGCTCTACTCCATAACCAGAGTAGCGCCAAGAAGTCGGCTACCCCGCGATTGGTGGAGGTATTGTTTCTTTTCTTCTCTAGGTCCAAAAGTAGATTACCGTGCCGGAATCCGCTACCCGTCTTTTGAGGGGTAAGTTAGTTCTTTTATTTTTCGTGATGTGCGGATTTGTGGCGCGGAGAAAGCTCTTGTGCACTGTGGCAGACAGCGTGCAGCTTGCTCGAATGGTTTTGAAGCGGGTTTTGCGTTAGGGACCATCAGACGTTTGTTACGATGGCCCATGCACACAGCCGAGCAGTGGTCCGCGATAGGCACGGTCGTCAGCGCGATTGTTGCCTTTCTCAATCTCATCGTTGTAATTGTTCTCGTGCTGTACAACAGAAAAACTATGGACATTTTGCGCTCGCAATCGAATGACACAAATGCGCAAGCATCCATTGCTCGGGAAACCCTCGCGGAATTACAACGGGAAAAGACAGCAGAGCGCGGACGAGAATTTATGCGCATGATGGCGCGATTGGAAGACTTGAATGACAACTTCCTGCTTCTAAAGCACTACGTGAACACGGAATCTTTCCAGGCAGCAAAAGAGCAATGCCCGCTCAAATCAGATGACTGGCATACCATCAACGCGGCTGTACTTGAATTGTGGCCTGAAGGGGTTGAGCCCTTATGGAAGTTGGAACGAAAATTGCGAGAGATCGATACTGATCTAACGCTTCTTTCGCAGCCCTTAGATTTTCAGCAAGCCAAAGCGGGAACTGCTCATCTTGAATCGCTGCTCGTGGACGGCCATCAGACGTTGTTGGAAGTGCGTGAAGGTCTTATGAAACACGTAAAATAATGAGCGAGCCGCGAGCTATTTTGAAAGCAAACTCACCCGCTCATGCACCGCCTGAAGGTCCACCGTCACAAGGTTGGCATATCGCCTTGTCATTTCCAACGTGGAATGCCCAAGCACCTTTTGAAGATGGAACACGCTGCCTCCACGTCTTAAATAGTTCACGGCGAATGTATGCCGGAACGCATGCAGCGTTCGACCGGGCGGGGCAAATCCGAGTTTGAGGCATAGCAGTTTCACGTCTCGCAAGACATTCCGTCGATTGACAAGCGTTTCCGTCCGGCTGGCAAACACCAATGAGTCCGGCTTTCGAGATTCGCCGATATAACGGAATAGCGCCTTCCTCAGCTCAAAGCTGAAAGGCACAACCCGCTGTTTGCGTCCCTTGCCGTCGAGTGTGATAAGCAAATCATCGAAGTTGACATCTGCGATGCGCAACGCGAGTGCTTCTGAAATCCGGCACCCGGTATCGAGCAAGAGCAGAATGATGAGGTGCAACCGGCGTTGATATTTCCCTTTTGGCTTCCACGTAATGAGCCGCTTCACCTGGACATCTGTGAAGGTGGGCAGCACTAGATGAGGCTCTTTCAGTCGTTGGATTCGCGGGTGATTGCAGCCCGCACCGCATTTTCGCTCGGAACCGCTGCACCAGTGCAGGTATGCGTTGACACAGCGGAGAACCGTGTTCACGCCCGTCTCTTTCAAGCGCCTCTCACGCATTCGCACCACGATAGCTTTGAGGTCATCTTGTGTGGGACATTCCGAAGGCAGCCATTTCAGACAGCGCCGGTACCATTCGATTGTTGAGGGGGTGACGTTTGTGAGGTATTGCCGTTCACGGATAAACTGCTCAAAACGAGGTTTCAATTTTTCTCCAAGCCGGTAATCAAATTCGGAGAAAATCCTCGTAAGTTGTTGATTCTGTGGGCGAGTAGCTCAATTGGATAGAGCACCGGCCTTCTAAGCCGGGGGTTGTGGGTTCGATTCCCGCCTCGCCCACCAGAACTTGTTATCTCTTTGTTGGTCAAGGAGATCAATGGATGCATCCCGCAACATCCCCTTAAGAATAAACAATTTAGCCTTTCAAGTTGTGTCATGAGATGCCATAATAAGGGAATCAACCATGAAAGTATCGGGATTAGCCGAATCAAAGTTCAGAGCAGGGCTAACCTTCCGTAAAAAGGACTCGAGCTAATACAAGGCGTCGCGGAACGATTCTGACAGCTTGAACCAAGAGGGCGCCGCTATAAGAGTCGATATATTAAGTAACAGATCAGCTCTACTCCCAATGCGACGTGTGCCGTCTCAACCACCAGCACGAAAGATCACCCTTTTGGGGAAAGACAGATCGGCTGCTCGTTTCTTGAAACGTTCCCGTCATGTCGTACTCAGCCTTGTTGCCTTTTAAGGGTGTAGCCAAGAACTGGTTAATCCGTACCGTCCGATATGCTGTCCCGTGGGCGATGCGAATCCGCAGGCCAGCCCAATCCAACAGATAAAGCAGCGCAACGAGGCAAACTACTGTTGCGAATCGGAAGACTACACGTTCGAAGCGGTACCTATCAGGCAACCTAGCACAATTCTACTAAGGCGTAAATCGCTAAGATAAAAGTGGGAAACCGTAGCCGTATATGCACCACATAATCGATACAGACAATACAGAAAGGTACGAGACAAAATGAAACCTATTACAGGTGTTGGAATAGTTCTTATCATCGTTGGCGTTATAGGCTTTGCGTTGGGCGGCTTTTCATTTACACATGAGAAGAAAGACGTAAATATGGGACCTATCCAGATTAGCCATAGACAAACAAAAACTGTGCCCATTCCACCTGTTCTGAGCGCAATTGCACTAATTGGAGGAATCGGACTTGTAGTAGTAGGTACACGCACCAAATGAGTAGGTGAAAAAAGGGGGAGCCCCAGCCCCGGATGGCGGTAACCTGGGCGATGTCGATTTGTTGCGCGTGCGGTCGATACGTTCGCGATCGTCACCACGGACCCGAATGAACTGGCGGCCTTGTCACTCTTTATCGCCAATCGGAACGATGCAGAATGAACGGGGCAAGAAAACGGTTAAGCCTTTCGACGAGCGGAGGCTTTATCTTAAAATTTCCCAAATAGGCGGAGATATCGTTCCGATGGCAAGGCAAAGCGGTTGTTTTTTGGTGCATACCCCCGATGTAAGCCTCATGAACGTTCGCTATTCGCAGGATGATAATAGCGCTTCAGCGAATTAGCCGCATCTTGTCAATATTGAATGTTCCCTTTCCGGCATAGCTTACCGTGATAGTATTCACACCATCCTGAAGAATTACCGGAATTGTAGTCCAGTTCCGTTCACGCGTCGGTGCTGTGACCGAAAGAGGTGGTGCATGGTTCAACCGGACCAGGATAGTCCTATTTCCAGATCCATTCCGAACACATGTGAGCTCGATCTTGTAATGACCAGTCTTGTCAACACTGACATTTTTAAAACTAAGCGATCCGCTGGTTTGTCCATTGATCGCACCAATACTTACACCAAATCCTTGCGAGCAATTACTACAGACTAGAAGCCTCGTTCCACCTTGTCGAACATTTCCCGGCCATTCAGCTTCGAAGACGGCTCCGTTCTTCCAATTTAACAGCCCCGAGACTTTTAATAACTGTGATCCATGAGCCGGAACTTCTGCTGAATATTGATTAAAAAACTGGCCGAGATCTATATGCGTCCAGATGTCGCGCACTCGAACCTTCGACGCCAGACCTAGATCGCTCCATCGAATAGAAACATGCTGAGTCGATGAAGTCTGATTGAGGAGCAGCACGGCCTGTAAGCCGCTCGTCCGGCTCTCCAGAGGTTTCGCCCATACCTCCACTCCACCGGAGTGACCACTGATCTTTTCCGGACCGGCTCCCAGGGGGTCTTGATCTACTGCGATGACTTCTTTATTCGTCAGGGTCGCGCGCGTGTTTGCATCCATGTGGGTCAAATCTGCACCCGCCAGTAAAGGAGCCGCCGAGATCGCCCACATGGAAAAATGAGTTCTTCCTTCCAGTGCGGTCAAGCCCGGAGTTCCAACTTCCAACATGTCAGGATCATTCCAACTATCTGGCGCGCTAAAAACAGCATGTCGCGCATTGGATTCAAAGTTTTGCACTACATGGCTCCACTCCACACGATTTTTAACCAGACTAATATCAGATCCTGTACGCCAGAGTTGCGCTATTCCCTGCGCCCATTCCCATGGCCGTTCCTCTCCCCAGGAACAAATGTAAAAGACCATAGGTCGCCCAGTTTTGTGAATGGCATCCCCCATGCGTTGATAGATCGCACGACCACTTTGTCCGGCAGGCTTATTGCAATAGTCCATTTCAATCAGGTCCATGCCCCAGGATGCAAAGGTATCTGCATCCTTCTCTTCGTGATTGAAACTACCCTGGTAGCGTGGCTTTGGATAACAGGTATATGGGCCCACATCGGTGTAAATACCTGCCTTCAGGCCACGCGCATGAATATAGTCCACCAGTGCCTTCAGGCCGTGGGGAAAACGATTGGAATCTACAATCAGATTGCCGAAATTGTCGCGCCCTGGAGCAATACATTCCTGAATAACAACATATTCGTATCCCAATTCCCGCATTCCCGTGGATACCAGCGCGTCTGCCTGCTTACGAATTGTCTGCTCATTGTAATCACAAAAATAGTGATTCCAACTCGCCCATCCCATAGGAGGAACAGGCGCCAATCCAAAGTGAGCAGCCGTTGCATTTTGGCCGTACAACCGGAACGGGAGACTCATTGGAAAAATCGAGAGCGCAATCAGAAAAGCGACCATTATTACTTGCCGCCATGCCATCTCTCGATCATTGAGGCATAAATTTTTTAGATTTGGCAATTTCATCTCGAGGTCTTAGATGAACCAGCAAAAGGTAAACAAATAATAAATGCCGATGCTTTCACTGTTTCCATGCGTGTTGGAGGAATAGGTACCGATCGCGGTGTTGATCGGGTCTGGCCTCTACATCGGTGCCTAGGTGCATCACCTGCCAATTTCCAACTGCATTGTAAGCAGGCCAGTCTGGGATACCGGATCCATTCGGATTGCCTGTCCTTGCAAAATTTGTCCAATAAGTCTGCATCTGTTCGGAAAGTTTGTAGTCTTCCGGTCTCCACTTGGCGCCTGGACGCGAATCCAATGTTCCGAACACATAGTTGATATCGTCGGAGTGGAACGCTCCCAAACTAGCGGGATGAACTGGATCTCCGGGTGAACCCAGGTCAAAGTGATACCGAAATACCGCGGCATCGCCGGTCTTCACTTGCGCCTCCAGCCATGCCCAGGTGGAATAAGCAATAAAAGTATCGCCCGCAAAATCCTCAAGGACTCGAGCAACCTCCGCATCGTTTTTTGCCGCGTATACATGCAGAAATTCTTGGCTCTGTGAACCAAATCGCTTGGTCGCGATAGCTTGCAGACTATCGAGAGTGGGAGGATTCGGCATAGCCGCGAACTCGAATGCTCCCTCATCCTTGTTCCAACCTGCCAGAAGAGGAACGTGTACTTGTTTCCCCTGCGCATAGATAGCAGACATGCTCTCTGGCAGAAATATTCCATCAATATTTGGAATAAAAATGGAATCTCCTCCATGAGGGCTTACCGTTGCGGCCTTTAATAGCTCAGCTGCGCTAATTGCTCGCAGCGATGAGATATCGCTGCTCCCAAACGCTGCTTGAACAAAAGCCTTTCCTCGTTCTTCGCTGCGTTGCAGCGATGGAGCCGCGAAATCCCCTGGCCCAAAGGCTCCTCCGCTTTCGCCGATCGCGCGGACAAACAATCCTTGCGAAAGCGGCGAAGCCATTTGCGCACTGACGGATATGGAACCTGCAGATTCACCGAATATAGTTACCTCGGTAGGATCTCCGCCGAATGCTCGAATATTGCTTCGAACCCATCGGAGCGCAGCAGTCTGGTCCATTAGTCCATAGTTCCCGGCAGCATGCCTGGGCGACTCCTGTGCCAGCGCTGGCAGCGCGAAGAATCCAAAAACTCCCAGTCGATAATTCATCGAGACAACTATTACGCCCTTACGGGCAAGGTATTCGCCATCCTGTCGTGGCTCCGAAGTTCCGCCAGTAACAAATCCGCCGCCGTAAATCCAGACCATGACCGGTAGTCCGGCATTCTTCTTTTTTGCCGGCGTCCAGACGTTTAAGGTGAGGCAATCCTCGCTCTGCCCGGGATCGTGGAAAATCATGTCGACAAAGAGAGTCGGCTGCATGCAATGCGCACCGAACGTGGTGGCAGAACGAACGTTATGCCATTTCGCAATCGGTTGCGGAGGCTTCCAGCGCAATGGTCCAACCGGCGGCGCAGCATAAGGAATACCAAAAAACGCGCGTACCTGCCCGTTGGAGGCTAATTTCCCGGCCACTTTGCCGCGATCGGTTTTTACGGTGAGTCCATTGTCTGCGAGTGCCGATGAGGTCACGGCAAGGGCGCAGACAAACACTATAAGAAAGAACTTGCAGTGGTAGGAAACCTTCATTGCGACTTGACCCTTGTGATATCTACTTCGTACTTCAAGCTAATCTTACTGGCAAATATTTCTATATACTCAGGAAAAGTTTCATTGGATTGAAGCCGCCTGCATCGCAACTTCCAAATTGAACCGAGATATTCAGCTTATAAAGATGACGCCCAGCCGAACAAATCTCGATTCCGATCAACCCCGCATTTTCTATGGCTGGTGGATTGTTGCTGCGGCGTTTCTCAATCTTTTTTTCACCACTGGAATTATCTATTATGGTTTTCCAGTGTTTTATCCGGCATTCGTAGCTGCTCTTGGCTTTACTCGTGCTCAGATTACGCAGGGATTTCTGGTTGGCACGCTCGTGGTTGGCCTGCCATTTGGTTTGCTGGCTGGCGCATTAATCGATCGCATTGGCGCCCGCTGGGTAATCCTGTTTGGATTGGGGTTCGTCGGCTTGCCTCTGGTGCTGATGGGACAGATGACCAGGCTGTGGCAATACGAATCGCTTTGCATCATGGAGGTGCTGGGGTACACACTAGCCGGCCCCATTGCCAATCAGGTACTCATTTCGCAATGGTTTCGCATTCAGCGTGGCCGAGCGATGGGTTATGCATATCTCGGACTAGGGCTGGGCGGAGTCGTTGCTCCTCCGCTGGCAAATCTTTTGATTCGAAATTTTGGATGGCGTTCCGCATTGGAATTCATCGGATCGACGATTATGATCGTGCTTTTTCCGATCGGCATCTGGGTTACACGTTCTATGCCCGCCGATCTGGGCCTGCTGCCGGATGGAATGCCGCCATCTTCTGGCATAAGTGTCGATGCCGATGAACCTGCATTCATCGGAACCTCCGCAGCGGTTCGAACTGCGAATTTCTGGCTTATATTGGCGGGGGCTACGCTGGTTCTCGGCGCAATCAATGCGGTGATTCAACATTTTATTCTGGCATTGAAAGATCAGGGGTATTCGACCACGACTGCTGCTCATTTCTTATCGATTTTGCTGCTCTCCAGCCTGAGCGGCAGAGTTCTGGTGGGATATTTCGCCGATCGGTTCCAAAAGAAGAACACAATGGCGTTGTTTTATCTATTGCTCGGTATAGCTATACCGTTGCTATGTATCGCCCACCAACCTCTGGCAGCCCTTGCTTTCGCAGTGATTTTCGGTTTCTCCATGGGCGCAGACTACATGTTGATTCCGCTGGTGACTGCGGAATGCTTTGGGACTGCAGCGTTGGGAAAACTGCTGGCATTGATCATCATGGGATATTCCATTGGCCAATGGATTGCACCTTGGATTGCCGGGAAAATTTTCGGTAGCACCGGCAGTTATGGGCTGGCGTGGGAAATACTGGCTGGGGCAGCGGTGTTGGGATCCGGATGCATCTATGCCATTTCGTTCTCAGCAACAAATTACGCCGCGGAGCGGGGAAATTGATTGAGTTTATGGAGAAAAAACGTTTTTGTGCTGGATTTGGGTATTTCTAGAAAATGGGAATTGCGGCGTGGGTGCGAAACCTCGGCTATGTGGCTTGAATCGAGAGAGTTGCGAAAGCGCAAATAAAGGCTAATTTGTGGCGTTTTTTCCAGGCGATTCAGGGCTGGGAAAATGGGCTCTTTCCCCAGACGATTGGATGTAACCGGCAATGGCCTGCAATACAAGTGTTTATTTTTATTGCGCTCAATTGCAATGCATTGATTCTATGCAGGATACGATTTTCAATTTTGCGTTTTTTGAAGAGAAATACGTCGTTTTTCTGTGCGCCAGGTTATACAAAAATTATATTTTGTTCATTTCTATTGGGTTAGCCCAGTTTATGCCGGCTCAATTCTGCTTCTGCGTATATGCTCCACCCTTTCGCCACCTCCCGGCGAGCATCAATCGCTCCCCCAGGGATGGTTGGCAAAGGATTGGGCGCCCGCAGTTTCCTCGACATCATGTTTGGGAATGGATTGTCTATTGAAGTAAGCTAATGGACATTCGCTTTCGGTCCATTCGGAATTCATAGGAGTCCGTTCTGCGTATCTCGCTTTTCATTGCCTGCTATAACGACATGCTGTTTCCGGAGACCGGAATGGCTGTGGTCCGCGTTCTGGAACGGCTGGGACATACGGTGGAATTTCCGCTGGAGCAGACCTGTTGCGGGCAGATGCATTACAACACCGGCTATCAGCGTGAGACTGTCCCGCTGGTGCGGCGGTTTGTGGAGATTTTTCAGGATTCGGAGCTTGTTTGCGTTCCCTCTTCCTCCTGCGTCGCCATGATTCGCGACCACTACCCTAAGATTGCAGCCGATTCGGGAGAGGCGACGCTGATCGAAGCCGTGGCTCGATTGTTGCCGCGCGTATTTGAATTTTCCGAGTTGCTGGTGAAGCGATTTCAGGTCGAGGATGTGGGCGCGTATTATCCCCATCGCGTGACTTACCACGCCAGTTGCCATGGGCTTAGGAATCTGCACCTTGGCGATGCTCCGTTGCGGCTGTTGCGGAAGGTGCGAGGCATCGACCTGGTGGAGATGGAGAACGTCGAACAATGCTGCGGCTTCGGCGGAACTTTTGCCGTGAAAAACGCGGAAGTATCGAGCGCGATGTTGTCGGAAAAAGTTTGCGCTGTGTTGAATACCAAGGCGGAAGTCTGCACGGCCTGCGACAACTCCTGCTTGATGCATATCTGGGGCGCACTGCATCGCCAGCGCACCTCGGTTCGTACCGTCCATCTGGCCGAGATTCTGGCCTGCGAAGAAATGGGCGATATCCGATGACGGCCGCGCAGGAGAAGGCTGGCATGG
The DNA here is from genome assembly GCA_965276585.1 of Acidobacteriaceae bacterium. Lineage (GTDB taxonomy): Bacteria > Acidobacteriota > Terriglobia > Terriglobales > Acidobacteriaceae > JAKAAZ01. The sequence continues at coordinate 758,273 of CBDIAZ010000001.1, read as the reverse complement.
TGCAGATTGGTCTGCGCCCGGAAGTTGCGCCAGAGTTTCCCGCTGCGGCGGTGCGACTGCTGCAAGACGCACAGCTGCGCAAAAACGTTCGCCATGCTACTGGTGTCATCCAAGAAAAACGTGCGCGCGTGGTGGCGGAGCAGAGGGACTGGCAGGAGTTGCGGGAAGCAGGCCGGGCGATTCGCGAACACACCCTGCAACATCTCGATTTCTACCTGGAGCAGTTCGAGCGCAATTGCCGGAACGCCGGCGGACAGATCCATTGGGCGCGCGATGCGGCTGAGGCAGCGCAGATCGTTGTCTCTCTTGTCCAGGAGGAACGCGCGGATGAAGTCATCAAAATCAAGACGATGACATCGGAGGAGATTCGTCTCAACGATGCATTGGAAGCCGCTGGAATCCATGCATACGAGACGGACCTGGCGGAGTTGATCATCCAGTTGGGACACGACAGCCCTTCGCACATCGTGGTGCCCGCGTTGCATAAGAATCGCCAGCAGGTGCGGGAGATTTTCGCGCGGGAGATGAACCTGCCGGACCTGGGGGACAAGCCGCAGGATCTGGCCGACGCGGCACGCATGTTTCTGCGGGAGAAATTTTTACGCGTTCCGGTTGGCGTGAGCGGAGCGAATTTTTTGATCGCTGAAACCGGCGGAGTCTGCATTGTGGAGTCGGAAGGCAATGGCCGCATGTGCCTGACGCTGCCGGAAACGCTGATTGCCGTTGCCGGAATCGATAAAGTGATTCCCCGCTTTCAGGACCTGGAAGTGTTTCTGCAACTGCTGCCACGTTCGGCAACCGGCGAGCGGATGAATCCTTATAACTCGATCTGGACCGGGGTCCATCCTGGCGACGGACCGAAGCGGTTCCATGTGGTGCTGCTGGACAATGCGCGGACAGAAATTCTTGAGGATGCGGAAGCGCGGCAGACATTGCATTGCATTCGCTGTGCGGCCTGCATGAACGCATGCCCGGTTTACCGGCAGACCGGCGGCCACGCTTACGGCTCCGTGTATGCCGGGCCGATCGGCGCGATTTTGACGCCGCAGCTGCAGCACATGGAGCATGCGCAGTCGCTGCCCTACGCTTCCTCCTTGTGCGGAGCGTGCTATGAAGTTTGCCCGGTGAAGATCAATATCCCGGAGGTGCTGATCCACCTGCGCGGACGCATTGTCCGCAAGCAACAAAAGGGTCTGTCGAAATTGAATCCGGAAAATATGGCGATGCAGGCGATTGCCAGAATTTTTCAAAGCCGGAGTCGGCTGGAAGCGGCGCAACGGCTGGCCCGCATGGGGCAATGGCCGTTTGTGCGCCACGGAAAAATTATCGAACGGCTGCCGGGTTTTCTGCATGGCTGGACGCAGGTACGGGACTTGAAACCGGTGCCGGCGGAATCCTTCCGCGACTGGTGGAAACAGCGCGATGCGCAGACGGACAATAACTCCGGGCGCAAACGGAGCCAACCATGATGAACGACGCTGGAGAGGCAAGGGCGGCGATTCTGGCGCGCATCCGGCGGGCAAACTCCGACGTGGAAGCTGCGCGGCATTCTTCGCCCGAGCAGGGCTGGCAGTCTCTGCCGCGTACGTATACCCTGGCCGGCCCTCTTGATCCGAAGGCAGTGCTGGAGTTGTTTGAGCAGCGGCTCGACGACTATGGGGCCCAAGTTTTTCATTCCACGGCGGCGGAATTGCCGCAGGTGATTGCCCGCGTGCTGACGGATCGACAAAAACAGCGAGTCGTCATCCCCGGCGGCATTCCTGAAACCTGGCTGCCGCCGGGTATTTCGTTCCGACAAGACGATGGGATCGCTGCCGCCGAACTGGACCGCTGCGACGGCGTGCTGACCACCGCAACTGTAGCGATTGCGGCGACAGGAACGATTGTGCTGCAGAATGCAACCGGGCAAGGACGACGCGTACTCTCGCTGGTTCCCGATTACCATCTTTGTGTCGTGCTCGCGGACCAGGTTGTAGAAACCGTTCCCGAGGCTTTTGCGCGCCTGGAGGCCACTTCGACCCTGTCGACGACATTTATCTCCGGCCCGTCGGCGACTGCGGATATTGAAATGACGCGCATCCAAGGAGTGCATGGGCCTCGGTATCTGGATGTGCTGCTGGTTGCCCAGGGAAACTCTGATTCAGCTATTCAATACCTTAGTAGCTAAGCCGCACTCATATTTTCGGACTTATCCCCGGGCCTGGAGGCCGGGTCAACCCAAAGACCTCAAATCAGCCGCTTGATCAGAGTCTTCCCGAAAGCATTTCTGAAACGTATTCGAAACAACTTCTAGTTTTTCTGAATTTTTTGGTAATCTTTGACCTATATTCATTTTTTCTGGAATGAATTAGTTTTCCTTTAGAATTTATGAGAAGCGTTATGCAGAATTGGAACTGCCGGGGGACAGGACACGATGCATGAACAGGAGAAACAGACGCGGGTATGGAATGCGCTGGATGGATTTGAGATCGAGATTCCGTCCTGGGGATTCGCCAATACTGGAACCCGGTTCGGCAAGTTCCTGCAGGCTTCGGCGGCAACTTCGATCGAAGAAAAATTTGCCGATGCCGCCCAGGTGCATGCGCTGACCGGCGTCAGCCCGACGATGGCGTTGCATGTGGAATGGGATCTGCCGGGCGGACTTGGCGATGTGCCGCAGATCCAGAAGCTGGTCAATCAATACGGCATCCGCGCAGGATCGATCAATCCAAACCTGTTCCAGGCGCAGGAATACAAATACGGTTCGATCTGCAATCCCAGCGCGGAGATTCGGCAGAAGGCGCTCGATCATATCCTGCTGTCGATCGAGATCGGAAAAAGTCTGGGTTCGCGCGATGTCTCCTTCTGGGTCGCCGACGGATCCAATTATCCCGGCACGCAGAACATGCGCAAGCGCATTGTGTGGATGCAGGAAATCCTGAAACATGCGCATGGTTTTCTGTCGCCGGACCAGCGCATGCTGATCGAATACAAGCCGTTTGAGCCGGCTTTCTACCATACCGATATTGCGGACTGGGGCATGGCGCTCCAGTTGGCGCGCACAGCCGGGCCACAGGCGCGGGTGTTGATGGATACCGGGCATCATTACCAGTCGCAGAATATCGAACAGATTGTGGCGTGGCTGCTGCACCTGAAGATGCTAGGCGGTTTTCATTTCAACGACCGCCGCTATGCCGACGACGATCTGACGCTGGGATCGATCGATCCTTACCAAGTATTTCGCATCTTTCAGGAAATTTTGAGCTATCGGTCGGAGCTGCGCGATGAGGATCACGTGCCTTTCATGATCGACCAGAGCCATAACCTGAAAGGCAAGATGGAAGCGACGGTGCAGACCATTCTGACCGCCCAGGAACTGTATGCGCGAGCCGCGCTCGTCGATCAGGAACAACTCCTTGGACTGCAGGAGGAATGCAGACTGGTCGAAGCAGAGGAGTGTTTTCGCACCGCCTTCTGGGAAGATGTGCGCCCGTTGGTGCAGGCATGGCGGCGGGAGCGCGGAATTCCAGAAGAGCCGTTGCAGGCTCTACGCGAAAGCGGATATGTCGAACGGACTGCGCGCGCACGAGGAGCGAAGAACGCCGCGACAGCTGGCACGTATGCCTGACAGCAGTTTCATTAGAGAACAATAAACCTGGAAACTGCTATACTCCGGGCAAAGTACTGCAGCGGAGATACCGGACTTGGCGAAGACCGCAAACAAACGTCTCTATCTGATTCCTATCCTTTCCAAAGCCCTGGACATTATGGAACTGGTTCAGGCGGAGAAGTCGCCGATGGCGCTGGAAGCAATCTACCAGCGCACACGCTTCTCGAAAACCAGCGTTTACAGAATTTTGAAAACCCTGGTTCATCGGGGCTATCTTGTGCAGTCTGGGGACGGACTGTATCGCAGCGTCAGTCAGCCTTCGAAATTGCGTTTTGGATTTGGAAGCCAGAGCTCGGAGATGCCGTTTTCCGAAGCAGTAACTTCCAGCCTGCGAGCTGCCGCCGCTTCCCTGGGCGTGGATCTGCTGGTCCTGGACAATCGTTATGATGCGGCGATCGCTTTGAAAAATGCGGATACGTTTGTGAAGGAACGTGTCGACCTGGTGATCGAATTTCAGGTGGATCAACACGTCGCTCCGATCGTTGCCGACAAGATCGCGGGCGCGAACATTCCGCTGATCGCGATCGATATTCCTCACCCGCACGCGACATACTTTGGAGTGGACAATTATCGCGTTGGATTTGCGGCCGGCGAGTTGCTGGCCGAGCATGCGCGGCAAAAATGGCAAGGAAAAGTGGACTGGATATTGGGGCTGGATCTGGAAGAAGCGGGCACACTGGTGCAGAGCCGCATCACCGGCGCCTTTGAAGGAATCCGATCGAAACTGCAGAATATTCCGATCGAGCTGTTTGTTCGCATCGATGGCCGCGGCATGCGCGACAAGAGCCAGCGCATCGTTTCGGAATTTCTGCAGCGTCATCCTAAAGAGCGCCACATTCTGATTGCGGCTGCCACCGACACCAGCGCCCTGGGAGCGCTGGAAGCTGTGCGGGAATTGAAGCGCTCGAAACATGTCGCCATCGTCGGACAGGATTGTATTCCGGAGATGATGCAGGAGATGAAGGCAGCCGATAGCCCGGTCATCGGTTCTGTTTCGCACGAGGTTCTGAACTACGGGCCGCGCCTAGTGGAACTGGGGATGGCGTTGATACGCGGCAACAGCGTTCCGCCTTATAACTATGCAGAACACAAGATGATTTCCCGCGCAGAACTGACGAGTGGAAGAGAATAACCTATGCGGGGAAATCACCGTTAATTCCCTATCGGAATAATTGCCCTATTGCTTTTCACGTGATATTGTCTGATCAGCGCGCTTTCCGCGCCGCGGGTGCGGTGTGCCCGAAATCTTCACGTCTGCACACAATCGAAATAGCTCTCTGGAGAGAACTGCAATGAAGACCACCGAAGACCCTCAGGTTCTGCACTACCTGGAAGATAAATGGGATGAGAAAGCGGCCAGTCGTCTGGACGAGCCGGAGCTGCTGCGATATCGCTCCAACCTGCTGGGTTCCGATCTGCGCATCACGAATTTCGGCGGCGGAAATACCAGCTCGAAAATTGCGGAGATGGATCCGCTGGACCAATCGAAAAAAACAATCCTCTGGGTCAAGGGCAGCGGCGGCGATCTCGGCAGCATTCAGCGCAGCGGCTTTGCCACTCTCTACATGGAGAAACTGCTTGCCCTGGGAACGCTGTATCGCGGCGTTGAATTTGAAGATGAGATGGTGGATATGTATCCGCTGTGCAGCTTCCGGAACAATCCGGTGGCCGCATCGATCGATACGCCTCTGCATGGGTTTCTTCCCTTCCCGCACGTCGATCATCTTCATCCGGACTGGGGCATCGCCATGGCGGCGGCGGCGAATGGCAAAGAGAAAATGGAGCAGTTCAACCGGGAATTCCATCATCATTTCGTGTGGCTGCCATGGCAGCGGCCAGGCTTCGAACTGGCGATGATGTTGAAACGCGCGGTGGAAGAGAACCCCGGCTGCGATGGAATCGTGCTCGGCGGACACGGACTGTTTACCTGGGGAGAGACGCAACGCGAATGCTACCTCAATACGATTACGGCAATTGACCATCTGGGTCAGTTTGTCTCCGCGCACGGCGAGAAGAAAAAGTCTGTTTTCAGCGGAGAAAAATTTAGCACTCGCGAAGACCACGCTGCGCTGGCGCTCGAAATCATGCCGTTTCTGCGTGGGAGAGTCAGCGAGCGCCAGAATCTTATAGGAACATATTCAGACCTTCCCGAGGTGTTGCGACTGGTCAATTCCCAGGATGCGGAACAGCTCGCTTTCCTGGGCACGAGCTGCCCGGACCATTTCGTCCGCACCAAGATTCGCCCGATGTATGTTCCGTGGAATCCAGCCGGGGACATCGATAGCTTGAAGAAAGCAATTGAGAGCGGATTGACGAAGTACCGCGCCGAGTATGCGAAGTATTATCAAATCCATGCCCAGCCGGACTCCCCAGCGATGCGCGATGAAAATCCAACAGTCGTGCTGGTTCCCGGCGTTGGAATGTTCAGTTTCGGAAAAAATAAAGCGGAATCGCGCATTACGGGCGAGTTCTACGTCAATGCTATTCACGTGATGGAAGGTGCCAGCGCGATGTGCGATGGCAAGCCTTGCAATGAATTGCCTCAGGCCGGCCCGGCGGCTCCCACATCCGCCTTTCAGGTGCATACCAATTACGTGGCCCTCCCCAACTCCGAAGCCTTCCGCATCGAATATTGGAAGCTGGAAGAAGCGAAGATTCGCCGCCAGCCGCCGGAAAAGCAGTTGAGCCGGAAGATTGCCCTGATAGTAGGGGGAGGCAGCGGCATCGGGCGGGAAGTGGCTTTATTGGCGGCGCAGCGCGGAGCTCATGTCGTTGTTGCCGATCGCGATCTGGCAGCCGCTGAGGCCGTGGCCGCTGAGGCGCGCAGTGCATCCGGAAAAGAGACCGTCCTCGCGGCTGCCATCGACATCCGCAATCGCGAGACGATTCGCGGCGCGCTGTCTGAAACCCTCCGCTCCTTCGGCGGACTGGATATTGTGGTGAATACCGCGGCGATTTTTCCCACCTCTCCCGACGGCGTTATATCCGATGCGCAATGGGCGCTCACGCTGGAAATTAACGTAACCGCGAATTATCTGCTGTCCGATGAAGCTGCAAAATTATTTCGAGAGCAGGGCCGGCCTGGCAGTATTGTTCTCACCAGCTCCGCAAATGCTGTTGTCGCCAAGCATGGCAGCGAAGCCTACGACGTGAGCAAAGCCGCGCTGAGCCATTTGATTCGCGAGCTCGCGGTTTCGCTTGCTCCTCAGATTCGTGTCAATGGAATCAGCCCTGCAACCGTGGTGAAAGGATCGACGATGTTCCCGCGCGACCGCGTGAAGGCATCGCTCGCAAAATACAAAATTCCATTTGATTCGAATGCGGCCGATGAAGAGTTACGCACACTGCTGGCGGAGTTTTATGCCAAACGTACGCTGACCCATCAGCCTATCGATCCCAAAGACTGTGCGGAAGCGATTCTGTTTCTGGCCGGTCCGCAGGCACGTTGCACCACTGGTCATCTGATTCCCGTTGACGGCGGACTGACCGAGGCGTTTCTTAGGTAAATTTGGAGCTATAGATGAGTTCGGCGCCATCCGTCTTTGCTCTGCCAGACGATCGTCGCGCGCTGGTCGCGATCGATCTTGGCGCGGAAAGCTGCCGTGTCTCCCTGCTGCGCTGGATCGACGGCGATGCGCAGATCACGATGGTGCATCGATTCGCAAATGCCCCGTTCAGCGAGAATGGTTCGATGCGCTGGGAGCTGGGCGGCATCTGCCGAGGAATTGAGGCGGGGTTGCGGAAATGCGCGGAGATTGCCTCCGAAGGCATTCGCACGATCGGCGTCGATGGTTGGGCCGTGGATTATGTGCGTCTCGATGCGCGCGGAAATCCGCTGACCGATCCCTGCTGCTACCGCGATCCGCGCACCGAATCCGCATTCCAGGCGGTTCATCGGCGCATCGATGTCGACCGGCTCTACGCGCTGACCGGCATACAGCCGCTGCCTATCAACACGCTCTATCAGCTCTATGCCGACTCAGCGGCGGGCGTCCCCAGCTCCACACCCTGGATCAACTTGCCGGAATACATTCTGCATTGGCTGGGTGGTGAATCCGTTGCGGAGTACACCAACGCGACCCACACCGGCATGGTCGAGCTGGCAACAAAAAATTGGAGTCCAGAAATTTTCGATGCTGCGGGCTTGGATATTGGCGCCGCGCCACAGATCGTTGCGCCTGGAACGGAGATCGGACGATTGCGCGGGACTCTGACGGAGCTGCCTGCCTTTCGTGACACACGACTCATCGCGACTGCCTGCCACGATACTGCTTCCGCCATCGCGGGTATCGCGGCAACCGAAGCCGACTGGGCCTACATCAGCTCCGGGACATGGTCGCTGGTTGGCGCACTGCTCGATATGCCGAGCAATACGAAAGAGGCGCACGCAAAGGGATTTACCAATCTCGGCGCAGTGGGGAACAAGATCTGCTTCCACAAAAATGTGAACGGCATGTGGATCATGCGCCAATGTATCGAGCATTGGGCCGTAGAGGGAAAGACATGGACGATTCCGCAATTAATTGAATTGGCAGAAGACATTCCCGCGCCCGCCGGAATGCTGGATCTGGACGATCCGGATTTATTGCTGGCCGGCGACATGCCCGCACGCATCGATGCACAAAGATATCGGCTAGGACTGCAGCCAATTCTAGACTCGGCCGTGAACGCGCCGCAGTTTGCCAACCTGATTTTCCATAGCCTGGCGTCGAAATATGCTCAGGTGCTGGATGACATGAGGACGATCACCGGAAAAAATCCAGAGTTCATCACTATCGTTGGCGGCGGAAGCCGCAATCAATTTCTCAATCGTCTGACGGAACAAACCACAGGGATCAAAGTCCGATGCGGAGACGTGGAAAGCTCCACGACGGGGAATTTTCGCGTGCAGCTCTCTCTGCCAGCTTAGCCGCCCATACCACTTTGGAGGTACGCATTGGAACGAGTCTGCTTTCTGCTGAAAGTTCGAGCCGGGAAACTGGACGAATATAAACAGCGTCACGCCAATGTCTGGCCGGAAATGCTGGAAGCTCTGCGCAACTCCGGATGGCACAACTACTCTCTTTTTTTACGGGAGGACGGGCTGCTTGTGGGATATCTTGAAACTCCCAGCTTCAACCAAGCCCTCAAAAAAATGCAGGAGCAATCTGTCAATGAAAAATGGCAGAAAGAAATGATGCCATTTTTTGAATCGCCCAACGGTACGGCTGCGGATGAAAGCATGTTTCGGCTCGAAGAGATATTTCATCTGGACTGACCCAGGCGTCGTAAATACGTTGACTGCGCGAGCTGTCTTCCATCCATCTGCGTCTTAGCCGCACTGGATCGTGCGCTGCCGCTGTTGGCCTGCAGGTAATTTCCATAGCCGACCACAATTGTCGAAATGACCAAGAGCGCCAGCCCCACTGCCACCAATGCACGCGTTCGCATGCTGGTGCCGCGCCACTCGTGGATCATGATTCCCCAGATAGTCGAGAAGATGATGATGCTGGCCATGTGCAGAGTCCAGCTGGAGAAATCGTATTTCCCCATCTCCGCCTGCCCCATGCTGTAGAAGAAAAATTGAAAATACCAGATGATTCCCGTGGCCGCGGCGAACAGATAATTCACGGTGAGCATGTTGAACTGCAGCCGTTCGCGGCGGGTTACGACGGAAAGCTGCGAATGAAACTGCGATCTGTCGGGCGGGGGCACGACAGAGGCGGCGTCTGAAGGTGAGTCGACGGGCCGCTCCGTTGGGGCGGGCGCGCCAAGGTACTGGTTCGCAGAACGATTGCGAATCAGCAGGAACAGACACCAGAAAAAATTGGTGGTGAATCCCCCCAGCAGCACAACCACCAGTACGGGGAGGTTCTGCCACAATGCCGATCGGTGCTCAGCGAGCAGCTGGGTTTGCGCGATCGCCCCAATCGGCTTTCCAGCCGCCAGGCCGTAGGCGAAGCAGGCGCTCATCACTCCCGCAAAGATGGAAACCGCGAGGCCTTTGCCGTAGTGAAACTCCTCCACGGTTTTCTTTTTCTCCTCATCGGAGAGCTCATTTTCCTTCGACCGTCCGGCCAGTCCGCTGAACACGATTCCAAGCACGCAGATCGCGATCCCAACCAGAATGAACTGGCCGGAAGCATGATGCACGATCGATCCCATTTCACCGTTGAAGATTGGCGGCATCAGCGTGCCGAAGACGGTGCACAAGCCCAGCGCGATGGGATAGCCGAGTGCGATGCCGAGGTAACGAATCGATAGCCCGAAGGTAAGTGCACCGAAGCCCCAGAGAAATCCCCAGAAATAGGAATAGAAAAGGCTGGAGGCTGGAGCGGCGTGAAGGATGGAAAACAGGTGAGGCACCAGCGCCAAGGCAATCAGGATGGGCGCGAAAATCCAGCTGAAGACCCCTTGCAGCAGCCAGTAGACCTCCCACGACCAGCGCTTGATGCCGCGAAACGGCAGGTAGCAACTAGCCGAAGCCAGCCCGCCCAGCCAATGAAAGATAACGCCGACGAACGGATTTGCGCCCAAATTGTCTCCTTCTGAAAGCTATCTGCCTGCGCAAGTTCGCACGGTTAACAGGAAATTAAACTTCTATTGAAACACAAGCATTGCAATTGAGCCAGATGATTCTCCGGGTGAAGATGCTCCTATTCAAATGACCTTCGAGGTCCGCTCAGTGCGCTTCCGGCTGCATGACGACTTGTTCCATGCAGCCGAAGTCGTGATTCTGCGGAAAGAAAATAGAGATGGCTGTGCCCTGCCCGTCACGGCTGCGGACGCGGAATTTTCCGCAGTGATTGGAGACAATCTCGGAGCTTACCCACAGTCCCAACCCGGTGCCATGGATGCCCTTGGTGGTAAAGAACGGCTCGAAGATTCGCTTGCTGGTCTCGCGCGACATACCGTGACCGGTATCGGCAATCGTAATCATGATGCTGTCTGCGCAGCCTATGGCGGTCTGCACACGCACGGCAATTTTCCCGCCGCGGCGGGTCGCATCGAATGCATTGCCGATGAGGTTGGCGAATACCTGCCGCAGCTCGCTGCTGTAGCAGCGCATGGGCGGCGTCTTCTTATATTCGCGGATGACCGTGATCTGCGCATCCCGCAGGCGAGCATGATAGAGCGCCAGTACGGAATCGATGATCTCCGCCGGATTGACCTCCGTCGGATTGGTGCTCTGCCGATGGAATCGCAACGTGTGGTTGGTAATGTGACTCACGCGCGCAAGCTCTTCTGCCGCGGTCTTCAGATATTCGCTCTGCTGCTCCATCAGGGGCGTCGACTGCAGCAGATAGATCAGGTTGGTGACCGCTTCCAGCGGATTGTTGATCTCATGCGCAATGCTCGACGCAAGCCGCCCGACCGCCGCCAGCTTTTCCGTGCGGCGCAGCACGTCCTGTGCCCGCATCTGATCTTCAATGTCGACGATTGTCGCCAGCCATCGCAGCTCGCCCTGGGCATTGATAAACGGGCTGCAGCGCGCCAAGTGCAGCCGCCATGTCTGCGTCTGCGCGTTGTAGACGCGATATTGCAGCTCGTAGGGATTTCCGGAACGCTGCCCGTTGAAGGTCTCCGCTACATACTTCTCACGCTCTTCCGGATGGATCACGGTATGCCACTCGCCGGCCAGCAGCTGTTCTCGCGTGAGTCCGGTATATGCGTGCGTCTGCGAGTTGCAAAACTCAATTACCTGCGGAGCAGCACCGTCTTTCGCCAGCCAGACCATTTGCGGCAGCGCTTCCGTCAGCAGGCGATATCGTTCTTCGCTGTTGCGCAGTGCATTTTCCGCACGCCAGCGCTCGGTAATATCCTGGCCATAAACGGCTGTGCCGTATGGCTCGCCATCTTCATCTCGCAATAGCGAAAGTGAAAGATGAATCCAGCACTCCGCGCCGGACTTTTTCCGGTTGCGAACCTCTTTCACGATCCGCTCTTTGATCTGCGAAAAGACCTGCGGGAGCGCCTCCGATACATCCTCATCGAAATACAACATTGTCAGCGGCTGGCCCAATACCTCCGCCTGAGAATATCCAAGCAGCAGTTCCGCTCCCCGATTCCACTTCAGAATGCGGCCTTCGAGATCCGTCTGGATCACTGCGTCGTGCACCTGGTCGAGCACCTGGGCCTGCCTGCGCAACATCAGCTCCGCTGCACGCCGGTCGCGCCTGATCTCCGCTTCGCGCAATTCCCTTTCGACAACCGCGCCCAGACGCGCCAGATTGTTTTTCAGTAGATAATCGTGAACCCCGGCGCGCATTCCCGCTACTGCGTCGATCTCGCGCATGGCGCCAGATACGATGAGGAAAGGAATATCGATTCCCTTCTGCGTGACGATTTCCAGAGCACCCATGGCACTGAAGCGCGGCAGATCGTAGTCTGCAATGATCAGATCCCAGCTTTCCGCGGAGAGCAGGGTCAGCATCTCCTCGGGCGTTTCGACACGCTTCCACTCGACCTGATAGCCACACTGCGTCAGTTCATCGACAACGAGCAGCGCGTCATCCTCCCTGTCTTCCGACAGGAGAAGTTTCAGCTTCCCGAGCGTTCCCGAGTTCCGTTTGATGGTCATTTAGATCTGGTTATGCTCCAGCCAATATTGGCAGAGGCATTGCACTGCCTCGGAATATTCATCGAAATCGACTGCCTTTCGCAAGTAGCTGTTGGCGCCGCGGAGATAGCTGCTGTCGATGTCTTCTCTCCGCGTGGAGGAACTCAGAATCACCGTCGGCACATACCGGGTTCGGTCGTCGCGACGTAAATTGGAGAGCACTTCCAGGCCATTGATTTTCGGCAGTTTCAAATCGAGCAAAATCAGCCGCGGCATTATCCCGGTGTCGCGTCCGGCGTGTGTTCCCTGGCCGAATAACCACTCGATTGCCTCCAGCCCATCGCGCGCTACAACCACCTGGTGATTGACTCCGCTCGATCGCAGCGCATCGAGGGTCAACAATTCGTCGTCTGCGTTGTCATCGACTAACAGGATCGGTCTACGTTTCGCTTCCATGATCTGTCCTGCCATTTCCATTCAAGGTGAAATAAAAATTCGCGCCTTCTCCTACCTTGCTTTCTGCCCATACTTGTCCACTGTGCCTTTGGACAACACGCTGAACGATCGCAAGTCCCACGCCCGTGCCTTCGAATTCGCTGACCCGGTGCAGACGCTGAAACGGCGCAAACAGCTTGTCGGAGAACTCCGGATTGAAGCCGGCTCCATTATCGCCGACGCAGAACGTTTCCACTCCGTCAATCTCCTGCCGTTTGAATTCAAGATGAGCGGCGGCGGTGTTCCCGGTGAACTTCCACGCATTTCCCAGCAAATTCGAGAGTACGACAGAGAGCAGGCGGGAATCCCCGCGAGTCGACATTCCGGGCTCAATGGTCACTTTCACCGAACGCTCCGGATCGCGCTGCCGAAGATCTTCGATGAAGGTTTCGGCCATGTGCGACAGGTCGACGGTCTCGAACGAAAGCTCGATACGCGATACCCGAGACAGCTCCAGCAGATCTTCAATCAATTGGCCCATTCTGCCTGCAGCCGCGCGCATCCGCTCCAGATATCCTCTGGCGGTTTCGTCCAGTTGCTGGCCGGGATAGTCGCGCAACAGAATTTTGGAGAATCCCTCGATGCTGCGCAACGGCGCTCGTAAATCGTGCGAGACGGAATAGCTGAAAGCTTCCAGTTCCTGGTTCAATGCCGCCAGCTGGCGATTGCGCTGCTCGATGCGCTGCTCGTTACGCCTTCGCTCGCTGATGTCGCGCACTGCGCTCGTCACCAGCAACCCTTCCTCTGTCAGCAACGGGCTCGAACTCACTTCCGCGGGAAAGTGAGAGCCGTCCCGCCGCATCGCGGTCCATGCACGAGGGTCACACTCCGTCATTGGGGTCCAGTCCGGAATCAGCTTGCGAATATCGTGGCCGAGAATTTCCGATCGTCCGTAGCCAAAAAGGCCGTCTGTACGAGAATTCGCCAGCACAATTTCGCCGCTATCCCGGGTGATCAGCATGGCATCGGGAGCTGCGTTCAGCAATGAGCGAAAGCGTTGTTCAGCCTTGGCTAAAACCTCCGCCTGCATCCGCTGTCGCTTTGCACTGCGGCTGAGCGCGACGAACACTGCAACCTTGGATCGAAGCACTTCCGGCACGATCGGCTTGAAGAGAAAATCCACCGCGCCCAGATCGTATCCCCGGAATAGATGCTCTTCATTGCGATATCCGGTAAGAAAAAGAATTGGCGTGTGCTGGCTGCGCTTGCGGGCGCGGATCAATTCCGCAGCTTCAAACCCGTCCATCTCCGGCATTTTCACGTCGAGTAGAATGGCGGCAAAATCGTGCTCCAGCAATTCGCGCAGCGCCTGGCGTCCGGACCGCGCCAGAATCAATTGCTCGCCGAGCACTTCGAGCGCGGCTTCGAGCGAGACAAGGTTGTCCTCATTGTCATCGACCAGAAGAATCTTGACGCGCTCGTTCGCCACTACGTCATTGATGGCGGGAAGATCGTTCGCGTTCGGCGGATTGGCGGTAGCTGTCTTCACGAACGCGTTCCCTGAGCGGTTGAGATATGTTCATAGCGCCGCGAAATCCAGACTCTCATCACCGAGAACAACTGCTCCAGGTCAACCGGCTTGGTCACGTAGTCCGACGCGCCGGCTTCCAGACATTTGTCGCGATCGCCCTTCATCGCTTTCGCGGTCAATGCGATGATCGGCAGATTTTGAAAGGCTGGAATCAGACGGATCGCCTGCGTTGTCTCATATCCATCCATCTCCGGCATCATGATATCCATCAGGATAACGTCGACATCGGGGGAATGCTTCAGCAGCTCAATTCCCGCGCGTCCGTTTTCCGCATGCAGAACCTCAATGTCATGATGTTCAAGCAGGCTGGTGAGCGCGAATATGTTGCGCAGATCGTCGTCGATCACAAGCACTTTCTTTCCCGCGAGCGCCGCATCTCGACGACGGACATCGGCAAGCGCGGCGCGCTGTCTGTCATTCAGCTGCGCCTCTTCGCGATGCAGCAGCAGCACCGTTTCATCCAGCAGCCTCTCCGGAGAGGCGATGTGACGCACCACGCCTGCCTGCAAAACACCAGTCAACCGTGCGTTTGCATCTTCCTGGTATCCGCCGAACAAAATTGCCGGCGGCGGTTGCAGCGACGATTGCGCATACAAGTTCTCCAGGAAATGGGCGGCAGCGCCGTCGGCCATCATCGCATCCACAATCAGGCCGTCGAAGGATTGCTGCGACAGCATTTCCAACGCCTCGTCTCCGGTAGTCACCGGGATAATCGATACATCCTCAGCCCCGACCATTTCCTCGACTTCGTCGCGCCGCTTTGCATCGGCGATCACGATCAGCAGTTTTTTCACTCGCTTCTTCATTGAATTCTGGATATTGCCGAAGGCCTCGTCGAGCGAATCCTTGGCCAGCGACTTCTGCAGATAGCTCATCGCGCCCAGCATCAATCCGCGCCGGCGATTCTCGTCACCTGAGATTATGTGCACCGGAATATGACGGTTAAGCGGGTCGTGCTTCAAGCGATCGAGAATCGTCCAACCGACCATATCGGGCAGCGAGATGTCGAGCGTAATTGCGAGTGGGCGAAACTCCCGCGCCAGTGCCAGCGCCGTTACACCGCGCAAAGCAACCAACGCTTTCAGTCCATGATCGCGAGCCATATCAACCAAAATTCTGGCGAAGGTCACGTCATCTTCGACGATCAGCAACACTGGATCGCCGGGACGAATTGAATTGCGGTCGTCTTCGACAATCAGATCTTCCACAATCGAATCGGGGAGAACGCTTTGGCCGGCCAGTATAGCGGGAATCGCATCTTCGGTTGCCGTCTCAAGCGGCGGCAGCGCTGCCAGATTTTTCGGCAGCTCGCTGCGCTGCGGCATCGCGCTCACATAAACCTGCGGTAAATAAAGAGTGAACGTGCTGCCCTTGCCGGGCACGCTCTCCAGGCGAATTTCGCCGCCCAGCAGCCGGGCAAGTTCGCGGCTGATGGAGAGGCCGAGTCCGGTACCACCATATTTTCTGCTGGTGGTTCCATCGGCCTGCTGGAACGCCTCGAAAATAATGCGCTGTTTCTCTCGCGGAATGCCTATGCCGGTATCGGTGACGGAAAAAGCAATTACGCTTTTGGCGCGACTCAACACGGGATGCGCGGTCTGCCATCCTTCGGCCGTGCGTGAAATCGCCAGCCGCACAGATCCGTGCTCGGTAAATTTCAACGCATTCGACAGCAGATTCTTCAGCACCTGCTGCAGACGTTTCGTGTCGGTGTATACCGTGTCGCCGAGTCCGGTTTCGAGTTCGGTGGTGAAGTCCAATCCCTTGCCTTCGGCGACGTGACGGAAACTACGCGAGCAGTAGTCCTGCAGCTCCGTCAAGCGTACCGGACCTAGCTCGACATCCATCTTGCCGGATTCGATCTTCGACAGATCGAGAATGTCGTTGATGAGCGCCAGCAGATCGGTGCCGGAGGAGTGAATCGTTTCCGCAAATTTTACCTGCTTGGTCTGCAGGTTTTTTTCCGAGTTCTCCGACAACATCTTTGCCAAAATCAGCAGATTGTTCAGCGGCGTCCGCAGTTCGTGGCTCATGTTGGCGAGGAATTCACTCTTGTATTTCGACGTAAGCGCAAGCTGCTCCGCCTTTTCTTCCAACTGCTCCTTGGCCTGTTCCACTTCGCGGTTTTTGGTTTCGACTTCCGTCTTCTGTTCGGCCAGGAGCTGGGCCTTTTCTTCCAACTCGGCGTTGGTCTGCTGCAGCTGCAGCTGCTGGCTCTGCAACTCTTCCGCCAGTTGCTGCGACTGCTTCAACAATTCTTCAGTACGCATGGTCGCGGCGATATTGTTCAGCACGATGCCGATCGATTCCATCAGCAAATCGAGAAACGCAAGATGGACTTCACTGAATTCATCGAAGGACGCAAGTTCAATGACCGCTCGCGCCTCGCCTTCAAACAAAACCGGCAGTACGACGATGCTGGCGGGAGCTGAAGCGCCGATGCCGGATTCGATCTGAATGTAGTCCTGGGGAACGCGGGAGACGAGGATGCGTTCCTTCTCGAGCGCACATTGGCCGATGAGCGCCTCGCCCAGCCGGAACGACCGCGGTCTTCCATCGCGTTGCGTATACGCGTAGCCGGAAAGAAATTTCAGCGCCGTGTGGTGTTCGTCCGATGTTTCCGCAAGATAGAAGGCGCCGTGATGCGCGCCGACAAGAGGCGTGAGTTCGGAGAGCAGCAGCTCGGCGACGGTAAGGAGTCCGCGCTGGCCCTGCATCATGCCGGTGAATTTGGCGATGTTGGTTTTCAGCCAGTCCTGATCGGTGTTTTTGCGTGTCGTCTCTGCGAGGTTCGCGATCATCTGGTTGATCGTGTCCTTCAGGGTTTCAACTTCGCCCTGGGCTTCGACGGCGATCGATCGAGTCAAATCGCCTTTGGTGACGGCGGTGGCAACGTCGGCGATGGCGCGGACCTGCGTCGTCAGGTTGGCGGCTAGCTGATTCACGTTGTCCGTGAGATCGCGCCAGATACCCGCCGCGCCCGGCACGCGAGCCTGGCCGCCCAGCTTGCCTTCAATTCCCACTTCGCGGGCAACGCTGGTAACTTGATCGGCGAACAAGGCCAGGGTGTCGATCATGGCATTGATGGTATCGGCCAGCTCGGCAATTTCGCCTTTCGTTTCGAGCACCAATTTTCGTTTGAGATCGCCGTTAGCTACCGCGGTGACGACCTTGGCGATGCCGCGCACCTGCGTCGTAAGATTGGCGCCCATCAGGTTCACGTTGTCGGTCAAATCCTTCCAGGTTCCGGCGACGCCGCGTACTTCAGCCTGACCGCCCAGCTTGCCTTCCGTGCCTACTTCGCGGGCTACGCGCGTGACTTCCGAGGCGAAGGAATTGAGCTGATCGACCATGGTGTTGATGGTGTTTTTGAGCTCCAGAATTTCGCCCTGCACGCTGACGGTGATCTTGCGGCTGAGATCCCCGTTGGCGACGGCGGTGGTGACCTGCGCGATATTTCTCACCTGGCTGGTCAGATTGCCGGCCATGAAATTCACCGACTCGGTTAAATCTTTCCACGTGCCGCCGACGCCTTTCACCTGCGCCTGGCCGCCTAGCTTGCCTTCCGTACCGACTTCGCGGGCGACGCGGGTAACTTCTCCGGCGAAGGCATTCAGCTGATCCACCATGGTATTGATGGTGTTTTTTAATTCCAGAATTTCACCGCGCACATCGACCGTGATTTTGCGGCCGAGATCTCCTCGGGCCACCGCGGTCGTTACTTCGGCGATGTTTCTCACCTGGCTGGTCAGGTTGCCGGCCATGAAGTTGACGGACTCGGTTAAGTCTTTCCAGGTGCCGCCGACGCCCTTCACTTCCGCCTGGCCGCCGAGCTTGCCTTCCGTTCCCACTTCGCGGGCTACGCGGGTGACTTCGCCGGCGAATGCGTTCAACTGATCCACCATCGTGTTGATGGTGTTTTTTAATTCCAGAATTTCGCCGCGCACATCGACCGTGATCTTGCGGCCGAGATCACCTCGGGCCACGGCGGTGGTGACTTCGGCAATGTTTCTCACCTGGCTGGTGAGATTGCCGGCCATGTTATTTACGGAGTCGGTCAAGTCTTTCCAAGTGCCGCCGACGCCGCGCACCACAGCCTGACCGCCGAGTTTGCCTTCCGTGCCGACTTCGCGGGCTACGCGGGTGACTTCTCCGGCGAACGCGTTCAGCTGATCCACCATGGTGTTGATGGTGTTTTTCAATTCGAGAATTTCGCCACGTACGTCGACGGTAATTTTGCGGCTTAAATCTCCGTTTGCTACGGCAGTCGTGACTTCGGCAATGTTTCTTACCTGCGCGGTCAGGTTGCCGCCCATGGAGTTTACCGACTCAGTCAAATCTTTCCAGACACCGCCGACGCCTTTTACATCCGCCTGGCCGCCCAGCTTGCCTTCCGTGCCAACTTCGCGGGCGACGCGGGTGACTTCTCCGGCAAACGCATTCAGCTGGTCGACCATGGTGTTGATGGTGTTTTTCAACTCGAGAATTTCGCCGCGTACATCGACCGTGATCTTGCGGCCCAGGTCTCCCTTTGCCACAGCGGTGGTGACTTCGGCGATATTTCTCACCTGTGCCGTCAGATTGCCGGCCATCGAGTTGACCGACTCCGTGAGGTCTTTCCACACACCGGCGACGCCCTTCACATCTGCCTGGCCGCCCAGCTTGCCTTCCGTACCGACTTCGCGGGCGACGCGGGTGACTTCTCCGGCGAAAGCATTCAGCTGGTCAACCATGATGTTCAGCGTGCTCTTCAGCTCGAGAATTTCTCCGCGCGCGTTTACGGTAATTTTGGTCGAAAGATCGCCTTTCGCCACCGCGGTCGCCACGTCGGCGATGTTTCTCACCTGGCTGGTCAGGTTGCCGGCCATAAAGTTTACGGAGTCGGTCAAATCTTTCCAGACGCCGCCGACGCCTTTTACATCCGCCTGGCCACCCAGCTTGCCTTCCGTTCCCACTTCGCGGGCTACGCGGGTGACTTCGCCGGCGAACGCATTCAGCTGATCGACCATGGTGTTGATGGTGTTCTTCAACTCGAGAATTTCGCCGCGTACATCGACCGTGATCTTGCGGCCGAGATCGCCACCGGCGACGGCCGTCGTTACCTCGGCGATATTTCTTACCTGCGCCGTCAGATTGCCGGTCATGGAGTTAACCGATTCGGTCAAATCTTTCCAGACGCCGGCTACGCCCTTTACATCTGCCTGGCCGCCCAGCTTGCCTTCGGTACCGACTTCGCGGGCAACGCGGGTGACTTCTCCGGCGAACGCGTTCAGCTGATCCACCATGGTGTTGATGGTGTTTTTCAATTCGAGAATTTCGCCACGTACGTCGACGGTGATTTTGCGGCTCAAATCTCCGTTTGCTACAGCCGTCGTCACTTCGGCGATATTTCGTACCTGCGCGGTCAGGTTTCCAGCCATGGAGTTGACCGAGTCGGTGAGATCTTTCCAGACGCCGGCCACGCCCTTCACATCCGCCTGACCGCCTAACTCACCTTCCGTACCGACCTCTCGCGCCACGCGTGTTACTTCGGAGGCAAACGAAGAGAGCTGGTCCACCATGATGTTGATGGTGTTCTTCAACTCGAGAATTTCGCCCTGCGCGTCGACTGTGATCTTGGTCGTCAAATCGCCTTTGGCAACGGCCGTGGTTACGCCGGCAATGTTTCGCACTTGGTTGGTCAGGTTGCTGGCCATGTTGTTGACGGAATCCGTCAGATCTTTCCAGGTACCGGCGACGCCCCGCACCTCGGCCTGGCCGCCAAGCTTACCTTCTGTACCCACTTCGCGGGCCACTCGGGTGACTTCGCCCGCGAACGCGTTCAGCTGCGCCACCATGGTGTTGACGACATGGGCGGTGTGTAGAAACTCGCCTTTCAGCGAGCGGCCTTCGACTTTCAACGCCATCTGCTGGGTCAAATCGCCCTTGGCTACCGCGCCGATCACGCGAGCCACCTCCGTCGATGGCTGCACCAGGTCGCCGATGAGGCTGTTCACGGAATCGACGCACGAAGCGAATCCGCCGCCCGCAGCCAGCGAGGCGCGCTGCGTGATCTTGCCCTCTTTGCCAACCGCCTTGCTTATGCGGGCAAATTCGACCGCCATATTGTCATTCTGCTCAAAAATATGGTTCAGGGCATCGTAGATCTTGCCTGCCATACCCACGCGATCCTCGGGCAATCGAACCTTGAAGTCGCCTTTCTTGAATGCCATCAATGCGGAGAGAAGCTGGCTCTGGTCAAGAGCCGTCGGTTCGGCTGCAATGGCTTTCATCGTAGAAGAACTCCTTCAACGGTGGGATCGATCGAAAAGGTGCATGGCAGATAAACGGGGCGATAGATGCAGAGACGACAAAAATGGTTGCTGTTGGCATTCCATTTCGTGGACTACTCTCAGGGCCGGACATGGTTCCAGCTCTCCGCAATTTTTAGGGCCACTCGCGCCAGTATAACGAATTTCTATTTCGCCGAATGTAGTGGAAGGGTCAAATTGGCGATGAAACCAGCACCAGGTATCCGAAAACGAAACTTACGACGACGGCCGAGATGCGTCGAGGGATACAATTCGCTCAACGCTCCCTGCCGTTCCTGTTCATGTTTTTTGGAGGCATCATGTGTTTTTCCGCAGCGGCAAATTTTGCCGGCAGTGCAGTCATCGGTACGGTGGGCGTCGCTACGATTCGAGAAGTTCGCCACCGCCGCGCGTTATTATTCGGATCGATTCCGCTCCTGTTTGCGCTGCACCAGTTCATTGAGGGTTTTGTGTGGCTGGGGCTCGATGGCAAGATGTCGGCTGCGACGGCGCACAATATGGGTGCGGCCTTTGTCTTGTATGCGCAAGGGCTGCTTCCCTTTCTGCTGCCGCTGAGCGTTTATCTGATTGAGCCTACGCCACATCGACGAAAACGGATGCTGCCCTTCGTGCTGCTCGGCGGCGGCCTGACGCTCTACATATTGTGGGGGCTCACCGCGTTTCCACTCTCCGTTTATGTTCGCCACCACAGCATCGTCTATACCAATCCGGCAACGACTTCGAATGCGGTCGCTATCCTGTACGTCATTGCCACCTGCGGCGCGCTTTTCTTTTCCGGGTTTCGATATTTGATTGTTTTCGGCGTCGCCAACCTGGTCGGTCTCACCATTGTCGCCATCATCATGTCCTACGCATTTACTTCTATCTGGTGCGCCTATGCGGCAGCCATGAGCGTCATCGTATATTTCCACTTCCGCCGCCGCCGGAGCATGCCGCCGGTGATCTACTACGTTGAAGGAGTGTCAGAATTCCGCGCTCACGTTTGAAGCTGCCGCCGGATCAAATACGGCGACCGACAAGTGTGGTGGCGCGCATCTGCTGCACGGGTTGATCTGCCTGATTCAGGGTGGTTACGTTGAGTTTCACCAACCCATAGTCGGGATGGGAGCGGAGCGCGCGCACCTCTGCGATTTCGACTTCCACACGCAATGTATCTCCTGGGCGCACGGCGAGCGGCCAGCGCATCTCCTCAATTTCCACGCCGATGAAGTGGCCGGCGACGCCGAGCGCTTCCACCATCATTCGCATAGTGAGGCCGGCGGTGTGCCAGCCGCTGGCTGCGAGACCTTTGAAAAAGGTCTGCGAGGCCGCGGCTTCGTCGAGGTGAAAGGGCTGAGGATCGAAAGCAGCTGCGAATCTCTTGATGTCATCGGCAGAGACTGCGATCGATTCGCCGCGAAAAATTTGTCCGGCGGAAAAATCCTCGAAATGGCAGGTTATAATTTCAGTATTCACGAATGACAACCCGCTGCGCGATGCAAATGCGATGCCGCGCAAAGACCCTACTGTGTCGCCAGTTTTTGTTGAAAAAACTGCGCCGTCTTTTGAAAGGAATCGATGAAATCCTTCCAAAGAAGAAAGTCGTGGATCTCATCCGGATAGACGATCTGCTCAAACGGCACATGGTTGTCGCGCAGCCGTTGCACCAGATCGACCGTCTGGCTGAAAGGTACGTTGCGGTCGTCGTCACCCTGAATCACCAGAACCGGCGATTTCCACTGGCCGACGGAGGAGTCCGGCGAAGACTCCCAGGCCAGTTTCTCCGCAGCTTTTAAATCGGGAGCAGTCGCCGCTCCTTCCTCCCAGTCCGCCCAAGAGATTGCCCAATCGTGCACGCCCAGCATGTCCACTCCGGCAGAAAAGATATCGGAATTGCGCGCCAGGCCGAGCGCGGTAAGAAAGCCTCCGTAAGAAGCGCCCCACAATCCGATTCGATGGGAATCGACCGTCGGCAAACTTTGCAGATAGTGCGCGCCGGCGAGCACGTCGTTGTATTCGGAAGCGCCTCGCCAGGCTGCGTTGGGGGCGTTGTAAAAATCGTTGCCGTACATCGTGCCCAACCGATAGTTTACCGACAGAACGGTGAAACCCAGGCTGGTGAGATATTGATTTTCGGCATAGGAGTAGGAATAAAAATCCAGGGGATGAAATCCAAGCAGCATCTGCCGCTCTGGACCGCCGTGTGTAAAGATCAGTGCCGGGCCCGGCCTGGTCTGACCTCGAGGTACGAAGAGCTGGCCGTGGATGGTGTATCCATCTTTACTTTTGAAGATGACCTGCTTCGGTACTACTAGCTGAGAACTTGGATAGTTCGCCGAAAGAGCATTCCTGGTGATAAATTCCCGGCCGCCATTTTCTACCTTATATATAAGGAGTGGTGTGATGGCGGTCGATCCCAGACAAGCAATGGTCCTTCCATCTCCTGTTTCTACCGGAGCCGCTTCGATCGTTTTGCCCTTAGTCAGGGCATGCTGCGGCGTGCCGCCTGCGACATCGACCTGCCAGATATGGCGACGGTCTACGTCATTTTGGTTGGAAGTGAACAGGACGCTGCGTTTGTCCGCACTCAGGATGACATCCATGACGGCGAAATCGCCGGGGGTAAGCAGCGTGGCTTTTCCTCCTGCAGCGGAAATCGAGTAGAGATGGTCCCAATTGTCCTGCTCCGAGCCAAAGATGATGCGATCCCCGGCGGCGAAATGTAGCTGGTCCGGCCCGAAAAGCGGCAGCGTGTCGCGCATCGTATTTCCGCTCTTCCATATTGGCTTCGCGGTGTAGGTTTGCGCATCTCCCACCCATAGAGACCACGGCTCCGGGTGCAGAGGAATCAGCGCTCGCCTTGTTTCTACACCGCGAATCCGAAGGAAGGCGATGTGCTTTTGATCGGGCGACCATTGCGGAGACAGGTCGCGGTCGACCGATGGAGCTACGTAATGGACCGCCTGGAGCTTGCCTGCGGCAACATCAAAAATTGCGGTGAAACTATGGTCCTTGCGTCCTACGATGGCGACGATGTGTTTGCCGTCTGGAGACCACTGCGGAGACGAGACATTTCCTCGAATATCCGTTAGCCGGGTTGCCGAGCCTGCCACGGAAATCTGGGCAATCCATAACTGCTGCTTGCCGACCCAGACGGCCCATTTATTGTTAGGCGAAATCCGGATGGTCTCGCATCCTTCGAATGGACATCCCAGGTTTCCGAGCAAACGCGGTTGTCCTCCGGCAACACCGGCGCCCCAAACCTGTTGCGTGGGCTGGATCGGCAAATGGGTGGGATTCGCGGATCGTCCGACGCTGTTGATTTCTGTACCAACGGCGTAGACGACGGTTTGGCCATCGGGGGTTAGCTGAAGCGAGGCGATGGGCTGGCCGTTGTCCCCCTGATAGTGCGTGACCTGATGCGGAACCAGGTCCGGGCCATCGGCGACCCAGACGTTCTCTGCTCCCTTATCGTTGAAGACCCAGGCGATGCGCGAACCTTGTGCTGCGGCGGTGAGTTCCGATGGAAATGGGGCACTCATCAATTGCTTGATGGTGAACGATTGTGCGACAAGCGGCGTCGATACAGCGCAAAGCACCGCGCAAACGCCGATTGCCGACAGAAAAGGCATTTTCTTCCTGATCATGAGCGCAGACCTTTTTTAGAACTTGATGCTCCAGTGCAGAAAGTGCCAGTAGAAGAGCATCCAGGAAAACGAGATGCAGGCCAAAGCGATCAGCGCGTAGCCAATCCTCGACAGCCACCAGCGATTTTCCGCATTCCGCAATTGAAAAACGGCATAGAGAACCACCAGTGTTCCGATGCTGCCCAGCCAGCCAACTACCTGGATCAGCCGTAAAGCGGGGTCGAGATTCGGGCCGGCGACCAGAGGATTTTTGAAAATTGCCGTCAATAGAAATGCCCAGAAAATGAAGAACGCGATATCCAACAGACAGACAATGCGAATGGCGATGCGAGCCCATTTCTGCCTGGCTGTAAGGACAAGCGGGCGATGGTAATGCTTTCGCATCCATGCTGCAAATGGCCAAAAAATCAGCGTGAGAACTATGATGACAGCAATGAACAAGAGCAGGAACGTGTTGAAGGATTTGCCGTTGATCCACGAAACTCGATCAAAGACCATGAAGGGATAATCGATCGATGCGCGCAGATGGCCATTTGCATTCCGGCTGAAGGCAAGCAGATCCTGATTGTCGATCTGGCGGTATACCAGCGGCGCAATTTCCTGCCATTGCTTCGGTTGCCCGGCCAGCGTCTTCATGTCGCCGGTGACGATGGTTCCATCGGGCTTCGCGGCGATCGTAAGCTCGCCAAGAAATCCGGAGAAGCTGAGAATATTTGTGAAGGTCCCGCGGCTCACCCTATATTGCCCAGCAACCATGTTCGCGTCTTTGACGGCATCGGCGGGAGTATGCGCGGAAGGGATGGCGTAAGGGAAATAGCGGTCGAGGAATTGATCCCACAGTGCAGTGCGAGCCTCGATTTCTCCTTTACCTGCGCTGTTGTAGGACACGAAAAAGCCGAGGCCTGTGTCGGGCATCAGGTGCAGGTCGCTATGGAAATAATTTGTGTCGCCAGCATGGCCAATGATGCGATGACCGTTGCGGATTTCCTCGTAAAACCCCAGACACATGCCGTTGGTCGCCGGGTTCTCGCCGTATTGCTGACGCGAATGCATCAACTGAATTATGTCTGGTTTGAGAATGCTGACGCCGTTGTATTCGCCGTTCTGAAGATGCGCGAGCATGAAATGCGACATATCCTCGGCGGTTGAACTCAGCGCTCCCGCTGGAGCCGGCACCACAATCTCAAATGGCTTGGGCTTTCCGGAGGCTAACTCATAGCCGTCGGACATCAGCGGCTTTAAATTCTCCGGCAGAGGCTGACGAAACGTGGAGTGCTGCATGTTGAGCGGCTGAAAAATATTCTTCTCGATGTATTCATCAAACGGCATTCCGGAAACACGCTGCACGATGTATCCAGCCAAGGTAGCTCCGTAGTTGGAGTAGGCGGAGGTTGCGCCGGGCGGGAAGATTCGCGCCGGCTCATATATCTTGAGATATTCGCCCAAAGGAAGAATATTTTTCGCGTTCGCCGTCATCAGACCCTGGATCGCTTCCTCAAACCCCGGGGTGTGGGTCATCAGGTCGCGCATCGTGATTGGCTTGGAATATTTTTCGGGAATCTTAAAGTCGAGATAGTCGTTGACATTTCGATCAAGGTCGATCTTTCCTTCCCCGACCAGTTGCATGACGGCTGTCCATGTAAACAATTTGGAAACCGAGCCGGGCCGAAAGAGAGTGGCATCCACCGTTACCGGTTTTCTGCTTTTGACATTGGCATAACCGTAGCCCTTCCCGTAGAGGACTTTGCCATCTTTGACAACGATTACGACCGCCCCGGCGATGTTTTCTCTTTTAAGCTGGAGCGGCACGGCGCCATCGAGGAATGCACCCACGTCTTCGGCGGTCATCGGAGCGGGCGTGGTGGCCGAGGGCGCAGAGGCGGATGAGGCATTCGACGTCTGGACCGCAGGCGGAATTGCCGGAAGCTTTGTCGGACGCTGGCCGTTGGCGTCAAGTGTGAACGACGCCAGCAGAATGAGCGAAAAAAATGAAAGAAGGATTTGTCGATTCAATGTCACAGTGGTCCATCCCTTTTCTAAAAGCTGATTGAAGCATCAACACAATTTCAGGGCGCCGTCGGATAATCCGGGAACGGCGGCACGGTTGGGGTGGGCAGAGGATGTGCCTTTAACTGATCAAGGATCACCTGCACGGCTTTTTCCAATTGTGGATCGCGACCCTGGCGCCAGGCGCTGGGATCCATGCCTACCTCGACATCAGGAGGAACGCCCTCGTTTTCAACGCCCCATTTTCCTTGCGTGGTAAAGAAGGCGAGACTGGGCGCGGTCACCGAGCCGCCATCGATCAGCGATGGATAACCGGTGATTCCGACCTCGCCACCCCAGGTTCTTTCTCCAACAAGCGTGCCTACATTGCTATGGTGGAAGAGCCACGGAATCAGGTCGCCGCCGGAACCCGCATAGGGGTTGATCAGCATGACCTTGGGACCGAAGATGGCCTCACCCGGCTCATGCGCAACAGCGCCGTTTGGCGTGTACCAGTAATTCAAGAGTTTCCGCTGTAAATATTGAATGATGTAATCCGCAGCCTGGCCGCCGCTGTTGTATCGATCGTCGACGATCACGCCCTGCTTTCCAACCTGCGCGAAGAAGTAGCGATTGAATGAGGTATAGCCTGCCTCTGCCGTATTGGGCAGATATATGTACGCAATTTTTCCGCCGCTGAGGCGGTCGACTTTGCGTATATTGCTGTAGATCCAGTCGCGGCCGCGCAGCGCAGCCTCATTGCCAATGGGTACCACGGTTACTTCCCGGGCATCGGTGCCATCTGGATTTGGTCCCACTTTCAACAGCACCTGCTGGCCGGCGGTGTTGAGGAAAAAATTATCGATGTTGTCGCTGTCATGGAGCTCGCGACCGTTCACTGCCAGCAGATAATCGCCGACTTTCACATCGATTCCCGGTTGCGTCAACGGAGCTTGCAGCCCCGGGTTCCAATTCTCACCGCTCAAAATTTTCTGGAAACGATAGCGGCCATTTGCCATGGTGTAATCCGCGCCCAGCAAGCCGACGCTCACCGGGGTTGGGCTGGGAATATCTCCACCGCCGGCGAATGTATGCCCGGTGGAGAGCTTGCCGAGCATCTCGCGAAAGAGATAATTCAGATCTTCGCGGCTCATGATGCCGGGAAGATAGCGGCTGTATTCCTTTTCGGCGGCGGTTAGATTCAGGCCCGCATAGTTGGAAGCGTAAAAGTAATCGCGTTCCAGCCGCCAGGCTTCGCGATACATCTGGTCCCACTCTTCGTGCGGAACCACCCAGACCTGCATCGCGTCCATATTGAGAAGCCCTTGACCAGGTTTGGCCGCAGCCGCGGTGGAAGCAATGCCCCATTTTGCCCCTTGCTTATAGAGAAACTTTTCGCCGTTGAAGGAAGTGGAAGCGGCTTCAATGCCGGCCAGCAAAGGCGTTGTCTGCCGGTTCGCCATACTGAATTTGAGAAGTGTGGATTGATGGGTCTCCGGCGATGTCTGGAGCAGAAAAATTTCTCCCGGCTTGCCAGCCTGCAATTGTGTATAGTTGGCGGCTGGAATCGGCAGCGCCAGAATACGCTGGCTTATGTTATCGATATCGATCTGGACAGCGGGGACGCCGCTGTCGTGCTTTGGCTCGCTGCCAGATACTTCCGCGTTATGGGCATTTGTGGCTGGCGCGACTTTTTCCTCGTCGCTCTGCGGAGCCAGGGGGGAAGGAAGATCTTTGCGCAGGATTGCGACGTAAACGCTGCGGGTAACCCGGAAGCTATCGCTGGACATATCCAGATAGAAGTTGGCCGGGCCGGAATTGGTGCTCGCTGTGAAGTAGAGATACTTGCCGCTCTTGTCGAAGACAGCATGCTCCGCGTTGCTGAGGCCATCGGTGATCTGCATGGTTTTGCCGGTTTCAAGCGAATAGACGAACACGGTCCGCATGCGGTTTTTGAGGAGTTTGGTGTAGACGATCCAACGGCTATCGGGCGACCAGGAAGGAGCCAGGCCGGGAAAGAAATCGAAGTATGTGTCCGAATCCACTTTGACCGGGGTTGGATGGTCCAGATCGAGGACCCAGACATTCAGCCGCTTGTCGGTGTACACCAGCTTGCGGCTGTCCGGCGACCACGCAAGTTGAAAGAAGTAGGATGGCGTTCCCAAGTCAATCGAACGTGTGGCGCC
This sequence comes from Acidobacteriaceae bacterium, assembly GCA_965276585.1. Lineage (GTDB taxonomy): Bacteria > Acidobacteriota > Terriglobia > Terriglobales > Acidobacteriaceae > JAKAAZ01. Next base: position 729,950 of record CBDIAZ010000001.1, on the reverse strand, counting down.
CAGGCCGTCCTGGTTTTTAATATGCAGCGCATATTCTCCGGATCGGTCGGAGAAATAGGCAATCGATTTTCCATCCGGCGACCATGCGGGCTCACGATCGGCGACTCCAGGAGAATTGGTGATGTTCCGAATGCTCCCTTTTTCGCCTGGCACGGTCAGGATTTCCCCATGCGCCTCGAAGACCGCGCGCGCCCCGCTGGGAGAAATTCCCGAATTCAAAATGTGATCCGCAACCTTAGCAAAATGTGGACGAACTTCAGGAAAATCGCCGGCGATAGTTACTGGGACCTGGTGCTGATGTCCGCTGGCAAGGTCGTACAGGTGCAGCGAGCCGAACTGTTCGTACACAATTGCACCCGGTCCGGCAGAGGCCGACATGATGTCCATGCCGGAGTTCTCGACAACCTTGGAAACTTTTTTTGTGGCGATGTCGTAGGCATAAAGCGAGATCGGCTCGGCGCGCGCGGAGAGAAAATAGATTTTGTTGCCGACCCACATGGGGTTGAAGTCGCTCGAATTTTCATGCGGCACTTTAACGACGCTCGAATCCGCGAGGTCCGCAATCCAAACCTGGGGCGCGATTCCTCCGTGATAATGCGCCCAGTATGCGTGGACAAAAGAATCCTGCCCGCCGAAAAACAATTCGCGCGGCAGAGGAGTATAGGCTATGTGGCTGCCGTCGGGCGAGTACGAACCCTGATAGCCCATGGGCAGCGGCAATGCTTTGGCGAAGCCGCCGTGGTTGGATATGGTGTACAGCTGCTTATATCGCGTGGAAAAACTGTCGCGAAGAGACTGGAACAAAATATTCTGCCCATCCGGCGTCCAACCCTCCACCATGTCCCATCCGGGACTGTAGGTGAGCTGGCGCGGCTGCCCGCCTTCCGCGGGGATGACATAGACGTTCGGATTGCCGTTATATCGCGCGGTGTAGGCAATCCATTTCCCGTCCGGGGAAAATTTCGGGTTGGATTCCGCTCCCGGCCCGCTGGTGAGCCGGACCGCTGCGCCGCCTTTTCGATCCACGCTCCACAATCGTCCCGCGTAGGCGAAAACAATTTGTGTGGCGTTCAAGGTCGGTTGCTGCATCAGCAGCGGCCGCCCGCTTTGGGCATATACTCCTGCGCAAACGAAAAAACAGATAGTCAGAGAAAGGAAAGCCTTCTTCATTGCTGCCCTCAATCAACCTTCCAGGCAATTAAAAATTCCAGCATCATCTAAAAACTGAGTTTCAAAGCCAACTGCATAATTCTTGGAGCCACCGCGGCGCTGGTGATTGCGCCGAAGGTACCCGAATCCACTGTCAGGCCGGGGTCCGCGAATTGCGGTGTGTTGAAGGCGTTAAACAACTCCGTGCGAAATTGGACATCTCCGGTTTTGCTCCGCAGACTAAATGGAAAGGTCTTGCTGAAAGCCAAATCCACGTTGTTCTGCGCAGGCCCGCGCAGCAGACCGGGCTTGGAATTGCCGAAACCGGTGGCTAGCCCGTCGGCTCCGACGACTGGATACGGAGCTGTAAAGCAACCCTGATTGATGAAATTGTTCAGCTTGCCGGTAACCGATCCGCGAGTCGCTACGGAACAGCCAGGCGTGACTTCGGCAAAATCTTGATCCGGGCCGCTGATGCCAAAAGCATTGAACGCGTTGGTATTGGTGATGTAAAGAAAGTGCCCTGCCTGAACCGTGACTACACCAGTTGCTGCCCAGCCCGCTAGAGTTTCGCCCGCGAGCGACGTGGGCCGGAAGTGCGTCGGAATCTGATACACGAAGTTCGCTACCAAACGGTTCGGTCGATTGAAGTAATCCGGTCCATAGTCTGCCCTTGGATCGTTTTGGTCACCTGTCCTGGTCCCGCCATTGACACCCGTCGAGGTCGCAACAGAATCCGAGAGACTGCGCGACCAGGTGTAGGCAATCTGGACTTCCGAACCATTCTGGAAGCGCCGAGTAAAATTCGCCAGCAGTGCGTGATACCAGGAAGAGCCTGTCGATTCTCCCTGAGTGAAAGCATTGGTGCTCAATCCCTCGACAGGGACACGCTGAGCAATATTGGCGACTGTATTGTCCGTCTGTCCGCGAATTGGATTGCTCGCACTGGCGGAAAGGGCTTGATTCGGCAAACGAGCGATCAATAAGTGCTGCCCGCGCGTACCCAGATATCCAATCTCGAGCACCGTGTTTCTGGCCAGTTCCGTCTGCAGGTTCAGACTGAAGTGTTGGACCATCGCTGGACGAAAGTTGTTCGCATAGGTATACAGGCTGAGCGCTGTGGTGGGCGAGTATGGGGTGAAGAAAGGGAACGTGCCGGAAAACGGCGCAATCGGCGTAGCCCAGTTTGCCGCCGCATTGGACGGCCCCTCCAGCTCGCGGAGCTCCGCGAATGGGGGATTGGTCAATAGCTGAAGATTTGGCTGGCCGGTTGGCGTCTCATGGTAGATCCCATAGCCGCCACGTAACACCACGTTATCGCTATCTGGGAGCTGCCAGGCAAAACCCACCCGAGGGTTGAGAGTATTTTGACCGTCGCCGGCAATCGCCAGCTTGCTCGACGAGCGGGTTACGCCGGGAGGAAGAGTTCCAGGGAAATTCGAACCGACAATGAAGCCCTGCAAGGTTCCCGCCGTTGGCGGGTTAGGGTCGCCGGCATTGATATCGAAACTTGAGGTGCGGCCCAGCGCATCGGAAATATCTCCGACGCGCTCATAGCGGAAACCCAGATTCAGGGTCAAGCGCGGAGTGATTTTGTAATCGTCCTGCACATAAGCGTCATAGTCGAGGGTGCGAAATTGTCGCTGCAGTTCTCCGGGAAGATCGACCGAGAGATACATATTGCTCAGATTCAGGAGGTTTGGATTTTGAGTCGCGCTTTGACCAAGCAGAGCGTCGGTATAGGTGCCGAAAAGCAAGCCGGCGAGGAACTGGAAGCTCTGGATGTTGTCTTCGGCGCGGTCTACGCCTCCGCCAAAACGAAACGCGTGTCTGCCGCGGGTCCACGATACGGTGTCCTGATACACGTACGTGTTCTGCGCGAGCACCACGGATTGTCCATTTCCACCGAGCGAGATACTTCCATTGAAAGCAATTGCCGGTAACGTATCGAAGGCCGGGACGGACGCGCCAAGATCGGAAAACTGAAATGGATCCTGCTGAGCGGTGTCCACCCATGTGCGGTGGAAGCCGAATTCCGCCTGGTTGAGCAAATTGGAGCTGAAGATGTGATTGTTGATGACCGACAGATTACGGAAATGATTCGGAGAATCCTGCGGGAAACCAGGTGCAGTGCTGCCGCCGAGCTTCGATACGGGAAACGTATAGGCCTGTTCGCTGTTGGCGAAAAAGAACCGTACCTGCCATTGGCTGGCAGCCGACTGGTCCCAATCCCCATTGGTCATGAACTGGTCCTCATTGAAGTGGCAGGCATTGCTGATCGTACTGACTCCCTGAGCAGAAAACGGTAGCGAAGGGTCGATACGCTGCGGCGTAGGAATGGCATATTGACCGCCGGGAAGCTTCAGGTTGAAAAGCGCCAGGGCCTGCGGCGCGATGTTGGAGCCATCCGGCAGCACGTTTGTGCCGGTGCCTGGCGTGCCCGGCGGTAAGCCTGTCAGTTCCTGGAGAAAGTTCGGCTGCCCGGAGAACAGGGCGCCAAGAGCGGCAGCAGAACGGTCATCGGTCAGCGGTGGGGTATTTAGCGCGGTGGAACATTGAGGATCCACGCCATTGATCTGGCGCGTGGATTGATAGGAGGTAAAGAAAAACAGCTTGTCGTGCTTGATTGGACCGCCGAACGTCATTCCCGGTTGGTTCTGGCGCAGAACGGCGCGAGGCTGATCTGTCTGCTTGCGAAAATAATCATTGGCATTGAGAGCTTCATTGCGGAAAAACTCCCACAGAGATCCGTGAAAGCTGTTGCTGCCCGTCTTGGTAACAACGTTGACATTGGCGCCGGCGTTGCGGCCGTAGGAAGCATCGTACTGGCTGGTCTGGACTTTAAACTCCGCAATCGTATCGGGATTGGGGATGGCGACGCCGCCGCTGAAACTTCCGCTGCCCTGCAGGTCGTTGATCCCCACGCCATCCATCTGAAAATTATTCTCCGACCAGGCGGTTCCGGCGGCAACCGGAGCGTCGGTCGAATTGGCGCTGCCTCCACCTCCGCCTCCACGTCCCAACTCAGAGGCGTTGGTCACCTCGGAGGCGACGCCGGGCGACAGCGTAATGATCTGGGTGTAGTTGCGCACCGCCAGAGGAAGATTGCGCACCATCTCACCGGTTACTACCGAGCCGAGCGTGCTGGATTCGGTCTGCAGCAGTTGGCCCGCGGCCTGCACTGTCACCGTCTGCTGCGTGGAGCCAACAGTGAGCCTGGCGTTGACCGCGGTGATCTGCGTGACGTTGACCACGATATTTGGAAACTCGGATGTGGCGAATCCTTCTTTTCTGATTTCCAACTGGTACCGGCCGGGCTGCAAAAGCTGAATCGCATAATCGCCTTGTACGCTTGAAGCGGTTGCACGGGTCGCGCCGGTAGCGAGATTCTTTGCCGTGATAGCGGCTTCTGGGACGACGGCGCCGGAGGGATCGTGAACGGATCCTGAGATTGCACCGGTGCCGGAAATCTGCGCGAATAGTGGATTACTAAAACTAAGAACGAATAACAGGCAAAGCAAGGCCGGCACGAGTTGAATCGAGCGAAACGCGGACTGTCTGACCATTGAAGCGCCTCCGGAAATCAAGCAGAAATACGCAGTGTCGCTATGGAAACATTTAGAAACATGCGTTGCACCGGGAGAGATATGAAACATGAAACAGTCTCGCGCCTGGCTTATCCATTGTCAACTGCATAATGATTTCCTTTATTTACGATAAGATTTTCGATACAGATCGAACCGACATGTTGTGCCATTTTTGTTTCATTCGCGCAGTCATTGAATTTCTCAGGCTATTTTTTTAGAAAATACTTGACACTTCCACGCCGCCGAATGGATTCTCCTATCAGCCATGCCCCGAAGAAAATCTCTGAACATTCCGTCCGAAAACCGTGAATCACTGGCCCAGCGCGTGGCAGAGCTAAGCCCCAAACGGCGGGAAACAATCCGCCCGGTCTTGGAGCATCCTCGGAGTTTCGTACTGCTCAGTGTTCGCGACATGGCTGCGCGCCTGGGCAGCGATCCGGCAACCATAGTCCGCATCGCGCGGAGCATGCATTTCAGCAGCTACAAGGCGTTCCAGCAATACCTGCATGAGCTTTCCATTGCCAATGCCACGTCTTTGGACACAATGCAGGCGGGACCGAGGGATTCAAGCATTACCGGGACAATCCGGGAATCGCTGGACAACGATCTTCGTAACCTGAACGCGCTGCGCAACAGCCTCGATCTCGCCCGAATTGCGCGGCTCGCGCAGAGAATTCATGCCGCCAGGAGAATTCTTCTGTTTGGCGGCGATCTGGCGGAAAGCCTGGTGCAATATTTCCATTACCACCTGATCGTGCTGGGTATGCCCGTGCAGATCGCAACAACTTCGGGCCATGCCGCGCATGTCAGCCTTAGCGCCAACCGAAAAGACCTGATGTTTGCCATCAGCTTTCGTCGAGGACTCCGGCAGACAGTAGAAGGAATGCAGCGGGCGAAGCGCGCCGGGGCCTATTGCGTCGGCATCACGGACACATATCTTTCTCCCATTGCACAGCACGCGGATGAATTTTTCCTCGCTACCGTCGAGACGCATTCCTATGGCGCCTCCTACGCGGCCCCAGTGGCGCTCCTCAATGCAATTCTGGTGGCCTGTGCCAACTACAAACGCGCGCGGACGCTGACACGTCTGCGCCAGGCGGAGGACGAACAAAAGCACGGGTTCCGCTGGTATGGCGAGTAGGGCCCAGCGTCCGCTCGAAGGATTTTGGAAGCTCGTGTATTTGTTTCATGCCTCCACTCTTCGATTCTCCGCAATACACATCGATAAATCTTGTACGCAATTGCCTGTGGAGTAACTTTCACGCTTGACTCTGATTCACAATTGTGTGCATCATGCTCGTTATGAAACGAGTGTTTCACTCCAGACATTTATCCGTATTGGAGAAATCATGAAGATCGCAGCGATTCATGCGCGCGAAATCAGCATGCAATTGCTCGCTCCGTTTGAGACCAGCTTCGGGGTGACCCACAATCGCCGCATTCTACTTTTAGAGATTTATTCCGAGGATGGATCGAGCGGATGGGGTGAAGTGACCGCGGCGGAGGGCCCTTTCTACAACTCCGAAACCACCGACACAGCATGGAGCGTGCTGCGGAGTTTTCTTGTGCCCCTGCTCATGGGGAAGAACATTGAGAACGCAGAAGACGCTTTGCAGGCGATGGAGCCGGTGCGCGGCCATGAGATGGCGAAAGCTGCGCTCGAGACTGCGGTATGGGATCTTCTGTCTAAGCGCCAATCGACCAGCCTGAGCAGCTTGCTGGGTGGAACTCGAACCGAGATATCCAGCGGCGTTTCCCTCGGGATTCATCAGGACACCGGCAAGCTGCTCGACAGGATCGAACAGGAGCTTGCTGCCGGATATCAGCGAGTAAAGCTCAAAATCAAACCCGGCAAGGACATCGAAGTTGTCAGTGCGGTCCGAAACAAATATCCAGACATCGCACTTACCGTCGACGCGAATTCAGCATATCGGCTTACAGACATCGCTCTGCTGAAGCAATTGGACGCATTCAATCTCACCTATATCGAGCAGCCGCTTGAGTGGAATGAAATTTACCAGCATTCCATTTTGCAGCGCCAGCTCAACACACCAATATGTCTCGACGAGTGCATTCACGGCCTGCGCGATGCGCAAGCCGCGATTGAACTGGGTGCCTGCAAGGTGATCAATATCAAGCTGGGCCGCGTTTCCGGGCATGTCGTGGCGCGCAAGATTCAAGCCTATTGCATGGAGCGCCACGTGCCGGTATGGTGCGGTGGAATGCTGGAGTCGGGAATTGGCCGTGCCCATAACCTCGCAATGTCTTCCCTGCCGGGCTTTGTGTTGCCGGGAGATGTTTCCGCCAGCAAGCGTTATTGGGAGGAGGACATTATTCTGCCGGCGGTAGAGGCCAGCGCGCACGGCACGATTGCAGTGCCCGATTCTCCCGGAATCGGTTTTATCGTGAACAAAAAGCGCATTGAGAAACTGACCGTTCGACAGGAAGAATGGAAGGCTGCACGGACTGAAAATGAATCTCCAGTAAGCGCAATCTAATACTTTTCCAGAGGAACCAAATGATGCCGAAACTTGCCCGCTGCATCTCTGTCTCGTTTTTTACGCTGCTTTTTGCGGCCGGTCCGACTTGCATTGCCCAGCAGCAGGATTTTTCCGCGCTTGATCGCTACATTCAGACCACGATGCGGGAATGGAAGGTTCCAGGAGTTGCCGTTGGTATTGTGCAAGGGAGTGCGCCGGTATATTTGAAGGGGTTTGGTGTCCGCAATCTTCAGACACGTCAGCCAGTCACCGCGGACACGTTATTCGACATTGGCTCGTGCACCAAGGCATTTACTTCTGCCTCCATCGCCATGCTGGTCGATGACGGAAAAATGAACTGGGATGAAAAGGTAGACAAATCCATTCCGTTCTTCCACCTCTACGATCCTCTGGCAGATGAAAATGTAACTTTACGCGATCTCCTGACGCACCGCTCCGGCTTGCCGGGTACGGATCTGCTTTGGTACGGGGCGCCGATTTCTCGGGAACAGCTTGTGCGCAGCCTGGCCTATATTCAACCCAACGCGGGGTTTCGCACTGTCTTTCAGTATCAAAATGCAATGTATGTTGCGTTGGGCTATGCGGTGGGTCAGGTGTCCGGAGGCACTTGGGATGACTTCGTGAAGCAGCGAATTTTCAAACCCCTTGAGATGGACGAATCGGACACGAGCGCTATCGACGCGCAAAAGTCGTCCGATTATGCCAGCCCCCACGTGCTGCTCGACGGAAAAGTGGAAGTCATTCCCTGGCGAAACATCGACAACGTCGGGCCTGCAGGGTCCATCAACTCGAGCGTCCGCGATATGACGAAATGGATCGCGCTGCAGTTGAACGACGGGGTTTTCAACGGCAAGCGGCTGATCTCTTCAAAAAATATGCAGGAGATGCATCGACCGCAAATTGTAATTCCTCCTGGAGAAATCCCGATTGTATTTTTTCCGAAGTCCATGCAGCTCAGTTACGGATTGGGATGGTTTATTCAGGATTATCGCGGCCATCAGCTAATCCTTCATCCCGGGGACATTGATGGTTTTGAAGCGCTGACAGTGTTGATTCCGGAAATTCACATGGGCTATGAGGTGCTGGCCAATCTTGGCGGCGACTCTTACCGTCAGGCGCTGGGATACCATATCGCGGACGTACTTCTCCATCTGCCGGAGGAAGATTGGAACGCTCATTTTCAGGCTAACGATGCGAAGTTCCACGCGGAAGAGAAAGCAAGCTCCATGAAGTGGGAATCTGCGCGAAATCCCAATACACACCCGTCTCACAATCTAAGCGCTTACGTTGGAACCTATACGAACCCGGCTTATGGGAATGCAAATGTTTCGATGGAAGGCGGGCATCTGGCGCTTCGTTTCCACGCTACGACTTCTCCGCTCGAGAACTTTCAATACGATACATTTCTGGCCTATCTCAATCATAGTGAGACCCAACCTGCGCACAAAGGCAAGCCTACCCGCTTAACGTTTGCCCAGGATGAGAATGGAAATATCTCTGGATTTGAACTTGCGGGAATACACTTTCACCGAAGTAAACAATAATTGTAAGTCATCACGGAATTTTTTCACCAGGAAGCCCCCGCAAGGAGATGACACGATGTCGGTTCCTGAAAACCAGCGCGGTCTGTCGGACAATTCTTCTCTTTCCAGACAAATTCTTGTATTTGTCGCGCTCGTAATTCTATTCAGCAGCTTGCCGTATTCCCTCATCATCCACACAGGCCATCTTGCCGTAGGAAACGGCACAATTGTAGGTCTGCTGATGTGGTGCCCGGCATTGGCCGCATTCGCCGCATGTGGGATTTTTCGGATCGATATCGCCACGCTTGGTTGGAGCTGGCGTCCGACGCGATATGAAGTCTGGGCATATCTGTTGCCCATCTTTTATAGCTTTCCCGTTTATCTTGCCGCGTGGCTATTCATTGCGGGCTCCTTTGGATTTTCCGCATTCGCCGCGCAGGTGGGTTCGGCATTCGGCTTTTCCCATTCGCCTCGTATCGCTGCTCTGCTGATGGCAATTCCTTCCTATGCTTCGCTCGGCGTAGTTCGCTCGATGGCTAGCACACTGGGAGAGGAAATTGGCTGGCGGGGATTTTTGTTGCCCCGGCTGGTGCAGCGTATGGGATTCACTCGTGGCTGTTTTCTCAGCGGTTGCATCTGGGCCGCGTGGCACTATCCGGCGCTATTACTTGCCGACTACAACTCCGGCACACCACGTATCTATGCGCTGAGCTGTTTTACCTTGATGGTGATAGGAGCTGCATTTATTTTTGGGTGGTTCCGACTCAAGTCGGGTAGCCTGTGGCCCGCGGCCATGCTGCATGCCAGTCACAATCTATTTATCCAGGCGATCTTCGATCGCATTACAAGACCGGTAGGCGAAACTTTATATGTAACGACCGAATTTGGCGCCGGATTGGCCCTGACAGTGGGGGCTTGCGCGTTCTACTTTTGGAGGAGGCGTGGAGAAGTCGAAACTTCTGAGATTATAGATGCAGTCTGACGTCATAAAGAACAGTCGACTTTATTTTCCTGTAACTCCAGTAAGTAAATTCCATTGCCGTTTTCAATTCTGAATCCAGTAACTGCAAAGCCCCGGTCGAATCGCTCTTGAAATTCCTTCTTCAATCCCTGCTGAACCTCGATGGCCCGGGGCGATCCTGAATTCTTCCAGCCCTCCATTTCCGCGGGCACAATAATCTGGACCGCGTCCGATATGGAAACGGGAGAGTTGCCTGCAAGCGCGCTGTTCACGCGGGAAGATGAGAGCCACCATTCCGCGACCAGGCGGTCCGTCGGTAGGCCGCTATGCAATGGGCTGGAAGTTATTCCATAGACGTTGGACTGGAAGCATCGAATGATCGCGCCAAGACGGGCGATATTGAAATAGGCATTGCGTAGAGCCAACGGATCGAAAGTCCATTCCATCAGCGGAATCTGCAGGACCAGCGCTAGTTCCCGTTGTTTCAATTTCAATTGACGACCCAGGCCGCGGTTCTGATATTCCGGCATCACACCGACAATATGGGAATGGAGGTACCGTAGTTCACCGTGAAATGCGGGAAACGCGAAAGCAAAACCCACGGCCCTCGCGCCGTCCTTTGCCAGAAGAACGTGACCGCCAATCTTGTTTGCAACGGTGAGAATGGTGGAGGGTATCAAATCTTCGTCAGGGTCGTTCCAAATCGCGCGCTGCAAATCCACACATTGGCGGATCTCATCGAGCGTTGTGCAAACCTCAATTGAAACTTGCGTCTGAGATATTTTATGCTCTGCAAGATTCAATGCCGCATACCTCGTATTCCAAATCAATATGGCTGAGACCGATATTCAGTTAAATGAAACATTTGTTGCGAAGCTCGGAGTGCTAGCGAAAGTATCGATTCACGCAATCATGCGTGGTCACATTAGAATGTATATTGACAAACGCAACAACCGTTGCTAGCTTTCTCCTCATCTTTGTATCACATCCAGAAACGACCTCTTGATATAAGGAAGGAGATTCAAAGCGTTGGCAACTTCTATCGCGAAGTTCTCCGCAGACACTCCTTCAATTAAACGAACGATGGGATAGCACTGGCCTATGTGTAGATAGTGGGATTGATTTTTAGGAGCAGCATGAATTTCAAGAAACTTATTCCCGTCGCAAGAACGTTACTTGCCGGCGCTGCATTGGCATGGAGCGCATCGCTTACCGCGCAGTCTCCAAATGCCGCCGCGAATCCACAACATTCGTCGATGACGCGGGAGCTTCGACAGACTCCGCCATTGCCGCTGCCGGCGGCGTGGAAAGGACTCATTGGAGAATTTGACGGAGATCACAAGATCCTGAACGTACTTGAAAAAGACGGGAAGCTTAAGATCCTGGTGGGAGAATCGGAGTGTCTTCCGTTGGAGCAGGTCTCCGCCAATGTCTTCCGTTTTCCTGCAAGCGGATCGAACGGGGGAGACACCGTAACCTTTGTCCTTGATTCGTATGGCCACGCTATGGCTGTTAAGATGGACGGCGCCGTATTTCCGCGACACTTCTTCAAGGGGAAAGGGAATGCGTTTCAGATCGTTCCCCTCAAGCCTATACCGGAATTGCGACGCGAGGCGCTGGCGGCAAGTCCCCCCGTGGAGACCGGCAAATTCCTGCCGCCGGATCTGGTGGACGTGACGACCTACGATCCAACCATCAAGCTGGACATCCGCTATGCGACCAGCCGCAATTTTCTAGGTGCGCCGATGTACCAGGAGGCACACGCATTTCTCCAGCGGCCGGCGGCTGAGTCGTTGGCCAATGTCTCCAGGCAACTTCGACCTCTTGGCTATGGATTGCTGATTCATGATGCCTATCGCCCCTGGTATGTAACGAAAATGTTTTGGGACGCAACCCCGGACGACAAAAAGATATTTGTCGCAAATCCCGCGCAGGGTTCCCGCCATAATCGCGGCTGCGCCCTCGACCTCTCGCTCTACGATCTGAAAACTGGCAAGCCTGTCGAAATGACCGGCGATTACGACGAGATGTCGGACCGCTCCTATGCTTTCTATCCGGGCGGAACGTCGCCGGAGCGGTGGCATCGCCATTTGCTGCGTCAGGCCATGCAGTCAGAAGGATTCACAGTTTATGAATTTGAATGGTGGCACTTCGACTATCGCAACTGGCAAAAATATCCCATCCTCAATCTGACTTTTGAACAGTTGGACCGATTGCATGCTGGGGCGCCTCATCCATAAGAACCGAGGCAGAGCTGAATAAATTTGCCGAACATAGCTCGTGTTCAAAATAAATGAAACATGTATTGCAAACTCGCATTTTGCAGATTTTTCCAAAATTATGGGGATTTTCAATGCGCACATCGGTAATTCTTTTTCTAACCGTTCTTTTCGCAGTCTCCGGCAACTCACAACAATCGGCTGCCAAACCGAACTTCAAACTGCAGGAAGTCATGATCCCCGTGCGAGATGGTGTACACCTGCAGACGGTAATCCTCACGCCCGTCGATCAAAAGGGGCCGCTGCCGATCCTTTTTACCCGCACTCCTTATGGCGTTCCCAGCAAACCGCCGGAAAAAATACCTTTCTATATGGAAGAGCTGGCGCGAGACGGGTATATATTCGTGTTTCAAAACTTGCGCGGTCGATTCAAGTCGGAAGGCGTGTTCCATCTGACTTCCTACGTTGATCTGAACGATCCCAAAGCCACAAATGAGACAACCGATGCATATGACAGCATCGATTGGCTGGTGAAGAACGTCAAGAACAATAACGGCAAGGTTGGGATGATTGGAATCTCTTATGCCGGCTTGACTACGGCGATGACTCTGCTGCACCCTCATCCCGCATTAAAAGCCATCAGCGAACAGGCATCGCCCGTAGATGAGTGGATGAATGACGACATGCACAGATACGGTGCCCTAAGGGAAAGCTATGCGGTAGAGTATTCCGTCTTAGAGCAGGCCAGCAAGAACAAGAATACAAATTTTCAATTTTCAACTTACGATACCTATCAGTGGTATCTGGACCTTGGATCACTTTCCAATGCCAATGCGAAATATCTTCACGGCACCATCCCTTACTGGAATGCCATCGTCGCACACCCGAACTACGATTGGTTTTGGAAGAGAGAAGCATGGGTTAACCAACTGCACGCTTCCACCGTTCCAAATTTGAATGTCGCCGGTTTTTGGGATCAGGAAGATCCCTGGGGGCCCTGGCAGATTTTTCACCATGCAGAGGAGAGCGATCCGAACCATGCGAATTTCATCGTGGCCGGTCCCTGGTACCACGGCCAGTGGCATAGGTCCGCCGGCGATCGTATCGGCATAATACCTGCCGGGGGTCATGAGACATCGTATGAGTTCAGCAAGAACATCGAAGCGCCATTCTTTCGCTATTACCTTCACGGAATAGGAGAGAAGCCGGATTGGCAGGCTACCACCTTCCAAAGCGGGTCGAACACCTGGCATACATATTCGGTTTGGCCACCGAAACAGGCAAAACCTACAAATGTTTATCTTCATTCGGATGGCACGCTGACTTTTACCGCCCCTTCGTCCGCGGAAAAATCGTTCCGGCAATATACTTCGGACCCTGCCAATCCCGTACCCTATCGCGAACAACCGATTTCACCTACATATCCTGGAGGCGATTGGCGAACCTGGGAAGTGGCGGACCAGCGTTTTGTGGATCACCGTCCAGATGTCTTGACATTTATCAGCGCTCCTCTCAACCGCGACGTTACCGTGACCGGGGCGCTTGCAGCGATTCTCTTCGCGTCCACTTCCGGAACAGACAGCGATTTCATTGTGAAATTGATCGATGTCTTTCCGGAAGATGCGCAAAAAAACGGCTGGAATTCCGAGACCGGTCCCGAACCCGGCCAATATGCGCAATCGCTGAATGGGTACGAGTTGCCGGTCGCAATGGAGGTCCGGCGCGGTCGCTATCTTGCGAGTTACGAACATCCACACGCGTTGGTTCCCAATCAGCCTGCGTTGTGGAACGTTCCGTTGCGCTATCACGACTATGTATTTCTGAAAGGCCATCGCATGATGGTCCAGATTCAATCCACTTGGTTTCCGATTATCGACCGTAATCCACAAAGATTTGTGGAAAGCATCTATGAGGCAAAGCCATCTGATTTTGTAAAAACAACGCAGCGTATCTACTGCTCGCATTTACAGCCTTCGCATCTGGTTTTGCCGATCATGCCCTGATTGTTTTAAAAAACTTGCCGCCTGGACTATCTCACATGTCCGAAACGAATCGCCATCGTAGCCCTTCGCGCAGCTTCGTATAATACCTACAATTTGTGCACTTATCTCAACCAACTCTACTGCATGGGTCACGCCTACACTTGTTGTGCCGCCGTAGAAAGTGACAATACTCGCTGCTGCAGAGGACGGTTTATCGCGCCACTTTAGAAAGAGAGAAACATCCACCGCACAGACGGTTTTATAAATCCTATCGCGATCTCAGAGATCGATCCCTAGAAAAATGCCCCAACGAGGTAGGTGCAACAATAAATATCAGATGCAACCGTCGGCATATTCTTCCCCCTAGTAAACGGACGCCTGGTGTAATAGATGATTTAGGGAGTACATGAAACAAGCTCTATTTCAGCCGCTATTGATCGACATCAAAATCTTTGTAGACTTCATGATGGTCTGGAGTGTAACTTAAAGACTTGGCAAGAGACCGTATTCTCAAATCGAACACTCCAAGCGTAATTTCGGTTTATTTAAACCTCGATCATGCCCGCCGGAAGAAATATTTCAACACGGCTCCCGAGAGCGGAAAATTTTATAGACTTCTGAATGATGGAGCCGATTTCGGAATCAAAGATCGTATCGGGGCATTCAACAGGCCACTGGTCTTACTGGACGTTCGCTAGCGGGTATTTGTCGGCCGGGCGTCGATGTGAAATGGTGATGAAATCTGACAGATGTAATTCAGAGCCCAACGAAATGATTGAAGAAAAGCCAGCTCGCCTAAATCGCGATTTAATTTATTTCATGATTACTTGACGTCTAGCGTCCCTTATTCCAACTAAAGGAATCATTCTGTGGAAACGAGAACTGTGGACCGCAATAACCTGTACCATCAATACCACAGCTTACTGCTCGATAACGTCGTTCCTTTCTGGCTAAAGCATGGGATCGATTGGGAGCACGGTGGCGTCTTGTCCTGCATCCGAGACGACGGATCCGTTGCTAGCGGAGATAAATTTATTTGGTCGCAAGCTCGCTCCGTATGGACATTTTCGGCGCTCTACAACCGCGTCGAGAAGCGTCCAGAGTTTCTGGCTGCAGCAGAAAACTCTATTAAGTTTCTGCTTGCACACGGACGAGACCGGGATGGCAAATGGATTTACCACACTGACCAGCAAGGCCGCATTATCGAAGGCGCAACCAGCATCTATTCCGACTGTTTCGTGGTCTATGGCTTCAGTGAATACTATCGCGCGGTTCGGGATGAAAGCATTCTGTCCATTTGCCAGGAAACTATTAAACGTGTTTGCCGCCGCATTGAAGAGCCTGATTTTCAGGAAACCGCGCCATATCCGCTGCCGTTGGGCTGGAAGAACCATGGTATTCCGATGATCATGACGGAAGTACTCAATGAGTTTGCGCAGACAACCGGCGACACTAGCCTTGAACCGCTGATCGACGACTATGTCATGCGGATCATGGACCATTTTGTTCGGCCAGAACAAAAGGCGCTTCTGGAGTTTCTCACCACGGACTATAAAACGATTCCGCCGCCGGCAGGAACATTCGTGATGCCCGGCCATGCCATCGAATCGATGTGGTTTGTGATGCATGTGGCGCGCCAGCGTGGCGATCAGAATCTGATCCGCCGGGCTGTCGAGGTTGTGCGATGGCATCTTGAGATCGGCTGGGATAAAGAACATGGCGGCTTATTCTTATCGCGCGACATCGAAGGGCACGAACCCTTTTTGCCGCATTCCGACAAGAAGCTGTGGTGGCCACATGTTGAAGCCATCTATGCGACGCTCCTCGCATATGAACTCACCGGAGAATCCTGGTGCATGGAATGGTTCGAGCGTGTTTCGGATTGGACATGGTCGCATTTCCCAGCTACGGAATTCGGAGAATGGTATCAGCGCCTCACGCGAGAAGGGCAGCCAACGACAGAAGTGATTGCGCTTCCGGTAAAAGATCCTTTCCATTTACCGCGCGCGGCCATGTTAGTAATGCAGCTGATGGAAAGATCGGATAAGGCATAGAGAACGAGGTTAGAGGACAGTTTTCGGCCAGCTTGTCAGGTTTCGAAATATTTTAGGCAGGAGAGGTGATGGTGAAGTCAGAGACTATTACGGGACGCGATCCAGAGAGCGGAAAGACACTTGAAATCACGATTGAAAATGGAAAGATTCAGACCATCGCACCGAGCCTTGTAGAAGAATCTTTATGGTTGTCGCCCGGATTTATTGACCTTCAGGTGAATGGTTATCTTGGAAGCGATGTGAATTCGGACACAGTAGATCCGGATGTCGTGATTTCGCTCACGCATAAAATGATCTCGACAGGTGTAAGCACTTACCTTCCTACCGTCTTCACCACTTCAGAAAAAAAAATTACTAAGGCACTTCGCGCCATTGCAGAAGCCCGTCGTATCAGTCCGATAGTGGCCCATGCCGTTCCGTTCGTACATATCGAAGGACCCCACATTTCTTATGAGGATGGGCCACGTGGAGCACACCCGCGCGAACATGTTCGTCCTCCAAGTCTGGCGGAATTTGAACGGTGGCAGGCTGCTTCCGGCGATCTTGTCGGCATGGTGACAATTTCTCCGCACGAAGAAGATGCTCTGGAATACATTTCCGCGCTCTCCAAGAGGGGAATTGTGATAGCGATCGGCCACAGCAACGCGACACCCGCGCAGATTCATGCGGCTACAGATGCGGGCGCAACGCTTTCCACTCATCTTGGCAATGGGCTTGGCAGCCCCCTTCCACGCCACCCGAACCTGCTCTGGACGCAACTTGCCGAGGATCGCCTCACTGCAACTTTTATTGCCGATGGGCATCATCTTCCCCAAGACACGCTTAAAACAATGTTGCGCGCCAAGGGAATAGAGCGCAGTGTTCTCGTCTCGGATCTAGTGGCTTTGGGAGGAATGCCAGCCGGCGTATATGACACCAGTTTTGGCAGCTGGATGGAGGTGACACGCGACGGACGGGTGGTGAACGCGAAAGAGCCGCGCTTTCTAGCGGGCGCGTATCGTTCTCTGATGGATGGAATCGCGCATGCTGCAGGCATTGATGGAGTTTCACTTGGCGATGCGGTTCAGATGGCGACGGAAAACCCAGGCCGCTTTGTTGGCCAACGTGGTATGTTGCGGGCCGGCGCGGATGCTGACCTGGTTCGCTTTCATTGGGATGCCACGATGGCTGAGTTACAAATACAAACTATCCTGATAAAAGGTGAGCAGTTCAAATGAGCTTGCAAAAATCCAGATAAGTAGACACCCAGTCTTGGTCTTTATCAGCATGAAAGTTCACCTGTGCGATCTGGAATAGGAGTCCATGCACTCTTCAGCGTCTATTTTGGCTTTAGGAATTTCGTGCGCGATCATTTCGGGCGTCATGAACGGGATCTACACGCTGCCCATGAGATATCTAGGCCAATGGCCATGGGAAAACATGTGGGCTCTGGTTATGGTGGTGCCGTGTGTCATCATGCCTATCGCAATCGTCCTGCTCGCGGTTCCCGGCTTCATGCATGTGCTTGAAGCTGCGCCGACTAACTCGGTGGTATCTGCTTGCCTTTTAGGCTTCGCCTGGGGCTTCGGAGCCATCATGTTTGGTCAAGGAGTGTCGGCCATCGGAATTTCCATGGGCAATACTCTGGCGCTTGCGATCAGCGCATCTTTCGGATCGGTTCTTCCAATTCTGGTATTGGCTCCTGCGCGGCTCCATCTGGCTCAAGGCAAAGCAATCGTTCTCGGGACATTGATCGGCGTGGTCGGGATTGTGTGTTTCGGCTACGCGGGTTTCCGGCGAGAAAGAAGCCAGAAGGGGAACGCGGAAGAACTGCGTGGCAACATGGTCGGTCACGCTCGGCCATTTGCCATTGGGCTTTTACTTTGCACCGGATCGGGTCTACTTTCCGCTGTCTTCAACATCGGGTATAGCCTGGCGCAACCGATAATGCAAACCGCTGTTGGGATGGGATATAGCACCTTCGCGGGAACGAATGTGATCTGGCTGCTGATGCTTACCTGCGGATCGGTGCCTAGCCTATGTTTTTGCGGTTATCTTCTCAAGAAAAACGGGACTTGGAAGCAATACGCGGCAGCCGGTTCTACGCGGCTTTACATTTTGATCATCGCCATGGGTCTGATGTGGGGCGGACATACCTATTTGTACGGGTTTGCATCGCCGAAGTTGGGGAAACTAGGGCCAGCAATTGGTTGGCCGCTTACCTTGATGGCCGCATTGATCACGGTGAACACGTGCGGATTTTTGGCAGGGGAATGGAAGCTTACCCATTTGAGAGATCGGCAATGGATGGCATTGGGTCTGGTGATCACGCTGACCGCGATTGGCGTGCTGGGGTGGTCTAGTACTTTGAGATAGAAGACCACAAGAAATGGCGCAGCGGCCTTACATTATGATCGCGATGAAGTAAGACGTGGGTCTTCTGGCCCTGATGCACAGCTAGGTCCTGGTGCGAAGAGGGCCGGTTCTCTTCTAACCTTGACATTCTGTTAGGTGCTCTTCAGCCATTTCAAATAAGCATTTTGCGGATCTTTATCGGAAGTGACCATAAATCGCATGTTCTCGAGCGGTAATGCAGTTTGCCGCTCTATTTGATCGTAAGGCTGGCGCAATTCAGCTTCGGAAAGAACCTTTCCGTCCGGATCCACACCATTCAACAGCCAGCATTGTCGCGGGGATAGCGCGATTGCAATGTTCGGAAGATCGAATTTGCGCAGAATGTTTGGCGTAAACCATGCAAGATCCAGCGAGTAGGTTTGGGACTGAACGATCGACTTATAACTCGTGGGCGTCCGATCCAAGAGAATGCTGCGCGGACGTTCATCGAAAAGAGTCGCCATCTGGGCAGCCAGACCGGCGCTTCCCATTCCGAGGATGCGGATCTGCGACGCATCCACGTCAGGACGCGTTGCCAGATAGTCGATGGCGCGCATTGTGTCCCAACACCACTGACCTATCGCCGGCAATCCGAGAACCATGCACATCCACGCATACCTTTCACCCATAGGAAAATAACATGCATAGTAGTTCGGGCCCTCGGACGGGAAACTTGGACGAGAAATGCCAAGGCCGCGCAAAGTGATTGCGCAAACGGCATACCCAGCGTCGATCACCTGGTCCATCGAACCCGGCTCACCTACAATTCCATCACCGCCGTTCACATCGAGATAGAGCACGGTTGGACAAATCTTTTTGGAAACAGGTCGCGCGAACCAGCCAGGAATCCGCACGCCCGGCTGAGATTGAAATTCAAACTCTTCGAGGAGAATGTCTTTGCGCGGATTCGACGCGGAAATCTTGGATTCGAGCGGAGATCCCTTTTTAGGAAGTGCAAGTAAGCGACTTAGCTCGGTACGGATTTCTTTAGTGACGGTAGCTGCGTCGTTTCCTTTTTTCTCCAAAGAACTCTGCTCAAGAAATGCATTCATCCGTTCGCTATTTAGCTGAACTATGGAGCGGCCACCTAAAGAAGTAAGAACCTGTCCCGTGCGTGTTACATTCAACAGTTCCACAGGAACTGGATCGAATTTCGACTCTTCGCTGTTTTCCTTCGTATTACCCAGCCAGCGATTGAACCATGCATAGGTCTGGGTTCGGCAAAAAAAGTCCATGTCGTGCGGTAGGAATGAGGCAAAAATATCGACTCGTTTGGTCGCGCCATACAAACCATAAACCCGTTGCAACTGATGGTAAACCTCGGTTGTCGCCTCTTCGTACACCGGCGAATACACTTCTCCCTGATCGTGGGTGGTGTAACACATCAGGAGCGGTTTCGGCGCAAACGTCCAGAGAAGATCGCCGCGATCTAACGTGAATGGAAGACTTCCAACGATATTCTGTTCCGCATCGTCG
This sequence comes from Acidobacteriaceae bacterium, assembly GCA_965276585.1. Taxonomy (GTDB): domain Bacteria; phylum Acidobacteriota; class Terriglobia; order Terriglobales; family Acidobacteriaceae; genus JAKAAZ01. The sequence goes on along the minus strand of CBDIAZ010000001.1, from coordinate 710,125 downwards.
ACAGCTCCTGGCGGCTCGTAAAGCGGGCCGGCGACATTTTCGGAATTTCCATCGATCTCAACCGCTACTTGAATTCGCGGCTCCAGGGCAGCCAGATACATTGTCATCGTGCCGCCACCGGAATGTCCCGTACATCCTATCCGGCCGGCATCCACTTCAGGGCGGCTCACCAGATAGTCCAGCCCTCGTATCGCATCCCAGACGCAACAACGCGCAAAATTATCCCCAAACAAAATCATCGGCTTTCCAGCCTGGAAGTGTTCGCCAGTTGGACCATAACGCGATCCACCGGTAACGGGATCGATGTATTGAACCCTCTCTCCCTCGCCTAAAACATCATAAGCAAGGACAACATACCCTTTGCGTGCGAGATTTTGATACAGATATTGGTAATTTCGGAATGCCTTCCCTTCGAAAGCATGTCCTAAAGGCGCCAAAACAGCAGGAAATGGAGGCTTGCCTGAAGTAGGCAGGTATAGGTTGGCGGTAACATAAAATTCAGGAAAGCTTTCGTAAATCAGGTTTTCGATTCGATACCCGTCCCGGTTTAAACTATGCGTAATTCTGGGACGAAGTGGCGTCTTTTCCGGGCGACCACCAATAAGCTCCCATAACGTAGAGCGAACCATCTCAGCGCGCCTTTGCGCTTGAGGGATCGAACGAATCTCGGCAAGCGAGGCAAGCCGTTTGGCTCGCGCTCGGGTCACCTCCCTGGAAATGAAGTTCGGCCAATCCCTCCAGAAATCCCGTGGAATCTCGATTTCTGCTGCAGTGCCGGACGCCGCAGCTTCTGCTTGCATTTCAAAAAAAGGCGTTTTGCCGGTCACGGCCCAACTAGCCGCTCCCATAAGATTGAGTGCCAGGAAATTTCTTCGTGTAGCCATAAAATTCAATAATCCAATAGTTGCGTAAGTTTTACTCTAAACATTCCAATATAAATTTCCTGTCGCCGTTTGATAGGCTTTCTGGCTGAACGCGCATTTCGAGAGGCTGGGCACTTTTCTATCGCGGATTGAACGCTTCCCTCCTCCGCGGATTGTATTCGCTTCAGCGGATCTTGCGTCCACGCCTCGATCCACCTTGGATCACGGGTTGGCGATCCAAGGTGGATTGATTGTGCTTTGCACGATCCTCGGCATTCTCATTATGCAATTCAGCCTCAATTCGCAGAAGCAGCGGGAATGGCCAGTATCACGGCCGCCGCAGATCTCCTGTTTACTTTGCTGACTGCAAGAATCGTAACCGGATGCGTCGATGGAGCAGCCGGCGCAATATACAAGCCGGTTTGATCGATGCTTCCCGGCCCGGATGCGATTTTCCAGGTCACCGAATTGTTCATATACCAGCCAACTGAGTAAAGCTGCAGGGTGCTACCCGCGGCTACGCTCGTGTTCTGCTGTGTATCGATCGTCAAATGCGGGGGTGTGTTGTCGGGAATAATTTCCAGTCCATTGATTTGCGGCGACGGAGATGCTCCGGTAGCTGCCAATGCATCGGAAACATTCGCTCTCACTGCCACGTACAACTTCTCGTTCGTCACCCGGGCCGGTATGTAGGTGTCCACCGGCGTGGCATAGGCATAGTTAATTGGTTTGCCGAAATCGAAATTATGCGCGGCTATTTGACCGTTCGCCTCCAGGAACAAAGGAGCGTGCCAGTTTGGGTTGAATGTCGTTCCAACGCAAGTGATGCAGCCGTTGTAAATTTGTCCAAACAGCAGCCGAACTTTGTAGTTCCCGTTCGGAACCACAAAAGAATAGACGACATCGTCGCCATAGGTATACCCGGCGCTCTCGTAGATTTTGATATCCGGATTGGACTGGTCGGGCCAATTCAGCGTATCGGTTATCTGCGGATACGTAGATGTCTCGTATCCCTGATCCGATAGCCATGTATGCGGGGTATGCTCGTTGTCTTGCGTCGGAACCTGACTGCCGGAATCGATACGAATGCCGCCGTCCCTCCCCTTTGGTAAAACCGTTACATAAACATTTGTTGATGCTTCCGGGTTATCGCGCGATGTGACTTGCAAAGCCGCATGCTCCGGCTCAGTGACGTAAGCCGGCGGTCTGTAGGCGCCGTCGGATGTCACCGAACCAACACCGGAAACCAGGTTCCAGCTTACATTTTCATGATCGCGATGGCGAAAGCCTTCGCCGCGTTCGCCGTTGGTGTCCTCGTCGTTGGAATGAGAATCACGTGTCCACGAATCAATCCTGTAAGGAGGCGTGCCCGCGGCCACATACAATGTCGGAGATGCAACACCAACCGTGCTTGCCTCTACCGCAATTGGAATCGCCGTTGCATTTGCCGGGTTCGCTTCATCCGTGGCCATCACGACTGCATATCCGTCCGGCGTTTCGTATCCGTTGGCCGGATTTACTTCGGCAGAAGTAGGACTGACCTCCAAACTAGATTCGTCAACCGCTTCGAATGCAGTAATAGGAACGCCACCTTGAGCGATTTCGTCTAATACCGCCTTTGCTGCCGGGTCTTCCGAAACGTCAGTGTTGACCACAAAACCCGGGGCGGCATAGATGGGATACGTGGCATCGCTAAGAATCATCCCGTATTGTTTTAGCGCCGTGAGAATCGCTTGCGCCGGCCGGCTGAAACTGCTGATGTCGTAGTTTGCTTTCAGTCGCAAGCGTGCTCCGTAGGGAAAATCGGCAGTCGAACGTCCCGAGCCTCCACTGTTTCCGGTCATTGAAGGCCAGTACGGCGCGGCGTAGCTTCCGCCTCGTATCAGACTCGTGCCCAGCACAAATTTCAACGCGTGATGGATTGCCCCCGCGTTAATCTCAGATAGATGAAGCATTGTCGGCCCGTAGAGTAAACCCGCGGCATCCGTGCTTCCGCCATCTAGTGGAAGCGCATAGTTGCTCCAACTATAAGCGACACCGCTCTCCGCCGTGCATGTCCCCGTTCCGCAGGTTTCGGGAGTCGGAAAGGTTTGATACAGTTCATAAAATTTACAGCTATCTACATCGACAGTCAAAATGTGATGGTCCCCGGTTTTGGTTGAAGTAAAAACCCCCATTTGCCGCTTCAGATAGGGCCATACGGGCGTGACAAACGGCCCATTGTTCTGGGGTGTATATAAAAACGTTTCGTTCGTTACAGGCGTATTGCGGTCAGCCACATTCGTGCCGAAATCAAATCCATATCCAATAGAAGTGGATTTACCGGCCTGAGTCTCGAGTGTGTCCGCGTTGTTTATCCAGGTGTCGGAGTTGGCTTCAACAGGAAGCTTGTCCACTCGCATGTTGAAGACGGTATCATTGGGCGCCGTCGGACAGCCCGCCAAAACGTTGTTGGGCGTGACAACGGAAGGCGCGGTGTATGTAGCGGATGTAGTGGAGTGCACTATCAGTTTCCCGTAGCTGCCAGGAGCCAGCGTCCACTTGACTGGCGTTTGTGATGTAAAGGTGATCGTCTCTCCCTGGCTCACCGCACCGGTCGCTGGGGCAATCACTGGGCTTCCTGTGGCCTGTCCCTGGCAGAACGAACTGCCTGCAACAAGAAAACTGCCCAACAAAGCGAAAAGAGAAATGCGTCGGTAAAACATGGTCTATACCTCCTCAAGCGTTAAGAACTAGTTGCCGTGATCCCCGTGTCTTGGTGCAGTCTTCAGGCTGCGATTTACCAACCGAAAGGAAGCCGGAGTTGTTACTCCGGCTTCCTTCGGTTAGTCTTTCGCAGTTACTAAGCCGCTGGAATGGTGAGTGTCACCGTGGCTGTCTGGGTGTTGTTTACAGTACTGGTGGCTTTAATCACCACCGGCGTACTTGAAGTACTGTCCGGCGCCGTGTACAAGCCGCTAGCATTGATTGTTCCCGGGCCGGATACGATTGACCAGGTCACGGAGTTACTCATGTACCACCCCACCGCGTAGAGCTGCAGCGTGCTGCCTGCGGCTACGCTGGTCTGCTGCTGCGCATCGATGGCGATGTGAGGCGCTGAGTTGTCGGGGATGATTTCCAGCCCATTTATTTCAGGCGATGGCGAGGCTCCTGTAGCTGCAAGTGCATCCGAGACAACCGCCCGCATTGCCACCGTAAGCATCCCGTTGGTCACTTGCGCGGGTATGATGACATCGACCGGCGTTGCATATTCGTAATTGATTGGAATCCCGAGATCGTAGTTGTGCGCGGCGATCTGGCCATTGGCCTCCAGGTCTAACGGAGCATGGAAGTACTTATTGAACGTGCACGGTGTGGTTGTGCAACTATGGCCGTTGTACGGTTGTCCAAGCATAAGCCGTACCATGTAGTTTCCGTTCGACACTGCCAGCGTGTACACCATATCGTCTCCATAGGTATGCGCCCAGGTCATGTAAATATCACGTTCCGGACTGGTTGTCGCCCAATTCGGATAGTCTCCTCCTCTGATATAAATGCCGGTTTCGAATGCCTGATCCGCCTGCCATGTAAATGGGATCGGTTCGGCATCATTGGTCGCAACCGTGGCGCCCGAATCGATTCGCAGGTTACCGTCCGAGCTCTTCGGCAGAACCGTCACATACACATTCGAGGACTGTTCCGGCACATCGTTCAACGCGACTTGCAATACCGCGTTCTGCGGGCTGGTAACGGACGACGGCGGTGTGTAAGCGCCGCTCCCTGTCACCGAACCTACCCCGGAAACCAGGGTCCATGTCGAGCCGTCGTAATGCGATGCGCGAACCGTAGACGTTAGCTGGTATGCGGAAGAACCAGCCTCAATGTATAGCGTTGGTGAAGATACGCCGGGGAAATTGGTTTCCACTGCGATCGGAACTGTCGTTTTGCTGGCAGGATTCGACTGATCGGTCGCCGTCACTACCGCGTATCCATTCGGCGTTTCATATCCGTTCAACGGATTCACCTCCGACGAGTTCTGGCTTACAATGAAGCTTGATTCATCCACCGCTTCGAAGTCGGATCCGGTAATGCCTGCGCCGGCGATTTGATCCAGCGCTGCTTTTGCCGTCGGATCCGTGATTATGTCGGTGTCCCCAACCAGCTGCGGTCCGACAAAACTAGGCGCCGTGGCATCGGAAAGAATCATGCCATATTGCTTTAACGCCGTGAGAATTACTTGTGCCTCAGGGCTGAATCCACTGATGTTGAAGCTGGATACCAACCGGAGACGTGCCCCATACGGCAGCGCGTTTGCTCCGCCATACGGAGCGCTATTGCCGCTTAGCGATGGCCAATAGGCTTTGGCATAACTTCCGCCTCGTATCAGGCTTCGGCCCAGCACAAACTTCAAGGCGTGATTCACCGCCCCTGCCTTAATTTCGGAAAGGTGAAGAATGGTCGGCGCATATAACAGAGAGGCAGCGTCGGTGGAGCCATTAGGAAGTGCATAATCGCTCCAGCTATACTTCACGCCGCTCTCCGCCGTGCATGTCCCCGATGCGCAAGATTCCGGCGTCAAGAAGGTTTGATAGATTTCGTAAAAGTAGCAGGAACTCTGGTTGACCGTAAACTCGTGATGGTCGCCGGTCGCAGTAGAAGTAAAAACCCCCATTTGCCGCTTCAGATACGGCCATACGGGCGTATAAAACGATCCATTGTTCTGAGGCGTATATGTAAAGTATTGATTCGTCTGCGGAGTCGTGCTGGTTGTCACGTTGGTCCCAAAATCCAAACCGTATCCGAGATTGCTGGATTCAGTACCCAACGTCGTTATCCAGGTTGCGGAATTGGGATCGAGCGGCAGACTATCGACCCGTGTATTCCAGACCGTATCGTTTGGAGCCGTCTGGCAACCGGCGAGCACGTTGTTCGGCGTCACCGTTGCAGGCGCCGTATATGTCGCGGAAGTAGATGAATTTACTGTCAACGTTCCATAGCTTCCATTTACTAGCGCCCAGTTGACCGGTTTCTGCGAGGTGAGCGTTGTTGTTTGTCCTTGAAAAACTGCTCCAGTAGCGGGAGTAACGACCGGTCCTCCAGTCGATTGAGCTTGGCAGAAAGCTCCACTCAGCACAAATACACAGCCGAGAGCTGCGCTCGCGGCGAATGCCATCGAACCGCCAAAGGTTTGGTGACGCCTCACTTCCGTTGTGGATAATTCTTTGGGGTTAATGGTCAAAAAACGCTGAATATACAACCTTCTTGATTCAGGATTCAACATAGATTTGTCCTTTCACAGTGATAGCTGCGGTTCCATTTGGTACCGGTATCTTCGCTCACACTTTGAAAAGGCAGTAAAAATCAGCGTTACAAGCGGATTTGTGGTGCGACGGAAACAACGTTGAAGGCTTATATGGAGCCGCTCTTTGTTTGAAGGGTTCCCGTGTGTATCAATGAAGACTTGCGTTTTATTTCGGGTACCGGTATCTCGAATACTACTTCGGATACCGGTATATCGCACAATGCTAAAATGAGCAAGAAAATTATTTAGAAAACATATTTCTTTTAGCGTCAATGCCAGATGGCTGTGATTATTTTCACAACGCGAAGAGGAACGACTGAAAACTTTATCACCGAAGGTTGTTACAACACGACTCGAAGAAACCTTTCCCGGTATCTGAATCTGGGGGAAGTGTATTTCACCAGCCAGCGAGAGCGTCACAATGGACGCCCGGTACGGCTAGATAGACATAGACGACCGAATTCCTAGTTCAGGCTTCGACTGTTCGCCTATTTCAAATATGTTGTCGCAGGTTTTAACACGTCATCGCGTTGGTGGTTCACGCATCGATAGCTCGATGGGGATTTCCAGTCCCCGCCAACATAATCGGGGAATTGTGGATAGGGACAAACGGGTCTCTGCAAGCGAATTCCCCTGTCTGGTTTGTCACCAACAAAAGCCGTTGCAATAATCTTGTCCGGAGCTACGCCCTGCTCCACCCATTTCACTAAAGCGGACAGCACATCGTGCTCGCTGTCCTGTGGAACCTCGGCTGAGGCTACCTGCCCGACATCGTTCAACCCAGGACCATCTCCGCAATGCGCCATGCCCGGAATTAGAAAATATCGGAAGAAATCCTGAGTCTGGGCCAGCGCCGAGCCCTTTTTTTCCGCCGAGACAGATCCGTCCAGCTGCGTCTGGACCACCCGTTCGTAGTAGTTGAGAGTGTCCTGAAAGGGCACAATAGCATCCGCTGTCCCGGTAAACATCAGGATCTTTCCGCCGTTTTTTTTCATTCCAGTTAGATCGGGGTTATTGGCGTTGAGAATCGGCGCCAGCTTTGTGTCCAGGGCATCCTGATCGCGATCGAAGTTGAACTTCTTGTAATCGAAGTTGGCGCCGAACGCCCATCTGTATTGATACAGTTCTTTCCCAACTAGTTTTGGATACTGCTGGTAAGCAAATCCGAGCCGGGAATTCTCACTACCAAAAGGCAGAGGCGTGTAAATTCTTTCTCCAGTTCTGGGATTGGTTGGTCCGGAATAGATTCGTTTCAGCGAGATCAATTGCGCGCTCGTGAGGCAACTATCGTCAGTTTTCCCTTGGCATTTCGCAATCGTGTCAGGATTGAACTTGCACTGGCGCGGGTCGGTCAGGAAGTTATCCTCCGGAGCGCCGCCATCCTTGCCCGCACACGCTGCGACGATTGCATTTGTCACCAATGCCCTTTGACCCGGAGTCAAAGGAGCACTGCCTGGAGTTTGATTTGTCGCCTGGAGAATCCATATAAAACCGGAATGCAGATGGGTGCGATTGTTCGCCGGAGCACCGGCGATAATTCCGCTGTAGTCGCTTGGATACCGCTGCGCTTCCATCAGCGCCTGCTGGCCACCCGTAGAGCAGCCTGCGAAATAAGAGCGGCTTTGAGATTTTTTATAGTAGCTCTTCAGAATCGTCTTCGAAACTGACGTCATCTCGTGGGTTGCTCGATAGCCGAAGTCAGCCCATCGTTCAGGATGGTCGATCGCAGCATCGTCATTGGCATCGGGGGCAGTACCCATATCCGTATTGGCGGTTGCGTATCCTCGTTTCAGTCCAAAAGCCAAAGTATCAAGAGGCAGAGAACTGTAGCGGATTTTCCCCGCTCCACTGCTGTTTCCGGTGCCCAGAAATCTGCCGTTCCAATTTTTCTCCGGCATCCATAGCTCAATCCTGATATTGGATTCCGGCGTCGGCCTCAATATGGCAGCGACGCGGCAAAATGGGGGAAGATTGGCTATCGCAGGACTTCCATCAGGAGGAATAAAGGTCCCTGCGGGGATGGCCTGGGCGGTAGTGATAGTCACCCCGGCCAACCTGGCATGGGCGATCGCTTCGCAGCGAGAACCGACCCTGCCGTTCAGTCCGCTGGCAGCGACCGTCGTTGCGAAACCGGCAAGGACAAATGCTCGCAAACTATTTCGCGTCATTGCAGATCCTAACTCTCAGCATCGTCTCGCCGAAAGCGATGCCAGTCACTGCGTAACTGAGAACGTGACCACGCCGGTCTGGTCGGTATAGGGTTCACGCACTTTCACTATCCATGTGCCTGAAGAATCGTTCAATGCAGTGTCAACACTAAAGTGCGCCCCGCCATTCACAAGAGAAAAATTCTTGCTGTAGTAGCCGATCCTCTTTCCATCCGGACCGCTGACGTCAACATGCACGGCCTCCGGAAAATTCTCCATGCCGGAAGTTTTCGAATGAACAACAAACTCAATGGTGCCGCCCGCCTTCACGCGAAGCTCTGCGCTCTTTCCCTCCGGACCGATACTCAACTTTCCGGCGGGGGCCGGCGCGATCGCAAGAAACAGGGGACTGCCTGCGTCCATGCTGCCGGTAGCGTTAGAGAGATGCCCGAGGAAACGATGCGCCCGGAGGTCATAAACATATTCCGGCTGCGGAAGTCGCACAGAAATGCTGCCCGCGTCCGCGCATCCCAATTCGGGCAAAATCGCCAGATAGCGCAAATCTCCTTTGCGATATCCGATCACCTCAGAACATCGCAAAGGCTTGCCGGCAGTGGTATGTATGTTTGCTATGGGACTGATCCCAGCTTGATTTAGATATCCCTCCAGCAGACTGAGAAATCCGTCCTTCGCGTTCGTTGTCTGCAACCCAGCATTGCCAAGCGGAACGAAGCCCAGACCGGCATGAGCGTTGCTTTTATCTAAGCCGGAGTAGTTGGTAAGCCAGAAATTGAGTGCGATGGAGTGTCCCGCTCCGAATGAGTTCTCAATCAAGAACGGAGTGTTGCCGATGGTGGCGTCGGCGTGGCCGGTGGTCGTCTTCAGATCCGGGCTAACCGGTATCACATCGAGAGTGGCGGACTGGTCACCTAGCCTTGTATGAAGCTTAGCCGTCTGATTTTCGTCCGGTTCCGACTTGGCTTCCTTGCGTTGGACACCGAGGAGATCGTCCAGCAATCCTCCGTTTTGCCAGTGGGCGTGCTCGTCCATCAGTCCCGTTTCTCCATCCGAAATCAGCAGGCCGCCCCTTTCGACAAAGCTCCGAATTGCAGTCACTTCTCCTTGCGACAAGGCGATGGAATCTGGCAAAATCAGAACTTTGTATTTTGAAAGCTCGCCTTTGTCCATTTGTTCTGTCGTCAAAAAATCGTACTGATAATTTGCGTCGCGCAGCGCCTGCAGCCACTCGGTACGATTCTGATGGAAGCGCTTCAGGTTTTTAGAAGTCGGATCGGCATTGACCATTACTTCATGGGGAACAATATGTCCGTCGGTGATCCAATGCCCGCGAAGGCTCAGGAGAGAATAATGCACGGCGATACCGCAGTTGTCGCGATGAGCGCCGCGTAGAAGTAAGCTCGAACCTTCATTGCGAAACTCATTCGTCAGCGCCGCGAGATCCCGCCCCTGCTGAGTAAGCGTCAGGTCCGCGTTCAAAGCAGTGTATTGCCAAAATAAGGAGGCGCCGATCTGGCCTTCGAGCAACCGATGCCATAACTGGTGACGCAGCTCCATGCCGGCGCTTCCATAACCAGTGAAGCCGGTCATAACCTGCCCGGCATGGATGGAACGATGCAGGTCATCCTGATCGTTCATGGAATAAGGCTGGAGATAGCCCACGGTGTGGTCCAGTAAGTACCAATTAATGGCGTTGGAAGGTCCCGGGTCTTGTGTTCCCGAGATGCTCGAAACTCCGGCAGGATCTTCACTCCTGACCGTCCCGGCCGCAACTCCCATTGCATGAGCATAAACCCGCTCCATATAGGTACGGTGGTCCATCCACGCGGCGTAATCGCCCTTGGCCTGGGCTTGCGTCGTGGTGAGGGGCATAACCTCGTCCCACGATTTGAAATTCGTATCCCATTCCTGGTTCAGCGCATCGAGGCTCGGGTACCGCCCCTGGAGCCATTGCCGCAGCGATACGAGCGTCGGTTTAGACCAGGAAAAATCCAGCGGGTCGCTATAAGCCGTAAGTGAAGATTCATCCGCAAGATAATAGGCGATCGGCCGGTATGGCATCTCTTTCTGCATCGCCTGAATAACGTGACCTTGCAGCTTGTCCAGCCAGGCGTGGCTGGATAGGTCTGGCTCGCGGATCAGATACTTTGTATCGAGGGTTCGAAGATAGTTATCCTTCTGCTCGATGTAGCCTTTTTTACGAAACATGTAGACGCCGAATCCCGGAGCGTCGACTGCGGCGATGATTTTAAAGTTGTCTCTCGGATGCGCCCCGACCGTAACGCCGAATTTGCGAAACTGGTCCTCCAACGTCGGCACCCAGGGCTCATAAGAAGGTGGCCCATACCAGGGCAGGATCAGTTCATAAGCGCCGAACTTGCGGTCAAGACTTACGAAGTTGACGCGTGTTTGTTGCTGGTCAAACTTGATCTGTTTTCCCCCATCTGGCTCCAGTAGAGTTGCCCGTACCCAGCCTATATTTGTGGAGTAATTGCCTACCGGCAGAGTCGCATGGAAGGCGCCCGCCTGTAACTGAGGGTTAGGCTCTGTCTCCACCCCAATTAACCGATGACGATTGTCCAGTAATTCAACGCGAAGTCCAGCCGCCTTCTCTCCTGTGGTGTGGACCGTGACCTGGAGCGAATCTCCCAGCGCATAAAACTTTTTATCTGTCACCACAGAGGCGATTTTGTCAGGCTGAGGAGTAGCGAAGGAAGCTGCGCCCCAGTCATAGTGTTTCCCATCTGCCGTAAGGATGACATCCACATAGTGCTGTCCCGCGGAAAAGTCGGCCGGTAAATCCACTGATGTCCGATTCATGCCTTTTCTAACTCGAACCTTCCGCGTGATTGTTCCTTCTTCATCGCCCCACTGGTCAAGCTGGTTCACAGAAAGCTCCGCTTGCTTCACCGGCGTCGCATTGCGGATTGGAACCATCAGCTTCTCGCCGTGGTGGCCGACACTCATCGGCAAAAGCGTCATCTGCGGCTCGCCGTGGGATGCCCAGATGATGCTCCGTCCAAGGAGCGAATAGAAATACTCCCACCAATGATCGTTCTGCTTACCGAGAAAACTCCAGTCGATTTTCGGCGAGAGCCCATAGTTCAAATAACCCAGCGCGATCACTCTTCCTTTGCCGTACATTTTGGTGGCAACGATGGGCTCGCCGTCAGCGCCTACTACGAGCGCGGTGGAATCCGTGCCCAGATGGTATTTGTAATGCTTCAGATAATCGGCGGGAAAGGACGCGAAAGGTTCGTTGTCGGTAATGTAACTCGGATGCGTAGCTTTCCATGGACCTGTCGTCACCGCATCCGGCCTCACCTGGAGAGAGCCCCCGCTATCGAGCTGGTCCGATAAGACCCCGACGAGAGGCGAGACCTCCCATAGCTTTCCACCTGGGGAAAAAGCATAGCCGGGGGTGATCGAATTTGACTCCAAAGGCAACGTCGACTTGGGATCGTCCGCAGCTGGTATACCAGTGGTGGGATGGACCAGGACCAGCCCGGCTCCTTCTCTTACCCGCTTCAGAATGGCGTCGCGCACTTCCTGGGGCAGGCGATTCCAACCAAAAAGACTGGGCAGAACGATGACATCGTAGTGAGCGTTGCTATTGAGATCGGCAGCTAAATAGCTATACAAAAGCTTGTAGTTCCGCGCCTGGTAGTTTTGCCCCGTCCCTATTGTCCAGGTGTTCACGCCCGGCTCGGTATCGATCGTGACGGTGTCATAGGTAAGTGGAAAGCGCTCGGCAAGTTCTATCAGGGTTCGACCTTCAGCGACGCTGGGTATTACCAAAGCGTGGATGGGCGCACCGGCCCAGGGATTCCCCCAGGAGATATGTGGAGTTTTGACGGTGAGTGTGAAAGGCGCGTCAATCCTTTGTTCGGCTGTAGCTTGTGCGACGCTGGCTGGAACGGTCAAAGTGGTAAAGGCGGCAAAAATAAATAAAGCGGTCACCAGACCCAATCGCGAGTACAGTGACCGCTTGATCGCTTCAATGCTGAAGGAACGCCAAAAAATCAATTCTATTTCTCCTCATAATATCGCTTGCAAATGATTGGGCGTACCTCCATGACTCTTCCCCTCGCAGGCCTGCGAGGGGAAGACGCCGCGTCAGTAGTACAGCTTCAGCGCAAATTGAATATTCCGCTCTCCCTGTGATCCGGCAATCAATCCCATACTGCCCCCCGCGCAGGAGCTGCCAGGGGAACTGCCGGCGCAGCCGGTGCCGGGTGCGTTAAAGATGGGATGATTCAGAGCATTGATGAACTCCGACCGGAACTCCAGTTGTGTCGCGTTGTGGATTGGAAAAGTCTTTTGCAGACTGACATCGACGGCATCATACCCTGGACCGCGTACCGTGCCTGGACCGCAGTTTCCGAAGGTGCCAGTTTGTGCCTGGGTGTACACGGTCGGATCGAACCATTGAATACCGTTTGACGTACGTGTCTTTGGATAATGGGGATCTCCGTTGCAATCGGGCCGCGCAGACAGTGCTCCTGTACCGGTATGGTCGCCACCACCCAAAGTGAGAGCAAACCCGCCGTGCAGGGTGTAAATCGGGCTGACGCTCCAGTTGCCCAACACTGCATTGACGATCGGATTTAAATCTCCCCCGTGGGTTTTACCCCTGCCATAGGGGATGGCGTAGACCGCGTAGGCCGTCAGCGCATGGGTAACATCAAAGAAGCAGCTTCCCCATTCCGCTTGTGGATTGTAGATGTTCTGCCAGTAGGCGGAAGCGGGAGCCACTTGGCCCGAATCTCCGTAATAACCGGTGTTGTTTGTCAAGCAATGGGAGTAGGTATAAGCGACCTGTCCTTCCAGCCCATTGCTCAAATGCTTATCGACAACAGCCTGAAGCGCATTGTAGCTCTGACGGCCAACCGAGGCCGAGTTCACCGCACGTCCTATCTGTGCCAGAAGCCCAGGATTGCCCGCAAGGTAGGGGCTCGGCGATAGTGTGCCGTTCGCATTTAGCTGCTTCTGGAGCAGAGAAAGTGGAACCACCAGATGCGTTCCGAGTTGGCCGATATAGGCCACCTGGACCGTGGTGTTTTTCGCAATCACCTGCTGCACCGACAAGTTCCACTGGTGGGCCAGTGCCGGACGCAGGTGAGGATCCCATATATTGATCTTTGCTCCGGCAAACTGATTTCCCAACACGGGAACAATCCCATTGTTCAACTGGAACTGAAGAGGATTGCAGCCGGGCTGGCCCGCCCCGGTGCAGTTATTTTGTACCGCAACCGTCACGTTAAAGGGAATGTTCTGGGTGGTGCGGAGCGCATTGCCCGTTCCTTCAAGATAATCGGAGACGGAGTACGCGCCGCGGATCACCGTTTTTCCGCCATTTCCTGGCGTGTAGGCAAAACCAAGGCGAGGCTCGAAGTTCGCCGGCCCGTAATAGCCGTTGTAAAGCGCCTGATTGCTGTCGGCGATCGGCTGCAAACCGGGGAAGGTGACATTGGACGGCAACGGGTGCCCTGCCGGGTAATAGGGTTGCCCGCTGATGGGATCGTAGTTCACCTGGCGGCCATGAACTTCCGTCAACGGAGTATTCGCCTGATAGCGCAATCCAAGGTTCAAAGTGAGATTGTCGGTGGGCCGCCAGTTATCCTGGAAATATCCGCCCATAGTGGACGTGCGCTGTCCCCATGCCGGTTCTACGCCTGGGGCCGCATTGGTGAAGTATTGCCCCTCATTCTGGACCATCCCCAGGTAAAAATCCGTGTCGCCCGCTCCGGTGAAAACTCCGTTGAACCCATAGCTTCCATAGGGTCCCCCACCCCCGCTGAAGAAGGTGTCCAGACGGTCACGGAAAATCTGGAAGCCGACATCCATCGAATGGTGCCCCTTCGTGATGTTCAGATGGTCTTCCGCTTGAATCACGGTGTCAGACCACTTCAACACCTGTCCGTTGCTGCCGATACCCGAGGCCGGGCTGGGACCGAGATTCGGCAGCGCTGTTGCGCCGGCGATCCCGACAGTTGCGCCGAAGTCGGGGGGAGTATAAGCGGCGTTGACGTCGATCAGTTGTACCCAGTCCACCCCGGCCCGCACGTCGTTCAACACATTCGGGTTGAAGATGTGGGTCCAATCCCCCACGGCATTCCAGATGGTGTTGCTCTCCTGCACAACTGCGATGACCTGCAGGTTGGTGTTGGTATCGTTGAGCAACTGCTCCCGCGAATAGCGTCCAAAAATATGGTCCTTGGGGGACGCAGCCCAATCGGCCTTGAAGTCTCCCTGGTCCACGTTAAGCGGATTGACGTTTTGATACGCCACGTTATTGAAAATTCCCGGATTTGCAGCGGTACCGGAACCGGCTCCCAGGGATGAAACCGAAGGATAGTAAGTCGAGTTGACGATATTCTGGAAGACCTTTCCGCCTCCGCTATTGTAGTAAGCGGTCAGTTGCGGATCGACATTGCTGGCAATGTAATTGGCAAGGTTGTTGTAAGGAACATTGGCCCCGGTGAAGGGGTCCTTGACCTGGATTCCATGCTTAGCGACTGCAGTGCAATTTCCAAACTGATCAAACCCTCCACCTTCCTGAGGGTCAGTACAAAGCTGGCCGAAATCGCCGGCGCGCTCCGGCGCGGTGTAGGCATTGTAAAAGCTGGAGGCGCCGATGGTATGAAACCGCTGTCCTTGATAATCGACGAAGAAAAATAATTTATTCTTGAGGATCGGGCCCCCGACCGTGCCGCCAAACATATTCCAGCGCAGGCCTGCTTTCGGAGCTACGATTTTGCCTGCACGGGCATTTTGCAGCTTGTTGCCCCAGTTGTCGGCGTTCAATGCGTCATTACGGAAGAACTCCCAGAGGTCTCCATGATAGTGATTTGTGCCCGATTTGACGGAGACGCTAACAATGCCGCCTTCATAGCTGCCGAATTCCGCGGGCGCATTCTGCGTGATCAGGTTGAACTCTTCAATAGCATCCGGAGCCGGCGAGAAGGCGACCAAGTTGTCCGACTGCTGGGTGTTTTCCATGCCATCGAGCAAATAATTGTTGGCTTCCTTACGATTTCCATTGATATACGGCCGTCCCGCGCCTTGAATGTTTTGCGCATTGTACATGCTGGTCGGATTCGGACTGACAGATCCCGGTGCAAGTAAAGTCAATTGTAGATAATTGCGGCTGGCCAGCGGAAGCGAGACGTTCGTCTTGGCATCTACAATGGTGCTGACCTCCGTCGACTGAGTCTGTAGAAGCGGCGCCTGTGACGTGACACTGACAATTTGATTGACCTTGCCAACGGTCATCTTGAAGTTGAGCCCCGCAATCTGGTTCAACACCAGGGTGACCGGCGGAAGAACCTCCGTCTCAAAACCGGGTGCGGTGACCTTCACCGTATAGGTCCCTACCGGCAACGGGGGCAGCTTGTAGGTCCCGTTGCTCATGGTCGTCCCGGAAAAGCTGGTTCCACGATCGACGTCTGTGGCCACCACAGACGCACCCTGGATCGGCGCATTCGTCGGATCTGTGACGGTGCCGTTGATCTCCGCCGTCACCGTTTGGCTGGACGCAGGTCTGCTTAACGAAAAAACAAGCGCTAGAAACAACAGTGGAAGCAGTGTGCGGTGAAAAGACCGGTAACTTACGCCTCGAAGAGAGTTCTTAATGAATCCCAGTTTCATTTTGACCACTTCCTTATTTGCAATACTTGATGTTTGCTTCGTTGACGGAGCCAGCATTACACACACTGAAATAGAAAGTAAAGGAAAATATTATGAAAGAAAAGGAAAGTTTCACCTTCAGGAGACCGGTAAACGGTGTATTTTTGATGTGTATGCTGCCCACCCTCAATCGAATGAGGATGCGCCGCGATGTGGAAATCCCTTGGGGATGCCGGGTAACGGCACGAAACGAATCGATCTGCGTGGAGCTATATGCTTCTATATCTTTCGCCGATCAGTTTCCTGGGCCCGGCAGACCCGGTAAGGAGCTTCTCCAATGAATGACTTCACGCGCCGGAAATTTCTGCATACAGTGGCGGGGGCCGCTATTGGAAGTTCGTTCGCCATCCACGATACGTTCGTTCATGGCGAAGCAATAGCCGCTCCATATCATGCCACTGACGATCACGATCCAACGCGCGACGCGACGACAGGTCTGCCGTTACGTTCCGTCATATTTCCCCAGCCCCAGGAAATTTCCATCTCTGGCAATGACTTTGTCTTGGACAACGAAGTGCGCATTGTTGTGCCGTCCGATCCGTCGGAGCAGGATTTGCTGTTGGCCGACTTGCTGAGGAATGAATTGAGCGACCGGTTCGGACTGCAGTTGAAGATCGAACGCAGGATGCACTTGGGTACAAACCGGCGCGTCATTCTGATGGGATCGCTCGACAATCCCTTGGTTCGTCAGTGTTGCGCGGAAACGGAGTCCACGTCAAATTCACAAAGTCTTCGTCCAGAGGGCTATATTCTCAGGACAAACGACAATCTTGTTCTGGTTGCCGGCAAGGACGATCGTGGCGCTTTTTATGGGTTGCAGTCTCTTCGGCAATTGCTTGCCGGTAAAAAGGGCGGTCTCCGGTTCACCGGCGTGCAGGTTCTTGACTGGCCCGACAAACCGTTCCGGGGAATCTACATGTTCCTGCCCGGGCGCGATAATATTGCGTTTTTTAAGCGTTTTGTCCGCGATTTTATGGCGCTCTATAAATACAACACGCTAATTTTAGAAATGAACGCGTGCATGCGGCTGGAAAGCCATCCGGAACTGAACTATGGATGGGTACAGTTTACAAGAGACATAAACTACAGCTACCGCAACTATCCCCTGCATCCGCTGCATGGCGGCGAGCAGAACTCTTCCCATCAGGATACGGCTGACGGAGGCTTTCTCGAGAAGGAAGAGGTCGCCGATCTAGCCAGCTGGGTCAGGAAACATCACATTGAACTCATACCTTCCCTTCCTTCTTTTACGCATAGCTACTACCTGCTGACAGAACACAGAGACCTGACAGCGGTGCCGCAGAATAAGTGGCCAGACATCTATTGTCCATCGAATCCTAAGTCCTACTCTCTCGTATTTGACGTCTACGATGAATACATCGATGTCCTGAAGCCCAAAAGCGTTCATATTGGACACGATGAGTTATTCCTGCCGATTGGGGTGTCGCCACAATGCAACGACAAGGACATCGGTGAGCTATTCGGAAAGGATGTCAAAAGCATCCACGATCATCTGGCATCGAAGGGCATCAAAACGCAGCTCTGGGGTGACATGTTGCTGGAGTCGGTTCGTGGCTCCGGCCTACAGAAAAGAGTAGCCCCGGATGGCTGGACCTACTACGTTCCAGGCGCTCTGACTCCGGAACAGGTAGAAAGACTGATTCCCAAAGACTGTCTGATCTATAACTGGTTTTGGAGCGATAAATCGGGTAAACCGGGCTCGGCGGAACTCAATCAGGCCTATCTCGACAAAATGGGATTCCAGCAGATCTTTGGTAATTTTCAACCGGATATTGAACACTATGAAACGCGCAAGAAGCCTACGAGTCTCATCGGTGGAGCACCGTCCGCCTGGTTTGCCACCAACGAAATCGGCTTTGGAAAAGACCTTATGTCCAGCTTTCTCGGTTGCAGCAACATACTCTGGACCGGTCACGTCATTCAGGGCAAGCCATTGTCGGCGCAGGTTCAGTCCATGCTGCCGGACATTCGCGTTCGCCTCGAGGGAACAACACCCCCGAGCCAAACGGAAACATCGATTGTGCCCGTGGATATTTCGAGCAGATTCAATCTTGGAGACGCCATTCCCACGCTGGGTGTAAACCTCGCCGGGATGGCGACGGGAAGCGTCCAATACAACAATGCTGCTTTCGATCTAAAGCACGCCAACGATATGCACGCAATCGCCGTCGCAACCAAAGGGAAGGGAAAAATCGACTTACCCGAGACTGTGAGAGGCATCTCCGTGAAAGAGGCCCCCATCAGTCTGATCTTCCTACATGCCGCCGCAAACCGTGCCTTGAACAGAGAGAGCTATCGATTGATCTGGGACCAGGCAGACACGGCAGATCTTCTGGGCTGGTATGAGATCGTTTATGAAGATGGTTTTATTGTCACCATCCCAATCCGCTATGGCGTCAATATCCGCGAATGGAACTGGGAAGAACGTGTCTCAGCAAATGATTATTGCTATAGCGCAGACGCGCTATCCGTTGGGGGTCGAGCGAAAAATCACATCACGTTTTTCGCATATGAATGGATCAATCCCCGGTTAGGTAAAGTCGTACAAGAGATCCGGTTAAAAGGCACTGTTAATTTCCGGGGGGCCGCACCAGGTTTTATTAACGATTACGGACCGGTGATCGCAAGCAATGCTGTCATTTTGACCGCACTCTGTGTGGTGAAAAAAAGAATATAAAGGTGTCCGCCGATGCTTTTGCCAGTCCGCAAACTGCTGTTCGTAGTTTTCTTTTTTATTACTGCAACCCTGGCCCACGCCGCCCGGACCGTAGTCTTCTATCAGCCCGGCTTCCCTTCCGCGGATTCTTCCGGCGTCACTGCAGGTTCGTTGCAGGCTGCCTTTAGCGGTGCCACGCTGGTTGCGGCGAACAATCTTCCCGCGGCGCTGGGCGACAACATCGATCTGCTGGTCATGCCCTATGGGTCGGCGTATCCAGAGGCGGCATGGCCCGCGATCCTGCGCTACCTGGACCGGGGCGGCAATCTGCTGGCTCTCGGCGGCAAACCCTTTACTCGAGCCGCATATTTGGATGGAACAAGCTGGCGGCTACGTGCACCCAGCGTGGCAGCATCGCTGGAACTTTTTATTCACGACTACCAGGAGACGCCCGGCTCAAGCAACCTGACTTTTGCCACGAACCGCGATGTGACGCCGCAGTTGCCTGCCTTTACATGGCAACGTGCATGGAGTCCAGTATTGCAACTCTCCATTGTCGACCAGATCCGCACAGGCGGAGAAACTGGCGGCATGGACTCCAACCTGATCACGCTCGCTTGGGGCGAGCAAAATGGACATAAACTGGCCGCGCCGATTTTTGAAATCGATCACTACCGCTACCGCTTTGTAGGAGGCCGCTGGATTTTCGCGGCCTGTGAGCCGGGACAGGATTTCTTCAGCAACACGCATTTACTCGGCACCCTGGCGATGCTGGCCACGCGGCATGGCGACCGATTTACATTCCGTCCCAGGGTGCCGCTGTTTCTGCCCGGAGAGGCGCTGGAATTTAACTTTCACCCGGCCAACCTGCTGGCGAAACTGCGCACCGGCGACCAACTCCACATTCATATAACTGCCGAAGAAGATTTGCAGCCTGTTGACCTCACCGTTCCTGCCGATGCGTCTCACACCGTCACACTGCCCGTGGCCGCAGCCCAGGGTCGCGGATTTCATACTGTCGAAGCCACCTTGCTGCGCGATGGCAAACCGCTGCGCACCTATCGTTCCGGCTTCTGGATGCGCGATTGGAACTATCTGCTCAGCGGCCCCAAACTGACGGCAGGCAGTGACTATTTCCAATTGAATGGCAAACCGCTGCCCGTGGTAGGCACCACTTATATGGCGAGCGATACACAGCGCATGTACCTGATGTTGCCGAATGCCTATATATGGAACCGCGATATGAAACAGATCCACGATGCCGGTCTCGATATGATCCGCACCGGACTGTGGACGGCGTGGCAGCCGGAGCTTACCCCTAATGGCGAGATGAGCGAAGATGCGCTGCGAACCATTGAAGCATTTTTGATGTGCGCCCGGCACAACGATTTACCGGTCCAGTTCAACCTGTTTTCTTTTACACCGAATACCTTTGGCGGAGGCAATGGCTATCTTGACCCGGCAGGGTTGCAGGCACAATCGATCTACGTCAATTCGATGCTCCGTCGTTTTCATGCCGTGCCGTTTCTCGCCTGGGATCTCATCAATGAACCCAGCGCCAACAGCAACGAGTGGGTGACTCTTCCCATCCGGGATCCGTTCGAGCAGCACGCCTGGCGAGACTGGCTGGCAAAGCAATATCCCGACCAGCCCGCGCTGCTCAGCGCGTGGGCCGAACCTTCTTTAGGCATCGGCCGACAGATACAGCCGCAGGAGACAAGCATTCCTCCTGAAATACAAGCCGCCGATCAGCTGGCGTTGCCTAGAGCCGGAGCGTTCGACGTGGATGGCGTGCGCACCGGCTATAACCCTCTAAAGGTGTATGACTACTATCTCTTCACGCAGTCCATGTTTGATGACTGGGTGCGCCAGATTCACAGAGTGATTCGCGCCAGCGGCTCGCAGCAGCTTATCACCGTCGGCCAGGAAGAAAACGGCGTCGGCAGCCGGCTCTCGCCTGCATTCTATTCTCCGCAGCTCGACTTCACCGCCGACCACACCTGGTGGAATTTCGACGCCAACCTGTGGGCTTCTCTCGCCGCGAAGTTTCCCGGCAAGCCCATGCTGATTCAGGAGACCGGCGAGCAGCGCCGTCTCACCCAGGATTACCATTTGCGGCTCTCCTCGCAGGAAGAAGGCTGGCAGATTGAACGCAAAATCGCCACCGCCTTTGCGCAGGGCGCGGGAGCTCTCGAATGGCAATGGAACGTGAACAGCTACATGGCGGATGCGAATGAGTTTGCGATTGGAGCCGTTCGCCCGGATGGCACCGAGAAGCCGGAGGCCCAGGTGCTTTCTGCCTACGCCTCATTCGTTCAAAAAAGTCCCGGTAGCTTTGCCCACATCCAGCCACCAGCGGTCACGATGGTGACTTCGCAGGCGCTCCAGTATAGCGGTATGAATCCGCTCGCACTCGACGCACAGTATCATGCCGTGCGTTCGCTTGCTTACTACGATCACACGCCCTTCCGCATGCTCCCCGAAAATCGCCTGGCAGAGCTGGGGAACCCGAAACTTGTCATTCTTCCCTCCCCCCAGGCTTTGACGGAAGATGCTTGGCAGCAGCTACTACAGTATGTAGATGGCGGCGGCTGCCTGCTGATCTCCGGCCCGGTCGACCGCAATGAACATTGGCAATTTGTCGACAGGCTGGCCGCGCTCGGCATACAAGCGCAGCGAGAGCCACTCGATGTACGCCAGGCGGAGCTCGAACTGCCCGGCCAACCCGCCGTGCCGGTCAGCTTTTCCTACGATGTGCAGAAGCTGCCCATCGAGGTGCTGCGCTTTGACGACGGCAAATCCGTCCGGACCATTCCTCACGGCAAAGGGCAAATCATTTGGGCTGCAGTCCCCGTGGAATTTGCCGAAAGTCATCGCTCCGCAGCCGCTCTCTATTCTTACGCATTGCAGAAAGCAGGCGTGAAGCCTGCATTTGCGCAGCTATCTCCGCTCTCGCCCGGCGTGCTGGCCTTCCCCACCGTGCTTGATCAAGCCGTGCTCTACAGCTTTTCCAATGAATCTTTAGACTCGCAAAAAATAGACCTGCGCGATGCCTTCAGCGGAGCACGCATCCAGTTCGAGCTGCCGGCGCGTCGCGGAGCCATGTTACTGCTGCGACAGTCCGACGGTTCGACATTATCGGCCTATGGCGCGGCTGCACAGACCAAAGACGCAGCGGTGTCAAAGTAATGCCGTCCGAGCATCGTTTGAATTGGAGATGCGAAAGATTTAGCGGTGTCAGTTGTTTTGCGGCATGCGGAACCCGAGAGGAAAAGTGATGGAATATCGTGGCTTACTTCAGCAGTCGAGAGAGGACAAATGAGCATTCCGGGTACCAGCGCCGAACGAATTCAAATAGAAAACTTGAAGGTGGAGATATATCCCAGCAGCGAGTCTGCTGGCGCTGCAGCAGCTCAAGCCGCTGCAGAAGCGTTGAAAAAAGCCTCCCAGAGAAACGAAATCGTTGGAGCTATTTTTGCGACAGGAGCTTCGCAGATCGAAACCCTACGAGCTTTGCTGGAGATTCCAGGAATACCCTGGGATCGTATTCGCGGCTTTCACATGGATGAATACATCGGCCTACCCGCCGATCATCCCGCATCTTTTCGGCGCTACATGCGGGAAAGATTGACGCAGCGCGTACGGATGCATGAATTTTTTGAGGTCGATGGAACAGCGTTCGATCCGAAACGTGAGTGCGTGGAATATGCGGAAAGGCTGCGTCTGGCGGATCCACAAGTCTGCCTGCTGGGAATCGGCGAAAATGGACATCTCGCATTCAACGATCCTGACGTCGCCGATTTTAACGATCCTTTAGATGTGAAAATTGTGCAGCTGGATGAAATTTGCCGGCGACAGCAAGCGGCTGAAGGCTGGTTTAAGAGGTTTCAGGAAGTTCCGGATCAAGCCATTACGCTCACAATTCCAACGTTGTTCCGAGTGCCAAAATTGATCGTATCCGTACCGGGATCGAGGAAGGCGAAAATTATGCGCCGTACACTCGATGAACCGATTACAACCGCATGTCCGGCTACGATTCTCCGCACCCATCCGGACGCGACAATCTATCTCGACAACGAGTCCGCGGCTGAATTGGCAGGAGTGCTGTAGACGCGTACCGTCCATATTTCCATATGAGTTGAATTAACCCGGTATAGCCGGGGATATCGAGGCAAACAAACATGAGTGAGAACTCGAACGGGGAAATTGATCGACGCACCTTCGTGAAGCAGGCAGGCATCGCGGCGCTCGCAGTTGGAATGGATGCTCGCTCGTATGCGCGGATTCTCGGGGCAAATGACCGTATCCGCCTGGGACAGCTCGGCTGCGGGTCGCGGAGTCACGGTCATGTGCATATGACCCAGCTTGCTTCAAAACAAATGCCGGTGGAAACCGTCGCAGTTTGCGATATATGGAGCCACGCACGGGAGCGGCGCGCCGCCCAGGTAAAAAAAGCATTCAATCTCGAGCCGCAATCCTACAAGTATTCCGAAGATATGCTGGCCCGCGAAGACATTGATGGCGTGATGATCGCTACCGGTGACTTTCAACATGCGAAGCTCTGTATCGAAGTGGTGCAGGCAGGCAAGGACTGCTATGTCGAGAAACCCTTTGCCAATGTGTTATCGGAGGCTATCGCCGCTCGCAATGCTGTGAAAGCCTCGAAGCAAGTGGTCCAGATGGGTTCGCAACATCGCAGCCAGCCCTATCAGCTCGCAGTACGAGACCTGGTCCGCTCCGGCCGCATCGGCAATGTTGTGCATATCGTGCAGGAGTGGAATGTCAACGAGGAGCGCTGGCGATTTGTAGAACACGACACCGGCGAGACCGAGCAGATGGACCAGGACAGGAATATGGAATGGAAAAAATGGCTGTACGGAAGAAAATCGGAACTCCGTGAGGAAGATACGGATTGGCATCGCTGGCTGCTGGGCAAGCCCTATCGTCCTTTCGATCCACACGTCTATCTAGAATTTCGGCTGTACAAGGATTATTCCTCGGGAATCTTCGATCAATGGATGAGCCATGGCAGCGACTTAGTGCATCTTTGGACAGACGAGACTTATCCGGAGAGCGTTGTGGCGAATGGAGGCGTCTTCGTCTGGAAAGATGGCCGCGAAAATCCGGATACATGCGTCGCGGCAGTCACCTATCCAAAAGGGTTCTTATATACCTACAAAACTACTTTCGGAAATAGCTATCGGAGTTTTTCGCGCATTCAAGGTCGCGATGGAACGATCGCAAACTATGGAGGCGAAGGCGCATCGCTCTTTGCGATCAGCAAGGAAGGTGGAAGGGACGAAGTCTACGGATCGGTGGACTACACAAAGCTCCCCATCATCCCGCCAGCCAGGGAACAAGAAAAGGTTGTGCAGGTTCCCGGTGCGCCGCCGCCCAGTTCGAGCGGTCCTGACGACGATGATGCTCATCACCTGATGAACTGGCTGACGGCGATGCAGGCGCGCAAAGAACCGAACGCTACGGTAGATCATGGCTTTTCCCACGCTATCGTGGTCATCATGGCGGCACAGTCCTATAGGACAGGGAAGAAGCTCTATTGGAATCCTAAGACTGAGGAGATTGTAGACAAGCAGGTTTGATCGAATGCACCTGGTCCCATTGCCGCTGACCAGGATGGAAGCGGCACAAGGTAAGCCAAATTTAGATTGGATCGAAATGGGGATAACTATGAAACATCTTGCTTTCTTGTTGGTGCTGATATTCATGATAGGAGGGTGCGGTAAGCAACAAGCGACAAAAACATCCGCCTCCGCTGCTCCCGCGACCGCTTTAGCTGCGCCAGTCAGCGGGCCATTTACGGATTCTGAAGTTCAGAAGTTTGCCGCGCTCGATCCGATCGACACACACACTCATGTCGAGCAGAGCGATCCGGCATTTTTTGCCATGTTGAAAAGGCTGAATCTCCACGTTCTGGACATCCTTGTTGACGATGACACGGAGCCGGCGGAGAGCAATTTCCCCAAAAATGCCGAGAACGCCTGGAAGTTCATTCATGGGAGCGATGGCTACGCGGTCTTATGCACAACCTTCAATCCATTTAAGTTCAACCAGCCGGATTTCTCCCAAAATGCGATTCAACAGATCAATAAAGATTTTTCTCAAGGAGCTATCGCGGTAAAGATCTGGAAAAATGTAGGCATGGAACTTAAAGATGCAAAGGGTAACTACGTCATGCCGGACAATCCTGCTTTTGAACCAATCTTTAAGGATATCGCCGCGCACAACAAAACGTTGATTGCTCACTTAGCCGATCCTGACACCATATGGCAAGCTCCTAATCCCGCCGCACCCGACTACAGCTACTACATGCAGCATCGCGCGTTATTTATGTATGGAAAACCCAATGCTCCGTCTAAGCCGGAAATACTAAAGGCACGGGACCGCATTCTGCAAAATAACCCAGACCTTCGAGTAGTCGGAGCACATCTCGGCAGCATGGAAGCAGATTTTACCCAGCTAAGCCAGCATCTCGATCAATATCCCAACTTCGCCGTGGATCTTGCCGCTCGCATGGACTACTTTGAGATGCAGCCTCGCGCCGATATTATTGCCTTCATCACCAAGTATCAGGATAGATTGATTTATGGCACAGATAGCTACTTCTATCCAGGCCAGAATGCACAGGATGCCGTCAAGGATTGGGAGGATAGACACGCGAATGATTGGAGATTTCTCGCCACAAACGACACAATTCTATATAGAGGTCGCAAGGTTCAGGGGCTTGCTCTTCCTCAGCCAATTCTCCGCAAAATTTATCACGACAATGCAGTGAAGTGGTTCCCAGGGATTTTGGGCAGTTCCCATTAAGCCTGAAAGTAGAACCAGGAGTGCCTTCAATTACCCGTAGCCGCCGTTCAGGTATTGAACGGCGCGACCAGCGGATTTGCTGGAGAATTGAGATTGGTGCTACAACTTGTTGAGTATCGCAGGATCGGTCCATCTCTAGGTCGCACATGATACCCCCGGCAAATCGGTTCCAAAACATCGCGTGCTGCGGCGCGCTTAAAGAAAGCGCGTAACGCAAATATGAAAGGCCGTCCGAAATCCGCGTCAAAAGCGCCTTCCAAGTTTGCTTCTCCAGCAAAAGAGAGACGCTCTAAAAAGCCTCTCCTGGCAGAAGAAGTCGCCGCGGACTTTTTCCCCATAGTGGCCATCGGCGCATCGGCGGGCGGACTGGAAGCCTATACGGAATTTTTTCATGCGCTGTCGGTGGACACCGGAATGGCATTCGTTCTGGTGCAACATCTGGACCCGACCCACCACAGTCTGCTGACGGAAATCATCGCGAAAACAACCAGGATGCCGGTCGAGGAGGTTAAGTCCGGAATCAAGGTCCGAGCGAACCGCGTCTACGTGATTCCCCCCAACTACCTGATGGTCCTGGCGAACAGTGCCCTGAATCTGACGCCGCGAAATCCGAAATTGCAGCCGCATGGCGACTTGGCGATCAATTTCTTTATGCGATCGCTGGCCCAGGAGCAACAGGAAAAGGCGATCGGTATCGTTCTTTCAGGCACAGGCGGAGACGGCACTTCAGGTTTGGAAGAAATCAAGGCAGAGGGCGGCATCACTTTCGCCCAGGAGCCTACCTCGGCCAAATACGACGGAATGCCGCGCAGCGCCATCGACTCCGGCTGCGTGGATTTTATTATGCCGCCAGCGGAGATCGCCCAAGAACTCCATGAAATCCGCCATTACCCCTATAGACGGCTGGAAAACCACGAAATCATTGCATCTCAGGCTTCGACATCCGGCCAGCCATTCCCCCAGCAAAAAGCATTTGCAGGGGTCATCGAACATTTGCGCAAGACGAGCGGGGTGGATTTCAGCCAGTACAAGCCCAATACCATTCACCGCCGTGCGTTGCGCCGTGTGATGGTCCTGAAGCTGGGCTCGCTGGACGAATACGCGCAGCACTTGCGGGCACATCCGGAAGAGGTGCAAAGGCTGTACGACGATGTTCTCATCCCGGTGACCAGCTTTTTCCGGGATTTCGAGACGTTTGAAGCGCTCAAGACGCAGGTCTATCCATCCATCGTGAGGGACAAGGCCAACAAGGGCACGATCCGCATGTGGGCGCCCGGTTGTTCGACGGGCGAAGAAACCTACTCCCTGGCAATGACTCTGCTTGAATTTCTCGGCGATAAAGCATCGAGTTTCCAGATTCAAATTTTCGGGACCGATCTGAACGAAAAAGGAATTGAGAAAGCACGCGCAGGCGTGTACCGCGAAAGTATCGCGGAGGAAATCTCGAAGGAGCGCTTGCAGCGCTTCTTCGTCAAAGTGGACGGCGGCTACCGCGTCAATAAAGCGGTGCGCGATCTATGCGTTTTCGCGCGCCAGAATCTGGCCAACGATCCCCCGTTTTCGCAGATGAACGTGGTGGCCTGCCGCAATCTGTTCATCTACATCCAGCCGGTGCTGCAACGGAAGATTGTTCCCATTCTGCACTACGCGCTGAAGCCGCATGGGTTCCTGGTTCTGGGCAGCTCGGAGAGCGTGGCTGCCTTTCCCGATTTGTTCTCTGTGGCCGACAAGAAGCACAAGATCTATGCCAGGCAGGAGACGGCCTCCCGGCTGCATTACGACTTTGCCCAGAGGCACTATCCCAGCCTGCTTGGGAAGGATTTTCACGGCGGAGCGCTCAAGCCGGAGGGTCCGGCGAAAGAGGAGATGGATGTGCAGGCCGAGGCCGACCGCGTGCTGCTGAAGAACCATACCCCTCCGGGCGTGATCGTGAACAGCGCGATGGAGGTGGTCCAGTTCCGCGGGCGGACGACGCCGTATCTCGAACAGTCGTCCGGCAAACCGAGCGTCAATGTGTTGAAGCTGGCGCGCAATGGCCTGGCCCTCGAACTGCGAACGCTGATCGCCGCCGCGCAAAAAAAAGGTGCGCCCGTCCAGCAGGAGGGCGTTCTTTTCGACGGGAATGGTCTTAAACGCATTCTGAACCTCTCCGTTTCGCCGCTGGGAGAAAAAGGCGAGCATGGCACGAAGCCGGGCACAAAATCCGCCGCGAAACCTTCCTTAAGCAAGCAGTTCTTTCTGATTTTGTTCGAGGATGTCACGCCGCCAAATTTTCCACACCTCCCCGCGCGAAACAGGAAAAAGGGCAGCACGTCCCAGCAGGATCACCCGGAAGCGAAACGACTGAAGCGGGAGCTTGCCGGCACGCGCGAGGCGCTCCATTCCGCCGTCGAGTCGGAAGAGGCATTGAAGGAGGAATTTCAATCGGCTAACGAAGAGATCCTCTCCGCCAACGAAGAGCTGCAAAGCACCAACGAGGAGCTGGAGACTTCAAAGGAAGAGCTGCAATCGGCCAACGAGGAACTGAACACGCTGAATACGGAGCTTCGCAACAAGAACAGCGAACTCCACGATCTTAGCAACGATGTCACCAATTTCCTGAATAGTACGCGGATTCCGGTGGTCATGCTGGACCGCCGGCTGCACATACGGCGGTTCACTCCCGCCGCGGACAAGCTGCTCAAGGTGGTTTCGTCCGATATTGGACGGGCGTTTGCCGATATACGGTCGAACATTGAAATACCTGGCGCAGAGCCGAATGCCATTGAACAAGCGATCGCGAAAGTCCTGGACAGCTTGCAGCCGTGGACCGGCGAAGTGAAGGACCTCGAAGGCCGCTGGAACGAGTTGAGCATTCAGCCGTATCGCACGCAGGACAACAAGATCGACGGTGTGGTGCTGGCATTGCAGGACATCGACGCCATCAAGATCGCCGGCGAGCAACTGCGGAAATCATCCGAGTTTTTCCGGGGAATTATCGACACCGTGCGAGAGCCGTTACTGGTTCTCGATGGCGACCTCCGCGTCATTGCGACAAATAAGCCATTTCTAACCGACTTCCAGGTGTCGGGGGAAGAAACGATCGGTATCTTCGTGTATGACTTGGGCAATGGCCAGTGGAACATTCCGCTCCTGCGGACGCTTCTGGAACAGGTGCTACCCAAAGCGCGTTCGGTCACGGATTTTGAGGTGGAGTGGGAGTTCGAGCGGATCGGCCACAAAATCATGCTGCTCAATGCGCGAACACTCCCATCGACGCATGCCGGCGAAAAGCCCATGATTTTTCTCGCCGTAGATGACATCACCGTGCGCAGGGCCGCGAACAATGACATGGCGAGGCTGGCCGCCATTGTGAGTTCGTCGGACGACGCCATCGTCAGAAAGGACCTGAACGGGATCATTGAGACATGGAACCCCGGAGCCGAGCGGCTGTTTGGGTATACGCCGCAAGAAGCGATCGGTCAGCCGGTCACGATGCTGATGCCTCCGGATCGAGTCAATGAAGAGCCCGGCATTCTGGATCGCATTCGTCACGGAAAGCATATCGACCATTACGAGTCGGTCCGGCAACGCAAAGACGGTACGTTGTTGGATGTCTCTCTGACAATCTCGCCTATCTCCGATGCACACGGGGAAATTGTGGGCGCGTCGAAGATCGCGCGCGACATCACTGAGCGCAAGCATGCTGAGCTGGCGTTGCGCGAGAGCGATGAGCGCTTCCGCATGGTCGCCGACAATATGTCGCAACTCGCCTGGACTTGCGATCAGCTCGGCAACGTCACCTGGTACAACCAGCGCTGGCTCGACTATACCGGCCTGACGTTCAAAGAAATGCAGGGTTGGGACTGGAGCAAGGTTCAGCACCCCGACCATCTCGATCGTGTGGTCCAGGGCGTCCGGCGTTCGCGCGACAGCGGCGAAATTTGGGAGGACACCTTCCCACTGCGGGGCAAAGATGGCAAGTATCGCTGGTTTCTCTCCTGCGCTATTCCCATTCGGGCTGCAGGCGGGGAGGTGGTGCAATGGTTTGGCACAAATACCGACATCACCGAGCAAAAACTCGCGGAAGCGGCCTTGATCAAATCGGAAAAGTTGGCTGCGGCCGGTCGGCTCGCGGCGACGCTGGCGCACGAGATCAACAACCCTCTGCAAGCCGTAACCAACCTGCTGACCTTATTGGGGCAGTCCCCAAGCCTGGATACGGAAGAGAAAGAATACGCCAGGATAGCAAGAGAGGAATTGGGGCGCGTGACCCACCTGACGCAGCAGTCGTTGGGATTTTACCGGGAATCGATTTTTCCGACGGCGGTGAACGTGGAAGAGATGATCGACAGTATCCTGAGCCTTTACGCCAAACGGATCGCAGCCAAAAAGATCACCGTGACAAAACAATATCAGGCGAACGAAGCGCCCATCGCCAGCTATCCCGGCGAAATCCGCCAGGTGTTCTCCACTTTGCTGATGAACGCGATGGAGGCAGCCCCAGACGGAGGACGCTTTGTGGTGCGGATCAGCAAGTCCACCGATTGGACCAAAAAACCGCCGACCCAGGGCCTTCGTATAACGCTTGCAGACAGCGGCTGCGGAATCCCCGCGCACCATGCGGAGCGCATCTTCGAGCCCTTCTTCACCACCAAGGGAGAAAATGGGACGGGCCTCGGCCTCTGGGTTGCGCGAGGGATCGTGCATCGGCTTGGCGGCTCGGTCCACATGCGCAGCAGCGTGCAACCGGAGAAGAGCGGTACTTGCTTTTCAGTTTTTCTGCCAAACGGAAACCCGAAATTGTAGAGAGACTTTAGGACGACTCAGTAGATCATCTCAAATCCAGACAATAAGTATTTCCGTCGTGATCGCATTCCTGCTAACACGCCGCGAGTGTGAGCCTACAGAAGTCATTGACTCGCCCGTAGACGCTTCCAGTTCCGCGAGTGTTAGCCCATCATAGAGAGTGTCATCGAGTATTCCATTTGAAAATCTCCTGCGTGCGCGTCTGGGCGTTTTTCCCTCACCCAGAAGCGAAGGACTATATGTTCCAGATGGCACGCGGGGATGAACGATCAGGTGGCGGAATCCAGCGTCTAGCCCAGTTACCGCCCGGAGTTCGGCACGCCCAACATCCTAGCTTGTGCCTGGTTTGGTCAACTCTTAGCCCCATCGGACTCTTGATCGGACGAATTTGTAAGTCCCCAAAGATATCCCCAAAGTGATTGATGATCATCGTCACCGGAATGGTTACCTCGAGTTCATTTTTGCAATGAGTTTTTTACTGCTCAAACCGCGCCCCTTATCTGGATCGATTTTTCATGGCTGCGAACGGTCGACATACGGGACAAGCTTCCCCATGTACGGCAGATCCAGCTTGAGCGGTATCCCCTTTAACGGGGACCAGGGTTCAAAATAATAGCCGTGTTTGTTGAAGCCGATTCCATAATGGCCAGTGAAAAGCGCCTCAACTCCATCCCAGTCTTCCGGCAAATACCCTTCGCCGGCGCCATGCGATCCATTCCACAAATAGAATGCGCTGCCGACCGGATTGCGTTGCCGCTGCCCAGGCAACTGGATGCCGGCATTGAATGTCCCCTTTCCGTAGGACTGCATCAGCGGCCACAGGAGACGTTCAGCCGCCTGAGATTGACCGGTCTGGTAGAGCGCCTGGATGAAGTAATACTCAAACGGCGGTGTGGCGCCTCCGTTCATGTATATCTGCCAGGTGTCCATTCCATCGGCCTGCTTGGGAGCGCCGCTGGTGTGGGGTATATAGTCGGCTGGACTCATCGGAATCAAATTGGTCGGCAGGCCCAGGTGATAAGAGTGAAAGTCGATGCTCTGCATCTTTGCCAATAATCGTTGCAAAATATCTTTCGCTTCCTCGGGTGGCACAAGTCCCTGGTAGATGGCGAAGCCATTCACCCAGGGAAACATGTAATCGTGTAGCTCCCCATCCTTGGTTCTCCAGCCGGCCAATACTCCCGTCTTAGGATCGTAAAATGATTTGAAATAGACAGTCTGAATGCGACTGGCATCGTTCCGATAACGCTTGGCCATAGCCGGTCGGCCTGCCAGTGTTTCCAAGTCGGCCATGCATTGAAAAGCGCGGTAGTCGGCCGCATTGGAATAAGCATCGGCGCCCTGAATTTTGTAAGTATCGAACCACATAGTGCCGCGGCCCTGGTGATAGATCAATCCATCCGGACCGAACTGGGCCGCGATGTGATCGGCCAGGGATTCCAGAGGCTTCAGCCACAGGTGCAGTTGTTTCATCCCGCCGATCGTACGGACAACATACCATGCCGAAATAATCAGATAGGCGGCGGTTTCACGCGATGACTGCCAGTCGGAAGAGAACACATTTTGGTTGGGCATTTGATAACCGGGAGCACCCTGGAAATAACGGTCCAGCGACGCCCCGACCAGAGCCATCGGCGAAATACCATCCTTCAGATGCGGAGCAAATACGGCTTGCTGAGCGTAGAAAAGCATCGCAAGTCCACAACCTATGCTCATTACACTGTTGCTGACGATGCCGGTATCGGGGCGCCATTGCGTCATGTTCAGCGAGTATTTGGGTAGGCGCTGCAGTCGAGGATCCTTGCTCACCAACGCCGGCAATGGCTCCAGACCTTGAACGTCGAAGTGCATGGCAACGTGCCAGGGCTTTGGCCCGATTTGATTGAGGCCGTCTTCGGTGGTCGGCTGGTGTGGCGTGACGTCAATCCAATACGTGCTGGCAGGGAAAAGTGACGACGGCTTGCGATAGAAAGCGCCCGGATCGCCCGTGCGTGTGATGTAAGCTGTTCCAAAGTCCGGCGCCGCAAGGTAAGTTGGCACGGCCACATAATTCATGATCTTCGAAGGATGGCCGACGAACGTCGTCGGCGTTTGATTGGCTGCGAAGTCGAAGCGAAACAATCCGCCTCGCATCATGACCGCATGGTTCGCTGCAGCTGCCAGGTCCAGGTCAAATCCGCGTTGGCCAGCCCGGATGGACACTTGTTCATAGGCGCCTGGGGCAACCTCCACCGGGGCATACTGAAACACATTGCCGGTGCGAGTAAGCTTGCTGGTTCCGAGCGGCATCGGATTCTGAAAGATCGGATCCAATATTGGATACGCTCCGCTCTTATGCAGAAAATTAACGTTCAACTCACCTTGACCAAGCGAATCCCAGGAAAGAAACAGGATTCGCGGATGGGACTTATCCAACACAACCCGATACCAATTAGTGCGGATGTCCAGGGTCTGGCCGGTATCCTTGATCTCAGGAATAAACTTCGTGGGATGTAGGTCAGAATTCGGGGTGCCAGCATTAATCACTGGTGTGGTAACTGCGGACGTCTCCGCGCCGTTGGTTGCGTCAACGCCATATACTTCCACCTGTCTCAATTCGGCGATCCACGATTGAGGAGTGGCGGAAGCAGTAGTTCGTTCGATCACCAGCCGAAAGTTATCTGTAACCACCGGCTTGAAGTGGACTGTGTAGGAGAGCGTTCGGGGATCGAACTGAACTTGCTGGACGTGAAAAAACGTGTGGAATGCAACGCTGCCGTTCGGCAAATATTGTCCCGAAAATTCAACCGGGCTGGTAGCCATGCTTGCGGCATAAAGAACGACCTTATCAATTCGTCGCGGGCCGGAAAAATGAATCCATACCCATTGGGGCAAATATTGAGATCGGTTGCTGATCCAGTTACAGGAAGCCGATTCACCGGGAACAGACAGTCCATGGTTCAGCATACACGGACTCTGCTGACCGGCCTTTCTGCCGCCACGAAAGTCATGCGAACTTACCACGATCCGCACGCCCGGTTCACGCCAGGACGCAACGTTCCGATAGCCGGTAGCGCTATATCCGCCGGCCGCGACAACTCCGTTTTCAGCAGACGCTGCCAAGAAACAACTCATCAGGGCAAAAGCAAACAACGCGACCGTAAATGGCCGGGATCGTATAGATAGTCGCATAGGTCTTTTCCGAGCGGGATTTTGCACAGCTATAGAAGTAATACCTACGTAGTGGTAAGAGCGCCTTGGAAAATACAAACCGGTGAGATATTGGATGACCTTAGCAACAATCGCCGCCATAGCCGCTCCTAAAAACACAAGACCCCGTAGAAGTTTCATTAGGTTTGGTTCCTTCTACATATGAAGTGCACTTATCTTCATCTCGTCGTCACATTCACCTCAATCGGTTCTAGAATGCTGCCGAAGATTGACTGGCGTGGATTTTCACGATCACGGCGGCCGTGCTTTGGACAGTCACGGCAATCCTGCCGTTTTTGATATGGCCAAGCGGCGTCCATTTGCCCCGCCACAGTGCATCGTTAGGGATGGAAGCGCCACCCAGCGTCGCCGTCATCCGCGCAGCATTGCCCGGATCGCCGCCGGTCAGAATTATCGACGCGGCGCTGCCTGACGGAAAACCGTCAGCTTTGATCACGACCTTCGCATCGGTTGCGTCGTAAGTCGTGGCATGCGTCTTATTGATGATGGTGACATAGAGATACTGCGCACCGCCCACGGCGTAGGCAGTCACATTGATGTTTTTCGGATTGGAAATCTTGATAGGTTCGACATCGCCATGGCTGCCAAGGTCGAACGCTTTCATCCCATAACCCTTCGGCGTGGTGGTGTAATTTCCGCAGCCAGTAGGCGGACATGGATTGGGATTCGGAACGATGGTGTCGGTTGGAATCCACGGGTTGTTATGAAAATTGACACCCGCCATGCCATGCGCGGCCCACCAGTGCATGTAGTCGAGCGCCCACAGCGCCGATGCAAAGCCATTGCTCGCGCCCACCACTCCATGCAGGCAATCGTTGGCTTCGGTCATCCGATAGGGCACGCTATAGGAAGCCGTCGGCGCAAGAATATGCGCATACACAAAAGGGTAGGGATGAAAATCCGCCATGCTGCCTTGATATGCGGGCTGCTTGCCGATCGACGTATCGTTGTCCCATCGGCTCGACAGCATGTCATCAATGGCCTCCTGCGCGCTGGTATTTCCCGGCCCTCCCCAAACGTAATGGTGCTGCAGCGCTTCCACCAGAATTCCGGAACCCTTCTCATCCTCGGCAAATTTTTGTGTCCACGACACCCCACTGGACGGATTCGGCGTATAGCTGCTGATGCCGGAAACGGCTGTGTCCGGCGCGGAAAATTTTGCCTCGGGTACGGCATTCAGAATGACGCTGGCGAAATGCCGCCAATCGGCGAGATAGGAAGGATAGGCCGACCCGGCAACTCCGGGAATGGCTTCATAGATCGCCGGATCGACAATGTGCCCGGGATAACTATGGTAGCCACGCACATCGGGCTCATTGCCAATGGAAAAACTATCCAGGTTGGCGCGATATTTGTTCCAGATGTATCGAGCAATCTTCGCATCTTCCGCTGCAAGGTTTGGATTCGCGCAGGAAGCTACGTTCAGCAGACGCAAGGAATAAATCACCTTGATATTTGCTGCCCGGGCAAATTCAAATAGATGGTCGATGTCTTTATAGGTTGGAATAGGCGTTGCGCAATGTTCCCCTGAGCCGGAACCATCCACTGTCCCTCCGCCGACGCGAATTTCTTTTATGCCGATGTTCTTGAACAGGGTGACAAGCTGCGTGTTCGATGGAGTAAAAAAATACCCGGACACGCCGTAACGATTCGGCAGCATACTGGCTGTTTCAAAACCCAGCCCACTAAAGTCATCGGGTATGGCATAGCCGCGCGACGCAGTATCTACTGTCAAGATAATCGGCGCAGTTGGCCTGGACCGCGCCCACGCCGCAGATCCCAATAAGCAGGCCGCGCAGATCAGAACGGAAGCGCTTCTCTTCATCTTTATTGCGACCTTTCCTGCAATTTTAGACAAGCCGTGTTGGACACCGCACGGAAGAGGTTTCTAGCCTCTTCCATCGTCGAGATCAGTCAGGGTGAAGTTTCAGAAGAACAGCTTTGCAGCAAGCTGTCCGATCCGATTACTATTCCGCGTTCCTGTGATTTCGCTGAAATTCTTAAGCTGCGTGAAATTTAACTGACCAGGATTGCTGAATTGCGCATTGTTGAGAGTATTGAAGGTTTCCACACGAAATTGCAGCGTAGTACCCTTCCCGGTGGCGAAGGTTTTGAACACAGAGGAGTCCAAGTTGTAAAAACCAGGTCCCCGTACCTGTTCCGCCCCGCCGCCGAGAGGCGAAAAGTCGGTCTGTCCAACGGATGTCGCAGGCGGAGGCTGTGCGAATGCACTAGGGTTCAGCCACTGGGACTGATTATGCGGGCCGGCGTACGGATTTTTCCCTGGAACCAAATTTGCATTGCAGCCGAAATCCGAGGTCGTCCCGACGGGACAGCCAACGGTGAAAGGCTGACCGCTCTGATAGGTATAGATGTAGTTGAATTGCCATCCTCCGATTAAGGTATCTGCCCATTTGCCGATACTGCTCAAAAACTTCTGGCCCCTCCCGAAAGGCAGCGCATATTCTCCCGATACGTGGACCAGGTGGGTAGCATCGCCAGTACATAGGGAATAGTCCCGCCCGATGCCAAAGCCTGGCAGCCACTGCGCTCGATATCCGCCGCCAAGCCCGGATTTGCCGTTATCGTCCGACATGCACTTTCCATAGGTGTAGTTGGCTAGCAGAACAAGATTGTTTTTGAACTGATGCTGATAGGTCGTTTGCAAGGAGTTGTAGTTGGATTTCGCGATGCTTTGTAAAAATTGCGAGCCTCGTGCGAGATTCGGAATGGGAGCGTAGGGCTGCGCATTCACGCCCGACGGCAGAATTTCTGTAGGAGAATTGAGGCTTCCGAATGTATCGAGACGTCGCCCCAGTGATCCCACATAACCAGCCTGAATGGAATCCCGATTCGTGAACTGGTCCTGAACGGTAAAATTGATGCTTTGAACCAAAGGCGTTAGGTAGTGGTACTGCTTACCGAAGATGAAAGAGTTCTGAGGGTTAACTAGAGTAGGATCGGAGAGGTTGACTGCCCCGAATGTATTCTCCATCGTCGCCGTGGTTACACCGTCAGGCAGCAGCTCAGGAATCTGCGAGGTCGTGCTGGGACTACCAATCGTATACAGGAACGGGTAGTTGGTGCCCAGCGTGTTGCCAAATCCAACGCTGTCAAAAGCGCCATAGGCGATGCCATAGCCTCCACGAACTACCAGTCCAGGGAGGACGCGGTAAGCGAACCCGAGGCGAGGCGCGAAGTTATTTTTCTCCGCCGTGTTGACGCGGAGGCCAGAAAGACAGTCGACCTGAATGTTATCGCCGGCGAGCAAGGCATTGAACGCCGCCGACCGCGGCACCGCGCAGCCCTTTTTCGGCATATAGTAGACGCCACCAGATCCATTTCCTCCAGTCAAATTGAGATTCGCTTCTCTGCCATTCGATTCCCCATAGGGCGAAAAGTAATCCCAACGAAGCCCAAGGTTCACGGTCAAATTGGATGTCGGCCTCCAATTGTCTTGTGCATAGAAGGCATAATAGTCAGCGAAGTAGTATGTCTTGACTGAATTCGAACCAAAAAAACTGTCCGTGCTGCCAAGATTGGGGATGCCATTGGGGACCGTAGCCGGGCCAGGGACCACCAGCCAGTCCGCAATGCCCAGGAGTCCGCTGTTTTTATTGGGAATGTCCGAGTATTGTCCGTTGTAGTAAAAGACTCCCTTGCTGGCCGGAGGCTGCAGGATATTTCCCCGAATATGGTTGAAATCGAACCCTACATTGAATTCATGGTTGCGGTGGATCTTCATCAGGTTGTCCATAAATTGCAGCCCAGAAGTTGTCTCTGTCGTGGGCCTGTAATTTTGACCCCCCAATTGAGTGATACCAGAGACGACAAAGAGAGGAAGGCCACCATTCCCTGGAATCTGCGGAATTCCTTGGATCCCATACTGAGCCGGTGTACCTAAGATATTTCCGTCGCGCTCTGCCAGATACGTTGGTCCATGAATGTCAGATCCACCGGTCATTTCATTTTCCATCTCCGGCGAAAAAACATGCGTATAACTCAAGGCAAGCTCACGGTGTGTATCGATGGTTGACGAAGTTCCCGCCTTCGCTCCGATTGGACCGGAGAACGGCTGATAGGCTGGGCTGTTGCTATGGCTCCAGGTGTAGGCTCCCCAAACACGGTCCTTTGGACTGATGTTTTCATCGATTCTTACGTCGTACTGGTCTACGCTGCTAATTACTGGAACAGTAGTAAAGTAGTTGTTGATAAGGCCGGTCGTCGTGGGTGCAGGAAGTAATTGCAGCAATTTGACGACGTTCGGATCCAGTCTCCCTTGAGGAATAATATTGAGTTGAGAAGTGAGGCCGGTGAAATTCTGTATTCCAGCAACGCTTCCGGTATAAAAGGGATCACGAACATAGACCGTACTAGCGGAATTGTTGGTAAAACCTGATACGGGATCGATCGCATGCGGCCCGACGGAACGGGTCGTTGCCGGATCGAGCACCGTGCCATGGGAAAATACACGTCCCAGGGCATCCGTATTCGATCCACTGTTGCCGGTGATCAAATCCTGCAGGTTGGTGAAACCGCTGCTATGCATCGCGTTTGTCGGTATGGTCTCTGTGAACTCGGCCGCTTGCGTGATTCCTGTGTGCTGAAAGTCGAAAAAGAAGAATGTTTTGTTCCTTCCGTTGTATAGCTTTGGGATATAGACTGGACCGCCGACTGTCCCACCAAACTGATTTTGACGATATTTTTGCCGTGGGGTATCATTCCTCTTCGCAAAATAAGAGTTGGCGTTCAGCGCTTCATTGCGCAGATATTCCCAAATATCACCATTCAGATGATTAGTGCCGGACTTGACCTCCGCGTTGATCACCGCCCCGGCGAACTGGCCGAACTGGGCGCTATTGTCGCCGTCTTGCAGCTTGAATTCCTGCATTGCATCCGGGACTGGGGCAACATTGGATCCACCGAACACTTCGCTGTTATCGTCCACTCCGTTCAGCCGGGTATCCACTTGGCCGGGCTCGACTGCATTGGCAAATATTGTAGAGCTACCGGGAGCGCCCAGCGAATAGCTGCCGGCCGCAAGCTCCGCTAGAGAGAGCCAATTGCGGCCATTCAGCGGCAGGTCGTTGATTTGCTCGGTAGGAACGGTTTGACCGAGGGAAGCATCCTGCGCTTGCAGCAGCGGTATGGCCGAGGTGACGCTCACGCTCTGTTTGACGCTGCCTGGCACCAGCGGAACGTCGGCTGTCACAACGTTCTGGATGTGGATCTGGATGCCCGTTTCCACGTAGCTCTCAAAGGCTGGCGCGTCTGCTCCCAGGGTATAGGTGCCGACGGGAACGGCGGCAAAGACATAACTTCCAGTCGAGGTGGATAGAGTCGTTTGAGTGACCTGGGTTGCGTCGTTGGTCAGCGTGATAGTTGCGCCCTTGACCACTGCTCCCGTGGGATCTTTTACCGTACCGGCGACTCCCCCCATAGTGATCTGGGCCCGGAGTTGCGTGGATGCGAAACCTAACAACAAAGTGACGCAAATTAAAATCCGCGTTATCTTTCTGCTTCTAACGTGAATCATGCCTGCCTCCTTGAATTCTGCTTGCCTTCATTTGGTGCATGGGAATCATGGATATCCATACCGACGAGGAAGATATTCACCCGGGTGGAACCTGGCAAAGGAAAACAGCAGCATCCAAGCGATTTGCGATTTGCGCAACTATTTATAAATGGGAGTCGCGGGATTCCGCATCTACTCAGCCAAAGCTAGATCGACATAGGATTGGCCGAAGATATTTTTTGGGTAGAATTGGTGGGCATTCTTAGAGTGGGGAGTTGCGCTGGGAGATAGATGGCCGACGGAATAACTCTATAGTGCATGAATACCCCCTGTGCAAATTCAACTGCAAGTGTTTGGGCTTAATTCGACCGCCCGGGTGAATGCTCCATGCGACTCGGACTATGCGCTGGGCATGCACATATCAGGCCGCGAGCTAACAGTCTCCAAATCGAGCAGCATCCATTCATCCTATTCCCGGCACCTAGGAGAGCTTTGCCTGCTAATCCAAGCTCATCTTTTGAACGGAAAAGAGTGTGAAGGTATTGAAAATACTTGCGATATGCGCAAGCTTATGATCTTCAATTTTTTCGGTTGCCGATTCAAGATGCCCGCGCTTAACTGTTTTCCATGTTCTTTAAAACCCAAAGAGGTTACCTTCAATGAAGATTGCTGCAATCCGGCTGTACAAGGTTCGTTCTGGAAATACGGGCGAGCGCGGAGCCGAGTTTGGCGAATCCCAATATTGGGGCGGAGGGTGGCAAACGCATGCGCTCATTGCGAATCCGATGTCGGTGTATTCAAAATATGCACGCCTTCGCTCGCTTTGGATGGGCCCTGGCCAGGATCCATACGCTATCGAAATTCTGACGGATAAAGGGGTGACCGGTTGCGCGGTGAATTATGGAGGCGGTCCGGCAGCCTGCCTCGTGATCGCGCAACACTTCAGCCGATTCCTCATCGGTGAAGACCCCTTCAATATCGAGAAGCTGTGGGACCAGATGTACCGCTCTACGCTTCCTTACGGACTGGGGGGAGTAACCGCCATGGCCATGAGCGGGGTCGATCTGGCCCTGTGGGACCTTATGGGAAAAGCGCTCGAACAGCCAGTCTACAAGCTACTTGGAGGGCAAACGAAAGAAACCATCCCGTGCTACGTGACGACGCATCCGGACCTGGTATCGCACTGGAAAAACAGCGGATTCCTGGGCGTAAAGATCGCTGCTCCATGGGGTATTGCCGATGGCCGCGCAGGTCTGCTGAATATGCAGAAGTGTCTTGAAGATTGCCGTTCCGCTTTGGGTAACGAGATGGAACTGATGGTGGACTGCTATCTCTCATGGGATATCGAATTCGCATCCCGTCTCGCGGAACGCGCGCGGGATTGCGACGTGAAGTGGTTTGAAGATCCGCTGCAGAATGGATCGGCTGAACACATGAACGCCGAGCTACGCACGCGCATTAATCCGATCCAGGTGGCTATCGGCAATCTGGAGTTCGACTACAAGGCGTTTGCGGCAATCCTAGCGGAACGAGCTTGTGATGTTATCCAGCCCGAGATGCAATGG
This sequence comes from Acidobacteriaceae bacterium, assembly GCA_965276585.1. Classification (GTDB taxonomy): domain Bacteria; phylum Acidobacteriota; class Terriglobia; order Terriglobales; family Acidobacteriaceae; genus JAKAAZ01. Next base: position 669,544 of record CBDIAZ010000001.1, on the reverse strand, counting down.
TGCGGAGGCCTGACCGCGGTTCGGCGAATTGCGGCGATGGCTAAGCCGTACGGCGTGCCTGTCATCCCACATGGCTCTGGCGTGTATAACTACCACTTTGTGCAATCGAACTTGAACTCGCCCTTTGCCGAATATCTCTCGGTTGGAGACGGGATGACCGTCCGCCCAATCTTCGACGCAATTGTCGGCGAGCCCCTCCCCGTCAACGGCCACGTTACGTTAACGGATGCGCCTGGATTCGGCGTGGAACTCAACCGTGATTTCATCCAGCCACTAGAGTTTTGACCCAACACGACTCCGAGGAGAATGTCTTGAAGGACAGAATAAAGTGTGGGGTTCTGGGAGCGGGTTGGTGGGCTACTTTCGCTCACATTCCTGCATTGTTAGCACATCCCCTTGCCGAGCTTTTCGCCGTTCAAACAAATGACCTGGATGGGGCGCGCAAGGTGGCTGCCGACTTCGGCATACCGTATTCCTGTACTGACGTCGCTGAATTGCTTTCTATCGAAGGACTGCAAGCGGTGATCGTCAGCAGCAGCCCCCATCTACACTACGAACAGGCTGCCGCCGCTTTACGTATGGGAAAGCATGTTCTCATCGAGAAGCCGATGACGCTCACCACAAGGGAGGCTCGCAATCTCGTTGAGTTGGCGGATGAACGCAACCTTCAATTTCTCATTAGCTGTCCCTGGCACTACACCTCACATGCTTCTATAGCACAACGCCTAATCCGGGAGGGTATGCTCGGCAAGGTGCGCATGATCAGCGTGCTGATGACCAATCCCATCGATCATTTGCTGCGCGGCGAAAGTTCAGTACCGACTCACGGCACTCCATACGTTCATCCTCTTATCGGGACTTATAGCGATCAAGAGATTGCGGGGGGCGGGCAGATTTATGCGCAGGTCTGTCACGTTGCCGCCTATCTCAACTTTCTTACAGGCACAAGCGCGAGCGAAGTGTTCGCTCGATTTCATAATGACGATGCGTCTTTGGACATTTACGACGCACTCGATTTGCGGATGCAGGATGGCACCATCGTCACCATTGCCAGCACTGGTGCCACAAGCACCAATCGGCGCACATACGAGGTACGCATATTTGGAACGAGGGGAATTCTGTACCTCGACCTTTGGCGCGGCATGATGGAATTCATCGGTATGACTGGCGAAGAACAAGCCTATCCGGGCCTTGCTCCCGAAGATATCTATCCTCACCAGGCGCCGGCCAAGAACCTTATCGACTCCATTTTCGACCCCTCGGAGAATCGATCTCCGGCTGCGCTCGGTGTTGCAGCGATGGAAGTGATTGAAGCGGCCTGCATTTCCGCCAGAACCGGGCAAAACATCCTCATTCCAAGCCTGGTGGAGCAAAATGTATGAGCGACTTCTGCTTGCGCGGAATAACCTGGAACCACAGCCGCGCCTTGCCACCGCTAATTGCCGCTTCGCAACGCTTCGAAGAACTGCACCCACGAATACGCATCCTGTGGGAGAAACGCAGCCTGGATGAATTCGGACATACCGGCCTTGCGGCATTGTCCAGTTCCTACGATCTGCTCATCATCGATCACCCCATGCTGGGCGATGCGCACCGCAACCATACGCTCATCGATTTGCAGCCGCGGTTGCCATCTGAAGCGCTTGCAACCCTCGAATCGGACGCGCTTGGCCAGTGTCTCGCCAGCTATCGATACGAGGATTGCCTTTACGCGCTCCCTGTGGATGCTGCCGCGCCGGCTGCGAGCTTCCGCCCCGATCTCCTCGAACGAAACGGGCATCAAGTGCCGGCCGACTGGAAACAGGTCATTGAACTTGCACGGCACGGCTTAGTGCGCATGCCGGGCTTTCCCGCGGATCTTTTCCTCAACCTCATGGGAATGTGTGCTTCCAGAGGTAGCTCCATCGCCTCTGGAGAGCACGTCTTCGACCATGACATAGCCACGCGCTGCCTTGAAGAATTGCGCGAACTCGGATCCTACATGCCCGAGGCGATTTACGCCATGAATCCCATCGCCGTCTACGAAGCGATGGCGTCTGGAGACAAATTCGCATACTGTCCCTTCGCTTACACTTACAGTAATTACTCCCGGCCTGAATTCTCTTTCCACACCCTGCTCTTTGCCAACCCAGCGACTCTTCCAGAAGGAACCCCTCTGCGTACCGTACTCGGCGGCACTGGCATCGCCATATCTTCCAAATGTGCGAATATAGAGCCCGCTCTCGACTTCTGTATCTTCGTTGCCGGACGTCATTGTCAGAGCCATTTATATGGTATGTGCGGCGGCCAGCCGGCAAGCAATTCAGCATGGCACGATCCACTGCTGAATCGGATTAGCAATAATTTTTTTGAACGCACGTTGGCGAGCGTTTTAACTGCTTATGTGCGTCCGCGCTACTCAGGTTACATCGCATTGCAGCATTCCGCCGGTCTTGCTATCGTGGACTATTTGCGAAATGTGATTACTGCTACTCAAGCGCTGCAACGCCTCGACGAACACTACCGGCAAAGTCTTTCAGGGTTGCCGAATGAACCAGGGATGATGCCATGATCTCTTTTTCCTGTGCGGACTATGCTTTTCCCCTGCTCCCTCGAACTCAACGATTCGCCTTGCTGCAGTTGCTTGGGTTCAAGTATGTGGACATCGGACTGTTCGAGCGCAGCGTCGGATTGAAGCCCAATCAGTTGCTCGAGGCGCCAAAGACATTCATAAAGCAGCTAAAGCACGATCTCAAATGCGCTGGGCTGCGCGTGTCGGATGTCTTTCTGCAAACCGGGTTGGACCCTGCTATCTCAGCCGTAAACGACCCAAATCCCCAGGTTCGCTCGCGCAATCGCAAAACTTTCCTGCTCGCGCTCAACCTATGCATGGATCTAGACTGTACCCACATGACCGGCCTTCCCGGAGTCTGGCATAAGAGAACCAAGCCTGCCGGCAACTTTGCACTGGCTGTGGACGAGGCGGCCTGGCGACAGTGCAAGGCATTGAACGCAGGCGTGCGCTATGCGATCGAGCCCCATATAGGCTCGATCTGCGCAGATGTTGCCCGCACTCACTTTCTCCTCGACGCCGCGCCAGGCTTGACCCTTACCCTCGACTACGGACACTTTGTTTCAGCCGGAATAGACTCACATGCGGTTCATTCCCTGTTGCCATTTGCTTCTCACATACACGCACGGGGCGGCGCACTCAATCGGCTACAGACATCAGTGAGCGAAAATGAAATCGACTTCGATGGCATAGTCCGCCGCTTATACAAGCAGAAGTACAAGGGGTTCCTCGCAGTCGAGTATGTTTGGGTCGATTGGAAGCAATGCAATCGCACCGATAACGTCTCCGAAACAATTCTCTTGCGGCGTCGATTGGCAGACTTGATGAAGTCGGCGCGCTCCAAAGTTTGAATTACAAGGAAGCCATCTATGTTTGAACTGTCAGGACAATTTGCGATTGTGACCGGGGCCGCAACTGGTATCGGCGAAGCGATTGCAACACGTTTAGCGAGCGCCGGCGCCACTGTTTGTATCGCGGACATCGACACCGCTGCAGCCACCGAAGCAGCTGAAAAAGTCGGTTGCGGCGCATATCCAATTGCCTTCGATATCACTGATCCTATCGACGTAACCCGGACTGTTGCCGCAATACTCGAAAGAAGCGGCGCGATCGATATCCTCGTGAATAATGCAGGCCTCGCAGGTAAGGCGGCGCCGATCTGGGAGCAGACTGATGCGGACTGGCAGAAGGTGATGGCGGTCAATATCGACGGGCCGTTTTATCTCTGCCGCGCAGTGATCCCGAACATGCGCAGCCGGGGCTATGGTCGGATCGTCAACATCGCCTCCGTGGCTGGGAAAGAGGGCAATCCGAATATGGCTGCCTATTCTGCATCCAAGGCCGCTCTTATCGGGCTCACTAAGTCGATGGCGAAGGAGGTTGCCAGCGAAGGAATTTGCATCAACGCGATATCGCCTGCGGTGATTCGTACGAAAATACTCGAACAGCTTACGCCAGCCCAGGTAACCTACATGATCGAGCGCATTCCTATGAAACGCACTGGCCAGCCCGAGGAAGTTGCCGCCGTCGTTCACTTCCTCGCCAGCAAAGATTGTTCATTTGTCACGGGCCAATGTTACGACGTGAGCGGCGGCAGATCGACTTATTAGAGCGGCTAGCTAGTGCGGGAATTCCTCCAGCCGCACCGGACCGATCAGCCCGGACGGCATCAGTCCATTCGGCGTGTTGGTGGTCTCAGGACGATAGTTCAAACTGCGTCCCTGCGCCGAGAGCGCATTGAATAGTGTATTGACAACTGTGATTTGGATCTTGTTCTTACCTTCATGCAACAGCGCGGTCACGTCCGCCCGGTATGGCCGCAGCAGAAACGCAGGCCCAGATTTTCCATTGATCGAGATTTGGGCGGCATTTTTTACGTCACCCAGGTCGAGCATGATTCGACGACGGCCGCTCAGGAAATTCGCAGGAAGGATAAAGGTAGTTATGTACACTCCTCGTCCTGAGAAATTTTTAAGTCTGTCGGTCATTGACCAGTCCATCAGTTCCGGCATTTCCATCTCGATCGTTTCTGGCCGGCTGCCGGGACCGATGCCAACACCGTAGAATTTCCAGCCGTTCTGGCCCAAGGCCATCTGCGCGACAGGCAGCATGGAAGCGGACATGTCGACAGGCTCTCCGGTAGGCCTGCCGTTGGGATCGAACACCAGAAGCAGCGATCCGTAAGCATCGACATGGAGCGGCAAGTGGACCGTTTTTCCATTTCTGTGGAATTGGGCCAGCGGGCGGATCGTGCCGGTCCATGGGTCCCAGAGCTCCGGCGTACCGATGGCCGTGGAGTCGATACTGATCTCTTTTGCGGCATCGTCCGGGTTGCGCAGGAAGAAGATGTCCAGCTCGCCGATGCGTTTTTCGATGAATGGTACGGACTTCCCATCAAAATGAAGATTCGGTTTGACGCTACCATCCAGAATCTTAACGACGCCAGATGTGTCCGCGGTTGTTTGGACACTTGTATCTGCGAGAATTTTTTGCACTGGAGCATGTAGGGCTCCGACGGGCAGATGGCCGTCGACCACTTGCGGCAGCATCTCCGGTGTGCCGCCGACGAACACGATAGGAAGTCCCTCTTGCGCGAAATCGGCGAGCTGATGCAACAGCGATTGTGAAATATACTTCTGGTCCTGAAGAACCAGTACGCGATAGCTGGCCCCGCCGGGCGAGATTAACTTGCTATCGACGACCTTCGAATGCAGCAGCGCGTAGTCGTCGATGTGGTCGAAGTTGTAGCCGGCAGCCATCAGGGCGGTGTCGAGCTGGAGCTCGGACCGAGACGGTTGGATAGTAACGTATGGAAGCGGTCCGCGGTAGAGCACGACTGGAACGACAGTTTTGCCCGTTTGAGACAGATATTGCACACGGGTTATGTACTCATTCAACCGTCCGAGGTAGGGCCAGAAAGGATTGTTCTGATTAATGTTGGAAGAGTATGTTCCTGGCACTAAGGCAAATGGATGCCAGCCCGGGAATGGCCGGTCCATATAAAGATAGGGATACCCGTGATAGATAATCTCGTTGATTCCGGCGGTCAAGAGTTCATCCGCGTAGCGTTTGATCGTTTCCGGGGTTGTCTGGTATGCCTTGCCCGACCATACGAAACTCTCGCTGGAGACGATCTTCCTTCCGTATAGATCGGCTGCTGACGAAGCCATCTTAAGGAAGTCGTAGCTGCCATCGTCATAGAGGTCTTCGGTCTCCGGAATACTGGCATCTCCGTAAACGCGGAGCCAATCTGTGGGTGAGCCATGCGCCTGGATGCGCGACAGTACATTATTGCTCGCGGCCCACTGGGCGAAGGGAGAATAGAAACTGTCGATCATCACGTCGGAGACGGTCTGCCAATAGTCGCGGCGCACGCGCTGCCCGATTCCTGGTATGTCGTAAATAGGTGAGTTGCCGCCATTGCCGTTTGGTTCTTGCTTGAGAAGGGGCAGATATGGCGTGAGGTCGTAACCGCGCCGCCGACGAAACTGCTGCAGAAAATCGTCGCTCCAGAACAGATAGGCGCTAACTTCCAGGCTGTCGCAGAAAATGGCGCGAAGACCTTTGCCGAAATACTGGCCGTTGTATTGGCGAAGCGTGCCGCCTACTCGCTGGGCATAGAGATCAAATGCATGGCGGCTCATGTGATCCAGCACCCATTGCGGGCCATCTCCGATTCCAGCATTGACCTGCAGCCCCGTTGGCAGCTCCTTAAAGGTGAACACCTGCCACGTACCCGGCGGCACATCCCAATCCAGCGTTCCATCCGGTTGCATATGGTTCGTCAATATCACCGATGTTCCAGGTTCCAGTTGCCCCGGGCTTTTCACACGCTGTCCTTGGTTCACAACTTGGTTGGGATCCAGCCGGACCTTGTCTCCGCGAACGGCAATGACAGCCACGAGCTTTTCGCGCCGCTCGAATTGCTGGAGCATGGCGCTTGGCATAGGTTCATGCTGGTGAAATCCACCTACTGGCATGGGGAGTTTGCCGCGAAAATGGACGGGGCCGTGAATCGACTTATGGGCAAACCGTAATTCCACAGTGGCTAGCTCCGGCGTAATCACACCGGCGCCGCCAAAAGGCCACCCGGAGCCGAAGGTATAGTCGATCCACATATCATGAGCGCGTGCTTCTTCAATAGCAGCCTGGACATGATCGTAAAAAGTCGGCGTTAAGTAATCGTTGACCCGCGCCCGGGCCGCCGGCGACATGTCCGGATTTAACCCTTTATTGAAAGGCTGAATTTCTGCTCCGCCGAACTTGGCCTCATCGAGAAGGTCCACTTCCCGGCGCAGCTCAGCGTTCTGCACGTCGCCGCCTGGCCACCACCAGCGCACCATGGGCCGATAGACCTTGGCTGGACTGCGAAACTGTTGGCTTACATCCTGGGCTGAGGCATGAATACCTACAGCCAGGATCATGAGGCAAGAAGATACAAGGCTCAACATACAGGTCCGTTTCATCGCCGGTTCACCGTTTCTTTGGAGCAAATGATGAATACACTTCTCGGTGTATTCAATTAATGGAGACTGGCCCGCAAGCTTTTGCTAACTCAATCGTCCGCGCTGAACCGTGGACCTGCGCGAGATGCCGATCGCTCCTCGAGCTTCTCTGCACATGGATCTGCGCCGTGCCATGCATCTCCTCCTTTTTTTCATTGCGCACCGGACACTGCCGGACGTTCCATCACTGCCGCCAACGCCATGTAGCAGTCCGTGAGAAATCCTTCGTACCCTCTCGGCGAGCCGTCCCACGTCTGCCAATCGTAAGTTCTGCCATTCGGGCCCCGCCCCTGGAAGCCGCCGGACGCGTAGCTCTTCAGCATCGGGAACAGAATCCGGTCGCCATCTTGAACCCGGCCTAATTTGTAGAGTGCCGCAATCGTGTAATAGGCGAAAGCCGCAGTCGCGCCGCCGTTCTCGTAAATCTGGAAACCGTCGGATCCGTCGGCCTTCTTCGGGGCGCCGCCGTTGGGATTGAGATCCTCGTAATCTTCCCTGCGAATGGGGATGAGGTTTCCCGGCAGGCCCAGCTTAAAGTTGGTGTAGCCCACCGCTCTCATCTTTGCCAACAGGCGATCAAAGATCGCATTGCCCAACTTCTCCGGCACAAGACCGTAGACAACGGCGGCGCCATTCACCCACAGGAACCAGTAGTCATGGAGCTTGCCGTCCTGGCTACGCCAACCGGCGAGGACTCCGGTCCTGGGATCGAGGAACGTGGGGACAAAGGCTCGCTTCAATTTAGCGGCGCGCTGGAGATAGCGTTTCTCATCGGCGTGCTGCCCGGCAAGCTGGGCCATGGCCGCCATCTCCTCCAGCGCGTGATAGGCCAGCGCATTCGAGTAGGCATCCTCATACCCGAAGCCAATCGTGTCCCACCAGTTGGATGGGCGCAGAAAAACTCCGCCACCTGGCCTCGGCGTCCAGGACCCCGCGTTCCCCGTTGCGGTGAACTTCATCAACCCATCGCCGTTCGTGTCCGTGGCGAGCATATCGTCCGCCCACCTGCGTAGGCCACCATAGTTCTTCTTCAGCCACTCTGTATCGTGGGTCGAGGACACGTAATCGCCTGCCGCGGTCAACAGTGACGGGTAGGTATCCGCACTCGCTGTATTCCGGCTATTCCACGGGATGCTGACTCCATCGAATCCGCGGTAATACGGCATCCCGCAGGCGAGTGCCCCGTGTAGATACCTATCCAGCGACATGCGCACAAGGTCCATGGCCGTCAGGCCAGGGGCGAGGAGCGGCGTGGATTTTGCCACCTCGGTATACATGTGCTGCACAAAAGCGCACGGGTCGCTGGCCGAGTTGTTTGCCAACACACCATCCTCGGCCTGCACCTGAAAGATATTGAGCCAGTTCCTGCGGAAACCATCAAAGCGCGGATCAGACTCTATGCCCGCAATGTGGGGATAGATCGCGACGATCGTGAAGGTATAAGCAACACGGGGGTTCGATTGAGTTGCGCCTGGAAAAAATACCTCGACATAACCCTTTGGCCGGCGGTGGGCTTCGTATTGCAACAGAACCGGCTCGCGACTTTCGACCTCGATGCGCAACGAACCTTGTTCCGGCAAATGGAGAAGCGCGGGCAGTTTCGCCTGTCCGCCGTCTACCATCGCCAGCAGCGTCGCGTGCGAACGCTCCGGGTCAAACCGCAAAACAATGGGCTGCTCCGGCGCGTCCTGGCGATATGTGCTCGCCATCTCAAAAGACTGCGATGAAAACCTAAACTGCCAGTCGGAGCTTATGTTGACAGAAGATTCTTCTTGCTTGATTGCCTGCGCGAATAACTTCGCATCTGCCGGAAAGAGTGCGCTCGGCCGAAACTCTCCCTTTCCAAGTGAATCCACGGACAAAGCGGCAATTCCCTCGCCGTCAGGTGTAAGCGTCAACGAATAATATGGTGTCTTGATCTCGCGTTGCGCCGGTGCAGCTGCACTCGTAGCCGAGAGGGAACAACTCAAAACAACAAAAAAAACAATTGATCTGATCATTGACTCTTTCTTCGCTTTCACTCGCACCAGTTCAATTTCCACGTTGTTGGTTGAAGGACTGAGCACCTCGACTCCCTCAGGTCTCAGGTCAGCGTGGTTTCCGCACGTAACCCGTTTTCCAGCGTATCGCCGACTGCCGCAGCGGGACCGCCAACAGCGTGTAGTAGTTATCGCAAAGGAAGCCTTCGTAGCCCATGGGAGTTCCATCCCAACGCCGCCAGTCGTTTGAATGGCCGTTCGGTCCCCACCCTTGAAATTCTCCCTGGCCATATGCGTCCAACATGGGGAAAAGGATGCCGTCGGCCTCCTGTTTCCGGCCCAGATCATAAAGGGCCGCCAGGATCCAGAACGCGAAACAACCGGTTGCGCCGCCGTTCTCGTAGTTCTGGAATCCGTCGGAATTATCTGGAAGCACGCCGCCGCCATAACGGCCAGGCCCTCTTTTGTCCACATAATCCTTTAGGGAAACGGTGATGAGATTGCCGGGCAACCCAAGGTTGAACTTGTCGTAACCAACTTCCTTCATCTTGGCCAGCAGCTTGTCCATGATGGCGTTCGATTCCTTCTTCGGGACCAACCCATAGTGAATCGCGATCCCATTCACCCACAGAAAGTAATAGTCGTGCAACTGCCCGTCCGCACTGCGCCAGCCGCCCAGTACACCGGTTTTCGCGTCGTAGAAAGTCTTGTAGTACACGTCGCACAATTTGTTTGCGGCAGCAGTGTAATGCGCGGCATCTTCCGGTTTGCTGACCCGTTCAGCCATCATCGCCATGCCGTGCAGCGCGCGATAGGCCAGCGCATTGCCATAGGCATCCTCATAACCGAACCCGATCGTATCCCACCAATTCGACGGCCGAAACTTCGGAATTCCATCCGACCATATTCCGGAATTGCCGCTCACGGGGTACTTGAACAGACCATTGCCATTCGTGTCTGTTGCCATCATCGTGTCGGCCCAGCCTCGGATGCTCCTATAGTTATCCTTCAGCCAGACATCGCTTTTCCCTGCACGCACGCAGTCTGCAGCGGCAATCAGCATCGAAGGCAGCGTATCGGAACAATCTGCTGGGCGGTCCGGAGCGGTCATTCCATAGGCATGAGCTCCCGCCAGAACTCCGTCGAGTGTCTGCCGCACAACATCCAACGCTGTTAAGCCTTCCACTAACGGTGGCGTCAGGCTGGCGATATCGCCAAATTCGTAATAACAAAAGGCGCAACTGTCGCTCGCAGTGTTGTTGGAAAGCAGGCGCGTTTCCGGGTTCAATTGCAGAACGTTTAGCCAGTTCCGCTTGAAAGCATCGAAGCGGCTATCGTCGGCAATGCCCGGCAGCTGCGGGTAGATCGCTGCCACCTCCAGCGTGTAGACCATTCGCTTCTGCGCCTCAGTGGCCGCAGGAAATACTAGGGTCGCCAGTCGTGTCTTCGGCTCCGAATGGTATTCGAGACCAATGCCTTGGCTGACGTTCGCCGTCAGCCGCATCGAGCCCTGGAGCGGCAGATGAATCAGCGCCGGCACGCTGAGCGTCTCGTCTTTTCTGAACAGTCCCAGCACTGTCGAATGGCAGTTCGCAAGATCAAAGCGGAAAGTTAGCGGATCAGGCGCTATGCCCTCCAGCCGCTCCGAAATCAGCAGAATCTTTCGATTCGAAAACTCCACCGCCCAAGCCGGTGCGTCTGTGGGCTTTTGTTCCGGCTTCCGATATTCGACACGATGGGTCTTGGTCGAGGACGCAACCGATGCTGTATATCCCCCCGCGCTCGGCGGCTGAAAAATATTTATGCCGCGCTTGCCCATTCCCAGCCCATCGATGTTCAACTCCGCAAACTCGGGAGCATTCTTCGACAGTTCCGCCACCATACTCCCTGAGGAGAAGCGAAAGTCGTCCGCGCCGATCGTCACGGGGACATCTGCCCATGCCTGCTCGTCGAACTCCTCGAAAACGTACGGCGCGAGCATCGACCCTGCCGCCCCCCCAATCGCGGTTTTCAGAAAATCTCTACGTCCAATCATTCTTTGTTCTTCGTCCCCGCTACTCCGCGCCACCGTGCTCGTTCGCCCCAGGGGAAAACCTGCGAGGTCAGCATTCAGCCGGTCCGTCTCGATTTTCCCGTATCTCTCGTTGCCATTTTTTGGCGCACGGGAGTCATGGATCTCACCACGACGAGGAAGTTATTCACCTGGCTGGAACATGGCAACGGCAAAATAGCAGAATCTTGCAATTTGCGATATGCGAAATCTTTATGAGAGGTCGCGAGATTCTGGATCTACTCAGCCAACGCCAGATCAATGTCGGCTTGCCCAAAGATATCTTTCGGATAGAACTGATCGACATTCTTAGGAGTGAGCAATTGCACAGGTGCATAGATGGCGGGCGGAGTGGCTCTGTGGTGCAGAATATCCAGTGCGAGTTCGAGCACCGTCTCACCGTAGCGCTCTGGGAAGAAGGCAACGGAGCCAGCGAGTCGTGTATTGGGAAGGCGTAATTCCCGGCGGGCTTCCGGAATCGCGCCGAGTCCGACCGCCAGACAAAGTTTGCTGCGACCCGCTTCTTCAAACGCGCGCAGTGCGCCCAGCACACCGAAGTCGTTAATCCCGGCTACCAGTGTTCGCCGCTTCGGTACAGACTGCAAGTATTTACGGGTCAACTCAAAAGCTCGAATAAATTCGCCGCGTGACTCAAGGTGCGTGGTAAGCCAGGTCCCCACAACGTGCTTTCGCAGCAAGGACTGCGCGCTGGAAATGCGCATATGCGGCAACGAACCGGCAATTTCCAAATCGAGCAGCAGCAATTCATCCCATTCCCCATTCCATTCCTTCTGTGCGGCTCGCAAGAGAGCTTTGCCCGCCAGCAAGCCTACTTTATGGTTATCCACACCGAAAAACGCCGCACCAGGCTGGGGAATCTCCAGCGCAATCACAGAAATGCCGGCCTCGCTGAATAGATTGGCGACTTTCACTGCCATGCGCTCGTAGACTTGAAATTCGATCGCTAAATCCACCTTCTGCTGGATCAGCATCTCGGCGTTTCGCAAGGCAATCCTCTGGCTGTACTGGTTGTCCAGTTCAATCAGGTCCACCTGGTGCTGATTGGCAGCCCTGCGAAGGCCCTGCCCCACAGCGACGCAAAAAGAATCATGACCCTGCGCCGCGTAGCCGATGCGAAATCGTTTGCCGCTAAGAATCCGCAAGTTGGAGGCGTATTTATGGCGTTCCACCCTCCGCAGGAAGCCTTCGTCCTCGAGCGTCCGGAGCAGTCGGAAACAGATGGTCCGCTCCATTCCCGTTAGTTCCATAATCTCGCTGAGCTTCAGTGGCCGTCCCTCGTCGTTGAGTTCGCGGAGCAGGACGCAAGCACGAGAGACTGTCTCGAGCTTATATGGCGACCGTGGCAACTTCGTTCGGCTATGCATGGTGCAGCATATTATCCCATTCCCCTGCCTCAAAAGCAGAGGGAGGCATTGAAAAGAATTGCGATATACGCAAACTTGCGATCTGCAATTTTTGCAATTGCCGATTGGCATGTGTAGGAAAACGCTTTGGTTTCCCCATCGGACGGGCCATCAGCGTCCTCATGGTTTATGGCTGTCAACTTGGTCTGATCAACAGTCGTTCGTAGACGTTTGATAAACAATGTAGTGCACCCCGTTTTCGGGTAATGCGGGCGTCTCCTATGACATCCTCCGCGCTTATATGTATGGGTTTGGGCGCAATCGGAAAACGGGCGGCCAGCATGAGCGATAGTTCCGCCAACCGGTAGAGGCACCATGCAAATAATGGAGCGCATCAGGCTCGCAGTTTCTCTCGCGTCTGCGTGCGGCTGCCGCAGTTAATTCTTCCAAAGATCTAAAGAAAACACCTTGTGAACGCTTGCGTATCATTACCTCGATGTCCTGGGGTAGCGGATAGTAAATCTGCGGAATCGATAAGCCGCTTGGAAGAGTGCGTAAATCTTGAATAGCGAATGCTATCTCCGCAGCCTGTTCCATTGGCGTGACGTGAGTAAAAAAATTCCTATAACTGGTGAACGTCGCCAGCCAACCTGATGATTTAAAGTCTGCTGCTCGTTTGATTTATTCAGCCGACGGTCCCCAAAGTAGAAGAACATAGACCAAGGGGCAATCCGCTAAATCATTGAACAGATTGGTGGACGCGGAAGGAATCGAACCTTCAACCTGTCGATTAAGAGTCGTGGGGAGTTGATTCGGTTTAAGCCGCTAAAGTGCCTATTAAACAACAACTTACGAACCGTTCGCCCGCACGGATGGAATTGCTTAAATTGCTTGTAAAGTATTGATTCTGCGTAAAAGGTTAGATAGCTCACGTCACATTTACGTCACACTTTTCTATGATATTTTGGCCTGCTTCTTGCGCTCACCAATTGAGCCCGTAATGCGTGCTTTTTTGAGTGCGGAGGGTTCAGCAATTTTATAAGCAGTTCGTACTACAGGCCGTTGGGCGGTCGGTTGATCCCGAATTTCGAGGACCAACCGTTTTCCAAGAACACGCGCTGCTCGCGACAGAGTGTCCAGAGACACAGCGGTATTTTCGGGGTCGAGTAGACGGTCCAATTGTGAACGGCTCGTCTTCAGTTCCCTTGCCATTGCCTGCTTTGTCTTTTGCTGGCGTCCCATCTCCTGCTCAAATTGCCACGCCAACACACGTTTTATCGCCGCCGATTCTACTTCTTCCCGGATACCTTCTTCTTCCAGGAATTCGTCAAAAGAGGAACCGCTGTGGACTCTTGCGTTTTCGTTTGTCATGTCCGTTTTCTACCCTTCATTTCGGCTTCGTGCATCCGCTTGTTCTTCCGTGCCAATTCCATATCCACGGTTGGCGTTTTCTGCGTTTTCTTCACAAATCCGTGGAGCAATACCATCCGTCCCTCGATATCGACATAGAAGAACACCCGAGCAATCTTGTTTCCGCTAAGATTGGACCTGACCTCGTACAAGCCGTCTCCAAGTGACCTGCAGACTGGCATTCCAATGGGCCACCCAAACTCAATCGTTTTGATATCCACTCCAATCTGTTTACGATCTTCAACCGGCTCAAGAGATTTAAGCCACTCCCGTACAGGTTCTCCACCTGCGGCAGTCCACGGATAACCGTTTCGTTGGCGTTCCGATGCCTTGGACTGACGGAACTTGTCTCACAGCTTTCAGTGTACCATATGCGGTACACTTCAAATTAAGATCGGCTATGCTCAAGCCAGATCGTTAGCATTGTTGGAAATGCCTATTCAATTTTTCGCGGCGTGTGTTTCCACTTTCGTTAAACCGTGATTGGCACTGAGCGCGATGGCGTTCGCATCCAGAATTTACGCAGAACTGAGGTTTCAGGAGTTCCAGGCGACATATGGAGGCGAATTCGATATTAAAGAGGTATTACTGGCCGTCAGCAGACTTGAGGTCTTGTGCTAATTCGTCGTCCGAGTAGTGCTGTGGAATGTGGCGCCTCCCGATCAAATCAGCAAACGCATAGCGGACGGTTCCGGCGAGTCCGGACGCCTTGCCGCATGTCAGGATCCCCTAAGCATAGAACGCAATAGCAAGTTCTGTGCGCAGACGCGCCTCCACTTCCGACACTGGCAACCGAAGGCTACTAGCGACAGACTCCGGAATGTCAGCGTAGAGCGTCATCCAAACTGGCAGAGGGAATTTGCACGTAGCCTCCGAAACACCGAAGGTAAAGCCTTTGTCAGATTTCGGCTAAGACATCTATAAAATCCTGTCGGAAATACTCCAACAATTTCAAACTACACTGACGATATCTTCAGGAAATATTCGACGATGAACATTGCTCATTCAGACAATCCTCGCTAAGCTCGACAACGTAGCAGCTCTGTCACTTTCCGAGGGAGGATCAGTAAAAAACCTCCGAATAGAGAGATTCAGCTTGGCAGGTCTTGCAGTTCTCAGATCAGGGATGAGTACTACTGAGAAAGCTGTCTACCGATTCCTTATTTCTTCGGTAGCTTGCGTACACCCAATACTGCTCCAGACTGGATAGGCTGTACAACCTCAGAATATATTGCGAGCCATCCGGGCTTAAGCTGCCGCTTCTTTGGCCTCCATTTTTTCACTCTATCGTCGACATCGGCGGCCACTAGATTGATTTGCCGCGCATCAAGATCAATCTGAATCGTCTCCCCGTCGCGCACCACGGCCAGCGGGCCGCCGGCGGCTGCTTCGGGCATCACTTGTCCGACGGTTATTCCGCGATTCAGACCTGACAATTCGCCGTCCGTAACTACCGCAACCTGATCTCCCAAGCCTGCGCCCACCAGTGCCGCCATGAGGCTACATGCGAAAACTGTCCCAGGACCACCAACTGGTCCCATCATACGCAGCACGATTACATCTCCCGGCCGAATCTTCCTCGCCGACAATTCGCGGATGGCGGTATCTTCATCTTCAAAAATCCGCGCCGGCCCGGAGAATTCTTTTAATGCGTCCGGTGCCGCGGAAATTTTCATGATGGCGCCATCGGGGGCGAGATTGCCGCGCAGAATCACCAGGCCCGGCTCATGGCGAAACGGCCGGTCCAACGGTCGAATAACTGCTTCGTCGATGGCGATCGGCGCGCCGAGCCGGACGCTGAGAGGCTGGTTCGAAACAGCCATAGCGTCCATCTCCAACCGTTCGCGAAGCATCGACATCACCGCCAAGGTGCCTCCTGCCGCTTCAAGACTCTCAATGCGATCCGGCCCGTTGGGCTTAATCTGGGCGATCTGCGGTATGTCATGACCCAGGCGCTCAAATAAACCGACGACGTCCAGGTCAAGTTCAGCCTCGGTCGCAATGGCAGCCAGATGGCGCACGACATTAACCGAAGCACCCAACGCGATCGCGACTCGAATGGCATTGCGGATAGCGGAATCGGTGAGAATTACACGTGGATTCAAACCCCAGGAGATCAAGTCGAGAATGGTGGCACCGGCCTTACGCGCGGTCTCGAATAATTTGTCGCTGGCCGCCCGAATGGGTGTAGTACCGGGTAGAGTCATACCGAGCGCTTCGGCCATAATGTGCATGGAATTCGCCGTGGCCAATCCGGCGCACACCCCTGGACCCTGAATGGCGACCTTGGTCCAGGATTCCAGTTCGTCAACGCTCATTCTTCCTGTCGCAGCGGTGCCTACGCCTTTGTAAACCTCTTCAATATCCACATCGCGGCCGCCGCACTTCCCTCCTAGCTGATATCCGCAAGGCACTACTATCGAGGGGATATTCAAGCGTGCCGCTGCCATCAAATGAGCCGGAGTTGTTTTGTCGCAGGAGGAGAGCAGCACCATGCCGTCGAGGCATGCGCCCTCGACCATAACTTCAATATCATTCACGATCAAATCGCGTGCGGATAGTATGTATCGCGCCTTCAATCCCGCCGAGGTGATGAAATCCGACGGCGCTGCGGTGCGAATCTCAAAGGGCAGGCCGCCGGCTTCGCGGATCGATTGCTGGACCACGCGCGACACCTCGTCCAAATGGATGTAGCACACGGACAATGTGGAAGAGGAATTGACCACGGCGATTTTCGGCTTGGTGAAATCTTCTTCCTGGATACCCATGGCGCACCACTGCGCCCTGCGTACCGCCCAGCGGGTACTGCCTCTTTCAAAGTTGCTCCGTAACATCTAAGCCTCTCTTGCGATTTTCAAGCCGCGCTCGTACATCCAGCTTTCCACGTCAACTCCGCGGAGTTGCTGGGTTGAAATGTTTTCCTTGTGGGCTAAAGCGGAGGCGGCGCCTGCGCAATATCCCATTCCCAGACATTGCGCGGTAACTCGTGCAGATGCCAACGCTTCGTGCTCGGCAGAAAGACATCGGCCGGCAATCAGCAGGTTGGTGCCCGTCAACGGCAGGAGCGTCTCGAAAGGAATATCGTAGGTGTCGTCTTCCAGGTAAGTGATCTTCAGTTCTCCGGCGCCGTGATATTCAATCGGCCACGCGGAAAATGTCGCGGCCCCCGGCGACTTGCGCGCGCTCATTACGTCTTCATTGGTCAGGCGCCGATGACACACAACGGAGCGCGTCTGGCGAATGCCGACCTGTGTTCCTGTATCCGTCAGATAGGATTGTTCAAAGCCGGGAACTCTCTCCTTTAAGAATTGCCAGTAACTACGCGCTTGGATCCTGCCTTCCATCTCGGCGAAAGTCATATCGGAACTGGATATTCCCACTGGAATCGAACCATCCGGAAAGGTGATGCGCGTCATATTGCACAGAACGTCACTTCCGTTGGGCATGGGGAACAGGTACACGTGATGTCGCGGAAGGTGGAAATCTCCAGCCTTATCCGCCTCAGTCACGAATGCGTCTATGCGGCGCGGGTCCACTTCCAGAAAAGCATCCATGGCCACTCCCCCCACGCGGAAGACCATGGTCGGTGTTTGCACCACACCGTCTTTGCCCATGGTCGTCGCTGCGCCAACGCTATGAACGACCTCCGCATCTCCTGAAGCGTCGATCACGAGGTCAGGTTGGATCGCCCTCAGTCCCTCCATGCAGCGTACGAGCAGCGTATGCACCTTGCCGTCACTCTGGTGTGCCGAGATCAGATTGGTATGATACAGGACCTCCACGCCCGCGCTTTTCAGGTAAGCATCCGCAAGCTCTTTCCAGCAAAAACTGTCATGAGGAACAAGCATGGTTCGCCCAAACTGCAAAGGCTGGGTCACGCCGCCCGTTTGCTTCATTCGATCGTGAAACTCGCCGGCAAATCCAAAGACAATCTGCTCGGGATGGTCTCCGCTGCTGTAGAGCCCACAAATCGTCCCACTTAGCCCTGCTACCGTGGCGCCACCACAAAATCCATATTTTTCAACGAGCGTCACTTTTAGACCGCACCTGGCTGCACCGACGGCAGCGCCCAGCCCGGCAGCGCCCCCGCCAACAACGCACACATCCGGGCGCGCGATAACCGGAACGCTAGAAGCAGGAAGCTCGAAAGTTTCACCCGTCATAATGTACTTTCTGAAACCCGCGGTGTTAGACCAGCTTATATTCGACGGCGGCGGCTTTCGCCGAACGCACGATCTTCTGTTGTTCCAGACGCACCATATGGCCATAAAGTGCGAATTGCAGGAAATCTTCCCTGTCTTCCGGCCATGACCCTAATTTTGGACTCAATGCGTGGATGAGTTGCTTGAGAGTGACGCCGCGATTGTTACTTGAAAAATAAGCTTTGATCAAGTCGTCCGCAGATTCTACAAACTTGCGGGAGCGGGCCAGGAAATCCTCCACCTGCTGGCCATGGCATTCCGGCCAATGCCCGGAATAGATGTGCTCGATGGGCTGGCGTTCAAGGAAGCGGATGGTGGCTAAATAGGCATCGACGGCATAATAGGTAGGGCTGAAAGACATTGAGCCGGTAGCCGTGGGACATCCCTCTGCGTGCACAGCGTCGCTGGTGAATGCTGCGCTGTTCTTTTCGTCGAAAATCGTCAGATGCCCTGCCGAATGTCCAGGTACATGCCACACGCGCAACTTCCAACCTGGTGCGAGCTCGATCGTTTCATTTGCAGAGAGCTGCACATCGATCTTGCACTTACGAGGAGAGTAGACCATGCCTTCCCGTCCAAAACCGAGATGGTGATCCTTCGCCAGGAAGTTATATCTCCTCTGATAGAGGCATTCCGGATCTTCGATCAGTTCCCGATCACCAGAGTGGCAGGCGAGCAGTGTGTAGATCGACGCATCTCTGATAGCCGGCAGTCCGCCATGATGATCTCCATCGGCGTGCATGGCGATAACCATGGACAGCTTACCCGGAGCGATTCCGATCTTCTCCATGTAAGGATATATCTGAGAATCAGGCGTATCGATCACGCCGGAGTCCAATAGCAACACTCTATCGCCGACAAACAGGTACTGCTTGATGTAGCGATCGCCAAAAAGCGATCGTATCTCGTAAACGTTGGGAAATATACGCATGACGATTCACGTTACTTCTTGAAGATCGATTCGATTTTGCTTTGGAGCGGTTTCCCGTGCATGGAGTTACGAATCTCGCAGATAATAACGCTGAACTTTTCCGACTGAGGTGCGAGAGAACTCGTCACAGTAGTCGCCGCGAGGCCGGGATGCCAACCCTGGTCATCGATTTCGTATAAGTTTTCTTATAGTTGTTTCGCGAATTGAGCACTGTAAACGTGCCGTCACGCTGAACTGAAACTTTGATCCAGTGACCATCCGATTTCTCGTCCACATTTGCAATGAAAGCTTTCGCTACATTGTGCTTCGGCTCTGCAGCCACTGCATAATGCAGTTGCCACAGGTCAAGCAGACCCGGGGAATCATGCACGATTTGCCACGCGGATGCATCGCCGCCTTTGTGTGCGCCGTTGTTTGATATTGCTACCCGCGGATCGAGCGCGTCTACCATAGCTTTGGAATTCGACAAATTGAAGCCGTGATGGCTTACCAGAAACAAATCGACGGTTCCTAGCAGGTTCTTCGGACATACAAGATTAAACTCTTTTCTTTTGGTGAGATCGCCTAAGTCGATAAACCGGAAATTGCCATAGCCGACCATTACACTGAGCGAAGCCGCGTTTTCGGTGGGATCTATGGGTGCTTGAGGCTCCAAAGCACAGTATGGATTCGGCTGCCCGGCTCCTGGCAAGGGAGATGTGATTGCTTTACCTGCTGAAGTTAGGACCTCCACATTGATTCCTTCGATCGGAATCCGATCTCCGAGTTTGGCGACAATATGTCGAGCAGCGCCTATCGCATGCAGATAGGCGGCATAGCCCTCTGGCGCGAGCTCGGCATTTTCCGTGTTGGGACCATGATCGATGAAAGTACCTACCTTTATCCGCTTAAGTAGCTGAGGGACTCCTCCAACGTGGTCAGTATGATAGTGCGTGATCACCAGGGTATCGATCTGCTTCAGGCCCGAGGCCTTTGCCACGGCCGCAATTCGATCGGCATCTCTATTGTTGAACCCTGGCCAGCCGGCATCCACCAGCATCGATGCGCCGGAGGGCGCAATGATCAGCGTGGACTGGCCTCCTTCAACATCGACAAAATATATCTGAAGAGGTTTTGCCTTTGCAGAAGCGTTTGGGGTGAACGGCAGGAATAAAAGAGTACTGAATATAGAGATGCAAAAAAATGAGCGCATTGGCTACTCCTCCATCGGCTAATTATGTTGCGCTTTGCTCGCTGGTGATTGCAAAGATCGCCAGAGCCGGCTGTTGACCGTTCAATTTACATCGCAAACTCACCAGCCTTTCCGGATCCGTGGGCACCGACCATAGCAGGATTTGATACTGCTCGCGAACGATGTCCTTGATGTACTCAATCGCCGGTTGAGCCGCAGTTGCAATGGGGTCGATCCGCGTAGCGACGTCAATGCGATTCGATTGCGCGACCTCGATGCCGTTGCGCACTGGCAATCTCTGTGTTTTCCCGTTGGCATACTGCAGCGTATAGACGGCAACCGTTTTCCCTTCGCCACCTCTAACCGGATATCCAAGCGGAAGAGAAATCTGTCCCAGGATGTGAAGCTTGGAGCAAGACTGGTCGATCGGAATCGTAATTTCCGCCGCATCTGTAGTCAGAAGGATCGGCCGGACCTGATCGTCTACTAAAGGTAAGCGGAAACCTACGCCCCCGATCTTCAGTTCGCTTTTTTTCCACAAGGTGAAATGAGAACCTGTTCGTTTCCACTGGTCCGGGGCCATCCTGCTGCCCGCCCAAAACTTCTCGAGACTATCTTCAAAGGATTGCCAGGATTGCTTTCCGGCGGGAGACTCCGCTAGTGATTGTAGATCTATCGTTTGAAATGTACTTCCCGGAGAAAACGGCACCCATCGCAGAGGAGGTAGAATCAGCCGTCCGGGGACTGGAACACCGCAGTTTTCTCGTCTGCCGGCAAACAGGCCCGCCAGCCTGGAATAGATGGGCTCCCGGATCTCCCGGCTCTGTGTAACTACTCCGGAACGCAAGATACCATTGTAATCGGACCAATCGACGCGGTTGAATTGGGGAATATCATTCCAACTCCAGAAGGAGTGACCGGCAATCTTTCCAGCTTCGACCTGTGCCAGCAAACCGTCGAAATCCGGTTGGTAGAAAATATCTCCGTCGCCCGCATCTTCCCATCCCCACTCCGTCAGCGTCATAGGCTTGTCAGGCCCAAACAACTCGGGAAGCTTCACAAACTTGTCACTGGAAAATTCATAAGCATGCCAATCGTAGAAATCGAGCCCTGCTTCGTTATACAGACTTTTTACTTCGGGAAACTTCCCATAGAGATCGGCGATGGAAACTAGTCGATGGATGGGATCGAGTTGATCGCAGATGGCTCTGCCCCGTTTCAGATAACTAAGGGGGAAAGCGCATTCATTGCCAAGCAACCAGATGACAACCGCCGGAGAGTTCCAATCGCGGCGAATTGTGCCTTCCAGGATGTGGCAGCCCAGATCGATTTCGCTGCTCGGCATCTTCGTAAAATCCATATTCCAGAACCCAGGCTCTTCGCTGACCAGCAGCCCCAGTTCTTCGGCAAGGTCGACAATTCTACGATCATGCGGATAGTGCACCAGGCGCACGAAGTTCGCGCCCATGGTCTTGATCATCCGCATGTCCTGCTCCTGCTGGTGGGGAGACAAGGTGAACCCCTGACCTTGCCACATGTCGTGCCGACACACTCCAGTTAGAACTATCTTTCGGCCATTTAACAAAAAATTCCGGCCCTCGGTCTTGAACTCTCTGAATCCAGTCCGGCAGCTCCAGCGGTCTTGCGCGGAAGGGGTTTTCACCTCAGCACGCAACGTATATAGATTCGGCTCCTCAGGAGACCACAGGGAGGGAGCCTTCAAATCGAACTTCACCTCGATCTCGGTGCTTCCCGCGTGTAGTTGAATTTTTTTTATCGTCTGCGCTATTTCTGACTTACCCCAAAGAAGCGTCAACTCGCAGATGCCCGACTGCGCCTCGGCCGAAGCAACGGACACCTGAGCCATGCAGGAGACGGTCTCGTAATCGCTGGCGAGCTGATAGCCGAAACGCACAGAATTGATGAAGGCCGCCGCGCGTACCTCAACATATGCAGGACGAATGATTCCGCCGTAACATTCCCAGCCACCGCAATTTCCAAATCGAATCTCATCCACGCCCGCTCCGTCCGGTTCGGCATGGGCGTCGGATATTTCTACTTCAATTGTGTTGCCGCCTTCAGTGGCCTGCTGCGTGCATTCAAATTCATGCGGCAGGTATGGAATCATACTGCCTAGTTCATGACCATTAACGAAAACTCTTCCGTAGTAAGTGATGGCATCGAAATGAACCACCGCTCTCTGTCCGTTTCTGAGACGAGGAAGTAGGAAAGTACGCTTGAGGCGGTAAGTACCCGAAGGGCGCAGCGAAGAGGGAACAAAAATTATGTCGAGAAGTTTATCGTGAATATGCCGTTCCCAATCGCCATTCAAATCTACTATTGTACGAAATGGGTTCAGCGGTTCCATTTGTGCCATCACTATCCTTGTATCTCCCTCGCATGTCTGTGTTCGATGCTCATTGCACCGCGACGTTCATAGGTCGAGGGTAAGGTCCATCCACTTGGTGGTATAGTGAAAAAATCAGGTTCAATCTTTTCACTACTACGACCTCTCAACCGTAATCGCAAAGATTGCCAGCGGCTCCTGCTCGCGATTCAGCTTGCAATGGATTCTTGCCAGCCTCTTGCCATCGACAGGAATTGAATAGAGCAATATCTGGTACTGTTCGCGAGCAAAGTCCTTGACGTAGAGCAGTGCTGGCTGCGACTCAGTGGCAATAGGATCAATCCGCGACGCGCTCTGAATTATGTTCGATCGTGCAATCTCGTAGCCGTTACGCAGCGGGATCTCATGGGTAGCGCCGTTCGAATACTCAAGGGTGTAGCTGGCAACCGTTTCTCTGTCGTTACCAACCACAGGAAAACCTTCGGGCAGAGTCACCTGGCCCAGGATATGCACCCTGCTGCACGAACCCCCAACAGGAATAGTAAGCTGCGGAGCTTCCGGGGTGAGAATTACAGGTCGTACGCGGCCATTGACCGTGGGGAAGCAAAATCCAACTCCTCCGATCGTGACTTCACTTCCCCGCCAAAGAAGGAATTTTTCTCCGCTGCTCTTCCATTGCTTGTCCCCGACCTTCTTCCAGTAACTGCCCATGCGGCTTGTGAGGCTGCTCCAGGCAAGCGCGGCATCGGAAGTTTCCACCAGTGGTTGCAGATTCAGCGCATCGAAGCTGCTGCTTTTCGACCATGGAGCCCACTTGAGAGGGACCATCTCCGGGGCTGTGTCAGTTACCTCATCCACGTGGCGCCGCAATTCGAATAATCGCGCCAGTTCCATCCACACCTTGTCACGCGGTTCACGCGCCTCAGAGACGACGCCCGTCTCCAGGGTCCCATTGCACATCTCGTCATCGATACGGCCGTATTCCCGAATGTCTGCCCAGGACCAGAAACTGGTGCCGGATAACTCACCCGATTCAATCAGGTTGATCAAAGTATCGACTGTATGGGGCATGGCTAGAGCTGATTGCGCGATCGCTCTCCCGCCCCATTCGGAGAAAGTCAGCGGCTTACTGGGGCCGTAAAACTCTGCCTCAGTTGCAAAGTCCTGCACATGATAGGTGTAGAGATGTCGATCGAAAAAGTCCATATCCGCGGCGATATAGAGGGGTTTCACGATGTTGGCGTTCCTGTCATTGGCCGCCGACACAAGACGTTGGATAGGATCCAGTTGGTTGCACCGTTTGTTGCCTTCGCTCAGAAAGGTTTCCGTCAAAGTACATTCGTTCGAAAGAAACCACAACATCACCGAAGGAGAATTCCAGTCGCGCCGGATCGTTGTCTCCAGAATGCGATAGCCCAGGTCGATCAGGCTTCTTTTCGCGGTTTTAAAATTCACCTGCCAGAAGCCAGGTTCCTCGCTGACCAGCAAGCCCAATCGGTCAGCCAATTCAACAATCCTGCGATCATGCGGGTAATGCACGAGGCGCACAAAATTGCAGCCCAGTTCCTTAATCATCCGCATGTCCTGTTCCTGCTGTTGTCGCGTCAGAGTAAAACCTTCGCCCTTCCACATGTCATGGCGGCATACTCCATTTAGCACCAGTCTGTTTCCATTCAACAGGAACTCCCGGCCATGTGCGCGAATTTCACGAAATCCAGTCTGGCAGGCCCATCTGTGCTCTGACAAAGCCGTTTTTATACTTGCCGTCAATTCGTACAGATTTGGCTGTTCAGGGGACCAAAGCGCTGGATCTTTAACTTCAAATGCCAGCTCGATTTCATTCGAGCCCGGCTTCAAGTGCGCCATCTTGCTGCTGCGCGCCACTTCTTCTTTGCCATGCTTGAGTATGATTTCCACCAGCCCCACCGCGAGGCCCGCGCTGGACACCATCACTCGCGGGCGTCCCTCGCACACGCTGTAATCGCTGTTGAGCGTGTATGCAAATCGCACGTTCTCTATATACTCCGCCGGCCGGATTTCCGCCCAGACATCACGAATGATGCCTCCGTACGCCTCCCATCCCGGATTTACTCCCAGTGCGATCTCATCCTTTCCAGATCCGTCCGGCAATGGCACTAAGTCGGCGATTTCCACCTGGATATCGTTGTTCCCCTCCTTTGCTACGGCTGTGAACTCAAATTCGTAAGGAACATAAGCTGCCGTGGTCCCTAACTCCTTGCCATTGACCGTGACCCGACCCCAGTAAGTGATAGCTTCAAAATGAGCGAATACACGTTGGGCAGAAGCAAGCCGAGGCAAAACGAAAGTCCGATCCAAACGATAGTACCCGCTTGGACGGCGAGAAGAAGGAACACCGATCGAGCCGTATAGCTCTCCAGCCACCCGACATTCCCATTCGCCATTCAGAGGAACACGGGTCGTCGAGTCGTGAACTATCGGCCCGGCCTGGCTTGCAAAAGCTGGCACCCCAGTCAGAACGGCCGAGGCGCCAAGCGTGCTGAGAAAACTACGACGATCGATCATTCCACCCCATCATTTTTGCCCGTCAGGATTCATGATTTGAAAACCTGTCTTTATTATCCCCAAGCGGATTTGTTTTTACCGGAATTCTTCCCGTAATTGCGCCTTATAGATACTACCGAAGGACTAGAAGTAAAATTTCACGGCAAACTGAACCACGCGGGATGCGCCGCTGTTATAGATATGCCCGAAGGTATTTGGGCCGGAATTGAGGCTGCTGACTGGACTGCCCAGGTTCAGCCGGTTAAAAGCATTGAACGCCTCCAGGCGAAACTGCGCTCGATATCGTTCAGCGAACTGGAATGATTTGTTCACCCCGAGATCCCAGTTATTGGTTCCCGGCCCGGAGGGATAGTTCTTCGGCACGTTTCCAAAGGTTCCCGGTGCCGCTGGAGCGAAATCGGTATAGGTCAAATAGTTCGTTGTAGACCCAGGATGCACATGGATGGTCCTGGTTGTGTTGCTTGGAGCGTAGTCGGCGAGTTCACTGCCGACGTGGGCTGCCGAATTGTCCAGACCATCGCCAACGCTGATCGGTCCCCCCGATTGCGCAAGGTAAATTCCAGATACTTCCCAGCCGCTAACTGCCGTTTTGGCGACTCGGCTCCATCCGGCAACGAACGGGACCTCATAGACAAAGCTCGCGGTAAACTTTTGCGGGAAATTTAATGCGGAATCGCCATAATTGCAGGGAATGCAGATTGGATTGGTAACAGACCCACGCAGCCCCAAAGTGGCAATCGAAGCATCGTCCAGAGTTTTTGAATAGGTGTAGTTCGCCTGGAACTGTAGACCATGTGAGTTGCGATGCTCCAACAGCAATTGGGCAGAATTGTAATTGGCCTTGCCCTGTGATGTCTCAAGAAGGACGCTGGTAAAGTTCCCATATTTTCGCTGTCCGTTCAGCGCCGGGTTGGTGTTGTAGATACCCGGGTTTGCGTCGATTGGTATCGACTGCTGAATCGATCGGCTGCCCACATATGCAATGCGCGCCAGCCAGACAGATCCGAATTGATGCTCAATGCTTGTATTCCACGTCTGGGTAACTCCAGGTTTAAAGTCGGGGGCAAAGCCGGCAGGAATGGTTACTGGAAGCACGAAAGGAGCGCTGGCAGGTGGGGCATAATTCGGAGTTGCAAAAGGCGGGAAGGGGCTTTTGAAGTTGGTTGGCGCGTAAACAGACCATGGATCGCTAAATGGAATGATAGGAGTTACTGTAGTCGGAGTCTGAGCAACACCAGCCGAGAAGCTATACGTTGGACTAAATGGAGCGGTGTCGCCAGTGTGGTTCCAATTGGAATAGTCAACTGGCATCGAATACATGCCAAATGCCGCTTGGATAGACGTGTTCGGGAGGAATTTAGGCTCCCATGCAATTCCTACGCGAGGATCGAAGTAGCTGTAGGTATTCGGCATGCCGGCCGACGGTACGCCTGCGTCGCCCGGATAAACAAGACCCTGAGGAGCGTTTGGATAACGCGTGCTTTGCTTGCCCGGTTCCCATACCCCAATACGTCCCGAGCTGGCCAGCGGAGCAAAGAAGGGCTCCCAGCGAAGACCGGCCGAGACCGTGAAGTTGGGACTGACTTTGATTTGGTCGGCAATGTAAGGAGCAGCCTGCCAGGCATGTACTATGTTCGACTCGCCGCCGCCCTGTTCGAACGATCCCGTGGCTCCCAGTAAAAAGTCGGAAAAACCATATCCGGTAAAGTTTCCATTTGGGCCGCCGTTGAAATTTATAATTGGAAGCGCCAGCCAGTTGGTATTCTCAAACCAGGACTGCCGCAGCACGTCTACTCCCGCGACGATCAGGTGCTTCCCTTTGGAAATGCTGAGGGAATCCGACACCCCCACGGTCCAGCGATTGATCTGATTGTAGTTCTGCCCGACACTAAAACCGCCTCCCGGGCCGCCACTTACGACTAAATTTTCAATCGAACAGGGTGCGATGGGATCGGTATCGGCTACATTTATGAACTGCGAAAAGCAAACAGGCTTTCCGTTGGCCAGCAAACCGCTGTTGCTCGTGTCATACAGCCTGACATAGGAACCGGTTAGACTATTGACGATGTGGGGATTAATAGTCCAGGTGTAGGTGCCCGCATAGCTTTGCCAATGAGCATTCCAGGAGCGATTCGAATCAAGCAAAGATATACTGACCGGCGGCTGCGTAAAGTAATTCAAGAATGCGCGCCCGCTGAGGTGCTGGCTGCTATTGATGTTATAGTCGCTGCGCACCGTGAATTCATCGTAGTTATTAATTTCCGGGTAACCTTGAACCGTCAAATGTCCAAGCGGATCGGTGCTGTGTGGAAGCAGGTTTGTAATTGCCACGGAGGCTTGGTTAAAGGTCGCGGGATTGACAAAATTGTTCGGATAGGCATTGGCCAGCGCATCTGCGAAGGTGTGGTCGGCCACGATCGATGGATGCCAGATTTGATTCGCTACCAGAGTGGGATTCGTTGGGTCCCTGTCCTTACAAATGCCGTTAGCGTCAAAGCCTGTTTGACACAGAGCGGAGAAGTCTCCGGCCCTCATGGCGTCGGAAGGTACGTAGGTGGTGCTACTGTTGGCATTAAGGGATTGCCGAGTACCCTGATAATTTCCGAAGATAAACAGCTTATTTTTGATAAGTGGCCCACCGATTGAACCGCCATACTGGTTCCGTTTAATGTTGTCGGTCACTTTAGTGAAAGCGTTCTTGGCGTTTAAATCGCCGTTGCGCAAAAACTCAAATGCGTCTCCATGCCAGCTGTCGGTTCCGGATTTGGTGACGATGCTGACAACTCCACCTGTGGTGAAGCCGTAGCGCGGGTCGAAATTGTTGCCGATAACGCTAAATTCCTGGGTTGCGTCAGGATTGGGAAATGGAGCGGCGAGCAGGTCATAATTGTCCTCGTTGTACGCGCCATCCAGCAGATAATAGGTGCTGCCTTGCCGGCCGCCATTTGTTGAGGCCCCGCCCTCGGTGGGAAATACAGTATAGGTCTGCGAATAGCCTGCCGAGGTGCCCAGTACATCAACAGTGCCCGGCGTCAGCAGTACAAGACTCGCTGGATTTCGTCCGTTCAATGGCAGTTCGTTGATTGTGCGCGCATTGATGGTTTGGCCAAGCTCGGCGCTTTGGGTCTGCAGCAATTGACCTTGACCCGTCACTGTAACTTGTTGGCTCACCTTACCCACGCTGAGTGCGAAGTTCAAACCTTTCTGCTGTTCCGCCACCAGAAGGACATTGTCCTGAATCGTTGCGGCGAATCCTTCCTTTTCCGCTTTGACCGTGTAATTGCCAGCCTGCAACTGAATTAGCGAATAAACGCCACTCTGATTGCTCGTTGTCGGCGTTGCAACACCGGTCGCAGTGTCGGTCGCGGTGACCGTGGCGTTGGGAATAGCCGCACCTTGCGCGTCGGTGACAATACCGGTGATGTTGGCCCGCCCCGACTGAGCAAAGACGCCCTGTGTGCCGAGCAGCACGCAGATCGCCAGCAGTGCCGCCTTCAGGCTATTTGCGGTCGTGCGAGCCGCTCGCATATTCTTCGTAAAATTGCGTTCTGCCTCTCGTAAATCAAATACCTTCGTCATTAATTTCATTTGCGATCCTCTCTTTTGCCGCAGGAAATCCTAGACGACCCGATTTCAGCCAAATTAAGAATCTGGCTCACCAACGAAATCCTGCCTGCATGGGGTCATCTCAGGCTCGATAAACAATAAACAGCAGCCAATGAACCTTTGTCAAGTATTTCGGATTGCATTCCGATCTTTTTTTTACGTGTTGACGTTTACCTCCGGCAGATCTGGACTCAGGCGTAGGCCACTGCCCATCGAATTCCGATTCATTTGAGGATGTGGGGTAGTTTCAGGTGGCTTTGAACCGTTTGTCTTTGACGTCGTGGGTGGCAATGCAGTCCAGACAAGTACTGCTCGGCGGTCTTATGTGTTTGTGGCTACGGTCCTCGCCGACGCCGACATTGAGCACCAAGTGCAGTTCGTTTTTTATGCGCCAGTGCTGACATATGACACGGTTTGGACGCGCCACGTGAGGCTGCCGTCTGATAGTAACCGGTGCCGATCTCGGTTTTGGCCGCGACCTTGTCGTCTCACACCAAGCCTCGACGGCGCCCGCAAAATAATCCCAGAGACAAACCAAAAACTGGGAGACTTCAGTAATCAGGAGATGAAAAATCGGGGCCATGTCACCCAGATTGCCAGAACGGTTGCAAATAGGATCGGATTTGTCTGCACGGCTCATTTTATCTAATATTATCGGTATGCATTCCGAACACTGTTGACGTTTGAATTGGCGATCTCTTATAGTGGTTGCTATGCGTTGTCGACGCGATGTGTCGCAGATCGTTACCCAAATCAGGATCAGTTCCATAGAACTTTAGAGTACGTGGCTATCAGGCCGAATATAGAGACAGGAAAGCGGTTTAGCCTTCCTGCCGCGGAGGTGCTATTCAAATGCGAATTTCTGAGATCGAGACTTATCTGGTTGGAAACCCATGGAAAAACTGGTTGTTCGTAAAAATCAAAACCGACGAAGGCATCCATGGCATCGGCGAAGGATCCCTCGGCCATTTATCGAAGACAGTCGAGACCGCGATACATGAAATGAAATCTTTCATCCTTGGTTTGGAGGTCTTTCAAACCGAGCTGATCGTGAGTCATCTAACGCGACATGTTTACGCCGATGGCGGCCAGATTAAGATGTGCGCCATCTCGGCGCTTGAAATCGCCTGCTGGGATGCAATCGGAAAGGCGTTAAATCAACCGATTTACAAACTCGTGGGAGGGGCTGTTCGTGATCGGATCCAAGCCTATATCAATGGTTGGTACCGGTGCGAGAGGACACCCGAAGCGTTTGCTGAGCTGGCGAAACAAGTTCTGGAGCATGGATATACCGCGATGAAGTTCGACCCGTTCGGATCCGCGATGGGCCGGCTCTCGCCGTTCGAGGAGGACCTCTCGATAGAAATCGTAGCCGCGGTCCGGGAAGCTACGGGACCGCATGTGCACCTGGCGGTTGAAGCGCATTCCCGCTTTACGCCATCGGATGCCATCCGAATCGGAAGGCGGCTGGAACCATTTAGGCCGGCATGGTTTGAGGAGCCAATACCGCACAATAACATTGCGGCCATGGTCGAAGTTGCCAGGCATTTAGATGTTCCAATCGGTACAGGGGAGAGCTTCAGTTCTAAACAGCAACTCGCAGAGTTGTTGAGCTATAACCAGATAGACATCATCAATTTCGAACCTCTTCATATGGGTGGAATTCTGGGATCGAGAAAAGTGGCGGACATGGTCGATGCGCATTACGGAACAATCATTCCTCATGCCGCGCAAGGCCCGATATGCACGCTGGCATGCCTGCATATCGATGCCGCCACCCCGAATGCATGGATGCAGGAGACATTCGAAGCTTTCAACGTACCCTGGGAGAAAGACCTGCTCACGGCGTTCCCGCGGCTTGTGGATGGCTATTTCGAACTACCCGTTGGGCCGGGCCTTGGAGCCGACCTGAATCTGGATGAAGTCCTTCGCCATCCCTATCACGAGAACCCCGATATCTCTTTGTTCGATGAAGATTGGCAATTTCGGGGCTCCAAGAAGCGCTAGGCGGCAGCCAATTCTGCCGGTGATGGTAGGAGACTCGTCCCTCGATGCTGATGAAACTAAGCCCGCTAGATATTTGTATCATTGTCTCCTATTTTATCGTCGTTCTCGGAATCGGCTACTACCTCAAGAGCGGCATTCACACTTCCGCCGACTTTCTTCTTACACATAGGACTCTCTCGCACTGGGTAACCGGCATCGCATTCATGTCGGCCAACCTCGGCTCCCTGGAAATCATGGGGCACATAGCGAACGGGGCGAAATATGGGATGCGAACCGATCACTTTTTCTGGATTGGGGCGGTTCCGGCGATGGTGTTCTGCGGGATCTTCATGATCCGCTTTTATTATGCAAGCGGTATCCGGAGCGTTGCGGAATATCTACGCCTCCGCTTTGACCACCGGGCGCACCTGTTGAATGCCATTAGTTTTGCGCTGGTAACGGTATTGATGTCGGGCATTAACATGTTTGCGTTCGCGATCGTGTTCAAGGCGATGCTGGGTTGGCCTTTCACCGAGAGCATTCTGCTCTCCGCGGTCATTGTGCTGCTATACACGTTTTGGGGAGGACTCGCTTCGTCTATTTACAACGAGGTGGTCCAGTTTTTTCTTATCATGATAGGCTTCCTTCCGCTCTCCTTTCTTGCTCTGCGAGATCTAGGGGGGTGGAGCGGCCTTGTAGCTCGCCTTCCAGATCAATTTGTCCACACCTGGAAGGGGATGGGTGCGCCAGGCGATCCTTTAGGCGTGGACTGGTGGGTCGTTGTCTTAGGGTTGGCCTTCACGGCAGGGCCCTCGTACTGGTGTTGTGACTTTCTTCTTATTCAACGGGCGTTGGCGGCAAAAAATCTAGATTCCGCGAGAAAGACTCCAATTATTGCGGCGATTCCCAAGATGGCGATGCCCGCCATTGTGACTGTGCTCGGCCTGGCGGCACGAGTCGAAGCGCCTAAGATGGTTTTGAACGATTATAATTTGGCCCTTCCCATGTTACTGGGTCGCTTTTATCACAGCGGAATGCTTGGTCTCGGCCTTACGGCCCTGCTCGCGAGTTTCATGTCTGGAATGGCGGGGAATATCACAGCTTTCAACACCGTTTTCACCTACGACATTTATCAGACTTATCTGGCAAAAGGCCGGCCCGACTCTCATTACCTGCGGGTGGCGCGCTGGGCTACAGTGTGGGGTACAGTCTTCAGCTGCCTTTCCGCATATATCGCCTTGTATTTCAACGATGTGATGGACTATATGCAGTTGATTGGGATGCTGTTTATTGCACCTTTTTTTATTGTGTTTCTATTGGGCATGTTCTGGAAGCGAGCTTCGGCGGCAGCGGGTTTTTATGGCATGGCAGCTGGCACCGTGGGCAGCTTTAGTGAATATATTCTGTACCGGACCCATGTGCTGCGCTTCAAGAGCCCCATGGCATCCAATCTCTGGACAGCCGTATGGGGGATGGCGGCAGGGCTAGTGGTCATGATTGTCACGACTTATTGCACCAAAGCTCCGGATCCAACTAAATTAAAGGGTCTGACTTATTCTTATACAGCGCGTCTACAGCGCGTTGGTGCATGGTATCGAACACCGGAAGCATATGCCGTTATAGTGTTGGCAATCTTACTCTATTTAAATATCAAATTTTTCTAACATCTCCTCCATAATCTTCAGAGTACGATTATGAAGCAAGCGATGTCAGCATCAGCACAAGCGTGAGGAAGCAAAGGGGCAAATTCGCGTTGAAGCCTTCTTCGGTAAATCTCGCTTCCGAAATAAATGGAGAACGCAATCGCGCACGGGCAGTATGCTCGCGCCGTTCAGTCTCCGGCATTTGGCAGCCGGCACGAGGGTTCAATTCGACATCGTCAGTGTCCAATGTTCGTTCTTGGCGCCTGCGACGTCCTGAGACTGATCGATAAGTCCGGTCGTCGCGTCGATTTCCATATCGAGTCCGCTGTTGACGTTCACGATTCGATAGGAGCCGTCGCCCACCGCCACCGGATACCAATGTTCGTTTGTGGCGCCGGAGCCGCTATCCTGCCACTGGTTGACGATGCCGCCATTGGCCTTACTGGCTCCGTTCACTTCCAGATCGAGCCCGCTATTGACGTTCACAATTCGATAGGAACCATCGCCCACCGCCATCAAGTTCCAGTGCTCGTTGTTGGCGCCGGAGACGTCCGGATAGGTATTGACGACAGCGCCGTCGGCCTGGCTGGCGCCATTGACCTCTAGATCCTGACCATTGCTGACACTCACGATTCTGTAAATGCCTTGGCCAACTGCCGAGCCGGACACAACATCGATCCGGTCCGCCCACACTTTGTAGTTATTTGAAGCCGGATTCTTCAAGCCGGTGACGCGCACCGTCAAAGTATGGGGGCCATTGATAAGGGTAGGCGTGGCGAACAAAAACACATCATCCTCCTGGCCCGGCGCATAGGTGTCGAAATACGTCTCAGCGCCGTTGTCAAAGGAGAACGCCGCAATCCCTCCGCTGCGGCCCATCGATCCATAAACGCGGGCCTGTTCCCCGCTGAACTGAAATGTGTAGGAATCGTCCGTGATGGCGCTCCAATGGTTGTCATCGCCATGATCGCTCCTCTGCCAGCCGCGATTCCAGCTGCCCCGATAGTTGAATTGGTTGCGTTGGTCGCCGATCGTATCGTGGCTTACGATAGTCGCCGGCGGCGTGTAGGAGGCATCGCGGATCACGTAAGTGGTGACAGAATCCGCATTGGCGGTGTAGCTGAACGATCCATTCGAGAGCGGAACGCTGCCTAGGGAAGCCATATCCTCCGTCGCCGAGGTCCTGTAAACGGCAGCCGTGGCTCCGAGGCTAGTGAAATTTGCAAGTTGATAGGCTGCGCTACGGTTGTTAGTCGCCCAGTTTTGAGTAACGATAACTAGCGTCCCGGTCCGTTGATCAAATGCCGCCAGCGACTGCGGATCTGAAATTGCAATGAACTGAAACCCGGGCCGAATAAATTTCGTATAGTTTTCGAAAACGTAATAGGCTTCGTTGAGCGTGTACGTCTGGTTGGCGTAGTTAATATTCATCAGCAGCGGCCAATCGGGCTGCCAGATGGTCCAGGCAACCGGACGCGTCATGTACATGTCGGCGAGAATCTGATTCGAGAGGTCCTTCCCGGTGTTGTCGCCGCTGCCCCATTCCGACATGGTCACGCGTTTTCCATCGTGCAGGGCGGAGGTGGCGATGGCCACGCTGCCCAGTGTGGCGGAATACCCGTGTGTATTCAGCGCGGTCATATCGCTAACTGTCGTAGGGTCATAATTGTAAAATTCATAGGCCGTGGTTCTAGGGCTTGCGTTGAGAGTGCCTTCTTCGTTCTCATCCATCGCAGCAACTTGTGTCAACAAGCGCTTACTGGATAATGAATCGCGCAGGTTTTGGATGGTTTGTTCCTGGTCGGAAAGATTGAACCCGCACCCTTCTTGCTTCGTGTCGGTGGATGCCCACCAGGGCTGTCCCGGCTCGTTCATCGCCTCCACATGATGAAATGTAATCCCAAAGGAATCGTTGTAGTGCTGAACGACGGTAGTCAAATAATCGGCAAACGTGCCGGAACTCGAGCCGTAGTAGCCAGGAGCTAGATTTGGCGCTCCATTCACTCCGCCTTTTGATGTCCCGCTGATGGTCATCCAGTACGGAGGAGAATAGGAAGTGGCCTCGAACAGATTTGCACCCATGTCCTGGGCATGGGTCGCAACCCAGCGCTGGTTCGCGTCCTGGGTCCAATCGTACTTCGCGTCGCTCGAGGCTAGATAGCCGGGAGTGGCATGGTAGACCGGAGTGATGCAGGCGGTGTGGCCCGCTGTGCCGCAAAGCGGATCGTCTCCTCCTCCGATGTTATAGCGAAGGTAGGTTAAACCTAAACCCGAGTCTGGGCTGAATAGCGCATTCATCAGATTGGTCTGATTCGTTCTGTTGGTCCAGCCTCCTACCGAATTCGCAAACCACGCCAGCGAAGTACCCCAGCCTTCGAGTGTCTGATTGGACATGAAAACGTCAACGTTGATCGTGGCCGTCTGCGCAGTGGCGGACCGCATTTGGGCCGCATTGAACAAAACTGCGAGCATGAAAACCCAGGCGGTCCGGATCAGAAGCTGTTTGAATCTGCTTGTCGACATAATCTAACCTCATGGTTCGTATAAATAGCGCCGCACGTTAATAAAGCTCTCAATATAGACGTATACTTTGAAATTAAAAATTTTAGCGAAAGGCGCCAGATACAATTTCTGCGCGTTGGCGCTGGCATTGCATAGACCCTCCATCGGAAACCAACTCACAATCGTATATGCAGGTAGGTTTCCGCTTAGCTTGATAAATTGACCCCACAACATTGCTATGTGACCTGTAACAGACCTTCCTGCTCAAGGATCTTTCCGACTTCAGTGCGTGCTTCCAAACTAAGTGCGCTATATGGACTACGCGGCATCCCAACGTCTCGGCCGTGTGCGAACAATACAGAGCGCAACCTTCCCTGACGCTCGGAAGGGTGATTTAAGACATTCCAGATTCGTACAAGACGTTCCTGCCGTTGTCGCGCTTCTTCATAGTCGGAACTGAGATAGGACTGATAAAGTTCTGATACTTCTTTCGGAAAAGCCGCGCTTAGATCGGATAAAATGCCATCTACCCCTAGCATTAAAAATACATAATGAAGGTCTTCTATCCCGCAATACACTGGCACTTCAAGGCGGAGGAGCAACAGATCGACTAATGTATGCGCGCTTGCAGCCTCAAAAACTCCGTCTACCAATTGCATTCTTACCAGCTGTTCGATGCTTTTCAATTCGACGCTCGCATCTGGAAAGCAATCCGCCAGAATCAAAGGACAATTTAGCTCTTTCCGCAATGTAGCAAACATTCCGCATATTCCCGCCTCGTTTGGCTGACATAGATAATGCGGCTGAGCGACAAGAATCGCGTCCGCTCCGCTCTCCAGAACAGCACGGCCCATGTTAAGCGCTTCGACTTCCACGTCCGGATAGATCATGGCGAACAGTGGCTTTCGAGTAAGACCTCTAACCGTTCGGCAAATCGAAGCAATCTCTTTGATCTCCGCTCCCGCAGTGCCGCTGAGCAGTCCTCCTACGCAGAATCCAGCAATCCCTGTATCTTCCAGGAATCTTACTTCCCTTTCAAGCCCATCCCAATCGACAGAACCGACGGTAGTAAAAGGAATCACAATCGACGCCATTACTCCTTGAGATAATCCTTGAATTGTCATCATTGGTCTCTCTGAACTACTTATCGTCTTCAAGTTCTGGCCTCTGGCTGGTTGGTTTGGAAGGTACTCATTCTTTGTCAAACAAGGTCGGAGTGTGCTCCCATAGTTCGGTTCCCGAACCCGCTGGCAAAAAGGGCGCTCTCAATCGAATGCGCTGCTGAGATTGTCAAGTCGCTAAAAGGCTTGCGAGCTTTGCCGGCATGTCGTCCGGAAAGATGGATAGCGTACTTAGCTCGAGTTGGGAAATTAGGATGATCGATAGTGCGCCATACCGGAGTTACTCGCCTATGCAGGGCCATCGCGTCATCATAGTTGCCGTCGCGAACCGCCCGGTACATCTCGACCGTTTCTCCAGGAAATACGCAGGAAGTTCCGGAAATCGTGCCGTCCACCCCTAAAAGGAACGATGGATAGATCATGTCGTCGATAGCCGAATAAATTCGAACCAGCCCTCGCATCGTTGCTGTGAGAGCTGTAAGAGTATGAATATTTCTCCCGCTCTGTTTTACTCCGCAGATCGATGGATTGCCGTAGATTAGTTCTTGAAGAGCCTCCAATGCGGCCTGGGCCCACGGGATTACGTTGTACACAATCAGCGGCAGCCCTACAGCCTCGCCAATAGCCATGTAGTATTCGGACAGTATCCGAGTCTCCATCGAGAAGGAGAAGTGCGGCGGCGGAATCTGGAGACCGGATGAGCCTGCTTCGCGAGCTGCAATACTAAGGCGAATCGCTTCAGCAGAAGTGTCTGCGATCACGCCGGTTAAAACGGGCAGCGTCCCGTCAATAGCCTCGACGACAATGCGAGTCGCTTCAGCGAGCTCCTGTTCGGACATCCCCGCGCCTTCGCCCATGCTGCCGCCGACTACCATTCCGCTCACTCCGGATTTTTGGAGAAAGCGCGCCTCCTCAGCTAACGCGGGAGAGTCAATGCGGTCGTCATCTCCAAAAGGAGTAATCATCGGCGGGATGACACCCACAAGATCTGCAATTGCGTTCATCCGGTTCTCATTGCCCAATGATCGGCTCACAATACTATGTCACCTTAGTTGAATTGACCTATCGAGAAGCATGCTCCGAACACTTGACTTTGCCGGGACCCACGAAGTTACACATGACCGCCCTCTCCTCACATTAGTTAAAAGACGGTCAGAGCTTCACGGTCACAGTTTTTATCTCGGTGTACTGCTGCAAGCCATATTCGCCAAGCTCACGCCCCATCCCCGACTGTTTGAATCCGCCAAAAGGCGCTCCAGGCTCGAAGACGTCATAGCAATTCACCCACACCGTACCGGCGCGGACCCTGTTGGCGATTGCATTCGCTTTCTGTATGTCCCGCGTCCATACGGCAGCAGCCAGCCCATACGTGGTGCGATTCGCCCGTTCAATTACTTCGTCGAGAGAATCGAATCGGATGATGGACATCACAGGTCCGAAGATTTCTTCGCGGGCTATTTGCATTTCGTCGCTCACATCGGCAAAGACCGTTGGTTCGATAAAATAGCCCTTAGAGCCAAACCGGTTGCCGCCCTGCAACAGAGAGGCTCCCTCTTTTTTGCCCGTCTCAATGTATTTCAGAACTTTGTCGAGCTGTTCCTGATCGACCTGCGGGCCCTGTTCTGTTTTCTCGTCGAATGGATCGCCCACCTTTCTCCTCTTCGCGCGTGCGACGCTCTTTTCGACAAACTCGTCATAGCATTTCGACTCTACGTATAGCCGCGATCCGGCGCAGCAGCACTGACCCTGATTGAAAAAAAGCGCAAAGTGAGATCCTTCGATGGCCTCATCCATATCTGCATCGGCAAACACAATGTTCGGGCTCTTCCCTCCCAACTCAAGCGTGACGCGCTTCAAATTGCTCTTGGCGGCTGCCTCCATAATTAGATGCCCAACTTCCGTTGAGCCGGTGAACGCAACTTTGTCGACGTCCATGTGACCCGCGATCGCCGCTCCGGCTGTGGGCCCATATCCAGGCACAATATTCACAACACCCGCGGGAAATCCCGCTTGAAGAACTAACTCGCCTACCCGGAGTGCGGTCAATGGAGTCTGCTCTGCCGGTTTCATAACGATCGTATTGCCTGCAGCCAGCGCAGGAGCCAGCTTCCATGCCTGCATTACGAGAGGAAAATTCCAGGGGATGATCTGGCCAACAACTCCTACAGGCTCGTGGCACGTGTAACAAAAATAATTGCCATTCGCGGGAATAGTCTTGCCTTGGATTTTGTCTGCCCATCCCGCGTAATACCTATACGATGCAATGGCGAGTGGGAGATCGGCCGACCTGGCTACGTGGTAGGGCTTTCCGTTATCGAGAGCTTCGAGACGAGCGAGTTCATCGGCATTCTCCTCGATCAGGTCTGCCAGGCGATTCAGCAATCGACCCCGCTCCGCGCCGGACAAGCGGGGCCATTCACCCTCTTCAAAAGCTCTTCGCGCATGGGCAACAGCTCGATTTACATCGTCCACGTCAGCCTCAGCCACGGAGCATATCTCGCTCCCCGTTGCGGGGTTGACGGTGGGAAAAACCTTTCCCGATGCGCTCTCCACCCATTCGTTGCCGATAAGAAGCTTGGTCTGCTTCACGTTTACCGGCTGCTCAGCCACGGCAATAGCCATCTTGGTTAACCTCCATATCGATATCCCGTCAAACTCAATCGGGATACAGTTTTGCGCTGTCATCGGTGAAGTTTGAAACAGCCATCAGGCATAGCCCGCAGTTCAAGTTTTTACTTCAGCCGCCTACAGGCTAACAGTCGCATTTGAATTGTGTCAACATAAACGGAATGCATTCCACTTTAAATATCGCCGAACTCATCGAGCCTACCGTTTGGGGGAGTTTGCGGAATTCTCCGTTTTTTGCTTTTCGAGTTGAGTCACGATTTCGCTTTGCCTATGAGCGAGCGCATGTTCGCCCAGGTGGGAGTACGTACGGGCAAGAGCTGCATGGGTCGCGGTGTCGTTCGGTTCCAATTTAACAATATGCTCCAGCAATGGACGTGCTGCCGCATAGTTGTCCATTTGCATGAGGATAATCGAGATCCTGAACTCGATGCTGGGGTCTCCCGGTCTCAACGCAAGGGCATGGCGGCAGGCATGAAGCGCCTCAGGACGATCGCTCTCATCCATCCCGTCTAGCACTTGTCCCAAAGCCAGCCAGTAGTTGGTATTGGCAGGATGGTCTCTCACCAGCGAGCGATAAACCTGCGCGGCGCCTTTCAAGTCCCCGGTGGAAGCCCGGCACGCGGCCACAAAAAACTTTGCGCGATCGAGACTTGGAGCCATGCGAGACGCTTCCTCAAATTCCGGCAACGCCTCTCGAATTTGGTTCAAGTTATACTCCGCCAGCCCCATATCGTAATGAAATTCCGGATATTGCTGGAAGTTCGGTTGAACCGCTTTGAGAAAATCTACAGCAACAGCAAAATGGCCCCAGCCTATCAGCGACTCAGCGAGATCCATGTTGTAAGCGCGAGATTCTGGAAGCTGCTGCACAGCAACTCCGAGCTCCTCCACAGATTCTTCATATTTACCCTCCCGAAGCAATACCTGTCCGAGTTCTCCGTGTAATACGGGGGAATTTGGATCGTGCGCAAGGACTGACCGCCGAAGCATTTCCATTTTTCGCAGCTTGTTTGAATGAGTCGTTTCCCTCGCCTTTTCTGTTGATGCGATCTGAGCCATATTAAAAGGTGGGTAGACAATTGAACAGACGAACATGCATGCCAAAACTAAAGAAAGAAAACAAATCGTGATTCTCCGGAAAACTAAAGCATGGATCACTGTTTCAG
Source organism: Acidobacteriaceae bacterium (assembly GCA_965276585.1). GTDB lineage: Bacteria > Acidobacteriota > Terriglobia > Terriglobales > Acidobacteriaceae > JAKAAZ01. The sequence continues at coordinate 629,838 of CBDIAZ010000001.1, read as the reverse complement.
ATACACCGGTATCGAGTTTTGTATGGACTTTCACGTGTTGTAACAATGATTGCCCTGCAGCAAGCTATTGATGCGCGGCATTCTGCCCTTCGGTAATCACGATGTAGCGGTTCATTTGTGGATTAATGATTCGGTCTATGCGATAACTCGGCCCGGGCCATTGCACCTCCACCCAATCAATGCGCTTCTTTCCAGCTCCGATGATTTCACGCGGATCCGAGCTCGACAGGTAACTGCCGCCCGCTGTCTTTTGTCGAAGGAATACCTTTCCATCAATGCTCCAGCGGATGATTGCGCCTGCCGCGGCTGGGTTTGCGGTCTTCGTCACCAGTTTCAGTCCCAGCCAATTATTCGCTGATTGCGCTGTATTCATCAGAATATGCACTGGGCCGCCGTTCTCAGTAAACACGATGTCCGGGTAGCCATCGTTATTCAAGTCGCCGGTCGCAAGCCCTCTCGCGGAATATCTGCGGCCAAAGGCCGGACCGGCCGCAGCAGACATGTTTTCTGTCCTTGTGCCATCGATATTGCGTAACAGCAGAATTGGCTGGCGGTATGCGATCCCGCTATTTTGCTGTTCGACAAGATCGTCAGGATGTCCATTGGACAGAATTAGATCCAGCCAGCCGTCATTGTCGTAATCGAAAAAGCGCAGCCCCCACCCGCTCAACATTCGTGTCGACAAGCCGATTCCGGTTTTGAGTTTAATATCGTCGAACACCTCATCGCCAATGTTGCGATAGAGGGAGGTTTCTTGCGAATCGATATTCGAGACAATCAGGTCTTCACGGCCGTCGCGATCGAAATCGCCTGCATCCACGCCCATGCCCGAGCGAGGCGCGCCGTCGTCACTATACGCCACACCTGCCTCCGCGCCAATCTCCTCGAAATTCTTTCCTTTCCGGTTTGCCCATAGGAAGTTAGGCATGGTGTCATTCGAGACAAATAGATCGAGATATCCATCTCCGTTGATGTCCGCCGCCACCACGCCCCAAGCCTTGCCCCGTCGAGAAAGAATTCCGCTGCTTTGGCTTACATCGGAGAATTTGCCGTCTCCAATGTTTCGATACAGATAACTGGACAGCGGCTTGAGAACCTTTGGGTTGCAATAATATGTTTCTTCTTTTGGAGAACCTGGCGACTCGCCTCCATACGAGTCCGCAGCGCTGCAAATCCTGTTGTTGGAGTAATCTGCGAACTCGCCGACGAAGAGATCAAGTTTTCCATCATTATCGTAATCAAACCAGACCGCACTGGTTCCCCATTGAGGCGCCGCGATTCCGCTCGCCGCAGTGACATCGGTAAACGTTCCATTTCCGTTGTTATGGTAGAGGACGCATTTGCCCATCCCGGTGATGAAAATATCCTGAAACCCATCGCCGTCATAGTCCCCGACCGCAACACCCATACCGAAGATCTCAGTGTTGATCCCTGCCTGTTTCGTTACATCGGTAAACGTGCCATCGTGATTGTTCCGGTATAAAGCCGAGTGTAACGGCGTGGAAGGCATATAGAAACTGCTCGGACCGGAATTAATTAGCAGAATGTCCATCCAGCCGTCGTTGTTATAGTCAAAAATCGCCACTCCTGCACCAGTGGTCTCCGGAAGATACCGCTGCTTTGAATGGCCGTTCTCATGTCTCCAGGTGACTCCGCTCTCAGCAGGCAAGACCTCGCGAAAAATGGGAGACCGGTTGCCTGTTTCTAGAGCAATCAGTTTCGTGCTTTCTGTCAGGGCGCCAATTGTGGCAAGGGCCGCCAGCTTATTGAATGTTCTCCTGTCCATCGTTTTTCTCTTTTCACTTACAATTGCGTAGAAGAAGCAAGTCACAAAGTATCGGCAATCGGAAAGCACTCCGATATATAATAAACCGGATTACGCGGCTCGAATCATACCAGTGGCGAATACCAATGCAATGGCCTGAACGCCACCACCTCCGACCTCATCCCATACGGTACGACATGGGAGAATTGGTAGCGCCCCGGCGCATTTGTCGACTTGACGGGCTAAAGGATAAATTCCTGACGACAATTTTGGGAAGACTGAAGGCGCCCGAAGGGATTCGGAAATACAGACACTGCATCGCCGCAGATTGAACGTGGCGTGATTTTGAACAAAATCTTGAGGAGGCGTTATGTGGGGTATGCGTCAAAAAGTTGTAATCATTACCGGATCGGGGAATGGAATTGGACGTGCTACGGCCATGAGGTTTGCAGAAGAAGATGCCCATGTCATCGTCGCAGACATCGACTATGCCGCCGCGCAAGCTACAGCACTCGATATCGAACAGAATGGCGGATCGGCAATGGCGATCGAATGCGATGTAAGTCAGGCAAAATCTGTTCGAGGATTAGTTGAAAAGGTAATGGAGAAGTATGACGGAATCGATATTTTATATGCGAATGCTGCAGTTCAAATTACCAAACCGGCAACCGAGATTACGGAGGAAGAATGGGATTGCTTACATGGTGTAAACCTCAAAGGTGTTTTTCTTATATGTAAGTATGTGATTCCCGTGATGCGTAATCAGCACAAAGGATCCATCATTATCAGTTCCTCCGGCCATGCATTTGTGACCTATCCAAGGTGTTCAGCCTATGCCGCAACGAAAGGCGGCGAGATAGCTTACATGCGCGGGTTAGCCGTGGATTGTGCGCAAGATGGTATTCGCGTTAACTGCGTCATTCCAGGTGCTACCGATACACGACTCGTACAGAGCTTTCTTAGGGAATCGAGTGACCCCGAGGAGGCGCGAAAGCGACTGCTGGATAAAATTCCACTCCGACGTCTGGCGGAACCTGAGGAAATTGCCCAAGCAGTATTGTTTTTGGCATCGGATTATGCCGCTTACGTTACAGGAACAAGTCTTGCAGTGGACGGCGGCCTGCTGGCTCAAGGTTAAATGGAACCGGGTTTACACGTCGCGCCGGCCGCAAAGGCCGCCATCTTCTACCTATACCGCACTTAATTTTGGACTCGGAGGACGTTCCTGCGATTGCCCTGCGTCCGCACGGAATAGGCTTCGAATGAAGCGGCCGGGGTGTAAATTAGAATAATTGGTGTAATTGAGAACTGAGGCTCATCGATTCGCGTGGCGAAAGATAAGAAGTTCATCCCTCTTACCGACAAAGTGTTTGCCGTGTTGAAAAGTTTGGGAGAGCGTCCGCAGAGCACATTAGCGCTCGATCAAATCACAACCGCCGCCGGGCTCGCCAAGACCACGGTGCATCGCCTGCTGTATTCAATCAAGCGGCTTGGTTACATAGATCAAGAAGCGAGTGGCAACTACATATTCTCCGAGCGATTCTATGCTCTTGGAGGTCACACCCTTGCGTATTATCCGCTTATCTCTACTGCCGGTCCGTATTTGAAGCAACTGGCGACCAAGTGTGGCGAATCCGTACAGATCGGAGTTCTTGAGGAACGACTTATGCTCATCGTGGCCTCAGCGCCGGCGCCAATTCAGCAGGCCTATCGTTACAATAGCTTGGTAAGTGATTGCACTTACGCTCATAGCTCTGCCATCGGAAAGTGCCTTCTTGCAAATTTGAGCCGTGCGGAACGCAAAGCAGTTTTAGACGATCGAGGATTGCCCCCGGTCACCGGCCATACGATCACCGATCGACCGCAATTTGAATTGGAATTGGAGAAGATACGCTCTCAGGGATGGAGTATCGACGATGGGGAGAACATAGAAGGGGTCACGAGTATAGCTGCGCCCATCCTCGGTGATTGCGGTCGCGCCATTGCGGGAATTGCCATAACCGGTCCCTCAAGCCGCATGCATTTGAAGCTGGAGCAGCAGAAGGCTGCTGTAATGCAAATGGCAAAGAAGTTATCGCTGGATATTGAGTCGGTTCCCGGCATCGCTGTCATTACAAAGAAAAACTGAAACGTGCCAGGCGAGCAGGCCCGGGAAGGTTACGCGGAGAAAAGCAGGTCGTTCAGCTTGCTTGTCCGGCAGCCAAGCAGTATGGATAACCGCGTTGCCGCTTGCTTGACGCCAACTGTAACACGATCGACATTCCTTTGCATTCGGAACGACGGCCCAGAAATGCTAATCGAGGCAATTATTTTGTCCTCCCGGTTAAAGATCGGGCCGGCCACACATGTTACACCTTCAATTCCTTCCCCAGTACTCACGGCATAGCCTTGCATTTTTACCTTTTCCAACTCCGCCAGAAATTTCTCTCGATCCGTGATTGTGGCGTTGGTCAAGCGAGGGAGTCCACGGTGATTGAGGACCGCGTCTCTCTGTTCCTCATCCAGATTAGCCAGGAAGCATTTACCCATAGCCGTCGAATGCGCATAGTTCCACTCGCCGACTTCGGCAGAACATTGGAACGCATGCGAACTCTGGACTGCCGCGACAGTTACACAGAGATCGTTCTCGAGCACGCTGATATGAACAGATTCACCATATTCCGCCAGCAAACTATTAAAGGCAGATCTGGCTACGAACGGAAGATACTGGTATTTCAACGTACCCGCGCTCAGGTCGTAGAATTTCCTCGCCAGCCGATATTTCTCTCCTTCCCACTGTTCGATGTATCCCAGTTTTTGGATGGAGTAGAGCAGTCGATCCAGTGTCGGAGCCGGTAGTGCAACCGTCTGTGCGATCTGGTCCAGACTCAGACCGACTTCGGGGCTGCCACTTAGGACACCCAGAACTGCGAAGACCTTCTCTGTCAAACTGACAAAGTTCTTGTCGACAATCTGACGGGACCGTCGAACGGAAACTATTGATCTGCGAATGGCTTGACGTGCCATGGAATCTCCCGCAGTGGAGCTTATATCACTCCACCTAAAAATTGTACTCCCACACTGCATGACAGCAATTTTCTGCATTTCGTTTAATAAAAACATATGCGGAACGCATTCCGATTAACTTGACTTCACGCAAACGCCTCTCTATGGTTAAGCCTGGATCGATTTCGTAAGCTCATGCTTGCTCAATCTCAACATTCAACCGCCTGGGAGCGAAAGAGAGGACCTGATCTATGTTGCGACTCAACGGCATCACGCCTGTGATGGCAACGTGTTTTCGTGAAGACGAAACCGTCGATGACGATGCGCTTCGAAAGCAGATCGACTTCGCCATTGACGGCGGAGCCGCGGCAGTGTGCGGCCCTGGATTCGGAGCGGAATTCTACAAGCTTTCCGACGCGGAGCGATACCATTTCGTCGACATACTCGTCGAGCACACCAACGGACGCGTGCCGGCCATTGCTGCAACCAGTTGCGGCTCAACCCGCAGCACCATAGAATTTTCTCGACACGCCGAACGAGCCGGGGCTGACCTGCTCATGGTTACTGCTCCTGGAACCGCGCCTCTGCCCGGCGATGTCATCGTCGAACATTACAGTCGCGTTTGTGAGTCTGTGAAAATCCCGGTAATGCTGCAGGATGCGGATTTTACCGGTTCCGGGCTTCCATCCAATATCTTTGTTAACCTTGCAAGCAAGCATAAGAATTTTTGCTTTGCCAAGCTTGAAGTCCGTTTGCCGGGTAAGAAATGCTTTGAAATTGTCGAGCAAAGCAATGGCCAGGTGCAGGTAATCTACGGGTTGGGCGGAATTTCCATGATGGACGGTCTTGCACATGGAGCCTCCGCGTTCATGCCGGGCGCGGCTTGTATCGAGGTATATGTCCGCGCGTATCGGCTATATTCACAAGGGAGAAAAGATGAGGCGAACGCGTTGTTTCAACGCTTGATTCCATATTTGTCGTTCGCGCTGCAACACCTTGAAGTTGCCATCCATATCGAGAAGCGAGTAATGCACCAGCGTGGCATACTGCCAAATTCGTTGATGCGGGCGCCGACGCTGTTCCTGGATTCTATTTATCAGGCTCAGATGAACGGTCTCGTTGACCAGGCAATTGCACTGTGTGAAGAATGTCGGGAGGCGGAGCGGAGCGAAAGGCGAGAAATGGCCTCAGTGGCCCACTCGACAATTTGAAAGCCGACTGAACCATCTCTTTTTTCGAGACGGAAATCATGAATATATTGACAGGCCAATCGATTCTCGGATTTCAAAGGGGCGGGCGCGGAGCATCTGCTTTCACTGCTTTCAATCCCGCAACCGGCCACGCATTGAATCCCCAATATTTCTCATCGAGTCCGGAAGAAATCGAGCGGGCCGCGTGCCTGGCCGACGAAGCGTTCGCCATTTATGGACGACTGGGGAGCCGGGAAAAGGCCATCTTCCTTCGTCGCATCGCGGATGGCCTGCAGGCAATCGCAGGTCAACTCGTCGAACGCGCTCATTTCGAAACTGCATTACCGAAACCTCGACTCGAGGGTGAAGTAGTGCGTACGGCAAATCAGCTTCGCCTTTTCGCCGATGTAATCGAGGAGGGCTCATGGGTGCTGGCCAGGATCGATTCAGCGAATCCCCGCCGCACTCCCACACCGAAACCTGACATCCGCTCCATGCTCCATCCGCTCGGGCCGGTGGTGGTCTTCGGCGCCAGCAATTTCCCTCTTGCCTTCTCTGTCGCTGGCGGAGACACTGCCTCCGCGCTTGCCGCCGGCAATCCCGTCATTGTGAAGGCGCATCCTGCCCATCCCGGAACCAGCGAGCTTGCCGGACAGATTATCGCAGAAAGTGTCCGCGACTGTGCGCTGCCCGAAGGCGTCTTCTCGCTCCTCTTTGACGCCGGTACGCAGGTAGGGACGGCTCTGGTGCAACATCCGCTGGTGAAGGCCGTCGGCTTTACCGGATCGTTATCCGCGGGACGCGCGTTGATGGATCTCGCGGCCTCGCGGCCCGATCCAATTCCCTGCTTTGCCGAGATGAGCAGCACGAATCCTGTGTTCGTGCTGCCTGGCGCTCTTGAAGAGCGGAGCAAGCAGATTGCCGCCGGACTATTCGCCTCCTTCACCCTCGGCGGTGGCCAGCTCTGCACCAAACCGGGACTCGTGTTTCTGCCCGCTCACGAAAGAGCGGGAGACAGTCTCGTCGCCGAATTGCAAAGCCTCGTCGCCGAAGCTCCACCCTTTACCATGCTGACCGCGGGCATTGCCGGCCACTATAAAAAGACGCTGGATCAGCGTCGAACAGAAGGCCATGCAACAATCACAGCGGAATCTGCAGTAGCTTCGCCTTCCGAATCCAACGCAACCCACGCGGTTCTTTTTGAAACCGATGTCAAGTCGCTGCTGGCGAACGAAAGGCTGGCCGAGGAAGTCTTCGGTCCCGGCACCCTGCTGGTCCGCTACACGCAGCGGGAACAGATGCTCGAAGCTGCCCGGTCTCTGCATGGCCACCTTACGGCAACTCTTCTGGGCACGGAAAAAGATCTTCGCCACCACCAGGACCTGATTGCCATCCTCGAAAGAAAAGTTGGACGGCTGCTTTTCAATGGATATCCCACCGGGGTGGAGGTATGCCACGCAATGGTGCATGGAGGACCCTATCCGGCGACTTCCGATGGACGCTCCACCTCGGTCGGAACTCAGGCCATCTTTCGTTTTGCCCGGCCAGTATGCTACCAGCAATTTCCGGATCCATCGCTGCCCCAGGAACTCCAGAATGAGAACCCCAGGAACATTCTCCGCATGCTCGACGGCGTGTACACGAAATCCCGCGCAACCTCCGGCCAGCCGTGAGGGCATTTCTTCCACCAGAGTTCTCGATCGGCACTGAGGGGGTTGCTCCCGGGCAGGAGACCGGAATGCCTCCGCTTGCGTCTCATTTCAATGAAAGGTTAGAGAGAATTCTTTGGCTCGCCGGAAGCATTCATCGCGCTTGATCGGTCTCGATTGGGGATCGACATCGCTTCGCGCCTATCTTCTCGACGACCAGGAAATTCAGGCGGAACGCGTTCTGCCGTTGGGTATCCTGCCCCTCGGCGTTCGAGTGAAAGAACATCCCACAGAAACCAGCGAAATATTTCAGCAGGCATTTGAGCAGGCATGTGGAGATTGGCTACAGCAATCGGATGCACCTGTCCTCATTTCCGGGATGGCGGGCAGCGCGCAGGGCTGGCATGAAACCCCTTATCTGCAGGTCCCGCTCGACATTTCCCTCCTCGGCAGCAATCTGGTCCAATGCGACACCGCCACCGGAAGATCGATTCATTTTGTCCCCGGCTTGATTCAACGCACCGGTCTGGTAGACGTCTTGCGCGGGGAAGAGACACAGGTCGCGGGCATCCTCGACAAAAGTGAAACGTCTCTGTCAGAACCAGAACTCCTGATTGGACTTCCCGGGACGCATTCCAAGTGGGTCTCGACGGTGGGCCAACGCATCCGGCACTTTGAAACCTTTATGACCGGAGAAGTGTATGCCGCTCTATGCGCGCATACGATCTTGGCTCGAACCATGCGCCACGGAAGTGAAACAGCTTGGTCAGCCTTCGATCGAGGCGTCAACGTAGCCGCTAGCGCAGCCGGAAAGGCCGGAGTCCTGTCCAATATATTCAGCGTGCGCACACTCGGGCTCACCAATGCGCTTCTGCCCGAGGAACAATCGGATTATCTTTCCGGGCTTTTAATTGGACATGAATTGATCGGCCTTTTGAAACTGTGGCAAGAACAAGGGGAGTGTATTCATCTCGAACAAATGTCGATCGTATTGATTGGCGAGGACAGCCTGTGCGCCCGTTATCGCCGCGCGCTCAAGATACACGGCTGTGACAATGTCCGCATTGCCGCCGATGCAACCCCGCAAGGCCTCTGGCAAGTTGCCGCCCAGGCAGGGCTGGTCGCATCCGCCCCGCCGCTATCGCAAGACCAAATTGGAAGGCCCGCACAATGCTGAGAGATGCACTCCTCCAATGTGGATTGGTCGCAATTCTTCGCGGAATTCGGCCCGACGAAATATCCAGTGTCGCCGAAATCCTCTACACGCAAGGATTTCGCGTAATAGAAGTTCCGCTCAATTCTCCTCAACCTGTCGAGAGTATCCGAAGACTCAGCGAAGTTCTTCCAGCCGACAGTATCGTCGGCGCCGGCACGGTTTTTCTTCCTGCGCAGGTGGAGGAAGTCCGCGCTGCGGGAGGTAGATTGATAGTGATGCCCCACAACGATCGCTCCGTAATCCAGGCCGCCATAACTGCCCATCTTGAGGTAATTCCAGGAGTCGCAACTGCCAGCGAAGCGTTCGCGGCATTTGCCGCCGGGCCAACCCTTCTAAAAGTTTTTCCGGCGGATCATCTTGGACCGGCGGTTCTGAAGGCATGGCTGTCCGTTCTTCCACGCCAGATTGGGCTAATTCCTGTAGGCGGCATCACGCCGGAGAACCTCGGAGTCTTTGTCGCTGCCGGTGCAGTCGGTCTCGGTGTCGGGTCCGCGCTGTATAAACCAGGCATGACTGCAGGCAACATCGAATCGCGCGCAAAAGCATTTGTCACCGCATGGCAACAAGCAACCGCACGCTGAAGATTTCGCGCATCGAAACTGACGTCATCCTGAGCATAGCGAAGGACCTGCTTTTCTAGCAGCATGTCGCGAAGTTTAGAAGCAAGAGAATAGCAATCGAAGGGCAAAAAATGAAAATCACCAAGCTCTCAACCTTCATGGTTCCACCGCGCTGGCTGTTTCTCAAGATTGAAACCGACGAAGGTATCAGCGGCTGGGGCGAGCCGGTGTTGGAAGGTCGAGCCCACACCGTCGTCGCCATGATAGACGAGCTGTCCGATTATTTGATCGGGAAAGATCCTCGCAACATCGAAGATTTATGGACCCTCATGTATCGCGGCGGATTTTATCGTGGCGGCGGCATCCACATGAGCGCAATCGCAGGAATCGATCAGGCGCTCTGGGACATAAAAGGCAAAGCGCTCTCCGTATCGGTAAGCGATTTGCTCGGCGGCCAGGTCCGGGACAAGATTCGCGTCTACTCCTGGATCGGCGGAGATCGACCGTCCGACACCGCAGCGGCCGCACGAAAAGCGATGGCCAGCGGCTTTACTGCCGTCAAAATGAATGCAACCGCGGAGCTGCAATACGTCGACACCCACGACAAAATCGATGCCGTTCTCGCGAATGTGGCCGCCGTGCGCGACGTACTCGGCCCGCAAAAAGGAATCGCCATCGATTTTCACGGCAGAGTGCATCGGCCAATGGCGAAGGTCCTGGTAAAAGAGTTGGAATCCTTCAAACCCATGCTCATCGAAGAACCTGTATTGAGCGAGCACTATGATGCATTGAAAGAAATCTCCGGCCTTTCCAGCATTCCCATCGCATTGGGCGAGCGCCTCTATTCCCGCTGGGATTTCAAGCAAATTCTAAACAGCGGGTTCGTGGACATCGTCCAGCCCGATATTTCCCATGCTGGTGGGATCACGGAGACTCGGAAGATCGCTACCATGGCCGAGGCATACGACATAGCGCTGGCGCTGCACTGTCCTCTCGGTCCCATCGCTCTCGCGGCAAGTCTGCAGTTGGACGCCGTCTGCTACAACGCTTTCATCCAGGAGCAAAGCCTGGGAATTCAGTACAACACCAACAACGATTTGCTCGATTATGTAACCGATCGCCAGGCGCTTTCCTACGAGAATGGCTACGTGACCATCCCTCGCGGCCCCGGATTGGGTATCGGCATAAACGAAGAATATGTGCGCGAGCGCGCCGCCATCGGCCATCGCTGGCGCAACCCAATCTGGCGCCACGCCGATGGCAGTCTAGCTGAGTGGTGATCAATGAATTGCGGAGAATTTCCCTGATAGACGGGCAGAGACACCTTGATCGACCCGGCCACTAACTGAGTTCGTAATGCGTGCCTTTTTGAGCGCGGAGGTTTTCGGATGACGTGGAACCCTGAGACTTCCGATCATTTCACGCGCGGCCGCTTCTTCAATCCCGGCGTGCCGGACCATAGTTTCTCGCAGTTTCTCAAGTGGATCACACGTCGCAAGATCGGCCCGTGGAGAAAATTTGCCGGCACAGTGCCTGGGCCGAAGCCGCCAGCTCGTATTAACGGCGACGATCTGCTCGTAACTTTTGTGAATCATGCGACGTTGCTGTTGCAGAGCCGAGGTTTCAACTTCCTTACCGATCCGGTCTGGTCAAAGCGGGTCAGCCCAATCTCCTTTCTTGGACCGCGGCGGCATCGTGACCCTGGAATACGTTTTGATGACCTGCCCCGAATTGACTGCATTTTTATCAGCCACAATCATTACGATCACCTCAATCTACCTACCTTGAAGCAGCTGTTCAGAAGAGATCGTCCGTCGGTATTTTGCCCTCTCGGAGTGGGCAAGCTCCTTAGAAAGGCCGGATTTGAGAAAATATACGAACTCGACTGGTGGCAGTCATATTGTTGGAGAGGTGTGGAGTTCCATTGCGTGCCGGCGCAACACTTCTCAGCGAGAACGCCGTTCGATCGTAATCGCACGCTCTGGTGTGGTTGGGTTCTTGGACTCGCAGGTGGGCACGTCTATTTTGCTGGGGATACTGGTTTTGGAAAACATTTCGCTGCGATTGCGGCGCAGTTCCAACCACTGCGGCTTTCCCTGCTACCAATTGGAGCTTATAAGCCCGAGTGGTTTATGAGGCCGGTCCACATGACTCCGGAACACGCCGTCGAAGCTCAACGAATACTGGGATCTCCGATTGCGGTTGCTATCCACTTCGGAACATTTGCTCTTGCCGATGACGGCGAATTCGAGCCGACGGATCGCCTTCGAACATGTCTCACCCCTTCTGAACAGGAGGGTGCATTCTGGGTGTTGAACGAAGGTGAAGGCCGTAACGTTCCGCGCATCCCGATCAATTCAGTCCTTACCGACGTAACAGGCGTAAAAACTGGTGTTAAGACTCAACGGTAGACCAGAACTGTGACCGCCAGGAAAAAAGCAGCCGAGGCACACCGCGATTGCATTTCCATCCAGTTCCAGCGGCTTGCCTCTGAAGGACAAACACAGCGGGGGAATTCCATTGGCATCGTGCAATGTGCCGCCATACAGGTTTCGTGCTATCAGCGCGGCGAGAAACCCAACATCGGAATCAAGACCTTGACTGCAGCCAGATAGAATCGCCCATCGAGATGAGGTCCACTCCACCACACCAGTGCAACTTCGATGACTGCGAACAGCGCAACGGTTATGTTCTTCCAGACCAGATGAAATCGAGCGTGTCCAGGCCATCTCGGATTTGTTGCGCGGGTGCGATTGAAGTCTATGCGCATTGACGACATCCTCAACTGTGGCTTCGTCATTTTCCCGAAGGATCTGCAACAACCGAAGCTCGATTGCGGTTGGGAGTTGCCTGCCTCGTGGTCCGTCCATCGCTTCCTTGACATCTGGGCCTTACGCGTCCCGGCGAGTAAATCAAATTTGATGAATGCAGTCTCTCCTGAGGAAACGACAGAGTCTCAGCCTTTTATACTCCATTTGACTTTTAATGTCTTAATCATTTAAGACATAAGAGCGATTGAGTTTCGGATTCCCACCGACAAGTGCCGGAGACGCTCTTCCGATGTAGAAACCCACATCCATCTGCGCCTATACCCTGGAAGCAAACGGCGCTGCCATAGCCGAAGTGGAAGCAAGTATGTGCGAAGGACGACAGCTCGTTCCCCAAACGATTCTGTTTGGAAAGGTGGTCAGATACGAATGCACTGAGTGCGGCAGAACGTTCGCGATTTCATTGCTCTACGGGGCCGTCTCTTCGAGCTTTCTTCCACCTGCAAATGTTCGCGATACATTTTTCGCCACATGTGCAAAAAGAAGACGGACTAGGGATCGAGATGGTGGTTTTCCATGATCGCGGTGATTGTCGCGATGGGATTTCTTCTCGTCGGTGGATTTTTCCTGTGGTTCCGCTAACATTGGAAATGCCGTTGCGTCTTAATCTTATAAGACTCGCTTTCGGACAAAGTGTCTTCTCTTGTGGCCCCGGTGGTGAAACCGTCGAGATGCTAATCACCGCAAGGAAATCCGGGATCAACCTCTCCATATGCTTTTCACACTTGGCAAGAGACCGTTGTAGGCATCTGGCAGAGTAGCTGAACGATCTGAGTTCGACTAGCGTTCTCACGAACGCTCGTATCCAAATCAATCGACGGGCTGATTTAGCGGGAATCCATGAGCGATTCAAATAAAGAGAAACTGAGACAAGCATTCTATTGAGAATAGAGAACCTGTTGTTACAAGTAGTCGACTGTCGCTGGATGATCATTTCTTCATCGGCAAGCCTTCCCAAGACACACGCGCAACATATCGTCCCTATAATTGGGTTGAGGGCTTATTGAGTACTGCTTACCTGAACCGCATCGTCACTGCTGTACCAGAACACGATGTGCATGATGCCTTTGTCGTCTTTGCGGAGAAAATGCTTGCCAACCCGCAGCTGCGTGCGGTATTCCGCCGCATGGTGATCCGCGCAGACATCGCGCATCGCTATTCGTTCCTCGATCCGCAGCAAGGTTCCCGCCGCTCCTCGGGGCCTGACGCGCATGAGTTTTACCGGCTAGGCAACTTTCCCAACACAGCGCAGCGTATGGAACTGTTTGAGCAGAGCGCTCCGGTGCTGATGCGGAAGACCGTGGACCGGCTTGCACTGAGCGAGGAGGAACGCTCTGGTATTACGCACGTGGTGGTGACCTGCTGCACGGGACTTTATGCGCCGGGTTTGGACTTTGAGATCGTCGACCACCTCGGGCTTTCGGCGGGCCTGGAGCGCACGATGGTTGGATTCATGGGATGCTATGCCGCGATCAACGCGCTGAAGCTGGCTCGGCACATTGTGCGCTCAGATCCGAAGGCGGGCGTGCTCATGTTGAACCTAGAGCTGTGTACGCTGCACTTCCAGGAAACGCAGGATCTGGAGCAGGTGCTCTCCTTCCTGGTCTTTGCCGATGGCGCGGCGGCGAGCCTAATTACTGCTCGCGAGCAGGGTCTCGCGCTGGACAGCTTCAAGGCGGTGATGGTGCCAGGGACACGTGGGCTGATCACCTGGAAGATTCGCGGGCTAGGTTTCGACATGCTGCTCTCCGGGCAGGTACCGGGAGAGCTGGGCCGCGCGCTGCATGAGGGCGAACTAATGGCCGAGCGTGATGGCATTGACCTGTGGGCGGTACATCCCGGCGGACGATCGGTTCTGGATGCGGTGGAGAAGGGACTGGAACTGCCGACGGATGCGCTGGCGGCGTCGCGCGAAGTGCTATCGTGCTTCGGCAACATGTCGTCGGCGACGGTGATGTTTGTGTTGCAGCGAATAATGCAGCAAGCGCGCCCGGGGCAGCGTGGGTGTGCGATGGCGTTTGGGCCGGGCCTAATAGCAGAGACGATGCGCTTCCATGTGGTCTAGTGCAGAGATCGACTTCAGTCGGCGGGTCTCTCCGCGTGAGTTGCCGGAGCTGATGGATGGTGACTGTAGTTATGAGGATTTCCGTGACTGCCTGCGCAGTCTGGAAACAGTCAATCGCTGGTTGTTGGGTTATCGTCCGACACTGGCTTGGCTGGAGCGGTTGCCGCATGGATTGCGCGATCCGGTACACATCGTCGATGTGGGTAGTGGCGGCGGCGATCTACTGCGGCAGATTGCAAGCTGGGCGCGGAGACGGTGCATTGCTGTGCAGTTAACGGGGATCGACTTGAATCCTTATGCGGCACGTGCAGCAGCGGAGTCCACGCCGAAGGAGCTCGGAATCACGTGGGTTACCGGCGATGCTATGGAGTATCTACCGAAGAAGCCGGTCGATATCGTCGTGAGCTCGCTGCTGGCACATCATCTGGAGGACGAGGAGATCGTCGCGCTGCTGAGGTGGATGGATGCGACCGTGCAGGTAGGTTGGTTTATCAATGATTTGGAGCGGGCAGAGTGGAGTAGTCGCATGTTTGGGTGGGTGCGTTGGCACTGGCTTGTGCGGCATGATGGACCGGTGTCGTTCCGGCGGGCCTTCCGGAAGGAGGATTGGGTGCACCTGCTGGCTGCGGCTGAGGTCCTGCGAGAGGCGGTGACGGTGGAACATTGGCGGCCGGGACGGTTGTGCGTGGGGCGCTGGAAGTGAGGTCGGTAATTCTGAAGCGTCTCGTTAGACTAAGAGATATGAAGCCTATTGCCCCCGTCGCCCTCGTGACGCACCTCATCACGTCTAACCATCTTAGAGGCGAATAATGCCAACTTCCACTCTGCTAGCGCCCAGTTCCACCGGTTCCAGATTCAAAACTATTCTCTGGGTTTCGCTTGGTCTCACCACGCTCTTCGTCTTCATTACCTCAGAAGTTCTCCTCATTACCGACTACCCGATGTACCACGCCTACCGTCTGCAGGTCATCGCCGACCGCCATCTCCTCATCCCGCATACACTCGCCGGAACATTCGCGCTCTTGATCGGCCCCATCAACTTCTCCTCGCGGATCCGCCAACGTCACCTCCAACTCCATCGCATACTCGGCCGCGTCTACGTCATCTCCGTATTTGTCGGCGCCTTTACCGGAATCGCCCTCGCTGCCGGGCGCCCTGGCTTACCCGGAACCTCCATGCAGGCCGCCGCCTGGATCGTCTGCACCGTCGCCGCCTTTATCACCGCGCGCAATCGCCAGATCACCCAGCACCGCCAATGGATGGCTCGTTCCTATGCCGTCACGTTTACCTTCGTCTCCAGCCGCGTGCTCAACCTCTGGCCTCGCTACTGGAGCCATCTTGGCGACACCTTCGCCGCCGTCGGCGTCATCGCCTTCACTCTGGCCTCCCTGCTGATCGTCGACCTCGGCCTCAACTGGCACGAGCTGACTACTCGCCGCGCCTCATCGTCGACCAGGAGGCCATGAGATTTTCAGGACACCATCATCAACGTGGGTGGTCCCCCTCTCGCCAGTGAGATGGGGGTTTGCAAATGGTCCTATTTCCCGAAGCTGGTTCCCTCAAGCTCCGAGTCGACCACCGGCCCGTAACCACCCAGCTGTCCAACGATCCTCACCACCGCAGGCTCATCACCCTCCAGTACCCACACCATCACATCTTTCGGCTGAAGGCCGATCAACTGCGCAATCACGCCCACGATGCCACCCAACTCCGGATGGATGCGAAACACCGTCGCCTTTAGGGTCTGTCCTGCGGTGTGAAATGGCTGCTCGCCCTGCGGCGAGATCAGGAGCCGAATCAATCGTCCGCCGCCGACCGGCACCAGCATCCCCACCCGAAACGGCGCTGTATTCGGCGCCACATTCAGCAGCAACGTTCCAACGAACCCATTCGCCAGGTCATCCGGCAGGTCCATGTGCTCACTCTCGAGGTGTACCCTTCCATTCTTGTCCGTTGTGCGGCTGGTCGCAATCCCCGTTGCCGCTTCCACCGTAAAATCGACAGGCTTCGCAAAGAACGGCCCTTTCTCTATGTGATGGTTGCGTACTAACCGAAACGTGCCCTGCTGACTGAATGTTGTCGTCTCATCATCAATCGACCCGTCCAAAAAGTGATAGGTCAGGCGCATCGTCACTTCATCGCGGTGCACAGCCTGCGTAAACTTAACCCGGGAGATGATTCTTCCAGACTCGGAACGCGCCACCATGAACCCATGCATCGGGACTTGGATATGCTTCACTGGAATTCGTTCTGCCGGAGCTGCGGCGCCCAACATTATCGTCAAAAAAGCGGTTACAAAGAAATTGCTTCGCCCCATCAAATATCTCGTTTTAACTCCTTCGCTGCCTTTCGGGACCCGATTCCCTGATGAATCCAGCATATCCTTGCTTCGGCATGTGCGTCCGTCCAGCCAGTTCCTTCCCCGGCTCCAAAATGACGATTTGTACAGAATGACGCCCCAAAACTGTTCTGTGATCGTCTACTAGAATATGTAATACCGCTACAAATTGAAGATCCAAGTGAATTTAGGAGCAATGCTTTGGAAGACGAAGTTCTGATCCTCGGTGGTGGAGTGGCAGGCTGTGCCGCTTCGATCGCGCTCGCTCGAAAGGGACGAGGCGTCACGCTGATTGAACGCGAGCCCACACCTCGCCATAAGGTTTGCGGAGAATTTCTAAGCGGTGAAGCCCTCGAAGACCTGCACGCACTTGGTATCGACGTTGCCTCTCTTGGCGCGGTGCCCATCGATTATGTCCGCCTTGCCGCGGCCAGACGCGCCGCGGAGGCTCCGCTGCCTTTTCCCGCAGCCTCACTCACGCGCAAAGCGCTGGACACAGCGCTCATGGCCGCAGCTATCGCCGCAGGAGTCCGCGTTCAGCGTGGTCGCAGTGTGCAGTCGCTCAGCCGCGCGAACGGCAACCTCTGGCAGGCTACTCTCGACGACGGCACCACATACGAAGCTCCCACCGTCTTTCTCGCCACGGGCAAACACGACCTGCGCGGCCACGGTCGTCCGAAGGATCCTCACCGATGGGTCGCCTTCAAGATGTATTACCGACTGTCTGCCGCCCAGACCGCTGACCTGGCGGACGCCTCCGAGTTGACGCTCTATTCTGGAGGCTACGGTGGTATCCAACCGGTGGAAGACAGCATTACGAATTTCTGCTGCGTGGTGCAACGGCGGTATTTTGCACGTGCGGGTCTTCGCTGGGAGGGCCTCCTTGCGAAGATGCAGCAGGACTGTCCCCACCTCGCGATGCGGCTTGACGGTGCGGAGCCGCTACTTGACAAACCGATCACCATCACACATATCCCGTACGGTTACATCCGCCGCGCAACCGAGGATGGGCTCTACTGTATCGGCGATCAGGCAGCCGTAATCCCCTCGTTCACCGGCGATGGCATATCCGTCGCCCTGCATACTGCCCGCCGTGCCGCCGCTGCCTATCTTGCCGCAGAACCGGCGCCGGTCTTTCAGCCAAAACTGCGCTCCGCAATGCTGCCCCAGATGCGTCTTGCCGAGATCGCCGCCGACGGCTTGAACAACGCACTCGCGCGCGCTGTACTGCCGTTCTGCCTCAGGGTCTGGCCCGGCGCGATGCGCGTAACGGCTAGACTCACGCGTGTCACCCAGCAAGTTGCTGTTGCTACCCAGGCAGTCGCCAGCTGAAATCCAGCCATGCCCAAACAGCTCTCAGTAGTCACCCTACCAAAGGAGAGATGCAATGAAGCCTTTTGCAGTTTTAGCCTTCGCGGTCATACTCGCTTCACCCGCTCTCGCCCAACTTCAGACCTTCGTTATCAATCCCGATGCCAGCGAGGTCAAGATGACGCTCAAGACTACTCACGAGCTTGTCCATGGCACCTTCCATGTGCAGTCGGGATCGATTGAGTTTGACCGCAGCACTCCCAAGATGGCGGGTTCGGTCGTCGTCCTCGCCGGCAGCGGGAAGACAGGCAACGGCAGTCGCGACAAGAAGATGAACAATGACATCCTGGAGGTCGAACAGCACTCGACCGTCTCGTTTGAGCCCAAGTCCTACGCTGGCACCATTCCGCCATCAGGGGACTCGACCATCCAGGTGACTGGTATCTTCACGCTCCTCGGCGCGCCTCACGAGATCACCATCCCCATCGTTGTCCATCTTGAAGGCACAACAGCAGCGGCCAAGGCCCATTTTGTCGTACCGTACATCCAATGGGGACTGAAGGATCCAAGTTTTCTGTTTTGGAAAGCGGACAAAAACGTCGCGATCGACCTTAATCTTGTTGGCTCGATTTCAAAGTAGAGAACTGCCTTCGTTACACGCCAAAGATGTCATGCTTCCACATGAGAACTAAAGCGAATTGAACTCCCAGCCACTTCGTCTGAACGTCCGGCCGCAATCCATCATTGCATGTGACCGTAAAGTCAGCTTGCCTTGCCAACGTCGCAATACCTTGCGATACGGCAAGTATCGTAAGCATGACTCTCGCAATATTCATTCTGGCCACGTATCACTGATTACTTGTACATCCAGAATTGAGAATAGCGAGAGATTAAGGCCGCGTCACCGGTCGGCGTTTTCGATTCGTCAAAAGTAGGAGGAAACATCGATTCATGTCTGCTTTTCTGAAATAATTAAGAGTGAGTTTGTCTCCTTCACAAAAAGCAAATGCCGCATTTGAGTCCATCTCAGGAGCCAGGGATCGGTTATGGCCCGCATCAATAACTTGGAATCGTGAAACGCCGAGACTTTCTTATCTACGGATCGAGCACGGTGGCGGGAGCGCTTCTTCTCGGCCGGTTCCTTCCATTGCTGGCACAGGCGCGGCCTCCGGCGGATTATACGATTCGCATCGTGCCGATCCATCTGGAAATTGCGCCGGGGAAAAACGTGGATTTGGCGTCTATTGGAGAAAGAGCCTGCATGGGTTTTGTGGTGCTCGTCCTCATATTGTTTGCTTGTCCCGGTCTTTTGTACGCGCAAGATAACTACGAAATTCAGGTTTATCCATCCGAGACGATTGCGCCGAAAACGCTCTTGATGGAGCTACACAGCAATTACACGGTAGAAGGCAGCACCACGACCCAGTATGGAATGTTGCCGACGCAGGGTCAGGAGCATGAAACGATCGAGTTGACCGAAGGCATTACGAACTGGTCGGAAGTAGGCTTCTACATCTTTACCGAAGAACACAATGGCACCGGCATACAGTGGGTGGGCGATCATATCCGCCCTCGGGTGCGTGTCCCACCAAGCTGGCACTGGCCGGTGGGCGTCAGCGTCTCAAATGAGATTGGCTATGCTCGCGCCGCCTACGCCAATCCGACGTGGTCCTGGCAGATTATGCCCATCGTCGATAAGACGGTTGGGAAATGGTACGGGTCGGTGAACACGACGGTGAATTGGGGTATCCATCCAACCTCTCTGCCGCCCGGTTCTACCCAGGCGGAGGTCCAGTATTACTATCGCGATGTCTCTCCGCATGGCATGACGTTCGGGCCAGCGGCGACCCTCACCTATCAACCATCCCCGCTCTATAACTTCGGTATCGAGTACTACGGATATTATGGCGAGTTCGTGCACTTCGTTTCCCTGCACAACCAGCAGCAGCAGTTCTTTCCCGTAATGAATCTGTTTGTCTCTCCCAAATGGGAGATCAACTTTGGTGCGGGCTGGGGAGCGACGGCATCGACGGACCATCTGATCGTCAAAGTCGTTTTGGGACGCTACTTCAATTGGGGCAGATCAAGGTCTCAGACATCCCCACCTTCCCTTCAGTAAGCTCCGGCGGAATTCTCTTCCTGAGCGACTGCAGGCCGCGATAAACGGAATCAGGCCCTCAATGAACGTCACCGTCGCGACCGTGAGAAGCGACGCGGACAGCCATACCCGCCCCTGCCGCAATGGCAGAAGCGACTGAGCGTCCCTTCGTCATGATTGGACTTCCCGAGTCGGAAGAACTTGAGAGACGAATTGTGGTTGCTGGGGCAGGTTTCGGCCCTGCGACACCGCCCTCATCGTCCCTCCGCTTCAAAGTAGGCCCAAACTCCCCGGACAATGTTGGGTCGGACTTACGCGGCACAGCTGGCGTTGTATCCATCGCAGCCTCAACCGGAGCGGCAGTTGGAACGGTTTGTGGCGAGGTCGCAATTTCATGGCTCGGTCGTATCGCCTGCTCTTGCGGTCGAACTTCATAGGCACCTCTCCGCCGCAATGGAACCTCGGCGCGCGTAGCCAGGAATGCCGGTTTTGCCGGCTGCACAATTCGATGCTGTTCGTAGGAAAGCACGATAAACAGCGATGGCACGATGCCAAGGAACACCGCGAAGAGGAGCAATCCGAGAATGGCGCGCAAACCCAGCAGCCAGCCGGAGATTTTTCTGGTTTCCCCCAGCATGGAGCGAACACGCACTTTGAGTTGAACGGACGAGCCTGCGAAGTCTAAATTCCACGGCGTCGGCTCTTGTGTAGCGTGCAGCCTGGCAAAGCGAACCAAGCATTCGGCGTATGTCGCGCGCCGCTCGGGCGAATTGTTGACAACTGCCAGATCGCAAGCAAGCTCACTTTCCAGTTCGAGCCTGCGCATGGCATACCAAACGGCAGGATGAAAGAAAAGCAGTGCGCGGCAAAGCGAGGCGATGGTGTTGAAAACGAAGTCGCGTCGTTGCACATGCTGCAATTCATGACGGAAGATGTCGCCCAGCTCGCTCTCATCCTGTTCCAGGCAAAGCGGCGGTAGCAGAATGACGGGCTTGATCCAACCGAAGGTCGCGGGAGAATAGATCCCTGAAAGCATCAATAGCTGCACATTGCCTGCATTCAAACTGTCCGCAATCGGCTGGAAGATGCTCTCGATTGCATTGGGTGCTTTATACGCAAAGCGAAGTATCCAGCGCAGGCGCATATGCTTTTTGATCCGCGCGTACAGGAAATTCCCCAAGACGATGAGATACACCACTCCCAAACCGCGCACCACAACCGAGAGAGGAAACGACGATGAGGCTTGGATTTTCCATTTACCCACGGGCGCAAGTGGGGCAAATGTAGCAGGAACCTGGAGAGAGATAAGCATCGAACTGTGGGGCACAAGGTTTGCCGCCAGCCATAACCAATAGCATCCCGCGCCGATGAGAAAACCGAACCATACCAGAAATTTTCTTTGGGGTGAGACGACGACTTTGCTCATTGCCCAGCAGATACAGAAGCCCAGGGATGTCTTGAGCAGAAACCCGGTGAATGCCGCCATGATCGTTAGCAGAGTCTCTGGACGCATGACACCTCTGATTTGAAGTTACTTACCCTTCGATCCGCTCGGCTCGTTCTTCCTACGATACTCCCGGATCTGGGCCTCCAGCTCATCCAGGTCCTTCTCTTTGACTGTCGTGACCTCTAGCAGGTTGAGAAACAACCCGGCTGCGGACCCGCCAAAGTTCCGCGAAAGCAGCGCCTGGATAGACCTTTGGTCGACTATCTTCCGAGAGATCACGGGCTTAAAAACGAATACTCGTCCCCTGAGTTCGTGTCCGATGAACCCCTTCTGTTCCATAATGCGCAACAATGTCTGCGTCGTTTTGTAATTGGGCCGATTTCGTGGGGGATGCGCATTAACGACATCCTCCACGGTGGCTTCGTCATTTTCCCAAAGGATCTGCAGCAACCGAAGCTCGCTTGCGGTCGGGAGTTGCCTACCTCGTGGTCCGTTCAATCGCTTCCTTGACATCTGCGGCGTCCGCGTCCTGGCATGTCCATCAAATTGTAATGAGTGCAGTCTCTCACGAAAAGTGTGAGAGAGTCTCAATCTTGTATGCTCCATTTGACTTTTTATGTCTTAATCACTTAAGACATAAATGAGGGTTGAGTTTACGATCCATCGTCCACAGGTAAGGGGCACCTTTACGATGTCGAGTCCCAGTCTCATCTGAACCAAGACCCTGGAACAAAACTGCGCTGCCATCGTTGAGGTTGAATCCAGTATGTGCGAAAGACGACAGCTCGTTCCCCAAACGGTTCTATTTGGAAAGGTGATCGCATACGAATGCACGGCGTGCGGCAGAACTTTCGCAATGTCGTTGCTATACGGAGCCGTTCCGTCGGGCTTTCCGCCGCCCGCGAATGTTCGCGATGCTTTCTTTCGCCACTCATGCAACGAGAAGACCCAATAGAGATTAGAAAGAAGCTGTTGTATGCACTCTTGGAGTTTCTCATGGCTGTAGATGATGAAGACATTCCGATCTCACACCTTCTCTACCTCATCGCGGTGATTGTCGTGATGGCGATCCTCCTCGTCGGTGGACTTTTCCTGTGGCTCCGCTAACATTGGAAGTGCCGTTGCGTCTTAAAGTTCTAAGAATCGCTTTCGGCCAAAGAGTGCTTTCTCTTGCATACCCGGTAGTGAAAACGTCGAGGTGGCGATGACCGCAAAAAAATCCGGGATCAAACCCTCCATACGTTTTTCACACCTGGATTGTCCTGAAACGAGTCATTGTCCCGTTCCAATCCATCCTATACAGATTCGGAGTAAGGGGCTTTTTGCAGCCGCCATAAAAGGCCGTTGGCCTCTTTTGCGATGTCTCGTTTTCCTTCCGATCATTGTCGTTGCACTGAAGCTGTCCGCGCAAGAGCAACCCATCTCGGTTCCTGCGGCCACACCCCTGCCTGTCCAACTTAACAAACACGTCCCCATGAAAAAGGGCGAACACTTGCAATGCCATCTGCTGTATCCGGTTTATGCCAAGAACCAGTTGGTCATTCCGGCGGGCAGTGTGGTGCGCGGAAGCGTGATCGCCCTCAATCCTGACCGCAGCCGACGTATCCATGCCCGGCTTGGGGGCGACTTCACGCCTTTCCATATTCCGGTTGTTCGTTTTGATCAATTGGTGCTTCCTGATGGAACCACGAAGCAAATTGTTAGCGGCGATGCCACGGACGGCGCGCCGGTCCTCCATCTTTCCACGCCTGCAGCCGCCAAATCGCACTCTTTCATATCGCGACAGATCGCTCAACTCAAGCAGCATGGGAAGGACATGGTCCACCTGGTGACGGCTCCCGGACGAAAAGATCGGCTGGTTCAGTTGCTCTACAAGCAGCTTCCCTATCACCCGGAGAGAATCGAAACGGCGACAATGTGGACGATTACGCTGACGCAAACACTTCCTCTCATGCCCTATAAAGCGTCTTTGAACCTGAAGAGCAACCCAGCGGCTGCGCAAATCTCCCACAAACCGCACCCGGCTTCATCTCCACAGACAGACAAAGCCTCAGCCGATACGTCGGCGTGGCAATTGCGCGCCTATCTGGAACAGACCATCAGTTCAGCCAATGAGAAGCAAGGAAATACCTTTAAGGCAGTGGTTGCCGAACCAGTTTTCAATCCAGACCATACCATGGCCGTTCCCGAAGGATCGATACTGGTCGGAACGATCACACAGGTCAAGCCTGCACGATCCTTTGGGCGTGCCGGAAAACTACGTTTCGATTTTCGGGAACTGAAGCTGCCCGGTGCCCCAACTCAGCACGTCCAAGGCACGCTCGCGGGCGCGGATGCGAGCAAATCTCAACAATTGCAAATCGACTCGGAAGGCGGTGTGCAACCGCAGCAGCAGGATCGAATAATCGTTCCGATGGTGCTGACCTTTCTCGCAGGACGCGCCCTCGATGACGATGGCAATTTTGCAGGCAACGCTGCGGTATCTTCCAACGGCTTTGGAATTATTGGCCGCGTGGTCGGCATCGTGGCAGGCTCACGAGACTTGGCCGCTGGCATCGGCTTTTATGCGGCTGGTCTTTCTATCTACGAACGCTGGTTGGTCCACGGCCGGAATGTTTCCTTTGTGAAAAACACCCGCATCGAAGTGACAACGGTTCCAAGCCGAAATGTACTCCCTACCGCGGGGCTGAAGCAGAGTCGCTCCGAGAGGCACTAAATATGCTCATACGCTCATATTTCCTCGTTGCCGGATTCATTCTCTTCGCATTTGACGCTTCGCAGGTCCAAGCGCAAGGCCGCATCCTGCCGCTTAACCCGAATCCCATTGTTGAATCGACACAGAGCGCAAGCCTAGTCGATAGCACTTTTGATTCAGGCAACACGGCCCGGAATCCAACCACGCCGGATGCATCCGCTCCAAATACTGGACCATCGCAGCCGAGTGCATCCATCCAGGACGGCAAGCCGATCTGCGGCATCACCCGGCTTGTCCGCTGCATTCAAGATTTAGGCGAGGATGAGAAGGGCATTTTTACTAGCCCACTGCGCTTGCAGCAGAAAGACGCTTATTGGCTGGCGCCGCTGGGTGCAGCCACCGGACTGGCGTTTGCCTACGATGCCGACGCCGCGCAAGCGGCTGGCGTGGATGCGAACCGCACCAATACTGCAAATAAGATCGCGGATTTCGGTTCATTCTTAGCGACTGGCGCCGAAGGCGCGGGCATTTACTTCATCGGCCTGGCGCAAAAGAATCCAAAACTGGCGGAAACCGGGCGGTTGAGTGCTGAGGCCATCATCGATTCGGGAACTGTGACGTTGGTGACGAAGCTCGTTACCAACCGTCAGCGTCCAAACCAAGGCAATGGACAAGGAAACTTTTGGCCCTTTGGCACTGAACACTGGGAGTGGGACTCCTCCTTTCCATCGGACCATGCGACGGCGACGATGGCATTGGCGCGCGTTATTTCTGGAGAGTATCCACGCTGGTACGTTATAGTTCCGGCCTATGGATTTGTTGAGACGGTCAGCATCTCCCGCATTCTGGCGAACCAGCACTTTCCCTCCGACATAGTTGTCGGGCAGGCCATTGGATTTCTCACCGGCAGCTATGTGCTGAACCATCGCGCTCTGTATCGCCCCGGCGCAAAGAAGACTCTCGCCGCCAAACTGATCGGCTCGGTCAACCCTATTGCCGATCCGCGAACACGCACCTTAGGAGCGTCCGTGGAGATTTCACTTGGACAACATCATCCGCTCTAGGAGTTGCACGCCTTCTGAGGGGCATTTTCAATCAGGCCCCCGGAGCGCTCTTAACATTCCCTTCTGTTTCTCATAGGCGGAGGGCCAGCCAAAAGGAGATTTTTTCCCTACATGCGTGTTCATCTCATTAACCCCAGCGATTCCTCATTTGGAATCGGCGTCATTACTCCCCGTTGGTTGTACGTGCTTGCCGCTGCTACCCCTGCTAAATACGGTGACCCCGTCATCACAGATGAAACTCTCGAACAGATCCAACCGAATCAAATCCAGTCCGGCGATATCGTGGGTATCGGCATTCACACCGGAAACGCTCTTCGCGGCATGGAACTGGGACGCATGGCGCGCAAACGTGGAGCATACGTGGTCTATGGCGGCATTCATGCGACGCTATATCCGAACGAGCCTCTGGAGATAGGTGGCGCCCACGCCGTAGTAAAAGGAGATGGTGATGTCATCTGGCGCAAAGTCATTGCAGATATACTCGCGGGCACTACTCAGACCATTTACGAGGAGGGCCGCATTTCGGGCGAGCAGTTTGTGGCCGCGCGTTGGGACCTGGCACCGAGGGACAAATATATGTGGGCGTCCGTGCAGACAGTCCGCGGTTGTCCCAAGCATTGTTCATTTTGTTCGGTGTGGCGCACGGATGGTCAAAAACCCAGGCCCCGGACTTCCGACGTTATCCTGAACGAAATCGTCGATCTCAGACGCCGCGGTTTCCGCTTCATCGCGCTGGCGGACGACAATTTTTACGCGAGGAACGAGCGTCATCCCGAGCGAATCGTTCGGACGCTCCATGGAGATTCCACTTGAATATTAAATCTCTATTCGTATCGACTATTCTTGTTTTGTTAACGGCGGCAACCGGACTTGCTCAGGATTCGACGCAACAGGCGAGCAACTCCACGCTTCCCGATGCGCCAAGCGCTGTAATGGCCCAGGAACAGAACGTGGCGCAACAAACCTCGCCCGATCTCAAAGGCAAGCAGACGAAGCGAATCCTCGGCATCGTGCCGAACTTCCGCTCTGTTTCCGCAGATGTTAAGTTACCACCGGAGTCGGTCAAAGAAAAATTTGTCGAGACCACGCAGGACAGCTTCGATTACTCGTCATTCATTTTTGTCGGGATATTGGCCGGTGTCTCGCAGTTGGAGGGTTCGTCTCCCGAGTTTCACCAGGGAGCTGCGGGGTACGGGCGCTACTACTGGCACACTTTCGTGGATCAGGCAGACGAAAATTACCAGGTGGAGTTCTTCTTTCCGGTCGCATTGCATCAGGACCCGCGTTATTACACACTGGGACACGGTGGACTCTTGAAGCGCACGCTATATTCGTTCAGTCGCGTGTTGATTACGCGCACGGATGCGGGAAGCGAGACCTTCAATACTTCGGAGATTGCTGGCGCGGGCGCGGCTGCCGGCATTTCCGACCTTTACTATCCTTCTGTCGACCGCACATGGACCAAGACCGGCCAACGCTGGCTGCTGAATGTGGGCCTCGACGGTGGAACATTTATCTTCAAGGAATTCTGGCCCGATATAAACAGCAGCATTTTCCATCAAAAATATTAGGTGTAAGAAATCAGACTGGATCGCTTGACATCATCTCTTAACAGATTAAGACTAAGCATTGAACGTCGGGCTCCGGCATCTCTAAGGAATATCCGCCACATCTGGCACATCACGAGGAGAATCTCCAATGAAACGGAAAACGGCGAAGATCGTCCTTGGAATGAGAGTCTTAATACTTTGCCTCCTGACCCCAAATCTATTGCTGGCGCAGATGGCCGCCACACTATCCGGAACAATCACGGACTCCTCGGGCAGGGTCATACCCAACGCTAAAACCTCCATCAAGAGTGTCGCAACCGGCCAATCGAGCGAGACGCAAACCAACTCGGCTGGAATTTATACCGTGCCGAACCTCGCGCCGGGGGATTACGCAGTTTCCGTCTCAGCAGAAGGCTTTGGCACCAAAGTGGCCAGGGTAACGTTTACCGGAGCCAAGGGACAGACATTGGATGTCGTTTTGAGTGCCGGACCGGGACAGCAAAAAATCCCCGCTAATAAATCGTCGGAAATGCCTCCGGCGAATCTGCCGAATGCTCCTTCCAGCGCACCGGGCAATGCACCTTCGTTGGGAGATTTGGGCTTCTCTTCGACTCAAACCCAAGGCAGCGCGCAGCAACAGGCGCTGTTAAATAAACGGACGCACATGCTCAAGGTGCATCAGACGCTCGGTCTGATTACGGTCATTCCTTTGGCCGCAACGTTGATTACTGGGCCACAGGCCAAGGCGAAGGGGAAAAACGGGCAGACGATTACGGAGCCGACCGCGGCGAATCTGGATTTCCATATCGCTCTAGGCGGCCTGACCACGGGCCTGTATTGGACGACAGCATATTACGCCATCTTCGCGCCGAAAGTTCCAGGAGTTAAGCCAAAGGGGGCGATCCGCCTGCACCGCGACCTGGAGTGGGTTCATGGTCCGGGGATGATCCTGACGCCCATCCTGGGGATCATGGCTTACAAGCAGGAAAACGCCGGCGAAAAAGTTCACGGGATCGCCTCCTATCATGGAACCGCTGCATATGTGACAGCGGCAGCCTATGGCGCGTCGATTGTGGCTGTATCGTGGCCGATCCATTTGAAGTTCTGGGAGAGATGATGAATAAGAAAATCCTGATTGCGTTTTTGCTCCTCACACTCCCCGTATTGGCGCAGGCCGATACGCAGTGGGTTCTGGAAAAGTCTACCCTCACCTACCATATGTCTCATCCTATGCATGAGGTTGACGGCGTCAGTCATGCGGCGAAGGGCAAGGGGACTTGTCACGACGGCCAATGTGATTTCCTGATCGCAGTGCCGGTCAAGTCATTCGATTCCGGAGACAGCAACCGCGACCTTCACATGCTGGAGGCAACACGCGGTGCGCAATTTCCCATGGTCATCGTGCGCACGCAGTTTCCCGAGACGGCAACCACATCCCCAATAATCTATGCCGATCTGGAGGTCCAGTTTGCCGGCCAGACCGCCCACTATAAGCATGTGCCATTTCAACGGGTGACTCAGGGCAACGAGGTGCGGATCACGGGAACGATACCGGCGACCTGTTCAGATTTCAAAATCCAACGGCCATCGTTCCTGACAGTGCCAATTAAGAACGAAATCCCGGTGCGTGTGGATATGACCTGGCGACAGATGTGACTGCAAGCGCCGCCTCCTCTACATGGCTGCAATCGTTCGCAGCCGATGAACGAAACCCACGAACCTCCATTCCAATAGCGTGTGAACCCTTTCTGTCTAGAACAGGAGTTGTCTATCGCTGACAATGACAATGTATAAATCTCATGGAGAAAATGACAATTCACCAATTGCCTCATCTGCCGGTCTTGTCACCGCTGCCCTTGTGCTTTTATTGGAGATGTTTGTCATGGGTAAAAGTCTAGCCGCCCAGGTACGGCGTCCGCTCTCTGCAATACAAACAGTCAATCAAATGGTCCAGGCCGAAACTGCTGCGAGAAGTAACTGTAAGCAGTTCCTATATAGGAAGGAAGAAAGATCGAACCGTACAAAGGGCCACCTCTGGGATGAACTGGTGGTCGAGACCCCGGATGGGCCGATGCAGCGTCTTATCTCTGAAGATGGCAAGCCGTTGTCGAATAGCCAAAAGAAGGCTGAAGATAAACGCATTACATATCTGGCAAATCACCCGGACGAATTTCGCAGAGAAACTCTGAGGCGTAAACAGGATGAGGCGCGAATGCCGGATTTGCTGAAAGAACTCCCACGAATCTTTCTGTTCAAGACGGTTGGCTCAGAGGGTGACTATACCCGCATCGCTTTTCAGCCGAATCCATTGTTTCAGGAGGAAAGCTATCAGGACCGCGTGGTCCACGCAATGTCAGGTGTGTTGCTCATCCACACGACGGACATGCGTCTATGTGGGCTTGATGTGCATTTCGCGCATAAAGTGGAGTTTGGCTTTGGCCTCCTCGGTTCGGTGAGCGACCAGAGCCACTTCTCCATTGCGCGGGAAGAAGTCTATCCCGGCCAGTGGAAAACGACAAAAATCCGTGTACACATAGATGGAAGTGTCCTGCTTTTGAAGAGTATTTCCCGTGATGTGGACTCTTCACAGTATGGTTTCGAGCTAGTTGCTCCTAATCTGACTGTGGCAAAGGCAGCAGCTATTGTTCGTTCAAATGCTTTCTAAGAGTTACTGAGTTATTGGTGGGTGGCTTGTACGCCCGTCGGGTGGGTAAAATCGGCGCTGACGCGGAGCGGCAGCACGTTTCAGGGTGGGAGGACGGGCGGTCGAAGAAAAAGATGGAACCTGCGGGTTTGCAGGCTCCGTCAGTATTGCAGCGGTGATTATGCAGCGTTTGATTTCTTTGCAGCTTTGGTCGGTGGCTTGGGATTGGACTTGTTGGCAACCCTCGCCTTCTCTTTCGCAGCGAATTCCTGCTTTACCTTGAGGGCGATGGCGTCTGTGTCCACTTTGTAATGC
This sequence comes from Acidobacteriaceae bacterium, assembly GCA_965276585.1. Classification (GTDB taxonomy): domain Bacteria; phylum Acidobacteriota; class Terriglobia; order Terriglobales; family Acidobacteriaceae; genus JAKAAZ01. The sequence continues at coordinate 600,118 of CBDIAZ010000001.1, read as the reverse complement.
TCGGCTGCTTCTTTGAGCACTTTGCCGCCGTCCGGCTGCGTCCTTGCGGAATGGAGAATGACCATCTCCACCAACTGCCGTCCGAGTTCACCTTCGTCGGCTTTGCGGATGTAGGCGGATAGCAGCTTGGGAATCGAGTCGCTGTCCTTCGCCTTTTTGATGCCGCGATTGCGCGCGACGATCTCCAGCCGCCGTTCGTCCAGCATGACTGCAATACACGGCGCGGCAATTCCGGTCGGGCGATAACCAGCAGCAGCGGCCTGTTGCGCGGGTGTCGCAGACGCGAGCGCGGAATTGCCCGTTGGAGCGACGGCCATTGCCGCCTGCTGCTGCTCTTTCTGGCGCTCGGCCTGAAGCTGGTTTTTCAAGTCCTGCACGTTGTTGTCCGTGTTGTCCTGTAGCATCGGCTGGGGCGGCTGGTTTTTGGCCGTTGCTTGCTGCGCGGGCGTCTTTTTGCCGGAGGAGCTGAAGACTGCCGCCACGATTACCAGCACTGCCGCGCTCAGATACACGAACGTCTTGAGGTTCTTCTGCAAAACGCCGTGGGGCTGCAGCAGTCGCTTCGTCAGTCCAGGTTCCGACGATTTCTGTGTTTCGGAAGTGCCATGCTCTGTCATCGCTGTCACCCCTTGCGCGAAAATTCCATGCGCTTTTTGCCCAGCTCCACATAGCCTGAATCCATGACTTTCGGAATGATGTACGTGCCATCGCGCAGGTCGTAGCTAATAAGGTTCGGCTTTCCATCTCGCATCTCATACACGCTAAACTTCTCCGGCGCGTTCGTCTTGATGTAAGGTGAATTTGTCGTCGTGGTAGATCGACTGGATATCGAAGGGTGCTTCGTTCGCCTTATAGACATAATCGAATTTGAGTTGCATGGGATAGGCGCTCTTGTACGCATCGACGGCCTGTTCAACGTGCGATTGAAGCGCGGCAAGCTGTTCTTTCGACTGCTCCAGTTGAGCGGCAGGGACGTACTGCGGCGGCCCGGACGATGCGACGATGGAGGAGCGGTCGGCTGGCTCGATCAATACTTTGAGGTTCGGCACCTCGTCTGTTCGTGACACATCCTGCAAGGTGAAACTGTAGATATTCCCCTTGTCGGTGATGAGATTCAGGTTGGAACTGATGCCGGCCTTTGCCGGATGCACGAAACAGAAATTGCCGACCACATCCACGATCCAGAAATCCTTGTCGCCCGTCGCCGCCTCCATGATCTTTTCGGTTGGCGGCAATTCAATCAGTGTGGTGTATTTCAGCTTGGCGTGAATGGGAACGATGTCCTGGGAGTGGTACTGCACAGTGCGGGCTGAAGCGTCCTGCGCGATGGCCACAGCGGAGGTGAAAGCCAGAGCAGACACGGCGATGATCGTGAATGTGCGATTCATATTGCAACTCCTTTGCGATTTGCAGTGACAAGCCCAGCCAATGCTCGTGGCTGGAATGGAAAATCTTCCGCCAGATGGCGTAAGCCGTCGGCGATCCCGAAACGCTCAAAGTAATCGCGCTTCTTCAGGTTGTCTCGCGCATTGTTCGTGGCCATCCAGTGCGAGACCGAATCGACGTTCAACTGAACCTTCTTCGAACTCTGCGCCTTGCGAATGAGCATCTGGCCGGGCGGCACAAGCCCGGCAATCAAATCCAGTTCTGTGTCGTTCAGATGGAACGCCTCTCGGTACACCTCGCGGTCCATCTCCGGGTTGGCGAGAAAGATCTTCGTCGGGCAGCTCTCGGAAACGATGGGCAACATACCGGACTCCTGCAACTCTTTAATGGATTGTGTGGCCAGAATCATCGCCGCATTGTGTTTCCGCCACGTCTTCTGCGCCTGCACGATGTAGCTGCGGACGGTCTCGTTTTTGACAAAGAGCCATACTTCGTCCAGCAGGAATGTCTTGAACGTGGCGAGCTTCTTCGGATCGGCGATTTCGTTGCTGGCCCGGTGCAGCACTTAAAACAGCAGTGGTTCCAGCACCTCGGGCGCATCTCCCCAGCCGGCAAAGTTGAAAGTCTGGAAGCGGGAAAATGAAAGCGTGTCCTCGGCATTGTCGAAAAGAAATCCGTACTGGCCGCCTTGCGTCCAGCGATGCAGGCGCTCCTTCAACTCGCCAACGATGTTGGTGAAATTTGAAACTGTGCGCTGATCCGGCTCCAGCATGTAGGCCCGCTCGATCGCGTCCCACAGCCTGCGCTCCTCTTTGTAATCGAGCCGGTAACGCTGTTCGTTTCCTTCAATCAGCACACGGAAGAAGCTGAAGAGAAATTGCAGATTGTCTTTCGTGGGCGGGAGCGAAAATGGATTGATGGTGAAGTCCCGCGTCTCCTGGCCGACATTCAAGTAGCTGCCGTGAAAGATCGTGGTGAGCGACTGGAAACTGCCGCCGATATCGAAGATGAATGTGACGGGTGCGTATTTTTGTGCGTTCTGCAGCAGGAAATTGCAAAAATAACTCTTGCCACTCCCGGTCATTCCCAGAATCAGCGTGTGCGCCACCTCGCCGTTATGCAGGTTCAGAAAGTATGGCGTGCTGTTGTCGGTTTCGAGCACAGCCAGGTATTCCGTACCGAGATGCGGGTTCGTCTTCTCGCCCGGCAGGATCGTAAATAGAAAGCTGAGGTCGGCGTAGTTCGTATTCAGCAGGTAGAGCTTGCGAAGGTTCAGCGCGTAATTTCCGGGGATCGTGGCGAAGTACGCATCGAGCTGGTTGTATGTTTCGGCGAAGAGATTCCCGTCCGCGTTGGTAAAGACGCCGGTGAACTCGCCCACAAGCTGGTCAAGCTCATTCTTCGATCTGCCATACAGCACAATCGTGAGGGAGAAATCGCCCAGCGATTTCCCGTCCCCCAGCGCGCGCAGGCAGTCGCCCAGGTTTTCAATGTCCGCCTGCTTCGATTCATCGACCAGCACATCGCGGGGATTCGTCTTGGTCGCGTCGTTGCCAATCTGCGAGACGAAGCCGGTCTTCGACATATTGAAGTGGCGGCGGCGCTTGTTCACCCTCCTTGCGTGCCTTGTCCATCGCCAGCGGCGTCCATTCCGTGACGACGTAGAAATTGGCGGGAATCTTCAACAGCGCATCGATTACCAGAGGCCGCGTCTCCGTGATCGCTTCTTTCATGGTGAGCACCCGGACAGCGTAATCGCCCACGAGCAGATGGTCGCGTTCCGCTTCGATGTTGCTGTTCACCACCTGATAGTCGAGAAACTGCGTGCTCTGCGGCTTGCCCGCGATACGCCATTCGTCAAAGTTCAGCAGCCGGCGAAAGAAGCGGAACTGTCCCTGTTGATTGAGAAGTTCAATCTGCATTAAGTCGGCGAGCTGGCGGGCGAATGCCTGGACGTGCTGCTCCAACCGCGCAAGATCGGTTTCGATCTGTGACCGCAGCAGCGTCTTCATATCGTTGTTGGTGAACTGCGCCCGCAGTTCGCCGACCGCGCCGGCGGGATCGTGAAAGAGCCAGGCCAGCGCCGCCCGCAGCCCGGTCTTCGACCGCGCGCCTTCAAGAACGATCGAATAGAAGATTTCAATTTGATAGAGCTGATCGCGCTTCGCTTCAAAGAACTGCCGCCGTTGCTCAGTCGCAGCTTCCACAATCGGATCGTCATAGCTGCAAAATGGAATCTCTGGCCGATTCGACTTGAAGAGATATTGATAGACATGGAACCCTGGGCCAAAAGACTTCAACGCGGCTTCCAGTCGCTTCACGGCATACTCCTGTTCCACATGGTCCAGGCTCTCGTAGTCCACGCCTGGAACGTGCAGCACCATGCCGAGATCGCCGCTCTTGGTAAGGAATACAGTTTCGTTCCAGAAGCCGTAAAGGTTGATATGGCCATTGAGCGATGCTGCCTCTTTCCACGGCTGAATGACTCTATCGAGCCGCAGCATTACATCACCTCCACACGAGGAACACTCTGTTTGGCGGCGTTATAACGGAGTTTGTATTTCTCTGATTTTGCGAGGATGCGAAGAAACGCCGGATCGCTGTTCGTGGTCCAACGACCGAAGGCGAACCCGCCGATGAAGACCGCAGCGCCAGCTAGAATGCTGTTGAAGACGTTGAATGCGCCGACTGCGCCCACGCGACGAAATAGAACAGCGTTCGTTCAACGCCCAGATAGGTGAGAGGCTTATGCAGGCTCTTGAAAACGCGATTGGTGCGAACTCTTTGTTTCGGTTGTTCTGGCATAAGCCCCTCGTTGTACTCGGTGTGAAGGTTAAGACTAGACGGGCGAGTTGCGCTTACACACCCCAAAGCCAGCTCAGGACATTGACTGCCATAACAGCAATGCCCGTGCCGGCGGCGACTCCGGCGAGTGCCTTCTTTGCGCCCGGTTCCCCGTGCGCAAAGCCGTAGCCGCCAATCACGATGGCGACCAGACTTGCGACCTTGGCGATGGTTCCGGTGAAAAGGGTTTCGATAGACGTAAACCCTGTGTCGAAAGGAGAGGTTTGCGCGAAGGCCGGGACAGCGGCTGCCAAGATAATTGCGAGCGATAAGGCCCTGCGGAAGACTTGATTCGTTTGTGGTGAATGAATGAAGCGCATGGGAAGATCACCTCCGAAGCGATCTGCCGACAGCGTAGGCGGGGATTCGACACCTCGTCCAATACTTGTTATCTATACGGCAATAGCTTTCCGGTATACCCACCAAGGCATTTCGGCTGCTTGTGTAATCAGCCAAGTAGTGACATCTGCTTTGTTTCCTTTGAGCGCGCCGATGTATTCGGGCGCTTCGCAGAAGCAATGGCTGCAGCAACTTTGAAACGTGCTTTCAGGTCACAAGCCAGCAACTGCAATATCGGTTGCTGGGAGGCTGCTTTATAGACAAATGTCGATTCAATGAATAACTCGACCCCAGCGACGGGGCGGAGCACTAGCTCCGGGTCGAGAACCGTGCTTTCGCGCAACAAGGCATAGCCCCAACCCTGCTTGACCATCCATTGAACTTCACCCGGGGCGGAAGCGAAGCGCGTCGGCGCCAACTCAATGCCCACACGGGAAAGCAAGCCGCTCAGATGAGTATAAAATGTAGGATGATACTTTCGATCAAATGAGATCTGTAACTTGGCCGCGAGTTTCAACGGTGGAATAGCGGGTTCTGTTGTCTGCGGATCATCTTTGCGCAAGCAGACTAGCAGTCTTTCTATCGATCTGTTGAACCACCAGTCCGCGTCTTTCGATAGGAAGCGTGACCAATGCGGCATGAAGAGTACCCTCGGCGAGGAACTCCAGAAGCCGTGCTGTGCAATCGCTTGTAGGAAAGACCTTACTGTCTGGGAACAGTCTTCCGTACGATTTCACCGCCGTCTCAACGAGAGCGTGGTTGATAAATAGCGAGAACCCAAGCTGCAAAGGCGGAGCTTTTCCAGAATCTATCGCGCTCGTCGCCTGAAGCATCTGATCTTTGATGCGCAGGAGTTGTTTGGCATATGGCATCAATGCATCGCCCGCCGGAGTTAGTTTGATCCCTAAGTTGTCCCGAATGAAAAGCTGCGCTGGAATAGATTCTTCAAACTGCTTCATTTGGAAACTCAGGGAAGGTTGCGCTACGTGCAGGCGCTTGGCGGCGCGGGAAAAGTTTCCTTCTTCCGCAATAGCCACAAAATACCTGAAGTGACGAAACTCGACAGCGTCATACATGCTGCACCCCGGATCAACATAATCTGTAACCGTGGCAATCAGTATCGAAAAGCTCGAGTCAACTTTTCGACATTATCCATCATAGTCTTAAACACATAAGAGATGTTTGGTGTTGCCATCCTCCGGATATATTTTCCACTGGATCGAGCCAGCGGGCCGTGACTAAATTAATAGCGATTCCTTCCTTACATGTCGCTGTTGCGGCTACAAACTTGCCTATACCCCTATAGCCAGCGCTGATAGGGGTATAGGCACAAAGTATTGGACACATGCCCCTGCTGGGAGCAGCCTCTACACATATGCGCTTCTTTCGGCGGAAGAAGGCCCGGTCCAAATTTATTTCGTCTGGAAGGGACATATATCTTGGTCTCGTCGCTGTGGTGGAAAGGAAATTCCTGGATGCCGGCCAGCAGAGGAGCACTCATGAAGCTGCTGAATACGCAACAAGCCGCTCAGATTTTGAATGAACTTGAAGGTACCCTGCGCTACTGGAGATGTGCCGGAAAAGGGCCACCATACGTAAAACTTGCTGGTCGAGTGCGGTATGATGAAGCCGACGTGATCGCATACGTCAATGCCAACAAGCGCATTCCATCCGTGCGGGCAACACTGGAGGGTAATCGCATTGGCACTCTATCGGCGTAAGAACAGCAGCGCGTACTGGTACGACTTTACGGTTGACGGCACGCGCTATCGTGGCAGTACGGACTAACAAGATCACGCAGGCTCGGGCGTTTGAATCTTCGTTGATCTCCAAAGCAAAAGAATCGGGATCGGACGCCGTTCGACCGGTCCGCGCACCGGTTCTTCGAGACTATGCAATTCGCTTCCTGGAGTGGGTCACATCGTCGAAGCTGGAACCCAATTCCAAACGCTATTACGAGTACGGCTGGAAGCTGATTGCATCAACACCACTCGCGGGAATGCAAATCTCCCGCATCACCCCGGACGATACGGAAGCGGTTCGCTTCCATCGAACGGTCGAAAAAGACGGCGCGACGACCACCGTAGAGTGTTCCGCGCAATATACCAATCAGGCTCTCCGAACTTTGCGGCGCATGTTGTCCAAGGCCAAGGAATGGAAGCTCATCACGACCGTTCCCAAAGTCAAAATGTCGAAGGCATACGGCCGAGACACTTTGATTGATCCGGCCACGGAGCGAACTCTTCTGGACGGACTGGAGGCTCCAGTCAAGCACAGAAGAACGCGGCGTCTACGAGAGCAGATCAGAGACTTTCTCGTGATTGCACAGGACACGGGAATGCGGCCCAAGGAAATCCTTCGCATGAAAATCGAGCATATCGACTGGGCCAACCGGCGCATCTGGAATTCGCATGGTAAGACTGCGAAATCTCGTCGATTCGTTCCGATGAGTGAGCGCATGAAAGATGTGATCGAAGCTCGATGTGGCAAGCAGAAGGAGGGATGGGTATTTCCTTCCGACCGATCGAAAACCGGTCATCTGAACAGTATCGCGGTAGGTTTCCGTGCGTTGCATCAGCGGGTCGGAGTCAGCAATAAAGTGGTTCCGTACAGCGCGCGCCATACCTACGGAAGTTTCACTGTGGAGGCAACAGGAAACATCTTCGCCGTTGCCGATTCAATGGGCCATGTGGATGTGCAATCCATGAAGCCGTATCAGCATCATCGCTTGGATCCACTGCGTGAAGTGATCGATCGCCGCAACGAGGTGAACGGTTCACGTCACATTTTTCGTCACACTGGCGAAAATCAGGCCAACCTCTGAAATTCGCTTAGGCTGTAAGCACTTGAATATAAATCGGATAGATGGTGGACGCGGTAGGAATCGAACCTACAACCTGTCGATTAAGAGTCGAATGCTCTGCCAGTTGAGCTACGCGTCCAGGGATTGTGCTTCAGGCGGGTGGAATGATGACGGGATTCATACGGCTATCTACGCAAGAATATCATAACGAACTATGCTACTACGGCACGCTGATTTGTTTCTCTTGCATCGGAAGAACCGAGGATCTGGAGCATCCGGTTCTTCTTCCTACCAATTTCCTCAAAAGGAAAATGCGAGGCCGCCCGTAACAAGCCGGGGAGCCTGGGCAAAATAAAGGGTCTGCCCGGCTACGACGTAAATCGGACGATACCCCTGAGCGAGCATATTCTGCATGACAACCTCCAGTTCCAACCGGTCGGGCGATGAATTCGCGGTACCCAGCGGCTGATGCAGACTGACGCTTAAGAAGGGTGCGCTCATGCCGGTACTGAACGGATCGACCGCGGTAATGTCCTGTTCGGGCTGCCAACGATACCCTGCATTCCAGCGCGTGTCGGAGCCCGGAAGGTGCCCACGCATGCTGAACAGAACGGATTGCGTGCGGGTAGTGGCGACGCCTGTCAGCGCCTGTGTAAACGAGTTGCCGCCGAGCAGAGCGGCCGCTGGTAACACGATGGCCGGCCCCTCTGCAAACTCAACCGCAGTCCAGACATTCCCTCGAACTTGACGGGTAGCAAAGATGCGGAAGCCGCCGCCGGAGTAATTCGGGCCAGCCGTGCGAAACGCGCCGGTCACTGGATCAAGCAGAACATTTCCGGAAGAAAATTCCGCGGCGCTGCCATCTCCATAACCGTTCAGCACGGGATCGACGAGGTGGTCATAGAAATATGCCGCCTCCAACTGCATACCGGCGAATTGGCGTTGAATCGAAAATTCCTGATGCAGAGAACGCGTCACTCGGAGAGTTCCATCCTGCATGGCCATGGCGGGCACCGCGCCGGCAGCGGCGAGATCGGTCAACCCCTGCAGATCGCTGGCGGTGGCCAGGCGATAACTGATTTCATTTCCGGATTGCTGAAAATGCACGGCCATAAACGGAAGTGCAGCGGTCACGGTCTGCCCGGCCTGCACCGCCTCCGTTTCCGCGCCAAACTGCGCCAGCAGCGCATCGCTCAATTCCAACTGCTCGCCGCCACGAACCTGCAATATCTGCAGGCGGCCCACGCCGGTTCCATCGTCGATCGGCAGCGTCCGGAAGGTCGCCACGGCGCGTGCCGTATCTCCAGGACCTGGATTTCGCTCCACCCCGCCGGCAAAAAATGCTGCGCCGGACGTCGATGTCTGCGCATGCAGCACGGCTTCGTCGGTGCCGCTTTCATGCAGGCGCACGAAAGCTTCCTGGCAGAAGCCGCCTTCGCCAAACTGCTGCGAGCCGCCGGTCAGCTCCGCCCGTCCGCTGATCGGGCGCGAGGGATTGTGGCGAACCGTCGAGTCATCCCTGTCGCGAATCATCTCGCTGGGCTCATCGGTCCAGCGCAGGATGGGCCGATCGACGCCCGATCGCAGCGTCCAGGTCCAGTCGTCCGCAGGTGCATTCGCCGCGCGCCGTACAGCCGGGAACCACTGAGAAGCGCCGAACATCGACACCAGCGTCAAGTTGAGAATGGCGTGCGTATTGCTGGTGACCTGAATCTTTTTGCGATGCGCCACCGCGGAGTATGGCTGCAGCACGCGCACGCTGTAATGGCCGGGGGATAGATTGGAAAACTCATAATGCCCGCGAATGTCGGTGAAGGCGGTGAGGATAGGAAATGCGTCGGCGCCAAACAACTCCACCACCGCGCCCATCAAAGGAGCGTGGTCGCCATCCTGGACAACGCCGCTCACGCTCGCAGGCGTGCCCGCCAGGGCGGGAATGGCGAACGACAACAACACGGCCAATACGAATTTAGATGAGGATCGAATCACCGATCGTTTGATCTGCTCACGCCAAGTTGCCTCTCCGCGGCGACCGAACCGGTGGGGGTCCGGGTCGATCGCACACGAGATTTCATCCAGCCTGCGCGTTAGACGCGAGGACTCCTTATTGCGTTACCTCAAAGGGTGCGGATTGTGCCAGTTGCTGTTTCGATACTCCATCATTGACGCTGATGGTGATTTGATACTTGCCCGGTTGCAGGCTGGCCAGCGGCATCGATTTCTCCAGCGTCACCTGATCGGAATTGGGATTCAGCTTCGAAGTCGCCTCCGTCGATTCGAACAGCGTCTTGTGGCTGCCCATGTCGGTCACCGAGTAATGCACCGTGGCTTCGTTCTGCTTCGTTTTCGGATTGATCTTCAGATTGTAAACCTGCATCCAGAAGTCGAGATTCTGGTCGCGTTTGAAACTGACCGGCTGCGCGGCAGTAGCACTTACGCGCGGTCGAATGTAGGTGTTGCCGATGACGAACTGCCCGGTACCGATATCTTTTGAAGGAACCTGCCGCATCTTATCGGCGAGGATCAACGAGGACGCCGCCAGTTTGTCGTCGTCATACTCCGGCACGATGAACGCCCGTGCGTAGGTGCCGATGTGGTCGGGATTGTTCACGTCTTTTATGACAATATCCAGCCGGTAGTGGCCGGGCCGCAGCGGCAGCGATTTCCAATAGACCGATTTGCTGTCCAGCGTCTTCGACAGCAGCTCCGATGGCTCGTCGACTTCAACCGTATCTTCAAACGTCTGCGCAATCCTTCCCGTGATCGTCGAAACCCGGCCCAGAATATTGACAACGCCGCGATCGACTCCATCCGTGTTGTGGTACGTTATGTCGCGATTGCGAATCTGTAGCGTAATGGGAACCAGCACGGTATCGTCGGTCACACGGACAAAGTCCGTCCGCACGTCGAACGGGAAAAACGGTCCGGTGAGCACCTTGTGGCTGGTGATGAATTCATCCAGATCCTTGAACTTGATGAGAGGAGCGGCTTCCAGCTTGGCGTATTGCTCCATGCGATCGAATTCCTTGGCGCCCTGCGCACTGGACATCGGCCCCGGCCCCAACTGTTCCAGCCCACCGTTGAATCGATCGGCCTTTTTGGATTGCCCCATTTCTTCTTGCAGCGTGGGACCGCCGCCGGGAACATGCAGCAGCGCGTCTTTTTCCGCGCGGTTGATGGTCATGTGGTAATCGCCGCACATGCAGGTATCGACAAATTCTACGTCGACGTTCTCTCCGATTCCATCGAGATGGCGATAATTCCACACCTCGAATGGAAAGGTTTGCGTCTGGCCGCCGCCTTCATCCATGGGCCGGTTGTATTCTCCGCCGGCCGGATGCGAATCGATGCTGTCCGGCGGTCCCCAGGCAATGTAGATGTGACCGCGATCGGTCATCCAGCCTGGTTTCCCGGCGGCAAAGTGGTCGTCCGCATAGGCAATGCGGCGGTAAACTTCCTCGCGATAGCTGTTGTCGGGCGATTCCGGATCGGGATTGCGCCGCCGCCAGAACTGCTCAATGAATGCATCCCGTTCCTCATCGTTGGACAGGCCCATAAACGCCTTGCGTTCCTGGTCGGTGATGATCCAGCGAACGTCCTGATCCAGCCACTTTTTATAGGGGCCCTTCAATTCCTGGCGCAGTTCCTTCTGCTGCTCGCGAATTTCTTTGTCGCTCAGCTTGCGCTTAAGGGGATTGACTTGAGGGCTGGATATGTCCTGCGGCTGGGCATCCTGGGCTCGGGCCTTGTGGGATGGAAACACTCCGAAGGCAGCCAGCAGCGCAAGAGTAACGATGAAGCGAATCCGGGACATTGCGAAACCTCGACTTCTATAATCCTGATTGTATGGCGTTTTGAGCGGCACTTTCAAGCAATTGCCGGTGCTGGACCGCCGGTTCGCGCCATCAAACGATGCCATAATCTGGGAACGCGATCACCCGGTTCTATCGTACTCTTGAATGCGGGCAGAAGCGCTGAAATCCGGAACGGCAGATTTCCCGGGAACCGCGCCCTCTGCTTTATCGTAAATAGAGATGGAAATCGCTGAAAGTTTGCGCGGGAGCGGTTCACTGCCGTTTTCGTATGGCAAGCGCGATCGAGGAGACCTGCCGCATGAAGTTCACTAAGAAAACCATAGCGATCATTGTGGCGATCGTCGTAGTCTGCGCCGCCGTGGTGGCGCTTACCGTCTATCGCAGCGGGTCGGACGCGCAAAAGGTTCTTACCGCCAAGGTAGTGCAGGAAAATCTTTCCAGCATCGTCAGCGGAACCGGAGAAATTAAACCGAAGAATTATGTGAACGTCAGTGCGAATGAGTTTGGGCCCATCACTCATCTGTATGTCAAAGAGGGCGATCACGTGAAAAAGGGCGAGGTTCTCGCCGTCATCCAGAACGTCCCCGAGCAGTCCGCGATGGGAGCGCAGAAAGCTGTCATCAGCGGAGCCAATGCCGATATTGCCGCCGACGTCGCCGCACAAAAAGCGGCCGTGGCCAATGTGGAGCACGCCAAAGCCGATCTTGAACAGAAACAGCTCGACTACAAGCGCGCCCAGGAACTCTACAAAGATGCGCTGTTGGCCAAGCAGGACTTCGATGCCAAAAAGGCCGCGTACGACATCTCTGTTGCCACGCTCGCCCAGGACCAGGCTTCACTCGCCCAGGCGGATGCGCAGATCGCGTCGGCGCGCGAAAAGTACACCAGCGCGAAACAGACCATGGTGGGCGACGCCGACTCCTACAGCAAGTCCTTCAGTATCGCGCCCTTCGACGGCATCGTGACCAACATGCCCATGCGTGTTGGAGAAACCGCCGTTGTCGGCATTCAGAATGCCGAAGGCAGCACGCTGATGACGCTGGGCGACATGTCCGTGGTGACGGCGGAAGTGAAAGTGGATGAGACCGACATCACCGGCATCCAGATTGGCCAAAGCGCCGACGTAACCGTGGACGCGCTGCCCGGCAAGGTCTTCAAAGGCCACGTCACCGAGGTAGGCGACCAGGCACTGCTGCGCTCGACTGGCGTTTCCACCAGCCAGAGCACAGCCGGCACAGAGGAGGCGAAGGATTTCAAAGTCGTCGTCACCCTCGACAATCCAACGCCGGAGCTGCGCCCGGGCCTGTCGGCAACCGCGAAGATTACCACTGCGAGCAAGGATAATGTGGTGGCATTGCCGCTGCAGGCGCTGGTAATGGAAGTTCCCGGCAGCGGCAAAAAGAAGGGCCCACATAAAATGGACGCCAGCCTGTCGACAGGGCCCAAGCCGCAGCCGGTGCAGGGCGTTTTCGTCCTGCGCAAGGAAGGCCGCAAACTTCGCGCAATTTTTGTTCCCGTACAGACCGGCATCACCGGCGCATCCGACATTCAGGTGACCAGCGGCGTGAAGCCCGGCGATGAGATCGTCGTCGGACCCTATCGCGTGCTGCGCAGCCTCAAAGACAACGCCATCGTGAAACGCGATACCACTCCGGTGACAACCGAGACAGCCACTTCATAATGATCGAGATATTTCCATTTAGGAAGACTCTGTTTAAGGGCAGTTTTGAGAGCTTTGGGTAGACCCAATGTTCAGACCCGCGGATGTGGCTTTGGGTAGACCCCGGCCTTTAGGCCGGGGATAAGTCACCGAAAATATGAGGGGTGGCTTTAGCCACTGAGGTACTGAATAATTGAATCGGAGTTTCCCGAAAAGTTTGTCGTCCCAAGCGAAGCGTAGCGAAGTCGAGAGACCTGCAGTTTTCAGGTTGGCATAAACTGGCAACAGGAGATTTCACAAGAATGGCATCCGAGATTTTATCTCCGACGATACAGCCCGCTGGCGCGGCTGGCCCTGGTCACGACGAAGTCATCGTCGTCGAAAATCTCTGGAAGACATACGACATGGGCTCGGAGCAGGTGCATGCCCTGCGCGGCATCAGCCTGCGCATCCGCCACAATGAATACGTCGCCATCATGGGTCCGTCCGGCTCCGGCAAATCCACGCTGATGAATTTGATCGGTTGCCTCGATACTCCGACCAGCGGCCATTACTGGCTCAACGGACATCCGGTAAGCGAGCTGAACGACGACGAGCTGGCGCGCATTCGCAACAAGGAAATCGGCTTCGTTTTCCAGACGTTCAATCTGCTGGCGCGCGCCACCGCGCTGCACAATGTCGAACTGCCGCTCATCTACAACGGCACGCCGTCTGAGGAGCGCCTGGCACGCGCCAAAGCCGCTCTGACCGCGGTGAACCTCGGCGAGCGCATGTACCACAAGCCGAATGAACTCTCTGGCGGACAGCGCCAGCGCGTCGCCATCGCCCGCGCCCTGATCAACAATCCATCCATCATCCTCGCCGATGAACCCACCGGAAACCTCGACTCGAAAACCGGCGTAGAAATCATGGCGCTCGTCGATGAGCTGCACGCCAAAGGCAACACCATCATCGTAGTCACCCACGAACCCGACATCGCCGAATACGCCCACCGAATCGTCCACATCCGCGACGGCGAAATCGCCTCCGACGAAGTCTCCCCCCGTCTCCGCAAGCAATAAAATTGACGCCAAAGCGCGGGTGCCCCATGTCTCGCTTCTGAGACATGGGATTTATGCCGAACTCCTGCATATACGCCATACTATTGCTATTTGAGCTTGGGGAGAGGGTTTTTCGGACCTCGATAGACCGGGATCGTTGTCAGCGTATTCCGAATTTGACCAAGTGTTGCGTCGCTTCTGAACCAATTTCGGTGACGGAAATTTTCGGTTGTTCTAGCGTCGATTTCATAAGTCTGGCGCAAAGCTGACGTAGCTATCCCGTATAATTCAATTAGACATAACCTAGAATAATTATCAGACTCATCCAACCATTGGGGCTTACTCAGCCTTCTGAGATCATCGTCTATTTGCTCCGGATTTCCTTTATAACTCAATCTCAATAACTCGCCAACTGTGTAATATACCATCCACCGTCGCTCGAGAGCCAAATGTAGAGGCTCGTCATCGATTTGGAATTTCCGTTTTTCCTCTTCCCAAAGTGAGCGAATCTCCTCGCATACGAAATAGGTGCCTGCAAGAAGTTTAAAATCATTTTCACTCATATGAGAAATAGGTTCACCAAATACTTTTTCATAGCCACCCTTTGGGCCAACTTCAAACATATACTTAGTGCCGCCCCAGACATCGTCAGGACCAAATCGAAATGCGTGAACCGTTTTTGCTAGATCTTCTAAGCTGATCGGAATTACTCGATCACGGGCTTCGCGACTTCGCTTATTTTTGTACCAATATGTTTTTCCTCCTCTCACAATTCCATGGAACTTTCTTGCCAAGTCCTTTTGTACCGGGTCATTACTTCTAAAATCTGAAATTTTTACCGAATTTTGTGTATTGTTATAGCGGGTAATGTCCGAGAGGAAGTCGTGATCTTTCGCAAGTGAGAATTCGCTTACACGCAACATCACTCGAGCATTTTTTAGCCGTCCCGTTTTATCCTTAACCTGTGCTTTTCTGAGAGAACGAACGGTTTGTGCACCGTTGATAACCGAAAATCTTGTGCACTTCAATGTGCACGCATCTCGATCTTCCTCAATATGAGATGCAACTGCGGAAACACCATTATTAAAAAATAGAAAGTTCTCCGTATCGTCTAAAGCAGTCTCGATAATTCCCTTATTAGTCGCCGTTTCACCAATGTAATCTCTGATATTGAGAGAGAAAAGGCGGTATTTATAGGTGCGATACAGGTCGGCCAGTTCGGAGCCACTAACTTGACCAACATACATTCGGTGCCCAGATTCATGTCCGATCGAAATCCAAGGTTCGCCGTCCTCGCTGGGCCTAAAGTGAACGGGAATATCCTGTTCAAGAGTCTCGCCTGCTGAAAGGGCCTCCCGCAGCTTCTCGTTTAAATCCCCCTCGTCTGAAAATTGAAATTCCAGCCGCTCAGATAGATCGTGTAATTGGGGAAGTAGATTAATGCCATCTTCGACTCTCCCTCTTATGTTCGATGTGGCACCAACTTTACCTAGGGTGAGAAATTGCAAATAAAAGTAATCGCTTTCCCAATCAATGTCGCTTACCGCCTCCTGGAGGCTGGATTTCATTTTCATGCGGCCTAAGTGTGAAGCTGAGTGCAGTCGCTTGAGGACGTCACAGAAATGGCTGACGGCGTCCATATCTTCCGCTTTGTCTTGACCTCGATATTTTGATTGGATAATTAAGACGCGACCGTCGGAACGGCTGATGAAGTCAACTCCGAGATCGTCCTGACCGTCAACTAAACCGGCTGCAAGTTCCAAGTCGTCATCAGGCACTAATCCGGGCATTACCTTTGACAACACGTTCCGGACATAATATAGGCTCATTTCTTTTGATTGAGCCGTCGAGTCCAAATTTCCAAACTTAACCTTTAGTCGCCTTTCAACGTCTTCGCACAGATAGGCGCGAAACCACGGCTTCTTTTTGTCTTTGTCCATCGTCCCTCGTATCTTCTGTCCAGTTCCTAAACCATATTACGATAAGGCACAGAACCGTAGCGCACGGATACCTCAACGGACCATGCGGGGGCGCCTAGTTTGACCAAGAGCGAGTCGATCATCTTGCAAACGAAATCTGCCAAAGTGTTCAGACTGGCAAGAACTGACGGCATATTTAACCCTTGGTACACTAGACATTAACCTATGTTTGAAAACCTCTCAGAAAAACTTCAGCGCACATTCAAAAATCTGCGCGGCCAGGGCACAGTAACCGAGGAAAATATCGGTGAAGCGCTCAAGGAAATTCGCCTCGCCCTGCTTGAGGCCGACGTCAACCTCAACGTCGTCAAGGAATTGATCGAGCACATCCGCGTCAAGGCGCTCGGCCAGGAAGTGCTCACTGCGCTTTCGCCCACCGAACAAGTCATCAAGATCGTCCGCGATGAGCTGATCGCCACGCTCGGCACCGATACCGCGCGCTTCAAGTTCGCATCGCAGCCGCCAACGGTAATTTTGATGGCCGGCCTGCAAGGCTCCGGTAAAACCACCACATCCGGCAAGCTGGCCGCGTGGCTGAAAAAAGGCGGCCATCGTCCGCTGCTGGTTTCCGTAGACGTCTACCGCCCCGCTGCGCGCGAGCAGCTGCAGGTCGTCGCGAAATCCATCGGCACCAATCTCTACGAAGGCGACCTGAAAGGCGAGGCCGCGGGCACTCCTTTGGTGGAGAGGCTGGCCAAGGAAGCGCGTCGCGAAGCCATCATCTCCGGCTGCGATGTGATGATCGTCGATACCGCTGGACGCTTGCACGTGGATGAGAACCTGATGAGCGAAATGCAGCGCCTGAAATCGCTGCTGAACCCGCAGGAGATCCTCTTCGTCGCCGACGCCATGACCGGCCAGGATGCGGTAAACTCCGCCAAACAATTCCACGACAAGCTTTCGCTTACCGGCGTGGTGCTCACCAAAATGGATGGCGATGCCCGCGGCGGCGCGGCCCTTTCTATTCGCCACGTGACCGGGCAGCCGATCAAGTTCATCGGCACCGGCGAGAAGCCGGACGCGTTTGAGCCGTTTCACCCCGACCGCATCGTAAGCCGCATTCTCGGCATGGGCGACATCATGACGCTCATCGAGCGCGCCGAGGAAACGATCGACAAGAAAAAGTCCGAAGAATTTGCCAGGAAAGCTCTCGCCGGCGACGGCTTTTCTCTCGAGGATTTTCGCGAGCAGTTGCGGCAGATTAAAAAGATGGGATCGCTGCAAAGCATCATGAAGATGCTGCCCTCCGTTGGACCCTTTCAAGGCATGCAGCAGGCCGCCGGAAGCGTCGACGAAAAGCAGTTCACACGCATTGAAGCCATCATCAATTCCATGACCGCGCAGGAACGCCGCAATCATGAACTGATCTCCGGCAGCCGCCGCAAGCGTATTGCCCGCGGCTCCGGTACCAGCGTGCAGGAAGTGAATCAACTGCTGCGCCAGTATGTGCAGATGCGCAAAATGTTCAAGTCGATGGGCAAGGGCGGCGCGGTACAGCGGCGAATGATGGGCACGCTCGCGAACATGCGCGGCGGCCGCTGAGTTTGACAAAGCATTTTTCTTGCAGGTAAGCGTGGCATTTCTCTTGCAGGTAAGCGTGGATATGAGAGAAGTTCGTCATTCTGAGCGCAGCGAAGAATCTTTGTATTTCGCTTTCTTCGGCAATACAGAGATTCTTCCCCTTCGACAAGCTCAGTGTCAGAATGACGCCTTCTATAACAGGCGATCCGAGATATTCATAGCAACACATGCCGAAGCTACAGGACCAACTCGACCAGATCAGCGAGCGCACGCGAGAGCTGGTGCAGCCGGATCGATTGCAGCCGGTGGAACGCGCAGTGGGCGAGCTGTTCGAGAGTGGCATCGAGCAGCGAATTCTGCCAGTCGGCAGCACGGCTCCGGAATTTACCTTACCGGACAATAACGGACGCAAGGTGCGCTCCGCCGACTTGCTTGCGCTGGGGCCGCTCGTCATCAAGTTCTTTCGCGGCCGCTGGTGCCCGTACTGCATGGCAGAGCTTTCTGCATGGCGCGATGCGTATCCGGCCGTTCGCGCACGCGGCGCGCTGCTGGTTGCCATCTCTCCGCAAACCGTCCATCAGAACGATCTACTCATGCAGCAGCACCCGCTGCCATTTCCTGTCTTGAGCGATGAGGAGTTGACGGTCGCAGCCGCCTACGGCCTGACATACGCGGTTCCGGAATACCACCAGAAGCATCTGCGCAGCATCCTGGTAAATCTTCCGTTCATGAATGGCGACACATCCTGGCGGCTTCTCATACCGGCGACGTACGTGCTGCGAGCCGATGGCAGCGTTGCCTTCGCCCAAGGGTATGCGGATTTTCGCGTGCGCCCGGAGCCGGAAGATGTTCTGGCTGCGTTAGTCTCGCTGCTCTAGAAATTCAACCCGAACTGCGGTTTGGATTGCGTGCCGGTGATCTTGATCGGAACGTCGGTGCCGGCTCCATTCTTCGCGAAGAACGGATTGAGCGGGGTCAGCAGCCTTCCCTTCCACCCGCCCACGATTTGCGAGACGTGGGCCTGCAGACGGGCATGGCCGGTAAAGTCGAACTGCCTGCCATCCAACGTATAAACTCCCGCCAGCTGAATATCTGCCCCAGGCACATCGAAGGTAAGTTGCGGAAGCGCGATCTTCTGTTTCGACATGGAGAACGTGCCCTGCAAGGTTACAGGAATATTTGGCACTCGATTCGCTGCGGACATGGTCGTCTGCGAAAGTTGCTTGGCGTGGCCGGCATGTCCCTGGCCGCGCAGACTCAGCTCGTCCACCCTCTGCTGAATATGCAAATTCGTGAACGACGCATTGCTGACCGCAAACGTGCCCCGCAGGCGAAGGCGTCGGCTGACAGATTGCGGGCCGGTCGGCAGATCGAATTTCGTCTTCAGGCTGACAGCGCCCGTCATCACTGGCGGACTCGCCTTGGCTCCAATCTGCAATAAGTCTTCAATGCGGCCCTTGTCGATTACGACGTTCAGGTCGATGTCATGCCCCTTCCCGCCGGGACCGTGCATCACAGTGCCGTTCGCCGTCACATCGGTGTTGAGGAAGTGCGCCTTCACCGGTTCAAGATCGGTGTTGCCGTTTGTGCCATCCACGATGGCATGGAACTTTGTGCGTAGGTCTACCTGATGCCCGCTCACGTCGACACTGAAATTCGGCGTGTCGGTTTCTCCATCGACAGTGATGGTATCGAGCGGACCGGAAAATTTTCCAGTGGACGAC
Source organism: Acidobacteriaceae bacterium (assembly GCA_965276585.1). GTDB lineage: Bacteria > Acidobacteriota > Terriglobia > Terriglobales > Acidobacteriaceae > JAKAAZ01. Next base: position 581,007 of record CBDIAZ010000001.1, on the reverse strand, counting down.
AGCGTGCCCGCGATTCCTTTGGTGGTGCTCAAATCTGCGTTCGTGAACGAGTAGGTTCCGTCAATCGGTGTGGCATGCGGCCGTTCTGCATTCCACGGGCCAAACGTTCCCTGGGATGCGATATCGCCGATCGGCTTGGGATTGACTAGGCGCGCGTCGAAATGCATCGGCTTGTGCGAACCGACACGGCGCAACGTCAACGCGTGAATTTCGAATTGCATGGGGACCTTGTTGGGATCGCTCTGCAGAATGCTCAACTGCGCATCGTCGCAGACAATTTTGTCGAGAACAATTTTGATTTTGCCGGCGCCCTTTTTCCTTTTGGGCATGGCAGAGCGTTCGCCTTTGGGCGGTATCTTGATCACCAGTCCATGCAACTGAACCAGGTGAATATGCATGGGCCGACGGAAGATATCCAGAATGCCGGCATGAAAGCTGAATTGTCCGACGCTGATCTGCGGCGGCAGATTGGGATACAGGTTTGAGCGCAAGCTCAGGTTCTTGCCCTCAACGTCAATCCCTTTGTAGATCGACACATTGAATTCACCAAGATCCACCTGGCTGTTGAAGCGTGTCGACAAGGACTGAATCACCCGCCCGCGCAGGATGCGTCCCGCATTGTGAAGAGCGAAATTCGCAGCCATGATGCAGGCGATCGCGATACCGATCAGAATGACAGCAATGATTTGCCAGCGGCGCGCACGTCCTGAATTTCGAATCGTTCGATTCGGATTGTTGTTCACGACTTTCATGGATGCACCCAAGCACAGAGAAGATTCTTGCAGAGAATTCTTTGTAAGTTACCTTCGGGCTACCGCGAAGTTTTGGTCAAACAACAAGGCGCATCGAAGCGATGCGCCTTGTTTCGATGATCCCGACTATACGGTCGACATGGCCCGGGCTGTTTCGACCAGCGCCGGCCCGATATCGGCCGCAATCTTCTCCGCGGTGAAGGCTTCGATGACATCGCCAACTTTCACGTCGTTGAAGTTCGCAATGCTGATGCCGCACTCCATGCCATTGCGGACTTCGCTCGCATCGTCCTTGAAGCGCTTCAGCGACGCCAGCCTGCCCTTGAAGACCGGCACAGAATCGCGCAGCACGCGAACTTCGGAGTCGCGCTTGAACATTCCATCGGTAACGCGGCAACCGGCCACCGCGCCCACCTTCGGAATCTTGAAGACATTGGCGACTTCCGCGCGGCCAAGGTAGTTTTCCTTGATCGTCGCTTCCAGCAAGCCCAGCATGGCCTTGCGCATTTCATCCTGCAGCTCGTAAATGATCGAGTGCAGGCGAATCTCAACAGCTTCCTGCGCCGCAAGTTCGGCAGCCTTGCGCTCCGGCCGCACATTGAAGCCGATCACGATGGCGTTCGACGCCGAGGCGAGCAGAATATCGCTCTCCGTGATCGCGCCCACTCCGGAATGGATGACCTTGACGCGCACTTTTTCCGTCGAAAGTCTGGGCAGCGACTCGGCCAGCACTTCAACCGAACCCTGCACGTCGCCCTTCAGGATGATCGGCAGCTCTTTCACTCCAGCCTGCTTGATCTGTTCCGCCAGGCCTTCGAGCGAGACCCGCGAAGACTTCGAGAGCTGCGATTCACGCTCCTTCATCTTGCGGTACTGCGCTACGTTCTTCGCCTTGTCGCGATCGGCGACCACGGTAAAGACATCGCCCGCATCCGGAATACTTTCCAGGCCAAGAATTTCCACCGGCGTCGACGGACCTGCATCGGTCAGCGCTCGACCTCGGTCGTCGAACATGGCGCGAACCTTGCCGAACGTATTGCCGACAACAAATGTATCGCCCAGGCGCAATGTGCCGTTTTGTACCAGCACGGTCGAAACAGCGCCGCGGCCACGATCCAGCTTCGATTCGATCACGGTGCCCAGTGCCGGACGATCCGGCGAAGCCCGCAGCGTACCCACATCCGCGACCAGGCAAATCATTTCCAGCAGCAGATCGAGATTCAGCCTCTTCTTGGCCGACACGTCCACAAATACCGTGCTGCCGCCCCAGGCTTCCGGAACCAGTCCGCGGTCGCCCAGCTGCTGCTTCACGCGATCCGGCTGCGCATCCGGCTTGTCGATCTTGTTCACCGCGACAATGATCGGCACATTCGCCGCCTTAGCGTGATCGATGGCTTCCAGCGTCTGCGGCATCACGCCGTCATCCGCCGCGACCACCACGACCACGATGTCCGTGACCTTCGCCCCGCGTGCGCGCATGCGGGTAAACGCTTCGTGACCCGGCGTATCGAGGAACACAATCTCGCGTCCGAATGCAGGAGAATCCGGCTTCGCAATCCGTACCTTGTACGCGCCGATGTGTTGCGTAATTCCACCGGCTTCGCCCGCGGCCACTTCGGTCTCGCGAATCGCATCGAGCAGCGAAGTCTTTCCGTGATCGACGTGTCCCATAATCGTGACCACCGGAGGCCGCGCCACTTCCAGCTCGCCTGTGGTTTCCTGGGTGAGCAGATTTTCCAGCGCCTCATTGGCCATCTCGTCTTCAAAGCTGATCACGCCGGCCTCGGCGCCGAACTGCCGCGAGACTTCCTTAATCAGCTCGGAATCGAGCGATTGATTCACGGTGACGAAAACGCCGCGCTGCAGCAAGGTTGCGATCAAATCCTTCGCGCGCAGATCCAGCTTCTCCGCCAGATCTTTCACGCTGACGCCCTCGGTCACGGTGATGTTGCGCGTGATCGGGACCGGCCCGGTAGGAACCTGCGCTGCGCCCAGACGCGGCGCAACCATTCCCTTCATCGGACCTTCCTTCGATTTTTCGTAGCGATTGTTGCCGCCGCGCCGCTGCGCATGTCCGCGCGATGGCCGGTCCGATCCAGGAGGCGGAGGCGCTGCGCCCGGTGCGCCTGCCATTCCAGGGCGTGGCGCGCCAAAGCCGGGCCGTCCCAGCATTCCAGGACGCGCCCCCGGCGCGCCGGTAGGATGCTGCCGCGTAGGGTGCATCGGGCGACGAATACCACCGGGGCCGACTGGACCCGAAGCGGGACGCGAGCCAAAAGGTGGCGCTCCGCCCGTTCCGCCAGCGCCCTGCGGACGCGGGCGTTCAAAGATCGGCTTGCCGCGCTGCATCCCGCCGATCGTCTGCGCTGCGCCCTCGGGAGCCTTATACACCGGACGTGGGCCGGTCTGCGGCATGATCATCCGTTTCGCCGGCGGTCCCGAAGCCACCGGGGTAGCGCTGACTGCCTCGGTTGCGGTTTCAGCCGTCTCCTGCTCCACAACAACTGCCTGCGGCGCGCTGACTTCCTGCGCCGCGGGCGTGGGATGCGATGGCGCGGGCACTACGGCAACTGGAGCTGCAGTCCGAACACCTTGCGCTGCGACAGAGCTTGTTTCAGGCGCTGGTTTCTTCGGCGCGGCGACAGGTGCTCCGGCCGCGGGTGTCGGCGGCTTCACAATCACCGGCCCTGAGGGCGGACGCGACGCAATCGCCGGCATCGAGGGTGTGGTCGCAGGAATAATCTGCGGAGCCTGCCGCGGCTGCGGAACAATTCTGCGCGGAGCTATCGGCGATCCAGCAGCCGGAGAAGCAGGAACGGCTGCCACCGCGCCACCGCCCGCTTTGGGCGTGGAACCTGTTGGCGCAGCCACAGCAGATTTCGCCGCCGGAGCCGATGCCGCGATAGACGGCGCTACCGTTGGCCGCTGTGGCGATACCGCAACATGGCCTGCGCCGCGCGCATGCCCCCCGCCACGCCCGTCGCGCTCTTCCTTCTGCTGCTGAATGGCGCGCAGAACATCCCCGGGCTTCGAAATGTTGGACAGATCGATCTTGGGCTTCTGATCGCCGCCGGCAGCCCTGCCAGACGCACCGGATGTCGATTTATTTCCGCGAGTCAGAGCGGCGCGCACACGCACTGCCTCATCCTCCTCCACGGAACTGGAGTGGGTCTTCTTTTCCGTGACGCCAACTTCCGGGAGAAGATCGAGAATCACTTTGCTCTTGACTTCCAGTTCTCGCGCCAGATCGTTAATTCGAACTTTACTCATCCGCCTCTTTTCGCCTTCTTACAAAACTTTTAACTGCTCATGGTTGGCCTCGTCATGCACTGCCTCGTCATGCATTGCCTCTTCACAGACTGCCTCGACGCATGCCGTCCGCGCGCATCTACTTCCATTATCCGCCGAAAGCGGCATGAAGATTGCGAATATTCATGCTTCGCGCCCGCGCCTGAAATTTCTCGTCAGGGTTTTTCCTTCTCTTCCCACCGGTCCAGCTCCGGCTCGCGAGCATCCGGGGCATCGACCGACACCGGCTGATCGTCGTTGTCCGTCCCGGTGGCGTCTTCCAGAAAGTTCCTCGCCAGGCTCTGTGAGTCTCCTTCGCCTTTCGACTCCGCTTCCCCATTTTCCAGCTCGTCATCCAGTTCCGACCCACCCGCGGCCAGCGATCCCTCGGCGATGTCGTCCTCGCGTTCCAGCATCTCCACCTCGCCCGGAGCGTCCCCCACCGGCTCCCCGGCAGCTTCCACTTCGGCATCGGCCTCCGCATCTTCCGGCAGTCCCAGCGAATCCTCGGGATTCATCCCCGCACCCGCTTCGCGGTCGAGTGCCGCTTCGTTCGCATCTTCCTGCGCCGAGCTTTCGCCTACCGGACTCGCCGCCGCGCGATTATCGAGCTCCGCAAAATAATGACGCACCGCCGTGCCGATTTTTTCCAGCGTCTTTTCGCCGATTCCCGGCACTTCTTCCAACTCTTCTGGAGTCATATCTGCCAATCCCTCTACCGTTGTAATGCCGGCGGCAATCAGCTTCTGGATCGTGCCCTCGCCCAGCTCCGTCACCTGCTCGATCGGCGTCGTCACCGGACCGGACATGGCCTGCATCTGCTGCTCGACCTCCTGGCGCTTCTCTTCCTCGCTCTTGATGTCGATCTTCCAGCCCAGCAGCTTCGCCGCCAGCCGCACATTCTGCCCTTTCTTGCCGATGGCCAGCGAAAGCTGCGTGTCGTCGACAATCACCTCAATCTGCTTGTCGCTCAGATCGGCAATGCTCACGCGGCTCACCTTCGCCGGCTGCAGCGCCTTCTCGGCGAAAGTAGTGATCTCTTCGCTGAACTCGATAATGTCGATTTTTTCCCCGCGCAGCTCGCGGATGATCGACTGTACCCGCATGCCCTTCATGCCCACGCAAGCGCCCACCGGATCGACATCCTTATCGCGCGATACCACCGCGATCTTCGTGCGCTCCCCGGCCTCACGCGCAATGGCGCGAATCTCCACCGTGCTGTCGTAGATTTCCGGCACTTCGCTCTGGAACAGGTTCTGCACCAGCTCCTTGGCCGCGCGCGAAACAATCACCTGCGGCCCCCGCGCATTGCGATCCACGCGCAGCAGCACCACGCGCACCCGCTCGCCCACGGCAAACTGCTCCAGTCGCGACTGCTCGCGCTTCGGCATCCGCGCCTCGGCCTTGCCGATGTCGAAGATCACATCCTGGCCTTCAATCCGCTTCACCGTCGCATTCAACACTTCGCCGACGCGATGAGCGTACTCATTGAAAACCGTATCGCGCTCCGCCTCGCGCACCTTCTGAAAGATGATCTGCTTGGCCATCTGCGCCGCAATCCGGCCCAGCACCGCGGTGTCCTTGTAGTAGCGCAATTCGCCGCCCGCCTCGACCTCGGGAGCGATCACGCGCGCTTCCTCCAGGTTGATCTGGTTCAGCGGGTCTTCCAGCACTTCCGGCGACTCCACCACCGTCTTGTAGGCATAGGCCCGTATCTCGCCGGTCTCGCGGTCCAGCTCTCCGCGCATGTTTTCCAGCGTCTTATAGTATTTGCGGGTCGCCAGGGCAATGGCGTCTTCCACCGCCGTCACCACAATCTGCGGATCGATGCCTTTATCCCGGCTCAGAACTTCAATTGTTTCGTAAAGTGCGCTTGGCATATTTCGTCTCAGCCTTATTTCGTTCCGCCCTGTCGGACGGAAAACGTTCGGTTCGAATTGTTAGCGCGGCCCTGACTCTGCCGCATGATGCGTTGTTTCCACTTAGATGCCGGAAGTCCAGCCATCAAACCTAGACTTCTGGAACCAGATTCGCCTTCAAAATGTTGGAAAGCGCAATCGTGACATTCTTTCCGGCATCGGTGACATGTTTTCCGCCGTCCGTCGCCCCTTCGTTCTTCTTCTTGCCGGCATTCTTTCTCTTGCTTATCGTGCTCAAATCCAGTTCCAGCGCATCGTCACTCACGCTGGCAATGCGCCCCTGCCAGTGCGAATTCCCATTCACCGGCTCAGAGGTTCGCAGCTTCACCAGGTTGCCGGTAAACCGTTGAAATTCCTCACGGCTGCGCAGTTTCCGATCCAGCCCCGGCGAAGAAACTTCCAGCGTGTATTCCGCTTCTCCAGGCACCAGGCCTTCAACGTCGAGAACAGTCCCGAAATCCTCGCTGAAAACTTCGCAGTCCTCTACCTTGATGCCCGCCAGCTGATCGACCGATACATGCTCGGGAAGCTTCAACTCGACGTCCGCACCCGGCAGCGCCAGCGTCGCCCGGCTGGCCGCATCTTTTTCTATATAGATGCGCAGCGCCCGCTGTTTGGGATTGCCGACATACTCAATATCCACAATCGAAAGGCCATGCGAAGCGGCAACACGGTCCGCCAAAGCGCGAATTTTGTCCAGGTCGAGAGCCATTTCAGACGTTCTTGTTCAAGCCATTCCTGAAAAAGTCCGGAGCAAATAAAAAGTGGGCTCGCGCCCACCCATTTCTCCCGCCCCGGCCAGTTCGCCGCAGGCTGACAACAACGACTTAGGACAAACTCAGGACAAACTAACTACTTCCCTAGGATACGCCGGTTCGCAGGGGATTTCAAACCGCATCACAGCCCGATCTCGGTCTTCATAAAATAGTTGCAAACACAGACCCCCAGGTGTATTGTTCGGCTCTAAGAAAGGGGCTCGTATGGCCAATGATTGCAGTTTCTCCGCGATGTTGCAGGAAATCGAACAGTCTACTTTCAGTGCAGAGAACGATACGGTAGCCGCCGCTTCCACCATGCCCGGCGACGGTCTGTATTGGCGAGGAAAAATGTCTCTGCGGAAACCGAAGGGCTCAGGCGACGACTCCCTCAGCAAGGGCCTTGCCTGACGATTGCGCCATCCTCCCCATTACAGCCCTGCCTTGAAGGAACAAGGCAGGGTTTTTTCTGCGAGATAGAAATGATCAACCTGGACCTTCCCTTCAAAGCCGGGTTCGACTGGCTGCCCGATCGCGAAGGCTCACACCGGCTCGGGGCAAATGGATATATCCGCGCCTACCAGCACGAAATGCTGATCACCACCACATGCCTTGAGAACAACGCTCTCCATTATTCGGTAAAAGAGAAGATTCGCAATTCACCACAAACCAGTGAAATACCCCTGTCTTCGGAACAGCTCTTCGAAGATGTCGCACATTGGCCGCTCGACTCCATCATGGTTTCCGTCTATCGCGATGGGAACCGCCTTTCCGTTGAATTTCTCTCCGGAACTGTTCGCACCTCTCCGCTCTACATCGCATGGACACCCGAACGCGTGCGTGCATCCTGGGACATCACCGCCCTCTGTACTGAAGAAACAATGGCCGATCTCAACGTTCCCGTTCTCTGCGCGGAAATCGCCCTGGAGAACTCCTACACGCCGAAGACCATTTTTCGAAATGTCATCCGCCTAATGGAGCGCATGCATGTTCGTGCGGACGCGAACGGAATCAGCATTCGGGAGCCTAACCCCGCTCCCGTCTTCACCCCCCGTAAATTGGCCGCCAATGCAGATCCTGGTAACGCGTACGCACGCCTGCTGCAAGCGGCGCTCGTCCGGCCGGCATGGTCACCCGACCGAACCGCATTTGAGCTGAGCGGCGGATTGGATTCCACCAGTCTCGTAGCGATCTCTTCCACCAGCGAGATGCCGGCTCGCTTCACCTCTGGAACTTTACTCCCCGGGGAGATTGGCAAGCAGCAAAGAAATCGTAGAAATGAAGTCCGCAGTCTCCTCAAAAGCTCTAAAGACGTCACCGTCGAAGGTGCCGAGGCACTTTGTTCCTTGAGTCTCAACCAGGCTTTCTCTCCTATCCCGTTCGAAAACCCGAATAGTCCTGTCGGTTCGATCCTTCTGAAAGAACTTCGAGGCCGGGGGATTACGACCATCGTCACCGGGATCGGTGGAGATGAACTCTTCAGCCTTCATCCATGGGAGCAGGAAACATCTTCGCTCGCCCAGCCGAAATCGATTCCCTACCTCAACCACTCTCCTGGCCGCGACAGCTGTTTCATCTCCGCGGAGGACACCTCTCCTTTTCCTTCCATCGCCGCCTCGTCTCTGCTGGCAGCGTGCAACCGCGCTCCCATGTTCATGCGAGCAGGAGTATGGCTCGTCAATCCGCTTTGCTCACCGGAACTGACACAATTCGCTCAACAGCTTCCCTTGGAATGGAGAGCGGATCGAAGACTCCTGCGAGAACTGCTGGCCAAAATGGGTCTAACCTCATTTTCGAAGCCCTATCCCAGCGAGACATACGACCAACTAAACATCATCAACATCAAGCAACATCAACGGGACATCCGTCTCCTGTTCCAACAATCGCGTTTGGCGGACCTGAACATCATTGATCGCGCCGAGCTGGAGAGTTGCTTCGAGAAATGGATTCTCGGAGAACGAAGTCTCGCCTACGACTATTTCCACGCTCTAATGACCTTGGAACTCTTTTTGCAGAAAGGCGCCTGCAACAGGTCGTAAGCAGGCTAGCCGAGTGCCCCATATTTCGTGCATTTGTGCCCACGAAGATAGATCGAATCTCCGCAAAACCGCACCAAAACCGGAGCAAATACCTCCAAAAGCGATGTAGTAATTTTTACTATATTCATGCAGAAGCCACGCCGAAAAACATCTTTTTTAACCCGAAAACGCTAAATTTGAAAAACGTAAACACATATATATCAACAATTTGCAATCGGTCAATTTCAAAAATGTAACCGGCTAACAACCCGTTCTCCGGTTAAGCCGAAAAATTCCCCACGGAGAGCCCATTTTCACCGGCCCTGAACCGCGTAGAAAAACGCCACAAAATCCACTTTATTTGCGTCTTCGCAACTCTCTCGATTCAAATCACATAAGGCATTCCACTTGCGTTCAGCCCTTCAATTGCAAAATGTTCCACGTGGAACATTTTGCCAAAATACCTCAATAAATCGAGCGCAGGTTTCACCAAATCGAGCCCATGTTTCACCGCAATCGACGAAATCCCCAACAATTTTTTGTTTTTCCCCGACAAATTCAAAAAACACCCCGGTTGCCGGAACATATCGAGAACCTTACAATCAGGTATGCCACCTTCGATTTGCGTTTCTATAGAACTAGACCATCCCCGAACCTGCCTGGATGGTGCTCTATGATTGAACTCCCCGTTCCTGAAGCCCTTACTTTTGACGACGTTCTGCTGATCCCCGCCTATAGCGAGTTGATCCCAAATCAGGTCAGCACGCAGACACGCGTCACCCGCAACATCACGCTGAACACGCCTCTGCTCAGCGCTGCAATGGATACCGTGACAGAATCGCGGCTGGCTATCGCAATGGCACAGCAGGGCGGCATCGGCGTGGTGCATCGCAATCTGTCCATCGAACAGCAGGCTGCCGAGATCGACAAAGTAAAGCGCTCGGAAAGTGGTATGATCGTCGATCCCGTGACCATTGCCCCCGAGCAGCTCATCTCCGAAGCCCTCGACGTCATGCGCCGCTACAAGATTTCCGGCGTTCCCGTCACCAAGAATAAAAAACTGGTCGGCATTCTCACCAACCGCGATCTGCGCTTTGAAACCCGCACCGACATTCCCGTCGGCGAAGTAATGACCAAGGACAACCTGATCACCGTCGCGGTCGGCACTACGCTGCAGGAAGCAGAGCTGATCCTGCACAAGCATCGCGTAGAGAAGCTGCTGGTGGTTAACGATCAGTACGAGCTCAAGGGCCTGATCACAGTCAAGGATATCCAGAAAAAGCTGAAATACCCCAACGCCGCAAAAGACGCACAGGGTCGTCTGCGCGTAGCCGCTGCCATAGGCGCGACGGGCGACTTTCTCGAACGCGCCGGAGAAATGGTGCGCAATCGCGCCGATGCGCTGGCGATCGACGCCTCCCACGGCCACTCCTCGCGCGTGCTGGATGCGGTCCGGCTCATCAAGAAAAACTTTCCGGAAGTCGACCTGATGGCAGGCAACGTCGCTACCTACGCTGGTGCCAAGGCCCTGATTGATGCCGGCGCGGACGCAATCAAGGTAGGCATCGGGCCAGGATCGATCTGCACCACCCGCATGGTCACTGGCGCAGGCATGCCGCAAATTACGGCGATTTCCGAAGCCTACCGCGCCGCGAAATCCGCCGGCGTTCCCATCATCGCCGACGGCGGCGTCAAGTATTCCGGCGATGTGACCAAGGCCATTGCCGCCGGAGCGAACACTGTAATGATCGGCTCGCTATTCGCCGGCGTGGACGAAAGTCCCGGCGAGACGATTCTGTTTCAGGGCCGCTCCTTCAAAACCTATCGCGGCATGGGTTCGCTTTCCGCCATGGCCCAGGGCTCCGGCGAGCGCTACTTCCAGAGTTCGCGCGATCTGGGCGAACAGGGCGAGGCCAGCGGCTCCATCGTAACCCGCGAGGGCAACTCGCAAAATCGGCTGGGAAAGTTTGTGCCCGAGGGCATCGAGGGCCGTGTTCCCTATCGCGGACCACTGGAAGCGATGGTGTATCAACTGGTGGGCGGACTGCGATCCGGCATGGGCTATGTGGGCTGCGGCAGCATTCAGGAGCTGCAGGAAAATGCGCGCTTCATCCGCATCTCCAACGCCGGCCTGCGCGAGAGCCACGTGCACGACGTTATCATCACGCGTGAGGCGCCCAACTATCATGTTGAATAGCCGCAGGCGCTCGTGTTGAGTAAGCGCCGCCGTGTGCTGCTGAGCGCCTGGATTCCGGCGGCCATCTGCGTCATCTTGATCTTTACCTCTTCCTCGGATGCATTTTCCTCCGACAACACCAGCCACTTCCTGCGTCCGTTCCTGGAGAGCATCTTCGGCCCCATCTCCACGCACGTCTGGGTGAAACTTCTCTACGACATCCGCAAGACGGGCCATTTTTTCGCCTACGGATTTGTCAGTCTGGTCTTCTTCCGCGCCTGGCGCATGACCTTCCGCCTGAGCCGTTCCTACTCCGCGGTCACTGCATCGTTACGAGCAGCGGCTGTGGCGCTGCTGTCGACGCTCATCCTTTGCAGCGCCGATGAATTCCATCAGAGTTTTCTGCCCAGGCGCACCGGCTCACCCTTCGATGTGCTGCTCGACATGTGCGGCGCGATTACGTGTCATCTGATCGCTTTCACCTTCGTGGGCAGCCTGCTGGAGCTGACCAGCACCACCAGCCCGGAATTGCAAACCGGACGCCGGTTCCGAAAACAAATTTCAGAGTAGATAATTTCGTCTACATCCAGTCTCACTCGCATCTACGATCATATCCAGCAAGTGGAGAGGAGTGCGGATGCGGGGAATCGACTGGTTGACCGGCGCAACCACGCAACAGAAGCGCGCGTTGCTGACTACCTCGCTCGGCTGGATGCTCGACAGCATGGACATGATGCTGTTCTCGCTGGTTCTGACCGATCTCGAACGCGACCTGCACATGAGCGCCGCAACAGCTGGCTTGCTGATGTCTTTATCTCTAATCTCGGCGGCCATTGGCGGAATTTTCTTCGGCTGGTTTGCCGATAAGGTTGGCCGCACACGCGCTCTGATCGCGAGCATGCTGATCTATTCCGTGTTCACTGCATGTTGCGGCCTGGCGCACACGGTGCTGCAATTGGGGATTTTTCGCTTCCTACTGGGATTGGGGATCGGTGGCGAATGGGCCGCCGGCGGCGCGCTGGTAGCCGAAACCTGGCCCGATGAGCATCGCGGCAAAGCCATCGGAATTGCGCAGGCATCCTGGGCAGTTGGCTACGCGCTGGGAGCGGGCATCACGGTGCTGGTGCTGCCGCACTTCGGCTGGCGCGCGGTGTTCTTTGTCGGCGTGCTCCCGGCGCTGATCACATTGTGGATTCGCAAAGCAGTCAAAGAGCCGGAGATATGGCAACAGAAAGCCGCGACCATGCCGCTCAGCAGCATTTTTCGCGGCAACCTCGGCCGAGCGACGTTGATTACGACGCTGATGAACGCGGCATCGCTGTTCGCATGGTGGGGACTGTTCACCTGGATTCCCCGTTTTCTCTCTCTTCCTGTTGCACAAGGAGGGCGTGGTCTGAGCGTTGTCGAGGCCTCTTCATGGACCATCTTCATGCAGGTGGGAACGTTCGCCGGCTATCTGTCATTTGGATATCTCGCAGATTATTTTGGGCGCAAGAAAACTTACATCGCCTTCCTGCTGATCGCCGCCGTGCTGGTGCCGATCTATGCGCATGCGCCGGGAGGGCGCACGCTGCTCTTTCTTGGCCCAGTGGTGGGATTTTTCGGTACAGGATTTTTCAGCGGTTTCACCATCATCGCCAGCGAAGTATTTCCAACCGCTGTACGTGGAACAGCGATGGGCATCGTCTACAACATTGGCAGGTTTCTGGGGGCAGCGGCTCCGTACATCATCGGAACCATCTCTGAGATCAGCGGCATCGTGGTTGCGCTATCTTCAATCTCGATTGCATTTCTTCTGGCGGCGGCGATTGCCACGGGGTTGAAAGAAACAAAAAGCCACGCGATCACTTGAGACTTCGACTTTCAAAAAGACTGGAGCTGCATTTCGATATGAGAGGTGGGTTTTCTCGTCCAGAAGATCGCCTCAGAGCCCCTGCGCCACACAAAGCGCCGCAATATCGCCGATGTTCTCGCCGAGTTCCGCAGGCAGAATCTGACAAACCGCAGCGGCTTGCGCAAGCGCCTCGCGCTGAACAACCTTTCGTGCGGGCGCTAGAAGACTTTCGCGCAACCGCATCGCCAGGCCGCCAATCACGATCCGTTCCGGATTCAGAATATCGATCACAATGGAAAGCACTTCGCCAAGCCGCGTGCCCGTCATGCGAATGATCCGCTGCGCCACAGCATCGCCTTGCTGGGCGGCATCGGCAATATCGCGCGCGGTCAATGCTATGCTATTCGCGAGGGTCGTACTCTCGCCGCGTTTCTTGCATTGCGCCAACACGCGCACCGCAACCTGCGCCATTCCGCCGCCGCTGGCCCATCCTTCCGCCGACCCGGCCTTGTTATAGCCAACGGGGCCCGAGCGCGTCAGCCGAAGATGTCCAATCTCCCCGCCCATCTCCGATGCGCCGCGATATAGGTTGCCCTCGATAATAATTCCGGAGCCGAGGCCAGTCCCCATCGTCATAAACACCATGTTCCGGGTTCCCTTGCCCGCGCCGAATCGATGTTCCGCGACGGCTCCGGCATTGGCATCGTTCTCGAGATTGCAAGCCACGCCGAATTCCCTTTGCAGAATTTCTTTCAGCGGAACATCTACCCATGTGGGCAAATTCGGCGGAGCCTGAATTATTCCCGCAACACGATTTAACGGCCCGCCGCAGCTGATCCCGATGGCCGTCAGCGCAGCAGAGTCGAATCCGCAGACGCTTAGCGATTCGCGGACTGCATTCTGAATTTTTTCAATGGCATAGGCAGGACCCTTCGCCGGCAGCGTGGCAAATTCCACTCGCGACAGCGACGCCGGAGGCGCGGAAGAAAGAACCACAGCGGTTTTCGTTCCGCCAATGTCAACCCCAGCCCAAACATTCTCTGTCACCGAAAACACGCACTCCCAATCGCTTGAAACATTGCAGCATACGTCACGTTTCTCTTGCGATCCGAATATGAAGCCTCTCCATTTCAATCATTTCAACGGAACAGGCTGTCACGCGGGGCAGGACACCCAATCTTTCTCCCGTGCTTGCGGAGCGCCGCTCTGCACGATGTACTCGATAAGCGGGCGGATATTGCTGGCCTCGGCGAGGAAGGCATCGTGACCGTGATCAGAATGCAGCTCGATGTAGTTGCAGACCGCGTTCGCGTCCTGAATGCGCTCGGCCAGGGCACGCACATCTTCGGGAGGGAAAAGCCAATCGGAGGATATCCCTACTAAGAGCACACGTGCACGAATGCGTGAAAGAGCGTCGGCTTCATTCAAATATCCACGCGAGAGATCGAAGGAATCCATTGCGCGCGAGATCACGAGATAGCTGTTGGCGTCGAAGCGCTCATTGAAGATGCGGCCCTGATATTCGAGATAGCCGGCCACGTCATAGACTGCGGTGTGCGATTCGACTGGATTGCCGCCGCTGCGGTCTGGATTCCGAGCGAAGCGCTCGGTAAACAATGCAGGAGATTTATACGTGCAGGTGGCGAGTCCGCGGGCCAGCGCGAGGCCGCGCGTAGGTGGATGTGCGGTGTCGTAGTTGCCGGCGTTCCATGCGGGATCGAGCCGGATAATCTCCCGCTGCAGATGATTCAGCGCCAGGCCCATTGCAGAGAGCGGCGCCGCCCCCACAGCGAAGCAGCCCGCCACGCGCTCCGGATAGTCGATGGCCCAGCGCAGCGCCTGCATGCCGCCGATGGAGCCGCCGAGCACGGCGCGCAGTTGCGCGATGCCGAGATGGTCGATCAACTGCTTTTGTGCGCGAACCATATCTCGGATGCTGATGACGGGAAAGTCCGCTCCGTACGGCTTTCCTGTCGCGAGGTTTACCGACTGCGGCCCGGTTGAGCCGTAGCAGGAGCCGAGGACGTTGATGCCGATAACGCAATGCTTGCCAATATCGAGCGGATGGCCGTCGCGAAACAGATCGGGCCACCAGTCCGCCACACGCGCCGAGCCAGTGAGCGCGTGGCAGACGAGGATGGCATTGTCGCGCGCCTCATTGAGCTTGCCATAGAGGGCATAGCGCAACGAAGCGTTCGGCAGGCTGCTGCCCGACTCCAGCGCAAACGGCGCGCCTTCGTCGAGCAGAAAATCCGTTTCAAAGTCAGGCTGCAGTGGTTGCGCCATGTTCAACCGCCTTATACGGAAACCAGTTCTTGTTTGGATTTGTGCGTTTTCGTCAACGCGTTCTCGAGATCGGCAGTGATGTCGGCAATGTCCTCAATCCCGATCGAGAGGCGAATCAGGTTGGGCTTGACCCCGGTCGATAGCTGCTCTTCCTCGCTCAGCTGCTGGTGCGTGGTTGAGGCGGGATGAATGACCAGCGATTTGGCATCGCCAATGTTCGCCAGCAGGCTGAAAAGCTGGAGCGAGTCCTGGAAATTCTTGCCTGCTTCATATCCGCCCTTGATGCCGAAGGTGACGATGGAGCTGGCGCCGTTGGGCAGATACTTCTTCGCGCGGGCGTTGTATTTGCTGCTGGCGAGACCGGGATAATTGACCCACTCGACGGCGGGATGTTTTTCGAGGAACTTTGCCACGGCGAGTGCATTCTCCGCATGGCGCGGCACGCGCAGATGCACTGTCTCAATCCCCTGAAGAATAAGCCAGGCGTTGAAAGGAGAGAGACATGCGCCGGTATCGCGCAGGCCCTGAACGCGGGCTTTCAAAATGAAGGCGAGATTGCCGAAGGCGCCGGTGTAGGAAAGGCCGTGGTAGGAGGGATCGGGGTTAACAAAATCCGGGAAGCGTCCGGATTTGGCCCAATCGAACTTGCCGCTGTCGACGATGATGCCGGCGATGCTGTTGCCGTGGCCGCCGAGAAATTTCGTTGCCGAGTGGACCACAATGTCCGCACCCCACTGGATAGGATTACAGAGAATAGGCGAGGGAACGGTGTTATCGACGATCAGCGGCACCCCGTGTTCATGCGCGATGGACGCCAGCTTTTCAATATCGACAACATCCAGCTTGGGGTTGCCCAGCGACTCCGTGTAGACGGCCTTGGTTTTTTCGTTGATGGCTTTGGCGAGTCCGTCGAAATCATCCGCATCGACAAAGCGGACTTTGATGCCAAGCTTGGGCAAAGTGTAGTGAAACAGATTGTAGGTTCCGCCGTAGAGCGAAGTGGTCGAGACGATTTCATCGCCGGCGCTGGCCAGCGTCAGAATGGCGAGGGTCTCCGCAGCCTGGCCGGAGGCGGTTGCTAGCGCTGCCGCGCCACCTTCCAGTGCCGCAACGCGCTTCTCTAAAACATCGGTGGTCGGATTCATCAGGCGGGTGTAGATGTTGCCAAACTGCTGCAGGCCAAACAGCGCCGCCGCGTGATCGGCGTTTTCAAATACGTAGGAAGTGGTCTGATAAATCGGCACGGTGCGAGATCCAGTGGCGGGATCGACAACCTGGCCGGCGTGGACGGAAAGTGTAGCGGTGCGGTAGGACGGTGTGGCGTCGGACATATTTTTCTCCAGTGGGAAGGTCGATGAATTTCGAAATAAAAAGCAAAACCCGCAAGCTATGCGCTGCGGGTCACTGAGTCTTAGGAGTGGAAAGGATTACCGGGTGTTTCACATCTCCAAAAACAGCTGCCCGCAAACGCACATTGGCATTCGCATGGACATACACATGTTCTGGAGACAGATTTTCATAGCTCGGATTGAGACTAGCCGATGCGCTGGCGCCTTGTCAAGTGCGGCCCATCGGCAATCGGCGAATTCAAAGACCCCAAGTTTCGCTTCTCGAACTTTCGGCAAACTCCGGCCAAGCTCCGTCACCCGTATTCGCCGGTGGCTCGCTTCATATATGATTCACAGGAATCCTCTGATCTACTCGAACTGCCTATTACGCATCTTGATCGGACGCCTATGCCTTCCTCTGTCCCTGCCGAAAAAAAACTCAACTATAACCATTTTCTGCTGCTAGTGGCCGGGTTGGGCGGTCTGCTGTATGGCGTCGATGTCGGGATCATCGGCGGCGCGCTGCCATATCTTGAGGCTACCTCGCATCTGAACGCGGAGCAGCTCTCGATCATCGTCGCCGCGGTTCTGCTGGGTAGCGTCATCTCCACCTTGATTGCCGGGTTGCTTGCCGACTGGATGGGACGCAAGCCGCTGATGACGCTGAGCGGTATCGCATTCGTGCTCAGCATTCCTATCATCGCGCTTTCTCATGGCTATGGGCCGCTATTTTTCGGCCGGCTTCTTCAAGGCATCAGCGGCGGCCTGATTGGCGTGGTAGTTCCGTTGTATCTGGCCGAGTGCCTCCCTGCGTCCAATCGCGGTAAGGGAACAGGTATTTTCCAGTGGCTGCTAACGCTCGGCATCGTTGCTGCAGCGGTGATTGGGATCTACTACAGCTATCGCGTCGCCGCCGTTACGCGGGTAGCGGATGCGGCAACGATCTTTAGTTACAAAAATCAAGCATGGCGGCGCATCTTCTGGGTTTCGCTGCCGCCAGGTTTGATGTTCGTTATCGGCAGCTGGTTCCTGGGGGAATCTCCACGGTGGCTGTTCCGGCGCGGGGATCGAGAACGCGCCTATCGCGCGCTGCTGCGCTCCCGCACTTCCGCGCAGGCGGAAACCGAGCTTAAGGAGATGGAGCAGGTCGCGCTGGCGGCGCGCACGCAATCCATTTCCACGACAGGCGCAAAAATCAAAGACTCATTGTTGCGGCGGAAATATGCGTTTCCGTTCGTGCTGGCTTGCGTGCTTTCGCTGCTGACCCAGGCTACGGGCGTCAACTCCATCATTGCCTACAACACTGGCATTCTGCTGCAGAGCGGGCTCTCCGATGTGGCCGCGCATTGGGGTTACGTCATCTTCACCGTGGTTAATTTTTGCATTACGATGATTGCTGTTGTTCTGGTCGACCGAAAGGGACGCAGATTTTTATACATCCTGGGCACTGCGGGAATTACTGTGTCGTTGATCGCGGTCGGCACGTTGTTCCTGCAAACGGAGAAAGTTAACCTGGACTGTAGCGGCGCGATTCAGTCTCTGATTCAACCGGACCAGACGTTGACGGTGCATTTCAACCAGGAGGAAGCCCGACGGCTTCTGTCCACTGCCGACAATTCCGGCGACGCGATCCATCCTGACCGTGCCTCTCTAGCTATCATTTATTCCTACGGGGGCTTTACAGCGGCTACGAATTTTGTCCGTTCTGATGATCCCGCCGCAGCGCCCGTTCACATTACACGGGAAAGCTGCGTGCCGACAAGCAAATTTGAGGCGTTCCTCAAAAATCCGTTTGCCAGCCTGGATAATGCACGCACCGCGCCGCTTAAAATTCAACGGGCTTATATCGGGCAGGTCCCCGACGCCGGGCATGGCTGGCTGGTAGCGATCGGGCTGTACGTTTTTATGGCGTTCTTCGCTGTCGGTCCGGGCGTATGCGGCTGGATTGCCCTTTCGGAATTAATGCCGACTCGCATTCGCTCGAATGGTATGAGCATTGCGCTGGTGCTCAATCAAACGATGTCAACCGTGTTGGCCAGCATCTTTCTGCCCGTCGTTAGCAAGCACGGATATTCCACAATGTTTTATGTATTCGCCGGATTTACCGTTGTGTATCTATTGACCGTTACATTTTTCCTACCGGAGACGAAGGGGAAAACACTCGAAGAAATTGAAGAATACTTCGAAACCTCCGGACAGGATAAAAAGCTCGCGGTTTAATGTTGCTGCTCTAATTCCTCTTTCGCAACATCCTTGATGTGCGTAGCGATGTACCATGTGTAGCCGAAGGGATCTTCCACTCCGGACATTCGATCTCCATAGAATTGATCCTGCGGTTCACGCACGCTTTTTGCACCGGCAGCAATCGCGCGGTGGTACGCGACATCGCAATCCTCCGTGTAGAACAACAGCGTCACGGACGATCCGCCGTAATGCGCGGGGGCAAAGGCTTGTATCTCTGGATTCTGGTCGGCCATCATGATGATCGAATTGCCGATCTGAATCTCCGCATGGCCTACGCGGCCATTCTGATTTTTCATGCAAAATTTTTCCGTCGCGCTAAAAGCCCGCTTGTAAAACTCAATTGCTTTCGTCGCACCGTCGATGATCAGATAGGGCTGGACGCTGTGATACCCATCCGGAATTGGCTTTACTGTCATGATCGATTCCTCCCATCTTCAAAATCAGAAGCAGATTGTAACCGTATCTTGTCGTGGTTTCGCGGGTCTCCGTCATAATAAATGAGTGAGACGACTTGGAGATCCCGGCCCATGCTTCTGAACCCTACCGATGCTGAACTTATTTCCCGGGCTAGGGCGACGCTTAATCCAAGGCGAATCTCCCCGACCGTCGAAGTCGGCGGCGTTGGCTGCGCTTTAATCACCGCAACTGGTATGTTCCACGTAGGTGTTTGCATTGACGCTGCTAGTGGCATTGGTTTCTGCGCCGAACATGCCGCCATATCCAGCATGATCACCAATGGGGAAAGCCACATACGGACCCTTGTTGCAGTGGATTGGGACGGTACGGTGCTGCCACCTTGCGGTAGATGTCGTGAATTGATTTGTCAAATCGATCAAGCGAACGTCAATACTCGAATTCTGTTACCTGGTGGAAAGATTATGACTTTGCGCCAGTTACTTCCAGACCACTGGATTCTCGATCAATAATCGCAACCTCGGGAGATGTCCTCCCATCTTTTGACCTGATTCATACCTAAACAAAAAAGGCAGCACGGAGTTATTCCGTTCTGCCTTATTCTTGTGCTGAATAAATTCCTACTTGGCAGGATCGCTGGGTGGACCTTGCTCGTCCTGTTCGGACATGGCCTTATCCACTTCGGCGCGACGTTTTGCGCGCGCTTCGGCACGCTTCTCGCGTTTCTCCTCTAGAATCTTTTCGACGCCCAGCATCTCGACGAACGCCTTCTCCGCGCCATCGCCCTTTTGAAATCCGCTGCGCACGATGCGAAGATAGCCGCCTTCGCGGTCTCCGTAACGCGGCGCAACCGTTTCAAACAGGCGCGAAACGGCTTCGTCGGTCATCAGATACGCCAAAGCTTGACGGCGTGAATGCAGATCGCCGCGTTTGCCCAATGTGATCATTTTTTCGACATGGGGGCGCGCGGCCTTGGCCTTGGTGATGGTGGTCTCTACGCGGTCCTCAAGAATGATGGAGGTCACCAGGTTGCGCAGCATGGCGCGGCGATGGCTGGTATTCCTTCCGAGTTTGTATCCTGCTTTGCGATGACGCATGGCGAATCTCTCTTTATCGTAAAATCTGCCGCGCAAAGCTAATCAGCCTTGCACGGCTACTTGGGTTAGAAATTTTCCGGCTCTTCCTGGGGAGCCAGAAGATCGGCATCGAAATCCTCGTCGTCCTCGTCTTCGTCATCATCGTCGCGTTGACCGATGCTCGAGAGTACGGCTGCAGGCAGAATGCTGGTCGGTCCTGGAACCGGGTTGCCGCTTTCGTCGATGCGCATGCCAAGGGACAGGCCCATCTGCGCCAGCATTTCCTTGATCTCATTCAAAGACTTGCGGCCGAAGTTTTTCGTCTTCAGCATTTCAGCTTCAGTCTTCTGGACAAGCTCTCCGATGGTCTGGATTCCGGCATTCTTCAGGCAGTTGTAGCTGCGGACGGAGAGCTCCAGCTCTTCGACCGAGCGATTCAGGTTCTCATTGCGGATCAGCGGCTCGTGCGATCCGCCGGCAGCATCCGCTTCAAGCTCCTCTTCAAAATTGATGAAGATGCTCATGTGATCTTTCAGCAGCTTGGCCGCGAGGCCGACCGCGTCGACCGGCAGAACAGAGCCATTGGTCCAAACTTCAAGAGTCAGCTTGTCATAGTCGGTGATCTGTCCCAGACGAGCGGCTTCAATGGCGTAGTTCACCTTGCGCACAGGCGAGTGGACGGAGTCAACCGGGATAAAACCGATGCCGAGATCGGAGTCGAAATTCTTATCGGCGGAAATGTAACTGCGGCCGCGCTTCAGGCGCATCTCCATGTCCAGTTTGCCACCCTCGCTGACGGTCGCAATGTAGACGTCCTTGTCGAGAATGTCCACGTCGCCGTCGGCTTCAATCATGCCGGAGGTGACAATGCCGGGCTTGTCCGCACGAAGATAGATCGCCTTCGGACCCTCGCCATTCAGCTTGAATGGCACCTGCTTCAGGTTCAGGATGATGTCCGTCGCATCTTCGACAACGCCGGGAATCGACTGAAACTCGTGCAGAACGCCTTCAATGTGGACCGCGGTGACAGCTGCGCCTTCAATCGAAGACAATAAAACGCGTCGCAGCGCATTGCCGACGGTTGTGCCGAAGCCGCGTTCAAAGGGCTGCGCGCTGAACTTGCCGTATTTTTCGGTGAGCGTCTCCAGATCGACGGAGAGACGTTTCGGTTTTTGAAATCCACGCCATAACATAATTTGATCGCCTTAACTTCCCGCTCGGCAACGCCGCGAAGCATTCTGCGACGGCCGGGCTAGTTCTCCTGGTTTGAAATAATTAGGGGTTAAAGATTTGCCGCAGCTGGACAGAATCCGCGCTGCGGCCGGATGTTTTACTTGCTGTAAAGTTCGACGATGAGCTGCTCGTTTACCGGCAGGTGGACATCCTCACGCTTCGGCAGCGAGAGCACCTTGCCGCTCATGTTGTTGCGATCAATCGCCAGCCATTGCGGCTGCGCACCTTGTCCGCTGTAATCGCGCGCGCCCTCGAAAACGGGGAGCGACTTGCTGGTTTCGCGAACGCGAATCTCATCGCCAACGCTCACCTGATAGGAAGGAATATTCACCTTGCGTCCGTTCACTTCAACGTGTCCGTGACGAACAATCTGGCGCGCCTGGCGACGAGAAATCGCGAATCCCAAACGGAAGGCAACACTGTCCAGACGCCGCTCAAGTTGCTGCAGCAGCAGTTCGCCGGTCACGCCCGGCGCCGCATTGGCCTTCTCGTAGTACGCGCGGAACTGGCTTTCCAGCGTAAAGTACATACGCTTGGCCTTCTGCTTTTCGCGCAGTTGCAGACCATAACCGACAATCTTCGCTTTGCGGTCGCGGCCATGCTGGCCCGGGGCAAAGTTGCGCTTCTCGATCGCGCACTTGTCGGAAAAACAGCGAGGCCCTTTGAGAAAAAGCTTGATGCCTTCACGACGGCAAAGGCGGCAGACAGCTCCGGTATAACGTGCCACAGAAATCTCCTGATTCAGAGGCCAATCGGTTTACAGGCACAAAACCCTTCGTCCCGATCCGCAAATATTGATCATGGCGGCTGCCAGAAATCCAGCAACAGTCACAGTCTTATAGTTTACATGCAAATGCGTGGAAACCCCATGCATTTGCGCTTTTTAGATCGCGCAGTTATACGCGGCGGCGTTTCGGAGGACGGCAGCCGTTATGCGGCACCGGCGTCACGTCGCGAATCGTGCGAACATCGATTCCCGCAGAAGCCAGCGCGCGAATCGCCGACTCGCGTCCGGAGCCCGGACCGCTCACCCGCACATCGACCGAGCGCATACCATGCTCGCGCGCCTGGCTGGCTGCGTTCGATGCTGCCTGCTGAGCCGCAAAAGGAGTGCCCTTGCGCGATCCACGAAAACCGAGGGAGCCCGAACTCTTCCAGGAAACCGTATTGCCCTGGCCGTCGGTGATGGTCACAATGGTGTTGTTGAAAGAAGCCTGAATATAGACCACGCCGTAGGGAACGCTTTTCCGTTCCCGCTTCTTGAATTTCTTGTTTTTGGCGGCCTTGCCGGCAGCGCCCGCTTGTGCTTTTGCCATTATTTGGTCGCTTTCTTCTTGCCGGTAACAGTGCCCTTGCGCGGCCCCTTGCGGGTGCGGGCATTGGTGTGGGTGCGCTGGCCGCGGACCGGCAGATTGCGGCGATGCCGTAGTCCACGATAGCTCTGGATTTCAATCAGCCGCTTGATGTGCATGGAGACGTCTTTGCGCAGGTCGCCTTCTACCTGGCCTTCGCCTTCAATTACCTGGCGGATGCGATTGACTTCGTCTTCGCTCAACTCCTGAAGTTTGCGGAACGGGTCGACATCCGCCGCCTTCAGGATTCGGAGCGCACGAGAGTCGCCGATTCCAAAAATGTACGTGAGCGCGATCCGCGTTTGCTTGTTTCGCGGTAGATCGACGCCAGCAATACGTGCCATGAAATTTCCTCGCTGGTCCTGTGCTCCGGATGGAATCTCCATCGAAGCGGTTATGCCATGCCCGTCTATCAGGGTGGCTGTGAACGGCATTCGCCCCGGGTTCTTCGCAAGCCTTTCTTCAGCTAACTAGCCCGAACGAAACCGGCACTGCGCGATCAGGTTTAACCCTGGCGCTGCTTGTGCTTGGTGTTTTCGCAGATCACCCGCACCACCCCGCGGCGATGGATGACCTTGCACTTGTCACAAATCTTCTTAACCGATGCACGAACCTTCATTGCTTCCCTGCTTCTTTCTGTTTACAGAAATTGCATTCCAACTACCTGTATCGGTACACGATACGCCCGCGATTCAAGTCGTACGGGCTCAATTCCACCGCCACTTTGTCGCCGGGTAGAATGCGAATAAAATTCTTCCGCATCTTTCCCGAGACATGCGCCAGCACCTGGTGCTTGTTTTCCAGCTCCACACGGAACATGGCGTTTGGCAACGTCTCCACCACCGTCGCCATGACTTCTATCGCGTCTTCTTTCGACAATCGCTGCTCCAGCTAGAGTCCGTTAACAGCAGGACCTTCGCATTCAAAAAAACTTTTTACCCAAAAACGATTCAGGCAGTCAGGACCTGAGCGCCTTCCAATCCCACGGCAACCGTATGCTCAAAATGCGCACTCAGGCTGCCGTCCACGGTCACCGCCGTCCATCCATCTTCCAGCACCCGGACCGTATGCTTGCCCGCATTCACCATCGGTTCGATCGCCAGCACCATGCCTTCGCGCAGCTTGATTCCCTGCCCGCGCCGGCCGTAATTTGGAATCTGCGGCTCTTCATGCATCTGCGTACCGATGCCGTGCCCGACAAACTCTCGCACCACACTGAAGCCCGCCGATTCCGCCACTTCCTGCACCGCCGCGCCAACATCGCCCAGCGTCGCTCCCGGTTTGACTGCGCCAATCGCAGCGCCGAGCGACCGTTCTGTCGCATCCAGCAGTGCTTGTGCCGCTTCAGAAATCTTTCCCACCGGCAACGTAATCGCGGAGTCCGAGTAATAGCCGTCGATGATCAGCCCGCAATCGATCGAGACAACATCGCCCTCCCGCAAAATACGCTTCGCGGAGGGAATTCCGTGCACTACTTCACTGTTCACCGACGTGCACAGCACGCAAGGATAATCGTGATATCCCTTGAATGCCGCCACCGCATCGGCTTCCGCGATCTTCCGCTCCGCCAGCTTTTCCAGGTCCATCGTCGACATGCCCGGTGCGATGCTGTTTTTCAGGGCATCCAGAACGCCGCGCAATGCCACCCCGCTGCGCCGCATCTTGGCGATCTCTTTCGGCGTGCGAATCACGATGGCCATCTTGAACGAACCCCCAAACTAACCGCGCAGACGCACAATGGCGTCCATCACGTCACGGGTCACTTCTTCAACCGGCAACTCCCCGTCGACCTCTGCAAACCTGCCCAGCGCCCGATAATGCGCCACTACGGGAGCCGTCAGGGCTTCATGCATTCGCAGACGTTCACACGCGACCGATTCCGAATCGTCGGGACGCTGCACCAGCGCCGTCCCGTCCACATCGCAGACAGTGTCGTTTTGCGGCGGATGGGAATAGATGTTGTAAATGCGACCACAGGTAGGACAGATACGGCGGCCAGTAAGACGACGTAAAAGATTATTATAGCTAACCTGAACGTTCACAGCAATCACTGGCAGCGTGCCGCTCTGCCGGCTTAGCTCTTCATCCAGCCACAGCGCCTGCGGCAGCGTACGGGGAAAGCCGTCGAGAACGTATCCGCGCGCGGTATCCGGCAGCTTCAGCCGTTCCAGCACCATCGCCTGCACCAGATCGTTCGACACCAACTGCCCGGCATCCATCACCTGGCGAATCTGCTTGCCCAGCGGCGTCGCGCTCTTCACCGGATCTTTGCGCATTTCGCGCAGTAGGTCGCCGGTAGAAATCTGCGGGATCGTCCAGTCGGACATCAAGATCTTGGCTTGCGTTCCCTTGCCTGCGCCCGGCGCGCCCAGCAGCAAAATCGGACCGGGAACTACTCCCTTGTGGATTGCCGCCGTAGAGCCTGCTCGCATCTCCACCACCGGCACTACCACGACCGCCTTCCGCGAACGCGTCCGCTTTTGCCGGTAAAGCCATCGTAGTGCCGCATGATCAGGTGCGCTTCGACCTTGTTGATGGTATCCATCGCCACGCCGACGACGATCAGCAGCGAAGTTCCGCCAAAATAGAAGTTCACGCCCAGACCGTGGGTCACCCAAGTCGGCATGCGATCGAAGAAACCGCCCACCAGCCAGAGATGATTCAGATGGAAACCGCTGATCATGAATTGCGGAATCAGCGAAACGATGATCAGGTAGAGACCGCCGACCAGCGTGATACGCGTCAGAATATCGTTGACGAAATCCGCCGTGCGTTTGCCGGGCCGAATACCGGGAATGAATCCGCCGTACTTCCGCATGTTGTCGGCAATATCATCCGGCCGGAAAATGATCGAGATATAAAAATAGGCGAAGAACAGAATAGCTACGCAATAGAGTAGCTCATACCAGGGCTCACCCACGTTCAACGCATCGAAGATCGGCCGAAAGAACTTGCTGTCATGGAAGAACGCCACATTCTGAAATAGCAACGGTGCCGACAGAATCGAAGCTGCGAAGATCACCGGCATCACACCGCCGGCGTTCACGCGCAGCGGAAGATGTGTCGACTGTCCGCCCATCAGGCGTCGCCCCACGATCCGCTTCGCATACTGCACCGGAATGCGTCGCTCGCTGCGTTCCACAAACACGATAAACGCGACGACGATGAGCATGACAGCCAGCAGGATCAGTACCGCCGGAATCGTAAATCCGCCCCATGCCTGTGTGTGAACCTTCTGATACAAATCCGAGATGCCTGCAGGGATACCGACAACAATGCCGGCAAAGATCAGCAGACTCATTCCCTCGCCGATGCCGCGTTCCGTAATCTGCTCGCCCAGCCACATCACAAACGTTGCACCCGCGGTCAAGGTAAGCACAGTCATCAACACAAAACCTGGCCCGGGATTGGTGACGTACGGCACGCTACCGGAGCCATGCACCAGTGTCAGCGCAATGGCGAAGGACTGCACCACGCCCAGCGCGACCGTCATGTAGCGCGTCCACTGGGTGATCTTCTTACGGCCCATGTCGCCTTCTTTTTGCAGACGGGCCAACGGCTCATAGACCACCGTCAGCAGCTCAAAAATAATGGCGGCCGTGATGTAGGGCATGATGCCGAGCGCGAACACAGTCAGGCGGCGCAGGTTGCCGCCGCTGAACATGTCGATCAGTCCAAGCGAGCTGCCGCTGTTCTGGTTGAAAAATTGCTCCAGCAGCTTGGTATTGACTCCAGGCGTGGGAATATGCGACCCCAGCCGGTAAATGGCCAGAATAAAGAGCGTGAACAGCACCCGCTTGCGCAAGTCCGGAATACGAAAGATATTCGCGAATTTTTCCAGCATGAAACTCCTGCTACCCTCTCGCCAGGCCCTGCCTATTCAGCTTGGCCACCCAGCTTTGCCCCGCGAACTTATCCAGCAGCCTACGCGCCGATCAGAACTGCCTTGCCGCCGGCCTTCTCGATCTTTTCCTGCGCTGCCTTCGAGAACTTGTGCGCATGCACGGTTACTGCAACCGTCAGCTCGCCGACGCCAAGCACCTTCACAAGTGCGCTTTTCTTGCGCACCAGCTTCGATTCAACCATCTTTTCAAAGGTCAGTTCGCCTTCGCCCGCTGCGGCAATCCGGTCCAGGTTCAACACGGTGTACTCCGTGCGGAAAATATTGGTGAAGCCGCGCTTCGGAAGACGGCGGTGCAGCGGCATCTGGCCGCCTTCAAACCCGCGCATCAGGCTCGAACCGGAACGCGATCCCTGCCCCTTATGACCGCGGGTCGAGGTCTTACCCATCCCCGAACCCATGCCGCGTCCAACCCGCTTCTTGTTGGAGTTCGCATTTTTGGGTGCTCGTAAATTCGACAGATTCTTCATTGCTATCCTCAGTATCCGTGCGGCGATTGTTCGCCAAATTCCCCAGGTGCGCCAAGCTTACCTGAATCTTTCTTTCGCTCCAACAATCCTATTCGACAATTCGAACCAGATGAGGAATCGCCTTCACCATGCCGCGCACCGAAGCCGTGTCCTCGCGCTCCACCACTTGACGCAGGCGGGTAAATCCAAGCCCCTTCACCACGCGCTTGTGCTTCTCCGGCGTGCAGATCGCAGATTTGTAATATTCAATCCGAATTTTGGCCGATGTATTTTTCTCTGCCATGACTACAGCTCCTCTACCGGCTTGCCGCGCAGGGCAGCCACTTCCCGCTTGTCGCGCAACTGCGCCAGAGCATCGAAGGTCGCCCGCACCACATTATGCGGATTGGCCGACCCTAGGCTCTTGGTCAGAACGTTCTGAATTCCCACAGAAGTCATAATCGCCCGCACCGCACCGCCGGCGATCACGCCCGTTCCTTCCGGAGCCGGCTTCAGCAGCACATTGCCGGAACCGAAACGCCCCAGTACTTGATGAGGAATCGTGGTCTCCGTCATATTCACGCGCACCAGATGCTTCTTTGCCGCTTCAATTCCCTTGCGGATCGCCTGCGGAACTTCCTTGGCCTTTCCGGAACCGAAACCGACCACGCCGGCCGAGGCATCGCCGACGACGACCAGCGCCGCGAACGACATATTCTTGCCGCCCTTGACGACCTTGGTCACACGGTTGATCGAGACCACCTGGTCCTTCAGGTTATACTGTCCGGCTTCGAGCTTCTTCTTGATAATTGCCATTGCTGTCCGTTTTCCTTTCAGGCTCATCACGAGCCTGTTCAACCCAGCTGTTCAAACTTTAGAAATCTAAGCCCGCTTCACGTGCGGCATTCGCCAGCGCCTTAATGCGTCCGTGATAGAGATATCCGCCGCGATCGAACACGACCTTCTTAATACCCTTCTCCTGCGCCTTTTCCGCGATCAGCTTACCGACTTCTTTGGCCGCGGCAACATTGCCGCCGGTCTTCAATTTGGCGCTTACGCTCGAGGCAGAGACCAGCGTCGTGCCCGTCGCGTCGTCGATCAGCTGCGTGTAGATCTGGTTCAGCGAGCGATATACGTTCAACCGCGGACGCTCCGCCGTCCCCTGCATCTTGCGGCGAATCCGGTCATGGACACGCTGGCGATTGTTGTTTCGTAAAATCTGCGGAATCATAAACAGTTTCCTTCCTAAAAGCGGAGACGCCCTGCATCCCCGTTCGGTTTGTTTCAAGCGGCCAGCGAAAATACTACTTCGTGCCCGTCTTGCCAGCCTTCTTCTTCAGCTTCTCGTCGGAATAGCGGACACCCTTGTTCTTGTACGGATCGGGCTTGCGCAGCGAACGCATATCCGCGGCAATCTGCCCAACTTTTTGCCGGTCGATACCGCTGATACTCAGCCGCGTCTGCTTCGGGTCGATCGTAACGCTGATGCCGGTCGGCAGCGGAAACTCAATCGGATGCGAATAGCCGAGCGTGAAAACAACGGTATTCTTGCCCTTCAATTCGGCGCGATATCCGATGCCGACAATGTCCAGATCGCGCGTCCATCCGGTGGTGACGCCGCGAACCGCATTCGATACCAAAGCGCGCGTCAGGCCATGAATCGCCGCCTGCGAATCGTCCTTGCGGAACACGTGCAGATGACCGTCTTTCTCTTCAAACGTCAGGCCACCGGGAATCGGCTGCTCCACCTTGCCCTTGGGGCCTTCCACAACGACCGTATTTCCCTGGACGGTATACTTGACACCCTTGGCCAAGGGAATCGGCTGTTTTCCAATACGTGACATCGAAATTCTCTTTCTACCGGCTTGCGAGTCCCGCGTTCCCTCATCGAGAGGCGTTCCACTGCAGCCATTCCATTCCGCTTGAAACTCTTACCAGACTTCGCACAACAGCTCGCCACCCACGCCCTCTCGGCGCGCCTGACGACCCGTCATTACACCCTTCGGCGTGGTAATAATGCTAATGCCCAATCCACCCTGCACACGGCGAATCTCATCGCGATGCACGTACACGCGGCAGCCTGGGTGCGACACGCGCGCCAGCCCACGGATGGCTGCCTGGTTGTTGGTGTCGTATTTCAAATACACCCGCAGAAACCGCTTGCTGTTTTCTTCGGTCGCCTTGTAATTGCTGATGTAGCCCTCTTCCTTCAGAATACGGGCAATCTCCAGCTTCAACTTTGAAGCCGGCACATCGAGCTTCGCATGCCGCGAATGAATTGCATTGCGCAACCGGGCCAACAGATCGGATACTGGATCGCTTACACTCATCGATTCTCCTTCATTCCCCGTTCGCTCCTGAACAAGCGAGAACCTGCGGGAATGTACCTGCGCTTCTATTCCAAAAGCGCTTTGAAATTTTCCTATGCCATGCCAACTGCGGAACTACCAGGAGGACTTCACAACCCCTGGAATTTCACCCTTCAATGCCAGGCTACGGAAACAGAGCCGGCAGATGCCGAACTTCCGCAGAAACGCCCTCGGCCGCCCGCACAGGTTGCAACGGTTATGCTGCCGCGATGAAAACTTTGGCTTGCGCTTGTCCTTCACTCGTTTTGCAGTAGTCGCCATCGATTCTTCTCTTGTCCTCTCGCCCTACTCAGGCGGTCTGCCGGAACGGCATACCGAAATGTTGCAGCAGCGCCCGAGCCTGCTGATCGTCTTTGGCCGTCGTCACAATGGTGACGTTCATGCCCTTCAACTTGTCCACGCGCGAATAATCGATCTCCGTAAAGATCAGCTGATCGCGCACGCCGAGCGTGTAATTCCCACGGCCATCGAAGCTCTTGGTCGATACGCCTTTAAAGTCGCGCACACGCGGCAGCGCCATCGAAATCAGCCGGTCGAGGAATTCGTACATCTTCTCACCGCGCAGCGTGACCATCGCGCCGATCGGCATGCCTTCGCGCACCTTGAACGCGGCAATCGATTTCTTCGCCCGCGTAACCACCGGCTTCTGGCCGGTGATCAGGCCGAGGTCCGTCATCAGCGGATCCATCACCTTCACGTTCTGCGTCGCTTCGCCCAATCCCATATTCAAGACGATCTTTTCCAGACGCGGCACAGCCATCGTGTTTTTCAGACCCAGCTCTTTCAAGAGCGCCGGCTTGATTTCCTTCGTGTACTTCTCTTTCAATCTCGCTGCCATATTCCGTCCATCCTGCCTTCAAAGTGCTTCACGGTCCCGGGTTGGCGTATCTCCGTATACCGTTGCGTGACGACGATTGTTGGGTACTACTTTTTGCCTTCGAGCGTTTGCCCGCATTTGCGACACACTCGAACCTTGGTGTCGCCTTCAAACTTGAAACCCACACGCACCGGACCGCAATTGCCGCAGACCAGCATTACGTTCGAGGCGTGAATCGGATTTTCCTGCTCGGCGATTCCGCCCTTGATATTGCGCTGGGGATTCGGCTTCACCGTCTTTTTGACCATCATTACGTGCTCGACCAGCAGGCGGTTCTCATCCTGCATCACGCGCAGCACACGTCCCGTCTTGCCCTTGTCCTTGCCTGCGATGACCTGGACCTTATCGTTGCGGCGAATCTTCAATCCCGACATTCACTTTTCTCGCTTCCTATTTATTTCCTGGCTGATGCCCTACAGAACTTCAGGAGCCAGCGAAACAATCTTCAAAAACTTTTTCTCACGCAGCTCACGGGCAACCGGGCCGAATACGCGCGTCCCCACTGGCTCGCCAGTTTCATTGATCAGCACGGCTGCGTTTTGGTCGAAGCGGATATACGTCCCATCGCGGCGGCGATATTCCTTCCGCGTCCGCACGATTACTGCTTTGACTACTTTGCCCTTCTTCACCTGGCCGTCCGGCGAGGCTTCTTTCACCGCCGCCGTAACGACATCGCCCAGGCCGGCCTTGCGCCCGGTCGATCCACCTAGCGGCAGAATCACCTGCAGCTTGCGCGCCCCGGAATTGTCGGCGACCGCCAACATCGTTCTCATCTGTACGGCCATATTCGTCTCCTAAAACTTCCTGCACTTGCGAATCATTTAGGACGCCCAGTACCTTCCGTTTCTTGCGAAGGGCGGGAGTCAGCCATATCTCGAAAAACTAGACAGTCTGTGGCGCCACTTCTTCCACTTGCGCCAGGTTCGAGCGGCGCACAATCTCTTCCAGCTGCCAGCGCTTCAGCTTGCTAAGGGGACGGGTCTCGCGAATCCGCACCACATCGCCCACGTGGGCCGTCTTGTGCTCGTCATGCGCATAGAACTTCTTGGTCGTGCGCATCGTCCGAAAATACTTCGGGTGCGCCTTGCGCATCTCGACCGCGACCACAATAGTCTTCTGCATCTTGGTCGAAACCACCTCGCCTACTTTCTCGTTGCGCCGCGAAGCGTCCGGAGCGCCTGCTACCGGCGTTGTCATCTCTTTTTTTGTTTTCTTTGAGTCTGTCATTGCTTAACTGCCGCCCTTCTTCGCATTCGCCTTACCACGCTTGGCGGACTTTACTGCGGTTTTGCTTGCCTTTGCCTTGCCGCCGGCCTTGGAGGTCTTCTTCGACGCCGCCTTCGACGTCTTCTTTGCCTTTACGCTTTTGCCCTTGGCGGCCTTGGTTTTCGACTTGGCTGTTTTCTTCGTCGCCCGCTTGGGCTTCGGCTCGCTCGGATGCGCAGTGGTCACAATGCCCAACTCCCGCTGCCGCTCGACTGTCTTGATCCGGGCGATATCTTTCTTCAATTCGCGCAGCTTCTTCACACCTTCGTTCTGGCCCATGCGCAACTGGAAGCGCAGACGAAAGATCTGCTCAGCGGCCTGGTGCGCCTGAAGAGCAAGCTCTTCCTTGTCCAGGTTCAAGATCTTATCCATTTCCATCGTTCAATCCCTTTGTTTTCCGGACTACGTTCCTTCTGAACCTTGCCACTTCTGGCAGTTTGTCTTTACTTCTGAACCACCGCAGCCACGGCATCATGTCGAGCTACAAACAAAGTTTTCACCGGCAGCTTGTGGGAAGCCAAACGCATCGCTTCCTGCGCCACTTCGCGGCTTACGCCTTCCATCTCGAACAGCACCTTGCCTGGACGAACCACGGCAACCCAGTGATCGAGCGGCCCCTTGCCGGATCCCATACGAACTTCGGCCGGCTTCTTGGTAATCGGCTTGTCCGGAAACAGTCGCAGCCAGATCTTGCCGCCGCGCTTGATAAAACGCGTCATCGCCACGCGGCTGGCCTCAATCTGCCGGTCGGTAATGTGTGCGTGCTCGAGAGTCTTCAATCCGAAGTCCCCAAACGCCAGTTCCGATCCTCGCCAGGCCTTGCCGCGGTTCCGGCCCTTCTGCTGCTTGCGAAACTTCACCTTCTTCGGCATCAACATAACGAAATCCCCTAAACCTCAAACCCAAATCGCCCCGGCTTAACCGGAATATGTTGCTAGAAAATGCTCGTACCCACCTGCGGCTCGCGCTTTTTCTGTTGGTAGATATCGCCGCGATACACCCACGCCTTGACTCCGATAATTCCGTAGGTCGTGTGCGCTTCGGCAAACCCATAGTCAATGTCAGCCCGCAGCGTATGCAACGGCAGACGGCCCTGCAAATACCATTCTGAGCGCGCAATCTCCGCGCCATTCAATCGTCCGCCCACCCGCACCTTGATCCCGCGGCAGCCGAAACGCAGCGCCGAGTCGACCGACTTGCGCATGGCGCGGCGGAAGCTGACTCGCTTTTCAAGCTGCAGCGCAATGTTCTCTGCCACCAGCTGCGCATCCAGCTCCGGCTTGTTGACTTCCAGAATGTCGACGAACACTTCTCGGTTCGACCGCTTCTGCAAATCTGCCTTCAGCTTCTCGATCTCCGCGCCCTTGCGCCCGATGATGATGCCCGGACGCGCCGTGCGAATGATGATCCGCAGCTTGTTGCCCGGACGCTCAATCTCAATGGAACTGACGCCAGCGGACTTCAGCTTGTCTTTCAGCTCGCGCCGCAGCTGCACGTCTTCGACCAGCAGGCGATCATATCCCCGATCGACGAACCAGCGCGACTTCCAAGGCTTGTTGATACCCAGCCGAAACCCGTAAGGGTGGACTTTCTGACCCATGGTGATCCTTCCCGTTCCCTACTTTGCCGTCTTTTTGACGGCCGTTTTCTTCTTGGCCGCCGTGGTTTTCGCTGCGCCCGCTTTACCCTTGGACGGCTGCGACTTCTTAGCCGCCGATTTCGCGGCGGGCTTGCGCCTGGTCTTGTTTCCGGTCTCCGCCTCAGCTTCGATCGTCCGCGCCAGTTCCGGCCGCTTCTTCTCCGCAACCGTAATCAGAATCATCGAAATACGGCGCTGATACCGGAAGGCCCGACCCATCGGCGCCGGACGAATCCGCTTCAGCCGCGGACCTTCATTCGCCACCGCCGTCTTGACATACAGGTTGTCGACGTCGAGATCGAGCCCGCGCTCCTCGCTCAGATAGTTCGCGTTTTCGAGTGCAGAACGAAGAACCTTTTCCACCAGCGGCGCAACCCGTTTCTTGGTGAAAGCAACCGTCTGCAGCGCATCCTCGACGCGCCGGCCCTTGATCAGATCCAGCACCAGCTTGGCCTTTTGCGGTGAAACGCGCTGAAACTTCGCTTCCGCCCTGAATTCCTGTCCCTCGTATTGCATCGTGCGTTACGCCTTTCCCGCTCTTACCGCGGCTTGGTGGTCGCTTCGGCCTTGGCGGAGTGACCCTTAAAGGTACGCGTCGCGGCAAATTCTCCCAGCTTGTGGCCCACCATGTTTTCGGTCACATATACCGGGATGAACTTCCTGCCGTTGTGCACCGCAATCGTGTGCCCGACCATCTCCGGAAAAATCGTGGACCGGCGCGACCAGGTGCGGACCACCTTCTTGTCATTTGCCTTGTTCATCGTTTCGATCTTCACGATCAAATGCGTGTCGATGAACGGTCCCTTCTTCGTCGAACGTGCCATTGTTTCTCCTTCAGATTCCGGTTACACAAGTTCCAATTGCAAATACCTTTTGCTGAATTCCCTTTACTTCTTTTTCGGGCGGCTCACAATCATCGCATCCGTCCGCTTGTTGTTCCGCGTCTTGTATCCACGGGTCGGCTGGCCCCACGGAGTCACCGGATGACGACCGCCGGAAGTCTTGCCTTCGCCACCGCCATGCGGGTGATCGACAGGGTTCATCGAGACGCCGCGATTCGCCGGGCGAATCCCCAGCCAGCGATTCCGGCCCGCTTTGCCGACGGAAATATTTTCGTGATCGGTATTGCCCACCTGCCCAATCGTCGCCATGCAATCGACCAGCACCTTGCGCGTCTCGCCGGAAGGCAGCTTCAACAGCGCATAGTCGCCTTCCTTGGCAATCAACTGCGCCGCCGATCCTGCCGAGCGCACCATCTGCGCTCCCTTGCCCGGACGCAACTCAACGTTATGCACCGTCGTGCCGGCGGGGATATTGCGCAGCGGCAACGCATTGCCGACGAGAATATCCGCCTCTTCGCCGCTCATGATCGCCTGCCCAACCTGCAACCCAATCGGCTGCAGAATGTAGCGCTTCTCACCGTCCGCATAGTGGATCAGCGCGATTCGCGCCGAACGGTTGGGATCGTATTCAATGGTCGCCACTCGGCCCGGCACTCCAGCCTTGTCGCGCTTGAAGTCGATCAGGCGCAACATCCGTTTATGTCCACCGCCGTGGTGACGCATCGTCAGGTCACCTCCATTGCCACGTCCGCCTGTTCTCTTGCGCGGCGTCA
This sequence comes from Acidobacteriaceae bacterium, assembly GCA_965276585.1. Classification (GTDB taxonomy): domain Bacteria; phylum Acidobacteriota; class Terriglobia; order Terriglobales; family Acidobacteriaceae; genus JAKAAZ01. The sequence goes on along the minus strand of CBDIAZ010000001.1, from coordinate 546,216 downwards.
GCAGCGGTTTGTAAGGACGATCGGTCGTCAGATCGTCGTTGACCACCGTAGATGTGAAGCGGAGCGACGGAGTGATCGGTCGGTATGTCTTGATCGGCATTGGTTCTTCTCTTCTTCGCGCCGGCAGTTTTTACTACAACTTCGGCGTCGCGTTCAATTCGTTTTCGAAAGCTCTTACCACCCGCATCCACGACTTACAGATTGTTGATGTATTCCGGCATCTTCTGCCCCGGCCGGAGACGCACATACGCCTTTTTCCAGTCCGAGCGATACCCGCTGAAGCGTCCGCGCTTGCGTTCTTTCCCGACAAAGTTGGAAGTGCGCACAGCCTGCACCTTCACCTTGAACAAGGTCTCAACCGCCTGCTTCACTTCCGTTTTCGTGGCCGCTGTGGCCACTTCAAACACCAGTGTCGCCTCGGTTTCCTTTGCGCCCAACGCTTTTTCCGTAATCAGCGGGCGACGAATCACCTGATACAAATCCGCCATTATGCCACCTCCGCCGCGGCCAGTTTGCGCCGGGAGATTGTCTTTTTCAGCGATTCCTCGAGCTGCATGATCGCAGTCCGGGAGAAGATCGCTCGCTCAAATCGCAGTAGGTCGTAAGGATGAACCTCATTGCCCAGCACTAGCTCGACATTGCCCAGGTTGCGCGCGCCCAGGATCAGATTCTTGCTCAGCGTGCTGCCGCTCTCGATCAGCAGCGCCGTCTTCTTCGCATCGAGCGTATTCAGCGCCGCGCGGTAGAGCTTCGTCTTCGGCTCCTTCAATTCGAGCGACTCCACCACCGTCAGATTTCCATCCGCCAGCTTTGAGGCAATCGCGGCCCGCAGTGCGCCCAGCGCCTTCTTGCGCGGAAACGCATAGTCGTAGGAGCGCGGCTGCGGTCCATGCACCGTGCCGCCATGCCGCCAGAGGGGCGATCGGATCGAGGCGACACGCGCCCGGCCCGTGCCCTTCTGCTTCCACAGCTTCTTACCCGAACCGGAAACCAGCTTGCGGTTCTTGGTGGCGTGCGTGCCTTGCCGCAGCGCGGCGCGATAGTGCTTCACCGCTTCCCACAGCAATGCCTCGTTCACCTGCGCTGGGCCGAAGACTTCATCCGCCAGCTCCAGAACGCCCACCTTGTTTCCCGCCAGATCGACTACTTCAATGTTTGCCATCGTTCTACTCTCTTTGCTTCAGGCTGCCAGCCATGCAGGCCCGCGATGAGACGTTACTTCTTCTTGCCGGCCGAAGCCTTCTTCGAAGCCTTCAACGGATCGACCGTGCCGGCGCCAGAGAATCCACGACGTTCGCGTGGCGGCTGCTTGGCTTTGGTGATCACCAGGTAACCTTCTTTATGCCCCGGAACCGCGCCTTCCAGCATCAACAAATTCTCTTCCGTGTCGATGCCGCGAATCCGCAGATTCCGGACCGTCACCGTGTCTACGCCATAGTGACCCGGCATCCGCATCCCTTTGAATACGCGCGAAGGAAATGAAGACGAACCGATCGAGCCCTGCACCTGGAACATATGCCCGTGGGACTTGGGTCCGCCGCCAAAATTATGCCGCCGCACAACACCGGCGAATCCGCGGCCCTTGCTGGTGCCCTGAACATCGACAAACTTCTCATCCGCGAAGATGTCGACTAGAACCTTATCGCCAGCCTTTACACCGTTCGACGACTCGCCATCGGCGTTGACTGCGGGCCCTTCGACCGGCACCTCGCGCACCACGCGCACAGGAGGAACATCGCTCTTCTTGAAATGCCCGGCCATCGCCTTGTTCACCTTCGAGCTCTTCACAAATTCGACCAGGCCAATCTGCGCGGCATCGTAGCCATCCTTCGCCTGCGTCTTCAGCTGCGTAATCACGCACGGGCCCACCTGCACCACCGTAATCGGGTGGATTTCGCCCTTCTCATCGAAGACCTGCGTCATGCCGATCTTTTTTCCTAAAATCCCTGCAACTGCCATATTCTTATCTCCCTCATCATGCGTTCTTTCAGCGACGCACTGCCGGTGTGTTTCCGCCCCGAAGGGGCGTTATGCCTGGACGGCCAGTCCTACTTCTCGAAGGCTTTGATCTCGACGTCCACGCCCGCAGGCAAATCTAGACGCATCAACGCATCCACCGTCTGCTGGGTCGGCTCCAGAATGTCGATCAGCCGCTTGTGCGTGCGAATCTCAAACGCCTCGCGCGACTTCTTATCGACGTGCGGCGAACGCAACACGCAATATTTGTTCTTCACCGTCGGCAGTGGAATCGGTCCCGCAACCTGCGCGCCGGTACGCTTGGCCGTGTCCACAATTTCGCCGGTCGAAGTATCCAGCACGCGATAGTCATACGCCTTCAGGCGAATGCGAATTCTTTGTCCAACCATAATTGAGCTCGTCTTTCATTTCGCTCCGGCACGACACTCAGCCGCGTCGGAGTTCTTTCGTGTTCCTGCTAAAAGATTTACTTCAAAATCTCGGCAATAGCGCCGGCGCCGACGGTGCGTCCGCCTTCGCGGATGGCGAACCGGAGACCCTTCTCCATGGCCACCGGGGTAATCAGTTCGATCTCCAGCGCCACATTGTCTCCCGGCATCACCATCTCCGTGCCTTCCGGCAGCTTCGCCACTCCGGTCACGTCTGTCGTCCGGAAGTAGAACTGCGGCCGATAGCCGTTGAAGAACGGCGTGTGCCGCCCGCCTTCTTCCTTGCTCAACACGTAAATCTCCGCCTTGAACTTGGTGTGCGGCGTAATCGAGCCGGTCTTCGCCAGCACCATCCCGCGCTCCACATCCTCCTTGGGAATACCGCGCAGCAGCAGCCCGGCATTGTCCCCCGCCAATCCTTCGTCCAGCTGCTTCTTGAACATCTCGACCCCGGTTACCACGGTTTTTCTGGTCTCGCGGAAGCCGACAATCTCCGTCTCCTCGCCCACCTTCACCTTGCCGCGCTCAATACGGCCGGTGACCACCGTGCCGCGGCCCGAGATCGAGAAGATATCCTCGATCGGCATCAGGAACGGCTGGTCGATGGCGCGCGCCGGCAGCGGCACGCTCTTGTCGACCGCCTCCATCAGCTCGTCGATCTTCGCTTCCCACTGCGCCTCTCCGTTGAGAGCTCCCAGGGCCGAGCCGCGGATCACCGGCACATCGTCGCCCGGAAACTGGTACTTGCTCAGCAGCTCGCGCACTTCCATCTCCACCAGGTCGATCAGCTCCGGGTCCTCAACCGCGTCGCACTTGTTCAGGAACACCACGATGTACGGCACCCCGACCTGGCGGGCCAACAGCACGTGCTCCTTGGTCTGCGGCATGGGGCCGTCGGTGGCCGCAACCACCAGGATTGCGCCATCCATCTGCGCCGCGCCCGTGATCATGTTCTTGATGTAATCGGCATGGCCCGGGCAATCCACGTGCGCATAGTGCCGGTTCGGCGTCTCGTACTCCACGTGCGAGGTCGCGATCGTGATGCCGCGCTCCCGCTCTTCCGGCGCATTGTCGATGGTGTCGAAGGAACGGAACTTGTTGTTCGGATTGTGCTTCGACAATACCTTCGTGATCGCCGCCGTCAACGTCGTCTTGCCATGATCAATGTGTCCTATCGTTCCCACATTTACGTGCGGCTTCGACCGGTCAAATTTTTCCTTCGCCATTGGTTGCTATTCCTTCCATTCGTTTTCTAAGTTTCTAAGTTTGTTTCACCGGCAGCAACCCAGCTACCGCGAAATTTATGCCTTGCTCTGGCTCCGCCCAATAATCTCGTCCGACACCGCACGCGGCGCTTCCTCATACCGCGCAAAATGCATGGTATAGGTCGCGCGCCCCTGGGTGGAGGAGCGCATGTGCGTCGCATAATTGAACATTTCCTTCAACGGCACATTCGCCTTCACCACCTGCGAACCGCCCGAGTGCTCGACATCTTCAATTCGTCCGCGGCGGGAATTCAGATCGCCGATAATCGTGCCCATAAATTCCTCTGGCACCACTACGGCAACCGCCATCACCGGTTCCAGCAGGACAGGATTGGCCTTGCGGGCCGCCTCTTTAATCGCCAGCGAACCGGCAATCTTGAAGGCCATTTCGTTTGAGTCCACATCGTGATAGCTGCCGTCGTAGAGCGACACCTTAATATCTACCAGCGGGAAGCCCGCCAGAATGCCGCCTTCGAGCGCTTCGCGAATTCCCTGGTCGATCGGCTTGATGTATTCCTTCGGGATCGTACCGCCCTTGATGTCGTTCGAAAACTCGTAACCCAGCCCAGGATTTGGTTCGATCTTGATCTTGCAATGTCCGTAGTTGCCCGAGCCGCCGGTCTGGCGGATGTACTTGCCTTCGGCGTCGGAGGGCTTGCGGATCGTTTCGCGATACGCCACCTGCGGCGCGCCCACATTGGCCTCGACCTTGTACTCACGCTTCATGCGGTCAACGAGAATTTCCAGGTGCAGCTCGCCCATGCCGGAGATGATGGTCTGGCCGGACTCCTGATCGGTCCGCACCTTAAAGGTCGGATCTTCTTGCGCCAGCTTACCTAGCGCCATACCCATTTTTTCCTGGTCGGTCTTCGTCTTCGGCTCGACTGCGACCGAAATAACCGGATCGGGAAATGTGATCGACTCGAGCACAATCGGATGCTTTTCCGTGCAGATGGTATCGCCGGTCACCAGAGTCTTCAATCCCACGCAGGCGCAGATATCGCCGGCATAGATTTCACTGATCTCCTCGCGCTTGTTGGCGTGCATCTTCAAGAGACGCCCAATGCGCTCCGTCCGTCCGGTGCGAGGATTCAACACCGTATCGCCGGTTTTCAACACGCCCGAATAGAGACGGATGAAGATCAGCTGGCCGACAAACGGGTCGGTCATGATCTTGAACCCGAGCGCCGCGAAGGGGGCGCTATCCTCCGGCTTGCAGAGAATTTTTTCCTCCATGTTGTCCGGGTTCCGGCCTTCCATCGGAGGAATATCGAGCGGGCTTGGCAGGTAATCCACCACCGCGTCCAGCAGCGTCTGCACACCCTTGTTCTTGAAGGAGCTGCCACAGAGCACCGGGAACAACTGCATGCCGATCACTGCACGGCGCAGCCCGGCGCGCAACTCGGCGGCGGTCGGCGTTTCGCCTTCGAGAAACTTGTGCAGCATCTCGTCGTCGGTCTCGGCAACGGATTCGATCAACTGCATGCGAAAGGCTTCTGCCTTCTTCAGCATGTCAGCGGGAATTTCTTCGACGTCGTACTTCGCGCCCATCGTCTCGTCGTGCCACAGGATGGCGCGCATTTCCAGAAGATCGATGACACCCTTGAACTTCGCTTCCTGGCCGATCGGAATCTGGATCGCCACCGGACGTGCATTCAGGCGCTTGCGTATGGTCTCAATCGCGTGCTCGAAATCCGCGCCCGCCTTGTCCATCTTGTTAATGAAGCAGACGCGGGGAACACTGTATTTATCGGCCTGCCGCCACACTGTCTCCGACTGCGGCTCGACGCCATGCACCGCGTCGAACACTGCCACCGCGCCATCCAGCACGCGCAGACTGCGCTCGACCTCAGCGGTGAAATCGACATGGCCCGGGGTATCAATAATATTGATGCGAATGTCGCGCCACGAGCAGGTCGTTGCCGCGGAGGTGATCGTAATCCCGCGCTCCTGCTCCTGCTCCATCCAGTCCATCGTCGCCGTGCCTTCATGCACTTCGCCGATGCGATGGGTAATGCCCGTATAGAAAAGGATGCGCTCCGTCGTCGTCGTTTTTCCGGCGTCGATGTGCGCCATGATTCCGATGTTGCGGCAACGATTTAACGGTATCTGACGTGGCACGATGAATCTCATTTCGCGGAATTGCGGCCGCAGTTGGTTGGTTTTGCAATCTAAAAAACTAAAAGCTATCTGCCAAAAAGAAAAACTAAAGGATATCTACGAAAAAGCTCTTTACCAGCGATAGTGCGCAAACGCCTTGTTGGCCTCGGCCATGCGGTGAACGTCTTCCTTCTTCTTCATCGCTGCACCGCGCCCATTGGCAGCGTCCAGCAACTCATTCGTCAGCTTGTCGACCATGCCCTTTTCCCCGCGAGCCCGGCCAAACGTCACCAGCCAGCGAATCGCCAGTGAGGTCCGGCGTTCCGGATTCACTTCGATCGGCACCTGGTAGTTCGCGCCGCCCACACGCCGGCTCTTCACTTCGAGCAGCGGCTTGCAGTTCTCGACGGCCTTCTTGAATAGCTTCAGCGCTTCATCGCCGCCACGCTGTTCGAGGTTCGTCATCGCGGTATAAAAAATCTTCTGCGCCGTCGACTTCTTGCCGTCCCACATCATGGAATTGACAAATTTCGTGACCAGCGTGGAATTGTAGATCGCGTCCGGCACCACTTCCCGCTTCGCAATGTGACCTTTTCTCGGCATAGTTCCTGAATCCTCTTAAAATCTGCTGCTAATCTTGGCGCTACAAAAGCGTTTACTTCGCGGCGGCCTTCGCCCGTTTAGCTCCATATTTAGAGCGGCTCTGTTTGCGATTGGCCACGCCCGAGGAATCCAGCGTCCCGCGCACCACGTGATACCGCACGCCCGGCAAATCCTTCACACGGCCGCCGCGGATCAGCACAATCGAGTGCTCCTGCAGGTTGTGGCCGATGCCGGGAATGTACGTCGTCACTTCAATGCCATTCGTCAGGCGGACGCGCGCTACCTTGCGCAATGCGGAGTTCGGCTTCTTCGGGGTCTGCGTGTACACGCGGGTGCAAACGCCGCGCCGCTGCGGACAACCCTGCAAAGCCGGGCTCGCGGTCTTATACCGCGGCGCCGTCCGGCCTTTCCTTACCAGCTGACTGAATGTAGGCAAACCAAATCTCCTTTACCGCTGCTACCGCGAAAAACACATAAATCATCGTCGGCCCGTTACGCGGACTGACGCTCCACAGACGCACAAATCCGCGCAGTCGGTGGAGTTGAACCAAAGATTCTGTAGTCTGACTGAAACAACGACGGTGACCGGCTATTCCTGCCCGCTCCGTTTCGCTGTTCTGCCCCGCATAGCCCGCCAGGGTGGCCGGTGTCGCAGGTGCAAAGGACGAGTATCGAATCCTGTACTGACTATAAATGAAGCTATGGAATCAATGCAATCCGCCGTCGACTGCCAACGGACGTAGACGGCGCACACAGGGCGCACTACCGTCTCTCGCCAAACTTAAAAAGAATATCAGACTCTGACAATTTGTCAAAATGAGAAATTCTCGTCAGTCCCCTCTAATCGCGGTCACCAATGCTATCGGACTGAAGCTCACTTCTCGAAGAGGCATGGATCCCACCGTGCCGTAATGACGACTCAATGGCGCACTCATTAGCAGGCCAGAAGGTTTGCCCAAGAAAAATGCACAGCGTATGCTGATCGCGTGCGTGCGTTTATCTCCTGATCGGAGCCGAATATGAAATATGCAGGTGCAGTATCGCTCGCGTTCTTTCTTGGTTCGATGATATTACTGGCTCAGAATTCTGGCCGGAATTCTACGCAGCCAGCAGTTGCCAGCGTGGCACGGGCCAGCACAAATTGTCCCGTGGATATGCAGGCGCAGCGGCAGATCGGCCAGGGAACAACGGCTCTGACTGATAACCGACAGCAGGGGCCCGTGCAAAATCTTCGCCTCACCCTGGACAATCCCACGTTTGCAGAGATTGTCGATCTTCGCATCACCGTCCACGGGCTCAACTCCAAAGGGCGCATTTCCCTGGCACAAGCGGCGGCGGAATCTTCAGAGATCGCGAAGTCGATTGACCTGAAATTAAAAGTGGGCCCGAAATCGCAGGGCGCCATCGATCTCGTCCTGCCGAAATTTACATCCGTCAGCGTCGTCGATCTGGATTCGGTTCACTATGCAAACGGTTCGACCTGGCGTCCCTCGGCCAATCAAACCTGCCGTGCAATTCCGGACGGAGAAATGTTGATCAGCAGCCGGTAAGCCGCGAGAGGGCGAGTGAGAATCAAGCAGAGACTGTGGACATGTTGGCTGTACACTCTCAGCCTGTCGATCCTTATAGGCTGTCAGAATTCCGGCAGCCAGCCTGCAAAACAAACCGCCGACGCGCGCATCGCCAATGCCCGTGCCGCCGACAATCCTGGGGCAACGCCCACACCCACTGGCCGCTTCGACTATTACCTGCTCACCCTCTCCTGGGCGCCGGAGTATTGCCATAATCATCGCAACAGCCCGGAATGCGATGGCTCCCACCCGGGATTCGTCGTCCATGGCCTGTGGCCTCAATACTCGAACGGCCAATGGCCGTCGCAATGTTCGAACTCGCCCGGCCTGTCGAATCCAGCCACCATGCTCGACATCATGCCCGATCTGCGCCTGATCGCCCACGAATGGTCCAAGCACGGCACCTGCACCGGCCTCACGGCGAACCAGTATTTCCGCACGGTGCGGCAAGCATATCGGTCGATCAAAATTCCACCCGCGCTCGTCAACCTGTCGCAGCCCAGCCGCCAAAGTGCAGCGGAGATCAAGCAACTCTTTACCGACGCCAACCCTGGAATGTCCGCCGACCAGATCGCCATCAGTTGCCACAATCGCTATCTCGCCGGCGTCGAATTCTGCCTCAGTAAAACCCTCGAGCCTATCGCCTGCCAGGCGGTTCGGGCCTGTAATGCTCGATCAATCACGATCCCGACTGCCCAGTAACGCTCTTCATCCGCCGAACCCACCGCTGGCACGTAGCCTGCAGCACGAGCCCTGCTTCAAGTCCCGCTGCCTGGTTTGCCGAAGCCGCATCATGGCCCTAGAATGGAATTCATCTGACTCGCGTCAACGGAAGCAAAAATGTTTTGAGGTACCGCCAGCCGTGCCAAGCGGTGGCGGGGAGGTTCAATGCGGCGGTTCGTATTTCTTGCAGTTCTCTGTACTCTCTCCTTACCCGTCGGTCTTTCCGTTACCGGCTGCAGCGTTTTCAGTCCGAATAACGGCCAGAATTTCTGTAGCGGCTATCAGAGCGGCCCAGGCACTACTGCTACAGCGTCGATTACTCTGCAGCCGTCGACCTATGGCATCTCCGTCAACTACGGGCAGGTCTATCCCGTCGCCTCACCGCAGGCGTTCACCTGCAAAGGCACCCCATCCGGCCTCACCGCGTTCACGTACGGAACCACCAGCCAGCAATTGGCGGACGTGTCGCCCGCCGGCGCGGTATGCGGCGGAACATGGAATCGGAATTCCGGCAACGGCGTTGCCGACTTCACCACCTGCATTCCCGCCACAACGTCCGGTGTCGCGTACATCACCGCCAGCGGCGGAAATGCGACCAGCAATCCTGTGCCCGTCTACACACATCCTGCGGTAACCAGCGTCGTGCTCAGCGGCAGCGGAACTACGGCGACAGGCTGCGTCAGTCAGAACCAGCAATCTGCGATCGTCGCAACTGTCTGCACGGGCGGCAGCTCCTGCACTGCCGGAGGGACGAATGACATTACCAGCGTTGCCGGCCACCTGACGTATGTCCCGCAAAATGCCAGTATCGTCAGCTTCAATCAGACCGGCGTCGCCACCGCTCTACAGCCCGGCGCTACTGTCGTTTCCGCAACCGTCGCCCAGGCGACCAGCACCGCCGGATATTTCTTCACCTGCCCGCCGAAAAGCATCCAGCTCCAGGTCGGCACCACCGGCCAGACCAGCGTCACCGTCAACCCCAACAACACCCAGCCGCTCACGGCAACCGTGCTCGACACGCAAAACAATCCCATCACGGGATTGGCGCTGACCTATACCTCGAACGACCCGATCAATATTCCAGTCAGCAGCGCCGGCGCAGTGACCCCTGCGTACCCCAGCGATGCAGCCATCACTGCGCAATGTCTGCCCAGTATCTGCAACCCCTCGCCACAGGACCAGATCGGCAATCTCAGCGTCGGCTCACCTGTCACCAGCAACACGGTCGACGTGCATACGCCCGGACCCAGTTCGAACATTCTGTATATGGCCAGTCCGCAGTCCTACAATTTTGTGCCGATCGACTTTCAGACTGGAACCGTCGGCACGCCCACCCGTCTGCCCTATCAGCCAAATTCAATGGTCATGGATGAGTTGGGGAACTATCTGTTCTTCGGAAGCACCCATGAAAACATGATGGTCGCCATTTCCACCACGGCGTCGGCGACGCTGACCACAGAGGCTCCAGGCGTTCCCGGAACCGTGCTGGCGGTGGCTCCAAACGACAGTCTGGTCGTGATTCACGATCCATGCCGGCAGCTTTTCTATCTCTATACCCCCCCGGTGGGCAAACAAACTGCCACGGAGTTCTCCTTCGGCGCGCCCGGACCGGCAATTGCCTGCGATTCGAACAACGAGCCGCTCGATCCCTCCGTTGAAGTCAACCCGCCCTACTCGGCTTCCTTTACCCAGGACAGCCAGACGGTGTACATCGTCGGCCCGGGCGCGAATGGCTCGAACGTTCTGTATACCTATTCCACGTTCACCGGCTGGCACACCTGTCTCGACAACGGTGTAAGCGGAAACTGTCCCGCTGCCGACTCGACCGGCGTTGCCGTCACCATTCCCGGAGTAGGCGCGTTTACCGGCGGCTCGACGACCGATGCCTTTGGCTATTGCGCTACCGGACCGAACAATAACGGGGCGCAGACGCCCGGCCCACCCCCGAGCGGCCCTATCGGGGTGAATCCGAATTCGGCGACGAATCCGACCGCCTATTACCCGCTTGCTGAAACGCTGGCCGGAGTAGGAACCGATCAACTCACTGCGACGACCGACGGCTATCACGTTCTAGGAGCGTCCAAAGCCGGCGAATTCACGGACATTGAACCGACGATTCCAACCGGCATGTGTCCGGTGAACGGCCCGCTGACCTTCACCAGCAGCTCGAACCAGACTGCCCTGACTGTGCCCACGGGAACTTCCATCAATCAGGTTCTCGCTTCGCCAAACTCTCAGTTGGCGTTTGTAACCTTCTTTCCGACCACCACGCCGCCCGCTACCAATGGCGGCCTGCCCGCCTACCAAGTTCCGTGCACTGCCTCGCAGGAGGTCCCCCCGGCGAGTTGCCCAGCCGGGCAAGCACCGCCAGGCGGCCAGAGCTTAAGCTATGTCCCGCTGAAAACTTCCCCTGGCGCTCCGGCCCCGGCAGTTCCGCTCGCAGGCGTCTTCAGCCCCGATACGAATACGTTCTACGTTTCCACCAGCGGCGACGATCTGGTGCATTTCATCAGCACCACCAGCCCGTTGACGGATACGCAGCAGATCAATCCCGGGCTGACCTGCGGAACGACGACGACCACAGACAGCAATTCATTTTTGAATTGCAACATCGGCCAGACCGTACCGGCACTGTTCCTCGCCAGCAGGCCGCGGCCATCGCAGGGTGTCGGCACAACAACCGGTTCAGGCAGGACGAATTAGCGCGATTTTGGATTTTTTGGGTGAGAAAAATAGGTTTTTGGTGCTGATTTCGGCATTTAGGGAAAATAAGGATTGCGGCGTGGCGGTAATCAGGCGAAATGTTCCACGTGGAACACTAAAGCAAATTGAAGGGGAATGCCAAACCTCGACTATCTAGTGTGGATCGAGAGAGTTGCGAAACTGCAAATAAAAGCGATTTGGCGGCGCTTTTTCTGAGCGGTTCAGGGCCGGTCAAAAACAGGCTGTTTTTCCAGAACATCGGATGTAACCGGGAATTGCCTGCAATGCCGGTGTTTTCTTCGATAATGCTCAATTGCAAATCATTGATTCCATGCAGGATAGAGATTTCTATTTTTGTATTTTTGAAGGAAAAAGCGCTGTTTTTCTGCATAATTTCTGCACAAATATAGTAATTTTTACTATATTGATTTTGGATCTGTTTGCACCAGAAAAAGTGCTGTTTCTCCCGTTCTTCGCCCACTTCCGGACGTTGGCTAGGCGCGAATCCGAGGGTCAGGATGACAGTCTAGCTTTGCGGCTCTTTTTGCGGTCGCGGCGCGAGCTGCTTGGCTGTGCGCGGCAAGGCCCTGGCGATTGCATCCAGAATTCCATTTAGAAAATTCACCGATTCGGGAGCGGAATAGAGCCGCGCAATTTCGAGGGCCTCATTGATGATCACCGGCAAAGGCGTCGCCGGATATGCCAGCATCTCCGCGACCGACGCGCGCAGCAGATTGCGGTCGACCGCAGCCATGCGCTCGATGCGCCAATGCTGGCTGGCCTTTTCGATATAGCCGTCAATCTCTTCCTGTCGCGCCACGGCTACGCGAAAAATATCTTCGGCAAACCCCTGCGTACCGGGATCGATTTTTTCCCGCGCCGGCCAGAACGTCTTCTGCACTTCCTCGGCATTTTGCCGGCCGAGATCGGACTGGAACAACATCTGCATCGCGAGCTCTCGCGATTTGCGGCGTTTGCCCATAATCTACCTGTCCGCCGCGGTATTTGTACCTGTTGCGGTTGCAATTTTGCGTTTTACGTCGACCATTTCGATGGCTGCCAGCGCAGCCTCAAAACCTTTATTGCCCATCTTCAAGCCGGCACGGTCGAGCGCCTGCTCCAATGTCTCGCAGGTGAGCACGCCAAAGGAGTGCGGCACGCCCGTCTCCTGCTGCGACTGGCCGATGCCGCGCGAAACTTCGTTGTAGATGGCTTCATAATGCGCCGTCTCACCGCGCAACAAAACACCCAGGGTGACGACTGCATCCACCTGTCCGCTTTCCGCCAGCAACCGCGCCGCCGCCGGAATCTCCCACGCGCCCGGGACGCGGACAATTTTTACATCTTCTTTTTTCGCGCCGCTGCGCAGCAATGCATCCAGCGCTCCCTGCAGCAGACGGTCGGTGATGACCGCATTCCAGCGCGCTACGATAATGCCGAAGCGCATTCCGACCGCGCTCAGATCGCCTTCGATCGCAACCGGCTTTCCGTGGTGCGGATCGTTCGATTCCCAGAAGCCGACCACGATGCCCGGCACAGGTTCCAGCGTAAACACGCGCGAATTCCAATGGGTTGCCTCGACCGGCGCAATCGTCTTCTCCGACACGCCAGCCTGCGCTGCCCAACGCACGGCAATTTCGCGCACACTGTCCAGGCCGGTAACTTCGATCAAAATTTCCGGAGCCGCCGGCATTTTTCCATCGACAAATTCCAAACTGCCTATGGGAGCCAGAAAGGGGGCGCCGCGGCTGTAGTCATCCGCCCAGCCTTTCCCCGGCTCCAACCCAAGCGTGGCAAACAGGCTGGCCAGCATGTCGAAATCGGCGGCAGTGCGAACTGCGCGAACGACTGTAAGTCCCTTGATCATAGTTCGATGGTACAACGCCATGATATTGGGAAATTTTGGCCGACTGCTGCGCGCTGAAGCGGCGCAACGATTCTCAACGAGTGATTTGTCCTATTATCGTCGACCCACTGGCTTCCTATAATGCGACTTGTGGGTACTAATCAGTTCCTCGATCAATGACTCTGCGATTAGGCACGAGCTGTGAGTTGATCCTGGCCCCAATCCCGTGGCCTCGTCCTTTTCGCGGCCGATCTCGGATATACACGAGTTTGATACATGCCGGATGGTCGACTCCCTCTCTGCTTGATTATGATGGTCTGGTTGAAGTGGGCAGAATTTTGCTTACTGTGGTGACGAACTCAAGCGAGGGTTATTAGTCTGCGATGAATGTCCTGGGGGGCAGAAATCTGGCTAACGCGTACTTATCCATCTCTCTCTGCGCTCTGTTGGCGCTCCCGGTCCTCGGGCAAACGGTTCAATCTGCTCAGCAGCGTAGGCAGGCCGTGCAGAATCACCTCTCGCGTTACGTCGTCATTCGAAATGGCATGAATGACGAAATGAATCTGGTCTCACAGATGAAGGCGCTCGGCGTTCCTGCGGTCAGTATCGCAACCATTCGAAATGGCGCGATTGATTGGGCGCAAGCCTATGGCGTTTCCTCCATACAAGGCGCACCGGTATCGACGGAGACTCTGTTCGGAGCGGCCTCCATTTCGAAGCCCGTTACGGCCCTTGGCGTCCTCAAGCTTGCGGAAGAGGGCAAAATCGATCTGGATACGAACGTCAATCAATACCTGAAACGATGGAAGGTTCCGGATAATGGGTTCACCGCAAAGCAGAAGGTCACGGTTCGTGAACTTCTGAACCACACCTCGGGTATTGGGACACATAACGGCGAAATTTATGACCCAAGCACCCCGATACCCACACTGCTTCAGCTTCTGGAGGGCCAGAAACCTGCGAGGACGCCGCCAGTGCGGGTCGAGGCTATCCCAGGCACGAAATTTGCCTACTCCAACGGTGGGTATCTCGTACTCTCCCTGCTAATCGAGGATGTAACGGGCGAGTCGTTCGCTGAATACATGAAACGAACCGTGCTAAATCCGATAGGGATGAAGCACAGCACCTTCGACGCGCCACTCCCGCTTGAATGGCGAGGGCATGCAGCCACGGCGTATGGAGCAGATGGAAAGTTCGCCGTCCCGCCTTCAAAGTTTGTTGAGCCGAATTTAGCTGCCGGTGGGCTTTGGTCCACGGCTACTGATTTGGCGAGACTACTCTTAGAAGTTCAGCGAGAATACGACGGAAGATCGCACAAGGTGCTTCACCAGCAAACAATACGGATGATGGTTTCGCCCGAAAAGGATATTAAATCGCCCAGACACTATGGGCTTGGCTTCGAAGTGGGTGGCAGCCCGGAAAATCCGTATATCCGGCACGAGGGCTCAGCCTATTTCCAGGATGACATGGTCGAGTATCTCCGGGGCAATGGCATCGTCGTGATGACGAGCGGCGGTGGAGGCGGAGCTCTGGCAGACGAAGTCATTCGCAGCGCAGGAACCGTATATGACTTCCCCGATTTTAAGTCGATTGAACATTCGGTTGTAGACGTTTCGGCCTCCATTCTGCCTGATTACGTCGGAACTTATGGTTACATCAAGGTGACTCTAGATGGTGACCACCTTTCAGCGGAGATTCCTGCCGGATCACCTGCTGCCCGGCTTTATCCGGAGTCGCCCACGCGGTTCTTCATCCTCGATGGACCGCAAGAACTGTCATTCGTTCTCGACTCGCAGCAGAAGGCCACGGAAGTTGAGTTCATCACGCCAATGGGACATCATCATCTGGACAAGAGTGTGCCGCAATGATGCCCTAGAGGCGAGTCGTTGCCCTCGTCGTCAATCCTTTTCAACTATTGTGAACAGGCAATGCGTTTATAAACAATGGTTGCGCGAACAATGAAGTATAGGTCCTCACAAACGCGCTTCACTTCAGTAAACGCATCGATTTGGTCAACGGTTCTCTCTGAGAATAATTGCAAATTTCATTCGTATGATGCGTGTCCAACTTTGCCCGGCGCTCGCTGAACTTGATAGACTCACGAGTTTGCCGCATTGAGGACCAATCATTATGTTTGAAAATATTTTGTATGAAGTTCGCGACGGCATTGCATTCATCACGCTGAACCGGCCCAAGGTTTTGAACGCGCTGAATGCTGCTACGCTGGCAGAACTGGATTCAGCGATTGCCGCGATTCGCGACGACGAATCGATTCGCGCCGCCTTGCTGACGGGCGCGGGCGAAAAAGCTTTTGCTGCCGGCGCGGACATTCAAGAGCTGGCCCAGGCCAACGGCATCGATGGCCGCGATCTGGCGCTGCGCGGGCAGGCGATCTTCCGCTCCATCGAAACCTGCGGCAAACCGGTGATTGCCTGCATTAACGGTTTTGCGCTGGGCGGCGGCTGCGAGCTGGCGCTTGCCTGTACCTTGCGCATCGCCAGTGACAGCGCACGCCTGGGCCAGCCGGAGGTGAAGCTGGGACTGATCCCGGGATATGGCGGAACGCAGCGGCTGGCGCGGCTGGTGGGTAAAGGAGTGGCGCTGCAGATGATCCTGACCGGCGAAATGATCTCTGCAGCCGAGGCTCTGCGGATTGGCCTGGTGAATGAAGTGGTTGCGCCCGAGCAGCTGTTGCCGCGGGCGGAAGCGATTGCGCGCACCATCGCCGGCATGGCTCCGCTTGCGGTGCGCTACAGCATGGAGGCGATCGATCGCGGCTACGATCTTCCGCTGGAAGAAGGCTTGTTTCTTGAAGCCGCTCTCTTCGGGCTTAGCTGCGGCACCGAAGACAAAGCGGAAGGAACGGCGGCGTTCCTGGCCAAGAGGCCGCCGTTATGGAAAGGGTGCTGACACGTCGTTCACGATGAAACGGCGAAAGACAGAGCGGCCGGCTGCGGATTCCCGGATGAATATCTTTCCTCCCCCCACTTAAGCCAGAAGAAGGCTTGAATGGGGCACCCAGACGGGATCTATCAAAACTCTCAAAACAACTCTTAATCAAAGCTTTCCTGGAAGGGAGTGGAGGGATTTCGCGTTCTCTTCAACAGTGCGCATCGCGCTGATATTCTGGAATCGATGCAGTCCCCTTCTCCACGGAAATTTTTCGCGTTCACGTTTTTCCTTGCGCTGCTTTCGCTTATCGGATGCAAAGGCCACGGCGACCCGTATAACATGTCTGCCCGCGCTGCGGCCTGGAACAATTCGAAACAATCCGCGCGCCAGGAGCTGGCGGAAATTCCGCTGCCATCGAAATCTACTTATCTCACTATCGATCAGCAGACGCAGTGGCAGAATCCTTTCCTCACGGTGGAGACGAACATGATCCAGGTGCGCATTTACCTGACGGACGAGAATTCAAGCGAGGTCGATCGCGGCGGCATGACGCGGCTGAGCGCGGCACGCAAACACATCCTGAATATCCGGCCGAAGGATCTGCCGCGAGCGCTTGCTTCTCTGCCGAACGGTGCGTGGCCTTACGGCCGGGTGATCGCAGTGGGCGAAGAACAGACCACGCCGCAGGACCGGCGGCAACTCGGCAGCAATGTCGCCGTTACCAACGACGCACTGAAAGACATGGGCGTTGTGGTCGACGACTGGACCGATCCGAGTCGGCTAATGCATTAGCGTCGTCTCCCACTCTAGCCGCAAAGTACGCGGCGAGAATGGGGCACCCAGCTCATAATAAGGAAGGAATGAAATGAGCGAGCCGCAACTTCCCATCCTGACAGAGCAGAAAAAGCTGCACCCGCACGAAAATTTTTCCGCGCAAAAAGAACTGGAAGCGGAGCTGCGCAAATCTGTCCGCGGAGAAATTTCCTTCGACGCCGGCGGCCGCGCGCTCTACTCGACCGACGCTTCCCATTATCGCCAGGTTCCCATCGGCGTGGTGTTGCCGCGCGACACTGCCGATGTGGAAGCCATTGTCGCCGCCTGCCGCAAATTCGATGCGCCGATTCTCTCGCGCGGCGGGGGGACCAGCCTCGCCGGGCAGTGCTGCAATGTTGCCGTGGTGATGGATTTTTCGAAATATGTCGATCAGATTCTGCATCTTGACTTCGACAGCCAGCGAGCGCGCGTACATCCGGGCATCGTGCTCGACCGTGTCCGCGAGGCGGCCGAAAAACACCACCTGACCTTCGCGCCTGATCCCGCAACGCACAACCGCTGCACGCTGGGTGGCATGATCGGCAACAACTCCTGCGGCGTGCACGCGCTGATGGGCGGCAAAACGGTCGACAATATTGAATCGATGCGCGTGCTGCTGTACGACGGCACTGTGCTCGAAGTGGGCGCAACTGGAGAAGACGATTTGGCAGAGATCATCCGCGCCGGCGGGCGACGCGGGGAGATTTATTCCAGCCTGAATAATCTTCGCAATCGCTACGCCAGCCTGATTCGCCAGCGCTTTCCGAAAATTCCGCGGCGCGTCTCCGGCTACAACCTGGATGATCTGCTGCCGGAGAATGGCTTTCATGTTGCCCGGGCACTCGTCGGCACCGAAGGAACCTGCGTCACGGTGCTGGAAGCCACGCTGCGCCTGATGCACAGTCCGCCCTGCCGCGCGCTCGTGGGCCTTGGATTTTCCGATGCGTTTATCGCCGCCGACCATGTTCCTGCGCTGCTCGAATACAAGCCCATCGGACTGGAAGGCTTTGATGGCTTGATTGTCGACTTCATGCGCAGGAAGAATCTTGCCATCGGCGATCTCCCCCTGTTGCCGGAGGGCCGCGGCTATCTGCTGGTGGAATTTGGCGGTGAGTCTCGCGATGAAGCCGTTGCCCAGGCGCAGGCGATGATGGAAGCAGCAAAAAAAATCTCTCCTGCGCCGGAGGTGCGGCTCTATTCGGAAGATGAGGCCAAACGCGTCTGGCATGTGCGCGAATCCGCGCTGGGCGCGACGACCTTTGTTCCAGGCGAGCCGCTGCGGTGGGAAGGCTGGGAGGATTCTGCTGTTCCCGTGGATCGGCTTGGGAGCTATCTGCGCGAACTGTTCGCGGCTATGGAACTTTATGGATATTCGACGCCGATCTATGGGCACTTCGGCCAGGGCTGCATTCATATGCGCTTCAACTTCGACCTTGAAAGCGCGGCGGGCATTCACAAATATCGCAGCTTCATTGATAAAGCTGCGGACATCGTGCTGGCGCATGGCGGCTCGCTCTCTGGGGAGCACGGCGATGGACAGGCACGCGCGGCGCTGCTGCCAAAAATGTATGGGCCGGAACTGGTGCGCGCATTCAGCGAGTTCAAAGCGATCTGGGATCCAAGCAACAAGATGAATCCCGGCAAGCTGGCTGATCCCATCGCCGTGTATCAGCCGCAGGAAAATCTTCGCCTGGGCGCTGAGTACAAAACCAATCAAGTGAAAACGCATTTTCAATTTCCCGAAGATGGAGGATCGTTGTCGACCGCGACGCTGCGCTGCATCGGCGTCGGTCTCTGCCGCAAGGAAGAGTCCGGAACCATGTGCCCGAGCTACATGGCTACGCGCGAGGAGAAGGATTCCACGCGCGGCCGCGCGCATCTGCTATGGGAAATGCTGCAGGGCGAGCTGCGCCCGGAAGGATGGCAGAGCGAGGCGGCGAAGGAAGCGCTGGATCTGTGCCTATCGTGCAAAGCCTGCAAACATGAGTGTCCCGTCAACGTGGACATGGCGACATACAAAGCTGAATTTCTGTCGCATTATTTTGAACATCATCGCAGGCCGATTCATGCCTACGCCTTCGGCATGATGGATCGCTGGGCGCATCTCGCCTCTGCCATGCCGCGCATTGCGAATTTGCCCGGGCAGCTTCCGATCATTCGCGATGTGATGAAGGCGGCGATCGGCATCGCGCCTGAACGCACGATTCCGCCTTTTGCGCAGCAAAGCTTTCAGCGCAGCCTGCGGGCGCAGGCGAAAAAGCAGGAGAGCTCGGGATCTCCAGTTCTGCTTTGGCCGGATACGTGGAACAATTATTTTCATCCGCAGACCGCACATGCAGCGCGGCAGGTTCTGAACGCTGCGGGCTTTCGCGTGGAAGTTCCGCGAGGACATCTGTGCTGCGGCCGGCCGCTTTATGATTTCGGGATGCTCGACCGAGCGAAGAAATATCTGCTGCGCGTGCTGGATGCACTCGCGCCGCAATTGCGTGCGGAGACTCCTATCGTGGTGCTGGAGCCAAGCTGCGCCAGCATTTTTCGCGACGAGGCCCGCAACCTGCTGGCGGACGATCCGCGCACCGAGCGCCTTGCCAAGCAGACATTCCTGCTCAGCGAATTTCTGGCAAAGAAGGCGAAGCACTATACCGCGCCCGCTCTCCAAGGGAAACACATTTTGCTGCACGGGCATTGCCATCAAAAACCGTTCATGACGGAGGAAGTCCAGCTATTGAAAGCGTCGGGAGCCACTGTCGAAATGCCCGATACCGGCTGCTGCGGCATGGCTGGCCCGTTTGGATTCGAGAAGGACAAATATGAGATTTCACGGAAGCTTGCGGAACGCGTTCTGTTGCCAGCAGTAGAAGAGGCCAAAAAAGAAACATTGATTGTTACAAATGGCTTCAGCTGCCGCGAACAGATCGAACAGCTTTCCGATCGCCGCGCCATTCACCTGGCTCAGGCGCTGGCCGGGGATAGATAATTCGCGAAGCGGACACAGATTATTGGCAAACCGATCATTGTCAACCTCAGGCGCTAAAGCGCTTGAAAATTTTCGATGACTTATCCCCGGCCTGAAGGCACGGGTCTACCCAAAGCCCTAAAACAGCCCCTTCATCCCAGTGTTCCTGTATGCTGCGAATTTTTGGGTATCAATATCCGGCATTGTTGACGCGATTTTTTAGCGGCTCGCCGGCGATGTAGCGGCGAACCTGATCCCCGGCAAACTTGTATCCTCGGACGATAAAGCCGGCCACGGAACCGGCGACATGCGGGGTGATAAAACAGTTCGGCGCCGACCAGAGCGGATGGCCCTTCGGCAGCGGCTCGGGGTCCATCACATCGAGCACGGCATGGATTCGCCCGGCGTTCAGCTCCGCCAGCAGCGCATCGGTATCGACGACGGGGCCGCGCGCGGCATTCACCAGCAATGCGCCCGGCTTCATTTTCGCCAGCGTTTTCGCATTCATCAGCCCACGTGTCTCGGGAGTGAGCGGCACCAGCAGCACGACTACGTCCGCCACGGGAAGAATTTTTTCGAGATCGCCGATCGGGGAGACACCCTCTTTCGCGGTGCGCGCTACGCGCAGAATTTCGACGTCGAAGGCCTGGATGAGCCGCTCGACCTCCGCGCCAATGCCGCCGTAGCCGACGATCAATACTTTTTTCCTGGCCAGTTCATCCCCGAGGATCCGATACGGGAGGGACTGAGCGTCCAACTGGCCTGGGGCACTCTGAGGATTCGACGCGGAGTTTTCCGGCAGCACCTGGCCGTCCCAGAACTGTTCGCGCTGGCTGTCGCGAAATTCCGGAAAACGCTTCAGGCTACCCAGAATAGCGCCAATGACCCACTCGGCAACCGGGATGTTATGTACGCCCTGCCCATCGCACAGCACGATATTTTTCGGAAGCCAGGGAGTAATCCAGTCGACGCCAGCCAGCAGACACTGCACAAATTTCACGCCGTGAAGATGCTGAAACATCGGCGTCGCCAGCCAACCGAACATCGGCGGAATCCATATTTCCACTTCGACATCTTTGTCGAGTTGATCCGAAAGCCGAATAATTTCAACATTTTCGGTGGGGAAATTGCGCAGTAAATCCTGGGGAATGCCCTCTGGAAGACCGATACGAACCATACGCCAATGATAGACAGCGCGGAACGAGGGAGCAAACCTGGTCTTTGTTGCGCATGCGCCGCCTTCCGGCTGGCTTATGCTTTATCGCGTTGCGATGCCTTGCAATTCGCATCGGGCAATACTAGAAATACAGTGACTTCCCATTTTTATGAATCGAATTCTCCAAGACCTCCCTCTAAAGACGCCGCGCATCCAACCGAAAGCCACGATGAAAACACGACCAATTCGACTTCTCCTCGTTCTAATTTTGGGACTCACTTTTTCGTTCCCGGCGTTTTCCCAAACGCATTCGATAAATCATCCGCCCTTGCTCGATGAGGGATTTCACCAGATGTACAACCTGCAGTTTCCCGAGGCGCACGCTACATTTGCGAAGTACATGGCGGAGCACCCGGAAGACCCGATGGGACCGGTGTCCGACGCCGCAGCCTATTTGTTTTCCGAGTTCAACCGCACCGGCGTGCTGGACGTGGATCTGTTTACCAGTGACGACAGTTATATGCAGCACCAAATTACGCCCGACCCGGCCATAAAGGATGCATTCGATAAACGGCTGGACACGGCCAATCAGCTGGCGGATGCAATTCTGGCGAAGGATCCCAGCAACGATACCGCCTTGTTCGCCAAAACGCTTGCCTACGGACTGCACGCGGATTACGCGTCTCTGATCGAACGCAAAGACATGACCGGGTTCGAGTTCACAAAAAACGGCAGTGTTTATGCCCACAAACTTCTTCAGATCGACCCGCACGCCTACGATGCGTATCTGGCGGTGGGGATGGAGAACTATATTCTGGGGCTGAAGCCTGCTCCTGTACGCTGGCTGCTGCACATGGCAGGCGGAGAAACAAACCGTACGCTGGGCGAGCAGGATTTGGAGTTGACCGCGGCTCAGGGACACTATCTTGCTCCGCTGGCGAAGCTGCTGCTGGCGGTGGCTGCGATCCGCGATAAGGATAAACCGAAAGCGCGCCAGCTGCTTTCATCCCTGGCGAAGGAATTTCCGAACAACCCGCTGTATGCGAAACAACTGGCGAAGATCAGCTAGCGTCCTGTTTCCGAAGTTCGCAACGTTATTCATGAGGTTTGAGGATTTTGCCAACACTAACAAAAAGCAGATCCTTCGCTGCGCTCAGGATGACAGTATTTATGTTGCGAAAAAAAAAGCGGGTCCCTCGACTGCGCTTCGCTCCGCTCGGGATGACAATTCAAGGGGGTATTGCAGGATTGTCAACAGAGCCAAAACCGGTCTAGGAAAATATCGCTAGAAGGCATCCGGCAAAGAGAAGAGGCGTGGAGAAATCTCCACGCCTCTTCTGTTTGGATTGTGTTGTCTGTTTATGGCAGGTAATAACGGACCGAGGTTTCGACGATGTTGTCGGTGCCCTTTGCGCCGCCACCGGGATTGGCGGTACCACCGGCCCCTGACCACAGATCGCGATTAAAGTTGCTGTACTGGATCCCCTGACGGACTTTTCCTTTCGATCCGTTGTAGAAGTTGAACCAGTAACCAACGGTGAATTCCTTGACGTCCTTGTTATTGCCGCCGCAATTGGCAGGAGCGGCAGGGGTGGAGGAGTTGGTGGGAGGCGGCTCCACATTGCAACCGGACATATTGGTCAGCGGCGAGCCATAGCCGATGTTGCCGAAGTAGCGGCGGTACACGTAATCGCCGCCGTAGTTGCTGTAGATGTTCAGGTTCTTGGTCGGGTTCGCCTCCAGGGTGGCGAGCGCGGAGAAGGCCTTCAGCGGAGCGATCTGGGCGTTGGGACGAAGGGTGACGTCGGCAATGGTCGAGTCGCCATAACGCCCGACTCCGTAGCCGTACAGACCTTTCAGGCCGACCATGATCTTGCTGGTGGGTGTCGGCAAGCGGAGCCCGCCGCCGATGCCGCCGGTGAAGGTGTCATCGTTGAACGGAGTTCCAACCTTAGGATAGTTACGCTCGCGGAAAAAGCGCCCAACACCGAAGACTTCATAGTGCCCAAAGCCGGGCTCGGCGACGATCTTGGCGATAAAGTCCGGAGCCGCGTTGAAGGAGTAATTGTTCTCCAGGTTATACAGACCGCCGCTGGTTCCCGCCGAACCGAACAACAGATTCGTGGGCAGGTTGGTGCCGGCAGGATTCAGCATCTCGGCATTCTCCGCCGATGCGCCTACCCACAGCTTGTCGTTAATGTTCTTGTAGACACGGAAACCGTACTGCCGCGTCCATACGAAGCCGGCGGTATATTGGGGATCGATGGTTCCCGGCAGCGTCTCGGTGCCGTTCTGCATACCTTTGGCGGTTTCCGTTGCCAGAGACCACATTTGGCCGGCCACAATCCTCCAGCCGTTGTCCATTGCCGCCCGCAGCCAGAGTTGGCGCTGACGAACGACGTAGCTGTTGGATTGGTTGTTGTTGGAGGTGATGCCGGTACCCAGCCAGTCCATCTCGTAGTAGGCGGTCAGCGTGGCGTTGTCGAGCTTGCCGCTGGCCTTGATGGCGATGCGGGACTGACGGGCCGAACCGAAGAATTCGCTGATCTGGGCGCCATTGGCATACTGGAGCGGAATGCCGGTGAACGGAGTATTGATGTCGCCGCCTGTGGCCGCGGTGCGATAGACGGTCGCGGCTTCAATGAAGCTTCCCAGTGGCGAAATGGTGATGCCCTTGTAATAAATCGAATCCGGGTGCAGAACCTTTTTCTTCAACTGCTTCTGGTCCTGCTCCACCATAGCAACGGCCTGCTTCGATTGTTCGCTATCGGCTTGAATGCCCTGCACCGCCTGCTGCAGATTTTGATACGCTGCATTGTTCTGCGTAGTGGTCTGCGCAGCCGACTGTTGCGCCTGCGCGGCGGTCTGCTGCGCCTGCTGGGCCGCATCCTGGGCCTGCTGCAGTTGCTGGTCGCGGCTTTGCAGCTGCTGCTTCAACTGATCGATCTCTTCCTGCTGCTGCTGGAACTGCTGGCGCATTTCGCGAATCTGCGATTCGACGCCGGACGGCTTTCTCGTGACAGCTCTCCGACGCGCGGTTTTTTTATGGGCAGTGGTAGTGCTCGTGCCTGCATCCGATTGCGCGAAGACATACGTTCCCGTCATTGGCATTGCTGCCATGCAGGACGCAAGGATCAGGGCTTTCAGTTTGTGCGATCGATGTTTCATCCGGCCTCTCATTTATGGTTTTGAAGACTCTATGCGGCGCCATCCGCGCTACGCGATACACACTCCGGCGATGTCCGTCGAGTGTCGATCGCGGCTATGCTTTCAGACGAAGAACCTGGGCAGCACTGCGTGTAGTCTCACAGCGCGAGATGAACATCCTGAAAACACACGGTGAATGGGAGATGAATTCCGGGTGAGAACGAGGAAATTGAGGATTGAAAGCTAACGCTTTCGATGGGATAGGGAAAGGATTGAAATGAAACGCAAGTGAGTTGCGGCCGCGGGAAATCTCTTCGCCTGCGTTGCGCGGAGATCCCCCGAGCTAAACCGAATGAATCGGGATTTCGTTATGGGAGATTGCCCAGCTGGTAATTCAGCGCGGCCAGCGAAAGCGCGTATTCAAAGCGGGCGTTGACGTTTTCGATAGACGCCTGGGTCTG
This sequence comes from Acidobacteriaceae bacterium, assembly GCA_965276585.1. Lineage (GTDB taxonomy): Bacteria > Acidobacteriota > Terriglobia > Terriglobales > Acidobacteriaceae > JAKAAZ01. The sequence goes on along the minus strand of CBDIAZ010000001.1, from coordinate 521,575 downwards.
CGCCAACTGCGCCTGGCTCAGCTCCACGATAGAACTCAGACCAAGTTTGTAGCGAGCCTGCGCCAAGTTCAGTCCCAGATTGGCCGCATTGAGAAATTTTTCGGTGACGGCGATTTTCTGATACGACGTGTTGGTCTGCATCCACGCATCGCGGACATCGCGGACCACGCGGTCTCGCAGGTCGCGCACATTTTCACTGTCAGCCCGGGCGCGATCTTCGGCCGCCGCAGCCTCCGAGGAAAACAGGAAGCCATTGAAGATCGGTACCTGAATGTTCATGCCGACGGAACCGAACCAGCTGCTGGTGAAATATTGGTCGTCACGGACAGGGGTTCCGCCGACGACGCCCATCGCGCTGAGCGTGGGCAGCTTCTGATCCCATTCGGCGCGGCTGTACTTCTTGGCCGCCTGCTGGTTGTAGTTGAGCGCCATAAGGTCGGGCCGCTGCCTGAGAGCCGTCTTGACCAGCTCATCCTGATCGGGAGGCGGCAACGCGATATTTCCACCATTGGATTCCACCAACCGATATTGCATTGGACGATCGAACCCTAATACGGAGGTTAGCGCGTTCAGCGCGGAGTTATATTGCGTCTGCGCATCCAGCAGAAGCAGGTTTGCCTGGGCCACATTCTGCTCGGAAAACGCAAGATCGATGTCGGAACGCAATTTGTTTTTTGTCAATTCCTCAATCTGGCGATTGGTGGTGGTGCGAGTATCGAGGGTCTGCTGCGCGAGCCGCACCAGCGCCTGCGCTTCGAGAGCGCTGTAGAATGCCTGATCGGTGATGAGCACCACATCCAACTGGTTCGCCATCGCGTTGGCGTTCTGCGCCTTCTCCTGCAGTTTGGAAGAGGCGATCAGGTTGGCAGTGTGACCGAAATCGGTAATCAGTTGATGGGCATCCAACCCTCCACCGATGTGGGTAAGAAGTCGTCCCGACCGCAACCCGTCGAAGGTGAACCGGCTGCCGCTGTCTGCCCTGGCGGCCACCGCGCCGGCTTCGATCTGCGGCAAATAGGCCGACCTTGTTTCGCGGTACACCTGGTGCTGTGCGCGCGCCAGCAACTGGGCTACGCGGACGTGCGGATTGTTGCGGAGCGCGATCTGCTCGGCTTGCTGCAGCGTCAGATCTGCAGGGATTGACTGAGCCGGCTCATTTTTCATGGCTGCTTTCAGTGCGCTATCGGAAGGCGCGGCCGATATTGTTGCTGCGGATGTGTCGGCGCTCTGCGCTTGAAGATTCTTCGCCAGCATTACAGTCGCGGGATCGTTGGCGAGCTTTTGCGCCCGCGCGCCCTGAGGATTGGCCGTCGACCCGAGCGCTGCACACATCAGCAACAGGAGAATTCCACGCCGCTCAATCATGCCCGCACCTCCCTATCCGAACTGCCATACGATTCTTCTTCCTGATTCCGGTGAATCAGGTAATAGACCGTCGGCACCAGGAAAACACTGACTACTCCGGAGATTAAAACGCCGCCCAGCAGCGCCCGCGCCAGCGGAGCATATTGTTCGCTGCCCGCTTCGAGGCCCAGCGACATGGGGATAATTCCCAGCACCGTCGCAAGCGTCGTCATCATAATCGGACGCAAACGGAAGCGGCAGGCTTCGATCAGCGCCACTTTGAGCGGCTTGCCTTCGGCCCACTGCTTGCCGACGAATTCGACGATGAGAATGCTGTTCGACACTGCCATGCCGGTCATCATCAGCAGGCCCATCAACGACATGATGTTGAGGGACGATCCGGTCACCAGCAACGTCAGAACGACGCCGGCGATCCCCGGCGGCACGGCCAGCAGAATTACAAAAGGATCGGAGAAGGAAGCAAACTGCGCCATCAGCACCAGGTAAATCAGGATGACAGCGAGCGTGAGTCCGATGGCGAAGCTGCGAAACGACTCGTGCATGTCGACGACCGAGCCGCCAACGGTGACCAGCGTTCCCTTCGGAGGATGAACTCCGTTGACGATGTTCTGAATCTGCTTGCCCACGCGGCCCAGGTCTTCCGACTTCGGCATGATGTAGACATCGAAAACCCGCCGCAACTGATAATGGTCGATCACTGTGGGCGTGTTGACGTATTTTATGTTGGCCACTGCTTCCAGCGGAACGATGCCGTTGTGCGCTGTCGTGGGCGTGTCGCCATCGCCCGAGGCTCCATGCATGGCCGGTTGCACCGGCACGGAGGCGCGCAATGGAATCTGCTCGAAGTCTTTTATGCTCTGAATCTGACTCTGGTAATACTGCACGGTGAGCATGTAGTTGTTGCCGGATTTTGGATCGACCCAGAAGCTGGGCGCGATCATTCCGTTCGAGGTCAAGGCGGTAATGACGCCATCGACCACGTCTTTTTCCGTCAGCCCCAGCATCGCCGCCTGCTGCCGATTCACATTCAACTGCAGGCCGGGATAGCTGATGTCCTCCGGAATCAAGACATCGCTGACACGCCTCAATCCACGGGCTTTCGAGGCAATCTGCTGCGCGACGGCATACCCCGCCTTCAGGTTCGCCGTGCTCACGCGGATATCGAAGGGCGCGGGCTTGCCTTGATTGACCACCGAATCGACCAGTCCACCAGTCTGGAAAAATGCCTGCACCTCGGGAACTTCCTGCCGCAGGCGACGGCGCACGCGCGCCATGTAGACATAGCTGCCGACGCTGTGATCCTTTTTCAAGCTCACCTGGATGAAGGCGTTGTCCATCGCGGTGTTGGTCGTATAGATGGCCGAGAGGTCAGGATAGACGCCGATGTTCGACACGATCATGTTGAGATCGGAAGGCGGAACCACCTGCCGTACGACATTTTCAATTTGGGCGCAGTATTGATCGGTCAGCTCCAAGCGGGTACCGGGCGGCGCCTTGATATTGATGACGAATTGGCCGGGATCGGTACGGGGAAAAAATGCCAGGTTCAGGAACGGATAGAGCGCCAGGCTCAGGATTACGAACAATGTAACTATAAAAGTTACAAATACCGGGCGAGCCAAACAATATTCGACACCCCGGTCGTATTTATTTTCCAACGCGTGATAGTAGTGGTTGAAACGGACCACAACATGCTGAAACATCGACTGGCGCGTTTTTTTATGCTGCCGCTCGGCTTCGCGGTTTTCGATGAGAAGCTCGGGCGGCTCGTCGTTCGGATGCACTTCCTGTCCGGGATGGCCCTCGAGGGTGATGAACTTGGCGCAGAACAGTGGAATCACCGTCATCGCGATAATGTAGGAGGCAAACATGGAAAGCACGACGCCCAGCGCCAGCGCGGTAAACAGATACTTGCTGACTCCGCTGAGCAGCACCACCGGCAGGAAGACGATGGAAGTCGACACGGTAGCGGCCAGCACGGCCAGATCGACCTCTTTGCCGCCCTGCTCGGCAGCCACCTGGGCGGGCTCGCCCATCTCCATGTGGCGGAAAATATTTTCGAGCACGATCACGGAATTGTCGATCAGCCGCGACAACGCCAGCGCCAGACCGCCGAGCACCATGGTGTTGACGGTGCCGCCCATACCGTTCAACAGCAGAAAACCGGCCAGCACAGAGAGCGGGATCGACAGCAGCACCGCGACTGTGGCCCGCAGATTGCCGAGGAAAAGCAGGATCATCAGGGCCGTCAGCACCAGTCCGATGCCGCCCTCGCGGATCACATTGTCGACCGCCATTTTGACAAACACAGACTGATCGAACACTACCTTTGCCTTCAACTGCGGCGGCACATCGAGCAGGCGCTTCACTCGCCGGCGAATGCCGCTCACGATGGTGATGGTGTTGCTGCCGCCGCCCTGCTTGAAGATTGGCAGATACACGGAGTGTTCGCCGTTGACGCGGACAATGTTGTACTGGAGTTGTCCACCGTCCTCCGCGTGCCCCACATCGCCTACCAGCACGGACGAGGTTCCATTCGTCTTCAGCGGAATCATGTTGGCATCCGACGGCTTCAACACCTGACTGTTGGCGTAGATGTTGTAATCCTTCGGCCCGATGCGAACGTCCCCAGCGGGAAGAATCAGGTTGTTGTTATTCACCGCCTTATATACGTCGTTGATGCTGAGGCCATTGGCCGCGAGCTTCATGGGATCGACGTACACCATCACCTGGCGGTAGGTTCCACCGTAGGGCTGCGGGACCGATGCGCCCTTGACGCTGGCTACCTGGTTGCGGATTTCAAACTGCGCATAATCCTTCAGCTGCGTCTGATTCAAGCCCTGACCTTCGACGGTAATCAGGCACACTGGCAGATTGGACGCGTCGAAAGACAACACGACGGGCGGCAGCGTCCCCGGAGGAAGTCGACGCAGATCGGCCATTGCGAGATTCGAGATGTTGCTGACATCGGCGTTGGGGTCGGTGCCGGGCTGGAAGTAGACCTTGATCAGGCTGACGCCGGTAATGGAGCGCGATTCGATGTGATCGATGCCGCTGCCGAGCGTAAAGAAACGCTCGAAGGTATCGGTAATGTCGGCTTCAACCTGCTGCGGCGGCATGCCGGAGTAGAAGGTAGCGACGACGACGACGGGAATCTTGATTGCCGGAAATAAATCGACCGGCATGCTAAGCAGGTTGACGGTTCCAATGACGACGATGGCCAGGCACGCCATCAAGATGAAAAATGGATATTTGATTGCGAAGGACGACATCTACTTCTGTCCTCCCGCGCCGGTTTCTCCCGGCCCCGGCGATTGCGCGCCGGGTGCCTGCGGACTCTCCGGACTTTGCCGCGGTGCCGGACTTTGCCGTGGGGCAGAGGTCTGCTTGAACGTGGTTAGATTCATATCCACGGGACTGGGACTGACCTTGTCGCCCGGCTGATAATCCGACTGATCGCCGACAATCACGCGATCTCCAATCTTCACGCCACTGACCACTTCATAAAAATTCGCGCCCTGGATTCCGAGCACCACCGGCTGCTTCACTACGCGATTGTGTTGGTTCACAACGAGGACATAGGGCTGATCGCCTTCGACGATGCCATCGATCGGCACGACCATCGCATCGCGGTCGCGCTTCAACGGAAACGTGGTGTCGGCGTACATACCGGGATCGAGATGCAGGTCTGCGTTGGGGATGTCGACTTCCGTCAGCATGGTGCGGGTATTTCTATCGAGGGACCGGGTGAAGCGGACGATCCTGGTGTGGATGGTTTCTCCGGTCGACTGCACCTGCACCACCGCCGGGCCGCCAATCTGCATGTAATCCGCATCGGACTCCGGCACAGGCATGCGCAGCCGCAGAATTTCGCTCTGCGCCAGCCGGACGATGGGCATGGCGCTTTTGGTTTCATCCGTACCCGCGGCGATCAATGCGCCGGTATCGGCGTAGCGGTAGGTGACCACGCCATTGAACGGCGCGCGCACAAACGAATACGCCTGCATCGCCTGGTAGCGCGAGAGATCGGCGCGATCCTGGCTGAGTCTGCCTTCGGCGGCCGCATAGGCGGACTTGGCTGCGTCGATATTGGCTTCCGACGACAGGTCCTTGGCCTGGGCATCGTCCAATTCCTGCTGGGCGATCAGCCCGGCTTGCGCGTCCGCGGCATTTTTCAGCCGTGCATATTCCGAATGCAGCGCCGCGTGTACGGCCACAGCGCGAGCCTCATCGTTCTTCGCCCGCTCAAGTTCCGATCTGTCCCGCGTTAGTTCCGCCGCGGCCGACTGTACCTGCGCGTTCAGTTCCGGAACCTCCAACACGGCAAGCACCTCTCCGGTATGAACACGGTCGCCGATATCGACGTTGATCTTCTTTACATAACCGGACACCTTGGCATGAACCAGGATGTCCTGATAGGCCTGGAAAATTCCGGGGACGGTGACGGAGCTCTCTGCCGGTTCGCGTCGAACCACGGCAACCGCCACTTCCGGCGGTTGGTTCTGGGAAGTGTTATTCGCCGTCCGTGCCTTGTCGGCGTTGTGGGAATGAACCGCCCATACCACGCAAAGAACCACGACAACGACGATCCCGATCATTACCGCACGCCTGGAAATATTCATGGGAAATTCCTGCCTTGCCTCAAGAAAAATGTCGCTGAACGATCCGCGGTTTCAACCCATGCAGGATGTGCATTCCGGATAAACGCAACGGAACGACCCGCGAGAAGTTGTCTGCTTAGAGCGCGATCGAAACAGCTGGAGGAGGAAGGAAAAAGAAATGGGCCAGACAGGGTCGGATGCGGGTTCGAGAAAGTTGCGGAGGATAGCCGCGACGCATCGACATCGGCTGAAAAGCGTCCAGCCGGAACAGCGCAAAGGCGAATGCGATGGCGACAAGGAACATGGCGCCGTGTTCTGCCGACTGCACCGTGGGAACGGAAATCTGCGGCCGTTCCGTCAGGCAGACCTTGGTGGCGGTCATGTGATGACCTCCACCCTGCATGGCCTCATACTGGGTCAGCCGGCGATGCACGACCCAGGTAAAGATCGCCAGCAGCAGGACGAATAAACACACGCTGAAGCCGCTCCAATAGCGGCGGCCTCCCGGCGTTGCCGGAAATAGCCGTGTGCGATTCGCTGTGTCCGTACCGTTCATCAATCTTCTATTTTAACCAGTGCGAGCAACCTTACGTAAAGGCAGGTTGAATTTCCGCGCCGCCATGCACATGCAGGTGTCCAAAGATGTTCCGCATCAAACTGCGTTAGACACGATTCATTGGACGGCGCCAAAAACAAAATGTCACCGATGCGCAACAGCCCAGTGGACTTGGATGCCTCGATTTTGATCGACGGTTGGAGATATAAGTAGAGGTAGCCAACGATGTCCGTGCCTATCCCCACAATCGCAAGCAACCGACAGCCGCTCACCCCGGGAGAGCGAAATCTGCGCCGCCGGCTGATCTTTCAGGACACGCTGGCGCTGATCGGCCTGACAGTCGCTTCCATCCTGATCTACACCCTGACGTATTTCTTCTTCCACTCATTTCGGGAACATCGCAGCGTGCTCGAGAAGCGCTGGTTCGCGCGCGGAGAGCAGTCGCTGGCGCGGGGCAAGCCCCAATTCGCAGTCGAGGATTTTCGCTCCGCCCTGGCCCTTTCGGCGGGCAATCCCACGTATGAACTGGCGCTGGCGGAGGCGCTGGCGGGCGCCAATCGCAATGAAGAGGCCTACGCGTATTTTTCCACCCTGCATGACGCCAGCCCCGGCGATGGATTCCTGAACCTGCAGCTGGCGAGGCTGGCGGTCAAGCGCCGCGATCCTTCCCAGGCTATCGAATATTATCGCAATGCCCTGACCGGCCTGTGGTACGGGGAGGGCGCCGCGCAGCGCTTTCAAATCCGGCTGGAGCTGGCGAAATATCTCATGTCGCTGGGCAAGAATACGGAAGCGCAGGGCGACCTGCTGACTGCCGAAGGCAACTCCCTCGATCATCCCGCGGAGCTATTTGAGGTTGCCACGCTTCTGGAACAGGCCGGGGATCCTTCCGATGCCTATACCGCGTACCGGCGCGTGGAAAACCATCCGGCGGCGATTCCATCCCTGGTGCTGAAATCCCTGCAGGCGGAGGCACGGGTCGCAGCGGCGATGGGCCAATACAAGCAAGCGGCGATGGCGCTCGACCGTTATGCCGGCAAAGCGCGGCAACATCCGAAAGACAGCACGATCGAAGAACGGCGCGCCGCGCAACAGCAACTGGGGCAGTTGCAGCGTTTGCTGCAACTGGCTCCTATCTATGCGCTGCCGCCCAGGCCGCGCGCGGAACGAATCCTGATGGGGGCGACCATCGCGCATCAGCGCTACACCCGCTGCTCCGCTCAGATTCAGCCGCAGACTGTCTCCGGCGACGATGCCGCCGCGCTGGCAGCGCTGGGAACGCAGTGGTTGCAAGCCGGCCCGACCAACGCAGCAGAGCTGGCCGCTGACCCTGCTCTGCAGCAAGCGCTGCTGACGTGGACCAACCAGACCGAAATCCTGACTGCGAAGCTCTGCGGGTCGCCGACCGGCGATGACGCGTTACTCTACCAACTGGCCCAGGCGCCCGACAAGAGCGAGTGAGAGAAGAGCAAGTGAACCCAGCAACAGCAAGCACGGGCCACAGCATCGCGGCGACGATTCCTGCCACGGCGCCATTGCCCAATCCTGCTTCGCCGGAGCTGACCGACCCGGAGATCAACCGGATCGCGCCCACTCGCGGCGATCGGCTGTTCCTGGTGCTTTCTATTTTTATCGGAGTATTGTCCGGGCTGCTGGTCGTCTCCTTCCGCATTTCCATTGAGTGGCTGAAGGTGTTATTGCTGGGCTCCGTTCCTCATCCCGGTCAATATCGTCTACTGTTCGCGCCCATGCTGGTCGGCTTGATCGTCGGGCTGCTGGTGAAGTATTTCTTCCCTCAGGCCCGGGGCAGCGGGATCAACCAGACCAAGGCCGCGCTCTACGTCTACAACGGCTACATCTCCGCCCGGACGATGATCGGCAAGTTCATTACTTCGGCGCTCGCCATCGGCTCCGGTCATTCTCTGGGGCCGGAAGATCCATCACTGCAGATCGGCGCCGGAGTGGCGTCGCTGATCGGCCGGCGACTGCATTTATCGCGAGAGCGTCTGCGCTTGTTCGCGCCTGTCGGCGCGGCGGCCGGTCTGGCCGCGGCCTTCAACGCACCGATTTCGGCCATACTTTTCGTTATTGAAGAAGTCATCGGCACCTGGAGCGCCGCGGTTCTCGGCTCCATCGTGCTGTCCGCGTTGTCGAGCGTTGTGATCGCGCGCCATTTCTGGGGCCGCGAGCCCATGTTTCACATCCCCGTGGTCACGCTGCGCGACAGCCGCGAACTGCTGGCCTACGCCGTGTTGGGCGTGGCCGGCGGATTTGCCGCGGTGCTGTTTTCCCGGCTGCTGGGGATACTGCGGCCGCGGCTGCGGTCGTTGCCGAACTGGTCGCAGCCCCTGCAGCCCGCAGTTGCAGGACTGCTGGTCGGCTGTATTGGATTTTTCGGATTTCCTGAAGTCATGGGCTCCGGATACGGCACTATCGACCATGCCATGCACGGCGAGTACCTCTGGCACGTGCTGCTGGCGCTGGCGGTTTTGAAAATTCTTGCCACCACGCTGTCGTTTTCCAGCGGCACTCCCGGCGGCATGTTTGCGCCGACCTTATTTATTGGGGCGATGCTGGGCGCGGCGGTTGGCAGCGTGGAGAAGCTCTTCTTCCCGCATCTTGCCGGCTCCGTGGGAGCCTACGCGCTGGTCGGCATGGGCGTGCTGTTCGCCGGTTTTCTCCGCGTGCCGCTGACCAGCGTCTTCATGGTGTTTGAACTCAGCGGCAATTACTCGATCGTGCTGCCGGTGATTCTCGCCAACACCATCGCGTACCTGATCGCACGCAGCCTGCAGCCGGTTCCGATCTTTGAACAGCTCACCCTGCAGGACGGCCTGGTTCTCCCTTCCATGGAAGAGGCACGCGAAGAAACCACGCTGCGCATTGAGGACGCGCTTCATCCCATGGAAGGGCAGATCTTTACCGGCTTCGATCCGCCAGCCGTCATTGCCACGAAGCTGCAGGAGGAAAAGGAAGACGTCGCCCTGATCCGCTGCGGCGGCAACCGCTGGTACGTGCTACCCGCAGCCGATCTGACGAAGATTGTGGGCGCAGTGACCGGCCCCACGCAGCCGATTGAAGAGATGCTGCCGGAAGATCGCGTGCCCATTCTCTATCCCGATCTGCCGCTAAACGAAACCCTGGCGCATTTCAATCGCTGGCCCCTGCTGCCGATCGTCAATCGAGCGGTCTCCGGGCTGCTCGAGGGCGCAGTTTCTCAGTCGGACGTGCTGCAGTGCTATGAACGTCACACCCACGGTTACAAATAGCTGCGTACCTAAGAAAAAACCGTCAGAAGAGAGATGCCTGCAGCTGCGGCGCTGACATTTCAAGCGGTTGCTGGCCAAACCGCGATTTGCGTTCGAGATCGAGAAGGAACGCTTTTCGCTGCTGGCCACCACCATAGCCGGTAAGGGATCCGTCGGCACCAATCACGCGATGGCAGGGAACGATAATCGAAATCCGATTCTGCCCGTTCGCGTGTCCTACGGCACGGCTTGCAGTGGGGCTGCCGATTTTCTGTGCTATGGAGCCATAGCTTTCCGTGGCTCCGTACGGGATGGCTTGCAATGCGTTCCAGACGCGGTTCTGAAACTCAGTACCCGGTGTGACGAGAGGGATTGAGAAGTCCTGGAGAGTTCCCGCAAAATAGGCGGCGATCCTCTCTTCCACGCAATCCAGATGAACGTTGCGACCGGGAGCAACCGCATAGCCGTGGCGGGAGCGCAGCTCTTCGACCTCTGCGGAAAGTGCGGGGCGGTCGACGAACTCGAGCAGGACCAGGCCGCGATCTTCCGCCATCGCGATCATGGGGCCAAGCGGAGTGAGCAGCCGGCGGTAAAGCAGCAGCGGCAGAGCGCGAGCATCGCCGGGGGTGGTTTGCAGGTTTTGCTGAAGCGCCTCGCGAAATCCACTGATCGATTCGTAGCCGTGATCGAGTGCGGCATTGTCGATCGACGCGCCCTGCTTCAAGCTGCCCAACGCCAACGCCAGACGCCGTGCACGGATATGCGTGTGGAAGGTGGCGCCAAAGTGCTCCTTGAACCAGCGTCGCAGACGCAAAGGATCGACATTGAGGTGGACCAGGTCTTCATCCGTCCAGCGGCGATTGGGAGTGCGATCGACCTTGCGGAGCAGGTCCGCAATCCACTCCGGAGCAACGCCCATGGCATCGAGCGGCTTGCAGCGCAGGCAGGGCCGATAGCCGGCCGTCAGCGCATCTTCCGCCGTTTTGTAGAAGACCACATTTTCCGGCTTTGGCTTGCGCGCCGGACAGGTAGGGCGACAGAAGACGCCTGTCGTCTTTACCGCGGTGTAAAAGATGCCTTCATAGCTTTGGTCGGAGGCGAGCATGGCGCGGACCATTTCTTCCCGCGAAAGAAGCGAAGAGCGTCTCATGCAAGGAGTCTATGCCGTTGTTCGATACATGCTCCACCGGGAAATGAGCACGGAATTCCCGGTGTGTTCTTGAATCTCTTACCTGCATTTGCTTACAAGTTCTAGGCGTAAAATCCCCGTTGGCGAATCACACCGGCGACACGATCGATCGCCAGCATATACGCGGCAATTCGATTATTCACGCCGTGGGTTTGCGAATAATGCACGACATGTTCGAAGCTCGCCTTCAGGATTTCCTCCAGCCGCTCGTTCACCAGCTCTTCCTTCCAGAAGTAGCCCTGACGATCCTGCACCCATTCAAAATAGGAAGCCGTCACGCCGCCGGCATTCGCCAGAATATCCGGAACGATAAAGATTCCTTTGTCGGCGAGAATGTCGTCCGCCACTGCGGTCGTTGGCCCGTTTGCGCCCTCGCAGACGATCTTCGCCTGAATTTTTCCCGCGTTGCGACTGGTAATCACATTCTCCGTCGCCGCTGGAATCAGCACATCGCAGGCAGTCGTCAATAGATCCACGGACTCGATCGCCTCCGCCCCGCGAAAGCCGACTATGGAACTATTGCGCTGCTTGTATTCAGCCAGCGAGAAAATATCGATGCCGTTCGGGTTATAGAGTCCGCCATCGTACTCCGCGATGCCGATGATTTTGCAGCCGGCTTCCATCAATAAATGTGCCGCCGCGGAACCGACATTGCCGAAGCCCTGAATAATAATCCGGCAGCCTTCGACCGGCATATTCAATTGGCGCAGCGCCTCCAGGCAGACTACGCGGACTCCCCGGCCGGTTGCATCCCGGCGCCCGGCAGAGCCGCCCAGCGCAATCGGCTTGCCCGTCACCACGCTGGTCACGGTCTGCCGCATGTGCATGGAATAGGTATCCATGATCCAGGCCATGGTCTGCTCGTTGGTGTTCACGTCTGGCGCGGGAACATCTTTTTCCGGCCCCAGAAACTCAATAATCTCCGACGTATACCGCCGCGTGATGCGCTCTAGCTCGCCCTGCGACAGCTTTCTGGGGTCGCAGATAACTCCGCCTTTGGCGCCACCGAAAGGAATGTCGACCACCGCGCATTTCCAGGTCATCCAGCTGGCCAGCGCCCTTACCTCGTCGAGCGATACCTCCGGGGAAAAACGGATTCCTCCCTTCCCTGGCCCGCGCGCCATCGAATGATGCACCCGGTAGCCGGTAAACAGCTCGACATGCTTGTCATCCATCGCCACCGGAAAATGAACGATAATCTCGCGGCTGGGCGACCGCAGTACCTTCCACAAATCTTCTTCCAGGTTGAGCTTGCGGGCGGCAAAATCGAAGCGGGCCGCCTGCGCTTCCCAGGGGTTCATTTCCTGCTCGAGGGTGATGCTGGTCATTCCATTTTCTCCATAGCGGCGGGATGCAAGTACACGCGGCGCATTCCTGGGCGCTGCGCACACCGCATTCCAGCCAAACCTACGGAGTATAGGCCGCTCGGTTGCATTCCGGCAAGCGGCCGGCGCGCGCAAATGTTTCGCGCCGGGATCAAAATGTATTTACAATCTGGGTAGTGGAGATTACGTTCGATCCCAAGAAAAACGAGCGGAACATCCATGAGCGCGGGCTGTCGTTTGAGCTGGCGGCGGAGTTCGATTTCGAGAATGCCGTGACCATGGAAGATACTCGCCAGAATTATGGCGAAAGGCGCTTTCGCTCCCTGGGATTTATCGGGTTCGAGTTATATGCCCTGGTGTTTACGGTTCGCAGGGAGAGTCTGCGAATAATCAGCCTGCGAAAAATGAATCGCAGGGAAAGAGCGCTATATGAAAAAGCCAAATCCTGAGATGATCGACGCCGAAAATCCGGAGTGGACGCAGGAAGATTTTGATCGGGCAATTTCTTTCTCCAAACTGCCGGAATCCCTGCAGGAAAAGTTGCGCTCGCTGAAAAAACAGCGCGGTCCGCAGAAAAGTCCCACTAAGGAAGTCGTCACCATGCGGCTTTCGCGCGATGTGGTGGAGCAGCTGCGCGCTACCGGTCCCGGCTGGCAAACGCGCGTGGACGCCGCATTGCGGCAATGGATTGAAAAGCAGCCGAAGCGCCGCCGGGCCTGAATCGCCGGTCATCTCGACGGACACGTCGTCAGATTGGAAAGAGTGCTGATCCAGCCCATCCGCATGAGAAAAAAGAGGCGGGCAGCCCGAAACAATAGAAATTCCTGATACGCATCCGCCCCGCAACCGTGTACGATTGGCCTTGATTTAAGCCGAGATTATGCCGACGAAATCCACCATTACACCCTCGCTTTCCGAGTTCCAGCGTTTGGCCCGCAGCCATGACCTGGTGCCCATCTACCGGCCCTGGACGGCGGATCTGGAAACGCCGGTCTCCGCCTTCCTGCGCGTCGCCTACGGGGAGCCCGAGGCTTTCCTGCTGGAGTCCGTCGAAGGCGGGGAAAACGTTGGCCGCTATACGTTTATGGGGATTCGGCCATACAAAAAAATCATCGCCCACGGCCACCAGATCGCCACCCATACCGGCGACAAAATCGAAACCAGCGAAGGTGACGTTTTCGAACTGCTGCGCGACTCCCTCGCAGGCCACAGCCCAGCACGGCTGCCCGGTCTGCCGCCGTTTACCGCCGGCGCTGTCGGCTTTTTCTCATACGACGCCGTCCGCCTGATCGAAAATCTTCCTGAGACCGCGAAGGATGAACTCGGCATGCCCGATGCCTGCCTGATGTTCTTCGATACCGTGCTAGCCTTCGACCATGTGAAGCAGGAAATTCTGCTGATTGCGACCGCCGACCTGCAGCGTCACAAACCGCAGGCCGCCTACGCTAATGCCGTCCGCCGCCTGCACGATCTGGAACGCCGCCTGGCCAAGCCGCTGCCGAAACCGGCCCGCCACAGTGCGCACGGCAAGCTGCAGCTCAAACACCGTACTCGCAAACAGGACTATCTTGCCGGTGTCGAGCGCATCAAGGAGTACATCGCCGCCGGAGACATTTTCCAAGCCGTGCTTTCACAGCGCTTCGATGTCGAACCCGGCGTCGATCCTTTTGCCGTTTATCGCGCCCTGCGCATCGTGAATCCATCGCCCTATATGTACTTCTTGCGCATGGGCCTGCGCCGTCCGGGAGACACGCACCTGGCCGGATCGTCCCCGGAACTGCTGGTGCGCGTGCATGGCCGCAAGGTGGAGTATCGCCCCATCGCCGGCACCCGCCCGCGCGGAGAGGACGAAGAACAGGACCGCACGATCGAAGCCGAACTGCGCAAGGATGAGAAAGAAGTCGCCGAGCACATTATGCTGGTCGACCTGGGCCGCAACGACGTCGGTCGTGTGAGCGAATACGGCTCGGTAAACGTGAAGGAACTGATGTTCGTCGAGCGCTACTCGCATGTGATGCACCTGGTCAGCGCGCTCGAAGGAACGCTGCGTCCGGAGCTTTCCGCCGTCGATGCCTTCCGCGCCTGCTTCCCCGCTGGAACGCTCAGCGGCGCGCCGAAAGTTCGCGCCATGGAAATTATCGAGGAGCTGGAGCCAGCCCGTCGCGGAGTCTACGGCGGCAGCGTGTTCTATGCGGATTTCTCCGGCAACTTCGACTCCTGCATCGCCATAAGAAGCCTGCTGATGCGAGGCAAACAGGGGCATATCCAGGCTGGCAGTGGGATTGTTGCCGATTCGATTCCGGAGAAGGAATTCGAGGAAAGCGTAAACAAAGCCAAAGCGGTAGTGCGGGCTATTGAACGCGCGAGAAAATAGCTGGAGCAAAGACGTTTCTTGGAACGAAAACTCAGCGGGAAGTGCCATCCGGAATACATTTGCAAGATTAGGTATTAGAGCAGCAGCATCGGTCGGACATAAGGATTTGACATAAGCTATCTGAACGATGAAATCGCAGGATGCGTCGTGCGGCGCAAGCTTGAAACCATTCCGTCCGCCGGCGAGTGCAAGCGACTCGACGTGAAACCTGCGCGCGGGAAACCGCATCGCGGATAAGCTGCTCGATGCGCTGGAAGCCTATGCCCGCAGCCGGGGCATTGAATGGATGTATGTCGATAGCTACGACGATCTAAAAGCTGCTATCGCTCTCTATGAACGACGCGGCTACCAGCGATGCGAGCGCTACAACGACAATCCGCAAGCCACCTTGTTCATGCGCAAGCGTATTTATTCGTAGCCTGCGAGCCCATCGGCGGAAGGATAGCGCCGCTCTGAACGACGCTGAAGATTACGTCCGGTTTATCGGGCAAGATCGTGGAAACTCGATAGCAGTAAACCATTGGTGGAATGGTCTGGTCGATCAGACTCGTTTCGCTGGAGACACTTCCATGAAGGGTTCGATCACCTGAAGTATGTGCATAGTTGTTACTGAAAATCGCTAGAATACAAGCTATGAAATTCGATCACATCGGCATAGTCGTGGCCACCCTTGAGGGTGGGCGGCAAAACTTGTCGGAGATTTTCGACATCCAATCGTGGACCTCTGAATTTATCGATCCGATCAATCAGGTCCATGTCCAGTTTGGCCGCGACTCCTCCGGGATTTGCTATGAACTCGTCACGCCAAGCGGTAAGGACTCTCCTGTTGCGCGGGCCATGAGAAACAACAAGGACATTCTGAACCATGTTGCCTATTTGGTGGATAACCTGGCTGAAAGCCGCGACGCACTGCGCAGAAAGGGCGCTACGCCGATCGCGCCGCCAAAGGCCGCCGTTGCCTATGGAGGAAAAGAGATTCAATTTTTCCTGACAAGGACACGGTTTTTGCTGGAGTTAATCGAGGCTCCGGACCATCAACACGTCTACGACTGTCTGTTTTAGCAACTTGCTTGCACAACACCTTGCCGATATGCAAACAATTGCGGATGCGCGGGAAAGCTTTAGCGCAAGCCTATTCAACAATGCGTGTTAGCATTTAGGCCGGAGTACCGTTTTGGGCATACGTGAAGCCGTCGGACCGTCAATCAAGAGGGTAGCCGTGCGCTCCGGACTGATGCGCATGGCTTCGCGGAAAATGCCCCGCTCAGCGGCCATTTTACGGTATCACTCTGTCCTCTCCGCGCCTGAAGATTTCAGCATTTCGATTGGATCGGGCATCATCCACTCCGCCGCGGTTTTCAGTCGACAGATGGAGCAGATCGCTTCCAGCTATCATCCAGTAAGTCTGGATCAGGTGTGCGCATTCGTCCGCGGCGAGACGAATTTACCGCCCCGGTCTGTCGCCATCACCTTCGATGACGGATTTGCCGACAACCTGGAAATTGCTGCCCCGATTCTGGCGCGCTATGGAATTCCGGCATCCATCTACCTTGCCGTCGATTACATCGGAAATCGCGTGCAGCCCTGGTACTGTCGATTGCGAAACGCCTTTTTCAGTTCTACCGTTCGGCAATGGAAGGTGGATGAAAACACCTTGTTCGATATGACCGTACCGAAGCAGCGCTATCAAGCATTCCTGGATTCTTCAAGAAAATGCGCGAAGCTGTGCCGTACGCATCAGGAAGATTCTCTGGCGCAAATCGAATCCAGGCTCGACGTCGAACCATTCACCAAGCCTGTCATGCTGACCTGGGAAGGCGTGCGGCAGCTAATTCGTCAAGGGCATATTATCGGCTCGCACACGCTCTCGCATCCCAATGTCGCCTATATCGGGCCCCATGACCTCTCGAATGAACTAGTGGCATCCAAGGCGGAGATTGAAAAGCACACGACTACTACGGTCCATCACTTTTCCTATCCGTCGCCCATTATGGAACCTCACTACACCAACGAGTCCACAGCGGCTGCCCGTGCCGCCGGATACATTTCCGCAGTGACCTGCACCACTGGCACGGCAATGCAGGGCGACAACGCTCTAACACTGAAACGCATCTCCGCAAAGCAAACTCCCCTGGAGTTGGAGTGGGCGCTGGAGAATGCTTTCCTGGGGCGGTTCGTCTAGTGGAACAACGATGCCGCGTATGAATTTGAAAGAAGCGTTACAAATCAACAATGCAGCAAGAAAATCCTCCAGCAGGATTGCCGTCTTTCTGGCCGCAGGATTCACGCCGTTGAGCCTGCCGCAGTTTCTTGCCGCGCATCTCTCGCGACGCATGGGAGGATGCCGCGTTGAGGTGAAAGCAGGACTGTTCGGCGACCTTCCCGGAAACATCGAGCGCATCGAGCAATCCCAAGCCGACTTCGCTGCAATTTGCATCGAGTGGGACGACCTGGATTCGCGCCTCGGATTCCGCCGTCTGAGCGCGACCACCTGGAAAGACCTGCCGGAAGTTCTTTCACAGGCGAAAGAAGCAAGCCATCGTCTTCTCTCGCTTATTGTGAACGCGGCAGCCCGCCGCCGCATCGCAGTTTCCTTGCCGCACCTTCCCATCCCGCCGGTCTCCTATTCGCCGCCGCATCGGATGGGCGAGTTTGAAGCGCGACTGCGGATGATCGTCGCGGAGATGCAAGTGGAACTCGCCAGCACCAAAAGCGTGCACGTGCTTGCGCAAAGCACTTCACGATGCTCCGATTTTCCAGCAACGCTGAATGTAGGCTTTCCCTACTCAGGCGAACACGCTTCCGACCTGGGAGAGATGCTTGCGTCCGCTCTGGTTCCCGCGTCGCCGAAAAAAGGTATCATCGTCGATCTCGATGAAACTCTTTGGAGGGGAATCCTCGGCGAGGACGGGATCGACGGCGTTCATTGGGACCTCGACCATCATGCACAGCACCACGGACTCTTCCAGCAGCTTCTGAATTCCCTGGCGGCGGAAGGTACCTTGATTGCAATTGCAAGCAAAAACTCTGCCGAATTGGTACGCGAAATTTTCGACCGCCGCTCCGATTTACTGCTGAAGGCGGAAAGCGTCTTTCCCGTGGAAGTCCATTGGCGTTCGAAATCGGAGTCTGTCAGCCGCATACTGCAGGCATGGAATGTCGCGGCGGACGCGGTGACCTTCGTCGATGACAGCCCGCTTGAACTGGCCGAGGTGCAAGCGGCCCACCCGGGAATCTCCTGCAAACTGTTTCCGGCGCAGGACCTCGCACAGTTCGAGCTTTTGCTTCAAGAACTACGCTCGATGTATGCAAAAGAGAGGATCGAAGAAGAGGATGCCCTGCGTTCGGAGTCGTTGCGAAATCGGGCGCGCATCTTTGTGCAGGATAGCAGCAACGCCGATCCGGAGATGCTGCTCCGTGGCCTGAAGGCAGAACTCACGTTTGAGATTGGAGCGGACGCATCGGATGAACGTGCGCTGGAACTGGTGAACAAAACGAACCAGTTCAATTTGAACGGCACGCGCTTTATCGAGCCGCTGTGGCGCAAGGCCCTCGATCTTCCCGGCGCCTTCCTGCTTACCTGCGCCTACAAGGACAAGTTCGGCGCACTGGGAAAGATTGCCGTGATGATGGGAGTAGCTGATCCGCAGCGGGTTCTGGTTCAATCCTGGGTTATGAGCTGCAGGGCGTTCGCCCGCCGCATCGAGTTTGCCTGTCTTCAGCAGGTTTTTCATCTGTTTTCTGCTGAGGAAGTCGTGCTCAACTATCGCCGAACGGAACGCAACGGCCCGTTTCACGACATGCTGGAATCGTTGCAAGCTGGACCGCACATGGACGGAGACATTGTCTTTTCAAGGGCGGAATTCGATTCCCGAACTCCGGCGCTTTATCATTGTGTCATCGCAAATTCCAAGGAGCCGAAGGTTGAGAAATATGTCTGATCTGGAATTGGGTCTACAGCAATGCTTTTCTACCGTCTTCCCGGACCTTCCTCCGGACGACCTTGCCAGTGCCGTGCTCGACGCCACGCCGCAGTGGGACTCCCTCGCCACCGTTACCCTTGTCACCGTGATGGAAGAAGAGTTTGGGATCGCCATTGATTACAACGACTTCCCCAAGCTGACGTCGTATAGATCCATTCTGGAATATCTACGGGCCGGCAAAAGCAGCGCTGTGCTCGACGGCTCGGAATAGAGCATAGTACCGTATGCACCGTGCGGCGTCGTCATGAGATTCGAGAAATATGAGACCAGGCACTACCCGGTGCTTGCAGTGGCAGCGCGCGCGCTCAAGGTCGCACCCCTGCTGCGCCGGGATTTCGTCGATTACTATTATCAGGGCCAGCCGTGGAGCGAACTTAACCTTGCTCTGGATGAAGACGGCAGTTGCGCGGCGTTCATAGGATTCGACCGACTTCGCTTCGAGTTGGATGGCCAGGAACTGTCGATAGGAATGGCGACAAACTTCTACACGTTGAAACCGGGCATGGGAGGTTTCCTTTGGCTGCAATGGATGAAGAGTTGCGGTGTTGGCATGGTGTTCGGGGGCAGCCGGGATACCCACAGCATTCTAAAAAAGCAGCCGTTCACTTACTATCCGGGAATCAACGCATATGCGATGAATGCCCAATACTCCATTTACAGCGACGACCCGGCATGGAAGAGAGCTCTCAAATATGGATTGCAGAAGTTTGTTAGAAAGTCCCTAAAGGATTATCGGACCCGACGCTTCCGTGAAGAGACTTCATCCATAAATGTTGAAGAAATATCTCCTGCTAACTTTCAACGCATGGAATCGAAATGCTTTCCCTTCCGCTTTGCGCCAACCGAAGAGTATTTGCGCTGGCGCTATAACACCTCTTTGCAGTTCGTACGATATCGCTGGTTCGAGATACGGGAAAATGGCGCTCGCGTTGGTTATTGCATATTGAACGACGCCCCGAAACAGGCGATCGTAGCGCATTGCGATGGCAACGACCCGAAAAAACTCGCACATGGAATTCTGAAAGCGATATTCTTGACTTCGCAAAGCGATGAACGGCAAAGGTCCGCGCTGCTGGTTTCTTCTCACCCGCAAATGCAGGAGATATTCATGCGCCACGGATTTCTACTGGATACGCCAGACCGCACTATGGCCATCGGATCTTTACGGTCAAAGTTAAATCTCCCTGAACCGCAGAGCTGGCTGATAAATTTCGGCCTGGGGGACAACGATCTTCGCCCCTCTACATTCCTCTGAATATCGCTGTCCCTGTCACCCCTATGCAGGAATCCCCCGGTTGGACGTTTTCAGTTCAAACCTTGCTATCCTGAATACAACCCACCATGATCTTCGTCCTCGACAATTACGATTCGTTCACCTACAACCTGGTCCAGGTGCTGGGCGAACTGGGCGCGGAGGTGGAAGTCCGCCGCAACGATCAAGTCACGGTCGAAGATGTCGAAGCGATGAAGCCTGAGCGCGTCGTCATCTCGCCTGGGCCTTGCATGCCGCAGGACGCGGGCATCAGCGTGGCGCTGGTCAAGCACCTGGCCGGCAAAGTTCCCATCCTTGGAGTGTGCCTTGGCCACCAGGCAATCGGCGCGGCCTTCGGCGGCAGGGTGGTTCGCGCACCGCGGCTGATGCACGGCAAAACCAGCGCCGTCGAGCACGACAGCCGCACCATCTTTCGCGGCATCCGCAGCCCTATGACCTGCACCCGCTATCACTCGCTGATTGTTTCCGAAGATGGCTTGCCAGAAGAGCTGCAAATTACCGCGCGATCGGAGGGCCTGATCATGGGCCTGCGCCATCGCAACTTTCCCATTGAAGGCGTGCAGTTCCATCCCGAAAGCGTGCTGACGGACGACGGCAAACGCCTCATCGCAAATTTTCTCAAGTTGGAATAGCGGATGTTCTCCCGTCGAATCCTGACAGGCTGCATGTTGATTGCCGCGGGAACGGCGGCCGCCCAGGTGTCATCGCCATCCGTCGCCGGACCCCAACCGGTCGGTCACATCGACATCGCTTCCACAGCGGAAAAGATTCGCGTCGCCGGAGCGGTCACCCTTAGCGGATCGAGCACCCTGCTCGGCAATGGTTCCGCCGTCACCGCGGGCAAAATTACGTTACCCATTCATCTCACCCGCGGCGGCACACTCGATCTCTGCGCTACTACAGAACTGCATCTTTCGCAGCAGAACAGCGCGTCGGATCCGAACAGTCCGCTGATGCTGGCGCTGGACCGCGGCGCGATCGAAGCACATTACAGCGTCGGCAAAAATTCCGACGTGGTGCTCACACCCGACCTGCGCATCCTGCTCTCCGGTCCGGGCAAGGCTGACGTGCGCATTCGCATCAACGAGCAGGGCGACACCTGCGTCGACAACCGCGGCGACAACGCTCCCTACGTAACCGTCAGCGAGCAGATGGGAACTGGCGTCTACCGCGTGCAGGCCAACCAGCGCGTGATGTTTGAGCACGGCAGCGTCCGCGATGTCGTCGATCAGGAACAGCAACCCTGCGGCTGCCCTGCGCCCACTCCAGTCTCGGTAGCGTCGAACGGCACTTCCGCCCCGTCAGCAAAACAGGCAGCGAAACCAAACCAAGCCGTCGCAGAAAAAAATCCCGGAGGCCCCAGTTCCACACCCGCCGACACGGCATTTCCGCTGGCAGAAAGTGAGGGCCTCGCCCCGCCGCCGGGACCGCCAACTAAGCCTGCTGTCGCCCCGGGAGTAACCCAGTCTGAAGTGACAACTACATTGAGCTATATAGCGCCGAAGCAGGCCGTTCCTACAGGAGCGCCGAATGGGATGGCCACACCCGAAAGCGCCGCCACGGTTGCAACCGCGCCTGCACCCGGCTTTGGCCCGACGGTGTCAACTACACCTACAGCAATTGCCCAAGCGCCTGCGCCGCCTGCACCCCACTCCAAACCAGGAATCTTCCATAAGATAGGACGCTTCTTCGCCCGCATTTTCGGCTAATAATTAGCCGCTGTATTACCGAATAATTTCTTGTATTATCGAATAATGCCCCAAGCCAAAACCATCAGTTTCCGAGCGCCGGCAGCTAAGGTAAAAATCCTCGACGAGATTGCTTCACTTCAGGATCGCGACCGAACCTATCTGATCAACGAAGCTCTGGATCAATATCTCGATCTGAACCAATATCAGCTTGGACAAATTCGTGAAGGACTGCGCCAGGCGAATTCCGGCAAGCTTCTCGATCATGCAGAACTGAAGCGAAAAATTGCCAGAAGGCGAAATAAGAAGTGATCCTGCGCTGGACCGAGCGCGCCGCTGAGCATCTGGAAATGCTCCACGCCTATATTGCCGGGGAAAATCCCAGCGCTGCCGATGCGCTCATTGACCGCGTGGTCGAATCTGCTGAGCGGCTCGTCCAATTTCCCAACATGGGACGACAGGGGAGAGTCTCGGGAACCAGAGAATTCGTGCAGCCGGGAACGCAAATCCTGATCGCCTACCGAGTTTTGAAAAGCAGCGTGCAGATTTTAGCCGTGCTCCACGCTGCCCGTCGCTGGCCCGATTCCTTCTAACCCTTGCGCTACAATCAACAAAAGGTCAGATCGGCAGAGCACCTCATCTGCGGCTCACTGCCCGAACCCCGAACAGCATCGATAGAAGGAGCAAGTTTTCTATGGCGATTCCCGCCACGCAAATGCGTCCCGGCATGATCATCAAGCACAATGGCGAGTTGCACTCTGTTTTCAAGGTGGAGCATCGCACCCCCGGCAATCTGCGCGCCTTTATCCAGGCCAAGCTGCGCAACCTGCGCACCGGCGCCATGTATGAGCACCGCTTTCGCTCCCCTGATCCCATTGAGCGCGTCATTGTCGACGAAATCGCCATGGAGTTTCTCTATGCCGACGGCGACGAATACGTCTTCATGAACACGGAAAATTACGAGCAGACATCTCTCAACGGTAACGTACTCGGCGATGCCGTCGAGTATCTGACCGCCAATCTTCCCATCAAGGTCTCGTTTTTTGACGCCGTACCGGTAGGCATCGACCTGCCCGGGATTGTCGAGCTGACCGTGGTTGAAACCGAGCCCGGCATTAAGTCTGCTACCGCGTCCTCAGTCACCAAACCGGCCAAGATGGAAACCGGCCTGGTTGTGCAGGTGCCTCCCTTTATCAATGAAGGCGAAAAGATTCGCATCGACACCGCCGAAGGCGCTTATCTGTCGCGCGCTTAGGTTCGATTGTCGCCGAGCAAAACCGTTCTCGCGGGCGTGGAACTTGCCAAACGTTCTGTGAGGGCGGTTTCGATGTCGCACGGTTAGCGATCTTCAACTTCAGATTTTTATCTCGCATCGGTTGCGATTCCTTCCTCCATCTGCGACACTGCCCATTGCTGTGATGGTGCGTCATTACATCGTGAAAGGTCGCGTGCAGGGTGTCGGGTTTCGCTGGTATGTGCTGCGCGAAGCCTCGACGCTCGGCCTGCGCGGTTGGGTGCATAACACCGCTGACGGCCATGTGGAGTTGCTCGCTGCCGGCAGCGAGGAGCAGCTGCTGGAGCTTGAAGCCAGCCTGCATCGCGGCTCCCGCGGCTCACGCGTGGATAAAATTGAACAGACAGAACGACCCGCAGCCGAGGCCGAAACTCTGCAGGCGTTTCAGATCGAAGGAGCATGGTAAAGCCAATGTCGCAGATGCACATCAATTGTGAACCGCTCAAGAAACTTGTCCGCACCGTTCCAGATTTCCCCAAGCCCGGCATTCTCTTCTACGACATCACCACGCTGCTCAAAGACAAGAGCGGCTTCGCCATGCTGATTGACGCGCTGGCGGCGCATTATTTTGAGAAGGAAATCGACCTGGTCCTCGGCATCGAAGCCCGCGGATTCATCTTCGGTCCGGCGCTCGCTTATCGCCTGAATGCCGGCTTTGTACCGGTGCGCAAACCAAAAAAGCTGCCGGCAAAAACCGCCCGCGTCACCTACGATCTGGAATACGGCACCGACGCGCTTGAAATCCATCTCGACGCGGTCGAGTCCGGCCAGCGCGTCGTCATCGTCGACGATCTGCTGGCCACCGGCGGCACCATGGAAGCAACCGTCAAGCTCGTGCGCCAGCTGGGCGGAGAAATCGCCGGCCTTGCCTTCGCCGTCGAGCTTGATTTCCTAAAGGGCCGCGATCGCTTCGAAGGTCTCGACGTTTTCAGCCTGCTTCATTACAACGAATAGCAGCTTGCCCGGAATAAAACCGCATCTATCCTTTTGCAGCCTGGCCGATCCATGAGCAAGGCTGCCGGGGGAAGGGATGCTGCTATTCCTGCCATTGATCGGCTTTCTCGCGTGGGTCAGGCTCTTCCGGCTCTACGTTCCGGGAGTGCGAGAGCGCTTGCTGCTTGCGGCTGTCTGGTGGACGCTGTGCCTCATCGTCATTACCGAGTCGCTGAGTGCGTTGGGAGCGATCCGTAAAGATACGCTGGCGATCGCATGGCTCATCGTGGCTACTCTCACGTTCATCGCTGACGTTCTGCTCCGGCGCCGACATTGCGCGATGCCCCGCGCAGCGAAATGGGAACCGCTATACAAGCTGGACTGGTCCCTTCTCGTCAGCTGCATTGCCATTCTCGCTTTGACATTGATAACAGCCCTTGTCGCGCCGCCCAACGGCTGGGATGTCACTCTCCAGCACCTGCCGCGAGCGATGGAATGGATCGCGCAAGGATCGGTGGGTCTGTTTCCGACCAACTATTACGTGCAGGATTTTGCCCCGCCACTTGCCGAGTGGATGATGACGCATCTTCTGCTGCTCCACGGATCCGACCGCTTCGTCAATCTGGTGCAATGGCTAGGAAGCGCAGGAAGCGCGCTCGCCGTCAGCCTGATCGCCAGGGAATTCGGTTGCGCCCTACGCGGCCAGCTGATCGCCGCACTGTTCTGCCTTACGATTCCGCAGGGAATCCTCAGCGCATCCGGCGCGAAGAACGACTGGGTGGTCGCGCTCTGGCTCTGCATCAGCGTGTTTTTTGTTTTACGCTGGCAGCGCGATCCGCGCTGGCTATATGGCGTAACTATCGGCATCGCTCTGGGTGCACTCATCCTCACCAAAGGAACGGGCTACGCATTCGGTCCTCCGGCTATCGTCGCGCTCCTGTTCGTGACGCCTCGCGGAATATTGAGAAATCTTCCTGCCGCGTGCCTCACAGCTGCCGCTATCCTGCTATTGATCAACGTGCCTACCTGGTCGAAGAATTATCGTCTCGCCCACTCTATTTTCGGCTTGTCTGCGCCGGATATCGAAGGCCGGCTGAAATACACCGCCGACAGAATTACGCCGGCAACAGTGGCAGCCAATGTGCTCCGCGAAACCGCCATCCATTTCGGTACGCCGTTCGATGCCATCAACCGCCGCAATACATCTGCGGTGAAAAAATTGATTCATGTTCTGGGAGTCGATCCGGACGATCCACAACTCATCCGCCCAGGACCATCGTTCGCCATCCCCGCATATAGTCTCGACGAATATCTCGCGGGAAACCCTCTACATCTCCTCCTCACAGGAATCGCGTTCATCGCGGTTTTGGCCGGGATGCGCAGGTATCCCCGAGAAGCGGCGCTGGCCATCGGCATCATCGCCGGATTCATCCTCTACTGCGCAGTCTTCAAGTGGGAGATATGGGCTGCCCGTCTGCATCTCGGGCTCTTCGTGCTCGCGTGTCCGGTCATCGCCGCCGTCTTGTATCGAAGCGGCCCGAAGATGGATCTGCTTGTCGGCGTGGCGGTTGTGGTGCTGGCGATTCCTCCACTGCTATTCAATTCCATCCGCCCGCTTGTTTCCTCGAACGAATTCAGAGCACTGCTGCATCGGCCGCTCGATCCTCACTCCCGCAGCATCTTCTTGCGCAGCAGAGATGAGATGTATTTCGCTGAAAGCCTCGGGCTTGAATCTACCTACCTGCCCGCGGGCAAAGCCGCGCGAAAACTCTCCTGCGCTCATATCGATCTCGACACAACAAATTATCCGTTTGCCTACGGCTACATCTTGATGGGAATCATCGACGATCATGGCCCGATACGCACATATCGCTACGTGGGCGTCGACAATTTTACCGCCAGGTTCGCCGGCAGGATCGATCGACAGCCGCCGTGCGCTGTTTTGTGCGTAAGCTGCCTGCACGACCCGGTCAGGATGAGTCAATATTCGGCAACGCTGCCGAGCATGCAGCCATTTGGAACTCTTGTGCTATTCAGCCGCTAATGAAAGCGCCGTGACATCGCGTCCTGAAATTCTGGATGCTTGACACAGGAAGCATAGCTTCCATAGTGTTTAGCTCAAGTAAGCGTCCATACTTTTCAAATACCCGAAGTTCGATGAATTCCTCGAACAATATTCAAAAGGATACAGATCGGTGTCCCTTGCAAAAGACGATGTCTCTGCATTGTCGAATCTGAAATCTCAAGTGCTGGAAGCAAATCTGGAGTTGGTGCGTCGCGGGCTGGTGCTCTACACCTTCGGCAATGCCAGCGGCATCGATCGCACACGCGGACTGATTGCCATCAAGCCGAGTGGCGTTCCTTATGAAGCGATGACGCCAGAAGATATGGTGGTCTGCGACCTGGATGGGAAGATTGTCGAGGGCAAGCTACGTCCTTCCTCCGACCTGGCAACGCATCTTCTGCTGTACCGCGAATTTTCCGCAATCGGCGGAGTCGTCCATACCCACTCCGAATACGCTACCGCGTGGGCGCAGGCGGGCAAGCCAATCCCTGCCTATGGAACCACCCATGCCGATACTTTCTACGGACCTGTTCCAGTTACGGAAGAACTGAACGCCGAAGAAATTGGCGGCGACTATGTTCTGAATACCGGCGCAGCCATTACGCGCAGATTCCGCGACCTCGATCCAATGGCGGTGCCGGCCGTGCTGGTGGCCGGTCATGCGCCGTTCTGCTGGGGAAGGACTCCCATGGATGCCGCCCACAATGCAGTGGTGCTCGAAGCCGTAGCCCGCATGGCATTTTTTACCGCGACGCTCCATCCGCAATGTGGAGGCGTATCGCAGGCCCTGCTCGATCGACATTATTTCCGCAAGCATGGAGCCAAAGCAACTTATGGTCAGGAAGAAAAGAGCTAAGGGACTTAGACCGGTTTTCATGACTGCGATGAAGTATCCTGCACATTGATAGCGCGTTAGAAAATGTCGTTTGCTGAAAACCATTACTGAAATTGGAAGGCTATTCCTGCATGTTGAATCTGCCGCGCCCTGAGTTTCTTGCTGCATTTTTTCTAGCTCCGACGCATCAGCTGGCGCGGCTGGATGCCGTGGATATCCTGGTGATCGCGATTTACTTTGCGATCGTAGTTTTTATCGGCATTTATCTAAAGGGCTCTTCCAACACCGGCGAAGAGTTCTTCATGGCCGGACGCGGGATGACGGCCTGGATTGCCGGCCTGAGTTTCGTCTCCGCGAATTTAGGTTCGCTGGAGCTGATGGGCTGGGCCGGCTCCGCCTATCAATACGGCATTCTGGCCACGCACTGGTATTGGATCGGCGCTATTCCGGCGATGCTGTTTCTGGGCATCGTGATGATGCCGTTCTATTACATCTCCCGAGTCAATTCCGTACCGGGATATTTAAACCTTCGTTTCGGTCCAGCCACGCGCGCGCTTTCCGGCATCAGCTTTGCCATGATGACGATCCTGATGAGCGGCATCAATATGTACGCCATGGCGCTGGTGATGAAAGTGGTGCTGGGCTGGGATTTGAACTTCAGCATCTGGGTTTCATCGCTGACGGTCGCGATTTACGTTGCGCTGGGCGGGTTGAAGTCGGCGATCTATAACGAGGTGCTGCAGTTTCTTTTGATCTGGGTGGGAGCGCTGCTGGTGCCGATCCTCGGCCTGGTGGAAGTCGGCGGCTGGAACAACCTGAAGCATCAGATTGCGCACAACCTCGGTGGCCCCGGCTACGTGCATCTATGGAGCACGCTCGGCCACTACAACACCAACCCGATGGGTGTGAACTGGTTCGGGATTGTTTTCGGACTGGGGTTCGTCGTCGCCTTCGGATACTGGACGACAGATTTTCTCGTGGTCCAGCGCGTGTTAACAGCAGACAGCATCCGCTCCGCGCGCATGGCTCCGATCATCGGCGCAGCCTTCAAGATGGCGGTGCCGTTCATTGTGATTCTTCCCGGCCTGCTGGCGCTTTCGGTTCTGCCCTTTCATCTTGTCGGTCAGAATGTTGCTGTCGCCACCGGCCAGCATAGCTACAACGAAGTGCTGCCGCTGATGTTGGTGCGCTACTGTGGTCCGGGCCTGCTGGGCCTCGGCGTTACTGCGCTGATCGCGGGTTTCATGTCCGGCATGGCGGGCAACGTCAGCGCCTTCTCTACCGTCTGGACCTACGATCTATATGGCGCGTTCCTAAATAAAAAAGCGAGCGACAAACATTACGTCGCCATGGGCCGCTGGAGCACGCTGATGGGCGTGTTGATCTCCGTCGGCACTGCGTACCTGGTACAGCATGCCGCCAGCATCATGGATTATGTTCAGGCGCTGTTTAGTTTTTTCATCGCGCCGCTATTCGGTACCGTCATCCTCGGTATGTTGTGGAAACGCGCCACAGCCGCGGGTGGATTCTGGGGACTGCTGGCGGGCACCTGCACATCGATCGGCCTTTGGGAGTGGGTCGAGCACGATCCGACGGCATTGCGCTATGTCGCCATGTCACCGGACGCGAAGGCCATGGCGCAGGATATTTATCGCGCTATGTGGTCCTGGCTGGTGTGCGTGATCGTCACCGTGGTGGTGAGTTACGCAACCAAGCCCAAGCCGGTCGCGGAGCTGGAGAACCTGGTCTATGGTATCTCGCCCCTACCCGAAGAGCACGA
The DNA here is from genome assembly GCA_965276585.1 of Acidobacteriaceae bacterium. GTDB lineage: Bacteria > Acidobacteriota > Terriglobia > Terriglobales > Acidobacteriaceae > JAKAAZ01. Next base: position 493,066 of record CBDIAZ010000001.1, on the reverse strand, counting down.
CGATACCTGGTATCAAAAGCCGATCGTATGGGCGAGCATCGTCGCCGTGGTCTTCATCATCCTGAACATAATTTTCTGGTAGGGGAGAAAAGCGATGCGCGAACCAATTTCCATCTGGTGGTTTTCCGGCCTGCTGCTGCTCTGCTATGGCGTCGTAATCTTCATCACCGGAATTTACGAATTAAGTCATCCACTCACCCACCCACCGGTGCTAAGCCATCTGCATGCTCCCATCTGGTGGGGCGCCCTGCTAACCATCGCCGGCCTCTGGTATTTAATCCAATTTCGCCCTAAAAAATCTCGCTGACACTGAGTCGCTGAAAAACACTGGAGAGGAGTTTTCGATGGCCATTGTTGTCGGAGTCGACTTTGGCACGCTCAACGTGCGCGTCTCCCTGATCGACAGTTCACGTGGCCGTTTGGGCACCGCTGTCGCCGAATATCCTTTGCGTCGCAAACGCGACAATCCCGACTATGCCACGCAATCGCATGCCGATCAGATGACTGCGCTAGTCAAGGCGACACGGCAAGTGTTGACAGACTGCGCCATCAACGGCGACCAGGTAGAAGCGATGGCGCTCGACACCACCGGTTCCAGCGTCATCCCTGTGGGAGCAAATCTGGAGCCGCTCGACGACTATTATTTGTGGTGCGACCATCGCGCCAAGGTGGAAGCCCGCGAAATTACCGAGCTCGCCCATCGCGATCACCTGGAAGCAATTGAATGGTGCGGTGGCGTCTATTCGCACGAGTGGGGCTTCGCCAAGCTGCTCCACTGGCTGCGGCACAATCCTGAGAAGCGCGATCGGCTGGTCCACAGCCTTCGAGCATTGCGATATGGTGGCGGCCACACTCTGCGGCATTACAGATGCGAAACAGGTAAAGCGCAGCGTCTGCGCCCTGGGGCATAAATGGCTGTGGAATTCGAAGTGGGGCGGTTTCCCGCCGCAGGAATTTCTCTCTAAAGTCGATCCGCTCTTTGACGGCATTCGCGAAAAATTATCCGGAGAAGTTTGCACCTCCGACAAGCTGGCCGGCCATCTAGCTCCGCAATGGGCGCAGGCGATGGGCCTAAGCGCAGGCATTCCTATTCCGGTCGGCGCGTTCGACGCACACTGGGACGCCGTCGGCGCCGGCTGCCGCGAGGGCGATGTCGTTAACGTCGTTGGAACTTCGACCTGCATCATCGCCATGGAGAAGAAATCCACACTGGTGCCGGGAGTCTGCGGCGTGGTTCCAGGCAGCGTGCATCCCGCCTATACGGGCGTGGAAGCCGGTCTTTCTGCGACCGGCGACATCTTCGACGCCATCGCGCGCCGTGCCAATACGAAGGTTGCCGAACTATCGCGCGGGCTCGAGCACTATCGCGCGGGACAAACCGGCCTGCTGCGTTTGAGCTGGGACAACGGCGACCGCACCATCCTCGTCAATCCGGAACTGGGAGGCGTAACCCTGGGCTGGAACCTGATGCACACCGCGCAGGACGAACTCTTCGCCGCTATCGAAGGCACCGCATTTCATACTCGCATCATTCTCGAACGCATGGGCGAGTATGGCGTTCCGGTCGAGCGCATCATCAACGCGGGCGGCATTCCGCAGAACAATACTGTCCTGAATCAGGTCTATGCCAACGTGCTAGGAAAACCGGTGCTGGTGCCGGACGGCGTTCCGACCAGTATTGGATCGGGCATCTTCGCGCTGCTGGCCGCGGGCGCATTCTCCACCGTGGAAGAAGCGCAGACCGCGATATGCCTGCCACACCGAATCTATACTCCGGATCCGTACGCAGTCGCGATCTACGACCGCCTCTTTGCGTTGTATAAAAAGCTGTATCTGGCGCTCGGCACCCGCAGCGCCGCCGCGGTCGAGCTCGGAAATGTATTGCCCGAGTTGCGCATTGTGGCCTCAGAAGCACGGGTTCGATAGGATTGGTGGGATTTCCACTCGTCCTCGTCATGCCATTCATTCAATTCAATTTCGTCGAAGCGGCGCCATTTGTACACAGAAATGGACACGATCCAACTCAGCGCAAAAAGCCCGATGATGAAATACCCCAGCGTTCCAAAGCTTTCGTTGAGCCTGGCGACAATGCTCCAGAACGCTCCTGGAGGATGTAGTTGGCCACCCAGCAATCCGAGCGCTTCGATTCCTCCAACCACCAGCGCGACAATCACCGAGACCAGCGTGATGGTCATGTTGTAGTAGAGCTTGCGAATCGGTTTGACGAACGCCCATCCATACGCGCCCAGCATAAGAATGTTGTCCGTCGTGTCGATGAGCGACATTCCCGCGGCAAACAACGCCGGGAAAACCAGAATTGACCATATCGACAGGCCTTTCGATATTTCGCCCGCGGAAATGCCCAGCAGCCCGATCTCGGTCGCAGTATCGAAGCCCAGGCCAAACAAAACGCCCAGCGGATACATGTGCCAGCTTTCACGAATCATCGCGAACATCGGACGGAACAGCCGTGCAAGAAAGCCGCGACCGTTCAGCAGCATGTCGAAGTCTTCCTCAACATATCGCTCTCCGCGACGAACGCGCCGGAAAGCAAGATATACCGAGCGCAACACAACCATGTTCACAATGGCGATGCCAAATAGAAACAACGTGGAAATCGTTGTGCCAAGAATGCCGCCGATGTGCCGCGCTGCATCCATGCGGTGTTGCAGCGAGAGCGTAGTGATAGCGATTGCCGCGGAACCCAAAACAACAATGGTCGAGTGGCCGAGCGAAAACATGAATCCCACCGCGACCGGCCGTTTGCCTTCCTGCATTAGCTTGCGGGTAACATTGTCGATAGCGGCGATGTGATCGGCATCCACCGCGTGACGAAGACCGAAGCTGTAAGCAAGCAGCGCGGTGCCCAGCAGCAGCGGATAATGGCGGAACGCAACGACTGCCCAAAGCCACGCCGACAGATTGAAGACCAGCAGAATCCCATAGATTCCAAGGACTTTGCTTCGCGTTGTTCTTGCCGTATCGTTCACCGCGGCCTGCAGCATGGTATGCATGGCATCTTTCCCGAGGTAGCGTAGACCTACACAACAACCGCTGTTCGCGACTCCGCGAGACGCTCTGATAAAAATTCGAAATACGCGTCCATCCCAGCACCTGTCTTAGCAGAAACCGCAAACACTTGCATACCGGGCCGCACCGCCTGAATATTGACCTGCGCGGCTTGCCAGTCGAACTCGACCGCGTCCGCTAAATCCGTCTTGGTGATGACGGCAACATCGGCGGTGTTGAAAATGGTTGGATATTTGAGCGGTTTGTCTTCGCCTTCCGTAACGGAAAGCAGCACAAGGCGTAAGTCTTCGCCCAGATCATAGGAAGATGGACAAACCAGATTGCCCACATTCTCAATGAACAGAAAATCGAGTCGGTTAAGTTCCCAATCTTCTAAAGCCGTCTGAACCATCGCAGCTTCCAAATGGCAGAGCGTGCCAGTGGTGATCTGCTTGACCGGGGCATGGCTGCGAGCCAGTCGCGCGGCATCATTCTCCGTGGCAAGGTCGCCCACCAGTGCAGCCACTCGATAGCGCGAACGCAGCAGCGTGAGCGTTTTTTCGAGGAATGCCGTCTTGCCGGAACCGGGACTGGAGACCAGGCTTACCACAAAAACTCCGGCAGCATGAAAACGCTGGCGCAGGGCGCGAGCGTTCAGGTCATTCTGCTTCAAGACATTTTTTCTCACTTCCACCAGGCGTGTTTCCGTGCTCATCCCTGCACCTCCAATGCGACGACTTCCAGTTCCATTCCTTGCACAATCTGTGTAGCCGGAGCACCGCACTCGGCACAACAAAAAAATTGCATGGAGCTGAGTGGGTGCTGCTGTTGGCAAATCGGACAAAATATCATCACGGCTATCTCTTCGATTACCAGCCGCGAGCCTTGCAGCGGTGTGTCGTCGCAGGCCATTTCGTAGGACGACAACAACGCCGCTTTCACCACGCCGGACATCGCGCCCAATTTGAGATGCACCGCGTTCACCTGCACGCCGCGCTGCTCCGCCTCTTCCTGCGCCATTTCAACAATGCTCATCGCGATGGAAAGTTCATGCATGCAATTTCCCATTCTTCTCCGCAGCGAGAACCGGTTCGCAGTAGGCGGAGAATGCCGCCAGCGCCGCCTGCCCCAGGCTGATTCCGCCGTCATTCGGCGGCACGGCATAATTCGTCCAGACACAAACCGGCTCGCATACAAACAGCGATTTGAGATCTTCCATCAATAGCTCGTTCTGAAAAACTCCTCCCGACAAAACAACGGTGTCCAGCATGAATTCATTGCAAAACACAATCACACAACTCCGCAGCCCCACGGCAATGCCACGTTGAAAAGCGCGCGCAATCTCGCCAGAGTCCCGGCCACGTTGGCGGTCCCGAATCACACACTGCAACAACGGTCGAAAATCCAACTCCGTGCCCGTGAAGGGAAACTCATATGCGTCGTCAACAGAGGCGCCGCGCGCCAGATGCTCCACCCACATCGCCGCCTGCCCTTCAAAGGAGATTTCCCGCGTAAATCCAAGTAGCGCGGCGGCGGCATCGAAGAGCCGGCCCATTGAGCTGGTGGAGAAGGTACGCACATCTTTTGTCACCAACTCCAATGCATTTCGAAATCGCGCGGGAAAATGGAACGGCGATGCCGTCATGTCCGGCAGCGCATCCAACTGCGCCAGGAAGCCCGCCGACGCCTGCACCGGCCAGCGCGCCGCGGCATCGCCGCCGGGCAGCACGGCATTGCGGAGATGAGCCACGCGCTTCATACCATCATGAATGCTGCCGACGAATATTTCGCCACCCCAAATGCTTCCATCGTCTCCATAGCCGGTGCCGTCGAAGCTTACACCGACCACGCGCTTCTCCCATTCGCCACGCTCGGCGAGCACGGAGGCAATGTGTGCGCGATGATGCTGCACCGCAATCCTCTGCGGAATGTTCAACTGCAAAGCATGCAGCGTGGAAGAATATTGCGGATGGCTGTCATGCGCGACCAGCAGGTCGTCCCAATCGACTTCGTACATCGTCATTAGGTCGGAGATAGTTTCCTGAAAGGCACGGAAAGCGGAGAAATGATCGAGATCGCCAATGTGCTGGCTGACAAAGACCTGACCCTCGACGACCAGCGCGACAGTGTTCTTCAGATCGGCGCCAAGCGCAAGAATAGGCCTCCTAGTGGGCAGCATTGCAACTGCGCCAGGAGCATATCCGCGCGACCGCCGGAGAATCGCAGGACCAAACGCGCCATCGCGGACGACAGAATCGTCTACCCGGCGCGCGATGGGCCGCTCTCCAATCAGAAATGCATCGGCAATTCCCGAGAGCCGCTCGAGCGCATCGGCATCGTCATAGGCAATGGGCTCGCTGGAGCGGTTGGCGCTGGTCATCACTAACGCCGCCGACGCGCCTGCCGCAAAAAGCAAATGATGCAGCGGCGTATACGGAAGCATCACGCCCAGTTCCCTGTTCTGCGGAGCAACACCGCACAGTTCCACTTTCGCCGGCGCGAGCACAATAGGCCGGGCAGTCGAGATGAGCAGCGTTTCACTCGCCGGAGAAAGCTCGACCAGTTTGCGCGCCTCGTCAAGATCGCGAACCATCACGGCAAACGGTTTCTCCTTGCGAACCTTGCGATCGCGCAAAGCAGCGACGGCTGCGGAATTGCGAGCATCGCAAGCCAGGTGATATCCGCCCAAACCCTTCACAGCGAGAATTTTTCCATCATTCAGAAGCTGAGCCGACTGACGAATGCCGCCTTCCGTTTCGTGGATGATTACCCCTTGCATCTGCAAAAAATAATTCGGCCCGCAAGCCGGACAAGCCACAGGCTGCGCATGAAAGCGCCGATCCAGAGGATCGTGATACTCGGCACTGCAAACCTCGTCGAGAGGCCAAGCCTTCATGGTGGTATTGGGCCGGTCATACGGCAGCGCCAGCACAACCGTATAACGCGGGCCACAATTGGTGCAGTTGATGTAGGGATATTCGTAACGTGGATTGGGAGGGTCGAAGAGTTCCTGCAAACATGCGTCGCACACCGGCAGATCGGGAGAGATGCGAACTGTCGGATGCTCATGGCTCTGGCTCTCGCGAATCGTAAACCCATTCACACCGAGCGGCACAACCGGCTGCACGTTCATCTCCGCAATGTTCGCAGCGGGCGGCGGCTGGGTTTTCAGCTCGTGCACAAATGCCTGCAGGCCCTGCTCGCTTCCCTCGAGATAAATATCGACGCCTTCTTCGCCATTCAGTACCCATCCGCCGAGAGTATGCGCGCGCGCAAGACGATACACAAAAGGACGAAAGCCCACGCCTTGGACCACGCCGCGCACGCGGATGGAACAGGCGCTCGACCTTGTTTCGCTGGGCATGGCTTACTCTTGCTCCGCATGGATGAAACAGCCGCGACCCTGCCAGCCCACCCGGATCACCTTGCCATTCTCCACCAGCAACGGGACCGTGTGGCCGTTGTCTAACGAACGCATGCGCGCACGCGCCTCGGGATCGACCTCGACGTCGTACTCACGAAAATCGCGCCGCGTCCATTCCAGCCAATCGCGCATCTCGCGCGTGTATGGGCAATGTGCGGAGCCATAGAGTTCAAGCACGGCCACGGTCGGGTATCTCCTGCGTTTCGAGCATTCTTAAAGTTTCCAGAATCACGTGATATGCCGACGCCTGCACTTCCTGAATGCGCGGAATGTAATCGCTGCGGACAATGATGGGGAAATCCACCAGTCCGCGGCGATAGATTTCTCCACCGTCGTTTCCGAGCAGAGCAACCGTCAACAATTTGCGTTTGCGCGCTTCTTCCATTGCCATCACAACGTTGCGGGAGCCACCGCTGGTAGAGATGCCAATCGCCACATCCTCCGGAAGCGCGTGCGCCATCAACTGGCGCAGAAAAATCACCTCCGTACCCACATCGTTCGCCAACGCCGTAATGTTAGCCGGCTCCATCGAGAGAGAAATGGCAGGAATCGCGCGGTGCCCTGCAGGCGGGAGCGCGCAATCGAGCGCCCAATCGTTGGCATCGGTCGCAGAGCCGCCATTTCCAAAAAGAATAAGTTTGCCGCCACGCTCCAGACGAGTATGCATCGCCTGCGCCGCGGCGGCGATCTGCTCCGCCTGTTCGCGGGCCAGCCGCGTGCGCAATTGCGTGTCGTCCTGCACCTTCATCCGGATGGACACGGCCACCTCTTCAACAATTCCGGAAGTCTCCTGTTTCTTCGTGCCCAGAAATGGATAGAGAAATTCCGTTTGCCCAATATCCTGGCCCAGCTCACGGTGCTCCAGAAAAACATGCACCGTCTCCCACAGCGTGTGATAAAAAATCTCGACCAGCTCCTGATGAATGAACGGATCCCGCGTCTCCGCCCGCAGCGCATACGAACCGCGCGTACCGGGCAGCGCAAACGTCATCGCTCCACGTGCATGCGCCGCCTCCAATGCCGCCTGCACTTCCGCGTCGCCCTCGGGAGGACCGAAGCCCATCACAATATCTTCCGGCCGCAAAATCGCATCGAGCCAAGGCCGCATCAGCGCGGAAAGATCGAGCGCAGGCAGCGCGCGCTTGCCGACGATCACCGGATGTACAAATTCAACCGACACATGTTGTGCATCGGTCGCATACGCGCCGCGTCCAAAAGCAAGCAATCGCCCTCCGCGCAGAAAGCGCTCCGACATCTTGCGGCAAGCCTCCGCCAGCGGGCGTGCCTCGCGAGAAAAAAAGCTCTCCAGAATTTCATTGCGCAGCAACAGGCGCTCTTCAATTTGGGCCGAGAGTGCGGATGCCGTATGCATATCGTGTCCTAACAAATCCGCGGCAAAGGATCGCCGACCAGCATGTCCACGATTCGGCTGCCACCATAGCGGGTGTTGACCAGAACCGCGTTGGCCGGCTCTTTTTGCACCTGCCCAATGATCCGCGCTTCTTCGCCGCCGGGTGCCCGTTGCAGTGCGTTCAACGCCATGTCCGCATACTCTGGCGCGACGACAGCCAGAAACTGGCCTTCATTCGCAATGTGCAGCGGGTCCAGTCCCAGCAGTTCGCAAGCACCGCGGACTGCGTCGTGGATGGAAATCTCCTCTTCCAATAGCTCAATCCCCAGGCCGCAATCGCGCGCCAGTTCATTCAGCGAGGTGGCTACGCCACCTCGCGTCGGATCGCGCATCCAGCGAACTCCCGGGCCCGCTTCCGCAGCCATCGCTTCCACCAGCGGCAGCACCGAGCGCGTATCGGAAGAAAGATCCGCCTCCAGATCCAGATCTCCGCGCGCCAGAAGAATCGTGATGCCGTGATCGCCGATGGGGCCGGACAACAGCACCTTGTCGCCAACACGCACCGAACGTGCGTCGACATTCACTCCCGCCAGCGGGATGCCGATTCCAGCAGTCGTAATGTACATGCCGTCTGCCTTGCCGCGTTCGACGACCTTGGTGTCTCCGCCGGTCATGGGTACGCCCGCGCGCTTCAGCGCTTCGGACATCGCGCGAACCTCCGCTTCGAGAACTGGCGTGGAAAGGCCTTCCTCCAGAACAAATGTCACCACCATGGCGCAGCCTCGCGCCCCGGAGACGGCCAGATCGTTCATAGTGCCATTGACGGCCAGCTCGCCGATGGAACCGCCTGGAAATCGCAAAGGCTTCACGACAAAGCTGTCGGTGGTGAACGCAATCGGCGCGCCGTTCACTTCAAAGCGAGCGGCATCGTTCAACGGTTCCGCAGAAGCAGGAAACAGCAGAGGCGCAAACAGTCCCTCAACCAGCCTGCGGCTGGCTTTACCGCCCGCGCCATGCGCCATTTCAATCTGCGGATCGCGAAAGCGAACCGCAGAGAGAACGCTCCCGGCGGAGCTATAAGCCGTCACGCCAGAGAGCTGATGCTGGTCACCAGCGACTGTCCTACCAGCGTCTTCGTCGCCAGCGATTTGCGGTACTCGTAGTTGTAATATGCTGCGCATGAACCCTCGGATGAAACCATCAACGCGCCGATCGGATGTTCCGGCGTGCATTCTTTCCCGAACAGCTTGCATTGCACTGGCTTCAAAACGCCCTTCAACACCTCTCCGCATTGCGCCGATTTCGGATCCGCCACACGAGTCTCCGGAACGGCATAGCGCCGTTCGGCATCCCATGCAGCGTATTTGTCGTGAATGCGCAATGCCGACTGCGAAATGAATCCCAGCCCGCGCCACTCAAAGTACGACCGCAGCTCGAAGACCTCCGCCATCACCTTCAACGCGGCGCGATTGCCCTCCCACGGCGCCACGCGTTTGTATTGGTTCTCTACCTTGGCCTCCCCCGCCTGCAACTGCCGCAACAGCATGACGATCGATTGCAGCAAATCCAGCGGCTCAAAGCCCGACGTGACCACAGGCTTGCCTTCGTTGCGAGCAATCCATTCATAAGGCCTGCAGCCAATCACCGTTGAAACATGGCCCGGTCCTATGAACCCGTCGAGGCGCATATCCGGAGAATCGAGAATCGCGCGGATGGCCGGAACAATCGTCACATGATTGCAAAAGACGGAAAAATTCCGGATGTCCTGCACTTTTGCGCTCATCAATGTCAGCGCTGTGGAGGGCGCAGTCGTCTCAAATCCGATGGCAAAAAAAATGACTTCTTTCTCTGGATTTTTTCGCGCCAGCTCCAACGCGTCCGCCGGGGAGTACACGATGCGCACATCCGTTCCCTGTGCCTTATGTTCCAGTGGACTACCGTGCGCGCCCGGCACGCGCATCATGTCGCCGAACGCTGCGAAGATAACGTTGGGCGCGCGCGCAATCGCCAGCCCATCGTCGATCCTTCCCATCGGCAGCACGCATACCGGGCAACCGGGCCCGTGAATCAGCTCGATATTTTCCGGAAGTATATCCTTCAGGCCGAAGCGATAGATGGCATGCGTGTGACCGCCGCACACTTCCATAATGCGATAATGCCGGTCAGGATCGGTCAGGCGGCGAATCTCTTCGCGCGCTTTCGCAATCAGTTCCGGATCGCGGAATTCATCGACATATCGCATATCTCATCTCCTCTCAGGCGTTGGGCTTCCTATGTGTCACGTCGTGCGCCGCATCCTCTTCGAGTCCATATCCTCGCACCTCCTGCATGGCTTGCTCGGTTTCGCCCAAAGCCGTCAGCAGGCGCATCTGTTCCGCGGCATCCTGTTCGCTGATCTTCGACATGGCAAATCCGACGTGGATCAGCACCCAATCGCCCGTCTTCGGCATGTCCTCTTCCAGCAGCCCCAGCTGCACCTTGCGCCTCACTCCGGCCACCTCCACCACGCCGGCAGGGGTCTGCCCCGAAACAAGTTCAACAATCCTTCCCGGAATCGCCAGACACATCGCTTGACCTTCTCTCTATCTCTTCACGAAAAACATCTCGGCATGCTGCGCGTGACGCCATGCAAACTCGTTTTAAAAATAGTTCATAGCTCTTATCAAACAGCCTCGCCATGCAGAATTTTCTTCACCAGCAACTCCGTCGTCTGCACCGCTTCTTTCACGGCCGCCTCGACAGGCCCGCTCAATCCCATATGACCTTCGTCTCCACCCAGCGTGGCCGGTTCGCAACCCACCAGCAGAACGCGCTTCAATCTCCCGCCCATCGCACTGGCCATGCGCAGCACGTTCATCGGATGCATGCTGTGCGGTTCAACGAAGTTGCCCGGCGTAGCGATCACCTCGTTGACATCGGGCTCGATGACCGTGACCGCACCCGCCGTTTTTCCACTGGGATATGCGTCGACGAGGATGATCGTCTCATAGCCGTCCTGCAAGGCATAAGCAAGGTCAAGACCGCGAATTCCAAAATCTATAACCTTCACCGACTGCGGTAGATTACCGTCGGCCAGGCGGCGCGCCACTTCCACGCCAAAACCATCGTCGCCCAAAAAAATGTTACCGATGCCGGCGATCAGAATCCGCGGCTTCATCGCCGCGACAGTGGCATGCTGTTCTTCTCGCGGCAGCGGCTCGATCTCGCTCGCATTGAAAAAGAAACGATGACCCGGCTGGCGCATCATGCCCAAGTCGCGCCCCGGATCGTCGTCGAGCACAACGCAGATATGCTGTGCACCTTCATAATCCTGCTCGATGCCTTCGACGGTTGCAATCTGCCCACGCAGCGCAATATCAAGAATGTCCCCGCCGCTCTTCGGGCGCAACCGCACGCGATCGCCGGTCCTGACCGCGACCCCGTCGATGTCCACATGATCGAGCAGCGCCTTGTCTTCGAGGAGACCCCATTCCCATTCGTTCACCGCGTCTCCTCTCCCACTGGAGTCAAGCCGCGCAGCACGCCATGCAGCTTCAGGAACTGCTCTTCCGGCATGTTTTCCGTGCGCTCCAGAATCTCTCGCGTGCGATCGTCGGCCTGGCGCATTTCGCGCTTCTCCTCATCCGTCAGCGTAAGGATGCGCAGAGAAAGAATCTCGTCGATCTCGGTCGAGTCGAAGAGATTGCCTGCGCTCTCCGGAGCAATTTGCGGGTGATCGTACAAAATTATGGGCGATGACAACATCGTTTCCGCGTTTTCTCCCACCAGCACAGGCCATGTGCCAACATTGTTGCATTGCGCTGCCAGGTCTTCCATTCCCGCCGGCGGTTCAAGCAGCGAAATAAATTCCCCTCGCTCTACGCCAAGAATGGTGTGCGCGGAGACCAGCGAAAACATGAGCGCCGCTTCGCGATCCGGTATTTCAGACGATGCAGAAAGATCGAAGTCCGTCAGGTTGCGAACGCGCACGGTAATCTTGACCACATCATCGCTGCATCGTTCCGAGCCGAATTCGATAGCTCCGTTCAATGCCTCCCACTCGCGCACAATCAGGCCCACAGCCGTCCCGCGTTCATCGCGCAGAGTTTCAAATTCTTTCCCTGCGGGAAAACTAAATTGCAATGTAGAAAGCGAAGAGAGCGCGGCAGGATCGAGCGCCACTGAGAGAACCTCGCGTTCGACCGCCTCCTGCCACGGCTGATACACGCGGCGACCCACTTCCAGCCGGTCGACAAAATCAAATTCCGGCTCCACGCCATCCAGCGCAGGCTCCCGTAGCTTTCCTACTCTCCGCCGAACGATCTGCAAAAAGCGCACCTTCACCGTCAGCTGCGTGGAGCCTGTCGTCCTGACCAGACACTCCGTCTGCATGCTCCACGCCTCCGATCCCCGCTGCTGTTCGCACCAGGACCGTGGACAAAGCACACCAAAATTCCAGCGCTGCTGGTTCTTCACCGACGAAGGCCGGTAAGGATACAGCATGTATCCCTCGTAGAGCACCGCCTCCGCGATTTTTTCCACCCGCTCCAGATTCACGATTGCACCAGCTCTTCCTTTTCCGCCGCTGTTTCCGGCGGCAGCATCTCTTCCAGCGCCTGCTCCCACGTAGGAATGCTGTGCTGCATCTTGTAGCGATAGAGGCGTTCAAACACATCCCGGCGCAGATGGAGCCACACATTGTTTGGGTAATAGGAATCCATCATTTCGCGCCACACGTGTACCGGCAGCTTGAACCGCGCCTCCTGTTCCCAGGAAATCGGCGCGACCTGCAACGCGCCATCTCGTGGCGCATAAAAAACTGTGCCGCTGAACAGAACATTCAGCGGAATATCCCCGTCGGCAAGGCCGGCAAAATATTTCGTCGCAGCGACGTTGAAATCGAACGTGCAGGGAACATGCAGATCCACTGTTGTACGATTGCCCGCGAAACCTGGAACCACCACGCTCGCGTGGGTCCACAGCAGACCGCGCAGCGTCTGGCTCCAGCGATCAGGTTCGCCGAACAAATCGAGCATCTGCTGCTGCTCCTCTGGCGTGTAGCGCCGCCGAGTCACTTCAATCTGCATCTGGCAACGCAGCGCAATAGTGTGGATGGTCTCGTCCGGCGCGGAATTTTTAATTTGCAGTTTGAAGGCAAGCGTGGGCACGGCCGCGAATGGAACCACGTCGACCGATTCGATCTGAAAGCTCAGATCAGGCATGGGCGCCTCCGCCGATCAGGACCGCGACGACATCCGCCTTCACCCGCAGGTCGGAGAAAAATCGCCCAATCTCCGTCCACACCTCCGTGCCTCCCGACAAGCCCTTCCAATGCGTGCGGATCAACCCCACCAGCCGATAGCAATCATCGATGGGGGCAATGTAATACTCGGCGCTCGTCATGCCGCGGGAATGGCCTACGCGATTCACCAGCAGCGCTTCAATGTCCGGCCGCAGAGCATGCAGCGCCGGATTGCTTTCGGCGATCTCATTCCATGCATCCAGCGGCAACAGAGACTCCACCGCTCCCGCCGGACTGGGATAGAGCGCAATCACTCTGCCCTCCACGCTTGAATGAAAGAAGAATGCCATGTTGATCGGGATCAGCAAGCTTTCCCATTGACCATCGGTCATTTCAAAGCCGTCCAGATACTGCGCGCTTCGAGAGACGCGCTTGTACTTCGACTTTTCCTTTCCATCAAACAGCAGCGCGCAGGCATCGCAGGCGCACAGGATCTGCCGTGAAGCCAGTTCCACCAGATGTGGATGCTCACGCGCCAGACCGGCGCTGCACAGTTCGCAATGCTCCAGCGCAGGCGACGCGGAACGCCGCGCACGCGTGAACTGCCGCAGCATCCCAAACGCCTGTTCGAACGCGGGTGCGGGTTGGTCAGGCATTCGCCACCTCGTCCGATGTCATCGATGACAGCTTCAATCCGCACCTTCGCTTTCAAGCGAGCGACCGGTCGCGGCAGCACCATTCGCTGCAAATCTGGGAAGCCCATGGCCCATCAGGCTTTCGAGCGAAACAAACCCCGCAGGCGCTGGTTCCTCCAATCCCAGAATCTCCAGCGACATCACATCCGGCGCGAACTCATACACGTGGTCCTCGACGATCGCGCGCAGGTCTTTCGCAGAGGAACCACAACTGTGGCCCGATACCGCCAGGCGCAGTTGCACCGCATCTTCCCGGACGCTCACCAGTTCCGCTGCGCAGGCAAGCTTGCGCAGACGCGGACGCATGTGTTCCACCGCCTTCTGCACGCGACTTTCCAGATCGTCGGGATGCAAAGAATAAAGCAGCAGCAAACTGCTGGTCAGAGAATCCTGGCCCAGCCGGTCGATAATTTTCGAACCCGCATCTCCGGACTCGAACACGATCTCCAGAATCCGCTCCAGGCCCGCGCCGTGCACATCCATCAGGAGCTGCACCAGTTCCTTGCCCGCAACTTTCGCGGGGCCATCCGGTAGCCGATCGAAATCGGCAACCAGCTTTCCCATCTGCCGGATCTGTTCCTGAAATTCACCGTCGTTCGCCACGCTGCTCCTTTTATCCATTCGTCGAGTGCGGCATCCGCTCCCCCTGAAGGCTGCGAACCTTTCCGATGACAGTCGCGGACAGAATTCGCAGAAGACGCGGATCTCTAACGTCGTGGTGGAAACTACGGCTGCTGCACGCCGAACATCGGCGAATGGGCGACTTCCAGCACTTTCCCATTCCCCAGATACATGTGGACGCCGCAGGGCAGACAAGGATCGAAGCTGCGCACCGCGCGCATGATATCGATCCCTTTAAATTTATCCGGACCGTTCTCCTCAAAGATCGGAGTATTCTGCACTGCGTCCTCATACGGCCCCGGAGTTCCGTAGATGTCGCGCGGATTCGCGTTCCATGGAGTCGGCGGATATGGGTGATAGTTGGCTATCTTGTGATTGCGAATCACGACGTGGTGCGACAGGACTCCGCGCACCGCTTCGTGGAAACCGCAACCGATGGCCTCGTCCGGCACCTTGAAGTCGTTCCATGTTTTGGTGCGGCCGGCATGCAACTCCGCCAGCGCCTTTTCGGCAAAATGGAGCGCAACCGCGGCGGCATAGGCCTGAAAGTACGTGCGGGCGCGATCGCGTTCAATCGCGTTGCTCCACTTCGGAATATGCCATTCCAGCTCTGTTTCCGGCAGCGACATCGTCTTCGGCAGATAAATCTTGACGCTGTGACCGGTAGCTTTGATGTATCCAATGTCCACGATACCGGCCAGAGCCGTCGCCCAGAAACGTGCAATGGGACCGCCGCCGGTATCGAGCGCGAGATAGTCTTTCGTCCTCTTGTCATACCAGCGCGGCGACATCACCCAGGTGTACTTGCCCTTGAAATTGCGCTTCTGCGGCTTGGGAAACGTGCTCTGGTTCCACGGATGACGCTGGTCGACAGGATTTCCCAGCGGATCTTTTTTGACGAAGGTCTCAGAATTCTGCCAGTCGTCGTAATAGGAACTGCCCAGCAGAATGCGGATGTTCAGGTTGATGTCCACCAGATCGGTCGTCACCAGTTTGCCATCGACCACCACGCCCGGAGTCACAAACATGCCGCGACCCCAGTCCGTCATTTTCTCGTAGGTGTAATCGCACACGTCGGGATTGTTGAACGATCCCCAACATCCCAGCAAAATCCGCCGGCGACCAACCTCTTCATATCCGGGGAGGGCCTCATAAAAGAAATTGAAAAGATCGTCGTGCAGCGGAACCACCTTCTTCATAAACTCGACATACTTCATCAGCCGGACAATATAGTCCGTAAACAACTGCACCGTGGGCACCGTGCCCACGCCGCCTGGATATAACGTCGATGGATGCACGTGGCGGCCTTCCATCAGGCAGAACATTTCGCGCGTCATGCGGCTCATCTGCAGCGCCTCGCGATAGAACGTGCCGGTAAAAGGATTCAGCGCCGTCATAATGTCGCTGATCTTTCGATACCCATGCAACTCTGCATGCGGCGCATCCGTATGCTGCGCCTTTTCCCAAACGCCGGGATTGGTCTCCTTCACCATTTGCTCGCAGAAGTCCACGCCCACCAGGTTGTCCTGAAAAATATTGTGGTCGAACATGTACTCGGCAGCCTCGCCCAGGTTCACGATCCACTCCGCAATAGGAGGAGGCTTCACGCCAAAGGCCATATTCTGCGCGTATGTGGCGCAGGTAGCGTGGTTGTCACCGCAAATTCCGCAGATGCGGCTGGTAATGAAGTGCGCATCCCGCGGGTCCTTGCCTTTCATGAACACGCTGTAGCCGCGGAATATGGAAGACGTACTGTGACACTCGGCGACTTTGCGTTTGCCGAAATCGATTTTTGTAAAAATCCCCAGGCTGCCCACGATCCGTGTAATCGGGTCCCAGTTCATTTCCACTAGCTGGCTGGACGGGGTGGCTTCCTCTGCATGCGTGGTGGTAATCGTAGCCATCGTGGTGTCTCCTTTGCTTCGTCAGTAGGTCGTGGGGTGGTAGCCGGTCGTCAGTTCAGCGCGACGATGACGCCACTTGGGCTCTTTGTTCACGGTTGCATTCGTGATGCTGCGCAAACTGCGAATAGCTTTGCCATACACTCCAACCGCCGCACTCGACAACTTGCCGCCCGGCGGCTCATCCATGAACGGCATAAATTTGTCCGGGAAGCCGGGCATGGTGCAGCCGATGCAGATGCCGCCCACATTCGGGCAGCCGCCAATCCCCGCCATCCATCCTCGCTTGGGAACGTTACAATTCACCACCGGTCCCCAACATCCCAGCTTCACAATGCATTTGGGCGAGCTGTAGGAAGTCGCAAAATCTCCCTGCTCGTAATATCCTGCGCGGTCGCATCCCTCGTGAACCGTCTTGCCGAACAGCCACGTCGGACGCAACTGTTCGTCCAGAGAAATCATCGGCGCCAATCCTGCCACTTGATAAAGCAGGTACAGCAGCGTCTCCATGAAATTGTCCGGCTGCACCGGGCAACCGGGAACATTCACAATTGGCAAACCTGCCTTCGATTTCCAATCCCAGCCCAGGTAATCGGCCATCCCCATGCAGCCGGTGGGATTGCCTTCCATCGCATGAATGCCGCCATACGTGGCGCAGGTGCCGCAGGCCACCACCGCCAGCGCTTTGGGAGCCAAGCGGTCGATCCACTCATTGGTAGTGATCGGCTGTCCCGTGTCAGGATTGGTCCCAAGCGCCGCCCAATACCCTTCCTTTTTGATCTTTTCGTTGGGAATCGAACCTTCCACCACCAGCACGAAGGGCTCCAGCCTGCCCGCCTCTGCTTCGTAAAAAAATTTCATGAAGTCATCGCCGTTTTCATACGCAAGCACAGGGTTGTGCAGGTGCACCTTAGGCAGACCGGGAATCGCGCCCAGTAAAACATCTTCAACGCTGGGCTGTGTGGCCGCGGTGATCGAAACCGAATCTCCGTCGCACCCCAGACCTGCGGTGATCCAGAGGATGTGGACCTCCGCCACCGCCGGAGCCTTTTGCGTGACGCGACCGTAAGGAGCTGTTTTTTCTGGTGTCATGGTCTGGTTCTCCTATTCGCATGTCGGCTGTCCCGCTTGAAAATTGGAGACATAGCCCGTGCACACGAGTCGAACTCAGTCATCAGAACAGGCCCGCAATACAGTTCACAAGCAGGACAGACCCGATTCTTCCCTCATACTTCACGCTTCGAGAGCATAAGGGATTCCCCGATTTCGCGTCGCTCTAAACTTCGGGTTGAACGTCCACTCCGACATGCTCCGCGACGTCGGGCAGAAAGGAATAGGCATTGCATACGCAATTCAGACGGGCTTCTCGCTGGTCTTCCACTGAATCGCGTGCTGAATCAGCTCGCGTCCGCTGCGCAGGCACAGCTTCTCCTTGATGTGCGCCTGGTAGGTCTCGACAGTCTTGATGCTCAGATGCAATTCCTCGGCGATTTCGCGCGTGCCTCGCCCTTCGCCGATCAGCCGGAACACTTCCAATTCCCGATCGGAAAGTGCGGCAATCCGCGACTGCAGCGCCGCCGGAGCGCCGCCAATATATTGCTGCAGCATTTTGTTGGCCATGCGATCGCTTAAATACACGTCGCCGTTCAAAATGCGGCGCACCGCCACCAGCACTTTTTCCGTCGCCTCCTGCTTCATGATGTAGCCGTTCGCGCGTGCCCGCAGCGCTCGTTCCGCATAGATGGCTTCATCGTGCATGGAGAGGATCAGCACCGGCAGGTCAGGATAGGAAACGCGAATATTTTTCAGTAGATCGAGTCCATCCGGACCATTCAGCGAAATGTCGACGATCAGAATATCGGGCCGTCTCTGGGCAATGGCCTGCATGGCCTCATGCGCCTCCTCGGCTTCGCCGCATACTTCCAGATCCTGTTGCTGATTGATCAGCAGAGCAAGTCCCTGTCGCAGCAGAGGATGATCGTCCACAACAAATACAGTTCTCTTGTCTGCATACTCGGACGGTTTGAGAGCGATCGTCGCCATCATCGTCTACTCCCCGATCTTTCCCGTAGGTTGGATGGGAAAAATGCAGGTCACGACGGTTCCCTGGCGCGATCCACGCGCCACGTCCAGCGTCCCGCCGATCCGGCCGGCGCGATAGTTCATGATGTGCAGTCCCATGCCCTGGCTGTGCCCACGGCTCTCGGAAATTCCGCTGCCGTCATCCTGAATGCGCAGCGTTCCCCGTCCATTCTCCGCCGTCAGCCGCAGCAGGATGTTGCGGGCCCGGCCGTGCTTCAGCGCATTGTTCACCGACTCCTGCGCGATGTGGTAAAGATGCGTGGCCACGATATCGTCGTGAATCAGGACTGCGGTCTCACACTCGAAACGGCACGTGATCCCAAACAGGTCCTCCACCTCCGCCGCCCAGATCTGCAGCGCCGACATCAATCCCTGCGCGTCGGAAACAACCGGGAGCAGCCCGCGAGCCAATTCTCGCGTTTTATGAATCGCCTCATTCACCAGCCGCACGATCTTGGCCGCATCGGCGGCGTCGGTCAGATGTTTCTCCGTCAATTTCGCCTCGTGGGCCTTGGCCATGAAGGCAACACCGGTCAGATGCTGCCCCAGGCCATCATGCAAATCCTGGCCAATGCGCCGCTGCTCCCGGGCGCTGATGTTCAGCAGCGCTTTCTCCAATTGCTCACGCTCGGTAATGTCGATTCCCGTGGCAATGATGTAGTCGTGTGTCCCGTTGCCGCCCGGCAATGTGGTGCTGGACCAGGCGATCAGCCGCTGTGCGCCATGCCGCGTCACCCAATAGCTCTGATAATCCTGCGGCAGCAGATCGCCGCTTAGCTGGGCGAAGATCGATTGAAATCGCTCTACCTCTTCCGGCAGCAGAAAAAGATCCCAGACATATTTGCCGCGAACTTCTTCCACGGAATATCCAGTCGTCAGTTCGCAGGCGCGATTGAAGCGCAGAATGCGCCCATCGGGTTCGAGCACAACCACCAGCGCACCAACCGTATCGAGGATGGCCGAGACCACATTGCGCTCCTGCTGCAGCGCCTCCTCCGTGCGTTTCAAGTCGGAAATATCGATCGCCACGCCGTGAATGAACCAGGGCTGGCCATCCGGCTGCCGCACCATCCTGGCATCGCAATGAAACCAGATCACGCGCCCATCCCGCGCAATTACCCGGTAGGCGGAGTGCAATGCCTTGCCGGAAAGAAACATTCCTGCTGCCTCCAGGCTCCAGCGCTGCTTGTCATCGGGATGAATATGTTCGTACCAGCGAACTGGATCCTCCAACCACTCCTCGCGGGAGTATCCCAAAGCAGCTTCAATCTGCGGACTGACGTATGCTTCGCTGATACCGCGATCCAGATACGCCATGAAAACCACTGCGGGAATCTGTTCCAGCAGCGTGCGGTATTTCGCCTCCAGGTTAGAAGTGCGCACATCGGCGGCGAAGTCCGGCTGGCCGTTCGCAGCAGCATGAGAGTTAAGCGATAAGCCTTCCGGCCCATTCGTGAACAGGCTCGCCAGCTCCGTCAGAATCGCTTCCGCTTCTGCCAAATCCGGCAGCTGCGCAATGTCCATCTCTCCCATCTCCTGCTATCCATCCAGCGCTACGACGGTTCGCTGGAGGAAGCACGCTGCCGCCAGCTCGGCACTCGATTCAGCGATGCCTGCGTAAACTTCCGCAGCGCATGGATCGCTCGCCCATACGTCTGCACCGCCGCGGATGAAAGCAACGATCCGGGCGGCTGATTCATAAATGGCATGAATTTATCCGGAAACCCGGGCATCGTGCAACCGATGCAGATTCCTCCGACATTCGGACAGCCGCCAATTCCGCTCATCCATCCGCGTTTGCCTACGTTGCACTGCACTACAGGCCCCCAACATCCCAGCTTCACAATGCACAGCGGAGAGCCATACTCCTCCGCAAATTGTGCCTGCTCGTAATATCCGCCACGGTCGCACCCCTCATGCACCGTGCTTCCAAAAAGCCACGCAGGACGCAATGCCTCGTCCAGCGGAATCATCGGCGCGCGGCCAGTCGCCATGGTCAGCAGATACAGCAGCGTCTCCATAAAATTGTCCGGCTGCACCGGGCACCCTGGAACACAAACGATGGGAATGCCGGCTTTGGATTTCCACTGCCAGCCCAGATAATCCGGCAGCCCCATGCACCCGGTCGGATTCCCTTCCATTGCATGGATGCCGCCATAAGTCGCGCAGGTGCCCGCGGCCATCACCGCCCAGGCATGTGGAACCAGCCGGTCGATCCACTCGCAGGTCGTGATCGGCTGGCCGGTAGAAACATCCGTACCCAGCGACGCCCAGTATCCCTCCGATTTATTTTTTTCATTCGGAATGGATCCTTCCATCACCAGGATGAAAGGCTCCAGCTTGCCCTCGGCGGCCAGATGAAAGCGGCGCAGAAAATCGTCGCCATTTTCCGACGATAGAAAAGGATTATGGAAATGTACCTTGGGAGTCCAGGGCATTGCCCCGCCGACAATGTCTTCAATGCTCGGCTGCGTGGCCGCGGTCATCGCGATGGTGTCGCCGTCGCAGCCCAGCCCGGCGGTGATCCAAAGCACGTCGATCTCCGCAATCGGCGGCGCGTGTTGGTCCCAGCTGCCCATGCGTTCCCTTCCGGAATGCCTTCCGCAGCGGCAATCCGTGGCGCATGAATTATCTTGGGCTCGAAATAGCAGTTAGGCAAGGGCGAGAGATTGACGGCATAAAATTTCGCGCAGTCCGTCATTCCCAAGGCAGTCGCTTGGAGCGGCAGATATCCAGAAAACGCGGGAACAATTACATTGAACGCATGTGAAGATAGCGCTTGATGTCCGGCGCCATCGAAACCAATGCCACCACGACAATCACGCCCACACTACTCGCGATATAAATGAGTGCCTTCATTCCAATCACCTCTTACTGATCTTTAGGATGCGGCTCCAGTTGCAGATGACCGCTTCTGGCGATGAAGAAGAACACGATCCGATGCAGCCTGTCAATTGAAAATTTTGGCTGCGCCTCGATCTGTGGCCCGTGACAAACCATAGGGCGGCTCCGTCGAGCCGCCCTATGAATCGTCCAAACAGAACTGCAACAGAAAAGTTCTATCTGGTTCCCGTAGCGCGTTCCGTCTGTTGGCTGCCCAGGGCACGCTCTGCCTTGCGCGTGGTGATCAACTCATCCGGACTACGAAGCACTGCATAGATAGCCGCCGCAATCGCAGCCCCAATCAACGGAGCCACAATAAACAACCACAACTGCTGCACCGCCCATCCGCCGGCAAAAACCGCCGGCCCAATGCTGCGCGCCGGATTCACAGAAGTATTCGTAACCGGAATTCCAACCAGATGAATCAGTGTCAGCACCAGCCCGATCGCCAGACCGGCAAAGCCTACGGGAGCTTTGATATCCGTCGCCCCCAGCACCGTAATCACCAGAAACATCGTGAGAATTATTTCCGCAAGAAAGCACGCCGGCAATCCATAAAGGCCCGGAGAATGCATCCCGTATCCATTCGAAGCCAGTCCGCTGAAGTGCGCCGAGTAGCCGCCGGGAATGCCGCGCGCGATAAACAGAACGCAACCGGCCGCAATGATCGCCCCGATGATCTGGGCAATCACATACATCGCCGCGTCTTTGCCGCCGATCTTCCGCGCCAGCAGCACGCCGAACGTAACCGCCGGATTGACGTGGCAGCCTGAAATCGGCCCGATGGTATACACCATCGCCAACAGCGACAGGCCGAAGGCAAAGGCTATGCCCGCGTAGTGAATATGGCTTCCGGCCAGGACTGCAGCTCCCACACCGCCGAAAACCAGTACGAAGGTCCCGAATAATTCCGCGAAATATTTCTTCATTCCCCCTCCTACTTTCCGAAATCACCCGAATATACACCCGGCACAGAACCCTTAGCCATGAAAAAAAGATGAACTTCATCGGGAAAATTGCCATCCCGGGCGAAGTCATCGTGACGCCATGGCGCAGTCGAAGGACTTGCGTTTTGTCGGCTCTCTCCATGAACGCTGAATGAAAACTTCGGGTTTCGCCCGCATATCTCTGGCAATCCTAGGGTATCGCGCATTTTTTTCTTGACAAACCCTCGTTTTACCAGCAACGTATCGAAAGAGGCACGCTGGTAGCGTGCAACGGAAGTCGGCTCTGGCCTCCGTAATACATTTATGGCAACCATGATGGCTCCCGTTGCATCCAGGGAGGTTCTACGTTGCGACCACTGTAGTCTGGTGCAATTTAGCACCAGCAATCTGCTGTGCAGGCGCTGCCACAAACCCCTGGAAGTTGAACCGCCCGAAACTATCGCCGCATCCCCTGTTGAGGTGATGGGCACGCGAGCACCGGGAAACCGAAGCTCGAAGGTCGCAGTCCGTCTGCGCGAAATCCGCAATGCGCGGCATTTGAGCCAGCGCCAGCTTGCGGCCCGTCTCGATGTCCCACGAACCTACATTTCCAAGATTGAGAACGGTCGCGCCATGCCCACACTGTCGTCTTTGCAACGCCTTGCTGCTGCCCTTGCCGTTCCCATGTGTGAAATGGTGCATGACGTCCGCTATGAACGCGAGCGAGAGATCGCAACCATGATGCAGGATCCCTTTCTGGCTGAAATCGCCACCTGGGCGTCGAGCCTCGACCCATTGCACCGCGCCATGGTTCTCAGCCACATCCGCGAAATGGCGACGGGAGGCCGCCGGACCGCCTAGGGGCTCCGTGCCGAAGGCCGCTCCCCCGCGGCGCCTCGACACGCGCATGCGGGCATCTTCGCTTGCCGCAACAGCGATCCAACCCTTGTTTGCAGGCCCTCTCGGCACTATGCTACGGTCGAAAGAAGTCGAGGTATCTCCATTGTCTCCATTCAACCCACCCAGCCGCCTGAAAGAACTTTCGGCGGAGGAGTCGGCTCTCTACCGCCAGCTCGACCCCGAGCGGCTGCCCAAACACATCGCCATCATCATGGACGGCAATGGCAGGTGGGCCGGTCTACGACGCCTGCAGCGATTCTTCGGGCACCAGCAGGGTGCGGAATCCGTGCAGTATGTGGTGGAGACAGCTTCGCGCATCGATCTTCCCTGGCTTACCCTTTACGCCTTCTCGCTCGAAAACAGTCTGCGCCGTCCGGCGACGGAAGTCAGCTTCCTCATGCGCCTGCTGCGCACCTATCTGGTGGCCAACGTCAAGCGGATGAACGACAACAATGTCCGCATCGCTTACGTTGGCCGCATCGCCGAGCTGCCCCATGAAGTGCAGGAGACCATGCACTGGGCCGCCGAAGAGACCAGGCACAATACCGGCACCACCCTGACTCTCGCTCTCAACTACGGAGCCCGCACAGAAATCGTCGATGCCGTCCGCGGCGCGCTCACTACCATCGCCGCCGAACACAATCACAATCTTCCACTCGACGCCCTGCTATTGCGGTTGACCGAAGCGGACATCTCGAAATCTCTCTACACCGCCCACATGCCCGATCCCGATCTCGTCATCCGCACCAGCGGCGAAATGCGCATCAGCAATTTCCTGCTATGGCAAATTGCCTACGCGGAAATCTATGTCACCGAGCGCTACTGGCCCGACTTCCGCGGCAAACATCTCCTCGAAGCCATCCGCGAATATCAAGGCCGGGAACGCCGCTTCGGCGGCCTCGCCAACTCCGCCGACACGAAAACTACCGAGCCCGAACAAGCCCTCGTCCGCTAAGCTTGAAATTCGAAGCCTAAGACGACACGTCGTCCATCAACTCACATGCACAACCGGCCGCCGTTTCGGGTCTTCAACCGCCCGGCGCAATACCTCATGCGTCAGCGGAGCGGCATCTCCTTCGCCCAGAAAAATATACGCGACGATATTCACCAGAGGATTCCCCTCATGCCATTTGAAATACGCATGCGGAGCCTTGCCGGTCGTCCTTTCAAGATCGATCAGCAGAGCCGCAAAAGCATTCGCGACCACCGGACTGATCGCCCGCAAAATGCGATGTTTCCCCACCCGCTCCCCGGTCACGGTCAGACTCTCATTAAAGTCAGAGGCATCGCCGCGCTCCACCTCGAAAAAGAACAAGCATTCCTCCGGCCCAAGCGAGTGATAATATCTGGCCCTGCGATCGATCAGATCGAGTTCCTCTTCCGTTTCCACCTTTGGCCTGCGAGCGATGACCCGAATGACCCTGTCTTTATCGTCTCCCAGCAGTTCCTGCGCAGCCGGATCGAGCTGGATGCTGGTAATGCGCAGCTCGGTCGAGCGCATAGCGCGCGAAACCAGCGAGGAAACAATGATGGCCAGAATAAAGAAGGAGGCAATTTTGATGCCTTCCGGACGCTCTCCAACGTTCAGCACCGTTGTGTAAATAAAAATCAAAGCCGCCAGCAAAAACGGCCACCGCAACGCACGATTCCACAACTCAATCGTGACCGCAATCGCCGCCGAGGTCATCAGCACCAAAACGCCGGTGGCATAGGCGCCGCCCTGCGCATCCACATCGGCGTGGAAAAGAACCGTCACCGCAAACGCAATGCCGATAAATACCAGCACCAGAGGCCGCGTAGCACGCGCCCACTCCGGCGCCATCCCGAAACGCGGCAGATATCGCGGAATCAGGTTCAAGAGGCCGGCCAGCGCTGAAGCGCCCGCAAAAGCAAGGATCAAAATCGTGCTGACGTCATACACCGTCCCGAATCCGCTGCCCAGATACACATGCCCCAGGTACGCCAGCGCGCGGCCATTCGCAGCGCCGCCCTCTTTGAAAAGCGCGGGTGGAATCAACAGCGTGGTCGCCATGCTGCTGGCGATTAAAAACACGCTCATGATAATCGCCGCTGTGGTCAGCAGCTTACGCGTGTTCTGGATGCGCTGCTCGATATCCGTCCCTTTAATCAGCGGCATCACGGCAACGCCGGTTTCAAATCCGGAAAGCCCCAGCGCCAGCTTCGGAAACAGGATGAGCGAAATGCCGATCATGGCGAGCACATTGCTGTGGTGTGCGTAAAGTACATGCTTCCAGTGGACGAAAAGATGAGGATTCTCGATCACATGCCAGGTGGCCACAACGGTAATTACTGTGCTGAGCAGTAGATAAATTCCCACCAGAACCACTGCGACGCTGATCGCTTCTTTGAATCCCTTGAGAAAAATCGCTCCCAGGATCGATAGCAAAATCAACGTCACCGCCATCTGGTTTGCCATCCAGTGCGGCGTAAAAGGATTGTGCGTAAAGTGCGCCGCCGCATCCGCCGCGGAGAGCGTCATGGTAATGACAAAGTCCGTGGTCGCGAACCCCAGCAGGATCAAGACAAACACTTTGCCCGCCCATCGCGGAAAAAGCCGTTCCAGCATGGCAATGCTGCCCTGCCCATTGGGGCTGGCCTGAGCCACACGCTTGTAGACGGGAACCGCGGCAAACAGCGTCACCGCAACAAGAACCAGCGTCGCAATCGGCGACAGCGCTCCGGCGGCCAGGAAGGCAATGCCCGGCTGATATCCCAGAGTGGAAAAATAATCCACCCCGGTCAGGCACATCACCCGCCACCACGCATGATTCGCGTCTGGATGACCCTTGAGTCCTGGAGGCAGCCGAAGATCCGATAACAGCCAGTCTGCAAAACTCATGCGGAGAAAAGAGCCTTCCCAAATACGGAGCTGCGGCCAGTCCATTCTCGCATACGCGATTCGTATTTGCGGTGCCGCTCATGCCCACTCGTAGATAATGTGAATGCATCGAACACGAGTTCCAACAAGATCGAAAAGAAAGTCAATCGATGAAACGTATCCTTACGGCGGTTATTTTGATTCCGCTGGTTCTGGTTCTTATTCTCTGGGGTCCGCTCTGGCTGCAAATGCTCGCAGCCTGGGTGGTCGCCGAGCTGGCGCTCTATGAATATCTCAACCTGGCCGAAGGATTCGGCATGCGCAGTCCGCGGCCGCCGGTGCTGATTTGCTGCGCGCTTCTATTCGCCGTGGCCTATTGGCTGCCCACGTTCCTGCTGCCGGCATTCGGAATCCTCGCACTCGTGCTGCTGGGCATCTGCTCTCTGCGTTCGCCGCTCAATCGTGTGCTCGACGACACCGCCGCCGGTTTTTTCGGCCTGATCTACATCGCGTACCCGCTCATTGTCGCGCCTTTAATCACGAACCAGGAAAACGGCACCGCACAATTGTTGTTCCTGCTGATCGTCGTCTGGGCCGGAGACATCGTAGCACTCTACGTCGGCCGCTCCATCGGCCGCCACGCCATGGCCCCAATCCTGAGCCCGAAAAAAACCTGGGAGGGCGCTATCGGTTCCATGCTCGGCAGCATTCTCGCCGGCCTGGCCGTAGTATCGTGCGGCAATCATTTATACAGACACGGCATTGCGCTGCTGCTCTTTACCCAGCCCTGGTGGTACTGGGTAGGGATGGCGATTCTGCTCAACGTAGCTGCGCAGATCGGCGACCTGCTGGAGTCAGCCATTAAACGCGGCGCGGGCCGCAAAGATTCCGGCTCACTGCTTCCAGGCCACGGCGGCGTCCTCGACCGCATCGATGCCTTACTGCTGGCGCTACCGGTCCTGTGGTACGTTTTGCTTCTCCGCCAGGCCTACTAAGGGCTGCGCGTCCGGCGGACTACGCCTGTCGGAGGGGCTGCGCGCCCGGCGAACGTCGCCTGATGGCGCAAAACGAACAACGGCCTCAGAAAGGTTTTCTAAAGGAGACGTTTGCATGCAGGGATTGCTCATCCGCCGAATTGCAGCTTCGATAGAATAGGGGAAATTTGAGACATCTAGCCATCCTCGGTTCCACCGGCTCCATCGGCCAAAGCACGCTCCGCATCGTAGAGAGCTATCCGGACCGCTTCGCCGTCGTCTCGCTCGCCGCCGGCCGCAACCTCGACGCCGCATTCGAGCAGTGCCGACGCTGGCGTCCCCGCGTCATCTCACTTGCGGACGAGCCCGGCGCAGCCACATTTCGTCAGCGCTTGAAATCCGCGGGCATTACCGGCATTGAAGTCGTCCATGGCTCGGCTGGCGTGGTTCACGCCGCCACGCTGCCCGAAGTCGACTTCGTCGTCAGCGCCATCGTGGGCGTCGCCGGACTTGAAGCCACCCATGCCGCCATCGTCGCCGGCAAAGCCATCGGCATCGCCAATAAAGAATGCATGGTCGCCGCGGGCGAAATCTTAATGGACGCAGCACGCAAGCACAACACCACGCTGCTGCCGATCGACAGCGAACACAATGCCATCCATCAATGCATGCGCGGCGGATCAAAGCAGGAAGTCCGCTCCATCTGGCTCACGGCATCCGGCGGCCCCTTTCGCACTACGCCGCTCGATCAGTTTGAGCGCATCACCGTAGCGCAAGCGCTCAAACATCCCACATGGGTTATGGGCCAGCGCATCACTATCGACTCGGCGACCATGCTCAACAAGGGCCTGGAAATCATCGAAGCCTGCCGCCTCTTCCATCTGCCGCCGAGCGCCGTCAAAGTCACGATTCATCCCCAATCCACCATTCACTCGCTGGTCGAATTCATCGATGGCAGCATCCTCGCGCAGCTCTCCGTTACTGACATGCGCCTGCCTATTCTCTACGCGCTCACGTATCCGGAACGCATTGCATCGGATCTCATCTTCGACATGGCCGCGCTTGCCGAGCTGGATTTTTCTCCGCCGGATTTTGAACGCTTCCCTTGCCTGCGCCTCGCGTATCAAGCCGCTGAACTGGGCGGCGAACATTGCATCGCGCTGAATGCTGCCGATGAAGTCGCGGTCGAAGCCTTCCTTGCTGAACGCATCCCATTCCTCGCCATCCCGCGTACAATTGAAGCAGTGCTGGAGCGCACCCCAGACCGGCATCCCGCAACCATCGCCGAAGTGCTGGAGGCAGACGCTCGCGCCCGGGCTACAGCCCGCGAAACCCTGGCCTCAGGCCGGAATCCTTAACGGAAGAAAAGAACGGAAGTTCCATACCCCAATGACGTTCGTCCTAGTAAGCATCATCTCCATGCTCATCATGCTCGGCATTCTAGTGCTGGTGCATGAGTTCGGCCATTTCGCCGTCGCCAAACTCTGCGGCGTGCGCGTCGAGACGTTTTCCATCGGCATGGGCACCCGCCTCTTCGGCTTCAAACACGGCGACACCGACTACCGCATCAGCCTGCTGCCCCTTGGCGGCTACGTAAAAATGGCCGGCGAGATGACGGGAGAAAAATCCGGCGAAAAAATCAGCGACGATCCCGGCGATTACTCGAACCACCCCCGCTGGCAGCGCATCTTAATTCTCTGCGCCGGCCCGGCCGCCAACTTTCTGCTGGCTCTGCTGCTGCTCACCGTCGTCTACATGGGCCACAATGAGGTCCCGAATTATCTGAGCGCGCCGGCTATTGTCGACTATGTTCAACCCGGTTCACCCGCCGCCTCTGCTGGACTTCAGCACGGCGACCGATTCGTCGGTTTCGACGGCGTCGAAAATCCCGACTGGCAGGCTATCAATCTCCACTCGGTGATGAACCTGAACCACTCAGTCCCCGTTGTGGTGGAGCACAACGGTCAGCAGCAACAAACCACGCTTCATCTGCCGGCGAATCCAAATCCCAATGACTTCAACCTGCGCGATGCAGGCTTTACCTTAGTCGAGCAGAATACGCCGCTGAAAGTCTCGATGATTGAACCCGGCATGCCCGGCGCCAAAGCCGGCCTGAAGGTTGGCGATGAAGTCGTGTCCGTCGATGGCACCGCCATGCGTTCGCTCACGTCGATGATTCTGTATCTGAATCAGAACGGCGACAAGCCCGTCACCCTGGCCATCCTGCGCGACGGCAAGCCGATGACGCTTTCCATCCGCCCCGTGCTCGGGTCTGAACCCGACGGCACACCCGCCTACAAGATCGGCTTTGCGGTCGAGCAGCCGCCCTCGCACGTAGAGCGGCTATCGATGCCGCGGGCCTTTTCGCAATCCGTCCGCGACAACATCAAAGGCACCACGCTGGTCGCCGATGTGCTGCATCGCCTGGTCACGGCGCGCATGTCCGTCCGCACCCTCAGCGGTCCGGTCGGCATCGCCCGCATGACCGGTCAGGTGGCATCGCTACCGGGCTGGGCGCCCATGATGGCCTGGACTGCGAACATCAGCCTGCAGCTGGGCCTGTTGAATTTGCTGCCCATCCCCATCCTCGACGGCGGCACCATTCTTTTCCTCATCATCGAATCCATCATGCGCCACGACTTGAACGAGCAATTCAAAGAGCGCGTGTTTCAGGCCGCCTTCGTCTTCCTGATCCTGATGACTGTCTTCATCCTGGTCAGCGATCTCTCGAAGATCCCCGCCATCTCTCACCTCAAGCTTTAGGAAATCGGTCGCAGGATCGAAGGCATCTCAATGGGGGTAGCTCAGAATCGCGCCCTCTTTCCGCAGCCGATCCTGAAGGGCGTTCACGTCGACACTCTGCACGGCAGCGTTTTTCCGCACCGCGATCACGGCTGCAGTTCCCGCGGCTTGCCCCAGGATCATGTACTGCGGTTCCATCCTCAATGACGAGTAGCCGACATGGCTGGCGGAAACACAGACGGAGACCAACAGGTTGCTGACTTCGTCGCGCTTCGGCAGTAATATCCGATAGGGAATCTGGTAAGGCTCGACCGCCACCTCGGTATTGCCTTCGTTCTGCACGCTTCCATCCGGCATGGCGACGCGTTCAAAATTATGCGAGTCGATGTTGTAGGAACCCATGCCGATCGCATCGGGTTTCTCCCGCTCCATCTGCAGGTCTTTCTGCGTCAGGATGTACTCTCCGAGCATGCGCCGGGATTCGCGGATATACAGCTGCGAAGGCCAATGATCCGTGTCCGTAAACTCATCCTTTGCCAATCCCCATGCGTTCACTTCTTTCCGCAACTGGGTTGGAACCTGCGGATCGTGCGCCAGAAAGTAAAAGAACCCTTGCGTGTAATCGACGTGATCCTGCCAAATTCTTTTTCTCTCTGCATAGGACGCGTTCGGGAATGTCCAGTCGCCGCCTATATAGTCCGTCGAGAACGGCCCATTATTGTTGAAGTCCGCCTTATCGCCTGGAATTCCCGCCTGGATCGTAAGTTCGTTGAACCGAGGTACGCGTCCATATTGCTGCACAAATCCATGAATGTAATTTGCGAGTAATTGATATCGGCGTGGATTGTAGTTCGGCGGCTTTGGGAATGGAACCTGATTGTGCGGGTCTTGAGTCAGGATCAGGCGGAAATTATAAGATTGAACCTCGTGGTCGGCGCTCCCGGCAGGCGCCAACGGGTGGGCGCTGATCTCCGGAAGAAGTTTTCCGTCCGGACCATAGGCAGAAAGCTTGAACTTGAATTGATGGCCTGGAGTTTCGCCGCGAACCCCAGCCAGGCTTTCCCCGTATTTCGAAATTCCCTCACGTCCCCAGGTCCAGGACACTCCCGTCGCTGCCATCAGGTCTCCTTCGTAAGAAGCATCCACGAAGACCCGTCCCTTCCACACCGCTCCATCTTCGGTTGTCATGCTCACCAGGCGATTCCCCGCTTTGACGACGACGCCCTTTTCACGGAGTTGCTCATGGAGTCGAAGATCCACACCCGCTTGCTGCAACATGGTACGTAAAACTTCTTCGCCAACGTGCGGCTCAAATCTCCAGCTCACACTCTGGTCAAATTGCTCCACGTGGTAATACCGGCCCACGCGTTGAAAAAACTCCAGCGGATATCCGCCGATCACATTTCGGTTTCCAACATCGGTTGCCGAGAGTCCGCCAGTCAGCATTCCGCCAACATGGTTCCCGGGTTCCAGCAGAACGACGCGCAAACCTTCTCGGGCAGCGGCAATCGCCGCCATAGCGCCGCTGGCGGTAGCCCCATAGACAACCAGATCGTAAGAAGATGTGGTGGAAGCAGCCGCAGAAGCGCGGCAGGAAATGAAACTCAGCAGGCAAAGAAATATCGCAGGCCAAAAGCGCAAGCGGACAGGCATATCTAGTTATATTGACACGCCGCATTGCCTGGAACTTTTCATGGCTCCGATGTCTGGACTTCGTATTGGCGGTTTGATTCAGAGCCGGGATGGTCCAGTTCTTCCACCTCTTCCGAAGCCCTGGCGACATTGCTCAAGGAGACCTGTTCCACGCGAGCAAAAATCAACCCCGCCGGAATCACCCCCAGAAATGTCACCGCGAACAAGGTCAACCCGCAGGCTGTCGCCGCTTCAGGAGCGACCCCCAGAATTTTAATCAGCACCTGAATCGTAGCCATCTGCGAACCGCCGCCCACCACCGGCAACTGCAGCACCGATCCCGCCAGGCTCGCTGCCATCAGCACTACCGTCTGCGCTGCCGGAATCGACGCCAAGGAAGGTATGCGGAAAGCGTGCACAATCTCCACATACGCCAGCGCAATCATTCCCCAGGTCAGGAAAGAATAAAACAGCACCAGCAGCAGCTCCGTCCATCCTCCAACAGCATCCAGTCCGACGCTGAAGGCCAGCACTTTTTCCTCAACCGCATGACCTGCCTTGGCGGAAATCGCTCCAAACATCCGCCGCGCCAGCAGCGCGATTTTCGGCCCGGCAACGCGAATGGCAACCGCCACGCAGGCCAGCCCCAGCGCCACGGCAATGCCCAGATATCCAAACCGGCGAAATTCCAGGTGATACGGCAGACTGCGCACCGACGTGCTCACCGAGAGCGTGACCGCAATAATTCCCGCAGCCGCCAGCAGGTCGAACACGCGCTCCACCGCATACACGCCCAGCTGCGAAGTAAAGGTTAACTTCTGCCGTCGCGCAACCAGGTAGGGCCGCACAAACTCTCCCAGCCTTCCCAGTACCGCGACGGAAGTAAAGCCGATAAACTGCGCCGGAATCATCTGCGCCGGCGTAGCCGGATGGGAGCGGCGCAAAAACACGCTCCAGCGAAACGCCCGCGCCACATACGCAGCGTAGATCAGCGCCAACCCCGCCGCCAGATGCAGCCAGCTGATCGAATCGAAGGCCTGCGCCAGCGCCGACCACTCAAAGCTCCTCCAGGTGCGGAACTGGATATACACCAGAATCAAAAGCAGGGCAGACACCGCCCCCATCGCAAGCCATCGATTTCGTTTCATGCAGGTCTTTTCATTACCCTTACTGGATTTGTTGTGCCGCGCACCGCCAGCAGCATCGCTCCGCAAAAAATTTATCCGTAGTGCGTGGAGGGAGCATGCGGTTTTACGGCCGGCTGATCGTCGCCATTTCCGCGGCAGATGAAATACCACCGCGCCGCCGAGCTTCCTCGAGTTTCCGCCGGTTGTAATCGTGGATCACCCGCTCCACATACCGCCGCGTCTCCGCATACGGTGGGATGCCGCGATAGCGGTTCACGGCTGCCGGCCCGGCATTGTAAGCCGCCAGCGCCAGCGCCAGATTCTCGTGGTAATACATCAGCAGCGCATCGAGGTACGTCGTTCCCCCGGCCACGTTCTCTGCCGGAGCAAAACTGTTCTCCACTCCCAGATCCTTCGCCGTGGAAGGCATCAACTGCATCAGACCCCGCGCGCCCGTGCGGGAAACGGCACTGATATGTCCGCCGCTTTCCGCCCGCACCACGCTGGCCAGCAGGTCCGGGTCCAGATGATGCGCCACTCCCGCCTGATTCAACAGGGCCGCAAGCTCAGCCGGAGTAGGTGCCACGACAGGCATAATCGCCTTCCCCGTAACCGTCACCGGAATCGCCTTCACCGGATCAATCTTCACCGCTTCTCGACCGACAATATCTCCCGCGGCAACATCCAGATAGTTCTCATCCGAAGCGGTCAGATATAGCCGCACCAGCCCGCCCACATTTTTCTGATGATCGCAGATCAGGTCCGACCCATTGCGCAAATACACGCGATCCGCCGCATGCAGCGGCAAGAGAGACGCAGCCGTCAGCAACCCGGCAGTGCCCACCAACAACGTCTTGTGCAATCGATTCAAGCCAATATTCCTAAAGCTACCAATTCCATCGGCACAGGAGATGAAAGATCCATCAATCCGCCGGCACCGAAACCCGCTCCAGCTCCGCCGCCAAGGCGGATGCCCCTTCCAGCATACGCAGAATCGCCTGCGCCGCGCCATCCTCATCGTTCGACCCGGTAACCGCCCAGCCATTCCTCGCGGCCATCGCCAGCAACTCCGCGGGAGCATTTTTCATCACCACCGGCTGCCCGGCAAATGCCAGCATATCGGCGTCATTCATATTGTCCCCAATGCAGGCAATCTCCGCCGCCTCAAATCCCCGATCCGCCGCCAGCGCGGCAATGGCATTTCCCTTCGAGCATCCGGCCGGCATCAGGTCCACAATCGCAAGATCCCGCGTAGCGTATTCCGTCCGATGCACCGACAAGGCGCGCCGCAGCCGAACCGCCTCCGCGGAAGAATCCGCCAACACTGCCATGGCCGCTTCCATCTCCTTGAGCGTTCCGCAGATCATCGCTTGAATCGGCTCCGCGCCCACCGCAAATGCATTCTCCAGCGGCGAGCAGCAGGCGATCTCATGCATATTCGACTCCACCCAGCGCGGAATCCGAGCATGCAGTGCGTCGATATCTTCGACCACCAGCGCACCCTGTCCAGTGCGTTCAAAGGTAAAAATCAGCGAGTCGCGAAATCTCGCCAGCCGTTCGCACAGCAGCAGCGCCGTCGCTACCGGCATGCTCAACCGCTGCTTCCGTTCCCCGGCAAAGGTGCAGGTAATCGCGCCATTTGAGCTGATCAGCACCGTCTCCGGATGCAACCCAATCGCTTCCAGAACCCTCCAGGCAAAGTTGTGCCGCCGTCCCGTGGCAAAAGCGATCTCCATGCCCTCATCCACCGCCAGCCGCAACGCAGCAACCGTCGCGTCAGTCATTGTTCCCTTGCTGTTCAACAGGGTTCCATCCAGGTCGCAGACCAGCATTCGCGGTCGCATCGGCGGAGGTTCCGGAGGGAAGATTGGCATGATTCCAGTTTAGAGCAAAAGCAAAGATACTATGCTGTGGTGAGTTGAACTGCTGTGCAGCCGTTCCTTGGTGGAACGGCTGCGTCGAGAGCAATCTTTTACCTTACACATTCTGTGCTTTTGCTCCAATCGGCGAAAATGAATCCAAGGAAAGATTCTCCGCCCCAATCATTTTCTAATTCACCCGATCGACACCACGCAGGAGAGAGCCGCAATGACCAGCAACCCGACGCAAATCTGCCCCCACTGCGGCAAACCCATGCGTCAGCCGAAAGCAAACCCGGCACAAGAAAACACCGAAGCGCAGGAATACGATCATCGCGGCGTACTCATGCCACGCCGTACAAAAATCGGCGGCATCATCATCCCGCAATAGTTGAGAATCGAAATGACGACCCGCTTATATTACGAAGATTCCTTCCTGACAGATTTCGAAGCCAACGTAACCGAAATTCAGGAACTCTCCCGCGCCAATGGTCAATCATTATGGCGCGTGGCCCTCGACCGCACCGCGTTCTATCCCACCAGCGGCGGCCAGCCACACGATACCGGCCGCCTCATCGCCACCGCGCGCAGCGGCGCGGAGCTGACCGCGGAAATCCTCGTCGTGGAAGAAGACGATCACGGAGAAGTCTGGCACCACACCGCGAAACCGCTACTCCCCGGCACCGCCGTACGCGGCATCGTCGACCGGGGACGCCGCCTCGACCACATCCAGCAGCACTCCGGCCAGCATCTTCTATCCGCCGCATTCCTCATCGCCAACGCACCAACCGTCTCCTTCCATTTAGGAGAAGCCGTCTCCACCATCGACCTCACGACAGAAAAATTGCCGGAAGAAATATTGCGGCAAGCTGAAGCTCTCTGCAACGAAGTCATCGCCGAAAACCTTCCCGTCGCTGTCACAACCGTTTCTCGCGCACAAGCCGAAGCATGGCTGGCCTCCGGCGATCTGCGCAAACTCCCGTCGCGCGAAGGAGATTTGCGCGTCATTGAAATCGGAAATAGGGAAATTGGCGAGCGAGCCGGCGAGCCGTTTGACCGCAACGCCTGCGGAGGAACCCATGTCCGCTCCACCGGCCAGATTGGCGGACTGCATCTGCGCGGAATCGAAAAAGTACGCGACGGCTGGCGCGTGGAATTCGTCTGCGGCCTGCGCGCCATGCAGTCGGCGCGCAAAGATTTCCGCGCATTGACAGACGCCGCAAGGAAGCTCTCCGTCAGCCTCGCAGAAGTTCCGGACGCAATCGAAAGACTGCAAACCGAGGCCAGACTGCACAACAAAAAAATTCAGGCGCAGCAATCGGAGCTAGCCGCATTTCGCGCCGCCCAGCTCATCCGCGACACTCCGGAGAGTGACGGCCTGCGCATCGTCCAACTCGAACTGAGCCCACCGGAAGTGGAAAGCGCAGCCGAGGCAAAATTGCTCGCCGGCAAAGTCGCGGCGCAGGCAGAAAAGACAATGGCAATTTTCGCCTGGCGTCCGGCACAACGGAGTGAGCCAGCCACCGTAATCTTCGCGCGCAGCAGCGATCTCGATTGCGACTGCGGCTCAACCCTGCGTCAGGCGCTCAGCGAACACAACGGACGCGGCGGCGGCTCAAAAGACATGGCCCAGGGATCGATCGCGCAGGAACACCTGCAATCCGTAATGAATAATCTGACACAAAAAATTCAACCGGAAATCGATAGGAGCGAGCAATAATTGCACGTCACTGGCAGGATGGACAGAACTCATGCCGAAATGCAAAAGCTCCTCGTTGTACTCAGAAAAAATACATTTCTCTCTATCGCAACAGGAGAAATGCTCCAGTTGTGGAAGCTCAAGAGCTTCCTTCGTTTGCAACAGGCCGTTCATATATCGGCCGCTTCGCGCGAGACCTCAGTCGATGTTTCGGGAAGCTTCCGTTTTGGGTTCTTGGTATCGATGAAAAGTACGTATATCTCTTGAAGTCTGCCCTTGAACTGAGATAGTTGGACGTTGATGACGCTGCCGTCATCGTTATTTATCCAAAGATTCCCAACAGACGTTTTATCTGACTTCATTTTGAGATTCTCCGGTTCAGGAGCTTGCAGGATCATGCACAGATTGACACCATCTTCGCCACACCAACCCTCGGCAACGACTTTGGTCTGACTGACATCGGCGTCTTGCCATTCGTCATTGACCTGCAAGATGTCCCGTACCCAGCCTGCTTCACGTTCATCAAGTGGCCGAGGTTCGATGCTATGAACCTCATCTATCGAACGATTATCGCGCAGCTCTATGAGGCTACGAAGATTCTCCCATCTCATATGTATGCCTCACTTCTGAAGGGCAGACGGGTTCCCCATCCTTCGCGCACTTAAGAAGGGTGGGATAAATAGAACTGTCATCCCGACCAACCCTAGGCGTAGTCGAGAAGCAGTGGAGAGACCGACGTTTCCATTATGGAGCAGCATGGGCTCCTGTGGCGGAGCGGAAACTGAAGATCGCCAGCACAATTGTTATCGCGCCAATCGTAGCCACGCGAAAATCGAGTAGGTTGCCGAGTATCTCCCCAAACGCAATCACCACCGCCAGCCATCCCAGGCAGCCAAAAAAACTGATCCAGGCCAGCATCCTGTCGCCCGGTCTGCCTACCCGCAGCAGGTTCAGCGCCGCCAGAAACAATCCCGCCAGCGTCGCCGACAGCGCCCACAACAGCGTCTCCGGCCTGCCCCGGTACGCGCTCACCGAACCGATGATATGCAACAGGCTGCCGATCACCAGCAGCCAGCCAAACGTGCGATCCGCGGCGTTCATCGACTTCTCACCTTTTCTTTAAAAAGATATTGGATGCGCTGAATCTTCCAACCCGCGCGTCGAATCACAATCAATCATAGGCTTGACAATCAAGGAGAATCGCATGACACCCAAAGAGAACAGCACGACGTTTACCAGGACCGCGCCGCCGGAATGGCTATTGGCCATGTGGAAAGAGATCGACGACAAAACCTTCGGCAAGGGGTTCGACTGCTTTGCCGAGGATGCAGTCTGCAACCTTGGCGTTGCCGACTGGCATGGGCGCGAAGCGATCCGCGAGAATCTGCGCGCATTCATCGACAAAGGTCTTACTGCCCATCACGATGTCGTCGAATATTGGGATGGCGGATCGCTGAAGATATTTCACGGTGTCGTGACCATGAAATTCGATGACCCAGCCATGAACATCGTGAAGCCCAGCATGGCCCATTTCTTCTACATGGATGAAGCGGACCCATCAAAGGTGAGCCGCTGGATTGGAGCCGTAGGCCCCACCGGCTTCTAATTTCCCACCTACGAAGCGGGAAAGCAAGATTAGTAAAACCGCTAATAAAATTGACGCAAGGAGAAAACATCATGCGTTATCAGCTCTTCGGCCGGACCGGCCTGCGCGTTTCTGAGCTTGCTCTCGGCACCATGACCTTCGGCGGCAGCGCCGACAAGACGGCCAGCAAGGAAATCTTCGATGCCTATATCGACGCCGGCGGCAACTTTATCGATACCGCCAACATGTACACCGGCGGGAAGAGCGAAAAAATTGTTGGAGAACTGATTCACTCCGATCGCGATCGCCTGGTCGTCGCCACAAAATTTACCGGCAGCCTGCGTCCCGAAGACCCCAACGCCAGCGGCAACCACTTCAAGAGCATGATCGGTTCCGTTGAAGCCAGTCTGAAGAAAATGAAGACGGATTATATCGATCTGCTCTGGGTGCACATGTGGGACAATTCCACGCCGGTCGAAGAGATCATGCGCGGCTTTCGCCATCTCGTCGAATCGGGCAAGGTCCTCTACATTGGCGTTTCCGACTGGCCCGCCTGGCGCGTAGCCGAAGCCAACACCTTGGCGCACTTCCGCGGCTGGCCCGCCTTCGCCGGCCTGCAGATCGAGTACAGCCTGGTGCAGCGCACGCCCGAACGCGATTTATTGCCGATGGCCCGCGCCTATGGCCTGACAGTAACGCCCTGGTCTCCGCTCGGCGGCGGCTTGCTGACGGACCGCTATAAGAATGAACAGGACCTGCGCAAGCTGGTCCAGAAGCGCGCGGAAATGCTCTTCGACGAGCCGGAGTTCCTGATCAAAATTGTCCACGAAGTGCTGGCCGTAGCGAAAGAGGCAAAACACTCTCCCGTACAAGTGGCGCTCAACTGGCTCCGCCAGCGCGGAACCTTGCCGATCCTGGGCGCCAGCAAAGCCAGCCAGGTTCAGGATGCGCTCGGTTGCGTCGACTGGCAGTTGACGTCGCAACAGATGGAGCGGCTCGACAAGGCGAGCGCGATTCCACTCGGCTTCCCACATGAGTTTCTAATCTCCCCACCCGTACTCAAATTTTTCTATGGGGGCGAGACCAGAAACAAGGTCGACTGGCGGGAACCGGCTGCTTTCTAAAGCGCGTCGCCGCAGGATCGAAAACAGGGCGAAAATCGAGTCGTTAATCGAAAAAATGAATGTAGTAAAAATTGCTATATTCATGTCGAAAAAGACCGATTCCCGCCCACTTTTTCGTCATTTTTCACAAAAAACCCCAGGCCTGAAAAGCCAGACCTGGGGCATTCCATCCTCAACAATCAACTGCACTTAGTGGCTATGTCCACCGCCGCCGCCGTGAAAGCCGCCACCACCGCCGTGGTACCCGCCGCCGCCGTGATACCCACCGCCGCCGTGATACCCACCGCCTGCGGGCCGCCCGGAGGAGTGAACCTGCCCGCCGCCGCGATTGCCACCCTGATAATGGCCTTGCCCGCCACCATGGTTGTAGCTCCCGCCACCGTGATAGCCGCCGTGGTTATAGGCTCCTCGAGCACCGACGTAGCCGTGAGGGCCGCCGGGCCGATTCCACCCGTGATTGACCACCGTGCGGCTGCGGGTGAAGTAAGTATTGTGATTGTAGATAACAGCGCGATTCCGCCAGTTGAATCCCCAATTGTGATATCCCCAGCCCCAGCCGCCGAACACGCCAATTCCAATGCCGATGCCGAAGCCAATGGCGAGTCCTGTGCCAAAATACACACCCGCCGGCGGTCCGTAATAATACCCGGGAAACACGCCGATCGGCGCGCCATAAACAGCCCAGGGGTTGTATGCCGGAACATACACCACTTCCGGATTTGCCGGCTGGATCACGATCGCGCCGTCTTCATCCGACACATTCTGCTGCGGCGTGTTGTGCAGTGTACCCGCGGTCTGGGCGCGTCCGCGCAAGTTCTGTACCGCGGACATCACATCCTGCGGCTGGTTGTAGTAGGCATTGCCCAGGTCGGTCGTCCACTGAATATTTTTGTCCATCTGCGCCAGCACGGAGGGGAAAGCAACCAGCGCCTTGACGCTGGGATCCCAGTTTTGCGCGTTGGCCGCAGCGGCCAGCTGCTCTGCAGGAATATTGCCCTGCTGCTGTACCCAGCGATCGGCTTCGACAACCTCAGAAGGATAGGTGGAAGCTGCCAGCACCTGCGCCACCAGCGCGTCCGGATAGAGCGCAATCGGCGCGACCAATTGGCCAAGCTGCTGCGGGTCTAGCGGCTGCCCCTGGGCTTGGCCCTGCGGGCCGCCCTGTTCCGGCGGCGGAGCTCCCTGATCGGAATACACTCCGGCATCCTGCGGCGGCGGACCTTGCTGATCTTGCTGATCCGGCGGCGGTGGCGGTGGCCCCTGCTGGTTTTGCGGCGGAGGCGTATACGACTGGGCCAGGATGCTGCCCGTCGTCATCGGCGCAATCAGCACGATGAGCGCAAGGGCAAACACCTGCTTCATTGTTCGCGCCGTGCGCCCGATGCCATTGAGCCGCGCCCGCTCAGCCGGCATTGCACAATGAAGGCCTTCGATAAAGGAAGCCATCGGAGATTGGTATTGTTCCGTCGTGAATTTCATTTTCCCTCTCAACCCTCCGCGGGCTCGCCTCTGCCTTGCGGCACAGGCATCTGCAACGCGGGGTTCTCGAAGCTTTCGAAAAAACTGTCCTGGCGTGTTTATCTTTGCACAATATACAAGCTTTTTTGACCGTTCTTCTGTTCCAGCGCACATGTCAATTGCATACGAGTAAACCCCGCCGCGACTCGATAGTTGCGGCACACTACTGCTCTGCTTACGATGGCGATTCCAGCACAGACCGGGAAGGCGAAGACATCTCATCCAGGATTGAATTCTCTAGGTTTGAATTTCTGCAATACTATGGCTGCTCTTCCGTCACTGGCGCATCCGCTCTACTCTATAAACGTGCATATCGTGAATCGAACTGGCATTGGCAATCTTCTTCTGGCGGTAACTGCGTTTTTCTCGATGGCACATCTTCCGGCTGCGTTGGCGCAGAGTTCCCCGGCAGCCGCGCCCGTTCCTTCGACGGCTGGCACCGGAATCTCACAGGCAATTTATCCGTTATCGCAGGTACACCGCGGATTGCACGCAACGGCCTACACCGTATTTGAAGGCAGCACGCCGGAAGCAGTCGACGTGGAAATTCTCGGCGTGCTGCGCGATGCCATCGGTCCCGGAAAAGACATGATTCTGGCGCGGCTGGTGGGTACGAAACCGGAATATATGGGTGTCGTGGCGGGCATGAGCGGCAGCCCCGTTTATGTGGACGGCAAGTTGCTGGGGGCGATTGGCTACCGCATCGGCCAGTTCACGAAACAACCAATTGCGGGCATTACTCCCATTCAACAAATGCTTGAAGTTGTCGGCGCAACCAATAGTAAAGATAGAAATCTGGCGGATTTATCCACGCCTGCATATACTCCTGCTTTTGCATACGGCCGGTCGGCGGAAGCTGGCAATTCCCTGCAACCGATTGAGACGCCGTTGGTGTTCGACGGCTTTTCTCCGGCGGCCATCGATCTCTTCAAACAGCATCTTCCCTCGCTCGGGCTGACCCCTGTGTCCGGGTTGGGAGGCGCAAGCCCGGATGTTATCGATCCCGCGCCGGTTGTTCCCGGTTCGGCCATCAGCGCGATCATTGTTTCCGGCGATTTCAACATGGCGGCAACCTGTACCGTCACCTATGTCGATGCAAAACGTCTGCTCGCCTGCGGCCATCCCATCACGCGCTTCGGCAACGTTTCCCTGCCAATGAGCAAGGCAGTTGTCGTGACAACGGTCGCCTCTCCCCTGAGTCCGATGAAAATCATCAACACGACCCAGACCGTCGGCTCCTTTACCGAGGATCGCGCATCGGGAATTCTTGGGGTCTTCGGCAAGCCGGCGCAGATGATTCCGGTGACACTCGCAATCGGCGGCATTGCCAAGCCGCATACCTACCATTTCGCCATGGTGGAGCATCCCCGGCTGACCTCCGGCGCGTTGGTCGCCACGGTGTTCCAGGCGATGCAGGACACGAACGGCGACAACGATCCTTCCACCTACAATCTGACGGGAGAGATCGCATTGAACGGATATCCGCCCGTGAAGATTGACGAATGGATTGCGCCGGCAGCCGCGCAACCCTCCAGCCTGACCGCGGCAATGACGATCGGCCAGCGCTTTGACAGCATTTTCTGCAATTCACGCGATCTGCCGTCGATCCGATCCGTATCGTTAAAGGTTGATTTGTTGACGGGTCAGCATTCCGCGCTGTTGGCCGATGCGCACGCGCTCAACACTATTGTCCATGCCGGGGACCGCATCACGGTAGAAGCGGTGTTGCATCCCTATCGCGAATCGCAACGCGTGGTTCGCATGGAGGTTCAGCTGCCGAACACGCTGACGCCTGGGCCGGTTCGCCTGCTGGTCAGCGACGGCACCACGCTCGACCATACATTACATCTAATTCCCGACCCGACTGCGCCGCCGCTCAGCCTGGGCCAGACGATTGCGCAATTGAATCAGTTGCACCCTACCGACCGGCTTTATGTAACGCTGCTTGCGCCCGTGCCGCAAGCTTCTCTGCAAGGCCGCAGTCTACCGGCGGTTCCGTTGACGATGGCCAACGTTCTGCAACCGGATGAAGCGCGCGCGGGATTGAAACTCGATGGAGAGACGGCGATTCCACTCGGCTCGAAGCCGCTCGACCTGGCATTGAGCGGCTCTCATGTGATCGCTTTGAACGTAGAGCCCTGATTTTTGCTGGCGCCATTCGGTACACTCAGACTCAGCATGCGTACCCGCCTTTTTGTTCTTCTGTTTTTCGCTGTTCCGATCTTCGTACAGGCTCAAGGCACGCAGCTCTGGAAACAGTCGAGCTACGAGAGCTTTGAAAAAGGCACGCCGCATGGCGTTGCCGTGCTGAGCGATGGCCGCCTGAAACCTTCTCCCGCGCCCGTGCAGGTGCTGGCGACTTCGGCATCGTATATCTGGTCTGCCGCTGCGGACAAACGCGGGAACGTCTATCTGGGCACAGGTTCGCCGGCGATGGTGCTGAAAATTGGGCCGGACGGCACGTCCACAAAGCTGCTGGAGACGAAGGATGTTTCCGTGCAGGTGGTGCGGATGGGGCCGGATGGATTGCTCTACGCTGCCACGCTGCCAAACGGTAAGGTGTATCGCATCGACCCGAATGGGCCGGAAGTGAAGATCGAGAACGCGGATGTAGTCTTCGACTCGAGCAAGCTTGATCCGAAGCCAACCTATATCTGGGATCTGGCATTCGATAGGGCCGGGCGGCTGTACATTGCCACCGGCGGACCGGCTGCGGTCTACCGAATTGTCTTGGGGCGCGTCAATTTGAAACAGCCCACAGCGCAGCCGGAAAAGTTTTTCTCGAGCGACGAGCAGCATATCCGCTCGCTGCTGTTTGCGAAAGACGGAACCCTCTATGCGGGCAGCGATGGTCGTGGGCTGGTGTATCGCATCTCGCCCGACGGCAAAGGCTTCGTGCTCTTCGAAGCGCCCAGGCAGGAGATTCCCGCGATGGCGCTCGATCCCGCAGGCAATCTCTATGTCGCCGCGCTGGGAGAAAAAGGCCGCTCCAATTTGCCGGCGCTGACGGTTCACAGCGCACCCACGCTGACTGCGACCATCCGCATTGTTACCTCGGGTTCGGCGGCGGCGACGAATGACAGCACCTTGATTCCCAATGGCACAGTGATCTACCAGATCGCGCCGGACGGCACACCGCGCCAGCTATGGGAGTCGCAGCACGATGTGGTGTATGCGCTGGCCTGGCAGCAGAATGGTCTGCTCGCCGGGAGCGGCAATCAGGGGCATCTCTATCGCATAGGTTCCGACGGCACCTACGCCGACCTGGCGCATCTCGAAGCTACGCAGGCCACGGCTTTTGCCACGGAGGACGAGACGCTGTACGTGGGCACCAGCAATATCGGCAAGCTCTATCGGCTGTCTGGAAAAGGCGATCAATCAACCTACATCAGCCAGGTCCACGATGCAAAATTCTTTTCCCAATGGGGACAGGCGCAGGTGCGCGGCACAGGCAGCTACGATCTGTTCGCGCGAGTCGGCAATATCGAGCAGCCAACAGAAGGCTGGAGCGACTGGCAAAAAGTAACTCCCAGCACGGGCGAAGCGAATCTCCCCAAGGCACGCTTTCTGCAATGGAAGGCGGTGCTTCACTCCGGCGCGAGCTTACATGAAGTTGGCTTTTATTACCTGCCGCAGAATGTGGCGCCGGTGGTCGATGAGATTGTTTTGCAGATGCATGCACGCGTGAGTCCGGCTATGGCTCCCGATGCGCAGACGACGCCGGTGGCGATCAATTTTCCTCCCAGCGCCGCCGACGGATTGACGTACCAGATCGAAAGCTCCTCATCCTCTTCGCCGCTGATGGCGCTGCCCGCGCACAGCTGGGCCACGCTACGATGGAAGGCGCACGACGATAACGGCGACAAGCTGAGTTATTCCGTGTACTACCGCGGCGATGGCGAGGCCAACTGGCAGCTGCTGCAGACGAACATCCGCCATCCATATACATCGTTCGATCTGACGCGTATTCCCGATGGCGGCTACACGCTGCGCGTGATGGCGAGCGACGCGCCTTCGCATACCGCGGGCGATGCGCTGACTGGATACAAGAATAGCGAGCATCTCCTGCTCGACACCACGCCGCCTGTGCTGTCAACGTTG
This sequence comes from Acidobacteriaceae bacterium, assembly GCA_965276585.1. Classification (GTDB taxonomy): domain Bacteria; phylum Acidobacteriota; class Terriglobia; order Terriglobales; family Acidobacteriaceae; genus JAKAAZ01. The sequence continues at coordinate 448,853 of CBDIAZ010000001.1, read as the reverse complement.
CGGGCGAACTTGCAGGGCAGCTCGATCCATGTTGCATTCGACGCACAAGCGAAACTGTCGACGATCGCGCGCGCTTATTATTCAATCGACGCCGGACCGTGGCAATATATGGAGCCGGTCGGCCATCTGAGCGATGCCCTCGAGGAGCACTACGATTTCAGCGTGCCGGTGCCTCTGCGTAACGCGAATGCAGCGTTCGCGCCAGCCGCGCCGCAGCAGCATGTGATTGCCGTCCGGGTGCTGGACCGCGCGGGCAATGCGGCTACCGGCAAGACTGTTGTTGAGTAACCTTATCCATGCGCTTTGAGCTTTTCATCGCCAGCCGCTATCTTCGCGCCAAACGCCGACAGGCGCTCGTCGGCGTAATCACGGCGATTTCCATCATCGGCGTGGCGGCGGGCGTGGCGGCGCTGATCATTGCCCTCGCCATCACCAACGGTATGCGGCGCGACCTGCAGCAGCGGCTGCTGGGCTCAACCGCGCATGTGGAGCTGATGCGGGTCGCGAGCGACGGCATCGAAGACTGGCGCGCGCTAACGGATCGCCTGCGCCATCTGCCGCATGTAACCGCGGCAGCCCCCGCGCTCTATGGCCAGGTGTTGATCTCGCGCGGTGCACGTTCCGGCGGAGCACTGATCAAAGGCGTGCTGCCTGCCGAGGAGCGCACCGTGAGCACACTGCTCGACAATGTGAAGGAAGGCAGCGCGGCGGAATTGGCTCGTGCATCTTCGCCCGACGGAAATACTCCGCCGCCGCTGGTGCTGGGCTCCGACCTGGCGGCCCAGATTGGCGCCAGCGTCGGCTCGACCGTGCTGGTGACCAGCCCGCAAGGCGAGCTGACTCCGTTCGGCCTGGTGCCGAAGTATCAGCGGTTCCGCGTGGCGGGAATTTTTCATTCCGGCTTCTATCAGTACGACTCTTCCTTTGCGCTGGCGCGGCTGACGGATGTGCAGCACTTGTTCGGCGAGCCGAATGTGGTCTCCGTCATCAGCTTCAAAGTGGACGATCTCTACCACGCCGACCATATCGGGCGCGAGATCGAGAAGGCTGCGGGCAAAGGATTTATGACCACCAACTGGATGGAGCAGAATCGTGAGCTGTTCCGCGCACTGCGCCTCGAACAAGTCGTCACCTTCATCGTGATTGGCCTGATCGTCTGCGTAGCGGCGCTGAATATCCTCATCGCGCTCACCATGATGGTGATGGAGAAGACGCGCGACATCGCCGTGCTGATGTCTTACGGCGTCAAGCCCGCGCAGGTGCGCCGCATCTTTCTATGGCAGGGAATGCTGATCAGCATTCTGGGCACGATCATCGGCCTTGTGGCTGGTTATGGGTTGGCCTGGGCGGGCGGGCATTACCGCTTCATCCATCTCTCTGCGGAGGTCTACTCGCTCGACTATTTGCCATTCGCCGCCCGCTGGCAGGATGGCGCGATCGTTGCATTGGTTTCTCTCGGAGTGTCGCTGCTGGCCACGCTTTACCCATCGTCCTCTGCCGCGAAGATTCTGCCCGCGGAAGCGCTGCGGTACGAATAGCTGCTAGCATGGCTGGTTGCCGGAACTATGTAGCTTTCATCCGGCTGTTCTGCGGAGGCTTTCATGAACGCCGATACCTCTCATCCTGATTCCGGCCTATGGCCCGCCCTTCCGCTTGCAGTCTGGAACGATACTCGCCGCAAGCTACATATGTGGACGCAGATTGTCGGCAAGGTGCGGCTTGCGCTGAGCCCGCGCATTAACCACTGGTGGGAAGTCCCGCTTTACGTGAATGCTTCCGGGCTGACCACTTCTGCCATTCCGTACACAGCTGGAATTTTTGAAGTTCAGTTCGATTTCATCCATCACCAGCTTCGGATTGAAACCAGCCATGCCGCAACGAAAATTTTCGAGCTGGCGCCGCTCTCCGTTGCCGATTTTTATCGTGAGTTCATGGCTGCCCTGGCCGCGCTTGGTATCGACGTAAAAATCTGGAAGATGCCGGTAGAAATCTCCGATCCTATCCCGTTCGATCAGGACACAGAACACTCTCCCTACGACGCTGAATCGGTCGACCGTTTCTGGCGGATTCTCGTAAGCAGCGACGAAATTTTCAAAGAGTTTCGCGCCCAATTTATCGGCAAGGCCAGCCCGTCTCATTTTTTCTGGGGTAGCTTCGATCAAGCGGTCACTCGCTTCTCCGGCCGGCGCGCGCCAGCGCGAGTTGGGGCCGATCCCATCACGCTGGAAGCCTATTCGCATGAGGTCATCAGCGCCGGATGGTGGCCCGGTGGCGGCGACATTCAATCACCGGCCTTCTATTGCTACGCCGCGCCGGAACCGGCCGGATTCGCGCAGCATCCGGTCAGCCCGGCCAAAGCCTTCTATCATCCGCAGTTGAAAGAATTTCTGCTGATGTACGACGACGTGCGGCAGTCTCCGTCTCCCCGCGAAACTCTGCTTCAATTTCTGCAGAGCACCTATGAAGCCGGCGCCGATCTCGCAAAGTGGAACCGCAACGAACTCGAAAGAGCGCAGCCGGATAACGCTTAGAGCATTTCTCCTGATCCTCTTGTGTGGCGAGATTCTCTATGAGTGACCGTTCTTTGGGGAACGGTCACGCCGAGTTCAATTTTCCACTACACACCATCAGGAGAATGCTCTAAACCCGAAGAAATTACCGCGACCGCTCCCGATTTTCGCTGCGTTTCAATAAATTTCGACGCCATCTAAAACGATTCAGTATAATTCGCTCGCGTTCGATCGTCGTATCGGATCGGTCGCTAAATCAGCATTCTGGAAAGTGTCCTCCTCTGCGATTCCTATAACCGGAGACCACCCACTTGAGATAAACCACCGCAGCAAAATTTAAAGGAGCAGTGATGAAGAATCGAGTCACCCCCATCGAAATGAGAGCCGGCCTCACCGCCCGGCCTTGGCAATTGTTGCTAGCCGTCGCCGTGCTATTCGCCGCGTCCCCCTCCACCCTCCGTGCCCAATCCGGCCAACCGCCCCAAGTGCCCTTCCACTGGGGAAACGTCCAGATTGTCGGCGGCGGCTTCGTCGACGGCATCGTTGGTCATCCATTGGACAGCAATCTCCGCTACGCCCGTACCGACATCGGCGGCACGTATCGCTGGAATCCGAACAAGAAACGTTGGATTCCCCTGATGCATTTCCTCAACGACTCCCAGTTCAACTACATCGGCACCGAAGCCATCGGACTCGACCCCAACAACACCGAGACTCTCTACATCGCCGCCGGCACCTACACCGAATCCTTTGAGGGCAATGGAGCCATCCTCGTCTCCCACGACCAGGGACGCCACTTCACCATCGTTCCTCTGCCCATAAAACTTGGCAGTAACGATGCCGGTCGGTTCGCCGGCGAGCGCTTGTTCGTCGACCCTAACGACACCGCCAACGTCTACTTCGGTTCACGGGATAACGGCCTCTGGGCCAGTCACGACTACGGCATGCATTGGGCTCAAGTCTCAAATTTCCCCGTAACCGGAACGACCGGCACTCCTGCCGACCCCGGTGTGGGCGTCATCTTCGGCTACTTTGAAAAAGCCAGCGGCGCCACGGCGGAGGGCGGAAGCAAAACCTTCTACGTCGGCGTCTCGGATCCCACCGTCGGCCTCTACGTCACCTACGATGGCGGCCAGACATACCAGCCCGTGCCCGGCCAGCCCACCGGCATGTATCCCAATTCCATGTCATCGGACCCCAGCGGCAATCTCTACATCGCCTATGGTCACAGCAATTATGGCAACAGTGTCGGACCCTATTCGATGACCTCCGGGTCCATCTGGAAGTACAGTCCCGGCACCGGTTCGACAGCAGGCGTGTGGACCAACATTACCCCGCCCAATCCGAACAATGAGAGCTACGGATTCGGCTCCGTGGCCGTCGACCAGATAAATCCCAACATCATCATGGTCAGCACCATGGATCTCTATTACCCGCCCCCGCAGGACGACATCTTCCGCTCCATCGACGGCGGCAAAACATGGTTCAGCCTGGAAACCAACTCCGTTCGAGATGTTTCGCTGTCGCCCTGGGTGACGTTTGGCGCGCCCAAAGCACAGGCGGGCAACTGGATGAATCACCTCTGGATCAACCCTTCCAACGATAACGAGGTGCTCTATGGCGATGGCCAGACGATCTGGCAAACCCTCAACGTAACCAACGCTGACAGTGTTGCAACCACTCCGGGCCAGATTGTCCTCGGTGGCCCTACGAACTGGAGCATCAACGCCCTTGGTGTTGAAGAAACAGCCGTCAACGCCCTCATCAGTCCACCCGTCGGTCCTGCGCACCTGATCAGCGGCATGGGCGATCTGAGCGGATTTACGCACACCACCTTGCGCAGATCTCCACCTCAGGGTGCGGATATTACTCCCAATATCGGCAATGTCTCCAGCCTGGACTTCGCTCCGAAATACCCGTTGGCCATTGCGCGCGTCGGGAATGCAGCCCCCTGGGGCTCGTATTCGTCGAATGGCGGTATCACCTTTACCGCTTTTGCAGCTGTACCGGCAACGGTCAAGTCGGCCGGTTCCGGCACGATTGCAGTGACCGCTGACGGCGGCAGTGCTCTCTGGGCGCCTGCGGATGCGGGAGCTCAAACCTACTACTCGTCTGATGCCACCAAAAGCTGGACCGTGTGTGCCGGCAGTCCAGCCACCGTGTCCGGCCAGAGTGCAATCGAAGTGGTCACAGATCGCATCGATCCGACGACTGCCTACATCTACAATCCGGTCACCGGCATTCTATACACCAGCCACGACAGTGGGAGATCCTTCACTGCCGGTCTCACGCTGCCCACCTATGGGAGCTTCCAGACTTCGCCCGCGGCGAAGGGCGACCTTTGGTTAAGCGGCGGAGGTACCCTTCGCCATTCGACGGATGGCGGGAAAACCTTCACCGTTCTAACCAATGTTACCTCTGCACAAAACTTCGGCTTCGGCGCTCCCGCGCCCGGGTCCAGGGTACCGACGATCTATCTTCGCGGCGCCATCAACAGTTATCCGAGCACCTACGATGCTTTCTTTGCCTCGATCGATTACGGCAAGACCTGGTACCAGATCAATGACTTCAAACATCAATACGGCAATGCCTATGTCATGACAGGCGACCCACGCGTTTTCGGACGCGTCTACATCGCCACCAACGGCTTCGGTATTGTCGAAGGCGACCTGGGCTGGTAAGTCAATGGGAGGGACAGAGGCCCGCAAGATAAATCTTGCGGGCTTCTGTTTTTCCGGAACATCCGCACTCTCGACTTTGATGGGCCTCGATTACTCTTTTCCTACTATTTGCAAAATTGCCGAAAAGTTCAACAGAATCTCAGCCCATTGTCTTGGGTCACATTTTTTGGAGCCGGGCTCTATGATAAAGACAGGGTATGGAAAGCGGTCCGAGCGGCGCCGTCGATCACTTCCCACTTACCAGGGAATTCGCCGAACCGCGTGAGCCTGCCGGAATCGACGATCCTGTCCTTCTACGCGTAGAAAATCTGCGCAAAGAATATCGCAGCGGGTCGCAGCCGCTGGTTCTTTTCAACGCGCTGAACCTGACCGTCCGCCGCGGAGAAATGCTCGCCATTGTTGGCGAATCGGGTTCGGGAAAAAGTACCTTATTGCATCTGCTGGCGGCGCTTGATCGGCCCTCGGCCGGTGACGTATACTTCGCCTCAACTTGGCTAGGAAAACTCACAGCGGGGCAGGCATCCACATTTCGCAATCGCGAGATTGGATACGTTTGGCAATTGCACTACCTACTGCCGGAATTTACGGCGCTGGAGAATGCGGCCATGCCTCTGCTGGCACGGAATGAACCCAAAGCGGCTGCTCTTGCCAAAGCAAGGGAGTTGCTGTGCGAAGTGGGTTTGGAAGCACGGACGCATCACCTTGCCGGGGAGCTTTCCGGCGGGGAACAGCAGCGCGTGTCGCTGGCGCGGGCGTTGGTGACGGCGCCACGTCTGCTGCTGGCCGACGAGCCAACCGGCAACCTCGACAACCGTACGGCCGAAGCCGTGTTCAGCCTGCTGGCACGGCTGCACACGACTCATCGGCTGACCTCCATCCTCGTCACCCACAACATGGAAATCGCACGGCGTTGTGGACGCACGCTCCGGCTGCATGAAGGCCGGCTGCAGGAAATCCGGCTGCACGAGACAGAACTGGAAATTGTGCCGGAAGAAGCGCCTCTGCGCCGCACCTCCCCGTCGAATCCCGGGGATGCGCTGGGGCATCTAAATGTTCGTACCGCGTTTTCCGATAAGAGCAACACGGAAACGGCATGAGCAAAGGGGGAAATATGTTCGAACGGTACACGGAGAAAGCGCGGCGCGTGATTTTTTTCGCGCGCTACGAGGCCAGCCAGTTCGGCTCGCCGTACATTGAAACGGAACACCTTCTGCTGGGACTTTTGCGTGAAGATAAAGCGTTGAGCAACCGCTTTCTGCGGTCGCACGCCTCGGTAGAGTCGATCCGTAAACAAATTGAAGCGCATACCACCATTCGCGAAAAGGTTTCGACCTCGGTCGATCTGCCGCTGTCGAATGAATGCAAGCGCGTGCTGGCCTACGCGGCAGAAGAAGCCGAGCGGCTGTCGAACAAGCACATCGGAACAGAGCATTTGCTCCTCGGCTTGCTGCGCGAAGAAAAATGTTTTGCGTCGGAAATTCTGCTCGAGCGCGGACTACGGCTCTCGACCGTTCGCGATGAGCTGGCCCGCACCACGCAGGAGCGCGCTCCGCAGGCGCAGCGCAATCGCGAATCCAGCATGCTGGCGGAGTTTTCCCGCGACCTGACCCAGGCGGCGCTGGACAATCAACTGGATCCGCTGGTGGGCCGCGATACGGAAGTGGATCGCGTTATCCAGATTCTCTGCCGCCGCACCAAGAACAATCCCGTGCTGATCGGGGAGCCCGGCGTCGGCAAAACCGCTATCGTCGAAGGACTTGCGCAGCGCATCTCCGACGGCGACGTACCCAGCTTTCTCGCCGATAAACGCGTCCTCGGCCTCGATCTTTCGCTGATCGTCGCGGGAACGAAATATCGCGGCCAGTTTGAAGAGCGTCTGAAAACCATCATGAAGGAGTTGATGGAAAATCAGAACTCCATCATCTTTATTGACGAGCTGCATACGCTGGTAGGCGCAGGTTCGGCGGAGGGATCGCTCGACGCCGCCAACATCCTGAAGCCTGCGCTCTCACGCGGAGAAATCCAGTGCATCGGCGCGACGACGCCTGCGGAATATCGCAAGTCCATCGAAAAGGATCGATCCCTGGAACGTCGCTTCCAGGCCGTCAAAGTGCCGCCGCCGAACGAGGAAGACGCGGTCAAAGTCATCATGGGCATCAAAGACCGCTATGAAAAATTCCATGCGGTCAGCTATACGGATGACTCGATCCAGTTCGCGGTCTATCATTCCAGCCGCTACATTCCCGATCGCTTCTTGCCCGACAAGGCCATCGACTTGATCGACGAAGCCGGCGCACGCGTCAAGCTGCGCCAGACTTCCCTGCCGGAAGAGATTACCGAAATTCAAAAGCGCATCAAGTTCATCGTGCACCGCATGGAAAACGCCATCGCGAATCACGAGTTCGAAAAGGCGCGCTTCTACTCCGACGAAGAACGTAAGGAGCGCGAAAATCTCCGCGCCCTGCGCGACAAATATCATCTCGACGATTCGACCGCGGGCGTAGTCACGCGCGAGGACATTGAAGATGTCGTGAGCCGCTGGACCGGCGTTCCGGTTACTTCCATCAAAGAGGAAGAGACGCAGAAGCTGCTGCGCGTCGAAGAAGAGCTGCACAAGCGCATCATCTCGCAGGAGAAATCCATCTCCGCGCTGGCACGTGCTATTCGTCGCTCGCGCGCGGGGCTGAAATCGCCCAACCGCCCCATCGGCTCGTTCCTGTTCCTGGGACCGACCGGCGTCGGCAAAACGGAAGTCGCCCGCTCGCTGGCAAGCTTTCTCTTTGGCAGCGACAAGGCGCTGATCCGCTTCGATATGTCGGAGTATATGGAGAAGCATTCCGTGTCGAAGCTGATCGGTTCGCCTCCGGGCTATGTCGGCTATGAGGAAGGCGGACAACTCACGGAACGCGTGAAGCGCTCGCCCTACTCCGTCGTGCTGCTCGACGAAATCGAGAAGGCGCATCCGGATGTCTTCAACATCCTGCTGCAGGTGTTTGAAGATGGCCAGCTCACCGATGGCCTTGGCAACACGGTCGACTTCAAGAACACCATCCTCATTATGACCTCGAACATTGGCGCGCGGCACCTGCAGAAGCGGCAGGGTCTGGGCTTCCAGTCCAACCTGGATGAAACGGTTGCGGAAAAGGTTGAGGAACTGGTCAAGGGCGAAGTCAAGCGCACCTTCAATCCGGAGTTTCTGAATCGTCTGGACGAGATCATCATCTTCCAGGCGCTGACCGATGCCGACCTGATCCAGATCATGGAACTGCTGGTACAGCAGTTGAACACCAACCTGGCGCAGAAGGCCATTACGATTTCCGTGATGGAAGACGCCAAGAAGTGGATTCTCGACCGCACCATGTCCGACCGCAGTTACGGCGCTCGTCCGCTGCGTCGCGCGCTGCAGCGCTATGTCGAAGACCCATTGTCGGAGGCGCTGATCGGCGGCCAGATTGCCGAACGGCCCGCGTTCCTTGAGGTCTACCTCGACAACAACCAGCTCTTTTACCGGCCCATCGGGAAAGAGGGAGAAGAGCGCACATCGGAAGGAATCCTGCTCTACAGCAGCTAGAGCCGGATAGAAAAAAACGCAAGAAAGAAGCTCCGCCGTGGCGGAGCTTCTTTCATCAGCGCGTCGAATCGGCACCGGCTATTCCGGGAGGCCGCGACGGCCGGTTGCGGGCTTGCGGCCCGTACATCGATCTGTCTAAATAAACCCTGCGACTTTGCTGGCTACGGAGCTGGCCTTGTTCAGCGTTTCATCCACCGCATCGCGTCCGCGACGAATCGCCCGCTCGGCCTGCTTGCTATAGTGCTCCGCCTTGGAGCTGATATCTTCAGCGGTATCTTGAAAACGATCGGTTGCGTCGTTCAGTCCGCGCTTGATCTGCTTGCGGGTCCGATCTCCAGGCTGTGGAGCATACAGTAGCGCTACAGCTGCCCCAGCCGCTACGCCCACGCCAAATGCCGTCCAGAATTTCCATGTTTCCATGTGATCCGCTCCCATAAATTGCTTGCCGCCTTCGCGGTTTTTCGTCTAGCTGATTAGAGCACGGGATTCCCCAATCGGTTGCCCGAAAACGCCGGGTTTCGCTCGTGAGGGCTCACGCTTGTTACAGGAATCGGTAAGATCAGCATAGCTCATAAGATGCGGCAAAAAATGGAATTCGCGCTGGTCTGGCTGCTGGTCAAGCTGCTGGGTCTGCTGCCCCGCTCAATGGCTAGACGGGTTGGAGCGGGCATCGGCTGGGCCGCCTACGCCGCCGTTCCGCGTCTGCGACGGGTAGGGATGGAGAACCTGGCGCTTGCCTTTCCTGAAAAATCCCAAAACGAACGCAATCGGATCCTTCGCGGCGTATACCGCAGCCTGGGCTGGCAGCTGGCGGAATTCTGCCGCATGCCTTATTACACACTGGACGAAGCCAGCCGTTTTATTCGCTATGAAGGCCTGGAATACTTTCTGGCAGCGCGGGATCGCGACCAAGGCGTGCTGGTACTCACCGGCCACATCGGCGCTTGGGAACTGTCGAGCTTCTATCATTCGCTGGCCGGATATCCCATGAGCATGGTCATTCGCCGCCTCGATAATCCCCTTGTCGACCGCTTCGTAAACGCCATCCGCTGCCAGCATGGCAATCGTGTTCTGCACAAGGACGATTCCGCCCGCGGCCTGATCACCGCCATGCGCGCTGGAGAAACGGTTGGCGTGCTGATGGATACCAACATGACGCCGCCGCAGGGCGTGTTCGTCGACTTCTTCGGCCGCGCCGCATGTACAGCCTCTGGCATAGCGCGGGTGGCGCTCAGAACCGGCGCAGCGGTATTGCCCGGATTTCTAATCTGGGAGCCAAAGGAAAAACGCTACGTGCTGCACTTTCTCCCCGAACTTCAACTGGAGAATACCGGCGATGCCGACCGCGATGCCGTGGCGAATACGCAGCTGTTCACGAAGACGCTCGAAACAATCATCTGCCGCTATCCCGAGCAGTGGCTATGGGTGCATCGCCGCTGGAAGACGCGCCCCCGCGAAGAAGCATAGTTCGAGAAAGAAATATCGAAATCCGAAACAACTGGGTGCCCCAGGTCTCGCTATTGAGACCTGGGTTTCTCGATACAGGGCAGAAACCGGCTACCCCCTTCCGGAGCCTGACCTGAGCCTGTCGAACGGGCGCTTTTCCGAAGGGTGGGAGAGAATAACCCTATGCTGCCGCTAGAACAGCTCGCGAAAATCCTGAACGCCCAAGCGTCCTCTCAAAGCAATCCCCACATAGAAAAAGTCTCCACCCCCCAAACTGCGGGAGAAACCAGCCTGGTCTTCGCCGAGAGCGAATCCAGCCTCCAGCAAGCTCTGTCCTCTAAGGCCGCCGCCATCCTCACTACTCCGCAATTGGCCGCCACGTTCGAAAATCCAGCCAAACCCATTCTCACGGTCGCGCAGCCACGGCTGGCATTTGCGCAGGCAGCGCAATTGTTGCGGCCGGCGCAGGAGATTTCCGGCATTCATCCAACGGCAATCCTGGCCGCGAACGCGGAGATTGCAAGCGGCGTTTCCATCGGCGCATACGTTGTGATTGGCGACTCGGTTCGCATCGGCGAACACACAACGATCGGCGCAGGCTGCGTGATTGCAGACGGCACGGTGATCGGCGCCGATTGCAGAATCCTGCCGCACGTGGTGATCTATCCCGGCGTCCATCTGGGAGATCGCGTAGTCGTTCACGCCGGCTGTGTGCTGGGCTCGGACGGCTTCGGCTACGTGCGCGATACGGAGACCGGCACCTACACGCAGTTCCCGCAGCAGGGCACGCTGGTCATTGAAGACGATGTCGAGATCGGCGCCAACACCACCATCGACCGCGGCGCGCTCGAAGAAACGCGCATCGCTTATGGCACGAAACTCGACAATCTGGTTCACATCGGCCACAACGTGCAGCTGGGACGCAATGTTGTCATCGCCGCGCAGACCGGTATTTCGGGCAGCAGCACGGTTGGGCATGGCGCAATTCTCGGCGGTCAGGTTGGAATCGGTGAACACGCGGAAGTTGGCCCGCATGTAATTCTGGGCGGGGGCGCGGGTGTATTGAGCAAGAAGAGACTGCGCGGACCGGGCATGGTCTTCTGGGGCCGCCCTGCACAACCCCTGCGCGAATATCTCAAGGGGCTGGCTACCCTGGCCAAACTGGCGCGCAAGGCGAAAGGGTAGCCCGATGGCAATCGTTGTGGTCGGCGGACAAACACGCAATATCGGCAAAACGTCGGCGATTGCCGGTCTGATCGCGGCCCTGCCGGAGTTGCAATGGACCGCGTTCAAGATCACGCAATTCGGCCACGGCATCTGCTCGGCCAACGGCAAACCTTGCGACTGCGAAACCGGGCCACACACCATCGCCATCAGCGAGGAGCGAGATTCCGCAACAGGTACCGACAGCGCCCGATTTCTCGCCGCCGGTGCGGTGCGGTCCTTCTGGGTGCGCACGCGGCAGGGCCAGCTTGCCAGCGCTATGCCGCGCATTCGAAAAGAACTCGCCGCGACCACAAACGCAATCATCGAGTCGAACAGCATTATTGGCTTGTTGAAACCTGATCTCTATCTGACGGTGCTCGATCCATCGAATGAAGATTTCAAACTTTCGGCCGAAAAGTTTCTTGAAAAAGCCGACGCAGTGCTGTGGAGCGGGCCAAACATATCCACTTGTCCGGATGTATGGCTGCAACGGATGCGGAACAAACCGCAATTTTTTCTTGAACCGCCCGCCTATACGAATCGCGATCTGAATCGATTTGTGACGGAGCGGGTTGGCGCCATAACCGCCCTCGGCTCGTGATGCCACCGACAGGTTTTGCGCCAAATCAGGAGCAAAATGTCCAGGTTATATATTCATATAACACTTCATGCAGGTAAATCGCTGTTTTTCTCTCGAAAAACGCAAAATTGAAATGTCTATCCCGTATAAAATCAATGGTTTGCAGAAGAGCAAAACAGAATATGACACCTGCATTGCAGGCCATTGCCGGTTACACAGGGTTTTCTCGAAAAACAGCTCATTTCCCCCGGCCCTGAACCGCTCAGGAAAAGCGTCACAAAATCGCCTTTATTTGCGGTTTCGCAACTCCCTCGATTCAAACCAGATAGCCGGGGTTTGGCATTTCAATTGCGTTTGGCCCTTCAATTGCTTTAGTGTTCCACGTGGAACATTTCGCCAAAATGCCGCCTGCCCCGCTTTTACCGTTTTTGCGAAAACAGCAAACCACCCTAAAATGGTTTTTTTAATGTCAAAAAGTGAAATGAATCAGTAGATGTGGAACTCCACAATCACGACCATCTTCACAGCAACCGGATGTCCTTTGAACATAGCGGGTTTGAAGCGATATTGCTTGACCGCCTCCAGTGCTTTCTCATCCAGTCCCATGCCGATTGGGCGAATCACACTCGGATCGTGGGTGGTTCCGCCCGCATCCACAATGACAGCTACGGGAACGTCGCCCTGATATTTCGCCATACGCGCCTGATCGGAAAATTCCGCTTCCGGAATATAAATCGGAACAGGTGGAGACACTCCACCTCCGACTTGATAGATGCCGCCGCCATACCCACCGCCCTGTCCGGGTCCGACGCCCGCGCCGGTGCCTGACCCCACGCCGCCGCTTCTTCCACTGCCGATGCCGCCAGCGCTGCCGGTGCCGTTCGACGCCGGACCTTTTACGACCGTCGAAGGATCGCCCAGGTTGGGCATATTGTTGTTTGGCAATTTAATATTCTGCGGCATCACGATCGTAGGCTCAACCGCGAGCTTCGGTTTGGGGTTGCGGATGATTTCGTCCGGTGGGACAAACTGCGTTTTGTCGATTTTGGGCAGCTTGCCCTGGGCAGCCTGCAGCACGTCGCGGTCACCGCCACCGCCTCCGCCACCGGAGGCCGTGGGACTGGCTGCGAAAGGCATAAACGGCGTAATGTTGAACACCTGCGGCGGAGCCACCTGCGCGACGATGACTTTCTTTTTCGGATGCCACAGGATCAACGCGGCGATGATCGCGGCCACCGCAAGGTGAACGCCGATAGAAATCCAGCTGGATTTGCGGTCGCGGTCCCGCGCCAGTGGATCCCGTACCGCGACGGCGTGCGATTGCAGTTCGAGCGGAGGCAGTTTCGCCGGGAAAAACACATCGCGAAAATCGTCGCGAATGCCAACCCAGATCGGCTCCGTGTAGAAAGGGTCCTTCACTGGAATGGGTTTCGATTCCAGACGAAGCACCGACTCGCGTGGCGGAAAAAGCCGCTCGCGAACGTTCCCGGTCAGCGACTGCCAGAAGGAACCCTCCACCTCCTGAACATGGCTCAAGAGGGGCGGCTCCTGCAGAATCTCCAGATTGTCCGGTTCGATCTCGGGTGGCGTCAAAAGCTGATTCGACATCGTTACCTATTTGGACAACACGCCGGTGGGGGCCAGCCTTGCTGCCTGCCTCTATTATGCGGGATTCGTCGTGCATTTGTCGCATTCCGCAAGCTGTTCAACACTGCCAAGGCGGGAGAGTTCAACCGTTCTGAGAATAAGTCTAAAGAAATGTTTCTATCGTCTACGTCTACATAGACGATGGTGAAACAAATAGGTTTCGCTGGGAAATCGAAGTTCTTAACAAACCGTTTATCATTAAGAATACAAGCAAATTTGCGTTGGAGACGTTATGCCTGCTGGTCCCGATTTCAAGGCGACCCTGAACCTGCCGCACACTGAATTCCCCATGAAAGCCAACCTTCCGCAGAATGAGCCGGCGCGACTGGCTGCCTGGAAGGATTCGCATCTGTACGCGCAGATCCGTGCCGCCCGCAAAGGCGCGCCTATTTATCTGCTGCACGACGGACCGCCCTACGCGAACGGCCCCATTCACCTAGGCCATGCCATGAATAAATGCCTGAAAGACTTTATCGTCAAGTCAAAAACCATGGCAGGATTTGACGCGCCATACGTCCCCGGTTGGGACTGTCACGGATTGCCGATTGAGATCAAAGTAGATGAACAACTGGGCCGCAAAAAGCTCGAAATTGCGCCCATTGAAGTGCTGCGCGCCTGCCGGGAATATGCGGCGAAATTTATCGATCTGCAGAGAGAACAGTTCCTGCGGTTGGGCGTGTTCGGCCAGTTCGATCATCCGTATTCGACCATGTCGAAATCGTACGAGGCTCGCGAACTGGAGGTATTTTTTGAATTTCTTCAGCGCGGTTTTATCTATAAGGGGTTGAGGCCGGTCTATTGGTGCATCCACGACCGCACAGCGCTGGCGGATGCGGAAATCGAATACGAGATGCACACCAGTCCCAGCGTTTACGTACGTTATCGGCTGACCAGCGATCCCGCTGCGATCGACGCCGCGCTGACAGGAAAAAAAGTTTCGACCATTATCTGGACAACAACGCCGTGGACGCTGCCTGCCTCCCTCGCGGTCGCCTTTCATCCCGACTTTGAGTACGTCGCGCTGGAGGCGAATGGAGAAGTCTACATCGTTGCGGAATCGCTGGCTCAATCTGTCATGGAAACCTGCGGCATCGCCAGTACAAAGGAAATCGCACGCTTCCCCGGCCGCAAGCTGGAACGGGTTACGTTCCAGCATCCCTTCCTCGATCGCAGCATTCTGGGCGTGCTTGGCAACCATGTGACCGCCGATCAGGGAACGGGTGCCGTCCACACTGCCCCAGCGCACGGCGCAGACGATTTTTATACTGGCGTACGCTATGGCCTGGATCCGACATGCGATGTCGACAATGCCGGTCGCCTGCGCAATGGATTGCCGGAATATGACGGAAAGAAAGTTTTCGATGCGAATGAATCGATCATCGAGCTGCTGAAATCCCGCGGCGCGCTGCTGGCACGCATCGATATCAATCACTCGTATCCGCACTGCTGGCGCTGCCACAACCCGGTAATTTTCCGCGCGACGGAGCAATGGTTCATCAACATGGAAACGCCGATGCAGAATCCTGATGGTTCTGCGACAACGTTTCGGGCACGAGCCTTGGAGGAAATCAAAAAAGTAAAGTGGGATCCAAGCTGGGGCGAGGAACGCATCTCGAACATGATCGCCACGCGGCCCGACTGGTGCATTTCGCGCCAGCGCATCTGGGGTGTGCCCATCGCCGTATTCCTGTGCGAGAAGTGTCATCAACCGCTGCGCGATCCGGCGATTTTCCACCGTGTTGTCGAGCTGTTTGAAAAAGAAGGCGCGGATGCCTGGCATACGCACGCGACCGAAAATATTCTTCCTCTCGGCACAACCTGCGCAACGCCCAGTTGCGGCGGCCAGCTATTCCGCAAAGAGATGGACATCCTCGACGTGTGGTTCGACTCGGGAACCAGCTGGGCCGCCGTGCTCGGCGAGAAGGCCGGCTTTGGGCTCACGCCGCCGGCTGATATCTATCTCGAAGGCGGCGATCAGCATCGTGGATGGTTCCATACTTCCCTGCTCTGCTCGGTTGGCATCACGAACGCCGCGCCTTATCGGCGTGTCGCAACCTGCGGATGGACACTCGACGAGCAGGGACGTGCGCTCTCAAAGTCCCTGGGCAATTTTATTTATCCCAGTGAAGTTGCAGACCAGCTCGGCGCGGATATTATCCGACTCTGGGTCGCGTCGGTCGATTTTCGCGAGGATGTCGTCGCCAGCATTCCGTTAATGAAACGACTGGCCGAAGATATTTACCGTAAGCTGCGCAACACATTTCGATTTCTGCTGGGAAATCTCAGCGACTTCGATGCGGCTACCAATGCGCTGCCGTTCGAAGAGCTGCTGCCGCTCGATCAATACATGCTGGCGCGCACCTCTGAGCTGACCGGCAAAGTTCTGCGCTGGTACGAGGAGATGGAATTCCACCGCGTCTACCATGCCGTCAACGAATTCTGCACCTCGGACCTGAGCGCGACCTATCTCGACGTGCTCAAAGACCGCATGTATATTTTTGCGCCGAATGATCCTGCGCGACGATCCGCGCAGACGGCCCTCTGGTGCATCGCGAACGCGCTGGTGCGGCTGATTGCACCCTATCTAAGTTTTACTGCCGAGGAGATATGGACGTATCTGCCTACCGTGGAGGGTCGCGAATCGAGTGTGCATCTGGCGCTGTTTCCGCGGCCGGAAGAGCTGGCGCCCGCCGATATGGCGGCGACGCTGCTGGCCGAGTGGACCCGAATGCTGGCGGTTCGCAGCGATGTGTTGAAGAGCCTGGAAGACGCGCGCAAGGAAAAACGCATTGGCAAGGCTCTGGACGCGAAGGTCCGGCTGGAAGTGCCAGTGACGCTGGAGCCTCTGCTGAAAAAATATCAATCCAGCCTGAAAGAACTGTTCAATGTATCGCAGGTTGAGCTGGCCGAGAAATCAAATTCCCTGCAAGTCACAACGCTTCCTGCTGACGGCAAGAAATGCGAGCGCTGCTGGAACTATTCCGTCCACGTCGGAGAAAATCGGCAATGGCCCACTATATGCGAACGCTGCGTAGCAGCACTGGAAGCAATCGATGCCTTGCCTATGCTCGGTAAAGCCACCAGTACGGTTGGGGACGTGCAGTGAGTCATCCCCGTTTGAAACTTCTGCTCATCTCAGTTGCGGTTTTCATTCTTGACCGTCTCAGCAAGTTGTGGATCGTATCGCACATTCCTTCTGGACAGGACATCACGATTATCCCGCGCTTCTTTCGGTTGACGCATGTCTATAACAACGGCGCGGCCTTTAGCCTTTTTGCCGACACTCCGTCGCCGGATCGTGTCCGCTGGATGCTGATCGCATTTTCGGTAGTGGCGATTGTGATTGTGCTCGGCGTGCTATGGAAGGCAGGCCGCGCAATCAACATGACCAGCGTTGCGCTGGCTCTTATTCTGGGCGGCGCGGTGGGAAATCTTTATGACCGTCTAGCCTCGCGTTATGTTATCGACTTTCTTGCTTTCAATATTTTCGGCTACCACTATCCTGATTTCAATGTGGCCGACTCTTGTATCGTGATCGGCGCATGTCTGCTGTTGATTGAAGTGTTTCGCGCGCCAAAAACTTTATTCGCGGAATAGTGAAAGGAAACCCATGTTGAAACTGCTCTGCTGTCTGCTGCTGGTCACACTATTCGCCGGAGCACAAACCACGATGCCTGCTCCTTCGCCAAAACCAGGTCAGGCGACATCTACTGCAACTCCTGCTCCCACACCCGCGAAAATAGCCGACATGGAAACCAAGCTGCTGGACTGGCCTGACCTCGCCCGCTATCGGGCCGATAATGTAGCGTTGCCGCCTGCGCCCGATGAAAACCGAGTGGTTTTCATGGGCGATTCAATTACGGATGCCTGGGGGCATCCGGTCGGGGTATTCTTCCCCGGCAAGCCTTACATTGATCGCGGTATCAGCGGCCAGACCACACCGCAGATGCTGATCCGCTTCCGGCCTGACGTAATTGCGCTGCAGCCGAAAGTTGTCGTCATCCTCGCAGGCGTCAATGACATTGCCGGGAACACCGGGCCGTCTACGCCACAGATGATCGAAGACAATTTAACGTCGATGGCAGAACTGGCCCATGCGAATCATATCCTCGTCGTGCTTGCTTCCATATTGCCCGCTGCGGGCTTTCCGTGGAGGCCGGGAATTGATCCGGTCGAAGAGATTCGCGCGCTCAACAACTGGATACAAGAGTATTGCGAAAAGAATGGCTATGTTTATCTCGACTACTACTCCGCGATGGTGAACCCCGAATTCGGCATGAAGAAGGACTTGACTATCGATGGCGTCCATCCCAACGCAGCTGGTTATGAGGTCATGACTCCGCTGGCGGAGAAAGCCATCGCGCAGGCCCTGACCGCAAAATAGAAGACGCTCCGCTCTATTTGTCGGTGTCCGAGAAATCAAACGTCCCCAGTAGAAAAGGGTGCGACACGGGCGATTTGGTACTACCGACGTCTACCGGATACGGCGATGTGCTAAGCGTCGGAAAGCCCCAGACTTTTCCATTCCGCAAATCCACCATCATCCTTCCATATACCTGGGTAGTTCCATCCGGCGAACGCAACATTACGACTCCGGGCTCGATGTAAAACGGATAGACTCCCGATGAATCCGCGTGCGCCGCCTGTGGCGCGCGCAGCGGCCGGATTGCGATCATGATCAAGGCAATCGCAATTACACCTAGTAGAAAATTTGTTGTTGAAATTTTCACTTCTCTCCTTCCGATGAGTCCGCATCCCACGTTTATAGCCCGGCTCTCATCATTCCGCTTCGGCTAGCTCTAGCGGCTCAGTATACAGACGCTTCTGCTATCAAAAATGACTCCGGACCGCACGCTGTAAACTAGAAGATGCGGTAGTGTGTGCTTCGCGCGCTGCCAGCCTCCCTTGCAGGTGTATCGCCCTATGGATCGCATCGTCGTTCACGGCGCGCGTGTTCACAACCTTAAGAACATTGACTTTGAAATTCCGCATGGTGCCCTGACGGTCGTGACCGGTGTTTCAGGCTCAGGGAAATCCTCGCTTGCTTTTGACACTGTGTACGCGGAGGGACAGCGGCGCTATGTGGAATCGCTTTCCGCCTATGCTCGGCAATTTCTGGAGCGGATGGAGAAGCCGGACGTCGATCATATCGATGGACTGGCCCCGGCGATTGCGATTAAACAGAAAAACACTACGCGCAATCCTCGCTCGACCGTTGCTACGGCAACGGAAATTTACGATTACCTGCGTCTCCTCTTCGCCCGCTGCGGGACGATGTATTGTTTGACGTGCGGCGGCATCGTAAAACGCGACAGCGTGGATGAAATTGCCGCCGCGGTGCTGGCGCTCGGAGAAAATACGCGATTGCTGGCGCTGTTTCCGGTAGTGTTGCCGGAGGCTGGCGAGGAAAACAAAACGGCTGCGAAGAAAAAGAAAGCCGCCCAAAAAAGCGCGGTAAGATCGTCAAAAAAAGACGGCAAACCGATTACGAAAGCCGCCGCTGTCCTGGCCGCCCAAATGTTGGCTAAGAGTAACCGCGCAGCCCATGAATATACTCCGTACGAGACCGCCACCGATTCAGTCGCTCTCGATCCGCGCAAACAGCGGCTCGGAGAACTGCGACAGCGCGGATTCAACCGGCTGTACCAGAATGGCCGGATTGTCGAATTCTCTACTCCGGAATCGCTGCTGGAACTGGATTTTTCGCTGCCCCTTTTTGTTCTGATCGATCGCATCGTCGTCTCCGCGGACGAGCGGACGCGCATTGTGGATGCAGCAGAAACCGGCTATAGAGAAAGCGGAGAAGTAATTTTTGAAACCGCCCCGCGCGCTGAGGAAGGACCAGCCAAGCGTCTGCGGTTCTCTGGCGCGTACGCATGCAAACACTGCAATCGCGTTTATCGCGAGCCGGAACCACCGCTGTTTTCCTTCAACAATCCCTACGGCGCATGTACTCGCTGTGAAGGTTTCGGGAACACCATCGACTTCGACATAGATCGAATTATTCCAGATAGAATGCGCACACTGAACGATGGCGCCATCGATCCCTGGATAAAGCCGAAATATCGGCCCATGTTTGGCGAACTGCGCCGCGCCGCAAAAGAAAAAAACATCCCGCTCGACGTGCCTTGGCGGCAGCTCACGACAGCACAGCAGAATTTTATTCTCGACGGCAACGGTTCATACCCCGGCGTGCACGGATTTTTTTCGGCGCTAGAACGCAAGAAGTACAAGCTGCATGTGCGCGTGTTCCTAAGCAAATATCGGGGTTATGCGTTGTGCCCGGAGTGCAAAGGCAAGCGCCTGCGAGCAGAGGCGCGCGCTGTGAAAATCGATGGCCGCGATATCTGCGAAGTGACCGCGCTGACCGTCGGCGAAGCACAGGCATTTTTTTCGCAGCTCCGCTTAAGCCCTGCACAGATGGAAGTTGCCGGAAGAATTCTGGAAGAAGTTCGGCAACGGTTGCATTTTCTGAATGAAGTCGGCCTCGATTATTTATCGCTCGACCGACTCTCCTCCACGCTCTCCGGCGGTGAAGCGCAGCGCGTGCAACTGGCGACCTCGCTCGGTTCGCAGTTGGTCGGCGCGATGTATGTGCTCGACGAGCCATCGATCGGCCTGCATCCGCGCGATACCAGCCGTCTCATCCGCATCCTCGAAGGACTGCGCGATCTCGGCAACACCATTCTCGTCGTCGAGCACGATCCGGATATCATGCGTGCAGCGGATTATCTGCTCGATCTTGGTCCCGGTGCGGGCGAATTGGGTGGCCGCCTGCTGGCTTCCGGCACCTTGCCGGAGTTGATGGAGTCGCCGGATTCGTTGACGGGAAAATATCTGCGCGGGCAGCTTTCGATTCCAATTCCATCGCGCCGCCGCATTCCGGGAAACGAATGGCTGCGGCTCACCGGCGCTCGCGCTCACAATCTGAAATCCGTCGACTGTGAAATTCCGCTGGGCATGTTGACCTGTATTACCGGCGTCTCCGGTTCGGGAAAGTCCACGCTGGTGCATGACGTACTGTACCGCGCACTGGCGCATGCTCTGGGCGAGAGCGACATTGCAGACCCAACGCATCTCTATAACACGCTCGAAGGCTCGCGGTATTTAAACGGTGTCGTGTTGGTCGATCAGTCGCCGATTGGCCGCACGCCGCGCTCGAATCCCGTCACCTACATGAAGGCTTTCGACGGCATTCGCGATCTGTTTGCATCTTTGCCAGATGCTAAGCGGCGTGGATACACGCCAGGATTCTTCTCCTTCAACGTGCCCGGCGGCCGGTGCGATGTGTGTCAGGGCGACGGCACGGTAACAGTGGAAATGCAATTTCTTGCCGATGTCGAGCTGCCGTGTGAAGAATGCAACGGCACGCGCTTCAAGGCCAGCATCCTCGACGTGCGATACAAGGGAAAAAATATTCATGACGTGCTGAACATGACGGTGAAAGAAGCGCTGCAGTTTTTCGCGGGACACGTAAAAATTCTGGATCGCCTGCGCGTGCTGGCCGATGTCGGCCTGGGTTACGTGCGGCTGGGCCAGTCCGCCACCACACTCTCCGGCGGCGAAGCTCAGCGCGTCAAGCTGGCAGCGCATTTGGCAAACGCCCGACCGGCAGGCGGCATCAGCACAGCGAAGAGTGCGAAGAATCGCCTGCTCTATATTCTCGATGAACCTACAACCGGCCTGCATTTCGACGATGTTGGCAAATTGCTCTCCGCGTTGCGCCAGTTGATCGATGGCGGCGGATCGCTGTTGGTCATCGAACACAATCTTGACGTTCTGAAAGCCGCCGACTGGATTATCGACCTTGGGCCGGAAGGCGGACGGCGCGGCGGAGAGATCGTCGCCGTTGGCACACCGGAAGAGATCGCCGCAGTTCCTGAATCGCATACAGGTCAGTGGCTGGCGAAAGCCTTGAAACCTGTGTCGCAGAATGCCGCACTGGCCTTGGTTGGAGATTGATATGCACCGTTCTCTGCACTGTTTGCTCCTGCTGGCAGCGCTCACCGACGCTGCAGAACTGCACGCGCAAATCACGCCGCTGCCACCGGGAACATCGTCATCCGATACCAACTCCGCGCAGCCGGCATCGCCAGATCATGCCGCAACATCGATCGCACAGGCCGAAGACGACATTGTGCATGGCAAATATGACAAGGCTCTCCCACCCTTAACCAGCGCGATTGATACAACTGCGGCAACGACGCAGGAAAAATCCCGCGCACTGTACGACCGCGGGTATATTGAACAGGTGCAGCACCAATCCGCCGCGGCAGAGGCGGATTTCCGCAAAGCCATCGCCGCCAACCCGAAACAATTTGAATCACACGTCGTGCTGGGTCGACTGCTGGCGCAACAGGAACAATGGAAAAACGCGCGGCAGGAACTCGAACTGGCTGCTACGCTCGAACCTGCGAGCGGCGATCGCGTGCAAGCGAGGGCGGACGTATACCGCACGCTGGCCCGCATCGACGCTCAACTGCACGATGATGCAGCGGCGAGCGATGCACTGTTGACCGCCCTGAAATTGACGCCTGAACAAAACGACGACACTTTGCTGGCAGCGCAACTGGCAGAGGACGAAAACAACTACGCGGGAGCCGAGCAGGAATATAAAAAAGCGCTTGCCACCGACCCCAAGTCGATTTCGACTGCCGAACATCTGGCGCATGTTCTCAACCATGAAGGAAAATATTCCGACTCAGAGCCGCTCTTACAGCAGGCGCTGCAGCAGGAACCGAACGATCCCGTATTGCTGGCAGAGTCGGCCACGGCGCTGGCGGGCGAAGGAAAAACTCAGGACGCAATTGCTCAGCTTGAGGCCCTGCACAAACAGAATCCAAATCAGCCTGCAGTAACGCGGATGCTCGCCGATCTTTATAGCGGTGGTGGACAAGCGGCGAAGGCCGAGCCGCTCTATCAGCAATTGATCCTCGTCGATCCCCAGAACACCGGCCTGATCACAGCGGCTGCAGAAAATCTTATGCACGAGCAGAAATGGTCGCAGGCCGTCCAGGCATTTCAGCAATCGTTAGCTCTCGATCCGCAGCAGGCCGATGCCTGGAGCGGGCTCGCATTTGCCGCATCACAAAATCAACAATATGCGTTGGTGCTGAGCGCGCTCGACCACCGCGCACAATATATTGCCGATAGCCCAGCAACGCTTTTTCTGCGCGCGACCGCGCTCGACCATCTTCACCACAGCAGTGAAGCCATCCCGTACTATCAAAAATTTCTCAGCGAATCGCAAGGCAAATTTCCCGATGAAGAATCGCAGACCCAGCGACGTTTGGCAGAATTGAAACATTCACATTGACGACCTCACCGATACTCTCTGCAGGAATTCTCTACAATAGAGTCTGACCAATCGCAGAAGGGAATTTCGCCTTGCCCGCATTACAACCAGCACTCCTTCCCATGCTGGAGCCAGCATCCGCAAACCCCGTCGAACCATTCAGCCTGCAGGAAATCTTTGTCACCGAGTATCGGCTGCTGCGTCCGCGCGCGCCGATGCCCGCATTCGAAGTCCGCTTCTATCCGTTCACCGGCGTCAACACCACCATCCGCCTACGCGAAGGCAAAGCGCTGGTGCGACTGTCCGACATGCTGGAGGGCGCGCCGGAAAGCGTTGTGCGCGCGATCGCGCACATTCTGCTGGCGAAGCTTTATCGCAAGCCGATCGAAGCTGGACACGCAAATCGCTATCGGCGTCATCTTGCCAGCGATGCGGTCACACGCCGGGCAGAACAGGTGCGGCGCAGCCGCGGAAGAAAAAATGTACTGACGGCGCGGGGCCATCGTTATGACCTCGATGAAATTTTCGAACAGTTAAACCACAAGTTTTTCCACGGCCTGCTCGGTCGACCCGTGCTCACCTGGAGCGCGCACTCCGCGCGACGCATGCTGGGTCACTACGACGCCGCCCACAATACCATCGTGGTAAGCCGCGTATTCGATCGCCCGAATACGCCGCGGTACGCGATCGAATATCTTCTCTTCCACGAGATGCTGCACCTGAAACATCCAGTGCAAATGCGCAACGGCCGCCGCTGCGTGCACTCCCGCGACTTCCAAAAAGACGAAAAGATGTTTCCGGAACTAGGAAAAGTGAAGGAATATTTGAAAAAGCTCTAGTTAGATGAGTTTTTTATCCGGAAACAGGATGTACCGTAGCGTTGCGGGCACGCATTGCAGCCTGCGTTCGCGCATATCGCTGTGCCCAGACAATCAACAGCACCCCGGCTATCATGGAGCCGATGCTTGCGACCTGCGCGTTGCTCATACCGAAATAGATGCGCGGATTGATGCGGATAAACTCCACCAGAAAGCGCGCCAGACCCGTCCACACCAGATATTCGCCGGTGATTTGTCCGACCGGCTTGTCGGTTCTGCCGCGACGCCACAGATACCAAGCGATCAACAGGGCGACGATAAATTCGTACACTGGCGTGGGCTGCACCTTTTGCATCGTGGGTACCAGGCCGTGCGGAAAGCTCACGCCCCAGGGCAGCGACGTAGGTATTCCGTAGTCGCCATCGCCGGAGGTCAGGCAACCCAGCCGGCCCACGCCATAACCAACTGCCGCAGCAGGTGCGGCGAGGTCGAGCATGCTAAGCGCGCCGACTTTTGCCACGCGACCCTGCCACATCAGCACCAGGATCGCCGCCACCAGGCCGCCGAACCACGCGAATCCAGCGCGATCTAAAAGCAGTTGCAGCGGAATTTGCATAAGGAGATGCGGCGACTCAAATACGTGCCACAGTTTGGCGCCTACGATACCGGCCACCGTTACCAACGCTGTCACATTGATCGCATCCGCAGCGACGCCTTTGCGTTCAAAATTCTTGTAGAGCACCCAGCAGCCCGATACGGCCGCCAACCAGAGCAGGATACCGAACGTGCCGATCGAATAATGCCCGATGTGAATAAATGGATACATGCAGCAGATTTCCTATTTTTCCAGTATAAGCGACGTATAACCAGCGCTCCCGAAACAGCCGCGCTTCGGCTCCCTCCTGGGCGCTAACTTCCGGCAGCAAATTTCGTCCTACCTTCAGCGATACACTCCAATCTGTATGACTGAACCTCCGCCGATTCGTAACCTGGAGCTCTTCCTCACCCGTGAACAAATCCAGCAACGCGTTTGCCAGATGGGAGCGGAGATCAGTCGCGATGCCGCGGGTCGACCCTTGCTACTGATTGGGGTCTTAAAAGGCGCGGCAATTTTTCTCGCTGATCTCGCTCGCTCGATCGCCGTGGAATGCACCTTCGACTTTATTTCCGTTTCCAGCTATGGCAATGAAATGCATTCAGGAGGCACCGTCCGACTCGTAAAAGATATCGATCAGCCAATTGAAAATCGAAATGTAATTCTGGTCGAAGATATTCTCGATAGCGGAGCGACCCTCCGCTATCTGCAAAATCATTTGGAAGCGCAACGACCTGCTGTGTTGAAAACCGCAACGCTGCTCGATAAACCATCGCGGCGCCTGCAGAAAGTTGATGCAGATTATGTTGGCTTTACGATTCCTGACCGCTTTGTCGTGGGGTATGGAATGGACCTCGCCGAACACTATCGCAACCTGCCGGATATCTACTTCGTGCCACCGGACATCCAAGAGTAGTAGTCTACCTCCGGCAAGTTTGTATTCGATGCGGCGAATTGCCGGGCAATGAAAACCGTGTGAACTGAACCGAACATCGAATGGAATCTAACGAATGAGTGTTTCCCTTTCTCCCTTCTTCGCCGGCTCTAGCCTGGCAGAAGACTTTGATACTGCCGGGTTCGATGTAGCTGGATTCGCCGCCAACGCACTGCACGATTGGCAGAATCTCGCTGCCGTCATCGATCAAACACTGCTCAGACCCGACGCTACTTCAAACGATATCCTGAACATGTGTGAAGACGCTCTTCGTTACCGCTTCGCATGTGTGGTGATCAACCCGTGCTGGATTGCGCTGGTGCATAGCGTGCTTACCGGCAGCGGCATTCCCATCGGCACGGTGATCGGGTTTCCTTTCGGGGCGTCGCTTACCCGCAGCAAACGGGAAGAAGCAGATGCCGCTCTGCGCCTGGGCGCGCGGGAACTCGACATGGTCATCAACATCGGCGCGCTCAAGAGCCGCGACAACGCGCTGGTGCAAAGCGATGTGCTCGCAGTTGTGGAACTGGCGCACTCGGCCGCTGCAACGGTGAAAGTGATTCTCGAAACCTGCCTGCTGACGCTGGAAGAAAAACTGCGCGCTTCGGAAATCTGTGTCGCTACTGGGGTCGATTACCTCAAAACCAGCACCGGCTTCTCTACTGCAGGAGCGACGGCGGAAGACGTGAGCCTTCTTCGAGGCGTGGCTGGCGGACGTTGCGGCGTAAAGGCTGCCGGCGGCATCCGTACGCTGGAAGTGACGCGTGAGATGATTGAGGCGGGCGCAAATCGCATCGGAACCTCTGCCGGTGCTGCCATTGTGCAGAACTACATTGAGCAAACGCGCGAGGCGCAAGACTATTTCGCCGGCAGTCTAAACGCACCGTTGCCAAATTCCAGATAATTTCTAGAATTGAAAGCTGTCCATCTACACTTCATCGAGCAGGAGTGTGCATTATTTGACTGCGCTATCCTGAAAAGTGAGACATGAGTCCGAACAGAGGCAAATCCGCAGAGGAAGCAGCTTCAGCAGAGCAGCGCAAAGCTGCGTCAGCGCGGACGCCCGAATCAGTCGACATAAAAAGCGCGCCCGCACCAGCGCAGGCTATCGCCGGGCCGCTCTCCACCGAACACCATACATACGAGGGCGACTACCGCCCGGCTTCCGATGCGCCTCCGCGCAATGAACCGCGCGTCGATTCCCTGCAGATCGACTTCCTCACCCGCCTCGCGGATGCGCTGAATACAACGCTCGATCTACAGACTCTGCTGCATCGCGTCGCGGACCTGGTGCGCGCCGTCATCGACTATCGCATTTTTGCTATCCTGCTGCTGAACGATCGCACTAATGAACTGCGCATGCGCTTTCAGATCGGCCATACCCAGGACGCCGAGCGCCTGCGTATCCGCATGGGACAGGGGGTTGTCGGACAGGTTGCCGAGCGCCGCGAAGCCATGCTGATCAACGATGTCAGCACGCTCTCGAATTACATCGACGCCAATCCTGAAGTACGTTCAGAGCTGGCCGTGCCCCTGGTCACAAAAAACCGCGTCATCGGCGTCATCGATATTCAATCCGAGCAGGCGAATTATTTCCGTCCAGAACATCTGCATCTGCTGCAACTGACCGCTTCGCGCGTAGCAATCGCGGTGGAAAATGCGCGGCTCTACACCCGCATTTCGCGGCAGGCGCAAACGCTGGAACTACTGCATGAGATCAGCCGTGAGTTAACCTCGATCCTCGATCCGGAACAACTGCTGGAACGTGTCGGCAATCTTTTGCAGCGCGTGATTCCCTACCAGATGTTCGCCATCTGGATGCTGGATGAAAGACGCAACATGCTGGTTCATCGTTTTTCCATCCGCTTCGGCAAGACCAGTTACGAGTTCTCCGATCCCGTGCCCATCCAACGCGGACTGATCGGCGCGGCTGTCAGCAGCAGGCAGACAATTACCGTCGGCGATGTCCGCCGCGATCCACGCTACATCGTCGTGCATCCGGAGACGCGTTCCGAGATGGCCGTCCCTTTGATCTATAAGGGCAAAGTCCTGGGCGTGATGGACATCGAACATACTCGTCCCCATTTCTTTACCGAAGACAACGTTCATGCAGTCAGCACGCTTGCCGCGCAACTCGCGATTGCAATTGAGAACGCCAGCCTCTATCAGCGCCTGGCACAGGAAGAGCGGCGCCTGGAGGACGATCTCTCCATGGCGCGCAAAGTGCAATTCCGTCTGATGCCGCAGACCATGCCCGATCCAACCCATGCGCAGCTTGCGGCCCGCTTCGTGCCGGCGCGTACGATCGGCGGCGATCTGTTCGACTTTCTCGACTACGGCGATGGGCGCACTGCTATTGTGCTGGGAGATGTCAGCGGTAAGGGTGCAGCCGCGGCCCTTTACGCCGCTCTGGTCAGCGGCGTCATGCGTTCGCTCGCCGCTCAGAAACCCTCACCCGCGCAGATGCTGGCGTTGTTGAACGAGCAACTGCAGGAGCGCAAACTCGACGCCCAATACGTCACCATGCTGTTCGCTATCTGGAACGACAGCGACCGCACCTTGCAGATCGCGAACGCCGGCGCGTGCCAGCCGCTGTTCTGCCGCGCAAAGGGCGTGGAGCCAATCAACGCGACCGGCATTCCTCTGGGCATGTTCCCCGACGTTGAGTATGAAGAATTCACGCTCTCCACGCAGCCTGGAGACATGATCGTTTTCTTCTCCGACGGAATGATTGACGCGGAAAACGACCGCGATGAAATGTTCGACATCGAACGGCTGACTGCGATTCTGGCGAAGAACCGCCGCTGCTCGGCAACGACAATGGTCGGGAACATCCTCAAAGCCGTCTCCGCCTTCCAGGGCACCGTCGAGCATTTCGACGACGAAACTGTAATCGCACTACGCGTGATCGACCGTACAACGCCAACCGAATGCTGAATTTCGCGAGCTGATTTCAGGTTCGCAGCACGAACCGGAAACGCATATCCTCGCCAAACCACATGATGTAATTCGTGCCCCACGCATTGTTGAAAAGGCTGCAGTCAATGCCCTTTGACAGGTCCGGTCGCGCCTTGGAAAAATTCAGCGGCGATTTTCCGCCCACTGCAATCAGCGGCGCATCCAGTGTTTCCACGGCAAAAGAGCCGTTCCCGTCCCGATACCTGAAATCCTTTGAAACCGCGTGCATATGCCGGCTTCCGCCAGCAACGACATCGAATGGAGAGACCTGCTCTCCCGATTTGTCGAGCATCCATCCACGAGGATCAGTCACAATTGGATTGAAACTGAGCCACATCGCCTCCGGCATTCGAGTGGCCGTCTTCTGAAACCAGTAAAAATTCAGATTCACGACTGGCTCGTCGTTCGGGAGCAGCAACTCCATATACATCTTTTGCGGAAACGCCGCGCGTCCTGATTGGATCGCATCCGGATCGCGAATTTCCAGCCGCGCAAGCAGGCGAAGCCCCTCTCCATTCTCCTCGGAATGAAGCTCCGCCAATGATGGAATCCAATCCTGGCTTTTGGCACCGAAACGTTCGATATTCGGCTTTCCAAAGTCGAAGTTGATCCAGTCGGCCTTGGTGACGATGTAGCTGGCAAAGACGCGAGAATAATCCTGCTGTGAAAGAGTCTGGTAGGAAAACAGCGCGATGGGATGATCTGGAGAGGCCCACTCCCGGCCAGATCTTCTGTCGCACAGACGATGAATCGCGCCGGTGTCGGGATCGATCTTCACAATGAAATGTGGAGTCTTGATTTCTGCTGTCGCCGCATGAGCAGATCCCTGGATCAACTGCGGTTCCTTCGCCGCCAGGCCGCGAACCGCATCCTGAGCCTGCTGCTGGAGCGGAGCTGGCAGCGCAGAGATGCCGTCGAACAGGTCCTGGCGTTTTTCCTGCCAGCTGAACTCGACCACTTTGTAGTTTTTTGTGTTCAACATGGTCGCCAGATCGCGCGGCGTGTAGTGGTCGAAATCCAGCCACGTTTTGGTGTCCGTTCCCCACGTATGCTCGGGCTCCAGAAGCAAATGCCTTAGCAACGCGACATCGGTTGCATCGCCGGAACGAAAATTGCCCTTGGAGATCCAGCTCTGACGAAGCCGGGAAATCTCCCGATAGCGAGCAACTTTCACCGGATCGCTCGATACACCGAATATCCAGGTATCGCCAATTTCCTGCGTGATCACCGGCAATTGGCTGCGGTAAGGCTCGACGGCATTCGCGATTTCCGTCAGATTGGTTGCTACAATCTCGGCATTGGGAAATTGATGGCTCAGTTCCGAGTACATGCTGACAATTTCATTCGGAGTGTGCGGTCCGCTGTTGTCGCCTCGAACATTCACGGAAATCGCCAGATCGGAACCCGGTACTACCACCAGCCCGCCGTAGCCGAAGTGGTACATAACCACCAAACTCGCACCCGTCGAATCCTTCCAGACAAACATCGGAGGAACATCGGCCGCAACCACGCCGCCATTGGTTCCGATATCCAGAAACTTCACGCCCTCCCTCATCAGCGGACTCACTAGGCCGCGTGTGTGTCCTGGCACATCCGTCATTTTCGCTCCGGTTGTCGTGCGTCCAAAGCGTCGGTCGAGCGAATGCGACAGCGCGATGCTTCCTGAGATCATGGAAGAATCCATCATCTCCGTCTGCCAATTAAAGGGGATGGCGTGCCAGGCAATGTCGCCTTCCAAAATCGCCTGTTCCATCTGACGGCGATCCTCCGTTGAAGCCTGTTCCAGGTACTCGTACAGCAACCATGAGCCCGTGGTCCATACATATTTATGGCCGCCAAAACGGCGCATATCCCTCGCGACCCGGATGGCTTGAGGAAAGTAGTCGTTGAAATACCAATGCACCACCGCCGTCTGCGTATCGATGAAACCCGCGTCGAAGTGGCACTTGAACATCGCCAGTACGCGCTTCACCTTCAGATTGGGTGTGGGCAGATATTGTGACGGTGGCAGTGCGAAGGATGCGCTCTGACCGAGTGCAGACGCGCCTCCCAAAGCGACAATGGACTTGATAAATTCGCGACGCTGCATAGTTACCCGAAAAAAATCACAGATGAAACCATTCCAATTCTATTTCGAGAAGTGTTTTTGTGCGAAAGCTAGTTTGCCAATGCGTTGTACTCGGCAACATCGCCTGTAGCTGGCGGCCGTTGGGCGCGGATGCGATGTAACTCACGCGTCAATGCCGCGCGCGGCGGCGCGTTTTTGTTCAACAATTGCAGATAGGTTTCCAGTTCGTCCGCGGACTGCGCATTGCTGCCCGCGGCCAGCAATGCGCTCGCTCGCAGCAGATGCAGCGGAGCAAAACTGGCTGGCGCGGTCAGCGCGGCGCGGTTCGCCCACTCCAATGTCTGCACAGCATTGTTCAGGCCAGCCTCCGCGCGCGCCCATTGGTATGCAACCTGCCATGTTGTCCAATGCTCCTGCTGCACGTGTCTTAATGCATTGAGTGCATCGGAATACTGACCGATATAATTGTCCGCGGTCGCCAGAATTACCCAGGCTTTTTCGTCATTGTCGTCAATATGCACTGCTGCCTCCGCTTCCGCAAGGGCACGCGCAAATTGCCGCTGCGACAGAGCGGCCGTAGCCGCCAGTGCGTAGGCATCGGCGAAATTTCTATCCAGCCGCACCGCATCGCGGGCGTCTTTCTCGGCGGCGACATTGTTTCCGCGATGCAGTTCCTGGACAGCCTCCCGGTACAACAACAGGGCCTTGGGCGCGATTCCCGGTTCCATCACGGTCGCGTCCGGTGGGTCAAGCTGAGCGGTCAAAATCGGATCGGAGTTCACTGGTCCTCCTGCGGACTGTGCCAGCGTGCTCGGAACCATCAGGCAGCCCAATCCAATCGCGAATGTGACTACAAATCCGAACCGTTTCATGCAAACCCTGTCCTCAAGTACCATGAGAGAATTGCCTCCATTGGCGCGGCTACATCTGGTCAGCAACGCTACGTGTCGGTTTCAGTTTTAAGACGATGTCGTGCGATTCTGCCGAGAGAATCCGCGCGCGATACGATGGGATTTCCAATTTGGACCGGCAGTCCTCAAATGGAACGCGCGCGCGGGTTGCACTCGTCCCGCGGACGCGCAAAACACGGCGAAAATTTAAAGGAGAACTTTCTTTGTCGCAAGCCAACTCGCCCGCCACCTCGTCCTCCGTATCCACGCGCCGGGTTTCTCCGGCGGCTAACGTGCTAGGCAGCCTGCGCCTTCCGGGGGACAAGAGTATCTCGCACCGTTACGGCATGCTGGCCGCCTTCGCCGAAGGCACCTCGCACCTTAGCAATTTTTCAAGCGGCGCCGATCCACACAGCACGCTGGCCTGCATGGAGCAGCTGGGCGCGCGCGTCGAGCGTCAGGACAATGGAGTCATCGCGGTCACCGGCCGCGCTGGAGCGTTTGCCGCACCGGCGTCTGCGCTCGATTGTGGCAATTCCGGTTCCACGATGCGCATGCTCGCAGGTCTTCTTGCAGCGCAGCCCTTCACCGGCACGCTTGTTGGCGATGTTTCCCTCACCCGCCGTCCGATGGAACGGATTCGCGCACCACTGTCTTCAATGGGAGCGCGTATCGATCTCACCGACGGCCACGCGCCGGTGACCATCCACGGCGGTCCATTGCGCGGGCTCGATTACGCAACACCCATCGCGAGTGCGCAGGTTAAAACCTGCCTGCTATTTGCCGGTCTGCAGGCCGCGGGCACCACGCACGTGCACGAGTCGGTCCATACCCGCGACCACGGAGAACTGGCCCTGCGTGCATTTGGCGCACAGCTCACTCGCAGCAAAACCAGCGTCAGCATTGAAGGCGGTCAGCAGCTGCGCGCGATCGATGCAGCCGTGCCAGGCGACATGTCTTCCGCCGCATTTTTTCTTTGCGCGGCGGCATTGTTTCCGGAGTCGAATCTAGTCCTTGATGGGATCGGCATGAATCCCACCCGCGCCTCCCTGCTCGATGTATTACGCGGCCTGGGCGTTTCGCTCAACGTGCTGCAGCTAAGCGAAGAACACGGAGAGTTGATCGGCACGCTGCAAGTAGTGGGCAATCCCGCGGGCCTCGAAGGCGCAGAGATTTCCGGCGCGCTCTCTGCACAGTTAATCGACGAGCTGCCGGTGCTGGCTGCCATTGCACCCTATACACGTCTGGGCATCCGCATCCGCGATGCGCGCGAGCTGCGCGTCAAGGAGTCGGACCGCATCGCGCTGGTAGCCAGAAATCTACGCGCCATGGGAGCGACAGTGGAAGAGTTTGAAGATGGACTCGACGTGCCTGGCGGGCAAAAACTGCACGGGGCCGAAATCGACTCCGGCGACGATCATCGCATTGCGATGGCATTCTCCGTCGCCGCACTGCGAGCCAGCGGAGACACAGAAATCCACGGCGCCGAATCGGCCGCAATTTCCTTCCCGGAATTTTTCGATTTCCTGGACCGTGTCACCGAGCGATAAATCCACACAGAAGCATGTCAACCTGAGCGAAACCGGAGTCCTGAACGCGCGGTTTTCGCGCGTTCAGAGAAGCGAAGGACCTCTGCATTTGCACGAAGTGCAGATATACAGGTCCTTAGCTCAAAATGACATCTCCTACGCCGCAGGTGGAACCGGCGCATTTGAATTATCCGGCGCGTTTTGATCGGGCACATGGTTCGGATGCAGTGGCTCCGGCTTTGCTTCCGGCTTCGGAGCTTCGAGGCCAGGCACCAGCGGCGCATGCGAAATATTCCCTGTGGCCGCGTCGGTAATGCTGACGCCATATTTATCCAGCGTGTCCGCCACCAACTGAGACAGCGCCGCACGGTCAACCGCATACGTGGTATGCGCAGCGATCAGATTATCTTCTGCCGCTTCCAGGCTCCGCGTCTGCAGCAGCACGTTGGCCGCTGTGGAGGCGCCCAGGCGATATTTCTTCTGCTCCGCATCCAAACTCTGCACCGCATAATTTTGACTGGCTTCTGCAGACTGCACCTGCGCGCGATCGTTCTGCAACGCAAACAACTGGTTCGTCACCTGCATCCGCAGCTGTACGTAAATCTGCTGCAAACGCATCTGCGACTGGCGATATTCAATCTGCGCCCGGGCTTGCTGCGCCTGCGCCTGACGGTTGCGGATGGGCACAGTAAAGTTGAAACCCACACCTTTATTCGGGCCTGAACTGTTGCCCAAGTTATTCAGCACCGTGCCGTACGAAATTGGTTTCCCGTTATTCGGCGTGCCACTACAAGGGTTACCGAAACCCGGAATATCAACACAAGGGATAAGCGGGCTTATGGAGCCGCCGATGGCCTGTGCTCCATAGAAACCGTAAACATCCAGTACCGGAAGCAGCGCGTTCTTCACCGACTTCAGCGTGATCTCCTGGTTCTTCAGCGCCAGCTGCGCCTGCTCCACCGTAGGACTATTGGCATACGCATCCTGCACCAGTTCATCGACCGATTTGTCTTCTTCCTGCGTCTGTATCAGCGAGACCCGGTCGGTTGGGATTACTGGCGCGGACGCGAAGGTCGGATCATCCAAATTGCGCGCAATCGCCTGCTTGATAATGAGCTGCTGGTACTCCAGCTTCGTCTTCGAGCTGGTCAACGCCTGCCGGTCGCTTGCCACTTGGGCGTTCGCGTTCACTACGTCGAGCGGCGCTAAGGTTCCGATCTGCAACTGCCGTTTATCATCCGCCAACAGCTGCGTCGACTGTTTCAGTGCGCCTTCCTTTGCCTTTTCGTCTTCATACGCGCCCACCAGCCCCCAATAGATGTTTTCAATCTGGTCGATCGTGTACAGAAGCTGCGCGCGAAACGCGGAATCGGTGATGCGGCGATTGTTTTTCGTAATCGCGATGTAGCGGCCGTTCACTCCCCAGCCAAAGCCCTGCAACAGGTGCTGTGTAATTTGAGCGTTAAAGTTGCTGGTCAAATCCGGGCTGTAAAGACTGGCAAATGGAGAGTTCGCATCGTTCGTGGTGCGAGTGTTGTTGAATGTGACCGCCAGCGTTTCCCCTGGCAGAAATCCCTGAATGTAGCTGAAATTGTATTCGTTCGTATTCTGGTTCAACTGAAATGTGCCCGTGAGGAAACTGGACGTTTCAGGCAGATAGGCTCTTCCCAGCTGCACGGTGCCGCTCAGCACCGGATCCAGCGGTTCGATCGGCACATCGAGCGGGCCGGCGCCGAGCGTGGACTGATTGATGCCAGAAGGCCCGGAGGCCGCGCCGCCGGCACCCGCCGAAGTCCCTCCCGGGCCGCCGCCCGAGCCTCCCGTCGTTTGCACCGTTGGCGAGGAGCTCGCACCCGTGCTGCTGGAACCTGTGGAAGAAGGCGTCGCACTGGCTACTGGACTCGTGCTGCCGCCCAGCGTGCCGGTCAACAGGCCGCTGTTCACGCCCAGGAAAGATAGCCCCGACCGCGCCCGCAACAAATCCGTGTCGGCGATGTCCAGGTTGTAGCGCGCAATCGCAATGTCGAAATTGTTCTGCAGCGCCAGCATGATGGCGTCATCCAGGCTGAGATAAATCTTTCCATCCCGGTACAGACTGTCTAGCAGCGAGGAATTCGTAAAGTTGGGCGCGGGAACCTGGGTCGCCGTATAGACGGAAAACGGATTGGAAAGCTGCCGCTTTCCCCGCGAAAAATCATGATCTGTCGGTCGCAGGGAATACGGCTCCGTAGGGACCGGCGGGGGCGGCGTAGAGATCGTCCCAGCTGCAGCCGGTGCGTTCGGTATCTGCTGCGCTGCCGTCTGTGCGCCAGCGATCGGCACCAGGATATTCAGCAGCATTAATCCAACCGCCAGCCCACTTTGCAGATTCCGCGTTTTCACGTTTTCCAACCCTCTTCTTTCCCACACCAGAATTTCGCATCTACAAATTTTCATCGCCAACGAGGCACAGGCAATCCCCAAACCGGAAGGGGGGACCGCAGCCCGGCCTCAAGCCAAAGCCTGCTATTGCGCCAAGCGAATGCTTTTCATAAGACGACGGGGGAGCTGCCCCGGTTCCAAATTTTTCTCGATCGCCGGCGCAGAATGGAAAAATACATATGAAAGTCGCAACCCTGGACTCCAACCGCGCGCCTTTCCCGCATCCTTGCATCCTTAAGAATTGTTACGAGAGTGCCGCCTGGATTGTTCCGCCGGGCTTTTCTCGTCCTCCGGCAATGAAGCCGGGCGACTTCCGGCAGGCAGCATCCGAATCGACAGAAACTTCACCTGTCTTCGCGGGCACCACGCACATTCCGCCGGAACCCAATGTACCTTTAATGAGGATGAGTATATCGCAGCGGCCCGTGGAATCCTCGTCTTCACGGGGGCCGTTTTCGCCGCGGATGATGACCTACATAAATGAAAAAACCGTCTGGAAACTGACGCTCGCCTACGATGGCACAGACTTTCATGGCTGGCAGGTGCAGGCAGACAAAACCGCTCCCACCATTCAAGCCACGCTTGCCGATGCCATTGCCGTCGTCACTGGGGAGCACGTGCTGCCCCAGGGCTCCGGCCGCACCGACGCCGGCGTTCATGCCGCTGCCCAAGTAGCCAGCTTCACTTTGGCGGCTCCTATCCCCGCCGCGAATTTTCACCGCGCACTGAACCGCGTCCTGCCGTCCTCCATCCGTGTTCTAACGGCGGAACAGGCTCCGCCGGACTTTCACGCCCGCCACAGCGCCTTGGGCAAGGTGTACCGCTATCGGGTTTTTTGTGGAACCGTGTGCTCCCCGTTTCTGGCGCGCTACCTCACTTGCTCCCGTTGGCCGCTGGATCTGGCCGCGATGGAGCAAGCAGCCCAGATCATCGTCGGCGAGCACGACTTTACCTCATTCGCCGCCCACGATCCGGATCGCGCCGAACGCGAGCAGCCGTCGTCCGCCGGCCACTCGCGATCGAACATCCGCCGCATCGAATTTTCCCACTGGTCTTCGGCATTGCTCCCCGCGACGCAAATAGAAGAGATCCCAGCCGGCACGGATACGCCGATTTTTACCTATACCGTCCGCGGAAACGGTTTTCTTCACCACATGGTCCGGAATCTTGTCGGCACATTCCTCGAAGTAGGCCGGGGCCGGATCGTGCCCACAGCCGTTGGAGAGATTCTAAAAGGCCGCGACCGCGCACTCGCCGGTCCCACCGCGCCCGCCAGCGGCTTGTGTTTGATGGAAGTTCTCTACTGAACGAAATCTGTCGGCTTCATTGTCGGTCGTTTTTTCTATGGTTGTCGTATTTCTCAATCCAATTCACTTCACGCGATACTAGCGCTGGGAGACAATGAATCTTTAGATCGAAAGTCTCGCACCATGCCGGAAACCTTCGCCACTTCGGCTTTTCAAACCGTCACCCAGCTGGCGGGGCAACGCCCTGTCCATCGCGCCTTCCAGTGGTTCCATCTACAGGAACCCAAATTGCGCGAGTGGCACCGCCAAGTGGCCTCTATTCCCGCACCGCCATTCCGGGAAACAGCCCGCGCGCAATGGCTCGCGGAACAGTTCACCGCACTTGGCCTCCAGGACG
Organism: Acidobacteriaceae bacterium; assembly: GCA_965276585.1. Classification (GTDB taxonomy): domain Bacteria; phylum Acidobacteriota; class Terriglobia; order Terriglobales; family Acidobacteriaceae; genus JAKAAZ01. Next base: position 412,060 of record CBDIAZ010000001.1, on the reverse strand, counting down.
TCCACATCGACGCCTGCGGAAACGCCCTGGGCTGGCTGCACAGTGTTGTCAGTCCGCAGCAACACGATGCATACCATCCCTGCACACTGGTCTCCGCGCATCTCGACACGGTCTTTGCCGCTGAAGCCATCGGCCATCCCGTGCAGGAAGACAGCCGTCTCCTGGGTCCAAGCGCCAGCGATAACTGCGCCGGAATCGCTGCGCTTCTCGCCATCGCAGCCGCCATGCAGTCGGCGGGTTTGCAGCCCTCTACCGACATTCTCTTCGCCGGCAATGTCGGCGAAGAAGGTGAAGGCAATCTGCGCGGCATGCGCTACCTCTTCACGGAATCCCCCATCGCCGTGCGCATTCGCTCCGCGGTCGTACTGGATGGCGCAGGCACAGAGAGCATCGTCACCCACGCCCTCGGCAGCAAACGCTTCCGCATCACCATCAGCGGTCCGGGCGGGCATTCCTGGACCGATGCCGGCGTGCCCAACCCTATCCTGGTGCTGGCGAACGCCCTCGCCGCAATTGGACAAATCGCGCTGCCCGCGTCCCCACGAACCACGTGGAGCATCGGCCACATAGAGGGCGGCACCGCCATCAACGCTATCCCACAGCGCGCCCAGGCCCGCATTGATACGCGCTCGACCGACGCAGCGCAGTTGATCCAGCTCGAGGAGAGCATCCGTCTTGCCGTCGAAGGCGCAGTTTGCCACGCCAATCGTTCCTCGACAAACAATCCCAGCCAGCCGCCGATCAATTTTCAAATCGAAATCATCGGCGAACGCCCCGCCGCCAAGCTCCCTGAAGATGCCGCCATCCTGACCGCACTCCGTGCCGTCGACCGCCATCTCAATATCCGCAGCCAGCCCCGCATCGCCTCGACCGACGCAAATATCCCTTTGTCGCTCGGCATTGAGGCGGTCAGCATAGGCAGCGGCGGCAGCGGCGGCGGCGTCCACACTCCGCAGGAATGGTTCGACGCCACCGGCCGCGACCTCGCCCTTCGCCGCATTCTGCTATTGCTGCTCGCTCTGGCGCAAATCGAAATTTGAGCCGGACGATGCACTCCAGTGTTCGTCATCCTGATCATTGAAACCGTCTGAAAACCTGCTCGATCTTGACACTCGGATTGCTCGAACCCGGAAGAATCATCGGATCGGAGCCGCCGCTGCTGCCCGGACAATTTATTCTTGAGCAGATGACAGCGCCATCGAGTTCTCTATGACAGTCGGCGCAACTTCACCCGGAATTTCCCGCAACACCCTCGCGCATCTGCTGATGTTCGCGATGGTCATGGTCTGGGGAACGATGTTCGTCCTGGTAAAGCAGGCGCTGGCCCACATAGGCCCGCAGTGGTTCAATGCGCTGCGCATGCTGGTGGCCTTTGTCTGCGTGGCCATTGTGTATCGCAGTCAGTGGCGCCGATTGACACGGGCAGCGTGGATCGCCGGCGCCACAGCAGGCTGCACCATGGCTGCGGGATTCTTTTTTCAGGCGCAGGGACTGCTCTACACCACAGCCACAAATTCAGCTTTCCTCACCGCTCTGGTCGTCGTCTTCGTTCCTTTTCTGGCCAGCATTCCCGGGCTGCGCTCTCCCGGCGGTCGATTGCCACAATGGCCCGCCTGGACGGGCGCGCTGCTCGCTTTTTTCGGCGTGGCACTGTTGACTACCGCAGCCCACACGCCCTGGCTGCGGCTTCTGCATACGTTGAACCGTGGAGACATGCTCAGCATTGCCTGTGCACTGGCGTTTTCCCTGCAAATCATCGCGCTCGATCGCGGGGCCACGCGGCGGGTGCGCTTCGATCAGCTCATGCTCCTGCAGGTCGGCTTCGCGATGGTTTGCCTGGCCACTGCCGCGCTGTGGACGGAACCGCCCACTGCCGGCGCATGGGAGCATGTCTTTTCCCAAACCAGCCCGCTGAGAAATCCAACCGTTCTGTTTGCGATCGGCACTGCGGGAATTCTGGCGACGGCGCTTGCTTTCAGCGTTCAGACCTGGGCCCAGCAGGTAATCCCCGCCACCAATATTGCCGTCATCCTCACACTGGAACCGGTTTTTGCCTGGCTCACAGCATTCGTCGTGCTTCAAGAAGGGCTGCAACTTCGCCGCGCGCTGGGTGCGCTGTTGGTTCTGGCCGGTATCCTTGCGGCGGAAATCCTTCCGCGCTGGCGCGACCGCGGCCGGGGAAACTCACCACCGCTTACGAACCCATAAAGAACCGAGCAATTTGTTTGATACATTTTTACCTCTATTTGCGTCTAACTGGTTGAGTCCGGCTGCTACGCATCCGGATATTCCCATGTAATCGATATACTGTGGTTTTGCTGTCCCAATCAAATTTGGCACGCCGTACCATCACGAGGTTCGATCAATACCATGAAAGTCTGGCTCGATAAATCCTGGAAAAATTTCCGTATGCGCCGTCTCGGCTTAACCTTCGCAGTTCTGGCGACACTGTCCGCCGGCATTTTGATCGGGTCGGTCATGGCCCATGGAGTCGATGGAAAAGCAGCGGCGGTCGACAGCTCCGACGCTCAACCGCTGCAGATGCCGAACCCGGTCAACCTGTCGACGACGTTCACTCAGATCGCCAAACAAGTCGGTCCGGCAGTTGTGAACATCAACACCGTCTCAATTCCCAAGCACAGGCAGGTTCGCGGCCAGATGCAGGGCCCGGGTCAGAATGGGCCGGAAGCGCAGGGCCCCGATGAGGGCGAGCAAGGCCCGGATCAGGGTCAAGGTCAGGGTCAGGGCGACAATGGGATGCAGGATTTCTTCAACCACTTCTTCGGCTTCGGCGGCCCGCAAGGTCCCCAGGGAGAAGCTCCCGACGGCGGCGAGCGTGAGGCGCTGGGCTCCGGATTTATCGTCGACCCGCGCGGGTACATCATCACCAACAACCACGTGGTGGATAAGGCCGACAAAATCTGGGTCAAACTGACCAGCGATCCGGATGGCGATCAGGGTCATCCGGCCACGGTCGTCGGAATTGATAAAGATACCGATATCGCCGTTCTCAAAATCAATGTCGACCATCCGCTGCCAACCGTGAAGCTGGGCAATTCCGAGGGCGCACAGGTCGGCGACTGGGTATTGGCCATCGGCATCCCGTTCAATTTGAGTCAGACCGTGACCGCCGGCATTATTTCGGCCAAAAATCGTTCCATCCCCGCCGGCGGCGGTATCGGGTCCGGCGAATTTCAGCATTTTATTCAGACAGATGCGGCCATCAATCCCGGCAACTCCGGTGGACCGCTCTTGAACATGGATGGCCAGGTGATCGGCATGAACACTGCCATCTATACGCAGTCGGCGGGCAATGAAGGCATCGGCTTCGCCATGCCGTCCGACACTGTCATCAACGTCTACAACCAGCTGATCGGGCCGGGACATAAGGTGGTTCGCGGATCGATCGGCATCACCTTCCAGGCGGTCATGTCGAGCGCCGTAGGCCACGTCTATGGCTTCAAGAATGGCGTCATCATCAGCTCCGTCCAGCCGGGTTTCCCAGCCGCGAATGCGGGGCTGAAACCTGGCGACATCATCACCACCATCGACGGACGGCCAATCAAGGGCGGGAACGATCTCATCTCCGACATTGCCAACCGCAAGCCTGGCTCGAAGGCCACGCTGGGTTATATCCGCAACGGGCAGCACGCCACGGCGACGGTCACCATCGCCGACCGCGCGGCCATGATCGCTGCACTGAGCAGTGGCAGCGCACCCGGCGAGTCGAACGGTTCCCAGCAGAACGGCACCAGCAAGCTGGGCATGTCGGTCAGCGACATCCCTCCGCAGATGGCGTCGAAGGCAGGCATCACCGGCGGCGTCATCATCCGCAGCATCGTTCCCGGATCGTTCGCGGACGGGCTGCAGGCGCTGGCCCCCGGCATGGTGATCCTGCAGATGAACAAGCAACCGATCGCGAACGTGCAACAGTTCCAGGAGATGGCCTCGAGGCTGAAATCGGGCGACGACGTGGTTTTCCTGGTCATCGACCCGCAACAGCCGCAGTCCGGGAACCGCTACATCGGGGGAACATTACCATAACCGTAAACTGCTGATTACAAATACAGAAATAGGGTGGAAAACGAGGAATGCTCGCGCTTTCCACCCTATTTGCGCTTTCCCGGCAGGTACCAAAATGCCCGTCGGAGATGGTTTGAGGTTGCAGTTGAGTCAATTTGCGTCTATTTTTAACACCATGCGGTTTTTCAGACTTCCCCGCTTTCACATGACCGCCGGAATTCTGGCACTGACCCTTGTACTGGGTCTAGCTGCATCGGCTCATGCCTCGACGCGCTCTCGCCGCAGGCATCACGCAGCCGCGCACTCTACGGGAAGGCACGCCAGCCTGCATCGGGCATCCTATCGCCGCGGACGCGGTCATCGGCTTTCAGCCCGCCACCATGCTGTGCTGCTGGGCCAGCGAGCCATGGATCCCCAGCGGGCCACGGAAATTCAGCAGGCGCTGATCCAGGCACACTATCTAAACGGTAGCCCGACCGGCCAGTGGGACCCGGACACCCAGGCCGCCATGCAGAAATACCAGGCGGACAACGGCTGGCAAACAAAAATTACGCCGGATTCGCGGGCCATCATCAAGCTCGGCCTGGGGCCCAAGCAGGATGAAGGCGAGTATTCCTCGAACGCCACCGGAATTTCCAGGCTTTCCGATGCCGCAGCAGCAGATCCGATCCGCACCATGGCCACCTCAGAAATGCCGGCAACCACCCAGAATTAAGCGCAGTCATTCCCTTTCAGCGACCGCTATAGGGCCCGTAGAATCCGAAAACTGAATCTCTATTCCGCCAGAAATGTCCGTTCCGCGGCCAGTAGATCCCGCATCATCTCCCGCCGACGGATCAGCCGATGCGACCGCCCGTCGACCAGCACCTCTGCTGCGCGTGGCCGCGAATTGTAGTTCGAGCTGAGTGACATCCCATAGGCTCCTGCGTCGAGCAGGGCGATATACTCCCCGGCAGCAACTTCTGGCATCTGGCGATCACGGGCGAAAAAATCTCCGGTCTCGCACACCGGGCCCACCACGTCGACCGTAGCCGGGCGTGCCTTGTCCGCCGCACGCAACGGCATAATGGCGTGATACGCCTGGTAGAGTGCAGGGCGAATCAGATCGTTCATGGCTGCATCGGTCACGACGAATGTCTTCGAGCCGTTGCGCTTGACATGCAGTACCTGTGCCAGCAGTGCTCCCGCCTGCGCGACGATAAAGCGGCCCGGCTCCAGCAACAGTTCGCCATCGAAGCCCGCCAGTGCGGTGCGAACCTGCTGCGCGTATGCCTTGACTGCCGCAGCCGGATCGAACGTCTCCGTATCCTCTTCGGCCTTGTAGGAAATTCCCAGGCCGCCACCGGCGTCGATGTACCGAATCGCAATTCCCTGCACAGCGAGTTCTCGCACCAGTTCGCCGACCCGTCGCAATGCCTGGCCAAAGGGCTCGGCGCTGCGGATTTGCGAGCCGATGTGAACGCTCACTCCCATGGGATCGAGAGATTTGCTGCGCGCGGCGCATTGGTAGAGCGCATTGGCCGTCCGCATTTCGACGCCGAATTTATGCTCGCTCATCCCGGTCGAGATATACGGATGGGTCGCGGCGAAGACATCCGGATTCACCCGCAGAGCTACCGGAGCTCGCAGCCCAAGATGCCGGGCGCGCTGTTCCAGTAAGTCCAGCTCGGCTGCGCTTTCAACATTGAAGACGAGAATTTTTGCCGCCAGTGCCGCATCGATTTCCGCCGCGGTTTTCCCAACACCGGAAAACACGACTCGCCGCAGCGCTGGCTTCGCCGCCAGCCGCACGCGTTCCAGTTCCCCACCGGAAACGATGTCGAACCCCGCGCCCAGCGTGGCCAGCAACCGCAAAATCGACAAGTTGGAGTTCGCTTTGACGGAATAGCAGACGGTGTGACGCAGTCCGGCAAAGGCCTCGGCAAACAGCCGCACCCGCTTGCGGATGTTGGTCGCCGAGTAGACATAGAGCGGCGTGCCGTACTCGCGCGCCAGCCGGGTTAGCGGAACCTGATCGCACAGCAGATCGCGTTCTTTCGCGCCGCCGTATTGAAACGGCCTGATTGTGTCTGAAGTCTTTCTGGTTTTTTTCAACGGGGATGACCTGCCGTCACATGCAGATAGTTGCGATCCAAAAATTTCTCCAATATTTCAACGACAACATCCGGCTGTTCGAGCGGCGCGTAATGGCCAGCATCGCGCAACAGGTGAAACTCGGCGCCCGGGACCTCCTCCGCGACCACATGCATCTCCGGCCACGTGCTGCTCTGGTCTTCTCCTCCGGCGATGGCGCAGACAGGCACAGTGATGGTGGCGAGAGTTGGAACAGAATCGGGCCGCGCAGCCAGGCCCTGCTGCACCGCAAGCATCGCATCGAGGGTCATCGCATCCATCATGCCGCGAGCTTCCGCGCGAATTTCTGGCCGACTCTGCTGCGCGGCCTGGCCGATGAGCGTGTCGGCCATCAGATCGAAAAATTTGTCGAGGCCGCCAGGCTGCTGCGCGGAGTGCATCCATTCTTTTCTCTTATCGCGATTGACCGCAGTGTCCGGCTGCGGCTTGCCGCAAATCGGCACCATCGCCGCGACCTCGGCGGGAAAGCGTCGCCAGTATTCATAGAGCAGGTAGCCGCCGATCGAGCACCCGACGAACGCCGCGCGCTCGATGCCACTGGCCAGCAGGATGGCGTGGACATCCTCGGCGAGCTTTTCCATAGTGACCGGTCCGGTTCCCAGTGTGGAGCGTCCATGTCCGCGCAGGTCGATCAATGTAAGCCGATAATGAAGGGCCAACGGGTCGATAATGGACTGCCAGAAGGCGTGGTTGGTCGGAGTGGGATGCAACAGAACTACGTCCGGTCCTTTACCCCGGGTCGCCCAAAAAAGCCGCGCACCTTCGCGTTCGATCTCCAAGCCAATACCTCTCGAGAAAGTCTTTCTGGAATCATAACGGAATTGGGAGAAAACGATGATTTGCCCTCTGCGGGCGATTTTTGGGGAATGAAGGCTGCCCGCGGGCGGCTGGCGGAGAAAATGCCCACGTGGAACGTAAAAGCAATTGAGGGACGAACGCAATTGGAATGCCAAACCTCGGCTATGTGGCTTGAATCGAGAGAGTTGCGAAGACGCAAATAAAGGCGATTTTGTGGCCTCTTTTCTGAGTAATTCTGGGCGGGGAAAATGGGGCTGTCTTTCGAGGCGCCTGGCTGTAACCGGCAATAGCCTGCAATGCAGGTGTTTTATCCTGTTGAGCTTAAATGCAACCTGTTGATTCTATGCGGGATACAAATTTCAAATTTTGCATTTTTGAAGGGAAATGACTGCTTTTCCCAGATGAATTTTGCATGAATATAGTAATTTTTACTATATTGCTTTTTATTCGCTTTTCGGGGGATTGTCCGATTTTGGACAGTCCCGATTACTGACAAACACATCATTGTGAACCTGAGGCGCTGAAGCGTGAACCTCAGGCGCTGAAGCGCTTGAAATTTTCAATGACTTACCCCCCGGCTGAAGCCGGGATCTACCTCAACCGGGGCTTTCTTTTTTCTTCTTCAGCGCGGGGGCACGGTCTGATTCGGCGACAGCACCTCGATCGGGGCCGGCAGCACTTCTTCCGGGATCAGCAGCCAGGCGATGATGTAGGCGATCTCCGTCAGCGGAAACAGGATTACCGCCAGGATCACCGCAAGGATGCGTGTAGCCGTTAGGTCCCAACCGAAGCGCAGATGAATCGCCGCGCAGACTCCGGCGATCATGCGCAGCGCACGTGGCCGGTACATGGTATTGAACGGCGACGCGGTATAGTAATTCGCGTTGGCCGGAGCGCCGCAGCCGGCGCAAAAATTCGCGCCCGCCGGCAAAGCCTGTCCACACTTGTGACAAAACATGATCAATCCTCCGTAGCGATCGTTTCGCCGCGCTCAGAATAGCGCCTGCACTAATCTATACGAAATCCGTCGATCGGCGGTTCCGGCTGTTTTCTCAACGTGAGCCGATTTTCAAGTTCATTTTGTTGCCCGACGTTGTTATCGTCGCCCCACTCAAGCCAAAAGCGGCTTGGATGGGCCACCGAAGGATCCCTCCCCACTCAGGGTTTTCTGGGCACGGATTTACTTTCCGGTGTAGGGAGATTGTTCAAACTTTTGCGCATCTGTGGCCTGGCTGAATTCCGACCCCAGCGCGAGGACGGCATCGTATTGCTTTTTTGCCTGCGGATGTTGGCCCAGCAGGTCTTCCATCTCTCCGGCGCGCAAATGCGCCCGGCGCTGCATCAGCGGAGAAGCCGTGGGCTGTTGCGCGGCCGTCTCATACGCTTTGGCGGCGACGGCAATCTGGCGCTGACCGCGCGCCGCCTCTCCCAGGCCGTAATATGCCAGCTCCATGTGTGGGTTGGGATAGTAGCCGCCGGGCGCGGCGGCCTGGGCGAGAAGCGCCTGATAGGCTGCGATGGCGTGCGTTCCCTGCCCGGAATCCTTCAGCAGATTCGCCTGCTCCAGCGAGAAAAGAAAATTGTGCGGGTACTGGTTGTGCAGTCCGTCGATGACGGCGATTGCCTTTGGGTACTGCGCCTCTCGCCGCAGAAAAATCGCCAGCGCAGTTCGGGCGGAAACGGAATTGATGATGCCGTCCTTGCCGACGCGGCGCAGTTCCTGCATGCCTTTGGATTTTGAGCCGTGAATGCCGACCAGCCCGGCGAGCATTTTGAGAGGAAACGACAGACTGCCGAGAACATAGTCGTGCACGCCGACAATCAGATAGCAGTCGATATATTTCGGATCCAGCTTGAGCACCGCATCGTCGTCGTTGCGCGCCGCCAGCGCCATTTTCAGCGCCGGAATATATTTTTTCTCCACCATGCCGATGTAGATGGTTTCGAGACTGGTGGCATAACCGCGCGCGAACAGCGCATCGGCATCGTTGGGGTTGGCGCGCAGCCTGTCGTTGCTCAACTGCATGGCGCGGTCATACAAAGCGGTAATGCGCGCCCGCGCTTGCATGTCCTCTACAACGGGATGTTTGCCGGATAGAAATCCATCTTCCACATAGAGCGTTGTATCCAGCAGATCGAGCCGGTATATCTCTTGAAAGACGGTGTTGTTCAGCAGATAATCCGCTGCCATAGGATCGTCGGGATGTTCCGCCGCAATTTTTTTGAAGCGGGCTTCGGCGTTGGTATAGTCCAGATCGTAAAAGTGCTGGAAAGCGGTCTGCACGTCGGGGTTCAGATTCAGGGGATCGGTATCGGTTCCGTTCGGCGCAGTCACGGCAGCGTGGGCAACGAGAGAAAAAATACAAAAGAGAGCGATCAATAGACCCGCTGCCACTGAGCGGCACTCCGCCGGTCCTGCGAAACCACGGCTGCCCTGGGGGGAAATATCCGTAAGTCGAAACATAGTCGCTGGATGAACGATATCAGTTTCCGGTTCCCGTCCGTTTGCAGTCAGGGAATCTCTGATGAGGTCCTGAGCAATTGCCTCAGCCGCTAAAGCCGCATATATTTTGCAGACTTGTCCCCCGGCTGAAGCCGGGGGTCTACCCAAAGGCTTGTGCCTGGCTAGCGGGGGTCTACCCAAAAGCCAAGTTTGTCATCAGCCTGGGATTGGCCAAAGCCCTGTCCCCTTCAAGACAAAAACTTAATCAGAGTTTCCCTAGTTCTGCTGCGGGGCTACCGGCCTTGAGCGAGATGCACTAAGCTGTTACGGATGACGCGAGTCGAGCTATTGCGGGCTTTAATTCGCCAGGCGAAATCGAACGGGTTTGAATTCCGGCGATGGTATACCTGCCGGATGGCGCTGCCCTGGATCAACTTCGATGCGTCCACGCAGGCATTGTCGAGTCAGCGCCGCTATTACGCATTGCTGTTCGAGCACGAATTTGCGCAGGCCTTTTGGCGCGAAGGCACCAACATGACATTTGTCGTGCCCAATTCCACCTTTGAGCGCATCTCAAAGGATGGAACCCTGCAGGTGGTGAAGCGGCGCGGGCATACCCGTCGCGCGGTAAAACCCGACGCATGGCTGTATCACCTGAAAGCGATGGCGGCTACGGACGAGCCCTTGCGCTATATCCGCAAATTTCTTCTGATTGAAGAGGATCTCACCGGGATTCGATCTGTCAGCGATGAGGAGCCAGCGACTACATACATTCCCGTTCGCGCGGACGATGGCTTCGAAGAAGACTCGGACGGGAGTTCCGTGTCGGAGCAATAACCTGGCGAATGCGACGATATTTCCAGGATGTTGATGACCTAAACACAGGGTTGCGCGTCTATCTAGCCAGCCCCGCATTCGCGTTAGCCTGAAAGAGCCTGGATGTCCATACCCCCTTACTTCAAACTTTCTTCGCAACAGTTGGCGATATGCAGACTGGCCTGATTGCTTTCGCAATCGTGTTTCTGTTTGTCGACGCCGGTTTTCTGCCGGCGCAGACCCGCGGGGTTCTTGTTCCCCGTCAGCCTTCAGTTGCAAATTCGACGCCTGAATCTCCAGCCGTGAAGATTCCTGTCCCTTCCCATACCGCTGTGCTCCCTGCCGGTTTGCCGCTGCGAATCGAGCTCGACCATCGCTATGGCATGCGTGAAGGCGAGCGGGTTATCGGCAGGCTGATCGATCCTGTCTATTCGGGCGACAACATTGTTCTGCCGGTGAATACAGTGTTTCGCGGCACCATCTCCGGTTTCGATCCGGTGGGAAAAAGCGAGCGAACCTGGGAGCTGCTCGATGGCGATGTGACTCCGCTGAAGAAACCTGTGCTGACGTTCAACGCAGTGGAATTGCCGGGCGGCGAGTGGCTGCCGCTCGATGCGAGCGCGACGGATCGTACCGCAGCCGTGATCAAGATGACCGGGCCGCAGCCGAAACAATCTTTGATCGGCAAAGGCATGGCGCAGATCGATGCCAAAAAGCAGAGCGTCGAGGGCATCGTGCATTCGCCGCACAAATCGGACCTGGCGCTGAAGTTCATGTATGGACAGCTTCCCTATCACCCGCAGGACATCTGGGCAGGAACGCAGTTCGACGCCGTGCTGGAGCAGCCACTCACCATCACCAGCGCGCAGGCGTTGAGGATATTTCCATCGACGCCGCCGCAGGGACACCTACCGCCGGGAACGCTCGATGTGCGGCTGCTGCATACGATCAGCTCGGCGACCGACAAGGTTGGGAATCCAGTCAGCGCAGTGTTGACGCAGCCCTATTTCAATGCCAAAAAAACCAGCGTGATCCTACCCACGGGTACGCCGGTCACGGGTGTCATCACCCAGGCCAAACCCGCACGGGGACTGGGCCGCAACGGCACGCTGCGCTTCGCGTTTCGCCAGATCGAACTGCCCAGCGGCGCGACCGAAAAGATGCACGGACAAATGACAGCAGTGGAAGGAACGAAGGGTCAGAATCTTACCGTCGACTCCGAGGGCGGCGCCAAAGCCAACCCCGCACAGGGTCGATTTCTTGCGCCTCTGTTGCTGGGCGCAATGGCCGGCCACTCCTTCGACGGGGATGCGGGCGCTGCGGAATCCGGGGCCTACAGCAATGGATTTGGATTGGTGGCGCGCGTGATTGGATTCGTTGCGGTCACACCGGCTGTGTCGGCCGGGTTCGCTTTCTACTCGTTTGGAAAATCTGTCACGCGCCGCTGGCTGATGCCGGGGCACAATGTCGTCTTCGAAAAAAATACGCGCATGGAATTATCGGTTGCGGATCGGTAGATCCAGCGCCATTGCTACAGAGTAAAACTGATTTCCTACAACGGGAACGAATCATTGCTCTCCGGCATTCCCGGCAATACAGAGGTCCTTCGCTCCCCACCCCAGCGACGAAGACCTGTCGCTGAGGACCCCGGTCCGCTCAGGATGACGACTCATTGGAATAGCCTCTACACCTATGGAAGAATCGCTATCGAAGCGGTGCGATGTTATTCCCATTCGATGGTGCCCGGGGGTTTGGACGTGATGTCGTACACGACGCGATTGATGCCCTGGACCTCATTCACAATGCGGCTGGAAATCCGCTTGAGCACGTCGTAGGGCAGCGGCACCCAATCGGCTGTCATGCCGTCTTCCGAATGCACGGCGCGAATGGCGCAGGTGTAGGCATAGGTGCGCTGGTCGCCCATGACGCCTACGCTTTTGAGCGGGAGCAGCACGGCGAAGGATTGCCAGATTTGTTTGTAGAGTCCGGCGGTTTTGATTTCGTCGACGACAATCTCGTCTGCATTCTGCAAAATGGCGACGCGTGCCGGAGTGATTTCGCCGACGATGCGCACCGCCAGGCCGGGGCCGGGAAACGGCTGGCGCTCGAGAATGTCGCTGGGCATTCCCAGGTCGCGGCCGATGCGGCGCACTTCATCTTTGAACAGATCGCGCAGCGGCTCGATGAGCTTAAGCTTCATCGTTTCCGGCAGGCCGCCTACGTTGTGATGGCTCTTGATGGTCTGCGACGGCCCCTTTACGGAAGAGGATTCAATCACGTCGGGATAGAGGGTTCCCTGAACCAGCCAGTCGACAGAACCGGTTGTCTGCGCGATGCGATGGGCCTCGTCGTCGAAGACGGAGATGAATTCGTTGCCGATGATTTTGCGCTTGGTTTCCGGATCGACGACGCCTGCGAGCAATTTCAAAAAGCGCTCGCTGGCATCGACGGCGACCAGGTTGAGGCCAAGCTTGCCGCGGAGGTTTTCCTGCACTTTGCGGAACTCATCCTTGCGCAGCACGCCATTGTTGACGAAGACGCACGTCAGGCGATCGCCGATGGCGCGGTCGACCAGCACGGCAGCCACGGAAGAATCCACGCCGCCAGAGAGGGCGCAGATGGCGTGACCCTTGCCGACCTGGGCGCGAATGCGGTCGACCGTGGTTTGAATAAAATGCTCCGGGGTCCAGTCCGGCGTGACCTTGCAGATGCGAAAAAGAAAATTTCGCAACAGCTCCGTGCCCTGGCGGGTGTGATGCACCTCGGGATGAAACTGCACGGCCCAGATGCGGCGCGACTCATCGGCGATTCCGGCGACGGCGTTCGCGGTTTTCGCGGTGAGCGAAAATCCCTGTGGCAGCTCCAGCGCCTCATCGCCGTGCGACATCCAGACTTGCAAATGGCGCGGCAGGCCATCGAACAATACTGTGTCGCGAACAATCTCAACTTCCGCATGGCCGTACTCACGGCGAACCGCGGCGCTTACTTTGCCGCCGAGATGATGGGTGATGAATTGCAGACCATAGCAGATGCCGAGCACCGGCACGCCCATCGCCAGCACGCGCGGGTCCGCGGGGGGCGCATCGGCGTCGTACACGGAACACGGGCCACCGGAGAGGATGATGCCTGCAGGATTGGCCTGCTGAACGGCTTCGAGCGGCGCCGTGCAGGGCAGCACGATGGAGTACACGTTCTGTTCGCGAATACGCCGCGCGATCAATTGCGTATATTGAGCGCCAAAATCGAGAATGACAATCGTCGAAGGGTTCACAGGGCAGAGTGGCTTTCCGATGGAGTATGGACTAGTGTATCGCGGCGGCGCTACGCAATTGCCGGAGCATCGACGCTGCCGGCGACGACCGGCCGGTTGACCGCCCGCCAGAATTCGATGAAACCGATCAGGCGCGCGACCTGGAAAAAGTCTGAGGCGACCAGATACAACACCGACACCAGCGCCCACCATGCATAAAGCGATGGGCCGTTGATCTGATCCTTGAAGGGCACCGGCGTCGCGCAGAAAACCATCGCCAGTACGATGAGCGCCATTTTCACGATGCCGAGGACCAGGTTGATTTCTACCAGCTTGGGTCGCAATCCTCGCAGCGAGCCCTTGCCAAATCGCAGTGAGGCGCGCAGGCTGGCCAACATGCCAGTTCCTTCCAGCAATGCCAGCAAGGGCGCGATGCTGAAGACCCAGCTGACCAGCGCCCAGAAGGAAAAGATGGCGAAGGAAAGAAAAATCGCTTTGATGAAGTAACCGACCAGGTCCGGCGCTCCCTGGCCGAGTGAAGACATCGCCGCCCAATGCAGGCAGAGCAGCCAGGCCGCGAAGCTGGCAACCAATGTCACGATGCGCAGCAGTTGCATCCCCACCAGCAGCCAGGGCGCGGAGCGCAGCGTGCGGTCGTAGCGGCGCAGCAGTTGCGTGCGGCCAAACCCGGAGGCCAATGCCCAGGCGATTGCGAGCAGCGGAATCAGCCATACGGCAACGGCGCGCACCGGCGGCAGAAGAATGTCGATGGTCGCGGAAAGTGCCTGCGCGGCACCCACGGTATCGATCAGGGAGAACTGATAAATGCCTGTGTGCGCCAGAGAGACGGACGAGAGAATTCGATAGGTCTCCCAGCCAATCAACGCCAGCGCGGGAATGCCCAGCCCCCAGCGCCAGAGCAGTTCCATTCCGAGCAGAGATGGCTGACGCCAACAGCGGGCAATGGTGCTGAGAAAAGATTGCGTTCCTCGGATGGGCACGGCGGGGATGGGCACGGCGGGGATCGGCACAGCGGGGATGGGCACGGCGGGCTGCTCGTTATTTGTTGCGACCTGCACGGATTCAAGTTGCGTTGTCAGGCGAACTCCAATGTCCCTTACACCGCGTCCGTCGGCGGCGTGGTTGGCGAGATGGGTCGAACCACCAGGTTGACCAGCTTGCCCGGTACCACGATCACCTTCACGACTTCTTTCCCTTGAATTGCGCCCTGCACTTTGCCTTCTTGCAGAGCCAACGCACGCAGGTCATCTTCACTAATCGCGACCGGAACGGAAATCAACGCGCGCAGTTTTCCGTTGACCTGGACCGGGATCTGGATGGTGTCCTCGGCCGCCAGCGCTTCATCGTAAACCGGCCAGGAGGCACGCAGCAGCGGAGAATCTTCCTTCATCTGCGACCACAGTTCCGCCGCGAGATAGGGCGCGAATGCCTGCAGCATGAGAATCAGATCGCGGGTGATGATGTAGAGCACGGCTGGATTGACGCTGCCCTGCGCAATGGCGCTCTGCTGGAAAATAGCGCGCTCATGGGCGGTCAACTCATTCACCAATTCCATAACGGCGGCAATGCAGGTGTTGAAATGCCAACGCTCCTCAAACTCGTGCGTCAGGCGGCGAATTGTCTGGTGCAGCTTCCGTAACAGTCGCTGTTCTATTTCCGTCAACGTGGACGGCATTGGCTGCGAACGGCCTGCGATGGCCTGTGGCATAGCCTGCATAGCGAAGCGATAGACACGGCCGAGAAAGCGACTGACGCCCGCTACGCCATCTTCCTGCCAGTCCAAATCGCGATCCGGCGGCGCGGCAAACAATGAGAACATACGCGTGGCGTCGGCGCCGTAGCGAGCAATCATCTCGTCGGGGGAAACAACATTGCCCTTCGACTTCGACATCTTTGCGCCATTGCGAATCACCATACCCTGGGTGAACATTCGCTCAATGGGCTCGTCATTTTTCACCAGGCCAAGGTCGCGCATCATCTTGGTCCAGAAGCGCGAATAGATCAAATGCAGGATGGCGTGCTCCACGCCGCCAATGTATTGATCGATGGGAAACCAATATGCAACTGTGGCTGTGTCAAATGGCGCGCGAGAATTTTTTGGGTCCGTATACCGATAGAAATACCAGGAGGAATCGACAAACGTGTCCATCGTATCGGTCTCCCGACGTGCAATGCCGCCGCATTTTGGGCACTGGACACGGGCAAACTCCGGAACGCGGGCGAGCGGTGAGCCGCCCTCCTGGGTAATGTCGATCCTCTCCGGCAGCAGCACGGGCAGCTGATCTTCCGGCACCGGCACCAGGCCGTCCGTCTGACAATAGATCATCGGGATGGGCGTGCCCCAGTAGCGCTGGCGGCTGATGCCCCAGTCCTTCAGACGATAGGTGACGGATGGCTTGCCGAAGCCGTGTTCTTCGGCATAGGCGGCCATTTTCTGCTGCGCCTCCTGGCAACCGAGTCCGGTGAACTCACCGGAGTTGATCAGCAGACTGCTCTCCTCCGTATAGGGCAGCAGCGGTTCTTTCTGCGTTCCATCGGGATTGTTCACCTGCCTCGGCAGAATGACGATTTTTGTTTCCAGCTTGTATTTATTGGCGAATTCAAAATCGCGTTCATCATGCGCCGGAACCGACATGACCGCGCCGGTGCCATAATCCATGAGAACGTAATTCGCTACCCAGATCGGAATCTGCTCCTGGCTGAAGGGATTGACGGCGAAGTGACCGGTGGGAAAGCCGTGCTTTTCGAGGTCGTTCAGCACGCCCATTTCGCGGGCGTGTTTTTGTTCCTGCAACAACGCACGGATGTTTTTCGCCAGTTCCTCGTTGTGCTCGGCAAACTCGGTCACCAGCGGATGCTCGGGGGCCAGCATCAATGAAGTCGCGCCGAAAATGGTATCGATGCGGGTGGTGAAAACACCGATCTTTACCGCTTCCGGGTCAGGCTCCAGAAAGGTCTCGGTCAGATTCAACTTGACCGGATGGAAGAAATGCGACTTCACATCTTTTTCATGGGGCACAACGGTGAAGTCGACCAGCGCGCCTTCACTGCGGCCAATCCAGTTCCGCTGCATGGTGCGGACTTTCTCCGGCCAGCCGTCCAGTTTGTCGAGATCGCGCAGCAATTCCTCCGCGTACGCCGTGGTGCGCAGAAACCACTGTTCCAGTTCGCGCTGTTCGACGACGGTGTCTTCATGCCGCCAGCAGCAGCCGTTCACCACCTGCTCATTGGCAAGAACGGTTGCGCAGGCCGGGCACCAGTTCACCTTGCTGTTTTTGCGATACGCCAGGCCGCGCTCGTAGAGCTTTAAAAAGAACCACTGGTTCCAGCGGTAATAGTCCGGCAGGCAGGTGGTGATTTCGCGCTGCCAGTCATAGCTCAACCCCAGCCTGTCGAACTGGCGGCGCATGGCTGCGATATTGGCCAGCGTCCAGTCGCGCGGCGGCGTATTGTTTTTGAGCGCGGCGTTTTCCGCGGGCAGTCCGAAGGCGTCCCAGCCCATGGGGTGCAGCACGTTGTAGCCGCGCATCCACATGTGCCGCGCCAGCGCATCGCCGATGGCATAGTTGCGCACATGGCCCACGTGCAGCTGGCCGGAGGGATAGGGCAGCATTTCCAGCACGTAATATTTCTGTTTGCCGCAGTCGGGCGCTTCGGCGGCGTACAGGTCCGGCTGCGCCGCCCACGCTGCCTGCCAGCGGGGTTCAATTTCGGCAGGGTTATAGCGCGGCGCGCGTCCAGCCGCGTGGGCGGCATCGGGAGTTTCGACAGAGGCTGCGGTTGCAGCCTTCTTGCTGGCTTTTTCTCTCGGCATACTAATTTGATTCTAAAGCTGAGCAGAGGAATGCAGTAAATACAGGCGCCCGATTGGGGGCCGGTAAAGAGAAGATTCCTTGCTTATCTACCTAGAGCGCGCAGTATCTTTCGGTCTTCGTACATGATTTCTTCTGCCAATTGCATCTGACGCGCAGATTCAGACCTATCGAAAATTTGACGGCAGTCTTCCTGCCGGGACGCGCCTGAATCGACCGTATTCCCTTTCCGAATTTTCATTTGAGCCATTGTTTCCATGATCCGGGTAAACCAGCACATCACAATTTCTCCTTCTATAGGAATAGCAGGCATTGCATAAAAAATTCAGCCTGCACTTGACATATTCCCATATGGGTATATATTGAAATCCATGCCACGGGCTGCAACCACTACCGATGTTTTCAATGCAATCGCTGAACCTCGGCGGCGGGAAATTCTGGCGGTGCTGGATGACGGCCAGAATCATGCTGTCGGGGATGTTGTTGAGGCGCTACAGATGCCGCAGCCGGGAGTGTCGAAGCACCTGCGCGTGCTGTTGAAGGTAGGCGTCGTGTCGGTGACCAAGCAGGGGCAGCAGCGGCTGTATCGGCTCAATGCAAAGGAGCTGAAACCGGTGCATGACTGGGTGAAAACGTATGAACGCTACTGGACCCATCAGATCGACCAGATCAAGATGCGGGCCGAACGCAAGATGATGGACCGAATTGCTCGCGAGAGCCAAAACCCAAACACCAAGGAGAAATGACCATGCAGGTGGAACTGGACACAATTCAAACGCTGGAAATCATCCGTGACGAGCAGATCGCAGCGCCCGCCGATGTCGTTTTTGAAACCATCCTGGAACAGATGGGGCCGCTCAACCAGCATCCCGATGGATCCACGCTGAGCATGAAGCTGGAGGCGTGGCCGGGAGGCCGCTGGTTTCGCGACCTAGGCAACAACACGGGCCATTTCTGGGGACATGTGCAGGCTATCAAGCCGCCTAGTCTGATCGAAATCAGCGGGCCGCTGTTTATGTCTTATCCAGCCGCGAACAATGTGCAGTACCGGCTGTCGGAGGAAAATGGCGTGACTCATCTTAATTTTGTGCACCGGGCTATCGGCCAGATCTCCGCGGATCATCGGGAGAATGTGGGCAAAGGATGGGGCAATCTGCTTACCCGCATCCAGCAGGCAGCGGAACGCCGCGGCGGCAAGAAACGCTAGAGGAGAATCGCTATGTCAGTCGCAGAATCCCTGCTTGCAGAATTTGAAACGCAGGTTCCGTAAATTCCTCGAACGTTTGCCGGAGGAGAAGCTGTCCTGGAAACCGCATGAGAAATCCATGTCGGCGGGACAACTCGCCTTGCATATCGCCGTGGTTCCGGGAGGCGTTGTCCGCGGCGCGCAGCAGAACCCGGCACCAGCGCCCGACTTCAACAACATTCCGCAACCTGCGAGCCTTCGGGAAATCCTGAACGCTTTTGAGGAAAGTATTGCCACGGTCAAGAATCAGTTGCCACAATTTGACGATGCCTATATGCAGGAGACCTGGCGGCTGATGCGTGGCGATCGGGAGATCGGAGCCATGCCCCGGGGGCAGTTCCTGCGGGATATCATGCTGAATCATTGGTATCAGCATCGAGGCCAGTTCAGCGTGTATTTGCGCCTGCTCAACGTTGCAGTGCCCGCAAGCTGGGGACCGAGCGCCGACGAACCGCCGAAGTTCTGATGAATAGACGTTTGGCAAAGGAACTGTAAACCAAGGAGGAAGACATGAAAACGCCGAAAATGAAAACACCGCCCATTGTGTCGCCGCAGGAGTGGGAGGCTCGACGGCAACAACTGCTGGTCAAGGAGAAGGAGTTGACCCGCGCCCGTGATGCGATGGCCGCCGAGCGGCGACGGATGCCATGGATGGCGGTTGAAAAGACGTACATGTTCGACGGGCCTAAGGGCAAGGCGAGTTTGCTTGACTTGTTCGACAGCCGCCGTCAGTTGATCGTCTATCGCGCTTTCTTCGAGCCCGGCGTATTCGGATGGCCGGAACACGCGTGCCGCGGCTGCTCTCTGGGGGCCGACCAGGTCGCGCATCTCGCCCATCTGAACGCGCGCGATACTACCCTGGCCTACGCCTCACGCGCGCCGCAGACCGACATTGCGCGCGTGAAGGCGCGGATGGGCTGGGAGATGCCGTGGTACACGATCGCCGACGGATTCGATGCAGACTTCGGCGTCGATGAATGGCACGGCCACAACGTGTTCTTCCGCGACGGGGACAGCGTGTTCCGCACTTACTTCATCAACACCCGCGGCGACGAGGCGATGGGGAGCACCTGGAGCTACCTCGACGCGACTCCGCTGGGCCGTCAGGAGGAGTGGGAGGACTCGCCGGAGGGCTATCCCCAGACGCCGCCTTATAAGTGGTGGAACTGGCACGACGAATACGGCGCTGCTTCGCCCGACCCGAAGTGGGTGAAAATTGTAGATCGTGCATCAGCGACATAGAAGCTCGACGACGGGGATGGTGACGCAGGTGATACGACCGGTGGAGCGAGCTGCTGCCGCGCAAGGCCAGGCGATGAACACACGCCTGCAGTCCGGGTGTTGTCCGTCATTTGCGGGCAATCGCCGGTCCACTTTCATTCGGCGGTGGCGTCGCATCGCTGAATGGATGGTTCCGGGAGCGCTGCTGGCGCTGGTGCCGAAGTGTCCATTGTGCCTGGCGGCCTACATTGCCATTGTCACAGGAGCAGGACTTTCCATCTCCGCCGCGAGGTATCTGCATCTCGCGCTGGTCTTCCTGTTCGTCGCATCGTTGTTGTTTCTGCTGGTGCGATTTTTGCGCCGAAGCCGGCATGGTTCGATTGCGCATTTCATTCAGACGCGTCGTGTTCGCGACTGAACGCGTATCATTTTGAGGATCGATGCGCGGATGTCTCGATTTTCCAGGCCAGTAAATCCAGCAGCGCATGCACATTGCGCTCCTCATCGCCGGGAGCGTCGACGGGGGTCTCGGCGATGAAGGCGGCGTGGGCGAATTTCGGCTCGTGCAACAGGCGGCGGAAGGGCTCGCGGCCAATCTGTCCTTCGCCGATATGCTGATGGCGGTCGAGCTTCGATCCGCGCGCCGCCTTGGCATCGTTGCAATGCCACACACGCACGGTCTCGCATCCTACG
Source organism: Acidobacteriaceae bacterium (assembly GCA_965276585.1). Taxonomy (GTDB): domain Bacteria; phylum Acidobacteriota; class Terriglobia; order Terriglobales; family Acidobacteriaceae; genus JAKAAZ01. Next base: position 391,604 of record CBDIAZ010000001.1, on the reverse strand, counting down.
GTGCTTTCAATATGCTTGAGGGTTTCGGCCCATCCGGCCTCCGTCACCATGTCGTAGCCGGAGACATGGGTGTGGCAGGTGTCCAGGCAGGCCGCGACCGGCGCGTGTTTTTTCAGATGCCCGATCAGCTCCGCAACCTGCTCGAATGAGCCTCCAAGGGAATGCTCCGCGCCCGCGGTGTTTTCGATCAGGATCTGAAAATCGCTTCCCTGCCACGGCAGCTGATCGATCGCCCGCGCGATGGAGTTTGCCGCCAGCTCTAATCCTTGCGGACGGGTCATGCCACGATAGGAGCCGGGATGAACCACCAGGTATTCCGCGCCGAGAGCGAGCGCGCGCTCAATTTCGCCACGAAACGCCAGCACGGATTTTTCGCATACCTCATTCGATTGGCTGCAAAGATTCACCAGATAGCTGGTGTGAATCACCAGCGGGCCGACATTCAACTCGGCTCGGGCGGCGCGCGTTTCCGCTGCCTGCGCGGCGGTGATCTTCGACGCGCGCCACATGCGCGGGCTCGATGAAAAAATCTGCAACGTGTTCGCGCCAATCGCAGGCGCGCGCCGCACCGCGCCTGCCACTCCGCCAGTCGTCGAAAGGTGGACTCCGATCCGGCGGTGATTCTTTTCATTTGCGAAAATGCTGCGCTGCGTTTCCGCTGACGTGGAAGAAGGATTGATTTTCATCCTGCATTTTCCAGCGCTGAATTTTGCCGCGGGGGAGCCGTCGATTTCCGCACCACAAGCGTTGTGTCGACCTTGTACGTGCGTCCGGCTTCTCCTCGCTGACTGACGGCATGAAGCGCCATGAAGGCACGCCTGCCAAGCTCTTCCCGAGAAATACGAATCGTGGTCAGCGGTGGAGAGGTAAAACTGCTCAGTTCGATATCGTCGAATCCAACGATGGAGATGTCATCGGGAACTCGCAGCCCAGCCTGATAAACGGCATTCAAAGCGCCGATTGCCGGAAGATCGTTCACCGCCATCACCGCCGTGGGAGGGTGCATCAGCCGGATCAGATCCAGCAGGGCGACGCGGCCCGCTTCGGGCCGGCTATTGCCTGCGCGAATCAAAGCCGGATCACAGGGCAACTGATGCCGCCGCATTGCATTTAAAAAGGCTTCGAGCCGCACCTGACCGGACTTCAATTTGCTCTGGTTCGACAGAAAGGCAATCCTGGTGTGCCCCAATGCGACGAGATGATCGGCAGCCAGATCGATCCCTCCCGCATAGTCGACTTCAATATTGCTGGAATGCAGCCCGACCGTTCCTGTATCCAGAAAGACTGTTGGAATTTTCCGATCGCTGAACATCTCGGCAAATCGAGACTCCATTTCGCTTGTCATCACGGCTACACAATCGACCTTGCGCTCCAACATGCGGCGAACGCACATCTCCATGCGCTTCAGGTTGTAATTCGTGTTGGCCACGATCACTTCCTGCCCATGCTCGACGGCGATGTCTTCAAAGCTTTTGACGAGCTCCGGGAAAAAAGGGCTGGTGATGTCGGAGATGATCAGGCCGTAGATCCGGCTCTTCCCGGAACCCAAGGTACGAGCGTGTGTGTTCGGATAGAAATTCAGTTTTTCAATGGAGCGTCGGACGCGCTCCGTTGTCTTCTCGCTGACCGGAGCGGAGCCATTGATGACGCGCGAGACAGTCGCTGTCGAGACTTTGGCATGTTTTGCTACCTGGCGAATGTCCATGGCTGGATGGAACGCATCCTATACGCGCAAGCGCGGGAAAGCAATTGGCGGCGCTGCAGGTGCGCTGTATTTCAAGTACTACAACTTCTGCCAAGTGCATCAGACGTTGCGCGTAACATCTGCAATGGAAGCTGGTATTGCGGATCGCGTTTGGACAGTAGGAGAATTAGTTGGACTCATCGAACCGAAGTCAATTTTGGACTGGCCAAGCGAGTCGCATCGACCCTCAACCCTTCTGCTGTTTTTTTTGCTTTTCGCCGACTACCCAATGGCGCCAATTTTCAGGTAGGACGGACACCTCCGTAGGGATGCCTTTGCCGCGTCCCCAGCGAAATAGGCCAACGAGCGAGCCTGCCCCCAAAAGCAAGATGATGAGCAAGGCTGTGGCGGTATCCACGTAATTTATCCAGGCCGACATATCTGGAACAATTATAGGCTTGTGATTTCAAATTGACCCACTAGCAGGCTGCAGGCAGGCGCGCATTGGTTGCCCTCACTTGACGGGCACAGGACTGGCCGCCAGGAAATCCTCGATGCGGGCAATTTCCTCCGGCTGTAACCGAAACGTCGCCGCGCCAATAATTCCGTTCACTTGTTTCGCGCTGCGTGCGCCGACGATGGCAGCCGTGACCGCAGGCAACCGCAGCGTCCAGGCAATGGCGACCTCACCCGGCGTGCGTCCGTGTGGCTTGCCGATCTCCCGCAGCAGCTCGACCAGGCGCAGATTGCGGCTGAGTTGCGGCTCGCGGAAACGGGCGTTGTTGCGCCGCCAGTCGTCCGCCGGAAATTGCGCCACACGCTCTGGAGTCATGGCCCCGGTCAGCAGGCCGGAAACCATCGGCGAATAATTGATGACGCCTATATTGTGCCGCTCGCAATAGGGCAGCAGCTCCTGTTCCGCGTCACGCTTCAGCATGGAATAGGGCGGCTGCAGCGAGGTGATGGGAGCGATCTTCGCCGCGCGCTCCATCTGGGCAACAGAAAAGTTGGAGACGCCGATGTAGCGAACCTTGCCTTCTTCTTTCAGCTTCGCCAGCGTCTCCCAGCCTTCTTCAATATCCGCATCGGGATTGGGCCAGTGGATCTGATAGAGATCGATCACATCGAGCTGCAGGCGGCGCAGGCTGGCTTCCAGCTCCTTGCGAATGGAATCGCGTTTCAGGCTCTGGCTGATACTGCTGCCGCTGCCCAGCAGCTTTTTGCGCCACACCATGGAACATTTTGTGAAGACAAACGGCTTGTTTCGGTGGCCGCGAATCGCCCTGGCGACAATTTCCTCGGAATGTCCCAGGCCGTAGATCGCCGCGGTGTCGATCCAGTTGATGCCGAGATCGAGTGCTTGCTGAATGGCGCCGATCGATTCGCTGTCGTCCTGCGAACCCCAGGCAAACTGCCAACCGCCGCCGCCGATGGCCCAGGCGCCGAAACCAATGGCCGTCAACTCCATGTCGGAGTTGCCGAGCTGCCGCGTCAACCGGGGAGCATCTCCCTTACTTTGCATCGATTCCAATCGCGCACTGTCCATTCTTTCGAATCTTCCTGCGCCGCCGCCGAGCTGCCGCTCGCCCCAAAAAATACGCCGCAACTTTTTGATGGCGCTTCCGTTCTTCTTTAATGATACTTCCTCGCGTATAGGCAAAACTTTGTCTATATGAGAAGCTCCTTTCGGAGGCGGTTATGAATCGTCCACAGTACACGGCAATCTCCTCAATTTCGACGGCGCTGGCGCTCTTGCTCACCCTCAGTCTTTCCGGCTGCGGCAACAACGGGTACCACTTCGGACCTCCGCCCGCCGACTCCGTGACCTTCCCCACGGCATCCACCCAGGGATGGCTAACGCAGTTTGGCGCGCCAACCAGCACGAACTCCAACCGCGGCGACACCGCCGCCGGAGTCGCCACGGACTTCCAGAGCAATGTCATCGTTCTCGACCAGACCTACGGCGCGTTTCCGGGGTTCACCAATAGCAACCAGTCTCAGTTCGCCATCGTGAAATTCGACAGTGGCGGAAACCAGGTCTGGGTCCAGCAGCTCGGCACCAGCTCCGGAGATGTTCCCTACGCTATCGCAACCGACGCGCAAGGGGACATTCTGGTAGGGGGCAGCACGCGCGGGGCGTTCCCCGGCTTTACCAACACCGCCGGTACGCGGCAGAGCGTCGTCATCAAACTGAATCCCGGCGGCCAGGTGCTGTGGATCCAGCAGTTCCCCGCCACCAACGGCCCGGGTAAGGTCACCAGCCTGGCCACGGATTCGCAGAGCAACGTTATTGTCGGCGGGACTTACAACAATGCACAGAACAATCTTTATGGCTACGTGATGAAGCTGGCCGCAGCCGACGGAACGACCCTCTGGAACCAGAGCGGCGGCAGCCTTCTCGACGTGAGCAGCGTTGCCGCCGACCCGCAGAACAACATCGTTGCAGTCGGAGATTTCACCGGAAGCGGCAGCAACGCCTCCGCCACCTACATGGCGGCGAAGCTCAACGGCGCCAACGGTCAGACGCTGTGGCAACAGCTTCCGGTGACTTTCGCCAAGTTCGGCGCGCAGAACCTGATCTACACCACCGCCGCGCTCGATACTCAAGGCGACATTTTCGTCGGCGGCCTGAACCAAAGCAGCGGCTATGCGCAATGCGCGGTGGCCGAGCTGGCCAACGGTACGGGCGCCCAGCAATGGCAGCAGCAGTTCGGGGCGGCGCAAGGCTGCATTCCTGGCAGCATCGCGACTGACACGGCAGGCAATGTTTTGATGGGCGGAGGAAGCCAGTATCCCTTCTTTCCGGGTTCCAACCCGCCCAACACGAACGACATCTTTCTCGCCAAGCTGAGCTCCAGCGGAGCCGCGGTGTGGCTGCAGCAGTTCGGCACCGGTAAAGACGGACCGCAGAATTCTTCTCCATACAATGCGCTGCTCTTCGTCGCCACCGACAGTCAGAACAACGCCTATCTCGCGGGAACCACGTTCGGCGCATTCTCCGGCAATACCAACTCAGCAAGGACAGCTCAAGTATTCGTGACGCAGTTCGGCCAGTAAGGCGCAGGCTGCAAAGGAAAAGCCGTCATCGAAAGATGGCGGCTTTTCTTTTGCGAGAAATGGATTGGAAATTATCCGGCTTTTTCGAGCAGCAGGGTGACGGACAGGTCGCGCTTCTGAACCATTTCCGCCGTGATCTCGATCTCCTTCACCTTCTTGTTGCTAGGCAAGTGGTACATCAGATCGAGCATCAGCTCTTCGAGAATCATGCGCAGGCCGCGAGCGCCCACCTTGCGGTTGAGAGCCTCCCGCGCGATGGCGGAAACGGCATCCGTGCTGAAGGTCAACCGCACATTTTCATACTCGAACATGCGCTGGTATTGCTTCATGATGGCGTTGCGCGGTTTGATGAGAATTTCCACCAGCGCGGCTTCGTCCAGCTCATCGAGAATTCCGATGACGGGCAGGCGACCGACAAATTCCGGGATCAGACCGAATTTGATCAAATCCTGCGGCTCCGTCTGACGCAGCAACTCAGTATCGCGCAGCGAAGGAACCGCCGTGGTCGACACAACATCCTTGTCCGAGATGGCCTTGAATCCCAGCGCCTTCTTGCCGGCGCGACGGCCGACGACACGTTCGAGGCCGACAAATGCCCCGCCGCAGATGAACAGAATATTTGTGGTGTCGACGGGAGTGAATTCCTGGTGCGGATGCTTGCGTCCGCCCTGCGGAGGAACGTTGGCAACCGTGCCTTCGAGAATCTTCAGCAATGCCTGCTGCACGCCTTCGCCGGAAACATCACGAGTGATCGAAGGATTCTCATCCTTGCGGCCAATCTTGTCGATTTCGTCGATATAGATGATGCCGGTCTGCGCGCGAGCCACGTCGCCATCGGCGGCCTGCAGCAGCTTCAGGATGATATTTTCGACATCCTCGCCGACATATCCCGCTTCAGTCAGCGTAGTTGCGTCGACGATGGCGAAGGGGACATCGAGCATCCGCGCCAGGGTCTGCGCCATCAGGGTTTTGCCGCTGCCGGTGGGGCCGATCAGCAGAATGTTCGACTTCGTCAGCTCCACATCGCTGGTGCGCGCTCGATTCATGTGGATGCGCTTGTAATGGTTGTAGACGGCGACCGCGAGCTTCTTCTTGGTCGTTTCCTGCCCGATGACATACTCGTCGAGAAACGTTTTTACTTCCTGCGGTTTGGGCAGGTGGGCGGGAGCGGTGGTGGGACGGGCTTCGGTCTTGTCGTCTTCGAGGATGGAGTTGCAGACGGCGACGCATTCATCGCAAATGTACGCCCGCGGATAATCGCTGGGCGAGGAAATCAGCTTGGCCACCGCGTCCTGCGATTTGTGACAGAACGAACAACGAAGTACGTCGTCAGTACCAGCGCGTGTTTTCATCTTGCGTCTCCTCCTGCCACCACTGCCCTCCATTCCATTTCGGGAAGGGAGGTCGATACCAGTCTATGCCTTCGGACGATCCAGCGGGCGATCGATGATCTCATCGATGATGCCATATTCTTTCCCTTGCGGCGCATTCATAATAAAGTCCCGCTCCACATCGCGTTCTATTCTTTCTATCGGCTGCCCGGTATGTTTCGACATCAGCTTGTTGGTGATTTCCCGGATGCGTAGAATCTCACGCGCGTGAATGTCAATATCCGTTGCCTGGCCCGACAGCCCGCCCATGGAGGGCTGATGGATCAGGATGCGCGAATTGGGCAGCGCAAACCGCTTACCCTTGGTGCCGGACATCAACAGAAACGCTCCCATGCTGGCCGCCTGACCAATGCAATAAGTCACGACATCGTTTTTGATGAACTGCATGGTGTCGTAGATCGCGAGGCCGGCGGAAATCGATCCGCCCGGCGAATTGATGTAGAGCTGCAAATCCTTGTCCGGATCTTCGCCGGAGAGAAACAGCATCTGTGCGATGATCAGGTTGGCAATCTGGTCGTCGATTGGCGTACCGAGAAAAATAATGTTGTCGCGCAGCAGACGGGAATAGATGTCGTAGGCGCGTTCGCCCCGGCTCGTCTGCTCCACCACCATTGGAACTAAACCCATATTCGAATGTCCCTGTACCTGCCTGTTTGGCTCTTCCAGCCTGACGGACGAAGGTTACGCCGCCAGCCGCTCGAAGAGCTGGTTCACTGTTTTCTCTCTACGGAGTTGTTCTCGGATTCTAGCGAGCCCGCCATCATCCGTCAAACGCTTCCGCAGGCTTTCAAGCGGTTCCCGTGCCTGATACGACAACAGCTGCAACTGCGCCTCAAACTCCTCGTCGCTCACCTGCACGTTTTCCGTATCCGCAATGCGGTCGAGGATGAGCGAACTCTTGACTTCATTCAATGCCGAGTCGCGTTGCGCCCCGCGCAGACGGGCAAAATCCAGCTGCCGCATCTGCTCAGTCGTCATTCCCTGCTGGGCCAATGCGCGTAGCCCGCGATCCAGCCGCGCGTCGATCTGCTGTTGCAATAACGATTCCGGCACCGGGAATTGAAAGCGCGCGACGAAATCGGCCAGCATCTTGTCCTTGGCCTCGGACTCAACTTGGCGGCGCTTGTCGTTCGCCATGTGCTCGCGCAGCTTCTCCTTAAAGACGTCCAGCGTCTCGTACTCACCCATCTGCCTGGCGAAGGCATCATCCAGCTCCGGCAGAATCTTTTTGCGGATCGCCTTCACTTCGATGTCATAGGCTACGGTCTTACCTGACAGTTGCTGCTCGCTGAAGTCCGCCGGATAGGTAACAGAAAATTGCATCTGCTGGCCTTTTTTTGCACCGCGCAGCGCCTGTGTGAAGGCGTCGACAGTATTCGCACCGCCGACTTCGACCGTGGCATCGTCGCCTTCGATCGGCTTCGGCGCCGCTTCGCCTTCGGTACCCGCGGGCGCGTCGTCGTGGATCAAACCAGTAAATTGAATCTGCGCAAAATCCCCATCTACCAGCGGACGATCTTCCTCAACCGGCTCCATCGTGGAATGCGAGTCGCGAATGCGGTTCAGCTCGGCATCAAATTCGGCGTCTGACAAATTCGTGTCCGGCCGCTCCACTTTCACCTGGTCGTATCCCGCGACATCGATTACTGGCAGCGCTTCAAACGCGGCTTGAAAGCGCATAGGCTCACCATCAGCCAGATGAAGACTGGTCACCTGCGGCTGCGAAACCGGCTGCACGCCCTGCTTCTCGATCGCTGCACGAAACTGCGTTGGAAGAATTTCTTCCAGCACATCCTGGCGAATCGCATCCGCAAATTTTCTGCGGATCACCGTCTCCGGCACCTTCCCCGCGCGAAAACCGGAGATGCGCGCCTGGCGGCGATACTGCTTGACCACGCGCGTAAAGGCGCGGCTGACTTCTTCGGCCGGAACTTCCACCTCGACCTGGCGCGTGCATTCCGGGTTCAGCGTAGGCCCATGACTATGCCCAATTTCCGAATGATCGTGCTGATGCTCGGGATCATCGGCATGGTTGTGCGGTTGTTCCTGAACGGCGGCTTCCTGAGAAGCGCCGTCATCGATGGGCGAGGGTGCGACAGATTCTTCCGTGGAACTCAAAGGGCTTATGCCTTCCAAAGATGAGCGTTCCGCCCCCAAAAGCCCAAGAAGGCAGCCATAAAAACCGCTGCATGTCAGGACAAGAGGTGCGATCTTCCTATGTGTATGGTAGGGTGTTCCGAATGCCCGGTCAAACCGAAGAAAGCAAATTTGCAGGCAACAAAAAGAAGCGCCAGTGAAGTGGCAGGCTAACCCGGGTACGATCGCTCCCAGGTTGATTGACGCGCTCGCGGCGACTCTGCGAGACTCACGCGTATGCGGTACAGCGGGAAGGTGGAATATGCCCAGGCCCGAAAGATCCGGGAACGCAATACGCGGCTCTACCGGCTGGCGCACTGGCCCATATGGATCTGGGTGTTTTTTCTGGCGCCGGGACCGCTGACGTTCACCTTGTTCGCGCATGGGTTTGGTCCGCGCAACCTGGCGTGGCTGGCAGCGGTACTGGCCGGAACAGGTATCGCCGGCCTGCGCGGGCGGCTGCCTGGAGTGGAACCGCGTCCTTACATCCTGCGCTTCGATGAGGACAGGCCGAACCCGCTCTACCGGCGGGTTTGCTACACCTTCGCGTGGAATGCGGCGCTCAGTTTCGCATTGTTAAATCTGACCGGGTTGCTGGTCGCCGCCATCACTGGAATCTGGTACATGCAGCAGATTTATCGTTATACCTATCTGCCGTTGTTCGCGACGATTCTACTGCTGGGCGCGGCGGGCGTGCTGCCGCGCGTGAAACGCTCTACCCAGGGCGAAGGCACCGAGCGGCGATACTTCTACGGCTCGGTCTGGACGGCGACCGTGGCGCAGGCGTTGCTGCTGGCGTTATGGAAGGCTTTGCCGCCGACCCACGCCGCCAGTGTTGTGAAGTTGATTGTCTTTGCCGGCGCGCTGCTGCTGATGGGTCTGGCGGCCTATCGCGGAGCGCTCCCGCGAACCCGCCCCATTTTGCCCGGGGAGCTAATTGTCGGGGATTGAATTGTTACTCGATGCGCTCGCATTTTCTGTGTGCCCGCGAGGAACGAATTCTTCACCCAGCTACAAGGTATAAAGCCATCCCAGGTGGGCCTTCACAGGCATGATCGATTTTTTGGTGCCGCCCCACTTTGTTTACTGCACCTGAGGATGCGGCGGATTCCCCATTAATTCATTCGACGGCTGAAAGAGTTGCAGCTGCACCTTCCATGTCACCGATTCTCCCGGCTGCAGGGTTACCATGCCGGTATCCTGTCCGTGCCATTGCTGGCCAAACGGATCGCCGTAGTTGAATTGCGGTTCCAGCGCAACGAACGATTTGTCTACCGGCGAATATGCCTGGAAGGCGCGAATCTTCGGCGTCATGGCTGTCACCCGCATCCCATAGTTCGTTCCCAGGTCGCGAATTTCCGCCACCGCATAGCCATTCGCATCGCGCTTGAGATCGAGGAACGAATCATCGACCAGCACATCGGGCAGTGGAGCGCCTTCTGCCGCGTTGAAATCGTATGGCGTTCCCATCACCGGCATCAGCTTGCCGGTCGGGAACACATCGTCGTAGTTGTTTACTTCCGCCCGCATGGACGCAGGAATGTGCAGCCGAGCGTTGGCGCGGACCCCGCTGGGCAACTGGAAATAGGGATGCCAGCCGATGCCGACCGGCTCAGGTTCTTTGCCGGTGTTGGTTGCCGTAATGGTTGCAGTCACCGTGTCGCCGTTGAGCGCGATATTCACCTTCACCTGGTTGTCGGAAAACCATTCGCCATTGGCTGGCAGATCGTACGTCGCCGTAGCCTGGCTGTTGTCCGGATCGGACTTCACCTCGACGTTGGCCGCCTTTGCCGCCAGCATATCGCCGTGCATGGCCTGCCACGGAGCACCGGGCAGCTTGCCGTGCCAGTTGGCAACCATCCGCACCGTGCGTCCCTGCCACTTCGCCGTCAGATGGTGAATGCCAGTTTTCTTATCTACTGTGACCGGGCCCAGGATGCGATTTGCGAAAGGAAAAAGAAACGCTCCTCCCATGGAAAAGCTTTTGTTGCCGTGCATGTCCTCCGGGCCGTCGTTCAGGATTGCGGCAGCGTCTGTCAGAGACGGAGAAGCCAGCAGTGGCACCTCTCCCTTGCCCGGCAGATATGCCGTCAGCTGGAACATGTTCATTCCGCGCCCGGGAAAAAGCGTGACGCTCAGAAATTCCGGCTTCGCACCGGTACCGCTTTGCAGGCGGCGCAGCTCGATCGCCTTCTGCCCGCCGACTTGCGGCAGGTTCGCGGAAGCGGCCGCTGTCGGCGACGGCGGAGGCGCGGGAGCGTGCGATTTGCAGCCAATGTTTATGCCCATCACAGCTACAGATACCAAATTTATCAGCGCCAGTCGCTTGAAACTCATCATTCTGAATTCAGTCCCCATTCATCTCTCGTGTTGACCATCTGGAAAAACGCCGCCCGGAACCACGCTCAATTCTACGCGCACCGAGGTACTCGAAAACGCAAATACACTTTCTGCAAAACCGTACAATTTCAATATGGCTTGCAACCATCCAGCGCACGCAGATCTCGCTTCCCGCATCATCGCCTGCGAACTTTGCCCGCGCCTACGAACATATTGCGCGGAGATCTCCCGCACCCGCAAACGAGCCTATGCGGACTGGGAATACTGGGGCAAGCCAGTGCCTTCTTTCGGCGATCCGGAGGCGCGGGTGCTGGCTCTTGGCCTCGCTCCAGGAGCGCATGGATCGAACCGCACCGGAAGACCCTTCACCGGCGATGGCTCGGGAAATTTTTTATATCCCGTGCTGCACGCCACGGGATTCGCCTCGCAACCGCTGGCGCATTCCCGTGACGACGGCATGCAGTTGCGCGGCCTCTGGATCACCTCGGCCATTCGCTGCGCGCCGCCCGGCAACAAACCCCTGCCCACAGAAATAAAAAACTGCGCGCCGTTTCTCGATGAAGAAATCGCTCTTCTGCGTAATTTGCGCGTGGTCGTCTGCCTGGGAAAGATTGGCTTCGACAGCTACGTTGCACATCTTCTGCGAACCGGAAAGATCGCCAGCCGCAAGGGACTTGCCTTTGCACACGGAGCCGAATATGCCATGCCGGATGGGCAGCATATTCTGGCGACCTACCATCCGTCGCTGCAGAACACCAATACAGGATTGCTTACGCGCGCGATGTTTCAGGAAATCTTTCAGCGTGCACGAATCCTGGCGGGACTATAGGGCCTTCGGCGCAAGTTCAGGAGGCCTTTGCCACCTCGTTCGTTTCTACTTGGGCGCCCAGCTGCTTCAACATTCCGAGTTCATCGGAGCTTCCCCACCGCTCAACAATCTTCCCGCGCTCGAAGCGGGCAATCTGCACGCCGCGCACATGAATCTTTTTTCCCGTAGGCGCGATGCCCTGAAATGTACCTTTGTGGGTGCCTGTAATGGTGTACGCAATAGCGACATTCTCCTCATCGGCAACCATGTGATCGACGGCGACGGTAAGGTCGGGGAATGCGCCGCGAAATTTTCGAAAGAATTCAATAAATCCTTCCGGCCCGGGGGCTTGACCCGGCGCGGGATCATGGTCTTTTACATTCTCGGCGAAGGCGAGCTTCAGGTCCTCAAGACTTCCGCTGTTGATCGCCTGCCCCATGTTCTTCTGCACTGCAATATTTTCCTGCTGTCCCATAGATTTCTCCTCTCATTCTTTAGATGCGAAGTAGACCTGAAGCTGCCCGTGTTTCTTTTTTCCTTATGCTGGGAATTTAGATATAGAAAAGCTATTAGAAAAATTGAGGTTTCCAGCTAGGATGGGGGGAGAAGCTAGACCATGACAGAAAACATACTTCAGAGTCTTCAACAGTTGGTGCAGGATGTTATCGCGCCCGAGGTGCGCGAATTGAAAGTTCGTCTTACCTCATTTGAAAAACAGATGGAGGTTCAATTCGCCGCGCTCGATCAGAAGAACGATGCTCAATTCAAGGCTCTCATGGCAGCCATTTCCGAATCGAAGGCACAAGCAGAATTGACGAATATGCGCGTCACCGCCGCTCTGAGCGAACGAGTCGACGTGCTGGAGTCGCAGCGCCATTAGGAAAGCTTCTGCGCTACGCCAGCGCCTTCTCCATCGCATCGCGCAATTGCTTCAATCCAGCCTCGACATCCTTACCCAGATGCGCTCGCAAGGCCCGTCGTCCACGCTGCTGCAACACCGCTAAATCTCCGGCAGCCTGGGCATCGATCACCACGCCGAAGGTATATTTCTGGTCTGGAATCGCCAGATCCTGAGCGTGATCGGCGGTCACCTGAAGGAACACTCCGGTATTCGGCCCGCCCTTGTAATCCTGTCCGGTGGAGTGCAGAAAGCGCGGACCGAATCCCAGGCAGGTCGCTACGTGTTTTTTATCGCGCACGGCATGGCGCAATTCCTGCAGAGTTTTTTCATGTTCCCGGTCGCGCTGGATGAATCCCAACGCGGCAAAATAATCTCCCGGTTTCAGCTGCGCCAGGTGCGCCCGCAGATAGCCGACAAGAGTCGGCGTCCCCACATCCTGTCCGCCGTTGAGTACCGCCGCGTAGGGCGCGTCGGCGAACAACTTGATCTGCCCATCGTCGAAGATCGGCGTCTGCTGGGGCAGCTTGCCGGTCTTGTCATATTCGTCGGTCAGCCGCCGCGCTTCAATCTTGGCAGCTTCCACATCTGGCTGGTTGAACGCGTCGATCCCGATCACCGAACCCGCAACCGCCGTCGCAATCTCCCAGGTAAAAAACTGGGCCGCGGCATCGTACACATCGCGCATCGCCAGACGCACTACCGGCTGCCCGGATTTCTCCAGCTTTTCAACGCCGGCATCGAGATGCGCATTGTCCGCGCCTTCCAGCCGCACATAAGCGAAGATACGGTCGTCGCCATAATGGTCTGCCGCGGCAATCTCTTCCAGATCGACCGGCGTAATTCCCTTTCCCTGCTTGCCCGTCGACTCGGCAATCAACTGCTCAAACCACGCGCCCATGTCGTAGATTGCGGGCGAAGTAAAAAATGTGATCTTGTCATGCCCGGCATTCGCGGCGGTGCCCAAGATTAAACCCAGTTCCACGCCAACGTTCTTCTTGATGTCCGTCGAGCGGCACACATCGACCGCGGTTTTCGCCTTGGCCAGCAGCTTTTCCACGTCGAGCCCCATCACCGCTGCCGGCACCATGCCGAAATTGGACAGCGCGGAGTAGCGCCCGCCAATCTGCGGATCGCCGTAGAAAATGTGGCGGAATCCATCGGCCTTGGCCACCTGCTCCATGTGGGAGCCGGGATCGGTGACGGCAATAAAATGCTTGCCCGCGTCACTGCCGACTGCCTCTTTCATGCGCGCAAAAAAATACTGCTTCAGGATGTTCGGCTCCAGCGTCGACCCGGATTTGCTCGATACGATGATGACGGTTTTTTTCAGGTCGACACTTTGCTCCGCCGCGCGCACCTGCGCCGGGTCGGTGGAGTCGACGATCGACAGCCGGGGAAAGCCATCCTGCTTGCCGAAAGTTTCCGCCAGCACCTCCGGACACAGGCTCGATCCGCCCATGCCGAGCAGCAGCGCGTATTCGAAGCCAGCCTGCTGAATATCCTGGGCCAGCGCGCGAAACGCGCCCAGATCCTTTTGCTGGCGCTCGACAATATCCAGCCAGCCCAGCCACTTCGCCTCGTCGGTATTCGTCCACAACGACGCGTCGCGCGCCCACAGGCGTTCGATTTTTCCATTGCGCCAGTCCGCCGCAGCGGCGGAAAAATCCTGCTCAAGTCTTGCCGGAAGCGTACTGCGAAATTCCATTGGATCGCACTCTCTTTGATTGTGAATTTTGTTCTGCACCGTGTATTTTCTTGGATGCGCCCGGCGTCACACAAGCCGCCGATTTCGTTCCCAGTATCGCACCTCTACCATTACAAAATGTTGCGCGATAGCGGGTCTGTGCACGCCGTGACTCTCTTCCCCGTCCACGGCTAAAATTAGAGGCAGAGCGCAACACGGAAGGAAACCGAATGGACGTTCAGACAATCGATCAGCAATATGCGCAGCTGCAAAACGCGTCGCAACAGGTGGTTCAGGAGTTGAAAGATCTCGCCGCCAAGCTGCAGAGCGAAGCGGCCGGCGGCAATCAGCAGGCGCGCGAGTGGGTGCTCGATCTCAAGGAGATCGCTCTTGCCATTCAGTCGCAGCAACAGCAGACGGCCAGCCTTTTGCAGGCGATTCACGGCTTCGTCGCCAATCAGGAACAGGCGTACAGCGCGGGCTACGCTACTCAGCCCGGCTATGCGCAACCCGGATATCCGCAGGCAGGTTTAGCGCAACCGGGCTACCTGCAGCCCGCGCAGCCGCAGCAAGGCGGACTGGGAGGATTTCTCCAATCGGGATTCGGGCGTGCCATGACCATGGGCCTGGGATTCGGCCTCGGCGACGACCTGATTAACAAAATTTTTTAGGAATATGCATTACTCGGAGAAGAATGGTGCCCAGGTGCGCGTGTGATGGGGTGGAAAGCTCACCTGGGTTTTCCTCAGAAATGAAGAGAATGTTCGCGAGCCTCGGTAGCAAAAGCCGCTAATCCAACGGACAGTTCACTAAGCCGGCGTCGATTGGCCAGCGTTCGCGGCAATGAGAATCGCGTGGGCGAAATCCACGCAGATTCAGATTTTGTTACGCGCGGCGAACCAGCTGCCGCACCCGGCCGCTCTGTTCCGAGATTCCGTCGAGCACGCCTTCCAGCCGGCCCAGCAGCTCGTGTCCATCCTGCAGATAATTGGGAACCGCGTGCCATAGTTCCTTCATCGCATCTGGATCTTCCGCCAGAATGACCGCCGCGCCCAGGCCTGAAGCCGTCAACGCCGCTTTCTTCCGTCCGGTCAGCAACAATGCCGCTCCGGCAACCAGCGACCCCGCCGCCAGTGCCCGCAACCAGGTGATTTCCTGTTCCATTGTTTACCCCTTTCGCAAGACTCTATCAGATTCGAGATGCCTTCGGCTGCCCTTCGAGCTGCGGAAAACCCGGTACGAATTCTCCTCCTTGGCAGGAGAAGCATTCCGCGACAAGTTTATATCGAATGATTCCCGCGTGTGCAAATCATTTCTTTCTCTATGCCATCGGCAATGGGCCAGTCTGAATCCGCAGGTACACCGCCTAGAACTACCTATCAGATGGAGTGAGATTGCAGACGCCTGACAAAATCCAGATATACCAATGCAGTGGGAGAGTATCCGCTCTCCGCGCCCTTGCGAGTGAATTGTCCCGTCATCGGATTCATCTGCGCCCAAAATTCTCCGGTTGATTTTCCAGACGCGTTGATTCCCGCAACCCACTGCTGCATAAGGTGCCTGAACTCCTGCTGCTTTCCGTAATGTTCCATCCAGCGGGTGGCCCGTAGCGCTGTCAGTGCCTGTGTCGCTCCGCCCCAACTATTCGCAGGAATGGAACGGACATACAGAGGATCATTCATTGCTACTGAGGTGAAGGGAAACGGCGCCCAGAATGCATTTGGATTGTGCAACTGCCGCGTCCACACGTCATCGAAGATTTTCCGCTCCGATGCGACCTCGAGCTTGAGCACGTGTTCACCCATCACACGCGAGATCAGGTCAGACCGCACTCGCACAAATTTCCCCTGCGCATCCAGATCGTAGAATGCCGCATCTTCCGCGCAGTAAAGCTTTTTAATGATCAGCTGCCGGATGGTCTCCGCATCCTGAAGCCACTGGTCTGCTTCGTTCTTTCGCCCCATTGCCTGCGCCATTGCCGCCAGCGCGATTCGACCGCCATAGACTGTGGCCGAGAGGTCCGGACATAGCCGAGGAAGCGACGCCACCGGAGGACATTTCCGTGCGTCGCCGTCCGGACAACTATTCGGCATTCCCACCCAACGCGGACTGTTGTCCATCCCCGTGTCATAGGTGCAAAAGCCCTCAACCAGCCCGGTTTTGCGGGTATTGCGATACCGTTTCAGCCATGCATCCCAGCGGCTGTATGCTGCGTATGCCGTTTTCAGCAACTCCTCGTCTTTAGTCAGCTGCACCAATTCCCAAGCGGTCGCGGCCACCGGCACTACCATCTGGATCTGGCCGTAGCCAACCTCGTCCGTCCATATATATGCAGGCAATTGACCGTCCTCGTGCTGTAGCGCGAAAAAAGCGGCGTGATTCGCGCGCGCAATCTCAGTCGGGGTCGGTTTGCCTTCAACGTGAGGCACAAATTCTGCAAGATTCGCATACACCAGCGCTTCCATGGGTGCGCACTCCAGCCAGACTCCCCGATACTCTGCGCCTTCAATCAGCACCGGACGGTTATAGGTGGATAACAGCTTCACGTTGCCAGAGAGCGTCGCCAGCGCCGCATCCCATGTTCGTTTCCATTTAAGGTTTGCATCCGGAAATTCCGGCATCGGCGTTCCAAACTCTTTCAGCGCTCCTGCGTGCAATGGTTCATACACGAGTGCCATGGCCGCGATGCCTGTTATCTCGAGAAATCTGCGTCGCTTCATCTGTGTTTGACCCTTCGATAAACTATGGGCAATAGTACCCTTTTCGAGACCGCTCACAGCCACTGCTTGCTCCATATCCTTGCAAAAAGGCGCCTTAGCGCAAATTCCCTCGAAAGATATCAACACCGCGGCCGGAAATACTTTTCTTGACAGCGTGGCTCCCGCACAGCTCACCCGGGTTTTCTCTAAGCCATCAATGAGAACGACTCACGAACGATACCGCCAAATCCAGAATCGCCTGCCATAAATCGCCAGGTTCACGGCGCAGACGATCACTCCGCAGATCGTCAGCAGTTCAACCGGCAGGTCGGGATAAACGATTGCGCCCAGGTAGTGGAGCAGGAAGCTACCGCGGTAGGGAGCCATCCCCGCCCGGCGCTGAAAAAACTGCTCCGCCATGGTGAGCGGACAGGGCCACGGGCAAGTCTCGACGACGATTCCCCAGACCAGCGACGCGAGATGGAACGCTGTCAGCCAGGGCCGCCCGCGCGTCCACAAGGCGCCAAAGATCACCCAAAGAATCCACGCCAGGTGAATCGCCAGCACACAAATGACAGCGGCGTCATATACCCCGGGCATGTTCTCTCACAAACTGCATAGTATTTCGCTTGCCATACCTTGAACCTAAAGGTATGCTGTCTTCGATGGCTCCGCGCGAAACCAATCCGAACTTCATGAACGGCGTTCCCGAACTTCTGATTCTCCAACTGCTGCAGCATGGGGAAATGTACGGCTATGAAATCGTTCAAGCCATTCGCAGCCGCACCGGTGCCGTGGTCGCGATCGGCGAAGGCGTCGTCTATCCGGTACTGCACGCGCTCGAACGCGTTGGGGCGCTCAAGTCGCAGCGCAGGACGGTCAACGGCCGCACCCGTATCTATTATTCCGTAACCCGCGCCGGAGCCCGCCGATTGGCCGATCTCAGGAAAACCTGGACCAGTCTGGCAGCCGCCATCCAGGCCATGCTTGCAGGAGGGAAACATGTCGAAGCCATTCCATGAATTACGCGAACGCCTGCTGCGGGCCGGCGTCGCTCCACGTCATGTACGCCGTTATGTGCGCGAACTTGCCGATCATTTGGCCGACCTGACAGCAGAAGAAAAATTAACAGGCCGCAGCCCGGCAGATGCAAAATCCGCGGCGCTTGCCCGCCTGGGCAGCATGGAGGATCTCGCTACGGCCATGATCGAGCGGCGCGAGTTTCAAGCATGGTGTGTCCGGGCACCCTGGGCAGCATTCGGCTTTGGCCCTGTTTTTCTTCTGGCAGTAGCTTACTTCGTTGCCTGTTTTCTCTTATGGGCGGGCTGGAATATTTTTCTTCCGGAAGCCGATACGCCCTTCCACCCAATCCCGGGTCCGATCTATGGCCTCCAGAACATCTATTTCCAGGCTGACAAGTTCTACTACTTTGCCGCGCCGCTCCTTGTCGGATGGGGAATCGCACTCGTCGCCGTCCGCCAAAGGGTCAAGGCAGCCTGGCCAATTCTCGGGTTGATTCCGATCGCGGTGGTGGGAGGAATGAATCAGGTATATGCTAGCCGGACGTCGATTGCGAGCAGACTCGGACATATCCGCATGGGCTTCGCCGCTAGTTCTTCCATGCAGGATTTCTACGGCCACCTGCTGTATGCCCTGACGATTTTCTCGCTCACGGTACTCCCGTATCTCGTCTGGCGAATTCGAAACACTTCCGCCTGTTCCTGAGCATGCAGCACCGACCCTGAAAATCCAGGTGGCTTCTTCGCAAACCTGAATTACAGGCTTTGTTCGGCGGCTTCGACAGTGGGGAATGTTGTCAGGATGGTATCTACCCGGGTCATGCGGATCAGGCTCATGACGCGCTCGCTGACGCCGGTCAGTACCATCCGGCGGGCGTTCTTTTCCGCCGAGACATGACCCATCAGGATGGTGCCGAGGCCAGCGGAATCGATGTACGGCACTTCCGTTAGATCGAGGATGATCCGCTGTGCAGTCTGGGCGCGCAGTTCGTCCTGCAGCGGGAACAGCGTTCTGATGGTCAGCGGGCCTTTGAGGCGCAGCACTACCGCCTCCTCGCGGGAGCCGGGAACTGTTTCAATCGTCAGGGCTTCATCTCTCATCCCCATAACGTTAGACGAGCGCCGGAGAAACATGGTTACAAATGGATGAAAACAGCTGTATTTCTAGGGCTCGCACCAGTTCTAAAGATGGCCGCGTGGAGGGCGTCGGACGATTCGCTAGATCCAGGATCCCCGCAGTTCTCGCAGATCGCGTTTCAGCAGGCCTTCCAGACGGGATATATCGGGATCGAAAATTTCCTGAAGAAACTGGCGAGACTCTCCATCCAATGGGGGCTTCTTCTTGTTGAATAGCAAAGAGCTATTGCGCAGCCATGAATTCACCGGAGCCGGTAAAAGTTTACTGCGCAATCGGGTGGCAATCGGCCTGGTAGCCAGACGATACACAGTTCTAGACAGCGGCATCTTGAAGATATTGTGCGGGCGCGAAAGTCTCATGGTATGGAAAGGCCGCGGGTCGACGCCAATATGGCCGGCTACTCTGGAAAACAATTCCTGCGGGTTTCTCGTCAATTCATCGATGAGCAGGACCATGACCTGATCGCTTCCAAAGATATCGAGATAACGGAGCACACAGTCGTGGTATAGCCCGGTTTCAACGTAGAGGTGCGAAATCCACCAGCCCTTATCCTTGCGAGCATAGTCTTGCCGCACCGCCTCCGCGAAAGGCAAATGTTCAAGACCGGCAAGCAAATCCATCAGGTAATGAGAATAGGCTCGAACTACAGGATCGCGCAGAATGACAATGATTTTTGCTCGCGGGCAGACCTCATGGATTCGTTGCGGAGCATTTTCATCCCAAAGATACGAGGGACTTGCATCTCCAATCGCCAGGAATCCGCCGGCTGACTTATATAGACGCTGATATTCCTCAAGGTCCGCAATGTAGTTTGCGGCACGCGCCATTTCCGGGGCCGGCTGGAACCTGGCAAAAAAATGAGGTTCTTTTACGGTTGGAAGAAAGACCTTTGGATGCTGCTTCAAATAAGCATAGAGAGACGTGGTGCCGCATTTCGCTGCACCGACAATAAAAAAGTTGGGCCATACATTGATTTGAGGGTCTACCGCAGGCAGTCCACACCTCCGGAATTCAATTTCTTTGGGATCAGATGGTCAGATCAAAAAGCGTCTTTTAATCTGGTGTTGCAGCATGGACGCATTCCCGCAATAAAAAGTTTCGCCAACTGCATGATTGGAGTCGCTTACAGTGCTTTTTCGGATCGGACACAGAAACAAGTAGAATTGGGTTTTCAGCCTGCTAAGGATACCTACTGATACGATGCGTCGCTGGTCGCAGTTATTTCTTCCTACCCTTCGTGAGGCCCCGGCGGATGCCGAGGTCGCCAGTCATAAATTTCTGGTTCGCGCCGGATATATCCGCCAGCTGGGAGCGGGTATCTACAGCTATCTATTCCTCGGCCAGCGCTCGATCAACAAGATCGTCGCCATAGTGCGCGAGGAAATGGATACGATCGGGCAGGAATTTCTGCTGCCCTCGCTGTTGCCGCGCGATCTTTGGGAACAGAGCGGCCGGTGGACGGCCATCGGTGACAATATGTTCCGCCTGAAAGACCGCAAAGGCGCGGACCTGTGCCTGGGCTTCACCCATGAAGAGGTGATGACCGAAATCGCCCGTAAGGAACTGCGCAGCTATAAGCAGCTGCCGCAGATCTGGTACCAGATCCAGACCAAGTTCCGCGATGAGCCGCGGCCAAAGTCGGGTCTGCTGCGGGTGCGGCAGTTCATTATGAAGGACGCGTATTCTTTCGACATCGACGCTGCCGGACTCGACGCCAGCTATCAGAAACACGATGCGGTTTATCGGCGGATTTTCTCCCGCTGCGGATTGCAGTTTGTCGCCGTCGATGCGGACTCGGGCGCGATGGGCGGTTCAAAATCGCAGGAATTCATGGTCTATACGGAAGCGGGCGAGGACCTGATTGCCAGCTGCGCCCAATGCGGTTACGCGGCCAACGTGGAGAAGGCAAATTCGCAGCTCGCACCGGTCGAAGATTTGCCCGGCGAGGAAAAGCCGGAACTGGTGCACACGCCGGGCATGGGCGCAATTGCCGACGTGACGGCGTTTTTGAAGGTCGAAGCCTCGCAGGACATCAAGTGCGTCGCCTACATGGCGGAAAAACGCGATGCCGCGGGCCAGTCCGTGTGGGTGCCGGTGGCGGTATTTCTGCGCGGCGACCACAGCGTGAACGAGACGAAGCTGCTGGGCCTGCTGCGCGCCGGTCAACTGCGCGCCATGCTGCCGGAAGAACTCGCGATTTATTTTAATGCTCCTGGCGGCTTTCTCGGCCCGATTGGCCTGAAGCAGATTGCGGAGCCGAATTTGATGGCGGAGCTGCAGAGCAATGGCTTCCAGCCGATGCGGACACAGCAGTTCTGGGCTACGGCGAACCGGCTCAAGATGATCGTCGTGCTGGACCATGCGCTCGAGACACGGAGGAACATGATCTGCGGCGCGAACAAGCTGGATTACCACCAGCGCAATGTAACTCCCGCGCGCGATTTTGCCTGGACAGTTGCGGCCAGCGTCCGCAATGTGAACGAGGGCGAAGGCTGTCCGGAATGCGGCGCGCCGCTGCGCGTGGCCAAGGCGGTTGAAGTCGGCCACATCTTCAAGCTGGGATACAAGTATTCCGAAAGTATGGGGGCGCGCGTGCTTGACCCCAATGGAAAAGAAGTCACACCGATCATGGGCAGCTACGGCATCGGGATCGAACGCATTCTGACGGCGTGCGTGGAGCAGAGCTTCGACGAAAACGGCTTTGCGCTGCCGCCTGCGATCGCGCCCTTCGACGTAGTGGTCACAATCACCAATGTCGGCGATGCGGCACTGAAAGAGGCGGGAGAGAAGATTGCCGTGGAACTCGAAAAAGCCGGCCTCGATGTGCTGCTGGATGACCGAGAGGAGCGCGCCGGCGTCAAATTCAAAGACGCCGACCTGATCGGGATTCCCTTCCGCATCAATGTCGGGAAAAAAGCGGCGGAAGGCGGCGTTGAACTGGTGACCCGCGCGACGAGAGCCAGCGAGGACGTGCCGATCGATCAGGCGGCGGCGCTGGTGCGCGAACGCGTCCATACGGCAACCCCAGGGGCGGCAACCTAAGGGGCGGCAACGCCGGCGGCACGGGCGTAGGCGGCACGGGCGTAATCGATAGAGTTGGCATAGCAGGTCGAGAGGATTCATGGCAGCAGACGAAAAAGGCCCGCGCAGCACTCCGCGCACGGCAACACGGACAACCGCGAGGGCGCGCGAGAATCGCGGCAGTGGAGCAGGCGCTGGAACCGTTCGCCGAACGCGCAGCTCTGGCGGAGGCAAGCGCGGTTACTCCGGCATGGACTGGAAGATGAAGGCGCTGCTTGGCATCGCGGCCTGCGTGCTGGTCTTCTTTGCGATCTGCGGTCTGGTCTTCGCGTACTACTATCACGCGTATGAAAATGTCGTGGCCCAGCGGCTGCGCCAGCCGCTGTTTGCCAACACGGCAAAAATCTACGCAGCGCCACGCGAAGTGCGGCCGAAGCAGAAGTACAGCGTGGAGCAGATTGCCAACGACCTGATGTTCGCCGGCTACAGCAGGGTGGGGACGTCGCACCCTTCGCAGATTGGAACTTTTTCGACGGAAGAGAGCAGCATTCACATCCAGCCGGGGCCGCAGTCCTATCACGCGCCCGATGGCGCTACCGTCTATACGTCGAGGGGCGTTGTAACCGCGATCAAGGCCGACGATGGTCAGCAATTGAGCGCGTATGAATTGGAGCCGGAGCTGATCACCGGGCTCTCCGACAAGGACCGCGGCAAGCGGCGGCTGGTGACCTACGACGAACTGCCAAAGTATCTGATGCCCGCGGTTACCTCGATCGAGGACCGGCGCTTCTTTGAACATGGCGCAGTGGATTACACTCGCGTCTTTGGCGCCGTTTTTGCCGATCTGCGGTCGCGGCGATACAGCCAGGGCAGCTCGACGCTGACCATGCAGGTGGCGCGGCTTTTCTTTCTGTCTCCGGAAAAACAGTGGAGACGGAAAGTTATCCAGACCGCCATCGCCTTTCAGCTGGAAAATCACTACACGAAGAAACAGATTTTCACGATTTATGCCAATGAGGTCCCGCTTGGCCAGCGCGGCAGCTTCGCCATCAACGGCTTTGGTGAGGCGGCGCAGGCTTACTTCGGCAAGAATATCCGCGACCTGACGCTGCCGGAGTGCGCGCTGCTGGCCGGCATCATCCAGGGGCCGAGCCGGCTATCGCCGTACAAACATTCGTCGCGCGCGATTGCCCGGCGCAACATAGTGCTCGATGCGATGGTGGAGACGCATGACATCACCCGCGATCAGGCACGCCGGGCCAAGGCGACGCCGCTCTCGCTGGCGCCTTTCAGCGTGGATGAGCGCGAGGCTCCGTATTTTGTCGATCTGGTGCGGGAAAAACTGGCGCAGCGGTATGGCGACCGCGACATCAACGGCGAGGGCCTGCACATCTACACTTCGCTCGATCCCGATCTGCAGACCGTGGCTACGGTCGCGATTGAAAATGGAATGAAGGAAGTGGACGACATGGTGCGCAGACGCTACGAGCGCCGCACCAAGCACGGGCTGGTTGCGACAACACAACACATCACGTATCCGCAGGTTGCGCTGATCGCAATGGATCCGCACACCGGCCAAGTGCTGGCGCTGGTGGGCGGACGCAACTATGGCGCAAGCCAATTGGATCACGCTCTGAGCCAACGGCCAACCGGCTCGGCATTCAAGCCCTTTGTCTACGCCGCGGGTTTCAACAGCAGTTTGACCGGAGTGGCGCTGCCCGGCCAGCAGGGCGTATTTACCGCGGTCACCATGTTGAACGATGCCGACACAACCTTCGACTTCGACAATGGCACCAAGCAATATGCCCTGCACAACTACAAGCATGAACAGATGGGCATGATCACAGCGCGAACCGCACTTATGCTGTCGCAGAACGTCGCGACCGTCGAACTGGCGCAGATGGTTGGGCTCGACAATGTCGTTGCGCTGGCTCACCAGGCCGGGATTACTTCAGCCCGGGCAACGCCTTCGGTCGCCATCGGCACCTATGACGCTTCGCCGCTCGACCTGGCGGGCGCCTACACCATCTTCGCCAACAACGGCATCAAGATCGATCCCAATATGATCGCCTCGGTACGCACCGCCGACGGCGACGTAGTGGACGATTTTGCGCCGATCTCGAAGCCGGTGCTGGATCCGCGCGTGGCCTACCTGACATTGAGCCTGATGCGCGATGTCATCAATCACGGCACCGCCGCGAGAGTGCGCGGGTTGGGATTCACCGCGCCTGCCGCGGGCAAGACCGGCACGGAGCATGACGCCTGGCTTGCCGGATTTACCAGCAATCTGCTCTGTGTCGTCTGGATCGGCAACGACGACTACACCGACCTGAAACTGGAAGGCGCGCAGGCAGCGCTGCCCATCTGGACGGAGTTTATGAAGAACGCGGTGAAGCTGCCGCAATACTCCGACACACAATATTTCGACCCGCCCGCCGGCATTACCGAAGTGACGCTGGACAAGACGACGAACCTGATCGCCGACGCGTCCTGCCCGGAGGATTACACTGCCGCGTTTCTTGATGGCACGCAACCGACAGGAACCTGCGATCAACCCAACGGCGACCAGCGAAATATTTTTCAAAAAATGTTTGGCCTGGGTGGAAATAAATCCGCTCCACCGATCATCGCTCCAGCCCCGGCGAACGTAGTGCAGCCGCGGCCGCCCAGCGGGAAAATTCCCGCGCAGCAGCAACCGAACGGCGAGCAGAGTCCGACTGAAGCGCAGCCACAGAAAAAGAAACATGGATTCTTCGGCAAGGTCTTCGGCGTATTCAAGGGCAATGACAACAAACAGAACCAGCCGGATAGCGGCCAGCCGCCGCAATAAGCGCGAGTGTGTAACCGAACTTGCAACTTTTGCAATTTTGGAGCGTCTCTGGCTACAGGATGGACGCTGAATACCTTGTCGTCCTGAGCAAATGTACTTCCTTCACTTGACTCGCCCGTTCCGCACAGGAGGAATGCCAGATGGCCGAACTGACGCAGTTGGGCGTGGTGAACGATCCGGTCTGCGGCATGCAGGTCGCAGCTGGAAAGGCCACGGCTACGGTAAATCACGACGGCAAAGCCTACCTGTTCTGCAGCGAATCCTGCACAGAGAAATTTCGAGCCAATCCCTCCTTCTACACCCCGACGGAAACCGATCCTATCTGCGGAATGAAAGTCGTTCCGGCGCGCGCCGCGGCTACGGTCGAGAAGGACGGCAGAAGATATTACTTCTGCGCGAAATCTTGCGCGGAGAAATTCCAGAGTGTTGCCAGGGGAGCTAGCGAAACGCAGGCCGAACTACCGGTTGCCCAATCCGCTCACCCTGCCACGGTGGATTACATTTGCCCGATGGACCCGGAGGTCCATGAGCGGCATCCGGGGCCGTGTCCAATCTGCGGCATGGCGTTAGAGCCGACACACTATTCACTGTCTACAGAAGTTGTCGAGTATACCTGCCCGATGCATCCGCAGATCGTGCTGCCGAAGCCGGAGAACTGCCCGCTTTGCGGCATGGCACTGGAGCCGCGCGTGGTGTCGGTGAAAGATGCCAATCCGGAACTCGAAGATATGACCCGGCGCTTCGCCGTGGCCGTCGTGCTTACCATTCCCCTGGTGGTGCGAATGGTCCTGAGCCTGTTGCAGGATGAGCGCTTCGACACCATCCTGACCAGCCCGTTCGTCGAATGGATGCAACTGATCCTTGCGTCCATGGTGGTGCTGTGGTGCGGGTGGCCGTTTCTGGATCGCGCCTGGAAATCCGTCCGCACGCTGCACCTGAACATGTTCACGTTGATCGGGCTGGGCGTGGGCGTCAGCTATTTCTACAGCGTGGTGCTGCTGTTTTTATCCCATCGCCTGATGCCCGGTCTAAGGGATGAAGAAGGATTTCTGCATCTTTACTTTGAACCAGCCGCGGTCATTACCACGCTGGTATTGCTGGGGCAGGTGTTGGAACTGAGAGCACGCAACCGGACAAATTCCGCGCTGAAAGCGCTGTTGAATCTCGCGCCGAAGACCGCCCATTTGGTGGAATCAGATGGCAAGGAGAAAAACATTCCGCTGGCACTGGTGCAGGTTGGCAATCTGCTGCGCGTACGTCCGGGCGAACGCGTACCGGTCGATGGCGTAGCAGTCGAAGGCACCAGCAGCATCGACGAGTCCATGGTTTCCGGCGAGCCGATTCCGGTGGAAAAATCGGCGGGCAGCGCACTTACCGGTGGAACCATGAACGGTACGGGCGGTCTGCTGATGCGCGCCGAACGCGTGGGAAGCGCGACGTTTCTGAGTCAGATCGTCCGCATGGTCGGCGAAGCGCAGCGCACACGTGCGCCCATCCAGCGGCTGGCGGACACGGTTTCCAGCTGGTTTGTTCCCATCGTGGTGCTGGTCGCAATCGGCACCTTCATCGGCTGGTATCACTGGGGACCGGCTCCGCACCTGACGCATGCATTGGTGAATGCAGTGGCGGTGCTGATCATTGCTTGTCCGTGCGCGCTGGGCCTGGCGACACCGATGTCGATCATGGTGGGGATGGGCCGCGGCGCACAGGCCGGCGTGCTGGTGCGCAACGCTGCGGCGCTGGAAACTCTTGCGAAGGTCAAGACGCTGGTGCTCGACAAAACCGGGACGCTGACAGAGGGCAAACCGAAGCTGACCCAAATTGTTTTGATGGATCCAACCCAGGCGCATGACGAAAACGAAATCCTGCGCCTGGCCGCCAGCCTGGAAAGGTCAAGTGAACATCCTCTGGCTGCTTCGCTGGTTCAGGCTGCGGAAGAGCGCCAATTGCGGCTGGCTTCGGCAGAAGATTTTCAGGCGGTTCCTGGCAGAGGTGCATCCGGCGTCATCGATGGGCATAACATTTTGGTCGGCAATCTCGCCTTGATGCGCGAGCGCGGCGTTGCCTTGGGAGAAGCGGAAGCTCGCGGCGGTGCGTTGGGCGAGCAAGGCGCTACCGTTCTCTACATAGCCATCGATGGAGTCGTTGCGGCAGTGCTGGCGGTTTCCGATCCGGTCAAAGCATCTGCGCGCGCGACCATCCAGGAGCTTCAAAAAGAAGGCTTGCGTATTGTCATGATCACCGGCGACACGCACGTGACTGCCGAAGCCGTCGCGCGCGAGCTGGGCATCGATCAGGTGGAAGCCGGCGTGCTGCCCGCGCAAAAAGCGGAAGCGATCGAGCGACTGCGGAAGCATGGGCGCATCGCGATGGCGGGCGACGGCATCAACGACGCGCCTGCGCTAGCTGCGGCCGACGTCGGCATTGCCATGGGCAGCGGCACGGATGTGGCCATCCAGACAGCCGGCATTGTGCTGGTGCGCGGCGATCTTCAGGGACTGGTCCGGGCGCGCAATCTGAGCCGCGCCACCACGCGCAACATTCGTCAGAACCTGTGGTTTGCGTTTCTCTATAACACCCTTGGGATTCCCATTGCCGCCGGCGTGCTGTATCCGTTTTTCGGCTTGCTGCTCAGTCCGGTGATCGCCAGCGCCGCCATGATGCTGAGCTCCGTGTCTGTGATCAGCAATGCTCTTCGACTGCGGAGGGTACAGCTATAACAGCGCGGCGCAGAATAGGGTTTCCGCGCTTCGGTTGTTAAAATCGAAACATACCGATGAAGTGTCCTTATTGTGGATTTACGCAAGACCGTGTTGTCGATTCCCGCGAAAGCAAAGAGGCCGACTCGATTCGCCGCCGCCGCGAATGCGAGCGTTGCGAGAAGCGTTTTACCACGTATGAGCGGCTCGATGAAATTCCCTACATGGTCGTCAAGAAAGACGGGCGACGGGAAAAATTTGAGCGGCAAAAAGTCTTGAGCGGCTTATTGCGTGCCTGCGAAAAACGTCCGGTACCGGCGGCCCAGCTGGAATCGATTGTGAACCAGGTGGAAAGCTTTGTAATGGATTCCATCGAGCGCGAGCGCAGCTCGGTTGAAGTCGGCGAGCTGATTATGCGCGAACTGAAAGTGCTCGACACAGTCGCGTACATCCGGTTCGCGTCGGTCCATCGCGACTTCAAGGACGTGAACGAATTCAAGTCCGAGCTGGAATCGCTGTAGTCTTCGCATCAACACGAGAAAGGCATCCCCGCATGCATGCATCGTCAACACCCCGCGAACATACTATTACTTTGATTCCCGGCGATGGAATTGGACCGGAAATTACCCGCGTCGTGGTCCGCATTTTGGAAGCTACAGGAGTGAAATTTCATTGGGAAGAATTTCTTGCTGGAGCGGAAGCCTTCGAGCGCTACAAAGAATACATTCCCAAGGAACTTTACCTTTCAATCGACCGCAACCGCGTCGCGCTGAAAGGTCCGGTAACGACGCCGATTGGCGGCGGCTTCACTTCGATTAACGTCACTCTGCGGAAGCATTTCGAACTATTTGCCAATTACCGGCCCATCCAGAATCTTCCTGGCCTGCCCACGCATTACCCGGGCATCGATCTCATCATTGTCCGCGAAAACACTGAGGGCGAATACGTCGGTATCGAGCATGAGGTGGTGCCCGGTGTAGTGGAGTCGATCAAGATCATCACGGAAAAAGCTTCGACGCGCATCGCGGAGTTTGCCTTTGCCCATGCCCGCAAGGAGGGCCGCAAGAAGATTCACGCCATTCACAAAGCCAACATCATGAAAATGTCGGACGGGCTGTTTCTGCAATGCGCGCGCAACGTTGCCAAAAAATATCCAGACATCATTTACGGTGAGCACCTGGTGGACAACACCTGCATGCAGCTGGTGACGAATCCCTATCAGTACGACATGCTGTTGCTGGAAAATCTCTACGGCGACATCATCAGCGATTTATGCGCTGCGTTTGTTGGCGGCCTCGGCCTGGTGCCCGGCGCTAACCTTGGCAAGGAGTGCGCCATCTTCGAAGCAGTTCACGGATCGGCGCCGGACATCGCAGGCAGGAACATCGCCAACCCCACGGCGCTGTTGCAATCCGGAGTATTGATGCTGCGGCACATCGGCGAAACGGACGCGGCGGACCGGCTGCATCGTGCGATTGAGAAGGTTTATGAATCGAAGACATCCCTGACGCGCGATGTTGGCGGTACTGCCGGAACGAAAGAATTTGCCGATGCTGTGGTCGCGACGCTGGCGAGTTGACCATTTTCTTCCAAGAAGACTTCGTCTTGGCGCGTGGTCTGGATTAGAGACGAAAGATATGTCGATCCCAAAAAGAAATACCGTGCATACTGCGTGGATCGGCATAGCCATTCTTATTCTGTCGATAGCTGGTTTCCACCTCCTCACTGGAGGCTGCAATAAAAACACGATAGAAAACAAACCCGCAGCAACCAACGCGCAACCCACTCAATACGCGCAAATCAATTACGCAACGTCAGGCACAATCTCCGGCACCGTTCACTTTACCGGCACGGCTCCTGCGTCGATTGCTATTGATATGGCGCAAGACCCCGCGTGCGCGGCCTCAAAGACCCCGAACATGACGGAACAGATTGTTGTCCACAATGGTCGCATGGCGAACGTGTTCGTTTATTTGAGAGCCGGCCTGGGCAACCGCGTTTACATGCCGACGAAAGCCCCGGTGGTGCTCGACCAAAAGAACTGTCGATTTGTGCCCCATGTGATTGGCGCCATGGCCGGCCAGCCGGTCGAATTCCGCAACAGCGATCCGACGATGCATAATGTCCACATCATTCCGCCGGACGCGCAGGACCCAGGCGGATTCAATACTTCGCAGATGCCGATGGGCAGCACGCAACGGCATATTTTCACCGCCGCAGGACTGATGATCCCTATCCGATGCGATTACCACCCGTGGATGGAAGCCTTTCTGAACGTGGTGAAGAACCCGTTTTTCGCCGTCTCCAACGCCGATGGCCGCTTTGAAATCAAAGGCCTGCCGCCCGGCCGATACACGCTGGTTGCGGTGCAGGAAAAGTTTGGGACCCAATCGCAATCCGTCACCGTCGAAAGCGCAAAAACGACTGCGGCGAATTTTACCTTCAGCAAGTAATGCAGCGCGGCAAAGGGTGCTGCTATAACTGAAAGAATCAGTCTTTCAGGCAGAACCTTAGAGATCATGCAGACCAAACACAATGTAGGCATTCTGGGCGCGACCGGGATGGTCGGCCAGCGTTTTATTCAACTTCTCGAGAACCATCCCTGGTTCCAGATCACATGGCTCGCCGCCAGCGATCGCTCGAGCGGCAAGCCCTATGGCGAAGCGGTGCGCTGGAAGCTGGACACGACAATTCCTGCAGCCATAGCCGCCATGCCGGTTTCTCCCGCTACGCCGGTGAATGCGCCAAAGATCATCTTCGCCGCGCTCGACGCGGACATCGCCCGCGAGATGGAGCCGAAGTTTGCTGCCGCTGGATGCGCGGTGATTTCGAATTCCAGCGCGTTTCGCATGCAGGCCGATGTTCCGCTGGTGATCCCCGAGGTGAACGCGGAACACCTCGCCATGATTCCGCAGCAGAACTGGAACGGTTCGGGCGAGAACCAACGCGGATATATTGTGACCAACCCCAACTGCTCCGCCATTGGACTAGTGCTCACGCTGAAGCCGTTGGCGGAACGCTTTGGCCTGCGCGCTGTTTTCGTCAGCACCATGCAGGCGGTCAGCGGCGCGGGATATCCCGGCGTGGCTTCGCTCGACATCCTCGGCAACGTCGTTCCCTTCATTCGCAATGAAGAAGAAAAGTTGGCCGAAGAAACTCTGCGACTGTTGGGCAAATTCAAAGCCAATCGCGTCGCGCCGCTCGATGCTCGCATCACCGCGCACTGCAATCGCGTTGCGGTCGAGGACGGCCATACGGAAAGTGTCAGCATTGAGCTCGATAAAAAGCCGTCGCGCGAAGAAATTCTCGCCGCCTGGCGGGAATTTCAGCCGCTGAACGGAAAAAATCTTCCCACTGCACCCGAACAGCCGGTTGAGTTCCACTCCGCCGAAGATCGTCCGCAACCGCGGCTGGATCGGATGCGCGGCCGCGGCATGACCGCCACTGTCGGGCGTTTGCGTCCCTGTACGCTGCTCGACTGGAAGTTCACCGTGCTCTCGCACAATACGATTCGCGGCGCCGCTGGTGCGGCGGTCTTGAACGCGGAGCTGCTGGAATCGCAAGGCAGATTGCTGCCGCAGGCAGCGGAGCGAGAGCTGGTCGCAGCAAAAGGTCAGGCACGATGAGCGATGCATTGAAGATCGTGGTGATGAAATTCGGAGGCACCTCGGTCGAGAGCGCCGCCGCGATCGGGCGTACGGCGGAAATCGTCGAAGGCCGCCGCGCGCGCGGACAGATGCCGGTAGTGGTCGTGAGCGCGATGGCCAAGGTAACGGATCAACTGTTAGCCGCCGCTGCCGCTGCCGAACGCGGGGATCGTACCGGCGCGCTCGCCATCAGTTCCCGCCTGCGCAATCGACACCTCGATGCCACGTCTGCGCTGCTAACTGGAACTCCGGTCGCGGAAATCCATGCATGGCTCGATGAACAATTCCAGTCTCTCGACGATCTGCTGCGCGGCCTTGCCGCCGTGCAGGAACTGACGCCGCGCACCGTCGACCTGGTGGCTTCCTATGGCGAGCGATTCTCCAGCCGCATGATCGGCGCGTACTACGGACAGTGCGGGCTGAACGGAGTCCATGTCGACGCGCGCACCTGCATTGTGACCGATGCGCTGCACGGCAAGGCGACGCCGCTTGAAGATAAGATCGAACGCGAGTTGCACAAATCCGTTCTGCCGCTGCTGAGGCAGGGTCGCGTGCCGGTGCTAGGCGGTTTTATTGCGGCGACGGAATCGGGCGTGACCACCACGCTTGGCCGCGGCGGCTCCGACTACACTGGGGCGCTGGTCGGTCGCGGACTGAACGCGGATGCCATTGAAATCTGGACGGACGTCAATGGAATTATGACCACCGATCCGCGCGTCTGCCCGGATGCGCTGCGAGTCAAAACGATCAGCTTTGAAGAGGCAGCCGAGCTTGCCTATTTCGGCGCCAAAGTCCTGCATCCAGCGACGATTCTGCCGGCGGTACAGAAAAATATTCCGGTGTGGGTGCTCAACTCGAAAGATCCCGCGAACAGCGGGACAGAAATTACGGCAGTTGCGGCACATTCGCGCACGCCTTTCAAGTCCATTGCAATTAAACGCAAGCTCACCATCATCGACGTGGTGGCCAGCCGCATGTTGATGACGCACGGCTATCTGAAAGCAATCTTCGATATTTTCGACCGGCATAAATGTGCGGTTGATATGGTTTCAACCTCCGAGGTCAGCGTCTCGCTCACGGTCGATTCCAACGAACACCTGCCTGCGATTGCAGCCGATTTAAGCCAACTGGCGGATGTGAAATTTGACGCGCATAAAGCGCTGGTCTGCATGGTTGGGGAAAATATTCGCGGCCAGCAAGGCATCGCCGCGCAGGTTTTTGCCGCCATACGGCATGTGAATGTGCGGATGATCTCGCAGGGTGCGTCGGAGATCAACATGAGCTTCATGATCGAGGAGGAAGATGTCGAAGAGGCAGTGCGCTCGCTACACCAGCATTTCTTTGCCGATCCAGACCCGGAGACTTTCGATGTCGCTGCGCGTGAATCGTTGGTCGCAGTCCCCGCAGGTGTTGCCGCCACCAAGGAGAATTGATCGATGCGCATGCTGATCTTAGGCCGGGGGAAAACGGGCCGCGTCGTGGCAGACATTGCGCGCGAGCGCGGGCACAGCGTCCAGGTACTCGATCAGAAGGAAAATCAGGATGCCGGTTCGCTGACGCCGCCTAGTCTGGCCGCGTTCGAAGTTGTTATCGACTTCACTACGCCGGAAGCGGTCGTGCCGAATTTGCGCGCTGCTCTGGCCACTGGAGCCAAGGTCGTTGTGGGCACCACCGGCTGGTACTCGCATCTGGACGATATGCGGGCTCTGGCGGCGCGAAAGAGCGCCGCGCTGCTCTACTCCGCGAACTTTTCTTTCGGCGTGCAGCTCCTCTATAAACTGGCGAAGGTGCTCGGTGAAGAAGCCGGCGGTTATCACTTTCAGATCGACGAAACTCACCACACCGATAAACTCGACTCGCCCTCCGGCACCGCGCTGGCACTCCAGAAGATCCTTGCCTCGACACCACATGGCGCGATAGCTACGATCGATGCGCATCGCATCGCGGACGCCATCGGCACCCACAGGCTGGAAGTCTCAAACGATGATGAGCGTATTATCGTCGAGCATCAGGCACTCTCTCGCCGCAGCTTTGCCTACGGCGCGGTGCGCGGCGCGGAATGGCTGGCCGGGCGCACCGGCTGCTATGACTTCCAGGATGTGTTTCCCCAAATCCTTGGATAACCCCGTCTCTCCCGTCTCTCCGGTCTCCGGCCTAGTTATGCACAATCATTTTTCAGTGACGATTTATCTTCACCTGCGCTCGTTGTAGACTGCGAAGATATGGAACTATCTGGATGCGGTACCGCGCTGGTTACGCCGTTCCTCCCGGACGGCAGTGTTGACGAGCCGGCCCTTCGCGATCTCGTCCGCTGGCAGGTGGAGAGCGGCATTCGCTTTCTGGTTCCCACGGGCTCAACCGGCGAAGCCTGCGCATTGACGGAAGAAGAATGGCTGCGCGTAGTGCGCATCGTGATCGAGGCCGCGGATGGACGCGCGCCGGTCTTCGTCGGCTGCAGTCATAACACCACCCGGCAGGCGGTCGACCGGGTCCAGAAGCTGCAGACGATCGATGGCGTCAGCGGCGTGTTGACGGCTAATCCGTACTACACCAAGCCGACGCAGGAAGGCCAGTACCAGCATTTCCGCGCCATCGCGGAAGGCACTCATCTCAGCGTTCTGCTCTATAACATTCCCAGCCGTACGGGGATCAATCTGCTGCCGGAAACGACTGCGCGTCTAGCGGAGATTCCTAACATTATTGGTGTGAAAGAGTCCTGCGGCAACCTACAGCAGATCACCGAACTCATCAACGCCGTACCTCGCCGCTTCCGCGTGTTCTCCGGGGACGACAACCTGGCATTGCCTGTTCTTTCCGTCGGCGGCGCGGGCCTGGTATCGGTCGCGGCCAATGCAATTCCGTCGGAGATGGCGCGCATGGTCACGGCGGCACTGGAAAACGACTGGCCCCGCGCACGGCAAATCTATCGCAAATACTACGATCTGATTCTGGCGAATTTTTCCGAGCCGAATCCGCAGCCGATCAAGTGCGTGCTCGCCATGATGGACCGCGTGCATGAGGTCTATCGTCTGCCGCTAATGCCGGTCGAGCAACCGACGCGTACGCGTCTGGACCGGCTCACTCGGGAACTGGGTCTAGTGGAACGCGTGCCCGCCGCCGGCAATCTACGCGTAGTCTAGATCGATTGCGTGGCGGCGTGATTCGCATTTCCTGCCTGCCGTCATGCTTCGCTCAGGACGACAAACTTCGTTTTTTGCCCGCATCGCAAATACTCGCCGATAAAACCCAAGGAAAAATTTCCAGTGCCCGAAGCTTCGCTCGAATCCCGCATTGAATCCGCTTTCCAAGCTGGCGCCGAGGCCGTTGATTTCGCCGCAGCGCTCGCCGCGTTTTTAGAACTTCGCGAAGGCCTGACGCGCGGAACCATTCGCGCCGCCGAGCCTGATGCCGCCGCACCCTTGGGCTGGCGCGTGAATGCATGGGTAAAGCGCGGCATCTTGCTTGGCTTTCGCATCGGGCGGCTGGAAGAAACCGGCAGCGATCTCTCGTTCGTTGACAAGCACACTTACCCGGCGCAGCATTTCACGGCCGACGGAAAAGTTCGCGTGGTTCCGGGCGGCTCTTCTGTGCGCAGCGGCGCATATCTTGCGCCAGGCGTGGTCTGCATGCCGCCGATGTATGTCAACGTCGGCGCGTATGTGGACGAAGGCACCATGGTCGACTCGCATGCGCTGGTCGGCTCCTGCGCACAAGTGGGTCGCAATGTCCACATCAGCGCGGCGGCACAAATCGGCGGAGTGCTGGAGCCGGTCAATGCCAGCCCGGTCATCCTTGAAGACGGCGTGCTGGTCGG
Organism: Acidobacteriaceae bacterium; assembly: GCA_965276585.1. Classification (GTDB taxonomy): domain Bacteria; phylum Acidobacteriota; class Terriglobia; order Terriglobales; family Acidobacteriaceae; genus JAKAAZ01. The sequence goes on along the minus strand of CBDIAZ010000001.1, from coordinate 356,736 downwards.
CGGCAATTGCGGCGTGTATGAAGGTACTCTGGTGCGCAGACGCGCTGTGCTCGCCGCAGGAGTGATTCTGACGCGGGCCACTCCGGTCTACGACATCGTGCGCGGGGAAATCCTTCGCGCGACGGAAAATACTCCGCTCATTATTCCCGAGGATGCTGTTGTCGTAGCCGGCGCGCGCGCCATCTCCCGCGGTAAAGCGGCAGAATGGGGACTCTCCCTCTACACCCCGGTCATTGTCAAATATCGCGATGAAAAGACCGAACTGTCGCTGGAACTCGAAGACCTGCTGCGTTAGGTAGCCGTACGGAGCAATGGGCTCGAGAGTCTTGTGAATGGAAAAGCAATCACCGTGCGGCAGGTTGATAGTCGCCCGGCACCAGACGAAATCCGATGGCGATGCGGTTCCAGGCGTTGATCGTAGTGATCGCATAGGTTAGATTGACGCGTTCCGTCTCGCTGAAATGCCGACTGAGTTCCTGATACACCGCCTCCGGCGCATGGCCCTGCTGGATGTTCGTAATCGCTTCGGTCCATGCCAACGCGGCGCGCTCCTTCTCGGTGAAGAACGGGGCCTCCCGCCACGCGTCCAGCGCATAAATCCGTTGTTCCGTCTCACCCTTCGCGCGGGCATCTTTCGTATGCATATCGATGCAGAAGGCGCAGCCGTTCATTTGCGACGCGCGAATTTTTACCAGCTCCAGAAGCTGAGGATCGAGGCCGCTGTGGCGCACAAATGCTTCCAGCTGTGACAACGCCTTGTAGCCATCCGGGGATATTCGTTTGTAGTCGAGACGCGGTTCCATCGTTCCATTCTCCTTTGCTGCGTTCAGATTCCGCGGCGATTTCACGCGATGCATTTTTTCGCCCCCTTGGAGTTTCCGGTGCGCGCCGCATTCCGGCCTGAAATCAGCCTCCAAACCGTGCTAGCATCGTCTTTCCTATGATTGACGGCAAGTTACAGATTATCCCTCTCGGCGGCCTGGGCGAATTCGGCAAAAATTGCATGGCCATTCGCTGGCAAGATGACATTTTCGTAATCGACGCGGGTCTGATGTTTCCCGACGAAGAGCTGCTCGGCGTCGATGTCGTCGTCCCTGATATCACCTATCTGGTCGAGCACCGCAAGATGGTGCGTGGCATCGTGCTCACCCACGGGCACGAGGACCACATCGGCGGCCTGCCGTGGATTCTGTCGGAGCTGCAGGTGCCTGTGTATGGCACCGAATTTACCCTCGCATACGTCGAAGGCAAGCTGGAAGAGCACGGCTTGCTCGAAGAAACCGACATGATCGAGATGATACCCGGCGAGACTTTTTCGCTCGGCGTTTTCAAGATCACGCCGATCCGCGTTACCCACAGCCTGGTCGACTGCGTTTCTCTCGCCATCGACACGCCTGCGGGAGTCGTCATTCATACCGGCGATTTCAAAATCGACCTCACGCCGCCCGATGGCCGCCCCTTCGATCTGCACACCTTTGCCGAGTATGGCAAACGCGGCGTGCTGGCCCTGCTGCAGGACTCAACCAATGTCGATCGCCGCGGCCATACTCCCAGCGAACGCGCCGTGCGACCCGCGCTCGACGAAGTTTTCGCACGCACGAAAAGGCGCCTTTTCTTCAGCTGCTTTTCCTCGTCCATTCATCGGCTGCGCATCGCCAGCGATCTCGCCGCCGCGCATGGCCGCAAGATTGCGATTCTCGGCCGCTCCATGCAGAACTCATTCGAGATCGCGCAGGATTTCAGCTATCTTGAAGTTCCCGACAGCCTGCTCATCGCCCCGGGGCAGGTGAAAGATTATCCGCCGGAAAAAGTCTGCGTCTTCATCAGCGGCACACAGGGCGAACCCATGTCGGCGCTCACACGCGCGGCAGTCGACAACCATCGTCAGGTAAAAATCGAACCCGGCGATACGGTCGTGCTCAGCTCGCGCGTGATTCCCGGCAACGAAAAGGGTATCTTCCGCATGATCGATCACCTATATCGTCGCGATGCCCACGTGATTTACGACGATGGAACAGCGGGGTTGATCCACGTCAGCGGACATGCCAGTCAGGATGAGCTGCGGCTGATACTGCACCTGCTGAAGCCGAAATTTTTTGTGCCGCTGCACGGAGACTATCGCCACCTGAAGCTACACGCGGAACTCGCCGCTGAACTGGGCGTGGTCGAAAAAATTCATCTACTCGAAAACGGCGATGTGCTGGAACTGACTCGCGACTCCGCGCGCAAGAACGGTAAAGTCGCTGTCGGACGCGTCTGCATCGACGCCGGCTCGACTGCCGGCGTTGTCGAAGATGTTGTGATGCGCGATCGCCGTCATTTGAGTGAAGGCGGCATCGTGCTGCCGATCCTCGCCATCAACCAGACCACGGGCCGTGTCGAGAGCATGCCGGAGATTGTGACCCGCGGATTCGCCGCCGGAGAAGAAGCGCTGATCGAGCAGGCGCGGCAAGTTGTCGGCGCAACACTCGAAGCATCGAGCGCGGAAGAAAAAGCTGACTATGGCGTCATCAAGGAAAAGATCCGCCAGGACCTAAAACGCTATATCCAGAAAAACACCAGCCGTCGTCCACTGATCATGCCGGTAATTCTAGAGATATAACGCAGCGTTTAGAAGGTGTTTTGATACAACTGAAGTCGTGAATGCTGCGTCGCGCTCCGAACAACCATCGCAAGCCATAAGAAATTTCTTCTTATGGCCCGTGGCTTTTTTCTGCGCAATTCTATTTCTTCTGGTTCTGTTCTGGCCGAAAACGCGCGCCTATCTGCAATCCGCTGCCATTCTCGATCAGTTGAACGGCCAGCCAATACCGCGTCTGCTGCGGCCTATCGCCGCCATGCCAATCATCACCCGCACCCTGACCGTTCCCTCTTCGGCAGGCACTGTTTCCGCACGTTTATATACTCCAGCCAACCGGCCGGATGCGCCGGGACTGGTGTTGGTGCCGGGCATTCACTATCTCGGCATGAACGAGCCGCGCCTCATGGCCTTCGCCCGATCCCTTGCGGGCTGCGGGTTGCGCGTGCTCACGCCGGAGTTGCCCGACAGCCGGGACTACCGCATCGATCCCGGTGACGTTGAGGCTATCGGCGACTCTGTTCAGTGGCTCAAACAAGTCACTGGCCGTCGTGTCGGCTTGATGGCGCTCAGCTTTTCCGGCGGCCTCGCATTGATGGCCGCGGCCAAACCGCCATACGCGAACGATGTGTCATTTGTCTTTGCGGTGGGCGCCCACGACAATCTGTTTCGCGTGGCGACGTTCTACGTCACCGGCGCCGATCCACTGCCGGATGGCGACATCGAACGCGAAACACCCAACAACTACGGGCCGTGGATCATCGAATACGAACATCTGGAAGATTTCACCAAGCCGGAAGACACTGCGGTGATCCGCGCCGTATTCCGGGCGCGTCTTTATAACAACCCGGCGCTCGAAAAACAATTGGCCGCAAAACTCACGCCTGTGCAAGAGTCCGAGTACGCGAGCATCCTCGCGCATCGGGATATGCCGCTCTTCCAGTCGAACAAAAAACACGCGGCGGAAATGGCTGCCGTGTCGCCGCACGGGTATCTTGCCGGACTGCATGTTCCCGTGTACCTGCTGCATGGCCGCGGCGACAATCTGATTCCGTTTGCCGAGGCCGAATGGCTGGCAGAAGATTTGCCTAATGGAACGCTGAAGGAAATGCTGATCAGTCCGCTAATCGTCCACGTCGGCACGACAGAGAAGCAGCCGAACTGGCGTGATAAGTGGCGTCTGCTGCATCTGCTAGCGCAGGTGATGGAGCATGCGAAGCGCGCATAAACCGTGGAGGTTAAACTCCCAGGAGAGACAGATGCTGGTGCCGAATCGACATGCCGCAACTTTGCAATCCGATATTACTCTCGTCACGCTTGCCGACATCCAGGCAGCGCAGAATCGCCTGCGCGGGGTGGCGCGGCACACGCCGATGATTGAAGCAGACTTCCCCACGCGCGGACGCGTTTATCTCAAAGCGGAATCGATGCAGCCGATCGGCAGCTTCAAACTGCGCGGGGCGTACAACAAAGCAGCGTCGTTATCGCGCGAAGAATTGGAGCGCGGCCTGATCACGTATTCGAGCGGCAACCACGCCCAGGGAGTCGCCTACTCTGCACGGGCTCTGGGCACGAAAGCAGTGATCGTAATGCCGTCGAATGCACCGGAGATTAAACGAAGAGCGACCGAAGTGCTGGGTGCGGAGATCGTCACCGTCGGGCCGGCCAGCGCGGAACGGAAAGAAAAGGCCGAAGACCTCGCCGCCATCCACGGATACACCATCATTCCTCCATACGACGATCCGGCTATCATCGCCGGTCAGGGCACCTGCGGCCTCGAAATTCTCGAAGACCTGCCGCAGGTCGATCTTGTTCTGGCGCCAGTGGGCGGCGGCGGATTGCTCAGCGGCATTGCGGCGGCGATCAAATATAGCCGGCCGCAGACTCAGGTCTGGGGCGTTGAGCCGGAATTCGCCGCGGATGCAGCCGAAAGCATGGCTGCCGGAAAAATCGTCGGCTACACGGCGGAGCAAACCAGCCGCACGCTGGCCGATGGTCTGCGCACTCAGCATGTCGGCGAGCGAAATTTTTCTCACCTGTGCGAATTTGTGGACGGCATGATCACGGTAACGGAAGCCGAAATCGCCAGCGCCATGCGCTCCGCGCTGCTCGATGCAAGGCTGGTGGCCGAACCCAGCGGTGCAGTCGCGATGGCTGCCGCGCTCTATCACGCAGAAGAACTACGGGCCGCAGGCAAAACAATCTGCGCCGTGCTGAGTGGTGGCAATGTGGAACCGGAACTGCTGACGAGAATTCTGAATTCCCATTGATCCGCACTCACTTTTCTTCATAGAATCTTCCTGCAAGGCATTTCACCCTTGCACAAATGAGCGATCTCGTTTTGTCTAATGAATTTCCCGCAATTTCTTCATTCGCATGAGGCTTTTTCACCCGCTCATACGTCTTTATATCTAAGAGAAACTTTCAATTCCCCACCGAAGGAAAAACTGTCTGTGCGTATTCGATTGCTCCAGCTTTCTGCGTTCCTGGTTCTCTCTTCGTTTTTCTCTGCCGGCGTACTGGCGCAGAGTTCTACCGGCGCCCTTCACGGTCAGGTGGTCGACCCGACAGGCGCAATTATTCCGGGCGCGTCCATTGTTCTTTCCAGCAATGGCAAAACCACCAGCACCACCAGCGGCGGGGCAGGCTACTACAAATTCAATTCCCTTCCTGCCGGGCATTATTCCATTACTACAACGATCGATGGCTTCACTCCATTTTCCATGCCGGACCTGACGATTGCGCCCGGCCAGAATAAGAACCTGAATATTTCTCTATCGCTCGCCGTCCAGCAACAGAAGGTCGAGGTGAACGCCGAGAGCAACACCATCGACACCAGCCCAGATACGAACGCCAATGCCGTCATTATCAAGGGCAAAGACCTGGACGCGCTTTCCGATGACCCCGACGAGTTGTCAAGTGAACTGCAGGCACTGGCCGGTCCAGCGGCAGGCCCCAACGGCGGCCAGATTTATATCGACGGCTTCACCGGCGGCCAGATTCCGCCGAAGTCTTCCATCCGCGAAATCCGAATCAACGTCAATCCGTTTTCCGCCGAGTATGACCGGCTTGGTTACGGGCGTATCGAAATCCTGACGAAAGCGGGAACGGGCCAGATGCATGGTCATATTTTTTCCCGCGGCAATTACTCCGGTTTCAACGCACAGAATCCGATTCTCAATTCCAATCTGCAACCCGGTCAGACGCCGATCACCGAGCCCAGCTACTATTCCTATTTCATCTACGGAAACATCGGCGGTCCAATCAACAAAGATTCTTCGTATTTCTTCAACATCTTCAACCGCCAGAATCAGAATGTAAGTGTAGTCGACGCCATCGATCCAGCCAGCATTACACCGACCAACCCTAACGGCTCGGCACTGAATGAAAGCGTGAGCAATCCCAGCTCGCGGCTCGATATCAACCCGCGTTTCGATTTACAGCTGGGCAAATCGAACAGCCTGACATTTCGCTATTCCTTTTATCGCTCGGTTTCGACGAATTCCGGAGTCGGCCAGCTTTCACTGCCGGAGCAGGGTTACAACACTCACTCCGAAGAAAATCAGATTCAGGCTAGCGACGACATCGTGCTAAGCAAGAATTTCGTCGACAGCATCCGGCTGCAAGTCCGCCGCGTGCGCGACTCGCAGACACCGCAGTTCACCTCGCCCAGCGTCAGCGTGCAGGGTTCGTTCGCCGATGGCGGCAACAATTCCGGAACGTTAGAGGAGCATCAGAACAACTACGAATTCCAGGACTATTTCACTGGAGCCAAGGGCAGTCACTCGCTCAATTTTGGAGCCCGGCTGCGCGCGTACCAGGACGTGAACTATACCAACGCCGGTACCAATGGCTCGTATACATTTCAGTCTCTTCCCGCTTATCTCGCACTCACCCCGCAGAAATATCAGGTGACGGTTGTTAACAACAATCAATACACCGCGCGTGCCACACCCTTCGATGCCGCCCTGTTCTACCAGGACGACTGGACTGTAAACAAGGCATTGACTTTCAGTTATGGGCTGCGCTGGGAAACGCAGAACGAAATCCATGACAAGAGCGACTGGGCTCCACGGGTCTATGTCGCCTATGCGCTGGACCACAAGAACGGCAGACCAAAAAATGTTTTGCGCGCGGGTTACGGCTGGTTTTACGAGCGCTTCACGGTGCCAAACGGTTCCGGCGGCACGCCGTACATCATCAACACGATTCATCACAATCTACCGGCAAATCCATCCACGCCGTCTAACCAGCAGATTTACATCGTGACGAATCCGTCCTATACGCCGGACCCGACGAACCCGGGCAACGCCATCAAGCCGCCCGATCCCACCCAGGGTCTCCCTACCTCCGGCCAGACCTATTACACGATTGCTCCCAATATGCATGCGGCGCTCGATATGCAGGGAGCCATTGGGCTCGACCATCAGGTGGCGAAAAATGTAACCAGCAATGTTACGTATCTCTATAGCCGCGGCGTTCATCAGTTCTTGTCGAACAACATCAACGCGCCGTATTTTGACGGCGTAGCGAATACCTATCCAACCACGCCGCTGCTGGCTCCGGACACCAACATTTACCAATATCAGTCGGGCGCGGTCTACCGGGAAAGCCAGGTGATCGCCACAGTCAACGCACGCCTGAAGCGCTTCAGCATCTTCAGCTTCTACACCTACAGCAACGCGAAGGGCGATGCGAACAGCCCGAGCAGCTTTTCCTCGAACGCGCATTTTCCCGGCCAGGACTATGGACGCACCGGATTCGACATCCACAATCGATTCCTGATCCTGGGAGATTTCCAGCTGCCCTATGCAGTTTCTGTTGCGCCCTTCTTCGTCTATCAATCCGGCACCCCATATAACATCACCACTGGCAGCGATTTAACTGCCAACAACCAGTTCAACGCGCGGCCCACCTTCGCGAGCTCCACCAGCGGCTGCGTCGCGCCTCTGGTTCCGGTTGGCCACTATTGCTTGAACCCCGACCCGGTGGGCACGAATGAGCAGATCATTCCCTTCGACCTGGGCACTGGTCCGTCGAACTACAGCCTGAACCTGCACGTCAGCAAAGTGATTGGATTTGGCCCCCGGCTGAAAACCGGCAACGGCGGCCACGGCTTTCATGGACATGGCGCAGGGCTGGGAGGACGCGGCTTGAGCGGGAGCTCAGGTGGACCCGGGCAGATCGACGCGACGGTGGCGCGCAAATATAGCCTGACTCTGTCTGCATACGCTTCCAACCTGCTCAACCACGAGAATCTGGCGGCGCCAAACGGGACTCTAAGTTCGCCGTTCTTCGGGAAATCGCAACAGCTCGCGGGAGGATTTTTCTCGCCTTCAACCGCCGGCAACCGGAGTATCTTCCTGCAGACTTCGCTGAATTTTTAGGAATATTTTTAATTTTTCAGAAGAGAAAAAAATTCCCGCAGTGTAGGCGGCGATTTGGCGAAATGTTCCACGTGGAACATAAAAGCAATTGAAGTGCCAAACCTCGGCTATGTGGCTTGCATTGAGAGAGTTGCGAAATCGTAAATAAAGATGATTTTATGGCGTTTTTTTCAGGCAATTCAGGGCCGGAAAAAACAAGGCTCTTTTTCGCGACGATCGCCTGTAACCGGCAATCGTGCGCAATGCAGGTGTTTATTTTTATTGTATTCAATTGCAAACTATTGATTCCATGTGGGATCGGATTTCAATTCTTGCATTTTCTGAAAAAAAAACACCATTTTTCTATGTGACTCGAATGCAAAAATTATATTTTTGTTTAATTTCATTGCTTTAGCCGAATCTGGACGCTGGCTCGATTCTGCCTACGCATATATGTTTCCAGTTCGCCGACCACCGCGGTTCGCGAAGGATGGAGCGGGTGTGATCTCTAAAGAGATTGTCCATTCGATTTGAGATGTAGGTGGTTTCATGCACCGGAAGCGAACCAAGTTTGAAGAAAAGCTTGGATAGACTGGATGCATGAATAGCGGACGATTCCCTGCTAAAGTTTGGATCCTTGCTTTTTCAATTTTCCTTTTCATCCCCCGTTTTGTCTATGCGCAACAGACTGCGACTCCGTCACCGGCCAATTTGGTGACATTGAGTGACGAACTGGAGGCAATCACGGCACAAACGATGCGCTGTGTTGTAAAGATTTCGTCGGGAACGTACGTTTACGACGATCCGTACGACAAGGACAATGCAGAATCCAGCGACAAGCCCGCCAACGCTTTTTCTGTGGATGGCTCGGGGGTTCTCGTTTCTGCCGATGGATATATCGTGACCAATGCGCATGTGGTTACCGGCGCGCATCGACTGCGAGTCGCCCTTTATACCTCAGGAAAGGAAGAGGAAGAGAAACGGGCAAAGATCGTCGGTATCGATGAGGCGACCGATCTGGCGGTGCTGCGCATTCAAGGAAACAATCTGCCTTTTTTGAACCTCGAAGAGGCAACGCCGGCAAAACAGGGGGAAATCTCCCTGGCTTTTGGCGAACCTTTTGGCATGGAGCGAACTGTGACCATGGGAATTGTCAGCGCGATCAACCGACAAATGAAGCCTGACGACCCGCGGCTATGGATTCAAACCGATGCCGCAGTCAATCCGGGAAACTCGGGCGGCCCGCTGATCGATGCGCGTGGGCACCTGCTGGGAATCAACACGGTAATTTACTCCGATACGGGGGATTATGAAGGCATCGCGCTGGCAATTCCCGCTGCAACTGTGCGTGAAGTGTTCCACGACCTTGTCGAGCATGGCCGCGTGCAACACGTCTCTCTCGGTTTGTCGCCGCTGGCGATCAATCCAGGGATTGCAAAAGCTTTGCATCTGAACGTGCAATCCGGCATTTTAGTCCAGGACGTTAGCCAACCTGGTCCGGCAGAAGTAGCGGGTATTCGGCCGGGCGATGTGGTGATGGATATCGACGGGCATCACGCCACCAGCATTGTGGGTTTTGCCAATTTGATCGAAGCGCTCTCCGAAAACCTTTCCGTGACAATGAACATATGGCGCAATGGGCAAACGAAGATATTCCATGTGACCCCTGAGATGGCAGAACCGGATCCTCTTCCGCTGACAGCGCGTATCGTTCCGGGGAGAAATCTAATTCGGCGGCTGGAAATTTTCGGAGTCACGCTGGATTCCAACCTGGAACGTTCGATAGGTCCGACTCGTTACGATCACGGAGTTGTGGTCGCGGCGCGAAGCAGTACATTGCGCGTGGGCGACAGCAGCCTGCAACCGAACGACATCATTTATCAGGCCAATGGAGAAAATGTGAACAGTGTACGGGATCTTCGCAGACGCTTGCGAGAAATCCCCCCGGGAGGTGCGCTGGTGTTACAGATCGAACGGGATCACACCCTTTATTACCTGCCGTTTGGGAGAGCGCGACAATAGGCGGGATGAAGCGACGCTTAATTACAGGAATTCGCCGCTGCATCGCACCGTGGCAGGCGGACGATAAATTCTGTCGAGCCGGGCTGTGATTCGAAGCGGATGTCGCCGCCAAAATGCAGAGTGATTATTTTGTAGGCGATGCTGAGGCCGAGGCCTGTACCGACTCCGACGGGTTTGCTGGTATAGAACGGCTCGAAGATATGGGGGCGATGTTCTTCAGAGATTCCGGGGCCGTCGTCGCGGATGCCGACAAAAATATCATTCCCCTCGGTCCAGGTGCGGATGGTGATGTGACCCTGTTGCGGCGCGGCATCGATGGCATTGTCGAGCAGGTTGGTCCACACCTGGCTGAGCCCGGCGGCCTTCAGTTGGACGGCCGGAAGATCGGGGCTGAATTCTTTCGAGACGTGAAGCTCCTTGTGGCGAAGCTTGTGTCCCAGGATGATCAGCGTGCTCTGCAGGCTCTCATGCAGATCGATGGTCTGCTGGCCCATTTTTTCCGCATAGGAATAGCGTTTGACGGCGGTAACCAATTCCGTGACGCGCGTGATGCTCTCTTCAATTGTCGCCAACTGCTGCACGCTCGACACCAGCGCCTCCAGCCATTGCAGCGTGCCTGAGAGCGCCTCCGGGTTGAAGCACGATTTGGCGCAGTCTAACTTTTCCGCGGTGAGGCCGACACTGGCCAGCGGAGGCGCCAATTTCCAAGCGTCGTCCATCCCCGCCTGCTCCAGCCAGTTTGCCAGTGTTTCCTCGGCATCGGCCAGATCGAGCGAACCGATCGCGGCCAGGTTGCGCGGCTCAAGAATGTATTCCTGGAGTTCGGCAATGCAGTCCAACTCGCTGGCGCCGAAGCCCATGCGCCAGTTGCGCAGGTTCAATTGCTGCAATCGGGTGAGATTTTCCCGCAACTGCGCCGTAGCGCGCCGGGCTGCAGCGCCGGGATTGTTCAGCTCATGCATCAGGCCGGCGGCCATGGTGCCCAGCGATGCCATTTTCTCCCGCTGCATCACCAGGGTTTGCAGGCCTTCCAGGCGCAGCGCCATGTTCGCCAGGATGCCTTTGCGCACGCTGGGGCAGGTCGTCATCAGCAGCCAGAAGGAATCCTCATTCAGTCGCAGCATACGGCTGGGCTTGCCGATTACGTAATCGGCGCGATTGGGAGAGCCGGCCAATAGCGCCAGCTCGCCAAAGGTTTCATTTCCACGGTAGATGGCTAGAGTTCGCAGCGCACCATCGGGCCCAACAGACTCCACGCGAAACTCGCCGTCGAGAAAGATCCAGAATGCATCGGCAAATTCTCCTTGCTGCATCACGCGATCGCCGGCGTCGGCTTCGATCAAGTCGGCCTGATGCAAACATTCGATCGTTTCCGGCTCGAGGTCGGCAAAAACAGGAATGTTGCGGATGGAAGTGAGCAATGACTGCTGCTCGGGGAGTGGAAGGTTGGCGAATTTTCCCAGGTTCTTCATTGTCTGGTTAATAAAGCAGTTTTTATCGGTGCAATCTCAACTCCCGCCATCCTTAACGGAGCGAAAGATCTCTGCATTGCGATCATTCTCGAATACAGAGATCCTTCGCTGCGCTCAGGATGACGAACCTCCAGAGATTGAACTTTATGCCACTCATAAAGTGCGCCGCTAAAATTTCAAAATGCTCCTACTAGAACTTCGCTAAATACTCATGCACAAACTGAACGGCAATGGAACCCTGTCCGACAGCGGAAGCTACCCGCTTCACGCTGCCGAAGCGGACATCGCCAGCCACAAAAATACCTGGGACGCTGGTTTCCAGTAGATATGGCGAGCGATCCAACGTCCACTGAAATAATTTTCCCGCCAGCCTCAGGTCGGTGCCGGAAAGCACGAAACCCTTCGCATCCCGTAAAACGCTCGGCGGCAACCAATCGGTCTTCGGCTCTCCGCCGACGAAAATGAACAGCGCCGATGCAGACTCTTCCACCTCGCCCTCCGGCGTCCGCAAACGCACACGCTCGAGATGCCCGTCTCCGCAACCGTCGATCACTTCGGTCCGCGTGCGCACCTCAATGTTGGGCGCGTTGCCGATCTGGTCGATCAGATAGCGGGACATACTTTTCTCGAGCGAGTCCGCGCGTACCAGCATAGTTACCCTGGCCGAATACTGCGCGAAGTAAACCGCCGCCTGGCCTGCGGAATTGGCGCCGCCGACGATCATCACATTCTCGTCCTTGCAGGAGATCGCTTCCGTCAATGCCGCTCCATAGTAAACTCCGGCGCCGGTCAGCTGTTCCAAGCTGGGCGAGTGCAGCCGCCTGTAGTCCACACCGGTTGCAATCAGCGCGGTATGGCAGGCGACCTCATTTCCGCCATCCAATTGGATGAAGTGATATTGGCCTTCGGTTCGAATTCCGACGGCGCGATGCGATAAAAATTCCGCGCCGAACCGGGTCGCCTGGACGGAGGCGCGACGGGCAAGGTCTCCGCCGCTCAGACCTGCCGGAAAACCCAGGTAATTTTCAATCCGCGAACTGCTGCCCGCCTGTCCGCCGGGTGCGGAGGGCTCAATCACCAGTGTTTTCAGTCCTTCGGAGGCGCCATAGACCGCCGCGGCCAGACCTGCCGGGCCTGCACCGGCAATCACCAGGTCGTAGAAATCGCGTTCCGCCTGCACCCGCAAGCCCGCCTTTTCCGCCAACGCGGAGAGCGGCGGCTGCACGAGCGCTTCCCCACTCGAAAGCAAAACCACCGGCAGCTTCGAGGGATCGAGATGATGCTCGGCCAGAAGGCGGGCGCTCTCGCCATCGCTATGGGTCGCGGAGGCCATCGAGGTTCCCGGCGAATCGAGGCTCGGGTCCAGCCATGTATAGGGAATATGATTGCGCGATAAAAAATCGCGAATCTCATGGCCGGCCGGCAGCCAGCGGGAACCGATCACGCGCATGCCTTCAAAGGGAGGGCGATAGTTAAGGTTCCAGGATTCCAGCAGATCGTCGAGCACGGCATAGAGCCGCTCTTCCGGCGGGTCCCAGGGCTTGGTGAGGTAGTAATGGATTTTCGCGGCATTGATGGCGCGGATGGCGGCGTCGGTGTCGGCATACGCAGTGAGCAGGACGCGTTTCGCATCGGGAAAAACGGAGATGCTTTTTTCCAGGAACTCCACCCCGGACATGCCCGGCATGCGTTGATCGGACAAAATCAGCGCGATCATTTCCCCGCGCCGTTTCAACTCTTTCGAAACATCCAGGCCGGATTGGCCGGAAGTGGCGCGAATGATGCGATAGCGGCTGCCGTAGTGACTGCGCAGGTCCTGCACCAGCGCTTCGAGCACGCTGCTGTCGTCATCGACGGTTAGTAGAACTGGCTTTGGCATAGATACTCACTGTACGCGCGTCTATATTTTTTCCAAATAAAACCAAAGTTGCAAATGTGTCCCGATTTGGGTTTCGTACCGGCGATTCACAGAGAACATTGGAAAAAACATGGCTGAAACGCGCTACTCTGTGAATGGAAATCTTGTACAGCTTGCATTTATGGCAACGCCCTGGTTCGGCGCTACGCATCCTTTCCCCAAAGGGTAGCAGGAGTAGCGAATCGAAGGAATGGCAGTCGAAGTTTTGCCCCCCGCTGCCGATAGAGGAAACAGAACGTCGTAAAACTATTTTTCTTCTCTTGCCCCGACATCTCGCACAGTCGAGGCGATAAGAGGATTGGGCCTTTGTGTGACAGAAAGATTGCTATGAAAAAAATTATTCTCGCTGACAATCAATCGATCTTTCGAGCCGGAGTGGCCAAAACACTGGCGCTGCAGGATGACATCCGCATCGTCGCCCAGTGTTTGGACAACGAGCGCTTAGGGCAAGCGGTACGCACCTTTCGTTCCTCTGTCATTGTCTTCGCTTCTTCTTTGCAGCCCGATCTGCCGGTATTGATTCAATCCTCGCGGGCGGCGGCAAGCAAGCTGGTTGTCATCGCAGAAAATTCAGAATCGCTGCACACGTACGCTTCCCACGGATTTGACGGCGTCGTGTTTCGCGACGTGACCGGCAACGAACTGGTGGAATGCGTGAACAGCGTCGCCGTCGGACAGATTCATCTGCAACAGAAATCCGGGCGCTCTCTAGCTGAGGAACCGGATGCCGTGGGGGCGCGCGTGCGCGATCGGCTGACAGTGAAAGAAATTAAAATTGTGGCGCTGATCGTACAGGGCTACAAGAACAAGGAAATTGCGAACCAGCTGGGCACGACGGAACAGGTGATTAAAAATTATCTGCGCAACGTGTACGACAAGACCGGGGTTTCCGACCGGCTGGAACTGGCCCTGTTCACCATTCACCACCGCACGCTGGCGGAAGCCGCGGCCCTGGCCGGCGGCCAGATGGAATTGCGCACCGCACGCGCCTGATCTATAACTTTACGGCTCCCCGGGAATCTACGCGCTCTGCGGCCTGCGATCTTCCTTGGCCTCGCGGGAAGAACGCAACAACGCGCCGACGATTGCCACCAGCTCATTCGCGTCTACCGGCTTCTCCAGATAAATATCCGCCTGCGGTTCGGCGGCACGGAAGGCATCCGTGCAGTAGCCGGAGACCACCACGACAGGGACATCGAAACCGCTCTTTGCCGCCAGCAAAATCTGCCGACCGCTTTCTTCGCCCAGCTTCCAGTCCGTCACCACGGCATCGAAGCGTTCTTTTTTCAGCACGGCAATCGCATCGTTGGCGGAGCAGCAGGTTGTAACCGTATGCCCGGCACGCTCGAGGATCGTCTGCTTCAGCGCGACTGCGGAAGGCTCGTCATCGACACATAGAATATTGGCCACAACTAAGTCCCTCTTTCTTCCCGATCCAAAAAGGAGATTCAGGAGGAAACGTTGGCGCAAGTTGGCGTCGAACAATTTCCAGCTTCGCCAATACAAGGTTCCGGCTACTTCAGTTTCTCTGAAACGGACTTCGCTTGTGTAAATAAATATAGATAATCCGCGCCGCCAGCCTTCGAATCCGTTCCCGACATATTAAACCCGCCGAACGGATGCGCGCCGACCATAGCTCCGGTACACTTGCGGTTGAAGTATAAATTGCCGACGTGGAAGTCGCGCCGCGCCCGCGCCTGCTTGTCGCGCGCAAACGTGTAGAGCGAACCGGTCAAGCCATATTCCGTATTGTTGGCGATCTGGAGCGCGTGCTCAAACCCGCGCGAACGGATCACAGCCAGCACCGGCCCGAAGATTTCTTCCTGCGAGAGGCGGGCGTTCGGCGCAACGTCAGAAAAGATTGTCGGCGCGATGAAATAGCCTTTCTCCGGATTGTCGACGGCGTTGCCACCGGCAACCAGGCGACCTTCCTGCTTGCCGATTTCGATGTAGCGAAGCATCGATTCATACGCGGATTTGTTGACCACCGGACCGATGTACGCATTGGTTGCCGGATCGCCAATCTGCAGCTGACGGGCGCGTTCGCGCAGACGGTCGACGAAGATGTCGTAGATTTGGTCGTCGACGATGGCGCGGGAACAGGCCGAGCACTTCTGTCCGCTGAATCCGAAGGCCGACTGCAGAACTCCGGTGACGGCTGCGTCGAGGTCGCAGTCCGACTCGACGATGATGGAATCTTTGCCGCCCATTTCGAGAATGGTCCGCTTGATCCATATCTGGCCGGGACGTTGCTGCGCGGCACGCGCGTGGATGTCCAGACCCACTTCTTTCGAGCCGGTGAAGGCGATGAAGCGCGTCCTGGGATGTTCGACAATCGCGTTGCCAAAGGTCGCGCCGGCGCCGGGGCAGAAATTGACCACGCCCGGCGGCAGGCCCGCTTCTTCCAGCAGGCTGAAAAATTTCGCGGCAATGGTGGGCGAATCGCTGGATGGCTTCAGGATCACGGTGTTGCCGGTGACTACGGCGGCTACTGTCATTCCGGCCATGATGGCCAGCGGAAAATTCCACGGCGGAATCACCGCACCGACGCCGAGCGGAATGTAGTGCAGCTCATTGCGCTCGCCGGGATATTGAATCGGCGTGGTTGCGGCGGCCAGGCGCAGGGCTTCGCGTGCGTAGAATTCGAGGAAGTCGATGGCCTCTCCCAGCTCGACGTCTGCCTCGGGCCAGTTCTTGCCGACTTCATAGGTCATCCAGGCGTTGAAGTCGTATCGGCGTTGCCGCAGCAGCTCCGCGGTTTTCAGAAGCAAGGAGGCGCGCTCCTCGACCGGAGCAATTCGCCAGCTCTCATACGCGGCGAGCGCGGCCTGCATTGCGAGCTCGGCATGTTCCGCGCCCGCTTTTTGATGGATGCCAACGATTTGATCGGGACGCGCGGGATTGAGCGAGCGGATTTTTTCCGCGGTGCGAATGCGCTTGCCGCCGATGACGAGGTCATACTCCTGGCCCAGCTGGTCGGCGACACGAGTCAGAGCATCGCGCATCGAACGCGCCGTGTCCTCACGGGTGAAGTCAAGAAAGGGCTCATTACGGAACTCGCCTTGCGGCGCGCGAAGTGCAATTGCGGTGGAAATTTCTAAGGTAGCCATACTTTTTCAGTGTAGTCCAGGCGCGGTCTTCCTTGCCTCGAGGGCAGTTTCATCCGAGGCGCAGCAGCCTGCTGCAAATAGATGCCGCTTGATACTCCTACGATCCACCTTTGCGTCGATATTGTTAGACTGCTCTGCATGAAGAGCGATGGAGGGCAGACGGCTGCACGATACGAGTTCGCCTATCTTCTGCTGCGGCTGACATTAGGCATCAACATTCTGATGCACGGCCTATCGCGCATTCTTTCCGGCCTGGCATCGTTTGCGGCTGGGATGGTACAGCAGTTCGCGCACACGCCGTTGCCTTCGCCGCTGGTCCATGCCTTTGCCTATACGCTGCCCTGGTCGGAGCTGTTGATCGGCATCGCTATTCTGCTGGGCCTGTGGACGCGGGCCGCGCTGATTCTTGGCGCGCTGGAAATCATCGTGCTGACATTTGGGATTGGGCTAACGCAGAACTGGACGGTCGCGGGCATCCAGATGATCTATGCCATGGTGTATGCCATCCTGCTTGCATTCGGAGAATATAACCGCTGGTCGATCGATCGATGGCGCGATCGTTGACGCGCGTAAATTGCTGCGGCTGTTTCTATCTACCGACAGCTGCCCGTTCTGTGCTGGCCGATAATTTCGCGGTGCGCTCCTGCTTCTCCCATGCGAATGGGCGTCCGTCGATGGCGCGCTTGATGGTCTTCAACAGTACAAGCGAAAACACCTGGCGGTAGGTGAAGCGCTGAATCCATATATGGAAGAGCAGCCAGCCATCGCCTTTGTTGCTGGCGTGGCGCGGTTCCAATAAGAACGCCAGAGACGATGCAAGAAAATCCACCACCAGGAACGCGAGGAAATAGACGATCAGCTTTTCAAAGCTGGCCGTGCTCGCCGCCTCAGGATGGAAATGCCGGTCGACCACATAATGAATCGTGCCGGCTAGAAACATCAGGTCAATAAACGGAGAGAACAGCGGCAGAATAATCTGAAACACGATCATGTTCGGCAACGCGAACAGGCTCATGGCGCGGTGGCGTAGGAAGGCACCACGATGCTTTACGACTGCCTGCAGAATTCCGAACGACCAGCGGAAGCGCTGGCGCATTAGCCCGCGCATATTGTCCGGCGCCTCAGTAAACGCGAAGGCGCGATCCTCATATACCACCGAGCAGCCCTGCTGCAGCAGATTCATCGTGAGGTCGGCATCTTCCGCAACGGTGTTGACGTGATATCCGCCCGCGGCCTTTACCGCGCTGGTGCGCCAGGCGCCGATCGCGCCCGGCACGACGGTGACGACGCCGAACAAATCCAAAGCGCGCCGGTCGAAATTCTGGCTGGTGATGTATTCGAGTGCCTGCCAGCGCGTCCACAGATTGATGCGGTTGCCTACCTTGGCATTGCCTGCAACCGCGCCCACGCCCGGATCGGCCATGCGCGGAATCAATTTCGAAATTGCATCCGGCGCGATTACGGTGTCGGCATCGATGCCGATGTAAATTTCCTCTTTGATCGCCTGCAGTCCAAAATTCAACGCCTCTGCTTTTCCGCCGTTCGGCTTGGTCAGCACCAGCAGCCGGCCGGCTGCCAGCGCCTCCGGCATCGCGGCCTGTGCGGCTTCGAGCGTGTTGTCGGTCGAACCGTCGTCGATCACAATCACGCGCAGGTTTTTGTAGTTGGAGCCGAGAACCGAGCGAACGGTTCGCGCAATCACCTTGCCCTCATTGAATGCGGGAATCAGCACGGCAACCTGCGGGCGATAATTTTCCGCGCCAGGATACAGCTTGCGTTTGCGCAGCCGATCGATCACAGCAAACAGTCCGACGATGATCAGCCGCCCGGTCATCAGCACATCGCCGACGAAGAAGATGAGAATGACGGTGTGGTTAAAAAATGCGATCAGCCAGAACGCAATGGCATCGACACGCGCCTGCCAGCGTTGCCGTGGCGGAATGGGCGGCATGACCTGAGCGCGGGTCTTGCCGATCAGCGCCGATACAGGAACGATCTTGTAGCCTTTGGCGCGCAGCGTATCGATCAACAACGGCAAGGTGGCGACCGTTACCGAGCGATCTCCGCCGCCGTCATGCATCAGGATGATGCTGCCGCGAAACTGCGGCTTGGTCTTCATCGTCTCCAGCTGATTCAAGACGGTCTGCACGATCTGTTGCGGCGTCTTGCGGGGATGCTCCTCCCAGTCGTTCGTATCGATCTTGTCGCCGACGATGATGTAGCCCATCTGCTCGACATGGTCGACCGGTGCGGCTTGCGCGTTTGTATCCGGCTCCTGATCGATCGAATACGGCGGCCGGAAATAGAGCGGCTGCACACCCAGCTCCGCAGCAAAGAGCCGCTCGGTCAAGTTCATTTCCAGATCCAGCTGGCGAGTTGAAATCTGACTGATATCCGGATGCGTAAAGGTGTGATTCGCGATTTCATGGCCTTCGCGATAGTCCCGTTTCAGCAGACCGATGTTGTCCTGCCCCTCCTCGCCAATGATCATGAAGGTGCCCTGGACGTGCTCGCGCTTCAACACGTCGAGAATCTTCGGCGTCCAGGTGGGATCGGGTCCGTCGTCGAAAGTCAGGGCGAGTTCATTGGGGCGATAGCCATACTGCTGCAACGTATAAGGCTGCGGAAAGGCATGAATCTCCTGCGAGATGGCGAGGTTGGAATCCGGGTCGATGACGATCGTACGCTTGCCATCCTGCGGCCTGCCGATCACCTTGAGAATGTCGCCGTCTCCTTCGGTGTTCACATCGGAACCCGGCGGAATGGTCGCCAGCAGTTGTGCCGCATTCGGATCCGAGGGCTTATCCCAGATGTTCCACAGCGCCGGGTCTTCGCTGCCCAGCCGCCACAACGCAAACGTTTGGATGCCCAGCTCACGCGCTGCCCGCATCTCGTTCAGCGCGGTCACGCCATCGAGGTACCAGACTTCGTGGCGCGTGTGCGCGTCCTCGTCGTCGTAGGCGAAATGCATGTTGAGCGAATCGGTATCGAGCACCGGAGATGCCTCTGAATCGGAGGCTGCCTGCCATGCGTCCTGCACCTCAAGATCGTCGGTGCTGAGCACTTTGCCGGGAGTCAGTTTGCCGTGCTTGCGCATGGGCAGCGACATGGTCCAGTCGTAGCCATAGTTGCCGATGCTGCAGATGAGTTTGCTTCTGGGAACAACCTTAAGAGCTGCTTGCAGATTGCGGACGAACCACTCCTGACCAGCGACCGGTCCGGGGCTGCTGGATGGCTCGTGCTGATCGTAGTTCATCAAAATAATGCCGTCGGTGTGCGCGGCGTAAAACTTGAAATCCCAATCGTCGTCATCGACGGGCACATTGATATAGAGGCGCAGCCCCTTTGTATGCAGTTTGGAATAAAGATCCGCCACCAGCTTGTGATAGGCCGGCTGGGCAACGCTGGGAATGGCTTCAAAGTCGAGCGAGATGCCGTGATATTTCGGGTTGGCGGCAAGCAGCGCGACGATCTGTTTCTCGAAGATGGCGCGGGCAGCCGAGCTCATCAAAAATTTCCCAACGACTTCGGACTGAAAATCTCCCTTTAGCTGGTTGAAATTGTTGACCATCGGGAAAACTTCCATTTCCTCATGCGCGTCCGCAATGGCGCGCTGCACGTTTCCTCCCTGATCGATATTGTGCACGCCGGCTGCATCGACGACCGAATACGGATGGTTTTCGAGGGTATAGGCGGTCAGCTTTCCGTCCGGAGTAACTACATGCAGCCAGTCGGTAAACAGCAAGTCGATGTCATGGATATGATGTTCGAGCGAGGTGTAGCTGGCCGCGTCATAATCCACGTAATAGGCGGCGCGCAGGCTTTCGCCGGTGTTCAAAGGAATATCCGAAGGACGGCGATGCCGTCTGCGATGCAGCGCCCGCTGATTTAATTTTGATTTGCGCGCGTAGGATGAATCCCGCAGCGGCTTATAGTTGCGCTTCTGAACCGGCAACAGCAGCTCCGGCAATTTTTCGCGACTTAGCACGTTGACGCCAAAAGCAATCAGTACCACGGTCGACACCACCGCGACGACATCGAAGATGCGGCGTAGGCGCTTCCATCTTTTGCGCCCGGGATCATAGAAGATTTGCTTGCTCATGCGAATGAATATCTATGTCTATCGTAGTTGCCGGATCGGGCCGCTCTCCAAACAATCTCAGAAAAAACCAGCAAGCTTGTATGATCCATAGTCGATGCTCGTGCTTCTGCGCCAAAATACCAGACATGTTCTCATCGCCCTGGCAGCGGGTCTGCTGCTACGGCTCTGGTTCATTCATTATTATCCGGTGGTCGAGGGCGATTCGCTGGTGTATGGAGAGCTTGCACGCAACTGGTTCTGGAACGGCATCTATGGATTCACGCGCAGCAATGGCATTCACGCCACATTGATTCGGCTACCGGGCTACCCGCTGTTTCTTGCCATTTGTTTTTTCTTCTTTGGCATCGACCACTACACAGGAATTTTATTCCTGCAGGTGGCGATCGACCTATGCAGCTGTCTGCTGGTTGCGGGTTTTGCTGCGCGGATGATCTCTCGCCGCGCCGGTATTGCGACGCTGTATCTCGCCGCGCTCTGTCCATTCACGGCGAACTTCGTCGCATCGCCGCTGACGGAAACGCCGACGCTGTTCTGCATTGCGCTCGGGCTGTATGCTCTGGCGCGCTATGTGGAGCAGCCGAAGCCCGGGGGCTGGTTTTTCGCGCTCGCATTCAGCATCAGCTACGCGGCGTTGCTGCGGCCGGATGGCGCACTGCTGGGCGTGGTGCTGGCGCCGGCGATGTTCTGGTATGGCCGCGCGCGCGTTTCCAATTCATGCAGCGTCAGGCTGGCCATCGCCTGCACACTGCTGGCGCTAGTTCCCTTTGCTGCGTGGACCATTCGCAACGCGCGCACGTTGCACGTGTTTCAACCGCTGGCGCCGCGCTATGCAAACAATCCCGGAGAATTTGTTCCGCGCGGATGGATTCGCTGGGTGCAATCCTGGACGGTCGACTATGCGTCGACGGCGGAGATTTACTGGAATGTGAATGGCTATCCGCTCGATCTCGCGCTGCTGCCCTCACGCGCCTTCGACACGCCGCAGCAGAAAACGGAAACTGCGGCACTCTTCACACAATACAACCAGAAAGATGTGATGAGCCCGACGCTGAGCGCGGACTTCGGTGAACTGGCGCAGCAGCGGATTGAGCGCAGTCCGTTTCGCTATTACGTGGAACTTCCTCTGGCCCGGCTGGCCGATATGTGGCTGCGTCCGCGCACCTCCCAGCTATGGATTGAGCTGCGCTGGTGGCAGTACAAGCATCATCCGGCGGAGACAATTTTTTCCTGGTGCTACGCTGCTCTGAATCTCTTGTATTTGCTGCTAGCCGTATGGGGCCTGAAGAAGCGAGTTCCCTTCGCCCCGGTCATGGTCGCGTATGTCGTGCTGCGCTGTCTATTGCTGCTGACGCTGGAAACACCGGAAATGCGCTACACGCTCGAATGCTTTCCCATGATTTTCATTCTGGCGGGAGCTGCGCTGGCGCGAAATTCATCCCGCAATCAGTCGCGCGCCAGACAATCTAATCGAGCCGCACTACGTATGCATCCCCTTCGGTGAGTTGCATGGTGCGGGCGACGTCGAGCGCATCGCGGTGCGATTCTCCATCCGGCTTAATGCGTACCCAGTACCCTGTGGCCCCTTTGAAGTCGATGACTCTGGACCGCGGATATTCCTGTTCCAGGCGATCTCGCAATTTTTTGGCCGAACGTGAATGGTGGAACACGCCAATCTGCACGCACCAGTGGCCGTCCCGGGCAGCCTGCGGGGGCATGCGCAGCACGTCGATGCGAACCCGCGCGGTACCGGTTCGCCAGACACCGGTTTTGCGGGCGGCGGCGCGCGACAGGTCGAGAACCCTGTCCGGCACAAACGGTCCGCGATCGGTAATGGTGACCACGGCGGACTGACGCGTGGCCAGGTTGGTAACGCGCACGACCGTACCGAGCGGCAGAGTCCGATGCGCCGCTGTCATGGCGTTCTGGTTGTAAATCTGACCGTTGGCGCCGCGGGCATTGTGATACGGCGAGCCGTACCAGCTGGCGAGTCCAATTTCACTCGAAGGAATTCTACTGCGTTCGCGGAGCTGGGATTCTTCAGAAGGCGCGGTGGGAAAGGGCTGAGGCTGTTCGATCGCCGGCGGAGGAGGAGCCGCGACCTGCGCGCGACGATGACTGCAGCCCGCCACGAACAAACAGAGGGGCAGGAGAAGAACCATCAGCGTGGAGGAGAGCCTGTAGGTTTTCATCTGCAGATCATCTTTATTTGTAGATTCTCCGGCGAGCGAATGCCATCATTTTCTCGAAATTCGACACACAAGTTTTTCCGCGGCGTCAATCTATCCGCAAATGCAACTTTTTTCTTCGCGATATGGTCTATGTCAGCTAGGACACAATATCTTGATATTAGGTTTCTTGTTGAGCGGGGAGTGGCCAGCTAGCGACGTCCCTTCCCGGCAAGCGTGCTGGCCTAAATTCAAAACCGGACCGGGAATGTTTTTGAGAGCATTGGCAGCCTATTCATTAAAACATTTCTCCTGTTCCTATTATGTGGCGAGATTTTCTATGTGTGGCCGTTCTTTGAGGAATGGCCACGCCGAGTTCAGATTTCCACTCCACAGCATCAGGAGAAATGCTCTAGCGGTCGGATGCACCGCACTGGCTCTCGCGATTCCGCCGGTTCTGCCGGCGCAACAGCGCCCAGTGTCCGATGCAGCTTCACGGCCCGATGTCAGCCCGTTGCCCGATGCGCCCTCTGCGGTCATGGAGCGCCATTCCGATTCGGCGGCCACTCCAGACACGGCAGCTTTCCGGCAATGGCAGCTGGCGCTGAACGCGGAGCCTGCCGCTGTCGAGCAGCAGTCCCTCTATCAGCCTGGACGCCCGCGTCCCACTTCGGGCTACTCCTCCAGCATCTCGGAAACGCGTCCCGTTCCCGGCGCTGGACCGGTTCTGCATAACGCATGTCCGAACAATTCCTGCTCCCAGGCACAGAGCTTTATGTGCTGCGGGACGGCGCCGTCTCCATTTGTCCGCTATCTGAAAAGCCCGGATGCGGTTCCGCTGACGGCGCGAGACAACCTTCATTCCGCGGTGAAAGGAGTTATCGATCCGTTTAACCTGATGACCATTGCCGCGGATGCTGCCATCGGCGTCGCATCGGACTCTCATTCGGTCTACGGACCCGGCTTCGACGGATTCTCAAAATATGCCGGCGTCAGCCTTACCGAGGACATGACGGGAGAGTTCTTCGGCACGTTTGCGATTCCCTCGATCATGCATCAAGACCCGCATTATCACCGCGAACCATACGTTTCGATCAAACGGAGAATTCTGCACGCCGTTACCCAGGTGGTCTGGGCGCAGAGCTACACCGGCCAGCCGATGTTCAACTACGGCAACATCGTCGGTGGAATTGCGACGGCTGCGGTCAGCAATACTTTTGTTCCGGGGCCGGGACGACAGGGATTTGGAGCTACGGCGCAGCGGCTGGCAATCGCGTTCGCGATCAGCCCTTCGGGAAACCTAATCGAGGAATTCGTGCCCGATATCGCCAGCCGCATCAACCTGCGCGTGGTCATTTTCCAACGCATCCTGAATACCGTATCGCTGGAGGAAAGCGGCGTGCCATAGAAATTTTCGGTAGGGGTCGATTTGGTACGCAAACCAAAGAGTCCCTATTAGGAAGCTCTATCCATGAGGGAAGGCTGCTTCCAACCAATGGATTTTGCTCTTGACGCTGTTTATCATTTCTGTCCATGATTTCTTTTTGGGGCAAGATAATTGGGCAACAGTTCCTGGCAGCCCTACAGATGGTCGAAAACGCGATCCGAGCTTGTCCACTTGAGGTATGGGCCGCGCCGGGACAGACGATCCAGTGGAAACAGAATGAGCCAGTCGGCTTCTGGTATGTAGCCTTTCATACACTTTTCTTCCTGGACTATCATCTTTCCGAATCCCCGATCGAATTCACGCCGCCGAAGCCGTTCACTCTCGATGAACTCGATCCGTCCGGCGTTTTGCCGGAGAGGGTCTACAGCCAAGACGAGTTGCTTCGTTACGTTGAACACTGCCGCCGAAAGCTACTTTTCGCCATCGCAAATATGACCGAAGCACATGCGATGGAGCGGTGCGCGTTTCCAGAACACGATCTGAGCGTCGCTGAGCTGCTGCTATACGACATGCGCCATGTCCAACATCATGCTGCTCAGTTGAACCTGCTGCTCCGCCTCGCCGGATTGACCACTCCCAAGTGGATTCGACAATCGCATTGAAGATTTTTAAGAATTTTAGACTGCTCCGTTCGCGCTGCATATTCACCATCCAGCCTGCTAATTTCGCCATTCAATGCAAGGCAATTCCTTGCGACAGTTCGAGTGCGTACGCTAGTAATGATTTGGTAACGAGGCATGCTGCACGAGGAAGCTGCTAAACCGCATTCGCAGCATCTTAGAGAATGTAGGGCTTTTGTAAGCTGTTGATACCAGAAGGATATAAAAACAATCGACGGCACCGGTCCTGTGGAGTGTATCGCCAACCAGGACACAGAGGCCGATCATGAAACAGGAGAACGACATCATGCCAAAGGCCACAAAATTTCTGGAAAAGTCTGTAACTCTCGCAGCCCGGGGCGCGTGGAGTGTATTTGAAAAATTCAACAGCATTCACCCGAGTGCTTCGTTTACGCCCAAATGGTCGGACAAGCCGCTGCTGAAGTCTTATGAAAAGGAAAAGCCGCCGCTAGGCTGGCCGCGCAGCACCGATTCTCTGTGTCCGAAATGTGTTCCCGCAATTCGCCAACAGATTCTCGACGGCAAACTGCCGCATGAAGTCCTGCTGAATGAAAAGATCGGCGAAATCAAGGCGCAAATCATCGAGCGCGATGGCAGCATCCTGATGGTGAAGGATTGCCCTGAGCATGGCCACTTTGAAGATGTCATGGCCATCGACACAGAGTTCTTCCGGCATCTGGAAGAGGTCTTCCCGGGCCGCGATATCCGCGCCCACAACGACGAAAAATTGCACGACCACGGCACCTCGACCATCACCCATGGCCGCGGATCAGTGCTGACGATCGATCTGACCAACCGCTGCAATATGATGTGCGATCCCTGTTTTATGGACGCCAACCAGGTCGGGTTCGTGCATGAGCTGACGTGGGACGAGATCAAGACCATGCTCGACAACGCCATCTCGATCAAGCCGCGCCGCCAGATGTCGGTGCAGTTCTCGGGCGGCGAGCCTACGCTGTCTCCATACTTCCTGGATGCTGTCGCTTATGCGCGCAAGGTTGGGTACAACTCTGTGCAGGCAGCGACCAATGGAATTGAATTTGCCAAGAGCAAGGAATTTTCTAAAGCCGCCGCGGAAGCGGGACTGCGCTATGCGTATCTGCAGTTCGACGGCATCGGCAATGCGGCCAACTCACATCGCAAGGTTGGCAACCTATTTGACGTAAAGCTGCAGGCCATCCACAACCTGCATGAAGCGGGCGTGGATATTGTTCCGGTCACAACGATCATCAACGGCATCAACAATGAGCAAGTCGGCCACATCATTGAGTTCGCGCTGAACAATCCGAAGACGATCAACTTCCTCAGCTTCCAGCCGGTTTCGTTTACCGGCCGCGATGAGGACATCAGCGATGAACGCCGCACCGCGCAGCGCTATACGCTCTCGCACCTTGCTCACGATGTGAAGACGCAGACCGGGCTCGGCGAGCCGACGCGCGACTGGTTTCCCATCAGCTTTATGAGCACGTTCTCCGACTGGGCCGATCTGGTCCACGGACCCGACAACGACTGGGGCCAGCTTTCCTGCGGATGTCATCCGAACTGCGGCATAGGCATGGCGTTGATGATCGACAAGGAGACCAAGGAAGCGGTTCCGGTGACGGCGTTTCTGAATGCCGATCGCCTGGCAAAAGATGTTGCCAAAATCAACGATGCCGCCCGCGGCAAGTTTCTTTCGATCGTCGGCGTGTCCCTGGCGCTGCTGCGCAACTATGATCCGACGAAGGCCCCCACGCATTTCCGTCTAATGGATCTCATGCAGAAATTCGACAAGTGCTTCGGCGCGACCGGCCACGACTACGGCAAGGTCACCGGCGACCGCACCATGGAAGACATCAACAAGCGCCGCGCCGACCGCTGGAACTTTCTGTTCATTGCCGGCATGTGGTTCCAGGACCTGTTCAACTACGACTTCCGCCGTACCGAGCAGTGCATTATTCCCTACGCAACGCAGGAAGGCGAGATCAGCTTCTGCGCCTACAACACCGGGGTGGGCTGGCGCAACATCATCGAGAAGATGCACATGACCGCAACCCTGACCAAGTGGTATGAGGAGCATGGGCGGCACGAGATCTTCGCCGGTGGCCGAAAGGTTGGCATGGGCGATGCGCAGAACACTCTTATCCTGAACGATGAGCATGTCCAGGCCGCAGCCAACGACACGCTGGACAAACTCGGCATCGCGAAAAATTCTCGCGAGGAGAAAATCCGCGCCCGCGATAACAAGCTGAAGCAGGATGCAGAATCCGCGCAAATGGCCCGCTTGTATCGCGAGCACGTCCTCGGCGAAAAGCCAAAGGAAAATTTCGTTGCGCTCGAGTCGCTGATTGGCGCGGCTCCAAAGGCCGGCGTGAAGACCGAGAACAAAGAAGAACCTGTGATGGGCGACTAAACCTGTACAGTGCTGCATAAAAAAAGCCGCCTTTCGAGGCGGCTTTTTTCATGTCCAGATGCATGCGCGGCGAGATCTTTTCCCGAGCAGGTGACCACCGGGCCAGAGCGAGGTGACTAAAGACTCCCTCTCTTCTTAAATCACCTCCGTAATTCCCCATTAAAATCAACCGCATGGATACAGGGTCTTTGACGGATCAACAAGTTGAGCCTTTCCGCCTGCAGTTGCTCGCCTGGTTTCGAAAGAATGCAAGAGATTTGCCCTGGCGCCACACGCATGATCCCTACCGCATCTGGGTGTCGGAAGTGATGCTGCAGCAGACCCGCGTCGCTACCGTCATCGAGCGCTATCAGGAGTTCATGCGGAGATTTCCGTCTCTGGTATCGCTGGCTCTGGCGCGAGAACAAGACGTGCTTGCGCTATGGAGCGGCCTGGGCTATTACAAGCGCGCGCGCATGCTGCACAGCGCCGCGCAGATGATGGTCAATGAACATGGCGGCTCGCTGCCGAAAACTTCCGTCGAGCTACGACGGCTGCCCGGCGTCGGCGACTACACCGCGGCTGCCATCGCCAGCATTGCCCACGGCGAGCCCTCCGCGGTGGTCGACGGCAACGTGGAACGTATCGTGATCCGATTGCTGGGCATGGGCACGCCCAATAATCGCTTATCAGTAACGCGCCTGAAGGAAGCTGCCAACCGGCTGCTCGACCCTGCCGTGCCAGGCACATTCAATCAGGCCATGATGGAGCTGGGCGCGACCGTCTGCCTTCCGCGCGTTCCACTGTGCGCGATCTGTCCGGTGCAGGATTTCTGCATGACTCGCGGCGAGCACACCGCCCGCCCGCGCAAGCAAATGGCCAGCCGCAAGGTACATTATGCGCTTGTCTGTCGTCCACTCGACAAGGGCGGCAGACAGGTGGAAATTTTCCTGGTTAAGCGTCCGGCCCATGTCTCGCAGATGCCCGGCATGTGGGAGCTGCCGCTTCTCCCCGCGGAAAACGAACCCAGCCGTGAGCCAATTCTGCGCATCCGCCACGCCATTACCAATACAAATTATTATGTGGCCGTCTTCTCGCTGGATGAAAAGCCACATCCAATGCAATCGGGGGAGCCTGTCGAGGAAGCCTGGGTTCCCGACCGGGAGCTAAATGAGATTGCCTTGACAGGCCTGGCGAGAAAGATTCTGATGCGTCTTGACGTAATGGCTAAGCCAAGGCTGGTGCGCCATGGAAAAGCGCTGCCGGGTGCAGGAGACGAATTCGTCTAGAGCTGTTTCCTATTCCTATGCACCACAGGATATTGTCGAAGTGCCGTTTTTCTTGAGAAAAAACGGCGTTGAGATTTTCGCTACGATATACATCGATAGGAAAAAAGCTCGAGCCTGCAGCGACGCGGGGGTGAAGCGATGCGATTCAAACTGCCTGGCAGAATTCTTTGCTGCGTCTTCCTGGTATCGATGTGCGCATGCCCCGAAATCCACGCACAGCAGAGCTCGCCGGGGCTGCATCGCCGTACCGGGGCCCGTTCTGGGGCAAAGGCCGACAGCGATCAGCCGGAAGATACCTCCGGCGCCAACCAGGATGTCACTCTGCCCGATGATGTGTCGGGGTCTTACCATTTCACGCATTACAACGACTCGATCGAGATCGACCTGGATCGTAACGATCGCACCGGTCACGTAAAGCTGAGCGGCTATATCTCACAACTGGGCGATCCGGATACAGATAAAAATACGCCGCTGACATTCTTCTTCAACAAGAGTTCGATCGACGGGGATCAGCTCGCGTTTGAAACCAAGGTGGTGCACGGCATCTGGTATTCCTTTCGGGGAACTATTGTTCGCGGGAATGCGGATCTTCGCGAGCAGGACGGATATTACGTTCTTCACGGCACGCTGAAGGAACATTATCCGCAGAGCGAGGATGAAAAATCCGCGGATGAAACCATTGAAAGCCGCACTGTCAATTTCAAATCCATGGGGCGATAAAGGCCCGCGAGTGATTCAGATCAGGATGCCGATTCTTTGCGACTATGCGCAAAGGATGGGAGGGAATCTTCCGCGCCTGTAAAATAAATTCTTATGCTCGATTTGGGATTTGTGCGTGCGAACCTCGCAGAGGTGAAGGAAAAGCTTGCGCGGCGCGGGACGGAAGCTGCCGGGCTGCTGGATGGATTTGAAGAACTCGACCGGGCGCGCCGGAACGCTATCACGCGATCGGAACAATTGAAGGCGGAGCGCAATCAGATTTCTTCCGAAGTCGCCGAGCGCAAGCGCAAGGGCGAGGACGCGGCGGAGTTGATGGAGCGGACGCGCTCCATGAAGGACGCGATCGAGCGCTGTGCTGCGGAGGCCGCCGAGGCCGAGCAGCAGATGCAAGCAGTGTTGCAGCAGACGCCGAATCTTCCCGCTGACAGCGTGCCTGCTGGCGCATCCGCTGAAGGCAACGTTGAGGTTCACCATTGGGGCAACCCGCGCGCGTTTGATTTTGCTGCCAAGCCGCATTGGGAACTGGGCGAGCAACTGGGCATTCTTGACTTTGAGCGCGCAGCGAAGATTTCCGGCGCGCGATTCGCTGTTTATTGGGACGCGGGCGCGCGGATGGAGCGAGCGCTGGCGAACTTCATGCTAGATATGCATACGCGCCGGCATGGGTATCGCGAAGTTCTGCCGCCGTATATGGTCAACGAAGCATCTCTGTTCGGCACCGGGCAGTTGCCTAAGTTCGAAGAAGATCTATTTCATTGCGAAGGTGGCGATCACTGGCTGATCCCCACGGCGGAAGTGCCGTTGACGAACCTCTATCGCGATGAGACTCTCGACGAAAAACAGTTGCCGATTTCGCTTACTGCGTACACTCCCTGCTTTCGCGCGGAAGCAGGCTCGCATGGAAAAGATGTGCGTGGGTTGATTCGCCAGCATCAATTTCAAAAGGTGGAACTGGTGAAGTTCGTCGCGCCGGAGCAGTCCTATGCGGAGCACGAAATACTGACCGGCCACGCCGAAGCCATTCTGCAGGCGCTGGAACTTCCCTATCGGGTGATGAACTTGTGCGCCGGCGACCTGGGATTTTCCGCAGCCAAAACATACGATCTGGAAGTCTGGCTGCCGGGCCAGAATGTGTATCGCGAAATTTCCTCCTGCTCGAACTTTGAGGCTTTTCAGGCTAGGCGGGCGAACATTCGCTATCGTCCACAGGGGCAAAAGAAGAGTGAATTCGTCCACACCCTGAATGGCAGCGGCCTTGCGGTCGGCAGAACATGGCTGGCGGTAATCGAAAACTATCAGCAGGCCGATGGAAGCATCCAAATACCCAAGGCGTTGATACCGTATATGCATGGGGAAACGACGATTGAACCTGCTGCGCGGTAGCGTGCAATTGCCCGGGAAGAAACGATGAAGCGGCTTCTACGCAGTTACGTGTTCTGGACATATCAGCGCGGCAGCGTGCATTACGACGTGATGGTGACGCTGATCCTGATATTTATTTTTCTCTCTCCGCACCTGATCAATTATCACGACAGGCCGGTCGAGCGCACCTTGCCGCCCAGCCAGGTACTGGTGAAAAGCGATGGGCATGACGGCCTGATGTATCAGATCGACGCGGCGACGCTGGCGGCATTTCATGACGACAACGATTTGAAACTGCAACTGCGCAGCGTGATTGTTCCCATTTCCGGCTACGTGACCATCGATCGATATGAACCGGTGAAGGGACCAGACGGCAAAAAAATCATTGCGTATTGCGTCTGGGCCCATAGATAAATTTTGAGGCGAATTATGAAAAAACCATTCTTCACGCGAGCAGCCCGAGCGATCGGAGCACTGCTAGTTCTGTTCGGCATTGTGATGTGCATCGGATTGGCGCAGGCGCAGTCAGCCTCGAACGCGGGGCTGGATAAAGTTCTGGCGCAGATGGATGCAGCCTCGGCGAAGTTCCATTCCGCGCAAGCGAATTTCCAGTGGGATCAGTTTGAGCGCGTGGTCAGCAGCACAGACACGCAGACGGGGAAGATTTATTTTGAGCGCTCCGGAACGACGACTCGCATGGCGGCCGATATCGAAACCGCCGATGGACAGCCGGCAAAAAAATTCCTTGTCTTCAGCGATGGAGCGTTGAAGTTCTATCAGCCGCAGATCGATCAGATGACCGTCTTCAATGCAGGAAACAAGCAGGGGCAGTATGAGAGCTATCTGACACTGGGATTTGGCGGGAGCGGGAGTGATTTGAAAAAAAGCTGGGATATCACCTATCAGGGGATGGAAACGGTCGATGGCGTGCAGACGGCGAAGCTCGATTTAGTCAGTAAATCCGCTAGTGTGCGTGAATATTTTTCTCACGTGACGATTTGGGTTGACCCGACACGTGCTCTCTCTTTGAGGCAGATTTTCTTTGAACCTTCGGGGGACACGCGCACGGCGTATTACCGGGATGTTGAATATAACAAAGGGGTTCCTGGAGTTGTGTTTAAGATCAAAACAACCGCGAAAACGCAGACAATCAACAAATAAACGCTGTTTTTCTGCATGAATATAGTAATTTTTACTATATTGATTTTTGAAGGAAATCCATGGATTGTCTATTCTGCAAGATCGTTAAAGGCGAAATTCCGGCGAAGAAGGTTTATGAGGATGCCTCGTCGATCGCGTTTGCCGATATTCATCCGCAGGCGCCGGTGCATCTGCTTTTGATTCCGCGCAAACACATTGTTTCGCTGGCGCATGCCGGCGCGGAGGACCAGGAACTGCTGGGGCATCTGCTGGCTACAGCGGCCAAGATCGCGGCGCAGGAGAACCTGGCGAAGGGGTTTCGCGTGGTGATGAATATCGGCAGCGATGGCGGGCAGACGGTGGATCATCTGCACCTGCATATTCTCGGCGGCCGGGCTATGCATTGGCCTCCTGGATAGTGCGATTCCTCAGGCTTTGACTTCTCTACGCTTCTACGATGATGGCTTGGCTGTCGTCCAACTCCGGCTCGGAGTCCAGGCCGTAGCGGCGGAGCAGGTTGGGCAGGCTTTGTGAGAAGGCGGAACGCGGCATGACGCTGTCGCAGCCTGACTCGATGGCTTTGGCCTTCAGTTCCCCCTGCAGGTGGGACAGGAAGCCTACGATCGAGGTTCCGCGCTTCAGCTTGGTTTTCAGCTTGGGGATGAGCGTGAGCGGCTTGGCGTTGGCATTGTTCAGGTCGAAGACGATTAGCGTGGGGCGCTCTTCTTCCGGCAAAGCGAGCAGGTCGGCGATGGTGTCCTTTTCGTTTTTCACGAAGGCGACCTTGATGCCCAGCTTGCGCGAGGTCTCCTGAATCTTGGCCATGAAGAACAGATCGTCGATGAAGCAGTAGATGCGGGTGGGACCGTTTTCCACTGGAGCGGGATTCGCGGAAGCTTCCATGGACTCAAGCGGCCGGATATTTCCATTGCCGTTGAAATTTCCATTGCCGTTGCCGTTGTAGTGGGCATTGGAATAACCGCGCTGCAGCTCGATGGTCGACGGCGGTGCGTCGGCATAGTTGCCATTGGCCGCGCGATAGCTGTGGTCCATGGGGCCGACGAAGACTTTGGGCTGCTTGCGCTGCTTGCCGCCGCGGCGCTGCTGGGGCTGGCCATTGCCGCGGTTGTCGGCGCGGGCGGCGCGGTTATTTCCCTGGCCCTGATTTTGACCTTGATTCTGTCCCTGCTGCTGATTTTTCGATTTCTTGAAGAAGCGCTTCTTCTGCTTGCGCGGCTGATTGTCGTTGCGGGGACCATTGGCAGGCGCTGCATTTTGCGGGACTGAGTTGGGCTGGTCCGGATTGGACTGGGAAGGGTTGGGTATGGCCTGCGGCTGGCCCTGCATCTGGCTGGCTCCCTGAGCCTGGGCAGGATTGCCGCCGGGGCCGCGGCGCTTACGGCGGCGGCGGAAGCTTTGCTTCTGCCGCGGTCCGTTGGGATTGCCGCTCGGGGTCCCATTGGGACCGGCGGTATTCGAATTGGCTTGCGGGAAAGAGGATTCCGTCGCTTCCGGCGGGGTTGCGTCTGTCGTCATTCTGGAGTTACTTCCTTCAGGTTTTCCATCGCCTGTCTGCCTGGTCTCTTCCTATGCATCCGCAAGGAGAACCGGCGGTTCTTGCCCTGTAAGGCAACAATCGAGCAGCAGTGTGGAGTTTTTACCAAAGCAGTTTTCCTGTTTTGTGCTGCGCAAGGATGGTCACAGTACCGTTTTTTGTAAGGCAACGGTGTCACTATCTTTGCTTCGGCATATACCTACAGGAAAACGCCGATCTCAATCCAATTCCTTTGCCCATCCGGGTTAGCCGGTCAAACTGCGCGACACTCCGCGGACATGACTCAATGGAAGCGTTACGCTGGCGCTGTTTCCTGCACCTTTGCCCCAGCAATATCTTCGAAATACGTTTCCCTTGAAAAAGTGGTCGAGATATTTGCTTCGATACTCACCTGCAGGAAACCTGCTCTGCTGGAGCATACACCGGTCAGCGCATCCGGACTTTTGCTTTTATTCCTTATCCGTCACATGGTATCGGCGAGCCGCTGAATCCCAGATTGAGTGGGCGGCTACAGCCAAACTGATGAGCAAGATTGATGCTACTCCGGGAGAGTGAAATCGGCAAGCGGCGGTGTGGGAAATCGGGTATGGAGGGGAATTATGGGGGTTGAAGAAGCCGCAGGTCGCTGTGTTCGGCTTTCAGCGCCTTCCATGACTTCGACCGGGAACAATGTCTTGATCAACTAGTGCTCACCTAACATGTAAAGTTGCGCCTAGACCTCGACAGGAACACCAAGCACGTCGGCAATCCGTTGAACAGTATTGGCAGAGATTCGATGCATAGTTTGTCGGAGGCTGTCCTTTTGGACTGCTTCCGCGAACATGGCTGCAGGCAGCGAAGTACCAATGGGCTGGATCACTGCGTTTCGCTTGAAGCGCCACTGTGTACCGTTCATAGGATCTGCCCGAAAGGGGCCAGTAACACGCGCGAAGCCATATATATGAACTGGCTTCACCTGCTTTGGAACCAGACCACGGCAGACAACGATAATTGAACCGTTCGGCAAGTTTAGAAAATCCCCAATCGTTCGGACGCCAAAGTCCACGCTACCGGGCTTTTCAGGATCGAGAATTTTCTTCAGGGCCGCGCGTAGCCGCAAGTCATCCACCTTTGACGGATCGACATCGAGCTTTTCCCATCCAATCGCGACCATTCCTTCTGAGAGAAAATGGGGCCAATGCTCTTCTGCATCTGCGCCGCCTGAGGTCGTCTTTAAGGCCCAATACTCCGGTTGCGTTGAGGCTGGCATCGATGGCCGAGGCTCAAGGCGATAGCGCGAGCGCTGGTCAAAAATAGCCTTTGCCCCAGCCAAATCGGGATACCGCGCCTTCGCGTGCAAATCGCGAAACCAACGTTGGATTTCGCCAATTGCCCGCTTGTCAGGAGTGAACGCGGAGTGAAGGCCGATACAGGCTTCTTGGCTTGTGAACAGGCCTTGGTGTGTGAGATTAGCCGATCCCAACAGCGCCCATCGAGAATCGTCACGGAGTGTCAGGATGAACACTTTTGCATGTAGCTTGCCGTCTGGGTGGTCTGACGGAATCGAGCGTACATCCGCCTTCGTCAACTTCTCAAGCTTGTATGGATCGTTGATGGTGAATTCTTCCGAGACGATCAGTTCCAGGCACGGAATAGTTCTCAATGCATCCAGAAGAGCATCGTTCGGGCAGAAGAAAGCCGAAGCGATTTGGACCTTGGTAGCCTGGGGAAACTTGTCGAGAAGCTTATCGCCGATACTCTTGCTGTAAAAATCCATGGGATTCTAAAACTATACAACCGCGCGAATGGCCGACATTGATGAATGTTGAATGGCCGGACTCAGGTCGTTGACAAAGCCATCCTCGTGAACCTCAGGCGCTGAAGCGCTCGAAAATTTTCAATGATTTATCCCCCGGCTGAAGCCGGGAGTCTACCCAAAAGCCATGTTTGTCATCGGCGTGATTGGCCAAATGGCCACGCTATATTTTCTTAGGAAACACATGGATGAGGACATTTTCGGGACTGTAGATTTTTGGGAATGGCAGAGATTTCGCTGCCTGGTCGAACACGAAGAGAGAATCCAAGGGAGAGACAGGAATCCGGCGGGGAAGGTCGCGGATCGGGATGAATGCAGTGTTCCAGAAATGCGCAATGTTCCAGAGGTACTAAGACGGGTCACTGGCCTCCCGGGTTTTGCGGGTAGACCCGTTTGCTGCGGTACGGCTGTTCTCTACTTCTATTGCTTTTCGTTCAGCTGGAGCCGCCTGGTTTCCTGTTTTTGCTGGAAACTCTTGCGTACGGCTCGCCGGGCTTGAACTTTCTAGCTGCTCCGACCTTTTGGGTTGGAGTGCGTTCCACTGGCTTGTCTATCCTTAATGCAAATGAGGGGCCAAATGAAAATTTATTGGGGAGATAACAAAATAAAGGATTTAAATTTTTCTCACTTCTGGCAATGTTCTGAAATCAATAGAAGAAAGCGATATGAAATATGCAAACTCATAGTGCATTCCCTTATAGCTGGGTAGGAACAGCAGGTCCCCGTTCGACTCGCCTTCGGCTCGCTCTGGGTCCGATTTTTTATCACGCGCTCTTTCTTTCGTACCGGTCAAAATGTAGAGGTCTTTCGCTTCGCTCAAGATGACGAACCTGGGAACACTTCTCTCACGATGACGAGCTTGGGGAGCTGAACTTTGGCGGATAAACGCTTCTGGCTTCAATGCTGGCAGGTTGGGCAGTAGTGGGTGCCGCGTCCGCCGAGGACGATTCTTCGGATGGGGGTACCGCATACCAGGCAGGGCTGGCCGGTGCGGAGATAGACTTTGTGTTCGAGCTGGAAGAAGCCGCGGGCGCCGTTGGCATCGACATAATCGGACACAGAGGAGCCGCCGAGGGCAATGGCTTCGCGTAGTACGGTCTGGATGGCGGAATGGAGGCGCGCCAGTTCCCTGCCGGTGAGAGCCCCTGCGTGACGCTTGGGGCGGATGCCGGCACGGAAGAGACTTTCATCGGCGTAGATGTTGCCGACTCCGTGGAGGAGTTTCTGGTTAAGCAAGGCGGATTTTATGGGGGTTCGGCGGGCGTGGAAGAGCGCGCGGAATTCGGCGAGCGGGATGTCGAGCGGTTCTTTGCCTGGGCCCTGGAAGCCTTTTTCGGTCTCTATCTCGGAGATATCCAGTACGGCGAGTCTTCCGAAGCGGCGGGGATCGATGAAGCGAATTTCGCGGCCATCGTCGAGGGTGAGGATGGCGTGGGTGTGGGGCGGCACGGGGACGTCGGGCTGTGAGACCAAAAGGCGTCCGGTCATGCCGAGATGGACGAGCCATTGTCCTTGCCAGGGCTTTCGTTTTTTGGGCTGACTGGTAAGGTCTTTGCAGGTCAAGTCGGCGACAATGTGTTTGCCGACCCGGCGAACTTTTTCGATGGTGCTGCCGGTGAGCGCCGCGGCGATTTCCGTTGGGGTGGAGCGGAACGGCTCCGGCTTCGAGCCCAGCCAGACGGAGACGATCTTTCGGCCGCGGGCACGGGCGTCTACGCCATTGGCTACGGTTTCTACTTCGGGGAGTTCCGGCATTGGGATATCGCGTGGCGGACGGCAATCGAATGCCGCCCGGCCAGGGCTTTCTGCTTTGATGGAGGCACCCTGTAGTATAGGATTCTTATTTGCGAGCTCGAAAATTTTCTCCTTCGAGAGCGACCTTCCTGAGCGCAGTTTTTTGAGCACGATCACGGCCCGTCACACAATCCTGTGCGCCTTCGGTTCGACAAGAGCGCACCCGTGTGCGGGGATGGAAATCAAGTGGAAACGAGCAAGAGATGAGAGCGAAGACAGCGGTAGTTTTAGGGGCCCAGTGGGGCGATGAAGGCAAAGGCAAGATTGTAGACGTTCTGTCGGACCGGTTCTCCGTGGTGGCGCGCTATGCCGGGGGCCACAATGCGGGTCACACCGTAATTATCGGCGGAAAAAAGTTTGTGCTGCAGCTGGTTCCCTGCGGGGTGCTGCGTCCGGACTGCCGGGCGGTGATTGGCAACGGGGTGGTGCTGGACCCGATGGCGTTTCTCGAGGAGATTGACCGGCTTAAGGAGCTGGGCGTCGATGTGGCCGGGCAGCTGTTCATCTCGAACCGCGCGCATGTGATTCTGCCTTACCACCGGATGATCGAGCTGGCGGCGGAGAATGCTCCGGGACGGATGAAGATTGGGACGACCAGCCGGGGTATTGGCCCGGCTTACGAAGACAAGATGAAGCGCAGCGGGCTGCGGGTGGTAGACCTGCTGAACCCGGCGATTCTGCGGACGCACATCCAGAATGCATGCCATGAGAAAAACACCATCGCGCATGCGCTGTTTGGGACCGACCCGCTGGACCCGGCGAAGATGTATGAGGAGTATGCCCGGGCCGCCGAACGCATTGCGCCGTTTATTGCCGATACTTCACGAATGCTGAACCAGGCGCTCGACGATGGGAAGAGCATCATGTTTGAAGGGGCGCAGGGTACGCTGCTCGATATCGATCATGGGACGTATCCATTTGTTACTTCGTCTTCGGCGACGGCTGGGGGCGCGGTGATTGGGACCGGCGTGGGGCCGACGAAGATCGGCACTGTGATTGGCGTGACCAAGGCGTATGTGACGCGGGTGGGCGAAGGGCCGTTTCCTACGGAAATTCATGACGGACAGGGCGAGCTGCTGCGGGCGCGGGGGCAGGAGTATGGCGCGGTTACGGGGCGTCCGCGGCGGTGTGGATGGCTGGATCTGCCGCTGCTGCGCTATTCGAACCAGATCAATGGGACGGAATGGCTGGTGGTGACCAAGCTGGATGTGCTGGATACGCTCGAAGAGATTCCGGTCTGCACCGGATACAAGATCGACGGAAAAATTGCGGATACGATTCCGGCGGATGTGCGCGGGATCGAGTCGATCGAGCCGGTGCTGAAAAATCTGAAGGGCTGGAGTGCGGCGACGGAGAATATCCGGACGTATGAAGAGCTGCCTGCCGCGGCCAAGGATTATTTGAGATTTCTTGAGGACGAATCCGGCGCGAAGATTGGGATGATTTCGACCGGGCCGGATCGCGACCAGACGATTCTTCTGCCCGGATTTGCCGATACGCTGGATCGGATGTCGGCGGGCTAGCAACGATTCCCGCACGGGCCATCCGCCCTCCGTATACTGACAGACGATTCACAGAGACGCCACGCAAGCCAACCAAGGAGCAACTCCCCCGATGATTTCATTTGCCGTGCGCATGCGTTTTGCGCAGGATGACCGCGACAATGTTCTGAATGCCGTTCGACGCCTGACCGAAGCTTCCCGCGAAGAGCCGGGATGCGTCACGTATATTCCGCATGAAGTGGGGGGCGACTCGAGCCTGATCATGATCTATGAGCAGTATCGCGACGAGGCGGCGCTCGATGCGCATCGCGCTTCGGCGCATTTCCATGAGCACGTCATTGGCGGACTGTACCAGTGGATGAAGGAGCGCAGCGTGGAGGATTTGAACGCGCTAGCGTAGCAGGTCCGTCCACTTCGCTTCCACCGCGGCTGCGTTCCGGAGGGATGACAATTCTATTTATGGTCGAGATTCATCCAGGGCTGTCGATTTGTTTTTTGGAATTTAATTTTTGACTCCATAGCCTGGGCGAACTACCATCCCGGTACGGGCATGCGAATGCGAATCCGTTCCTCGATACCTTTGAAACCGCGCCATCGGGTGCTCCGACTGAGCGCCTGGGGAGTGCTGGCGATGCTTTGCATTCTGAATGCGAATGCCAAGTCGATCCCGCATCCGCCTCATCCGCATCGGCAGCCTAGACAGGTGGTACGCATCATCGAACGGCTGGAAGCGCAATTGCGGCAGGCCGAACTCGACGCCAACACGACGGTGATGTCGAATCTGCTTTCCGACGACTACCTGGGCATCTATGCAGACGGCATGCTGGCCACCAAGGCGGAGACGATCGACAGCTTCAAGAGCGGCGCTTCCCGTTTCACGCAACTCGATGACTCCGACCGCAAGATTCGCGTCTTCGGCACCACTGCGGTCGTGGTTTCCAAGGCCCAGGTGGCCGGCACCATCGATGGCGAAGACATCGGCGGACTGTATCGCTACACGCGGGTGTACCACCGCACCAGCGGCGTGTGGAAGATCGTCAGCTTCGAAGCCAGCGCGCTGCACGAGCGTCATGCGCATTGATGGCGCTCCAGGTGATTGACAAAGCCATCCTTGTAAACCTCAACTGCTGAAGCGCTTGAAATTTCATCGACTTATCCCTCGGGCTGAATCGGGGGGCTACCCAAAAACAGAGCAAAACGTTTTATTCCGGCTGCGGACGGAATTCCGCGCGCAGCCGTTCCCATGTGATGTCCAGCGGTTCCGGCAGGACGCGGGTTTCGCCGATTACGGTCATAAAATTTG
Organism: Acidobacteriaceae bacterium; assembly: GCA_965276585.1. GTDB lineage: Bacteria > Acidobacteriota > Terriglobia > Terriglobales > Acidobacteriaceae > JAKAAZ01. Next base: position 317,105 of record CBDIAZ010000001.1, on the reverse strand, counting down.
TGTCGCCCAGCCAGCGTGGCAGCATGTGCAGATGCAGGTGACCGATGACGCCGGCTCCGGCAGCTTTGCCTAGATTCATCCCTAGATTGACGCCGTCCGGACGATAGATTTTTCGGAAGGCCTGCTCCACCCGTTGCGCCAGAGACATCATCTCCTGCGCGGCGGCTGGTTCAAGGCGAGCCAGCTCATTGGTGTGCTCGTAGGGCAGGATCATGACGTGGCCGGAATTGTAAGGGAATGCGTTCAGGCAAATGAAACAATGCTGGCCGCGATGGAGGATGTAGGCGGCCCGGTCGGCTTCTTCGGCGGCCATGCCGTGGTCAACAGCATTAGCGGAGGAGGCCAGTAGATTGCAGAAGACGCAGCCGGTGTCGCCGGGCCATGCGGCCAAATGCGGCGGCACGCCCTGGCGCTTGGCGGAGTCGGCGGTGCTGACGTACTTGTACCGCCAGGGAGTCCAGAGAGGGTCCATACGAGGAAGTATAGTCGGCGCGGAAAAAGCACCTCCGACCTTGCAGTCCTGGTCAAGCCAGTGGAGGATAAACCGAACTCACGGCTTATAGCTTCGATTGCGGTGCCAGCAGAATACAGAGGTCCTTCGCGTTGCTCAGGATGACGGCGGTTATTTTATGGAAATGGCAGTTAGGCTTCAAACGCGGATGACCAGCTTGCCTATGTGGGCGTCGCCGGAGTATAGCAGCGACATGAAGGCATTGGGGGCTTGCTCGATGCCGTTGATGACTGTTTCCTGATGGAGGAGCTTTCCGGCGCGCAGGGCGGGGATCATCTCGGCTAAGAATGCGGGCATGCGGTGTAGATGGTCGACGACGATGAAGCCTTCCATGCGCAGCCGACGAACGATGGCGAGGGCGAGATTTTGCGGGCCGGGGACGGGCGTATTGTAGCCGGCGATGGCGCCGCACATGACCACGCGGCCGTGGTTGCGCATGACGGAAAGCGCGGCTTCCAATTGCGGGCCGGCGGTGTTGTCGAAGTAGACATGCAGGCCGTCGGGGGCGGCCGTTTGCAGCTGTTCGCGCAGGCTGGATTCGCGATAGTTGAAGGCGTGGTCGACTTTGAGCTGATTTTTGAGGAAGGCGATTTTGGCTGCCGATCCGGCGCTGGCGATGACCCTCGCGCCGCGCAGCCGGGCTAACTGGCAGGCAACGCTGCCCACGGCGCCGGCGCCTCCGGAGATGAAAACGATCTCGCCTTCTTTAATATTGGCGATGTCATTCAGCCCTACCCAGGCGGTCAGGCCAGTGGAACCCAATACTCCCAGATAGGCGGAGGCGGGGGCCTGGCGGGCGTCGATGGCGCGGAGCTGCTGGGCGGGCGCGATGAAAAAATCTCGCCATCCGCAGAGGCTCAGTACCCAGGTGCTGGGGGGAAATCCGGCATCGAGAGACTGGACGACCTGGCCGACGGCGGCTCCGTCCAAAACTTTGCCGACAGCGAACGGCGCTACGTAGGATTTGCCCTCGCTCATGCGTCCGCGCATGTAGGGATCGACAGAAAAGAAGGCATTGCGGACGAGGACTTCGCCGGGCTGGAGCTCGCGCAGGCCAACGGTGGCCAGCTCAAAATTTTCCGCCGTAGGTTCGCCCTGCGGACGGGAGGCGAGACGAATTTCTCTTGCTTGTTGTTTGCTCATAGCCGCTCACCCTATGAGATGCCTGACTGGGCTTTGGTTGCAACATTACTCGCGTTCGCCTGATTCGGCGAGAGCTTTTTATTGCAGGAGAGCAGAATAACTCCGTGCATCCGCGTTGACACTGTTTTCGACTGGTTGATATAGTTTGAGTTGGAAGCGGAGCGCCTTCAGGACTCATGTGCTCCGATTCCAATCGAGGGTTCCTCTCGTCCCCGGCACAATTTCGGTCTGGCCTTTTTGTGAGGGCTGCAACTCGAGGAGACGTTTTCTCTCTTCTCGATCGCCTGCCAACGGAAAGCCAAAACGAATTGCCGCAGGAGAAGCGCCTGAGATTTCCCGCCCGGTTTGAGAAGTCTTCGTAGTCTGGCAGCTCCACCACGGCGAGAATGGACGATCGGCGGCTTCGTTACGAAGTTGACGATTGCCCGGTACGGAGCGCAAATCGCGCCGTAATGAGTCCGGAGCCCGCTGTCCTATGGTCGACGTCCTTAATCCCGAACACACCGAGAGCAAACCCCTGAATACCACTGAACTGGAAGCCAACGTAACCGCCACCGCTGCGCAGCAGGTCGACGCGCATGCCTCCAACCACAACTTTTCCGCCTCCGCGGCGGAGAACCAGACCGCGGAGAGCCATGCCGCTGAACAACCGGCTCAAGAACAGCAGGTTTCGGAACAGCAGGCCGCCTCGCATAGCGCGGAACCGGCTCATGCGGAAACTTCCGTCGAGCCGCAGCATGTTCCGGAGCAGGTTGAAGTTCCGAAAGAACTGGAGCAGGCGGACAAGCGTCCGGTGACCCCGGCTGCCGTATCGGAAGATCACGCTCAGCATGAGGAAGAGATGGATTTCGGCGCGCTGCTGGAGTCGTTTGAGCACGAGCAGGCGGCGCAGGAAGCTGCCCAGGCCGTCGACGGCAACGTCGTAAGCGGCACCGTGATCAAGCTGACGGACAAGCATGTCGTGGTCGATGTGGGACTGAAGTCCGAAGGATTGATTCCGATCGAGCAGGTGCTGGACCATAACGGCCAGCCCAAGCTGCAGCCCGGCCAGACGATTGAAGTGGTCGTAGAGCGCGAGGAGGCCGAGGGCGGCTATCTGCTGAGCTACGACAAGGCGCTGCGTCATCGCGTGTGGGACACCATCGAGAAGGCGGCGGCGGACAAGACACCGGTGAGCGGCATTGTGGTGAGCCGCGTCAAGGGCGGACTGACGGTCGATATTGGCATCAAGGCATTTTTGCCGGGTTCGCAGGTGGAGATTCGCCCGGTGCGCAATCTGGAATCTTACGTTGGCCAGACGCTTGAAGTGCGCGTGATCAAGCTGAACAAGAAGCGCGGCAACGTGGTCGTCTCACGCAAGGAATTGCTGGAGGAAGAGGTTACGGTCAAGCGCTCGCTGACGCTCGATCATCTGGAGGAAGGGACGATCCTGACCGGCACGGTGAAGAACCTGACCGAGTACGGCGCGTTCGTCGATCTGGGCGGCATCGATGGCCTGCTGCACGTGACCGATATGTCGTGGGGGCGGCTGACGCATCCGCGCGACCTGGTGAATGTGGGCGATGAGATCCAGGTGAAGGTGCTGAAGTTCGACAAGGATAAGCAGCGCATTTCCCTGGGGTTCAAGCAGCTGACACCCGACCCATGGCTGGACGTTGCGGAGCGTTATCCGATCGGTGCGCGCGTGCGTGGCCGGGTCCTGAGCGTGACCGATTACGGCGCGTTTGTGGAACTGGAACAGGGTATCGAAGGCCTGGTCCATGTTTCCGAGATGACGTGGTCGAAGCGCATGAAGCACCCGACGAAGCTGGTAAAGCCAGGTGACGAGATCGAGACGATTATTCTGCAGGTGAATCCGGCGGATCGGCGGATCTCGCTGGGCATGAAGCAACTGCTGGAAAATCCCTGGGAGCATCTGTCGGAGCGTTATGCCGCCGGCACGATTGTCGAGGGACGTGTGCGCAACCTGACCGAATTTGGCGCCTTCATTGAGATTGAAGACGGCATTGACGGGTTGGTCCATGTGAGCAATATGAGCTGGACCAAGCGCATCAAGCATCCTTCGGAAGTTGTCAAAAAAGGCGACAAGGTGAAGGCGGTGGTGCTGGGGATTGAGGCGGAACATCGTCGTCTATCGCTGGGCATCAAGCAATTGCAGCCGGATGTGTGGGAGTCCTTCTTTGCGCAGCATCGGGTCAACGATGTGCTGCACGGCAAGGTGCTTCGCATGGCGCAGTTCGGTGCGTTTGTCGAACTGGCGGAGGGTGTTGAAGGTCTCTGCCATGTTTCGGAGGCAACCGACGTCAATGGGATTCCGGTCAAGCTGGACGTTGGACAGGAGCATGAGTTCAAGATCATCAAAATGAACCCAGAAGAAAAGAAGATTGGCCTGAGCCTTCGCGCCGTAGGGGATGAAGCGACCCGCGCGGATGTGGAAGCGTACAAGGCGCCGTCTTCGAAGCCTTCCTCTTCGGGCTCTTCCTCCTCCTCGTCATCTTCCGGCTCCTCCTCATCGCAATCCTCATCGTCTACAACGCTAGGCGATTTGATCAACTGGAAGCGCAGCGAGCGGGAATAATTCCTGCGGAACGATGGAAAGGGCCGCCTGCAATGCAGACGGCCCTTGTTTTTTCTTCTAAAACAATTGCGGATGCCGTGATCCTTTTGGCAATTAAGGACGACGACTACAAATCTTGTCGATACACTCCGAACCGCTTATTTGCCGGTTTCGATTTTCAGGATAACGTGGAAGACGCTGCGGTCGTCGAAGGAGCTGAGTGTTTTTACTTTGCTCTTCTTTCCGTCTACCTGCGCCCACAGTTTGTAATCGTCGTCGGGCGCCAACTGTTCGAAGCGATAAGCACCGTCCTGCTGAGTAATGTAGCTTTCAACGGTCATAGTGCGCACATCGCTCAGATAGACGATCGCGCTCGAAATGGGAGTGTCGCTTGCGTTCACCACGCGGCCCTGAACGGAGCGCTGCGTGTTCTGCGCCGCGGCGCAGGTGGATACAACGACTCCGCCACCCACCAATATCAGACCACCAAGCAGAACTGCTGTTGCCAAACCGCGCGCCGCGAGAGAGCGCGTCGACTGCAAAGATTTCATGAAATACGCACCTGTCTATTTTAGAAAAACTTCTGTCTTCTTTTTCCTTTTTAGAAAAATTCTTATTCTTCTTTTTTCTTTATTCTTCTTCTTCGTCGGTGAAGGCGAGTGCGCCCTCATCGAACCCGTGTTCTTCCACTTTTGCCAGTTCTATGGGGTCGGTATTGACCACTTCATATTCCGCGCCGCATTCTTCGCACAGCACGACCTCACCTTCTTCGACTTCATCTTCCGCCAGGCTCAGCGTGTTTTCACATTCGGGACAGACTTGCATGACCGCTCCTTCAGCATCGTTTGGGGAATCGTTGGGAGATTGCCGCTCGCCAACATCTACCGTGGCTAGTTTAAGAGAATCGCCGCGCACGTCAAGTGCGATGATTACATGGGACTAAATTTTCAGGGTGGATTCGAAACGCCCCAGGAAAATCGTAACAAACTGCGCGCAGTTTTTTTCCTAACCGCTTATGTTATGTGGACGCAGGAAACGGTCGCGGGGTTAGCCTGAAAAATCCCATTGCGGATGCGGGAGCGCGGCCCTGCGGGATTCCAATAGACATTCCAGTAGACTGGGATTTGCGCCCCACGTAGGCTGGAGAGGTATGCCGCGCCAGAGTCCAATGATGTTGTCGTTCCCGCCGTTCACCGGATTGATCCGCAAGATCATTCTGATTACGATCGCTATCTTTTTTATTTTTCAGCTGCTGCGGTGGACCTCACCGGCGGCTGGCAGAGAGATATTTGCTGCGGCGGCGCTGACTCCCACGATGGTGATGCATGGAGCTGTCTGGCAACTGGTGACGTACAGCTTTCTAAGCGGTGGGATTTTTCAGATCGTGTTCGACATGCTTTCGCTATGGTTCATCGGGGCCTATCTTGAAACCACCTATGGCACTCGCTGGGTGGCGGAGATTTATTTCATCTCCGTCATCGGCGCCGCGCTGACGACCATTGTTGTTTCCTACACCCATATTTTTCACCTTACGCCGAACGCCACGACTTTCGGCGCGGACGGCGGCATCTTCGGTTTGCTGGCGGCGTGGGCGGTACTGATGGGCGACCAGAAATTTATTCTGTTTCCGCTGCCGATCTCGATCAAGGCAAAGTACTTTGTCGCGATCTACATTCTGATCGCGCTGGCCAGCGTGATCTCCGGCTCATCGAGCCTGATCTATCTCGCGTACCTGGGCGGCGCGTTGTTCGGATACATCTATATCAAGCAGGCTCCGCGGCGCGGGTATGCGTTTGCGGCTTCGGAACGGGCCTTCTCGTTTCGCAACAGCTACTATCGATGGAAGCGGCGGCGGGCGGCGCGAAAATTTGAGGTCTACATGCGCAAGCATGACCGCGACGTGCGTTTCGATAAACAGGGACGCTATATCGATCCAGACGAAAAGAAGGATCCCAACGATCAACGCTGGATGAACTGAATTCCGCGCACAGAAGCACGCCGCTTTGGCAGACAAGAAAAAGCGGCGTGCTCCAGTAGCATCGATTCGAAAATGAATGCTCAGGCGGCCTTATTGGCGCGCGGGTTTGCGGATTTGGAAATCTCCGTCAGCAGATGATCGGCCTGGCCTTCTTCTTTCAACGTCTGGTCGAGAAGCTGCGCCGCCTGGTCTTCACCTAAAATCTGGGCCCAGTTGCGCACCGCACCGTACGAGGCCATTTCATAGTGCTCGGCGCGCTGCCCGGCGAGGATCAGGCCGGCATCGCGCACGGCATTGTCTTTGGCGTCCTTGATCATGTTCTCCCCAGCATCGATCATGGCCGCCATAACTTTGCATTTCTTGGAATCGACCGCCGACTGATCGGTATTGCCGAGAATCTGCTTGATGCGGGTCACGTGTTGACGGGTCTCCTGCAGATGAGTGGTGAAGGCCTGTTTCAACTGCGGATCGGTGGCAGCATCCGCCATTTTCGGCAGTGCTTCCGTTAGTTGCATTTCTACGGAATAGAGATGCTGCAACTGATCGATGTAGAGTGCGCGAAGACTTTCAAGATTTGCGGAGAAAAGTGCCATAATACCCCTCGGTCGAAACGAAATTCGCCTGAATCGGCGTCTATTGAATGGGATTCATTGAGTGGGTAGAGACGTTGCCGCGGCGGCTGTGGGAAAGCACGCGTTGCGCGATCAAGTGTTTGCAAAATCAAATCGAACTATTTTTTTGAACGGGCAACGAACCGCGGCTATACCGCGACAGTGAAGGTGTCGCCGGTTCGTTCGACGGCGCGATAGAGGGTGTCGCGCTCGAACGGTACGCGTCCGGCTTCTGTGATGAGCCGCACGAGATCGGCGCGGCGCATACCCTGCGGGGTTTCCGCGCCGGCGTCGTGATAGATTTTTTCCTCGACCACGGTGCCGTCGATATCGTCCGCGCCGAAACGCAGCGCGATCTGCGCGATTTTTGCCGTCATCATCTGCCAGTAGGCCTTGATGTGGTCGAAGTTATCGAGCACCAGGCGGCTGACGGCGATCTGGCGGATGTCGGTCATGCCGGTGGTCTTCGGCAGATGGTCGAGCGCGGTGTTGTCGGGATGAAAGGCGAGCGGGATAAATGTCTGGAAGCCGCCGGTCTCGTCCTGCAGCGCGCGCAGGCGCAACAAGTGGTCGACGCGGTCTTCATCGTTCTCGACGTGGCCGTAGAGCATGGTGGCGTTCGAGCGTAGGCCCAACTGATGCACCAGGCGCGCGGTTTCGATCCACTCGCCGCCATCGATCTTGTGATCGCAGATGATGTGGCGGACGCGGTCGGCGAAGATTTCCGCGCCACCGCCGGGCATGGAATCGACGCCGGAGTCTTTGAGCTTCTGGATGGTCTCGCGGATGGTGAGTTTGGAACGCTTGGCGAGGTAGGCAATCTCGACCATGGTGAAGGCCTTTACGTGGACCTTGGGGAAGCGCACCTTAAGGCCGTGAATCAGATCGAGAAAATATTCGAGCGGCAGATCGGGATGCAGACCGCCGACCAGATGAAATTCCGTGACTGCTTCCGAGTAGCCCTGGGCGGCGCGGTCCCAGGCTTCTTCGAGCGCCATGGTATAGGCGCCGGGCGCGTCTTTCCTGCGTCCGAAGGCACAGAGGCGGCAGGCGGCTACGCAAACATTGGTCGGATTGATGTGGCGATTGACGTTGAAGTAGGCGATGTCGCCGTGCATTTTTTCACGGACGAAATTTGCCAGCCAGCCTACAGCGAGAATGTCGGGCGAGCGATAGAGAGCGACGCCATCGTCGAAGCTGAGACGCTCGTCCGCGAAAACTTTTTCCGCTATTGTCGTCAGCCGGACATCGTCGGTCTGGAAGGAGTGCCGGGATTTGCTGATTGCTTCCACGTTCGGGCCACCTGCAACCATGATAGTCGCCGAACGGTAAGGGCAACAACTGGGGGCGGGCAACAATCGGCGCGCCGGAAGCGCCGTCGGTGTGTCCAATATTTAGAGGCCAACCGATTCCGATCTCGCACGAGCGACTTTTTTCGTTTGGAATTTCAACCGGACTGTTAGGCTGAGAATGGAAACTTCCCTGACACGCATGCCACAAAAAAAACTATTTGAGCGCGTTCTATTCGGATTGCTGATCGCCTGCTTTTTTTCGAGCTTTTTTCTGCGGGTGGCGACGGCTGCGCCGGTTCCGCAGCTGGGCGAATTCCCTGCTATCCAGGCGGCCAGCCTGGACGGCGCGAAACTGCACCTGCCGCAGGATTTCTCCGGGCAATTCAATCTTGTGATCATCTCGTTTGCCCGCGAACAGCAGCGGGATGTGGACACCTGGATTCCAGTGGCGAAGCAGATTCAGGCGGCGCATAAAAACTTCAGCTACTACGAACTGCCGACGACATCGCGTGAAGACCTGCTATATCGCTGGTGGTTCGATTCCGCGCTGCGCAGCAACACCACGGACAAGGATCTGCGCAGCCGCACGCTGACCGCATACGTGAGCAAGCATAGCTTTGAGAAGACGCTGCACATCACAAACGAGAAGCGCGTGGTGGCACTGCTGGTCGACCGGATGGGCAAAGTGTATTGGCGAGCCGATGGCGTGTGCACGGATCAGGGAAAGCTGGATTTACAGACGGCTTTGACTGCCAATGGGGTTTAAGGAATTCTTCCTAAGGTACAGGGGAAACCGCACGTCTTCCCACTGAAGACAATTTTTTAATGCGTGAGTTATCTCTCTACAAGACCGCTTTTTTTCATGCGCCAGGCGTCGATTGTCTCGAGATAGTAGAGCGGAACTCGCGCGATGACGGTGTATCCCAGACGCTGGTAAAAACGGATGGCCGGTTTGTTGTCGACCGCTACGTGCAGTTCGATTCCGGCTCCTCCCGCGGCGCGCAGCCAGTCTTCCAACGCCTGATGCAGTTGCCAGCCGATGCGTGTCCGTCGAAACTCCGGCAGCACTTCGATGGTGACGAGTTCTCCGCGTTGCGGTGAGTGGCGCGGCGGCAACAGTCGCAGCGAGGCGAATCCTGCGATAACGCCGGAGCGCTCCGCGACCAGGGTGACCGCGGAGCGCATCCTCAGCAAGGCTGCAATTTCTTCTCCGGGATACGCGATGCCGGGTGGAAAGCAGCGGGCGTCGATTTCTGTCAGCACGCCGAGATCACGCAAAACTGCCGGACGCATGGTGAAGGAACATGCGTCCGGCATGGTCATTGCTCAGTTAGGAAGCGACGGTTAGAAACCGCCGGAAGCGGTCTGCTTCTCCGGCTGCAAGATCACGCCATGCAGCAGCGTTGCGGCCACCAGATGCCCGTTGGATGAGCCGACGACGTGAGTGCGCCAGCCGGGATTCCACCAGCTCCATTTCTTGGCGTTCGGCTCGATGCCAAACACCAGATCGGAATCGTAGGAGGTGGCAATGATGCGCTTCATCCCCGGGTCGTACTGGAGCCCGCTGATGTCGTTAATGGGAACGCCGCAGCTCTGCCAGCTTTGCCCCTGATTGACGCTGTAGGCGACGCCCATCCGGCCTCCCAGCCAGAAGCCGCCATCGGCATCGATGGCGACGTAGCGCACGCGAACCCAGCCGGTCGGCAGCGCGACCTGCTGCCAGGTCTTCGTACCATCCGTTGAGACGTAGAGCATGCGCGGCCCGTTGGCGAGCACTGTGTTGCCGGCCGCCGCGACGCCGGTGAAGGAATCGTTTTTCTCGACGGGACCACCCTTCCACACAAAACCGTTGTCGGCGCTCGAGTACACGCCGCTCGACGTAGCCGCGTACCACTGGCTGCCGGCGTAGGCGACGCCGCGGACGCTGCCCTCGATCTTGCCGTCTGGAATGTACGTGGTTTCTTCCGTGACCACCCGGTGCTTTTTATGGGCGTGGATCACGATGTGCGTGATCTTGCGCGTTCTGGCTTTCAACCGGTTGCTGACGTTCTCAAACTTGTCGCCGTTCAGGCGGTACATTCCGTGGTTGGTTCCGGCGAGCAGATTGCCGGCGGGCGACATTGCCAACGCGAAGATGTCATTGCTATCGAGGCCGGTGCTGATCTGGGTCCAGGTCTGGCCGGCATCCTTTGAAACGAAGACGCCGCCGAAGCGCTTGTCGTTCAGCACGCCGACATAAACGGTATCCGGATTCTGGGGATCGGTCACCATGGCGGAAACCTGGCGCTCGGAAAATCCCTGGTTGATGGCATGAAAACTGGAGGCACCGTCATTGCTTTCGAGCACGCCGCTGCGGTCGGTGGCCATCAGGACGTGCTGCGAATTCTTCGGGTCGACATACACATCATTGACGATGATGTCGTTCGGCGTCATCAGGGTCCACTTGGTGCCGGCGTCGACAGTGCGGTACAGGCCCTCGGTGGTTCCGGCGTATACGATATTGGGGTTCGACGGGTCCTGCTTCAGGACGCGGGTGCGGCGGGCGGAGCTGGGAATGCCCTGAATCTTATGGAAGTCCATGCCGGCGTCCGTGCTCTTGTAAATGCCGGAGCAGGCGCTGGTGTAGACGACGCTGGGGGCTTTGGGATCGATGATGATCGAAAATACATCGGAGTCGACGATCAGGCCCTGCTTGATGTTCTTCCAGGTTTTGCCGCCGTCTTCGGTCTTCCACGGCAGATGCCAGGTTCCGGCGTAGATGATCTGCGGATTGACGGGATCAATGGCGATCGATTCGAACTCGTGCAGCTCGACGCTTCCCGGCGGGCTGATGAGCGTCCAGTGCTGGCCGCCATCTTCACTGCGATAGACGCCCTTTAAGGTGCCGGCGACAAAAATCTTCGGGTCGGAAGAAGCCTGCGCCAGGGCGCGGACAGACTGGCCCGCCATGTCCGTTACAGGCTTCCACTTGCGGCCGCCGTCGTCGCTGATAAAGATTCCGCCGTCCGGCCGATCCAGCCGCCATGCGCCGACTACGACCCGCTGGGGGTTCGATTGATCGAACACGATGTGGTCGAGCACCAGGGTATCGGAATCGGAAATCTTGCTGAGGCGCGTCCAGTGCTGGCCATCGTTAGTCTGATAGATCCAGCTGTTGGTCGTTCCCAGCAGCATGTGGGAGGGATTTGCAGGGCTATAGGCAATGCTGCGGGCGTCGCCGCCGTAAGGGCCGACGTTGCTCCAGACTTCTGTAGAGGCTAGCGCGGAGGCGTGGGGCACAACGAGAAGACTCACCAGGCCGAGAATCAGCGCCGGTATCGAATAGGAAATTCGTCTCATAATTCAAAACCATTCCAAACGTAGGGGTGGCGGGGAATTTCAAATTTCATGGAGGCTGTCTTTTAGAAGACCACGAATGGGGGCTGCGCGCCAGCAGTTTTTTCGAGAGCGCTGATAACTACAAAGATAAGGGCCGGCCGGAATATCCGGTCGGCCCTTTGATGCAATGCTACTCTCCGAGCGACTTACTGCTGGGCGGGAGCAGCGGTTGTGTCATTCGCGTGATGATGACGGTGGTGGCGATGATGGACACCAGAGGTCCGTCTGCCATGCCCGTAAGCATTGCGCGAAGCTTTTACGTCAGAGCTGACTGCATTGGTTCCCTGAACGTCGTTGTCGAAGTTAGCGCCCGACGGGACCAGATAGTTCTGGACCGTATCGGTTCCGGCATTGCCGGTGCGGAGATCGATGCGGGAAGGATCGATTCCCTTCTCGTTGACCAGGTAGGCCTTGGCATTGGCTGCGCGTTCCGCAGCTTGCTTGTCGGCGCGGCGTTCGTTCGGCATGCTGTTGCCCACCAGGACCGCCTTGGCGTCGGCGCTGCGCTGGAGGTTCAGAGCGACATCATCCAGGCAAGCCTTGGCTTCGTTGTCCACGCGGGTCGGACGACGCTTTTCGCGGCCGAAGTTGATCGAGCACAGGGTCTCGGTCTTCGGTGCGGGCGGCGGCGGCGGCGCGTTGATGGTTACAGTGGTCGTCGAGGACGCGGTCTGACCCTTGTCGTCGGCGACGTTGCAGGTGACGGTGATGTCTCCAGGAGCCGCACCGGTGGTGTTCAGCGTAGCGGTATTGCCGGAACCGCTGACCTGACCCGAAGAGGCGCTGTAGCTATAGGTCAACGGGCGGTTCTGCGGGCTGACACCCTGAGCGGTGATGGTGGAAGAATCGCCAGGAGCAACCGTCGTCGGGTTGGCCGAGCAGGATATTGTCGGCGGCTCGAACGGCTTGACGGTGAAGGTGGCGTTGCAATCGGCGGACTGGCCGGCCTTGGCGCCTTCGGTCACGTGACCGGTCACGGTGTAGGTGCCCGGGTTCAGGTTCGCGGTGTCGATGTTTCCGGTCGAAGAGGTTCCGCTGACCGTTGCACCGTTGGTAGCTGTCCAGCTATAGGTTGCGGTCTTCTTGGGGTTGAGGTTCTGCGCGTTGCCGGTAACCGTAAGTGGATCGCCCGGATAGACTTCGGCAGGGCTGGCCGAGCAGGTGTAGGCCACTGGCGGCGGCGGAACAATGCTGCCAATGCGGAAGACCAGACCGGTGCTCAGCTGAACGGCGTTGATGTTGGCGCGGCCACCTTCGATGTTGGTGCTGCCATCGGGCGGAAGAGCAATCGCCGGACCGAAGGAAGCGTGCATGTATTGGTAGTCAGCCTGGAAAACGCGCCAGGCCAGGCGATGGCCCAGGAACGGCAACGGATAGTCCATGCCGCCGCCGGCCGTCAGCACTGTGCCCCACGTGTAGGGGTTGACGAGGTGAATCGGAGTGACTCCGTCGGCCTCAAATGTATCGTAGTTAGGACCGCCCATGCGAACGCCACCGACCGATGCGTGAATGAACGGGGTAATTGTATCGGTAGGAAAGCGAACGATCGGGCCAAGGCTGAAGGAGGTGAAGCCATCGCCGGGACCGTCGGGATGAGAAGCGATGGTAACTTCCCCGCCCATGTACTTGTTGAAATAATAGGCAGCGCTGCCGATCGCGCCGATATTCACATCGTGATAGCGCGCGCCCTGGATGTAGCCGTGAGGCGACAGGTAGGAATAACCAAGAAAGACATCGATGCGCGACGGATTGACCGTAGCCGGTTTCTCAACCGCGGCAGCCATGTGGTGCATGTGCATGTGATGATGATGCTCCTGCTGCTGCGGAGCCGGCGCATCTGGCGCATCTGAAGAGCTAGACGACTGCGCCATGAGTGTCGTGCCCAGCCCCAATACGCATATAGCTGCAATTAAGCGGCTTTTTGAGCGTAATTTTGAATATTCCATCCCTGTATCCTCCACAACATTTAGAAACAAGCTTTTGATTTCTATGCTTTTTGAGCGTTTTGCCGCCGTGCTCAGCAATTGCCTTGCACCCTGATTCGTCTGGGCAGTACGAAGTTTCCATCGCGACGCGATGTGTCCCTAGTTTAGAACACATGCTCGCCGAAAAGGTTATCCCGTTCGTACCCTAATGCAAAGGTACCCCAAGAGATACCTCAAAGCCAAGAATTAATCGTGAGGGGGATTCCAGAAGTTACAAAACCCACCTATTCTCCTATAGCGGTCAGGCCAGGTTGAGAACTTTTTTCGTGGTCCCACGTTCGTGGAGAATCTTCTCCTGCAGCAAGGTCAGCGCATAGATCAGTTGTTCCGGCCGGGGCGGGCAGCCGGGAACATAGACATCGACGGGAATAATCTGGTTGACGCCCTGGACCAGGGCATAATTATTGAAAACGCCGCCGGAGGTGGCGCAGGCGCCCATGGAGATGACCCATTTCGGCTCCGGCATCTGGTCGTAGAGGCGGCGGATTACGGGGGCCATCTTAATGGAAACCCGGCCCGCGATCACCATCAGGTCCGACTGACGCGGCGAAGGCCGAAAGACTTCCGCGCCGAAGCGGGCTACGTCAAAGCGCGCCGCACCCATCGACATCATCTCAATCGCGCAGCAGGCCAAGCCGAAGGTCATCGGCCAGATCGAGCTCTTGCGCACCCAGTTGAGCGCTGTGTCGAGCGTGGTCAGAATGACGCCTTCATTCCGGTCATAGCCGAAGTTGACTTCGCGCACCTTCTGCTGGTTGAGGGCGCTGCTTTCGAGATTTCCAAATGTGTAGCGGTCTTTCAACGTCTCGGTCATAACACTTAAGTATCTCGTATTTTCATCCCGATGCAACTCCGATTCCGGAAACCCCTCCCAACTTCTCCAGCAACGAGCGTTCCGAATCCAATCGATCGCTCACGCCGGACCCGCGCGTTCTCAGCAACTCTTCCATGTGGCAGTCGGAACGGTGGAACCATGCAGTAACGATGAATTGAAATTCCGCGACTTGCCCCACTTTTAGCTGCATGCTAGACTCCGTTGTCTTTAGGCATTGCTGCGGCGCGCGGTTGTAAATTTTCGCTGTCCGCAGCAGCGCCGTCGGAGCAGCCAATGTCCTTCGGCAAGCTCACATGGAAGCCCGTTCCCGATCGCCCTTCGAGCGATGCACAATCCGTTTGTCCTCTGCGGCCATGCACTTCCGCTGCATTCTACATTTCCGACACTCCCGTTCACGGAGGTTTCGCGTGAAGACGTATTTGAGCAGAGACATCCGCAATCTCGCCATCGTCGGCCATTCTCATTGCGGAAAAACTTCACTGATTGAATCGCTGCTGGCGACTGCCGGTGCGATTCCGGCCATCGGCAGTATTGCCGAGGGTACCGCTGTGACCGCGTATGAGGAAGAGGAGATCGCGCGTCAGATCACCATCGCCAACGCGGTCGGATTTTGCGAATGGAATGGCGTCAAGATCAACCTGATCGACACGCCAGGCTTCAACATGTTCATCCATGAAGCGCGTGCTGCCATGCTCCCAGTTGAGGCCGCGGCGATTGTCGTCGACGCCGTGGACGGCATACAGCCGATGACGCAGCGCGTCTGGAACTATGCGGAAGAATTCAACCTGCCGCGAATCTTCGTCATCAACCGTATGGATCGCGACCATGCCAAGCCGGATGCGGTGCTGGAAGATCTGCGCTCCACCTTTGGCCGCACGGTTACGCCGATCAATGTACCCATTGGACAGGCTGCGGAATTTCGCGGCGTGGTCAATCTGGTCTCCATGCAGGCGTTCGAGTATGGCGGCGATCGAAGAAGCCGAGGTCAGGCGATTGCGATTCCAGAAGAGATGGCCGAAGCGGTAAAGTCCGCGCATGAGGAACTGGTGGAACTGGTCGCGGAAGGCAAAGATGAGTTGCTGGAAGAATTCTTCAACCAGGGCACGCTGCCGGAAGAACATCTGATTGCCGCGCTGCATGAAGCGATTCGTGAAGACCGGATTTTTCCCGTGTTGTTCACTTCCGGCGCAAACAATATGGGCACCGATCGGTTGCTAGATTTTTTTCGTATCTACGCACCCGCGCCCAGCGAACGCGAACCAGTCGCGGCGGTGGCGGCGTTTCCCTCTACTGGGAATGGGAACGGCAAGACAGAGTTGCCGGAGGCCAGCTGGCCGGTCGAAATGGTGAACTGCCCGGTCGACGATAAGGAGCCGCTGTCGATGTTCGTGTTCAAAACCATCTCCGACCCTTTCGCCGGACAGATTTCCTTCTTTAAAGTTTTTGCGGGATGCGCGCACAACAACGATTCGGTCTTGAATTACAAACAGCGCACCCAGGAAAAATTGGCGCACCTGTCGACTATGCAGGGCAAGCATCCGGTACCGGTCATGGAGCTGCATGCGGGCGATCTGGGCGCGGTGGCGAAGCTGAAAAATACGCACACCGGCGATACGCTTGGCGATCCGGCGCGTCCGGTTTTGTATGAGCCGGCGAAGCAGCCTGAGCCTGCCATCGCCTTTGCCATCGAGCCGAAGACGCGCGCCGATGAAGACAAGCTGGCCAATGCCCTGCACCGCATTATGGAAGAGGACACACTGGTCCGCTTCTATCGCGATCCGCAGACGCATGAGTTTTTGATTGCGGGCACGGGCCAGCAGCATATTGAAATCGTGGTGTCGAAGCTGCGCCGCCGCTATCACACGGAGGTCACGCTGAAGGCTCCGAAGATTCCCTATCGCGAGACGATTCGCGCGCGTGCGGACGGTCATGGCCGTCACAAGAAACAATCCGGCGGCCACGGGCAGTTTGGCGACTGCAAAATTCGCATTGAGCCGCTCGAACGCGGCGCCGGATTTGAGTTTGTAAACGAAATTTTCGGTGGCGCGATTCCGCGCAACTATGTGCCGGCGATTGAAAAAGGCATCCGCGAGGCTGCCGAGCGCGGGCATCTCGCCGGCCATCCCATGGTGGATTTTCGTGTGACCGTATATGACGGCTCGTTTCATGAGGTCGACTCGAACGAGATCAGCTTCCGCATTGCCGGACGCCTGGCGTTTCGCGACTGCATGGAGCGCGCCCGGCCCACGCTGCTGGAGCCGATCATGCGCGTCAGTATCCAGACACCGGAGACATTCGCCGGCACGGTGATGGGCGATCTGCCGGGACGGCATGGCCGCGTGCTTGGCATGGAACCCAGTTCGACCGCTGGGCAGACGACGATTCAGGCGGAGGTGCCGATGGCTGAGATGTTGACCTACGGCGCGGACCTGACGGCGATGACGCAGGGTCAGGGCAGCTTCCACATGGAGATGGGGCGCTATGACTTTACGCAGCCGCAGATGCAGGAGAAAATCATCGCTGCCGCTCGCACTCACCAGCCGGTCGAAGTGGAAGACGAAGGCTAGAGCTGTTTTGGTTACAATCAGCGCATGCAACTGGCCGAACTGGCAGGTTTGTTGAACGCGCGTCTTGACGGCGATCCCACGATTGAAATTACCGGCGTCGCCGGAATCGAAGAGGCTGGCCCAAGCCATGTCACCTTCGTCGCCAATCCAAAATATGCGTCAATGGCGCGCACCACGCAAGCCGCGGCCGTCTTGGTGACCGAAGATTTCCCCGCCATCTCTGCAGCGACTCTGCGAACCGCGAATCCATATCTGGCGTTCGCGCGCGCCATTGAAATTTTCTATCAGGCGCCGGTCTACGCTGCTGGAATTCATCCCACAGCGGTGATCGATCCAGCCGCGCGGCTGGGTCGGGACTGCCATGTGGGCGCGTACGTTGTCATCGAAGCCCATGCGGAGATTGGCGATCAAGCGACGCTGCTGCCGCACGTTGTGATTTATCCCCACGCAAAGATCGGGGCGAATTTTTTTGCGCATGCGCATGCGGTGGTGCGCGAAGGCTGCCGGCTGGGCGACGATGTGATCCTTCAGAATGGAGCCATTGTCGGCGCAGATGGCTTTGGCTTCGCGAAAGACGATGCCGGGCGCTGGCATAAGATTTCGCAGTCGGGTCCGGCGGTGCTGGAGGATCGTGTAGAGGTCCAGGCCAATGCCTGCATCGACCGAGCCAGCGTGGGAGAAACCCGTATCGCCGCTGGAGCGAAGATCGACAACCTTGTGCAGGTGGGCCATGGTTCGACTGTGGGGGAAAATTCTCTGCTGTGCGCGCAGGCTGGGCTTGCCGGCTCGACGCATGTTGGGCGCAACGTGATTCTCGCCGGCCAGGCAGGAGTGGCCGGGCATTGCACGATTGGCGACGGGGCCATTCTGACGGCGCAGACGGGCGCGGCCAATGATGTGGCCGCGGGCAAGGTCGTCAGCGGCACGCCCGCAATCGACAATCGCCTGTGGCTGCGATGCGTTGCTGCATACAATCGCCTGCCGGAAATTGTGAAGTTGCTGCGCAAACACGGCGCAGATTGATTGATCGAACTCGCGTACCTCTACACTGGTGATATGTCTCGCTTCTTCTCGCTGGCAGTATGCGTTTCGCTGATTTTTGTCGCGGGCTGCCGCTCTCCGCAGGTACAAACTACGGTTATCAACGCCGGCAGTACGGAGCTGCATAACATTGAGGTTGATTATCCGAGCGCGAGCTTCGGCATTCCCTCTCTCGCGCCGGGGCAGGCGTTTCACTACAAGCTGCAGTTGCAGGATGCGGGGCGGATGAAGGTCGAGTTTCTCGATAGCGTGGAGAAGCCTCACTCAGGCACGGGGCCTTATGCGGTGGAAGGCCAGCAGGGGACGCTGACGATTACGTTGGATGGCAGCGGGAAAAATTTGTGGGGTGCGAATTTGCGCCCGGTCGCACGGGCACCGAAAGACAAATGATTTCGTGTATGAGAAAGCGGTATGCGTTAGAGATTAGATGGATTGCACCGGGATCAGTGTCAAATCGTCGACGAGGCCAACTTCTTTCTGCACGAACGGTTCGGCGTAGCGAACTCCACCCAGCAGGCCGTAAAAGCGCGCCATGGAAAATGTGCGTTCACGAATTTCTTCGCGGGGAACGAAGATTCCGCCGCCGGAGGGTTGGTCCTCATATTGCGAGCGATAGGCCATCAGCGATTGAAATCGCTGCTCCTGATGCCCGGTAATGTCGACGACGAAGCTGGGGCGCACATCGGCATAGAGGCTTGCGTAAACGATCTTGAATGGCCGATGCGGCTCGGCTTCTGCTCCTATATCGACCTTCGACAGTCCGGAGACGAAACAGGCTTCATAACCCAGCGTAGCCGCGGTGGCGTGGTCGGGATGGCGCGCCTGCCAGTACGGCAGGATGACCACGCGGGGGCGGAGCTCGCGCAGCACGCGCGCAATTTTCAGGCGGTTTTCCCAGGTATTTTCCACGCGGCCATCGGGAAGGTCGAGGGCCTGCCGCCAGCCTACGCCGAGGATGCGGGCGGCTTCTTCGGCCTCTGCCGCGCGCTGTGCCGCGGTGCCACGCGTGCCGGATTCACCCTGGGTGAGATCGAGAATGGCCGTGCGCAGGCCACAAGAGGCGGAGCGAAGCAGGGTTCCGCCGCAGGTTTGTTCCACATCGTCCCGATGCGCCGCAATGGCGAGAATATCGACAGGCTGGGTCATGGTGCGTCAAGGCCGATCGAGAACACTGAGGCGAAAGTTCGCCTCATTCGTGAGCGAAAACAGCTCTAGTCCGCGGCATTGGACGGCGCGTCCATATACGCGACGTCATACGCGGTGCCCTGCACGGTCGCAAAGTAGTTGCTCAACTCCGACCCGGCGACGGTTCCCGGCGTATAACCGGAGTTCGATCCTGTCGCACCGCTGGTCGATCCGTTATAACTGGTCGTGGCGTAAATATGGATCTGGCCGCCATACGCGGTAAACACCTTGTGCCATTCGATAATGGCGCACATGCCGGTAAGATCGCCCGATCCGCCTGGAGATGGAATCGGCGATCCTGGTGGAGATGGAGGCGGTTCCAGCAGCACAGTATTGGTGCTGGTGTTGAACATGGTCAAACAGCCATTGTCAGGATTGTTTGCCGCCGTGAGTACGCCGTTCTGGCATTGCTGCGAGCCAATCCACAGAGTATTGTCGTCGGCCAACAGCATCTTGGTATGGATGCCGTCGGAAATTTGATATTTTCCGATCACCTGATTGTTGGCCAGGTTGATCACGGAAAGAAAACCACCAAACAGGCCTGCACCCGTACCGCTGGTCTGCACTTGCTGGCCCGACACATACAGAGTCGCTGCACCGGTCGGGGAGTTTCCATATACGGCCATGGTCGCTCCGCCCGGCACTGCAACCCGCTGCTGCTCGGTTGGCGGAGGCGGGCTGGCGGGCGGCGCGGGATAGGTGCTGCCGGGAAAATTGTAGATGTTGAGCACGCCCGTATTCATGAAGCTGACGCTCGCCTGGGCGGCGCCAATTGCGGGGTCGACGCTGGTGTTCCCGCACTCCGGACCGCAGTTGAGCAGCCATCCGGCGGTACCATCCGGAGAGAAAATCATATTGTACGGACGATTGAACTGGATGGGATTTCCCGCCTGATCGACGACCGGCACAACACAATAAATCGGCAGGTTGACCGGCTGGCAATTCACCGGACTGACTCCAGGCGGCGTCGTATAGGTCGGCGGCGTCATCACCATTCCACCCGGCTGTTGCAGGCGAATGATGCGGTAAGCATAGTTGCTGTTTTGCACGAAAGCCAGAACCACCGTGCCGCTGGGGTTCGACACCACTTTATATACATTGGGAAGATTCAGGCTGACCTGAACGCCAATCACATGGTCGGCCACGGTCACATACTGCGTGGCCTGATTTGCGGCGAAGACGTATTTGCCATCCGAGGTGACAAAAAAGCTACTGGAAATGCCGGGCAGCGTACTGATCGTGCTCGAGGCAGCTTCTGTGCTGTAATTGATGGGAACGATGGAACCCGACGCGGTACCGCCGGCGTTATAGACGTACCCGGACGTCTCCTCTGGATAGTTGAGGATCGTTGTCGGCAGCCCACCGGAATATCCACTGATAGCGAACGACGGAATGGAGCCGTTCTGGCTGTTGCGGATATCGTAGCGCGCGTCCAGAATCTGCAGCGCACCGGTGGAAATCGCCGATGGGTTCTGAACGGACACAAGAACGCGTTGCAGAATGGTGCTGGGAGGAACGGGGCGTCCGGCGAAATAGGACCTGGAACCCGTACAGCCGATGATTGCAACCACACTCGCAGCGGTCAGTGCCACCGCGGCCAATTGAACAAAAAGACTACGACTCTTCAAAGCGCAATGCTCCAATTCACGGGCACTTCATACGTTCCGGGGTGAAAGGTTAGTGTATACCAACGGCTGCGGTGGCGCTTCCGCGCTGCACCCGCTACGATAAGCCAACGGGGCTGTATGAGGCCGAATCGAATCGAGATTTTTTGCGCTGAATTCTATCTCAATTCTTCGATGAAGAATCTGGCCCAAAACTCAATTATGCAAAATCTGCTGAAAATCTTTATATGCCGAATTTAACCGAACTCTTTTCAACCCGAAACGTTCTCTGCGATGGAGCCATGGGCACCATGCTCTATGCCCGCGGCGTGTTCATTCATCGCTGCTATGACGAACTGAACCTCTCGCAGCCGGACCTGGTCCGCGCCATCCATGAGGAATATCTCCAGGCAGGTGCAGAAATCCTCGAGACGAATACCTTCGGCGCCAATCGGTATCGGCTGGAGCGCCATGGATTGCAGGACCAGGTGCATGCGATCAACGTGGCCGGCGTGAAGCTGGCCAGGCAGGCTGTCGATCAGGCACGCGACAAGCAGGCCAGCGAAGCATACGTTGCCGGCGCGGTCGGTCCCATCGGCGTGCAGATTGAGCCGTTGGGGAAGATCTCCTTTGAAGAGGCCCGCGCCGCTTTTGCCGAACAGATTCGCGCCCTGGCCGAGGGTGGTCCCGGGGTCGGGGTCGATCTACTGATTCTGGAGACCATGACGTCGTTGAGCGAAGTGCATCAGGCTATTCTGGCCGCGCGCGAAACCGCGCCCGGGCTGCCGATCATTGCCATGATGACCATCGATGAAGAGGGCAACACGCTCGACGGCTCCTCGCCGGAAACCGCGGCGGCAAAGCTGACCGAGTGGAGCGTAGATGCGCTCGGTTGCAATTGCAGCGCCGGTCCGGCGACAATTTTGAGCGCCATCGAACGCATGCGTGCCGCCACCACAATGCCGCTGGCTGCAATGCCGAATGCCGGCATGCCGCGCAATGTCGACGGCCGCAATATCTATCTCTGCTCTCCGGAATACATGGCCAGCTTCGTGCGCAAGTTTGCCGCGGCGGGCGTGCAATACCTGGGCGGCTGCTGCGGCACCACGCCGAACCACATCCGCGCCATGCGTTCCACGCTGCGCGCCATCGATGCCCGTAAGAGCACGGCCGTCGCCGCGACTACGGCCAGCGTGCAGAATGCCGTTGCGCCGCCGCCGCTGCCGGACCGTTCGCAATTAGGCGCCGACATCGCAGCGGGAAAATTTGTTGCGATGGTGGAGATTGTTCCGCCGCGCGGCATCAACTGCCAGAAGGAGCTGGATGCGGCTGTCCTGCTGGCACGGAACGGCGTCCGCGCGATCAATGTGCCGGACTCGCCGCGTGCTTCGGCGCGGATGAGCGCGCTGAGCCTGTGTCTGCAGATCCAGCAGCAGGTGGGCAGCGAGACGATTCTGCATTACACTTGCCGCGATAGAAATGTGCTCAGCATTCAGTCGGATTTGTTGGGTGCGGCCTCGCTTGGGCTGCGCAATATCCTTTGCCTGACCGGCGACCCGCCCAAGCTGGGCAACTATCCCGACGCGACGGCTGTTTTCGACGTGGATGCGATCGGCTTGGTGAACATTGTCCGCAATCTGAATCACGGCCTCGATATCGGCGGCAATGCCATCGGCGCGTCGACGGGATTCGCCGTCGGCGTCGCCGCCAACCCCGGCGTGCCCGACCTGGATAATGAAGTCCGCCGCTTTGCGTACAAGGTGGAAGCGGGCGCGGAGTATGCCATCACCCAGCCGGTTTTCGACATGCGATTGCTGGAAGCATTTCTGAAGCGCATCGAGCAGTTCCGCATCCCGGTGATTGCCGGCATCTGGCCACTGGTCAGCTTGCGCAATGCGGAGTTTATGCGCAACGACCTGCGCGTGTTTGTGCCGGATGAAATTCTGCTGCGCATGCAGCGCGCCGATACGCCGGAGCTGGCGCGCGCAGAAGGCGTTCGCATCGCGCACGAGATGCTGGTCGAAGCCCGGGGCATGGTGCAAGGGGTACAGGTCAGCGCGCCCTCTGGCCGCTACCAGGCTGCGCTAGATGTGATGGAAAGCGTGCTGCATCCCGGTTCCGATGGATGTAAAGTTGGAGCGAACGCGCAGCAGGCAGAGCCGGAAGCCAATGCAGGAGTGAAACTTGGCAAGCTTTGAGGAGTCGCTGAAGCAGCTCGAATCGATCGTCGCCAAACTCGAACGGGGCGACTTGCCGCTGGAGGAATCGGTTCGCCTGTTTGAAGAAGGCATTCAGCTGTCGAACGCCTGCAAGACCGATCTGGAATCTGCCGAAGGCAAAGTGCAGATGTTGCTGAAGCAGAAAGACGGCACGATGAAACCCGTGTCTTTCCCGCCCGAGGAGAACGAAAACGGGTAAACGTACACTACGTACATATTCTCATGTACATGATGGTTCTGTCTCCATAGAAGTCTCCATCACTCAATTTCGGAAAAACATTTTCGATCTGGTGAACCAGGCATTGGATGGCAGAGAAATCTGCGTCACCCATAAAGGACGCAAGTTGAGGATTGTCCCCGACGCTTCGGCCGGCAGCCGCCTGAGTCGGATTACACCGCTCGAAGTCGTCAATCCAGAATTCTCGGAATCGAACGACCCGTATTTGCTGACAGAAATGACTCGCGCCTGGGAAAAAGACTGGGCTGATTTGTGATCGCTTACCTGGATACGAATGTTGTTGTGCGGTTGTCGCAAGGCAATCTGCCGCGCATCCGGTTCCAGACCCGAAAGATTCTGGAGCAGGCAGTCCTGTTGATCTCCCTAGTCGTGCTAATCGAACTGGAATTCCTGTATGAGATCACCCGAATCAAGCTGTCGGGACGAGACATTCTGAAAAAGGTCGACCATGAAATCGGAGTTCGCGTCTGCGAATTGCCTTTTGCATTGGTTGCGAACGCGGCGATCGATGAGAAATGGACTCGGGACCCTTTCGACCGGATGATCGTCGCCCAAGCGAAAACCAATGGGCTTGCGTTCCTGGTCTCCGCGGATGAAGAGATTGCGCGGCATTATCCCAGAACGATCTGGTAGCGACAAACAGTGTCATCCCGACCCGAGCAGCGTTTTCCAGGATCAGATCACCATCTTCGCAATTGTGGCTAGCTGCATGTTGGAAGTGCCTTCGTAGATTTTTCCAATCTTGGAATCGCGGAAGAACTTCTCCACCGGGTAATCCTTCACAAAGCCGTAGCCGCCGAAGACTTCCACCGCCTGGCTGGCGACGCGCTCGGCTACCTGCGAGGTAAAGTATTTTGTCATCGCGGCTTCCTTCAAAAAGTCCAGCTTCGCATCCTTCAGCCGAGCAGCGTTATAGACCATCAGCCGGGCCGCTTCGATATCGACCGCTAACTCGGCCAGTTGAAACTGCACTGCTTGAAAATCTGCGATCGGCTTGCCGAATTGCTTGCGCTCCTTGGCGTAGCGCGCGGCATGGTTCCATGCTCCCTGCGCCAAACCCAGCATCTGCGCGCCGATGCCGATGCGACCCTCATTCAATGTTTCAATGGCAATCTTGTAGCCTTTACCGGGCTCGCCCAACAGGTTTGCCGCAGGAACTTTGCAGTCTTCGAGGATCACTTCACACGTACTGGAAGCGCGAATGCCGAGCTTGTCTTCTTTTTTGCCGAGAGTGAATCCGGGGGAACTCTTCTCCACCAGAAAGGCATGGATGCCTTTGTATCCCGCTGCCGGATCGGTGGTGGCGAACACGATGAACAGTTCCGCTTCCTTGGCATTTGTGATCCAGAGCTTTTGTCCGTTCAGCACATAATGATCGTCTTTCTTTTCCGCGCGCGCCTGCAGGGCAAAGGCATCGGAGCCCGAAGCCGCCTCGCTCAGCGCATATGCGCCTACGCAGTCCTTCGCCATGCGCGGAAGATAGCGCTGCTTCTGTTCCTCAGTCGCCCAGCGCAGCAGCGCGTTGATGACCAGCGTGTTCTGCACATCGACCAGCACGCCCACGGAAGGATCGACCGCGGAGATTTCTTCGACCGCAAGGATCGCCTCAAAGAATGTGCCGTTCTGGCCGCCATAGGTCTCAGGAATCTCCACGCCCATCAAGCCCAGCTCGAACAGCTGCGTGATCAGCGCGGGATCCATCTTCTGGTGCTCATCCATGTCCCGCACCAGGGGAGCGATGCTCTCGCGCGCAAACTGGCGCACCGTGTCGCGGAACAACCGCTCATCTTCACTCAAATACTTTGTGCCTGCGGCACTGGAAATCGAACTCGTCATTGTTGCCATTCCATTCACCTCATCTCGATACAAAACCAGGAAAACTTTTGAGTTTAACATCCACGACTTAGAAGATTCCTGCTACTCGGCTAGTCGAACATGCGGAACTCTGCCACCAAATGCATGCGGCAGCCAGAATTTTCAGCACATTTCGTTCTATCGCATTACTGTTTTCGATCATGCCAACAGCCGAGCTTTTCATTGAGCGAATTGTATTGACAGTCGTGTATGAAACCGCTTACATTTCAGGCCATCGACATTTACGCGATGTCGTGTCGAATTGCCTCGGATTGCTTCATTTCTTCCAGTTGAACATTTGCCTTTTCACTGCAAGTAGAGCATTTGACAGGCAGCCGACTCCGGCTGGCCGAAACATCGGGCTCTGTCCCAGCATGGGATAGATAACTGTTTCACTTCTTCAGGAGAAACCATGAAGTCCGCAACGTTGTCCATGTTCCTATTCCTTGGCGCGTCGATTGCCGGCGCCGCCACGCTCACTGTCACCCCCAATGGGAAATACTCCACGGTATGTTCCGCATTGATTGCCGCAAACAACGGCGACACCGTGCTGGTGGATGCCAATCATGGAATTCCTTACATTGCCCCTCCCAACCCGCAGCATTCCGACGGCAGGGCTGACTGCGAATTTAGTGCGAGCAATCTGACCGTGAAAGGCATCAACGGACGCCCAATCCTGGACGCCGGTACGGGCCTCATCGAGAAGGGAATCTTCGTTATCGATGGCCATGACGTGGTAATCGACAACCTGGAGTTCCGCAACGCCAACGAAACAACCAACCCCGACAGCTCCAGCAACGCCGCCGGCATTCGGATCCAGGATGGCGCTCCAGGCACCCCTGCTGGAGGAAACATCACAGTGACGGAGTGTTACATCCATAACAATGGGGATGGAATTCTTAGCGGCAACTCAGGCCCGGGCGTAGGCCAGTGGTTTTCGCCGCATCCTTTTCTCACCTTTTCCAATGACGATTTCTACCTTAACGGCGCCGGGGATGGCGAAACCCACAACATGTACATCGGATATGACGGTTATCTCACGATGCATTTCACGCTGAAAAATTCCAGGTCGCGTGACGCATACATTGGCCACGATGTGAAAACCCGCGCACCGTACAACTACATCCTCAATAACCAGATCAGCGACACAATGGGAGCGACGAGCTACCTGCTGGACTTCTGTCTGGGCGGCACATCCTATGTAACTGGCAACATTCTCTACAAGAGCGCCGCAACCAATCCCAATGCGAACTACAACCTGATGATCTATGCGGACGTCAATGACAATACATCGTCCGATCCGGAATATGCCATTCCGAATCAGGACTTGCATTTCCAGAACAACGTGGTTGTCGACGACAACCAGAACAACTCGGACTCATTTGTCAATGTGTCCTGCGACCAGTCTCCCAACACGGCCTGCCCAGCTCCGCCGAACGGTCCGCCGGTCACCACCCCTGCGGTGATCAGCAGCAATCTGTTCATCGGACTCGACAAAGACGTCACCAATCAGACCATCGCAAAGGCGAAGTTCAACCTTGTTCTTCCATACAGCGATATCGCCGCTCTCGGATACAAGGCCGCATTAAAGTAGTAGGCACGAAAAAAGCCATCGGGCTGGAATTTTCCAGCCCGATGGCTTTTCTATTCAGTGAAACTCGACTTAGTCCTCTAGCTCCGGATAATCGATATACCCGTGTTCTTTTCCGCCGTAGAACGTGCTGCGGTCATAGGGATTGAGCGGTTTGTTCTCCATCAATCGGCGAGGCAGGTCGGGGTTCGAGATAAACAATCGGCCAAATGCCACCGCATCCGCGTGCCCGCTTTCGACCGCCTTCATCGCCGTCTCGCGTGTGTATCCGCCGTTGGTCACCATCACTCCGGGATAGAACGATCGAAACGTCGCCAGGGGTGAGCCCGCGCCCTCGGGAATCGGTGCCGCGCCTTCGCGAAGATGCGGCTCGATCAGATGCACGTAGGCAACATTTCTCTCCGCCAGTTTTTTCATCCCATGGGTATAGAGCGGAACAACATCCGTTTCGCCCGTATAGCCGCGTCCCCACGGAGACAGCCGCACCCCGACGCGGTCCGCCCCCCACACGCCGATCACGATGTCCATTACTTCCATCAACAGCCGCGAACGGTTCTCGATCGAGCCACCATACGCATCTGTGCGTAGGTTGCTGTTGCCTAAAAGAAACTGCTCCAGCAGATAGCCGTTGGCGGAGTGCACCTCCACGCCGTCGAACCCGGCCGACAGAGCATTTTTCGCCGCGTGGCGAAAGTCTTCCAGGATGCCCGGAATCTCCCGTAGCTCCAAGGCCCGCGGTGTTTCAAACGGAACCGATTTTCCCTCCGCGGTCACCGCTTGCCCGCTCTGCGGAGGAACTCCCGAAGGCGAGACCGGCAGGCTGCCACCGGGCTGAAACGAAGAATGCGAAATCGCGCCCACATGCCAGAGCTGGAGAAAAATCCGTCCGCCGGCGGCGTGCACCGCTTCGGTTACCAGCCGCCAGCCCGCGACCTGCTCTGCCGTGTAGATGCCCGGCGTGTTGGGGTAACCCTGGCCCTGTTGAGAGATCTGCGTGGCTTCAGCAATAATCAGCCCCGCCGAAGCGCGCTGTGCGTAGTATTCGGCATTCAGCGACCCGGGCGTCTCTCCTGCTCCAGCGCGGTTGCGCGTCAGCGGAGCCATCCAGACACGGTTCGGCAGCGTATATGGACCGACCTGCAATGGAGAAAATAAAGTTGTCGCGGCAGCGATAGAACTGGAAGACATACGGAAAAGGCTCCTTGGCGAATCGAGGTGTGCATGTGTTTGGATGGTTCCAGTCCATGCAAGGATTCGCCGA
Source organism: Acidobacteriaceae bacterium (assembly GCA_965276585.1). Lineage (GTDB taxonomy): Bacteria > Acidobacteriota > Terriglobia > Terriglobales > Acidobacteriaceae > JAKAAZ01. The sequence continues at coordinate 289,255 of CBDIAZ010000001.1, read as the reverse complement.
AAGCTCCGCCTGGAAGAGTGGTTCGGCTTCCAGACGCGCAGCCATGTGTGCGCGTATTGCGCGCTCCCGAGAGAGCGCGCGATCGTCAGAGTCTAGGCCACATCCACCGTTGCCAGATCCTCTCCCTTCTGGCCTCTGTCTTCGATGTGGAGCAGGTTGAGAATGGGGGTCGTAATCATGGTGGTGACCAGTGCCATCACGACCAGCATCGTGAACAGGGTTGGCGAAAAGACGTGCGCATTGTAGGCAATGTTCAAAACGATCAACTCGACCAGTCCACGGGTATTCAGCAGGGCTCCCAGGGCCATGGCGTTCTGCCAGGACTGGCCCGTCCAACGGGCGGCGAGAACCGCTCCTCCCATCTTTCCCGCGACGGCGACAACCAGGACTACGGCTGCCCAGAACCAGATCCGGCTGCCGCTCAACAGATCGAGCCGTGTACGCATGCCGGTCAAGGCGAAGAAGAGCGGCAGCAGGAGCACAGAGACAAGCATATCGAGGCGGGTTCGAACTGCGCTCTGCCACCGCTCGATACGCGGAAAGCAGATCCCGGCGATGAAGGCTCCGAAAAGCGGATGTATGCCAATCGCCTCTGTCGCTGCGGCGGAGACGAGCACAACCGCGACGATGATTCCAAGCAGCTCGTAGGAGAGACCGGTGCTGCTGTGCCGTCGAACCACCCAGTTGCCCAGCGGGCGAACCAGGCCGATCATCACAGCGAGATACAGGCACAGCCATAGGAGCCGGAAGGACAGCGCCATGGACGCGCTGGCGTGAGGCAGCAGCGTCATGGCGATCGCCAGCAGAGTCCATGCGCACACATCGTCGATTGCGGCGCACATGAGCGCGGTGGTGCCGAGCGGGGTGGATTGCAGCCGTCTTTCTTCAAGGATCCGTGCGAGAACGGGAAAGGCTGTAATGCTCATCGAGATGCCGAGGAAGAGGACGAAGGGAACTCTGCCGATGCCGTCCGGTGCGAATCGAATGCGCAGTGAGTGTGCAACCAGGGCAGCCATGATAAAGGGGAACAGCATACTCATGCCGCTGGCCAACACGGCGGTTCCTCGCTGCTTTTTCAGGTGCTCGTAATCCAGCTCGCTGCCGATCAGAAACATGAAAAGGACCAGGCCAATGTTGCTGAGAACTTCCAACGAACCGAAGGAGCTTATAGGAAACAAGACCGCCGATGAATGGGGGGCGAACCGGCCAAAGACCGACGGCCCGATCAGGATGCCCCCGATAATCTCGCCGATGACCCTTGCCTGGCCAAGTTTGCGCGCCAGCCATCCACAGAAAAGGGCGACCAGCAACACGGTAGTCATCTGAACCAGCAATAGAGTCATGGCATCTCTCCTCGTCAGGTTTCTCTAGTCTCGCATCGCAATGCCGATCTCATCCAGAATCGCCCGCGCCGCCTGTGCCGGATCGGCAGCCTGGGTGATGGGCCGCCCTACGACCAGCATGCTGGCTCCGGCGCGGATTGCGTCGGCAGGAGTGGCTACGCGTTTCTGGTCACCCACCGCCGCGCCTGTGGGCCGGATGCCCGGAACCACCAGTTGGAGATCGCGCCCCAGTTCCCGCCGCAGTGCCGGCACCTCTTCCGCGGAGCAGACCAGACCATCCACCCCATTCGCCTGCGCCAATCTTGCCAGCAGCTGCACCTGTTCTCCGGTGGATCGATCCATGCCGATGGCGGCGAGCTGGACCGCATCCATGCTGGTGAGCACGGTGACCGCCAGCAGACGCGGCGCATTGGCCGATCCCGCTGCAGCTTCCACCGCAGCGGCCAGCATGGCTGGGCCGCCAGCGGCATGAATCGTCAGCAACGATGCGCCCAGCTTTGCCGCCGAGCGGACCGCGCCTGCGACCGTGTTCGGAATGTCGTGGAATTTCAGATCGAGAAACACCGAGTAACCCCGGTTGGCCAGCTCTTCGACCACGGCGTCGCCGGCGGCCAGATAGAGTTCCAAGCCGACTTTTACCCAGCGGCAGACGCCATCCAGTTTCCCCGCCAGGACGCGAGCTTCAGCGAGACTCGGCACATCCAGAGCGACGATCAGCCGGTCGCGGGCATGATTTTCCCTTTTTTTTGGAAGAGTTGGGGGCATTCCGTTCATTCTACCCACTGCTGCGCGAACAAGAGTGATCGATCAATGGATTCAGGCAAACGCCGGATGGAATCTTAATTTCCCGGTTCCGTCTGGTCGGCTTCCGCAGCCAGGCGGGCCAGCCGCAGTTTGTCCAGCCGGGCTACCTCGACCGCCTGTTTGGGGTCGATCACATCCAGCCGGACGCGGGTCACGCCGCGGGCATGCATGCCCAGCATGCGGGCGGCTTCCGAAGATAAATCGGCAATCCGGGTATCGGGCACCGGGCCGCGGTCGTTCACGCGCACCACGATCCACTTGCGGGTGTGGAGGTTTGTAACCTTCACCCAGGTTCCCAACGGCAGAAAGCGATGGGCGCAGGTCAGGTCGTTCATGTTGAAGATTTCGCCATTGGCGGTTTGCTTGCCCTGGAACTGCGGACCATACCAGGAGGCGAGGCCAATCTGGTGCCAATCGACCGGCTTCTTGGCAACCGGGATCATGGCGGGCGCGGCGGGCAGCGGTTTTGCGGTCGCTGCGTCGCTGAGGATGGCGGCGGGAGGGTGGTTCGCATGCAATCCGGCCAGGCAAAGGGTGATTCCTAAAAACAAGCCCGCCGCGATCGATACAACGCGACGAACCGCCGAGGGGGCGTGAAGGTTCAGGATCGTGTTTTCGCTAAGGATTCTCATGGTTCGAACATCTCCAAGTTTACCGGGCAGGAAAAAGCTAAGTCAAAGAAATAAAAAGCTTTATTTTCTAAATTTGCTTGCCATTTCAATCCGTTTTGTGGTAGCACTTGAATTGCGTTCCACCTCCTTTTCAACGCAGAAATTTGCCCTTCTTGTCGCCGTCCATCCCATCCAGTTCAGAGCCGATCGGCGAGTCTGCAGCTTCCCTGCCGGTCGTTCTTTCCATCGCGGGCTACGATCCGTCTGCAGGCGCCGGCGTTCTGGCCGACCTGAAGACGTTTTCCGCGATGGGCGTCTATGGCATGGCCTGTATAACGGCTCTCACCGTCCAGTCCACCCAGGGTGTTCGCCGGGTGGCCGGGATGGAGCCAAACATCGTGGTTGAGACGCTCGATTGCTTGGCTGAGGATGTACGTTTCTCTTCAATTAAGGTTGGAATGCTGGGCAGCGGGGCGGTCGCGGCCGCGGTTCTGGACTGGCTACGGTGCCACGAGGAGGTTCCCGTGGTGCTCGACCCCGTACTTAAGTCCAGCTCCGGCAAAGACTTACTGGATCTCAAGGGTCAAACCATCCTACGCGGCGAGTGGCTGGCGCGGGCGAATTGGATCACTCCCAACCTGTCGGAATTGGCGGATTTGACGGGTCTGCCGGTCGCGGAAACGGCGTCGGAAACGGAGGTTTCCGCACGGCGGTTGCTGGAATTTGCGGCGCAGCAAGGGAATCCCGAGCTGAAGATTGTGGTGACAGGCGGCCACGGGAAAAAGCCGGATGACCTGCTGCTGAGCGCCGAGCACTGCCGGTGGTTTCCGGGAGAATTCATCGATACGTCTTCCACGCATGGAACGGGATGCGCTTTTTCGTCTGCTCTGGCGTCGCGGCTGGCGCTGGGGGAGGATGATCTTTCCTCTGTCCAGGCGGCGAAGGATTATGTCGCCGGAGCTTTGCGGAACGCCTATCCGGTGGGTCGTGGAAACGGCCCGCTGAATCATTTCTGGCGCGGGTAGATTTCGATTTTGGAAAAAAATGTTTTTGGGTGCTATTTTCGGCATTTCGCGAAAGGGGGATGGGGTCGGGTCGTTTTGGCGAAATGTTCCACGTGGAACTATAAAGCAATTGAAGGGCCAAACGCAATTGGAATACCAAACCTCGGCTATGTGGTTTGAATTGAGAGAGTTGCGAAACTTCAAATTAAGGCGATTTTGTGGCGTTTTTTCTGGGCAGTTCAGGGCCGGGGAAAATGGGCTATTTCCCGGGACGATTGGGTGTAACCGGAAATTGCCTGTAATGCCGGTGTTTTTTCTCGTTGCGCTCAATTGCAAGTCGTTGATTCAACGCAGGATACATATTTCAAAATTTCACATTTTTCGGGGAAAGCGCCGTTTTTCCTCCAAGAAATCCGCATGAATGTAGTAATTTTTACTGTATTCGTTTTTGACCTTTCCCCTGATTTTAGCCAATTTTGCCTCATTTTTGGTGCTTGTTGGAGCTGTCTATTGAAATCGTTTCCTCTGAGACCGCAGAATCTTTGCATTTCGATATTTCTCTGAATACAGACCTCAAATGCCGAAGACGCGAGAAAGATTGGGATGAAGGTTTATTACCTGGAGATTGTCGCTTCGACGGGATTCGTGGAGCAGCCCCGTTACCGATGGTTTAGAGCATTTCTCCTAATTCTATGATGGGGCGAGATTCTCTATGTGGCCGTTCTTTGAAGAACGGCCATGCTGCGTTCAAATTTGCACTCCACACCATCAGGAGGAATGCTCCACCGGTCCGGTCGAGAATCCTCGCGCCCGGGGACGACCGGGCGCCATACGCTGTGCGTGGTATGTTGGCTTGAGGCAAAGGAGCAGTTTGACCCGAATGTTCACCCAAATCGTTGTGTGTCTTCTTCTGGCTATGACTTCCAGCTCAAGCCTGTTCGGCGCCGACTTTGCCATGAAGGTGAACGACAAAGGCTACCTGAATACGCAAGGCTTTAGCGTATTTCTCTACAACAGCACGTACCATCCCGTTTTCGTAGATCAAAAGAACGCGGCGATGGAGATGATTCTCCACGGCCATCGCATCGCCACGAATGGCGATGTGCGCCTGATGCCAACGCCCGAGCAGTGGGACCTGGTGGCAACGCTCAAAGGGCGCCATGCCGATAAGGCGAACAACCGACTTACGGCCGATCTTGCTTTTCCGACTTTCGATCTCACCTACACCCTGGAAGTGACGGCGGAGCCAGGCGGTGTAAAGGTAAGCATCAATCTCGATAAGCCGCTACCGCAGAAACTGGCCGGGCGTGCGGGCTTCAACCTGGAGTTCCTGCCCTCGATTTACATGGGCAAGGCTTACCTGGTGGACGGAACCAAAGCGGGCATCTTTCCACGAACGCCTGACGATCCGATGATCAAGGTGTTGCCGCTGCCTGACGAACCGAAAAAGGCGTATTACCTGGAGGACTGGGACAAGGCCAAAGGGTACACGCAGCCGCTGCCGTTCGCCGAAGGGAAGAGCATCACCCTTGGTATTGACGACGCGTTGGCCCGGGTCACCGTCAAGACGGATACGGCCAACCTGATGCTGTTCGATGGACGCGACCGCGCGCAGAACGGCTGGTTCGTTCTGCGATCGCTGATCCCTTCCGGCAAGACCACCGGCGCTATCGTGTGGCACATCCGGCCGGACGTGATTCCAAACTGGACGCGGCCGCCCGTGATTGCGCACAGCCAGGTCGGTTACGCTCCGGGCTTCTCCAAGGTGGCGGTGCTCGAACTCGACCCGAAGTACAACGGCCCGAAAACGGCGAAAGTGCTGCGCCTGATGGAGGACGGATCTTACAAGCAGGTGTTCGAGGGTCCGATCACGCCTTCAACGCCCTGGTTGCGTTACGTCTATTCGAAATTCAATTTCACGCCGGTGAAGGACCCCGGCCTGTATGTCATCGAGTATGCAGACCAGCGCACTGCGCCCTTCCCCATCTCCAAGAATGCCTACGCCAATGTTTGGCAGGACAGCCTGGACCATCATCTTGCGGAGCAGATGGATCACGTTTCCGTCCGCGAAGGCTACCACATGTGGCACGGCGTTTCTCACCTGGATGATGGCCGCATGGCGCCCGTGGTGGGGGAGCAGTTCGATGGCTGGTACCAGGCGACGGCAACGGATGGGAAGTACAAAGGCGGCAATCACATCCCTGGGATGAACGTAGGCGGCTGGTATGATGCCGGCGACTTCGACCTGGAGGAGCCAGCGCAATTGAGCGTGATTCAGAGTCTGGCTCTGGCGTATCGGGAGTTCAATCTGAAGTACGACGAGCTTACGGTGAACGAGGCCGCGCGTGAGGTTGAGATGCACCGTCCCGACGGCGTGCCGGATACGGTGGAGCAGGTCAAGCACGGCGCACTGTACATTTTGGCGCAGTATCAAAATATCGGTCACGCGATCCGCGGCACTCACGAACCCGATCTGCGCCAGTACACACAGGTGGGCGACGGAGCATCGAAGACGGATGGCCGCATCTATGACCCGAAGCTCGGCCTGAATGAAGTGAAGGGGGACTACTCCGGCAAGCCGGACGATCGCTGGATTTTCACCACCGACAACCCGTACTTTGAATGGAACGCGATCGCAGCGCTGGCTGCAGCAGCCGATGTGTTGAAAGATTGGGACCCCGCCCTGGCGAAGGAATGCCTGGAGACCGCAATGAAAGCCTGGAAGGCCGAGAAGGCTCACCCGATGCAAAATCCGGCGGGCGGTGACTTTGTTGGCGAGTCTCCGGCAGGGGCTCCCAGAGGCGGCGTACTGGCTGCGTCCCAGGGTGTGACGTCTGGCGCTCGAACAAATGCCGGGACAACGAGCGCACCAACAGCGCCACCGACCGGTTTTGGCCATGGCGGCCTTGGCGTGGGACCGGAGTGGGCTGCGGCTCTGGAATTGACCATTGCCACCCATGGCGCCGAGCCCTACAAATCGCGTTTGCGGGAGCTGTTCCCTCAGATGATCACCCCCCGGCAGATGGGCTTACGCGGCTGGACGGCGGTTCGCGCATTGCCTTACCTGGACGCGAGCGCGAAGGACCAAATGCGGGAAGCGGTGAAGACCTATGTGGCGGGTCTCGATAAGCAGTTAGACGCTACCCCGTTCGGCGTGCCTCCGAGCCTGGGCACATGGGGCGGATCGGGCGCTGTGGTGGACATGGCCATCCGGATGTACTTCCTGCACAAAACGTTTCCGGATATTGTGGGCCCTGAATACACGCTGCGCGCGGTCAATTACATTCTCGGCACGCACCCGGTATCCAGTACGTCGTATGTGGCTGGCGTCGGCACGGTCTCGAAGATGAAAACATACAGCAACAACCGCGCCGACAACTCCTATATTCCGGGCGCCGTGATTCCGGGATACGTCATCATCAAGCCGGATTTTCCGGAGTGTATCGACGACTTCGGATTCCTCTGGTTCGAGGATGAAGCGGTCGTAGCCGGGTCGGCAAACTGGGTGGTGGCCGGCAACGCCGCGGACGCGATCATTGAGGAATCGAAGCAGGTTCAGTAGGGGAAATTATCCCGTTGGATTCCCGGCTGGCGTCAATCGCTGATTATTCAATCAGGTCATCAAAGATAGCCCGTACGCCGGGCATCTGGCTAAGATGTGCTTGAATTTTCGCTCACCACTCGGCTGGCGCTGGGTTACGCTGGAGGGAATTTTTGCATTTTTCGTAATAACGAAGCCGTTACCTTCGTGACCCGTGAAAGTAACCGTGCCAAATGTGACCGGTGCGTGTATGCTGTATTCGCGAATCAACTTTAGACGAGCAGATTTTCCCCCTGTTCTGAAGAATCTCTGGACGGAGTACCCCGGGTGCAAGGATCGGCTGGCAACGGTGTGGAACCTGGCTCTTTAATGGAGCTGCGGGCCTCTGTTCGTTTTCCGGTTCGCATGAAAGTTCAGATACACACGGCGCACGGCAAGGAAGAGGCGGAAACCATCAACGTCTCGGCCAGCGGCGTACTGCTAGCGTTCTCCCGCGTGCTGGATGCGGGCAGCGCGATTGAAGTGGACATGATCATGCCTTCCAATACGCTGGGAACGCCCCAGGATGTCCGATTACATTGTCAGGGCCGCGTGATCCGGTCCTATCGCAAAGGTCCTGCACACGTGGAAGTCGCCACTGTGATCGATAGTTACGAAATGCTCTCCTGAGGCACTATGCCTGCTACTTCTGCTGACGTTACGAAAAAGAATGCCGTCTCCGTGGAGCTCCCGGATGGCGGCTCGGAGCAAAACCCTCCCCCAACCCCGGACGAAACCGCGGGCATTCGCATTTTGCTGGCGGATTCCCAGGCGATTTATCGTGTCGGCATCCGCAAGATCTTCGCAGTCGAAGACGATATGCGGGTGGTCGCCCAGGCGGAGAATTACCCCGGCTTGCTGGCTGCCATGGAACGGTTTCCATCGGACATAGTGCTGCTGGACGGCGGAATGATTTCCGGCGTGCCGGACGCCATTCCGGACATGCTTCGCCGCGCGCCGAACGCCAAGCTGGTGGTGCAGGTGAGCGACAACAGCGAGGACTTCATCGTCGACCTGTATCGGCGCGGCGTGCGCGGGGTTATTTCGCGCGCGATTTCGCCCGACCTGCTGGTGCGCTGCATCCGCAAGATTGCCGAAGGGGAAACCTGGATCGACAATCAGTCGGTGAGCTGGGTGATCGAGGCCTATCGCTCGCAAGCCAGCACGCTGACCAATCCACGTCTGCAGCCGCGGCTTTCGCCGAAGGAGCTTTCCATCATCGGCTGCGTGACCCAGGGAATGCGCAACAAGGAAATTGCCTACAAGATCGGCACTACCGAACAGGTGGTGAAGAATTACCTGCGCAAGATCTACGACAAGCTCGGCGTGTCCGATCGCCTGGAGCTGGCGCTCTACTGCCTGCACCACCAGTTGCTGAAGCAGCCTGCGATCAATGCGAACTCTCTTCCCGGCGCAGGCAAAGCGACGGTGCAGGAGATCAACCTGGGCCGCGTTCGTCCCTGACGGAGACCTTCTCCTTATTCCATCTTTGGACATCCTGAAATTCAGCTACAAAACAAAGAGCCTTGCCCCTTGAAAGGGACGAGGCTCTTATTCAACCATGAGCATTCCTGGAAATTCAGATTTCCCGGCCGCTCTATAACTTTTCGTGAAAGTCGCATGCGGAGCAGGAAATATAGACCCCGCCCGGCGCGCCGCGCTCGCGGTCTTTCACGCGCTTGACGATGCGCGTCGGCTTGGAGCACTTGGGACAATCCGTGCTCTTGGTGGTATCCATTTCCTTCTTGCGGTCTCCGGTTTTGGCGATCTTGGCCATGACGTTTTGAATCTCCTTCAGCTTTTGGGACCCGCCTGTTCGATCTTCCGGGAATTCAATCCGCACGGTTTCGCTTGGGCGTTGCCGCCGCAGTCGAAAAAACCGCGCATGCGAATCGATGGATAGAGAGATCGGCTCTGAAACGAGCCAGAGCGCTTGCGGATCACTTACAGGAATTAGTTTACATCACGCCGGAACATTTCTCCTGCTGCCGTAACGTGGCGAGATTTCTATATATGGCCGTTCTTCAAGGAAAGGCCGCGCCGAGTTTCAATCTCCACTACGCACGATCAGGAGAAATGCTCGGGCGATCTTCGAGGCGATCCTTCGACTCCTCGGGTGGAAGCGACGAGGCCGGCTCCGAAGCCGGTTGCGGATGAGCTTCCGGCGCTGGATTTGGAGAAACAATCTGCACCAGGCCAGTCTTCAACCGTTCCTGGACAACGGGCTGGGGTATGGCTGGCGGCCTATTTCCATCCATGGGAATGCCGGCGGGTTTCAGTTCGGGCTGGGTATATTTCCGTGCGAGGTCGCGGGTCGCCCGGACCAGAACGTAGAGGCCAATCCATAGCATGAGGAGCGTGATCACGCTGGCTTCGGGGCCGTACTCGCCGCCGGTCAGCCAGGTTGGGCCATCGACGTAGGAGCGGACGACACTGGAAGCCTGACGGTTGTGCGCGAGCGGCTGGCCGAACAGAATGCCGATGCTGGCGAGCCAGGCAAAATGCAGTCCCCAGCACAGCCAGAGAGCGCGCGTGCGAAGATACGCGACCGACAGCAAGACCGCGGCGACAGCGCTGATCCACATTGCCGCGGCGGTGGCTCCCGGAGTTTCCATGCGCAGCAGACCGAAGAAGATTCCGGAAAGAATGGTCGCGGTGAATGGGCCGGTGGACTGGATCAGCTTCTGAAACGGATAGCCGCGAAAGGCAATCTCCGCCGCCAGCGAACCGGCGGCGAGAACCAAAACCTGCAGGACCAATTGTCCCCACGCTAACGAGGAATTCGACAGCTGCACGTAGAACGTTCCGACGAGAACGATGACGACGAAAACAACCGTCACCATTCCCCAGCCCAGGGCCGCGCCCAATGCAAATTCACCCGCGGAGCCGGGACGCGTTGCCAGGCCCATCGCACGCAGAGGATCGCGCGCGTCTTCCCAGGACAACTCCATGTAACTGTAGCCGAGGACCAGTAGAAAAATTTCAAACAGGTTGCGGAGCAGCGGGTAGACCGCGCCATGGGTAAAACCGTGGGCCGCGCGTTCGGAAAGAAACCAGGAAATGGCCAGCCATACGACCGCAAACAGAAAACGGACGAAGGAACGTCCGCGGCCGGCTCCGCGCAGCAAGCTCATAGAGCGGCCCCGATGCGGATAACAGGTGCATCTGCGGCGAGAACAGCGTGTCTGGATGTTCTCGGCACGAGTTACCCTTCGGTGTAAAACTGCGCGATTTTGCGGAAGCGGGAAAGCCGGTTCCTGACCAGCTCATCCGTGGAGAATTTTTTCAATTCAGCGGAGTGCTGCTGCAGTGCAGTGTTCAGCATGGCCGCGGCCTGCTCAGCGTTCTCCTGCGCGCCGCCTTTGGGCTCCGGCACTACGGCATCGACGCAGCCCAGCCGGAGCACATTGTCGGAACTGGTGCGCAGGGCTTCAGCGGCCAACGCGCGCTTGCCGGCATCACGCCACATGATCGAAGCGCAGGCCTCGGGAGAGATCACCGAATAGACGGCGTTTTCAAGCATCAGCACGCGATCGGCAACGGCCAGTGCCAGCGCGCCGCCGGAACCGCCCTCCCCGGTGATGGTGGCGATGATGGGAACGCGCAGCCGCGCCATCTCGCGCAGGTTGCGGGCGATCGCTTCGGCCTGTCCGCGCTCCTCCGCACCCAGGCCGGGATTGGCGCCGGTGAGGTCGATGAAGGTGAAGACGGGCCGCGCGAATTTCTCTGCAATCTTCATTGCGCGCAGCGCCTTGCGATAGCCTTCGGGATTGGGCATGCCGAAGTTGCGATGAACCTTTTCTTTGGTGGTGCGGCCTTTTACATTGGCGACCACCAGCACCTGCTCGCCCTGAAAGCGCGCCATGCCGCAGGACATCGCGGGATCGTCGCCAAAGGCGCGGTCGCCGTGAATCTCGCTGAAGTCGGTAAATAGCGCCTGAATCAATTCCATCGGATAGGGACGCTTCGGATGCCGCGCCAGCTCCGTTTTCTGCCATGCCAGGGTGGTGATTTCGGCTGGCGCTTCGGTCGGTTTGCCTGCTGGATTTTCCGCCATCATGGTCAAACTCTGATTCTAGTGGTGGGAGACGCGATGCACAACCGCAAGCTTGTCAGAATCGCAGGAGCGCATCGCAAAGCGGTTGACTCGTGTATCGCAACGCGATACGATTTTACCCGTGATTAAAAGTTTCCGGCATAAAGGAGTGAGAGATTTTTTTCAAACAGGATCGAAAGCCGGCATTCAGCCAGTCCATTTCCGCCGGCTGCGGCTTCAACTAACCCGACTGAATGCATCCATATCTCCAGCCGATATGAATGTCCCTGGATGGCGACTGCATCCGCTCGAATCCAACCTGGCGGGACATTGGTCGGTAAGTGTGGATGGAAACCGGCGTCTCACGTTTGCGTTCGATGGCGAAGACGCCGTCCTCGTCGATTATCAGGATTACCATTAGGAGCACACTATGCGCATGCACAATCCAGCTCATCCGGGCGAGGTTTTGCGGGAACAGATCGGACAGATGCCGGTTACCAAATTTGCCCATCACCTCGGAGTATCCCGCGTTACACTTTCGCGCCTGTTAAATGGCAACGCGGGCGTGTCGGCGCAGATGGCGCTCAGATTGTCGGAAGCGCTCGGCACTTCACCCGAGCTCTGGCTGAATATGCAAACGCAGTTCGATTTATGGAAAGCTTCGCGTGAGAAACGTCGAAAAGTCGCACCGCTGCGTATTGCAGCCTGATTTTTCGTGTCGATCGGCCTGTCGAATTCACTGTGGGAGATTTGCCGTGCGCCTTTCTTTCCTGATTCTCGCTGGAACGCTTTTGCTCAATGGCATTGCTGGTGCAGCACAGAACACTCCGCCGAAACAATCGCAGAATACGATCCGCCATACCGGGTGGAAGCTCGTCTGGAGCGATGAATTCAATGGCGCGAATGGCTCCTCTGTCGATCCGAAGAAATGGAGCTATGTTCTCGGCGGGCATGGCTGGGGGAACGAGGAACTGGAAAGCTACACGCAGCGGTCGGCAAATATTCACGAGAGCAATGGGAAGCTGGTTATCACGGCACTGCACGAGGACTATACGGGCGTCGATAAAATTCCACGGCATTACACTTCCGCGCGCATCCAGACCAAGGGCCTGTTTGCGCAGGCGTACGGCCGGTTTGAAGCACGCATGCAATTGCCGATCGGTCAGGGAATATGGCCAGCGTTCTGGATGTTGGGCTCGAACATCGATCAGGCAGGGTGGCCGGCTGCGGGCGAGATCGACATTCTGGAAACCATTGGCGCGGCCGATACGATGTACAGCACGCTGCATGGTCCGGGCTACAGCGGGTCGCATGGCATCTCGGCGAAATATACGCTGCCCGCAGGCGAGCGCGTGGATCGGGGATCGGATCGTGGGTTTCACACATACGCCGTCGAATGGGCGCCGGATGACATCCGTTTTTTCTTCGACAATCATCTGATCGTCGAACGCACGCCGGCGAGTCTTCCTGCGGGGACGCGCTGGGTATACGATCATCCCTTTTTCATCCTGCTCAACCTGGCGGTGGGAGGCAAGTGGCCGGGAAATCCCGACGCAACCACTCACTTTCCGCAGAAATTGCTGGTTGACTATGTGCGCGTGTATGCGAAATCTGCGAACGGGAATAATTTGCGCGACAGATAGCCGCTGTGCTCCCAGTGCGAATCCTATAAACTGCAGCGGCCCTTCGTAGCGCCGATCGATACAGAGGAAAGAGTCCGAATGTCCAAGTTTTTTCGCCCGGTCTTGTTTTTTCTTTTCCACCTTGGATATTTCGGCCCGTTTTTTATGGGCATCCTGGACTCTTCCTTTCTCGTGCTGCCGTTTGGCAACGACCTACTGATTGTCGGGCTGGTTGCGCACCATCATCACGGACTTCCCTTTTATGTGATTTCGGCAGCTTGCGGCTCTACGATTGGAGTGTTGTCGCTAGCTCTGGTGGCCCGCAAATTCGGCGAAGAAGGGATCTGCAAAGTTGCCGGTCAGCGGCAGTTCGATCGGCTGAAGAAACATATCGGCGACCGCTCCGGCATTGCGGTTGCCATCGGATGCCTGGCGCCCCCGCCCTTCCCCTTCACCATGGTGATTGCGGCGGCCAGTGCGATGGGCTATTCCCTTTGGCGGATACTCGCGATCAATTTTGTTTCGCGTGCTGTGCGCTTCACGGTGCTGGGATTTCTGGCGATCAAATTCGGCACCGAGGTTCTGCGCATTGCGAAATCGTCGGCATTTGTGTGGAGCATGGTCGCGTTCATCATTCTCTGCCTGGGGGCGAGCGTGTTTTCCATCTGGCATTGGGTGCGATCTTCACGTTCAGGGGCAATGAATGAAGGTGCTTAGAAGGATGCCTGCGCGGAGAACTGGAATGTTCGGGCGGTCAATTGATTGGTAATTCCGGTGAGTGGCTGGCCGAATCCAACGCCGGGCTGAATGCCATTTCCATAGGTGCCGCTGTAGCCGACGAAATTCGCGTGATTGAAAATATTGAAGGCTTCCGCGCGCAGATTCAGTTGCACCCGAGCAAGGGTGAGCAGTTTCTCAACGAACGGATCGACCTGATAGATGGCTGCGCCGCGGCCGGTGTTGCGGCCTATGACGGCTCCGTTGATGACGGGCCGATCTGTGGTTGCGCCGGTGTCGCCGCTGTTGGTAGAGCCGGTGACAAAGTTATACGGCAGCCCCGAGGCCAGCGTAACAATGCCGCCGATATTGAATCGGAGCGGCAAGGCATAGGCTCCGCTGAATACAAAGCGATGCCGTTGATCGAAGATGGCGTTGCCGTTTTCCTGAGCGCCGGGGAAGTTGGGGTCGTTGGGATTCTGGCTGGGAACATCGGGATCGACATTGTCGATGGTGTGAGACCAGGTGTAACTCGCGAGCATTGCTAGTCCATTGCCAAAACGATGACTGAGATTGATATCGAGCGCATCGTAGTATGCGTATCCATCGTTGACATCGCTCTGGATGGTGCTGTAGGGCGGCTGCAGATGGGTGGGAGCAAGCGAGTTGCAAGTCAATCCATGCTGCTGATACCACTCGATCCAATACGGGCGAGTGCAGTTCGCAGCCTGCGCGGTGCGGATTTGTCCCTGCGTGGTGCGGATGAATGGCGCAGGTAGATCGACATCGAGTGGGCGAACGTTGCGCAGCGTGTGGGAACCGACGTAGTCCGCGCTCAAAATCCATCCGGGAGAAACTTGCTGCTCTATGCCGAAGACCCATTGCTCGTTATAGGGATTGAGTAATTTGTCGGGATATCCGCGCAGCGTGGAGGTTGAAAAAAACTGGTTGAGATACGCGCTTCTCCCCGGGCGAATGTACAGGCTGAGCAGCGGTACGACTGCACCAGCTGGGAATGCAGGCAGCGGCGCAGCCTGGATGCTGGTGGGAAATCCAACCTGGCCGGGTGCCGCGGTGTAGTTGAAGACTCCTGTAGGCCCGGTGAGCGCGTAGTTTGCCTCGGAGTTATCGACCACCTGGGCGCAGTAAATGCCGAACCCTCCATGGAAGACAGTCTTCCCTTGCCCGAGCACGTCGTAGGAGAAGCCGATGCGTGGCGCAATGTCCGCGCGCGCGTCGGTGAAGGTCTGGCTTTCGTAGCGCAGCCCGAAATTCAACGTGAGGTTCGGGCTGGCGTGGAAATTATCCTGCGCGAACAGCGCCCATAATGTGTCGTTTACGAGATAGTTCGCGTTGCCGTAGCTCTGGGTATAGGTCTGGACATTCTGAATGTTATCGAGATAGGCAGAGCTTTCACAAAATGAAAGCTCCTGCGTGCATGGCTTGTAGACGAATTGACCTTTGTAAATCGGGCCGCCATATTCTTTGCTGTTTCCGCCGTTGTGGGCGTGGAGAATCTCAACGCCATAGGTAAGTTGATGGCGATCGATTGCGGAGGCAAGTGTGTCGTTGATTTCATACTGCCGATTCAACAACAGCGCGGACTGCGATGTGCCGGAGGTGAAGATTCCTCCCGACGAAACAGGAACTACGAACTGTGTGCCATTGATCACCGGATCGAACTGCGTGATGGGCGAGGCGAGTTGGAACTGAAGACGAAGATCGTTCACCAGCGATGGGCGCAGGAGGGCTGTCTCGCCAAACTCCTGCGCATAGGTGCGTTTGTGAAAGATGCGATCGACGGACGGCAGGCTGTTGCCGCCTACGGCGCCATTCGGATTGGTGTCGTAGAAACTATCGCTGTCGCTGCGCAGAAAAAAATTGTTGGCGCGGTTGATCTGACGATCAACCCGAAGAAACGCCAGCCAGGAACGATAGTGGCCGATGAAATTTCCGGGGGCAATGGGCGAGGTGACAGGCGAGGCGCGATCTTCTTGACTCAGTTGGCCGGATAAGAAAAATTGTGTTCGATGCTCGCTACCGAGTGGACCAGAAAGAGATGCGGCGCCCTGCTTCAAGGTATCGTTGGTGACATCCGTCCCGCTGTTGGCGGTCGCGGGAAGAAAGCCTGAGAGCTTCGCCTCCGGCGCGGAGGGTCGCCAGAGGCCGAGCAATTCTCCATGGAACTGATTGCCGCCGCTTTTGGTGACGATGTTCACCACGCCTCCCAGACCGAAGCCGTATTGCGCGGAGAATGCGTTCTCGATGACGCTCATCTCCTGAAGCGCGGCGAGCGGGATGTTGGTGAAGAGAGTCTGGCGTCCCCAGGCGTCGATGCCATTGCCGCCGTCGATTTCAAACCATGTCTGCCGGCGACCGGAACCGTTGGTGTTGAACAGGTCCTGGTTCATGAAGACATCTCCCTGATTGATGGCCGGGCGATTGGCCGCATTCAACAAAGGCAGATATGTGATTCTGCGATTGAGCAATGGAGTCTCTTCCATTTGCCGTGCGCCCAGCAGCTCGCCGAGTTGCGGCGTATCCGTGCGCACCTCTCCCACTGTGCCTGTCACGAGCACGCGCGTGTTGCCGCTGGCGGGATTCAGTTGCAGATAAAATTCCGCAACTCTGCCGCCGGCGAGCTGCACTTTAGAGAGACGTGCGGCGGAAAAACCGGATTTACCCGCGCGAATATCATAGGTTCCACCGACGGGAAGAGCTGGGATGGAAAAATTTCCGCGACCATCTGTTTCTACAGTGCGGATGAAACCTGTGAGCGAATTTTTTACCCTGACCGCAGCGCTCGAGATCGCCCGATGATTCGAATCTTCGACGTGGCCCTGCAGGGTCGAGGTATCGGGCGTCTGCGCGCGGATCATCGTTGCGCAGAGCACCACAGCGAGGACGAGCAGGCCGATGCGCAATTTATTTCGCTTCGTTGTGCCTGGCCAGCGAGCGGATGTAGTGAACCTCATTGAGGATCTGCTGATTGCTGAGACGACCCTTGAATGCCGGCATGGCGCCGTTGCCGTCGCTGATGAAACGCGCGAGTTCAGCGTTCGAATGCGATTGAACTTTGGCCGAACGCAGATCGGGAACGTGCAGACTCTTGCCGACGTCGCTGCCGCCGCCATCGTTCCCGTGGCACATGGCACAGGTCGATTGAAACGTGGTTGCTCCGGCTGTGGCCGCTGCCGCCATCCCGGGCAATGCAAGAAATAACATCGCAACCACAGTAAGCGCAAACCAGAAATTTCTACCGTTCATGTCTCAGGCCCTTTCTCAAGGCAAATCGATTCAGATTTTTAATGCTAGCCGAATTGAACTGCAGTCGGGAAACGAACATTCATCGACCGCTATTGGTTTACGCCGCTGGCTAGAAATCCTCCGTCGACGACGAGAATTTCGCCGGTGACGAACGAGGCTGCATCGGAAGCAAGATAAATCGCGGCGCCGACGAGCTCTTCCACTTTGCCGAAGCGGCCCATGGGAGTGCGGGCGAGGAACTCCTTGCCGCGTTCCGTGGCGTCGAGCAGCTGCGTGTTCAATGGGGTGCGAAATACACCTGGAGCGATCGCGTTGACGCAGACACCGTGACGCGCCCACTCGATGGCTAACGATTTCGTAAGTGAGGCGACGGCGGCTTTGCTGGCCGCGTAGGCGGCGACCTCATAGAGTGCGACGAAGGTGGAAAGCGACGCGATGTTGATGATGCGGCCGTAGCCGCGGTCGACCATGTGGCGGCCGAAGATCTGGCAGCAGCGCAGCGTGCCGGTGAGATTGGTGTCCATGATCTTCTGCCACTCCGCTTCTTCGAGATCGAGCGTCGGAGTGCGCTTGGTGGTGCCGGCGCAGTTGACGAGGATGTCGACTTTGCCGAATTTTGCGAGAGTCTCGGCCAGCAGATGCTGGAGCGAGGCGCGATCGCCAACGTCGGACGCAATCGCGAGCGAGCGGCGTCCGGTGGCTTCGATCAGCTTCGCGGTTTCCTCAACCTGTTCGAGGCGGCGCGAACTTGCGACGACATCCGCCCCTGCTTCCGCGAGGCCTAACGCCAGCGCCTTGCCGATGCCGGAAGTTCCGCCCACCACTACGGCAACTTTGCCGCTGACATCCAAACCTTTGATCGCCATTCCGTGATGTGTCTCCTGATTTATTTTTAACAGGGTATCAGCGACGGAGGCTGTTTTCTTCCTGCTCGCCGCCTTTGACCTGACCGTATTCGAGAAGCGTCACGATCACAACGCCGCCGACGATGTTGCCCAGCACAGCCGCCGACAGCCAGGAGAAATATTGCGAGGTCGCGACCTGATGCTGGAGGACGGCGGCAAAGATTTCACCGCTGCTGGCGATGCAGTGCGCGAACCGGCCCAGGCCGACGATGAATGTAAGCAGCCAGATGAGCATGACCGAGCCGGTAATTGAGTGGCTGCCGCTGACCAGCCATGCGACCAGCGCGATGATCCAGCCGGCGATCACTGCGCTCCAGAATATATGGATCCAGGGAACGTGCACCGCTTCCACGCCGAAGACGGTCATGGCGCTGACGTACTCCGGCCGCAGGCCGCCGCTGCGCGCGGCAAGCAGCGCGAAGAGAAACGCACCGAGAACATTGCTGGGCAGGACGATGGCCCAGAGGCGCAGCGTGGTCCAGAAGTGACGCCGCTCGGCGAGCATGAGAGCGACGGGGTAGAGGGTGTTCTCTGTAAACAGCTGCGCGCGACCCAGGATGACGGCGATAAACCCCATGGGATAAAAAAATTGGGCTATAAATCGTGAGACTGCGCCAGGGCCCAGCGCGCCGACGACGATGGAAATGCTGAGGCCGGTGAGGCCCATGGTGATGCCGCCGGCGATGCCTGAAATGGCGAGCGCAATTGCGGGGCGGTCGAGTTCATGGCGTGCGTTGCGCGAGACCTGCTCATAGATTTCATCCGCGGTAGGGCGATGCAGTTGCTGCTGTGTGGCTTCGGCGGCTGGTTCCGGCACAGGCTCAGGCGGTTTCTTTTTCCGATTGCGAAATTGCACGTTTGCTCCGATGCAGATGGTTGGAACGCAATCATTGGATGCAGGCGCGAACTTCTGCGCACAGGAAATATTGGCACAGATATTGAACCTTGCGGAAGCTTTACTATGGATGCACAGGAGCCAATTTCTTTGACCATGCTCGATCCGAATCGACTCTTCCCTGCCGAGTCCACCACGCGCGCCATTGCCAACCGGCTGTATTCGAGCGTGAAAGACCTGCCCATCCTGAGCCCACATGGCCACACGGAAGCGCGATGGTTCGCGGAAAATGAGGCCTTCCCCGATCCTGCGACATTGCTGATTCAGCCGGACCACTACATTTTTCGCATGCTCTACAGCCAGGGCATGGCGCTGGAGCGGCTTGGGATTGGCGAGCGGCCCATCGCCGATCCGCGCGCGGTATGGCGGCTGTTTGCGAAATATTATTATTTGTTCCGCGGAACACCGACACAGCTCTGGCTGGACTATGCGTTTCAGGAATTGTTCGGCTTGGAAACGCGACTGTCGGAAGCAACCGCGGACACGTACTACGATGCGATCGAGGCGAAGCTGGCCACGCCGGAATTTCGTCCGCGAGTGCTGTTTGAGCGCTTCCGGATCGAAGTACTGGCGACCACGAATTCTCCGCTCGAAACATTGGAATATCATCGCGCACTGCGGGACTCGGGCTGGAAGGGACGCGTGATTCCGACGTTTCGGCCGGACTCGGTGGTCGATCCAGACTTCGATGGCTTTCGAGAAAATGTTCGGCAGCTTGGGGAAATCAACGGCGAAGATACGTCGCGCTGGAGCGGCTACCTGGCGGCGCTGCGCCTGGCGCGCGAGCGTTTTCGCCAGCATGGCGCGACAGCCACGGATCATGGTCATCCCACACCGGCAACGGCGGACCTGAGCACGGCGAGCGCGGCCGGGTTGTTCGAGCGCGTTCTGTCCGGTTCTGCATCCGCGGAAGAGAAAGAAATGTTTCGCGCGCAGATGCTGACAGAGATGGCGAAGATGAGTCTCGACGACGGCCTGGTAATGCAGATTCACCCAGGGAGTCTGCGCAACCATAACGGCGCGATCTATCGAAAATTTGGCCGCGACATGGGCGGCGATATTCCCACACAGACCGACTATGTGCACAACCTGCAGCCGCTGCTGGAGCGGCTGGGCAATGAACCGAATCTGACAATTATTCTTTTTACGCTCGACGAGTCGACGTACAGTCGCGAGCTGGCTCCGCTGGCCGGGCATTATCCGTGCCTGAAGCTGGGACCGCCGTGGTGGTTCCACGACAGCCCGGAGGGGATGCTGCGTTTTCGCGAGCTGACCACGGAGACAGCTGGTTTTTACAACACGGTAGGATTCAATGACGATACGCGCGCGTTTCTGTCGATTCCGGCGCGGCATGATGTTGCGCGGCGCGTGGACTGCGCCTATCTGGCTACGCTGGTGGCGGATCATCGACTACATGAGGATGAGGCGCAGGAGGTTGCGCTGGATTTGACCTATCGGCTGGCCAAGACGGCTTACAAGCTCTAGCTATCTGATGAGCTTGAGATAGTCCGGCTGATCGGCGATGGAGCGATAGCGGAAAGAGCGGACGATGGCGCGGTTGCGTAAAAAGAATACTCCGGGCATCTGGTGAGCATCCTCATGGATAATGCCAATGCCATAGAGCCGAATGGCGCTGCGCACCCAGCCCATCCAAACTGTGGGTTGCAGAAAGTGGAGAAATGGATTGACTCGCCGCAGTCCAAACATCGGAGTTGTATAGAGCGATGCATCGGGATTGCTGACACGCTCGACATGCGACAAGTTGTAATAATCGAAGTAAGGCTTGGCGCGTTCGGGCGAGCCTAAATGCACGAAGACAGGCTGCACGCCGCGCGCGCGCAGTTGATCCTGCACCTTCGATACACGATCAAGCGCCTCGCGACAAAAGGAACAGCCGAAGTGGCGCAGGAAAACAAGCAGCATCGGCGACTCATCGAGAACGTTGAGCAGAGTTCGGCCAGATTCGGTGCGAAACTCCTCCAGTACGGCAGTCAGATCGGCTTGTTTGGCAGGTGCAGCAGACGGCATTCCTGGACCTCTTTTGGAATGGCTCGATACTAGCCCATCTCCATCATAGGTCCCGATCGATGCGCATGACTCAGCAAGCGATCTTTACAACTGCGCGCAAGCGGCGGCGCAGCGCGTCGGTCACATCGCGATGACAGGCAAGGCAGAGCGTGCGAATGTTAGCAAGGTCGCACTCGCCGCCACCTTCACACACCGGCAGGATATGATCGGCATCCCACAAACTTTTGCGCGTGATGGATTTCATTCCCCAGTAGTTGAGCATGATTTTTCTGCCGGAGCCGCGAGCGAGCTTCAATCTGCGAAAGGCTTCGACCGCATCGATGCGGCAGAGAGCACAATGGCCGCGGTCGCGCGCAAACACCTGCAGGCGAAGATATCCGGGATCGGTGCGCAGGCGCCACTCGTGCACGCACCAGCCGGAACAGAAGGTGCGCCGTCTGCGCGGCACTTCGATGGAGCACCAGCGGCACAACGCGCGGCCAGTCGCGCCTTTGGGTAGTTCAGCGCGAATTGCGCGTCCGCCGGGCATGGTTCGCTGCGTGCTCATGGTCGTCGTCGCCCGAGAAAACCGGAATGCAAAAATGCTAGAGGAAGGGCTGAGAAGAGTTTGCCCATCCTCGCAGGATTGGGCAAGAATTTCCGCCGTGGTGGAACCGCTGCGGTTAACAATTTCTTCGGCCATCGAATTCCCAGCGCATCAGCTTTTTTGCAGCATGTGCTTGATGCCGCGCAAGGCCTGGCGCGTGCGCTCTTCATTTTCGATCAATGAAAAGCGGACGTGACCATCGCCATGCTCGCCAAAACCTACGCCCGGGCTGACGGCGACCTTGGCGTCGGTCAATAATTTTCTGGAGAATTCGAGCGATCCCAGGCTGCGATATTGCGCGGGAATGGGCGCCCACAGAAACATGGTGGCCCTGGGAATTTCGACGTGCCAGCCGATGTTGTTCAATCCTTCAGCGAGCACATCGCGGCGTTTGCGGTAGTTGTCGCAGATCTGCTGGACGCACTCCTGCGGACCTTCGAGCGCATGAATGGCTGCGACTTGAATGGGCGTAAAGGTTCCATAATCGAAATAGCTTTTGATGCGGCCCAGCGCGGCGACCAGCGCTGGGTTGCCGACCATGAAGCCGACGCGCCAGCCGGGCATGTTGTAGCTTTTCGAAAGCGTGAAAAACTCGACGGCAATCTCTTTTGCGCCGGGAATCTGCAGGATGGATGGCGCGCGATAGCCGTCAAATACCAGGTCGGCATAGGCGAGATCGTGCACGATATAGATTTCATACCGCTTGCAGAGCGCGACGATCTTCTCAAAAAAAGCGAGATCGACGCATTGAGTGGTCGGGTTCGACGGGAAATTCAATATCAGCATTTTCGGCATGGGAGACATGCCGGGCAGCGTGCGCTCCAGCTCGGCGAGGAATCCGTCGGCGCTTTGGATCTCGATGCTGCGCACATCTGCGTCGGCGATGATGGGGCCGTAGATGTGGATTGGATAACTGGGATTTGGGACGATTACGGTGTCGCCGCGATCGAGCGTCGCGAGGCATAGATGCGCAATGCCCTCCTTCGATCCGATGGTGACGATGGCTTCCATCAGCGGATCGAGATCGACATCGTAGCGGCGCTTGTACCAGTTGCAGATCGCTTTGCGCAGGCGCGGAATTCCCTTGGACAACGAGTAGCGATGCGTGGCCGTTTTGCGCGCGGCCTCAATCATCTTCTCCACGATGTGCTGCGGCGTGGCGCCATCGGGATTGCCCATGCCGAAATCGACGATGTCTTCGCCGCGCTGACGGGCTGCCGCTTTCAGCTCTCCGGTGGTGTTGAACACATAGGCCGGCAGCCGGCTCAGTCGGGAGAATTCTTCTGTCAGAGTGGATGGCAATTTCTGTATCCGTTCTATCAATGTGTTGTTGAAGCGGGCGCCGCTCGCGTCAATCGCGCTTCAAAAAACAATTCTATCGTCTGAAGGAAACTTGGCTTTACTGAATTCGTTCATGCAGGTAATGCGCTGCTTCGAGAGCCCTGGAGATGGCGGCAATGTGCGTCGGTCCGCGGGTTTCAAGGGTGATGTCGATTGCCGTATCGCCGAGGCTTACGCCGTAATAGGAGCGATTGTGAAGCGTTTCGACAATGTTCGTCTGCTGGTCCTGCAGAATTTTGGTCAGTTGATGAAGCGCTCCCGGTCTGTCGGAGAGGCGCACGCGGATGCGCACACGGCGGCCATCCTTCACCAGGCCGCGCTCAATGATCTTGGCTAGAAGGCTGACATCGATGTTGCCGCCGCAGACCAGAACCGCCGTTTTCTCGCTGTCGAGAGAGGTTTTCTTCTGCAACAGAGCGGCCAGCGCGACAGCTCCAGCGCCTTCGGCCAGAGTCTTTTCCTTTTCCAGCAGCACCAGAATGGCGTTGGCGATCTCTTCTTCATCGACCGTTACCATCTCATCGACAAAGCGCTCGACCAAGGGCAGCGTGATATCTCCCGCGCGGCGAACCGCGATGCCATCGGCAATGGTGGCGTCGGCCGGTACGGTAACCGGGTGGCCCTGTTCCGCCGCGCGCAGCATGGAGGGAAGGCGTTCGGTCTGCACGCCAATGACGCGGATGTTCGGATTTGCCTCCTTGATGGCGCAGCCGACACCGCTGATCAGTCCGCCGCCGCCGATTGGAACCACGACAGCTTCAAGGCCGGGAACCTGCTGCAGCAGTTCGAGACCGATGGTTCCCTGCCCGTTGATGACAGCGACATCGTCAAAGGGATGAAGAAAGGTCATGCCCTGCTCTTCGCAAAGGCGATGCGCCTCGACAAAGGCTTCGTCGTAATTCGCGCCATGCAGAATGACTTTTGCGCCGAATTCCTGGGTCGCGGCAATTTTTACCAGCGGCGTCATCAGCGGCATTACAATTTGTGCGCGGATGCCATGCCTGGTGGCATGATAGGCAACCGCCTGGCCGTGGTTGCCGGCGCTCGATGCAATGACTCCGCAAGCTTTCTCTTCTTCCGTCAACGTCAGAATTTTGTTGAGCGCGCCGCGTTCCTTGAAGGCGCCGGTCCGCTGCAGGTTGTCGAGCTTCAAGTAGACCTGCTGTCCGGTCAGCGCGGAGATATCCGCCGAATGCTGGCAGGGAGAGATATAGATATCATTGCGGATGCGCTGTTCGGCGCGTTTGATTTCCTCCAGGGAAACGATCTGAAGATCGATCTTCAACTTACTCGGCATGCGATGATTCTATTCAATCCGATCGGGGCATGACAGGATTTCGGCTATGGAATCGTTTTCTGCATCCGCTAGAAACCATCTAGACGCGAACGAGAGCCTGCACTATGCTGCTCTTCAATGATGAATCGCCTGCGAACGCTGACTGTTTTCCTTTTTCTGCCTCTTGCTCTCTATGCACGGCAGGCAATGCCTGCGGCGACAAACCGCGCAACTACTGCCGCAGTCGCAATCGTGACTCCAAAAATGCCGGAGGAATTCTTCGACCGCGCTCGGCAGCTAAGCGACCTGATAGCAGCAGGCATTCCATTTCATCTGAAGGCCACCTACGTCGCGACCGGCGATGCTGATTTTTTTACCGGCAATGGAACCTTTGAAGAGTGGTGGAAGTCAAAAGATACCTGGCGCAAGGAGGTCACGCTCGGCAACTATAAATATGTGCTTATCAAAAATAACGGAAAGTTTGCCCGCTATGATACTTCCGCCTACATCCCGCTACGTTTACAGCAAGTTGTCCAATCGCTGCCGGTTCCCTTTCCATCGCTCGCGGTCGCTTCCGGCTACTGGGAAACGCAACATCAGAAACTCAACAAAATCGACCTTACCGTTCTTATTCAAGAAGCGCCTCCGATTGGAAATAAAGCCACATCCGACCGAGACCCCAAATACGACTTGCGGTATTACTTCGATCCTGGAGGTCTGCTGCGAATCAGGATTAAAGATGCGACGGTGGCTCTATATAACGACTTTCAGGCCTTTCAAAATCTGGTCGTCCCACGCAAGATCGAGGTTTCTGCCGGTTCCGATCCGTTTCTCACCATCGCAGTGGACCTGTTGGAGCCGCTTGGCACGGATGCAAAAGTCCTTTCTAAGCTCGAGGAAGTTCCCGGCGATCTGCAGTTAATTCCGCCCAGGCCACATGCGGAGGCAGGGGTAACGCCAAGCCGCCTAATTCATTCACCGCCGCCCGCATATCCCGACGCAGCCAGACGACAAAGGATTGAGGGCACAGTCGTAATAAGTGCAACCATCGACGAAAACGGAGTAACGCGAGAACCTCACGTAATTCGGTCGGCGGGGCCACTCCTGGATACTGCGGCACTACAGGCTGTCCGGCAATGGCGATATCAACCCACCATATTCAATGGCTCACCCATGGCGGTAGACATAACGATTTCCATCGTCTTCTCCTTGAAACAGTAGGAATGTGGCTCACCTTATCGACCCATAATCGAGGTTGGGTTGATACTGGAAGACGTATGCCTCTACGCTCCGGTTTTGTTTCTATCC
Source organism: Acidobacteriaceae bacterium (assembly GCA_965276585.1). Taxonomy (GTDB): domain Bacteria; phylum Acidobacteriota; class Terriglobia; order Terriglobales; family Acidobacteriaceae; genus JAKAAZ01. The sequence goes on along the minus strand of CBDIAZ010000001.1, from coordinate 263,932 downwards.
TTGGCCGCCCGAATGCCGGCAAGTCTACGCTGGTAAATGCATTGGTCGGCGAAAAAGTGGCCATCGTCACTCGCAAGCCGCAGACCACGCGAAACCGCATCCACGGTGTGCTGGAAGTGGACGCGGTAAAGGGCAAGCATCCTGCGGCGCAGATTGTTTTCGTCGATACGCCCGGAGTTCACAAGCCCACCAACCTGCTCGACAAGCGCATGCTGCAGGAGGTCTACGATGCGCTCGAATCGCGCGATGTGGTGCTGCACGTCGTCGATGTCACGCGGCGGCTTCGCCTGCCTGCTGCCAGGGTGCAGGAGATTGAAATCTCTTCCGCGACCGGTCCAAATGTTGCGGAGCCTCCGACGCCGCCCAAGCACGTCGAACACTCGCTTGAGAACGAAGACACCTTCATTCTGGAGCTGGTGAAAAAGCTGGAATGCCCGGTGTTTCTGGTGCTGAATAAAATCGACGCCGTCGATGAAAAGGAAACGCTGCTGCCGTTGATTGCGCAGTTCAGCGCGCTGCATAACTACGCCGAGGTGATTCCGGTTTCCGCGCGTGGCGGCGATGGCCTGGATCGGCTGATCGCCAAGCTGGTCGAGTACATGCCGGAGGGACGGCGCCATTTCAAGAAGGGCCAGTTCACCGATCAGCCGGAGCGATTCCTGGCGGCGGAAATTATCCGCGAAAAGATTTTGAACCTGACCGGAGAAGAAGTCCCCTACGCCAGCGCCGTGGTTATCGAGCGGTTTGAAGTACGCGACTCAGTCAAAGCGACGCAGCCGGGCAAGCCGAAACAAAAGCCGCTGACACGGATTGCCGCGGCCATCTTCTGCGAGCGCTCCGGACAAAAAGCCATCCTGATCGGTAAAGGCGGGTCGATGCTGAAGCAGATTGGGATTGCTGCCCGCAAGGAACTGGAAAGCTTTCTCGGCATGCAAGTGCATCTTGATTTATTCGTGAAGGTCGCGGATGACTGGCGCGGCTCCAGCACATTTTTGGATTCACTAAATTGGCGGAATCAATTGGAATCGCTGGCAAGGCAGCAGAGCGAAAAGAAAGAATAGAGCATTTCTCCTGATACTGTGGTGTGGCGAGATCGTCGATGTGTGGCCGTTCTTTCCACCCCAGCGCACAAAGATCTGCGCTGGGGACTCCGGATTGGGGAACGGCCACGCCGAGTTCACATTTCCAAACCACACCTTCAGGAGAAATGCTCTAGCGCCGCGAAACGCACCTATATGCATCGATTCTCTGGATTCCTCGCTGCGCTCGGAATGACGAGCCTGCGATTGCGGGAATTCCTGCTCACTCTTCCTTCGCGTTGATCCCCAGGGCTTTCATTTTGCGATAGAGATGGCTACGCTCGAGGCCTAGAATTTCCGCGGCGCGGCTCACGTTGCCGTGGCAGTCTTCCAGTTTGCGCAGGATGTAGTCGCGCTCATAGGCTTCCCGCGCCTGCTGCAGGGAAGAAAATTCTTCTCCGCGGCGCCCTGCGCTGCGCGCCACCAGCACCGGTAGATGTTTGCGTTCGATGCGCGTGATCTGCGGATTCAGGATCATTACCCGCTCCAGCAAATTTTTCAGCTCCCGCACATTGCCCGGCCAATGATATTGCTGTAGCGCCGCCAGCGCATCGTCGGTGATCTCCATGCGCGCTCGGCCGTATTGCCGGCCAAACTCCCGCAGCAGCTCACGCGCCAGCAGCGGAATGTCTTCTTTCCGTTCACGCAACGGCGGCACGTAAAACGGAATCACATTCAGCCGATAGAAAAGGTCTTCGCGAAAATTTCCCTTGGCGATTTCTTCTTCGAGATTTTTATTGGTTGCTGCGATCAGGCGGACATCGACGCGCATAGGGTTGGCCGCGCCGACGGGGGTGAACTGCTGTTCGTCGAGCGAGCGCAGCACCTTGGCCTGCGTCTTCAGGCTCATGTCGCCGACTTCATCGAGAAACAGCGTGCCGCCATCGGCGCGTTCAAACGTGCCGCGCTTTTCCGGCGGGCCGCCGGGCAATGCATTGTGGCGATAGCCGAAGAGTTCCGTCTCGATGTAATCCTCCGGAATGGCTGCGCAGTTCAACTCGACAAACACGCGATCCGCGCGTGGGCTCTCGGCATGCATGGCGCGCGCAATCAATTCCTTTCCGGTGCCGGACTCGCCGTAGATCAGCACGCGGCCGTTCGTTGGAGCCATGAGACGAATCTGCTGCCGCAGCGCCTTGACCGGCACGCTTTCTCCGGTGACGCGGGCGCGCGCGGTCAACTGCAGTTGGAATTCGCGATTTTCGACACGCAGCCGGCGCGCCTCGATGGCATTTTTCACGATGATGAGAGTGCGATCGAGGGAGAGCGGCTTTTCGAGGAAATCGTACGCGCCAAGCTTGGTGGCGCGCACCGCCGCTTCGATGGTGCCGTGACCGGAGATGATGATGACTTCCGGCCCGGTGCCGCCGGACGCTCCGCCATCCAGGGCGCGAATCTCCTGCAGCACCTCGAGCCCGTCGCGGTCGGGAAGCCATACATCCAGAAGAACCGCGTCGAAGATCGCATCGCGCACCAGGTCCAGCGCTTCCGCAGCCGTGGCCGCTGTGGTGACCGCGTATTCCTCTTCCGCCAGAATCGCTTCCAGGGTGCGGCGGATATCCGGTTCGTCATCGACGACGAGAATGTGGTTCATGGTGCTAGCACGCTTGTATCCGGCACACTTGTATCCGGCACTGGAATTTCCTGCAGCGGTGTGGTTTCCGCCAGCGGAATTTCGACGATAAAGCTCGCGCCCGCGGGAGTATTTTTCTCCACGCGAATGCTGCCCTGATGCTCCTGCACGATCTTTGCCGCAATCGAAAGACCCAGCCCCGTTCCTCGACGGCGCGTGGAAAAGAACGGCAGAAACAGCCGCTCACGCGTTTCCTCGGTAATGCCGTGACCGGTGTCGGAGATGACAATCTCCGCCATGGTCTGCATGCCGTTCGATCCCGTGCGCACGGTGAGCACGCGCAGCAGGCTTGACTGCATGGCCTCGGCGGCGTTGTCGATCAGGTTGCTCAGCGCTCGCTTCATGGCATCCGCGTCGGCCATCACCAGCGGCAGATTCGGCGTCAGGTGCAGTCGAAGTTCAATCCCGTGCAACCGCCCTTCAAACAGCGCCAGCGTGCTTTCGACGATCGCATTCAAATCTGTCGGCACGGGCCGGGCCGCGGGAAAATCCGCCAGCGCAGCAAACTGATCCACCAGCTGCCGCAGCGTCAGCACGGAAGAGCGAATCACCTCCGTGGCGCCGCGCAATGCTCGGGGGGAATCTTCCGTCAGGCCGCGAATCAGATGACGCTCGATGCGCTCGGCTGAAAGCGCGATTGGCGTCAACGGATTTTTGATTTCATGGGCGACGCGTTGGGCCACTTCCTTCCACGCCATCTGCTTCTGCGCCCGCAGCACGTCGGTCACATTGTCCATGACGACCAGGTGTCCCGGTCTGCGCAGTTCGGGCCCCCGCGGTTCAATCCCACGCGGCTCATTTCCCGACCCGCGCAATTCTGTCGCGGTGAAAATCAAATGCAGCGGGCCCGTCGAATTGTGCGCTTCAATCTCGGTCGAGGCCGACGGCAGACGACGGCTGCGCCGCAGCACGCGTCCAATCTCCGCAGCCGACTCAGGGGGAAACAGATCCTGAATGGGCTGGCCGACAATTGCCATCTCGCCCATCGGGTCCAGCATCTCCTGGAAGGCGCGGTTGGCCTGCAGAATGTTGAGATCGTTATCGAGCGTAGCCACGCCGCTGGGAATCGTTTCCAGCACGGTTTCCAGTTCGCGCCGCCGCTCGTCAATGGCGGCGTTGGCAAAGGAAAGCTGCCCGGTCGACGCCTCCAGCTGACTGCGGCTGGTCTCAAGATCGGTCGCCATGTGGTTGAAGGAGCGTACCAGTTCGCCCAATTCGCCGCCCGCGGCGACATCGACGCGCGAACCATAATCGCCGGAGGCCATCGCATCCATGGCATCGGCCAGCGCCTCCACCGGCTGCGTGACTTGCTTGGAAAAGAACAAAGCCAGCCAGCTGCTGATGAATAGTGTGAGCCCGGTCAGCATAAGCAGCACCAGGAAGTAGGTCTGGCGCACCCGGCGGCGCGCGCGCAGCAGCGTCCAATAGTGGCGGGTACCGTTTTGGATTTCGAAGATAGCCTGGCCGGCGTTCGGCGGCAGCGGCAGACCCACGACGACGATTCGACCCTGCGCGGAGGAAGCAGCGCCGACCATGTAGGCGGTCGAGCCGATGCGCAGAATCGTATCGTCGGTTCGCTCTGCCGCACGCAGAATGACTGCCGTCAGCGGCTGGCCGGCGTTCGACTCCGGACGCTCCATGGGATCGACATCGGAAACCAGGCTGACTGAGCCTTGCTCGGCGGGAAGCTGATAGTCGTTGACTGCATTGCCGTCGCGATAGACGACCACAAAGCCGCCCTGCAGTGTCACTTTGTGCTGATGAAAAATATCGAGGGCGGCGCGGCGTTTTTTCCGCGTATCTCCAGCGGAGATGGCGGGCGTATTCGCCAGCGATTCGGCTTCCGCGCGCGCATTTGCCGCGGCATAGTGCGTCATCTCCAACGCCACCTGCATCGACTCGCTGCGCAGCTGCACCACCGGTTGCGAGAACCAGCGATCGATCGAGCGATTCATCAACAGATAATTGAAGAAGAGCATGAAGAATGCCGGCGCGACGGAAAGCAGCAGCGCGCCCAGCAGCAGCCGTGTGCGCAGCCGCGAACCCAGTACGCGGCTCTGCTCGCTCGCGTAGAGCTTCAAAATATTCCGCAGCAGAAGCACGACCAGCATGAGAAAGAGCAGGAAGCTCAGCCCGGAGAGTGCGGTGAAAAACAGGATGGAACCGGCGCTGTGCGGGGAGAGAAATTTCAGGTTGAAGGCGTTCTCCGCCACCAGGACCAGCAGCACCAGCAAGGCGAGCGAGCCCAGCACTACCACCGCTGTCCGTCGATTGTTGCCAGCGTCCATCATCTGTTGCCGGCCTCCATCGGGGCCGCTTTTTGCTGAAGCATAAGCTACCGAAACAATTATAAGATCGGGGTTTTATTGTGCTCAAAAATCAACTGCTTATAATGCTTGACAGCGTTGTTGAATTCGATAAAGCTGCACCCAGAGGGGAATATGAAACGGACCATACGATTCTCTCTTCCAGTCCTTACGTTGGCGGCTGCCGCGCTGCTCAGTTCCGGATGCAGCAGCAAGCCGAACGACAGCCAGCTCACCGCCAATGTGCAAAGCAAAATCGGGTCTGATCCCGCGCTCCAGGGCCAGCCCATTTCCGTCGCGGCCAAAGATGGAACGGTGACGTTGACCGGTACGGTAGGCGCGGAGAGTTCGCGCGAGCAGGCTGCCCGCGATGCCGCGAGTGTGGACGGCACGCGCACGGTGGTCAATAACCTGTCGGTCGCCAATGCGGCGGCTGCCGGCACACCGTATGCAGGCGGCAATGAAGCGCCCGTCAATCCAGCGCCTGCCAGTCCAGCGAATACTCCGCCGCCGCCGAGCAATGCTGCCGCGCCTGCGCCTCCTTCGAGTGCAATGGCCCCGGCTCCGGCACAGCCGTTGGTGATTCCGGTAGGAACCCGCATCCGGGTGCGGCTCGGTCAGACGATCTCAACCAAGAACAGCCAGGTTGGCGATGGATTTTCCGCTGTCCTGATCGACCCGATCCGGGTTCGTGGGCAGGTCGCGATTCCGGCCGGCGCGCAGGCACGAGGGACCATCGTAAGCGATAAAAGTCCGGGCAAGTTCAAAGGCGCGGGCGTTCTGGCCATTCGCCTCGAAAGCCTGCATACCAAGGGAGCCAGCTATCCCATTGCGACAAATATGGTGGAGCGAACGGTTCAAGGCAAAGGCAAGCGTTCGGCGGTGATGACAGGCGGCGGCGCCGGTCTGGGCGCAATCATTGGTGGCGTTGCCGGCGGGGGGAAGGGCGCCCTGGTTGGCGGCCTGCTCGGCGGCGGCGGCGGCGCAGCAGGAAGCGCATTTACCGGCAACAAAGACCTAGTGCTGCCCGCAGAAACCGTCCTGACCTTCGATCTCCACAGAAGCGTGCGGGTCGGTTCGTAAACTATCTCTACCTCTCATAGAAAAAGCGCGGCCAAATGGCTGCGCTTTTTTCTTTGCAAAAATCTATCTACTGAACGAGATCGGCCACCGGCTTCCATGATTTCCCCTGCGAGTCCGCGACCGGCTTGCACGTCAACACGCCATCATAGGTATTCACGCCATCCCGCAGTCCGCCGTCGGCCTGGAACGCAGCCTTCGCGCCCATCTGCGCCAGCCGCATCACGTAAGGGAATGTCGCATTCGTCAGCGCCAGCGTGGAGGTATTTGGCACCGCCGCCGGCATGTTCGTCACGCAGTAATGGACGACGCCGTCGACCATATAAGAGGGATCGCTGTGGGTTGTGGGACGGGCTGTCTCGATGCAGCCGCCCTGGTCAATGGCCACATCGACGACCACCGCACCTTTTTTCATTTTGGCGACCATCGCCTTGGTCACGATCTTCGGAGCCGCCGCGCCGGGAATCAGAACGCCGCCGATGACCAGGTCAGCCTCGCGCACGGCGTGGGTAACGTTGTAGGAATTCGACGCCAGGGTATGCACGCGGCCATTGAAAATATCATCGAGTTCGCGCAGACGGTTCAGGTTCAGATCGACGATGGTCACCTTCGCGCCCATGCCCATGGCGACTTTCGCTGCGTTCGTACCGACGATGCCGCCGCCGATCACACAGACATTTCCTGGAGGAACGCCGGGCACGCCGCCCAACAGAACTCCGCGGCCGCCTTTTTCTTTTTCGAGATAGGCTGCGCCCACTTGTACGGACATGCGCCCGGCGACTTCCGACATGGGCGTCAGCAGCGGCAGCGTGCCTGCTTTGTCGCGGATGGTTTCGTAGGCGATGCCGGTAACTTTTTTCTCCAGCAGCTTGCCCGTCAGCACCGGCAAAGGCGCTAGATGTAGATAGGTGAACAGCACCAGCCCTTCGCGGAAATAGGCGTATTCCTTTTCGACTGGCTCCTTGACCTTGACTACCATTTCGGCCAGCCGCCACACGTCGTAGGCGGAGCCGACGATCTCCGCTCCGGCGGATTGATAGTCGTCATCTGTAAACGCAGAAAGATCGCCGGCGCGAGTTTCGACCAGCACCTTGTGGCCGGCCTCTTCGAGCGCCTTCACGCCTGCCGGAGTGACTCCAACCCGGCTTTCGTGATCTTTCACTTCCTTCGGAACTCCAATAATCATGCTGCTCTCCTGAACCTAATAAGGCCGCTCGTCGTCAATCTGCGCGCGCTGCAGTTTGTCGGAATAGTCCACGTAGACCGTCTTCCAGTGGGTGTAGAAATCGAGCGCGGCGTTGCCGCCTTCGCGATGCCCATTGCCGGTTTTCTTGACGCCGCCGAAGGGCATGTGCACCTCCGCGCCAATCGTCGGCGCATTGACGTAGGTGATGCCTGCCTCCAGGTCGCGCATGGCGCGGTAGGCGTAGTTCACGTCGCGTGTATAGATCGCCGTCGAAAGGCCATAGGAAATTCCATTCGCAATTTCGATGGCTTCTTCGAACGAGCCGAACTCAACGAGCGCGACCACGGGACCGAAGACCTCTTCCTGCGCGATGCGCATTGCCGGTTTGACGCCGGCGAAAATTGTCGGCGCAAAGAAATAGCCCGCGGCGTGCGATTTCCCTTTGAGACGCTTGCCGCCGATCAGCAGCTTTGCGCCTTCATCGAGCGCAATCGCCACGTAGCGCTCGCTGGTCTCGACCTGCTGGACGTTCACCTGCGGGCCTACCTGCACGCCTTTGTCGAGACCGTTGCCGACGCGCAACTTCTCCGTCGCCGCGACAAAACGTTCGGTGAATCGCTTCGCGACTTTCCTGTGGACCAGGATGCGACTGGTTGCGGTGCATCGCTGACCGGTGGTGCCGAACGCGCCCCAGAGCGCGCCTTCGACGGCCAGGTCGAGATTGGCATCGTCCATCACGATCATGGCGTTCTTGCCGCCCATTTCCAGCGAGCATGGCTTAAAGAGCGACGCCGCCGTCTGGCCCACGATGCGGCCCACTTCACTCGATCCGGTAAAACTGATCGCATCGACACCTGGATGTTCGACGAGCGGAGCGCCTGCCTCCGGCCCGAAGCCGAAGACAATATTCACCACGCTGGCGGGCAGTCCGGCATCCATCAAGGTCTGGACTAAATTCAATGTCGAGAGCGGGGTGTCTTCCGCCGGTTTGATGACGCAGGTGTTGCCGCAGACCAGCGCCGGAAACAGCTTCCACGATGGAATCGCCATGGGAAAATTCCACGGCGCGATCATGCCGCAGACGCCGACCGGCATGCGCACGCTCATGGCGAATTTGCTGGGCAGCTCCGACGGCGTGGTCTGGCCGAACATGCGGCGGCCTTCTCCGGCCATGTAGAACGCGGTGTCGATCGCCTCCTGCACGTCGCCGCGCGTCTCTTCGAGCACCTTGCCCATTTCGCGCGTCATCTGGCGGGCGTATTCTTCTTTGCGCTCGCTTAACAATTCGCCGGTGCGATAGAGAATCTCCGCGCGCTTGGGAGCGGGCACCAGACGCCAGCTACGGAAGGCTGCTCGCGCCGCGGCTACGGCGTCCTCGACATCGCGTGCGTCGGAGGCCGGAAACACCCCGACTAAATCGCGGGTGTCTGCGGGATTGCGATTTTCAAAGGTTTTGCGGCTGTGGGAAGCGGCCCATTTGCCGCCGATGAGGTTCTTGAAATTGCGCGCTGCGTCACGCGAAGCGTCGGTGTGCTTTTTTTTCTGAGCAGTTGCCATAACGTTTGCTTCTCTCATTCCTGACCGCCGAGCATATTCCGCTCGAACGATAGAGAATACAGCAAACACCGCCTTACTGATATCCATCCGGAGCGCGACGCGAGCGCACACGCCCAATCGCAACGGCTATCAGACCCACAACGAAAAACGCCAGCAGCACCAGCGCTCCGTTGCCCAACGCCCGCGGAAATCCAAGCACACTCGCATCGATAAATGGATACGGATACCAGCCGATTGCGACTCCACGCGCCAGCGTGTAGATCATGTAAGCGACGGGATAGGCGAGCCACAGCACCGCATGCTTCCAACGCAGGCTTGACTTCGGCACCAAGATGAGCCAGTAGAGCACATACGTCACCGGAATCAAGTCATGCAGCAGCACATCGGCCAGTTTTTGCGCGCCCGTCGGGTTCCAGATATGACGCAGCAGCAGGGAGTAAATCATTCCTACGATGGCGATATAGACCGCGACGCCGGCATGTACGGTTGCCCGAGCGAAAAGCTTCCCCCATGCCGTGCGCCCAGCCGCAAGAGAAAAGGTCAGCGTAATGGCTACCAGCAGATTCGTCAGAATCGTGAAGAAGCTGAAGTAATTGCCCACTCTTGCCAAAACGGCCGCCGTGCCTGCAGCCCCGGTGGCGATCGTTAGATAGAGTTGCAGCCCGAGCGCAAACCACGCAATCATGGCGATGCCGGCCATCGTGGACCTGGCTATGACTGTTTTCGACGACACGTAGACTCCCGGCGTATCAATTCCCTTGCCAACGAATGCACGGTAGGTTAAACCAATGGACAAGCAATAGTAAACGATAGTTCAGGACCGAATAGGCATACAGGCACAGCATTCTGTTATCGTCAGGTGATAAAAGTTTAACGTGCCGTTGGAGTTTCAGGCGCAATATGTCGAGACAAAATCCCAATCCGTCGGCGATGGGCAGCTACGCCTCGCGATTGTCTATGGAGTTTGACAAGTTATCGGTACTGGGCCGCTACGCCGCACGGTCGTTCCCCAACTTTACCCGGGACATGCTGGATGCGGAAAATCTGGTGCTCGACCGCTCCCTGTACAACTCATCGCCCTTGCCGAAAGCGACACCTGACCTTTTGAAAAAACTCCGCGCAATCGAAGTGACGCTGCCGCCGCGGGAGTTTCTTGGAGATGGGACGCAAAGCATTGAAGGGCTCTATTTTCTTGCGGCGCTGGCCAAGGCGCTCGATGCGCGGCGAGCTTTCGAAATAGGAACCTTTACCGGAGTCACCGCACTAACCCTGGCGATCAACGTTCCAAACCTGGCGATTCATACGTTGGACCTGCCCGCCGGCGATCCTCCTTCGTTGAACATTGAGCGGGATGACAAAACGTTCATTCCTGTTGAGCGACGGCGGCGAGTTTTTGAGGATCGGCCGGAAGGCGCCCGGATCGTTCAACTTGAAGGCGATTCCGCAAGCTTCGATTTTCCCGCTTTTGGTCAAACGTTCGATCTGGTGTACATCGACGGCGCCCACTCGTACGATTACGTGGCCAACGACACCCGGGCCGCTTTCAGCATCGTGAGCGGTTCAGGGGCGATCGTCTGGGACGACTATCTGCAGGGCTGGCAGGGCCTCGTACGATACCTGCATGAACGCACCGATCTCAAGCTTTACCTGGTGCCGGACACTCGACTTGTTCTCTGGCTTAGCGGCCAGGCGAGGTCTCGACTCGCCGCGAACTGAACTGCCGCGGCGGAAAGCGCAAACAGTACCGATTCGATACCTCTTCCTTTCTCCGCCCTTAACAGCACTGGAATCTCAGGTGCAACGCTGCCTGCATGGCCTTACAATGGAACTTCACTCAATCTCCAACAAGGTACGTCACAGGTCGAATGTCCTCTAACGGCTATCACTCCCGTAATTCGCGCAGCCATAATCTACGTTCGCTGTTCAGTCTCTTTTCGAGCGACCTCGCCATCGATCTCGGCACGGCCAACACGCTCGTTTTCGCGGCTGGCAAGGGCATCGTCGTCAACGAGCCTTCGATCGTCGCCCTGAATAAGAACACCGGAGAAGTCGAGGCCGTCGGCAAAGAGGCGAAAGAAATGCTGGGCCGGACTCCAGGAAATATTGTTGCCATCCGGCCGATGAAGGACGGCGTCATCGCCGACTTCAAAGTCACGGAAAAAATGCTGAACTATTTCATCCAGAAGGCGCACGGCCGCAAGATGCTGGTGCATCCGCGCATCGTGATCGGCGTGCCTTCGGAGATTACGCAGGTAGAAAAACGTGCCGTGGAAGACTCTGCCTACCGAGCCAAGGCCAGCGAAGTATATCTAGTGGAACAGGCCATGGTCGCAGCGATTGGCGCGGGCCTACCCATTACAGAACCCGGCGGCAACATGGTGGTCGACATCGGCGGCGGCACGACAGATATTGCCGTGATTTCGCTCTCCGGCATTGTCTATTCGCGGTCGGTGCGCATGGCCGGCAACCAGATGGACGAAGCCATCATGAATTACCTGAAGCGCAAATACAATTTGCTGATCGGCGAGCGCACCGGGGAACACATCAAGATGGAACTTGGCTCGGCCTATCCGCTGGACAAGCCGCTCACGATGGAAATTAAAGGCCGCAACCTGATTGAAGGCGTGCCCAAGACGATCACTATCGACGACAGCGAAATTCGCGAATCGCTGGCCGAGTGCATCAGCACGATCATGAATGCCATCCGCGTGGCGCTTGAACGCACGCCGCCGGAGCTTTCCGCCGACATCAGCGACCGCGGCATTGTGCTGACCGGCGGCGGCGCGCTGATTAAAAATCTCGACAAGCGCATCCGCGAGGAAACGGGTCTGCCGGTTTCGGTCGCCGACGATCCCCTGGCATCCGTGGTGCTCGGCACCGGCAAGATGCTGTCGGACTTCGGCCTGCTGCGCAAGATCAAGATCGATTAAGTTTTCGAAAGACGCAGCGGTGCTAGAAATTCCGTCATTCTGAGCGAAGCGAAGAACCTCTGCATTCGCACTCCTCGGAAAATTCAGAGATCCTTCGCTTCGCTCAGGATGACGGGCGTTATGCTGTATCGCGAGACCCACCACAGGCATCATGGAATCCTTTCTCAGCCGATATCGGAACCCTCTGATCCTGCTCGCTGTCGTATTGGCGCAGATGCTCGGGCTTGCCGTGCAGGTGCGCCGCCCTGTCATTGGCCACGATGGCCATGTAGACGGTCATCAGACGCGGCTGATCCGCTATTGGGTGGTCAGTCTTATCTCCCCGTTTGAGCGCATATTTCTCTTCGGCGGCCATGGCATTAGCCATACCTGGAAAAGCTACGTCGACCTGCGCCACGTTCGTGAACAAAACCAGCAACTGCAGGCGGAGTTGAATCGCATGCGTCTGGAACAGGCTTCGCTGGCCGAAAACGCCCGCCAGGACATGCGCCTGCAGAAGCTCCTCGGTTTCCAGCAGCAATATGTTTCGAAAACCGTCGCCGCGCATGTGATCGGCACCAGCGGCACCGATCTTTCACGCGTCCTCTACATCGATAAAGGTTCGAAAGACGGCCTGCGCACTGACATGCCCGTCATTACGCCGGATGGCGTGGTCGGCAAGGTGCGCGACGTATTTCCGCACACCGCGCAGGTGCTGGAGATTAACGATCCCACCAGCGGCCTCGGCGTTATCCTGACCAAGACGCGGCTGCGTGGAATTCTGCGCGGCAACACCGCGGGGCAGACGGAAATTATCGACGTGCTGCCCGATGAACGCATCCAGCCCGGCGAGCAGGTGATCACCAGCGGCGGCGATCAGGTCTATCCGCGTGGCCTGACCGTGGGCGTGGTCGAGCGCACGGTCAACGATCCCGAGCGCAACCCTTACGTCGCCATCGTCATTCATCCGGCGGTGAATCTGTCGCGCCTCGATGAAGTCCTGATCGTTACCGAAACCACTACGAGCATGCCCGCCGACATGCAGCAGGACGTGGCCACCAGCGAGCAGAAGGCCGCCGACATTCTTTCCGAACGCCTGCCCGGTGCGGCTGCCGCGCCGACGCTCGGGCCCGATGGAAAACCGATCAGCTCGACCGCTCCGCCGCCGCCAGTGCGTCCTCCGAACGCTCTCCATCCCGACCGGTTCACGCCCGGAGCCGCGCCGCCCGCCGTCGATCTGACTCCCGGTGCTGCGTATCATAAGCAGGACTTTCCCCCGCTGACTCCGCCCAAGCAAAAGCCGGCAGAGACGCAGCCGTCGAACGCCACGCCGGAGACGGAACACTAATGGCCCTGATCCATCGCGGTTCGCGCAGGGAGATGGAGGTCCACCGCTTCCATCCGGTGGTCCTCATCCTGGTGCCCCTGATCGCGATTTTTCTGCAGGTTTATCTGCCGCTGCGCTTCCCCAGCTTCACTATTCTGAATCTGCCTCTGCTGGTGGTCATCTACTTCGCGGTCTCGCGCCGCAGTCCGATCACGGGAACGTTGATTGGACTTGTCATCGGATTGATTCAGGATGCAATGACCCATCTGCCACTGGGCATCAACGGCGTCATCGACTGCATCATCGGCTATCTCGCGGCGTCGATCGGCGTGCGCATCGATGTCGACAATCCCGGCACGCGGCTGATGATGAACTTCCTTTTCATCCTGTTCGCCAGCGTACTGCATGTATTCATTCTGAGCCGTCTGCTGGGCATGCACGAAACCTGGTTCTGGGTGCATGAGCTGATCCGCGCCCTGGTCAATGCATTGATCGGAGTGATTCTCTTCGCACTGCTCGACCGCATGCGACGCCGCGAATAACCTGCAAACCGGGAGTATTCTCTAGGAAAACCACCCCCATGGCCGGCAACTACAACAAGGACGACAAAATCCCGGCGATCAAGCTAACGGCGATGCAGTATGTCATTGCGCTGATCCTGGTGATTCTTGTCTCCGGTCTGTGGAGATTGCAGGTCCTGGGCGCACAGAATTACCGCGCTCTCGCCGCCGCCAATCGTATCCGCAAAGTGCCGATTCTCGCGCCACGTGGAAAAATCTTCGACCGCGAAGGCCGCCTGCTGGTCGACAATTATCCCTCCGTCACCTGCTTCCTGGTGCCGGATCAGGCTCGCGATCTTCAGGCCGATATTCCCTTGATTGCTGAAGGCCTGCATATGGACCCGGATCAATTGCGCGCAACGCTGCTGCGGTATCGGCATCAGCCGAAGTATCAGCCCATCCCGCTGCAGCAGGACATTACGCCGAACCAGCAGGCCTTCATCGCCGCCCACAATAACGAGCTGCCCGAGCTGGAAACCATCGAGGAGGAGCGTCGCCTCTACCCCAGCAATGGATTTGCCGCGCACCTGATCGGCTACGTGGGCGAAGTGTCGGAAGAAATGCTCGACGATCCGCGCTATGCCTTCTATCAGCCGGGCGATGTCGTCGGCCGCTCCGGTGTCGAGGAATCCTACGATCCAATCCTGCGCGGGCAGGATGGATCGCGTGACGTGGTCGTCGATAGCCACGGCCGCGAACTGGGCGCGCTTGGCATCGAGCCCGCAGTGCCGGGAAAATCCATCAAGCTGACGATCGATCTCGACATCCAGAAAGCCGCCGAGGAAGCGATGGGCGACCGCGAAGGCGCCATTGTCGCCATCGATCCGCGCACCGGAGAAGTGCTGGCCATGGTGTCGCGGCCCACCTTCGACCCCAATCAATTCGCCATCCGCATCCATCGCAAAGAGTGGGACGCGCTGATCACCAACCCCGAGCACCCGCTGATGAATAAGGCGATTCAGGCCCAGCTCGCGCCCGGCTCTACCTTCAAACTGCTGGAAGCGATTGCCGGCTTGCAGGAAGGAATTGCTGAGACGCTGAAAGTCGACTGCCACGGCGGTGCTACTTTCTACGGACGGTATTTCAAATGCTGGATCTCCGCCCGCCATCAGAGCCACGGCATCACCGATATCAGCAAAGGGATTTACCAGTCCTGCGATGTCTTCTTTTACACGCTGGCGGAAAAGCTCGGCATCGACAAGATTGCCGAGTGGGCGCATAAATTTGGCCTGGGGAAAAAGACCGGCATTGACCTGCCGGATGAAGTGGCCGGTATCGTCCCCTCGCCGGAATGGAAGATGCGCAACTACCATCAGAAATGGTTCGCAGGTGAAACCATCTCGGTCGGCATCGGCCAGGGCGCGCTCGCCGTCACGCCAATTCAACTCATCCGCGCTGTCGGCGGCCTGGCATCGGGCGGCGTGTTGAAGCGCCCGCACGTCGTCTTCCCGGATGAAGTTCCTCCCGACCTCAAGGACTATTACCAGGAGCAGTTTCCCGGCTCCGGCAACCAGGATATTCATATCGATCCGGCCAACTGGGAGATTGTCACCGACGCGATGGCGCAGGTGATCAGCTTCGCCGGTACCGCGGGCATGGCGCAGCTGAACGGCATCGACTTCGCCGGCAAAACAGGAACTGCACAGATCGTCAGCAATGCGTACAAAGCGTCTGTTGGCGGGGGGCACAAGCTCAGCGATACAGCCTGGTTTGTCGGCGTCTCCCCGCGTAGAAATCCGGAGATCGCCGTGGTTGTGCTATGGCAGAACGGTTCGGAAGGATATTTAAGCGCCCGGCTCGCGGCTCACGTGATCGCGGCCTACGTAGACAAGCAGCGCCGCGAAGCCAACAACCTGCCCGCAGTGGCTGTCGAAAAGACGCCGGAAACAACTCCGACCACACCGGAGCCAAAGCAGAAGCCGGCGAAACAGACCATCGGCCAATTGCAGACTGCAGATGATAAGCCGACGGAAATGGCCGCACTGTGGACCATGCCCGCGAACGCGCCGAATATTGCTCCCGGGTCGAAACCAATCGCGCAGAGCATCGCCAGAAAATTCCCCGCGATGGCCGGTAATACCCTGCGGGCCGGCGCCTTCCGCCTGCCAGCACCAGCTTTGCCAGCTAATATCCAGAGTCATTCTGAACCCTTCGGCTACGCTCAGGGCAGGCCAGGCGCAGCGCAGTGAGGAATCCAGAGAATTTCCGCCTCGCAAGCACCGCCGTCACCCTCTGGATTCTTCGTTGCACTCAGAATGACGACCTTCATTTTGCAGTAGCATTGTCATCAAATCGCTTTACTCTCTCTATAGCTACTTAGCCATGCGCCGCTTTCTCTCCTTCCACGACTTCGACTGGACACTGCTGGTCTTCGTCATTGCGTTGTCGATCATCAGCGTGCTGGAAATTTATAGCGCCACCCTGCACACCCAGTTCCATCATTTCGATGAAAAGCAGATGCTCTGGCTGGCGGCCGGCTTCGTCTGCATGTTTATTCTTTCGCTCATCGATTACCACATTCTGCTCGACATCGCCGTCTGGGCTTACGGCATCTGCCTCATGTTTCTGGTTGCGGTACTTGCGGTCGGGCAAAAGGTGCTGGGCGCGCGCCGCTGGATCAAGCTGCCCGGCGGCATCCACTTCCAGCCGTCGGAATGGGTCAAGCTCATCCTCATCGTCGTGATCGCGCGCTACTTTACTCATCTGAGCGGACGCGACCTTACCTGGAAAGACATTTTGAAAGCAATGGCGCTGGTCGGCATCCCCATGCTGCTGGTGCTGAAGCAGCCCGACCTCGGCACCGCGCTCACCTACGCGCCGGTGCTGCTGATTGGCCTGTTCCTGGGCGGCATCAAGTTTCGTCAGGCCGCGATCCTGTGCCTGGCCGCCGCTCTGGCCATCGTTCCGGCCTGGTATAAGGTGTTGAAACCCTATCAGAAACAGCGGCTCACCAGCTTTATGTCCCCCGATACCGACCCGCGCGGCAGCGGCTATCAGATCCGGCAGTCGCTCATCGCCGTCGGTTCCGGCGGCATTTGGGGCCAGGGATCGGAGAAGGGCAGCCAGACCCAGGGCGATTTTCTGCCCATCCCCTACACCGACTTTATCTTCGCCGCTTTCTGCGAGGAGCATGGCCTGGCCGGGGCTATCGTCGTGTTGCTGTTATACTTTTTGTTATTGATGCGTTTAGTGCAAAACGCTCAAACTGCAGCCGACCTTCCCGGCACGTTGATTATCATGGGGGTCGTGGCCGTTCTGATTTTTCAGATCGCGGTCAATGTGGGCATGGTCATCGGCTTTATGCCGGTCACCGGAATACCTTTGCCCTTAATGAGTTATGGCGGTTCATCGGTGCTGTTTACGTTTCTGGCGCTCGGCATCGTAATGAATATCCGTATGAGCCGCTTCGTAAATTAGTTTTACCCCTGGCGAGCCAGAACGTTGCGCCAGCAGAAAAGATTGTTCGGCGTCCATTGCCCCCGATATCGCGTGGACGCAAAAAATGTTTTCCCCTGGGTCCGGCAGGTTCTTGAGCTGCGGCCAGGTGAGAGTTCGATCGAATGAACGCTTTTGAATACGCATTGCAACCGGAAACGGCCCCGCTCCTCGCCATCGATTTGGCAGGGGAAGCAGCAGCGGCCACAAGGTTCCCGCGTCCCGTTCTCCAACGTCGCAACCAGAATTCTTCCCTTCCATCGCCAGCCCGCCTTCGCGGGAGCTTTATTTCCCATCGGCCAGCAGAAGATGCAGAATTTCAGTCCGCAACGCACATAGAACATTCACTCGATTCGCTCCGCCTGACCTAGCCCGCGAGGAATCCGCCGCCCAATTGCCCCGCCGCCCTTACGGCTGCGGGCTTGAATTGAGGCAGCAATGACAAAAGAAATTTACATCTCCAGCACCCCCCATGAAACCCGCCTGGCCGTGGTTGAAGACGATCAACTGGCGGAAATCTATTATGAGCGCGAGAACGAATACACCCTCGCCGGCTCCGTTTATAAAGGCAAAGTAACCCGCGTCCTTCCCGGCATGCAGTCGGCCTTCGTCGACATCGGCCTGGAACGCGATGCCTTCCTCTACGTCACCGACTTCGCCGAAGAGCAGGAAGACGGCGAGGAATATGTTCCACTCTCCCAGGCACGCGCCCAGGGAAATGGCCATCCGGCCGCGCCCCAGCGCGCCGAGCAGAATCCTGCACAGCAGCCTGCGCAGCAGCGAGCAGCCAACCCTCCCCGCGAGCCTTCGCCCAGCGCGGAGGCCGCTGAAGACGGTGGCTCCCGACGCTGGCGCGGCCGCCGTGGACGCCGTCGTGGCCGCGGCAACAATCCCCAGGAACGGCCTGCCGGAACACCGGACAATGTTTCCGATGAGCACGTTGGTCCAGCCGACCTGCACCCGCAGGCGATTGAATTTGAACTGAACGAAATCGGCGATCCCGGGATTGAACCGGAATTCCTGACGGAGCCGAGCCGCGCCGATCGGCTTGCGCCGCAGCCATCGCGGCACGAGCGCTCGTCTGAATCTCTGCCGCATCGCGAGCCGGTCCATACTCTGGTCTCTCATGCCGAGACTTTGATCCTGCCGGGAGAATCGCTGTCGAAATACCGCCGCGGCCAGGCACCGGCAGAGACACCCACATCTCATACGCCGGCGGCTCCGGCCCCAACACCCACGCCAACATTTAAGCCCTCGACCATGGTGACTGCGCCTCTTGCCTGGGATGGTAGCGACGTGCTGCCCGGCGAATCGCTCTCCCGCTACAAGAACAAGCCGGCGATGACACCACATCCGACTTCTTCGATTGCCGCCGAGGTTGTCGCGCCGGAAACTACCGTCGCGCCCGCAGCGGAATTTGAGCCGCTCGAGAAAGCCGCCACTCCGGAATCCGTTCACACGCTCCATGAGCACGCCATTACGGAACACCCGCTCGCTTCTCATCCGATTTCCCACCACGAAGAAACCGCTGCCCACGTCGATACGCAGGGAGACATCGGCCTTGAGCCGCTGAACTTCGATCCGGAAGAAGCCTCCGCTTCCTATCGCGTCGATCCCGCCGCGCCCAGCGCCTATCGCCAGAGCAGCGTGATCGAACCAGCGGTCGAAGAGCCGGTTGCCGAGATCGTTTCTTCGCCGGAAATATTTCCCCCCGCCGAGCCGGAAGGCATATCGCAAAACACAGATCGACACGAAGACGTAATCGAAGAGCCGGTTCCCTCGCCCGTCACAAAGCAGGAACCATTTTTCGGCGAGGCTGCCTCCATCGTGCAGCCGGTACATCGTCCCGAAGAACCGCGGCAGGAGCCAGGGGTAGAAACTGCTGCGCTTCCACACGAGTTCTCAGAAGAAACGGAAGACGACGAACAGGAAATCTCTGAAGAATTCGTATCCGGCAGCCGCGATGCCCACACCTTCAATCCCGGCGACGGCCATCTTGAAGAAGAAGTGATCGATGAGGAAGAGCCTGAGGTCTACGCCGCGCAGGCGCCGGAAGACGAAGAGGGTTATGAGGATCTGGTCGAGGAAACGCTCGACATGCAGATGGACAGCGGTTTGCTGAGCGAGCTCGTCCGCGATCAGCACATCGACCAGCGCACGCGCTTTTCGGAAGAGCCGGTCGAAGGTTTTCCGCATGAAGACGGTTCCTTTGACGAAGAGGAATCTGCATTCGACGAGGAACACTCCGGCATCGAGCTCGAAGAAGTTCCCGACGAAGAATCGGAAGATGCCGATGTCTCAAATGCCGATGCATCGCATCCTCGCACGAACCACCAGCGCGGAAATCGCCGCGGCATTCGCCCGGGTCAGCGTTCAGGCCAGCGCAGCGGGCAGCGCCCGGACCATCGCGGCGGACGCATGCGGCGCTCCACCGCGCAGACCTCGAACCTGCCGGCCATCACCGAACTGCTGAAGCCGAACCAGGAAATCCTCGTCCAGATTGCCAAGGAACCGATCGCCCGCAAAGGCGCGCGCATCACCAGCCACATCGCGCTGCCGGGACGCTTTCTGGTCTTTATGCCGACCGTCAATCACGTTGGCGTGTCGCGCAAGATTTCTTCCGATGAAGAACGGCAGCGCCTGAAGCACATTTTGCTCAGCGAAAAAGGCGCAGCCGCCGGCGGCTTCATCGTCCGCACCGCAGCCGCCTCTGCCAGTGAAGAAGACCTCCGCGCCGACATCCGCTTCCTGCTCACCCTGTGGGCGGAGATGAAGTCCCGCGCCGACAGTGCCAAGCCGCCCGCCCTCATCTATCACGATCTCTCGCTGGTCGAGCGCGTGCTGCGCGATCAGGTCACCGACAGCTTTTCCGCCATCTGGGTGGACAGCGAGCAGGACTATGAGCGCGTGCTGCGCTTCCTGAACCGCTTTGAGCCCGCGTTGGTGCGGCGCGTCAAGCTCTACACGAAGGAGACGCCGCTGTTCGAGCAGTTCGGCATCCAGGAAGAAATCAACAAGGCGCTGCGCTCGAAGGTCTGGCTCAAGTCCGGCGGCTCCATCGTCATCAATCAAACGGAAGCCTTGGTCGCCATCGACATCAACACCGGAAAATACGTCGGCAAAACTGCGCGGCTTGAGGACACCATCCTCAAGACCAACCTCGACGCCATTCCGGAGATTGTCCGCCAGATCCGCTTGCGCGACCTGGGCGGCATCATTGTCATCGACTTCATCGACATGGACGAGCGCAAGAACCGCAACAAGGTTATGCAGGCGCTTGAAGATGAATTGAAGTCCGACCGCGCGCCATCGAAGGTGCTCCAGTTCAATGACTTCGGCCTGGTCGCCATCACCCGCAAGCGCGTCAAGCAATCGCTCGAGCGCACGCTCTCGGTTCCCTGCTCCACCTGCACCGGCACCGGGATGGTGAAGGGCCCGCTGACGGTCTGCAACGAAATCTACATCGAGCTGCGCAAGATGCATCGCCAGATCGACCGCGGCGACGTCATGCTGCGCGTCAATCCCGAAGTCGTCAAACAGCTGAAGGCAACTAACGGACGCTGGCTCTCGGAGATGGAAGAAATGTCCGGCAAAACCATCATCGTAAAAAGCGATGCCACGTTGCATCCGGAGCAGTTCGACATCCACTAGGGCCGCGTCAGGCGCTCTCAACCCAGATTTTCGCTTCCGAGATCTGGGTTGAGTCGTTTTTTCTCGCCATGAACACAACCGAAACTATTCCCGCAAACTATCGTCTAAACCAACGCATCATGAAATCCGGACCAGACCAGCGGAGCATCTTGCAATAACCGGTAAGCATCCGATTTTTAAGGTAGCTCCCTGAAAGCCCGGGTAGAATTCGGCACTGCACGGCACACGCAGTGCAACCTACGAGAGGACAGTCAAACAGCCATGAAAAATCTAAAAACCGCTCTGCGCACAGGGCTCAAGCGAACCGGATATCTCGCGCTCGCCTGCGGGTTTCCCCTCGCCGCCGTTGCGCAGAGTGCATCCCCCAGCTATAGCTCTTCCAGCTACGTCCCGTCCAGCTACAACCTCCAGTACGGCAACGGTCAGTACAACAATGGCCAATACACCGGCAACCCGTATGGCAATGGCCCCTACAACAATCGCCGCACCCCACGCTACACCGGCCACAGCCGGGCAGACCACTTGGTGCTCGAAGGCGGCGGCGGTGTGACCGCTCCCGGCGGCGACACGCAGAACTATGCCAACACCGGGTGGAACGTTCTCGCCGGCATCGGCTACCGCTTCAATCACCGCCTCAGCCTGCTGGCGGAATGGAACTTCAACTACATGTTCGTCCCCCACAGCCTGGCCAATGTCTCTGCCGGAACGCCGGATGGCAACGAGCATATCTGGACCATTGACCTGAACCCGAAATTCGATTTCATCCGCGGCGGCCGCGCCGATGCCTACGTGATCGGCGGAGGAGGATTCTCCCGCGCGCTCACCAACTTCACCGTGCCGGTGCTGTTCTACTGCTATGACTATTACTTCGGCGGCTATCCTTGCTCGGGAGACGTCACCGTTGCCCATACGTCGAGCAACCAGGGCAATGTCGATATCGGCCTCGGCGGCGAATGGCGGCTTTCACCGTATGACAGAACCAAGCTGTTCCTCGAAGCCCGTTACGAGAAACTCTTCAGCCCCAACAACGGCCTTCCCCCGGGACAGAATGCCACTCTGATTCCTGTTACAGTAGGCTTCCGCTGGTAGCAGAGAAGCCCACACAATTCGATTGCCTCAAAAAACAAAAAAGCCCAATGCGGATTTCCGCATTGGGCTTTCTAACTTCAATTTGAACCCCGAGCGCAAAGCTCGCTTTTCGAAATCTTATTTTGCCCCGATCATGTCGGGCGCAGATCCTCCTGCTTCGGGTCCAGCTCCTCCAGCCATCTGCTGCAGCTTTTGCGCCGCGATCTGCCCTGCGGCTGTCTTTTTATCTTTATCCTTCAACTGCGCATAAATCTGCTTCGCCTGCTCGGGATTCGTCGTCTCATAGATCGAGGCCAGCTGCAGATTCGCCTCACCTGCAGGAACCGTGGTCGTAGGGTGCGCCGCCAGTTTCTTCAGCAATGCGATCGCATCGGCAGCGCGCCCGTTCTGCTGATAAATATTCACCAGGGCTATATCCGCCAGCGCGGCCAGATTCTTGTCGCCATGCCGTGCCGTTTTTTCAAGCGTTGCCTGCGCTTCCGCCGTCTTGCCCATTTCCATATACGTCAGGCCGGCAAAATACTGCGCGTTCTTGCCGGCGTCGGTCGAACCAAAGCTGTCGGCAACCTTCACAAATTGCGCATTCGCCGCCTCGGCGCGGGCCGCGCTCGTCGGGTAGGTCCGCACTCCCGGCTGCGCCGGCTGGCCTGTCTGCGCTACCGGAGCACTGTAAATATCCATTGCCGCGCCAAAACCGTTCGAGGCTTCCTGCTGCCGGTGCTGGTAAAAAAGAATGCTGCCCACGCCGATCGCCACCACCGCGATCAGCACGACAACGAACGATATCGCTTCCGACTTATGCTCTTCCAGCCAACCGAGCGCGCTCTGGGCAGAATCCACCAGAGCATCGCGTTTCATTGCATGACGTGTTTGTGTATCCACTTGTGTTCGAAGACTTCCTTTGCGGGGATCAATACTAACAGGCAGAGAGGGACAACACTGCCTGATCAGTGTAGCAGCCCTTGAAAATCAAGGGCAAATGAACAGGCCGCCTGAAAATTTCGAGATACGCGTGAAGGGAGACGACAAGCGAAAACGATAAATCAGGCGACAGCTGAAGAGTCGATGTCGCCCTTTTCGATCCGTTCCTGACAATCGATGCAATACGGCGTCCACGGCAGCGCTTCAATGCGCTTGGCGCCGATCGCCTGATAGCAGCGCACGCAATCGCCATAGGAGCCGTCCGCGATCCGGTTCAGCGCCTGCCGGACCAGCCGCAGCTGTGCGTTGCGCACCGTTCCCTGCGAGAACAGCATTTCCTTCTGGTATCCGGCGACGGCCTGATCGGCGACATCCTGGGCATCGTCGACATTGCTGGCCAGCGCCTGTGCAACCGTGTTGGCCAGATCCTGCTCCAGCTCTTTCTGTCGCTGGCGAAGGCGCTGCTCGTAGCGCTGGCGTGGATCGTCCGTCTGAGCCTTGGCAGTAGTGCCGACCTTGTCTTGGTTCGTCTTGTCCGCAGTCATCTTGGACTGGCCGGCTTTTTCTTGTGCGGTGTTCTTATGTGCCATCTCGGTACTCCGTTAATTATTCTTACCCGTATAACCAGTGTTGGACGCGCCGCAGCGAAGAATGGTTGAGATATTTTTTTTATTTCGGGAACAATGCCGCAATCAGTGCCAGAACGGCCTCCAGTAGGATGCGGTAATAAGTCCAAGTGCAGTAATAAAAGATCCTCATGGCAGCGACGGCATGGTGAAACCCAGCTAAGAATCAGGCGACCCGTCGTTGGCTGCCACAGTAGCTTGCGATGGTATACTGCTGCGCGGGCACAGCCAAGCTGTAACCTGCTGTGCTTCCCCCGAATGCAATTTCAAACCCAGAGGTTCAGATGCCAGGCGTTCGTTTGCGTTTGTTGGTTCTTGGAGTGTGTGCCGCACTGGTCCTCGGGTGCGGCGGGAGCGGTAGCACAAGTGGCGGAAGCGGAAGCACGAGCGGCGGGAGCGGAAACACAGGCGGAGGTGGCGGCGGGAATAGCGCCACGACGGTGACGATCACGTTTGTAGGCACTTCCATCCCGGTCTGGTCGCCGCTGAGGTCGGAATGGGCGCCTTTGCCGCGAAGACTCTGAGCGATAACACACTGACTCTTTCCATTCCCAGCGGAACCAGCAACTATGCCGTGGCGTACCTGTGTCCCGCCTTGGTAACCGGGCAGTCGTCTTCACAGTTCGAGTATGTATGGCAGGCAAGTATCGTCGACGGGACGTCGCTGACGTTTGCCTGTGCGTCTCAGCCGAGTCAGACGCCAACCCTGAGCGGCAGCCTGAATGCCAGCGCCATTCCAGGAATCGAGTCGTTTCAGATTAACGCGCAGAATGGCACTTCTTTCGGTGACGGTGGTGGAGGCGTAAGCAGCGGTCCGACGGCCAACTTTAACGTTCCTGCGCCTGCCGGCAACGACAGAGTTTTGGTGCTGGCTAACGCTAATCAAGCCAACGGCCCAGTTGCCGCAAAGAACTTCGACAACCAGACCGTTCCCGGCATCCTGAACGGCGGCAACACGGTGGTATTTGGAACGGCCGACGTGACGACGCCCGAACCCATCACCTACAACAATGTGCCTTCCGGGTTTACAAGTCCAAGCACCTATGTATCGCTGGGCATGGGCGGTACGACACTGGTATATAACTACGCTTCCGACGCAACGACGCAATATCTGGCGTTGCCGGCGAGCGCCATTGAAAAAGGGGACGTCTATTTCTTCGACGCGAGCGCTGCAAGTGCCAACATTCCCACTGCAGTGAACACTGAAACGATAAGTTCCGGCGGCCCGGTGTCCTTCACCTTTCCCGCTCCCTGGAGCTACTCCGGACCAACGCCCGCGGCTTTGTCAAGCTTCATCATGGGCTATACGGGATTCTCTGGACAAGCCAATGTAGCTCAAAACGCCTGGATTTTTTGGAGCTCGGGGTCTGGCGGTTCCACGGCGACCGAGAATATTCAAATGGAAGCTACAGGAAGTTACCAGAGCGGATCGACGACGCTCGCAATCCCGGATCTTTCGGGTGTAGCAGGGTTTCTGGCCCCGCCCACCTCTGGAACGCGGGTGGAGTGGATTGTTTGGATGCTGCAGCAGAGTTGGGGTCTTACGAGCCAGGTTCCGCCGAATGGGACCTCGAGCGAGGTAACGAACAGCGGACTGTATACGGTGCCTTAGCAGACTGTAACGAAGGTCAAAGTCCCGCTTGGCGAAAGACCAGTTCTGCCTTGGGACCTGGACGCGTTTCGTCCGGTAATTCCATCGGGTGAATCGCATGCAAGCTTGATCCAACCTCGCCCCGCAATTAGGCTTGTACCTATGTATGAAGATTTTCAGGCCGTAGACCACTGGACGGGCGAACAGCTGCATTGCAAGTGGATCGGCAACATCGTCGCCATCGCTACCCGCCACGCGGACGCCGTCGATGTCCGCTTCCACGTCAGCGAGCGCTCTCTCGTGGTCGCCATGCCTTTGCCCGCTTGGGTGAAGTTCAAACAGCGCACCGGCAACGTCATCACGGACTATCTGGCCGCCCAGATCGCCGGCCATTATCTCAAACAGTCCATAGAAAATGGCTACGACAACGGCCGCGAAATCTATACGATGACCGTCGACGAAGTCCTCTCGCATCTCGAAGCAGTCATGAAAGAAGCCGGCAACACCGGAAACCTGCCGACGCTCCCCGTGCTCGCCGGTTAGGCCGGAGTCTCCATAAACTCCAGCCGATTGCCCCAGGGGTCGCGAGCATAAAATCGCCGCACTTCATCCAGAGCCTCATCCCAAACGCAGGAAACTCCCGCATCTGCCAGGGTTGAAAATAATCCCTCGACATCCACAACAGCAAACGCCGGAT
Source organism: Acidobacteriaceae bacterium (assembly GCA_965276585.1). Lineage (GTDB taxonomy): Bacteria > Acidobacteriota > Terriglobia > Terriglobales > Acidobacteriaceae > JAKAAZ01. Next base: position 238,285 of record CBDIAZ010000001.1, on the reverse strand, counting down.
GCGCCTTCTCCGCCGGATGAAACGACTCCTCCACTCCAATATGCAGTTGACGCGATCCCACCCGAAACCAGCATCCGCCGCGAGCACGCAATGGCGCGGGCTTTTCAATCTCTTTCAACCTCAGCAAGCCGCCAAAGAAAACCCGCGCCGCCGCCTCGCAGCCCTTTGGCGCAGCAATCTGCACATGATCGATGTCGGTCAGGAACATCCTCGCTTTCCTCCCAATCTATTCAATACAAACTCAACTCGATGTGCGACATTGCCGGCAGCCGCAATCAACCATTGGAAGCGGTCAGGTCGTCGTCCTTCGTTTCCCGGATCCATAGAAGTCCCAGTAACGTCAAAATTGCCGATGCAGAGAGATAGTAGCCGACATATTGCAGTCCGTAGTTTTTGGCCAGCCGGGTGGCAATGTACGGCGCCAGCGAAGCGCCCAGGATACCGGCCAGGCTGAAAGCAAGCGAGCTGCCCGTATAACGAACAGGCGTTGGAAATAACTCGGAAATGATCGTCCCCAGCGGCCCGTAGATCAGGCCCGTCAAAGCTAGACCCAATGCGATCATCGTCGCTGCTCCCAGGGTCCCGGCGGTAAACAGCGGCGCCATAATAAGCCCGAACAGAGCGATCGCCACGGATACCCACAGCATCACGCGACGTCGCCCGCTCTCCGCCAAAACCGCGGAAAGCGGAATCGTGAGTGCGAAAAAAAGAATGCCGAACATCTGCAGCAGCAGAAATTCCCCGCGGCTGTACCCCAGGGCGCTGGTGCCCCATGAAAGCGTGAAGACCGTCATCAGATAAAAGAGAACAAAGGCCGCAAGAGACACCAGGATGCCCGCGACAAGCGCCTTGGTGTGGTCCCGAAAAACCGTCAGCATCGGCAACTTGACCTTCTGGCCTCGATCAACTGCCTCGCGGAACACTGGGGTCTCCGTAATCGTCAGCCGCACGTAAAGGCCAAGGAAAACCAGCACGGCACTTGCCAGGAAGGGAAGGCGCCAGCCGAAATCGAAGAACTGTTTGTCGCTAAGCCAGCGGGAGAGCAGCAGAAAGATACCCCCGGAGAGAAAGAATCCGATCGGTGCGCCCAGCTGCGGGAACATCCCATACCAGGCGCGCTTGTTAGGAGGCGCATTTTCAATCGCCAGTAGCACGGCACCTCCCCATTCGCCACCCAGGCCGAGCCCTTGACCGAAGCGGCATATGGCCAGCAGCAACGGAGCAGCGAAGCCGATCACGCGGTACGTCGGCAGCGCGCCAATGGCGACGGTGGATATTCCCATGGTCGACAGCGCGATCACCAGTGTCGTCTTGCGGCCGATGCGATCCCCGAAGTGTCCGAAGAATGCTGAGCCGACCGGTCGCGCCACAAATGCAATTCCAAAGGTTGCCAGTGAGGCAAGCGTGGCCGAGGCCGGATTCGACGCCGGAAAGAACAAGTGGGGAAAGACAAGCACCGCTGCGGTGGCGTAAATATAGAAATCGAAAAACTCAATGGTTGTGCCGATCATGCTGGCAAAAAGGACTTGGCTCGGTTTGTTGATGGGCATATCGGTCATGAAATTGTAAGGCTTCTCTTTGCGTTTGCGAGAAGCAATATGCTTTCCAGCTAAAGTAACCGGACAGTTCCGCGCGCCGCGCGCGTTATCAAAAACGCTATGCGGTAAAAACCGATGGATGATCCCGGAGGCTTTCGCTTTGTCAGGTGCGTCTCCACAATGGCACAATGATAGGTTTGCCGCAGGCGTTTGCTGCGGGCAGTATTGCAGTTGTCAGGAGCGGTTCCAACCATGGTATCGGTGAAAGAAAATGTCCGCGGCGATCGGCTGCTCAGTCGGTTGTCGGAAGCCAGAATCCATCGCAATCTTTCCGTGCCGCAGCTGGTCGCCGTTTCGCTCGCCCGTGGAGAATCGAAATTTGCCGCCAATGGCGCGCTCGTCGCTTACACCGGGGCCCGCACTGGCCGTTCTCCGAAAGACAAATTCATCGTGCAGGACGACCGTGTGCGCGATCGCGTGAACTGGGGCCGCGTGAACCAGCCCTTCGATACGGCAAAGTTCGACGCTCTGTTGGAACGCGTGCTCGATCATCTCGCCGGCCGCGATCTCTACGTGCAAGATCTGTTCGCCGGGGCCGACACGCGCTATCGTCTGCCGGTTGAGATCGTTTCGGAATATGCCTGGCACGCTTTGTTCGTGCGCCAGCTCTTTCTGCGGCCCACGCCACAGGAATTGGAACACCATGTCCCGCAGTTCACCGTCATCGCCGCGCCGGAGTTTGAAGCCGTGCCGGAACGCGACGGCACTCGCTCCTCGACATTTATTTTGGTCGACTTCACCCGCGGCATCATCCTGATCGGCGGCACAAAATATGCCGGCGAAATGAAGAAATGCATCTTCGGCGTGCTGAATTTTCTGCTGCCGGAGCAGGACGTTCTCCCCATGCACTGCTCGGCGAACGTTGGTGACGATAACGTTTCGGCGCTGTTCTTCGGGCTCTCCGGAACCGGAAAAACTACGCTCTCCGCCGACCCGCATCGCCAGCTGATCGGCGACGACGAGCACGGCTGGAGCCCGCAAGGCATCTTCAATTTTGAAGGCGGCTGCTACGCCAAGTGCGTCGATCTGTCCGAGGAAAAGGAACCGCAGATTTATCACGCCATCCGCTTCGGCGCGGTGCTCGAAAATGTCGTGCTCGACCCGGCCACCTGCGAACCGGATTATCACGACATCCGCTACACGGAAAATACTCGCGCTGCCTATCCCATCGACAACATTGAGAACGCGCTGATCCCCAGCGTTGGCGGGCATCCCAGGAATGTCCTGTTTCTCACGGCGGATGCCTTCGGCGTGCTCCCGCCCATCTCCAGGCTCACGCCGGAGCAGGCCATGTATCACTTTCTCTCCGGCTACACGGCCAAACTTGCAGGCACAGAGGCAGGACTCGGCAGCGAACCGGTACCGGATTTTTCCACCTGCTTCGGAGCGCCCTTCATGCCGCTGCCGCCAAAAACCTACGCAGCCATGTTGGGCGAGCGCCTGCGCAAACATAACGCGCAATGCTGGCTGGTCAATACCGGCTGGACCGGCGGAGCCTTTGGCGTAGGTCGCCGCATGAGCCTGCCGCATACGCGCGCCATGGTTCACGCTGTGCTCGATGGCCGCCTGGCCAAGGTGCAGTTTGTCACCGAACCATCCTTCGGTTTCAGCATTCCCACCTCGTGCCCGGATGTTCCGCAGGAAGTATTGAACCCGCGCAATGTCTGGAAAGATCCCGCCGCGTACGATCAGCAGGCCGCTATGCTGGCGAATAAATTCGCTGAGAATTTCGCCAAATTCGATGTGCCGGAAGAAATCCGCAACGCCGCGCCGAGAGCGCGGAAGTAGACCATGTTTTTCCGCAAACTAAACATCGATCGCATTGACGAAGCCGGGCAGCCGCACGCATGTCCCATCCGCTGGATCGACAACTTCGCCATGCGGAACTTTACCAACGACGCCGTCTTCGACGACACGTTGCCGATTGCAGATGGCCTGCTCGAAGCCGGATTCCGCGTGCCGCTCGATCAGCTACAGACCGCAATGGAAGACTGGTTTCGCCGCAAGAGTTATTTGAAGCCCACCGAGTCCTTGCGGATTACGGAACAGGCAAAACAATAATTCCGAAGTCGGGCATCAATTCTTGACAGGAAATTTTTCGAGCGGCAGGCCCATCGCCAGCCGGGGCCTGTCGCAAAATATTTCACGTTTGTCAAAACTGCGGATGACCATGCTGCTGCAGATAGTCCACCATCGGCCACGGATAGTGCGGGTGGGAGGCACGGAGTGAATTGAGCTTGGTCAGCAATTGCTGCATGTGCGCCTTGCTGCTGGGACTGGAGCTGTAGCTCTCATAAACGGCATAGCCGTAGAGAGCGCTAAAGTTGTCCGGGTCTAGCGCCAGCGCGCGAGCATAGTTCCGACGGGCGGTCGCGTCCAGTTGCGGCACGGTTGCCGGCGGCAGACCATCCGCAAGCTGGTTTTGGTACAGCCACCCTATGTAGCTGCCGATCGCGCTTGCGCGGCTTGCCAGCACTTTTGCGTTCGGATTTTCCTGCTGCAATGCCAGCGCGGTGAAAAAGTTGTAGGCGCGAGAAAAATCTTCGGTCTGGACAATCAACCGCCAGTACTGGCCATCGAGCGGGCCGAAGACAGATTCCGGCTGGGTCGCCGCCTGACTCAGCGCGAGCTCATAGAGGCCGAGCGCACTGACGGTTTTCCCAGCGCCGGCGGCCTGTTTCGCCTGTTCGGCAATGGTCTGGAAATCGGATGCATGCCCCGCTGCGGGAACCAGCGCGCACAGCAGGGCGATGAGGATTGAGGCAAGAGTGAAGCGAATATGATTCATAAAATGCTCCTTTTGCATGTGAATGGTGGATGTCTACCGGAGAACTCTGAATTACAGAGCTAATGGCCGAGAAAACGATCGCTGAATTACTTCAATGCGCCCCCCAGCAATATACGCAGAGCGCGGATGTATCCGGCCAGGGCTTTACGGCCGGGCTCGGTCATGCGATAGAGCGTGATCGGCTTGCGCAGGATGAATTTCTTCTGGACGCCGATGTAACCAGCTTCTTCGAGTTTCAACAGATGCGCTCCCAGGTTGCCGTCGGTCGAGCCGGTCTTGTCCCGCAGCCAGGTAAATTCTGCGTCTTCGACGCTCGATAGCAGAGAGAGGATCGCCAGCCGCAGCTTGCCATGAATAATCGGATCGAGCTCCGGCAGATCAGGCATGACTGGCTCCGGCAAGTGCTCTGCGCCGGCGGTCGCGACGGTCGCAGTACATCAGGTAAAGTCCGAAGCCAATCATGCAGATCAACGTCGCAGCCACAAGAATCGGCAGCACCCAGGCCAGCCGTACGAAGCAGGTTGCCACCGCCGCGACCCACCAAACGATGCCAACGACCAACTGCGTGCGCCAACGCAGGATCATAGCGCTCGCAAGGTTGGCAACGCCGAGTAGAACCTCCACCGCGGCCAGGAAAGTGTGGCTTTCGAAGTGCCCGCTGATGCCGACGGAAAAACAGAACAGGAACAAGGCACTTCCCACGACAGTCCAAATGGCCCGGATCGACCGGGACGAGGCGGTCGCCGGCAGGACGCGTTTTTTCCTGCTGCTGACCACAATCATGATTACGGCGGCGGCGATCATGGTGACCGGCCAGGCCACGTTCGGGCTGCCCGACCAATATGCCCAGCCGATGGCAATCAGATAGGCGCTGCCCCAGAGGACTTGCGACCATCCCCAGTATTCAAATTTCCGCCGACCCTCCAGCACCATCGACTCAATCAGATCGATGCGGCTGAGCAGTTCGTTCTGCGATTCTTGCGCTTCGTTCATGGCTTGCTCCTCTTCTCAGTTTGCTGCTTCATCCGCCTTAAACACGAAACCATTAAAAAGCCTCAAAACAGGTTACGGGGTGTCGAGTCTTCCCATGATTCGGCCGAAGAATTTGCATCTTTCACGGTTGGCGATTCAAAAGCATCTCGATGCTGGGCCTGCTAGTCTGCGGGGTTCATGGCTTTTTTCGCCCTCAAAACACGCGTTGGCGTTACAAAAAGAAAATTCGGAAACCAGCGTTCCACTTCTGTCCACCCGAGACTTCGCAGCGTCTTTTCGTACTGGGACGTGTGGCGAATGTCCGCAATCGCCACATGTCCGCCGGGGCGAAGAACGCGGGCAATTTCGCGGATTACCTGCTCGCGGTCGGAGGCTTTGCCAAGATTGTGGATGACGAAGCTGGACAGGATGACATCGAAGGAGCTGTCGGCGAAGGGCAATTTGCGGGCATCGGCGCTTTCGACACGCACGCGATCGACGACGTTTTCGAGGCGCGCGTTTTCCATGGTGGATTCGGGATTGTTGTCCGCCTGATCGACCTGCGACCAGATATCGATTCCGATGGCGCGGCCTGTGGTCAATCGTTTCGCAGCGGCCAGCAGCATCAGACCGTGGCCGCAGCCTACGTCGAGAACCTGCTCGTCGCCGCGCCAGTCGATCGAGGAAATGATCCCGTCGCGCAGGTGGAGTTTGCCGACCTTGCTGCCCCAGAACATAACGCATCCGGTGAGGAAAAAGGATGCGCCGGGCCAGAAGATTGCAGAGGCTGGCTGTAGCTTCTGCGGCAGAACGCCGTGAGCGATAAAAAACGAAAAGGCAAGTCCGAGAAGCATGGCAGCCAGGCCACCGAACAACGCGCTCCGCTGAAAAACGGGAGCGTCGAGGCCGTAGTTAGCCTTCCTCTGGATTAGCGGCGATATGGTCTGAACGGTTTTCATTTTTTTGCACTCTTGCATCAACAAAACTACTCTACATAATAGAGTACTCTGTGTCAAATATAATTGTTCGCAGAAATAACGATTTTTTCAGTTTGATGAGAGCTTGCTTCGGGCCGATGCGGTCGCATTGCTCACCAGGTCTCAGAGCGAGACTTGGGCACACTCGTTTTAGGGAGTGAAAAACGCGAGGCTTTTCACTTCTTTCACGTGACAAACGTTATTTTGAAACACAGCTATTTCATACTGGCGGTCGGCGCAAATTCCTCGTTCATCCATTTCTTAAAGGCTTCCAGATTTTGCGGACGGCCGAGGAAGTTCTTTACCAGTTCGGTGCCGGGCTCGGAACCGCCGGGTTCCAATACAGCTTTGCGATAGCGCAAGGCAGTCGGCCCGGCGACTAGATTGTTCGGATCGAATTGGCTGTAGAAGTCGAGCGCGATGACCTTGTCATACAGATAGGTGTAGTAGTTCGACGAGTAGCCGACCAGATGCGTGAAGGCCGCATACATGCGGTTTCCGTCGACCCAGGTATACGGCAGCGCGTCGGTGAAGTCCTGCTTCAGAAGCGCGTCGAGATGAATTTCTGCCGGGTTCATGTCGTGCAGATCGAGCGCATAGCGGGTGTAAAAGAGCTGCGCCCGCACCCAGTCGCCGCGTCCGAAGGCGCTGGCCTTGTCCATGCGTTCCACTAACTCCGTGGGGATGACTTCGCCGGTCTTGTCATTTTTTGCGAACGATTGAAGCAGCTTCGGATTGCGGAAGAATTCTTCCAGCATCTGCGAGGGCGCTTCGACAAAATCGTTCTCCGTCGTGATGCCACTGACCCCGGCCCATTGCTGCTGCCCGCCCAGGATGGCGTGCAGGAGATGGCCGAACTCGTGGAAGAAAGTCACGACGTCGGAATACTGCATCAATCCCTCTTCACCCGGTTTGCCGCCGGGAAAGTTGCAGATCAACGCGCCTTCTGGAATCTGCTTGCCGTGAATGCCGGGGACGACCGGGTATTGCGCAAACCATTTGTCCTTGCCCTCGCGCGGGTGCATGTCGAGATAGAAACGGCCGACTAATTTTCCATCCTGCTTGCTTGCAGTACTGCGGTCATAGACATTCCACGCGGTCACGGATGGGTCCCAGACCGGCGCAGTGGGATCGGGGCGAAACTCAACGTGGAAGAGTTTGGCGGCGGTGTCGAGAATGCCCTGCTGCACCTGCGCGTAGGGAAAATAGGGGCGCACGGACTGCGAATCGAAATGAAAAACCTTGGTGCGGTACTGCTCGTACCAATAGCTGCGGCTATCGATAGGAATTTCTGTCAGGCCGGGCTGCTGTTGTTTCGCAAAGTCGAGGACCATTTTGTATTCACGCTCGGCGGGGCCTTTCGATGCGGTGTCGAGCTGAGCGAGAAAGCTGCGCACATTGGCTGCGGAGCCGATCATCTGGTCGGCGGTGGCGAGGTCGGCCCAGTGTTTGTAGCCGAGCGTAGTGGCGAGTTCCTGGCGAGCGGTCAGCAGATCGAGCAACACCTGCTGGTTGGCCGGGTACGCGCGGGTGCTGTAGGCAAGATACATTTCGCGGCGCAGCGCGGCACTTTTGGCGTAGGTCATCACCGGAGTCATGTCGGGAAAGTCGGTGGTCAAGGTGATCGTCCCGTCGGCCGCAGGCTTGTGATGGGCAATGTAGTCGGCGGGCAAACCGGCGAGTTCGTCGGGATTGTGGACGGTGACGGTGTGGACGCTGTCCGCGACATTTTTCCCGAAGGTCAGGCCAAGCTGGGTGATGCGGTCCTGCAGCTGCTTGATCTTCTGGCGAGTGGCGTCATCCTTGTCGACGCCTGCGATGCGATATTCGAGCAGAGTGCGCTTCAAATAATACTGGGTCGCGGGATCGGCGTGCGTAGCGTCGATCGAGGCCAGGGCTTTATAGACAGGCTGGTTCAAAGAGAGAGCTACGCCGGCTTCGCTCACCTTCTGTACCAGCTGGTTCGCCGTTTCCCGCACAGCTTTCTCCGGCGCGACGGCATACATCAGATAAGCTTCCTGTCCGGCCACGGTCAGGGCGGCATTGGCCTGATCGTAAGGCGCCAGCGTGTTGGCGACGGTGCGAGTTCCCTTCACCGCTAGCAACTGCTCGATGGCCTGCTGCTGCGCTTCCAGGTGCTGGTTGACCCATTGATTCAGATTGGCCGGGTCGGTCCATGCATGCAGCGGATCGGATGGCTTGGAGTTGGCAAGCGGCGTCGGAATGACGGCGGCAAGCGAGAGCAGGCTGGGCCAGGCGGCCAGGAGCAGCAGGCGAGTGAAGATCATGGTTTGGATTCTCCGTGCTATTTCGCGATTTCTGTCGAAGCGGGGAAAGCTCAGGGTAACACTGAGGGGCGTATCCAGTTCTGGACAGTGGTTCTCGATATTGGACAGTCTCCCTCGACGCGGAACTTCTCAGAAGATCGTAGTCAACGGATTCTAAAGCGTATGCTGTTGGGATCGGTTTGGCAGATCGCGTGCTGCCATTTTCGTGTGTAGAACGTCTGCGCGGATTCATTTCCATGCGGACGTACTCCGTGAGGCGCGCCATGCAGAACCTGCTCCGCAATCTTCGCTTCAGCCTGCGCATGCTGGTCAAGAATCCGGGGCTGACATTCACCGTGCTGCTGACGATGGCGCTCGGCGTGGGCGCGATCACGGCCATTTTTACTGTCGATTACGCCACCCTGCTCGAGCCGCTGCCGTATCCAGATTCGCAGCAGCTGGTCATGGTGTGGTCCAGGGTCCAGGGTCACCATGACGACATTTCCGCCGGAGACTACATCGACTGGAAGCGGCAGAATACCTCATTTCAGGATTTGAATGCGTGGATCGGCACCAGCTTTAACATGGCGACACCGGAACAGCCGGACAAGGTGAACGGGCAAGTCGTGACTCCAGGCTTCTTTCACATGATGGGCCTGCCTATGTTTCTGGGGCGCGGCTTTTTACCCGAGGAGGGCCAGCCTGGGCGCGACCACGAAGTAATTCTGCGGCACAAGTTGTGGAAGCGCCTGGGAGCGAATCCGCATGTTATCGGCACCACGCTGCGCCTGAATGGCGAGCCGTATACCGTGGTGGGCGTGCTTCCGACCGGAATCTACGACCGCGGGCAGGGTGATATTGCCGTGCCGCTCGCCTTCACGCCGGAGCAACTGAATCACGACACTCACTGGCTCACGGTAATGGGCCGGTTGAAGCCCGGCATAAGCATGGCGCAGGCGCGCGCCGATATGGATGCGGTCACCACCCATCTTGCGCAGGCATACCCGCAATCCAATCGCGGATGGAGCGCCTTTGTCGAGCCGCTACGAAACGACTTCCTTCCTCCGCAGCGCATCCGCATGCTGTGGATGCTGCTGGGCGCGGTAGCGTTTGTGCTGCTGATTGCCTGCGTGAATGTGGCCAACCTGCTGCTGGCGCGCAGCATGGTCCGCCAGAAGGAGATGGCGGTGCGTTCGGCCCTGGGCGCTTTACCCGGAGCGATTTTTATTCAGTTGATGATGGAAAGTCTGGTGTTGGCGCTGGCTGGCGGTGCGCTGGGCATCGGCGTGGGCTATGCGATTTTGCATGGCTTGATCGCCGTGATGCCGCCGAACACGCTGCCCAGCGAAGCGGACCTGAGCCTAAACCTGCCGGTGCTGCTGTCTACGCTGGCGGCGACTACACTGGCCGGATTGTTCTTCGGCTGCGTACCGGCATGGGTTGCGTCGCAGGCCGATCCCGGCGAGGCGCTGAAAGAAGGCGGTCGATCCGGAGCCGGTGCAGGTCCGAACCGGCTGCGAAAAGTGCTGGTGGTGGGTGAGTTCACACTGGCGCTGACACTGCTTGCGGGCGCGGGCCTTGCCATCCACAGTTTCTGGAACCTGTCCCGCGTCGATCTCGGCGTGCGGACCGACCACGTCCTGACATTTGATTTGCCGGTCCCCGATTCACGCTCGAAAGACCCGGAGCAGATCGTGAACTACACCCGGCAGCTTCTCCGCAGTATCGGCTCGGTTCCCGGCGTCGCTTCCGTTTCGGCGGAGACGGGAACGCCGCTCGCGGACGGAGGTATTGGACTGCAGTTCACCCTCGCCGGTCAGCCGGCATATGCCGATCCCTCGATGCGCCCCAACACCGGCCTTCGCGCCGTGACGCCCGATTATTTCAAAACCTTTGGCGTCCAGGTGATTCAAGGGCGAGAATTCACCAGCCAGGATACCGCCGCGACAGTAAAGGTGGCGATCGTGAATGAGGAATTCGCGCGAGAATATCTGGGCGGCGTGGACCCGTTACGACAGCGGGTGCTGGTGCCGCAATTGATTCCCGGAGTGAACGAACTAGGACCGCCGGTTGAATGGCAAATTGTCGGCATCTTCCATAACGTGCGCGACAATCTGCGCCGGTACGAACCGGAGATGCTGGTCCCGCTCTGGCAAAGTCCGTGGCTCGGAGCCTCGTTCGGCGTGCGCACCACGCAAGACCCGGCTGCCTTGACCAAAAGCATTGCCGCTGCCGTCCACCAGGTCGATCCTCAGGTCGCTCTCGATACGCCGCGCACCATGGAACAGGTCCGCAACGAAACCCTGGCGGACGATCGATTTACCCTGATCCTCTTCTCCACCTTCGCGGTCATTGCTCTGTTGCTGGCGACCATGGGTATTTATGGAGTGATGACTTTCTCCGTCGCCCAACGCTCGCGCGAAATTGCTTTGCGAATGGCCCTGGGCGCGACCCGTGGCGGCGTGGTTGCTCTGGTGGTGCGCGAAGGGATAACGCTCGCGGCGGCAGGACTGGGGCTGGGGTTGATCGGCGCAACCTTTATCGGCCGCGCCATGCAGAGCACGCTATATGACGTCGGCGCGCTGGACTTCAGCGTCTTCTTCGCGGTCGGATGCCTGCTTCTGCTCTCCGCACTGCTGGCCTGTTTTCTCCCGGCACGCCGCGCCGCCTCCACGGAACCGATGACAGTGCTGCGCACCGAATAGAGCGGCTCGCACGCTTGCAACCAGGCGTTGTGAATCTTTATTCGCCATATGAATTTGTCATTCCGAGGAAAGCGCAGTGCAGTCGAGAGTCCGCCCTGAGCGAGCCGAAGGCAAGTCGAATGAGAACCTGCTTTTCCTCGGCTTGCAGCGGAACAAACGCTGCAAGCCGAGGAAACCTTCTGGCTCACCTCACTAGAACACAATCCGTCCGGAGATTTGGACCACGCGAGGAGCGCCAGGGGCGAATGGACCGCCGGTCGCGGCATTGGACACCAGAGCCGGCAACTGGCCGAAGCTGCTGGGCTGGGTGATGTCCACGTTATTGGGATAGTTGAAGAAATTGAGCTGATCGAAATTCGGGTGATTCAACACGTTGAAGGCGTCGGCGCGAAACTGCATGTGGACTCGTCCGGAGGGCGACAGGCGGAAGTTCTTGGCGAGACCGGCGTCCAGGTTGAAGAAGTTCGGTCCGCGCAGAATATTGCGGCTGCCGATTTTGAGTCCGACCGGCCCGGTGAAGGCGCCGGCGGCGGCGCCAGGGTCGGCGTAGAGGTAGACAGCGCCGCTGGGATCGAGGTGCTGGTGGTGCCGCAACGCACTCTGGGGACCGACAAGGATGGCGGGAGCGTCATTGGAGAACCCAGCCACGAAGGCGCTCGAAACCGGGGTGTATGCCTCGCCGGTGTGGAAGGTGGGAATGCCGCTGATGTTCCACCCGCCGACCAGCTCATCCAGATACCAGGGAATGTCGCTTGCGAATTGACGGCCGCGACCGAAGGGCAGCGAATAGGTGAAGTCCCCGTTGATCGTGTTGGTCACGTCGAAATCGGAGTTGCCGCGGCATTCCTTGGGGTTCACCGCGTCGCAGATGAAACCGTAGCCTCCGAAGGCAATCTGGTTGGCGATCAGCGAAACGTTGTCGATGGAGTGCGACCACGTGTAGTTGAAGTCGAACTGCAGGCCGTGGGTCAGGTTCTTCTGCAACGTGAGCAGCAGTCCGTTGTAGCTGGAGAAGCCCTTGTTGGTGTACATGGTGTTCTCCCCGAACTGGGAGGCCATGCCGACGTTGGGCTGGAGCAGACCGGCGTTGGCCAGACCCTGGATAGTATCGGCGAAGTCTCCCTTGGCGACCAGCGAACCCAGCTCGTAGGCGACAAAGGAGGTGTTGTTGGCGCAGACAGTGGGGTCGGTGGGAGTCGTGCACGAGAGTCCCGGGGGAAGCTGATTCTCCCACCAGGGCTCAGGCGGCAGATTGGCAGGATCCGCCCCATTGCGCAACTCGGTGGTGATGTGCCCCATGGCCACCGACATCAACTGTCCGGATGTCTTATCGGGGAAATCGATGAGCTGGCTGGTATCGGCCTGCGCCAGCAGACGACGGCCCAGGCGACCTACATAGTTGATCCGGAGCAGGAGCTGGTCGGGGAACTGATGCTGCATGCCGACGTTGATCAGGATCGAGTACGGGTCCTTCAGCTTGGGGTCGATCATCTCGTTGAAGACGCCGCTGGCCAGACCGTAGGGCGTACCGGTGTTGTCGACATACGGCGTAAACGGAGCCTTGGGCGGGGTCGGCGCCGCAGCGGTGGGCGGATTCGAAAGGCGCGGGTCGGCGGCCAGCGAGCCCGCCGGATCGCCGGCGTTGCCGAAGTTGTTCGGCGCATTTTGCGCGAACAGGAAGGAATACTGGCTCTGTTGATACTGGACCGCGTTGATGATGGTGCGGTCGTAAACAAGGCCGGCGCTGCCATTGAACACGGTCGAGGGATCGGACCCCGGATTGTAGGCGAAGGCGAAGCGGGGAGCGAACTCCCGCGGGCTGTTTTGGTAGAAGCCGGGACCGTGATTCGCCTTGCCGCCGAGAACGTAAGTGAAGAATGGAAGCGCCTGCGGCCCGCTGATGCTTTGCGCGCTCTGCACCTGCCGGTCGTGGAAGTAGGTATCGAAGCCGATGTTCTGCACCGTCTCCAACCCATGCACTTCATAAGGCACGGAGAAGTACTGATAGTTCACTCCATAGGTCACGGTAAAGTGCGGGGTGACTTTCCAGGTGTCCTGGAAGTACGGCTGCGTCTGGTAATAGCGGAAGTCCTGTACGGTGCTGGAAGGCTGCGGAAGCGCCATTCCGGCTGCGTTGTAGTTGAAGGTTCCAGGCACGGCGCCGACGCGTCCCAGCATGGCGGCGAAGGCGCTGTCATAGGTAACCGTGGCGGTAGCGCTGGGGGTCAGGATATTGGCCGGGCGCAGCCCGGGATTGAGACTCGCAACGTTCCCGCCAAGTCCGATGATGTAGGAGTTGTAGCCGAGCGTGGTCTGGTCGTGGGCCAGGATCCACTTGAAATAGCCGCCCATCTGGAGAGAATGGCGGCCCACCGTCCAGGTGAAGTTGTCCTTGACTTCCGGAATCGGGACACGTCGCGCCTGCGCGTTCGAGGGGCTGGAATACGGATTGTCGAGAAGCGTGGTGGTGCCGGTGGCGAAGGAAAGCTGGTAGATGCCCTCGGGATTGGTGGGCCGGGGGAAACTGTAATCCTGCACGGTGCTGCCGTAGATGAACTGGTTGAATTTGTTGTCGCTGATCTGCCAGTCCACGCCGCCGACATAGGCATAGCTGCGGTCGATGAACTGGCTCTCGGGCGGAAGTCCTGGGAACTGCGCGACGTTACGCACCTCGTTTTCGCGGGCGATGGTGCCGCGGCCATACACATGGATGCGACTGTTCACCACCCAGTCCATACGCCCGACATAGTTGGTCAGATTCTGCGGGGTGGGCGCGTTGAAACGGAAGCCGCCGGTATTGACGCCATCGCCGAGGGTCAGATCGTTGGCCGCGGGATAGTTATTTTTGAACAGCGCCAGGATCTGCGGGCTGTCCCCGATGCCGGCCGGATCCAGCGCCGCTACCTGCGCCGGGGTTAACATGCTGATGCAGCCCGGGGTGGTGTTCTGCCTGCTTTGGAAGGTACATCCCGCGCCGTTGTTGATATACGAGACGTCGCCGGCGGCAAAGGAGGGCAGCGGGACGACGCGCTGCGCGGCTGCTGACTGCGCAATGCGGGAGCCGAGAAAGTCGAAGAAGAAGAAAAGCTTATCGTGCTTGATGGGGCCGCCGACGGAGCCGCCGAACTGGTTGCGCACCAGCTTGGGGGTGCGGATGTGCGCCTGATCGTTGAAGAAGTCGTTGGCGGTGGTGGAGTTGTCGCGGTGGTATTCGTTGACCTCGCCGTGCCACTCATTGGTGCCGCTGCGGGTAATGAGCTGGAACTGGCCGCCGCCGCCGGGGCCGCTGTCGGCGGTAAAACCGGCCGTGGTGCCGCGGAACTCCTGGATGGAGTCGACCGGCGCATTGCCGGTGATCGCGGCAAACTGGCCGGTGGCGAAGTCGTTGACATCCAGGCCGTCCACGGTGGTGTTGTTCTGGTCAATGCGGGCGCCAGTGACCGCGCCGTATCCGGGACCGCCTGCGCCGGTATTCGTGACACCAGGCTGTAGCGAGAACAGCACCGCAGGCGAGGTGCGGTTCTGTACCGGCAAATCCTGCAGTTTCGAAACCTGGAAGTTGTTGCCGATGCTGGCGTCCGTGGTGTTCAGGGTCACGCCCTGGGCGCTGGCAGAGACCCGGACCACAGCGGTGGTGCCGGGTTTCAGCCTGGCATTTTCCGTGCGGGAGTTGGCCACGTTCACGTAGAAATTCTTCACCTCATAGGGCGAGAATCCCTGAAAGTCGAACTGGATGTTGTAGCCCGGACCCGGGGGAACGTTGGGCACGCGGTAGGAACCCACAGAGTCGGTCTTGACGATAAATTGAACGCCGGTCGAAGGATTGGAGAGAGTGACCGTAACCTCGGGGATGACCGCCCCTTGCGAGTCCGTCACCACGCCGGTTACGCTCGCGGTGGTTTGCGCCGATGCCATGTGGACGGCGAACAGAATTCCCAGAACAACGATCGAGAGAAATAGAATGCGGGCAGATGGAAGTCTTAGCAAGACGTACCCCCTTTTCATTCTTCGTGTCGCGGCGTGCATTCATACGCGCTGCCTGGGATGTGCGTCACGCAGTCCCGGGGGGACAAGCTCGAATGGTACTAGTCTCTTTAGCTAAGCAATTAGCAGGCCACATCCATGCAAACTAAACTCGTTAATTTTCAATGACATTTTTCAAAATCTATGATTTACGAGAACCGGGAATCCTGGAAAGCGGAGATAGGTCCGATGGCTACATCCTCGAATGGCAGGTCACGCTACGAATATGAATTTCATTCGGATTAGCGCCACATTGCGTCTATTATGGTGCAATTGGCGGAAAGCCTGTTAGGATGCCGCAATTGCACCTGCGATAATGGTGCGGGAAAAATATGATGATCGATTCGGCGCAAAATGTAAATCTGCAATACCTTCGTTCTCGCCTGGGCCGCATCTGCGTGGCCATTACCGGGACCACACCCCAGGAAATGCTGGAGCGCGCCGAAGAAGCGGTGCGGGAGAACACCTTTATCGAGTTTCGCCTCGATTACCTGGCAAAGCCTCTGGCGGCGCTGCCTAAGTTGAAGGATTTTTTGACCTTCCACCGCGAGGCGACCTTTATTGCCACTTGCCGGCGCAAGGTAAATGGCGGCAAATTTGTCGGCGCGGCGGCGGCGGAACTGGAAGTCCTGACCAAAGCCGCGGCGGCCGGGTTTCAGCTCGTCGACATTGAGCTGCAAACCGCAGAGACCATGAAACCGGCGGAGTGGAAGAAGCTGCGGGCCTCGGGCGCGGCCCTGCTGATCTCGTACCACGACTTCAAAACCACGAAAGATTTGCAGAAAATTTACGCGCGTATCGAACCGTTGAAACCGGACTTCATCAAGATTGTTTCCACAGCGCGCTCTCTGGCCGACAACGTGACCATGATGCGCTTTCTGGAATCGAAGGGCGAAGAGGGCAACGTGGTCGGCATCTGCATGGGCGACTATGGCGTGATCAGCCGCGTACTCGGCCTGCGCGCCGGCAGCCGGTTTACCTTTGCGTCTGCAACGGTCGGCGAAGAAACCGCGCCCGGACAGATCGCGGCGCGCACGCTGATCGAGACCTATCGTGCCGACGCCATCGATGCCGGGACGCGGGTCTATGGCGTGGCTGGCAACCCGGTGCAGCATTCCCTGTCGCCGATCATGATGAACACGGCCTTTCATCGGGAAACAGTCAATGCCGTGTATCTTGCATTGCAGACGGAGAAGATTGCCGATCTGCTGCTATTGATTCGCGAGGTTCCCGTACACGGAGTTAGCGTTACGATGCCGCTGAAACAGGAGATAATGAAGCACCTCGACAGAACAGATGCTTTGTCCCAGAAGATTGGGGCCTGTAATACCGTCGTCCGTTCGCAGGACGGAAAGCTGATTGGCTACAACACGGACGTCACCGGAGTGGTGCGTCCGCTGGAGCAGCGGCTGGACTTGCGCAAGGCGAAAGTGCTTCTGCTGGGCGCGGGCGGCGCGGCAAGGGCAGCGGCTTTTGGATTGCGGCAGCGCGGCGCGGAAGTCTTCATCCTGAACCGGACCCCGCAGACGGCGCAGAAACTGGCGCGCGAGGCGGAAGCAAAGACGATTCGCCGGGACCAGGTGGCGAAGACAAGTTTTGATGTGATCGTGAATGCAACATCGGTCGGAATGGCCGGAAACAAGCAACAGACCATCCTCGAAGAGAAAGAGCTGAACGCCAAGCTCGTCTTCGACATGGTGTACAACCCGATCGACACGCCTCTATTAAAGATGGCGAAGAGTAAAGGATCTGCGGTCATTACCGGCGCGGAGATGTTTGTGCAGCAGGGAGCGGAACAGTTCCAGCTGTGGACGGGGAAACCTGCTCCTCGGGAAGATATGTGGCGGGTGGCTACACACGCTTTGCGCTCGCGAACTGAAAGTTGAGAAACGGGGTTCGAACTATCATGGAAATTCAGCAGAGAACCGATACAAAGAAGATTGAGGAGATCGAACGGCGGAAGAAACCTGCAGTCCAGACCCGCCAGCCGATGCTGGAGAATCCTATGGTGCGTCGAGCGATGCGTATGGGGAAAATGGTGGTTCCGCACCTGATATGGGCCGTTCCGCTGCTTGACCGCTTTCTCCCGCGGCGCGACTCCGTCGGGCCCAGCCTGCGCGCGCTCAGCACCGACCTGCGCAACGATCTGCGGAATGAATTGAGCAACCACATGGCGGCGATCAAAGCCGCGCAGGTGGATATGAGCCCGGCGATCGAGGAACAGCAACAGCGCTTGGAGAAGCTCGAAGAGCATGCCTCGGAACTGAATCATTCCCTCACCAACCTGTCCGAAGACCAGCTGGATCTGGCCGACCAGGTTCGGGTAATGGCCGGATGGGTAAGGAATTCCGCGATCGCCGGCCTCGGATTGCTGGCGCTGTTTTTTATTCTGAAGGTAGTGCAGACCTTCCATCACTAGACCCGCCGCGGGTTCTTTCTTCTCCGCGGCTGATTTTATCGACGTGCTCCCACGGCAACAAGTTTGTCATCTTGACCGGGCTGAGCTGATCTCTTCTCTAAATAATAGATGCGCCCATCGATGCCAGATGGAGAAGCGCCGAACGGCGGACCTCATCCGCCGTTTGTTTTCCCAGCCGCCCATCCGCTAAAGCGCAGGCTCCCGTGGCTTCGGAATCTACCCGCGCATGAAAGCCGCGCACCAGCGCCTCCCGGGTCGAGGTGGACACGCACATATGCGTATAAAATCCTACGATCAGAACAGAGTCGCAGCCTTCCGCGCGCAACCACTCAGCAAGTGAAGTTCCAGTAAAAGCGCCGAACACATCTTTTTCAAATAGCTGCTCTTTCCCGAAGCCATCCTGCGGTCCGATTCCCGGACTCAGTTCCGAACCCCATGAACCGGGCACGAAGGCCGGGGATTCCTCCGGCTTGTTGAAGTGGCGCACCCACGCGATGACGCCTTTGTTTTGGCGCGCGTCCTGCACCCGCTCCAGGATTTTTTTCAAAGCGCTTTCATGGTTGGGGACCGGGCGCTTCCCATCCGCTGAGAATTCGTTCTGTACATCGACAACAATCAGTGCCTCCATTGCGTTCCCTCCGATCCAAATTGGAGTCGAGGATTTCCCGAAAAGATGAATTAAATTGTTTCGAACGAGTATCGTCCTTTATCGCAAATTTTTTTTGCATCCCAGATAGATGTATATGCATATATCAGACATGGAAAAAGTTCCTCTTCCCTGTCTTTGCGCGAATGTCCGCCGCGCCTCTCGGGTTTTGAGCCAGGTTTACGACGAAGCCATGCGTCCGCTGGGCCTGCGGATGACACAGTTTTCCATCCTGCAGGCGCTTTCGTTAATGGGAATGCGGCTGCAGGGAGACTTGGCCGAGTTTCTCGCGCTCGACACCACCAGCCTGACCCGAGCGGTTGGTCTGCTGCAGAAACGCGGATGGGTGACGGTGAAGAAAGGAAAGGACCGGCGAGAACGCTGGCTCAGCCTTTCCGCATCCGGGAAAAAGGAACTGGCTCGAATCCGGCCAGCCTGGCAGATGGTTCAGACCAACGTACGCGCAACGCTTGGCGAAGAACACTGGAAGCAGCTGACACAGTTGTCCACCGTAGTAGCCAACCTGCCGGTTGAGCCGGCGAACAGGAGCGATGATGACAAAAACTGAGTCAAAGAGATGGACAAAATTGCTGTGGAGTCTGCTCGCCGTGTGGTTCCTGGTGAGTCTGCTGGCCGGGTATATCGGTGTCTTTGGCCCCGGATCGCGCTACTCGTCCAACACCCCGCTTCCGCTGGGTCTGGCGGCGCTGCTGCCTTTAATATTGTTCGGTGTCTTATACCGGATTTCCACAAGCTTTCGCGACCACATCCGCTCCCTCAGCCCCGTGGCGCTAACCGCGGGGCAGACCGGAAGAGTCATCGGAATTGTGTTTCTAATTTTCTATGCGAAGGGGCTGCTTCCCCGCTCGTTTGCTTTTCCCGCCGGGTTCGGCGACGTCGCCATCGGGCTGACCGCTCCGTGGATTGCATGGGCCTGGGCCAGAAAAAAACTGCCTTCCGGCGGCTTCCTCCTATGGCAATTAGCGGGCCTGACCGACCTTGCGATTGCAGTCACCTTGGGCGTCTTGGCCTCATTTCCGCAAAGCGGAAACCTACCCCATGCAGTCACAACCCAGGCGATGGGACTGCTGCCGATGAGTTTGATTCCCACCTTCGGCGTTCCCTTGTATGCCATCCTGCACTTGATCTGCATTGTCCAGGTCCGGCAAGCGGCATCCAAAAACAACGCGCTGCCGGTTCCACCGGGCCCGATCGAACTGACAAGCTATTGATCACGGATAGGGGTGCCCCGCTTCATCTGAAACACCGAGGCTGGGGCACCCCCTTCTTCCCTGCCCTTTCCCTGCAATTTGCCAGTTTTCCACCGTTGGGCATAGGATGGTGCCACATTCGGCGCAGCCCTGTTTTCGGGGCGGGCCAGAATTCTCCCTCTAGTCGAGACCAGTATTTCTTTTTATGTAGTCCATAAAAAATAAAACTTTCAGCCTGCCCGTGCATGGCATTCAGAGCACGGGAAGCGTGATGGGGTGACAATTCGTATGGCATGGTACGCGTATTGCATTGCAGAAAAGCAGGCGTTTCCGGAACTCGCTCACCATCGTAAACCGATCCCTTTCGAGGCCCAGGTCGGCGTTCTTGGAAATCAAATCTTCCTCTATCCAGCCAGTGATTTCGCAATTATCGTCAGCGAACACAATCCAGAAGACAAACTGGAACAGAAATCGGCAGTCGATCACGCACGTGTGATTGCGGATTGCTTCCAACATTCAACTGTGTTGCCATTTCGTTTCGGGACAGTATTTTCCGACGATGATGCCTTACGCCGCTCGGTGCGCAGCAACCAGCGGCAGTTTACCGCCAACGTGGAACGGCTGCGGGGCAAGGCGGAGATGCGCCTGAAAGTGGTGCTCGAAAACGGCGGCCCCAACTCGCCAAAGTACCTTTCTTCTCCCTGCGCGGGCAAGGAGTATCTTTCGCGTCTGCGGGAGACGGCGATCATCCAGCGCGAGCGGCAGACCAAGGCCAAGGCCGTTTTCGTGCAGATGCATCGCATGTTTTCTCCGCTGGAGGAAGAGATCACCTGCCGCCATACCGATAGCGGGAAAATTCTGCTCGACATCGCGCACTTGATCGATCATGGCAATGTCGCCCGGTATCAGAACAAATATTCCTGCGCCAGCCAGACCCTGCGCGACTGCCAAATGGCGCTGTCCGGACCCTGGCCGCCGTATCATTTTGTGCACCAGAACCAGAGAGTACCCGCGCAGGCTCACGGGCACGCCTGATTTTTTTCAAATCAAAAACCCTCGGCGCCCCCACGACGCCGAGGGTTTTTGCGTGGGCGCGTATAAGGAGTACGACAGGAGCGACGACTGCTGCCCACGCCCTTTGGACGTTCCATCCCGGGAAAGGTATCGAGCCTGATTGTGGCGATGTGGAAAACCGCAACTCCGCTCCCACGGGGTCTCAGGCGATCCGCGCGACCTGGACCACCGTGATGTCGTCCTGCTGTCCGAAATCCTGCGCAGCGGATGCAATTTCGGCCGCGGCGATTTTCCCGCGCATCAGCTCGTGCGTGCGCTCGAAGCCGAACAGTTCCTTCTTTTCGTTTTGCGCTTCGACCACGCCGTCGGTCATAAAAGTGAGCCGATCCTTCTCGCGCAAATGGAAATCCACACGCGAGAAATCGGCCGCCTCCACCAGACCCAGCGGCAGGCTGCCCTCGATCGCCAGCTCTTCCCCGTTCAAATACGGAGCAAGATGGCCGGCGTTGGCGATCGTCGCCTCTCCGTTCGCAGCGACGTACGCCACGATGCAGGTAGCGAAGTGGCCCTGCATGCGTCCGCACAGGCGTTCATTCAAACCGCATAGAACTTCCATCGGATCGCGCGTAAATTTCGCCAGCGTCCGAATCGTTCCCACAATCAGCGAAACCAGCATGGCTGCTCCCAATCCCTTGCCGCTCACATCGCCAAGGACGATGAGAATGCTGTTGTCTCTTCCATCGATGATCTGGAAGAAATCCCCACCCACCTGCTGCGCCGGACGATACTCACTTTCCATCGTGAATCCTGGCACCACCGGCAGCGCCTCCGGGATGAGCACGTGCTGCACCTGGCGCGCCTGCTCAATCTCCAGCCGCCACTGCTCGCGCTCCCGCTGCGAGTTCAGAAAACGACGCAGCAGCAGCACGGTAATAATGAGCAGCGACAGAACGATCGCAACAGTATTTACGCCGATTCCTATTCCAAATGGAGAGAAGGCGATCGGTATATGCAATACGAGCAGCTCTTCGGAGTATCTGGAAATAGCCACCAGCACCACGGCGGGCAGCGCCAGCCAGCCCTCGGCCTTATTCTTTTGAATGCCGCGAACCGTGACCCAGACCAGCAGCAGGCCCAGCAGCAGCTTGAACACCACTGTAAGCGGCGAAAGCCAGACAATGGCCTGGACGGGAACCACGCCGCCATAGAGCGGCGCCCGCAGCATGGCCATACCGATCCCGACCAGCACGACCAGCCCCCAAACCATGCGGTGCATCCGGCCCATGTGGTCGAGCCGGAACCAGGTTGCCCAAAACAGCACCCACAGACCGATGATGACGGTGGGCAGAATCGCATCCGTAAGCAGGAATCCGGGGATTCCACCGATCCAGGTGGTGTAACTCGCCGTCACAATAACGGCCATGAGAGCTAGCGTGGCCGCGCAGGCGAGGCATAGCCAGAGATAAGCCCGCTCTGTTCGGTCGAGCCAGAAGAGGCCGAAGGCCACCAGCAGGGCCTGCAGCAGAATCGCAATTTGAAGAAATTCGCCATAGTTCGCGCGATTGAACTCGTCCCAGTCCAGTTGAAGCAGCCGGGCGATGGCGGAAGACTGTCCCAGCACCGGAGGCCCGTGCAGGCCGCCGGCATCCGGATCCTCCAGCGGAGTCGACGTAGTCATCCACATGCGGATGGCGAGCGTGACGAGACCGCCGCGAACATTCACAGGTAGCCGAAAGGCGCGCGGCTGGGCGCTATACATGGTGACGCCGCGCCTCGTGAACCGGCCAAACTGCCCGATAAGCTGTCCGTTCACGTACGCCTGATAGGCGTCGTCAAAGTTGTCCGGCATCTTCAGCGCCAGCGCGTTCTGCCCATCCTGGATGTTGACCCGCAGCCGGTACCAGGCATAACCGGAGTAGCCTTTGTAACCGCGCGCCGTCCATCCCGGAACAAAGCCGCTGCTGCCCAGGATCGGATCGTACGATCCCGGCGGCGGCGTCAGGTCCATCGCGCCCCAGCCGAAATCGTCGAACCCCGGCTGCGCCCACGCCACGTTGTCGCCAATGTGAAACTTCCACGGCCCGGTCAGCGCCACGGTCGCATTCCCCAGCGTAACCGTCTGCTGTGCCTGCACACTGGCCAAACCAGACAGAACAATCGCCAGAACGGTAAAAAAATTCAGGGCTCTCATGCGGCTCCGTACGCCCGTTATTGCTGAAGGAAAATGCTAAAGGATTTTTTCCGTCGAGGATACGGAAATCGCGAAAAGCGCCAGCGCCGCGGAGCAAAAAATATGTGGAGGGCCTGCCGGACGCCCCGTGGCATTTCAACCAATCAAATGCGATCCACAGTGGAGATATTCTTTTTCCGGCTCAGGACCAGCCTGGCTTTTCTCCGGGAAGACGAAGCGTGTTCGATCCTTTGCCAGAACGCGGAGAAATAGTCGGCGGCGGAGATGATCGACACCACCACCATGAAATAGACCGCGGTGATCGCAATCACGTGGACCGGCAGGATGAACCACCCGAAGCGCCATACGTCCCAGCGATGATCCAGGATGGCGGCGACGACGGCGACAATCTGCGTCACCATCTTCAGCTTGCCGAGATCGCTGGCCTGGATGGTAAAACCTTCCGATGCGGCGATCGAGCGCAGGCCGCTGACCAGGAACTCCCTTCCGATGACGATTACCGCGATCCACGCGGGAACAATGCGCGGATTCAGCTCCACCAGGCAGATGAAGGCTGCGGTGACCATGAGTTTGTCGGCCAGCGGATCGAGCAGCATGCCCATCGTGGTGATCTGGCCGCGTTTGCGGGCTAGGTAGCCATCCACGCCGTCGGTAATCGACGCCAAAATGAACAGCGCGGAGGCCAGGATTTCCTGCTCCCCGTAAAAGCTGTGCAGGGGACAGCTGCGCGACAGGAGCCAGATGAGAAGCGGCACCGAGCAGATGCGGCTCATCGTGATGGAGTTGGGGAGGTTCACACGCTTTCCTGATCGCCGGGCTCAGAATTGTGTTGGCTGGGCCATGCTTGCATTATGCACCACTTAGTGGAATTTTCCCTGTCTCGCCCCGGTTTCCGTCTCAGGCTTCACCGCCGGATCCGGGAATCTGGCTTTCCTGTTCTTGCCAGGCTTTGCTGGCAGCTCCTTCAAAGGGAAAAAACAGCATGAAGACCGTGCCCGCGCGCTGGTTCTCTGTGGCGGCTTCTGCAGGAACGCTGCGGACACGGACGGAGCCCTGATGCTTCGCGATGATTTCCGAGCTGATCCACAGGCCGAGGCCCGTGCCGGTAGTTTCCTTGGTGGTGAAGAAGGCATCGAAGATGCGTTTGCGAACGGCTGCGTTCATGCCGCTGCCGGTATCGGCGACGGTAATGCGAACCCCTTGAATTTCCGGCCGGTCCCAGGCGCGAGAGGGATGGACGGCAAGGATCAATCGGCCGCCTTTGGACATGGCATCGATCGCATTGCCGATTAAATTTGCGAAGAGCTGGCGCATTTCTCCGCTGAAAGCGAGCAGCTCCGCGCCCCGGCGGTAGCGGCGGTCGACGTGGATCTTTGCCGAGTAGACACGGCCCTGATGGAGGCTCAGGACGGAGTCGAGAATGTCGGCAGGGCGGGTAAGAACGGGCTTCGAGGACTGGCGATAAAAGCGCAGGGTCTGCTGGGTAATCTGGGAAACGCGGGCGATTTCCTGCTGGGCCATGTCGGCATACTGCAGGGCTTCCGGATCGAGCGACTGCTGGTGCAACAGGTAGAGGAGATTGGTGACCGCTTCCAGCGGATTGTTGATCTCGTGTGCGATGGAGGCGGCCAGCCGGCCCGTGGCCGCAAGTTTTTCCGTGCGGCGCAGCATCTCTTCCGACACTTTTCTGTCCGTCGTGTCCACGATCACGGCGCCGACCCAGCGGACATTTTCCGTTGCAACAACCGCAGGCTCCTCCGCTCGCTCTACCTCGGCTGGAATGACACTTTTATTGCTGGCCGGGTCGCCGCGCAGGCGGTCGGCGACGCTTCCTACTCCGCCGATGCGAACCGGATATAGGCTGGCCAGCCAGGTGCGGGGATTGTCCGGCAGGCTGGGCAGCTCGATATGCAATTCCAGGTCGCGCACGGGCGCGCCGGTGGAGAAGACCTGGCCGATTGCGCGCGTGAACGCGTGGGCCATCTGGCCGGGAAAGATCTCTTCAATAGTGCGGCCAAGATGGCGGCTGATAGAAAGATTGTCCATCTCCGCCAGAAATTGATTGAGGCGCACATAGCGGCATTTTTGATCGAAGAAAGCAAAGCCGATCGGCGCGTTGGCCAGCATGGAGTCGAGCAGGGCCAGGGTGTCGTTCAGGCCGGAGCGCTGCTCATTCAGGGCGGCGACCATGGTGTTAAACGCGCGGGTAAGTTCGCCGGCTTCGTTGACAGAGCGGGTTTTAAGCGGAATGACGCCGCTGCGTTCGGGATCGCGGATCAGCAGCTTGGTGCCGCGCAGCAGTCCGCGCAGCGGGCGGGTGACGGAGCGGGCAAGCAGCATGGAAAAAAGCGCATTGGCGAAGATGGCCAGCAGAGCGAAGATCAATGCCGAGCGAAGCAGACTGGCCAGATCGACCTGATCCTGAGAAAAGTCGGGGTAGACCCAGGCGAGCGCAACCGGTGCGCCATCGACATCGATGTTGGCGACCGCCATCATTCCCTTGCTGCCGTTTTGGAAAATTCTGGAGGCAAAAAACGGATGCGCCTGGTGGAGTTCGACAGCTGAAAGCGGTGGCCTGCCGGTTCCGTTGCGGGAGCTATAAGCAAGCGTGTTGCCGTTGAGATCGGTGATACGGAGGGCGCGGATGGTGGGCGCGTCCAGCATGTCGTCGAGGATGGATTGGATGCCGGCCAGGTCCTGGTTGCGAATTTCAAGGGCGGCCGTGCTGCTTAACAAATGCACCTGATAGGTGAGGCGCTCCGCCGTGCGATTCAGCAGGGTGGTGCGCTGCTGGCGATACACGTACCAGAAGACTGCAGCAACTAGCAGGCACTGGAGTAGAGCGGTGCCAAGAATCAACTGCCCGCGAATGGTGCGTGGAATAAGCCTGGGCATAACTGGGGGTACCCATGATTGTATGCAACCGGATTGCTGCTGGCGAATGAAGCGCCGCCGAAAATTCAAAACGCAGGTCCGGTTCGGATGACACGTTTATTGCTTGAGAGATTGGCGGAGACCGGCGGCGATCTGGGCTCCATGGAAGCGGCCGTTTTCGATGAAGATTTCATGGGTGCGGGTACCGGCGACGATGACGCCGGCCAGATAAATTCCGGGGATGTTGCTTTCGAGCGTATGCGGATCGAAGGCCGGAGTGCGATCCGGACCTTCGAGGCGAACGCCTAACGCTTCAAGAAACTGAAAGTCGGGATGATATCCGGTCATGGCGAAGACAAAATCGTTCTTGAGAGTACGCTCGCCGGCGGGAGTGCGAAGCCGAACTGTATCCGGGGTGATCTCTTCCACCGTCGAATGAAAGTAGCCGTGGATTTCATCATGGCGAATTCGATTTTCGATGTCGGGCAGAATCCAGTACTTCACATGGCGATGCATCTTTTCTCCGCGATGCACCAGCGTGACCCGCGCCCCATGACGCCATAGATCGAGCGCGGCGATGGCGGCGGAATTTTTTCCTCCGATAACGAGGACATCGCGGTCGAAGTAGGGATGCGGGTCTTTGTAATAATGGAAAACTTTGGGTAAATCCTCGCCCGGAATGTGGAGGTAATTGGCGCGGTCGTAGTAACCAGTGGCAACGACGATGGCGCGGGCGCGATACGCGTGCGGTCGGCTGGAGGCGTCAGTGCAATGCACGGTGAAGTTGCCCGCGTGGCTCCCTGCTTCTCCTATTTCGACGCGCTCGACATATTCATACTGACGGATATCGAGCCGAAAATGCTGCGCGACCTTGCGGTAATATTCAAGCGCTTCGGCGCGGTTCGGTTTTTGATTCGGGCTGCTGAAAGGAATGTTGCCAATCTCCAGCAGCTCCGGCGTAGTGAAGAAGGTCATATTCGAGGGATAGTTAAAAAGTGAATTGCAAAGGCAGCCTTTATCCACCAGCACCACCCGAAAGCCCGCGTTCTGCGCATCAATAGCGCAAGCCAGCCCAGTAGGCCCCGCTCCGATGACGAGAACGTCAAACTTTTCCTTCGCTTCGATGCGCCTGGAAGACGGCGACTGAGGCTCAGCCGGTGCTTCCGGCAGAACAGTCTCGTTGCGGCGCTGGTCGATTTTCGTTTCGCTTTCGCGGTGGCTGCCGTGGATCATGGTTTTAGTTTACGCATGGGGCACCCATGCGGCGGAAAGCGCAGGTAGGGCAATGCTCCTACTCAGCAGAGTGATGATTGAGTGAATGGATTACTTCTCGCTACTTGTCGATCAATAATTCGGTTGCGTATCTCAGGAGATTCTTAATTGTTGAGAGGTGTCACTACCAATCATTCGAGGCATAACCGTAGACACGCGTCCCCAATTAAAGTCTTGATTGTGTCGACATCCTCTGAAAAATGAACGTCTGTGGCGATACCGGGACCATCAAGCTGACATGCTATGCAGAATGTCCGTCCATCTTCCCGATGGAAATGTATGGCTTTGTCGTAGACCACATGCTCGGTAGCCTCCGCTTCATTGCATGGAACTTCTGCCGTGAAAATTTCGATTTTCGAGATAGCGGTGCTGTGAAAGAAATTGATGGTGCAGGGAGCCACGATAGCGCCCGTTGAGTCGACATCTATACCTTCTGGTCTTTGCTGCAAAGACGTTACGAGACGCCAATAATCAATATGCGTTTGTGGCGTCTCAAACCACTGACAGGCAACCACCAGCCAGCCATGCTGTTCGATGTGAAGAGACAGATTCGGAGCCGCGAAGTGCTGCCTATCGACTTGTAGGCACGGAGTATAAATCCGATATAAAGTGAGACCCAA
The DNA here is from genome assembly GCA_965276585.1 of Acidobacteriaceae bacterium. Classification (GTDB taxonomy): domain Bacteria; phylum Acidobacteriota; class Terriglobia; order Terriglobales; family Acidobacteriaceae; genus JAKAAZ01. The sequence goes on along the minus strand of CBDIAZ010000001.1, from coordinate 210,708 downwards.
CAATCCGTCCAACCGAGCAATATCCTGCTCTAAGAGATGTACTGAGTATGATGACTTTGGTGCGGCGGATATCGCTCATTCTCGGACCACCAGGGAATCTATCTCTGCTAATCCTTCCTCGACCGGCACCTCGGCGTAAGCATCGGCAATCTTCGCGGATGTAAACCAGAGCTTGGGGTCGCTTGGGTCGGGTTTTAATTCGCCGCGGGCGATGGCACGAGTGCGTTCTTTCATCTTTTCGTAGGGGGCAATTCCTGCTCTGAGGATGTCTTTACGACTCATAGCAGAAATGTTATCAGCGAGTGAGAACAAGCGCAGGTCCATCCACTTCGCTGCGCTCCGGTCGGGATGACAACTCTTAAGTTTTAAAAGACACAGGTGAGCTTCGCGCACTTGGGGCACCCGGGTTCTGTTGCACTAAAATTGCATTGAGGAGCTATTAAACAATGGCTGAAGTTCGCAAGGAAAAAGATTCGCTGGGACATGTCGAAGTCCCGGCTAAAGCTTATTATGGGGCGCAGACGGCGCGGGCGGTCGATAACTATCCCATCTCCGGGATGCGGGCGCATCCGCTTTTAATCCGCGCGCTGGGCATGGTAAAGGCGGCTGCGGCTGAGGCGAATAAGGATCTGGAGCTGGTGGAGTCGCATCGGGCAGATGCGATTTCAAAAGCGGCGCGAGAGGTGGTCGACGGCAAGTGGGATGAAGAATTCGTCGTCGATGTATTCCAGGCCGGCGCGGGCGTCAGCCTGCACATGAACACCAATGAAGCCATCGCCAATCGGGCGAATGAAATCCTCGGCGGCAAGCTGGGCGACTATGAACATATTCATCCCAACGACCATGTGAACTATGGCCAGTCAACCAACGATGTGTTCCCCACCGCCATGCGCCTGGGCGCGCTGCTGGCGCTCGAAACGTTGTACCCGGTGCTCGATTCTCTCGCTGCTACCTGCTATAAGAAGGCCAAAGAATTCGACGGCGTGATGAAGTCCGGCCGCACGCACATGCAGGATGCCGTGCCGATCCGGCTGGGGCAGGAGTTTGCCGCGTACGCAGTAACTTTCCGCAAGGCACGAGCCGCGATTGCTCACTCTTCAGACTCGCTGCGCGAGCTTGGACTGGGCGGTTCCGCAGTAGGTACGGGAATCAACACCCATCCCGATTACCGCGCGAAAGCGGTAGCGAACCTGGCGAAGATTTCCGGACAGAAGCTGGCGCCCGCGGAAGACATGCGCTGGGCGATGCAGTCGAATGCCTGCATGGGCGAAGTGAGCGCAGCGCTGCGAGGCCTCGCGCTCGAAGTGATTCGCATTTCAAACGATCTGCGGTTACTGGCTTCAGGGCCGAATACCGGTTTCGCAGAAATTTTTCTTCCCAGTCTTCAGCCAGGCTCTTCCATCATGCCGGGAAAGATCAATCCGGTCATGCCGGAGCTGGCGGCGATGGTGAGCTTCCAGGTAATCGGCAACGACACCGCGGTAGCCTACGCGGTGCAGGCAGGGCAGCTGGAACTGAACGTCATGATGCCGACGATGGCCTACAACGTAATGCAGTCGATCACGATTCTCGCGAATATGCTGCGGCAGTTCGATCGCTATTGCGTGGCCGGCATCACTGCCAACAAAACCCGCTGCGAGATGTATGCCCAAAGCACGGTGTCGCTGGCGACAGCGCTGAATCCCTACATCGGCTACGCCAAAGCCGCGGAGATCGTCAAGGAATCAGTCGCGTCCGGGCGCTCAATCATCGAGCTGGCGCGGGAGCGAAAGCTTTTGAGCGAGAAAGAAATTGCCGAGATTCTCGATCCCGCCCGGATGACCGAGCCGCAGTATCCCTTGGATGCGGCCAAACATCGGGATGAGGTAAAGGCGAAGGGTTGATCCCTCGGCGCCACCATGCCCAGGTCTCAGCAGCGAGACCCCGGGCATTCCAATGCAAGCCAATATTACTGCCGGCCGAAACGATAGACGATGCCGACTAACACGCCCTGGTTGTGGTCGACTCCGCCGAAATCGTCGAAGAGCACATTCGGCGCGACGCGTAGGGCCAGGCCGGGGCTCAGGTTGTAGTCGATGTCCAGACTGGCGATGCCGCCGGCCACAATTCCAGCCGGATAAAAGCCGACGTTCTGGGGCAGGTGGCCGTTCGTGTGGGCGTCGAAATATCCATAAACCGCGCCCGCCTGCACCACTCCGCTGACGGACCATTTGGGGCTGCCGTAGAAACGGTATTGCGGCCCAATGGTAAAGGGGAAGACGCTGAACTTGGCGTTATAGGTGTTGAAATTCCCGGTCGTAAACGAACTCGACGCGCCCAGTGAGTTGCTCCCGTAATACCCGCGCGCATCCGCGGTAATGCCCAGGCGCGGAGTAAAGTAGCGGGTAAGGCCAAGGGTCCAGGCCCCCATGCCGGAGTTATGAATGTACGGGCCGGGGCGGAATCGCATATAGTCTCCACCGCCGTATACCTCCCAGCGATGAGAGTAGGTCTCAGTAATAACCTGCGCCTCTCTGCGCTGCTTGGTAAGCTGGCGGCGGCTTTCATAACTGCGCCGCGATACCCGATTCTGTTGCCGGGTCTGGGAGGAAGACGAAGATGTCTGGGGCTCAGCCTGCGGAGACTCAGCCTGCGGCGACTGGTCCTGATTCTGGGCCGCGGCGCTGTTTTGGGCAACCGCGCGCGCGGATACTCCAAAACAGATTGCCAGCAGCAAGGCAAACAGTAGGACGCCGAAGGAACGGGAGCGGAAATGCGGGGCACAGCGGGATGCGGATGTGGGGAAGCAATGGGCTCCCCGGGTGTACTCAGACTGCACAGTTTTCTCCTAAGCTTCCATTAAATCATTTACCGGCACTCTATGGGCCGGTAGGCTATCTGTAGTTTTGCGATTGGGGGAGGACTGCGTGAGCCGGTTTTTATTTGGGTTGATCATCGGGTTGGCGATCTGGCCGATTGGCATGCTTAGCTATTTGCGATTTGGACATCCTCCCGTAGCGGTCGGCGATCGTCCGTTTCCAATGGAGGCGCAGGTTGTGAAGGTGCCGCTGCATGGCCGGATCGCGCAGCAAATGCCGAAGTCGGTGCCGATCCAGGCGACAGAAGACAATCTCCTCGCCGGAGCGCAGGTGTATTCCAACAACTGCGCGACCTGCCATGGCATGTTGAGCCAGACCTCTACCTTTGCCGGACACATGTATCCCTCGGCGCCGCAGCTGCTGCAGGTGCATGGAACGCGGGGCGTGGTCGGGGTAAGCGACGATCCGCCAGGCGAGACATATTGGAAAGTAGCGAATGGGATCCGGCTGACGGGAATGCCGGCATTTCACGAGATGCTGACGCCGACGCAGATGTGGCAGGTAAGTCTGCTGCTGGCGAATGCCGACAAGCCGATGTCGCCGGCGGTGAAGGACGCTCTAAGCAAGCCTTAGTGCGGAAGGAAACGCAGTTCCCTCCACTACCCTTTGGTTTGAGTGACGAAATTCTTATCGATCGAGTTTTGTGGTTAGACCCCGGACTTCAGTCCGGGGAAACGAGTTTGAATTCAGGTGTGCCTTTACAGGCTGCGGTGACCACTCATCCCGGACTGAAGTCCGGGGTCTACCCAAGCGTTAACACAATCTAGCGGTGGATCGCGTAGGTCAGACCCGTGTTGAACTGGACAGAATTTCCCTTGAAGCCGGCCGGCGGGTTGTTCAGATAGCTGTCGATGAGCCCCACCGAGAAGCCGAAGTTTTTATAGACCGGGAAACTTGCGCCCAAGGCAATATTGCTGGAGTAGTCCGAGGGGTGGTTGAACGGGGCGTTGATCGAGGCAACTTCCGTGAACGCAATATTTTTGGGCAGGTGGCGGACATAGTTGTCGCCGAAGTTGACGCCGATCAGATTCGTGCTGGTGGAGGGCGTGGGCGGAACGGCGAGATCGCCGGAAAACTGCTGCCGGGTATAGTCGATCGCGGCGGTCACATCCAGTTCCTGCTTGGCGTTTTTGATCACCGTGTAGCCGACGCCCAGACCGTAGAGCTGTTGCAGATCCAACCCTTGAGAATAATTGTGGTCAAACACGGCTTGCTGCAGCAGGTAAAAGCGCGGACTGAAGTATTCATCCTCTTCAATGCCGGCGTGAAGGATGTTGGTCTTGACGGTGGGCGTGTTTGGCTGGCTAACGCGGCCGTAGTTGCTGGCGAAACCGAGAACCGTGCGCTGACGGGGCGGCATCCAGGCAACCGGCGGTACGGCGCGTGTGAGCGCCACGGCGCTGTTGACGCTGACGCTGTTCTGCGTGGAGTTGACCGTGCTGGCCCCGGCACTCACAGTGCCGTCGATTCCCTGCAGCAGGCCTTGCCTGGACCGCACGTTTTTCTCAAATGTCGGCTCGTCGACCAGATAGGCAATGTCTTTGACGGCGACCTGTTTTGCGCCCTGCGCGGTGGTTACCGTGAGGGTGTCGCCGTTAATTTCGATGTCGCCCAGCGGCACATCGAGGTTGGCTTTCTTGCGGCCGACCGGCACGCCGTTTTCGATCACGGCAAAGGGCTCCTCCGTATGCAGGGATTTGAGCTTGGCCCAGGGAACCTGCACCGTGCCGGCATTATCGCTCTTGAAAAAAACCACGCCGCCGGCTTCGTGGTCCAGCTTGCCATTGAGCTGATCGCCATTAGAAAACACCAGCACATCGGACTTCGGCGTATCGGCGGCTCGGGCCGGAGTAGCAAGGGTAGGCAACAGGCTGGCGGCCACGAAGAAACAGGAAAAAATCGAGAAAGATTTGATTGGAAGATATCTCATAAGATTCTGGGTTTCCCTCTGCGTTTGGATGCGGGAATCGAAGTCAGGATGTCTCCCGGCATCTTCTATATCAACACGTTTCAGGCTGCTGACAAACTTGGCTTTGGGTAGACCCGGCTTTTAAGTAGCCCACGGCTTTTGGGTAGACCCCGGGTTTTTGGGTAGACCCGGGTTTTTGGGTAGACCCGGGTTTTTGGGTAGACCCGGGTTTTTGGGTAGACCCACGGCTTCAGCCGGGGGATAAATCATTTGAAAATTTTCAAGCGCTTTAATGCTTGAGGTCGACAACGATCAGTTCGTCAAGAATCAAAGCCTTTTCAGCATATTTATAGCAACTTCAGGAATACTGCAGTGCTAAAAGATTGTCATCCCCAGTGAAGTCGAGGGACCTGCTTTTCTTCGCGCTATACCCACCCTGAAACTGCTCTAATATTGTGAACGTATAAGGGTCGCCAATTCGATGCTCGACAATTTGAAGAAAAAAATTGTGTCTGCTTCCAGCCGCCGGCGGATTTTCCGATCCCAAAGATATTGCCAAGGCCAGGCAGCGAAATGCCTTGCGCTATGCAGAAGCAGGATGCAGCGCAGCCAAAGGCCTGCAATGTGAAAACGCCACCCGGAAGCGAAAGCGTAAAATAACCGCATGGGAATCACGCGACAGCAGGCCCTCGATGCCTTCGAATCGGACGACCTGATCGGTCTCGGCATGGAAGCCGACGCGGTGCGGCGACGGCTGCATCCCGAAGGCGTGGTGACGTACATTATCGACCGCAACATCAACTACACCAATTTCTGCACGGAATATTGCACCTTCTGCGCGTTCTATCGGCCGCTGAAAGGCAAGATGGCGGCGGAAGGATACATCCTCGATTTCGACACCATTTACGAAAAGGTGCGCGAGACAATCGAGATGGGCGGCACGGGCGTGCTGATGCAGGGCGGCCTGCATCCGGACTTGAAGATCGATTGGTTTGAGCGGCTGCTGCGCGGAATCAAGCAGCGGTTTCCTTCCATCTGGCTGCATTGTTTTTCGGCCTCGGAGATTTTGGCGATTGCGGAATACAGCGAGCTTTCCGTTCGCGATACCATTGCGCGGCTGCGCGATGCCGGCCTCGATTCCATCCCCGGCGGCGGCGCGGAGATTCTGGACGACGCGGTGCGGCACCGCATCGCGCGGCTGAAATGCGGCACCGATGACTGGGTGCTGGTGCATCGCACCGCGCACGAGCTGGGACTGCGGACGACCGCGACCATGATGTTCGGCGTCGGCGAGACCTTCGAGCAGCGCGTCAATCACTTCGAAACCGTTCGCCGGCTGCAGGAAGAAACCGGCGGATTCACCGCGTTTATTCCGTGGAGTTTTCAGCCGCACAATACGGCCCTCGGCGGCCGCGGTTGGGATGAGGCGACTTCCGTCGAGTATTTGAAAGTGCTCGCGATCTCTCGCCTGGTTCTCGACAATATTGAGAACGTGCAGTCGAGCTGGGTAACCCAGGGGCTGAAGGTGCTGCAGATGGGGCTGCGCTTCGGCGGCAACGATGTCGGCTCGGTCATGCTGGAAGAGAATGTGGTGAAGGCCGCGGGAACCTCCAATTGCACGACAGAAGAAGAGCTGCGGCACGTAATCCGGGATGCCGGCTTTAAACCCGCGCAGCGCGATACCCTCTACCGGACGTTATTTTTGAACTAGAAGCGGTGTAGTCCTGCCGATCGTCCCGCCTCTTTTCGATATCTGGATTATTTAATAAATATATAACTTGGCGAATATATGGGTGAGGTCGGATTTTATCCAAATAGGGGATAAAGATTGCGTTAAGTCGAAGCAAACTATATATAGAAAGGGTTTGGGATCGGATCGAAGCAAAAAAATACCGTATTCCTGTCACACAGAAAAACGGCGATTTTCCTTTCAAAAACGCAAAAATTGAAATATGCATCCCGCATGCAATCAATAGTTTGTAATCGGGAAAAATAAAAAAAACACCCGTATTGCAGGCCATTGCCGGTTACGCCCGACAATCCCGAAAAAGACACTATTTTGACCGGCCCTGAACTGGTTAGAAAAAAGGCCAAAAAATCGCATTTATTTCCGTCTTCGCAACTCTCTCCATTCAAATCGCTTAGCCGGGGTTGGCCTTCCAAAGCTGTTCGCCCTCCAAATGTTCCACGTGGAACATTTTGCCAAAACCCGCCCATCTCCGCGCCCGCAATTTTCCCGAATACCCGCAAACAGTCCCAAAAATTATTTTTTTTTAATATCGACAAATTTTTTCCGAAAAATACTCAATAAATCGAACATATATGTGGCGCAAAATCGCCGGCTTGTCCATTTTGTTTCGCATCAGCCAGAATGACAGAATGGTTTCGGACATCTGAACATGACCCCAAAGATTTTTCTTCTTCTCAATCTTGCGCTTGCCTTTTACAACGTCGGCACCATCTGGGCCAATGAGGTCGACATCTTCCGCTCGTGGAAACTGGTCGGCCCGGAGAAATTCCATGAAGTGCAGCGGGTTCATTGGCACAAGCTTCCGTATTGGGTGCTGATACCGTTTGGCCTGGCGTTCGGCGGCAGTGTGGCCTTGATCTGGTATCACCCGGCGGGTTCGCCAGGATGGGGAATCTGGGGCGTGTTTCTCTGTCAGGTATTGGCTGTCGCGCTCACGGGAATCCTCTGGGGACCGTGGCAGGCGGCGCTGTCCCGCGATCCGCTGGGGCCCGAAAGCCCTTACCTCGAAAAGATTCTGCGAACCCACTGGCTGCGGACGCTTCTGATCAATCTATGTGCGGCAATCCTGCTGGCCTGGACGATCCTGCTGCTCTCTTAGACCGCCCCACCGCGCATTTATAGTGCGGTAGCGGGTTGAGGTCTGCGTCCCCAAACTTTTCGGAGCGCCTTCACGATCCATCGTGCCATCAATACGGCGAACAGTGTCAGAGCGGCGGCGATTCCGGCAGCAGTCCAGGGATGGCGGGTGACCAGCCAGGTAAGGCCGATGGCGATGCCATCTTCTCCGGTGCTGAGGGCGATGTTCGAGACTGGCTCCGGGCTGGGAGTGACCACGGCACGGACGGCAGTCTTCGATCCATGAGCGGCGAGGGCGATGAGCGCGCCCCCAGTGGTGGCGAGCAATTGCATCTGCGGCGACAGATGCGATGTGGCGCGATAGGCAAGCAGCGCGGCGACGGGCACGCGGATGAAAGTGTGGAGCGCATTCCAGACCATGTCGACACCGGGAATCTTGTCGGCGACGAATTCAAGGGCGAACAGGATTCCGCTGGCTACAATGATCGGCCACGCGCCAAGGACTTCAAGCCCGGAAGGCAGAACAACCCAGTGCGCGTGCGCCAGCAGGCCGAGAGTGAGCACGGTCGCGTAGACATTTAACCCCGCGGCGAAGCTGGCCGCGATGACCAGGGCTGCGATCGTGCTGGGCGTAAATGCCGTCATGCGAGTGATTGTATGCCGGGACTGTGAAGTTGGCATCCTCACCCGAAGGCTTTCCACTGTCGCAGAATGAAACTCCGTTGCGAGCGTCGCGTACAATTACGGTACTGCGACATTCCACCGGAGGCCTGTTAGCTGGCCATGCCATCTGTCTCTGCCGCGTTTTTTCCGGCGATTTCTCACAACCTGGCGAATGCTGGAATGGCGTTGCTGATGCGGCAGAATCCCGTGCTGCACTATTTTCACCAGCAGTGGGTAGCGCACCAGATCTTCGCACCGCTCTACAGCTTTAATTGGTTCGACGCTTCCCTGCTCACACCGTATTTCATCCTGATGATCATTCTGGCGTTTTACGGCCTGCATCGCTATCAGCTGGTGTGGCTGTATTACCGGCACAAAAAGAATGCGACGCATGAGCCGCCTTCACAGTTTGCCGAGCTGCCGTTCATTACCATTCAGCTGCCGATCTTCAATGAACAATATGTGGTGGACCGGCTGATTGAGGCGGTCTGCGCCCTCGAATATCCGCGCGACCGGCTGGAAATTCAGGTGCTCGACGATTCGACCGACGAGACGCAGCAGGTAGCGTCGGCGATTGTGGAGCGCTATCGCGAGGGTGCGAATGGGGCGCCGCAGCCGATCGTTTATATCCATCGAACGAACCGGTACGGATACAAGGCGGGCGCGCTCGACCATGGGTTGAAAACAGCGCAAGGTGAGCTGGTGGCGATCTTCGACGCGGACTTTATTCCGCCGCCCGACTGGCTGATGCGCGTGGTGCATCATCTCGCCGATCCGAAGATTGGCATGGTGCAGACGCGATGGACGCATCTCAATCGCGACTACAGCTTTTTGACGCAGGTTTCGGCGATTCTGCTGGACGGACATTTTGTGCTGGAGCATGGCGGCCGTTCGCGGGCTGGAGTGTTTTTTAATTTCAACGGCACCGCGGGGATGTGGCGGCGGATTGCAATTGAGCAGGCGGGCGGATGGCAGCACGATACGCTGACCGAAGATACGGACCTGAGCTATCGCGCCCAGCTAGTGGGATGGCGCTTCAAATATTTGCAGGATGTGGAGTGCCCGGCGGAGCTGCCGATCGAGATGACCGCCTTCAAAACGCAGCAGGCGCGTTGGGCCAAGGGGCTGATCCAGACCTCAAAGAAAATTCTGCCGCGTGTGTTTCGCGCCGATGTGCCGTTTCGCATCAAGCTGGAGGCGTTTTATCACCTGACGGCGAACATCAGTTACCCGCTGATGGTGTTGCTGTCGATTGTGATGATGCCGGTGATGATCATCCGCTTTTATCAGGGATGGTTCCAGATGCTGCTGATCGATCTGCCGCTGTTTTTGGCTTCCACCTGCTCAGTGTCTTCGTTTTACCTCGTGTCGCAGAAGGAGTTGTTTCCGGGCCGGTGGTACAAAGCGCTCTTGTATCTACCCTTTGTAATGGCGCTGGGGGGGATTGGCCTGACTCTGACGAATTCAAAAGCCGTGATGGAAGCGCTGTTCGGCATCAAAAGCAGCTTTAAGCGCACGCCGAAATATCGCGTAGAGAAACGCGGCGAAAAGTCGCAGGCGACGAAATATCGCAAGCGGCTGGGATTTCTGCCCTGGATTGAGCTGGCGATCAGCGCGTACTTTGTGTTGACCATCTGGTATGCGATCGACAATGGGAATTATATTACGGTTCCCTTCCTTCTTTTGTTTGCCTTTGGGTATGGATATACGGCGCTGCTGAGCCTGCTGCAGGGTGCGTTTGAGCGTTTTCGTGTGGGCGTGGCAAATCCGGAGGAGTCTTCTCCCAAGCCGTTTCCGGTGGGTGTTTGATTCGCGACTGCGGACCATTCAAGATGCTTTCGTTGAATATGTGTAGATCGGCTGAATAACTTCGTCTTATGACTATTCGTTTCTAGTTTCGGATGCAAAATTGAGAACTACTTCGAGGAGTTCTAAATTGAAAATTTCTGTTTGGTTTCGACAATTCGCTGTCGCCATCCTGGTACTCAGCGTTGCTACTTCAGTTGTATACGGTCAAGAATCCGATTCCCATGTACTTCGGGCAACGGCATACGATTCTCACTTCCCGGCAGCGGCAAAACCCGGGGAAGCATTCAATGGGATAGGTGTCTCGAGCGACGGGACGATTTATTACGTACTATCTTCCGCGGAGTACAACATTCCGGGACAGATGTATTCCTTTGACCCGAAGACGAAGGCCATCACGCATATCGCCAACTTGAACGATGCAACCGGGCAAGGCAATATCAAAGCGGTGGCCCAGGGAAAAAGCCATGTGAACTTCATCGAAGATCAGGGCAAGCTGTATTTTTCGACGCACCTGGGGTACTACAACAAGGCTAGCGGGGTGGAAAGGACAGCGGCCGCTCCCGCCGGCTATCTTCCTTATCCAGGTGGACATTTTTTGTCTTATGACATGAAGACTGGAAAGTTCACCAATTTTGCGATTGCGCCCGGCGGGCAAGGAATTATCGCCATGAACATGGATGTGCGCCGCCGCCGTCTGTACGGCATAACATGGCCGGCGGGTGATTTCCTGAGCTATGACTTGAAGACGAAAAAATTGAAGGACTATGGGACACAGTTTCATGGCGGAGAGCTGGGAAAGCTAGGAAGCACGTATCGAGCTATTTGCCGTCGAATTGTAATCGATCCTCGGGATGGGTCGGCATACTTCACTACCGGAAATGGAACGATCTACCGCTACCGATATGACACGGACAAAGTGAATGCGGTGGCGGGCGTCAATCTGAAGAAGGATTATTTTGGCTCGTTCAACCCGGCGATGCAGGGCATGGCGTATAACTGGCGGGCAGCGGTCTGGGTTCCGTCCAAGCACTCTTTTTATGGAGTCAATGGCCGATCGGGCTATTTATTTCGCTTCGATCCCAATGAGCCTTCGGTTGAGGTGCTGGAGCGGCTGACGTCGGAGCCGGCAAAGGAAACCAGAATGTTCGATGCATCGGAGGAATATGGATATCTGGGGCTTACCCTGGGAGCGGACGGACACACGCTATATTATCTGACCGGGGCTCCACTTGCGGCCGACAAGAGTACGCCCGATCAGACCGAAGAAACGCACCTGATCACCTACGACATTTCCAATGGCAAGTATGTGGATCACGGAAGAATATTGTTGAATGGGCGCGACCCGATCAGCCCTCCCCAAAGTCTTGCAATTGGTCTGGATGGAACTTTGTACACGCTGTCTTTCGTCGTCGAAGATGGGAAGAGCGGAATCGAGCTGATCAGCTTTCATCCGTAAGACAAACAGAAAACTTGGTTCACGCCTCCTTGATTCGCTTGCATAGCCATGTTCCCGCATGGCTTTTTTATTTTTGGGGAATAGAATTGCCGTCAATCGGCATTAGCGAATATTTCCGAGCGCAACCTATCTCCACTGCGTCCTTCCTTGTGAACTGAATCTTATGGATGTCAGAACAGCGACGAACGAGCAAATCTTGATCTGGACCCTGGACCGAACTGTGCGCCAAAGCGATTCTGATGCTGCGGACATAGTGGCAGAAATTTCCAGTCTTGCTACCGAACACTCCGCGCTTCTATTTCGCATAGCGTTCAGCATTCTGCGGCACACAAGCGATGCCGAAGATGTCGTACAGGAGACTTTTCTGCGTGTTCTGAAAAACCAGAAGAAGCTGGCATCTGTTGAGAATCCGCGCGTATGGCTGATCCGAATCGCCTGGAATCTGGCGCTGGACCGCAAACGGCGGCTGCGTACAACGCCGCTTGTCGAGGAAGCAGAAGAGATTTTCAAGAACCACGCGAGTGGCGAAGCGACGGCAGAAATCAATTTGGGTGTGGCGGAGAGTTGTGTTCGCATCCTGCACATAATGGATACACTACCGCGCAAGGAGCGCGAAGTATTGCGACTCTCCGCGATAGAAGAGTTGGGAACGTTAGAGATTGCGGCCATTTTGCGGACCACGGAATCCAGTGTTCGATCATGTCTGTTCCGCGCGCGGCAGCGATTGCGAGAGCGCATGGAAATGGAAAAAGGGAGACGGCCATGAGGCTGGAAAACGACAACACGACGAAGATCGAACGAGAGATTGACGCGGCTTTGAAGATGCTGGGCGGAACAAAGGTGCCGGCGGCGATGACATCTCGTATCTATCGGAGCCTGGAAACTGCTGGGCGGGATCGACGCGGCTGGTTGTTCTGGGTGCCCGCAACCTGCGCTGCGATGGCGGCGGTTACACTTGCGATCTTCATTCAAACGCATTCCGTGCGGGGAAAACAGACATCTCAAGTCGAGACAGCGAAGGTAGTGGTGGCGCCGAATGCGTTGCCTGATCGGGCTATGACGCAGTCGACGATAGTTGCGGCAGAGAGTTTTCGTGGGCGAAAATTGCCGGCGGTGCGCGCCAATCCAATCTCTCACCAGCGACGTGGGGCACATCGTCATGCGGTCAATCTCTTAAGCTATCCGTTGACGCGGCAGGAAAAGCTGCTAGTGAAATTTGCGGAAACAGCTGGACCCAACGACTTGCAAACATTGAACCCGGAATATCAGGCCAAGATCGAAGCCCAGCAGGAAGCGGAGTTTGCCGCATATTTGAAGTCCGGCAACAGTCCCAGTGACAACGGAACAACCGAAACCACAGAAAATACACAGGAATGAGGTTTCCAATGGAACGCAAGAACGCATTTTGGCTTTCTTTTATCTTCGCGATGGCGTTCACGTGCGCACCGATGCTTGCACAGACCGCGCAGCAGGGCGACACTCCACCGCCGCCGAAATCTCTCGTGCAGCCCCCTCCTCCACGTCCGGGGTGTGTAGAGGCCACGGATGCGCAGAGCACCATATCTGGTCCCTATCGTGTTACTTATACGCTGATGGAAATGGATGGGACAAAACGGGTTGGCTCGCAACGCTATGCAGTCGCTTTGGATGCGGACGCGCGGCCGTCTTACATAAACTTTCAAAGCTCCATACCTGTTGAGATTGGTTCTTCTCCCGGCGACAGCAAAAAGCATAGAGAGCGTATGAAGGCAGCGATGAGGATAGATACTAATCTCCGGCAGTTTGCAAATGGAATGGAATTGAGTACACAAATCGGGCAAGACACTTTCGTCAATGGAGCGAATGACGCCACGACTACAGAGGAAGTTCCTCCTATAACTCGCCAATCTTTTTTGACAAGCACGATTTTGCTGTCTGAAAATAAGCCCATCACTATCGGCCAGTTCGATATTCCCGGTAGTACACACAGTCTGCAAATCCAGGTGGAATTGACACGGGTGCGCTAACCTGATGAAAGAATCAAAAATTGTTCTTATGTGCGCATTATAAGACGGAAGGCCAGCCGAACCAACATCAGAACAATGGCTCCGAGGAATGCCGCCCAAAATCCGCGGATGTGGAAGCCAGGGACAAAGGCGCTGGCCAGCAACAGGATGATGGCGTTGATGACGAGAAAGAACAGTCCGAGGGTAAGGATGCTGATGGGAAAGGTAAGGAGTTTCAGCAGAAAGCCAATGGTTGCGTTCAGGAATCCGACAACGAGCGAGGCAATCAGCGCGCTGCCGAGGCCGGCGAGTTCAAAGCCGGGGACGACGTAGGCACAGATCAGGAGGGCAAGCGAACTGAGCAGCCAGATGAGCAGTAAGTGCAGCATTGGGAGAGAGTAAATCGAAAGCTGGCGGCTGTCCAGAGCGGACTTGCCGACGCTGCAATTTTCTTATTCCGATTGCTTTTTGCCGTGGCTCACGAGCTGGTAACGATATTCGCGCGGCTTGAACACCTGGTTGAAATAGGTCCCTTTGGAAGAGGCTGACAGAATGGCTGCATATTCTTCATCGGGAACTTCGAAATAGCGGTATACATCGCCGCTATCGTGAAACTCTACTTCGAGTTCACGACTGCTACGGTCATATCCTATAGAGGCGATACTGGTCGAATCTTGAACTAGCCTTCGGCGCATGGTGGCACCCAAAGTCGCACATAAATGAGATGCGCGACGAGCGGCTTGGTGTTGAACATCGCTGACGCGATGTGAGACAAACAGAAAAGCCACCCTTACGGGTGGCTTAACTTTGAAAAATAATGCCGGCGATCACCTAATCTCCCACACTCAAAAATGCAGTACCATCGGCCCAGCGAGACTTTACTTCCGTGTTCGGGATGGGAACGGGTGTTGCCCTCGCGGTATATTCACCGGCAAATTGTCAAAACATCAGCATCGATGATGTTTCACAACAGGATAGATTGGGTTTGAAACTACTTGGCTGACCGTTGAGTTATCTTCAGACAGGAATTCTTGCGAATTCTGTGCGAAGTTAATTTTATGGTCAAGCCGAACGGGCGATTAGTACTGGTAAGCTGCACGCATTGCTGCGCTTCCACCTCCAGCCTATCAACCAGGTGGTCTTCCTGGGCCCTTCATTTCCCTTTTGGGTTGGGAGATCTCATCTTAGAGCGTGCTTCCCGCTTATATGCATTCAGCGGTTATCACAACCGAACTTCGCTACCCAGCCGTGCCCTTGGCAGGACAACTGGAACACAAGAGGTTCGTCCATCCCGGTCCTCTCGTACTAAGGACAGCCCTCTTCAAATCTCCTACGCCCACAGCAGATAGGGACCGAACTGTCTCGCGACGTTCTGAACCCAGCTCACGTACCGCTTTAATAGGCGAACAGCCTAACCCTTGGAACCTTCTACAGCTCCAGGATGCGATGAGCCGACATCGAGGTGCCAAACCATTGCGTCGATATGAACTCTTGGCAATGATCAGCCTGTTATCCCCGGCGTACCTTTTATCCGTTGAGCGATGGCCCTTCCATACAGAACCACCGGATCACTAAGGCCTGCTTTCGCATCTGCTCGACTTGTAGGTCTCACAGTTAACCACACTTATGCCTTTGCACTCGACGACTGATTTCCAAACAGTCTGAGTGTAGCTTCGCGCGCCTCCGTTACAATTTAGGAGGCGACCGCCCCAGTCAAACTACCCGCCTTACTATGTCCCTCTTCCGGATTACGGAAGCAGGTTAGAATCACAGCACTCGCAGGGTGGTATCTCACAGTTGGCTCCTTCGAACCCAAGAGTCCGAGATCAAAGCCTCCCACCTATTCTGCGCAGCAAGAACCATAATTCATAGTAAAGGTATAGTAAAGGTGCACGGGGTCTTTCCGTCTAGCTGCGGGTAACCGGCATCTTCACCGGTACTACAAGTTCGCCGAGCAACTCGTTAAGACAGTCATACGATCGTTACTCCATTCGTGCAGGTCGGAACTTACCCGACAAGGAATTTCGCTACCTTAGGACCGTTATAGTTACGGCCGCCGTTCACCGGGGCTTCAGTTCAAAGCTTCGAGCTTGCGCCCTAACCTCTCCCTTTAACCTTCCGGCACCGGGCAGGAGTCAGCCCCTATACGTCGTTTTCGACTTAGCAGAGACCTGTGTTTTTGTTAAACAGTCGCCGTATGCAATTCACTGCGACCCCTTCGCGCTTTCACGCTAGTGGGGCAACCCTTCTCCCGAAGTTACGGGTTTAATTTGCCGAGTTCCTTAACAAGCCTTCACTCGAGCGCCTTTGGATATTCTCCTCGTCTACCTGTGTCGGTTTGTGGTACGGTTCCCCTGATCTCTCCTTAGAGGTTTTTCTCGGCAGCGTGGAATCGGCAGCTTTCGGCCATTCGGCCTACTGCTTTGCGCCTCAGTGTTATGCTCGCCCGGATTTGCCTGGACGAACCACCTTACGCGCATCGAACCCTATAGCCATAGAGGGTCCTGCGTATCCTTCTGCGTCACCCCTTCGTATAACGAAATCATGGGAGGTCCGGAATATTAACCGGATGTCCATCGACTACGCCTTTCGGCCTCGCCTTAGGGACCGCCTAACCCTGAGCGGATTAACCTTCCTCAGGAAACCTTAGACTTTCGGCGCGGAGGGTTCTCACCTCCGTTATCGCTACTTATGCCGGCAGGGTCTCTTCTCACACATCCACCAGTCCTTTCGGTCTGACTTCACGCGCTTGAGAATGCTCTCCTACCACGCACACCATAGGTGTGCATCCGCTGCTTCGGTATACAGTTTTAGCCCCGTTATATTGTCGGCACCGGACCGCTTGACCAGTGAGCTATTACGCTTTCTTTAAAGGATGGCTGCTTCTAAGCCAACCTCCTGGCTGTCTGGGCGTTCCGACTTCCTTTCCCACTTAACTGTAATTTGGGGACCTTAGCAGGCGGTCTGGGCTGTTTCCCTCTCGACAATGAAGCTTAGCCCCCACTGTCTGACTCCCGGACTGGTTGTCAACGGCATTCGCAGTTTGGTTGGATTCGGTAAGCCGGAAAGCCCCCTAGTCCATCCATATCTCTACCACCGTCGCAAATCATCCGAGGCTAGCCCTAAAGCTATTTCGGAGAGAACGAGCTATCACGGAATTTGATTAGCCTTTCACCCCTACCCTCAGCTCATCCGAGCTTTTTTCAACAAACACCGGTTCGGTCCTCCAGTGGGTGTTACCCCACCTTCAACCTGGCCAAGGGTAGATCATCCCGCTTCACGTCTATTCCTGCCAACTGAACGCCCTATTCAGACTCGCTTTCGCTGCGGCTCGCTCACGCTTAACCTTGCTGACAAGAATAACTAGCCGGCTCATTATGCAATAGGCACGCGGTCAGGCATTCTCCTTGCGGAGCATAGCCCTCCCACTGCTTGTAGGCACACGGTTTCAGGTACTTTTCACTCCCCTCGCAGGGGTACTTTTCACCTTTCCCTCACGGTACTGGTTCACTATCGGTCAGAAACAAGTATTTAGCCTTTCGGGATGGTCCCCGTAGATTCAAGCAGGGTTTCACGTGCCCCGCCTTACTCAGGTATCCGCTTCGAGTCCAGTCCATTTTCGTCTACGCGCCTGTCACGCTCTATGGATCCTCTTTCCAAAGGATTCGACTAATGGCTGGATTGGTAACTCTACTGTTGCGGACCCTACAACCCCCGCCGCACCGAAATGCAACGGGTTTGGGCTGTTCCGATTTCGCTCGCCACTACTTTCGGAATCGAGATTTCTTTCTTTTCCTCCAGGTACTGAGATGGTTCACTTCCCTGGGTTCGCTTGTACCCGCCTATGTATTCAGCGGGCCATACGGCGGTTTTACCGCCGTGGGTTTCCCCATTCGGAGATCTCCGGATATAACGCCTGTTTGCGGCTCCCCGGAGCTTATCGCAGCTGACCACGTCCTTCATCGCCTGTTTCTGCCAAGGCATCCACCGTGCGCCCTTAGTAGCTTGACCATAAAATTAACTTCCCACAGCGATTCGCTGCGATCAGCTAATTTCTGTTATTCGCCTGGTGACGGCACTGCTTGCATTTAGCAATCATGCGTCACACCCTAATATCTAAAGACACTCAACTTCGCTCGTACTTCCGCTTGCGCGAAAATACGGCTCAGCCTTGTAGTTACAACTACCCAATCTATCCTGTTGTCAAATATCTTCGACGCTCGCGCGGAGCGCTGCGCCCTGAGGCGCATCGGACTTTATCCATTGTCGGACTTGCCCGAAGCTCGATGCTTGTTTCACTCATTCGAGCGATAAGCATCCAGCTTCTGGCGGAATCCTTATTACGTTAATTACGTTACGAAAACTTGGTGGAGCTGACCGGGATCGAACCGGTGACCCCCTGCTTGCAAAGCAGGTGCTCTCCCAGCTGAGCTACAGCCCCATGAAACGTGGTGGGCCTGGGTAGATTCGAACTACCGACCTCACCCTTATCAGGGGTGCGCTCTAACCAACTGAGCTACAGGCCCACATTGAATCGTGCGATTTGGCAGAAACCCAAAATGCGCGGCTCGAATGCGAATGCGTGTACTCGAACTCGTTCTGGAGTGAATCCTTCGAGGACTTGGCTGAATACGCGAAGCAGCTATGCCGCTTCTGACCATCGATGTTGATTTCGTGAAGAATAGAGGGCTTAGTTCAAGCTCCCCTCACTCCTGTCAGGACATTCGTGAAGGGGTACATGGCAACATCGCGCTCACGCTTACCCGAAAGCAAGTCCGCAATCGCGGAAGTGAGAGCGTGCCATGACGTTCTCTATTAGAAAGGAGGTGATCCAGCCGCAGGTTCTCCTACGGCTACCTTGTTACGACTTAACCCCAATCATGAATCACACCTTGGACGGCTGCTTCCTTGCGGTTAGCGCACCGGCTTCTAGTGCAACCCACTTTCGTGATTTGACGGGCGGTGTGTACAAGGCCCGGGAACGTATTCACCGCAGCATTCTGATCTGCGATTACTAGCGATTCCAGCTTCACGCAGTCGAGTTGCAGACTGCGATCCGAACTGAGGCCGGCTTTTTCCGATTAGCTCCCCCTCGCGGGTTTGCAGCGGTTTATACCGGCCATTGTAGCACGTGTGTAGCCCTGGACATAAAGGCCATGAGGACTTGACGTCATCCCCACCTTCCTCCCCGTTATCCGAGGCGGTTTCGCCAGAGTGCCCAACTAAATGATGGCAACTGGAGATAAGGGTTGCGCTCGTTGCGGGACTTAACCCAACATCTCACGACACGAGCTGACGACAGCCATGCAGCACCTATATAGCAGCCTATTGCTAGGAAGGGATATTTCTACCCCGGTCCACTACATTTCGAGCCCAGGTAAGGTTCTTCGCGTTGCGTCGAATTAAACCACATGCTCCACCGCTTGTGCGGGCCCCCGTCAATTCCTTTGAGTTTCAGCCTTGCGACCGTACTCCCCAGGCGGATCGCTTAACGCGTTAGCTTCGGCACGGCAGGGTTGGATACCCGCCACACCAAGCGATCATCGTTTAGGGCTAGGACTACCAGGGTATCTAATCCTGTTTGCTCCCCTAGCTTTCGTGCCTCAGTGTCAGTAATGGTCCAGTGAGCCGCTTTCGCCACAGGTGTTCCTTCCGATATCTACGCATTTCACCGCTACACCGGAAATTCCACTCACCTCTCCCATACTCAAGCCCGGCAGTTTCTTGTGCAGACTTCAAGTTGAGCCTGAAGATTTCACACAAGACTTGCCGAACCACCTACGCACCCTTTACGCCCAATAATTCCGAACAACGCTTGCCCCCCTCGTATTACCGCGGCTGCTGGCACGAAGTTAGCCGGGGCTTCTTCTTCCGGTACCGTCATTATCGTCCCGATCGAAAGGAGTTTACGTCCCAAGGGACTTCATCCTCCACGCGGCGTTGCTGCGTCAGGGTTTCCCCCATTGCGCAAAATTCCCCACTGCTGCCTCCCGTAGGAGTCTGGACCGTGTTTCAGTTCCAGTGTGTCCGTGCGCCCTCTCAGGCCGGATATCGATCACAGTCTTGGTAGGCCATTACCCTGCCAACTAACTAATCGACCGCGACCCCCTCTATCCGCGCATTGCTGCTTTGACCCGTAGGTATTATGCGGTATTAGCCCAGGTTTCCCTAGGTTATCCCCCACGAAAAGGTAGGTTAGTCACGTGTTACTCACCCGTGCGCCACTTTACTCATGGATTGCTCCACTTTCTCGTTCGACTTGCATGTGTTAGGCACGCCGCCAGCGTTGATTCTGAGCCAGGATCAAACTCTCGTTTGTAACCTGACGCATCTTGATTCGACGGAGGTCGAAGAGCAAGATGCTACCTCGCAGCGCTCGAAAGGCTGCGAAGTTTGTAACTAGTGAGAATGACTAAACCACAACTTCATCGTCATCTCACGACTGGCATATTCAACCAATTGTCAAAGATCCTTAAGAAGCTTCGCCTGAGCGATTTCTTTTGGGATCGAGCTACCGGATGATTCCGGTAGGTCCTCGAACTTTGCGCGCTTTTTAATCCGGAAATCACTGGAAATCCTACCTCTCAGCGATTCTGTCCGTTTTTAGCGCGACCAAACCAGACTATCAAAAATCGGACACGCTTGTCAACATCCGATGAAACAACTTTTTCAATTCCCGTTGCATCATCCGGCTGCGCCGCCGCGTTCCGTTCCGCATGCCTCGCGCAATCTCTCACACGATGACAATTTTCATCGCTCTTCCCTGCTGCTCAGAAAAAGCAGATTCCAAGGAAGTAGCGTTTCATCTTTGCTATCTCTATCGACGGCAGTCGCGAACAAGACCCGTGCTGATTGGCTGTTCTGCTCTAGATGGGGCGGCGGAATGTCCTCGCCCAGTAGTGAGACTACACGCGTTCGGCTTGCTGTGCAAGTTCTGGGTTGTTGAAAAGGAATTGTATCTGTTGAAAAACAGGACACGACAAGGAGGTAGGCCGGAAGCAGGTCTTGCTGGGTGCTGAATTTTCCAGTTCCAATCCTGTACTTAAAATATTAGAAAATCTCTTCGTCCGTATGCCGGGGTGGAACTGCGGAGACAATTCCGGACTGGATCTGGGAGCGCATGCTGGCAATGGTGCGGCGATTCCAGAACGCAATCGCCGTAGCGCCAAGCAGGGCGGACCCGACCACGAGAAACGCGGTCGACCAGCGACTGCGCCCAAACGAGATGGAATTTGTATCCAGTGCCAGGATTTCGTCCGTCGACTCTAGAGGAAACTCAGGGTCTGCGGTGATTTTGCGATCTCGAAATTTCATATTCTCTCCCATGGAGTTCCGATGGCATCCCTCTGCCCGATCCTGTTTCGTGCTCGATCAAGTCTTTGGGGAAGCAGTTGGATCAGAGTAACTCTTCTCAGCCTGCAAAACTTCATAAAATCAATATGTACATTTAGAATCAACACGTACAAGAGCTTGGCCCTCACTTGCACCGGAATTGAAACTCGGTTTCTATGGGATTCCGTATTGGAATCAAAAAAAATATATGAAAAATGTGATTTTTTCTCGCATCCGTATATGTTCTGTGGCATCATATAGCCATAGAGAGATGATGTTGCGCCCCCTGATTCAGGATATGCGCTCCACTCTCGCAAGTTGCGTCACTGGCCTCCCGGCACGAGCAAATTACCGTTCGTGCCGTCTTTTTTGCCGGATGCGATTTCCAGCTTGAATCCATCTCACCCTCCGCCAAAAAGCACAAGTGAGCATTGCGTATATTGAGCATTCGCTGGCCTCCCAGACGTATGTACTACCGGTCGCGACGTTTCTGGTCGTACATGGAAAGATCCGCTTTTTCGCAGAGCGCTTCGGCTGTCTGTGCGTCGTCCGGATAAATGGCGACGCCGATGCTGGCGCACGGACGGAGATTGACGGCTTCCATCACGATAGGCTCGTTGAGATCGGCCATGAGTTTTCCGGCCAACACTTCCGCGCCGTGGGGCTGCAACAGGTCCGAAACGACCACGACAAATTCATCGCCGCCGGTGCGGGCGATCGTGTCGGCTTTGCGAACGCGCATCTGCAGGCGGGTAGCGACCACGCGCAGGACTTCATCTCCGACGGCGTGGCCGTAGGTGTCGTTGATCTGTTTGAAGCTGTCGAGATCGATCAGCAGAACGGCGACCCGGCCTTCATTCCGCTCGGCTCGTTCCACAGCTTTGGTCAGGCGATCGTCGAGCAGGCGGCGATTGGGCAGGCCGGTGAGCGGGTCATGCAACGCGAGATGTTCCGTGCGGTGAATTTCCTTCTCCAGCAATGTGAGCAGGATTCCGATGGCGACGATGTATTTGGGGATATTCCAGACCGAGGACTGGACGTGAATTTGCGGCGCGAAAATCTGCAGCGATACTGCGATGGGAAAGACGCAGGCCCAGACGATGAATCCGCCGACAGCGGTCAGGGAGCCTGTGGTGCGGCGGGGAAAGTTCCTCCAGTATTGAATGCCGGCCAGCAGATAGACGACGAAGAAAATGCAATCTGGTCCGTAGTCCTGCTGTCCGCGATGCGCCAGCCATGCCAGCGCCACGGCCAGCAGCAGCACCCACGCGGCCATGGTCCGGTGCCGATGGCCGTCGGGAGGCCGTTCGGCATCAGGAATAAACATCGCGGCGCCGGAGGCAAACATGATCGCTGCGACGGTGTAATACGCTCCGTGAACCGCAACGCTGTAGGAGTCGAGGACAATATAGAGAATGGCCGCAAGCAGTCCGATGCTCGTGATCCAGCGCAGCCGTTGGGTGCAGTTGCCGCCGCCTGCGGCATAGATGAATGCCACGCCGCCCAGGAAGAGCATGATGGCAGCGACGCATTGCACAAAATTCTGCAGATCGCCAGGCCGTCCGCCAAATAGTCCCACGGCAAAATGCAGCAGAATGAAAACCCATCCCAGCAGCCACGCGTGCAACTGGCCGCCCACGCGGCTGCGCAGGATTGACCAGAAAACAAACACGAGAACCGCAAGCGCCAGCAGATCCGGCAGGGAGGTAAAGTCAAACATAGGAGATATACTTTTAATTTAGTTTTCTGAGAGTGTACTCCAACTACGTGTTGGGCGAAGCCTATAACTTGCGACGACAGGCACGTGGGTTATCTTCGCGCCAACCCGCGTATCTGGCTTACTTCTGAGATGCAAAAAGAGCATATCGGTCTAGATACGAGTTAGATTACTAATGTCATAAAGTAATCTGGTGGGTTGTGTGCGTTTTGTTGAAGCTTACGCGCCTAAAACTGTGCTGTTCTGTGTAGAAATCGCGGTCTTTCAGCTGCGTAGCTTGCTGGAATGACATTTCTCGGTCACGCCGGCATATTTACCTCCGTGCCAATCGTTGGCGGAAGAGCGGCGTGCATCTTTAGAAACTCTTCGGTAGTCTGTAGAGGTATGCGACTCCGTTTTTGGATCACCCTCGCCATCGCCATGCTTTGCGTTGCCGGAAATGCGCAGTGGACCGATCCCACGGTCGATATCCCGGCATTCCATGCTTCCGCTCCAACGACTGCCGCAGTCGAGCCGCCCATCCTGCATGGCAGCCAGTTGACCGGGCCGAATTTCCAATATCCCTGGCAGGTAGAGGTATATAAGGAAGCCCAGAAGATCCCAAAAGTGCTGTATCAGCTTCCCTGTTATTGCCGTTGTGATCGAGCGCTTGGCCACACGAGTCTCCGGAGTTGCTTTACGGGTCTGCACGGCGCCGAATGCGACGTGTGCGCGAAGGAAGAGGTCTACGCCTATCGCATGACCCATAAAGGTTGGACGGCGAAACAGATTCGCGCAGGCATTGAACGCGGCGACTGGAAAACGATTGACCTGGATGGGATCAAAAAATCTGGTACCCGCGGGTGAACCAAATTTTTATTTGCTGAAAGAAGTTACAGGCGCTGCTTCGGTCTGGATTTCCGCTGAAGCGTAAGATCGCCGATCCGCTGTTCCCTTCGCTCTTCTTCCTCCTTACAACGGCAAATTTGCCTTGAACGCGTTGAGAATGATTCGCGGATGCCGTACTCCCCGATATAATGAGAGGTTCGTTTGAACCAAGGAGAACCGCACTATGCCTCTTGAGCCCACCAAGCATATCTGGCACAACGGAAAACTGATCGCCTGGGAACAGGCGCACATCCACGTGATGTCGCATGTGATCCACTACGGCTCTTCGATTTTTGAAGGCATCCGCTGCTACAAGACGGAGCAGGGCGCGGCTATTTTCCGGCTCGACGACCACATGCAGCGGATGCTGGATTCGGCGAAGATTTACCGCATGGACCTTCCCTATTCCCTGGAGCAGTTGAACCAGGCGGTGGTGGAGACGGTGGAGGTGAACGGGGTTGCGCCTTGCTACATTCGCCCGATTGCGTTCCGCGGGTATGGCGAGTTGGGCGTGAGTCCGCACAAGAATCCGATCGAGGTATATATCGGCAATTTCCCTTGGGGCAAATATGTCTCCGGCGAACATGGCGCGGATGTCTGCATTTCCTCCTGGAACCGCATGGCGGCAAACACGCTGCCTGTGCTGGCGAAGGCCGGCGCGAATTACATGAATTCGCAGCTGATCCGCATGGAAGCTTCGACTAACGGCTATGACGAGGGCATTGGCCTCGATACCAACGGCTATGTGTCGGAAGGCTCGGGAGAAAATCTCTTCCTGGTGCACAGGGGTCAACTGATGACGTCCTCTCTGGGCAGCTCGGTCTTGGCGGGAATTACGCGGGCATCCGTACTGACCCTGGCGCGTGATATGGGAATTCCGGTGATAGAGCAGACGATTCCACGCGAATTGCTGTACATTGCCGACGAAGTGTTTTTCACCGGCACGGCGGCGGAAGTTACGCCGATCCGTTCGATCGATCGCATCTTGATTAAAGACGGCAAGGCAGGCCCAATTACGAAACAGATTGCGGCGGAGTTTTTCGGCATCGCCAGCGGCAAACGCGCGGATCGGTTCAATTGGCTGACGCCGGTCAAGGTGGATGTGAGCGAGACCGTATCGGCGTAAGAGACATCCAAACAGATCGCACAGAAAGGCGGCCATCCAGCCGCCTTTTTCTATCGGGAAAAATACTATAACCACTGCAAGGGAGAAATTTCGATGGTTCTCGAGGATGACCTTTTGAAGATTGCTCTGCAGGAAGAGGCGCTGGTTTTGCGGCGTTTCGATCACGACGTTGCATGGCGGATTGGAATGGGATTGCGGGAGTTGGCGGTGGCACGCCAACTTGCGCTGGTCATCGATATTCGGCGCTTTGGAGAACAGATGTTTTACACAGCGCTAACGGGAACGACGCCGAACAATGCGGACTGGGCGTGCCGCAAAGGGAACGTGGTGGCACATTTTCATCGCAGTTCCTACGCCATGGGGCTGGAGATGGAGCAGAAAAAGACCAGCCTGATCGAGCGGTATGGATTGCCATTCCGTAAATACGCCGCGCATGGAGGCAGTTTTCCCATTCGCGTGGCCAATGTTGGCGTGGTGGGCTCGATTACCGTTTCCGGATTGCCGCAGCGGCACGATCATGAATTTGTCGTCGAGGCATTGTGCAGGGAAACGGGACAGGACTATCAAACTTTACGATTGCCTGCGGCAGATTAGGACATTGTCTGAAATGGCGCCGACCGAAGCTCCCAGTCTTAAACGTTTCAGCGGCAGTTCTGTCAACGCCGCAGGAGCTTGAATGCGATTTCGCGACCAAACCCTTGTGGATACGCCAGCGATATCCAGAGCAGCGCGAATGGTTCCAGCACGCGTGCCTGTTTCAATGGTCCTGCATCCAGTGCTTCGAAACCTAGTTCATCCACCAGAGACTTTACCGTCTGCTTCGCTTCCGGATCGTCACCACAATAAAACATCGCAGGCCGATCCGCGCCAAACGATGGATTGTCCATGATGTTGTAGCCGACGGTGTTCATCGCCTTCACGACCTTCGCGCCCCGCGCCCATGTGGCGATCATTTCTCCAGCCGAGGTACTGGTGCCGCACTCGAGGCCGCTCAGATCAGGTAGTACTGGGTTAACGGCGTCGATCAAAATCTTGCCGTTCAAATTTCCCGCCTCTTCGAGCGCTTGCTGGGTAGCCGGCCAGGGAGTGGCGAGAAATAAAATATCGCTTGACTCGACCGCCTCTTCGACGGTTGCCGCCTTTGCGTTGCCGGAGTTCTTTGCCAGCAACTCTTTCATCGCGTCCGACTGAGGATTTCGCGAGCTGAACACAACAGTGTGGCCATTCTGCGCCCAACGCGTCCCGACAGTGCCGCCGACGTGTCCCGATCCAATCACTCCAATTTTCATACGCTCTCCTTCTACGCGCACAAGCTGTCGCGGATTTTAAAGTACGCACATCACTGCGCGACTGGCGTTTCCACTGCGCCGGGAGAATTGGCGTCGAGTTGATGTCCGTTCGCCGGCGGTTGCGCATCCGTCAAAACAGCCCAGCCGGGCAGTTTCTGGCTGCCGGTGATCAGGCGCGGACCGCCGGAGAGGCCGAAATACATCCACGTCCACTGCAGCATGACAAGAGTGCGATTGCGGAACCCGATCAAAAAATAAATATGGACAACCAGCCACGCCATCCATGCCGGAAAGCCGGCAAGGTCGGCATGAAACGGCCAGACCACGCGAGCGACGGCGGCATGGCGGCCGATAGTCGACATATCGCCCTTGTCGAAATAGTGAAACTTTGTCCGCGGCTTTCCGGCCAGATCGGCAAGAATTTCGCGCGCGGCGTGATCGCCCATCTGCATCGCTGGCTGCGCCACTCCGGGAATCAGCCTGCCGTTTTCAACGACGTGGGCGAGATCGCCGCAGATGAAAATCTCCGGATGACCGGCGGGATTCAGATGTTCGTCGACGACGATGCCGCCGCGCTTGTCCATCTCCACATCGAGCATCTTCCCCAACGGTGAGGCCTGCACGCCCGCAGCCCAGAGCGTTACCACGGATTCGATTTTTTCTCCGTTGCCGATCACGTAGCCGGGTTGGATATCTGTGACGTGAACACCGGTGCGCACCTGGACGCCGAGCTTCTCCAGCTGCTGACGTGCCTTGCGGGAAAGATCTTCAGGATAACTCCCCAACACGCGCGGAGAGCCTTCGAGCAGAATCACCTGGGCGCTGGCCGGATCGATGTGGCGAAACTCCTGGCGCATGTAGATTTTTGAAATGTCGGAGATAGCTCCGGCCAACTCAACGCCTGTCGGGCCGCCGCCGACGATGACGAAATTCAGCGGCGGATACCAGCCTTGTTCGAGTTTCTGCCGCTCGGCCAGCTCGAAAGCAAGCAACACGCGGCGGCGAATTTCGATCGCATCTTCGACGGTCTTCAATCCAGGCGCAAGCGGAGCCCATTCCTCGTGGCCGAAATAGGAATGCGTGGCGCCGGTGCCGACAATGAGATAGTCGTAGTCCAATTGAGCGCCGCTGCGCAGGTGGACCGATCTCGCTGCCGAATCGACGGCGATGACTTCGTCCATCAGAATGTCGATATTGGGCTGATCGCGAAAGATGGTACGGATTGGCTGGGCGATGTCTCCGGGCGAAAGCGCGGCCAGCGCGACTTGATAGAGCAAAGGTTGAAAAGTATGGTGATTGCGGCGGTCAATCAACGTCACGCTGACGGGCTTGCCAGCCAGACGTTTGGTAGCGTGGATACCGGCAAAGCCTGCGCCGATGACGACCACGCGTGGACGAGCGGCGCTCCTGCGAACGTTTTCTACCATGCCTGCACGCTCCTTACCCCATTGGATGCATCGATAATGGACAATGCATCATCTTCTCGTTGGTGTCGGGTTTGCCAATCATATTTCCTCCAACTCCCGATACACTATGGACAGAATTATGACAGACGAAACTCGTGACACAATCATTGTCGGAACTGGATGCGCCGGCCTGACTGCGGCGATCTACGCGGCCCGCGCCAACCTGAAACCGCTGGTGCTGGAAGGCCATGAGCCGGGCGGTCAGCTCTCGATTACCACACTAGTCGAGAATTTTCCCGGCTGGCCGGAGGGCATCCAGGGGCCCCAGTTGATCGAGAATATGCGCATGCAGGCCTCACGCTTCGGAACGGATTTCCAGCTGGGACATCTGACCAGCATCGATCTGTCGAAACGACCGTTTCAATTGCATGTCGGCAAAGATGTGCTTCATACGCGTACGTTGATCGTCGCCAGCGGAGCTTCGGCACGCTGGCTGGGGCTGCCGAGCGAGCAGGCTCTGATTGGACATGGCGTGAGCAGCTGCGCGACGTGCGACGGATTCTTTTTCGCAGGCAAAGAAATCGCCGTCATCGGCGGCGGCGATTCGGCGATGGAAGAAGCGTTGTTCCTGACGCGATTCGCCAGCAAGGTGACACTGATTCATCGTCGCGAACATTTTCGCGCTTCGAAGATTATGTTGGAGCGCGCCATGGCGCACGACAAGATCAAATTCTTGACCAATACGGCTGTCGAAGAAGTGCTGGGTGTGGAGCAGAAAGACGTGACCGGGCTGAAACTGAAAAATCTGGCTACGCAGCAGACTTCCTTGCTGCCGGTGAGTGCTATGTTTCTCGGCATCGGCCATGTGCCGAACGCGAAGATGTTCGTTGGCCAGATCGATCTCGACGACGACGGATATATTCGCACCCATAACAATGTGTTTACGCGGGTGCCGGGGGTGTTTGCGTGCGGCGATGTGCAGGACCGGCGCTATCGTCAGGCGATTACCGCGGCGGGAAGCGGCTGCATGGCGGCGCTGGAAGTGGAGAAATTTCTGGAAGAGCATGGGCGCTGATTTCTGCCGCGGAGTTTATGGCGATATCGGAAAACATTGCGCAGGTGGAGCAACAGATCGCCGCGGCTTGCCGCCAAGCGGGCCGTTCACGCGAGAGCGTGCGGCTGATGGCAGTTTCAAAAATGCATTCAGCGGAGGCGATTCTCGAAGCCTATGCCGCAGGCCTTCGTCTGTTCGGCGAAAATCGCGTGCAGGAGTTTGCGGGCAAGCAGGATGCGCTGGGCGCTGCGGGAATGTTCAACGGCGAGATGCGCGCGCAATTCAATTTGATTGGTCCGCTGCAGTCGAACAAGGTAGCGCGCGCGGCGCAAATTTTCGACGCCATCGATTCTGTGGATTCCCTTCGTCTGGCCGAGCGGCTTGATCAGGCTGCGGAACAAGCGGGGAAAACCTTGCCGCTCCTGATTGAGATCAAACTGAGCGTTGAGGAATCGAAGCATGGGTTCGATCCGGATTCCTCAGTATTGGACGAAATACTGGAGCGGATGCCGGACTTCACGAACCTGCGGCCACGGGGCCTGATGACGGTTCCGCCGTACGCAGAAAACCCCGCAGAAGCGCGTCCGTATTTTCGGCGTCTGCGCGTGTTGAGGGATTCTCTAACACAGCGCTATCCGCATGTTGCGCTCGATGAACTTTCCATGGGGATGTCGCACGATTTTCCGGTTGCGATTGAAGAAGGGGCCACCGTCGTCCGCGTCGGCACGGCGATTTTCGGCGCGCGAAATCGGGCAGAATAACAGCCGTTCCCCGGCTCCAGTACACTGATCCGTTCCCTATCTTCTTCTGCGCGAGTTTTATAAATGTCATTGCTGCATGCTGGGCTGTATGCCTGGGTTCTCGGCGTGGTTGTGCTGGTGCTGCTGGCGGTTTCCCTTTCGCAGCTACGCGGCGTCAAAACCAAGGCGGACTATCTGGTTGCGGGTCGTTCGTTGCCGGCTTTTGTGCTGGTATTTACGCTGCTGTCTTCCTGGATCGGCGCTGGCTCCCTGTTTGCCGGCGCGGAGAATGCGTATCGCAATGGCTTTGCCGCACTGTGGCAGCCGGCGGGGGGATGGGCCGGGCTGCTGCTGATCTATTTCATTGCGCCGCGCGCGCGGAAATTTGCGCAGTTCACCATTCCCGATCTGCTGGAGGCACGCTACAACCAGACGGCGCGCGTGCTGGGCGTAATCGCAATTCTGTTTGCGTACACGGCGATTGCCAGCTATCAGCTACGCGGCGGCGGCGACATTCTGCACCTGATTTTCCCCACGGCGATCACGAGCACGATGGGGATGTATATCATTGCAGCCTTCGTGATTGTATTTACGGCGCTAGCTGGGATGGCATCGGTTGCTTATATGGATGTTGCCATCGGGCTGCTGGTGACGGTGGCGCTGGTGATTTCGATTCCGATTCTGCTGCATCATGCTGGAGGAGTCGCAGGCCTGCATGCGAGACTTCCAGCCGACCACTTTAGGGTTCTCGGCTCCATCAGCTTTGCGCGGGCAATGGAATTTTTTCTGCCGACGATGCTGCTGATGCTGGGCAACCAGGCGATGTATCAGAAATTCTTTTCTGCGAAGTCGGAACGGGACGCGAGCATTGCCGTGGTGGGATGGATCATCGGCACGGTGATTCTGGAGACGATCATCGTTGCCATTGCGGTGATTGGATCGGCGCTCTACAAGACTGGTGAAGTAGCCGAGCGGCCGCGTGAAATTATCGCGTACACGGCGCGGCACGGACTGCCGGCGATGCTGGGCGCTCTGTTGTTGGGCGCGGTGTTTGCCAAGGTGATTTCCACCGCGAATAACTATCTTTTTTCGCCGGCAACCAACCTTGTCAACGACGTATTTCTTCGCTACATCAAGCGCGATGCGAGCAACAAGACGATTCTGTTAACTTCGCGGCTGATGGTGGTGGGGCTGGGCATCTGGGCGCTGGTGCAGGGGGCGTATACGCAGTCGATTCTGGAAAAAGCGCTCTATGCATACACGATTTATTCTGCCGCGCTGACGCCGGTGATTTTGGCGGCGTTTTATTCCCGGCGCATCAATTCGCAAGGCGCGGTTTCCTGCATTGCGGCGGGCACGTTCGTGACTGTGTTCTGGGATACGGATTTTGTGCGGCATCACCTGCCGGCAGCGATTGCGCGGCGAGATGCAATCTTTCCGGCGTTGTTGGCCTCGCTGATCTGCTTATTTGTGGTGAGCTGGCTGACCCCTCCACCAAAGCGGGAACAGGTGGCGCAGTTTTTGCCGTAGTAACGGCTTATTTCAGCCTTGAGCCGAGCCGCCAGAGAACGCGAAAAACCAGAAAAACTCCCGCCGCCACGACAAGCAAGGGAATCAGATGTATCGGTTGCAGCAGTTCAAACATAGCGCCTCCCGCAATTGCAGCCAGTATACCGATCAGCGTGCTCCTACCTTCCGCCGTACAATAAATTCAGGAGAGTTCTTGTGGCCATGCACCGGGTTTACATGGATGCCAATGCGACGACGCCGCTCTTGCCGGAAGTTTTCGAGGCGATGCAGCCGTATTTTATGGAACGCTTCGGCAACGCCAGCTCGGTCCATTCTTTCGGCCAGCGTGCCCGGGGAGCGGTCGAGCAGGCGCGCATGAGTGTGGCGGCATTTCTGCATTGCCGTCCGGCGGAGATTGTGTTTACCAGCGGCGGCACGGAGAGCGACAATCTGGCGCTGTTCGGCGCGACCAGGGCGGGCGATCATGTCATCACGACGCAGATTGAGCATCATGCCGTAATCCACGCCGCCGAACGACTGGCGGAGTGTGGGCGCGAAGTTACGTTTCTGCCGGTTAATACGGAAGGCGTCGTCGATCCAGACGACGTGCGGCGGGCGATCCGGCCGAATACGCGGCTGATCAGCGTAATGATGGCGAACAATGAGACCGGGGCGATTCAGCCGATCGAAGAAATCGGGGCGATTGCCGCTGACCGTGGGGTGCAATTCCATACCGACGCGGTGCAGGCTGCGGGCAAGCTGGCGCTCGATGTGGAGAAGATCGGCTGCCATCTGCTTTCGATCTCCGGCCACAAGATGCATGCGCCGCAGGGCACGGGCGTTTTGTTTGTCCGCAAAGACACGAAGATTGAGCCACTGATGTATGGCGGCACGCATGAACGGCAGCGTCGCGCGGGGACGGAAAATCTTGTAGGCATCGTAGCGCTGGGCAAAGCGGCGGAGATTGCGCGGCAAGGAATCGAAGCAGGTGCACCGGAGAAGATGGCGACGCTGCGGGATCGGATGGAGCGGGAGATTCTTGCGCGTGTTTCCGATGCGGGAGCGCATTCCTCCCATGCTCAGCGTGTACCGAATACGACGAACCTGTGGTTCGACCATTTGGAAGGCGAGGCGCTGGTGATTGCGCTCGATTTGAAGGGGCTGGCGGTTTCCGGCGGCTCGGCCTGTGCTTCCGGAGCGAGCGAGCCTTCGCATGTGCTGACGGCGATGCATGTGCCGGCGGAGCGGGCGCGGGCGAGTTTGCGCTTCAGCCTGTCGAAGCTGACGACGGATGAGGATGTCGACTTCGCAATTGAGATTGTGCCTCAGGCGGTGGCGAAGCTGCGGGAATTGTCGCCTTATTACAAAAGCACCGCGCGTGCGGTGGGTGTTTCGGCCTAGTTATAACCGTCGCGGGTAACGAAACCGCAGGTTTCTCGATTGCGCTGCGCTCGCGATGACAATACCTATTTAGAAAGAATCTTTATGTCTGTACCTGAAACGATTGCCGTTGCCATGTCCGGTGGGGTCGACTCCTCGACCGTTGCGGCCATGCTGAAGCGAGAGGGCTACAACCTTGTCGGCCTGACCCTGCAGCTTTGGAATCAGCGCAGGCTTGCCGGTAGGCCGGGGATGCCGGAAAGCTCCGAGGGGCGCTGCTGCTCGCTTGACGATGTGTATGACGCGCGGCGCGTGGCGGAGCATCTGGGTATTCCGTATTATGTCGTGAATCAGCAGGACCGCTTTGAGCAGGATGTGGTGCAGCCGTTTGTGCGCGAATATCTGAGCGGACGGACGCCGGTTCCCTGCACGCTTTGCAATAACCATTTGAAGTTTGCGCAGCTGCTGGATACCGCGCGACAGATTGGCGCGGAGCGCATTGCGACCGGCCATTATGCGCGCAATGAATATGACCCGGCACGCGAGCGCTGGATTTTGAAGCGGCCGGCGGATACCAGCAAGGACCAGACGTATTTCCTCTTCGGACTGACGCAGGAGCAGTTGAGCCGCAGCCTGTTTCCGCTGGGCAATTACAAGAAGCCGGATGTGCGGGCGCTGGCTGAGCAGCAGGGGCTGGCGCTGGCGAACAAGCCGGACTCGCAGGAGATCTGTTTTATTCCCGGCGGGGATTACAAGCAGTTTCTCGATGCCTATCTGGCCGATCAGGGCGAGGCCATGCCGGATACCAGCGGCGAACTGGTGACCACGACCGGCGAAGTGGTCGGACAGCATGGCGGCATTCACAACTTTACCGTGGGCCAGCGCAAGGGGCTTGGCATGGGCAATACTCGGGGCACGGGTGCTGGATCGCCGCTGTATGTGATTGGGATTAACGGAGCGGAGAAGAAAGTTGTCGTGGGCGGCGGGGAGGAGTTGTTCTCGCAAACGCTGCGGGCGAACCGGCTGAACTGGATCGCGATTCCCGCGCTCGATGGGCAGATGCGGGTGCAGGTGAAGATTCGTCATCGCCATGAGTCGGCTTGGGCAACTCTCGAAATGTCGGGCGAGGAAGAAGTTACGGCGACCTTCGACGCGGCGCAGCGCGCGGTGACGCCGGGGCAGGCGGCGGTGTTTTACGACGGCAACGACGTGGTCGGCGGCGGCTGGATTCTTTAGCTTGCTCAGGCAATAAGCTTTGCTTCCAGGTTGAGAACTTTCTATGGAGGTTGTGACACAATAGAAAGTTTGCTTGAGGCAATTTCCTGTATGAGTTCCACCCCTCTTCGCTCCGCTTTCATTGCGCTTTCGCAGAACAGGCCGCTTCGCCGCTTTGCGGAGAGTTCCCCCATTGGGCGGCGGTTATCGAGCCGTTTTATTGCCGGCATGCAGGTCGAGGATGCATTGCGCGCGGCCGAGGCGCTGAACCGGGAGGGCATTCCGGTTTCGCTCGACAGCCTGGGCGAAAATGTCTATACCGAGCCGGAGGCGCGGCGCTCCGCCGACGTGTATCACCGGCTGCTCGATGCCATCGAGCGGCGACGGCTGGAAGCCAATGTCAGCCTGAAGCTGACGCAGATGGGACTCGATTTCGACCGGGAAATTGCGCGTGGGATTACGTGCGAGATCGTCGATCATGCCGCGGCTGCGGATACGTTTGTGCGCGTCGATATGGAAGGCACGGATTATACCCAGACCACGATCGATATGACGCGCGAGCTGCATGCGATGCCGAATCATGCCGGGCGTGTCGGCACGGTGATGCAGTCCAGTCTGTTTCGCTGCGAGAACGATATTCGCGCGCTGCTGGCTGACAAGATTCGCATTCGATTGTGTAAGGGTGCGTATGCGGAACCGGCTACGCTGGCCTTTCCGGAGAAGAAAGATGTCGACGCGAACTATGTGAAACTGATGAAGATCCTGCTGACCAGCGGCGTGTATCACGGTATGGCGACGCACGATGAAGCGATCATCCGGACGACGAAGCAGTTTGTTGTGGAACGAGGGCTGGATAAGCGCAGCTTTGAATTTCAGATGTTGTATGGGATCCGAACCGACTTGCAGCGGTCGCTGGTGAAGGAGGGATACAACATGCGCGTGTATATTCCGTTCGGGACGGAGTGGTACCCCTACTTTATGCGGCGGCTGGCGGAGCGACCGGCGAATGTACTGTTCATCGCGAAAAATCTGCTGAAGTAAACGGAATGCACGATTCTTGTTTCAATTTTTCAAAAAAAGCGATTTCAATTTTTCAAAAAACGTTTTTTGCGCCGGTTTCGGCGATTCGCAAAAAATTACGCTGTGGTCCGGGGCAGCTTTATGGGCGGAATGTTCCACGTGGAACATTACAGGAATGTTAAAAACATTGGCGGGCCCAACGCGATCCGATTGCCGAAGCTTTGCTATGTGGTTTGAAAACAGCGGTTTGCGCATTGAAAAATAAAGGCGATTTCGGTGTCCTTTTTTCTGGCCGAGTCAGGGCCGAAAACAACAGGCTACAGGCAGGGACTTATCCGGTGTAACCGGCAATCGACTGCGATGCCGGTGTTCATTTTCGTTCGGCTCTATTGCAAACTGTTGATTCCATGTGAGATACAATTTTCAATTTTGCATTTCCGGGGAGCAAAAAGCCCGGTCCATGCCTGAATCAGTTATATAAATATATAACTTCATGGGACAGGACCAGATTTAGTTATATAAATATATAACCTTTGATCAGGGATCAAATCGTGACTGAACCAGGATTGTCGCCTTCAGGCGCTGAAGCGCTCAGAAATTTTCAATGACTTTATCCCCCGGCTGAAGCCGGGGGATACCCAAAAACCAAGTTTGTCATTGACCGATATGCGGCCTGAAGGCCCGACCCTGCCCGGAGCGCTCCAAGCAGAGCGATTAACGAACTTGCCTAGATGAAATCTTCGTCGGAGCGGGCGTCGGAGCGGCGGCTGCGGCGTTCGCTGGGGCGGAACATGTCCATGCCGGCACGGATGGCCGACATCCATCCGCCGACCTGACGCAGGGGAGACATGACATTGTCCTGCACCACGCGGGTGCCCTGGGCAATGGCATCGAGGGTGTCGGTGACCATGTTGTCGATGCGGCTGACCTGGCGGCGAGTTTTTCCGCTGACATCGACGACCACGTTGTCGATGTGATCGACCTGATCGCGCAGACGCTCGGTGACGGTATGCACGTTGACGGCGATGGCGCGGATGCGCGGCGTCATGTCCTCGACCGCATCCGCCATTTGTTTGGCGGAGTCGAGCAGCGGACGCATATCGGAGCGCAGCTGGTCGATCTGCTCCATCGCTTTCTTTTGGGCCACCTTGCCTGCGGCCAGCAATGCCAGCAGGACGACGGTCTGCAAGACTACGGCAAACGTAACCACTCCGGTAAATATTAAAAATACTGTCGATCCAGTTGGCATTCTCGTCCGCCTCTAGAGCTGTTTTCCTATTACTGTTCACCGCAGATGGTCTCGAAGTGCCGTTTTTCTTGGGAAAAAACGGCGTCGAGATCTTCGCTTCGGTCTACATCTGTAGGAAAACAGCGTTAGTCAAAAAATTTTGCATTCGCCGAACGCACATTCGCCAAAATTGAGATGTGCCGAACAGATACTTCAACAATCAGATTATGACAAACCCGTCCTTCGTGAACCTCAGGCGCTAAAGCGCTTGAAATTTTCAATGACGTATTCCCCGGCTGAAGCCGGGGGTCTACCCAAAGGCCGAGTTTGTTATCAGCTTCAAAAAATCCAGCTATGCGTCCAATCAGTCCGCAAGGGCATGGCCCGAGGTTCTCGCCCCGGGCTCCCTGGAGAATGAGATGCATTAAAAGTGATTCTCAGCCGTACCCCCTCGATAGGCTTCCGGGTCGTCGTCGCGGCGAAGACGTTCGCCTTCCGACTGATTCCCGGCGACGCGATCGACGATTCCGCTCCAGCGTTCGCGGCCCTTCTCGGCGACTTCCTTGCCCTTTTCCGTATACTCGTTGATTTGATCGCGGCCGCGGTCGACTACGGAATTGATCTGATCGCGCGCCTGTTTGCCGCGTGCTGCAACATATTCCTTGCTATCGCGGGCTCCGCTCATGAGGCCATCGCGAATTTCCCGGCCGGCTTTGGGAGCGAACAAAACGCCGAGCAACGCGCCCAGTCCGATGCCAGCGACGAACCAGCCGATCCCTGTTGTTTCCTGATGTTCCATTTTCATATCTCCTACGCGCAGTGGAGGAATGCGCGAATGTCTGGATACTAGCAAAAGGACTTACGGGCAGCAATGCGCATTTCCGCCCGGCTCATATCAGATGAGATGCCTGCGTGGGAGATGGCGTCCTTTTGGGGTGGTGGATCAGATTGATGTGAATGACTGAAATTTCTGAGAAGTAGATTTTACGGCACTTCACGGACTGCCTCTGAATTGCATGGGAGATTATGTGGATCATTCCTACAAACGGCCCCCCCGGTGTCGATCGAATTCTTATCGACGAAAGGGGCCGTTTTGCTTCTCACAATGAGGATTTTGTGGGCCAGGTCCAACTTCGCGACTCGGGCGAATCGATCCCATTCGCATGCGCGTAGTTCACACACTCGATAATCTGGTCCTGCAACCACTGCTTCGTATGGGCAGCCGCTGCCTGCAACTTCTGCACACGATCGATCACATCGATCGCAAGATTGAAGCGGTCCACCTGATTCAAGATGGCCAGTTCGAGCGGGGTGTTGATGTTGCCCTTTTCCTTGTATCCGCGCACGTGGAAGTTGTCGTGGTTCTTTCGCTTGTAGGTGAATTTGTGAATCAGCGAGGCATACGCATGAAAGTTGAAGATGACCGGCTTATCTGTCGTGAACAAGCTGTCAAACTCCCGCTCCGACAAGCCGTGCGGATGCTCGCGCTCCGGCATCAACCGGAACAAGTCGACGACATTCACAAATCGTATCTTGACTTCGGGACACCGCTGGCGCAGAATCGCCACCGCGGCGAGCGCCTCCGAGGTGGGGATGTCGCCTGCACATGCCATTACCGCATCCGGTTCCACACCGTCATCATTGCTGGCAAAGTCCCATATCCCGATGCCCTTTGTGCAATGATCGATTGCCTGCTGCATCGTCAGGTACTGCAGATGCTCCGCTTTATCCGCCACGATGACGTTGACATAATCGGAACTACGCAGACAGTGGTCGGTCACACTCAGTAAGCAATTTGCGTCCGGCGGCAGATAAATCCGGGTAACTTCAGGGCTCTTATTCGTCACGATGTCGAGAAATCCGGGGTCCTGATGCGTGAACCCATTGTGATCCTGCCGCCACACCAGCGAAGTGATCAGCAGGTTGATCGAAGAGATCGGCATTCTCCAGCGCAACTCCAGCTTCGATTTTTCCAACCACTTTGCGTGCTGGTTGAACATGGAGTCGATGATGTGCACGAAGGCCTCGTAGCTGGAAAAGAACCCGTGCCGCCCGGTAAGCACGTAGCCTTCAAACCAGCCTTCCAGCGTGTGCTCGCTCAGCATCTCCATCACGCGGCCTTCGGTAGAAAGGTCGCCGCCGTCCGCGTCTTCCGGCAGCATCTTTGCCATCCACGTCTTTCCGTGGCTGCCTTCGTAGATTACCTGCAGCTTGTTCGACGCAGTCTCATCCGGACCGAACACCCGAAAGCTCGTCATGTTCTTGCGCATGACATCGCGCAGAAAATGCGCCAGTGTATCGGTCGACGACAACAGCATGTTTCCAGGCTGTTCTACTTTGACCGCATAATCGCAAAACTCCGGCAGATTAAGCGGTTTGCGCAGCTTGCCACCGTTCGCATGCGGGTTTGCTGTAATGCGCCGGTCGCCCTTTGGCGCCATCTCCTGCAACTCGGCAATCAATGCGCCGGTGTCATCGAATAACTCTTCCGGCTTGTAGCTCCGCATCCAATTTTCGACGAGCTTCAGATGCGCTGGATTCGTCACCGGATCAAGGATCGGCATCTGATGTGCACGCCACGACCCCTCAAGCTTGTGCCCATCGACCTCTTTCGGGCACGTCCAACCCTTCGGAGTCCGCAGAACGATCATCGGCCAGCGCGGCCGCTCCACCGGCGTCCCCGGAGCAGCAGTGCGAGCCTTCTTCTGAATCGCGCGAATCTCCGTGATGCAATGTTCCATCACCGCGGCCATCTTCGGATGCATCACCGCCGGGTCATCGCCTTCCACTACATAGGGCTGCCATCCATACCCGAGAAACAAACTCTCCAACTCATCCGGCGTAATTCTGGCGAGGATCGTCGGATTCGCAATCTTGTATCCGTTCAAGTGCAGAATCGGCAGCACCGCGCCGTCTCGCACCGGATTCAGGAATTTGTTGGAGTGCCACGATGTGGCCAGCGGTCCTGTCTCCGCCTCGCCATCGCCCACGACCACCGTTGCAATCAGGTCAGGATTGTCGAACGCGGCGCCAAAACCATGCGACAGGCTATACCCAAGCTCCCCACCTTCATGAATCGATCCTGGAGTCTCCGGCGTGCAATGGCTCCCAATCCCACCCGGAAACGAAAACTGCTTGAAGAACTTCTGCATTCCTTCAACGTTCTCGCTCTTGTCGGGATACACCTCGGAGTACACGCCTTCCAGATAGCTATTCGAAAGCGTCGCCGGAGCCCCGTGTCCCGGCCCGGAGATGTAAATCAGATCAAGGTCATATTTTTTGATCAACCGGTTCAGGTGAACCCATACAAAGGTCTGTCCGGGGTCCGAACCCCAATGTCCCAGCAATCTGTTTTTGATGTGTTCCGGCTTCAACGGTTCGCGCAGCAGAGGGTTCTCGCGCAGATAGAGCATGCCGACACACAAGTAATTGCACGCCCGCCAATATGCATCCATCCTGCGTTGTTCATCAGCAGAAAGAACGACTGCAGAAGGGATCGATGCAGTGGTGCTCATGATTGGACCTCGTGCAACGCCAAACCTCGGCATTCAGTTGTCGTTCTATGCGTTTGCCTGAACCATGCGCTTCACATGCAGGGCGATGACCAGATCTTCCTGGGAGGGAGCGGCGAAGACCGCCGTCTTTGAGTCAGATGCACTAATCCGGCGAATGCCGTCAGCTCTTGTCTCATTGAGCGAAGAATTGATCGAAACTTCACTCCCGGACAGCACCTCCGCACGCGTCGCCGCATCGTGTTCCCCAATGCCACCCGTAAACACAATCGCGTCCAAGCCACCCATCAACCATGCGAATCCGCCGATAGCCTTCCGTACGCTGCGCGTAAACACCTTCAGCGCCAGGATTGCCGACTCGTTCCCCTCAACCGCCGCTTTGCGCACATCTTTCATATCGTTTGGAAGTCCCGTCAACGCGACCATACCGGACTTGTGGTTCAGCATCTCCTCCACATCGCTCGCCGGGTCCTCGCCTCGCTGCTGCCGAAACAAATAAAGCATCAATCCGGGGTCAAGGTCCCCGGGCCGAGTGCCCATCACCACGCCGCCGGTCGGCGTGAGACCCATGGTCGTATCCACTGACATACCGTCCAGCACAGCCGTTACGCTACACCCGCTGCCCAGGTGCGCAATCACCATGCGTGCAGGCAGCGCGCCCCCGTTCCGCATCTGCCGCACGATCGACTCGCAACTCAACCCATGAAACCCATACCGCTTCACGCCATGCTCACGATACTTCTTCGGAATCGCATACGTGCTGGCCTCTGCCGGCATGGTTCGATGAAATACCGTGTCGAAGCAGGCGAAGTGCGGAACATCCGGTATCCGCTGCATTGTTTCTCGAATGATCACAATCGCTTCCGGATCATGCAGCGGCGCAAAGCTCGTTGCTGCCTCGAGCTGCTTCAAAATCTCATCCGTAATGCGCACATGGTCCTGAATCTCGGCTCCGGGATGGACCACCCTGTATCCGACTGCGCCTACCGTACCCGCATCTGCTCTCTGAACAGCATCCAGCACAATGCCGATCGCCGCAGCGGGGGTATCAGCACCTTTGACCGCTCGCTGTTCCCGTGCCCGCTCTCCCTGAGTGATGGCAAGCGTTGCTTGCGGCGTCCCGGTCCCACTTAACTCGCCATCGAGAAGAAGGCTCGGCTGACGAACTTCTCCGGCAGCAGCGAAGAATGAGAATTTGATCGATGACGAGCCACCATTGAGAACAAGTATGTTCATCACACCGCCCTAGAAAAGCTTACTAATATTTCTCTATGGAAGACGGGACACAACTCCCCTTTAGTGACGAGAAACGCGGTTCTCGTCATTTAACTCCCGAATCGTCGGCCATCCGAGAACTATCTGGCTTGGGCTAGACCAAACGTTGAGTCGTAGTGCACGAAAAAACGGAGCTATCGGTAGTTTTGGTTGCCCGGAGTTCAAACTGGCGCCATTTGCCTAACTCCGGGCACTCACGGCATATTCATCTTCACGAGATATAGTGAAGGTAGAGTTCGTCTGCGCAGAGGGTGCGGAATTTCTTACGTGCGCGGAATCGGCCTGGCTCCATTCATCTCATTGCGAATCAGCATCTAAACCGTTTATCGATGAGATTCATCGAAAAGATCGATAGGGGAGATTCATGATCGAAACGCC
This sequence comes from Acidobacteriaceae bacterium, assembly GCA_965276585.1. Classification (GTDB taxonomy): domain Bacteria; phylum Acidobacteriota; class Terriglobia; order Terriglobales; family Acidobacteriaceae; genus JAKAAZ01. The sequence goes on along the minus strand of CBDIAZ010000001.1, from coordinate 170,153 downwards.
TCAGAAACATCCGTCTGCCTATTTGACGTTTACGCTGCATGCGCATTTGCCGTACGTGGTGAATCATGGAACCTGGCCGCATGGGTTGGAGTGGCTGCATGAGGCGGCGGCCGAAACCTATCTGCCTTTGCTGCGGGTGATTGCGCGGCTGGAAAAGGATGGCATTGCACTGCATTGCAACCTGAATATTTCGCCGATTCTGCTGGAGCAGCTGGCGCATCCGGTGTTCCAGGCGGAATTTCCCAAGTATCTGGAGCGCAAGATTTCCGCTGCCGGGGAAGATGAAGCCTACTTCAACCAGAATGGCGAGCCTCACCTGGCGGAGACGGCGCGTTACTGGCAGAGCTACTTCCAGGAAGCGCTGGATCATTTTCGCGCGCTGGACGGCGATATAATCCGCGGATTTCGCGAGGCCTCGGAGCGCGGGCTGATCGAGATTATTACCTGCGGCGCGACGCATGGGTATTTTCCGCTGCTGGGGACCGATGAGTCGATCCGCGCCCAGGTGCAGACGGGTGTGGCGACGCATGAGCGGCATATTGGGCAGCATCCGCGCGGCATCTGGCTGCCGGAGTGCGCGTATCGGCCGGCGGGGATGTGGAGTTATCCGGTGACGCCGCATGGCAGCGCCAGGCCATGGCCGCCGTTCGACCGCAAGGGCGTGGAAGAGCCGCTGGAAGATGCGAAGATCGACTTCTTTTTTGTCGACACGCACCTGGTGGAAGAGTCGGTGATGTTTACTCCCTATGAGCTGCGCGCCGGCGGGGCGGTGGGTGTGGCGGCATCGCTGGCGGTCGAAACAACGGAGCCGATTCATTCGCTGTACAAGCCGTATTTTGTCGATGGACCGCGGGCGCATCGGCGGCCGGTGACGATTTTTCCGCGCGATCCGCGCACCGGGCTGCAGGTGTGGAGCGGCGATGCGGGATATCCCGGCGACGGCAACTATCTTGACTTTCACAAGAAGCGCTTTCCCGGCGGGCATCGCTACTGGCAGGTGACGGGATCGAAGATCGACATGGCGTACAAGACGCCCTACTACCCGGAGAAGGCGGCGGCGCTGACCAAAACGCATGCCGAGCATTATGTGAGCCTGGTGGTCGATTCGCTGAAGGGCAGCTTCAACGATGAGGTTCCGTCGATCTTGACTTCGCCGTTTGACGCGGAGTTGTTCGGGCACTGGTGGTTCGAAGGGCCGCTGTGGCTGGAGCATGTGGCGCGCACGATGGCGCGGGCGGACATTGCGGTGGCGCTGACCAGCTGCTCGGCATATCTCGATCGGCACAAGCCGGAGGGATTTCTGGCGCTGCCGGAAGGATCGTGGGGCAAGAACGGCACGCATGAAGTGTGGCTGAGCCCGGATACGCGCTGGACGTGGGAATATCTCTACCCGGCGGAGGTTGCGGTGCGCGATGCGGCCAGCTCCGAACATTGGAAAGGCAATGCGCAGGGCGAGCGCATCCTGAAGCAGCTATGCCGCGAGCTGTTGCTGCTGGAATCTTCCGACTGGCAGTTTTTGATTACCACGGAGGCAGCGCGGGATTATGCCGAAGACCGCTTCCATGAGCATCTGGAATCCTTCCAGGCGATCGAGAAGATGTGGCAGCAGCATACAGCCGGCGACGGGCTTACGGAAGAGGATGACGCGCTGTTGCAGAAGATTGAAACGCAGGACAGCGTGTTTGCGCATGTCGATCCGAGTCTTTGGGCGCGGCGATAAGCGCTTTCTCCCATCCTTCACAAAACGTGAAGGGTGGGGCACCCGGAATTTTTGTTAATATCCGCTCGGATCTTAGCGGCTTTCGATGGGCACGTACTTGGCCGGATAGGCGGGGCCGTTGTATTCCGCGCGGGGACGGATGAGGCGGTTGTCGTCGAGCTGTTCGATCACGTGCGCGGCCCAGCCGGCGATGCGGCTGATGGCGAAGATGGGCGTGAACAGATCGACGTCGATGCCGAGTGTGGTGTAGGTAGACGCGGAATAAAAATCCACATTCGCGTTCAGATTTTTTTCCTTCTTCACGAACAGCTCAATCTGCCGCGACATTTCATACCACCTGGGATTGCCGCTGGCGCGGCCGAGATCTTCGGACATGCGGCGAAGATGGGTGGCGCGGGGATCTTCCGTGTGGTAGACGCGATGGCCGAAGCCGGAGACTTTTTTCTTGTCGGCCAGCATCTGGCGCACGTATTCGACGGGGTCCAGGTCTTCTTTGTCGATGGCAAACAGGACGCGCATGACGGCTTCGTTGGCTCCGCCGTGCAGCGGACCTTTCAATGCGCCGATGGCTCCGGTGATGGCGGAGTGCATATCGGATAAGGTTGCGGCGATGACCCGGGCGGCGAAGGTGGAAGCGTTCAGCTCGTGATCGGCGTGCAGGATCAGGGCAACGTCGAGGGCGCGCTCGGCGGTGTCGGAGGGTTTTTCGCCGTTCAGCATCCAGAGAAAATTGGCGGCGTGGGTGAGGGATGGGTCGGGCGGAACGACTGGCTTGCCTTTGCGGATACGATCGTAGGCGGCAACGATCATGGCGATCTGCGAGGTCAGGCGGAAGCTCTTGCGGACGTTGGCATCGTGGGAATTGTCTTTTTCATCCGCGTCGTACAGGCTGAGCGCGGAGACAGCGGTGCGCAGAACTTCCATGGGCATGGCGTGGCGGGGAAATGTCTCCAGCATGCGAAGAATTTCCGGCGGGAGAACGCGGCCTTCGACCAGCTGCTTGCGAAATCCGGCGAGCTCTTTTTCTGTCGGCAGGGTGCCGAACCATAGCAGATACGCGGTTTCGGCGAAGGTGGATTTCTCCGCCAGCTCGTGAATGTCAATCCCGCGATAGGCGAGGACGCCGGCATCGCCATCGATCCAGCAGATTCCAGAATGTGCGGCGACAATTCCTTCCAGTCCACGTGCCATGGTAGTGCTTGCCATATTATTTTTCTCCAGATTCAATCGGGTTTTTGCGGGTCGCGGGGAGTGCGGGAAACGCCCATGAAAAACCCTAACTTTCCGTTATAACGCGAGTGCGTAGTCTCTGTCACCGCGCGGTGGCATTCCGCAAGTTGAACCGATGGAATTTCATTATGCGCTAATCTCTCATTCCTGCGACTGGAGATGCTTCCAGGGCTACTTGATTGGCCGGATCGGATGCTTGAAATCGCAATGGAGAAAAATTGTCCAGCGGGATATCCGGCGACTCGCCGAGAATTGATTGCGCCATCAGCCGCGCCGTTCCGGGAGCGAGCAGCACGCCGTTGCGGTAATGTCCGGTCGCGTGCCAGCAATGTTCGAGCGATCCTGCGCCGAGAATCGGCAGGCCGTCGGGCGTGCCCGGGCGCAGGCCGGCCCAGCTTTCGAGACATATCACACGATCGATCTCCGGAAGCAGGCAGGAAACGGTCCGGAACAAAATCTCAATGCGATGCTGCTCGACCGTCCGGTCGAAGCCGACATGTTCGATAGTGGCGCCGATGGTGACTCGTCCATCTCCACGCGGGATGGCGTAAAACTCCGGGGTGCGCAGCACGCAGCGCAGCCGCACCGGATCGAGCGCGACCGTGACGGCCTGGCCCTTTACGGGTTCGATGGGCAGGCTACCCAATGCAGATTTCCCGGCCCAAGCGCCGCAGCAGTTGATGAACACGCCGGCGTGGATGAGCTCCCGCGCAGTGTGGACGACGATGCCGGAGGCGGAGGGTTCAATGCGATGTACGCCCGCGTCTTCGAGCAGAATGCCCTTCTCCGCCAGAAATGCAGCGGGCAAGGCGCGGCAGAGATCGCGCGGGTCGAGGCTTTGCTCTTCCAGCCAAGTAAAGCGATCCTTTAAATCTGCATATACGAATCCTGGAATCCATTGCCGCACTTCCTCAAACGGTGCAATTTTAGCGCTGACATCCGCAGTTTGTTGCAGCGTTCTTTGCGTACGCAGCGGAACAGCATGGCCGGACGCGGCGGCGATTCGATCGAGGTATGCAGGATAGAGCGACAGGCTGTGCAGTGCGAGCGGCAAGAGCGCGGATGGATTTTCGGGATCGCAGGCGGCGAGCATTCCTCCCGCAGCCCAGGAGGCGGACTGCATGGCAGTGTGACGTTCGAGCACGATGACGGAGAGACCGCGCTGGCGCAATTCGAGGCCGAGCGAAAGGCCGATGATTCCTGCGCCTGCGATCACAATATCGTTGGCCTGCAGTCTGCCCATGCATCCAATTGTATGAGTTCCGGATTTAATTGTATGAGTTCCGGATTTAAGAAAAATTATAGGCGTGCGATTAAAACTAGAAAATTGTGATGCAGATCACTTGCTAAACTAGCGTTGCGTTGTAACTCTCAAGGGATCTTTTCTCAGATGGCCGAAGACGATTGGTTTGGAGAAGAACGATCTTCGTCGGGGCTGGTAATTCTGATTGCCGGCGTGGCGCTGCTGTTGGCGCTGGGTGGGCTGGCGTGGATTTATTTTTTACAGAGTCGCCTGGATCGAGTGGAAACCCAGCTTAGCCAATTTCAGGAACGGACGGTGCAGCAGGCCGCGCAGCAGGCGGAGTTGCGGCGGGAGATGCGGGCCACAACCGAGGCCTTCGGCGCCAAGGTCGGCATCACGCAGCAGCAGATCGAAGCGCGGTCCGCGGATATTCTGCGGCAACAGCAGGCAGCGAACAGCAGGCTGGCGGCGCGATTGGCGCAACAGGAAGCGGCTACGCGCCAGCAGGTGACGAGCGTTTCGACCGCGGTGACAAATGTGCAGACGGATGTCGGCGGCGTAAAGAAGGATGTCGCCACCACGCGGCAGGAACTGGCGAACACGGAGCAACAACTGCATGCGGCGATCGGCGATATGGGCGTGCAAAGCGGGCTGATCGCGAAAAACTCCGAGCAGCTGAATTATTTACGGCATCTCGGCGACCGCAACTATTTTGAATTCACGCTGCACAAAAATCAGCCGCCCGTGGCCATTTCCACGGTCAAGCTGCGGCTGCGCAAGGCGGACGCGAAACATTCGCGCTACACGCTGGAGATTTTTTCCGACGACCGGAAATTGCAGAAGAAGAACCGCGACCTGGATGAACCGCTGCAGTTTTATTCCGGCAAGCCGCCGATGCTGTTTGAGGTTGTGGTGAACGAGATTGGCAAGAATGCGGTCTCCGGGTATTTGTCTACGCCGAAGACCGCGCCGCTGCCGGCGGTACGATAAATGGCAGTGTGATAAATGCGGGCAATCGTCGCGAAGCCGAGTCCTTCTGGATTCCTCGCTGCGCTCGGAATGACGACCTTTACGGCACAGCGAGACGCAGTTACTGCAGCGGCAGGCTCAGCGAGCGACCATTCTGGAAGCTGATGATGGCGTGGGGCTTTTTACGCTGGCTCCATTGCTGGGGAGACCAAGCGTAATTGAAGACCATCATACCCTCCGCGGATTGGCCGGGCTGGATGACTTGATGCCGCGTCAGCAGCTGTGTTCGTGCGCTGGCGAGATTCGGAAAGCGCTGGAAGAGACGGTCGATATCTTCGGGCAACGCGGCGGTACTTTGATTGCTGTCGCCGTTCAGTTTCATGTCCGCCACCATGTCGAAGATCGTCAGCGGGTGGGTTCCGATGTTGGTGATGCGGGCGTTGACCAGAACGATGGTTTCATCCTGCTCCTGAGGCGTGCCTGCGGCACCGGGTTCAGCCGCCTGTAAGTCTGCCTGGTTCACCTGCACCGGGTACACCGTTTGCTGCAGAAGGGTGCCGGAGGCATCCGGTTTTGATCTGCCGTAGTGGGCGAACAGCGCCCAGCAGATTCCGAGACCGATGATGACGACGATGGCCGGAATCAACAGCGGACGCCACGGGTTCGGCGGTTCGATCTCATCCATCTCGAGAGCGCCGACATTCAAAGGCGATGATGTGGGGGTATCCATAGTTGCAAGCAGTTTACTCGGAATTGGATCGAATGGAATAAATTTTCATTGCGGGCGCGGACGCAGCTGGCGCAGCATTTCATCGACGCCGGCGGTGTTCAAAACGTCCTCTGCGCGCAGCCAGGCGCGGCGCAACTGGCGAATGCCGTAGCGCATTTTTTCCAGATGCGAGGTGTGGTGCGAATCCGTATTGACAACAATTTTGCATCCCAATTCGCGGGCTCGCCGCAGATTGCGATCGCTCAAATCGAGCCGATCGGGATAGGCGTTGTGTTCGACGGCTACGCCTAACTCCGCAGAGCGGCGCAGCACGGCTTCGAGATCGAGCGCGAAGGGCTCGCGGCGCAGCAGCAGGCGACCGGTGGGATGGCCGAGAATGCGGATGAATGGATTTTCGATGGCGCGCAGAACGCGTTCCGTCATCTGCTCCGCGGGTTGATTGAAATGCGAATGCACGCTGGCGATGACGATCTCCATTTGCGCGAGAACGTCGTCGGATAGATCGATGGCGCCGTCGGCCAGGATGTCGACTTCAATGCCGGGAAAGATTTTGATGCGGCCTTCCATTTCGCGGTCGACGGCACGGATGCGTTCGACGTGCTGCAGGGCGCGGGCGTCGTCGAGGCCGTTGGTCATGGCTAGATTTTTCGAGTGGTCGGTAATGGCGATGTAGCTGTAGCCGCGCTCGAGGGCCGCCTCCGCCATTTCGCGGATGGTGTTGCGGCCATCGGTTTCGCTGGTGTGCATGTGGAGATCGCCGCGGATATCGGCCTGCTCGATCAGGCGCGGCAAGCGATGTTGTTCCGCGGCGGAAATCTCGCCGAGGTCTTCGCGCAGCTCCGGCGGAATCCAGTCGAGGCCGAGGGCGGCGTAGATTTCTTCCTCCGAAGCGGCCGGGACCGCGCTGCCGTCGGAGAGACGCGTGAGTGCGTATTCATTCAGCGTGTAGCCCATTTTGAGCGCGCGTTGGCGCAGGCCGACGTTGTGCATCTTCGAGCCGGTGAAATATTGCAGCGCCGCGCCGTAGCTCTGTTCCGGCAGCATGCGCACGTCTACCTGCAGGCCTTGGCGGAGATGGAAACTGACCTTGTTCTGACCTTTGGCAATGATGTCGACGATGGGGGGATAGGCGGCGACGTGTTCGACGACGGCTTCGACCTGATCCGCGGCGCAGGCGGGGCCGGTGGCGAGGATGTCGAGGTCGCCGACCGTCTCGCGGCCGCGACGAAGAGAGCCGGCGGTGGTGACGCGATCGATACCCGGCAGCTTGCGCAGATATTCGGTCAGCTTTTCAGCGGCGAGTTCGGCCTCATCGAGATGAAATCTTCCTGCGTGTTTGCGATGGTCGGCGATGCCCTGCAGGATTTTCGCCACCTGCTTGGGACCGCAGCGCGGCAGGCAATCGAGCTTTCCTTCGCGCGCGGCGATTTCAAGCTCATCGACGCTGGCGATCTGCAACGCGTCCCAGAACAGCGCTACCGTTTTTGGCCCCATGCCCGGCAGGCGCAGCAACTCCAGCATGGTGGGCTTGTAGCGGGCGAGCAGCTCTTCGCGCAGAGGCAGCTTGCCGGTCTGCTCCATCTCTACGATATTGGCGGCCATGCCTTTGCCGATGCCGGGCAGCTCCAGCAATTTTTTGGGTTCTGCAGCGAGCGCGCCTACAGAAACGGTGCACGATTCGACTGCCTCGGCCGCGCGGCGGTAGGAGCGGATGCGAAACGAGTCGGCGGCACTGACTTCAAGCAGGTCGGCGGTTTCAAAAAGGATTTGTGCGATCTGGCGATTTTCCATGACGGATGGGAAGCGGACTTCCCGAGGAAATCATCGCACCCAGCGCGGAAAAATAAAACTGAGGCTATCGTCCGAACTGGCGGAAGTGGTGATCGGCGTGGAGATAGCCCCAGCGCAGCCAATCGGAATTGCTCATGCGGCCGAAAATAGGGTGCGAGATGGACACGAGATCGGTAGCTTCAGCGAAGCGATGGATGATGACGGTCAGCTTGGCACGGTCGGCCTGAAACTCGACGGGTGGAGTGCCTCCCACGCCTTGCTCCATTTCCGGGCGAGTGGGTATGCCGCGCGGCCAATGGATCGGACCGTAGAGACCGACCCATTTCACAAGGGTGCGCTGTAGCAGGCTCGTGGCCGGACTCGCTGTTCGTTCTCCGAGCGCAAGGGAGTAGGAATCTGTGAGATGGCAGAGCATTTGATGGACGGTCATGCGTCCCCAGATGGGACGATCCGTTTCTGCGATCGTGCCGAGACGATGCAGAATTTCCCGGCAATCCTGCGGCGCCGCGAGGGTTTTCACGAGAAGAATCTCCGCTTTCAAAATTGCGCAACGATGCAATCATGATCGTCCGATTTTGTTCTGGAGACAAGAATGGCGCGCTTTTGTCGGGAGAGATTAGGAGTGGAGAATTGGATCGACGAATGAAACCCAGGTCTTTTAAAGAAGCGAGACCTGGGTTTCCGGATTTTCTACGACTGCGCACACATGGACCTTTAAGCCGACAGCGCGCCGGTGCGGAACCGTGCCAGTATTGTCAAAGAGCGTGTTGCAGCCGCAGCACCTGATCGGCCTGCGGCCCTTTGTCTCCCTGAACGATGTCGAATTCGACCTCGTCGCCTTCTTTCAGACTCTTGTAACCGTCGGTTTGAATCGACGAGTAGTGGACGAAGACGTCGGGGCCGTCGTCGCGTCCTATGAAGCCGAAGCCTTTTGCGTTGTTAAACCACTTGACCTTGCCCTTGTGATGAGACACGGAATGCGCACCTCTAATTACAGATTGGAACCGCGAGGGGATCCTAGGGTATAGACGTGCGTTTGAAAATTAAGTCACAGGATGGGAAAGAAAAATTGCGAGCGCCCTGTGGAGAATTTCGGGGTATATCGGACGTCGCTTTGCTATAGGAATCAACGCTTCGCCGATCGACGGCGTTCGTACTGCAGGATGGCGACGATCGATTTGGCGTCGATAATTTTTCCGCTTTCGATCCATTCGAGCGCCTGCGACAGCGGAATCTGGCGGTGCTCGATGTATTCGTCGTCATCGGGATTCGGATCTCCGCAGGTCAACTCTTCGGCCAGATAGATCTGCATCCATTCGCCGAGAAATCCCGGGCTGACGTAAAAGCGCGCCATCTTCGTCCATCGTTTCGCGCGATAGCCGGTTTCCTCCAGCAGCTCGCGTTTCGCGCCGAAGAGGATCGCCTCCTCGGGCTCGCGGCGGCCGGCGGGGACCTCCCACATATATTGACCGGCGGCGTGGCGATACTGGCGCTCGATGACGATCAGCGGATCGCGTTCCTGGCCGCGCGTTTCGACTGCGAGGATGACGACCGAACCGGTGTGGCGGATGACGTCGCGGCGAGAGACGATGCCTTCGGGCTCGCGCACGTGATCGGTGTACACATCGAAGAGCGGTCCGTGATAGGCGAGTTTGGAGGAAACGAGTTCGACCTTCGCGCCGGGTTTGGATTTTGTTTTTGGAGATTGCGGTTTTCCGGCTGCGGTTTGCTGCTTTGTTTTTGCGGTCTTGTTTTTGCGTGGCTCAGCCAATGTTGTCTGCTTCCTGGATGGCATCGATTCCCTCTTGGAGTCTTCTCCCATAGTATCGACTGGCGCGTGCTTTCGCATCAGCGCCGCATGAGAATATGGACCCAATGACGCCTTCTCGCAAAAAAAGCGCACCGGCGCTTCCCAGCGTTACGCTGATCGGCTGCGGCAACTGGGGCACGGCACTGGCGATGGCGCTTCAGGATGCAGGCATCCCTTTGCGCGAAATCGTGGTGCAAAAAAAGCGTGCGGCCGATGCGCGGCTTGCCACGTCGCTTGGCGTGCGCTTGAGCCGCTGGAGTGAGGCCGCGCTCGACGCCGATGTTTTCTGGACGGCAACGCCGGATGCTTCGATCGCCGGCGTGGCGGCGGATTTGGCCGCTGCACTCGTAAAGGAGGGTCGACGCAAACCGATTGTGTTTCATTCGAGCGGGGCGCTTGGAAGCGCAGAGCTTTCCGCGTTGCGCGCTGTGGGGGCGAGCGTTGCGTCGGTGCATCCGCTGATGACATTTCCACGCCGGGCAAGCATGCAAGCGCGGCGGAAGCATCCGCTGGCGGGGGTTCCGTTTGCGATCGAAGGCGAACCGCGCGCCACTCGGGCTGCGATGAAACTGGTCCGCGCGATGAACGGCGAGCCCTTCACGCTGGCTGCTGAGAAAAAGCCGCTTCATCATGCATTTGGCGCGTTTGCCTCGCCCATGCTGGTGGCGCAGTTGACTGCCGCGATCGAGACCGGCGTCGCTGCGGGATATACACCGCGGCAGGCACGGAGCCGGATGCGGCCTATTGTCGAGCGCACCCTAGCGAACTTCTTCAACGATGGTCCGGAGAAGAGTTTCAGCGGTCCCATTGCTCGCGGGGACACGGCGACCGTAGCGCGGCATCTTGAGGCGCTACGGAGTCATCCTCAACTGCGGGCTGTGTATGTGGAGCTGGCGCGGTTCGCGCTCGACTCGCTTCCGGCACGGAGAAAAAAGCAAATCGAGCCGTTGCTGACCGCTCCCAAAATGAACCCCTGAGAATAAGTACGCATCGCCTGCGTGCCGGCGCGCATCCACTGCATGAGACACTGACGTTTGCGCCCGTCCATTTGCGCCTGCCTGTTTGCGCTGCGTGGGGCCGGCATCCAATGCAAAGGAGTTTTCGGCTTGAACCGAGATTGCTATCCAGTCGCCGCTCTGCCCCACGTCAGCGCGCTGTTTCGCGATTACGTCTCCAGTCTTGCGGAGCCGGAGCAGAAACTACAGCCGTTCTTTTCCCCGCTTTATCGCGGGAACCAATGGATGCAGCATGAGCCGGCGCTGCAACCTGCTGCGCGCCAGGCAATCTCCGATTTATTACGGGAACAGAACCGCGATTTCGGCGCGGGCCCGGCAACCGAAGCAAATCTCGACCGGCTGGCCGAGGGTGCTGCAGCCGTTGTCACCGGTCAACAGGTCGGGCTGTTCGGCGGTCCGCTGCTGACACTGTTCAAAGCCGCGACCGCAATCCGCCTGGCCGCGGAAGCCAGCCGCGGCGGACATCCGCACGTTCCCATCTTCTGGCTGGCGAGCGAAGATCACGATTTCGACGAGATCAACCAGGCTGCATTCCTCTGCGGAACGGAATTGAAAACGCTGCGGCTGCCGGAGCATCCTGCACTCGGCAGACCGGTAGGAAATCTTCCGCTGGGCGAGGGAATTATTCCGTTGGTCGAGGAGATGCGCCGATGTCTGGGCGAAAATTCCATCACCAACCTGCTGTCTTCCCTCTATACCCCCGCTGCAACCTTCGCCTCCGCCTTTGCCGGTTTTCTTACCCACATTTTCAGCGAGCATGGTTTGATCGTGATCGACGCCGCGGCACGGCCATTCCACGCGCTGGCGCACACAACGCTGCGGGCAGCCATCGAGCAGGCCGACGAAATCCATGCCGCGCTTTTGGAACGTTCGCAGGAGCTGGAGCGCGCCGGGTACCACGCGCAGGTGATGGTCGGCGACTCATCGAGCCTGCTGTTTCTTCTGGATGAAACCGCCGGCGTGCGAACCGCGCTCAAGAAGACCCGCGGCGGCGCGTGGTCCGCGGGCGGGCGGCAATACAGCGGTGCGGAGTTGCTCGGCATTCTGGAGGAAGCGCCGGAACGCATCAGCCCGAACGTGCTGCTGCGGCCGGTGATGCAGGATACGATTTTGCCGACTTCTGTCTACATTGGCGGTCCGGCGGAGATTGCGTATTTTGCCCAATCGCAGGCGGTCTATGAACGCATCCGCGGTCAGGCTACGCCGGTGTTGCCGCGCTTCTCCGCCACGCTGGTCGACGCGCGGCTCAATCGAATTCTGGAACAACATCAACTGGCGCTGACCGATGTATTTACCACCGGCGATCGACTGGCGCAGCAGCTGGGCGCGCGCGCCATGCCGATCGCCGGCAAGCGAAAACTGGCCGCAGCCGGCAATGGGCTGGATCGCGAACTTGCAGCGCTGACCGAATGGATGCATGCCCAGGATGCGGGCCTGGGCCATGCCGGAGACGTAGCGGCATCGAAGATGCTGTACCAGATGAATCGGCTGCGACGGCTTTCTGCTGCGTTCACTCTGGAACGCGAGCAGAGCCTGCGCCGCCATGCCAACGCACTTTGCCGGGAACTTTTTCCCGATGGCAACCTGCAGGAACGCGTGCTGGCCGGCGCAGGATTTCTTGCCCGCTCGAGTCCTTCTCTCATCGACCGGCTGGTGGAGTGCGCACAGCCCGGCCCTTGCGCCCATCGCGCACTTTCTTTTTAGGGAAAGTCCGATTCAGTTTTCAGTACCCCAGTGGCTAAAAAGCCACCCCTCATATTTTGGCGACTATTCCCCGGCCTGAAAGCCGGGGTCTACCCCTAGTTTTCAAATCAGCCGCTTCATCAGAGTCTCCTCAGCGCAAGCCTTGCCCTGACGCAACACAACTGCATAGAATGTGAGATTCGGGTCTGCGAGTATAAAGGAGCAGCCTCCCCGGACGACGCTATGATCGACTTCCACGCGCTGCAACATTGCCAGTTCTGCCGCATGCAGGAGCATCTGCTGATGAATCGGCTGACGCCGGCGCAACGGCAGGAGATCAACGCTGTCACCTTTCCCCTCTCACTGCCTGGCGGCTCGACGATCTTCCACGAAGGCGATGCGGCGAATGGCGTGTTGGTTCTGCGCAAAGGCCACGCCAAGGTCACGATGAATTCCGAGCAAGGCCGCACGGTAATCCTTTACCTCGCCGCGCCGGGAGAGCTGTTGGGGCTTAGCTCCGCGATTTCCGGTACAGCGCACCAGATATCTGCTGTGGCGATCGAGCCCTGCGATCTTGACCTGATCCGCCGCGATTCTTTTCTGGATTTTCTGAACCGGCATGAGGAACAGTTTCGCGCTGCGCTCGATGAGCTGGCCATGCAGCACTCCTGCATTCTGGATGCGATTCGGCGGCTGTCGCTGGCGCCTTCCCTGTTGGCCAATATGGCGCGGTTTCTGTTGGGACTGAATTGTCCGGAGGCGGGGCCGCAGACCGACAGAATTCATTTGCGGCTGACGCAGGAAGAGATTGCGCAGCAGCTGGGCACGACGCGCGAGTCGGTCACGCGCACGCTCTCCAAGCTGCGCAAGAACAAAATCATCGAACAGCGCGGGCATTCCATTTTGATCCGAGATCGCGGCACGCTCGAACACCTGGCGGGCGGGCGGGCGGAAGAAGCAGCTTTGAAATTAGCCTAGCCTTCTGCCTTTTCTCTGAATCGCCCCATACTCGGCTCGACGATATATCCTGAGCGATAGAGCAAGGAGAGCAGTATGGCAGAAAAACACTCCAGCATTTTTGAACTACCCTGTCCGGATTGCGGCGCGATCATCAAGGTGGATGCGGCGACGCGCAGCGTGATTGCGCACACTTCCGCGCCGCGCAAAAAAACATTTGAAGATTTTGAAGCAGCGACGCGTGCTCTGAAAGACCAGGAAGAGCGGAAGCAATCGCTTTTTCGCCAGTCCGTTGAAGCGGAGAAGAATAAGGACGACGTGCTGGCCAAGAAGTTTGCCGAAGCCGTGCGCCGCGCCAAAGAAACGCCGAATGAGGCGCGCCCGTTGCGGGATTTCGATCTGGATTAGTCGGCTCGGAGAGACTTGCGTGGCTCCGCTCTGATGCTCGAATCGGCATCGAACGGTGCTAGAATTGGTGCAGGAGAATTCCCTTGCGAACCACGATCGCCCTGGACGACGACCTGATGCGGACGGCGCAGGAATATACCGGGCTGGCGGAGAAAAGCACGCTCGTCCGCGAAGCGCTGAAGGCATTGATTGAGCGGGAAGCGGCGCGGAGATTGGCTGAGCTGGGCGGCGCGGCTCCGAATATGCGTTCCATCCCGCGGCGGCGGGCGAAGAAGAAATGATTCTTGCCGACACCTCGGTATGGGTCGATCACTTTCGCAGAAAAGACGCCGAACTTGTCCGGCAGCTGGAGCGGAATAACATTTCCATCCATCCATTTGTGATTGCGGAGCTGGCTCTCGGCAATTTGCCGGACCGGCGGAAAACGATCGTCGACCTGGAACTGCTCCCCATGGTCAAGACCGCGCAGACGAGTGAAGTCCGTAGCATGATTGAAGCCCGTCTGCTGTTTCGCAAGGGCATCGGACTGGTGGATGCGCATCTGCTTGCCTCTACTTTGATCACGCCCCACACCGTCCTGTGGTCGCGCGACAAGCGTCTGCGCGATGTCGCAGAGACGCTCGGAGTGGACGCGCATGTCTGAGTCGGCAACGTCTGCTGAAGTGCTATCCCATTTGACGGCTGCCGCGCTTGAAAAACCGCGGCGGCAGAATGCAGCGCTTCCCGCGTGGGAAGGCCATATTCCGTTTGCCTTCTGGTGTATCGAGCAATGGCATCCACGCATTTTTGTGGAACTGGGAACGCATGCCGGCAGCTCTTATTTTGCCTTCTGTCAGAGTGTGCAGACGCACCAGACCGGCACGCGGTGCTTCGCGGTCGATACATGGCAGGGCGACCCGCATGCGGGCGCGTATGAAGATGCGATTTTCAGGGATGTCGCAAAGTACAACGATAGCCATTACAGCGCGTTTTCCCGACTGCTGCGCATGCGATTCGATGAGGCGCTCCTGCAGTTTGCCGACGGCTCGGTCGATCTGCTGCATATCGATGGGTTCCACACGTATGAAGCGGTTCGCCACGACTTTGAAACCTGGCTGCCGAAGATGAGCCGCCGCGGCGTGGTGCTGTTCCACGACAGCAATGTTTTTAAAAATAATTTTGGCGTATGGCGGCTGATGTGTGAGCTGGAGCGGCGCTATCCGCACTTTCATTTCCTGCATAGCCACGGTCTTTCGATGTTCGCGCTGACGGAAGAAGCTCCAGCGGAAGCGCGATGGATGACCGCGCTTTCGCCGGCGGAAACGAAGATATGGCGCAGAGAATTTTCCCGGCTGGGCGACGCTATTTTGCGGGATGCGCTGCCGGAGGGGAAGAAGCTGGCCTTCCATCCGCTGCGCATGCTACGGGCGAAGATGAGACGATCGCGTGCGTTGGCGCTTAATTCCCTGCGATCGCGCTAGTTCTATTCTTTTCGCTCAAACGATTTATATCCGTGCTGGCGGATCAGATCGTCGCGCCTGGCTTCAGCCAGATCGGACTCGACCATTTCCTTCACTAGTTCATGAAAGCCGATGCGCGGTTTCCATCCCAGCCGTTGGTGGGCGTGGGTAGCGTCGCCCAGCAGCGTTTCCACTTCCGCAGGACGAAAATAGCGGGGGTCGACGGCGACCACGGTACGGCCTTGGTCGTCGAGGGCATGTTCCTCCGCGCCGCTGCCGATCCATTGGAGCTGCATGCCCAACTGCTCGGCGGCAATCGAGACAAAATCGCGCACGCTGTGCTGTTCGCCGGTGGCGATGACGAAATCCTCGGGCTGCTCCTGCTGCAGCATGAGCCACTGCATTTCGATGTAGTCGCGGGCATGGCCCCAGTCGCGCAGGGCTTTCAGGTTGCCGAGATAGAGGCAGTCCTGCAGGCCAACGGAAATGCGCGCCAGCGCCCGCGTGATTTTGCGAGTGACAAAGGTCTCGCCGCGGTTCGGCGACTCATGGTTGAACAGGATTCCGTTGCACGCGTACATGCCGTAGGACTCGCGATAGTTCACCGTGATCCAGTAGGCGTAGAGCTTGGCGACGGCATACGGCGAGCGCGGATGAAACGGCGTCTTCTCGGTCTGCGGAATCTGCTGGACCAATCCGTAGAGTTCGGAAGTGGAGGCCTGATAGAAGCGCGTCTTTTTCTCCAGGCCAAGGATGCGGATGGCTTCGAGCAGCCGCAGCGTGCCCATGGCGTCCACGTCGGCGGTGTATTCCGGCTGCTCGAAAGAGACAGCGACGTGGCTTTGCGCGCCGAGGTTGTAGACCTCATCCGGCTGCACTGTTTGTACGACGTGGATCAGGCTGCAGGCATCGGTGAGGTCACCGTAATGCAGAATGAACTGGCGATGACCGACGTGCGGGTCTTCATACAGATGATCGATGCGGTCGGTGTTGAAGAGCGACGTGCGGCGCTTGATGCCGTGGACTTCATAGCCTTTGCGCAGCAGAAATTCGGCCAGGTATGCGCCATCCTGCCCGGTCACGCCGGTGATGAGTGCTTTCTTTTTTGCCAACGTCACACCTTGATACTTTCAATAATTGAAGAATTGCGGGTTCTCGATGTAAGCAGGTTCAGTGTATAGAAGAGCTTCATGAAAATTATGTGTACCGCTATCTGGAATCGAGTTCGTGAACAATGTCTGCCAAGGAAATTTTCCAGTCCGGCAGGCGCACGGCGAAATCTTTTTCCAACCTGTTGCAGTTGAGCCGGGAATTTTTTGGGCGTGCAGCCGGGGTTGGATATTCGCTGGTTGGGATTGGAAGCAGATGCGCAAAATGTTTCGATGGCTCAGTTGCTGCGCGCAGATGAATCGCCTCGGAGGCGAATCCGTGCCAGGTGGTTTCGCCGGATGCGGTCAGGTGATAGATACCCAAGCGCTGCGCTTCCCTTGAATTCATCCAATCTTCTGCAATTGTAACTGTGGCGGTGGCAATCTCCACCGCTGCTGTGGGCGCGCCGATTTGGTCGGCGACGATGCGCAGTTCGGGCCGCTCCGCCGCGAGTTTCAAAATGGTCAACAGGAAATTTTTTCCGCGCGCGCCGTATACCCAACTGGTGCGCAGCACGAGATATGGAATGCCCGCGGCGGCGAGTGCCTGTTCTCCGGCCAGCTTGGTTTTTCCGTAGACGCCGAGCGGATTCGTTGCATCGGTTTCGATGTACGGCGTGGTTTTTGTGCCGTCGAAAACATAATCGGTGGAGTAATGGATCATGGCTGCGCCGATAACTTTTGCCTCGGCGGCGAGCGTGGCGACTGCATCGGCGTTGATGCGCTGCGACCGCTCCGGCTCGCTCTCGGCCTTATCGACAGCGGTGTAGGCGGCAGCGTTTACGATCAAATTCGGCTGCACGCGGCGAACTGCGGCGCGGATGGAATCGTCGGAGGTGAGATCGAGTTCCGCGCGGCTGGTGGCCGTTACCTCGCCGAGGGCGGCGAGCGAGCGGGCCAGCTCCCAGCCGACTTGCCCATCTCGGCCGGTGATCAGGATGCGCAGAGGCGAACTCACTCCGCGGCCTCGCGCATTACCTGCAGTAGATATTCTCCGTAGCCGCTTTTGCCCAGCCTGGCTGCGAGGCGTTGCATCTGCTCCGCTGTGATGTAGCCGAGGTGATAGGCGATTTCTTCCGGGCAGGCGACCTTGAGGCCCTGGCGCTTTTCAATCGTCTGGATGAACGTGGCTGCCTCGAGCAATGAGTCCTGTGTGCCGGTGTCGAGCCAGGCGAATCCGCGGCCCAGCACTTCGGTCTGCAGCTGTCCGCGTTCGAGATACCAGCGATTCACGTCGGTGATTTCGAGTTCCCCGCGCGGCGAGGGCTGGAGCGATTTCGCTACTTCGACGACCTGCTTGTCGTAAAAATATACGCCGGTGACCGCGTAGCGGGACTTGGGATTTTTCGGCTTCTCTTCAATCGAAAGCGCGCGGCCCTGGTGATCGAATTCGACCACGCCGTAGCGCTCCGGATCATGCACGGGATAGGCGAAGACGGTCGCGCCGGAATCCCGCTTGGCCGCGTTCTGCAGCATGCGGGGAAGATCGTGACCGTAGAAGATGTTGTCGCCCAGCACCAATGCGGAATTCTCATTGCCGATGAATTTTTCGCCGATCAGAAATGCCTGCGCCAGCCCGCCCGGTTCCGGCTGCACGGCGTATTGGAAAGAAAGTCCCCACTGCTCGCCCGAGCCGAGCAGCGCTTCAAATCGCGGCGTGTCGGCGGGCGTGGAGATGATGAGAATGTCGCGAATCCCCGCCAGCATGAGCGCAGACAGCGGGTAGTAGATCATGGGTTTGTCGTAGACGGGCAGCAGCTGCTTGGAGGCTGCAATCGTCAGCGGATAGAGCCGCGTGCCGGAACCGCCGGCGAGAACAATTCCCTTCACTTCTGGCTCCCATGCTTGGAGTCCCGCTGCTCATAATTTCGATCGATCCATTCCTGGTAGGCGCCGCTGAGGACGTCTTCGACCCATGCGGAATTGTCCAGATACCATTGCACGGTTTTGCGCAGGCCGGTGGAGAATGTCTCGGTCGCGCGCCAGCCTAGCTCGCGTTCGAGCTTGCTGGCGTCGATGGCGTAGCGGCGGTCGTGGCCGGGACGATCCTTCACGAAGCGGATGAGCTGTTTGTGCGGGCAATACCGCGAGTCCGGCCGCAGCTCGTCCAAAATCTGACAGATGGTTTCGACCACCTCGGCGTTGCTGCGCTCGTTTCTTCCGCCTACGTTGTAGGTCTCGCCGGGAATTCCGCGTTCGAGCACCAGCCGCAACGCCGCGCAATGATCGCCGACGTACAGCCAGTCGCGCACGTTCAGCCCATCGCCATAAATGGGCAGCGGCTTGCCGGCCAGCGCGTGGGTGATCATCAACGGGATCAGTTTTTCCGGGAAGTGATACGGGCCGTAATTATTCGAGCAGTTGGTGATGATCGTGGGCAGGCCGTACGTGTGGAAATAAGCGCGCACCAGATGGTCGGATGCTGCTTTCGTTGCAGAGTAGGGACTGTTGGGCGCGTAAGGCGTGTCTTCGCAAAACGCGGGATCATCCGCGGCCAGCGACCCGTAGACTTCGTCCGTCGAGACATGCAGAAAGCGAAACTGAGCGCGGGCATCGCCGCTCAACTGCGACCAGTAGGCGCGGGCGGCTTCGAGTAGCGTGAAGGTGCCGCGAACGTTGGTCTCGACGAATGCCTCCGGCCCGTGGATGGAGCGGTCGACATGGCTTTCCGCGGCGAAATGCAGGATGGCGCGCGGTTTGTGCTCCGCAAACAGCCGATCGATGGCGGCGCGGTCGCAGATGTTGGCGCGCACGAAGGTGTATTCGGGATGCGCCGCTACCCGCTCGAGATTTTTCAGGTTGCCGGCGTAGGTGAGACAGTCAATGTTTACTAGTGCGCCGCGGGCGCTATTGACCAACGGGCCGCGGGCGCTATCGACCAACGAGCCGCGGGCGCTATTGACCGACGGGCTCGCATTATTTTGCGCAGCGTCCAGCCATTCCAGCACAAAATTGGAGCCGATAAATCCTGCCCCGCCTGTAACCAAAATCGGTGATTGCATCCGATGAATCGATCCTTAAGAAAAGAAGAACTCTGCCGTTCGGCAGCAAAATTGACCTGTATGAAACGAACTTTCCAGGGCGACCCGAATTAGAATCCAGTTTACCGGATGGCTTAAACAATGAGCACCCAAAACCCTTCCGCCCAGGATCCCCCTCTCGGCCGCTTCACCCGTCGTCGTCTTTTACAAGGCGTTGCGAGTGCAGCGGTCGCTGCTGCCGCCGGTTCTTTGATGCCCCCCAATGTGCGGCGCTTACTGGCGCAAGAGCAGCCTGGGAACAAGTCTGGGCGAGGTTCGTTACGCGACATCAAACATATTGTCGTGCTGATGCAGGAAAACCGTTCGTTCGACCACTATTTCGGCACCCTCGCGGGGGTGCGGGGATTCGACGATCCCAAGGCTCTGACATTATCGACTGGCCGCTCTGTGTTTTACCAGCCGGATTCTGTGAATCCCCGGGGATACCTGCTGCCGTTTCACCTGGACACGCGCGCGACCAGCGCCCAGAAAATCCCTTCCACCAGTCACGCCTGGTCGGTGCAGCATGAGGCATGGAACGGCGGCCGGATGGATCGATGGCTGCCTGCCCACCGTAAAGCCGATGGCGAGCATGGTCCCTATTGCATGGGCTATTACGACCGGGCTGACATTCCCTTCCATTTTGCTCTGGCGGAGACATTCACGATCTGCGATGCCTACCATTGTTCTGTAATGGGTCCCACGCACCCGAACCGTATGTACTTAATGACGGGAACGATCGATCCCGGTGGACAGCATGGCGGGCCATTGCTCAACAACACCGCGCCGCCGGATGGATTTACCTGGACCACCTATCCCGAACGGCTGGAGCAGGCCGGCATCTCCTGGAAGATTTACCAGCAGCAGGATAACTACGGCTGCAATATGGTCGAATATTTCCGAGCCTTCCAGCAGGCGCCCAAGAATTCTTCCCTTTACCAGAGAGGCATGGTGCGCGGCCCGGAAGGCCAGTTCGAGTACGACGCAATCAACGACAAGCTGCCCGCCGTCTCCTGGATTATCCCCACCAGTTTCCAGTCGGAGCATCCGGATTACATGCCGGCCTACGGCGCATCCTTCATCGCCAGCAAGATCGACGCCATTGCCGCCAACCCGGATGTATGGGCGAAAACTTTGTTCATTCTCAACTACGATGAGAACGATGGCATTTTCGACCATGTGGTTCCACCGGTTCCTCCTCCGGGCACGCCCGGCGAGTTTGTTCAAGGTCTTCCCATCGGCGCTGGATTTCGCGTTCCCTGCATTCTGATTTCGCCGTGGACCGCTGGAGGATGGGTGTGCAGTCAGCCGTTCGATCACACCTCCGTACTGCAATTGCTGGAGCGCTTCACCGGAGTCCGCGAACCAAACATCAGCGACTGGCGCAGGCATTCCTTCGGCGATTTGACCTTAGCAGCTCGCTTCCGCGATGCGCGCAGTTCGCCTCCGGCTCTGCCTGGCACCAGCAGCCTGCTCAACCTGGCCATGTACGAGTCAGCCTATTTGCCGAAACCGATTCTGCCGGGAGCGGACCAGCAGTTTCCTAAGCAGGAGAAAGGTTCCCGCGAACAGGTGTAGAGCGATTGTGCCGAGGTCGAAGCGAACCAATCGCTCTATATCAGGGGTGAAAGCTGGGAATCGAGTCAGGCGCGAATGGCGGAGATGTCGAGGTCGATCTTGACCTCATCGCCGACGAGCATGCCGCCGGTCTCGAGGGTTGCGTTGAATTTCACGCCGAAATCGTCGCGTTTGATTTTCGTCGAAGCCGATGCGCCGACGCGGGCATTGCCGAAGGGATCTTTCACCTCCGCTGTTGGGCCTTCGACGTCGAGAGTCGTTTCTTTCGCTACTCCATGGATGGTCAGGTTGCCGGCAATCTTCCACTGACCGTCGCCGGCGCGGGAGATTTTGCTGCTCTTGAACGTAATCGTGGGATACTGCGCGGCATCGAAGAAATCCGGGCTCTTGAGGTGCGCGTCGCGTTTTTCGTCGAGGGTGCTGATGCTGTTGACATCGATGACAGCATCGACGCGGGACTGTTCGGGATGATCCGCGTCATATTCAATGGTGCCCTGGACGCTGCCAAAGCTGCCGCGGACGTTGGAGATCATCATGTGGCGGACGCTGAAATGGGCGCTCGAATGCGCGGGGTCAATCTTGTACGTGGTTTTCACTGGGTAGCTCCTTCAGGATTGTCGGAATCTGGCTCGACTCCAAGATAGATGTTGGGAGGTGTTGAAGAGATGCGAGTTGTTTTCCGAGCGAGCAGCTTCGCGCGCGAAACCCATTTCGGCATTGCCGGGATCGACTTCGCAGGAACCGGCACAGCGCCGGCTCGCAATCGCGATAGACTTTTTGCATGGAAGCGATTGCCACCGATCTGCCGGGCGTGCTGCGGCTACGACCCAGAATTTTTTCCGACGACCGCGGCTGGTTTACCGAAACCTGGAACGAGGCGCGCTTCCGCGAACAGGGCCTTCCCAACGGCTTTGTGCAGGACAATCAGTCCCGCTCCTATAAAAACGTACTGCGCGGATTGCATTTTCAGTTGCAGCAGCCGCAAGGCAAACTGGTGCGCGCTGTGGCCGGACGCATCTTCGACGTGGCCATTGACATCCGCCGCACGTCCAGCCACTTCGGCCGCTGGGTTGGGGTAGAGCTGAGCGCGGAAACCCCGGAAATGCTGTGGATTCCGCCGGGATTCGCTCATGGCTTCCTGGTGCTGTCGGAGTCTGCCGACGTGCTGTACAAGACGACCGACTTCTATTGCGCTCCCGGCGAGCGCACGATTCGCTGGGACGATCCGACGATTGGGATTGCCTGGCCGCTGTCGGGCGAGCCGGTTGTCTCCTCGAAGGACGCAGAGGGCACTGCGCTCGATCAGACGGAATTGCCAAACTCCTGAAATCGGCCTTCGCTGCGATGGCTGCGCCAGAGCAGCGGCGCCGGGATAACACTGTTATCTTGAGCCCGGATAATGCTCTTGCCTGACCCCGGAGAGCGCTCATGTCTGGCCCCGGATAACGCTCTGTCTGGGATAAGGGCGTCCTGGCGCGCCGCGTGATCGCAATAAATCCTTCAAATACAGACATTTGAAGCCTTTCCGAGACGGAAGAGCCGATGCTGGCTGCTAGAAATTTTCTCATCGGATGAAGCGAATCCGATTTATCCCTACTTCCGTTATTTGTCTAGATCACTAAAGTTTTTTTATCGTTTTGTTTCCCGAAATGGGGTAGACTCAGGCAGCATTTCACATTGTCACGGGCGGCGCTCGTGAGTCTGGATCCCTCGGAGACAGAGTTTTCCCGATCGATTCCGAGATTCAGCCGGGAGACGCTGCACATCCGGGAAAAGGCTGAGAGACGACTGGGTTGATCCCGGCCCCGGACAGCTTGACGAGGGAGATGCCGGTCCTTTCTGGTCTTTTTTGAGTTTCAGGTGGAACACGCTTGCGGCACAGGTCTGGTACGTAGTGCTCACCAACCTGCCACTTGCCAGCCGCTTTGGGAATACCGGAGACGCGCCGCTGTCCGGGCGCAAATTCCGGAGTAGCGCAACCGATTTTCCGATCGACCGCAAGTTGTCGACTCAGAATCGGGCTGCGCCAGGCATTTTAATTTTTATTTTCGAGGTCTTGATCATGTCCCGATCCTTTGTCTGTCGAATCGTCCGCCAAGCCATCCGTAGCACTGCCGGCACCGTTGCCGGCGCAGCCTGCCTCGCCGGCATGCTGGCATCCACCAGTGCTGCGCGCGCACAGGGTTTGTTTGCCGCACCCACATCTACACCGTCCACCCTATCCACCGGCATAACGCCCCAGGGCGTCGCCGCGGCGGACTTCGCGCACTCCGGCTTTCAAAGCCTGGTTGTGGCCACAAACGGGGACAACTCCATCAATGTCTATCTGGGAACGGGCAATGGCAGGTTCGCCGCTCCCGCCCAGTCGAGCACATGTGGCGGCCCCAGCGTGGTGCTGGCCAAGGACGTCGATAACGACACCTACCCGGACATCGTGGTCGCCTGCCCCAGCTCCAACACTATTCAATTGTTTTTGAATGAGGGGGCAGCAGCTCCCGGAACCTTCCCTCTGTTTCCCAATTACACAGAGACGATTCCCGACCCCGTCGCGATGGTCGTGGGCGACTTCGAGGGAAATGGAGTGCTCGGCCTGGCCGTCGCCAGCGGTACAGGCGGCGTTACTTACATCACGGCCGTAGATGGCAGTCTGACTTCCACCAACTTCTCGGTTCCCGGAACGCTGACCGGAATCACAGCCGGCGACTTCAACCACGACGGACATCTTGACCTGGCACTCTCCGACAGCACCGGCAGCAGCAATAATGTTCACGTCCTGTTTGGCGACGGCGCCGGCAACTTTACAGGATTGACCAGCTACAGTGCCGGGACCAATCCGAGCGCCATTGCGACCGCGGATTTCAATCACGATGGCAATCTGGATCTCGCGGTCACGAACGCAAGCAGCAACAACGTAACCCTGCTGCTGGGCAGCGCGACCGGCACGTTTACCGCGCAGGCGGGGCCGCAGCCGGCGGGCCTGAATCCAATCGGCATTTCGGTGACGGACGTGAACAGCGACGGCAACCCCGACGTGATCGCCTACGATGCTGCCAACCCGAGCAGCAAGACCAACCCCGGCGAGAACGCGTATGTCGTTCTGCTCGGCAACGGTACCAACACAAACACCCTGCAGGCAGCGCAGATTTCTCCGCTGGGAGACACGCCCGGGGTGGAAGCGGCCGTGCTCGACTTCAACCGCGACGGCAAGCCGGACCTAGCCATCGCTCAGCAGGCGAGCAATGCCGTTATGCTGCTCCAGAACAACACGCTGCCGACCCAGTTGGACAACGGCCGCAGCTATGCGGCATACGCCGCGCAGGCCGCGGGCAATGGCAACATGGCCGACAGCATCGCTACCGGCGACTTCAACCGCGACGGCAAGCTTGATGTAGCCGTTACCTATCTGGAAGACAACGTCGTCCGCGTGCTGCAGAACAACGGCGCCGGAGGATTCACCCTGACCGGAACGTATGCGACCGGCACCCAGCCCTACTCCGCTGCTTCCGGCGATCTGAACGGCGATGGCGCACCGGACCTGGTCACGGTCAATACCTCGGTCAACAGCCCCACTGGCACCATCAGCGTCTTTCTGAATAACGGCAATGGCACTTTCAAGCCCGCCGCCACCTATACTGTCGGTCGTCTGCCCTACCAGGTCGCCATCGGCGATGTGAACGGCGACGGCTATCCCGATCTGGCCGTAACCAACTATGGAGCCAGCACCGTCTCGGTTCTCTACGGATCGAAGAACGGCACCTTCACCGCTGGTCCCACACTGACCGTCGGCAGCGGCGAAACCAATCCTTATGGCGTTGTCATCGGCGATTTCCAGAATAACGGCTTCTCCGACATCGCCGTAACCGCCTTCGAAACCAACACGTTGTATGTGTTCCCCAACAATGGCAGCGGCGCCTTCGGAGCTCCCTACACCTACGCCACCGGCTCCGGGCCGATGTCGCTGCTGGCCGGAGACTTCAACCGTGACGGCAAGCCGGATCTCGTGGTTGCCAATGCAACCGGCGGCCCGGCGGGGGATACCAATCCGCAAACCTCCGGTAACAATGTGTCGTTCTTTGCCGGCAACGGAAACGGGACCTTCAAAGCCGGGGTCATCAGTCCGAACCTGAACTTCCCCGACTCGATCGCTGCAGCCGACATCAACGGCGACGGTATTCTCGACATCGTCGGCGTGGCTCCAAACTTCAATGCGGTTGAGGTCACGCTGGGCGCTGGAGACGGCACCTTCGGAACCATCCAGCAGCGCGCTGCCGGTCAGTTCACGGCAAAAACACAGCCGTGGGCGCTGGCTCTCGGCGACTTCAACAACGACGGCAAAGTCGACATTGTCACCGCCAACACTTTCAACCAGGTAAACATTTCACTGCCTGCCTACATGACGCGCTACATGACCGAATATCCTCCAGTCGGCGGAGGCCATCCGAGCGTCGACTTGCTCTATAACGAGTCCGGCGCAAAAATCGCGCTGACCTCTTCTCCCGCTTCTCCGATTCCGGCGATTAACACCGGTGTGACGGTGACGGCGACGGTTTCGCATGCCCTGGCCGGAGTTACACCGACCGGTTCTGTAATCTTTGAGAACAACTTTGGCGCTCCACTGGGAACCGGCCCGTACACGTTGAACGGAAGCGGCCAGGCGAGCTACGCGACTGGACCTCTGGGCAGCGGAAGCTACGTGTTCACTACCCTTTACTCCGGGGACACGAACTACCAGCCGACGACGGTTTCCGGGAATCCGTTCACCATTACTGTGGCCGGAACTCCGGTTACATTAACCATCAACCCGATTTCCGTGGTGTACAGCAACACCTTTACGGCAAACGTAACGGTCACCGGCACGCCTGCAGGTGGAGTGCCGAAAGGAGCCATAGCCATCGATGGCGCTGGTGGCACGCTGACGCCCATCACCCTGGTCAATGGCAGCGGCACGGGAACATTCACCGCGATCGCAAACAACTTCAAGGTTGGACAGTATGAACTGTACGCCTATTACACTCCGGCAGGAGGAAGCCCCTACCAGCCCGGAACTTCCTCAGATGTGCTGTTGACGGTGACGCCGGAGCCAACGGCTACCGCGCTCAGCTGCACATTTGGCTTGGGCGGCACGAATTGCACGGCGACCGTGACCGTTGCATCGACCGGCGCTCCCCTTGCAGGTGGCATGGTCGATTTCACCGTCAGCGGAACCACAGGAACGACCCAGGCGACAACCAACGCGAACGGACAGGCGAAATTCACCTACGGCACGCTGATTGGAACCTTCACAATTACCGCAACATTCCCGCAGCAAGGCAATTATCTTTCGTCGAACGCTTCTCAACAGGGCGGATGCATCTTGTTCATCTGCGCCATCACCGGACCTGCACCTCACCCTCTTACTTCGTTGACCGGGTCAGGATTCGAGGAAAACTTCGTAGCTCCGAAGACAAATGGAAATGCGAAGGAAAACAAGAACGTACTGTTCACGCTGTTCTAAACAATTCTCCGGGGAATTCTGCCTAAGCAACACGGCAGAAGATCCCCGAAGGATTGTCTCTTGCGAAAGGCCGCGCTCCAGAAGCGCGGCCTTTTTGCATGGATTCTGCAAACTCTTTCCTCCGATTTGCGGGACCGAATCGAAATTGACCGCAGCTTCATAGAAATAGCTAACCCATCCTTCGTCACCCGGCATCCAACGGGAAACATGCGATTGTCTTGCCGCCTTTGCAAGCACCTGGCGCGGGCAATCCGTCGTATCACATCTGTTTCAACATTGTTCTACTCCGGTCCTTCTTTGGACCCATCGGAATTGTCCCGATTTGTCCGATGACGGTATTGTGACCGCCCCCGCTGTACCTGCAGTTTTCATTAGCTGTCTTGAATTTAAATTTTTGAGGTCCTGGCCATGATCACCCGTTCCGTTCGCAATCTTCTCCGCGCTGTGTCCGCAACCGCCGTCGTCGCCCTGTTTCTGCTGCCTGGCAGCGCAGGCGCGCAGACGCTGTTCCAACCGCTCACCGCATTGAACACAAAGAGCAGCACGCAGCCGGCGGGTAATACTCCGCTGGGTGTGGCGGTTGCCGACTTCAACCATGACGGCTACCCGGATATGGTCGTGGCCAACTACGCCCAGAATCTCCCCTACGATAACGGAAGTGTCTCCGATGGGACCATCAACGTGTATCTATCCACCGGCCCGGGTACATTTGCGCCGCCCGTCGCCTATCCGACCTGCGGCGGCCCGACCGCAGTGTTGGCCGAAGACCTCGACCTGACCGGACTGCCGGACATCGTCGTGACCTGCAACACACCCAGCTCGAATGTGATTCAGGTATTCCTGAACCTGGGTAACGGCACCTTCGATCCGAATATGGGCGATGGCACGACCAACATCGTACTGGGCACGGGCGTGGGCCCGGTGGCGATCGTCTCCGGCGACTTCAACAACGACGGCCATCCCGATCTCGCCGTGGCCAATCACGACGGCACAATCACGCTGTTCCTCAGCAACGCGGCCAATAACTTCACCTACTACACCGTCAAATCCGTCAGCAGCAACTTCGGCCCGCTGAATGGGATCACGGACGGCCGCTTCACCAGCTCCGGCAATCTCGACCTGGCCGTGACGGACGCGAGCAGCAACAGCATTCATCTCATCTTCGGAGATGGAACGGGCAATTTCAACGTTGGGCCTACCATTGGCGTCGGCGGCGGGGCGGACCCGACCGGCATCGTCTCCGGCGACTTCAACCATGACGGCTACGTCGATCTCGCCACCGTGAACGCAGGCAATGGAACTGTCAGCGTGCTGCTGGGCCAGGCGGGCGGAGCGTTCGCATCGCCCACGTCCATTTCCGTCGGGCCAACCACCGGCACCGGCGCCAACGCCATCATCGCCGCCGATATCGAAAGCAATGGCAATCTCGATCTGATCACCGGCAACACGCTGCAGAATACCGTGGCCGTGCTGATAAATAACGGCAAGGGAACCTTCCAGCCGGTACAGGATTATTCCCTGCCGAACGGACCTGCGTATCTCGCCATCGGCGACTTCAACCGCGACGGCAAGCCCGATCTCGCCGTTACGCAGACGACGGCCTCGACTGTCTCCGTGCTCATCAACAACACGCTGCCGACACCGGTTCCGGGCGGCCGCAACTTTGCCGCTCCCGACAATCTGGCAAACGGGCATGGCAATATGGCCGTTGGTGTGGCCGTTGCGGATTTCAATCATGACGGCGCTCCCGACATCGCAGCCTCCTATCTGGCGGATAACGCCGTGCGGGTGGTAACCGGCAAGGGCAACGGGACATTCAACACAGCCTCTGTCTATCCGGTGGGCCAGCAGCCCTACTGGGTAGCCGCCGGGGACCTGAACAACGATGGCTATGCGGACCTGGTCACGGCGAATACGTCTTTAAGCTCGCCCACCGGAACAGTGAGTGTGCTGATGAACAGGGCCGATGGATCGGGAACATTCAACGCAGCGGCTACCTACGCCGTCGGACGCCTGCCTTACCAGGTGGCGATCGGCGATTTGAATGGCGACGGAATTCCCGACCTGGCGGTCACCAACTACGGGGACAACACCGTTTCCCTGCTCTACGGCCAATCGAGTGGAACCTTCACCACCGGCCAGACCCTGAAGACGTGCACGAATCCCTACGGCGTCGCCATCGCGGACTTCCGCCACACCGGCCAGCATGACGTGGCTGTGACCTGCTTCGGCTCGGCGCAGATGGAAGTCTTCCTTAACAGCTCGCCCATGCTGCCGCAGAATCCCGCGCCGCCGCAGGCTACCTTCCAGTCGCCGGAGATCTTTTCGACCGGAGTCAATCCAACTTCGCTGGTGGTTGCCGACTTCAACCGCGACGGCAATCTCGACATCGTGACCGGCAACTCGATCGCGAACAACGTCTCCTTCTTTGAGGGCCACGGCGATGGCACCTTCACTGACGCCGTCAACAGCTTCGCGTTGAATTTCCCCGACTCGATCGCTGTGGGCGACCTGAACGGCGATGGCATTCCCGACCTGGTCACGGTCGCGCCGAACTTCAATCAGGTCGCAATCCTGTATGGCGTTGGCGACGGCTCATTCCAGCCGCGATTTGAATTCGCCACCGGCACCCAGCCCTGGGCGACCGCATTGGGAGACTTCAATCTTGACGGCAAACTGGACATCGTTACCGCCAACACCTTCAATCGCGTGAATCTCACCATTCCCGCTTACATGCAGCAGTACCTCACGCAATATCCACCGGTGGGCGGCGGCCATCCCAGCCTGAGCGTTCTGCTGAACAGCTCGGGAACAACGATCACGGTCACCGCATCGCCCACAGGCACGATTCCCTACAACCGGCCGGTAACGGTCACCGCAAAAGTTGCGCCGACACTTGGAACCACGACCCCAACCGGCAGCGTAATTTTTGAAGACATCAACGGCACACCCAGCCCGGCCGTACCGCTTAGCGGCGGAACCGCCTCGTTCACCTTCAGCAACATCGGCACCGGGACGCACCGGTTCACCGCACTCTACTCCGGCGATACGCTTTATCAGCCGAACACCGCGACCTCCGCGCAAAGCGTGGTGGTCAATGTGTCCGGCACGCCGGTCTCGATCACGACTCCCACCAACCCCATTACGCCGACCACGGTGGTGAAGTACTCGGCCGTCATCGGAACCGCCAATCCCACGGCTCCCAACCCAATCGGAACCCTCTCGCTGTACGTGATCGAGCCGAATGGAAGTACGGTGCAGTTCGACGGGCCAAACCCCGTAGGCACCCCGGGCACCGGCGGCATTACCACCTTCTCGAAGACGCTGGTCTCCGGCGTTCCTCCGGGAACTTACTATGTCTATGCAATCTTCACGCCTGCAGCGGGAAGCCCGTATGGGCCCGGCAGCTCGCCGCAGGTGCTGGTGATCTCGCAATAAAAAACAGCTGGACCAAAAAGCAAGAGCCGCATGCGAATCGCATGCGGCTCTTGCTTTTTGAATGCGTCTTTCACGACTGCCGTGACGGAAATAGTCCGCTACGCTTCCATCACCCCGATCACGCTCAACATGCGGCCGGTAAATCCCTGCTCGGCGCGATGAGAAAAAAAGCGCCGGGTATCGCACGCCGTACACAGGCCGAAAGAATAGATATTTTTCGCTTCCACTCCGGCATCCAGCAGCTGGCGGCGATTGGCTTCAGCCAGGTTGAGATGGATGCTGGGGCCGAGATTGCTGTGGCCGGGTGCGCGGGCGGTTAGAAACAGCATGGGATATTTCTGCTTAATCGGGTCGAGATCGAAGACTTCTTCAAACAGTGAGTCCGCGTAGGCAAATTGCGAAGTGAATTCCATGCGGACCTCTTCTCCCACGGAATAGCAGCAGCGGCCAATTCCCGGGCCGATGGCTGCGGTCAGATCGGATGGCCGGCTGTTGAACTCGGCCCGCATCCGGCCCACGCCGCGCTCCGCAATGCGCGCCAGCGTGCCGCGCCAGCCGGCATGAAACGCGGCCACAATCCGCTGGCGCACGTCAGCCACCAGGATCGGAAGACAATCCGCCGTCTGGATGGCGAGCAGCATTCCGGGCTGCCGGGTCATGGAGCCATCCCCGCGCAGAGGCTCTGCCGGGGCGGGAGCGCTGGCGGAAAAACAATGCACCAGGCCGGAATGGATCTGGCGCAGCAGCAGCAGTCCCGCGGATTGCGTTTTCGCATGTTCTGAAAGCACCTCCTGCAGGAACAGCTCGCGATTCTTCGTCACGCTTTCGCGCGAGTCCGCCGCAGTAAACCCCAGATTCAGCTCTCCAGATTTTTGCCCGGGCCGATAGACGGTTGAAACGCCTCCGGCGCGAGTGCTGAATCCGTGCGCCAGCCAGCCGTACTGGTTCCACTCCGGCACGCGCAGCACGACCGGAAAGCCGGATTTTTCGGCAGCCTGCTTTGCCGCGGGGCGGCCGGTTTTCTTTCGTGCAGGTGAAGTGTTTCGCTTGCGGCGGCTATGCTCCAGCCCGCCGGTCAAAAACAACGCGTCAATCTCCCGCAGCCTGGAATGGAGGGATTCTGAAGTATCCTTTGCCGTCACATCTGCAATTTTAGCTGGAATCGTTACCGACGCGGAGAAGACGCTGAAGGCCCGCGTTGGCGGGCCTTGCATCGAGGCTATCTAGGATGGAGGGCGGCGAGGGTTTGATCGATGGGAGCCGTTCCGCAAGCGGAGCGACACAGGTTATGCGAGAACTTCAAATGAGAGGACTAAAAGTTGGACGCCTCATACTTGGCTAATTAGATTGCAACTGGCGTGCCAAAGTTGCTTGGCGAGATTAGCGACCCAATTCTGGTGCTAAACCCTGCAAAAGTACCCAATTCACCTGCAAACCGCCCGGAAGATGCAGCTTATCTCGTCATTCAGCTGAAATCTCCGGCATACGGAAGTGCAATCTTCTGCAATATCCCTGTAACCAAAGTGGCATCGAAGTACCACTATTGGGCAGTAACTTTCCCACGCCCATTAGACCGTTCTTCCACTGCGGACCGGTCTTCCAGCTGCATCTGCTTAATCTTGTTCAACAGTGCTTTATAGCTGACTTGCAGCCGGCGGGCGGCCTCGCGGCGGTTCCAACGAGTCTCTTCCAGCATGTCGGCGATGGTGCGCCGTTCCGCCTCCCATGCGGCGCGGCGCCCAACCTCCAGCAGGGACAGATTCGAGTCAGGCTGTTTTGGGTTGGACTGCGCCACCGCGGCAGCAGCGATGGTTTTCGCGGGCTCTAAGGGTTCCCGGGCAAACGCGGGAATCCGCACTCCGTGACGGTTCGACAGTTCCCGCAGAATCTGCGTCTCATTGCCGACCAGCACGAAGCGCTTACACAGGTTCTCCAACTCGCGAATGTTTCCCGGCCAGTCGTATTCAATCATCTGCAACCGGACTTCGTCGGTCAAAGGGTGCAGCGTGCGGCCATACTGGGCGGCATATTTGTGCAGCAGGTAATCGGTCAAAATAGGAATTTCATCGCGGCGCTCGCGCAGCGGCGGCAGAAAAATCGTGACCACGTTGATGCGATAGAGCAGGTCTTCGCGGAACAGGCCTTCGCGCACCCGCTCCTCCAGCAATTTATTGGTGGCGCAGACGATCCGAACGTCCACCGAAACGTCGCGCTTGGCGCCGAGACGCGAGAAGCGGCCGTCCTGCAGAACATGCAGCAGCTTGGCTTGGAGACTGGGATGCATTTCTGCAATTTCATCGAGAAATAACGTGCCATGATCGGCCAGCTCAAATTTGCCCGGCTTGCTGCGGACGGCTCCCGTGAATGCGCCGGCTTCATAGCCGAACAGCTCGCTCTCCAGCAGATCGTGCGGGATGGCGGCGCAGTTCACCTTGACGAACGGCTTCTGTTTCCGCCGCGAATGTTCAAACAGCAGGCGGGCGACGACCTCTTTGCCCACGCCGCTCTCACCGCGAATCAGCACGGTGACATCCGTGCCGGAAACTTTCTGGATGGTGTCGCGAATCTCCGCCATCCGCGGGTTTCCGCCCATCATCGCCGGCGGGGAGGCGGGTGCTTCCGGAATTTCCGCCGGTGTTGCCGGAACCTGATTTGGCGACGTGGGAGGAGCCACGGGAATCTCGCGCAGCAACTCCTCATCGCTGGCAACTTCATACGCGTCGACCGAAGAGCGCGCGTCGGAAGGATTTGCAGCGAAAGGCGGAGGAGTGAATGGCAGCGACACAGCGGCGCGCGCCTTCTCAACCGCAGCTTCCGCCCGCTCCAACATGGAATCCTCCGGCAAGGGCAGCATCCAGACATCCTCCGCGCCCAGCCGGGAAACGGAAAAGGACAACTCTGCCGTAGGCTTGGTCAACAACACCACCACCGGCAGGCGAGGATACAGGGTGCGCACCTGCTCCATCGCGCTCCATTCGCGATCCAGTTCCAGCACCAGGAGAGAAGGAGGCTGCTCGACAATACGCTCTATCAGGGAATCGGCAGAGCGCACCTGGATCATCGAAACCGTTGCGCGGGCCTGCATGAGGACCTGCGCCACGGGCGCAAAATGGGCGGTGTCGCGTACGGCGAGCAATACCTGAACTTGAGTTGAAGCCATGAAGTCGCTAGCTCTGATTTTAGACCCTTGCCGAAATTGCATCCTAGCTTTTGTGCGCTGGTGGGTACGAATGGGTTCTTCGCGGCGATTTCCGGCAAGCTGCTGGCAATCCAAGGCAGGCGTTTTATCGGTTCTCTCTACTTTTTATTGTTTTTTCTACTACTTCTGAAATCTTTCCCCTCTAAAAATCAGATGCTTCACAGCGGCTTCGAGGCGAGCGGCGAATTGTGCATGCGACTCTTCGCTTTCTTTTCGCAGCGGGTTACCGATGGCGACGGCGAGGGTCTGGGGCTGGAATTGTCGTTGTTGCGCCGCCCGCCACAGGCCGATCAGCGCCATCGGAACCACCGCGGTCTGCGACTCTTCCGCCAGCAGGCTGATGCCGATTTGGAACGGCTGCATCTCCCCCGTGCGGGTGCGCCTTCCTTCCGGAAATACCAGCACGTTGTAGCCTCGATCGAGCGCCTTCCCGGCATGGGCGAAACTTTGGCGCAACCCGGCCCCTGCGGGAAGCGGAAACACATTGATCAGCGCCATTACCAGCTGCGCCTGCAACGGAGCCAGCCAGCGCAGCGGCCCTGCGCCGACGCCCGCGGCATCGCGGCTTCCGCGCCAGGCCTGCAATAATTCCGCGGACATGGCGACCGTCATCCGCCGTCGTATGCGCGGCGGCAAAGCGAAGAGCACCAGCGCGACATCGATCGCAGTGACGTGATTGCAGATATAAATCGAAGGCTCCAGCGGCAACGGCCCGGTGCGCACAACCCGGGGATTCGCCAGCGTCGCCACCAGCGGGCGCAGAATGAATTCGATGAAAAGGATTCGAGCCGCCCGCACCGGCGCGCTCCAGGGCCAGCGCGGATATTTTAGCACCGAAGAACTCACCGTGCGCGCGGCACCTGTGAGGCGTTGGCTCTCTCCGCGCTTGATTCCTTCAGTAGCTGCGCCCGGCGATTCCGGCTGAGCCTCGCGGATCGGGGATGGTTGCCGGTTCAATAATTTCTTCAGATCTCCAAGCGTTTTTGCATTGGCAATTTCTTCATCGCCGACGGCAACGCCCAGATGTTCTTCCATCCCCATCGCCAGCTGCATGCGCCCCAGGCTGTCGAGACCAACCCGCGTCGCCAGGTCGGAGGAGTCGTCGAGGCCCTCTGCCGGCTCGCCCGTCACCTGCTCCAGCAACTGCAGCAGCGGATCCTGACTTGCGTTACGCGTGGCTGTCGAGGATCTCACTCCAAGCTGTTGCCGCGCCCACGCCGCCACTTCGCGTCGCAGCAATTTCCCCATCGTATTGCGCGGAAATTCACTTCCCGGCCAGCGAAGCGCAGTGCGTATCTGCTGAAACTCCTGCAGATGGCGATTCGCATTCGCCAGAATCTCATCGAGGGCGTGTTGAGTCTGCTCCACACCTTCATCAAGAATGACCGCCGCGACCGGCTCGGGCCCCCGCGGGCTGTCCACGCTCACCGCCATGCAGTCGCGAACGCCAGGCTGCGCGCGCACTTGCGCCTCCAGGTCGGCAGGATGAATGTTCATCCCCGAAGCGGTTACGATCACATCGCTCTTGCGTCCGAGAAAATGAATCTGGCCAGCTGCGTCGACCGAACCCAGATCGCCAGTGTGCAGCCATTCTCCAACGCGTGCTTCCATGCGTCCGTTGCGCCATGCGCCCGCAGCCAGCATGGGCCCGCGCACCAGGATTTCGCCGTCCTCGGCAATTCGCACCTCGCGCCCGGCCAAAGGCTTTCCAATGGTTCCGCGGGCCACGCGGAAGGGGTGATTCAGCGTAGCCAGCGCCGTCGTCTCCGTCATGCCGTAGCCCTGCACCAGCACGAAGCCCAGCGTATTCCAGAACTGCTCGGTCTCCGCAGGCAAGGTCGCACCACCGGAAACGAAGGCCCAGAACTTGAATCCGAAGCGGCGATGGACGCCGCGAAAATGCCACCAGCGCTGCCAGACCGATTTTTTCCGGGTTTGTAACAGTCTCGATTGCAATTGCGGATCGCCGGCGATCAGATACGCCCGCAGCAGCTCCAACACGCGCGGAACCACCGCGGCGACAGAAATGCGCTCGCGATGAATGCGGTCGATGAGATGATTCGCGACAAGCTTGTCTTCAAAATGCACCTCCGCGGCCAACAGCGGAGCCACCCAGAGAGCCATGAACTGACCGAAGACATGACTGAGCGGAAGCGTATGCAGAAAACGCAGCGGATGCACCCAGCGCTCGTAGCGCAGGTATTTCTGCATCTCCTGCTCCAGCACTTCGACGCTCGAAAGCACGTTGCCGTGAGTATGAACGACACCCTTTGGCGCCGAGGTCGTTCCCGAGGTGTAGAGAATCTGCAGCGGGCTTTCCGGGTTGAGCGAAGGCTCCGGCGTGAGCAGCGGTTCCCGTGGCAGCGAGGAAATATTGTCGAGCGAAAATTGCCTTTGAGAGGTTTGTAATAAATGTAACAGTGACGGATCGCCAACGATCACTTGTGGAGACACATCGGCAATCACGCTCCGCGCAAATTCCATACTGCCTGCCGCATCGAGCGGAACCACAATGATTCCGCGCAACACGCATCCGAAAAACGCAGCCACCCACTCGGCGGAGTTCGCACCCCATAGAAGGACGCGGTCGCCGGAATGAATTCCCTGCTCGCTGAAATAGTGCGAGAAGCGTCCCGCCAGATTCGCCAGCTGTGTGTAGGTTGTGGCCACGCGACGATTGCCTGGATAGCTAACGACCGCAATGTCATTGCCATGACGCGCAAAATCGTCGACGAAGCTGGCCAGGTGTTTCCGCATACTTGTTGGGATGCGCCCGAACACTTTGACCTTTACAGAGTTTCCGGCAGCTCGGCGTTCTCTGCAATCGGCCGCACGCGAACTCGATCTACCCGGCGCGGCGAAGACGCAAGCACCTCCAGCCGCAATCCGGCAAGGTGAATCACTTCACCGGGAAACGGAATGTGACCCGCTTCCTCCGTGATCAATCCGCCGATCGTGGTCGACTCATACTGCTCCGCCAGCGGCAGCGACACTGTGTCGGCGAAGAGCTGTTCCAGCTGCGCCAGTTCAAAACTTCCCGGCACAATGTACGATCCATCCGGCTGCGGCTGCGCCGTTTCTTCGACAGTCGACTCCTCATGCTCGTCGCTGATGGCGCCGACAATTTCCTCCACTACGTCTTCAATCGTCACCAGCCCGGCCACGCCGCCGTACTCGTCGATCACCAACGCCATGTGCTGCTTGTCGCGCTGCATTTCCCGCAACAGCGTCTGCAGATTTTTTGTCTCCGGCGTGAACATGGCTGGGCGCGCCATCTTGCCGACGGTCGATGTCGCGGCGTCGATGTCGGTCACGTGCAGCAGATCGTGCATGAAGGCAATTCCGGTGATGTTATCCAGATTCCCGCCGTAGACCGGCACGCGCGAGTAGGCATGGGTGCGCAGCTGCTCGGTGAACTCCGCCAGCGTCATGGCCGCGGGAACCGCGAAGATCGCCGGACGCGGCGTCATCACCTCACGCACAATCTTGTCGCCGAACTCGACCGCGGAACGTACCAGCGCGCGGTCGCTCTCCTCCAGGATGCCTTCTTCTTTTCCGGCTTCGATCAGCGCTTCGACCGCCTCCGATGGATGTTCCTCTTCGACGGGCGCGCCGGACTCCGCCAGCGCGGCAATCGACAGCAGGAAGCCGAGCGCCAATGTGATCGGGAACACCAGGTAAAACAGCACACGCAGCACCACGGTGAGCCGGGCGATCCAGCGGCCGCGCGTGCGCGTAAACAAAAGCTGCGGCAGAAAACTGCGGAACAGCAGAATCGCCAGCACAATTGCCAGCACCAGCTGCGCAACGTCGCTCACCGCCGGCTCGCCATGCACATTGTGGGCGGACAGCGCGACATCGCCGAAAATCAGCACCAGCGCGGCCAGCGACAGCGGCGTCAACATGGCCGCCGATTGCGCCGCGTGCGTGGCGCTCATGCCCAGCCGCGGCTCGACCTGCTGCTCCCACACTTCGATGTTTTCCTGGAAGTCGCGGGAAAGAAATTTTCCCATCTCCGAATACATGCGGTCCACATAGGACGCGATCGTCTGAATGGCCAGCAGCACGATCACAAGAATTCCTTGCAGGATCGTCATCGTCGGCCTCGCTTCCGCGGCGCTTCCGAGCGGGCGATCAATGCAGTCGGCAGGCGAAAGCGGCGGCGCAATACTTCTTCGCGCGCCGCCATGTCTCCGCTGTCGACTTCATGGTCGAACCCAGCGAGATGCAGCAGGCCATGCAGCAGAAGAATTTTCACTTCGATTTCCAACGCGTGGCCGAACTGCGCCGCCTGCCGCGCGGCGGTGTCGAGCGAGATGGCAAGATCGCCTGCGATATTTTTCGGCATCGCCGGGGCGGGAAACGACAGCACATCCGTGGTTTTGTCTTTATGGCGAAAGATGCGATTCAGCCGGCGAATCGCGCGATCGGTGGTGAGCAGCACGGAAACTTCCCCGGCAAGCGGCACCGCCTGCTGCGCCCGGCGAAGAAACGGACGCAGATCGGGAATCTCTGGTTTTTGTGCAGCCTTATCTGGAAGATCGAACGTGATCATTATTGGAACAGCCCCGTGCGCGGACGCATGGGGCCGTTCTCCGCATGGTACCGCAGTCGAGTCATGGCAGCGTTACTGCGTCTGCACCGCAGACTTCTCCGGCGTAGCCGCGCCACGATTCTGCGGCATCGGTTCGAGTTCCAGCGGCAGTTCGCGCTGACCGCGGGTATAGCCGTCGTAGGCGACGACGATGCGCTGCACCAGCTGATGACGCACCACATCGCCCTGCTCGAAATAGCAGAAGCGAATCCCTTCGACGCCCTTCAGCACTTCAATGGCTTCGAGCAGCCCGGACTTGCGCGGATTCGGTAAATCAATCTGCGTGATGTCGCCGGTGATCACGGCCTTGGCATTGTTGCCAAGCCGCGTCAGAAACATCTTCATCTGCTCGCTGGTGGTGTTCTGCGCTTCGTCCATGATGATGAAGGCGTCGTTCAGCGTGCGCCCGCGCATGAACGCCAGCGGAGCCACTTCAATCACATTGCGCTCCAGCATCTTGTCGACTTTGTCCGGCTCCAGCAAATCGTAGAGCGCGTCATAGAGCGGGCGAAGATATGGATCGACCTTTTCCTGCAGCGTGCCGGGAAGAAATCCCAACCGCTCGCCGGCTTCGACAGCTGGACGCACCAGCACGATACGGCTGACGCGTTTCGCCGTCAGCGCCGCCACCGCCATCGCCACCGCAAGATACGTTTTTCCCGTTCCTGCCGGCCCAATCCCAAACGCCATGTCGCAACTTTCGATCGCATCGAGATATTGCCGCTGGTTCACCGAGCGCGGCTGCACCATGCGGCGAATCCCATTCGAGCGCTGCTTGCCGCTGTCCACCAGGCTGCGCAGCGTGACCGATTTATCCGCGACCACCAGCTTCAACATGCCGTTCAGCTCACCATTCTGCAGCGTGACGCCGCCGCGTCGCAGGGATTCATAATCGGCAAAAATCTGCTCGACGCGCGCGACAGCATCCGGCTCACCCTGCACGTAAAGGGCGTCGGAACGAAGATCAATTTTCACTTTGAGGGCAGATTCGATCAGGTGGAGGTTCTCGTCGCGGGTGCCAAAAATCGGCTCAATGTTTGGGGTGATCTCGATGGTTTTCGTCATCAATAAAACTTTTCGCCTCCCTGTGGATTTGGGACACCAGTTCTCCACCTCAGCAACGAAGACCTGTCGCTGGGGAACTCGGTTCGGCAGACAGCGCGCGCTGCCTGAAGTCGATACATTAGGTTGGATTGCGTGGGAGTTGCTACGGATGGCTGAGGACCGCTCGACGCGCTGTGCAGAATCGGATTCGATCCAAACGCAGTCTCGGCCAGCGGATTGGTTCGCAGTGCGGTGTGGAGTGCGTCAATAAGCACGTCGATGGGCACAAGCGTAGCGCGGGAATAGATTCACGTCAACCGGCAAATTGAGAATTTATTTTCACGCACTCTATGCCTCTTTAGATTCACAAGTCGGAAAAACGATCGCAGTATTTTTCATGTACAGCCATCTCGAATCCGAGGATAATGGACTGCAATTCGAGCGGACATTCTCCGCGGACTCTTCCCTCCCCGGTTGAGGCATCCCATGAAACCTGCCGTTCGTCGCACCCTTAACGTCTTGTTGATTGCAGTTTTCTTCAGTTGCGTTCCCGCGTGGCTGGCGGCGCAGAACGGTCAGGCATTCGGCCGCAGCATCTCCTGGCAACGCGCTCGATCTCCCTTCACACCCGGTGCGGGAGCCGTTGAAGGCGGCCCCGGCAACGATCCCAATCCCGGCTCTCCCATGTATATCTGTCGGGCGCAGTTTCAGGGCAGCCTGGTTCCCGGCAAGTGGGTTCAGGGCAACTGCAATGTGGCCTTCGGCAATGCGGAACACGTGGTGGCGAGCTACGAAGTAGCGTATGGAACGGCGCGCTGGGGCAATTATCGCGGCAGCACCTACGGCCTCATCCAGACCGGCAATGAGCCCGACGGCCGGCCGCTTTTTTCCTGCCGAGTCCACTACACCGGCGGAATGATGAACACAGATTATGGCTACCAGCCCGGCAAACTGGTTGCCGACGGCACCTGCCATTTCCCATTGGGAGGCGCAGAAATCGCTCAGGGTCCGCCGTTTCAAGTGCTCTACGGCGCGGGCGGCGGGCGGCCACCGTATCCGAATCCCTACCCGCCACAGCCGTATCCATATCCATACCCACCGCAGCCACCGCCGCAACCGCTGCCCGGCTGTGTCATCACTGATTCCGACGTTATGCTGAACACGAATACCGGCCATTGGGAGGGACCGAACTGCTCTCCCAGCGATGGCCGTGGCCACATCACCGGGCCGCCGAAATATCCCGATCAGGGTCAATATCCCGATCAGTATCCGGATCAGTACCCGTATCCGCCGCCACCGGATCAGCAACAATATCAGGGACCGCCTCCGCCCTATCAACCGGGGCCAAGCTCAGTCAGCTGGCAGCCGGCGCAGAATCCCTTCCAGCCCGGACAAGGCGCGATTGAAGGCGGTCCCGGCAATGGACCAAAACCTGACGCGCCACTCTATATCTGCCGCGCTTCCTACTACAACGCCCTGTACCCCGGTAAATGGATACAGGGCCAGTGCAGCATCTCCGACGGAGCCGGTCATGAGCAGAAGGTCGACTCCTACGAAGTGGCCATCGGCAACGCCGCGTGGCGCAATTTCGACGGCAACATCGGCGCGCTGGTTCCCGGCGGATACGACGCCGACGGAACGCCGCTCTACATCTGCCGCAAAAAACTGAACTACTGGGGCAATAAAGGTCTGCAGCCGGGATGGCTCGAAAACGGCCAGTGCCATATCCCGTATGGGGGCATGGACAATGTAGAAGGACCTCCGTTCGACGCGCTCTACAACGTGTTCTCCGGCGGCGAACCCGCTGGCGAACAGCCGCCTGGCCCGCCTATGCCGCCCCCGCCACCGCAGCCTGCCACGCCGAACGAAGCCGCAGCACAGCCGCATGGAATTCTGGTCGCATTCGTGAACGGAACCGGTGCGACCGCGGGAACAGCCACGGTCACCAATGGAGCAACCGGCAAAAGTGTGACCAGTCCGTTGCCGGCCAACTCCACGCCGCAGCAGTGTGTCTCCGTGCTGCAACAGGCAGCGTTTGAAGCAGGCCTGCAGATCCAGGCGGAGCCGGACGGCGCAGGACTGCGCGTGTACGGAATCAACAACTCCGTCCACGTAACCCAGGCTTCGGTTTCGATCAGCCAGTTCTAGGCTACTTCGATTTCACGCGATGGCATTCCGACCGCATCTTGCCCGCGATGGAATCGGACGAGAGGCTGACCGTGCGGCCGGCTTCATCCCACCAGATGTACTGGCTGGCGGCATAGCGTGCACCGGAGCCGGAAGCCACGTTGGCGAAGATCAACGATGCTCCGTGGATGGGAAGAACCGCCAGGCTGTTGCCAGCGCCGTTGATGTATTCCACGGAAAACGCGTCTGCGGGAAGGCCCATCTTCGCGCCCTGAGCATCGCATCGATACTGCGCAGTCATGCGTGAGATCGGCTGCGAACCGTTCAGGTGAATCTTCAGGTCGGTTGCCGCCGCGAACGCAGTCGTCGCCAGCACGATCGATCCAATTGCAATCTGCTTCCAAATGGAATGCATCCATCGCCTCCGTGCGCTTCCGTGTCAACCGCGCAATCAGGCTCAATATATCAGCGTCCTTTGTTTTCTCTCGAACCAAAAAATAATCTCAGTTGACCGCCGCATGAGAACCGGCATCTAATGTCCAAGCTTTGTACCTTTACCCATGATTTCATCGCTGCACGTCCCCGCTTTTGGAGGTTACAAACCCATGCCCCCTTCCCCGCTCGTTCCTCTGTCGAAACGTTTTTCAACTCTTCTCTCGCGTAGAAGCGCCGCCGCTCTGGTCATTGCCCTGGGTGCGGCGTGTCTGAGCTCCGGCGCGCAAACCACGACTCCGCCGCCCTATGTCTACACCATCACCGATCTCGGCGCGCTACCTGGCTACTCCTACAGTGCCGGCTATGCGATCAATGCATCCGGGGACGTTGCCGGATACTCGGCAACCAGCACAGGCATATTTCACGCTGTCCTTTTCCAGCGAGGTAAAACCATCGACCTGGGAGTCGTTCCCGGCGCTAACGGGAGCATTGCCTACGGAGTCAACGGCTACGACCAGGTCACCGGAGAAGTGGATTTCCCATCGATCAATGGCTCTCAGCCATACAGCCATGCCTTCCTGTACAGCGCGGGCAAAATGGGCGATATCGGAACGTTCCTGTTCCCCGGCGCTCCATTGGATTTTGATTCCGGCGCGGGCACTGCCATCAACGACTCCGGGCAGATCGCCGGCGCAGCCAATACCGGCTCAGTCTTCGGCGGTGGCACACCCGATTCAGCGTTCCTGTATAGCGCGGAAAAGTTGACCGGACTTTCCGGTTTCTATAATGCCGTTTCTTTTTTCTATCCTTATGAAAACGGGGCGGGCAACAACATCAATGCCTCCGGACAGATCGCAGGAGCGCTTGCAGGGCAAGACGGAGCATTCGACAGCAACGCAGCCATCGACAACACCGGCAACGGTTCCATCACCACGCTCAATCCGGGCACATTGCAAGCGACGGCGATCAATGATTCCGGCGACGCAACCGGCAGCACAAACGGTCTGGCTTTTCTATACCGCAAAGGTACTGTGACCGACATCGCTCCGCCTGCGGGCCTGGGGCCATACAGCTATGGAATCGGCATCAATGCAGCCGACCAGATCGTCGGAGTCTTCGGCGACGCACAGGGAGATAACTATCCATTTCTGTACACGCCCGGTCAGACCATGATCGATGTAAATTCTCTGCTTCCTGCGGGCTCGGGATGGACGATTTACGATGTTCAGGCCATAAACGATAAGGGCCAAATTACGGGCGACGGCGTCGGGCCTGGCGGCTCACACGCCTTTCTCCTCTCGCCGGTCTTTCAGTCTTTTTCGACGATAAATACCGTGGCCGGCACCATCGGCAAACCCGGAACCACCTTTGCCGGCGGCGGAAGATTCGTCCTTGGTGCGAAGAGCAATGGCATCTATCCGTTGGCGGAAACCACGGTCCTGCAGCTGGGCGGATATCACATTTCCATTCCGCCGGGATCGTTTGTGAATACCAACGGCGTCTATTTCTATCAAGGCAAAATCGGTAACGCCACGGTCTATGCCGCGATCCGCCCGCTGGGCTCGAATGCTTATCTAATCGGCGTAGTCGGCGAGGGAGCCACTGGCCTGCCGACCAGCTACCCCTACAACCTGACCGTCACCATCGGCGACGATACCGGCACCCAGGCGATCACGTCGAACTACGACATCAGCAATCTGACGGAAGCGGAAGTCTGCAAGGATTTCGGCTTGCCTTGCGGACAATAGCGCCAGCGGAAATGCAATTGGGGAGTTCAGATGCCGGGCTCCCCCCGGTTCAATCCTGACCGTGAATCTTCGCTAAGAAACGAGCTGAGGCCGGGTTGACTTCCCTCCGGAGCCCGGCATCTAATGGCCAGCTGTACGTTCTTTCCCCCTCGCCTTAACCCGCACGTTTCCCCTGCCCCCGGAGGTCCAAGCCATGCCGTTGATTCCGTTCGTTCGCATGTCCACCCGTTCTTCCAACCTTCTCTCTCGCAGCAGCGCAATGTGTGCTGCCGCGTTGACCCTCGCGTTCAGCGCAGCTTGCCTGAATGCGGGCGCGCAGACAACTACGCCGACACACCCGCCCTATGTTTACACCATCACCAATCTCGGCATAGAAGGCTACGCGATCAATGAATCCGGCGACGTTGCCGGGGTTTTTCCCACGAGCACCGGCGCCGCCCATGCCGCTCTATACAAGGCAGGCAAAGTCATCGATCTGGGAGTTGTCCCGGGCGCCAGTGCAAGCATTGCCTACGGAGTCAACGGCTACGACCAGGTCACCGGAGAAGTGGATTTCCCGGGAACGAGCAATACCGACCCTTACAGTCATGCGTTCCTGTATAGCGCGGGAACGATGAAGGATATCGGAACGATCCAGTTTCCCGGCGCCCCATTCGATATTGAGGAGGCCGCGGGCACTGCCATCAATGACTCCGGACAGATCGCCGGCGCATCGACTGTCTTCTCTCCGGTCTTTGACCCCCTCGCCCCCAACCCGACTGTGTTCCTGTACAGCGCAGGAAAGTTGACCCCCATCTTCAACTTATATGACGCCGTTGCTGGTGGCCCTGGCTTTGACCCTGTTAAGAACGGGCTAGGCAATAACATCAATGCCGCCGGGCAGATCGCCGCAGCGGACGGGATATACAACTCCAGCGACGGTTCCATCACTGCCGGTCCCTTCCAGGCATCTGCAATCAACGATTCCGGCGACTTAACCGGCGGCGACAATTACGCATTCTTGTACAGCAAAGGCGTGGTGACCGATATCGTCCCTCCTCCTCACGCAGGACCATACAGCTATGGTGCCGACATCAACGCTGCCGACGAGATCATTGGAGTCGAGGGCCAAGCACTGGGAGATCCTGGCACTCCATTCCTGTGGGCGCCCGGCCAGGGCTTCATCAGTCTGAACTTTGTCCCCGGTTCGGATCTCTCATTGATCGGCTACTACAGCGCCATCAACGATAAGGGCCAGATTGTGGCTGGCGGCGCTTTACTGTCGCCGGTCTTTCAGTCCTTTTCCACGCTGAATACTGTAGCAGGCATCATCGGTACGCCGGGAACCACCTTTGCCGGCGGCGGAAGATTTGTCCTTGGGGCGAAGAGCAATGGCATTTATCTGCTGGCCGAAACGACGGTCCTGCAGCTGGGCGGATATCACATTTCCATTCCGCCAGGATCGTTCGTGAATACCAACGGCGTCTACTTCTATCAAGGCAAGATCGGCAACGCCACGGTGTATGCCGCGATCCGCCCGCTGGGCTCGAATGCTTATCTAATCGGCGTAGTCGGCGAGGGAGTTACTGGCCTGCCGACCAGCTACCCCTACAATCTGACCGTCACCATCGGCGACGACACAGGAACCCAGGCGATCACGTCGAACTACGACATCAGCAATCTGACGGAAGCGGAAGTCTGCAGGGATTTCGGCTTGCCTTGCGGACAATAACGCCAGCGAAAAAGCAATCGGGGAGTTCAGATTCCGGGCTCCCCAGTCAATTCGTTAACGGTTGACCGGCTCCTGAGATTCCCTTAGACTTGAAGTTTGCGGCTCGACTGATTTCTGCTTCTCACAGAGCGGGCTTCGCATCCATTTTTAGCCAAACCAGTTTGGTTCACGAAAGAAGAATTGTTCCATGGCAAATCATGTTTCTTCCCTGAAGCGCGCCCGGCAGACCGTCAAGCGCACCGCCGTCAACCGCGCCAACCGCAGCAAGCTGCGCAACGGGCTGCGCGCCATGCGTGAGGCACTGACCGGCAACGATGCCGCCGCGGCTCGCACGCAGTACAACAAGACCGCTTCGCTGCTCGATAAGAGCGTGCAGAAGGGCATTCTGCACGACAACACCGCTTCGCGATACAAGAG
Organism: Acidobacteriaceae bacterium; assembly: GCA_965276585.1. Taxonomy (GTDB): domain Bacteria; phylum Acidobacteriota; class Terriglobia; order Terriglobales; family Acidobacteriaceae; genus JAKAAZ01. Next base: position 125,204 of record CBDIAZ010000001.1, on the reverse strand, counting down.
CCGCCTGAATGCGCGGCTGAAAGCTCTGGCCACCAAGGCCGCCTAAATCTTTCCCGATTACATCCCACGTCTCAAAAGCGAGACGTGGGCACCCATTCATCGCCTAATTCACAGGCGCTTCGCACAGTTCCCGCAACACCTTTACCCATCGATCGCCGTAGTCGTTCCAGCCTCCCAGGTACTGCACGCGTTCGAGCGCGGCAGCTCGCATTTGCCGCTGTAGCTGCGGATCGTCGGCCAGTTGCTGCAGTCGTTCCGCGATGGCCTCGGCGCTGCGAATCGGCACGATGAAGCCTTCTTTGCCATCGGTAAACAGGTCTTCGCTGCCGGTGTTCGGCGTAGCAATAATCGGGCAACCGCAGGCCAGCGCTTCCCCCTGCACCAGCGCCAATCCTTCTTCGAGCGAGGGCAGCACCATCACGTGGCTCGCGCTTAGAAGCCGCACCAGTTCCGGCCTCGCGACCGCGCCGACGATCTCCACATTCTCCATCGGCAGACGTTCGAGCAGCGGTTTCATATGCGGAAACATCGGTCCAACCAGGCGCAGGCGTTTGCGCGGATGCTTGAGCCGGGCGAAGGCTTCGAGCAGATACGGCACCCCTTTGCGGAGGCTGACCTGACCGACGAACAGGACTTCGAAGGTGTCCGGTGCAGGCGCGGCGGCGGGTTGAAATGCATCCAACCGCACGCCGTAGGGGATGACGCGCAGCTTGTCTTCTGCCACGCCTTCCGCGACAAAACTGCGAGCGGCGAAGCTCGACGGAACCGTGATGCAGTCGGCCTGCGCATACTGGACTTCTTCGCGATCGGTGTCGCGCGGATCGTAGATATCGAGCGGCGCGCCCCAGTGCCTGTGCTCCTCGCTCAGGATGCGCCATTGATAGCGGGCGTGCGTGGAACCGCGGTCGCAGATATATTTTCCTCCGCGCGCCTGCACCCGCAGACCGGCTTTGAGCGCGGCTCCGGAGATAGCGATGAGCGCATCGCACTCCGCACCTGCGCGCACGATGCGGCGGGTGATCCACTCGTCGAAGGCGAGCGCGTTCCAGTAATCCAGCTGCTCGGTCGCGGGCGAGGGGTAGAGGCCGTAGCGGGCCAGCAGGGCCAGGCCGCCGTGAATCCACGGGAAGGTTTCCACGTGACTTTTGGGAATGCCTTCGCGCTGGAGACGCCGCCAGGGATAGGTGGAATAGATAGTTTTCAGATATGCGTGCCGGCGCAGCTGGTGAGCGAGTTCAAAGTGATGGAAGACGCCGAAGACGGCCTGCGAGACGCGCACGATTTTTCCTTTTGATCCCACCCTTCGCGGCGGACACACGAAGGCAACGGCACCGATGTTTTGCGTTGAACCCACAGTATCAGACGCGCTATTTCGACTGCGCATAGTAGCCCTGGCGGGCTTGCACCTTTAACGATTGCGATTGCTGCCGGCAGGCGATCTGGATGCGGCGCCAGGTTCCGTCGGTTGCGCTGTGGGTGGGTGTGTAGGTGGCCAGATATTGGGTGCGCAGCTCGGTTTCGATTTCTTCAAACGCTGTCTGCATTTTGCGGCCGTTGCTGCCGATTTTGAAGACCTGTCCTCCGGTGGCATGGGCAAGTTTCTGCATTGGGCGGTCGTTGGTTTCTTCGACGACTCCATAAAGCCCCGGGTCCTGGATCAGCAGGACGTAGACGATAGCGTTGGCTTTTTGCGCGGCTTCGATCGCAGGCTCGATGCGCGTCTGGCTGCCTTCATCCACGCCATTCGTCAGCAGGACGAGAGCCTTGCGGCCGGCTTCCGGACGCAGTTTTTCGTTGGCTGCGAGATCGATGGCATCGTAGAGTAGCGTGCCTTTCGGTTTGCCGATCGAGGGGATGGTGCCGTTGGCGTAGTTGGCTACGGTGGAGTTGATGCCGGCGCTGTCAATGGCTTTTTTCAGCTTGTCGGGACTGGAAGTAAAGTCCGAGAGCATAGTCACGTCGACATCGAAGGCGATGAGAAAAGCTTCGTCCTCGGGATGCAGGATGTGGCGCAGAAAGCCGGCGGCGGCCTGTTTTTCTGTCGAGAGAACGCGCTGCTGGCTCAGACTGGTATCGAGCAGAATGCCAAGGGTGAGCGGCTGACGATTTTCTGCGATGAAGTTCTTGATGGTTTGCGGGGTGTTGTCTTCGGCGATCGCGCAGTCGTTTTGCGCGAGGTTGGGGATTAACTTCTTGTTCTGATCTCTGGCGATGAAGTAGAGGTTCACCAGGTTCGCGCGGATTTGAAATTCATATGAGGAAGGGCCAGGCTGCGGCGTTGCCGGCACGCTCGCGGCGGGTGGTGCGTCGGGGGCGGGGACCATTTGGGCTCCTGCAGCTGGAGAGCCGAGCAGGAGGAGTAACAGAATTGTTGGACGGAGATTCATAGGACAGCTTTTATGGCTCATCTTTATGGCTGACGATTCCTCGTCTGAGCACCCCCGGGTACCCAAAGTGCCTCAAGGGCGGCTACAAATCCTCGAATCTCCCTCGCACGGGTCCAGGCGGCCACCCATCCATCGATGGTGCTTCACCTGCTCTTCTTCTTTACGAATGTCGTCTGAGAGCTTCCGGAGCTCATCTGGTCTGCGCGCCTCTTCAATTTCCCGAAGACGTTTTGCCTCGTCAGCAATGACCTCGCTGCGCCCCAATCTCATAAGGCTACCCACGCATCCGGTCAACATACGTTCCAGCTTTTCCTTCTTTCGATCTCTAAGCCTACTTCTGTAAGTAAAGTCACCTATCCTCAGTTCCAGATTTCCTGTTGGTACGTGGTCGACGACGGTTCTCTTCCAAATTCCGTCGCCTTCTTCTCTTCGCCCGGCTACTGCAAGTTTTTCAAAGATCGCGAATTTGATTTTGTACCCAAATATGTTTGCCGAGGTTTCATGTATCCCATGGCCGACCGAAACCGGAAAGCCCTCGGATTCGAGAGTCAGCACGATGGCATTCATGATGTTCAAAGCGCGGTTAAGAGCGTTTACGGACACGTGGATGGCGAGGCAGAGAGCTTCGAGTCTGTCGTTTGATGATCGGTGTGTTTCGTCCTTCTGTTTTCACCCTAGTCGCCTTCCCTTCCTCTTCACCTAGATGAGATCTTCCGAATACATGGAGTGTGGAAAACCCGAGATCACCGAGATCTGAAGGAACGACGAACTAAAGGCATCCCTTCAAATCGTTTCCTGCCTTCTCAATGCATCCGTATTGTCACGACCACCCACTTGATATTCGGAAGTCTAGCTGCATGAGTGTGCGGTTCGCTATCACATCCTCTCCCAATGATTCTCGATGTACGCCTCCGGGGATGAGCGGCCTAGAATTACAGAGGCGATTGCTTGAGACGAAACGCCCCATTCCGATCATTTTAATCAGCGCCATGGAGATGCGGCGGCGCGCGACCGCGGTGATGAAAGCGGGTGCAATCAATTTTCTCAATAAACCGGGACGCAGCGAGACTTTACTTAAGGCCGTACGCATTACCGTGGCTCGGACCGGTCCGACAGAATACTGTTAATGAAAGTAGTTCAACTTCAACTATAGATTGCCAGCCAATCACTAAGTGTGCGTATGCTGTCAACCGCTTGACCTTCGATGAGGCTCGGCAGCCCCTTGTCACTCCAGGAAAGGCAGGTACAGAATGCCTATTTCACCTTGTGTAGCATCAGTTGGCCGCGCTTGATCCTAAGCCTCCGCTGCCCCGTTGACGTTTGGAATCCCACAACGACGAGCCAGAGTTCTCTGTCTCGCTTGACTGTGTTGTATCGCTCGACGGGCCGCCTCTGTCGTCCTGGTGCCCAGATGTAAAACCTGTCCCATAGCGCCTCCTTACTCTCGTGGGGAAAGTATGCACCAATTAATCGCCGGGACTATACATCTAGGGCACGTGAATCAATACTGGCAATTGGTGCGTTTGCTGATAAGTAAGGCTGTTCGAGTCAAAACGATCGATTGACGCCTGCCAAAAATCCAGTTCATGTTGATAGCGTTCCAGGATATTTCCTAAAAAATAAGGACGGTTACCGGCGAGCCATAACGCGCGGTAACGGTCGCGCAGGTCCGTGCTGTCATCCCGCATATCTTCCAATAGGCCATTTGTGCTATTGATATGTCCGAGCGCCTGACCTACCAGTTGCGGAGATTTGGCTTGGTTTGCCAGAGCGGATTGATAGAGATCATCAATATATTTTGTGTAAATTGCTTTCTGGCCCAAAAAATCGAAGCGCAATGCAGCAAACTGTACGTGGTCCAGCAAATCCGCATTCTGGCGAGCCTGTTGTTTCGAAGAATGCAGATCCGCGAGGACTTGCTCAGCGAGTAAGCGTACCTGATGGGCGGCAGGTGCCATGGAAAGATAAAGCTTTTGCCCACGTGGCGTGAACGGATCTACCCAAACCAGTGAGTCGTTGCCATCGCTCTTAATCGCGGCTTCTAATACCTGATGAATTTTGGTCAGGTTTTCGACTTGCTGTTCGAAATGATGTCCTGGAGCGCGGTAGAAGGCCCAGTCATACGCATTGCGAAATTGTGTGTCATCTATCTGGTCTTGCCAGCTAACTGCTGCTCCGTAGACGAGGCCATACCACGTCGAGTCGAATAGGCTTTCTCCATCATCCATCCACGTGGTATTTACAAATCCGGTCGATCCCATCTGTCTGCCGATTTGGGTAAAGATGCGAATATTCGGCATCGCGGTGGCGTAGTTAGGATAGATCTCACTCCAGTTATTTACTCCAGGAGCAACCCAGGTTTCGAGACCAACCTGCTGGAAGGGTTTGAGCATTTTTTCGAAGGGTTCAGGAGTTGTGTCCCAGTAATTCCAGGGCACTGCAATCATATTGTGCGGAATTTGATTGAGTAGTTCTGGATGTCTACCGGCGATATCTCCCCAGAACAGAACTTGTCGGTGATAAGGCTCCAGGGCAGCATCGATCTGCTTCAGATAATTGAGATAGGTCTGTCCCTCACCTATACGCTGCACTTCTGCCTTTGTTCGCCCTTCACCTAGCTCAAATGTCTCATCCGCACCTATGTGAAAAAAAGGACCAGGAAAAATTGAATCCAAGTCAGAGAACAGTTGATGAATGAACTTGAGAGAATTGGGTGAGGTAGGAGTTAATACATTTCCATATGGCACCTCAGCCATATCCTGATGCACCTCATTTCTTAGGACCAGGTGCATGTGGCCGAATGATTCCTGCTCGGGAATGATGAGTACGTTGTAGTTGCGTGCGAAGGCAATTAACTGGCGTGCTTCGGCCGGAGTTACCGCTGCTCCGAGAGCTCCGACCAAGGGAAGCGACGGGTAATCGAACGTATTCTCAAAGTACAACATGTAAAAGTTTTGTTTGTAGGCAGAGAGAAGCGCGACTGTGCGCTTCATATCCTGCAATGTTGGAACTGGACCGCGGCTAATATCTGCCTGAACACCGCGCCAACGGGTGGCGGGCCAATCGACGATTTGCACGTGTGGAATTACTGCCCCATTTGGGTCTAGATGAATCAATTGCCGCAGCGTCTGCACACCATAGAAAACGCCTGTACCAGTGCGTGCAATGATTGCGGTTCGATGGGCATCGACTACTAATCCATAACCTTCTTGTTGGGCTGTTTCCGGTAAGCGCAATTTCGCTTCACGCAAAATGCGATTGCCTTCAGCGGTATCCTCCCGGACTAACAGGATTGAGCCCGCTCCTTGGCCCATAAGGACGCGGGCATGAACTGCCTCAATCTGATTCAATTCCTTGGCAAGCTGTTCGGCAGCGAAGCGATCTTCGGCAGATCTTACACGGATGGTAACCGTGTGTGGCAGGACCACCTGACCTTCCGATTGTTGAACCTGCCTTGGATACGGAATCAGAGATAAGGTAGTTACTCCCCAGGCACTTGCTCCTACACAGAACATAAAAAGCAAAGAGAGAAGATACTTAGACTGCAGTTCCTTCATTTAGTTTTATTCTCCACCATCGATTCGATTCGCTCAAACCAGACAATTTAATGTCGGATTTCAAAAAAAATGGTCTGAGGATTGACCTCGCCGGTCGTCTTTCGTTCCGCGCCGCGTAGTCAGTATTCACCAGCGCACCGACCTAGTCGTTCAGGATGATCGCGCTGCAAATGCGACTACGACTGCGCTCCAACTCCCGGGCCACAGCCAGGATCAGAGTGTTCTTACCAGCGCCCATAAAATCGACGACGACGGCGATTCAAGCCTTGTTCGTTGCCGCACTTCTGTTCATGCCTTCAACGCAATCTGAAGCTCATGCCCTTCTAATAAGCGAATCGGTTGGTCCATACGGAAAACAGTGCTCCCATCGTGGCGTTCCATCGAGTGGGAATGTGTATCGCCGTTTGATCGAACAATGGCGGAAGATCCTGATCCTGAGATTTCGCATGAGCGACAGGAGAGCGTGCCAGCGAGTACTCGGATCGTGAACCCCGTGCCGTTTCCGGCAACGGGTCGGTAGACGAACGTGCCCCAACCTGTTGCCGTTGCCCAGAAGCAGTTGAATTTTCTGTGAGGAATTCGCGGCACCGCAACGAATGATGCTTCGGCGCCATCATATTGAAATCCGCTCAGGGCCACGAAGCTCGTCCAGGAAGCCATCGCCCGTGCGTAGTGATGCCCGCATTCGGCTTCATCCCAAGGACTGCGCTTTTCGCCATCGTATCTTGCACGGATATTGTGGATGCACTCGATTCCTTCATTCACCATTCCGGAATAGATCATGAGCGCCGCGGTCGAGTGTTCAAACCCCGTCATCACCTCAGCAAAATATGGAAAGGGTACGCGGGGACGGGGCGCCTTTCCATAATCGCAGATGACCATAGCGGCCTCATCGTTCAGAGCAAAGGTACGTTCTACACTATCGTGATCTACAAGGGTTCGTTTGTAGTTGTATTTATAGATTGATGTAAGAGCCATACGTAGGTTAGCCGAAGATACTAACGGGCCTAAGTTTGTTACATGAGCCAAATACTGGCCGAGCAACTGATCGATCAAGCATCCTTTTCCCATCTGATATTGAGGGTTTTCTGTGCTCGCACGATCTATGGGAGCGAGCAGAACAGGGGCAATCTGATCGGGGCGAAATCCTTTGATCTCCTGGACATAGAACTCGCCGTTAAATAGGTTGGCATCTGTCCAGCGAGTACCTTGCTCGAAAACGCGCCTGTATTCCGTGGCAGAATAGTTGTCTCCGAGGCAACGAGCCATCTCTTCCGCAGCGCGCAACGCCCCCAGATAATAGATGCCGCACAAAGGGTTCGGTCCAAAAAAAGCGACATCGTAAGTATTGAATTGTACTCCGCTCAGGACCCCACTTCTGGTGGGGTCCCACCCGCCCTGTACCCAGGCGAACTCCATTGCTTTTTGGATGCGCGGCCACATGGTTCGCAGCCATTGATTGTCTCCGGATAGTTTCCAATCCAGATAGGCGTGTAAAATCTGTCCCATTTGCCCATCGGCAGCGACGATGCCGTCGCGTGTTTCGCCATCTGGGAGAACCTGGCGGGCACGCATCGCTCCTTGGTCGTCTAAGGAATAGCCGAAGGATGCCTTACGCAAAGATCGCGCAAAGGATGGGAAGAGAAAGGCGGTCGCGGTCTCATAGCTCCACACATGGGTGCAGTTGCCGTAGCAGGAACCAATCGTATCGTAACTTCCCTCGAAGCCGTGAAATTCACCATCTGCCGTACGGAAACATGTGGTGGAAGCCAAGGTGGACAGATTGGCGCTCGCAGCTTCCTTGACCACAGAGGGCAGAGAACTCTCCCGGAATGTTTTTGCGAACTGCCTCGTGCGAGCCTCAAGCGTATCCAGATGCTGCGCTGTATATTGCGCAGCATCCCATGCGTCTTTAAAGCGGATCGCATAATAATTGCCGATGACGGTCTTTCCCTTTCCGGGAGGAGCGGCCCATCCGCACCAGTCCGGTGTGCGATTGGGAAAGTGCCAGGCCAACAGAAATGTGAAACTGCCGGATTGACCAGGGGGAATAGTCCTTTTCTGGCAAAGCGCTCCGACGGAATTGCGGGAGTTCGGCTCCTGCCCGAGCTCACCCTTTTCGGAGAACTCATCCCAATACAATAGGGGTGAAGTCCACCAGGCCTCCTTCGGCCAACCGCGCCAGTGGGTTACTTGCGTCTGGTCTTCCGGTACGGCAGCTAATACAAAACTTCCATGCATGGGATCGTTAGACGACAACTCTGGATTACTCATCAGCAAGCCTGCCAACTGATGTCCTGTTCGGTATTCGTTGAGTCTTTTATCTTGGACCGCGCCGTTAGTAACCGGGTTATCGATCGAGAATGCAATGCCAACTTTTGCTGGAGCAAAACCATGATTGGTCACTCGATAGCGCAGAATAGCTACCGGCAATCCGGAATCGTCCGGATCGTGAGGAATGAATGGCGAAAATGCGTCGAGCTCTACCTTCACGGGTAGTCTTCGATCCTCAAAATCGATATGGGCAAGCGGGTATTCTCCAATGAACTTTGCGCTTTCAAGCCGGCTCAGTCCAGGAGCGTTGTTCGAACCCAATCCCGATTCTCCTTGATAAGGAGGCAAAATACGTGACTCTAGCACATGAGAAATCGGCTTCGAATTGCCAGATTGAATCCAGATCGCAGGAAAGGCGTAGGAAGGGGAGCCCCCCTGATTTGGGCGATTGAAGATTTCCCAATCGCGAAGCTGTCCGCGTCCACCGAGGCCAAGGCTGCCCGCAGCTACTCCACCCAGCGGAAACGAAATCATTTTAAGCTGCCGTCCCTCAAAAATGCGTGGGTAGGGAATGTCTGTATGCGCGAGAACTTGCTCGAAATGCGTTCGCGGCGTTTGCATTGTTTGCGCATCTGTTAACCCGGTCCACGGTCCTGCTTGCGTTGCGGCTCCGATGACGCCCGCAGCCTGTTTCAGAAAGTCCCGGCGTGGCAGCTTGTTTTTTTCACTCATGCGGCGTTCCTTCTCTCCCGATGAATAACAACGGCGCTATTGCTTCTTGCCTGTTGGCAATCTTCATATACTTGCTGGCATCCCATACCGCTCATTTCACTGGGCCAAGGCTTGGAGGAACGGGTGCCCGATTCTTCATGGCATTTCGTAATTTCTTTTCCGAAGTATCACTCCAATATTTGCAATCCAGCCGAATGAAAACAGACGAATAGGGAATTGTCAGAGTCGTTTTCAATATCAAAATGCGAAATGTACCTCCTGACTGATTCATTTGACGAATCAGCTCTTCATGGAGCGCAGAACGTACTGGAAGATCTCCGAGGGCAGCTTTGATTCGCTCGCGATATTGCGTCACTCCGGGAGCCTCCTGTTCAATGACGAACGGAAGCTCAACATCCATGAACACGACGGGCCTGACATGCCTGGAGTGAGCAAGCGCATCCAGGACGTCTCGCACGACTGTAGTCTGATCTGCGCCGGTTTCAATTGTTTCGATGCCTGGAGATGTTTGCCGGGGATAAGCCGAATCCACAATTACGATCCAATTTCGGTGCCCCAATAACGGCAATTCTCGTTGAACTTTTGTCTGCCATGCAGTCGGCATTGCCGCATTCATCGGCAGCCAGGAAACCATGAATAACGATAGTGTGAGTAGAACTTTCATGGATATTTATCCCTAAGAAATCTGGATATTGCGCTCCTTACGTTGATGCCCGTGCGGTTATATAACTTGATAGCCCGGTTTTTGGATGTGTTCCACTGGTATCCCGGTTTTGCTAGACACAGCTCTCAAGAGGCATTTGCTTCATCTCTTTTGCCCAGATGTGCACAATGCCCGAATCCGCTACCCGTGATCTATTCAGGCTACCGCGAAGCGTTTCTTTTCCACGCATATCTGTTCATAATAGTTCGTATGTCTTCTTTTTTATATTGACATATCTGACTTCTTGTCAATATGATTTGCTGGAATCATTCAGTGTAATGCATTTCGTTGCAGATATACGACCGTTAGAAATTCATTTGGAGGCACGCAAATGCACGTCACATTCATGAATATTTTACATATACCCAATCGATTGGGAGGGAGGGCACTCCGTTCCAAGGTTCAGCCCGCCAAAAGAGGACATGCATATCACATAGGCCATGCAGTTAATCTTGGATGGCGAGTCTCTGTCGTCTTGACGATCCTGGTGTTGTTTGCCTTCGGAGTGCCAGGTTTATTCGGTCAGGCGACTGAATTTGGAGCGCTAAACGGCACCGTTACAGATTCGGCGGGACATGTCATAGCCAATGCAAAAGTGACCGCGATGGATATTGCCAAGGGAGAAAATTATACGGCAACAACGAATTCTTCGGGGCAATATCGTGTGCCAAACCTTCTTCCCGCACAATATCAAATTACGATTGAGGCTACCGGCTTCAAAACCGTAACGATTGCACCATTCAAGCTCGATGTGGGGCAAATTCTCACTCAAAACCGCATGCTGCCAGTCGGACAGAGTTCACAGAAGATCGAAGTGCATGCGCAGGGTCAACTGCTCGAAACTACAGTCGTCAGTAACTCGACCACGATCGAAGGTGCCCAGATCAATGATTTACCGCTCAATGGTCGTAACTACACATCGCTGATCGCCCTGACACCGGGCGCGGATGGAACCAGGATCAATGGGCAATTCACCGATGCAAATCGGTATGTCCTGGATGGCGCGAACAATACAACTGTGCTGTATGGACAGAGCGCCTATGTTCCAAATCTGGATTTGATCCAAGAGTTTTCTATCGACTCCCATACTACACAGACAGAAATAGGCGGTTTCCTGGGAGCAACGATCAGCGCAGCCACCAAATCCGGTACGAACCAGTTGCGCGGCGATGTTTTCGAATTTGGGAGAAACAATGAGTTTGTGGCTCGGGATCCCATCAACGACCCTCCGGGAGTTGCCTTCCCGCCCTATCATTTCAACCAATATGGCGTTGTCATCGGTGGCCCCGTCTATATTCCTAAGGTTTACGATGGCCGAAACAAGACATTCTTTTTCTTTGGATTTCAGGGAACCAAAACCACCCAACAATCTTATGCTTACACCCGGGTTCCTACTACTGATGAGTTAAACGGCAACTTCAAAAATTCCCTGTTCTTCCTTGCTACTCCCGGAATTCAACACTTATATAATCCGTATACAACTACTACAGGTGATAATCCTACCAGACAGCCATTTCCGGGAGATGTTATAACGCCGGGGCTTGTTAGCCCTCTCATGCAGGCGTATTTCAAGCTTATGATGCCCCCACCGAACTTTACGCCGGATGCCAACCATCCTACCTCAAATCGCTTGGATCTCTTCTCGAACCCGAGCCAGATCAATGACTATTCGATCCGCATCGATCAGCGGTTTGGAACGCGAGATACCCTCTGGGGACGCTACTCGTATGTAAGTAATGTCTCCACAGGCTTTCAGGGCACGTATGTATTGCAACCAACAACGCAGAATCGTACCAATTTTACAGTTGACTGGGTTCACACCTTTACTCCGAATCTTTTTGTGGAATCCAACTACTCATACCAGCGTTTTCCTAAAAATGTCAACGATACTTTGCCGGCAAACGCAATTAAGTCGCTAACTGGATCTGGTTTTAATGCTGCGCATCTTGCCTTATACAACGTGCCGGATTTTAACAACACTGGCGTGAGCTCGCCGTATATTACGACCAATTTTGCTATAAACCAGTATTCTCCATTTAGCCTGAACGAACGGCTTTCATGGAATATAGGGAACCATACGATGCAGTTTGGAGTGAATCTATCCCATAAGTACGCTGAAGTCGTTTCGTACGGAAATCATTATTTCGTCAGCTCCACTCAGACTGAGGATCCACAGAATCCAGGCACAACTGGTCTTGCATTTGCATCAACCATGCTTGGTCTCCCGAGTAGTGTAAATATCGGGGCACCCGATTACGCCGAAGCCTACTTAAACGGAGCTGTTTACGCCGAAGATCAGTGGAAAGCGACTTCAAACCTGACGATTTCGGCGGGGCTTCGCTACGATAACTTTCCAACACCGCACTTCGTAAAATCATCGATCAATGACTGGGATTTTAACAATGGGATTTGGTACATAGGTGGAGGTAAATTGCCTCCACCATGCAATACAGCTGGTGTTTCGCCCTGTATTCCGGGAGATGGTAATCTTGCCGATCTGCCTTATGGAAACATGATTCAGGTATCAAAGTACTCAGGAATTCGACATCCGATCCACGATAACTTTGGCCCGAGACTCGGTTTGGCATGGAATGTCTTACCAAACACAGTAGTTCGTGCAGGATTTGGTATCTATTTCGACACCGAAGGCAACGTCGCACAGGAGGACCAGAACACGAATTATACCTGGCCTCTAGCGGGCGTAGTAAATAAATCTTTTAACCAAATTGGAGCGCCGCTCACAACCGTTGCCCAGATCGACGGTCAGGCCGTCTCCCCGCTTCCAGCTCAAGTGCCTTGGGGCACAGTGACGTACTTCTGGGATCCTGCTAAGAAAAACCAGGAGTCCCAGCAGTGGAATGTCGATCTCCAGCAGCAGCTCTCGAAGGATTCCGTGTTGACGGTGTCATACATAGGGAGCCGAACGCTCAGGGGAGACATGACCATAGATGTCAACGCTGCACAGACTCCAGGACCGGGTGACGCTGCGGTCGTAAACGCTCGACGGAAGTGGCCTTTCTATGGAACCGATACCTTCTTCGGCACAGACTTAGGCCGGGCAAACTATAACGGGCTACAGGTTAAATTTGAGCGGCGTCTTACCAACGGTCTTCAAATGCTGCTTGCCTATACCTGGGCAAAGACTATGGACAATGGGGAGAGCACCTACTATTATGGTTCACCTCAGAATTCCTATGATGTCAATGCCAACTATGGGGCCTCGGACGCAGATCGGCGCCACATTTTCTCATCAGAGGCAATTTACGAGCTTCCCTTCGGTAAAAACCAAAAATGGCTAAATAGGGGAATTGTGTCTTATGTTGCCGGTGGATGGCAGTTAAATGCCATTGGGCAAGTGCAGTCGGGCAACCCAGTCATTTTGCAGGCCACTGGAGATCCGGCCAACATAGGAAACTCCCTCACTACTTATGCGCGCCCTAATGTATTAGGAAATCCACATGTAGCGCATCCTTCAGGAAAGCAATGGTTTAACCAAGCGGCGTTCTCACAGCCGGTATATAGCTACGGTGATGCTCCGCGCGCACTTTTCTACAATCCCTGGTATGAGAATCTAGATGCATCGATCTTCAAGAACACTCCCATTCATAACAACATGTATTTACAACTAAGGCTAGAGGCCTTCAATGCATTAAACTTGATCATGCCAGGGGGTGTAGACGGCACGTATACCAATAATCCAACCTTTGGCCAAATTCACAGTATTGGGAACACACCCCGACAATTGCAGTTTGGGGTTAAGTTGTATTTCTAATGGATCAAGGCTGACCTACCTATCCAAATCCGCAAATAGAGAAATGGGTCAGCCTTGTTAGTATGGGCACTGGACAGGAAAAAATAAAGACTACTCGGCACCATCCGAACTCGACAATTTTATCAGGCAATGAAAGGCATCTTAGATATGCAGTTTTCTTTGGTAAAATCGCAATTCACAAGACGTTCATTTGTGAGAGCCCTCGGTGTTACCGCTGGAGCAACAACTTTAAGCGCATCTTTTTGTAAGAATCTAGTAGCATTGACCGGTCCATCAGAGGATCCAGCTTTGCGAGAACGTCTCGCCCACGATATTCTCCGTCCTCAATATCACCTGCTCCCCGCAGCCAATTGGATAAATGATCCCAATGGGCCGATTTACTGGAATGGCAAATATCACATGTTTTATCAGTACAGTCCCAGCATCGCGCATTTTGGAAATGTGCATTGGGGTCATGCTGTCAGTCCCGACATGCTTCACTGGCAGAATCTGCCTATTGCTCTGGCGCCGACGCCCGGCGGCCCTGATTGGGATGGTTGCTATTCCGGCAGTGCAGTCATCAATCAGGGCACGCCGACTCTGATTTATACCGGAGTTACGCCGGAAGTACAGTGCATCGCGACGTCGACCGATGGCATGCTTACCTGGAAGAAGGATCCCAAACCTATCATCGCGGCGCCCCCTCCCGGCCTTAAAGTCACCGAATGGCGTGACCCCTGCACCCCTTGGCGTGACGGGGATTGGTGGTATACCGGAATAGGTTCCGGATTTCCGGGCATGGGCGGCGTTCTGCTGCTTTACCGTTCTCGGAATCTCCGAGAATGGGAATATTTGCATCCCGCCGCGGAAGGTTGGAATGGAACCGAGCGTACCGATCCGGTTAACAGCGGCGATGCGTGGCAGTGCCCAGACTTCTTTCCTCTGGGCGATAAGCATGTACTGCTGTATTCCTGTGGACCTATAGCTCGATCTTATTGGGCTGTAGGAACCTATTCGGATCTTCGCTTCCATGTGGAAAAGCGCGGGGCGTTGGATTATGGTATCTGCTATGCGGCCAAGAGCATGCTTGACGCGGAAGGAAACCGTGTCGTATGGGCTTGGGTCCGAGAAACTCGTCCGGTGGAAGAGCAGGCAGCTGCAGGCTGGTCCGGTTCTATAAGTTTGCCGCGCAAACTCAGCATTGGCAAGGACGGAGGCTTGTGTATCCAGCCGATCCCAACTTTGAAAACTCTTTATGAAGATACGCAAAAGGTAACTCTTAGGGCTGGAGACAATCACGCTGGAAAGCTTGCTACCATGCGTATTCATAATCTATGCGGAAGCTTACATGTCATGCAACGCCACGGTGCCCCTAATGGGTTCGAAGTGAATTTGATCGAGGAAGGCTCCGCTGATGTTCCCTTCGCCACATTGCAGTATGATCCGACGAAAATAGGTGGAGAACTGACTGTAAACGGCACATCCGCACCCCTGCACTTGAATGGAGAATTGCCCGCCTTCTCGGCATATCTGGATGGTTCAGTTCTTGAGACTTATGCCAATGACCGTGTCTGTATCACGTCCCGAATTTACACCAAGCCGACCAAACCTCTTCGTGTCGTCACCAAGGGAAATTCCGGAGAACATCCACTCTCTCTGCAGGTTGTAGTGACTGGGATGAGACCGATCTCAAAAGATCGCCTGACAACATAAATAAGAGCCTCTTGTGATCGAACATACACTTACACTCGATATTGGCGGTACGAACTTTAGCGTTGCGCGATTTGTAGGCAACACACTGACAGAAATATCCACGCAAGCGACGCTACGGGATGGTGGACCTGAATGGATGCTTAATGAGATCGAAACTGCGGTTTCAAGGTTTAAACAGGGGCGGAAGTTCAATGCATGCGGCATAGGCTTTGGTGGCCCGGTAGACTTCATGCGCCAAAGAGTCATCTGTTCAACTCACGTAGAAGGTTGGCGGGATTTCGATCTTGTGGGCGAAGTGGAGCGGCGCTTCGGCATACCGGCCATCATGGATCGGGATACTATGGCGGGTGCACTCGGCGAAGGGTGTCACGGTAGCGGCATTGGTTTTCGGCCCCTGTTTTACCTCACGCTCTCCACCGGTATTGGCGGGGGATTATTGACCGATGATGGTCTGTTTCGAGGGGCGGATTCGTACGCCTGTGAATTGGGGCACCATACCGTGTTACCGGGCGGCCCCCAGTGCATATGTGGATGTTACGGTTGTTTGGAGCGGATGTGCTGCGGTCTATGGATTGAGCGCGATTATGGCCTTCCCGCGAAGGAACTCTTTCAAGATGCTAAGTTTGTACGCAAGTATGTCGTGCATCTCGCGCAAGGTCTCAAGAATTGCACCATGTTTCTTAATCCAGCGCGGATCGTCATCGGTGGCGGTATCAGCAAGGCAGCCGACCTGCTCTTCATCCCTCTACGGAAGGAACTTGCCAGCCAAATGCCATCCTGGTCTAAGGCCAGAATCGACGTGGTTCCAGCGTCGCTTGGTGACCAGAGTGTGTTGTGGGGAGCACTCAACCTGGCCAAGCAACATATCTATAAGACGGTTAATTAAAGCAAATTGCTCAGATATGAAGTTCTGTTTCCATCTCTTCGAGGCGAATGCCCCGCGTCTCCGGGTAGACGAATAGGACGACGAAGAATTGCAGGACCATCATTCCGGCAAAAAAGTAAAACGGCAGCGCTCCCCAGGATACCGCAAAGAGAGGAAATGCAGCCGATACAGCGGCATTCATTATCCAGTGAGAAAAGCTGCCGACGCTCTGACCTTTGGCGCGTACATGATTGGGGAATATTTCGCTGATATACACCCAGATAACTGCGCCTTGCGAGAAGGAGAAGAAGCCAATAAAGCCGACCAGGAACCAGACTAGGGATCCCTGGTGACGATGCTCTTGAAAAACGATGGCAACCCCCGCTAGACAGATAGCAGTACCGACCGAGCCGATGAGCAATAGCGGTTTTCGACCTACTCGATCGATCACGAACATCGCCAGGGTTACAGCAATGAGGTTTGTCAGGCCAATCATAACGGCTTGCAGATCGCTTGAAATCTGATTGAATCCGGCGCGTTCAAAGATGCTGTTCAGGTAATAAAGAATTGCATTTACGCCCGACAGTTGATTGAACATCCCGATCGAAATCGCCAAAAATATGGGTAGCCGGTAACGCCACTGGAAGAGTCGCTCTTCAAAGGAACGGTTTTCAGTTTCAATAGAAGCGGATATCTGAGCAAGTTCCCGCGTCGCGTTTGGCTCGCCGTTCTTTTCCAGCACGTAGAGTGCCTCATTTGTGCGCCCCATGCGGACAAGCCATCGTGGACTTTCCGGTATGCCGAAAAGAGAGACCAGGAATAGGAATGCCGGCAATGCCGCTACTCCCAACTTCCAACGCCAGTCCGCCAACCCGATATGGAGGAGCCCAACGCAATAATTGGAGAGATAGGCAAGCAGGATGCCGAAAACTACATTGAATTGAAACATGCCGACAAGTCTGCCACGAAGGCTTGCTGGAGAAATCTCTGCAATGTAAGTGGGGCTGATTACAGAGGATCCGCCGATCGCCAGGCCACTAAGAATTCGAAAAATCAACAGGGAATACCAGCCCCAGGCGAGCGCACAGCCAAAGGCAGAAAGAAAATAGAGCAGCGCAAGCGCGCGAAGGCAGGTACGGCGTCCAAAGCGATCACTTAATGAACCAGCAAAAGTTGCTCCTAATACGGTGCCCCACAAAGCACTCGAAACCGTAGCTCCGAGCATGGCTGGCGACAGGTGAAAGACGGTGGTGAGCGCCCGCGTCGTTCCGGCAATCACAGCCGTGTCGAAACCAAAAAGCAGTCCGCCCAGGGAGGCAATTATGGCGATTCCCAAAAGATGTCGATTTAGTGGCTGGTCTTCTGGTGTCATTTTTTGGTTTCTCACGAGGTTTGAATTAACCAGTCCGGATAACTGCGTCCTTAGAGCCATATTCGCGGGAGGGAAACAAACAACCGCAACGGAAGTCGACTAACAGATGACGGCATCCTACAGCATCGAGGATCCCAACTGGCATAGGCCTGAGCATGGCATACAACAGTACGGATGGAAGCGGGGCGATCACGCGGTTTTACGACCATGGCGCTTAATGTGCCCAGCGTTCGCTCAGCGAAGGGAATGCTGGAAACGGCGCATGTGGTTCCTTTTGATACCAGAAGGCGGTCGAGGCGAAGTCGTCATCCTCGGGTTGATACTTCCCATTTGACGACCATCCTAAATCCTGGATTGTAACCGTCAAATTTTTATGGAAGTTAATCGGATCTTGCACATGCCATCGATAGAGGCTCCATTGACTGCCTGCAGCATAATCCTTGCTCTTATTATCGAGTACGTTTCCAACATAGGGGGTAGAGTAGGTAGTCGGAAATCCCCAGTCTGCACCGAAGTAATCCTCCGTGCCTGTGCCGACGATGGTTGGAAATTTCGTATCTCCATCTATGTCAAACTTCACTTCACCTTCGCCAGACCATCCATTGGACAGCTGCGTCCAGGATAAGAATGTTCCCACGTATCGGCCTTCGCCTTCCACCCTGTCCAAGATTGTGTATACCGGGTTGCTGCGTTTCACCCGAGCCCGCCTCCACTGGGCGTGCAAGTAGCCAGCGTCCTTTGGAACCGGACCCACTTCATAATCAATTTGAAAGGTCAACAATGAAATTTCCTTATCGCTGTCGTTCGTAAAGGTAATATGGGCATGCTTGCGAAAGGGCATTGGCCAATAGCAGTTCAGCGCATTCATTGGGATATCAACCACCATCGATGAGTTCACAGGAGCAAAGGTGTCATGCCCGACAGCAAAAAAGTCTGGGACTGGAACCTCTACGGATGGAGTCGCCTCATGATCCCAATAAAATCGCAGAACATCTGCGCGACCTTCATCATGAAGCAAAGAGCTCAGTGCCATCCAAATATGCCGGATTGTTCCCGGGCCGTCCACGTCCATAATTGTTACCGTACTGTGAGGCGGCACTTTAATAAATGGACGAACCTTCCAACCCTGTCCTAAATCGGAGGCAGCCGCAGAAAACGCTAGATCCGGGTTTGCCGAATCGGGCGATCGCATTGCACCCTTTCCTTTTCCGCCAGTAGGGTTTTCAGGCGAGACCATACGCGAATTGACGTTTGGCGTAAGGATGGCAAGCGAGGGAGCACCTCCGCTGGTAGTAGAGTTATCGTTAGCCTGGCCGCCTGCCATTGATGCCAGACAAAGCAGTCCGGTAGCCAGAGCCATACTGCGGAATAGACTGTGATTGATTATCTTTGGTGCCACAAAAGAACTATGCATTATCTAAATTCCTCCAAATAACTATGGCTAAATGGTTACTTCCAGTTTGGGATTACCCCTCCGGAAAGGGATTGCGCGAAGTTGATGGACTACATATTTGAACCTTCGTTCAAGCCGGCCCCCGGAAAGCGGTCGACACGACATATGGTGATTCCGCAGTCCGAGTTCAGGGAGTTTTCCATAGAACCTGTTGGTTATTTATAGTCATCCGCTCAAAAGATCCCACCTTTTGACCCCAGCCTTTGCGTTTGCCAATGCATGCCGGTAATGCTCGCTGCCCGAAAGCTTACTTTTCATTCCAGTTAGTTGGGCAGCAACCAGTTTCGTATCAAACATGCAGAAGCGTTCGTGATGCTTGGTCGTCATCACCATGTATTTCTGTCCTGCACGTTGCGCCAACTTCGCCCACTTCCGCGCTGTGTTGGGCTTGGGAGTGAAATGTCTGGCCATCAACTCATATTGCGGAATGGAAATTCCCTCGGCTTCCAACGCCCACTCATGCTGGCCCAGCAAGCTGTATAGTCCCCAATGGATGAACATCCCGAATTTGGCCGCGTGCCACCATGCCATTCTCTCTGCTCGGGTCGCCGCTTGCATGCTGGCTGTCGCTGAAAATGTATTGTTGCTTGTTTGCAGATAATTCGCAGTCATACCCAATTCCCTAGCCCCGGTTGAACAGGCCATCGCGCCCGCCGCACCCAGATTTTTCAAAAATGACCGCCTGTAAATTGCATCCATGTTTATCATCATTTTTCCTTTTCTTACTATTTGCAAAGACTCTTAAAAAGGTTGGTATTGCCTATTCAACCAAATAGATAGCCGATGCGTGTGGCCTGAGCAGCACCTTCAATCCACTCATGCCGTCACGAGTGTTATGCAGCCACAGATCGCGCACACGATGCTTCCCGGCGGCAAGCCCTAGGTCTTGCCACGTGTACTCCATCGTGAGTGGTCGGTCGCTAATGTTGAACAGCGCAACGTACTCGCCTTTCGCCGAGGTAGCCAGCGCGGTCCAGACCCAGCTTTGCGAGGTATGGATCAGCGCTTTGTTATTCGCTGAATGTTGGTTGACCGCAATCATTTCGCGATTGGTTAGGAGTGCCTCGGTTATGCTGTCCATCTGAGTGAGGTTCGCTCCCAACATCAGCGGCGAACGCGCGATTGACCATAGCGTAAAAACCGTTCGCATCTCATCTGCTGTCAACCGCGATTTGCGCGCCGGCTGCCAGCCAGGAGGAGGCTTCGTGCCGAGCACCCCGAGCGTACCGAAGGGCAGCATATCTCCATCCGGCCAGTGCCCAGGCCCGGCAAAGCGTTCCCATTGCGCCAGCAGTGGGAATTGCAACATTACACTCTGAGCGGAATCGTTAGAACCGATTTTGTGGTTCCAAACATCCCAAAAATCATTCGAGATGCGCCACATTTGTGCCCGTTTCATTACATCTGCGGCGTCTTCAAGTGGTGTTGGACCGGGCGATAGGCTCAACACGATGGGTCGTCCCGTCTTTCTGAGAGCGTCGCTCATCATGTGAATCTCGTCTTTTTTGTAGGGTTGCGCGATGCAGTCTACCTTGATGAAATCGATGCCCCATTCCGCATAAAGCTGCGCAATCGAGTTATAGTAGGCTTGCCCGGCGGCATTGTTTTTCACGCCATAGTTATCCGTATTCCACTTACATGTGTCGGAGGTATCTGCGGCCTCGGCGGCGTCATAGCTCGATCCCGCGATAGGTAGATTGCGCTCTACAGCCTGCCTTGGAATTCCGCGGATAATGTGAATTCCGAACTTAAGTCCGAGCGAATGGACGTAGGCTACGAGTGGTTTAAACCCGCGATCTCCAGTGGCGGAAGGAAAGCGGTCGCGCCCTGGAATATAGCGTCCGTTCGCATCCATGGTATAGCTTTGTTCTGCGGTACCCGGGTGGGCCAGATACCAACCCTCGTCGACCACCACATATTGCCAGTCATATGATTTGAGGTGTGTGTTGAACCAGCTCACGTTCTGCTTGAACTCAGATTCTGTGATTGTCGTCCCATATGAGTCCCAGCTATTCCAGCCCATCGGCGGAGTGGATGCGATTTGAGCATAAGACGCCAGCAAAAGAGTAGTCAGAAATGCGAGTGAGGAGAGTGCGCATTGCACCGTCAGTATCTTTCGAAAAGCTACTTCCATAGCCCAAGAAAAACATTTCGACAATTGGGTTACTGCTCGCATTTCCTTTAATCCTTTGGGAAGGCCAATTCCGGCCTGATTTTCAGGCAGCGCCAACTCACCTGTTATGGTCAAAAATACCCGTGAAAAAAAATGAATACATCGCAACGCCCACATATCCAAGCATCGGGACCGAATATGCGACAGCAATGGGGGGCTGCCGCTCGCTGATCGCTTTTTTGTATCCACCCGTGAAGTGCGAGGCGGGAGCTGCGCCAGAAATCTGAAACAACCAGACGAAGGCGTCGACGCCGATGCCCGAGTAGTGTTCTCCCCAGCGAACATCGTGCAGAGTGGTGGCCGGATTGAGGTGCATCGCCGTCCATACGCGATTCGTTACGAGGGAGTCCACACCGGCGCATTCGTCCACTTCATTGAAATGTGGCAGCGGCTTTCCGGCATAGAGTTCGTTGCCGTGGTTGTCGAAGACGGGCGGACGCTCTACATTGTTCAGCATTCCCTCCACCAGATCGGAGGCCGGAGCCATGTCCTTCAATCCCTGCTGATACTGGATTCCTATCGCGTCACATCCAAACTCGCTGGCAATTCGGACGGCGGCGATATACATCCTGCACTGCTCCAGGATTTGCCGATCGGTTAAGCCGGTCTCTTCATCTGTACCCGTGACGAAGGTGACGCCCTGCCGATCGAGCCATGTGCGGACTGCCTGCGCCTCTGTGTTGGAAACTTCCCGCATGGCGGCGACCAGACTTGCCTGACTTAGCCGCTCCTTATATATGCCCGTCGGATTCAGCAAATAATCTTCGATGATTGCGTTGTACATTCCCATACAGCCTTCATCGAAAACGCCGAGGATTGCTTTACGCGATTTGAGTTCTTTCGCAAGCGCGGCGCCTAATTCTTTTTCCGATTCCGGCAATCGAGAGCTGTCTAGTTGGTGAATGTGGCTTTGGTTGGGATCGATCTTCTTCTCTGTGAGCCACTGCCGCAAACTCTTGCGAAAGAAATCGTCATTGAAGTCTTCGCTCCAAAGCGTGCTGAACTGCACGCCTGCCTTGTGCAGGCACCCATTCAAATTCAGCATTCCCACAAGGCCCGGCCATTGTCCGGACCAGTTTGCGACAGTCAGTATGGGTCCACGATGACTTTCCAAACCCGCTAAAACATTGTTGCTGTATTGCCATACCGCTTCCGCGACAACCAGCGGCGATTCGGGATCGATCCTTGTAAAAACATCCATACCCATGCGTTGGTGATAGATAAAGCCGTGCTCCAATTTTTCGCTATATGGATGGGCACGCCTCAACTTCATCCCTTCGGCCTCAAATGCTTCTGTAAGCTGTTTTTCCATTTGCGCCTGCGCGGGCCAGCAAGCCTTATTTGCGGATTGGCGCAGGTCTCCGCTTGCAATGAGCAGGACTTCGTTGGCCGCCACCGGCTTTGTGCTTTCCAGGATTGGAAGTGAGTACGTTGACATCGGATCTCCTGTTTTCAACTCATTCGCACGCTGCAAATTGCATTCTGCCGAGCCGCATGGAAGCGTGGTCCCATGCCTCATTTCCATGGGGATAATACGTAGCGCATTCGATGGACTCTGCTATAGCTGCACGCCCTGCGGTTACATTTGGCAGATGTCCGATCGCGATTGCCTGTAACATCACACTGCCAAATGCGGACGCCTCTGCCGGCCCGCTAACAACTACTCGATTGCATGCATCGGCGGTCATCTGGAAAAGTAGTGCGTTGAGGCAACCTCCTCCGACGATGCGTATTGTTTCCAGGTGCCGTCCAGTCAAATTTTCCAATGATTCCAGGACGGAACGATACTTCAGGCTTAAACTTTCAAAGCAGCAGCGCGCAATTGCGCCCACCGTCTGTAGCTGGAACTGAGCTGTGCGACGGTAATACTCCGCAATGGCTCGGGGCATATTTTCCGGCATTTGGAAATCGTTTGCGTTTACATCGAGCACGCATTGATTCAGCTGCGCAATCCGCGAAGGCTTCCACACTCTCTTTTGAATCAGTGCCGGTCGCCAATCGCAGATCAGGTAAGCCCATCTTCTTTTTTATTGCGAGCAGGTCCGCAATTTTCCCAGGAGGAATCTCGTTCAGTTTCGGCCGGAGCTGCGAAGCGATCATAATGGTTTTACAGTAGGTATCCACCACCTCCACATACCATTCAGCATGTGTGACTGTATCGGCCCAGCAAACGATTCCGTGATTGGACAACGGGATCGTGTTGTGATTTTTCACGTAAGGTAGAACCGTCTGAGCGAAAGCATGCGTGCCAGGAGTTTCGTAGGCCGCCAGCGCTACCGGCCCGACGAATACCTCCTGCTCCGGAATCAAATTTCCCGAAGGAATTACTCCGGCGACAGCATGAGCGGTCGCATAGGGAGGATGGCAGTGAATGACGGCTTTGGCGTCTGGTACCGCCTTGTAAATCGCAAGATGCAGCAAAATTTCGCTGGTCTGCGGACGATCGCCGCAAATCTGATAATTATCAAGATCGACCAGCGACAGATCCTCCACGCGAAGATCGCCCTTGCTACACAGCGTTGGCGTACAGAGGATGTAATGCTGAGACAAGCGGACGGAAATATTGCCTCCATTTCCATCCACATATTGCCTTTCCCAGAGTTTTCTCCCTACCTCAACAATCTTTTCTTTGAGCGCATTGGCTTCCGGCGAGATAAAAATCTGCGGGGGCTCGTCTGGACCTGTTTTGCTGGATTGATTGGCCGCAAAGCACTCCAAAACGGCGCGGCGAACAATGGTCGAGATAAGATTTATATCAATCTTTTCCATGATTTTCAGTGGAAACATTACTCAATGTAACTCCATTATAATCCATAATCAACCAAAAAAAATCATTATTGAGCTTATTCGTGAAGGCTAGCACAGCGCCTACTTAAAATTCGGGAACTATTTGCGAACGAAGAGTTCGTGAGCTTTGAAGGCTTATGTGAGAGGTTCAGCGCCTCAAAATCCAGCATACGCAGAGATTTAATCGAATTGGAACGAAAAGGCGTTCTGCAAAGAGTTCATGGAGGCACCATTTCGCTTCAAACTCGGGACGAAATGCTGGATTCAAGCGTCTCTTCGTCAGTAGTCATGACGAAAAGGTCCGAATCGCCGTTCAAGAGTCAGTACGCAGCGACAGCAGTTTATTGTGAATCGGTATGACAGCACGTTGATTATCGCTGCAATCAGTGAAATGCTCGGGAATGTGGCGGGAATTGACGCGGCAGCTGGTGCCCAGGCTGCTCTTTCCCACCTCCTGAAGCGCTTGAAGTACGGCGTGTCTCATCCGGATGAGATCGCGCTATATGAGCCGGGATTTGCCGACCGTGTTGCTGCGAATCGGATTCGGGTCTTGATTTCCGCCAATGACGAGAGCCCCATCCGAGCACGCCTCCGCGAAAATGAGAATGTGGAAAATGCCCTTGCATCGCTTCCACGGTATTTCCGGGAGTGCTATGACAGTGTTGTGTAAAGAGACTGAAATCGATAGCTGGAGGAGCGGCTCGTGACCCAAACGCGCGACTTCCTGCGAAAGTATTGTGATCTGCCGGCATTGCTCTACTTGTTGGAGACTAAAAGGTCATCCAAAAAATTGGACCAAAAGGGACTCCTCTATATGAGTTAGGAGAAGAGGGGGCTTTTTTAGCTAGGTGCGCCTTTGCAGCGCAATTTCTGGTTCGCTTCTACGAAGGAGTACCGCAGCAATTGGCCGAAATTCTCGATTTTCTCTGCTTCTAGCTAGGGAGAAGCCAACACTGCTGATTAGATGGCGGTGTAGGTAGTCTGCCGCGAGCCCGTCTCCGGATCGTATTCTCTGCTAACAGGGAAATTTACAGGGAATTCCCAAATTTTACTCCAGAATTTCCGCTCGGGAGTCAGCTATCTCACCAGATCTACGGTAGTTGTCGCTATTAGCTCTATTATCCGTGCGCAACCGAACAGGGAATTATCACTCTCATAACAGGGAATGGTATTTCCCTGATACCGCTAGTGTGACGGTGTAGCCAAGAGCGACCTGAACCACTTCACCAATAATGAAGCTCGTGCTTGCGATCGAGAACGGATTTCGGGCTCTCCACGAGAGGATCAAGCCTGTCAGCCTGTTGGCGCATCCAGCTCAACCTCTGCCCATGAGAGCTCGATGAGGAGATGTCTTCACCCCTGGAAACCCATAATGCCTCCAGCTCGGCTACAAATTCTCGAATCTCCCTCGCCCGGGTCCAGGCGGTCACCCATCCCTCCAGGTCCTTCACCCGCTCTTCCTCTTTGCGGACCTCGTCTGAGAGCTTCCGGAGCTCGTCTCGTCTGCGCGCCTCTTCGATTTCCCGAAGTCGCTTTGCCTCGGCAGCGAGGACCTCGCTGCGCCGTGGACGGCAAACAGACCCGGGGGGAAAACGATTCTCCTCTTTGACGATCTCTTTCGCTCCGGCTCAACTCTCAATGCGATCACCTCGTTGTTACGGGCAGAAGGTTCCGCTGCGCATGTAGACGTACTCACCGTTACTCGAACCAGGAGCAATCAATGAATACGATATTCATCGGCGGTTCCCGCCACATCTCGCGTCTTCCCGCTGAGATAAAAGATCGCTTGAATAAGGTCATCGATAACCGGCACTGCGTCCTAGTCGGGGATGCTAACGGTGCCGACAAGGCAATTCAAAAACATTTTGCAGATGCTTCTTATACCAAAGTTACGGTTTTCTGTACCGGTGAGCACTTTCGGAATAATCTCGGCCATTGGCCGACCCATAACGTAGAACCTCCTCATGGAGCTAAGGGTTTCCAGTTCTATGCCGCGAAAGATCGGGAAATGGCTGCCAAGGCCGATTTCGGTCTCATGATATGGGACGGAAAGAGTTCTGGCACACTTTTGAATGTCCTCCGGCTTGCTAAGGCTGGAAAGATTTCCGTTTTATACAACGCACCCGAAAAGAGGTCAATCAACATAGCGCCTTCCTCGTGGGAGACCTTCCTATCCCAATGCAGCGATGACTTGAGAAGTGATCTCAAAGCCCGCGCCACTCCTGAAGAATGGGAACCCGTAAAGAAGATCGACCAAAGTGAACTATTTACAAGCGCCGAGCAAAACTCCGTCGAGGGTGATAACAAATCTAATGATATTTCGGAGACTGAACTCGGGGCGGCGATCAATAGCGCCCTGGCGACGAGCGATCCTGCCAAATTTGTCGATGCACTCGGCGCCTATGCCAGACAGCATGGTATGACTCAAATTGCACGGAAAACTGGACTCGCACGAGAGAGCTTATATCGCGCCTTATCCTCTGGTGGGAATCCAGAATTTTCAACAGTGCTTCGTGTTGTATCCGCGATCGGCTTCAGACTGGAAGCAAGCAAGATAGGACCTGAGAGCGAAAGCGTCTCGGGGAGCCTCCCTGCTGTTTAGTCCATTCTGCTTGATTTGAGGGGAGATCCGAGCTAGGCGATACGGTGAGCATTGGGATAAAGACCGCGAGGGCGGCCTGTCGGAAATAACCTTTACGGACAAAGCACAACCCCTTTTCGCCCCTTGAGGATGACTGACCATCAAGGAAATCCTTTGACATAGGACGGCATTATGATCTGAAACAGCGCCCGTTCAATTTTGAATGAAGCAATCGGGCGGGGACTGAACAAGTAGCCATTAATTCTGCGCTTAGCCTTTTCGACTTGACTGTTCGCTTGACCAGAGCGGTACTGTCGATGTGGCAACTGCTTCGTGGAGCCAACAAGTCACCCGTCAGAACTGCTCAGCAAAGCTGGCCGAACTCGAAACGATGTCCGGGCCTGACCTGCGCCATGTTTGGTCGAAAGTTACCAAGAATTCCCAGATTTCTGGCCTGCGCCGGGAACTGATGATTCCGCTCCTTGCCTACAAGATTCAGGAGCGCGTTTACGGCGGCCTGCCACCGAAAGCAGCCCGCGAACTCCGTAAAATCGGCGATTCGCTGCGATCTGGCCGCAAAATCCCGACACCTGCCCACAATCGCTTTCAGCCTGGCACCCGTCTAATTCGGCAATGGGGCGGCGAAACCCATGAGGTCACTCTCAATTCGGATGGATATGAATACCGCGGTGAGCGCTTCTCGAACCTCTCCGAAATCGCGCGCAAGATCACCGGGGTACGACGATCCGGCCCGGCGTTCTTTGGAAACAAAATCGTAGCTCCACGGAAGCCCAAGCTGTGACGATGGCTGTTCGATCACGGATCCGGTGCGCCATCTATACCAGGAAGTCGTCCGAGGAAGGTTTAGAACAGTCCTTTAATTCCCTGCACGCCCAAAGAGAAGCGTGCGAGGCCTACATCGCGAGCCAGCGCCACGAAGGATGGCACGTCGTCGCAACCAAGTACGATGACGGAGCTTTCTCGGGCGGCAATATGGAACGTCCGGCTCTGCAGCGTTTGCTCGCGGATATAGCGGCCAAAAATCTTGATACCGTCGTTGTCTACAAGGTCGATCGGCTGACCCGCTCACTCGCTGACTTTGCCAAAATCGTCGAAGCCTTCGATTCCCAGGGGGTCAGTTTCGTTTCCGTCACGCAACAGTTCAATACGACGACGTCCATGGGTCGGCTGACCCTGAATGTTTTGCTTTCATTCGCCCAGTTCGAAAGAGAAGTCACCGGAGAGCGGATTCGTGACAAAATCGCTGCCTCAAAGAAGAAAGGCATGTGGATGGGAGGGAATGTCCCGATCGGATATGACCTCAAGGATCACAAGTTGATAATTGACCCGGTTGGAGCGGAGGTCGTCCGCAAGGTTTACGATGCATATCTCCGTCTTGGTTGCGTCCGTAAGCTCAAGAAATATGTGGACCGAGTCGGCATCAACAGTCCGGTCAAGACATCCATCAAAGGGTGGAAGACGGGTGGGGCAGCCCTGTCGCGCGGCACCCTTTACCATATCCTGAGTAGCCACACCTATATAGGTGAGATCGCCCACCGGGGTGAGATTTATGCCGCGGCACATGAGCCCATCATCGATAGAGGAGTCTGGGAAAAGGTTGCAGCGAAGCGCGAGGAAAATCGGATCACGCGACATACTCGATACAACCGTCCCAACGGCTGCGTCCTCATGGGACTGTTGTTCGACGTCCAAGGAAACCGCTACCTGTCCACGAGCAGCTCAAAGAGGAGACGAAAATACCGCTACTACGTCGTGACCACGTACCGCGATCAGCAGCCGTTCCAATTCCCTCGCCTACCGGCACACGAGATTGAACAACTGGTCTTTGCTCGCATTCGGGCATTACTCGATTCGCCGGAGGAATTGCTGAACGCATGCCAGAGAACCGACAAAGCCGACCTGCGCCTAGTGATCGCCGCAGCGCAAACTAGATTGTTTTCATTGAAGAGCAAGACGCAGAAAGAATCGGGAGAGTTCCTCCGATCAATCGTGAAACGTATTGTCATCAAACCGGACGAGATCACGATTGACATCGATGTTCTAGCATTCCTGGATACGCTGAGCGCACGAAAATCGAGCGTCCCTGCTGCAAAAGCGGGTCAACAGAATGGCGCAGTCATGCAACTTTCTGCACCCATCAAAATGAAGCGACGTGGGCCTGAATTGCGCTTGATCATTCCCGGAAACCAGCAACCTGAAACATCGCCAGTTCCGGCCCTGGTCAAGGCTGTCGCTCGGGCCCATGAATGGGCGGAGCGAATATGGTCCGGAGAAATTTCCCGTATTAGAGATCTAGCAGCAGAAACCGGATTCACCAGCCGCTACATCAGCCGGACAATCAGATCTGCGGCCCTCGCGCCTGATTTGGTTGGTCGAATCTTGAAGGGCCAGCAGCCACCGGATCTCACGGTCCGAAAACTTTTGGCCGGATTTCCTTTGGATTGGGATTTTCAGAGATCTTCTCTCGACGCTTAATGCCGAACGCCACCTGGCGAGGGCGCGTGTAGCAAGGCGCAAGGGGAGGGTCTCCCTATCCTGGGGGTGGAGGCGAAGCGGGAGCGGAAAGGACGAGCGCAGCGGAGGTCTGCACAAGCCGAATGCCCGGAAGATTGGGGAAACCCCTTGCGCCGCGCGATCGGGGCAGAGCGCCTTAGCTGGGCTTCACTATCTGTGCGCGTCTGCTAGCTTCTTGTCGGAATTTGCTCAATCGATTTGCAGGAGACATTTAATGGGATGGATTTCTATTTTCATGGTAGTGGGTGAGTCCGGCTAGCTCTAACAATAGTTGTAACTATAGGTGAAAGCCGATATCCCTTGCATAAATTCGCAGGGAATACCGGCTTTCAGGTTGGGTGCTTCATTCGGATCGAAGGGCGTCCAGACTAGAACCTCAGATAGCCTTCGAACTGTAGTTGCCGAGGTGAGTTGGACTGGCCGTTGACGGTGCCAAATGAGGTGGGTCCGGATGCCAGGTTGGTATTTACGCCCCCAAACATAGTGCGGTTGAAGACGTTGAATGCATCGGCTTTAAACTGGAAGTTGAGATTTCCCTTTATTGGGAAAGTCTTTGCCAGAGAGAAGCTTTCATTCATTTGCACTTGGTTCCGTAATGAACTATAGGCAAGTTCTCGCGGGGTATTTCCGAAGGTGAAGTTGGCCGCGGTTTTGAAGGCATTGAAGTCAAGGTACTGCGTGGCCGGAAGGACCGAACCCGGAGGATTGCCGGTACCGCTGGGATGGCCGCTACCAATCTTTCCATTGATTCGAGGGTTTCCGTGAAACAGTGGATTATAGTCCGCGTAGCAGCCGCTTCCCATAAACGGAACGTAGCAGTTTCCTGTAATGGTCCCTAACGGTGTGCCGGAACTGTACTGCTCAATGCCTGAGAATTGCCAGCCCCCAATGATTCCGCTAACAACTCTGTTTTCTCCTCCGAACCGGTGCCCCCTACCGAACGGCAGCGCATAGACTTCGCTAACCGATAGTTGGTTAGGAATATCCAAGGCGGATACGGTTCGTTCCGCGCCCAGCCGGTAGGCCGACCGCGGAGAACTGGCTACGAAATTAACGGTCTGGCCGCCCTCGTCCATCGTCCTGCTCCATGCGTAGGAGACGAGAAAATACAGTCCTTGACTCATTCTTTTAGACAAGGTCCCCTGGAGTCCGTTGTAACTCGTGGTGCCGAAGTCCGACCAAGGGTCAGGCCCCTGAAAAGTACCGCCGGCATTGTTGTACTGCGGGAACGGCCGCAGCATTTGTCCAATCTGTCCTGCGAAGTTCGGATACGGCAACTTTACTCCAGGGAATATGGCCTGTACCTGCGCTATCGTCGCTGGGGTTGCCTGTGCGGTCAATAAAGGACCCAATGCCAGGTATTTCGGATCGTCCTGGTTAGAGTAAATACCGATGCCTCCATTCACACCGGCGAAGTGGCTTGAAGTTCCAACATAGGACAGTGACATAATCACCGAGGCTGGAAATTCTTTTTCGAGAGTCAGGTTCCATTCCTCAGTGTAGGGAGAGCGACCCGCAGTGTTGGGCCGATCATAAGAGATGCCACCGCCCGCTGGGATCGTTGTAGTGTAGCCAGTATTGAGCGTCGGGTCAAAGAACGGCGGGTGCTGATATGCCGGGAAGCCAGTATCCAGATTAAATGCTGGCGTAACGCCGCTGTCCGGGCTGGTATAAGAGGGAGCTGCCGAGTATCCGAGCAAGCCGACGCCCTGCTGCTCTCCGTTACCGCCCAGCGCTCCGCCATTGTAATGAACCATGGAGAAGGCAGAGCGGATGACAGTTGTATTGTCAAGGCTGTAAGCGAAACCAACGCGCGGCCCGAATGTTAAGTAGTGCGTCTTGACGTTGGTGCGGCAATGGCAGGAATCCGGGCCATTCCCCGCGAACTGCAGGATGCCAGGCGCGCCATCTGCCGCAGCATTGGGCAGCGTTGGGTTCAGGAAAGACCAGCGGTCATGATCTTCCACGAAGGGCTTTGGAATCGAATACCGAAGCCCGATATTGACGGTGAACTTTGGAGTCACCTTCCAGTCGTCCTGAGCGTAGACTGCATAGTTTTTCCAGCGACCTCCAGTCTCGACGACTGTATTTTCCTGAGCGCTGGCGTTGTCCACCAGGCCTAAGAGAAAGCTGGCATAGGCGTTACCGGTGCTGGAGTTGATGCTTCCATCCGCATTGAAGCCTGCAGTCTCACTATTGCTGAAATTGATTCCATTCACGAAGCTTGGCTGCTCCAGTGCCTCCTGCTCAAACACTAGTTGAGTGCCAAAGCTCATACTGTGTTTGCCATGTATCCACTGGACGTTGTCCTGATAGGTATAGGAATTCATGATTTCTGCGAAGCCTACGACGTTCGAATTGGCCCATCCGGTGGGAGAATATGGACCACCGAAACTGATCGAAGGAAATGCCGTGGACGGCTGCCCTGGAGGCAGGCCGGTCAGTCCGGCCTTTGAGGGATAATCTCCAGTGGCGGTCAAGTTTGTAGTTACTTGGGAAGATCGGATGAATCCCATGCCAAAGACATTTAACAGGTTCGGAGTGATGACCTGCGTGTCGCTGATCTGACCGTAATACTCAGCGGATGAAGTGGAGCGGGCACTGGAATACGGGAGCGGAAGTAGGGCGCCGACGGATATGGGATTAATCCTGTCGGTATTAAACAGAAAGGTGGCGCGGTTGCTGTTGGATATTTTTGCATCTCCCTTGGCCAGGTACATCTTTTGGGTACTGCCATTGGTGTAGGTATTGAAATAATTGTTTTGAACGAGATCGTTCTGCGGCGCCGGCAGGTATGATTGCAACGATTTCGCGACGCTCGAGGTAACGGGCACTTGGTTGTCTTTAAATGGCTGACGCGTGCAGACGCCGCCTGTGCAGACCGTGGTTGCCGGATTGTAAATTACGTCGGGCGTGGACTGGTTCAGCAACGCGCTGAAATCGCCGGTCTGCTCCGCAGGCGTGGGGATGGACTGATATGTGGGGTTAGATCCGCTAGTGATCTTGAACCCATCGAAGGTACCAAAGTAAAAGATGCGATCGTGTTTAATCGGTCCGCCGACGGTAAAACCATATTCATTTTGATGCTCAACGGCGGTTTTGCCACTCCGGTTGAAATAGCCAGCGGCATCGAACGCCGTATTCCGGATATTTTCATACACGCTGCCGTGGATATGATTAGTTCCCGATTTGAACACGAGGTTGGCAATACCCTGGCCGTCATAGTTGGCTGGGACGCCGCTGCTGATGACCTGAAACTGATCGATGTCTTCGGTCGAGATGGGCTGGAGAAGTTCGATGCCACCCTGCAGTTCCGAGGAGGCAATTGGAAGTCCGTTGGTGTAGATCAACGATGATGTCGGGGTCGCGCCGTTGAAGACGGGCTCTCCAAAGGTCGGACCGTTGTTGATGCCCGGGACCAGACTGAGGAAGCCGATCGGGTTCTTTGGCTGGTTGTTCATCGCGAGGGGCAACGATGAGTAAGTGGAGTTGGGGATGGTAGTTTCCACCTCGCCATTTTCCGTCTGCAACTCCGCTGGAGCCGCTGAGACTACGACCCTTTGGACATTGGAACCGACCTTGAGGACGATGTTGAGTCCCAACTGGGTCAACGCATCCAGCGTGACGTGTTCCTGACTAAACGAGCCGAAGCCCGCGGCCTGCACATCAACCGTGTAGACGCCCGGTGGCAGTGCAGCAAGAGTGTAGGATCCCGCACTGGAGGTCGCTTGCGAAGATTTTAGTCCGGTAGCGTCGTTTGTTGCGGTCACGGTGGCTCCTCGGACAACGGCGCCGGATGAGTCCTGCACTGTTCCCTCAATGGTTCCGGTGCCGACTAGCTGTGCGACCATGCGAGTTGCTGAAAATGGCCCGCCGATCAGTGATGCTGCAAATATGATTGCCGCAACAATACTCAAAAATCTTTTCGGCTTGTATCCAGGCCATTGCCCCGCCGTATTTCGTGCTAATTTTCCGTCCTTCATTACGCCCCCTCAAGTTGATCTTTTTCAAGCCCGCGGCTTGGATTGTTTTCTGGATTTCCAGGATCATCGCGTCCAACTCAGAAATTCAAATGCGAAGCCATTCGATCAGAATGATGAAAGCTCTGTCAATGAAAAAAAAGTTGGTAATGGAATAATTCTTCAATTGGGAATTTGGCGATAGAAAACGGAAGAGCCTGAAAAGGATTTTCACCTGCCGAAAAAACGCGAGAGGCCATTTTACGCAGTAAATGGATGCTGTTTCAGATCATGTAGACATGAGCTTCGCGCGTTTAGCGAGAGCCTGTCGAGCTGGCGAGCTGTTTCAGATCGCTCGATATTGTGAACTTCTGTACGGCAGAGCTGGATCGAGCGTTGATATTTTTCTGTAAATAGTTTCCGTATCCGACCACAAGGTGGAGGCTAAAAGGAGTGCCAACCCCATAGCCACCCAACCTCGTGCGCGCAGGCTGGTGCCGCGCTACACGTGGATCATAATGCCCTAAGTCGTTGAAAAATAATATGCTGGTCATGTGGATTGATCGAAAGCACGTTGAAAGGAAGCCGTTCGCGGCGCAGGTCGGAGGCGGCCTGCGAATGAAAATCCATATTTCCCAGGGCCCGTTAATGCGCTGAGGGATAGCGGCTATTGTCCAATAGGTCGCGCAACAGCGCGGGCAAAAAAACGCGAAAACCGGAGCTTCGTACGCCTGACCCACGGATTTCATTAGAGAATAATTTACTCGCAAGTTGGTATAATCTTGCTTGGAAATTCACAGCCGGAGTTTGCAGACGTGGCAAAGACCTCGACGAAACGCCTTTACCTAATTCCTATCCTTTCCAAAGCCCTGGACATTATGGAGTTGCTGCAGGCCGAGAAGGCCCCGATGACTCTCGAGACCATCTATCAGCGCACACACTTTTCAAAAACCAGCGTTTACCGGATGTTGAAAACGCTGGTGCATCGGGGCTATATCACGCAATCTGGCGACGGACTTTACCGCAGCGCGGGTCAGCCCTCCAAAATTCGTTTTGGATTTGGAAGCCAAAGTTCGGAGATGCCGTTTTCTGAGGCCGTCACCTCGAGCCTGCGCGCTGCCGCGGCCGCTTCCGGCGTAGATCTGATGATTCTCGACAACCGCTACGATGCAGCCACGGCGATGAAGAATGCCGATGCCTTTGTTCGAGAGCACGTCGATCTTATCGTCGAATTCCAGATCGACCAGCGTGTCGCTCCTATCCTTGCGGACAAAATCGCGGGCGCAAATATCCCGCTGATCGCAATTGATATTCCACATCCCCATGCCACCTATTTCGGAGTCGACAATTATCGCGTTGGTTTTGAAGCCGGAGAACTGCTGGCCCAATACGCGCGGCAGAACTGGTGCGGCAAAGTGGACTGGGTTTTAGGTCTTGATCTCGAAGAGGCCGGAACGCTGGTGCAAAGCCGCATTACTGGCGCGTTTGAAGGCATTCGATCCAAGCTGGATGGCGTTCCGATTGAGTTGTTCGTTCGGATTGATGGGCGCGGAATGCGCGATAAAAGCCAGCGAATTGTTTCAGAATTCCTGATGCGCCACCCGAAGAACCGTCATATCTTAATTGCCGCCGCGACTGACACCAGCGCCCTTGGAGCACTGGAAGCAGTTCGTGAGTTGAAGCGCACCAAGCACGTCGCGATCGTCGGACAGGACTACATCCCGGAGGCGCTCGAAGAAATGCAGACACCGGACAGCGCGCTGATCGGCTCCGTGTCGCACGAAGTGGCCGATTATGGTCCGCGCCTGATTGAGTTAGGAATGGCGCTGATCCGCGGCGACAGCGTTCCACCGTACAACTACGTGGAGCACAAGTTGGTTTCGCGCGCGGAACTGGCAAGTGCGGATACCTCCGCGTAATCTAGGGTGCAAACCGCGCGCGAAATGAAAACGGTCCCGGTCCTCTGCTAAATGAGGCGGCCACTTTTATCGCCAAATTTTTTATAGAAACAATTGTCCTATTGCCAGAAGGCACGTTATTACTCAACAGCACGCATTTCTTCGCGCTATCTGCGGCGCGCTCTGGGCCCAGCAATATCTAAGCGCCGCTCCGCAGATCGTTCGATCTGGAACGGACATTGGAATATTGCGCGGCGCTCTCGCCGAATTACCCGAATTTCGCTGCACATGGATGATCGCAACGGCGTGTCATGGCGCCGCCTCAGCCATCGCCGGTATTCACACACCCCTGAACTACTGAGCGTACATCAGCTCCGGAACTTGGTCTCTGGTCGGTTCAGTGCTCAATCGGCCCTGCAATACCGACCAGGCACGAAGGAAAGGATTTACAAATCTCGGCACTGCTGTAGACAAAATTTGCTTCACAAAAATGTGAATGGCGTATGGATCTTGCGTTAGTGCGTCGAGTATTGGACGCGACAAGGAAAATACTGGAGCATCCCAGTGTTGATTGAGCACGCTGAGCACACTGATGAGCCAGCAGAAATGCTGGACCTGGAAGACGCCGATATACTGCTAACGGGAAATATCCCGGCGCGCATCAACGAGCAAAGGAAGCGGCTTGGCTACAAGCGGCTCGTCAAGGCAGCCAGCACCGCTCCGCAGCATGCAAGCATCATCTTTCATCGCCTGGCTCGCCAGTATGCATAAATGCTCGAAGAAATGAAGAAGATCACCGGGAAAAACCCGCAGTGCATCCACGTTGTCGCCGGCGGCCGCAATGTTTCTTAATCGACTGACCAACGAAGCTCCGGCCTAGAAATTTTTCGAGGAGGGATGGAAGCTCGACCCTCGAAATTTCAAGCTACAGATACTGAACCTCATGCGTGGCTAACCTCAGCTATTTTCCCGGCGGCATTGAAGTCAACTCCAAGCTCTTTTTCTAACATTGGATAAATGCTGGTGTGCACTTTTGTCGGATCGTAGTTGAGCTCATATTCCAGGGGCATGGTGTAGGCCAGTGATGACCATCCCCAGAATGGGTTCTGTCCCTCCCCTTTGCCGGTCTCAGAATCGTAGTATTCACGGGTAACACTGTTCTCATCCAGAGCCATGTCGAGCGTTTTGTAGGCAAGTTCGCGGGCGATATCGTGAAATCCATAATCCATCAGACCGTGGAAGATCATATAGTTGGCCGGCACCCAGGTGCTGCCGCGCCAATTGCATTCTCCCTGATGCGATCCTTCGTAGAAATCCGGCTCTGTCTTGGCATAACTCGCAACTGGGTATTTCAACCAGAATTCTTTTGAATTGATGAGATGCTCCTCGACCAGGCGTTTCGCGCGATCCGGCGGAGCAACGCTTGCCCACAGAGGAATAAACCCGGCGACTGATTTCACGCGGATTTGCTTGCCCGTCTTCATGTTTCGGTCATAATAGAAACCCTCTTTATCATCCCAGAAGACTTCATCAATTCTTGCGGCCACATGTGTTGCGGTATTCAAGAACGTCTTCTTGTCTGCGGGCTCGCCGAGCTTTTCTGCGATCCACGCCATACACCTCAACTCTCGGATTAGATAGCAGGCGAGGTCGACGCCTTGGTCGAAATAGGATTCAAGGTTTCCCGACCGGCTAAGCTGATTGTCCATTCCACTGGCATCCGAGCTGTTCCATACCGGCAGGTCTAATCCGGCGGAGTCATATTGAAACCAGCGCTCTAGGTATTTTTTCAATCGACCGTAATAATTCTCTCGTAGCCATTCGACGTCATCATGATTTTGTTTGACTCCCAATACCACGATCTGCGCCATGAACGGTTTGAACATCTGCGTCGACCATTGGGGCAATGAGCCGATCGCACGCGATATAAATCCGTCTGGCTTTTGGCGGTCAAGAAATACCTTCAGGTTGGAGAAATCGTAGGTGCTGACGCCGTAATAAGAGAGGTACAGGTTTTCGAAATACAAGTCCCAGTCGAAGTAAGTCCCATAGGAGTATCCGGTTTCCAGTTTGTCTTTGGAACCTGGATATGGATGCAAGCCTCGTGTCTGAATGTCGTAGTTTATCTGACGTAGGCGGCTGTGCAATTTACTCCAGTTATTCTCCCCGATCTCCTTGCGAAAGCGAGAAACGACGGGATATTCTCCTGGCTTTCCGTTCAGCATGGCGAAGGAAGTTAGCCCTCTCGATCCAAGCAATGCGACGGAGCCTTTACGTACAAAATCTCTGCGGTTCATCCTTTACCTCACGCCACCCATTAGATTCGACGCAGCGAATGTGTCGACCCCGACTACTGGCCCGATCGAGTCCGCTCGTGATAAACAGCAATTTCATCGCGCGTTAGATCTAGATAGTAAAACCCCCATCCGCTTGCCCTGGGATCCCCCTGCTCCGTCATCAGGGTAGGCTCCATATCGTTACTTAGATTTACGTTGTACTGGTCAGGTATGCCAAATTCATTCCATTGGTCGATGAACAGGAAACGCGGCTTATATTGCATGGCCGCTTCCCATTGCGTCTTATAGGTGTCACCATAGTTCTTACCGCCCGAATCCGGAGATAACCAGTTCATCCCAGGCAATGTAGCCGGGGCATCCGGGGATGGATATCCGTCAGTCACGGTGAGGGATTCTACCTCTCCCTTATAATATGTCGGTGTGGGTTTCTGATCGTACCAGGACCAGACGCCATACTTCTCTTCGCGCGTCGTCTGCAGCCACGCTCCGACATAGCGGATGGTAAACCGAGGGTCTTTGATCTCTGGCGGCTCCACGGTCCGCGGACCATTCAGGTAATAAAGAACGAGCGGCTTCCCTTGATACTGAACATACATGTCCTTGTATTTCGGGTTATTGATGTACCGGTCATAAAGAAGATTCATTTGCTGCTTGAACCAAGGACCATCATAAGTATCTTTACGGCTCATCCATAAGTTATGCTCGGGGCCGACCAGGAACATGATTTTCGGATGCTGCGGCATGGTGCTGTATACCTTAAAAAGAAGATCGGTCGCTGCGATACATTCTTTTGCGGCCGGGCTGGGGAATGCCTGCGTAAGATTGTTGGTCCAGTCCGTTTCCGCGATGTTAATCCCCATCTCATCGAACCAGAGCGCCTGTTGACGAAGCACCCGCGGGTCTAGAGAACTGTACAGCCCAAGGATCGGAGTCGCTTCTTCCTTTCCCCAAGCGGCATATCCCGGTCCAAACCAGGTCTCGTATTCCATGACGATCTGATGGCTCGGGTCGTCAAGAATATGGAAGTGACGAGGATCGACTTCCACGCTGACGATATTCGATGTAATTTTTCCGTCTGTTATTGAGACGAAATTCGTGCCTCGATCCGGCAATGGAAGAAGAATATGCACAACACCGGACGGCAAAGTGGGAGAGTCCGTTCCCCACTGCTTGCCATTGACCAACGCGTGCAGCATGATCCCCACGGCGGGTTTTTGGCCGGACTGGTAGGCCACAGCAGAAATGACAATGTTCTGGCCTTCGCCTATTACAGTTCGGTTGACAGTGATCGCGATCGAATTCACTGCAGCCCCACTTTGCCCATAGCCCCAAAAGCCGAGAAACAGCGCTGAAATGAGCACGACTGTCGAAGTCAAGCGTGCTAGCCGCTTTTTCATCATAAATCTGCCCCCGTGTGTTCTTGCCATGCGATGTTAATACAATAGGTTAATTGTTTCAATGGGCATCTAGGAAAAAAATATGCGAAGACCGGAATTTTCCCCATCCTACGATCAAAATTGAGAAATTTAACCCATGTGTGGCGCAGAAGAAGTGCATGTCGCTAAACCTCCCTACCGCAGTCGATAACAATTGGGGAATTGTTTTTGTCTGGAACATTGCGTAGAGTGTGATTGCATACTTTAGGAACTCCAAACCATGCTGCGATTCTCCCAATTGTCGATTTTTTTAACCATCGCCGTTCTAGCGATCATCACGCCCGGCGTAAACGCGGGTGCCAAAACAGGTAATAATAGCCTCGCTCACAACCCATGGCGTGATCCGGCCTACCAGCCCCAAGCAGGACATTGGCGTAACTATGTACTCGCCCCATCGAACCACACGTTGTATCCGGTAGCAGTCTTCGCCGCGAAACCGCGACTAGGGCAGATCCACGGTGATCCATCTTTGCTGCTGAATGGAAAAAGGGCGACGGTAACCATGACCAGCGTGGGCGATCGGACAAAATCGCCGCTGCTGATTTTAGACTTTGGCAAGGACGTCGAAGGCAAAATCTCTCTACAAGTCCTGGCGGCATCAAGCTCTCGTCCGACGTTGCATCTCTGTTTTAGCGAATCTCGCGAATATATGGCGCTCTCGCCGAATCAAAATGATGGAGAGTCAAAATATGCTCCGGGATGCGACACAGCCAACATTCCGAATGGGCTACCCGGCATTCCCTACACTTGGGACTCGGACAGCCATCGCCTGCCTCTGATGCAGGCTACCCTACCCGCTCATGTGACAGACCCCCAGATTCGAGGAGGGTTTCGTTACCTGACTATCTTTCTCGACGGGCCTGGGTCTGTGAAACTTGCCGGGGTTTCGCTCGACTTCACCGCTGCTCCCCGGCAACATCGGCCCGAAACTTATGCCGGCTACTTCCTATCCAGCGACAATGAACTGAATAAAATCTGGTACGCGGGCGCCTATACAACCCAGTTGGATACTGTGATGCCGAACACGCTCAAAGGCAATATCTCCGCCGGTCCGGCTGCATCCTGCTGGCCTTATCAGCCCGGAGAAGGCGACCATACGGACGGCATTCTGCCCTCCGCAAACCAGTCGCAGGAGGTTATTCTCGACGGGGCCAAGCGCGATCGCGATCCCTTTACAGGTGATATGTCAGTCGAAGTTCCAGTTACCG
Source organism: Acidobacteriaceae bacterium (assembly GCA_965276585.1). GTDB lineage: Bacteria > Acidobacteriota > Terriglobia > Terriglobales > Acidobacteriaceae > JAKAAZ01. The sequence continues at coordinate 85,523 of CBDIAZ010000001.1, read as the reverse complement.
AACTTACCACATGGGACGAGCCTGCACTGACGAACACGCTCAACAGTCTCAGTCGCCAACAGCTGCCCGATGGGTTTGTTCCAGGCAACGGACTTCAGTGCCCGAACGTAACACGATATTTTTCCGGCAGCTACGACTTACAGTTCATCGTCGACGTGTATCAATACATTCTTTATTCTGGAGATCGACTTTTTCTTCGTCGCACTTACGCTGTATTAGTCAGAGCGATGGCATGGGCGGGAAAGCAGGTAGATGCCACAGGACTGCTTAGCTTCTCACAGTATGACAAAGAGGGCGCGTGTGGCTTGTACGCATACAATTCCTGCGATCATCTTGCCTACGTAAATGCGCTGTACTATGAGACGCTGAGGGAAATGGCCGAGCTATCGCGGATCGATGGGCATCCGGCCCAAGAATCGAGTTATCGGAGAGAGGCTTCGAAACTAGCGGCCACGATCAATGCACGATTGTGGAGCGCTTCCGCCGGCGCCTTCGAAATGAGCCTGGAGCACCCAGATATTTTCCCGCAGGATGCGAACAGTCTTGCAATCATCAGTGGAATTGCATCCCAGGCGCGGAGCGCTTCCGCGCTGGACTATCTGCAGCATCATGAATGGGGTAAGTTCGGATCATTGACGAGCCCTGCCGGTGCACCGGCGACGATACTTCCTTCTGAGTATGAGCCTCTTCCCAGTTGGTTTGAACTTACCGCAAGGCTGTCGGACGATCATGCGGAGAGCGCTCGCATCGATAGTGGCTTCCAGTTGATGAAGACATTTTGGGGATATATGCTGTCGCGTGATCCGGGAAGCACGTTCTGGGAAAAAGCAGACAGCAAAGGCGAACCGGCGATTGGCGCGTTCACCAGCCTGGCACATGGCTGGGCGGCTGGTCCAACTATTGCTCTTACCACGCAGGTTCTGGGAATTTTACCGACAGCACCAGGTTACTCAGCCTACAGGATCGAGCCCCATCCCGGAACTCTTCTGTGGGCGCAAGGATCAGTGCCCACGCCTCATGGCTCTTTGCAGGTGCAGTGGGCTCAGGATAGTAGCCATCATCATCGATTTCGGATGGATGTCACGTCTCCAGCTGGCACGATCGGTACGCTTCTGCTCCCAGCTTCCGGCGCATCAAGCCGGGTAACGCTTGATGGGAAAATCCTCTGGGCTGGGGGTGAGAGGACCTCAGTGCCAACAAAGTTACGCATAGCTTGTCAAGCCGCCTACATCTCTGTCGCTGGCCTGAGCGGTGGCCGCCATACAGCTGTTGTCAGCACCCGTTGACGATATGCTCGCTATCGACGGATAGAACTTTAGCGCGAGATATTCACCTGGGAAACGAGGCGTATATCTCGAGAGGAGGCGCCAACCGCAATTTTGTAACTCCCCGGAATGATATTCGAGCGGTGTTGTTTTTCATCCCAATAGGCGAATGAGTGAGGGTTCAGGGTCATGGTCGCCGTCCGAGTTTGCCCTGGGTTGAGAGTTAGACGAGCAAAGCCTTTCAGTTCATCGATCGGCCTTGGCGCGGGACTGGCTGGCGGTCCCACATATAGTTCAACGATCTCCGTTCCCGGGCGGGCTGATGTATTCGTAATATCCGCCGAAACTACGACATTTCGCGATTGCTTTGCAATCCGAAGATTTCTGTAGCTAAACGCCGCATAGCTCAGGCCGTACCCAAAAGGAAATTGCGGTTCAATGTGCTTCGTATCGAAGTACCGATAACCGACAAAGATTCCTTCTTTATAGTTGACCCTGTCGTGGTCCTCGGTGCCGATTGCATGCGAGGGTGAGTCCTCCAGATTCTTCGGCCAGGTAAAGGTAAGTTTTCCGGACGGATTAATGCCTCCAAAGATCGCCTTAGCGATGGCCGTACCCCCTTCCATGCCCGGATAGAATCCATCCAGCACGGCCGGAACGGAACCAATCCATCCGCCGACCTTAAACGGAGAACCGTGCAAGAGTACGACGATCGTTCGCGGATTAATGGGCGCAATCTGACGGATTAGATTCTCCTGCCCTGCGGGGAAGTCCATGCTCTGACGGTCCGCGCCCTCAGTATCCATGCCGTTGCCCCAACCCCCGACAAAGATAACAGCGTCGGCATCTTTCAGTTGGGGCGCCAATTCTTTTAGCGCAACGGCCTGCTGTTCCGGCGTACGCGGCAACGACCATTCCAAACGCAGAGAAGCGTCGCCCTTCAACGCTTGATATTCCAACTGCACGTCGTAAACCTTCCCGGCCTCCAGTTGAAATATGGCTGTGCCAGTCTGTGAATGGCCGGTTGCCGTGTTGACGATAATCGGATTGTTGTCTACCCGCAACGTGCTAGTGTCCTCGCTGGTGAGACGAAAGGTGTAATAGCCGCTGACCTTCGGCTTGAGCTTGCCTGCAAACTGAGCATGGAAGTTATCGGTATGTATCCTTGATGGATCGGGGGAGCGCATCTCCCAGGTAAAGTTAATTTGAGGTTCAATTCGCGTGAGCGCAGGCTCAGCGTCTCCATCATTGAAGTATTCGGCCTTGATTCCCCGCTTACCATTGACAGGTTGCCAGTACTCAGGACCTACCGGCTCAAACTCTCCTGCCTCGTCGAAGTTAAGATATTCGACATCGGCCTTCCCGGCCAGCTCTTTTCTCAGGCCATCCAGCACCGTAACCTCAAAAGGAGCAGCGACAGCGGAACTACCACCATATCCCGGCTTGCAAAAATCCCGATCAGCATTCGGGCCCAAAACTACCAATTTTCGTAGCTTGTTTGAATCCAACGGCAGCACACCGCGATCGTTCTTCAACAGCACCAGACTCTCTTCCGCAGCGTCGAGCGCGACCGTCTGATGCTGCAGCGTATTGATGGAGCCACCGGTGGTCGGATCGACGTGATCCAGAAGTCCCACATGCTCCTCCACCCGCAAAATACGTCTCGCCTTGTCATCGACTACGGATTCCGGCACCTCCCCATCCTGGACCGCTTTCATCAGCGGCTTTCCAAAAGGCGTGGTATCCCAGTCTCCCCACGGCATGCCCACGTCGAGACCTGCCAAAGCCGCACCCAGTGTGGATCGGGCTTGGTTAAAGTCCGTCAGCACCAGACCTTGAAATCCCCAGCCTTGCTTCAGCACGGTCGTGATTAGCCATTTATTTGTTGCGGCCAAGTGATCATTCACGCCGTTTGCCGCAGTCATCACGCCCCAGGCGCCGCCCTGCTGAACAGCGGCTTTAAATCCTGGAAGATAGATCTCCCGCAGCGTACGTTCATCCACGTTCGACATGTACCAGTCGCGGTTCCATTCTCGATTGTTGCAGCAGAAGTGCTTGACGACAGAAGCCACCTTTTCGCTTTGAATACCCTCCACCATTGCTGGCGCAAGGCGGGCGTTGAGATAGGGGTCTTCCGTGTAGTATTCGAAAAATCGGCCGCCTAGCGGGTCGCGTTCGATGTTAATAGCCGGAGCGAAGATCATGGTGTGGCCGGAAGCACGTGCTTCCTGGCCGATGACCACGCCAACTTTCCGCAGTAGCGCTGGGTCCCAGCTCGCAGCCAGCCCGACGCCGGCCGGAAAAGCCGTGGCACTGCTTGCGCCAGCAACGCCTCGCGGGCCGTCAGTGCCCATCATCGGCGGAATTCCAAGACGCGGAACGCCGCCTACCTGCACTACGCCGGCCTGTACGCCGCCAAAGCACATGCGCACCTTCTCCTCCAGCGTCATGCGTTCTAATATTCCGGCAATGCGCCGCTCCGTGCGCGAACTGGTCGGAGCATGTCCTGCCGGCTCTGCAGCTTTAGCTGTGGCAATGAAGCTAGAGAAGCCCAAGCAAATTCCAGTCATGAAGAGGACCGAGATCAGCCGCAGCTTACATGTGTTTGTCTGGATCATTGATTACAACGCCTTTCTGTGTCGCTCTCACTTTGGCAAGGATGTCGTGACGTGCCCATCTACGATTCCGACGTCAATATACGGATGCACTCCCGGCTTTGAGCTGGCATGGACTGTAATGAGATTTCTACCCAAATGAAACGCGGCTGAAGGATTGATCGGAAGAGTTTCGTAATCTATGAAGGGCTTCTGGGATTCCGCAGCCATTTGACCGTTAATAAACACCTCTACCGGTCCGTCGGCGCGCAGGTATAGCCTGGGTTCATGCGGAAGCTCGCGTTTGATTTTGAATGAGGTCCGCAACCATATCTCGCCAGAGGTCCAGGATGTTCCCACATCCGTGAAGAAACCGGAACGCGCTATCGCAGGATCGCCGAAAGCGCCTTCACCTATTTTCCCCTGAGGCAAAGGTGAGTCACCGGAAATCCAACCCGAATCCGGATTGACCAAGGTGTAATACCATTTCGGACGCGGATAGCTCCGCTTTGGAGATACATATCCGTCCGATGAAATCGACACGGCAATCACCCCCGGCCGCTCTACCCATGGATTGTTTGGACCTGAACCGAAGAAACTGCTCCACCAGTTCCCCTTCTTATCACGGAACAGATTGTTGTGACCGTCGAATGGAATCGCGCGATACAGAGGCCGATATGGACCGTAGGGACTCTTGCCAGACACAGCCGAAAAGCAGTCGTATGTATCGGATAGCGCGGGATTCTCCTGATGTGGATTGCCGGAGTCGATAAAAATGTAATGACCGTGGAGCCTGATTATGTAAATTCCCTCGCCCCATTGTTTGCCCGGTATATCTAGATCGCGGGGGCCCTCTGCGAGGCCGCTTAGATCGGGCTTCATTCTTGCAATGGAATACCCGTTATGCAGGAAGTAAACGCTGCCGTTGTCGTCTTGAAAAACAGACGCGTCGATTCCATCCGTAAGCGGACCGTTCGTTTTTACATCCAGGTATGGTCCTTCGGATTTACCGGTGGTGCTTCTCAGCAGTCCAGTTCCACCATAATTCATGCTGTAGGGAATCCAGAAGGTGCCGCGGAAATAATGAATCTCCGGCGCCCACAGCGCTCTGCGCAATTCGCCGTGCGGACTAACAAATGGCGATTTATGCCATGCCTTTGACCACGTGCCGTCTTTGTCGAACGTCCAGACGAAACCGGTCGGCTCGCCCGGCCCGGTGACCGCCGACCAATGGAACATATCCGTGCTCTTCCACATGCGAACTCCGTCATTCTCCCACCACATACTGACCTGCTTGCTAGCGGACTTCGTGGTAGCGACCAGATAGTACGTTCCCTTCGGTCCAGTAGAAACATTGGCATCACGGAGAGGAAAGTCGAAGAGCATGCGTAGTGGCAACCCGTAGGGGGCGTTCGGATTTCGCGCCGGACGGAGTAGCACGCGGACAGCCGGCCAGGGTTCTGGCGCAGGCATTTCCTGCGAGGAGGCTTGTGCAATCGACACCATCAAGAGCGCACTGGCAAGAAAAATATTACGGAAGCGATTCGGCATGAAGACAGGATGAGTGTACTGCCTTTAGGCACATACTTTCAATAGATATTTTGTTTACAGATTTCAAAAAGCTTTAATATGATTTGAGAGCATGTACCTGCTCAACCAAAGGCGAGTCGAATATGGAATAAGTTTGCTTTCTGCTGAACGTTCGAGCCGAGAAACTCCCCGAATATAGGAAAATTAGCCGCCAGCACTCTGCAAAAGAGAGAACCATGACCTGATTTCAATCCAGGAGAGATACCGGTCAGTTTCACGCCTCAATCAAAGCTGACGGTCAGCCGATAATCGCCTGCAGCGGTCAGATGGATATTTTCACCTCGGCGCTGACCATTCAACGTGACCTTTGCCGCCATTTTGCCGGCGAGCCTTGGCACCACCAGATGAATGTTCGCCGCAAAGGACGCATTCAGCTCGAGTTGCAGGTGGCGGGATGGTCCATCGCGCCCCGGAGTCAGACGCCAGCTGACAGTCACGTTTCCTTTTGGGGTTGGAATCGCACCTTTCGCCCAGGTTAGATTGCCTAGCTGCGGAGCGACGGTGTAGCTTGCATACGCCGGCGCGGTTGGCATTACCCCCAATACCGAGCGGCTCAAGATATATGTCGGCGATGCGCTCCATGCATGGCAGCTTGTACCGGCATTTTGCGTGAACTGTTCCCAGAACGTGCCGTTACCGGTTAAAGCCATCGGCCCCCAGTTTCGCCGGATCACATCCATCGCCTGCCTCTCAAAACCATTTGCGACCAACGCTTGCAGCAGGTAATTCGCGCCATACGTCTCCGTGTGCTTGATATACAAACTGGGATCGAAATTGTCCTTCTGGTTCACCGCTCCCGTGTTTGGATCGTAACGCTGGCGTTTGAGATTTTTCTCTGCGGTAATTGCTTTCAAAATTGTGGATATCGCTTGCGGCGGCGCAAATCCATAGAGCACTGCATCAGCGTTCGCGAGCTGACTCACCTGCACGCTCTGCCGGCCATTTTTCCAGGAATCGACATACAGGCGACGATCAGGGTTCCAGAATTTCGCGTTGAATCCGCGGCGGATTTGTTGCGCATCATCGCGGAAAAGCTGTGCATGACCCGAATCTTTTTCTACGTCAGCGATATCGGCGGCATTCTCCAACGCGTGCGCATAGAGCGCATTCAGAATGGAACTCTCGCCGTCCTTATTTGGCCTGGCCCAACCCAGGAAGGTCCAGTAGGGCAGCTTACCAAGCATTCCATCCGGCTGCCGGAAATCCTGAAACCACATCATCGCACGAACAATGTTCGGATAGATGGTGTTCATCAAATCGCCGTCACCTGTTTCCAGGTAATACCAGTGCGCCGCATTGACGAAGGAAAAAATGTAATCGTCGATGACCCATTCCTCCGACTGGCCGCTGGCTGCGACGGATGGAATCGCGCCATCCTGTCGCTGATCGCGCGCGGCATCGAGCAGGAATTTACGATCGACATCAGGATTGTTATTGACGGCGTCGTTTACTTGCAACTCTACTTCTCCGTCCCCAACCCACTCGCGCTGCTCGCGCGTCGGACAATCCATGGTCCCGTCAAACGTGCATAGCTGAAAGGTATACGCACCCATTTGCCATAGCTTATTCAGCAATGGGTCGGAGCTTTCAAATGATCCGGCGCGCTGCAGGTTCGCCGTGCTAAAAATCAATCCCACATGGAGATGGATCGGCGTCGTGTTTCCGGTGACACGAACTTCGAGATATCGCATCCCATGCCATCCCCATAGACGCCATGTCTGCGGCCCTTGCCGAGTGAAATAACGCGCGACATAATTCCCGCCAGGCTGATCGGCGGCGACATTGCCTTCCTTTGTTCGCATCTCGCTCCAGCCCAGTTCAACGACTGTGCCGGCGGGAGCGTCCATCGTTAATTCGGGATAGCCGTCTACTTCTTTGCCCATGTCAAAAATGATGTAGGAGGCTGCGCCTGTACCATGCGTTGGGGCGAGGGTAGCCATCCGGCCGGCGCCTGTATGGATCAGCGCGTCACGATTGCCGACCATCGACAGGTCGGAATGATGCGGTTCGACAGAGATAAAACTACCTAACTTACTCAGAGCTGCAGTGGCTGACGCGGGAATGTGATTTCCCGTCGTATTGTCTTCTTCAGCGTTGGCTGCGGGCCCCGAGGTTGTCCATCCTGCATCCATAACTTTTGCCGGCGCGATTTCTATCTCGATGGGATAGCGCATGGGCCGGCGCTCCATATGTGCGAATGGATCGAGCGGCAATACCGTCTGGTCGGACTGGCCACTAATGATTTCGACGGGCAGCCAATGAGTGTCATCGAAATCGGACTGGTCCCACGCTGGTTCAGCGAGCGCGCCATCGGTCACTTCGATTTCCGGAAGCGCTCCATTCATACGCGGCTGCCCCCACCTCATACTCGCGTCTTCATGCGCTTTCCATGACGTGTCAGTTGCAATCACTTCCTTGTCCGCGCCGTTTTCAATTTGCAACTGGCATAGAAGGCCACCATGGGCCTGCGCGCCGGGTGGCTCTCGGAACCATCCCATTGGCGCATCCAGCCAGCGAACTTCGGCTGCGACGACGTTGCTGCCCGGCTTCAAGTATTTCGCCACATTAAATTCATCGTAATAGCCCCAGAACACCGGCCCGCGCGCTGGCCCGCGTCCGATCAGATGACCGTTGATATACACCTGGTATCGGCTGTCTGCAAACACCGCGAGCCGCGCGCCGGCAGGCACACTGACCAAATGGAAGGACTTGCGGAATTGCATAAACTGGTTCGGATGCGCAGGAATGGCAGAGACGGCGGGCCAGATCCATTTCGCCTGCCACAGCAAGGTCGGCTGGTTCGGCGGCGCATTCCGCAGGCCACTCTCTCCCCAGCACATTCCCTGCAGGAGAAGTCCCAGAACGCAGGTCGGCAGCGTAATCCAAGTCATCCGTTGAATCCAAAACCGTTTGAACATTTTGAGCTCCCTACGCACGGATGAAAAACAAGTGACGTGATGTTTGTATTTTTCTTTAATGAAACAATATACTCACTGAACATATAGCGAGACAGGGCGAAGCCTGTCAAGAAACGCACAGGAGCGCCATGGTCAAATACTCACCGCGCAAAACTTTTGAGTTCCATGCATCGCAGCGCGTCCGGTGTTTTTTTGCTTCACTTTTAACCGGACTGCTTCTAAGCGTTGTCGCCGCGCCCAACGCGTGGAGCGCAAAAGCGATCGTTGCCACGCCCGTTCACCTTTCCTGCGACGCGATGCACAACCCTCTCGGCATTGATGTCTTGCATCCGCGACTTTCATGGCAGCAGCAATCAAGCGCCCGCAATATTCGTCAAAGCGCGTATGAAATTCTCATCTCCACACAACCTGCCGCCAACGCACAGCCTGACATATGGGATAGCGGCCGCATCGCGGCGAATACCTCGGTCGATGTTCCGTACTCCGGACCAGCGCTTCAATCTGGTAAGCGCTATTACTGGCGAGTTCGCGTGTGGGATGGAGGCAGTCGTCCTTCGCCGTATAGCAAACCGGCATGGTGGGAAATGGGCCTGCTTTCCCCGCAGGATTGGCATGCACAGTGGATCGCCGACGATCCGCAGATCAATCAAGACGACCGAAAATCAAACCCCGAATGGATTTGGACGCCCGGAGAGCAGGCGCTCACAAATCCCAAAGGCGGCAAGCACCAATTCCGCCTGGATTTCGATCTTTCGCAGGTGCCCGAGAATGCAACGCTTTTCATCACCGGCAAAGACACGGCGGCTGTCTGGTTGAATGGCCAGCCAGTTCTCGCCGCTGAATCGCTACCGCCCTGGGGCGCGCTCTATACCTGGGGACCATTCAAGGAGATTTCTGTCGCTAAATTTTTGAAGCCTGGCAAAAATATTCTTGCCGCTGAGACGTTTGTCGCCAACGTGGGCCAGAATGGCTCTGCCGGCCTGATCTCTCTGCTGCGCATGCCCGATGGCAGCATTCAGCGCATCGTCAGCAATACAGATTGGAAAGCATCTTTCGGTGCTCCTGCGGACTGGTTCGGGTCGAGCTTCAACGACGCATCGTGGCAGCACGCTGCTGTAGCTGCGCAAATTGGCGAGATGCCGCTGGGCACTCCCTGGCCAGCGCAGTCCGCAAGCCTGCTGCGGCGTACGTTCACCATTTCAAAACCCGTGCGCAGTGCGCGCGTTTACGTGACCGCCCTCGGAAGCTATCAACTTCATTTGAATGGCCAGCAGGTCGGGAAACAGATCCTTGCACCTGGATGGACGGATTATCGCAAACACCTTATCTATCAGACTTACGATGTGACCGAGGTGCTGCATCCTGGCGAAAACGCTGTTGGCGCGTTGCTTGGCGATGGTTGGTACGCAACTGGCCTGGTCTTTTTTCATCAGCGCTATAACTATGGACCACCGCCAACGCGGTTGCTCGCGCAATTGGGGATCACGTATACCGATGGCAGCCACGACACCGTCGTGACGGACGCAAGCTGGAAGACAACTTCCTCCGCAGTGCTGAGTTCCGGAATTTACGATGGGGAAGTCTACGACGCGCGTCTCAAAAAACATGACTGGGATGAGCCAGTCTTTTCCGATGCAGCCTGGAAGCCGGTGATCATTGCGCCCACGCCGAAAGTACAACTTGTAGCCCAGGATTTCCAGCCAATCCGCATTGAAAAAATACTGCAGCCCGTAAGTGTCGCCAATCCAAAGCCAGGCGTCTATGTTTTCGACATGGGCCAGAACATGGTAGGGTGGGCGCGTCTGCATGTCCGCGGGCCGCGTGGAACAACAGTGCGTATGCGCTTTGGTGAAGTGCTTGATGCCCAAGGCCACTTCTATCGCGAGAATATGCGAACAGCAAAAGAGACCGACGCTTACACGTTGAATGGCGATGGTGAAGAAACTTTTCAGCCGCACTTCACCTACCACGGCTTCCGTTACGTAGAAGTCACCGGCTATCCGGGAACACCGGCGCGCAATGCGATTGAGGGAGTCGTCTTCCACACCGATGCTCCGTTCTCGGTCCAGTTCCACACCGGCAGCGCGATCGTGAATCAATTGTGGAGCAACATTCTCTGGGGCCAGCGCGGCAACTTTGAAAGCGTGCCGACGGATTGCCCGCAACGCGATGAACGGCTGGGATGGATGGGCGATGCCGAGGTCTTCTGGCGCACCGCGACTTACAACATGAACCTCGATGCTTTCTCGCATAAATTTACACGCGACATTCGTGATGCGCAGTCGCCGGATGGCGGATACACGGATGTCTCTCCACGCGTCGGCCTTACCGGAGATAGCTCTCCGGGCTGGGCCGATGCAGGTGTCATCATTCCTTGGACCACTTACGTGCAATATGGGGAGACAAGCATCATCCAGGAAAATTGGTCCGCCATGCAACACTGGATGGACCACGTGCAGCAGGCGAATCCCAATCACCTATGGCTGCACGCACGCGGCAGCGATTTCGGCGATTGGCTGGCCATCGGCAGCGTCACTTCGAAAGACCTGATTGCGACAGCATACTGGGCTTATGACGCGTCCCTGATGAGCCAGATGGCGACCGCACTGAACAAACCTGAGGACGCTACAAAATATCAGCAACTGTTTCATGAGATTCGCGCAGCGTTCGACAGAACCTACGTCAAGCCGGACGGAACGGTGGGCGACGGCAGCCAGACCAGCTACGTTCTCGCGTTGCACATGCAGCTACTTCCGGAAGCCTTGCGGCCTGCGGCTGCATCGAATCTTGTCGCCGGTATAAAAGCGCATCAATGGCATCTAACCACCGGATTTCTGGGCACGCCTTACATCATGATTGAGCTTAGCCGCAGCGGCCATAGCGATGTCGCTTACCGGATGCTGGAGAGCACGACGTTTCCATCCTGGGGATATATGGTCCAGCATGGCGCAACGACCATGTGGGAGCGCTGGAACGGCAACCAGATGCTGAACGACCCCGGCATGAATTCCTTTAACCACTATGCGTATGGCGCCGTCGGCGAATGGCTGTATCGTTATGTTGCTGGGATCGATGAGGATGTGACGAGTCCTGGCTTCCACCAGATCGTTCTGCATCCGCAATTCGACTCCAGCCTCGGCGAAGCCAGTGCAACCTATGACTCGGCTTACGGACCGATCACTTCAGCTTGGAAAATTGTTGGACACAAGATCTCCTGGCATGTCGCGGTCCCGCCAAACACAACCGCACTGCTGCGGTTCCCAACGCAGAAGTCATCGGCGGTTCTGGAAGCGGGTAAGCCATTCGGTCACGCTGCGCAATTTAAATTCAAAAGCAACCAAGACGGCAGTTCCTCGTATCAAGTCGGTTCGGGCGCGTACAACTTCACTATCCAGCCATAACGCGGTCAAGTGAGAGCCCGAATGTTAGAGAGACAGAGCACCATCTTTTCAAGCGTTTGCGAGACGACGGCGCTAGATCCTGTCCACAGCACAGTGGCTGTGAACTGCGCTACTTCCCCCAGGTTACAGTCGTGACAGACTGCTCTGCCCGATGTTTTGTACCGGTGAGGAGTCAGTGTAGCGCGTTTATCTCTGAGTTCAGATAGCCACCGTCGGGGGGTGTGGAGAAGTGGGAAGCAAGCCATTTGCGCAGGCCCTCGGCGACGAGCTCTGGACCCGTTATCTGAGCGTATGTGCTCTGGCACCCCTTCCACACCCTGACGTCGACCAGTGTTCCGATTACCTTGGCCGAATTGCGGCGCCGTTCCGCGCGCATCATCAGGCACTCCCGCGTGTACTCATCGATCAGGTTAAGGATGCGCACAATGCGACCGTCGTGTGTCCGCGCGCTCACGAAGTCATAGCTCCACATATGTTCGCGTGCATGGGCCTGAGCCGCACACACGAGCCATCGTTGAGCCCCAAGCGCCCTCTCAGCTTCTGCCTCTTTGGGACCTTCAGCCCTTCACAACGCCAGCTGCCTGGTGGGTTCTACGTCTTTGCTTGCGAAATATGGCGTCAGGAGATGGCTAGATCGAAGAATTGACAACGAATCGGTACTCGCAGAGGTCGAGAAGAATCGACTATCGTAAGGGAGCTGTTGGCTGCCGGCGGCGAAGCCTACGATTCGCTGCTCAACCTCTGTGTCTGGATAAAGGACAACGGGGGCATGGGCTCCTTCTACCGCTCCCGCCATGAGTTGATCTTCGTATTTCGGAACGGCAAACCGCCTACCGACGACGCTCAATGTCTGTCTGCCTGATGTCGACGCGGAGGATTTTGTCGACTAGATGGCGTCGAAAGCTATTGCTATTTCTACAGAATTAGCTTGATATTAGGTCGAAATCCAGCCATACTGCCCACATGAAAAAGGCATTCGCATACCTGAGAGTGAGCGGCAAGGGACAAGTGGACGGTGATGGCTTCCCGCGCCAGCGTGAGGCCATCCGACAGTACGCGGCGGCTCACGATATCAAGATCGTGCAGGAGTATCAGGAGCAGGGCGTCAGTGGCACGAAGAGCATTGAAGAGCGCCCGGCCTTCGATGCCATGATGACGGCTCTCCTGGCGAACGGTACGCGCATGGTGATTGTTGAAAATCTCTCGCGCCTGGCACGCGACCTGATGATGCAGGAGACGATCATCGGCGTTCTGCGGAAAGGCGGGTTTGAATTGGTGAGCGTGGCAGAGCCGGATTTGTGCTCTGACGATCCTAGCCGCGTCATGGTGCGCCAGCTATTCGGCAGTGTGGCCCAATACGAGAAAAGTACCCTTGTGCTCAAGCTGCGCGGCGCACGCGGGCGGGCAAGGGCTAGAGATGGCCGCTGTGAGGGCCGCAAACCCTTTGGTGAGCGTCCGGGCGAATCAGCCATCATCGCACGCGCTAGGGCCATGCGGACAGCCGGAATGTCATGGGATATGGTTGCTCGACAGTTGAATGCAGACGGCGTGACAACTCGCTACGGTGGGCAGTGGTTTGGCTCTACGATAAGCAAAATCGTTAGGCGCGACGTTGTATGATCCGAGTGAACAGGAAAGGATCAAACGATGCCCGAAAAACCAATGACCGAATCTCAAGGCCAAGAAATAATCAATTTGTTAGAGAAGATTGTTTGGAAGCTCGATAGTATCGACGTTCATGCCGAACAAATGAGAGATACATCTAGATACGCTCTCGATGCTCTAAGAGAAATAGCTTCAACCGCAAGTGGCATCGAAATGAATACAACCACTTAACAAATTAAGACACTGCATTTGCATGTAGGAAAGGACAGCAATGAAACCTGAAGAGCTACTTCGCAATCAAGTCAGAAGGACACATTAACAGCCGACTCCAGCACCCAACCCCGGACATTATCTGCCAAAAGAAGAGAAATTTTTGGAATGGACTCTGTTTCAAATACTTGAACAGTTGAAAGAGTTGAATAAAAATGTTGCTCAGTTGGCCGCAAATAGCAGATTGCGGCAGTAAGCCTACCGCGAAGCATCAATCCCATAATTCGGCTTGTTTTCACGAATCACGCGACCAAAAACGGCACTGCTCTTTCACGAAGAGTTTTTTCCAAATAGTCAGCCCAGCTTTGCATCATTTTCGCACGCGGCTCCAAATAGAGAGCGTGATTGTAGGCAGCACTGACTGCATTGCGTGGTGCATGTGCAAGCTGCAATTCAATATGCTCATGTGGATAACCCTGCTCATGCAAAACGGTGGACGCTAGACCACGAAAACCGTGTCCCGTCATCTTGCCTTTGTAGCCCATTATTTCAAGCGCCTTCAAAATCGTGTTGTTGCTCATTGGTTGTTTTTGATTGCGGTCGCCTGGAAACAGCCATTTAGTGTGCCCGGTTAAGCGATGCAACATTTCAAGCACTTCTAAAGCCTGTTTCGACAAATGAACAATATGGGGAGATTTCATTTTCATTCTTTCAGCAGGAATATCCCAACGTGCGCCTTTGAAATCAAATTCAGTCCACGGCGCTCCAATCAATTCGCTGGTGCGTACAAATGTCATTGCAAGTAATTTCATCGCCAACCGTGTTGCCGCTTTGCCCTGATAAACTTCAATGCTCTTGAGCAAGTCTGGCAATTCCTTCGCATCAATTCTTGCGTAGTTAACTTTTGCTACAGACCTCAGTATGTCGCTAGGCTTTATATCTTTTGCTGGATTGCGTTCTGCATGGCCGTGTGCAATTGCATAACGAAATATCTGCCCTGTTGTTTCGAGAGCACGTTTTGCAATGTCTCTAGCTCCCCGCGATTGAATTGACTTCACCATTGCAACCAATTCAGGAGCTTTAATTTCAGCGATTGGACGTTTGCCCAATCGCGGCATAATGTCTGCATCCATGCGCCGCTTTACGGAGTCAGCATGTCGCGCACTTTTCCCATGTTTCCAATGATCGTGCCAGTCGTTTGCGACTTTCTGGAAAGAATGCGCCTCAGAGATTTGCTGTGCAACTCTGTCGAGCTTGCGTTGGGCCATCGGATCGACACCGGATGCCCACAGCTTTCGAGCTTGCTTGTGGCGCTCTCTCGCCTGGGCCAATGCCACGTCCGGGTATTTCCCATATGACATGAGCTTTTCCTTACCCTCAAAGCTGTACCCCCAACGCCAGAGCTTCCCACCAGCCGGAGTGAGCCAGAGATAGAGGCCTTCCCCGTCGCTCATGCTGTAGGCCTTCTCCCCTGCTTTCGCCTTTTTGATTGCGGTATCCGTCAGTGCCATAGTCGTCCAAACCTCCGAAAACCAAAATACCCCCCGACCAAAAACAGAATACCCCCCAAAATACCCCTTGTAAAACGTGGATTCAGGCGAACGCTCATGCACGTCTGTAGACGAAGAATCGCAGAAAGCCTTATTTTTATTGGGCTTTCTGCGGTATGTTTGGATTTCCTTGGATGTCGCTGGATATCCGAAAATAAATCTTTGGCGGAGGGAGAGGGATTCGAACCCCCGTTACCCTTGCGGGTAAAGCGGTTTTCAAGACCGCCTGTTTCAACCGCTCACACATCCCTCCGCGTGGCGGGCCTGTTGGCTTCCATATTGTACGACTACATCAGATTCGTTCTGCCCCTCTGGTTGCTCAGGATATTTTCTACTCAGCCTTTTCGTCGCTTTATATTAGTTAGTTCTCTTCTTTGCAGGAAAGAGCGGAAGGCATCGTCGACTGTGAGTCCTGCGTTGGGCAGCGGTCCTTTACTTAAAGCCAGGAAGCTCAATGGTCGGGAGCCTTTTATGACCTGAGGAGACTGCAGGATGCGAACAAAGTATTTTTGGAGTCCGGAGAAGGGCTCAAAGTGTTTGTTCAGAGTACAGATCAGGACGGATGAGTCACTCATCAATGGTCCGATTTCGTCCAAGTAGTGCTCGATCGACCAATGAAATCCTACGCTGTAGAACCCGTAGATCAGATCATAGGGACCGGGGAGCGAGGAAAGGCGCACCTTGGCTGCATCGAAAATTTTGTATCCGGAGATTTTATTGAACTGCAGGAATATTCCTAAAAGCGAAATGTTGCCGCAGAAAGAAGAAGTATCCGGCCATTGCGGGGGATGATTGTAATGTTCCTGTTTATATTTGGTGGCCTGACCGTCTGCGTCATACATGTGGATGATGGCCGACGGATCCCAGACGCCGAGTTTCTCGAAGACGACGACCGAGCGGCCTAGGCCGGGCCCAATTTCCAGGATTCGGTTGGGTTTTGGAAGCTTTGAAAACAGCGGTTGCAGGGCCTGATATTCCGCCATCGCCGCTTCATTGCTCTCGGCCTGAAACATCAATCGAGAACGCTCATCCGCTTTCAGCGCCAGCCGGGTGGAAATCAGACGCACCGATTGGACAAGATTTTCCGTAAAGGGCGGCACATGATATAAGGCCTGGGCCTGTCCTGCAGTTGAGGTCCGCGTGAGGCTGCGCAGCCGGTTCAGGGACAATTTGAACATTAGCCGATGTTAGCACCGGAGTTAATGGTTGAATATTCACATCGATGGCGGCACGAGGGGCGGCTCGATGGCATCTCAGGAGAGTATCTGGAGGGCTTTATGGCCGATCTCGAACAATTGAAGCAGAAGTATGCGCCGGTGATAGAAACGATGCAGCAGTTTGCGCCGCTGGGCGCGAGCGTGGAGCAGGTAAGTCTGAGTGGAGACAAGCTGCTGTTGAAGGGAACCGTGCCCTCGACGGTGGTGGCAAACCGCGTCTGGGATGTGATCAAGAGCGTCGATCCAACGTATTCCGACCTGCAGCATCAAATTTCCACTACGGGCGGGGCAGACCAGCAATATACAGTTGCATCCGGGGACAACTTGTCCCGCATCAGCAAGCTTTTCTACGGTTCGCCCAACAAATATCAGAAGATTGTGCAGGCGAACCAGATTGCCGATCCAGACAAGATCAAGGTTGGGGAGACGCTTACGATTCCTGTACTGGATTCATAAAACCGCGAATTGCTCGAAGGAACTTTTCAAGATGACTGCGTTGCATGGCCTTTGAGATCGATTCCGCCGGCGGTGGAGAGCCTCGCCTGCTGGCAGCCAACGGTCCGGATTTCATCGATGCCGGCGGCCATCGATATGCAGGATGTTTCGATGGGCATAATGTAATTTTTAGCGATGGAGAGACAGACTTCATCGGGCGATGGCGGCTGGGCACGCCGGCCGTCATCGTCCGGCGGATGCGACGGCTACCTAGCAGATTTATGTTTACGTTCTTCGATCATGGGCATGCTCCCCAGCGACTCCATGCATTGTGGGAGTTCGCCGGATCGCACAGCGCCGCCATTGAGGCCTGGCGACAGGCGGGATTTTCCTTGTCGCCTTTTGACCGGCGCCTGAATCGGAATCATCCGCGATCTTCTACTCACCTGAGAACAAAAGGGGCGTCGATTACTGGAGCAGACTCTTCTCATGTGGTGATTTTTCCGGGCGATGATTGTACGAAAGGTGACATCCACGTGGGCGAGTTCAATCCATTCACGGGCTTTGGAGTTGGCTTTGTTTTCCATTGGATGGAAGGGCGCAATTCATCCTGCAATTTTCAATCTAAGTGAAGCAAATAAGGGACATAAACATCGATCTGATAGGAAAATTATTGACTTACTTCTTTTTTTTAGGTAAGACAATATTTTTAGAATAGAAAAGTAAGACGAAGATCAATCGATTGCCCGCCTGGGAGACAACCGCAGTTCTCAAGCCGAGTCTAAGCTGGACACGTTTTCGGGCTGTATTTCGGTCATCGAGCGGGAATCTGTTCCTCCTACCAATTGCTAAACGGCTTCAATGCTGACGATTGTCTTGTGGCGCGGGCCGTGCCTGCTGCGGACGGGATTGCGGTTGCGGACGAGCCTGTTGAGGACGAGCCTGCGGCGCGGGTCGAGCCTGCTGCGGACGAGCTTGTGGTTCGGGGCGAGCCTGCGGCTGCGGTCTCTGCGGTTCGGGGCGTGCCTGCTGGACTGGACGAGCCTGTTGCTGAGGACGGGCCTGGGGCCTTTGCTGTTGCGGTTGCGGGCGAGCTTGCTGTTGCTGCGGACGAGCCTGTTGCGCCGGGCGAGTTGGGCTGGGGCGGGCTTCGGGCGCGGGGCGGGCAGGCTGGCCGGGGCGATTGACGGCCGGGCGAGTTTCATTCGGACGAGTTGTGCCCGGCCTGTTGGGCGACGGTCTGGTTGCGGGCTGACCGGGTGCGGGCTGACCGGTTGCGGGCTGACCGGGTGCGGGCCGGGATGCGCCGGGACGATTTCCATTCGGGCGGTTCCCGGGCGCAGGACGGGCGGCGGGTGGGCGGGCAGCGGGGGCTTTATAGCGGGTGGGAAGAGGTTTCGCGGCGGCCAGATTTGCCGGGCGTCCGCGATTGACGGAGGCAAACTGCTGCCGGTTGGTGGCCGCCTGGCGGACGTTCTGCACCTGAGCCGGCAACGCTCCCATACGTCGGCCGCGGGCGGCTACATTTTCCGACGCTGTGGGCCGGGCATTGATTCCACCGCGACCGCCGTTGTAACTGATGCGGTTTCTATTGCCATTGGCCACGGGCCGGCTATAGACGTTGCGAACATACCGCGTATTGATGCGCGTCACCGAACGGTTGTAGTTAAACCTGCCATTGTTCCAGTACCCGCCGTAGTAGCCGCGGCCGGTGTAGCCATAGCCGTAGTTCACGCCGCCATAAAATCCGATATACCGTCCCCAATAGCCGCGGTGAAAGCGGTAATAGCGGCCGCCCCAGCCCCAATAGCCGGGGGTCCAAAGCGCACCTATATAAGGGGCGAGCAACCACGCGCCCGGCACCCAGTAGTAGCCGGTCGGAGCCCAGTACCAGTAACCCGGGGTCCACATATAGTTGTCGCCGGGGCACTCCGGCTGGCTGTAATCGGGTAGCGCGGGAGGAGGCTCGGAGGCTTCCACGGGCGTTTCATCCTCATATCCGCTCTCGTCGTAGCCCTGGCTATTCTGATCCTCCGGGGCACCCTGGGCGTAGGGCGGCGCTGGTGCGCCCTGCTGCGCGTACGGGGTGGATTGCGCGGCGTAAGGCGGCGCGTTCTGCGTGGATTCGTTTGCCGGGGGCTCGGCTTCGCCGTTCGCCGGGGCGAGATTGCCATCCGCCGGGTCTGTGCCCTGGGCCTGGTTATTGTTGCTGGAAGAGGCTGAATTCTGGGCGTTGCCCTGATGGTGACAACCGGCGAAAACCAGCGCGGCCGCCAATGCGGCTGCTGGAAGAATTCCATATTTTCCAATCGTGCTCATAGTGCTGTTCTCTCCGCAAACCAATATCTAGGATGCAAATGAGCCGGTATCGATCAGGCTTTCTCAGGGAAATTACTTTTGGGTGGGATTGACAGGGCATTTCTCCTGTACCTGTGGTGTGGCGAGATTCTCCTGAAATGCTCCAGCGGTTGAGAACCCCTCCCCGCCAACCCATCTTATTGGGCGAATTTTACCGGCGGCAAGGATACAATATGGCTACGTCCAATGGAACTGTTGCTGAACATTACATGGCTGGTGGTATCTGGCACTCTGGGCTTGCTGCTTGTGGCATCCAGACGCAGATGTGAAGCCGTGTCGGGAAAGTGCACCTACTCGCGGGGCACGGCATGGATATCCTATGCAATCCTGATCGCCCTGCTATTGCCGGCGATTTCCATGACGGACGATCTGATGGCAATGGTCGCACCGACGGACGGGGAGCAGATTGCGCGGCGCTATGAGGCCACTTCCGGCGGCCCGCACCATGCCAAGCTGCAGGTTGCAATGCTTCCTGTCGTGCGGGATGGGTTCCGCAATCCGCTGGCTGTCATTGGAAATCTGGAAGTTCTTTCTGCGTTCCGTGCATTTTCTTTTCTGCCTCCGCAGCACATACAAGGCCGTGCGCCTCCTACCGTCGCCTAATTCCCTGCCCGTACTTTTTTAACGCATTCCTTACAGGTTTCTTACTCCTGGCTCCCATAAGCTCGTAGTTGGCCAGAAGCCTATTTGAAACCGGGGATGGGAACGGCGTTTCCTGTGCGCTCGATCTATCAGGCTGCCAAACCTGTTATTCACACTTTGCAAGGAATTTTATGAAGCACTCCCGAACTATCGCGGTGGGAGTCTGCGTGCTGCTGGTGATGTTTTTGGGACGAGCACGGGCGCAAACAATCCCCTCCGCACCGCTGACATTGCAGCAGGCGGTCGCACTGGCCCGCAGCCAGAATCCGGCGCTGCTAGCGGCGCGGCAGAACCTTGAGTCAACGCGCGCAGAAGAGATTACGGCCAGCCTGCGGCAGAATCCGGTGCTGGGGCTTGGCGGATCGGATGTGACTTTGCCGGCGAGCAATCCGGCGAGTCCATATTCCTATTCCGTCGATATGTCGCGGCTGTTTGAGCGCGGACAGAAACGCCGCTGGCGGCTGGACAGCGCGCGCGCCACAACGAAGATGACGGAAAGTCAGTTTCACGATCTGGAGCGGCAGACGGTCTTGAGCGTGAAGCAGGCTTTTACGAATATGCTGCTGGCGAAGGCGGCGCTCGACCTGGCGGACAAAAATCTAACCAGTTATCGCAAGACAGTGGACCTGAGCCAGGTGCGGTTCAACGCAGGAGCAATCAGCCAGACGGATTTTGAGCGGATCGACCTGCAGATGGCCAGCTTTGAGTCCGACTATTCGAATGCACAGGTGAACCTGGTGCAAAACAGCGATCAACTGCAGCAGTTGCTGGGAATCGGACATCCCAGCCGCAAATTCGATGTTGCGGGAACGCTGATGCCGCCAGCACTTACATTGTCGCTGCCGGATCTGGAGCAGAAGGCGCTGGCGGGGCGGCCCGATTATCTTGCCACGCAAGAGGCAATCCAGGTGGCGGATGCGAATGTGAAACTGGCGTACGCGAACGGCACCGCCGACCCGACGCTCGATGGCGCGTATAACCGCAGCGGAACATACAACTCGGCGGGGTTCAACGTGAGCATTCCGCTGCGCATCTTCGACCGCAACCAGGGAGAGAAACAAGCCTCGAAATTTACCGCGCAGGCCAGCCGCTTTTCGGAGATTGCCGCGCGCGCGCAGGTTCTATCGGATGTCGACCAGGCCTGGGCGAGCTATGAGGCCGCGCAATCGCTGGCGGAGCGCTACAACACGCATTATCTGGCGGAGGCCGGACACGTGTTGAACAATCTGGAATTCAGCTATCGCAACGGCAATGCCACGCTGCTCGATTACCTGGATGCGCTGCATGAGTATCGGCAGACCAATCTGAATGCTTTGAATGCGAACGCGCAGGTATGGCTGAGTCTTCACCAGCTCAGCTTTGCGACGGCGACGGAGATGCTCCCATGAAACGATATTTTTTCTCGCTGACAGCTGTGGCGCTGGCGTTCTGCGCCGCCGGCTGCAGCTCCCACGAAGCTGCTTCGGCACCGCCGCCGGCGGCGAAAACCATTGTGCAGACGGTGACGGTTCACGAACAGAAGGTGATCGACCGGCTGAATATTCCGGCGCGTGTGGCCGCCAATCCGACGAAGGTGGTGCAGATTTTTCCGCCGCTGAGCGGGCGCGTGATACGGTTCTCGGTGCTGCCGGGACAGATTGTGCAGGCGGGACAGGTGATCGCGGTGCTGCAGAGCGGAGACATTGCGCAGGCGCGATCTGATTTTGAGAAAGCCAAGATTCAGGTGATCCTGGCCGACGCGGCGCTGAAACGCGGCAAGCTGCTGCTGGCCCATGAAGTGCTGGCGAAGGCGGATTATGAACAGCTGGTTGCCGCTGACGATGCGGCTCATTCGGAGCTGGCGCGCACGCGGCAGGTGATCCACGAGCTGGGATTTTCGGAAAACAACAACAGCGACCAGGCGCCGGTTCGCACGCCGATCGGCGGCGTGGTGCTCGACACCGGCACGGCGGTCGGCCAGATGCAACGATCGCTGGACAATGCAAATCCCATCGCTACGGTTGCAAACCTGAACCAGGTTTGGGTGCTGGGCGATGCGTACCAAAACGACCTGGGCAGCATTCAGGTTGGCCGGCCGGTGAGTGTGACATTTCCGGCATACACCGGTCTGTCGCTGCCGGGCAAGGTGGACAACATTTCGCAGTCGCTCGATCCGAACACGCTGGCGGTCAAGGTGCGCGTGGTGTTGGCGAACCCGCAGATGAAACTGAAGCCGCAGATGTTTGCGAGTATCTCGATCGATCGATCGGCGAAGGATGGCTTTCTGGTTCCAGCTGCGGCGGTGATCCATGAGAACAATGCGGACTCGGTTTTTGTGGAGACATCGCCCGGGCAGTACGAGAGACGCGGGGTGAAAGTCGGGCAGATGCAGCAACAGAATGTTGTTGTACTGGATGGTCTGCACGATGGGGACCAGGTGGTCACTCTAGGCGCGGCGCTGTTGCGCGCGCCTGCGGGAGAGTGATATGGGCGGGCTGATTCGAAAGCTGATCGAATATCGCGCCATCGTGCTGGTTATCTTTGTCGTGTCGTTACTGGTCGGCGGCTACGCGTATACCAAGCTCGATATCGAAGCATATCCCGACCCATCGCCGCCGCTGGTCGAAATCATTACGCAGAATCCATCCTGGTCCGCGGAGGAGATGGAGCAGCAGGTCACCATTCCGGTCGAGAATGCGATCTATGGCTCGCCACATCTGGAGCAGGTGCGGTCCACCAGCATCTTCGGCTTGAGCGATGTGAAGCTGTATTTCAGCTTCGACAGCGATTACTTCCACGATCGCGAAGAAGTGCTTTATCACCTGCAGACGCTTTCGCTGCCGAACAATCTGCAGCCGGAATTGTCTCCCTGGTCGCCGATCGGCGAGATTTATCGCTACATTCTCTCCGGTCGCGGCTATTCCTTAAATGAAATCAAAGCGGCGCAGGACTGGCTGGTTACGCGGGAGTTGAAGCAAGTTCCGGGCATCATCGACGTGACCACGTTTGGCGGAACGACGCGGCAATACCAAGTGGTCGTAGATCCTGCGAAATTGCTGGCCCATAACGTCACTTTGACCCAGGTCATCAACGCAATCCAGAACAGCAATGCAAATGTTGGTGGGGATTACCTGACGCTGGGCGCGCAGAGCGTGAACGTGCGCTCGCTGGGCCTGCTGAAAAATATCGACGACATCGGAGCGATTGTTGTAGCCGAACGCAGCAATGTGCCGGTGCTGGTGCGCGATATCGCGGAAGTAAAGAAGGGTTATCAGCCTCCGCTCGGACGCGTGGGACACAACAACAACAGCAACGTTGTCGAAGGCATTGTTCTGTTGCAGAAGAACGAGCAGTCGCTGCCGGCTTTGAAGGCGCTGAAGAAAAAAGTCTACGAGCTGAACCACGGCAATCTGCTGCCGCCGGGCATGCAGATAAAACCGTATTATGACCGCACGAAACTGATCAACGTCACCACGGAAACGGTGAAGCACATTATTTTGACTGGACTGATCCTGGTCACCTTTGTGCTGTTTATCACTATCGGAGATTTCCGAACGACCCTGCTGGCAGTGATGACCATTCCCTTCGCGGTGCTTTTCGCCTTGACGCTGATGGTGATGACGGGCCACTCGGCGAATTTGATCTCGATCGGCGCCATCGATTTCGGCATCCTCGTCGATGCGTCCATTGTCGTGCTTGAAAATGTCTATCGCAGGCTCTCGCGCAGGATGGAAGAAGAGAGCACGGCTGACCTGATCGTCGAAGGGGTGACCCAGAGCGCCAAGCCGGTTATTTACGCGACCATTATTATCCTGATTTCTTTTATTCCTTTGTTCACCATGCAGGGTGTGCCGGGAAAAATCTTCGCGCCCATGTCGATGACCTATGGATTTGCGCTGATTGGCGCGTTGATATATGCGGTGATTTTTGCGCCTGTGCTGGGATTTCTTACCGCGTCGAAAGAGCCGACAACGGGCAAGGAGACCTGGCTGATCCGGAATATTCTGCGGGTGTACGAACCGTCGCTCAAATGGGCATTGAAATATGCCCGCACTGCCTGGGCGTTCGCAATTCTGCTGCTGCTGCTGACGGCATTTTCTTTCCACTTCATCGGGGGAGAATTCATGCCGGCGCTGGAGGAAGGCAACCTGTGGATTCGCGCCACGCTGCCTCAGGATATTTCTTTCCCGCAGGCCGTAGCCATTGCGGATTCCATGCGCTCAACGCTGAATCAATTCCCGGAGGTGACGCAGACGGTTTCGCAAGTGGGACGGCCGGACGACGGGACCGATGTAACCACGTTCAATAACGTTGAAGTCTATACGGACCTGAAGCCGGAGAGCCAATGGCCGGCCTCACTGCATGGCGACAAGGACAAACTGATCGAGCAGATGCAAGAGAAGCTGGCGAAGTATCCCGGAGTTGTGCTCGGCTTTTCCCAGAATATTCAGGACAACGTGGAAGAAGCGATGTCGGGGGTAAAGGGCGAGAACTCGCTCAAGCTGTTCGGCAATGACTTCGATACGCTGTCGAATTTGTCGGAGCAGATCTTGAAGGTGATGAAGTCCGTGCCCGGAGTGCAGGATGCGGGGATCTTCAAGGTAGGCGGTCAGCCGAATTTGATCGTCCAGATTGACCGCACAAAAGCAGCGCGCTATGGTCTCGCCGCACAGGATATCAACTCGGCCATTCAGGCCGCAGTGGGAGGAGCTCCGGTCACCCAGATGATTCTGGAAGATCGACGCTTTGACCTGGTGGTGCGGTTTCCTCTAGCCGACCGAAACAATCCTTCAGTTATCCGCAACATCATGTTGCCAACGCCGGATGGTAGCGTGGTTCCGCTGGGCGAGATCGCAGACGTCAGCATTCGCGACGGCGCCTTCGCAATCTACCGTGAGGGAGGACGGCGATATGTTCCGATCAAGTTCAGCGTCCGCGGCCGCGATCTCCAGAGCACAATCCGCGATCTGCAGCAGCGATTGTTGCAGCAGGTGAAAATGCCGCCTGGATACGAATACACCTGGGCCGGCGAATTCGATAGCCTGCAAAAAGAACTGCATCGGCTCGCTTTTATCGTGCCGATCAGTTTGCTGATGATCCTCGGCCTGCTCTACATTCTGTTTCTTTCTTTTCGAGACGCATTGATTGTGATGGCGGTCATTCCGTTCGGCATGATCGGCGGAGTGTTTTCCCTTCTGATCACGCACACACCCTTCAGCATTTCGGCCGCGGTCGGGTTTACGTCCGTTCTGGGATTGAATACCCTGGGCGCGGTGGTTTTTTTACGCGGAGTGCGGCACTCACAGCATGAACTGGGGCAGGAAGCCGGATTGCTGCACGGATGTATCGAAGAGACGCGACCCATTGTGATGGCCTGCATGTGCGCCGCACTCGGCCTGCTACCGGCCGCAGTGTCGAATGGAATTGGCGCCCAAGCGCAGCAGCCACTGGCCCGCGTCGTTGTCGGCGGCATGGCGACAACGCTGCTGGCGGTACTGTTTGTCACGCCATTGCTGGCCCGGCGGCTGCCCGGCGGCTCGCCCGGCAATACCAACACGGAATTCGAAACCGACAGCAATTCATAACCGCGGCACGGCGCGGGCCGCGTATCGTCCAGGCGGTATGCTGGAGAGGAGTGTTGCGGGCGTGGTCTACAACCGGTGCGCCTGCAACGCCGATTTGAATCGACAGCGCACAGCCGCGCATCTTCACTGGAGTCATGGTTTCCGCCCGCGCCCACAGTCCGTCGTTTACCCGAACGCTTGCGAGCGCCAAGAAGACCATGGTGTTCAGCGAGATCATGCATCTTGCCGTGGACAGTTTTCGCGCCAACAAGGTGCGCTTTGCGTTGACGGCGCTGGGCATGGTGATGGGTTCGGCATCAGTCATCCTGGTGGTCACTATCGGATTGACCGGCAGGCAATATGCGGTCAACTACATCCAGGGTATTGGCGCGAATATGATTACCGCCGATTATCAGGGCGGCGGCACGGGCGACATCAGCACCGACCAGGATTTTCTGACGAAAGACGATTTGACGGCCGTTGCCGATCAGGTAGCGGGTATTGTCGGCTCATCGCCGATGCTGCAGATGCACGATCGCATCAGCTTCGGCAATGGAAATGTAAAAGACGTTCTGGTGCTGGGAGTTTCTCCGCAATATAGAACCATCCGCAATCTGGTGGTGCTCTCCGGTCGATTCTTCGACGACCAGGACGCGATCAGCCATGCCAAGGTTGCGGTGGTCACTCTGCCGTTCGCTCAAAATTTATTCGGCAGCGCGGACGCGGCGTTGAACCAGAACTTTTCCATCAAGGGCATTCCGTTTACGATCATCGGAATTTTCAAGGAGCGCGTCGATACATATGGGCAGATGGAGATTGCCAAGCAAACGATTCTGATTCCGTATCCGGTGGCGCGATATTTTACCGGCACCGATGCAGTGAAGACGTTATTTTTTTCCGTGCAGGATTTTAACGATGTACCCCGGGCGCGCAATGAAATCGCGCGCGTGATTCAGTCGCGACACCGGGCAAACTCCGTTTACGATGTGCAGGAAAATGCTGCATTGCTGACCACCGTGGAACAAATTGCGAATATTTTGACGCTGGTACTGCTGCTGGTTTCCGCAGTCACGCTGGCCGTTAGCGGCGTTGGAATTATGAACATCATGCTGGCGACGGTGCGGTCGCGCATTCGCGAGATTGGCATTCGCAAGGCGGTCGGCGCGACGTACCGGGAAATCCAGCTGCAATTTCTTACGGAAGCGATTTTGATTTCACTGAGCGGCGGCATCGTGGGGACGATTCTTGGACTTGCAATTCCGCTTTCCGCGCGCTTTTTTCTTCCCGCGGATATGATCCCCATCTCGCCGTGGTCGGTTGTTATTTCGTTGGGAACGGCGATGCTGGTGGGAATTTTATTCGGAACGCTGCCGGCCACGCGGGCTGCGCAGATGGACCCGGTGGAAGCCTTGAAGTACGAGTAGATTTTCAGACGGCTGTGTTCGCAAGCGCTCTAATCATTTCCCGGGCGGCGTTTCTTCCATCGCGAATTAAATCCGGCAATCCGACGCCGCGATAGGCATTTCCAATCAGCCGCAGATGGGATAGGCGAGCTATGAGTCTTTCCAGTTCCGCGATGCGAGCCAGATGGCCGACGGCGTAGAGCGGCAGAGAATTCGGCCAGCGTCGCACCATAGCGAAGGATGCTTCCGGCAATTTCCCTAGAATATTTTCGAGCGCTTCATACGCCAGAGTGGTGAGTGTGGCGTCGTCTTCCGATAAAAGTGCGGGAGCAGCCTGGCCGCCGAAGAATGCACGCAGCAGGACTGCGCCTGCGGGAGCGCGATGAGGAAATTTCTGATCGACAAATGTACAGGCGAGTAGCGCGCGCTTTGCGAGGGCGCTGAGATTTTCATCGCTGTCCTGGAATGAAGTCTTCGCGGCGCTTCCGCGTTGCGGAACCAGAAATCCAAATCCGCGCGGGATATGCAGCGACATCGCCTGCTCGACGGAAAAAGCCAGCGCTATGACAATCGCGGAAGAGGAATGCTGCGGGAGCAGTTCCGGAATTGCTGGATTCAGCGGGGCGAGCAGATGCGCTGTCGCTTTGGCTGGCATTGCGAGCAGAATTGCATCAAATCGTTCTCTTATTTCGGGGACAGAGCTATCTGCCGATGCTGCCTGGATAATCCAGCCGTCGTTTGCCAGTTCGATTGCGTGTACGGAAAAATTGCAGCGAACATTTACTGCGCCAATCTGCTGCTCCATGCCCTCGATCAGGCCCGCGACACCATTTCGCAAGGTAGTGAAAATGGGCTCGGCGGAGATTGCGGTTTTCTGACGCTGCTGCAGGCCAAGAATTAAACTGCCGTGCTCGCGTTCGAGCGCGACATACGCGGGAAGCACAGCGCGGGCGCTCAGCTTCGCAATCTCTCCGCCGAAAACGCCTGCCAGCAGCGGCGCCGCAATCGTGTCGGCGACCTCCGCGCCAAAATGACGGAGGATGAAATCTCTCACCGACTCGTCGCGCGGCGGATTGGAAGCATCGAGTGCAGTGGCTTTCAATTCTTTCGCCCGTTGCGGCTCGCGTTGGTATTCGAGCTTTGCCTGCTCGCTGAACAATGGCGAGCCGAGAACACTCGGCCATTCCGTTGGAATCATCATGCGCATGCCGTCCGGCATGGCTTGCAGCGCATTGTTTTCTGCCAGGTAGGTTTTGCGATGCTGATCCTGGGAGAAGATGATTTCGGGTTCCAGACCCAGCTCGGCTGCCAGCTCGCGTGCCCAGGGTTTCTCTGTGACCCAGCTATCCGGACCGCATTCAATGACGAAGCCATCGCGGCGTTGTGTTTCTACAATTCCGCCCAGGCGATGCGTGGCTTCAAACAATCTGAATTCAATCGGCGCGCCGGCTTGCTGCTGGCGCCGAAGTTCATAGGCAGCGGAAACGCCGGCGATACCACCGCCAACAATGGCGATGCGTTTCATGCGGATGCGGAGACCACGGCGGCGGTGCCGGCCTGGAGCTGCGTCAGTCCTCGCGTTGATAAATCCGCCAGCGCTTCGATCAACAGCGGGGAAGCATTCAGCGACTCGGGCCGGAACAACTGCAGGCCAAGTTCGCGCGCCGTTTTTTGGAACGCGATGTCGATGTCGTACAAAATTTCGACGTGATCGCAAAGAAATCCTATGGGTTGCAGAACGACTCCGCGATGACCTTCTTGCTGAATGGCCTGCAGCGTATCTTCCACCGTTGGACCTATCCATCCGTTAGATGACCCCGGGGGACCACCAGACGCGCCCTGGCTTTGAAATGCGAAATACCAATCCTGCTGCGTGAAGCCGTCGGATGCGAGACGCTGTGCAACCAGAGCCGCGGTTTGTTTTGCCTCGGCTGCGTAGGGGTCCGGGCTTTGCGGCGCATTTGCCGGAATCGCATAGGAGCGCTCGGGCGCAGTTGGCCGGACAGGGCCGTTGGCGGGCGTGGATTCCGCCGGGGATGGGGACGTGCTTGCGGTTGATATTTGAATGGTGCGGCAGGGAACGCTGTGCGCGGTGAAGATCACGGGAATTTTTTCGCCGATTTCCTGGCAAGCCTGCAGCCATACTGGCCGCAGTCGTTCTGCAAAGGCGTCGGCCAACAACGGGTGATCGGCCCAGGCGTCGATGAAATGAAAGCGCAGAGCAGAGCCGGCTGCGGCATACGCGGCGCGGCGATAGAGGCCAACACTGGTGCGGGAATTTTGCGGCGCCATGCAGATGGCGACGGCGTCGGTTACGCTGTCAGCCCGCATCTTTCGAATCGCATCGGCGATGTACGGTTTCCAATTGCGCATTCCGACATACACCGGCAAGCCGATTTTTTTCTGCAGTAACGCAGCCTGCTGCAATGTCCATTCCGTGAGCGGGCTTTTGCCGATCTGCGCGTAGCGATGCTGAATCTCTTCGACGACGGACTGCGGAATGGCGCGTCCACTGACGACATTCTTTAGATATTCGGGAATTTCCGCGATGGTTTCCGGCGTGCCGTGCGCCAGCAGCATGATGGCAGATTTCCGCGTTGCAGTAGAGCTTGTCTGCGTCACACGTTTTCCACTTTCCTTTGCGCGTCGATTTCCCGTACCCAGCGAACGACGCGTTGCACGTTTTCGACTGGCGTGCCGGGCACGATGCCGTGACCGACATTGAATATATGTCCGGGCATTCCGTTGGCCTGGCGCAGAATTTCTTCCACACGGGTGCGCAGCAAGGGCTCCGGCGCGAACAGTGCGATCGGGTCCAGGTTTCCCTGCACTGCACAATTTGCGCCTACGGCCAGCTTGCCCTGGTCCAGCGGAATTCTCCAGTCGAGGCCGATCACATCGGCGCCGGTTTCGCGCATGCTGGGCAGCAGCGTGGCGGTGTCGACGCCGAAATAAATGACCGGAACTCCGCACGCCTGTACCTGTCGGACCAGCGACTGCGTGATTGGCAGCACGTACTCGCGATAATCGGTAACGGAGAGCGCGCCGGCCCAGCTGTCGAAGATCTGGATGACATCCGCGCCGGCGTCGATCTGCTGTGAGGCGTACTCCGCCAACACGATTGCCAGCTTTTCCATCAGAGTGCGCCAGGCCAGCGGGTCGGAGTACATCAGGCGTTTCGTCTCGATGTAATTACGCGATCCGCCGCCTTCAATCATGTAGCTGGCCAGCGTGAACGGCGCGCCGCAGAAGCCGATCATGCCCATGCGGTCGCCGAAATGTTTTTCCACGCGGCGAATGGCTTCGGCGACGTAGCCAAGATCGGCGGTACGGTCGGTACGTAACGCCGCGATATCCGCCGCTGTGCGAAGCGGACGATGCACCACCGGACCTTCGCCGGCTTCAAAGGTAAAATCCAGACCCATTGGTTCGAGCGGCAGTAGGAGATCCGCGAAAATAATGGCTGCGTCGACATCCAATTTTTCCGCGGCGGTAATTGTCACTTCCGAGGCGAGTTGGGGAGATTTGCAGATCTCGAGCAGCGAATGCGAACGGCGGACAGCCTGATACTCCGGCATATAACGGCCCGCCTGGCGCAGAAACCACACTGGAGTTGTGTCGACCGGCTGCCGCAGACAGGCTCGCAGAAATCGGCTCGCTCCGGTCATCGTGTTCGGTAGAGGGTCGGGCTCCGCAGTTCGAATTGTTGCATCGTCGGGCACGCAGGCTGGGGTTGAAATCTTCAATCGGTCTCCAGAATTCCTCAGAAAATCGTCTCGAAGCTAAAAGACTAGCATCCCACAGAGTGTCTACGCAGCCCAGGTGGAGGAGTTTCGACCTGATGGAACCTGCTGGTTTGGCTAAAAACAGCAGGGCCGCATTTGACCCTGCAAAAATGCGGATGCTACCGTAAAAGGTTCCCGATCGCCTGTCCCGGCAAGGACCCACTCTTATGGCTACTCCGACTCAAACTTCTGCGACTCCTCCAGCGTTACGCAAGACTCCGCTGAACGCCACCCATCGCAGCTGCCGCGCGAAGATGGTGGATTTTGGCGGATGGGATATGCCGGTGGAATATTCCGGTTTGATTGCCGAGCACATGGCGGTGCGCACGGGCGTGGGCTTGTTCGATGTCAGCCACATGGGAGAAATCCAATTACGCGGGCCGGAAGCACTGGATGCTGTGCAGATGGTTTCGATGAACGATGCGTCCAAGCTAGTCGAAGGGCAGGCGCAATATTCTGCGCTGCTGACACCTGAAGGGACCTTTATCGACGACATCCTGGTTTACAAATTCAGCCCGAACGATTATCTGCTGGTGGTGAATGCAGGCACGCGGCAAAAGGATTTTGCATGGATCAAAAAACACGCGCAGCGCTTTCATTGTCACGCAAGCGATTACAGCGACTACTACTCGCAGTTGGCGATCCAAGGGCCGCAGGCGCTTGCCGTGCTGAAAAAATTGACGAACGTCGATCTGGAAAAGATCAAGAATTATTGGTCGGTCTGGGGTCAGGTTTGCGGTGTGCCCAACGTTCTGATTTCCCGCACCGGCTATACCGGCGAGGATGGGTTTGAGATTTACATTCCCTCCGACGAGCCGACCAGCGTTCGCGTGTGGAATGAAATTCTTGAAGCCGGGCGCGAGTTCGAAATTCTGCCCTGCGGACTGGGAGCGCGCAATACGCTGCGTATGGAAGCCTCCATGCCGCTGTACGGTCATGAAATTACCGAAGAGACG
Source organism: Acidobacteriaceae bacterium (assembly GCA_965276585.1). Lineage (GTDB taxonomy): Bacteria > Acidobacteriota > Terriglobia > Terriglobales > Acidobacteriaceae > JAKAAZ01. The sequence continues at coordinate 54,051 of CBDIAZ010000001.1, read as the reverse complement.
AATGTTTTCGAAGCTGGGCTGGATCGGTTCTGCAAACTCGACAAACCTGAATTTATTGGGCAGGCGGCGCTCAGAAATATCCAGCAGAACGGCGGTGCGCAACGGAAACTTATCGGCCTGGAAATGATCGAACGCGGCATCGGGCGCGATGGCTATCCGGTTTCGACGCTCGATGGCCAGGAGATTGGCATGGTCACCAGTGGCTCGCCGGCACCATTTCTCAAGAAGAATATTGCTCTTGCTTATGTGCCGCGGAACCAAGGTGAAGCCGGCGAGGAATTTGCGGTGAAAATCCGCGGCGTGGATGTGCGCGCCCGCGTTGTGCCGCAGCCGTTTTATCGCCGCCCGAAAAAGCAGCCGTAACGTATTTCTCCCCGTGGAGTCTTATGGCTCCAGGTGCGACCCATTACAAAAATTCCAAGCGACATACAATAGAAGAGGAAGAAATCTATGGCCTATCCCTCCCACTACCGGTACACACGCGAGCATGAATGGATGCATCTTGACGGCATTGTCGGTACGGTCGGCATTACGGATTATGCGCAGAATTCGCTGGGCGACATTGTGTTCGTCGATGCGCCGGCCGTGGGCACGACGGTCGAGCAAGGCAAGGTCTTCGGCAGCGTGGAGTCGGTGAAGGCCGTGTCCGATTTGTATTCGCCGGTTAGCGGCACAATAACCGCCGTGAATGAAGATCTAAAGAATGCGCCGGAAAAGATCAACCAAAATGCGCACGAGGCGTGGATCATCAAGGTGCAGATGTCCAATCCATCGCAGGCCGACTCTTTGCTGAGCGGGGAAGATTACGAGAAATTCATCGCGGAAGAAACCGGCGAATAATTTTTCTTTAGAAGTCCATACGTAAGAACACAGGAACCCGATCGATGCGTTATTTGCCGAAGTCTCCAACCGACCGCGCCGCTATGCTCGACGAAATCGGCGTGCCGTCGATCGACGAACTTTTCTCTACAATTCCCGCAGAATATCGGCTGACACGAGACCTGAACATTCCGCGGCAGATGGGCGAGCAGGAGATTGTCGAATTTTTCCGTACCGCCGCTGAACGCAACGCCAATGGATATGCCAGCTTTCTCGGCGCAGGCGCCTACCACCACTATCGACCGGTCGTGATCGATGCGCTGGTGCAGCGCGGAGAATTTCTTACTTCCTACACACCGTACCAGGCGGAGATTTCGCAGGGAACGCTGCAGGCGATCTTTGAATTTCAGACCATGATCTGCGAGTTGACCGGCATGGAGATTGCGAACGCGTCCATGTATGACGGCTCAACTGGATCGGCAGAGGCCGTGATGATGGCGGCGCGTGTGACTGGACGCAGCCATGTGGTGGTGGCGAACACGGTTCATCCGGAGTATCGAGAGGTACTGAAGACTTATGCGCAGCATCAGGGTTTGCCGAAGCAAATTGTGGGCTATGGCGCGGATGGCCGCGTCGATCTGAAGGAACTGGAAGCCGCCATTACCGATCAGACCGCGTGCGTGCTAATTCAGTCGCCGAATTTTTTCGGGGTGATCGAAGACGTCGCCGCTATTGCAGAGCTGGCGCATGCCAAAGGCGCGCTACTGATTGTGTCGATTGCGGAGGCGCTCTCGCTCGGCATCGTTCGTCCGCCGGTCGAGGCCGATATCGTTTCGCTCGAAGCGCAATCGCTGGGAGTGCCGGTCGGCTACGGCGGACCTTACTGCGGAGTGCTGGCATGCAAGGAAAAATTCATCCGTCAGATGCCGGGTCGTCTGACCGGAGCGACCGTCGACAAGCAGGGTCGTCGCGGGTTTGTGCTGACGCTCTCGACTCGCGAGCAACATATCCGCCGCGAAAAGGCGACGTCGAATATCTGCACAAATCAGGCGCTGGTCGCGCTGATGACCTGCATCTATCTGACGATTTATGGGCGTGCAGGAATGCGCGAGCTTGCGGAGCAAAATCTGGCCAAGGCGCACTACGCCGCGCAAACGCTGGCTGCAACGCCAGGAAGCAAACTGCTGTTTGCGAATTCGCCGCGCTTCAATGAATTTGTTCTATCTACGGCTGAAACGGCTGAAGATGTGAATGCGCAATTGCTGAAGCAGAAGATCATCGGCGGGTTGCCGCTGGTGAAGTGGTATCCCGAACTGCCAAATGCATCGCTGTGGTGCGCGACAGAGCAGAATTCGCGCGAGCAAATCGACGCAGCGGCTGCGGTACTTGCCGGCCGGCAAGCACCTGCGCTGGCGTATGCATAGAAAAATTGAGGGCGGAATGGCGACGGAAACATTGGCAACGCGGGATTCGGCGAATCCGCAGAACGATAAAACTCCCTTTGTTGGGGAACGACACAAAGTTTCAAGCCACATCAGCCAGAATGAAGGATTGATCTTTGAAAAATCCTCGCCTGGGAAAAAAGCTTATCGGCTTTCGCAGTTGGATGTTCCGGCGGTCGACGCAAAAGCGCTGCTCGGCGAGGCTGCGCGCGAAGACCTGGGGGTGTTGCCGGAGGTGAGCGAGATTGAAATCATCCGCCACTTCACGCGCCTTTCCACGTGGAATTACGCCATCGATCTCGGCATGTATCCACTGGGCAGTTGCACCATGAAATACAACCCACGCGTGAACGAATTTGTGGCACGGCTGGGCGGCATTGCGGAGGCGCATCCATACCAGCCGGAAACGCTCTCTCAAGGGGCGATGCGGGTAATGTGGACGCTGCAGGAGTGCCTGAAAGAAATCACCGGCATGGATGCGATCACGCTGCAGCCCGCGGCCGGCGCGCATGGAGAATTCACCGGTATCCTGCTGATTCGCGCATATCACGAATCGAAAGGCAATCCGCGAAAGAAGATTTTGATTCCGGATTCTGCGCATGGAACGAACCCGGCGACAGCGGCGATCTGCGGGTACCAGGTACAAAATTTGAAATCGAACAGCCAAGGCATGGTCGACCTTGCTGAACTGGAACAGCTGGTCGATGAAGAGACAGCCGCGCTGATGTTGACGAATCCGTCTACGATCGGCGTGTTTGAAAACGAGATTCATAAAATTGCCGACGTTCTGCACGCCAAGGGCGCGCTGCTCTATATGGATGGGGCGAATATGAATGCGCTGGTCGGCAAAACGCGGCCTGGGGATTTTGGCGCGGACGTGATGCACCTGAACCTGCATAAGACGTTTTCGACTCCCCACGGTGGCGGCGGTCCGGGCTCCGGTCCGGTATGCTGCAAGAAAATCCTGGAGCCGTTTCTGCCAACGCCAGTGCTGGTTGAAAAACCCGATGGCGTACTGACATTTAATTACGATCGTCCACAATCCGTGGGCCGTGTGCGTATGTTCTACGGCAACTATGGCATGTTCGTGCGTGCGCTGGCCTACATCCTGGCGAATGGTCCCGATGGTCTGCGGCAAACGACGGAAGACGCCGTGCTGAACGCGAACTACATTCGCGCGAAACTCGAGGATGTGTACGAGCTTCCCTATAAAACCGCCACGCTGCATGAGGTTGTCTTCAGCGATCGTCGCCAGGCCCGTAACGGTGTCAAGACCGGCGACATTGCCAAGCGACTGATCGATTATGGCTTCCATCCCTACACGACATCGTTCCCGATGATCGTATCCGGCGCGCTGATGATTGAACCGACAGAGAGCGAATCGAAGGAAGAGCTGGACCAGTTTATCGATGCGATGCGGCAGATAGCGCGCGAGGCGGACGAGAATCGCGAAATAATCCTAAATGCACCGCACGCCACGCGAGTCTCGCGGATGGATGAAACCGCCGCTGCGCGAAAGCCTGTTCTGCGCTGGAGACCGGAAGCGGCCGCTGCGCTTTCTATTACATCGGAAGGCGATGTGCTGATCCCAGCCTCGCAGGCAAAAGAGTATTGAGCAGTAGAATTGTTGGATCGATGTGCTGTGTTATTGAGAATGACAATGCAGAATTTTTCTGCGTGATACTCTCAAATTGACGCGCCCGTAGCTCAGATGGATAGAGCGAACGCCTCCGAAGCGTTAGGTCGCAAGTTCGAATCTTGCCGGGCGCACCACCCCTTCCTATAGCACAACTGAATGTGGCCTGAGCCGCCAACGCTTCTACAGGTTGGATCATGTCTGAGCTGAGCAAACGTTTTTTGCCGTTAGCTCACCCCAAATCTGTAGCTCAAGCACATTCCTCCGCGGCTCCCGCCGCCCTCACCTCAATCCCGAGGAGTTGACCTGTGCTCATCCTGTTCGCTATCCCAACCATCGCCGTGCTGTTCATCGGCGGCATCGCCCTCCGCGATGCTGTGCGAGGCCATTGACATGGCCCCCATACCCAACAACCGCGCCGTCAAACGGCTCACTCCCCTGCTGATCATCGCCGACGGCAATAGCGTCATCACCCTCTACGCGCTTTGCTACGACGGCTCCGCCTGGCAAACGTGGCGTCCGATCACCAGCCCCACATGGAATGCATGGGAGCAGATTCCCGCCATCCCGCAAGCAGGGGGCGTGCAATGATCACCGCCGAATCCATCGATCATCTGGGCCGCGTCTCGCGCGCCTACAACGCACTCTATGGCATGGGCATGGCCACGCCGGAGACGGTGCCGACTCTCAGCCCAGAAGAAGCCAGCGTCATCATCCAAGTCGCCCAGGAAGTGCTGGCCATGCGGGAGCGGAGTCTCATACACGCCAACATGATGACGCTTGGAACCTCGCTATTACGCTACGTAGCGGAAGGGGGCCTATGAAGCCGCTCATCCGCGAAACTCTGAACGCCCTGGCCTTTCTCGCCCTCGGCATTCTCATTGCTACCGCCTACATGCTGATTTTACGGGGGATATAGAGATGATCCACCTCGATATCGACAACCACATCGCCGCAATGGACGAAGACGACATTCCCGCCTGCGAACGTGCCAACCGTTGGGACGACTACACCGCCGAGCAGGAATCCAATGATGAATTCTATGCTGCGGAAGCGAAAGCGGAGCAGGAGGGAGCATAGATGAGGCGATGGACAGTTGTCACCGTTACTGGAAGCTCCTTGGAATTAGAGGAGAGCCTGAATCAGCTTGACTCAAATGGCTGCGTGATATTTGCCGTATTGGGTCCGCACTCCTTCAGGGAAGCAGTTGGAGGACGTTTTCACGAAAAAATCATGTGGCAGATTATCGCCGACAGAAAGTAGGAATCGCTATGACTGAATCTCGGTCCGTGCAAAGGCGAGTCGCCGCGCAGAAAGGTTTACCTGCTCCGGCCTTCTCCTGCGAGAAGCCGGCAGCGACGGAAGGTGATGCGATATGCCATCTAGCTGATATTCCCGGCCACGATTGCAGTATTGATCCATGTGAACTGGAAACGGAAGATGCGATGGCTCGCAAGCAATGCCCAGCGGAGTTACTTGACGCGAACTGGAAACCATCGGGAAAGCGTTGCAGTAAGCCTGAAGGTCACGACGGAGCGCACTTCTACCAAAACGATGCGGGCCATATCGGCGATGTCGACGAAAAGGTCTCCCAGTCAGAGCGACCGGAACCTGCGGGATTGCCGGAAAAGTTGTCCAGTCTAAACGAATGGTGGATCAGGAACGTTGGGGATGGTACAGAGGTCTTCACTGAGGCGGGTTGCATATCTCTGCTGGAAGATTACCGAGAAGAACTCGCAACCCTGAAGCAGAGCCATAAGGCGCTGATGGATGCGCTGCAAGGCGTGATTGCTGTAATAAGCACAGAACGCGGGTGGGGCACTTGGCCGCGCATGGAAGGCTCGCAAATATACACCGAAGCTAACGAGTCAAAAAAGATAGCAGACGCCGCCCTCGACACCGCCCGGAAGGTGGCCCCATGAGCGCCTCCGGCTACATCTCCATCGCCATGTCCTGCGTTGTCGGCGCGCTGATCGGCGGCAATGAAGTCGTCCGCAAGATTCGCAACGTTCGCGAAAGACGGAATCAGCCGAAAGGAAACCCATGGAACGAGTGAGTGAAATCGCGCAATCCGAGGTCGATTGCTACATCCGCCAGCTGGAACATCAGATGGCCCCGCCGGCGGCCGCAGTCTCCGTCGTCAGTCCTTGGCTCGTGGTGATCACCCTGCTTGCCAGCTTCGCGTTCTACGCCTGCATCGTCTGGCTGATCGCGAGGGCGCTATGAGCTATCAGCAAGCATTCATCTGCGATGTCTGCGGCGCGCTCAAGCAAGAAACGAACCATTGGATCATCGCGCGGGAAAAATTCGAGGATGGTTCGATCCTATATGCCCTGTGGGGGCACACAATTGCTATCGCAAGCGACCGTCGGCATCTCTGTGGAGCCGAATGCGCCGCCAAGCACCTGAGCAACTACCTCGGCAAATTGAAGGAGACGGCATGAAAACAGCTTTGGTTATCCGCACGTCGAACGCGGACGGTACTTCTCACAATGGTTTCCAGTGGCCGGCATCAGGCCCGGTTGAGTGTCCCGATTGGGATCCCACGCCGCAATGTGGCCACGGATTGCATGGGCTTTTATGGGGCGACGGCGATTGGTCTCTCCTGAATAGTGCGCACGATGCCATCTGGCAAGTTGTGGAAGTCGACGCAGACTGTGTTGTTGCCATCGACAAGCAGAAGGTCAAGTTTCCACGCGGCACGGTCGTCTATAGCGGGCAGATGGCTGGCGCTATCACGATGGTTCTCAATCACGAGAAGCATTTCAAGGAGATGCTCGCGGAGATTAAATCCTCTGTCGAAAAAGAAAAGGCGGCCAGCTCCGGCAACTGCAGCAAAGCGGCCAGCTCCGGCAACTGCAGCAAAGCGGCCAGCTCCGGCGACTCCAGCACAGCGGCCAGCTCCGGCAACTACAGCAAAGCGGCCAGCTCCGGCGACTCCAGCACAGCGGCCAGCTCCGGCAACTGCAGCAAAGCGGCCAGCTCCGGCGACTCCAGCAAAGCGGCCAGCTCCGGCGACTGCAGCAAAGCGGCCAGCTCCGGCAACTGCAGCAAAGCGGCCAGCTCCGGCAACTGCAGCAAAGCGGCCAGCTCCGGCAACTGCAGCAAAGCGGCCAGCTCCGGCGACTCCAGCACAGCGGCCAGCTCCGGCAACTACAGCAAAGCGGCCAGCTCCGGCGACTCCAGCACAGCGGCCAGCTCCGGCAACTGCAGCAAAGCGGCCAGCTCCGGCAACTGCAGCAAAGCGGCCAGCTCCGGCTACTCCAGCACAGCGGCCAGCTCCGGCAACTGCAGCAAAGCGGCCAGCTCCGGCGACTCCAGCAAAGCGGCCAGCTCCGGCGACTCCAGCACAGCGGCCAGCTCCGGCTACTACAGCACAGCGGCCAGCTCCGGCAACTGCAGCAAAGCGGCCAGCTCCGGCGACTCCAGCACAGCGGCCAGCTCCGGCTACTACAGCACAGCGGCCAGCTCCGGCGACTCCAGCACAGCGGCCAGCTCCGGCGACTCCAGCACAGCGGCCAGCTCCGGCGACTCCAGCACAGCGGCCAGCTCCGGCGACTCCAGCACAGCGGCCAGCTCCGGCGACTCCAGCACAGCGGCCAGCTCCGGCAACTGCAGCAAAGCGGCCAGCTCCGGCCAAAACACAATCGCAATGGCTGCTGGGATCGATTGCATTGTCCAGTCGGGTGAAAACGGGTGCTTCGCGTCTGCCTACTACGACGAAAAAACCAAGCGCAATCGTATCCTTGTCGCCCACGTCGGAGAAAAAGGCATCAAGGCCGACACGCCATACCGCATCGTCAACGGAAAATGGAAAGCAATCGCGAAGGAAGGGAAATAGCCATGCAAGCCGCGATCGCCCCACCGATCGAAGCTGCCCGCGAAGTTCTTGCGCCAGTCCTGCGCGATGCCGATGCTGGCCACGCGCTAGTCGCGGCGAAGTGTCTCGGTCTCATGGCTGGCTACGACGCCCGCTGGCAGAATTCGCCGTACCGTATCGATGCTGTTGAATCGGTCGTATCGAGTGACCTCTATAACCCGGAGACACAGCGCAGCAGCCGCACCTTCACCGTCGCCAGCAAGCTCGATGTCCACGCTACCGAAATCGCCACCGATCGCAGTGTGATCTTCGACCACAAAACCACATCGCAAGACATCGCCGATCCGAATGCTCCCTACTGGCGACAGCTTGTGATCGAAGGCCAAGTAAGCCACTACCTGCTACTCGAATACCTCAACGGCAACAAGGTTGACTATGCGATGTGGGATGTCATCCGTAAGCCGTCCATAGCGCCCAAGCTGCTCAACAAGGCGGAACGCACGTTGATTGCCGCAACCAAGGTGTACTGCGATTCCCGCGATTTCGACTTTGATGAATTCCTTGCCTCGGAACGCGAGACATCGGCAATGTACGCCTTGCGCCTGGCACGCGACTGCATGAAAGAGCGCCCTGATTGGTATTTCCAGCGCCGCCAGGTTCCCAGGCTCGATGGAGAAATCCTCGAATATGCCGGCGAGCTTTGGGATCACTCTCAGGATTTGATTGTCGCGCGCCGAACCGGGCGCTGGCCGCGCAACTCCGGCGCCTGTATGTCCTATGGATCGCCGTGCAAATTTCTTGGCATCTGTTCGGGCCACGATTCCGCAGATTCCGACAATTGGACCCGCAAAGCTTGGGTTCACCCTGAACTTCCCATCCTCAACGGAGACGGAAAAGACATCCTCACCAACAGCCGCATTCGTACCTTTCAGACCTGCAGGCGGAAACACCAACTGCAGTACGAAGTCGGCCTGGAGCGGATTGACGAAGAAGAGCGCGAGGCGTTGTTCTTCGGCACCCTCATGCATCAGGCGCTGGAAGCTTATTTTCTAACGCTCAAATCCACACAGGAGAAAAACTAACATGGCAACCCAAGCAATTCGCACGCCTCAGCCAACGGGGTTGAGACCGGCGACAGCCAAGCGGTTCGCGCTGTCCGACATTCAAACCAAGAGCGAGTCTCTTCCTAACCGCTATGTCCTGCACGCCCGCGAGGGCTTCGGCAAAACATCGCTGGCTGCGCATGCGCCCAAGCCGATCTTCCTGCAAACGCGCGGCGAAACTGGCCTCGATACACTCATCAGCTCTGGCCAGCTTCCGGACACCCCACATTTCCCGGAGATTCAAAATTGGGAAGATTTTCTGGCTGCGATTCGGCTACTGATGGAAGACGAGCACCCCTACAAAACCCTTGTCATCGACACGGTAAACGGAGCAGAGCGCCTCTGCTACGAATTCATTTGCCAACGCGACTTTAACGGCGAGTGGGGCGATCGCGGCTTCTCCAGCTACATGCGTGGATACGAGGTTTCCCTGGCCGAATGGCGCATGTTCCTCAATCTGCTCGATGAATTACGGCGCGCCAAAAAGATGACTATTTTCATGCTTATCCATACCAAAGTCAAAACCTTCAAAAATCCCGAAGGTTCCGACTATGACCACTGGGCGCCGGACATGCACGAGAAGTGTTGGGGTCTGACGCATAAATGGTCGGACGCGATTCTCTTCGGCAACTTCGAGACCATCGTCAAGGCTGACAAGAACGATGCCTCCAAAAAGGGAAAAGCCGCAGCCACCAGCGCGCGCATTCTCTACACCCAGCAGCGGCCGGCGTTCGATGCAAAGAACCGTATGGGACTGCCCGAAGAAATCGAGATGGGAAGCTCTGCCGCTGAAGGCTGGGCCAATCTCGCCACCGCCATCAAGTCCAACCGCAAACCTGCTGCCTCAGTCCCGGCAGCCGAACCGGCTCAGGAGGTCGCACAATGAACGGCCCTTTCTATCAGCCTGGCGTCTATGTCGCCGAAGTCACCGCCCAGGCGCTATCGAAGGCCTCGACCGGCACCAACCAATTCGTGTTGAGATTCAAGATTCTCGGCACGCCAACCGATGACGGCAGCTTTTTCCCGGACGCCAATCAATACGAACGCACCATCTACATGGCGCTCACTGAGAAGACGATGACCTTTGTCGCGGAAGCTCTGGAGAAGCTTGGCTATGGGGGCACCGGGTTTGGCCCACTCGATCCATCGCACCCGAACCATGAAAGCTTTGCCGGCAACCAGGTCGATGTCTATTGCAAACACGAGAACGATCAATCCGGCAATCCGCGTGAACGATGGCAAATTAGCCGCGGTGCTTCCAGCCTGAAAGTCGTGCCGCTGGAGGCAAAGGAGGTCCGGGAACTGGATGCGCTGTTCGGCAAAGCGCTCAAGCAAAAGCCGAAAACAAATCCAGTCAACAACAACGCCATCGTGAACAATCACGGCCTCACGGTAACGGACGACGATATCCCCTTCTAAGGAGCCTCATGCCCACAGCCACCGCACCCCTCACCCGCGAAGACATCCTTCGCACCGGCCTCACCGGCGCCACCGGCACCGTCACCCTTTGGGATGCGGCCAGAAACTACGGCTTCGTCAAGCTCCACGGCGAGGCTGCCATCGACCTCTTCGTTCCCGGCGCGCTGCTCCCCCGGTCCGATCGCAAGCAGATCATGTCCGGCTCGCAACTCGCATTCGACCTCGCGCCCGGCCAGCCGGACGTAAAGAAGCCCAAACCACGCGTCTCCAACCCGCGGCTGATTCTGCCGGCTGCGGCGTAACAAACTCGCTCGCTCCGTTATATCGTGCACGTCTCGTAAGAACGATTTGCCCTGCTGAGGGAGCTTCAAATAGATGGGGAAACTGCCCGCGTTTCAGTTCTATCCCGGCGATTGGCTCCAGGACTCCATCGCCGGATGTTCTCTCGCATCCCAGGGACTGTTCTTTCGGCTATGTATGTTGGCCGACGAGAACGGAGAACTCAGATTTTGCGGAGGGGGAATTCTTTCTCCTCTGCATATTCAAAGGTTTGTCGGGCATTTTGGACTTGATCTCACTGAACCACTAGAAGAATTAATTCGCATCGGAGTTTTAGGAAAAAAGCGTGAGGGACTTTTTTACATTCCGAAGCTGCACAAGGGGAAATTGCGATTTTTCTCCAACCCAAAAAGGAGCTCGCTTTCTCCGAAACTTCGCGCGTGGATCAAGGACAAGTTCAAATTTCGGTGCGCCTCTTGTGGATCATCAGAGAGGCTTGAAATTGACCATATCAAGCCCGTGTCCCTCGGAGGAGATGATAGCGCTTCTAATCTTCAACTTCTCTGTTTTTCCTGTAACCGCAAAAAGGGTCCACGGAGAGGCAGGATCGCTCATGCCTAAACTCTCTGCCCCTGCAATTCAGTGGTATTACCGGCAATGGCTCGGTGACCAAAAAGTTCTCGCAATGGATTGGGATGCAAACGGTATGCATTTTTGGTTGATCAACTTATCCCTGCAGGAAGACCCTGCCGGAACTATCCCCAACGACACAGCCCTGATTCGTCGCTGGTTGCGCAACCCGTCAGATGATGTCTGGCGGCGGGTGCAGCCACAGATATTCAGCGCCTGGTCGCTTGCAGATGGTCGTTGGCACCAACAAGGAACCAAGGCGACCGCTGAACGCCAAAAAGCGTATAGCGAGTCGAGAACAGAAGCCGCCAATGCACGCTGGGCAAAGAGGGATGCATATGCATTGCGTATGCAATGCGAAATCGATGCTCTTCAGTCTTCTACTTCATCTTCAATACAAGAACAAATACCACCGCGCAAAAAACGCGCTCTGGAGCCGTTCGTTCTACCGGACTGGATTCCGCCTTCCGTGTGGAACGCCTATCTCGAAATGCGCCAGCGCAAGGGCAAGCCGCCCACGGCATTCGCGTTGGAGCTGGTCACGAAGAAACTTTACGGTTTCATGCAGAACGGCCATGATCCGGCCGCAGTGTTGGAGCAATCGATTCGCAGTGGATGGACGGACGTGTACCCGGTACGGGAGGGAGGAAATTATGCAGCCAGTGGGATCAATCGCGCTCAAGCCAGAACCGACAGCAATATCGCCAACGCCCAAGCAGCCTATGCAGAAATGTTTGAGCCTCATGGTGATGCTGGCAGAGGCACGTCGGGAGAGTCTTAGCAAGGAAGGGTTGAAGGTATACGCGGCAGCGTTGGCAAGCTACAACCCGGCGCACGTGGAAGCGGTCCTGACGCGCCTGGCTCGCACGCAGCGCGGAGAGTACGAGAAGGCAATCCCGGAGTTAGGGGAACTGGAGGCAATGGTGAAACAGGAAGAACGGGTATCTCGACCGAAGTTCGTTCCATGCAACTCGCGCGCGAACGGATGCGTGGGCGGCCTAGTGATTGTGAACGACAAGGGCGAACGATGGGATGACAAGAGAGACTACCGCAAGAGCGAACAATTCGCCCGCGAATGCGATTGCAAGCAGCTATGGAGGCAATTGGCATGAATCTCTGGATCGCAGTGCTCGATCAGGCCGTGCGCGACTTGCGCAGTCAGGACTTCTACGACCGCCGCGCGGCGAAAGATTTCTTTTTCTCGCCAGGCTGTCAGAAAGATCGCAATTTCGTGTGCGCCAGCGCCGGCATGGCCGCCGACCGCATCGCGCAAAAGCTGTGGGAAGAGTTGGTCGCATGAGGATGCTCGATTTGTTGGCCTCTTGTGTCTGCGACTACGCGGACTACCTTGCGCGAGAGAAGGCTACCGCATGACCTCACCCCTCCAGCTTGGCGTACTGCTCATCGGTCAACGTAACCCGTACGCTGCCCCGGCCCCAGCAGCGGATGCACAAGTCGTAGTCGGCAATGTCGTCCGGGTTGCAGCACAGCACAAAGGCACGCAGCTCCGGCTCCGTCGAGAAATGGAAATAGCGCGTCGTTTTGCCGATGGTGGATTTGCAATCGGCCTGCATGAAATGGCAGACCCAGTCTCCGTAATGCTGGAAGTTCAAAACTGCACGTGGCATAGGGAAAGGATAACGAAATGAAGGAACGCCCGATCCTATTTTCGGCGCCGATGGTGCGAGCCATTCTCGATGGTCTCAAGACGCAGACTCGGAGAGTTGTGAAACCTCAACCGAGCACGAACTTCATGGAATGCGTGAAGTACTTGGACGACGAACGCTTTTGTTGGACGGGCCCACAACGCGACGAGAAGGGCATTCCGCTGCCTGTCGAGCAATGGTCGGGAGGCTGGCCAGATTGCAGCCCGGAGTTCTATTGCCCTTATGGAAAGCCCGGCGACCGGCTTTGGGGGCGGGAAAGTTTTCAGCCGCTTTATCTAGACAAATACGCTGACGGTTACGAGTCGGGTGACATCGACTACACAACCGGCAAGGGCTATCAAATTAACTATGTTGCGACGGATGGAACCCTCGAATTCTGCGACATGGCGAACGATGAGGAAATCAGCAATCGGATCATTCCTTCCATCTTCATGCCCCGCTGGGCGTCGCGCATCAACCTCGAAATCACCGACGTGCGCACCCAGCACGCACAGGACATCAGCGAAGAGGATGCCTTTGCGGAAGGAATTCAGGGCGGCGATTGGCTTGGAGACCCATGCGGAGAGTTTGCAAAACTGTGGGACTCAATCAACGCCAAGAAACACCCGTGGTCGTCCAATCCCTGGGTGTGGGTCGTCTCGTTTCGGAGGCTGCCATGAAGCCGCTCACCGAAGCCCAAACGCAGCGCGCCATCCTGGAATACCTCGCTGCCCGGCGCATCTGGCACACGCGGCAAAACAGCGGCGCAATCCGCGACATCACCGGCCGGCCGGTACGCTTCGGACGCGCCGGCATGGCCGACATTCTGGCGTTTCCGAAACTTCCAAAGAAAGACTTAACGAAGGCTGGCAAGGGCCAGACGTACTACATTCCAAGCACCGTCTGGCTGGAAGTGAAATCCCCCGTCGGAAAACAATCGCCCGCGCAGAAGGAGTTTCAGGCCGAAGTTGAAGCCGAAGGCCATGTTTATCTCGTTGTAAGAAGTATCGACCAAGTAGTTGAATTCTTTGAAGGGAAGGGATAATCGATGGCGAAAATCGATCAAATGGAAGTACACATCTGCGGTAAGTGTGGAGTCGAATCGTGGATGTTGATAAAGTACCTGGACGACAAGCGTGAAAACAAAGACACATTCTACTGTCCGAATGGCCATCCACGGGCCTATACGAAAAGCGTGTCCGCAACGCTGCGCGAAAAACTGGCCGCTGCGGAGCGTTCCCTTGCCCAAAAAACAGAGGATCTCGACAAACTAAAGGCTGGCAAATGCCCTTTTTGCTGGAGGACCTTACATGATCTGGTGGGACACATCAACCGGCGTCACGCATGAGAGAGGAAACCATGAACTATCGCGAGCAGGCAATTCAGGATGTGGCACAGGCGTTCAACTCGCCGGTGCTCGGTATGCAATACGCCGTCGCCCAGCGCGAGCGGGTCCTGCGGCTGGAAGAGACACTGCGGGATTGCATGAATCATTTCAATATGACGCGTCTGATTATGCCGCCAGTCACCGGGAAGCAATTCGCTGAATGGATCGCCGCCAATCGCGCCATTCTCGACGCCAAACAAAAATAGGGCCGAGGATCGCTCCCCGGCCCAAGCTGCCCTGCATTGTCGCGTATCGACGCAACCTTGTGTTGAATCTCAGTTATGCCGGATCACCAGCTCCCCCAGCGTGGCGCTATCGCCGGCCTCTGCCGCGTCATTCGCCGTGTAGACGGTGATCGTGTGCGCCGCGGTGGTATCCAGCGCCAGGACTGTTCCGGTGTTGGTTTCCGCTCCGGCGCTGCCGGTCGAGCCGACTCCCACCGCGGCGCCGCTCGTGCCCACCGCGCCGATCACGATGTCCCCGGAAACCCGCCACACCCCGGAAACATTCGCGTTGACCCACGCTTTCACCGCCGGCAGAATCGGCTTGCCATCGATGGCGATGCCGTAAGCCTGATTTCTCCCCACCGCGCCCACCGCCAGCGTGCCGCCAGCGTCGACCGAGAGCACGTCGCCCAGCTTGAACGCGTTCGCAGGAAACTCGTAGCTGGAGGCGAATACAGCCGCCCCGCTGACGGTATCGGCCATCTGCGGCGCCGCCAGCGTGTACACCACATCGGTCAGGAGACCTTCCGTAGTGCTGGTGGGGCACTGCATGGCCTCGCCCGCCGGTCCGGTGGCTCCCGGGGTTCCCGGTATTCCCTGTATGCCCTGCGGTCCAGCTGGTCCAGCTGGTCCAGGGATCGGCGCGAAGCCAGCCAGATCCGCGGCCGGAATCGTCAGCGTCACATTCGGCATGGCCACGGGAGCCGCAACCGTCTGCGCCGATGCGAAGCCACCGGCAAGCCCGATGGCGCCGAGAATTGCGATGCGAATCGTTTTCATGGTGTCCCTTTCTCTTGGGGGTTACTGGCTGATCGCCACCGTCAGGACAGACGGAGCCAAAGGGAGAATCACCGCCTGCGCCGTATTCGAGGCCGGGCTGGTCGCCCCGCCCACGCTGAAGGTGATGTAGTAGCAGAACGTCCCCGGCGTCACCGCGCTATCCGTGTACGGACCCGCCGGAGCGGCTGCCGCCGTCAGCGCCGTATAGCTCAGCGTGCCGATCCCGCTCGCCGGACACGCAGCGCTGGCCCGGTACACCGTCACCGTGCCAGGATTGGTTGTGGTTGAGTCGGCGCTCGCCGTCCATTTCAACTGCACGGAATGGCCGGTTTGCGCATGCGCGAAGCCGATCGCCAGCGCAAAAAGACATAGCAATACGACGATTCGTTTCATCGTTTCTCTCCTCGTGAAATTGTGAAATTGTGTTTGCGATCAGCGGCACAGAAGCGGACTGCCGCTGAAATAGTCGAGCATCGCGTTATACGCGAGTTCGTACTCCGTCGATGTCGTTGGCGCGGTTCCCACGACGTATTCGAGGATCGATGTATGTTTCCGTCGTAGCTGCGGATGACCTCTGCGGCGATCAGACCGCCCGAGGTATTTCATGGCCATCGTCTCGCCAAGCTAGTTTCCGCAGACGTAGGTGAAATAGTATTGCGTCAATGCAGCGGGGGCATTGGCCACCCAAAGCTGTACGGCTGTCGTCGTCTCGCCCTCTTGAAATGGCACCAGCAACGCGGACGTGGGCCCATTACCAGACACTGTACAGCGCGCCGCTTCAGGCGTCGCCGCCCAGGTACCCACCGCCAACTCTCCCGCTGTTGGCGAAGTTCCGGTCAACACGGAGATCAATCCGGAGGTGCCCGTACATTGCCCTCCATCCGCCGTATAGCATTTCACGGTCGGACTCGTGCCCGCGCCAGCAGCCGCCGTAATCGTTGCCGCGTTTGTTCCGACAAATACGGGTCCGCTTTCCTGGCCGTTTCCGTTTACTTGAAACTGCCCCGCCGTGCCCACCGCGATGCCGTTGGCAGGCGGCGTCGTCACGGTCGTTGCGCCGAATGCGGAGCCGAGATTCTGAAAGAAATTCGCAGTGTTATTGATCTGTCCTGCTAAATCAATCCCGCCGTAGTTCGCCGCCGAGCCGGTTCCGCCCGCATTGCAAAATACAAAATCCACCGCATTCGCGGCGGTGTTGGTCGTTCCGAAGGTGTTGTACATGCACTGCCCTGTGGAAAGGCCGTTGAGTACGTCAATTTGCGGCGTAAGGATGCTTGCGGAGAAGTTGAAAAATCCATTGGCCGTATAGTTAAACGTCGCCATCCCAATCGAACTAGTCATCGAAATTGGCATCGAGTTCGTTCCCGCCGCATTCTCCCCAATGTTGATCCCCGTGGTCGCCGAACCGTTGTCGAGCAGTATCCCATTCGTCAGCACGCCGCTCGAAGGCAAAAAATGAATTCCGTTGTACGTTGCGCCCGCCACCACGCGAGAGAATATCCGCAATGCTTCACCCGTGGTCGTAGCATTGGAAGCGATGGAGTCAATCTCCACGCCGAACATGTTGCCGCCACCAAGCCCGCCATCCCACGCGTTGAAATTTGCGCCCCAGATCGGCGCTCCGGCAATAGTGCGGTGTGCTTGCGTATAGATTGGCACACAATCCGTCGTGGCACTTCCGCAGACTGAGAAAATGCCGAGCGTGTTCGACTCAAAGGCCGTGGACGAGGATGGAATGCCCAGCCCCAAATCCAACTCATCGTTAAAGTAGAACGAACCGGCCTGATACACCGATTGGAACCCTTGAAACTCGGATGCCATATTGACGCTGTTCCCGTTCAATATCCAGTTTTGATTGTTCTGCCCCAACGTAAAATTGAAAGTGTTGTTAAAGGTATCGGTGTAGCTGCCTTGCGTGATCGACAGATTGCTAAGTTGGCCTGCGAACGCACCCCACGGAATGAATCCAGCCGTGTAGGCAGTGCCCGCGCCGGATGCAACAGGAACCTGGCCCGCCGCCGTGGCCGACACCGGAACAGCGTAATCGGTGCCCGCTGATGCAGCCACAACGCCATTGGCGCTGCCGTTTCCCTTTAACAGACTCGATGTTGCCGGCGTACTCGCTCCGCCTCCGTTGAACGTGAATACATTCCCGCTCTGCGAAAAGCCGCTCCCGATGAATGTCAGCGCTCCGAGTGTATTGTTTATGCCAGTCACCCCGCCAAGGATGGGCTGGTAGTAAGGAATATTGGGCTGGTTGCTGGGTATATAGCTGTCAAAGCTCCACGTCGTTCCTGTCGGTTGAATGCAAGGAGTTTTGCCTACAACGGAGCCGGTTGCATTCAAAATCTGCACCCGATAACACGCATTCCGCGGCTGCGTGGTGCTCACATCGGGTATGTTCGCACCCGATTGCAGCGCGCCCGCGGTTACCGTGAAGCAAAGCGGCGGATTCGCCGGAAACTGCTGGCCGGTCGTGGTGGTCAGATTGATCGGGTTGCCGTAGCTATCCGTTGGCGATAGGCAGAATTTGCCAGTAACCGGTGCGCCACCGAAATAATCGATATTGGACGCGGTAATGGTGGTCGTCTGCGCATGACCAAGAGCCGCGGCAAATATTAGCAGAAAAGTAAACTTTTTCATGGCTCCTATTTCCGGTAGAGAGATTGAATTGCCGGTTGCAGCCACGACGCAATCACGCTGCTGGAGTGGCTGAATGGGCCAGGATTCGGCGTCGGGGCTGCGGTCTGGGCCGGGATGGCCGCAGGCGGCTGCATGGGGTTCGGCTGGGGCTGAACCAGCGCACTGCTGTACGGCACTCCAAATGGATCACGCCGCTGAATGCGAACTGTTGAGGCATACGGTACCGGTGGCTGAGACGCCATGAAGGGAGCCTTTCTTGGTTACCAAAGATTTCCTGCGGGGATGGTTGCGCGAGCCTAGAATTACCCTGTCGGACGGAGGAAAAAGAGATGCGAAAACTACTTGTTGCCCTGTTGATCTGCTGCCCCGTTCTATGCATTGCGAAGAATCAACATGCTCCGCTGCCAACCGGGGTTGCTGGGGCGAAAACCGTCTACATCGTCAATCAGACCGGAGAACAAAACGTGACCGACGGGGCCTATCAGGAATTCACGAAATGGGGCCGTTATAGCGTGACTCCGAACAAGGACTCGGCTGATCTGGTTGCAGTGTTCACTCGGCATGAAGTTCTTCAGGACGGCACCAGCCGTCCGCGCATTGGGATGGATATCTACCTACCGAAAAACGCCCAGGATGCCGTTTATGAGGCTTCCCCGGCACCGGTACCATTCCGCACGTGGGCGAAAGCCGCCAAGGCGTGCGTGAAGGACTTCCAGAAACGCGTCCAGGAGAATGCAGAATGAGCGCAATCATCCACGCTATCCACTCTCTGAACTACATGAGCGGCTTCTTTCTAATGCTCATCGCAATAAGTATCGGATATTGCCAGCAATCACTCCGTGAAATCAAAAGAGACATTGAATGCCTTCACGAAGATTACGACAAGAGAAATATGGCCCACGAAATTCGCCAACCGGTAGAAGATTGGTAGGAATCGAATGATTGTTCCTGCTGTTATCGCTGCGTTTTTTATCGCCGGGATTGTCTGCTGTATCTCGGAGATATTCCACGAAAGAAGTTTTCCAAAGACATTCTTTGGATATACCGTGTTCGCGGGCCTTCTTTTGGGCGCTTGGATTTTATTTGTATAGGGATTTTCGGTTAGCTTGGAGTGCCGCTCCGCTTCCCGCCTGAATCGCCATCGTCGGATGCGCTAACATGCGAGCTGCAACCATCTGCGCGGTAGGCGAAGCGAGTATTTCTGGAAGGACCAAGCCACCCACACCCCCGACAAGAGCGCCCCTCGTTCCGCCTTCCCTGTAGCCCTCTCCGGCACCAGCAATGCTTCCTATCATTGCCCCAGTCGGCCTTCCCAGTCGGCCTAAACTTTTCTGGAGAACGCCAGCGTTCAAATCGGCTGCGTCAGCACGCTTTGCTACGGGGAACAAACTGGAAATTCTCTGATTCAACCCATCCGCCCCGGGAACCGCTCGATCTAGTTCGCTGTCGAGTGCGCCGTAAACATTTCGCGCGATACCCTTGATTCCCTGTTGCTGCTCCTGCGGCCAACGCCCAACAAAATCGCCAACACCCCGCTTCAGGTTTAGAATTCCGGATGCGTTTTGCGTTGACGGAATTGGAGCTCCGGTCGTGCGATTTACGGTTAACTGATTCCTTAGGTCCGCTAGGTCATCCGCGATGGGGCTATTCCGAGCCTGATATTTTGCGATATTCGAGTCAATTACCTTAAGTGCGGGCTGCGTCGACGCTGGCACGCTGGAAGCCGCTGCCTTCGACTCCAAGTCGTCAGTTAAGCCATTGACGGTATTCTTTGCGCTCTTAGCGATGGCCGAAGGACGTATTCCATTCGTGTCTTCGATAATCGCCTGCCCGGGAGTCCTGCCGAATGCGCGATCCGTTCCACGAACACCCAGCGCTCCCTCCGCTACCGTTGGCGCGAGAGCCTTCAGGCCGATTCCAACTCCAGAACCCGCCGCGCCTAGCGCCGCTCCAGTCGTGAAGTTTCCGCCCTGCGCCTTATTCACTGCGCCAGTGCCAGCAGAAGCAGCCAGCACACGACCAACCGGCTCAGCAAATCGTCCCATCGCGGGAGCAACCTCCGCAAGCTTTGCGCCTGCGGCATCTTCTCCCAATCCGGGCACGAGAAACTCGCCAGCCTGCTCCGTAAACTTGCCAGCCTTTTGCGCGGGTGTCGTTGGAACCGTCATCTGCTGGACGTGTTGCAAGTTTGCCGGAGCGCCAAATCCCATATCGGAATTGGTCATAAATGTGGGCAGATTGTTGCGCGCCCATTGGTCGCTGCTCGAAATCGAATGCAGTAACCCTTTTGCCGCTCCGACGCCGAAATTCTCGACTCCCGTGACAGCCTTTTGCGTCACGGATGGCGGCTGCGGAGGCGTGGCTGGCCCCTGCAATCCGGCGGCCAGCGGAGCAGAGGGAACACCAGGACGGGCCGCCACGCTGCCAATTCCATACGTAGGATCAGCATCAAGCGCGTCCTGAATTTGCTGCTGATTCATCCCGGCGGGGAAGCTGGCAGTCTTTCCATCTGGCAACGTGACAGTCGTTCCCATTATTGAGTCACCAATCCTTTCCCTGGGACATATACGAAGTGCGATTTTGTACCTTGAGTGGCACCTTGTGTCGGCGGCACATATGGGTTGCTGGAATTCCCACCCACCGTTTGATAGCTTCCGGCTGTCTTAAATATCTTGTTGGCCTTGGTAAGCTGATTGATGCCGGCAATCGCCGCCTGCGGATTGTCTTTGTACTGGCCGATGGCATTGTCGAGCGCCGCGAGCGCTGCCTCGGAGCGGCCGCCGAAGGTTGCCGCAAGGTGATCCGCTGCGATGGTGCGCGCCGCCGCAAAGCGCTGTGCATCTGGGCTCTGCGAACCAACCCACCTTTGAAATTGCGTGCTCTGACCGTAGCCTGGCCCGAACATCGTCGGATTCTTCTGCATGATGGAAACAATGTCGTTCAATTGCTCCTGTGCGCTGGTTGCCATGTTCGCCTTGCCCCGTTGCGTACCCGTGGGTCGCACATTGGGGGCATTCGACGTTCCTACCGTTTGTCCATTGTCGGTCAGCAGTGAGCCAGCCAACGGCTTGCCGTCGAGACCCGTACCCTGCGAGTGCATCAGGTAGTTTCCCCAATAGGCTTGCGCCCGCAAATTCGCCGCATCGTGGCCCTGCTGGGCGATCTGCAATCTCCGTTGCGCCAGTTGATATGCCGGACTGTTCGGATTGTTCCCCGCCGCAACAAGCTGAGCCTTGGCATCGTCGAGCGCCTTTTGCGCACCATAAAGCTGCGTTTGTGCCGTTACCGCCGCGTCGCGCAACTGCTTCTGCTTGTATGCCTCCGAGTTTGGATCGTCGACAATATTTCCGCTGGCGTCGCGCACCAAACCGTGTTGGCCCAGGGCGGAGTCGATACGATCCTGCGCTGCCTGCACCCTATCGGGAACCGCAGCCGCGTTCGCGTTGGTTAAATTCGTTTGTGCTTGCTTTTGGGCATTATCGATAGGTGCACTGATTGCGCCCTGATCTGCATCGACCATGCGAGAGGCATTCCGCTGCAACTGCATATTGTGAGATGTGGTGCCGGGAATGAAGGGAGTCAGCTGGGGAGCCAAGAATTGAGCGCCAATATTCCCGACTTCCGACAGCACCCGCAAAAACGGGTTCTCGACCTGCGACGCTCCGCTTCCGCCAACCTGAAGATCGTGCAGCTTCGCCTGGTCTGCCCCCAGCTGCGCCTGCGCACCAGACTGTACCGGCGCAAGAGTCGGAGCGGGAAGATTGGGCATAGAATTTAGGCCGCTCACGTTGACAGTGGGCGGCTGCATGGGGTTCGGCGTCTGTGGCGGGTTCACTCTGGCCATCGGAGCCGGCTGCGGAGGGTTCGCACTTGCCATCTGCGGAGTTGCCCCGGCATTGGGCTGCAACGGCGTATTTGGTCCGCTCATAGAATGCTGAATCTTCATGTTGTTCAGCGGATCCTGAGCAAAAATCTGGAAGCCCAATCCCGGCCCTTGCGCCACTGGAGGCGGCTGGAACGCGGGGATCGTGCCGGGAGGAATTAGGGGATTGCCGGAAAGTGCCATTCCCGGGGGCAGCATTGGATTTGTCGCCATATTTTCTCCTTAGACTCCCGGAATTTTCGACGCTGCGCCAGTCATGCCAGCAAGAGTATTTCCTGCTGTCGCCCACGGATTTGCAACCTGCTGGCTCGCCGTCCCATACAGGCTGCTGTAATTGCCGGCTGCAGCCTGATTGCCTTGCAAGCTCAAATTGGCCGTGTTCGTCGCATTCGAGTTCAACATGTTGTTCGCATTCCAGTAGTTGTTCAGTGCATCTTGATTCTGCTGGTTTGCAGCGGCCGCGTAGAGGCTGCCATTGTTTCCAGCCTGCTGGTTATATGCCTGGCGCTCCTGATCCGCCTCAAACCCGGAAGGCATCCGCCCCATGCCCTGATTCGCGGCGTTCTGCATGGCCGTGCTGACGCCCTGCTGTGCCGTCTGTGCGCCTTGGTTCGCGGCGTTGTTGTATTGCGCGAGATAGCTTCCCGTTAGCCCGTTCTGGTTGAGGGACGAGGGATTGAGAAAATTCGAAACGCTGCCGCCACTGTAAGAATTGCTGGTGGGGTTATAGGCGCCGAACAGGGAATTGCGCGTCTGGTTGGAAAACGCCTGATTTTGTGCTGCATTCGCGTCCAGCGTGGCATCGCTGCTCTGCGCGCCCGTACTGGCAGCGGTTTGCGTGGCTTTGTCCTGGGGGGAACTAGACATTTGTGTCTCCTTGGAAATATTTCAAGAACGTGGGAGCGCCGATATACTGCCGGTGCCAGCCAAGCCGGGGTGCCCAGCGCTGCGCCAATTTGTTGCGGATAATGGCGAAGGCCCAATAGATTCCGGTGCGATTGCGCGTGCGATCGGCCAGCCATATTTCCGCCGCTTGATGCAGCCCCAACGCGGCACGTCGGCGTGTCATCTTGGACTGGCACTCTGCGAAAACGACCAGCGGCTCTAATTGCCAGCACATGCGCGCCGGCAGAACGCCGATGATTTTTTGGTCTTCGATGGCGACCCACACGCGAGCTGCGTCGAGGTCAACCTGCTCATGTTCTGTTTCTGCCAGCCGTGCCTTCAGGTAGGGAATCTCTTCGGCTCGCGCCTCGCGGAATTCCACTACCAGACCACCGCCTGAACCGCGGCCATCGTGGTTGCCGCTGCCACTTGCTTTTGCAGGCTCACCCATTGCGTAAACGCCGTCCACTCCTGCGCCGCAATTGCCGCCACCAGTCCCTGCAATTGCGTCAGCGTCATCGCCACTTCGTTCATATTGGCGTCTGGCACGAAGAACTCATTCGGCACCGCGCCCGCCAGCGTATACGCCTGCGCTGCGCGCGAGAGAAGTTGTTGATGGGGCGGATCGTTCAGAAAGGTCGTGCTCATGTACGGTACCGGAGATGCCACGGCTGCCGCATACGCGCTTGCCAGTGCGGTAATTTGCGTGGACTGTGCCTGCTGCAACTGCAAGGACGCCAGTTCCGCCGTTAGCTGCGCCGTCGTCGGCTGCGTGCCCAGCGCGTTATTCCAGAGCAGGATGGATGCATTCCCGCTGCCATCGACAGAAAGCGTATAGCCTTCATTGCCCTGCATTGCGCTCGGAAATAGGACCTTCAACACCTGTACCAGCTGTGCGCTATTCATGTGCTCCCCTAAGAACTGATCTGCTGAATCTGGCCCCAATATCGCGCCTCTGTCGGTCCGCTGGAGGCAGCAATCCACGCATACGGCGAGATTAGGCTCTTGGCGGCCAGATAAATCGTGATGGTATGGCTCCCGGGCGACAGTCCGGTACAGGAACCACTGTATGCAATGGGAATCGTGGAAACTGCGCTGCCCGATGGAGCGTCAAGCTCCCCATAACCGAATTGCGTGGTCGCGACACCATCCACGACACCAACAGCGTAGGCGTCCCAATAACTTTCCGGGGTCGCCAGGTAGATCGATGCGAGGACGTTGAATACATCGCTGGTGTCGTTTGCCGTGACGATCCAGGAAAGCACTGTAGCGGTCATGCTTGCGGCTGGCACGGAGGGCGCGCCGGGGTAGGTGATTGAAGTCGTCAGCACATGATTCAGCGTTTTATCTGCGCCGGTTTCGACTGCCGCATAGCGCGAGCCGCTGTCCGGAACATCGTTCAGCGTGCTCGGCAGAATGGCAGCCGTGAATCCGTACACCTTCCAAGCCCCAGTCGCTCCATTCGGATAGGCATAGACATTCGCCAGCGTGCATCCTGCAGGACACGCGCCACTGTAGCGCGATTGTGCCGGTCCTGAACCCGCACCCACAGCATTCCCGTTCCCAAAGGACACTCCCTGCCAGATGACGCCAATCTGCATGGCGCCCGCCGTACCGCCCGTGCCATCCACCACAGCGGTAACGGCCAATACGTCGCCTGGACTTACCGGGATGGTCTCGACATTCGACAGCACGGTGCTTTCGCTGCCCGGTGTCGAGGAATTGAATTCTCCCAGATAGCTTCCGCCTACAGGGTTCGATCCGGCGACAATCGACCATCCTGCGCCCTTGGTCCAGCCGGTGTCGCCGCCGGCAAAGTTCGGATTTTGCAGCATTGGGCCAGAGCCGGTATAGACTAGGCCGCTGGTCAGAAATGGGCCACCCGGCGCACTGTTTCCCGATGCCGAAACCGCGATCAGGAAATATTGGTATGGAATGCCCGCGACGCCATTGTCTGAGTAGGTCAGCGTAGAAGCGCCGGCGCTCACCGTAGTCAATAACGTTGCCGAAGAAAAGGATGTTCCAGTTGCGCCCCGATAAATCTGGTACCCGGTCACGTAGCTTTCAAGATTCGCCGAGAACTGCAGATTGTTGTTGCTGCCGATTTGCACGATCGTGCAATTTTCCGGTGCGCTGGGCGCGGTGCGCGTGCCGCTCAGCGTTAATGTGGTGGTCGGCCCGGACGTTGCTTCGACTCCCGAGATCGAAACCGAAATCCCCTTCAGCGTCACCGTCTCGCCGGTCGCCTTTAGCGTGAATTGCACCTGGCTCAACGGAGAAGACGCCACAGCGACATAGCCGGAGACGCCCTGATAGTTGGCCGCATAGATCTTCAGCGTCGAGCCGGAAGGCAACCCAGCCACATTGACGGTCACCATGACGTTGCCATTGAGCGCAACATCGTGCGAGGCACTGATTCCGGTAATCGTTGCCGGAACCGCCGCGCTGGGATTCAGCAGGATCGTTTGCGGGCCGGCATCTGCCTCTGTGCCGGTCGCATTCACCGGTTCCAGCTTCAGCCAGTAATATGCCTGCGGCATCGATTGCAATGCGACGTCCGTGTCCGACCATGTGAAGCTCGAAACGGAAGCGGTCCAGGTCTGCAAAACCGTGGCCTGGGCGATGTCCGGAGTGGACGCCCGCACCAATGTCACCGATGCCACGCCGGTAACATTCGTCAATGCAAAGGAAACGTCGACACCGCGCGTGTTCACATTCGCAATCGCCTGAAACCCGGTGACGGAGTTCGTGCTGATTGGCGGCGCACTCTGAATCTGCTCAAGAAAAATCTGCGATACGCCAACATTGGTACTCAGGGTCGGATTGGTCGCCATTACGGTACACCCACATAGAGCGGAGCCGATGCCGGCACAACCTTCAGGACTGCCCCATCCGCGTTATCGGCGGGAAAGGCGATATTCACGGAAAGGTATCGACCGCTCGCCGTACCCGGGCCTTGCAGGCTGGCCCGCACCGCTAAATCGGAACCATTCACAGGAGAAGGCAATTGCGTCTGCGAGAGTTGGTTCAGCGTCAGGGTTGGGTCTGGCGCTTCCGAGGTAATCGCGGACACCTGAAAGCTGGAAACCGCATCGCTGCGGCTGGTAAACAGATCGATCCAGTAAAAGCGGCTCTTGCCTTCCCGCGGGAGCAGCCATGCCAGCGTCGCATTGCCGGAATAGTTCGTTCCATTGTCGAGGAACCCATCCGGGAAGCGATACACGTTGCCATTGGCGTCGCCGGCGAAGATGTAATATTCTCCGTCTACCTCCACGCGGGCCGCATTCGTAAATGGCACCGTGGGAATTTTGTCTGTCTGGAAGATTCCCCCAATTTGCTCGTAAAGCGTCGACGACCCGAGATACTGCCCGCTCGACGCCTCTGCCTTGCCGACAATCGACCAAAGCTGCACCAGATTCAAGTTCTGATCCGGCGCATCCTTGGTGCGGCAAAACACCAGCAGCAGGCTCATCTTGCCGAACTGAAACCAGCGCACAATTGAGTTTTGAATGGTCGTGGGGTCGATATCCTCCATGCCATAGGTTCCCGGCAGCGTCGAGGCAATATCTTTCGAAATATCTGTGGCCTGGCCGCCAGAACGCCACAACCACAACTGCTGACTGCGCGACAGGTACGCCACGCCAAACGGCGTATTGCAGACTGCCAATGGGCCGCACGGACCCGGCGATGCGACGCGATCCTGCTCAGTGAAGGTGGCTGCGTTGTAGCCGGTGAAGTTGTACCACCAATCTTCCGTGCCCATCGAAAGGATCGAGCCTTGCGTCTGGGTGATCATGGCGTTCACCGTGCGCTTGCCGCTGGGCACATTGAAGAAATTCACCGCGGGCCAGGACTCTTCCGGGATGCCGATCGTAATCTCGCTGTAGCCGGAGAATTGAATCAGACTGCCGTTCGCCGCAAAGATGCGATTCTGAAAGATTTCCAGAATCGGCGCCGGTGGCGCAGCAAAGTTTTCAAACGGCGCGACCCGGGTCTGATCAAGTGCCGTATCGGGCAGCGTGTCGCCGTAGCTGGTCGTGCCATTCGCAATCTCGGCCGCAAAGAAGTACGTTGCGCTGGTGTTGATCGCCGAGTCGGTGACCTCGAAAATCCAGATGTAATTCACCTGCGGATCGGTCGAGGCCGCAATGCTGGTCAAATTCACGGATCCGCTGACCACTGGCCCGGAGAATGCAGAAGTGGGACTGGGCGAAGAGATGGAAAGCCGCTGAATACCAAGCGAATCGGTATAGCGCGACACATAGCAGTAGACATACGTTCTGCCATAGGTGAGCGTCAGGCTGCCCGAACCAACGGCCACAGAAGGCGCGGTGGATGGCGGCTGAATGCCCCAGTTGTATTTTGTCAGCGTCCCGGCCACGTCCACATAGCGGTAGGCATTCACGCCATTGGATGAGTAACAGGCAAACGCATTGTCGACGAATTGATGCGCGACGGTTTCTCCGGTGGCAAGAGCGACCGAACCGGTTCCATCCGCCTGCATCGCGTAAATCACGCCTCCAGACTGCACGAAGACGAATTGCTTGTTGTCGACGTCGCGCTGGAAGTCGTAAATCTGCTGCACTGGGCCTGCAACATTCGTAGGCAAAAGCGACGCCATAAAGCCGCCAACATTCACGCTACCGGTGCCCCAATCTGTAACGTTTACCGTGATGTAGGCGTATGTGGTACCAGACGGCGCAGTTCCCATTACGCTTGCCGAGACATATTCTCCGGCAACCGTTGGCGCTATATCCGCGACCTGAACGCCTGAGATATAGCCGCTGACTCCGGCAAAATTGAGAACCAGCGCGAGATTGCGTGAGGAGCCTACGGCAAAATTAAACTGCGCGATGGCGATAAGAATCTCGCCAGGATTGCAGGGAATGTTCTGATTATTCTGGAGGTTTCCCGATCCGCCATTCGTGCTCCACTGCGCCGAGTAGGGGCTTCCATTCGCGCCGCCAGCCACCACATTCCATCCATCGAGCGTCCATCCGGAGTTTCCCGATACGAAATTCGGGTTCAGCAGCGCGAATCCACCCGCTTTCACCAGCGTGTAGCCCGGCGCGCGGCGCAGTTCATTATCGTCAAGCACCATTACGTTGGTAGCCGCAATCAACTCCCCGGGTTTGCCCGTGGTGAGGTTGTTGAATGTGTGCTTGCCGGAAAACTCTGTGATCGGCGGTTGTTCCAGGCCTTGAATCATCCGAAGCTAGGCCCATAGGTCTGGATCGTGGGATTCATGGCAATCTGCCGGTTGCGCACCCAGGTCAGGAACATAGTCAGCGCCTTGTCTCCTTTGCCCTCGTATTTGTCGGCCAGGGAATCGTTGTTCGAGCGCACCAGCTCCGCAATGGCGTAGTTCAGCATGGCGTGCGTGCCTTCATCGGGCAGCATCACATCGCTCGCCGCGCCCGTGATCGGCAACCACTTCGCCGTATAGATCAGTTCGCATTGCCGTATCTGGTCAATCCCTGGCGACACCTGGATGTGCTGCGTCTGCGTGGCCTGCGGGTTTGTTGAGTCCGCGGCATCAAGAAATGGCCCATAAAAGCCGAATTGCGATTGGTCGCCATAGCCGTAAGTGTCGCCATCCCATCCCGTCGCCTGTTGGATGTTGTCGAATGCGGCTCCGGCACCAATCGGACTCATGGGCTGCCAGTTTTCCGTTGTGCTCAACCGTTCCGCAATGTGGACGATCTGCGTCAGGTCCGCAGGCAGCGTGTATTCCTGCTGCCCTGGAGTCAGCGCAACCGTGCTCGTATCGATCTGCAGAAAGAAGCCGCGATACTCTTTCAGCACAGCGGTATAGACAAAGAAACCGGCCTCGTCGAGGGCGCCGTAAATCTCTGCATCTGGTCGCGAGTAGTACGACTTCGAATTCGCCAGGCTGTACATCTGCGCCAGATTCATCGATTATCCCTTCTTCGTCAGCTTTTCGATCTGCTGCTTCAGTTCCGCGAGCTGCGATTGCAGCGCGCTCATCTCGGAGATGTTCTGATTGCTCTGCACCACGGAACCCACTTTGTCGGCCGGGTCCTGCATCCGCAATACCTTCAGCGCGTGGGCATAGACGCCTTTGGCGCGCATTGGCACCACACCAGCCGCAACCGCCTGGTCGACGTTGGCGATATGCTCGCGAGCCTTGGCTTCCAGGAAGTCGCGCCAGAGCCGATCTCCTTTTTCGCGTGCCTCCTTTTCGTTGGCCGCAATGTTGTCGTCCGGATTCACGTTCTTGCGCTTGGCGTCAATCCTCACCACGCCGTAATCGCGGTAGGAATTCTGAAACCGCTTGGCGAAATCGACGGAGACCATGCGCTCTTCCCCGTCCACCGTCGAAACCGGGATCTGCGTGGGCAGCGTGAAGAACGATTCCTGCGGCGCATCAACCAGGTAATAGGCGATCAGGTTGACGTTCTTGACATCGTTGGTGGGGTGGTCAAAGGCAAGCCGCTCACAGATGCGCATGCCCGGGTTGTAAAATGTGATGCCTTCCATTGCTGCTCCTTGGGCCATATGGTTTCCCGGCGAGCGGGAATCACGGGCGTGATGGTGGATTAGTGAACTTCGTGCATCGTGTGCCGCTTGATCAGGTCGATGGCTTGCTGAATCTGCCGCTTGTCGTCCAGCATCGCTTCCTTGTAGCCCTCGCGGGCTTCTTCGCGGACGGTTTCCTTGTACTCGGCCTCGGCGCTTTCCTGAGCCTTCAGCATCTTCTCTGCCGTGCCGAACTTCTGCCACGCATCCATGCTGCGCAACTTATCGATGGCGCGATCGTTCGGCTCCATGAAGTTGCCTTCCGGGGTCTCAATGAACATCACATGCGTTCTGGGGCATGCAGCGCCGTGCGTGTGAATATCTGGATTGGTGCAACGATCGATGACAAACTTTCCTTTGAATGGGTTGAAGTAGACGACTAGACCGGAGTCGGTATCTTTCAGGCGCTGCAGAAAGGAAGCAGAAACAGTGCGCGTATTGCTGGCTTGAGCGAGTAAGCCCATAGACCTCCAAAGAGTAGGGGCGACCCGAAGGCCGCCCCGATTGCGGAGAACCGCAGCTTACCGGGCGTAAGCGGGGTTCAGCGTGTTATAGGCCAGCGTGTCGATAGCAACCAGCTGGTTGGGGTTTGTAAAAAGCATGTTGCCGTACTCGCGCAGGAATGCGGTGTAGGCGGCATAGCCGGGGACCCACTTCAGCACCGATCCATCCATCTCGGAGAAATTCAGGCTCGTAACCTGCCCAAACTTCACTGTGGCCCGCTTGACGCCGTAGATGACCGACGGAGGAATGTCCACGTCCTTGAAGAACGTCTTACCCTGGAATTCCAGTGTGGTGTATCCCTTGTCGAGTTTGGCTTCCGTAAACCGCTTCTGGGCAAAGCCCAGCGCGGCATAGGCGTCCCACTGTGCGTGAGACATCGCCCATTCGTCGATATCCTTGCCGGAAACCACATTCACGACGCTCTCTCCGGACTGCAAGAGAGTTTCGGTCAGCGGGTTGCTGTTGGCATTGATGCGATTCGATGCCAGCAGGGGATAGGTGGAAGTGGACAAGCCCTGGAAGGTGATGCCCTGGTTGTGGGTTACTCCCCACAGCCCGGTGTAGGACATGTTGACGCGGGTCGCGCCGAGGGCGGAACGCACAACAATATCGCCGGTCGTGGTGGTCACCGATGCAGAGCAGACGATGGAAGCCGCTGCGCCCCCCGTCGACAGGGTAATGCTGTTGATGGAGAGGCCAGCTCCACCGGTGCGGCTGGTGGTCAGCGTGGGGTCGTAAATGTCGATGACATCATTCGCCTGCAGATAGCGGGATCCCCATTGGCCGAAGCTGGTGCCGACCGCAAGGGTCTGGGTAGCGCTGGTTGCGCCCGCATTGATGGTCGACAGGATGCCCGAACCATCGCCAGCCGCAAGGTCAATGTTGATGACCTTCTCGGTATCTTCGACGATGTTCGTCATTTCGTCCTGCTGATGGGAAATGAAGGACTGGAAATTCTTGGAGGCGTTCTCCATGTCCTTCTCGTACATCTTGATCGTGGCCAGGTAGCCGCGATCGTAGACGTTGAACTGCTTTTCCTGCTGGCGAAGCGCTGTGGGCAATGCGCTGTCCGAAACGGACGGCGCCACCGCGCCGCGCGCGCCACCGATGCGGGCCGGGAATTCGAAGTACGAACCAGGGGCGCGGAAATAGCCGTTGTCGGCCTTTCCGTAACGGGTGCGAAGAACCGCCATCTTGTTCTGCTGTTCTTCGATTTTCGGACCGAACGTGGGTTTCAACAGCCCCCCGATTCGGCTAATCGTGTCCTGATCTGCCATGTGGATGTCTCCTTGTGAGTTGGGGCCGTCGTTTCCTTCGGCTTTTTCAGCGATGGGTGCGGAGACATCCATGAACCGGTCGAGCCGGGCCTGAATGTGACACCTAAAGCCAATCTTGTGGACGCGAGCGCTTATTTGCCTGCGTTAAATCGACGTGTGGCGTATTCAATGGCCGTTTCGCCGGGAAGGTAGGCCTCCTCGTTCGCGTTGGCCTTGCTGGCGCCAGTTCCCTTGACTCCGGGAACAGAATTCTTGAGCGTCCGGTAGGATTTCACCAGATTTTCGTTGTATCTCTTCAGCCGCGCCGTTTCTTCCTTCTGAACCGCCTTCAGCGCAGTCTCAAATGGCTTCGTATTCCCGGCAAGCAACTGCTGCACCATCTGCTGCTCGGGAATGCCGGCCACTTGTCCAATCCGCGACAAAATGAAGTCGTTATCGCCCTCAGCAAACGTTCCCTTCAGGCTATTCGCCAGAAAGTCGGTCGCAACTTTCTGTGCAGCGCCCACTTGCTGCTGGTACGCTTCCTGTTGCCGCTGTTGCTGCTCCGCCTGGTACCGTTGTTCCAGTGCAGAGAGTCGCTGATCGCGCGGATCGGGCGGCGCATCCTGGTTGATGCCGAATTTCTGCCCAGTTACCTGCTCGATATACGGAATCAGATCGCGCACAACCTTTTCGTAGCCTGCGGGTTGGCGGCACGCATGCCCTCCAGCATGGAACTGGCTGGAACCTGGCCCGCGGCAACCTTCCAGACCTCATCGGCTGCACGAATCGCCTGCTCGACGTGTTGCGGACTTTTCACGAAGTCGGAAACATTGAAAACGTTCTGCAATTCGGCTGGAATCGCGGGCGTTTCCTCTGTTTTCGTGGCTTCCGGAGCCGGCTCATCGCCCAACTGCGACTTCATTGCCTCTTGCAGCAGCAAGTAGGGATCGCTTGGGTCGGCCTGTGTCTCGGTTGCCGGAGTTTCCGTTGTTGCCGGCGCCGTCTGTGCCCCCGGATCGCCGGTTTGATCGGGTACTGCGCTTGTTGCTGGGTCTGCAACCAAAGTTTCGTCATTCATTAGTAGCCTCCCGCGATTCTTCGCCGTGCTTCCTCAAGGCTATGGATGGCGCTATCGATTTCTTCGAGCAAGGAATTCGCCCCTTTTGATGTACCGCCAATCGCGCGACCCGCTGCCGCCCTTATCGCGCCTCCGAGAGGCTCGCCTTGGCAGGTGCAGGTTGACTGAGACTGCGAATTATCTGGAAATGCCATATTTCTCCTTTGCAAAACCAAAAGGCCGCGCGAGGCGGCCCTGGTTTGCGGATGGTGTGGTTAGTCTTCCGGTTCCGATGTTTCTTCCGATGTTTCTTCCGGCGTTTCTTCCAGCTGTTTTTCCGGTTCTACTTCCGGAAGCACGAAGCGTTCATATTCCTCCGCAAACTTGGCTGCGGTTACGACGGTGACCTTTCCGCGCTCGTTGCCGACAAGCCAATCGCCCTTTTTTGCGGTTTGCTCGCCAAGCGAGTGGCTGACCACGTGAAGAGGAGTTTCCTCTTCATATTGCCGCGCCTCTACCGGCGCATTCTTTCGGATGTAGAGTGCCATCAGTTTCCCTCCGCGATCACATTGAAGGAAACAGTGGATACATTCACTCCGGTGCCTACTTCCAAGCCAGTAGTGCCCACAATGGCGCGGATGTTGACGCTTGCCAGCGAGCCGTCATTCGCCGCCGTGTTGTAAGTGGGAATGAACGCTAACTCGTAAGCCGCGCCCGCAACCGTAGTGAACGCGTTGAACAAAAGTCGCTTCAACACGGTAAATCCATAGGTGGATGCATTGACCGTATAGCCGCCCGCGGGATAGCTATTGTCGAGCGAGTGGGTGAAAACTTCGGTGGAAGTCGCGCCGGGGACGGAACGATTGCCGACGTTTACGGTTCCTAATGCCATACTGTTTCTCCTTTACGCTTGCGGGTTGGCCGCATTTGGAACTAGATTGGACGCCTCTTGCTGTGCCGCTCCCTGCACTTGCTGCGAACTTACCTGCAACCCGGGAACCTGGCCCAGCACATGCGGCGCGGGCTGCCCGCCAATACCGCCCTTCTTGGCCACCTGCGAGGGCGGCAGCGCTCCGGGCGGATGATGGGGCGCGACTGCCCCATGTGGCGCTCCGGGATGCGCAGGAAGCGCGCCCGGAGGCGGGGGAGGACCACCGGGCATTGCGGGTCCTGGAGGAGGAGCGCTGGCAACTTGCAGCTTCTCGCTGACGTACTGCGTGTACATCAGAATGCCGTGCCGCACATTGTCCGGCAGCGCTTCAAAGTCTTCCGTTAACGTGTAATCGGCGAACAGCTTCAGCGAAATCGCCCAGTTCTCAAAAGGCGATTCCATCGGCTGAATGCCTTGAATCATCTTCTGTAAATCGCGCTCGGCTTTTTCAAACTGCAAGTGGTCGCTGATGTCGAGTTCCGTCATGCCCAGCGTGTCGAGAACATATTCTTTCGTGCTCAAATCCTGCGAGCTGACGTATCCCCCTTGGGTCAGCATCTGCAACGCTTCCAGCTTTTCCACCATCGTCTTCGGGCGGCTGGAATCTTGAATCACATTCAGCTCAAAACCGCCGTCTAAATCGGCGACTTCAATCTCCTGCGCGCCAAACCGGTTGTTAAATCCGGAAACCTGCACCATGCGCGGTTCCGTCCACACCTTGCGCGCCATCTTCAGCAGCTTGCGAGCGCGCAGCTCATGCGCCTGTTCCCAGAGATAACGCTGGGTTTTGCGCGTCTCTTCGGCCTTGGCGCCGAGATACGCCAGCGCGCGGAATGCCGTACCGGAACCGGGCATATCGCCCTCAGCTACCGAATTGTTGAATCCCAGATCGTTGATGTCGTCCACAATCTGCTTGCGAAGTTGCATCAATTCCGGGCCGTAAGCGTGGCCGGAGAAGTATTCTGGTTTGACCTTTCCGTCGCCCAATGGATCCCATTGCACAATCTCAATCGGGTCTCCAGTAGGGGGCGGCGTGGTCTGCGTGGTCGGCCACAGGCACTTGACGGTGCCATTCGACATCACTGCGCGCAGCATCAAGCTGTCGACACGGTTCAAACTCTTAGTCAGCGGGATCAGTTCAACACTCAGACCCTTGGGGTAAACGCTCAGCACGTCTTTCTGCCACGGGAAGTAGGTCAACGGAACCTCGCCGTCCCACGGATTTTCGCCCCATTGCAGAATTTTTTCCTGCCAGGCGACACCGAACAATCCGTATTCAATCGCGGCCTGCAACTTCGTCATGCCGGATTGAACATAAATCTGGCTGGGCTGCGATTGCCATTCCTTCGTGATCGCGTCCTGCACTTCCTTGGCTAGATCGGTCCAATCGAGCCAAACCTCCGTCAGCGTGACGTGGGGCACGTCGCCATCGTTCTGCTTCTCGCTCTGGTAGGCCAGCGAGCGCAACGTATTCATGTAAAAAAATGCAATGCTTCCGTCCGCGTCGTCCTCTTCGAGTTCATCCGCAAAGTCTGGATACAACTCTTTCGCGTCGCCCAGCGTCTTGCGCCACCGCACCAAATGCAGGCTGGAAAGGTTGGCATCCTGGGCATCGCGGGGAAGGTATACTTCAAACGGGGTGAGAATAAATGTCTTTAGACGAGCCGTTGGAACATTTTGAGTCCCAATTACCTGAGTCGATGGTTGCCGCTCGACTGGATCGCCACTTTGCGGCTGAGTCTGCGCGTCATTTGGCTGCGGCGACCCCGATGCAGCGGGAGGTTGCTGGCTGGTCGAAGGGGCGACTTCAGTGGGAGTACTTACTGGCGGCACAGTCGGACCCGAAGGCGGTTGCTGGGCTGCTGGAGTTTCTTGCTCAGGCGCAAAATCAGGTATTTCTACCGTAGAGTGATCGAACGCAATCGTGTCATACGTAATACCCAATCCCCACAGCGGCACACGTCGCGCCAACTGAGGATTCAACACTTCCATACCGCTCTCGCGGTTGGCTGCGATGATGGCATTCTCGGCCGCTTCCGCAGCGCGGCGGTTCCGGGCATCGTAGTTGTTCGCCAGGGCCAGCATGTCGGGAACGTCTGCGCCCAGCGCATTCGCATTCGCGGCAATCGTCTTCGAGAAATAATTGCTGACCGGCATCGGCCATTTTGAATTCTTGGGCTTCGCCATCGGCCGCAATCGCTTCGTCTGCGGATCTTCATCCAGCCACTGCTTCAGCTGATCGAAGTATCCGGCCTGCGCCCACTCGCGTTCTTCCGCGTAGCGCGTGCGTGACATCACCTTGTATGTATTCTTGATCCAGTCGCAGAAAGCCTGTTGTGCCGGAGTTTGCGCCTTCTCTGGAGACTTCGGCGACACGTCGTTTGCAGCTGGCGTTGTGGCCATTCGTCTCCTAGTTCAGCGTTTCCGCTTTGGCAAGAAATTCCGTATCGCTTTCGGCAAACAGCGCGTCAAACAGCATCGCTTCCGGTGGCGTATCGGGCTTGATTTGCTCGATAGCCGCGCCAATAGGCCGATCAAATTTCGCCGCTACGATGCGATCCAATGTGTCCTGCTGCTTTTCGAGCAATGCCACCAATGCCCGATTCTGCTTGATGTACGCCTGGGTTATCGATTCTTCCTGCGAAGGCGCAGCCTTAACCGGCTTTTTGCTTGTGGTAGTCGACCGCATGGCCGTGTTCCAGTAGCGTTTGATCCATTCCCGCATGCTCAATCTTCTCCAGACTGACGGCGATGCCGTCTTTCACGAACAGGTTGGAAAATGCAGGGTCGCGCTCGAATCCTTCCATCTCCAGTCGCGAGACATAAGCGCTGCGCTTCTTGATATGCGCGGCTTCGCATTTTTCCGTGCAGAACAATGCACCGTACTGCGATACCTTCCCGCATGTGCGACAAAGCGGTTTGGCTTTGGCCACGACTATCCAACCACCGTGACAAACACCTGCTCGGTAGCACTGGTACCATCCGTGTCGATCCAGAAGTCCGTCAGCCTAGCAAATCCATCGCCAACCTGAATTGCCGGCGAGAATGCGCCTGGCGCCAATACCATGCCAACGCCAGTGCGCCCGGAGACGGAAAGCCCCGGCCCACCCACATAAATACTCTTCGCCGCCGTGTTCGACGGGTCAGCCTGCAACAGAATGACGCTTCCGCCAATTTCAACCGAACCTTGCGGAAATGTCTGACTTCCGGAACTAACTACCGGGCCGGCCGGAGTGGCGGATGCTCCAAGGTTCTGCGGCGTTCCCGCGGTGGTCACTTTCGCGCTAAAAAACTGTGCTGGCATGGTCTACCCCTCAATTCAATGTCTGCGCAATCATCTGCGCGTATGTCTGATCGTTGATGCCCTGCGCGGTTCGACAAAGCTTTTTGTATTCGCTGACCCGATCCAGGGCTTGCTCTTCGGCAACCCGGCAAGCGCCACAAACATACTTGCCGCGGTAGTAGCGATTGCCGTCTCGCTTCAGGCGCCATCCGCGATCGGTAAAGAACGTCGAGAGGTTTCCGGCAACCGTCAAATCCGCCTTGGGCACACGCACGACATACAACACCACATCGTGCACCAGCGCATTGCACTCAGTCCGATGCGCTTCCGGTTCCCAACGCTCGGCGGCGCAGTCGCATGGCGTTGCATTGTCCAGCATCGGGCTGTCTAGCCGATGACAATTCGCGCAGATTCTCACCCGCGAACACGCCCCCGCCATGCTGGATCGCAAACGCCCCGCGCAGCTTGGCATCTCATCGCATGGCCTCCATAAATCGCTTGTCAGCCTGGCGCAGCAACGCCGCTTCTTCGTCGGTCATCTCGCTTGCCGGCGTCTGTGGCGCGTCCGATGGCCCCACAAGGTGATATCGCAGCGCGTCCGCAGCGTGATCCTCGCCGTCGGAATTCACGTCTTCCGGCTTATTCTTGTCGTGCTCCAACGTTGGCAATGTGCGAATCAGATACTGACAGGTCGCGAACACTTTCAATTTTGGCTGTTTGATGACCTTGCCGCCTGCATCGCGCTCGAAGTGGAGCAACTTGCGCAGCATGTTCCATCCAGCGACGCGACTACCCGGCCCCTTAGCCGACGCCGCCCAACGCACGCCGTAATCCATGAACTGATCGGCAATCGACTGCGCCCGCCCGGTGATATCCCAGCAGGCAGAGTCTAAAACTCCAACCTTCGTAACTCGCTTGCCAGCTTCAAACAACTGAATGCGCATTGCTTGCTCCTGAATGCGCATTCCTTCGCCGGCCACTTCGCCGATGACGTACTTGTATCCTTCCGGGTTGGTCGCAACCCAGAGATACGCGCAGGACTTGGCTTCTCCCCAGTCGCCGCAGCGCTCAATTTTCCAAAACCACGGAATCTCGAACGGCTCGACGACGTGGACTTCTTTGCGCCATTCCGTGAAATACTGCCCCGCGAACAGATCCCAGTCGCCCTCGGCATACGCCTTCGCCATCTCGGAAGGTAGCGTTAAGAGGCTTTCATAGTAGCCCGCACTCAAGTGCGGATTGTCCTGGGCTTTCGATTGCACATAGGCAAACTGCCCAGCAATCGAAGCCATCTCAGGCGGCAAATCATCGTCCAACCAGAAGCGCTTCACCCATGCATGGCCCGGTCCACCCGGATTCGTCGCACCGAGAAAGCGCGTATCTTCGTCTGGAATTCCCGGCCAGCGCATTCTCTTGCGCAGCTCGTGGAAAACATATTCCTTATTCTTCGTCAACTCTTCGACGGCAATTGAAGCAAACTCAGCCGAGTTGTACTTGCTCGGATCGTCCAAGTTGCGAAAGGCAATTGTGCCGCCGCCCAGCGCATCGCACAGCTTGAAATTGAATCCCTCTGTACGCGACTCGCTGATCTTGCCCAGCCACCCAGGGAATTCGAACTTGATCTTGCTGATTTGGCGATCGACCAGCGTCGGATAGTCTTCCGAAAACAGGCCAACACGCACGTTGCGAATGCGATAGCGCGTGAAGTAGTAGATACACTGGAGAACACACCACCAGCGCAGCAGATAGCTTTTGCCGCCGCCCATCGCGCCGCCATACAGCACGAAGCGGAACAGTCGCAATGCTCTAAGGCATTCTTTCTGGCGATCAGTGGGCTTGATAAGCTCGCTGATCTTCACGGGTTACTCCTTCGAATAAAGAGACTTCTTACCGCTGCCCAAGCCGGGGTACTTCGCCGTCACCTTGGCGTCAACTTCAGCCTTCTGTGCTGGCGTGGCATACAGCGATGCATCGCGTTCTGCTGCAAGCGCGTGTGACTTGTCTTCGATTGGGTAGCGCCCCTTACCTAAAGCGAAGTTCTGCGGCGCAATATGTTTGCGTGCGTTCGCCGTCAATGTACTCATAGGTCAATCTCCAGGCTTAATGGAATTGCGCCTCCGTCCGGACCGCTGATCTCCTGCTGCACCTTGTCCCCATACTTGCTTGGCCGCCGCTTGCTCATGGCCCATTTCTTGTTATCGAGCCGCGTCCGGTTCCAATTTGCCCAGCCAGCATCGACGCGCCCCTCAACTCTCGGCGGTTCCTCATCGTTCAGCGCGTTGAACTCTTCAAACGCCAGGTCGGTCGCGATCTTGTCCGCACGCGCATACATCTCGGCCAGCTCTTTGTGCTGATCGCACCAGTAGAGAAAGGTGCTGGGCAGCATCCCGACAATCGCGCACGCCTGCCGCAAGCTTTTCGCACTCTCCTGCTCGGCCAGCAAATCGCAAACCGCCTTCGCTTTCTCCGCGTCGTAAGCCATTCCATTTCCCTCAAATTGAATTGCAGCGGCAACTCAGGGCGACTGATTACGATGACCCGATTTTTATCCAAACGCCAGCGCACGTTCAGACCGCTGCAAACTTGCTATTCCCGCACCAGCGCGCAAACCGGCACCACGCTGGTATCGGTATAAATCTGTTCTGGAGTCGGATATTTTCCCCGTGCTATCGCCGAGGTATAAGTCTCACTAAGACCAAATTTTTCCGCGATTTTCCGATTACGAACACCTTCATAGCGCAATCCGCGAATCTCTTGAACCATCTTGGCGGTTACTTTGATAGATGGCTTCCTCTTGATGTTTACCGCGCTCGTTACAGGTTCAAGATGTTCCGGATTGACGCACGATTTTTGCCTGCAGAGATGATCTAAGGTCATTCCATGCGGAATAATTCCACCAGCATCCAGATAAAATTTGCGATGCGCATTTGTCATGGCGTAGCCTCGCCTGCAGCGGCCATAGCCATCCCGATCAACCGCAAGCTTCCACAAATGACATGGCGTCTTATATCCACAATTCACCACATCGAAGCAATCTCGCTTGCGAAAACAATGCCCGCGCAAAAAACGAAGTGGATCGCCTTTCTTTTGGCCAATCCTGTTGATTGTTATTCTCGCGAAGCCTGCCTCTTGCCCACATCCACATTGGCAAGGATTTGAAATCATCTGAGCAGCGCACATATTGGTTCCACTGACGGGTCTGTATATATTTCTTCGGGCGTCAGCCAGTCTGGGCTACTTTTCACAAAGGGAAAGGTGTTCACTGAGATTGCTTGGATCAGCCCACTGCAGTACAATTCCGCTTTCGGCTTGATCACCGGCAGCTTCGAGAAGAGCTTTGCCTTGCGCGCCGCAATGGACACTTCTTCAATCCAGTCGTACTTATCGTCGAGCAGCGCAAAGCCGGTATTCAACTCGACGTAAAGTTGCGTCAGCGTAAGCGCGGGCCGACGGGCCAACACAAGATCGCCAGAATAATTGTCAGCGTAATCTCCAAAGCGACCAACATGCACTCCTTTATCGATGGTGGATTCCAGCGTCAGCCACTGCGTCGACCACGGCGGCAGCCACACCATCAGCACATGGCTGAAGGGCGAGTTCGTCTCCCGCTCAATTGGGACGCTGATGCCATCCGCACCGGAGCAGAACACCAGATCGCCGCCCCGCATGGCATGGTACAGTTCGTCCTTCGTCGCGCGGTGGATATCCGAACTGGCTACGCTATCGATGTGGGTTGCCATTATGCGAACACCATCAATCCTTGTTCCTGCATCCTTTTCTCGCGTCGCCTATGCGCTCGGCGTTTCGCCAAATCTGCGGTTTCTTTCTTGTGACAAACAATGCAAAGAGTGCGAAGATTTTCGGGGTCGCAGAGCCTGCCCCCTTCGCATATTGGAGTGATGTGATCGACTTCACAATCCCTCTTGACTCCACATTTGCGACAGGTGAACTTATCGCGTCGGAGAATGCGTTTTCGGCAGACACTCCAATCGTAAGTAGCTAGCGCGTTATAGACACATTCTTGACTGCACCAGCGTTCCTGCCGACCCTTCAGAACATTTGGGCAGCCGTGCATGACGCACAGCTTTCTACCTTCCGCATCGAAGCGAGGAATATATGAACGCTTCACCTCATAATCTTGGTAGGGTCGTGCCACGCGTCACCTTCCGCTTGATCCATCCCCACGCCTTCTGCCACGTATCCGGCCACGGAATGTCTTCCGCAATGTACGGGTTCGAGTCCGACAATTCGAGCGGAGCCATCTCTTCTGCCTGTTCCGCCGCTTTGTCCTTTGCTGTCCAGTCGGGCATGGTCACCTTGAATTTGGAGCCCAGTCTCGGGATGCTCTCTGCATTACCCGATTACACTTCTCGTAGACCTGAGCCGGCATCTACGAATTGCAGCGAAGCAGGCGAGTCACCTGATCCGTTAGCCATAAGCGGCTGTGGCTCCCTCACTGCGATTCGCTGCGAACTTGTTTACGCACCCGTATTCACGGCAGTAGGGGAAACCGGCGTACCCGTGATCTTGCCGATCGTCGAGATTCCGGTAGCCGTCTCGACAATGGTCTGAATCGCACTCTGTCCGCTTTCGAGGCCGGCACCGGCCAGTATCTTTGCCAGTTCCGCACCTTGCAGCGCAACGA
Source organism: Acidobacteriaceae bacterium (assembly GCA_965276585.1). Classification (GTDB taxonomy): domain Bacteria; phylum Acidobacteriota; class Terriglobia; order Terriglobales; family Acidobacteriaceae; genus JAKAAZ01. The sequence continues at coordinate 13,236 of CBDIAZ010000001.1, read as the reverse complement.
TGGTTGCAACCTTCTGCGCGTAGGGCACGGTGCTCGCGCCAATCGCCTGTTCCTGCGCAACCATCGCGGCAAAGGTCGATGCGGCAATCTTCTGCGCGGCCAGAATCGGCGTCGACAGTGAAGGAGGCAACAACGCGGTAATCACCGAGGCCTCCGCGCCAGTGACATTCACGATGGCGTTCTCCGTCTTTTGCAGGCCATCGGCAATGCCGGTGAGGATGTTTTCAAACTTCTGCAAGCCGCTTTCCTTCGCCGGTACAGCGGTTGCGGTAATTACGGGTACTGTGCTCATATCATTTCTCCTGTGGAACGCTTGAAATTGTGGTGGTAGTTTCTGAATCTGCTGCTGGGCTTTCTTTGACTTGGTGCTGAAACAAGATCATGGCACCGCCAACCATGCCACCACCGGCAGCAACCAAAGCTGCAGCCACTTGCTGGGTGTGAGCAAAGTTCCCCAGCCATAGCGTGCTCACACCGATGATGAGCAAGAAACCAGCCCACCACTGGCTAGAAATTGAATTGATAGCCTTGACGAAGCTCACTTCGCCCCCGCGACCTTGCCGCCTTTACCAGGCTTGCGCGTCACCCGATCCAACTCCGCATTCTTCTCCTCAACCACCCGCGTCAGCCGGATCACATCGGCCTGAGCATCGTCGAGCTTGCCGCGCAAGGTCACAATCTCCTCACGCTCCTGCTGCGCACTCTCGGCCACGCGCTTCAGTTCGCCGCGGAGAAGATCGATGCAGCGATTCTTGCTGCTGAGCCGCTTCTGATAACGCTTGTTATCGACGATCACGATGATCATCAACAGAGACGCCATCACACCCCAAAAAATCGCCCAATAGACCATGCCATCCTCCTAAGCGTCAAACCGCTGCGCATCCCGAAACTTCGCGATCCATCGCACCATCGTGCGCCACGGAACGCCGCATATCGCCGCCATCTCCCGCTGCGTGAATCCCGCCGCTTCCGCCTGCAAAATAAACTGGCTGCGCTCATCCAGCCGCGCCAGCTCATGCCGAATCTCATCGCAATAGACAATCGCGTCTTCCATCCGAAACCCGTCGCGATGGAAAGGATTGTTGCGGATCCGCCAATACTGCTCCACGTCAGCCGGCAACAGCATGATCAAGCCAATGCCCGGCGAATCAACCCGCGCAGCGTATTGTCGGCAGCGTGCGCCGCGTAGTGCTTCACCATCGCCAGCCGGAACGCGTTCACCAGCGTCAGCGGCATCACGCGATTGATCGCCTGCATCGTCGCCGGTCCCATCACGCCGTCAATCGAAATCCCCTGCGACTGCGGATACACCCGGTTGCAGGCATCCTGCATGGATTTGATCGCCTCGACAGGATTCTCGTTGACGCCATAGGCCAGAAAGACATTCGCCAGCGTCTGATCGTTGATGGCCGCAACCTGCATCGGATCGGCATACTGCTCGGTCAACGTCTTGCCCGCAAGGATCAGCGCGCTGCCTTTATCCATCGGGCCGTAAAATCCCACGCCAGCCAGTTCCGGATGCCAGCGACTCGCCAATCCATAGCGCGTCTTGCCTCCGGCATCGCCGGGAATCTCGCTGATAACGCCGGAGAGGGTGGCGTCCTCCAGCTTCAGCACGTACTCCATCGCTACCTGTACGTTTGCCATTAGCGCAGCAGGTGTCCGGTCAGCGGCAGCATGTAGCCCAGCAGCCAGATCAGGAAGATCAGTCCGACAATCGCGCGCGCCACGTTCAGCCATGGTTGCGGCAGCGGAAACAGGCTCAGAATCCAGAACACGATCGCTACCACCAGCAACACGATCAACAGCATAATCAATAACGAAATCATCTTTACCTCGCGTGAAACAGAAAATTTGTGAGCAGCGTTGCAGCTGCACCGATCAGCCCGGCCAGAAACCCGCCCACGCCGGCCGCACCGCGCGCCATCTTCGCATAGGCTGCATTGACCGCCTTGCTCTCCGCATGCGCTGTCTCCAGCGCAGAAATCTGATCGCAGGCTTTGTCCAGACGCTTCTCGACCATCGGCAGCCGTCCGAACGGCGTCTCGCCCTTGCCGTCGCCCATCATGATCGTGCGCATATCTCGCACTTGTCCCTTGAGATCATCCGAGGAGGATTGCAATTCATGGAGTTTCAGCAGGATCGTCTGCTCGATCGTCAAATCCATGCTGGACTCCAGATTGAGTTTTGGGCCGGGTAGCAGGGTCACGCGGCCACCTTCTTGCGCCAATTTCGCATGTACTCGCGCCGATACGCGCGCCGATACGCGCGTCGCGCTTCCACGTTGGCCGCATACCGCGCTTTCGCTTGCGCCAAAAGCTTTTCCCGATGGGCCGCGCGATACGCCTTTTGGTAGGCCGGATCGGATGCCGGAATCTCTGCAGATCGCGGTCTCCCGGGTCGCTTCGGACTCTCGCGAAACTTCACCCGCGCCGCTTCTTCCGCCTTCGCCTGCAGATCCAACCGCTCGCGACAGCGGCTACATTCCCGCGTGCGAGCCATGGCCATGCGCGTAAACTGCACGCCGCACAACTCGCAGGTCTTGATCTCACGCACCATCGCCGCCGGAAACGCCATCGACGCAGCCAGCGAGACATTCAGCAGGCCGCCATTGCTGGGGGGACAAAGATTCGCGCCGCTCACGCTGCTTTAACCTCAAGCGGGCACATCGTGCGACCCAGAGGCGAACGAGAATCAAGCATTTCGGTGTCCCACGCTTCCAGCAGATTTTTTGCCGCAACGTTTCCATCGGCGATCAAGTCAACGAGCCGGTGCGACCACGAACAGCTCCGGTCCCGCAACTTGATAATCGCCCGCGAAAACATGCGGATATCCTTGCCGCGATTTACCAGCTCTGCCAGGCCATCATTGACCATCTCGCGCGCATCCTCCACGCGGATCAGCACATAGTCCTGGCTGCGATAGTTGACCCCTGGCGAAAAACAGCGCGCATACCGTTCAGGCATGGGTAGAGACACCTCTGGCGTAGGGATTGATCTGCGCGTTTTTTAGTCTGGGACGCAACCCCCCAGTCGTGCGAACAGGGATTTCGGAACAGTCCGCGTCAACCGACAACGCGGGCACGCCAGGCGACGTGCGGCAGGTGGGAACTTACGAAATGAGATATACCACAGAGAGTGGTCGCTTGCAATAGAAAACTATTTGCGGTACAACCGATGCACAAGCACTCCCAGTTGCATCAGCGCCGGTGTAGGAGTTGACGGCTCTCCAGACGGCTATCCTGTCGAGCGATCGACAAGCCCGAACACGGGCTGGGTGCGGTGAACGACGCCCCGGGTCAGGCAAAGCAGCGCTGATTTCGCAACTCGGGCGATTATTTTTTGCCCGCCACGCCAAAAGCCGACTTACGCCCGGAAATCACTCCCGCTTTCCCCAACGCGCGCGTAGTGTTCAGCCGTTGCAAGGAAAGTTGCTGTCAACGAATCCTTCGCTCGGCGTCAAGCCAACAAAATGCGCAGTTTCCATCCCCAACCGCAACATCTTGCGTAACCTGTTGCAAACATTACGAAAGAATGCACCGAAATGGGTGCGGAACGGCTTTTCCCGCGCATCCAAATGTAATTACGATAGGTATGCGACTTTCGTAATGTGACAGGGGATATGAAAAAAGAGTACGTTTCGCAGCAAATCCAACAACACACGTTGATACACCACGAATGCCCGGCGTGCAATGAGCTGCGACACATGTATATTTCTGCCTTATCTGCCGATCTTCCTTTCGAAGAAGCGGCCACTCTTTTTATGCAACTGTGCAAGATCGAGCAGTTACCGGGCGCGGTACATACCGCGCAGTATGTGCGCAACAACACCCTGATTTCCTATCAGCGCAACATTGATTCTCTCGACCTGTTCTTTCATGGAATGAAGTTGAACGATATCCATGAAGGCAATCTCCGCGGCTATCAAGTCGCGCGAGTCAATGGCGCGGAGCCCTTCATTCGCTTTCGGCGCCCCCAGGATAAGAAAGATCGCATTGTGGGCGACAAGGTTATTCCAGCGAAAGGCAAAACGCCGTGTCCTGTCAAACCCGAACAGGCCAATCAGGAACTATCAACGCTGGGCCGCATCATGCGCATGGCGCAGGCGTGGACACCGGAGCTGGCCCTCTTCTGGAAATATCGCAAACTCACCGAAGAATCTTCGGAAACGCCGCGCGCACTGACGCCGGAGGAGCAGACCCTGTGGCTGGAAGTTTCCCGCTCTCAGGAACGCTGGGGCATCATCCACTGGTATTCGATCGTGGCATTCCATACAACGTGCAGCACGAATGAATTGCGAGCATTGCGGATCGGCGATGTCAATTTGCATCACCAGATGATTTCCGTGCCCTGGGCGGGAGCAAAATGCAAAAGTCGGCATCGTTCCATCGCCATCGAAACTGCGGATTGCCTCTGGGCATTGGAGCAGCTACTGGAACGCGCGAAAGATCTGGGCAGCGTCCATCCACAGCATTACCTGTTTCCCTTTTTCAATCCCAAAAAACAATCCCACGTACCGGAACGTCCTATGACTGTCAGCGGCCTGAAACGCCGCTGGGAAGAAGTACGAAAAGCAACGAGATTAACCTGGTTTCGCATTTACGATACCCGGCATACGGCGATCACGCGGCTGGCTGAAACCGGCGCTCCCATCGCACTCATCAAGAGTAAGGCCGGCCACACATCCGACCGCATGAGCCGCCATTATACGCATGTGTCGATAGGGGCACAGCGACGATGGTATCAATCCACCATTCCCTTCCAGCCGCAACCTCAGACGGGTTGGTATCCACCAGCCCAAATACCGCCCTCCGCGCAGCCCAATCATCCCCGCGTGGTCACCATCTTCGGGCGCAAGGTCGTCAATGGAGTAGTTATCTAGTCGCCTTCATGGGCCAAAGTTAACCATCTAATTACTAATTTTCTTGCTATATTATTTCGCTCTTGCATTCCATGTAAGTTCCCTGTACATTCTAAACATGGTCGCGATTCACAGTACTCACTGCAGACGGCGCCACAGGATGAGCGGAGAAAATCTGTATGTCCGTCCAGACGGCAAGCGCCAATGTAAAAAGTGTCAAGCGATCTACGAACGCAATCGGCTGGAAAAGAAGCGGCAGGAGAGAATCACCGGCAAGGTCAGCTAAATGATTACTTTTTTCTTCTTGACAGCTTTGTAAAAAGTTGTAGTCTTAGGAAGCTTCATCGCTAGATGTTCCTGCTATTGGAACAGTGGGCACCCAGACCGAACGCTTGTTTTCCATAGAGCGAACGCCTCCGAAGCGTTAGGTCGCAAGTTCGAATCTTGCCGGGCGCACCAAAACCCATACAACAGTTGAATCGAGTGGAGTCCGCAGCTATCGGGGGAATGCTGGGAAAAAATCGATGTCCATCAACGAAGATGTGTCGCTGTTGGGCGGACGATATCTTTCGCTGAATGCATGGGAACTGTTGTAATTTTTGTGAGCAGCCCGGTAGCTCGTTGGGCTCATAACCCAAAGGTCGTAGGTTCAAATCCTACCCCCGCAACCAAAGAATCAACAACTTACGGGAATCCGGTGCTACCGACAGACTCCCAATATCTCCCAATAAGAAAATTCATAGTTTAGGCGCTCGCTTTCAGCGGCTTGAGCACCATCTCTACGACCTTCCCATTCGCTTCTCTCTTCGATGACGACATGGCCTGTCCATAGACGTTCATCGTAGTCTGGATCGAGGCATGACGCATCAGTTCTTGTTGCACCTTCATCGGCGCTCCGGTCTCGTCCAGCCACGAACGGTACGTGTGGCGGAACGTGTGCCAGCCGATAGAGCTGTACTTCCCGGCTGCGGCCCGGCGCTCTTTGTGGATCGGCAGCCGAGCGCCGTTCGGCGTGGGCTTGTCTTGGCTGCACCAGACGCCAACACTAGCACCGCACTTCGGGCACTCCACCAGACACCATCCGGCAGGCCGGATGTGTCGCCTCTGAATCTCCGTCGGGAAATAAGGCTTCTCGGTGATCGGGTTGGCAAAGACCCAGCCTTCTTCTGTCGGCACGGATTCTTTGCTCCACTCCGAGACCACCTCAGTCAGCGACGGGTGCAACGGAACATAGTCCTGGGAGTATTCGGTTTTGACATCATCCACGTTCCCGTTCACGATGCTCCGTTGAACGAGAAGCTGATTCTTCTCAAAATCGAAGTCGTCCCACTGAAGCGCCGCGATCTCGCTTACGCGAAGACCGAGGCATTGGGCGATGTACGCCATCGTGCGATACGGTTCCTTCAATAACGCAACGATGGTTTCAAACTGGTCCACAGTCAGAATCGCTGGACGCCGCCGACGCTTCGAGCCATCTTTCACGCGAACCAACGCAATGGGATTTCTCCGCTCACTGAAAAGTTCCCAGCGTGTCGCACACTCGAACATCAGGTGCATCACGCTTCGGATATGGGTCTTCGACTTCGGAGCCATAGGGAGCTTCTTCAGCCAATCTTCGACCGCCATCGGACGGATGCGGTCGAGCAGATACTCACCCCAGCGCGGCTTCAGGTGAAGTTTGATATTGGATCGGTACGACTTCGAGGTGGAATACCGTTCCGGCATTTCCTCCTGAAGGTAACGGTCACATATTGCGCCAAACGTCACCACGGCCATACGCTGCTGTGGAGTTTCAGAGTTGAGTTTGAGGAGAAGAGCTTCGACTGCTTTCTGCGCCTGAGCTTTGGTTGGATACTGTGCGACGTTGCCGACAATACAAGACTTCCGTCTTCGTTGTCCCTGCTCTGACGCTTCGTAGAACCGAAACTCCCAGGTGTCTGAACCCTTCGCCCGCTTCTTTCTGGTTAAACTTCCGAATTGGTAACATGCTCGTTCCATCAAGGTGCCTTCCCTTGATTTCCCGGCACGGATAGCTGTCATCAGCGTAACGCTATCACGCGGGAAAATCATCACAAAACCTTCGAGTTCGCTGTGCTTCGGATTTCAGCTCGCTATGTCCCTGTCGATCCACGCGGTCAAAGCAGTTGCGCGAAAACGCCACAGCTTGCCCACATGCACCGCAGCAATTTCGCCACGATGGACAAGCCGCTGAAGCGTCCTCGGATGAACCTTAAGAATGGCCGCAGCCTGATGACTGTCGAGCAATGGCTCGCGGTCGATTCGCGGGCGGCCATCGGGTGTTGCTGTACTCGCCGGTGGCTTTTTCTCGTCGAACATGGTGACTCCTCTCCGCAGGCGAATCCTTGCCCGCTTGTTTACAAGGCGAGGTTCGCCCTCGGAGGGCCAATCGTCCAATGAAATTTTGAGCGCGCGTCATTCCATTTTGGAATGACGCCGCAATACCGTGGCTCGCCATGCGGGGCACTGGACGCGACTAAGGATTACAATCATGTGCATTCGGCGGTTGATTCCGCACGCATTGAAGTGCTTGATGTCCCTCCCAGAATCCGCGCCTTGGAGGATAGTCATGGTATTACCGGATATTCGGTTGTTGCAATCGGCAATTGTGCTTGCTGAGGTACTTCACTTCTCAAGAGCAGCCGAGAGGCTGAACATGAGCCAATCCACGCTCAGTAAGCAGATATTGAAACTGGAGCGTCAGCTCGGCTTCCAAGTCTTCAAACACAATCATCAGGTCGCTGAACTCACCGATGCGGGCCGAGTTCTCATTGCCGAGGCTCAAGAAGTCGTTTCCTCCGCTGAAAGGGCGGTTTCGTCTGCCCGGGCGGTCCTCAATGGGCCGAGCGAAATCCTCAACATCGGCAAGTCTTCTTATACTGACCCGATTCTCATTTCAACGCTACTTTCCATTCATCTCTCCCTGTTTCCCGAGATGAAGATCAAGCTCTGGAGCAACTACTCCAATGAGCTAGCCCGCCAGGTCGGCGCGGGAACGCTGGAGCTAGCCGTGATAACCGGCGTACCCCACAAACCACAGCTCAGCCTTCTGAATATCGCAGACAATCCCATTTACGTCGTGATGTCCATGGAGGACGACTTGTCGGCGCACCGAGAGGTTCGCCTGGAGCAGATGCACATGCGGAACTGGATAATGTTGGGCAAGCATGCGAATGCGTATTTGCACGATGCGATTCAATCCGTTGGCGCGGACATAGGTGCTTATCCATCAGACATTTTTGACTTCACCAGCCCCGAAGAAGCCTCAGAATTGATCCGCGAACATCAGGGACTTGCGTTCCTGCCTCGCTGGGCAGCATGGAAAATTGCTCGTGATGGCATTACGATGCGACCCTTGGCTGAGCATCGTCTCCGTCTCGTCACCAGTCTGGCGATGCGCGCAGACAGCAGATCTCGACTGGTGAATGAATTTGTTAAGGGTGCCGGAAGGAAGTTCGGCGTCGTCGGTCAAGTTTCTCAGAGGAAGCTTCCGCTTGCCATGTAATTTATCGGGTGTAACGCACGGGCGTATCGCCAATGCCTACTTCACGAATTTCGATATTCAAAGGTCCTTCTGTCCCGCATTTGGGACAGACAAAGAGCCCATTCGTATGTACGCGACCTTCAACCTCTTCTCTGCGGAATGCAAGCGCGCAATATAGACAAACATGAACATGGAGCAGCGGAGATTGTGGTGCGTTGCTGTTGTGTTCCATAAAGGCTCGCCTCCTCGTAGCGGAATGGCTCAACCATCCAAGACGTTTCCCGTTCTCCGCAGAAGATGTTTGACCGTTGGGGCTTGAAGGATGTTTTACCAAGACCTTCAAGAGCGAGTTATCTCAAGCCACAAAGCACGACAGTCGGCTTGCGACAAGCCGGCGCTACCTCCAGCTTCCCGATGTCTGCACCACGTAAATCCGGACCTGAAAGCATGTTTGTGATTCATTCAGTTAGTCCTCCTCGACGATCGCCATATCTACCGAGTGCTCAGCCGCCGCTTTGCCGCTCCACTGGATGGCTAGCTGCCGCCATCGCAAGCCGTCGTCCGCCGATCGAAAAATCATTCCGTCAGCGGAGAAGTAGAAAACTCCAGGTTCGACAATACTCGCGGCCAGAACCGGGATCCGCGATCCCTGAGGCTTGGGCAAACCATGCCGTACTTGCCGCCACTCTTCATTTGCAGTACGGCGATAGATATAGGAAAGGGCTGACTCTTTGAAGTGCGCTGCATATGCGCTATTGGAAGCTGAGAGCAAGAGGGTCATCGGATCCGTTATGCTGACGGCAATACTCCAACAGTACCGGTGCTCCAAGCCGTCAACTATACGTCGCCAGCTATCGCCGTCGTCGACGCTCTCGAAATAGCCATCGCCGGCAGCCGAGTGTAGGAAGGTAGGCTTCTGCGGATGAACCGCAAGAGAGTGGGTGTCTTTTGGACCGCTCGGAATGCGGTCGCGCCATGTCCCTCCCGCATCATCGCTGCGCAACAGCGCTCCGGCCTCAATAGCGACATGCAAACGACGCGGCTTTGTCAAATCCGGAAGAATTGATTGGACGTGATGTGTTTCTGGACGTGGTGGGAAGCTCCATTCCTTCGCTGAAGGCAATGTCAGCAGCGTGGAGAGTTCCTGCCATGTTTCGCCACTATCGTCAGATCGAAAAATGGCGCTCGGCTCGGTCCCCGCATAGACTGAACCGGAGTCACATGCTGCAAGCGCCGTCACATTTGAGTGAGGGAAACCGCTGATCGCACTCCAAATCACACCCCCGTCGTCGCTTCTGAACATCCCATCGCCGAATGTTCCGCAGTAAACGACTTTGTTTCGATTGGAGGTGGCGGCAACACACTGAATCTGTTTGCCCTCCAAGCGAACTGTGCCGTGCCAGCTTCCATCGGAACCCGCAATCACGGACAGACCGCGAGCAGTAGGGAGATAGATCGTCGTCCTCATGCTTGAGCACCTTCAACAATAGTGTGGTGTTTCCGGGTTCTCCTCGGTACAGCAGGAACACAGTGCCACTTACGAATAATGCGTCTGCTCCAAGTCATGAATGAGTCCCGGACCAGTCGGGTGCCACCCCAGCCGATGTTGGGTCTGTCGGCTTGAAGCCGCCATATCTGCGTAAACGAGCATTGCTGTCGGGCCAAAATGGGACTGGGCTTCTTCTCGAGAGAGGCTGATCACAGGAACCTGCAGACCTTTGCCAATCACTTCCGCGATTTGACGCAGCGGTATGCCTTCTTCTGCGACGGCGTGATACCTGCTCCCCGCCTCATGCTTTTCCAATACAAGCCGGTAAAGATGCGCTACATCAAGGACATGCGCCGCCGCCCACCGATTTAGACCATCACCGATGTATGCTGAAATCTTCTTTTGTCGAGCCACCTGAATCAGGAAAGTCGCCAGACCATACTTGGTCGCGTTGTGAACCTGAGGAAGGCGAACCACTGAGACATTGACCCCGCGATCCGCAACAGCAGCTCCTGCCTTTTCTGTGACTCTCACACTATGGAACGGTTCACTGGGATCGAAGTGGTCCTCCGTTGCCAGATGACCCGGCGTAGCGATACCCATCGCGGCCACCGAGCTGATCAGTAGGGGGCGATCCGAACCCATTAGCTCGTCGCCCAGAGCGGCGATCACCCGGCTCTCCTGTTCGCTGCTCGCCGCAATTTTTGAAAAGTCGTTGCCGAAAGCACAGTGGATCACACCATCGGTCTTGCCGGCACCGCTGCGAAGGCTGTCCAGGTCTTCGAGACTTCCTCGATGAACTTCAGCACCGGCGGCAATAAGAGACTCTGCGGTCGCCTCTGAACGCGCAAGTCCAAGCACCTGATGGCCTGCTTCAATGAGTTCCAGAACGATTGCAGAGCCGATGAATCCCGTTGCGCCTGTAAGGAAAACTTTCATGTGTCTACTCCTTTGTTGATATTGTTGCGATTGCCTTTGTTAGATCGATCCGAAAGAACGGAGTTCTTGAATGAATCCGCTCTCAGGGGCATGTCTTCTGATGACGACAATTAGAAGAAATTCAACACGCGGCATGTAGTTCCGCAATGATCTGCCGGATCTGTAGATCCAAAGGTTCAAAAGCCTTCAAGACTGATTGGGTCATTTCTGTGGGCGCGTACCTTGGAGAGCCAGTATGGAAAGGCGGCTGTGGATCGTATTCAATGGCAAGTTGGGTACTCTCAGCCACTGCGTCTCCACGCAGGCGTGCCAGCAGGATCAACCCAAAGTCAATTCCGGAGGTGACTCCTCCACCAGTGATGCGGTTTCGATCGATGACGACTCGTCCGTCCGCGGGCTCTGCACCGAACATGGGCAAGAAAGCTTTTGCTGCCCAATGCGAGGTCGCCTTGTAGCCTCGCAAAAGTCCAGCGGCGCCGAGAATGATGGAGCCGGAGCACACGGAGGTTACATATTTGGAGTCAGCGCCCCGTTCGGAAAGAAAGGTGAGCACATCTGCGTCCCTCATGACCGAGATCATGCCCGGTCCTCCGGGAACGAAAAGTACGTCAAGGTCTTTTGGGCAATCTTTCAATGTTGTGGTTGGTCGTATCTCGATGCCAGTGTCGGAAGTTATGGGATCAGTCGATTTCCAGACGAGATGGATATCTGAAAAACCAGACAAGACGGTTTGTGGAGCAATGAGATCGAGAAGCGTTACACCTGGATAAAGCAACATCCCCACTTGAAGGGGCTCTGGCTGACTCTGCGTGGCACCGTTATCATCTTTGTTCTCCTGCCCGATCGCATCTTGAGAAGCCAGAGATAAAGAGACTGGCGCAGCGCTTGCCGATGCATTGTTGAACTCGCGTCGATTCATCTGATCCTCATTTTGGTTAGTCAAGACGTTTGTATTTGATCTGTAGGCTCGGCTACAGGAACAGACGGAAGAAGCAGCCAAGGCTGACAAAGTCCTCGATTGAGTAAATATTAGCACGACCGTTCGTGTTATTATAAAAATATGAAGGACACCAAAGAGCGCATCCTTACCCATGGGCTCGATCTGCTGACTCAGAAAGGGTTTGCCGATGTCACTGTCGGCGTGCTCGCCCAGCGAGCGGGCATGTCGAAGAGCGGCCTCTTCGCCCATTTTGGCTCGAAAGAAGAAGTTCAACTCAACTTGTTAGAGGAAACGTTGCGCGTCGGCGCGGCCGCGTTCATCGAACCGGCAATGCGCAATCCACCGGGTCTTACACGGTTACGCGCCATCGTTCACGCCTGGTTTGGATGGACGCAAAAGGCCGGGTTGCATGGTGGATGCCCTATTGCGGCCGGTCTGTTTGAATTCGACGACGCACCCCAGAGCCATCCCGTGCGGCAACGGCTCTTGGCCATCGAACAGCAGTGAACCAAGCGTGCTCATATAGCGTTCGAGGGGTTACTTCGCCGTCCGTCGCAGACCGGTCCGGAGCTCGCTGCGAATGAGAACTCTGCGGCGCGTAAGCCGAAACGCATTGCTCGCCCATCTAAAACAAAGGCACTCCGATGATTCGAACGCTTCTTCTTACCGTTGCAGCCGGGGGGATCGCCCTTGCCATCGACCTTGCGATGGGACGGCAGCACCGAGATTCACTCATGTGCCCCGAGGATTTCCGCCGTTTACCTTCCTCCCGATTCTTTCGGGTACGTCGGCGGTGCAGTTCTCGCCTCGATTGCATACTCGATTATTCGCATCACCTCACGTAACCCCGATCAAATCTTTTCTTTGTATCGTTAGCTGTTTTCGCTCTATCGCTTGGTCTACCCTTGCGCCTGTCCTTTCACTCATTCGTCTCGTTTTGCGGGCGTCACGCCGTCCGCTCAGATGGTACTAGTCCTAATGCACGCCATCGTCATGATCGTCAGCTTTGTCACGCTGACAGCAAGGCCGAAATCGTGTTGAGTCCTCAACGATGAACGGTTATGAGAGAGGATTTGCATCGTAAAACTCGGTTGCTAGGCCAGCAGCCCTACGACATATTTGCCCACCAGTTCCGGAAGGGACAACCATGCATATCTTGACGCCGCAAATCGGTATGGCGAATATAATCGCTCCAGTCATAGTTTCGGGAATGTTTATCGCGCTGACTTCGCTATTCAAGGAGCCTGCACGTCAGCAATTCAGCGCGCTGATGATAGCTGGAGCTGGCTTCGTATACTTTGGAGGCGGATTTCGCTTCTGGGAAGTCGGCTACGGCGCACTCTTTCCTTTGGCTCGCATTCCGTTCGCTCACTGACTACCGTTTAGCGGGAGTTGGGCTGATGCTTCACGTTCGGATGGGACATCCTGCACCATCTGTACGGACGTCCGATCCTCCCCTTCATTCCGCTCTCCTCTCTAGGGTGCGCTATCTGCGATACCGGCATC